>CAWGXC010000004.1:0-147727 GCA_963826475.1 uncultured Solirubrobacterales bacterium | reverse complement strand
GAGCCGCCTCTAGATCCGCGCGAGCGGGGGCGTGTACTCGGCCCTGAGCTGATCCTCCATCCGTCGGGCCTGTGGCCTGAGGTAGTGAACTATCCAGGTGACCTCGCACGCCTGGACCCACTCGTGGACACGCCGCGCCTCCTCCTGCGAAACGAGCTTGTTCATCGTGTAGATGTCGTCGGCTGAAGCGATGTCGAGATACTGGGCGACGTTGCGCCGAAGGACGGACCCGTGCATCCCCACCGCGTTGCTGTTGTCGGTGGCGATGCGCCCCTGCAGCCCATGTTTCCCGCAGGCCCGGCCGACGTAGACTCGGGCTCCCTGTCGGTAGACCGCGTAGACGCCGGGCTTAGCGGGTACCTGCGAGCGCCTCAGGCTGAAGAAGCCGATCCGGGGACGTCGGTCCAGTTCGGACCACAGCGCGCCGGGCGCACTCGGCTCAGATGGGTCAGGGACTTCGATCACCCGGCAAGCATTGCTCTTTTTCGAGCGCGCTGCTTAGGAGCGGCTAAGCGGTGGCGGCGGCCTCTTCGACCACAGCGCCCTCGGCGAGCGCTCCGGACGCGGTGACGTCGGACTCATCGACGAGGCCGGCGCCGGCGAGGATCTCGCCCTCGCGCGTCTTGGAGATGTCGACGCGAATGCCCGGTCCCATCGTCGTCGCCAGCGTGATGCTGAGCATGTAGCGGCCCTTCGAGGCCGCGGGCTTGGCGCGAACGATCTCGTCGATCACGGCCGCGTAGTTCTCGAGCAGCGCCTGCTCGGTGAAGGAGATCTTCCCGATCGAGAGGTGGACGACCGCCTGGCGGTCGGTCCGGTACTCGACCTTGCCGGACTTGGTCTCGCTGACCGCCTTGGCGACGTCGTCGGTGACGGTGCCGACCTTGGGGTTCGGCATCTTGCCCTGCGGGCCGAGGATGCGACCGAGGCGGCCGACCTTCGGCATCTGGTCGGGCGTGGCGATGACGATGTCGAAGTCGGTCCAGCCGGCCTCGATGCGCTCGGCGAGGTCGTCGGAGCCGACGAAGTCGGCGCCGGCCTCGGTGGCCTCCTTGGCGCGGTCGCCTTCGGCGAAGACGGCGACGCTGACGTCCTTGCCGATGCCGTTGGGCAGGGCGAGGGTGCCGCGCAGCTGCTCATCGGCGTGGCGGACGTTGACGCCGAGGCGGATGTGGACCTCAACGGTCTCGTCGAAGCGCGCTCCGGCGGTCTCCTTGAGCAGCCCGACGGCGGCACCGGGCTCGTAGTGGTGGGTGCGGTCGATCTTCTCGTAGGCCTCGCGGAACCGCTTGCCTCTCTTACCGGCCATGACTAGAGCTTCCCTTCCACGTCGACGCCCATCGAGCGGGCGGTGCCGGCGATGATCCTGGAGGCGGCGTCGAGGTCGTTGGCGTTGAGGTCGGGCATCTTCAGCTCGGCGATCTCGCGGATCTGCGCGACGGTGATCTTGCCGACCTTGTTGGAGTGCGGCTCGCCCGAGCCCTTCTGAATTCCGAGCTTCTCCTTGATCAGGACGGCCGCGGGCGGCGTCTTGGTGATGAAGGTGAAGCTGCGGTCCTCGAAGACCGTGATCTCGACCGGGATGATCGTGCCGGAGTCCTGCTGGGTCTGGGCGTTGAACGCCTTGCAGAAGTCCATGATGTTGACGCCGTGCTGACCGAGCGCAGGACCGACCGGCGGCGCCGGGTTGGCGGCTCCCGCGGGGATCTGCAGCTTGATGAGCGTGAGGACCTTCTTTGCCATCGCGGGCCTCCTAGACCTTCTTGACCTGGTCGTAGCCGACCTCGACCGGGGTCTCCCGGCCGAAGATCGAGACGAGGACCTTGAGCTTTGCGGCGTCGTCGTTGATCTCGGCGATCTCGCCGGAGAAGTCCGAGAGCGGGCCGGCGATGACCTTGACGGTCTCGCCGATCTCGTACTGGGCGCGCGGCTTCTCGCGAGCGGCGCCTCCGCCGGATCCCGAGGTGCCGGCGGCGGCCTGGCCGGGGGCCTCGGTGTGAAGCAGGTTGTCGACCTCGCTCTGGGAGAGCGGCAGCGGCTTGTTGCGCGAGCCGACGAAGCCGGTGACGCCTGGCGTGTTCTTGACCAGGCCCCAGGAGTCGTCGGTCATCTCCATCTGCACGAGGACGTAGCCGGGCATGGTCCGCTTCTCAACTGAGACCTTGCGGCCGTCCTTGATCTCCTGGACCTGCTCGGTCGGCACGACGACCTGGCGCACCCGCCGGCCCTGCCCCATGGACTGGACCCGGTGCTCGAGGTTGTGCTTGACCTTGTTCTCGTGACCCGAGTAGCTGTTGATCACGTACCAACGAAACATTTAAAGGGCTTCCTGTCTGCTTGCGAAATTTGGGCGGGACCGGGCCATGATCAGATGATCAGGTCGACGACGCGGCTGAAGACTGCGTCCAAGGCCCCGAGGTAGGCGGCTGCGACGGCGACGAAGAGAAGCGTCACTGCGGAGGCCTGGACCAGCGTATCGCGGTCCGGCCACTGCACCTTCTGGAGCTCCTTGGATACGGAGATGAAGAACGAGGTGACGGGACCGCGCTTGCGCTCCGCGGTCGGCGCCTTGGGGGCGCGGCGATCGAGCTGGGCCTTGGCCCGCTCGGCGGCTTCCTTCTCCTCGCGGCGTCGCTCGCGGCGAGAGGTCCGCTCGGCGGCGGTCTCCCCCGGGCGTCCGACGTCCGCTCGCGATGGCGCCGGAGCGTCCTGCGAAATCTGCGAGGCCTCGGCTGCACCGGCCTCCATGGCCGCCTCGGCCTCGGCGACCTCCCCCGACTCGGGAACCTGGGTGTCGTGCTGCGCCTCGCTGTCGGTCAGGCCGTTGCCCGTCCCCGACTCGCGCTTGCGGCGCTGTTCGGCCTTGCGCTGTGCTCTGCTCTTCGCCATCGGTGATCAGCGGGTTTCCTTGTGCGGCGTGTGGTGCTTGCACCAGCGGCAGTACTTGGCCATCTCGATCCGGTCGGGCGAGTTTCGCCGCGACTTGTTGGTCTGGTAATTGCGTCGCTTGCATTCCTCGCAAGCGAGGGTCACAGCGATTCGTACGTCTCCACGGGCCATTTATCCATCCAGGCAGCTTCGGATTTGGATTCTTCGGGTGCGTCTCTTCGACTCCCTCACCCCTGACGGACCGCACCTCGAGGCTTCCGGTTCGGAGCCCCGATGGTTGAGATCGCTCTCGGTCCCGGGCGCGAGGTGCGATGGAGAATAGCGGGCCGCCCCTCCAGGGCGCGTCTGACGGCTAGACGCGGGACGACCGCTTCGGATCGACCGTTGGGAGGTCGTGGCCGATCAGCACGACGTTGTCGGCCCGGAGATGGCGCGTCACCCCGCGGAAGTCGACGACCAACTCGGCGTCGGCCACCACTTCAGCATGGTCGACGCTCGGATGCGCGGTGACGATGACCGCGACGTCAACCCCGGAGACAGCTTCGGGGAGATCGATCGACTTCAATCCAAGGCGGTCGAGCTCCGGCACGTGGGGATCGTGGTAGGAGACCTCGGCGCCGCCCTCCCTCAGCCGCTTGATGATCTTCAGCGCCGGGGACTCGCGCAAGTCGCTGACCCCACCCTTGTAGGCGACCCCTAGCACGCAGACCTTGGAGCCCGCGAGCGCCTTGCCCTGAGCGTTGAGCGCCAGCGAGATCTTCGTGACGCACCACTCGGGCTGCGCCTGGTTGGTCTTGCCCGCGAGCTCGATGAACTCGGTGTAGAAGTCGTGCTCGCGCGCCTTGAACGCGAGATAGAAGGGATCGACCGGGAGGCAATGGCCGCCCATCCCGGGGCCGGGGTCGAAGCGCATGAATCCGAACGGCTTGCTGTCGGCGGCGTCGATCACCTCCCAGAGGTCGATCGACATCAGGTCGCAGAGCTGCGCGAGCTCGTTGACGAGGGCGATGTTGACCGAGCGGAAGATGTTCTCCAGCAGCTTCGTCAGCTCCGCCGCCTCGGGCGTGGAGACGACTACGACCTCAGCCGTGACGTTGCGATAGAGCTCGGCTGCGCGCTCGGCGCACTCGGAGGTCATGCCGCCGACGACCTTGGGGGTGTTCTCCACGGTGTAGGTCTCATTTCCGGGATCGATCCGCTCGGGCGAGAACGCCAAGTTGAAGTCCACGCCCGCCTTGAGGCCGGATTCCTCGAGGATGGGCGCCAGGCGCTCGCGGGTCGTGCCCGGGTAGGTCGTCGATTCCAGGACCACGAGCTGACCCCTCGAGAGCACCGCGCTGAGCTTGCCCCCGACGTCGGTGAGGTAGGAGAGGTCAGGCTCCCGGTAGTTGGAGAGAGGCGTCGGCACGCAGATCAGCACCGCGTCGCAGCGGGCCATCTCGACGTAGCGGCTCGTCGCCTGAAACGAGTCGCCGAGGGCCGAGAGCCGCTCGTCGCTGATGTCCTCGATCGGGCTGCTTCCACGTTGCAGCTGTGCGACCCGCTCGGTGCTCGTGTCGAGGCCGATCACGTCCATTCCCGCCTCGGCGAAGGCGACCGCAAGCGGCAGGCCGACATACCCCATCCCAACGATTCCTACGGTCACCGCGTTCCCCTCGTAGACGACAGTCGGGGCAATCTACCCATTGGGCGAAGGAGCAATCAGAGCCCCAGGACCGGTGAGTCAGCTTGATCGTCGATGCGATCGGGAACCCCACCCAGATGCCGTGCCGACCAGACCCAGACGAAGAAGCCGAGCCACATCCCAAGCGCAAAGCCTGTCGCGCCACCTTGGCCGCCCCCGATCGCCACGCCGAGCAGGATGCCGCCCCCCTGCAGGAGCCCGGTCAAGAGCCTGGCGACGACGATTCGCCGGGCCCCGCCCGCCGACCGCACCCCGTCCATGGCCGACGCGGAGGCTGCCGCGGCGACGTATCCGATCGCGTAGGCGGGAAGGAGCGGCTCGGCCACCGACCAGTTCTGGCC
Organism: uncultured Solirubrobacterales bacterium; assembly: GCA_963826475.1. Lineage (GTDB taxonomy): Bacteria > Actinomycetota > Thermoleophilia > Solirubrobacterales > 70-9 > RHKX01. The sequence continues at coordinate 142,813 of CAWGXC010000004.1, read as the reverse complement.
GAGGACCGCCTCCCCGATCGAGTTCGGCAGGGCAACCACCAACAGCCCCCAGGCCGCAGCGACGCCGGCGAAGACGAGGGTGATCATCCCCGCCCGGCGGCGATATCTGGCCCGACCCAGCGGGATCGCGTTCGCGACGGCCGGGAGCGTGATCAGGCGGGCGCCGTTCATCATCACCTCGAACGGGGCGAAGAGGAGCTGCGCGGCTCGCAGAGCAGCGAGGACCGCCAGGGAGGCGACGAGCGGAACCGCGTAGAGACCGGCATAGATCGTCCCGCTGAAGACGAAGAAGTCCGCTGCCAGTGCCTTCATCCGCCCCCCGCCCGCGATCAGCCACGGCCTGAGCTCGGCCGGCCGGGGGCCGACTCGGAGACGGACGAACGCGACCCCGGTCGAGATCAGTGACGTGCCACCCCAGAGCAGCAGGAGTCCCGCTCCGGACTGCAGCACGGCGGCCGCGGACGCCGCGACGAAGGCTCCCAGCTGCAGGAACAGCCAGACGCCATCCGCGAGCGCGGCGGACCCGCTCTGCCCTCCCGAGATGAGCGAGTAGCGGAAGCCGTCCTGGGCCAGCACGACCGGGAACACGACGGCGAGCGCCAGCATGGGCGCTCGCAGGTCACCTCCGGCGACCAGGGCAACGCCCGCCACGAGCAGTCCGATCGCCGCGCCCAGGGCAATCGCAACCGCGAGGAAACCTCCGTAGATCGATTCGCGGTCATCGACGCCGCTGCGGGTTCGGAGCAACAGGACATCGCCACAGGCCGCGCGAAAGAGGAACAGGCCGAGCCCGTAGACGAGGTAGGCCAGCGCGAACGCCCCGAACTCGTCGGTCTTCGTGATCCGGGCCACCGCCGCGACGAGGATGAAGTTCCCGAGGCTCGAGATGGCCTGATCGACGACCGTCAGCCCGTGCGAGCGGAGGCGGCGATGAATCAGCATGTGCGCGGACCGCTTAGGGCTGTCAGGTTTCCCCGAGCGGGGGCTTACGCGCAACGATGCCGACCTCGACCCCGAGCGCGAAGCGGTCGAGCGAGCGGTTGAGCACCGACTCCGCGCCGACGACCAACTTGCTCGAGTCCCAGCCCGATGGTGCGGCCGGCCCGTCACCGTTGGCACTGGACGCACCTTCGCGATCCGGGCCCCGGCGCAGGCGATTCAGCCAGTCCAGGCTCTGCACGAAATCCCGCCCGAGGCCGGCATGGAACGTGGACTCCACGATCAGCCCGGAGCCGACCGCCGCAACGACGAGGGATTTCTCGTTCCAGTAGGTGAAGTGATCCTCGACGTAGAGGCTCCATCGCTTCCCGAATGCCATTGCGACCAGCGAGCGCAGATTCAGGGTGGTCAGCGCCAAGCGGCCCCCGGGCCGGACGAGGCGGGCACACGCCGACATGAAATCCGCCGGAGTCGGTGTGTGCTCGAGCGAGTCCCAGGCCGTGACCAGGTCGAACGTCTCCCAGGGCAGATCGGTCGTCTCCTCGAGGGCCCCCTCGAAGATCGTCGCCCCGCCCTCGGCCGCTCGGCGCGCGGCGGGCGGATTCAACTCGACGCCCGCCGTATCCCATCCCCGCTCCCGGGCCAGGTTCAGGAACTGACCGTCACCGCAGCCGACGTCGCAGAGCCGCTCCGCTCCTCGTCGCGGGTCACCGAGGTGGTCCAGGCGGCGCTCGTAGAGGACCCGCTTGCGAGCCGCGAGTGGACCGAAGTGCTCCGCGAGGTCGTATTCGGTCAGGTACTTGGTTGCGACCCGCTCTCGCGGCTGGGGATCGCTGTACACCAGCGTGCATGCCCGGCAACGCTGCAGCGACAGACCCTTGACCTGCTTGAACGGCGATCTCGTCGGTGATTGGCACGCCGGACAGTGGTTGAGCGGAAAATCTTGCACCATGGAGCCTCGACAGGGTAGTGATCCCGCGCCGTTACGATCTTCGCGTTGAGCATCGGCACCGTGCCCCCCGTATCCGTCCTGGCAACCGCCGCGCAGGGCCCGCAGGGGCCGAGCTTCCGCCTGCGATGCAGTGCGCTGGCGGAATCCGTCGAGCCGTACGGAGTGGAGCTCCGCTCGAGTCCGCTCTTCACTGAGCGCGAGGCGCGCGAGTTCGGAAGTGCCGGCCTCCTCCGGCGTGCGGGCATCGTCCACTCCGCTCGTACGCGACTGCTGAGCGGTTACCGGCAGGGCGCGTTCGACGCGGAATCGGTGGTGGTCCAGCGGCAGGCCGACTTCCTCCCGGCCCTCGACCTCGAGAGGAAGATCAGCTCCGGGCGGCGGATCGTCTACGACGTCGACGACGCCATCTGGCTCGACCGCAGCGGTGCCGGCGGCCACCCGCTCGCCTTCCTGAAGCGAACCGAGGCGAAGGTGCGATGGCTCGCCACCCGCGCCGCTCACGTCGTTGCCGGCAACGAGTTGCTCGCCGAGCACCTGAGTCAATTCAACGCGTCGGTGAGCGTGATCCCGACCCTGATCGACGTTTCCGAGCCGGCCGCTCCTGCCCCACTCGAGGCGGACGCCATCGTGCTCGGCTGGACCGGCTCGCCGAGCACCGCCCCCTATCTCGACAGGATCCGCCCCGCCCTCGAACGGTTCGCGGCCTCGATCGCCCCCACTCCTGTGAGGCTGCTGGTCGTCGGTGGTGCGGCTCCCGAACTCGCGGGGATCGAGGTCGAGCCGATCCGGTGGAGCGAGAGCGCGGAACGCGAGGCGTTGGCGCGGATGCAGATCGGCCTGATGCCCCTCCCCGACACTCCCTGGAATCGGGGCAAGTGCGCGTTCAAGGCCCTTCGCTACATGGGCGCGGGCGTGCCGGTGGTGGCCGACGACGTCGGGGTGACCGCAACCACGGTCGGGCCGGGAGGGATCGTCCTGCGCGAAGCCGACCGGTGGGCCGACGCGCTCGGCGAGCTGGCGCGTTCACCGGCCGATCGCATCGCGATGGGAGAGGATGGGCGCAGGCATGTGATCGCCAACTTCTCGACATCCAGGTGGGCCCCGGAGCTGGCCAGGATCTGGGCCGGCCGCTGAATCGCGATCAGCGTCGGCTCGGCTTCACCGCGACTTGCGCCGCAGAGCCGGACGTTCGACCAGGTAATAGCTGGCCGTCGCCAGAGGCAACGTCACCACGACCGTGGCGACCGTGATCGCGATGAAGGGTGCGGACGGAAGCCATCGCATGACGCCCAGGGTGTCCAGCTCGTAGATGAGCGGGTCGTGCCAGAGGAACACCCCGTAGGAGATCAGCCCGAGCCAGGCGATCGGCCGGAGGGTGAGCAGGGCACTCGGGTTCAGGGCCCCCGAGGTGGGGATGACCGCCGGAGCGACGACGAGCACCGCGATGAGGGCGTAGAGCAGGTCCTCGACGACGATGTGGCCGGTGGCGATGTCGATCGGAGGAAAATGTGGTCCGCGCGGCAGGCCGATCGCGTAGCTCACGCACAGATATAGGGCGACTGCGAGCGCCCACGGAAGCCAGGGCGTCGCCTGCAGCACGCGGAGGCGCGACGGGAAACCGAACCGGGTCCACGCGACGCTGGCGTGCGCGAGCAACATCCCCCCGGCGAACCAGGTGAAGAGCCCGGGCAGCGTGAAGCCCAGGTTGACGTGCGAGGTCTGAGTCTGAGAGAGCGTGTGCCAGACGAGGCTGAGGACCGCCAGGGCGCTGATCAGAGCTACATCGCGACGCTGCGGCGGCGCGTCCTCACGACCTCGGCCCGAGGTGAACGCGAGACCGACCGCGAGCAGCGGGAGGGCCAGGTAGAAGCTGGCCTCGACGCAGAGAGTCCAAGCGGGGGCGAGGCCGTTCAGGAACGTGTCGAGCTGGTAGATCTGAGCGAATCCGTAATAGCGCCAGAAATCGCCGGTGCCGACCCCGACGAGGCCGGGCCAAAGCGCCAGGCCCGTCAGCGCCACCCAATAGGCGGGAACTATTCGCAGCACCCGATTGCGGGCGTACCCGAGGAGCCGAGGAGCCGGCCCGAGCCCGTAGCGGGAAGCAACCCATGGCCGGTACAGGAGAAAGCCCGAGATGACGAAGAACACCGTCACCCCGATGTTGCCCCTCAGGAAAAACGGCCCGAACCATGCGTCCTCCGCCCTCGCCTGCGCCGCGGTGTGCGAGACGAGAACGGCGAACGCCGCAGCTGCCCGGAGGCCGTCGAATGCTGGGAACCGCGGGTGCCCCCGAGGAGCCTCGAGCCCATTGGGAACGTCAGCATCGAGCTCGGCGGCCGAGGCGGGGAGCGAGGTGACGGCGGAGGCGCTCATCCCGTATGAAACGCGTTGTTCGCACGGGTGACGCCGTTGCACCGCACCCGCTCGAGTGACAGGTCGTCGAGCGACACCGTTCCATGCAGCTTCCTGCGAGCGGTCTCGACCGCACGGACGACGATCCCCGCGACGGGAGCCGTGGCGCGCCCCACGACGCGGAACTCGCGCCAACCTGAACTGCCCGGCGGCAGCCCATGCTTTCTGGCACCCACGACGATCTGATCACCGGTGCCGTCAGCATGGTTCAGGCTCACGAACGTCAACAGGTGGCGGCTCAGATCCTCCCGCTTCGCCCTCACTCGAAAGGAGAAGCAGGAACCTTGCGGCGCGTCGACATAGACGTTCTGCCTGAAGTGCAGCGCAGGTTTCTTCCCACCGGTGCCGCGGACGAGCAGCTTGCGCCTGCTCTCGTAGCCGGGCTCGGCGATCTCCCTGGTGGCGACCCGCTGGGTGCCGGTGCTCCAACCCGAATACCCGTCCTCGAATCCGCCGTTGACGACCAGCTGCTCACCCAAGCGAGCCCGTCCCGAGGGGTCGACCGAGAGCAGGTCCGAGTCGAGGCTCGCGGTGTCGAGGCTGACCAGCGGGCCGGCCGTCCCGGATCGCGCGCGAAGCACCAGTCGCTGACCGCGCGCGTACACGCCGATGCTCTGCGCGTCTGCGGTAGCGTCGGAAGCGTGCCCCAGGCCGACGTAACGGGTCCCCGGATCATGAACGTGAAGGCGGGATGCGAGGCCGACCGCGGTCGGATACTCGCCGTCACGGCGCGTCTCCTTCGCCCAGCCGTACGCTGCCCTCAGCTTCCCGGCGAGCGCCTGCTCGGACTGCGGTAACGCCGCGGTCGACTGGGCGGAGAGGACCCCCACGAGCGCGATGCCCAGGAGACCTGCGATGACCGCGGACCCGAGACCCGCGAGGAGGGGGCGGGCCCGAGCCGACGCCACCCGGCCCCTGACGAATTCGCGCAGCCTGCTGGAATCCGGGCCGATCAAGGTGATCACGACGGGCCCGATGATCAGGTACTGCCAGGTGAGGGTGTCGAAGAGCCTTGGGAGGAGTGGGCTGAAGGCCGTGCAGTAGAGCAGCAGCGAGGCCGTCCAGATGCTGAGCAGCGTCCGCCTGCGGATCGCTCGAAGCGTGATCGCGGTTATCAGGTAGCCGATGAGCAGGGGCAGTACCAGACACCCGACGACACCGAAGTCGAGATACATGGTCCCCAGCCACGAATAGTTGTTGAACGTCTCGAACGGGATCGGGTAGTAAGCCCCGACGACCTCCGGTGGCTGCCCCCAGACGCCGAGGCCGTGCAGGACCTTGACCGCCGGCAGGACCGTCAGCTGCCCGTAGGTCTTGGGCGCGAGGGGATCCTCGGTCAGTCCGGCGAAGGTCGGGACGTTGGCCGTGACGTACACGTAGGGCAGCGCGAGCGAGTCGAAGGTGGAGGTCGAAAGCGTTTTGGCGATCTCCGGATGAGAGTCGATCGTCTTGTCGACCCTCGAGCCGAGGAGCCCGAAGACCAGCACGACTCCCGCGACGCCGGCCGCGACGATCACCATCAGGCGGCGAACGCTCGGTTGCGGTCCGTACAGGAGGTGGAAGAACGCCGCCCACAGCAGCGAGAGAAGAATGAGCGTGCGATCACCGGTGAAGATGAAGGGCACGAGCGAAAGGGGGCCGAGGAGCCAGCCGACGCGCCAACGACCGCCGAACATGCGCTCTCGCATTCCGAGCGTCCACAGCAGGAAAGCGATTTGGTTGCAGTAGGTGAGCAGCTTCCACGGTCCGTAGGTATCGGTGAAGAGGCTGCTGGTGGACTGGATGTCGCGGACGAGAGGGGGATTGTCGAACAGCGCGCGCCAGCCGACGACCACGTCGACGGCGTGCACGTACGCGCCGAACCCGACCAACCCGAGCACCGCGACGCAGCTCCAGACGAGCCGCAGGCGGCGACCATCCGGGAGCTCCCGCTGCGCCGGCTCGACCCGCTCGATCGTGCGGTTGCGCCGCTGTGCCAGGTGCGCCCCCGCCATGAAGGTCACGATCGAGCCGTAGACCACGATCCACACGCCGGCCCGGGTCGGCGTGTAGCGAACCCAGGGGATCGCGAAGAGGAGGAGGGTCAGACCCCAGACGATGCTGAACAGCGACAGCGGCGTGAGCGGCCCGTCTCCGCGCCGGTAAGAGGCACGCCCCCATGCGAAGGCGGCCAGTACCAGGAGACCGCCCGCGACCAGAGCAATCCAGCGCTCAAGCGTCAAGAGGGGGAGCTACGCAGATCCGCCATCTCTCAGGCGGCAAGCGGCTGGGCAGCCGCGTCGCGAGAGCGCTGGTGCTCGATGATGTCGTTGATCGCGCGCTCGATGGTGTGGGTGGCCCGCCAGCCGGTCAGCCGCTCGATCGCGCTCGTGTCGGGCATCCTGCGGCCGAGCTCCTCGAAGCCCTCCGCGTAGGCCTGCTCGTAGGGCACGTGGCGGATCTCAGAGCTGCTGGCGCAGAGGCGGATCACCTCTTCGGCGAGCTCGTTGATCGTGACCTCGGTCGGAGAGCCGATGTTGAAGGGGTTGCCGAGTGCCTCATCGCAATCGATCAGCCGCAGCATGCCGTCGACTGAGTCCTCGACGTGGGTGAAGCAGCGCGATTGCGAGCCGTCGCCGAAGACCGTCAGCTCAGCCCCGGTGAGCGCCTGGCGGACGAGCCTTGGGACGACCATCCCATACATCGCCGACTGCCTGGGGCCGACCGTGTTGAAGAAGCGGGCGACGACGTTTTCGGCGCCCTGCTCGCGGTGGTAGCCGTAGGCGAGCATCTCGCCGTAGACCTTTGCGTTGGCGTAGGTCCAGCGTGACTTGTGAGGGGATCCGAGCAGGCGGTCGGAGTCCTCGTGGAGGGCTCCGGTGCTGCTCTTGCCGTAGATCTCGGAGGTCGAGGCGACGAGCAGCCTGACCCCGCGCCGGGAGGCCCCGTCGATGACCGTCTCCATCCCGAGCACGTTGCTCTTGAGCGATTGCAGGGGGTTGTTGACGATCAGCTGCACGCCGACCGCCGAGGCCAGGTGAAAGCAGCGGTCCGCGTCGGCGAGGAGCTCGTCGATGAGGACCGGATCACAGGCGGAGCCCTCGACGAACTCGACCGCGCCGGAGTCGGTCAGATGGCGGATGTTCTCGAGCCGACCGGTGCTGAGGTCGTCGACGATCGTCACCCCCTCGCCGCGCGCGACGAGCGCATCGGCGAGGTGGGAGCCGAGAAATCCGGCACCGCCGGTGATCAGGTTATTCATGGCTGCTGTTGTCCCTGAGCGGCGTGATGGTTCGGGTTACGCGTCTCGGCGCATCCGGATGAAGTAGGCACTACCGCCGAGGATCGCCACGATCAGAACGATCGGGAGGATCGGGCCGGCGCTGCCGCTTCCCGTAAGCGTGTCGAGAAAGGAGTTGGAGTCGTCCCCGGCTCCGGAGGCGTTGATCAATGGTGTGCCGGAGCTGTCGTTCGAAGCCGGCGAGGAGCTCTGAATGAAGCTGCCGAGCTTCTTCGCGTCGCTTCCGCCGGAACCCGGATTTCCGCCCGAGTCACCGGAACCGCTTCCCGAGCCACCGGTGACGGTGGAGCCGGTGCCCGTCGTCCCCGATGGACCGGAGGATGTACCTGGGCCAGAATTCGCATCCGTGTCCCCCGGGCTGTTCGTGGGCTTGTTGCCGTCGCCGTTGGGGAGCGACTCCGTGTACTGGTCGATCTCGGAGTCTCCCGGCGTGCCCGCCGACGCTGTTTCAAGCTGGAGGCCGAACGCCATGGACGCTACGAGACACATCAAAGCTAGCTTCTTCATCTGGTCCCTTCATTGCTGATCGGAGACAAAAAACTGCAAGCCCGCCACCCGCCGTGACAAGCGTGCTCAGATCCGCGGCGGGAAATTATAGAGGACCCTCAGCGGTGAGCCGGTGGATCGACTCGCCGAATGTTCTGGGGCACCGCGCCGTCGGAACCGCTCTCGCCGGAGGCGGCGCTCTCCTCATTGAGCTCCTCCTGGAGCGCCGCGATGTGCTCGTGGGCTTCGATCAGCTGGCTGTAGAGATCGCTGATCAATGCCAGCAGGGCGTTGTTGTTCATTTCTTCGCGTGAATGGGTAGGAACCCCAGGCTCTTGCCATCGGTGTCGAAGATCTGCAGCCTGGACACGACCCGGCCGATCCGACGCGTCCGCTCCGCTCCTCCCACGGCCAACCCTCCGGCTGCCACGAAGCGTGCGTCGGTGCGCACGCGTGACTTCGACTGCCGGTAGATGCTCGCGTCGTCCTTCGGACCGAACTTGACCCCAGCCTGTCCCTGCGGACCGGCCTCACCGACCTGAACCTGATGGCGGGTTCCGAATCCAGCCATCACCTGTCCACTCGAGGTGATGCGGAGATGGGTCTGCTCGTCCCCGCCGGAACCCGATCGGAAGTCGAATGAATCGGCAGAGTCGCGCACCACGAAGCGCATATCCCCACCGGTCGCTCCGGTGAAGAGCTGGCTCGAGATCTCGCTGTACCGCACATCGCGATAGTTGAATGCCGTGATGCGCAGCCCGCCCGTATCGTCGTGGTTTCCGACCCAGAAGCGGGCGCCGCCACTCGGGTCCGTGGGATTTCCGGACTTGTGGACCGAGAAGTCCCGGACCCAGCACTCGAGGACCCCGTCGTACTCGATCGCCGCGCCGTACTTGTAGGGGACCAGCTGAAGATGCCTGCCGACCTGCGGCTCCCCTGGCACGGGCGGCTCGACGGGGCGACTCACCCGAAGACGGGTCGCGGGCGGATTGAACTTGGCGCTGATCGCCGCGAACGAGGTGACCCCCGCATCCCCGTCCTTGTCGATGGCGACCTCCCACCCGTCAGGGGGATTGCTGCCGAAGACGACGGGAACGGTCTCGGCGGTCGCAGGTCCAGAATCAGCATTGGCCCCATCCGGGCGAAGGGTCGCCCCGATCGCGGCCGCGGTGGCAGTGCCGAGGAGTGCTCTTCGATCGATTCGTTTTCCGGTGCTCATGTTCTCCCGCCGTTCGTTGTACCGAAGCAAAGCGCGCCTGTTTCCCTGCCGCCCTCGTCGTCTTCCTCTCATCTGAGGGCCTCTAAGTTAGCGATATCTTAGCGAGTTCAGAGTGTTTTCTGAGCATGCGGCGCGTCGGTTTCGGCCGAGACGCTGAGGGATCACCCTCCGGTGAACACCGTCGAGCGAGGATTCAAAGCCCGTGCCTGACGGTACGTGTCCAGAGCCTCGGCGGTGGCTCCCGCCTCAGCCTGCATCCTCGCCAGGATCAGCCGCGGTCTCCAGTCGGTTGGGGCGCGGTCGACCGCCTCCTCTGCGGCGATGACGGCGTCATCGAGTTGCCCCGCCCGCTCCAGCACCAGCGCTTGCTGAAGACGCGGGCCGCTCGCGAACGGCTCGGCGTCCTGAGCGTCCCGGGCATCCCCGTAGGCGGTGAGCAGATCGTTCACCCCGACGCTTGCTTCGCTCGCAGCCAGCTCCCGGGTGACCGCAAGGGGCTTCCCGATCAGGACGATTGCGAGGAGTGCGGCGACGACGGCCCCAACCCGAAATCCCACGGGCGTTCTTCGCTCTCTCGGGTGCCTGCCGGGCTCGGGCGAGATCGCGACCGCAACGACGATCAGGAAGGCGATGGGAAGGACGGCGAGCTCCCACATCCAATCCACCCCCGCCGCCGCGAGGAAGGCGGCAGCGGCGCCGATCGCGCCGGCGCGCATCGTCCGCTCGCGATGCGTGGTGCGGCGCAGCACGCGGATCGAGGCCACCGCGATCGCGGCGATGAACGAGATGAGGAGGAGGAGCCCGATCGCGCCGAGCTCGGCGAAGGTCTCGAGGTACAGGGAGTGGGCGTCGCGCACGTAACCCCCATAGCTGCCGTTGCGTGCCCACCAGAACTCGAAGTTGCCGGGACCGATGCCGGTCACCGGGTTTGCGCGACCTGCGTCGAGCGCCGCCTGCCACTGCTGATAGCGACCGCTGGAGCTCAGGTCCGTGATCTGGGTCAGCCGCGGAGCGTCGACGGCGACGTTGTCCCGACTCTCGAAGCGATCCAAGCCGCGGCCGATCGCCCCGGTGCCGAGGGCGGTCGCGGCAGCGATCACGGCGATCACGGCGAGGCCGATCTGAAGCCTCCGGCGGCCGGCGGGCGAGGGACTCATCCAGTTCGGTGCAGGGTGGCGGCGCGCGAAGGACAAGACGCCGAGATGCACGGCGCCCGCGGCGAACATCGCCACGACGGTCAGACCGAGGAGCTGATCTCCTTGGGATAGCGCCTGCGAGTCGGTCAAACCTTGGTCGAGAGCGCTGAGGTGGACCACCGCGAATGACAGCGCCGCCCCTCCGAGCAACCCGGCGAGGAGGCTGACGGCCTTCGGCAGGCGTTCGCGACAGAGAACGAAGAAGACGAGCAACCCGACCCACGAGACGGCCAGGAGAAGGCCCGATCCGGTGAGCCAGAGGGCCACCGCGGCCATCGGTACCGCCGCTGCCGACAGCACCCGGACGACGACCGAGCGGGCGCTCCATGCGAACACCACCAACAGCGGCAGGGTCATGGTCACGAGCGTCGCGATGCCGCCGGAGTAGTTGAGCGGATAGGCCAGGCGGCGGTTGATGTTGGCGATGGCCAGGTACTGATCCGTCTGCCTGGCGGGGAACCAGTTCGGCTCCATCCTCGAGAGCAGCGCGATCGCGCAGATGATGGTCAGGCCGAAGGCCGTTCCAGCCAGCAGATGACGTGCGTGACCACGCCCTTGGAAGCCGATCGCGACCGCAAAGCAACCGAGATACGTGAGCACTCGCCCGAACTCCACGGCCGTGTGCTCGGCGTTCTCGGTCCAGATGAACGACAAGGCGTTCCAGGCCGCGAACGCCGCCAGCAGAGCGAACGCCACCCTCGAACCAGTCGAGACGCCCGCTGACGGGAAGGCGCTGATCAGCGTGACGCCGACGACGATCCACCACATGGCGATGCCGATCTGGCTTCGCTCGACGACCCCATACCCCCCATTGCTCAGCGCCAGGAAGACGATCAGGGTCGCGGGGATGCCCCACGCCGCGATCACCTGGGCCCGGGCGATCCGCCCAGTTGGCTCTCGCACCTCGGGGATCTTTGCGACCGCCGGCATCAGTGGCTCGGCTCGGGTGACCATCCGGTCACCTCGCGATAGAGCGCATCGATGTCTCCGATCAGTCGCGGTGCGCCGAATCGTCCTAACGCGAAAGCGCGGGCAGCGGCGCCGGCGCGGCTGCGCGCCGCTGAATCCGCCGCGTATCTGAGAATCCCGTCCGCAAGCGCCTCGGCGTCACCGCTCGGGACGATGACGGATGCTTCCGCCGCGAGCGTCTCCCGGACTCCACCGACGTCGGTGGCCACCGCGGGGACTCCCGCCGATGCAGCTTCGATGAGAGAGACCGGCGTCCCCTCGTTGGCGGAGCTGAGCACCGCAACGTCGGTCGCCGACCAGATCGGCACCAGGTTGCGCTCGTAACCGAGGAAGTGCGTCGAAGCCCTGATTCCGAGGCTGGTGGCGAGGTCTTCGAGGTCGCCGCGGGACTCCCCGTCGCCGACGAGAGCCAGTTGAAGCCTCGGGTCCATGTGCTTGGCACGAGCGAAAGCCTCCAAGAGGAGCTCGACCCGCTTGATCGCGACGATGCGACCGACGAAGGTGCAGAGCACATCGTCGGGGGCGAGCCCGAGCCCGGCGCGAGTGCTCTCCCGGAGCTCAGGCCGATCGGCGGCGAACCGGTCCAGGTCGAGCCCGAGCGGGATCACGCGAAATCGCGAACGCGGAGCGATGCGGAGGCGGACCAGGTCGTCGACGGTGGCCTGGCTCACCCCGATGAGCGCATCGGAGGGCCGGCCCAGGCGCCGCTCGAGACCCCGGTAGACGGCCGTCTTGGCCGGCCCGAAGTAGCCCTCGAGGACGTGGCCGTGGTAGGTGTGGATCAGCTTCGGCCTGACGCCCGGGGTCAACAGTGCCGCCTGCCGGCCGAGGAAACCGGCCTTCGCGGTGTGCGTGTGAATCACGTGCGGCCTGAAGCGGCGGATCAAAGCGACCAGCCCCGCCAGGGCGCGAAGGTCGGCGGCCGGGCGTATCTGTGGCGTCAGGTTCGGTGACAGGAGCGTTCGCGCCCCCTCCCGCTTCGCCTCGACGGCGAGGGATTCCTCACCGGGGGCCAGCACGCCATGGACGAGCAGGGTCTCGTAGCGGTCCGGGAAGAATCGCCGCCCGCTGAGCAGCGCAGCCTGATGGGCCGGTCCGCCCATGTTCAGGCGGGCGATGACGCGAAGGATGCGTATGCGGCTCAGGCTGTCTGCTCCACGCCCCGGACTGCGAACGGCGGGGCTTCGAGTCGGATCAGGAGGGCCGAGCCGACGGCGGTGTAGAGGAGGGCGATGACGACGTCCGCCTCGGCGGGGATCTCCTCCATCACGAGGGCGAGGCCGCAGAGAGCGACCTGGACGGCGGCCAGCCAACGGGCGACCCTCCGCGTGCTGCCGGTCACCCCGAGCAGACGATGGGTGACGTGGTCGCGGTGACCGCTCAGCACGGGCGCGCCGCGGCGTCGGCGCGACACGACGACGAGGCTGGTGTCGAAGATCGCCACGCCGACCAGCGGGATCGCCGCCAGAACGGCCCCGGATCCGAGCGACGTTGGGATGAGCATGGCCATGGCGGCCAGCAGGAACCCGATCGGGACGCTCCCGCCATCCCCCAGGAAGATCCTCGCGGGACGCGTCAGGTTGAAGAAGAGGAATCCGATGCAAGCCCCGCTGAGCGCGAACGCGAGGGCGGCAAGCGGCACCGATCCCCCGATCAAGGCGAGCACGCCGATGCCGGTTGCCGAAACCGCGGCCGTAGTCCCGGTCGAGCCGTCGATGTTGTCGAGGAGGTTGAACGCGTTCGCAATCCCCGTGACCCACAGCAGTGTGATCGGGAGATCGATCAGGTCGATGCCGGTCGGCTCCCAGGCGATTCCCTTCGCCCAGAGGATCAGGCCCGCGGCAAGCTGCACCAGAAACCGGATGCCGACGCCGATGTTGCGCCGATCGTCAATGGTGCCGACGATCGCGAGGACAGCGGTGCATGCGAGCACCCAACCGAGCAGGGCCAGGCCCCCGGCGAACAGCAGGGATGTGATCACGCAGGCGCTGATCACCGCCGCACCCCCGAGATAGGGAGTCGCGGCCCCGTGAGCCTTGTATCCCGCCGGATGGTCGACGAAGTCGGTCCGCCTGGCGAGCGGGATCGCGATCTGGGTCAGCGCCGCCGCAAGGATCGCCGCCCCCGCGAAGGAAGCGGCGACGCGCGCGGCGTCAGCCATCTCTCAGGCGGCAAGCGGCTGGGCAGCCGCGTCGCGAGAGCGCTGGTGCTCGATGATGTCGTTGATCGCGCGCTCGATGGTGTGGGTGGCCCGCCAGCCGGTCAGCCGCTCGATCGCGCTCGTGTCGGGCATCCTGCGGCCGAGCTCCTCGAAGCCCTCCGCGTAGGCCTGCTCGTAGGGCACGTGGCGGATCTCAGAGCTGCTGGCGCAGAGGCGGATCACCTCTTCGGCGAGCTCGTTGATCGTGACCTCGGTCGGAGAGCCGATGTTGAAGGGGTTGCCGAGTGCCTCATCGCAATCGATCAGCCGCAGCATGCCGTCGACTGAGTCCTCGACGTGGGTGAAGCAGCGCGATTGCGAGCCGTCGCCGAAGACCGTCAGCTCAGCCCCGGTGAGCGCCTGGCGGACGAGCCTTGGGACGACCATCCCATACATCGCCGACTGCCTGGGGCCGACCGTGTTGAAGAAGCGGGCGACGACGTTTTCGGCGCCCTGCTCGCGGTGGTAGCCGTAGGCGAGCATCTCGCCGTAGACCTTTGCGTTGGCGTAGGTCCAGCGTGACTTGTGAGGGGATCCGAGCAGGCGGTCGGAGTCCTCGTGGAGGGCTCCGGTGCTGCTCTTGCCGTAGATCTCGGAGGTCGAGGCGACGAGCAGCCTGACCCCGCGCCGGGAGGCCCCGTCGATGACCGTCTCCATCCCGAGCACGTTGCTCTTGAGCGATTGCAGGGGGTTGTTGACGATCAGCTGCACGCCGACCGCCGAGGCCAGGTGAAAGCAGCGGTCCGCGTCGGCGAGGAGCTCGTCGATGAGGACCGGATCACAGGCGGAGCCCTCGACGAACTCGACCGCGCCGGAGTCGGTCAGATGGCGGATGTTCTCGAGCCGACCGGTGCTGAGGTCGTCGACGATCGTCACCCCCTCGCCGCGCGCGACGAGCGCATCGGCGAGGTGGGAGCCGAGAAATCCGGCACCGCCGGTGATCAGGTTATTCATGGCTGCTGTTGTCCTTTGACTTCAATTGTGATTCCCCCGGAAGCGTTTGGAAGGCCAATGCCCATCGGCAGTACTGAGAAAACGCTTGACTGGTGATCTCAGCACGCACCTCGCACAGCAAGAAAGACCGCAAGCGATTAAGAAGTTGCGGAGGCCTGCGAATCTGCTTGATGCAGGTCGTCATAATAGGTGAAAGCGAGGCGTAAGCCTTCGCGAGCGTCGATGGTCGGCCGATAGCCGAGACGCTCGTGGGCCTTGGAGATATCGGCCAGGGAATGGGTGATGTCGCCCGGCCTTCCATCGATGTGGGTCGCCTCGACCTGCTTGTGGGCGTGACCCTGGAGCTCGGCCAGCATCTCGTTGAGGGAGATGCGCTCACCGCAGGCGATGTTGAAGGCCTCCCCCACGACTCCGTCAGAGGATGCAGACGCGGCGAGGAGGTTCGCCTCGATCACGTTGTCGATGTAGCTGAAGTCGCGCGACTGCTCGCCGCTGCCGTGGACCGTGGGTGGTCGATCCTCGAGAATCGCGTTGATGAAGTTCGGCACGACCGCCGAGTACTGCGAGCTCGGGTCCTGCCTGGGGCCGAAGACGTTGAAGTACCTGAGCGCGACGGTCTCCAGGCCGTAGACCAGGTTGAAGCTGCGGCAATAGCCCTCCCCAGCCAGCTTCGAGACGGCGTAGGGGGCGATCGGCACCGTCGGCATCTGCTCGTTCTTCGGCAGGTCGGGATTGGCGCCGTAAACGGAGGATGACGAGGCGTAGACGACACGGCGAACTCCCTCGTCCCGAGATGCGAGGAGCACGTTCAGGACGCCGGTGACGTTGACCGCGGTGCTCGTCAGGGGATCCTGGATCGAGCGCGGAACGGACGGCAGCGCGGCTTCGTGAAAGACGAGATCGCAGCCGCGGACGGCGTTGTGAACCCGCTCGTAGCTTTGAATGTCGCCCTCGATGAGCTCGATCTCCGAACTCACGTGCTCGAGGTTCGAGCGGCGTCCGGTGGCGAAGTTGTCGAGAACTCGAACGGTGTAGCCATCGGCGAGAAGCCGGTCGACCATGTGAGAGCCGATGAATCCCCCGCCGCCGGTGACCAGGGCGGTTTCTGCAAGCTTGCTCATGGGGAAAGTCAAGCAGGATTCCAGGAGAGGCGTTCGCTGCCGGGTATCGTTGCGCCGGTGTGCGGGATCGCCGGGAAGGTGTCGTCGGTGGGGAACGCACCCGCCGAACTGGTCGAGCGCATGTGCGCCGCCCAAGAGCACCGCGGCCCGGATTCGCGAGGGCTGTACGTCGCCCCCGGGGTGGCCCTTGGGATCCAGCGGCTGCGGGTCATCGACGTCGAGCACGGCGATCAGCCGATCTACAGCGAGGACGGTTCGGTCGCCGTCGTGCTCAACGGCGAGATTTACAACTTCCGCGAGCTGCGCGACGAACTGAAGGCCCGCGGACACACGTTTACGACCGATGGCGACACCGAGGTGATCGTCCATCTCTACGAGGAGCTCGGGCCGGGCCTCGTCGAGCGCTTGAACGGGATGTTCGCGTTCGCGCTCTGGGATGAGCAGCGAAAGCGCCTCGTGGTGGCGCGTGACCGGGTCGGCAAGAAGCCGCTTTTCTACTGCTTGACGGAGAACGGGATGAGCTTCGCATCCGAGCTTGCGGCGCTGGTCGAGGACCCGTCGGTGCCGCGACAGATCGATCCTTCGTCCCTCGACTGCTACCTGGCATACGGATACATCCAGGCTCCCTATTCGATCTGGCGCGACGTCCGCAAGCTCCCACCCGGCCATACGCTGGTCTGGGAGGACGGCAAGGCCGACGTCAGCCGTTATTGGGCGCTCGACTACTCCTCGAAGACCGACGCCGAGCTTCCCGAGCTCGAGGGCGAGCTGCGCGCGCTGGTGCACGCGTCGGTGGAGAGGCGGATGGTCGCGGACGTTCCGCTCGGCGCGTTTCTCTCCGGGGGGGTCGACTCAGCCATCGTCGTCTCCGAGATGGCGTTCCTCTCGTCGCAGCCGGTTCGCACCTTCTCGATCGGCTTCGAGGACGAGCGCTTCAACGAGCTCGGCAACGCGCGTCTGATCGCCGAGCGCTTCGGCACCGACCACCAGGAGTTCACCGTCAAGCCGGATGCCGTCGACCTCCTCCCCAAGCTCGTCCGCCATTACGGCGAGCCGTTCGCGGACTCCTCCGCGATACCGAGCTTCTACCTGGCGGAGATGACCAGGCGGCACGTCACCGTGGCGCTGAACGGTGACGGGGGCGACGAGAGCTTCGCCGGCTACCGACGGCACGTCGCCGACGCGCTCGGGACCCATCTGGACCGGATCCCTCGCGGCATCAGGAAAGCTCTCTCAGGAGCGGCTTCGACGATTTCCTCGGGAGAGCGCAGCGGATATCGCGGCTACGCGTCGCGCTTCTTCGACGGGATGGAGGAGGACGCGCAGACGAGATACGCAGAGCACGTCGGGATCTTCGGGAGCGCGGCTCGCTCGGCCCTGCTCGCCCCCGCCATCAGGGAGCAGGTCGATCCGGCCAGGGCGGAGGCGGTGATCGGAGATCCATGGCGAAGCGCCGGCTCGGTCGCGCCCCTGGATCGGATCCTCGCCGTCGACGTCGCCAGCTACCTGCCCGGGGATCTGCTGCCGAAGATCGACATCGCCTCGATGGCCTACTCGCTCGAGGCTCGCTCCCCGCTGCTCGATCCCTCCCTCATGCAGTTCGCCGCATCGCTGCCCCCTCGGTACAAGGCCCGCCTCGGCGGGAAGAAGTGGATCCTGCGCCGGGCCTATCGCGATCGGCTTCCGGACCAGATCCTGAACGGTCCCAAGCGGGGCTTCGGCGTGCCGCTGGGCTCCTGGCTGCGCGGCGACCTGCGCGATTGGTCGCGGGAGATCCTGCTGGACGCCTCCACCCTGGACCGAGGGCTCCTCGAGCCCGCTTCGGTGCGCTCCCTACTCGACGCTCATGACTCCGGTAGCGCGGATCGCTCCCACCAGATCTGGGCGCTCCTCTGCCTGGAGATGTGGCAGCGCGAGCTCGGCTAGCCCGCGGTCGGCCGAATCGCCTACTTGCCCCCGGAAAGCTTCCAGTAGAGGCTGGACTCTCCGCCCACCGTCGCGCGCAGCTTGTGCCTGCCCCGGAGGTTGACCATCTTGGTGAAGATCTTGCCGCGCTTGACCTTGATCCGAGCGACGCGCTTCGGGCCCTTGCCCTTCTGCGTGACGGTCAGCTTTCCGGACTTCGGCGCGATGCCCCAGAGGCGAACCTTTCGCTTCGACGTGCGCTGCGCGACGAATGGGAACTTCACGGCCTTGGCGGAAGGCTTCGGATGGCCGTTCGATTTCAGCACGCCGGTCTGGTAGTTGCCGGTGCTGCGTCCCGGGGTCCCGTCGTAGGGCCGATCGCGGACCTGCAGGAACAGCACCATGCTCGCCCCCTGCCTCCAGAGGAGATAGAGCGATTCGGCGTACCACTCCGCCTGCTTCGCCGGAGACGGGTTGCCCGTGGCGGGGTCCGGAGGATTGGTCTCCCACCAGAGCTCGGTCGCCCAGACGGGTCGATGACCCTTCGGACGGATGGTGCCCGCCTTCTCCGCCGCCCGCAGCACGTCAACGAGGTTGTGGAGGTCTGGCGTGGAGACGTCGTCGGGATTGGCCGCGCTCGTGTGCGGGCCGCCCGTGGTGTCGATCGGGTGGTGCGCGAGCGTGTCGAACTCGGCCTTGTTCGGGCACTTCGTCGCCTTCAGCTTGCCCTTCCCGCGGCCCTTGATGCACATGACGTTCCGCCAGAACGCAAGTGGGCGGATCGAGGTCCGATCGTCGGGCGAGCCGTACGGCGCCGTCCCTCCGGTCACCACGTTGTTCTTGCGGCTCACTCCGTGAGCGCCGTCGTAGAAGGCGTTGAGCATCTTCCGGTAGTGGCCGGGCGAGAAAGGCTTCCTGCCGCGGAACTGAGGAGTCAGGTTCGCCGGGAGGTTGGGCTCCGCCCAGACTTGGTAATCGCGGACTCGCGGCAGCGATCCGAAGTGCCCGGAGTAGCGAGTCGTCAAGGCGATCGCGAAGTCCTTGAGCGCGCTCGGGTTCGGCTTCCACGAGCCGGCGGCGGCCTTCGCAAGCGAAGGTCGCTTGGGTCCCTCGGCCCATTTGGGAGCCAGCTGAACCAGGAGCAGCACGCGCAGCCCGCGGCTCTCCGCCTCGCCGATCTGCGCGTCGAGCGCACCCCAGTTGTACTCGGGGCTGCCGGGATCCCTTGCGTCGAAGGACTTCGATGGCGAGCTGGGAGCGGTCGATCGCCAGTCGACGCTCAGCCGAGCGACCCCCGCGTTGAGCTTGACCGTCTCGTTGAACACGTCCGTGCGTTCCTTGACGTCGGGCGAGAGGTAGCGCTGCTCACCGAACCCGGTGAGGAGCTTCGCGCCACCGTTGCCCCCTCGCCTGAGGGGTCGGTCCCCGCGACTGCGATCGACGCCCGCGGCGCCGGCTCGAAGTGCCGTCGCGCCCGCGTCCGCGGAGGACGGGAGCGTCTCCGCGTAGGGGTCCACCCAGGCCTTCGAGGGGGCGCCCTCGGAGGCGTACGCCGCGATGGCGCACAGGCCGACCGCAAGGAGCGCGGCCATCAGCAGAAGTGATGCTCGTTTCATCGAATACCTTCGCTTGCAGAGGGCAGCGGAGGGACCGGCTCGCCATCCTGGGCGAGCCGGAATCCACCGAGGTGCCCTACTTCAGATTCCAGGGCAGGCTCTTGGTCTTGCCGATCTTGGCCTGCAGCTTGTGGTGGCCCGGCAGGCTCACGGTCTTGGTGAAGACCTGGCCGCCCTTGACCTTGATCTTCGCCACGGTGCTCTTGCCGGAGCCCTTCTGGGTGATCGTCAGCTTGCCGGATGCCGGTGCCTTGCCCCAGAGCAGGACCTTCTTCTTCGACTTGCGGTCGGCGACGAAGGGGAACTGGGTTGCCGTCAATGCCGGCTTCGGCTTGTCGTTGGCAAGGTAGACGCCCGTCTGGAAGCCGAGCAGCCCTGGCTTGGCGGGGTCGTACGGCGTGTCGCGCAGCTGCAGGAAGAGCACGACGGAGGCGCCCTGCTTCCAGAGCACGTAGAGCGACTCCTCCTGGTACTGGGCCTGCTTCTTCGCCGAGACCGCTCTCGGGTCGCCGGGCTTGCCCTCGTACCAGGTCTCGGTTGACCAACCGGGCATCTTCTTGCCGGCGCTCTTGACGGTCTTCTGCTTCTGAGCGGCCTTGAAGATCTTGCCCAGCACGCCGAAGTTGGACGGGACGCTGTCGTCGGGATGCGGCGGCTTCGACGTCGGGCCCTTGGTCTTCGTCCCGTTGATCGAGTTCGTCGCGTAGATGTCGATGTGAGCGACGTTCTTGCCCTTTGCGCAACCCTTCTGCTTCTTCAGCTTCTTGTTGAGACAGAGGACCTCGCGCCAGAAGTAGTTCGGCGCCATGCGCTTGCCGCCGGGCTTGTCCCCGAACGGCGACGTGCCGCCGGCGACGACCCTGTTCTTCTTGCTGACGGAGTGGATGCCGGCGTAGAACTCGTTGACCATCGCGCGGTAGATCCCCGGAGAGACCGGCTTCTTGCCGTCCCACTGCGGTGAGATGTAGTTGGGCAGGTTGGACTCGTTCCAAGCCTCGTAGTAGCGGACGGCCGGCAACTTGCCGGAGCCCGGGTTGTACTTGCCCGAGTAGCGCTTTGCCAGAGCCCTCGCGAAATCGCCGAGCCGCGCCGCGTCCGGCCTCCATGCGCCCGTCCTGACGTCCGCCGGCCGGTTCGGACCCTCGGCCCAGGTTGGAGCACCGAGCACGGTGAGCACCACCTGCGCGTGGACCTTCTTGGCGCTCTTGACGGCGTCGTCGATGATCGTCCAGTCGTAGGACGGATCAGCGGGGTCGGTGGGTGACGCCGGGGGGTTGGGTCCGGTCGTCTGGCTCCAGTAGACGTTGATCCGCGCGTAGCTCGCGTTGGCGCCCTTCAGTCGCTTGAACCACTTCTTGCGTACCGCCGGATCCGAGCTGGTCAGCAGGTTGTCGCTGAACTGCCCGTCGACGAAGCCGACGTCGAGGCCATGACCGCCGCCCTTACCGCCCTTGCGCTTGTCGGCCTGCTGCCCGCTGCCGTGGCCGGGGGTGGAAGCGCCATCCCGGAGTGCCGCCGAGCCCTCGCTGCTGGACCCATCGGTCGCGTTCAGCGCCAGTGCGAGCGCGACGACCGCGAAGAGCGCGGTCAGGCCGAGCGTCAAACGAAAAGATGCAACTGAGCGGAGTGGAGACACTGACTGCCTTTCGCGAGGAACAAGCTCCTCGTGGTCTGGGATGTGATTTCTGGCGCGTATAGCGGGGCCGACGATGACCCTCGTCATCACATTCCCCACGACGGCTACTTATAACAGCAGCGAGTCCCGATTGATGCGGTTCCGCGTTCGGCCCCGATCACCGGGCAGACGGCGCACGCTGATCGCGAGCGCCGTGAGAAGCGCGAGGCCGAGCAGGGAGGGAAACAGCGATCCGATACGGGTATCTCCGGCTCCCGTCGGTCCCGTGGTGATCGAGCCCGCCTGCACCGCTGGGTCGGCCGCGGCAGCCGGGGCGAGGCCCTTCGCCGGCTCCGGCCCGCTCCCGCCGGGCACCGATGGCAGGTACTGGCTGCCGCCGGAGTTGGCGCCCGACGCGAAGCTCAGGGCCGGCACCAGCAGCAGTGCCGAGGTGGCTAGGGCCGTGGCCGTGAGTACCCTCATCGGCGGCGCGGGCGGGTCCGTGGAGAAGCGATGCGTCAGACGGTAGCCGAACGTGAATCCTTCGATCAAGACCTCAGATCACCTCAGGAGCGGCCTGGTGCCGCTCCTCGCGTTCGCACTCGTCGTCTACCTGGCTTTCACGGGCGGGGGCTTCGACGCGATCGACTACGGCCGGGTCGGGATCGCCGCCTGGTGGGTGGTCCTCCTCGGCGTCCTCCTCGGAGCCTTCAGCATCGACCGCATACCGCGCCCGGCGCAGGTGGGCATCGCCTTGTTCGCCGGATTCGCGATCTGGACGGGGTTGAGCATGATCTGGTCAGAGAGCGCCGGCCGCAGCGCTCAGGAGTTCTCGCGGGTCGGTCGGGTATCTGGGCGTGTTCGTGCTGGCAACGGCGGCGCAGCGTAGAGACGGGCTTCGCCTCACCCTCGCCGCGGTGGCCGCCGCCGTCGCGGTGATCGCCGCGACCTCGGTGCTCGCGCGCATGGAGCCAGGGTGGTTTCCGAGCAACGAGACCATCGACCTCACCTACGCGGCGCGCGCGCGGCTCAACTATCCACTGAATTACTGGAACGGGCTGGCCGCGCTGATGGCCATCGGAGCCCCGCTGCTGGCCCACTTCGCGACCCACGGGCGCACCGCCGTCGCAAGGGGCCTCGCCGCCGCCGCCCTGCCGCTGATCGTCCTCGCCGTCTACCTGACCCTCTCGCGGGGCGGCGGCCTCGCGCTCGTCGCCGGACTCGCTGCGCTCCTCACCCTGCACCCGCGCCGCCGAGCGCTGTTGCCTCAGCTCGGCGTCGCCGCGGCCGCCGGCGCGATCCTGATCTGGGCCGCTCATTCTCGGCGGGGCTTCCTCGACGATCCGCTGAGCGCGACCGGCGTGACACAGGGCCACGAGATGCTGCCGATCACGCTGGTCGTCTGTCTCGCGGCGGGGCTGTCGCAGCTCGCGATCGGCGCCGTCTTGAGGCGCTGGGGCCATCTCCTCGAGCGGCGAGCGCCGAAGCTCCGGTCGCGCCGACGATGGCTGGCCGTCCTCGGCGCCACAGCCCTCGTCATCGTCGGTCTCGCCTGGGCGAGCGGCGCGTCGACGAAGATCGAGAACGGCTGGGAGCGGTTCAAGGACCCCGAGGTGGCCCGCTCCGGCGAGCGCCTCGACAGCGCCAGCGGAAATGGCCGCTACCAGTGGTGGAGCTCGGCCGTCGATGCGTTCGAGACCGCGCCGGTCCTCGGCATCGGCTCCGGCACGTTCGAGTTCTGGTGGGCGCGCAACGCCACGATCCCGAGCTCCGTCGTGGATGCCCACTCGCTCTATATCGAGACCCTCGGCGAGCTCGGGCTGGTGGGCTTCCTGCTCGTCGTCGCGACCGTCGGCGGGATCATCCTCCTGATCTCGAGCCTGGCGATGCGCGCTCCCCCGGCGCGCCGCTCCCGGTTCGCCGCCGCCGCTGCCGCCGCTGTTGCGTTCGCCGCCGCCGCAGCCTCGGACTGGGCATGGGAGCTACCGATCCTGCCGCTTTGCTTCGTGCTGGTCGCTGGGGCGGCCCTGGGGTCTCGTCGCCCGGGGGCTCCACGGCCGCCGGGGCGCATGTGGCTGCCGCTCGCCGCAGCGTCCGTCGTTGCGATCGCCGTGATCGGCACCCAGCTGCTGGGCCTCGACGCGATTCGCTCGAGCCAGCAGCAGGTCGCATCGGGCAACCTCGGAGCGGCGCTCGCCGACGCCCGGCGAGCGCGGGGATTCGAGCCGTACTCGGCCCCTGCGGCGCTGCAGGAAGCCCTCGTCCTGCAGCAGATGGGCAGCCTCATTCCGTCACTGCACGCCGCTCAGGCCGCCGTCGAGAAGGAGCCGACCAACTGGCAGAACTGGTTCGTCCTCTCGCGGATCCAAGCCGACAACGCGAGATCGAGGCGCGCCGTCACCTCCTACCGGCACGCCGAGCGGCTCTACCGCTATGCCCTGTTCGCCCGGGATGCCCCGGCCGAGCTGCCGACCGCCGATGGCGGCTGAACCCGGTCAGCTGCCGGGCAGCCGAGCAGGCCATCGGCGGGGAATCCGCTTGCGGCCGAGCCGCCGGAGAGCTCCCCAGGCCGAGCGGGACAACCGCCCCCCGCCGCTCATCGCAGCGAGCTCGCGGTCGATCAGCCACAGGTGACGCCGCGCCGCCCGCTTCGCCTCAGGATCTCCGGCCCCGCTCGCGAGGAACTTGGCGAGCACGGAGCGGGAGCCGATCGCCATCATCCGCTCGTCGGAGCCGACCGAATCGGTCCGCATCCGGCGCACGGCGAGGGGCTCGCGGATCCCGACGAGCCCGAATCCGGCGGCCGCGATGCGAACCCAGAGGTCCCAGTCGTCGCATCCCTTGATCGCGGGATCCAGCCGGCCGACCGCGTCGAGTGCCTCCCGGCTGACGGTCGCCGCGCAGGTGGTGATGAAGTTGACGTGAAGCAGTGCGCGGAGCGCCGCCTCAGCCTCGAGCGCCGCGGGCAGCCGGCGCGTCGGGCCGGCGAATCGGTCGAGGGCCGAGTACCCCTCGACGCCCGGCGCGTGGACGACCGAGGCGTCGGTGTGGGCCAGCCCGGCGCCCGGGGCTCGATCGAACCCCGCCGCGATCGCCGCCAGATAGCCGGGCAGCCAGAGGTCGTCATCGTCGAGGAAGCTGACGAACCGCCCGTCGGCGGCCTGCAGCCCCGCGTTGCGGGCGGCGACCGTGCCCTGGTTCGCCTGTCGCAGTAACCGCACGCGGGTATCCGTGGCGGTGAACCGCTCCACCGTCTGGGCGGTTGCGTCGGTGGAGCCGTCGTCGACGACGATCAGCTCGAGGTCGGAGCGTGACTGCCCGAGGACCGAAGCGATCGTCGCCCCGATCCTCTGCGCGGAGTTGAAGGCGGCGATGACCACGCTGAACTCCGGTTCCGCCATCGCGGCTACCCGTCCCGAGGTCGGGTGCGCGGAGCCGCGCGCTCGAGCACGAAGGCGGCGATCAGACCGAGGAGGAGGCCGGCCACGCCGGCCGCGACGGCGCTGCGCAGCGGTTTCGGAGAGCTCGCGGCCGTCGGCACGCCGGCGCGTTCGACGATCTGCGCATCGGAGATCTGCAGAGCTGCGAGAACGTCGAGCTTGTGGATCTGCGCGCGCAGCTCCCGCTCCCGCGAGATCGACTCGCCGGTGGCGGGCAGCGCCGCGATGTCGCGCTGGACCGAGGAGCGGACCCGCTCGACCTCCTGCCGATTCATCTGTCGCCGACCGTCCACGTAGGAGCGCGCGTATGCGTTGGCGACGGCCGCCGCCGCATCGGGATCGGCCTCCTCGGCGGTCACCTCGACGAGCTGAGGTCCGGCGCCCTGCCCGACCGTCACGGCGCTCGCGATGTCCGCCGCAGATCCGCTCACCCCGGGCTCACCCTCCGTGCGCTCGGCGACCCAGCCGAGGCTCACCAGGCCCGTGTAGGTGTCGCCGTCGCTGATGTCGTTGCCGGCGACCGGAACGGTCCGATCGAAGATCTGGTGGGAGCCGGTCGGGCGGAAGAGGAGCACTGCGGTCGCCTCGTAGCGGTCGGATCGAAGCGAAGAAAGGGCCAATCCTGCGCCGAAGGCGAGTGCGGCCAGGGCGACGACGACGATGGCGCGCCGCCGCACCACGGCCACCATCGAGCCGAGGTCGTAGGTGGAAGCGCCACCGGTCATCGATCGTTCTCCTGCAAGGGAGCCATCCTATGAGGCCGGACAGCGATCAAGCTGATCAGCATCAGCGTCGGGACCATCAACTCGGGATGGCGGAAGACGTTGTTGATCGCGGCGATGGCCAGCATTCCGATCAGCGCGGCCACGTAGAGCCTCTCCTCGGTGCTCCTCCCCCCGGGCGGGGGGCGGACGGCCGCAAATGCCGAGACGGTCAGCAACAGGACCACCGCCAACGCACCGAACCCTCCCTCGTCGAGAACGATGATCCAGCTGTTGTGCGGGAGGACCCGGCTGTCGCCGAAGGGGGTCTGCCGATAGGAGCGCACGTCGATCAGATCGGCCTCGATGTCCTGCTCTGCGATCCCGGTCAGGGGGTGGTCGAGCCCGATCCTCGCACCGGAGACCCAGGTGGCGGGGCGATCGAACGACTGGACCGAGCCGGTCCCGAGACGATCGGTCCAGAGGTGCCCGGCCGGAGTCAGCAACGACCCGACGAGGACCACGGCGACGAGCGCCGTGATCGGAACCGCCAACCGCCTGAGTCGCGGGTCCGACACCAGCACGTAGGCGCCTCCGATGAACACCCCGATCACCCCTCCCCGGGCGACCGCGGCGACCAGGATCACCAGGCTCGCGAGGATGGTGGTGAGGCCGAGCGCGGCCGATCCGGCCCGCTTCCCCCCCTCCCTCCAGCGAACGCACGTGGCGACTCCGACGAAGAAGCCGGCCATCCCGAGCGCGCTGACGAAGTCCGCGCCGATGGTCCCCTGCGCCCGCGTGAACCCGCGCAGCGAGTCGTAGGCGCCGCCGGAGGTGAGCTCCAAGACGATCACGCCGGCCTGGGCGATGATCCCGACCGAGAACGCCGCGAGCAGTCGCCGACGCGCGAGCTCCCCGCCGCGCAGATAAGCGGGGATCGCGATCAGCAGCGCGGCGAAGACGAGCGGCTGACCGACCAGCTGGGCGAGCAGCGCCGCGAGGCCCTGGTTGGGGCTCACGTTGGCGATCGCCGCGACGGCGCCGAGCCCGGCGAGCACGAGCAGGCCGCTCACCAATGGCCGCAGGACGCGCGGAGGGGCCGGGATCCGCCCCCGGTAGGTGAAGAAGCTCCAAGCCAGCACGGCCAGCAGGAAGGCGGATCGGAGTGTGCTTCCGTGACCGCCGAGCGCGTCCTTCGCCGGGCCGATCGTGGTGACCGGAAAGAGGGAGATGACCGCGATCAGCGCCAGCAACGGCGTGGAGCGATCCAGCCCGGGGGCGGCGACGATCGCGAGACCCGCCGCCGGGAGGAGGATGAGCACGGGCCAGGGGACCACCTCGAAAGCGCTCGCCGCCGCGGCGAGCAGCGCCGCCAGGGCGAGCGCGACGAGGGAGGCGGCGGTCGCCGGCGGGCGTTCGCCGAGGTGGGCTGCGAACGGCTCAGACACCGATCCGCCCCTCCGCGCCCGGCATCGCCGGGGGAACCGGGAGCGCATGGCTTGCCTGGAAGGAGCGAAGGAACGCGAGGCTGATCGAACCGGCGACGAGGATCGTCAGCACCGCGCCGAGATCGGCGGATCCGAGCTCCCGGCAGGCCAGGTAGGTGACGGTCGCCGCCGTCGCGACCATCGCCGCATGGAGGGCGATCAGCCGCAGCGGAGCCGGCGCACGGAGCGGTGCGATCCGGGGATCGCGCCAGAACAGCGCCAGGAGCAGGCCGAGCTGGACGAGCGCGCCGGCCAGGACGCCGAGCGGCCGGCCCTCGATGCCGATGGCGAGGACGAGCAGGCCCGAAGCCGCGGCGTTCACGACCAAGCCGACGAGAGCGCGATCGAGCACCGCGCGCGTCCGCAGCTCCGCGTAGAGCAGGGCCTCGAGCGCCCAGACCACGGTGAACGGGATGACGGCGAGGCCGGTGATCTGCAGCAGGTGACCGACGTCCCTGGCGTCGGCAGCGCTGAGCTCCCCGCGCGCAAGGATCAGCTGACTCAGCTGGGGGCCGGCCACGACCAGGACGGCGGTCGCCGAGGTCGAGAAGAGGATCGGAGCGATCAGCCCGATCCGGGACTCCCGCTCGGCCTCGGGTCCGGAGCGCTCGCGGCCGACGATGAGCAGGCTGAACGCGGCGCCCTGGCCGCACACCAGGACCGCCAGGGCCGTGATCCTCGTTGCATATGAGAGCTGTGAGACCGACCCCTCCGGCAGAAGGGAGCCGAAGAGGGGGTCGAGCAGAAGCCCGGCGCGGGCGACGATCGTCGCCCCAAGGATCGCCGCGATCGCCATCAGCCCCGCGTGGCTGATCCGCAGCCCCCTGAAGACGGGACGTGGTCGCGGCAGGCCGGCCGAGGCGAGCAGGTAGGCGGCGATGACCTGAATCGCGGTCGCCACGAGGCCCGCGAGCGCCGCCGACTGCACGTCGTCGGTGAAGGCTGAAACGAACAGGAGCCCGAGCCAGGTCAGCGCGTAGAGCGCCGTGGACAGGCCCGACGTCCAGATGCGCCCGGACGCGTAGCCGTAGGCGGAGAAGACGAACGCGATGGCGGTGCCGGGGATCGAGAGCGCGTAGATCCGCAGCACGGATGCCGCCTGATCGGTGACGGCGGCATCGAGACCCGGGCCGACCACCCGGACGATCAGCCCGGCGGCGATGACCACGAATGCCGTCAGCGGAATCGCGATCAGGGCGGCGCGCACGGCCATCCGGCCCGCCGCGGCCGCGGTCAGCTCGGGATCGCCTGTGGGCAGCCGGGGAACGACCAGCGAGCTGATCGCAGCCGCTCCGATGGCGAGCAGCACCGACGGGATGGCCGCGCCGATGAAGAAGGCGTCCAGCTCGCCGGATACGCCGAAGAGGCTGCCGACGCGGATCTGGACGAGCGCCAGGCACGCGGCGCCCACGATCCCCGCTCCGCCGATCAGGACGATTCGCCGGAACATCGTCATGGCCCGGCAACCGCCCGGTAGATCCGCACGAGGCGCTCGACCGAGGTCTCGGCCCAGAGAGCCTCGGGGAGCTCGATCGGGTCGCCGGCGGGCGGCCAGCTCCCGGCGAGCACCCCCTCGATCGCCTTACGCAGCCCCTCATCGTCGGTGGGATCGAGCAGAAGCCCGGCGGCGTAGCCGCGGAGAGCCTCGGCAACCCCGCCGACGTCGGATGCGATCACGGGAGTGCCGGCCGCACGGGCCTCCACGAGCGCCACCGGCAGACCCTCGGCGCGCGACGGCGCGATCAGGGCCGTCGCTCGCCCGAGCTCCTCGACCTTGTCCTCGCCCTCGAGCCAACCGCGGATCTCGACCTCCCCCCCGACCCCGTCGAAGGCGGCCGCGACCGAGCGGCGATCGCCGCTCCCGTACACGTGCACCTCGTAATCGGTTCGAGTGAGCCCGCGCAGGGCCGACCCCAGCCGATCGGGGCCCTTCTTGGGCACCCACCGGCCGTAGAACAGGAGGACGGCCGAGCGATCGGCACCCCGGTCGGCGCGGCGAATCTCGCGAGCGCGCCCGAGGGTCGCCCGCTCGGCGGCCGAGAGGCCATTGGGGACCACCTCGATCTCGGTGGATCCCAGCGACTCCATCGTCGGCCTCCAGCGCTCGGCCAGCACGATCGTCGTCGCGGCGTGCGCGTAGAGGGCGGTGGCCGCGGCTCGCCGGAGCTGCGAGCGGCCGATCCACTCGTCGAGCTCGCCCGAGTGCTCGTGCGCGACGTAGGGAACCCGCGCGGTGCGACAGCATGCGGCCAGCACCAGCTTGCGCAGGAGGCTGCCGCCGGTGCTGGCATGGAGGTGCACCACGTCGGGGCGGGCGCGGCCGCTGAGCAGTCCGATCAGCTTCACCGTGGCCCTGGTCGCCTGCGCCAGCTTCACCGGCAGGGGGCTCGACATCGCCGAGGTCGGCAGCTCGACGAGCTCGACGGCCCGGTCGAGGCCGGCCCGCTCGAGTGAGGCGACCACGCCGCTGATCCCGCCCGGATTGCGGGGGTCGGGCTGGGCCATGACCACCCGCAGGCGCCGGGGATCCCGGCGGGACGGCGCTCACGAAGCGCTCCGCTTCACCGCGGACGGCCTGAGGAAGACGGCCGCCGTGTCGCCGTCAGCGGCTCGGTTGAGCCGTTTCGCCTCACGCCTCCAGGCGCGGATCCGCGCACGCGAGTACGGAGAGCCGGAGGGATCGACCTGATGGGACGCCGGGTCGAAGAGAGAGACATCGCGCCGATACTGCTCGCTGCGCCAGAACTGCATGTCGGTCGAGTCGAAGCGGGTCTCGAAGACCTCGAGACCGGCGCGCCCGGCGCCGGCGTGCAGTCCCTCGATGGAGGGGACGAAGAGGTGCCGTGGGGCGTCGAGCCCGACCCAGTCGGCCCCGTAGTGCCGCCACGCCCAGCAGCCCGCGATCGGCGTGCGAACCATCACCGTGCCGCCCGGCGCCAGCAGCTCACCGGCCGCGCGCAGCGTCTCGATCGGGTCGGGAACGTGCTCGAAGGAATGGTTGAACATCACCAGGTCGAAGCTTCCCGACAGCTCAGCCGCCGTCGCTCTGCGGATCTCGACCCCGTCCCTGCTGATCGGCCCCTCGATGAACGGATCGGCCCCAACCAGGTTGGTGAAGCCGTTGTCGCGCAGATCGAAGAGCGCGTCCCCGGAGCCGCATCCGACATCGCAGATCGACGCGGAGCGGTCCAGCCCGGTGACCTCGAGCCACGACGACCACATCGGCGCTCCGGCTCCGAGCCCGATCCATGTCGCGAGGCGCACGTGCCCATGGGCCGCGGCCTCCGCCCGCAGGCGCTTCGCCAAGCGCACGATGCGTCGAGGACGCGTCGCCGGGCGCAGCGAGTAGTAGCCGGACGGGTAGTAGGTGCTGAGGTCCGTGGGGGGATCGAGCAGGGCCAGGGTCGAACAGCGCGAGCACTCGCCGTAGTGGAACGGGTCGCGGAGCCCGAGCATCATCTCGCGGGCCGGGACACTCCCGGCGAGCGGGGAACCGCAGAGGGGACAGGCCCTCACCTCGAGGCCCTTCTCGGCCGCCATCGACCGCCTCAGCCCAGGTCTTCTCGCGTGACGACCCGGTCGAGGGCAACGGCCACGGTCTCCACCTCATCCTCGGTCATCCCGGCGAACATCGGCAACGAGAGCTCCTCGCTCGCCCAGGCCTCGGCGACCGGGAAGTCCCTCGCGGGGCCCTCGGCGTCCGCGTCTCGGAACGGCGGCTGAGCGTGCACCGCCGGCGTGTAGTGGATGCCCGTTCCGATGCGCAGCTCGGCAAGCGCCGCCGCGACATCGTCGCGAGCGCGGACGCGGATCGGAAAGAGGTGGAAGACGTCCTCGGCGAGCTCGCGCTCGGGGAGGATCGCGCCGACGCCGCCGAGGCGGTCCCGATACCAGCCGGCGACCTCACGACGGCTGTCGTTCCATGTGTCGAGGTGGGGAAGCTTGCAGGCGAGCACCGCCGCCTGGATCGTGTCGAGGCGCTCGTTGAAGCCGGCGTTCAGATGCTCGCCCTTGCGGAGCTGACCCAGGTTCCGCCAGCTCCTGGCGGCGGCGGCGATCTCGGCGTCGTCGGTGCAGACGATCCCCCCGTCTCCGAAGGCGCCGAGGTTCTTGCTCGGGTAGAAGCTGAAGGCGGCCGCGCGGCCGAAGGAGCCGGCCCTGCGGCCGTCCCATCGGGCTCCGTGGGCCTGTGCCGCGTCCTCGATCAACGCGAGCCCGTGACGATCCGCGAAGCCTTCCGCCTCGTCCATCGCACAGACCTGGCCGTACAGGTGCACCGGGATCACGGCGGCGGTCCGCGGGGTGACCCGATCGGCTGCCGCGGAGAAGTCGAGCAGCCCGGTCGCCTCGACGACGTCGCAGAAGACCGGCGTCGCTCCGGCATGCGCTACCCCGAGGGCGGTGGCGATGAAGGTGTGCGCCGGCACGATCACCTCGTCGCCGGGGCCGACGCCCGCCGCCCGCAGCGCAATCGTCAGCGCCGCCGTGCCGGATCCGACGCCGACCGCGTGAGCGACTCCGGTGAAGGTCGCGAAGTCCTGCTCGAAGGCCTCGACGGCAGCGCCGAGGATGAAGTCCCCCCGGTTGACGACCGCCGCCATCGCGGCTTCGATCTCAGACGCCAACGGGGCGTGCTGGCGGTCGAGGTCTACGAAGGGGACCTCGTCGATCAGCTGAGTCGCGTCGGGAGTCGCCATTCGTCCCTACCTCCCCCCGGCCGCCTCGAGCGTGGCGGAGACGAAGATGTCCTCGATCTCACCGCCGATGCGGATCAGGTCGAGCCGAGGTCCCGAGCCGTTCGCTCGGGTCCGCAACGCCCCGAACTGATCGACGTGGTCGAGCCGCATGAGCAGGCCTTCCTTCTCGAGTCTGAGGTCCACCGCCGGCGGGCGGCCGGCGAAAATACTGTACGCGGGAACGCCGAGCAGAGCCGCTTCCCGGCACATCGTCCCCCCCGCTCCCACGAACAGATCCGCCGCCCGGAGGAGGGATCGGGCATCCACCGCCTCGTCCGGGAGCACCAGCGAGGGAAGCCCGAGACGCGCGATCGCCTCGCGCTGGCCCGGGTGCCGAGCGAGGACCACGGTCGTCATTCCCGCTCGAGCGCCGAGCTCTCGCAGGGCTTCGAGGAAGAGCGGGTTGTCGCCCGGGTGATAGGCGGCGCCGGCGGCGGCGGCACGAGCGACGGCGACGAGCCCGCCGTCGACGCCGAGCTGTCCGAGCACGTCTCCGATTGGAGGCAGGTCCCTCAGATATAGGGCCTCCTTGTAGCCGGGGTAGCGGATCACCTTGGAGCTGCCGGCCCCCTGCCTGGCGACCACCTTCGCGGGGATGGCCTCGGGAAGCAGGATCCGGGAGGCGCCGCGGAAGGCGATGTGGTTGGCCGGCTGGTATTCGTAGTCCATCGCCGTCACCGCCGGGACCCCGACCAGCCGGGCCGCGAGGATCTGGGCATAGGAGTTGTGCGACAGCGCGACGTCGGGTCGCTCGGCCCGAGCCCAGCGGGCGAGGTCGCGCACACGGGCGGCGAGCTCGAGCGCCTTCGACACCCGACCGCCGAGGGCCGGCCCACCGATCGGGGTCGCCCCGGGCCAGCGACGACGGGAGAGCTCGAGGGTCTGCGCGTGATCGCGCACCGTGACGACGACGGTCGCCCCCTCGGCCTCCAGCCGGCTGCAGATCGGCTCGAAGATCAGCGGATGAGGAGAGCTCGCGAGATCGATCCAGACCTTCGGCGCAGACCGGCTCAAGTCGCGCGCTCCCGAGGACGGCTGGCCACTGACAGCCGGCTCAGCGCATCGAGCATCGGAGCCTGGACCCAGCGCACGTGGGGGACTCGATTGGCCCAGAACCGCCTGCGCTGGAAGAGGAAGGCGCCGTCGGGCCGGCTCATCCGGGCCTCGGCGAACTCGAACGTGCGCCAGGCGAGCTCGAGGTAGCCCGGACGCGAGACGGATGCCAGGGCGAAGGTGCGGATCGCCTGAGCGACGTTCTGGCCGTCGATCGGGTGGACCGACCCGGCGAAGTACTTCGGGGTGCCGTCGGGGAGGAAGAGGTTGCGAGCGTAGAAGTCGAGCCCGCGCGCGTACGCCTCCTCGATTCCCTCCTCGACGCCGGGAAGGGCATCCTCGAACAGTCGCAGCGAGTCGAGGACGTAGCCGGTGTGGAGGTTGTCGACCCAATCCCCGTGAGGCCCTTCCGCGTAACGCCACGAGCCGTCGCCGCCTTGGTGGGCGAGGACGAAGCGGATCCCCGCGCGCGCGGCGGCCAGCAGCTCCGGCCGCGGCGATCGGGCGTGCAGCCGGGCGAGCAGCGCGGTGGCGAGGGCGTTGGCGTTGTGGATGGCCGTCCGGTCACCCGGGAAGTAACCGAAGTAGGAGCCGCCGTAGCCCTCGTTCAGCCCGATCCGGGTGAGGAAGAAGTCGCCGACGCCCGAGGCCTGCTCGAGGGGCTCGGGCCGCCCGGTCGCCAGGTGCGCGTCGAGCAGGGCGTGGCCCGCGAACGCGGAGGCGATCGTGTTCGGGGTCCCGGACCCGTAGAAGAAGAATCGCGTCTCGACGTCGAAGTGATAGCCCCAGCATGGTTCGGGGAAGGCCTGGCAGCGCGTCTCCCCGAGCGCCCGCGAGCGCTCGCTGGAGCGGTTCGGGGTCCGCTGCCTGCAGCCGCGCGTAACTCGACGCCACGTGAGCGAGCGAGGCGGCGTCGACCCGCGGCTCGATGCCTCAGCGGGCCCCGGAGATCGACCGGCGAGCGTTTGACGAGCTGGATCAGGGCGCGACGGCCCAGCGGACTGCGGCGCATGAATTTCAGGCGCGTCGCGTTGAGGCCCTCGTAGGGATCAGGACCCACCCAGTCCCGCTCATCGCCCCAGCGGCGGAGCCGCTCGATCCGCTCACCCAGCCGCTCGATCCGCTCGGCTGAGATGATCGGCTGATGTCCGAGCTTCCCAGCAACGATGCCCCCTACAGGCTCATCCGGGATTGCCGGTTCGGGGAGGGTGCCTTCGTTCACAGCTTCACGAACCTTTACGGATGCTCGATCGGCGAGGGGACCCGGATCGGGCCGTTCGTCGAGGTCCAGGAGGGCGTCGAGGTGGGAGCGCGCTGCAAGATCCAGAGCCACGCTTTCATCTGTTCAGGGGTTCGCATCGGGGAGGGGGTGTTCATTGGGCACGGCGTGATGTTCGTCAACGACAAGGCCCCCCGGGCCACCAACTCCGACGGCTCGCTGCAGGGTCCCGAAGACTGGCAGTTGTTGGAGATCGCGGTCGAGGACGGCGCCACCATCGGCTCCGGAGCAGTCATCCTCGGCGGGGTGACGATCGGCGCTGAGGCCACGGTTGGGGCGGGCGCAGTAGTGGCAACCGACGTGCCCGCGGGGACCGTGGTCCGGGGTGAGCCGGCCCGCGTGCGCTAGGAACCTGCAGGACCTCCTGTCCCGGTGGCCATCCACCCGGGGAAAGCGGACGCGAAGCGGAGCATTTTCCCGGCAGTTATCTAGTTGACACCTCGGCGCTTGACGACCGCCGGCAACGTTCTCAGCAGGAGCCGGACGTCCATCCACACCGACCAGTTCGTCACGTAGGTGTAGTCGAGCTTGACCATCTCCTCGAAGGGGATGCTCGTCCGGCCGAGGACCTGCCAGAGGCCGGTGATCCCAGGGGTGAGATCGAGGCGTCCGCGGGTCCATCCGGCGACCCTCGCATCCTCGAGCTCGGGTAGCGGCCGCGGGCCGACGAGGCTCATCTCCCCGCGGATCACGTTCCACAGCTGAGGCAGCTCGTCGAGGCTGGTCTTGCGCAGCAACGCGCCGAGCCGCGTGATCCTCGGGTCCTCTTCGAGGTGAAGCCAGTTCGGGTCCTGACTGTGCTCCATCAGGGCGGCCCGCTGGAGCTCGGCGTCGGGAACCATGGTCCGGAACTTGTTCAGCATGAAGTGCTTGCCGGCCCTCCCCACCCTGGCCTGGCGATAGAGGATGGGGCCGCGCGAGTCGATCCGGATCGCGATCGAGATCAGCGCCAGCAAGGGTGCCGCGAGGGTGAGGATGGCCGTGGCGATGACGAGGTCGAAGCCGCGCTTGAGCAGTCGGGACGTCCGACCCAGCACCGGCGGGTTGACGCCGAGGACGGTCACGCCCTCGACCGCGTCGAGCTCGACCGACGGGCCGTATGCGTCGCTGGTCGCCGGGACGATCCCGACCTTGACGGAATGTCGGTGGCAGACGTCGGCCATCCGCAGGACCTCGGGAGTCTCGAGGTCGGCGCGGCAGAGGATGACCCGTTCGAGCGCGCCGCTGGCGACGAGCCGCTCGAGGTCGTCGGAGGTGCCGAGCAGGGGTACGTGCGGTTCCTTCGCCGGAGCGCTTGCCCCGTCGGCGGCGGGATCGATCGCCTCGGCCATCGCACCGTTCGGGGCGAGGCGCCCGATCGGCGTCAGGCCGTACTCGGGGTGCTGCGTGATCTTGCGGACCAGCAGCGCGGCGGTGGGACCGGCGCCCGCGATCAGGATCCGCTCGGCGCCCATCCGCCCCAGGACGGTGGTGCGGGCGAGCGAGCGGAGGCCGACGATCAGCGGCAGGCCGATCCCCCCGAACCAGGCCGCCTCGGCGAACAGGAGCCGCGAGGAGTGGCTGAACTCGAGGTGGAGATAGCCCCAGAAGAGAAGGCCGCCGACGACGATCGCGTGGAAGAGCCAGGGCAGGTCGTCGATGCCCGCATGGCTGATTCGCCGCACGTCACGGTCGTAGAGGCCGTAGAGCTTGAAGAGGAGAGCCCACGCGGGCAATGTCGGGAGCGCGTAGAGGGCCAGCTGCAGCGGATCGGAGCGCTCCCCCACGATCGCCGCCGCCGCCCAGAGCGCGACCAGGATGCCGGTCATGTCGGCGGCCAGCAGCATCCGCCTGCTGATCCGGTCGCGTCGTCCCCATTGCGATGAGATGACGCCGCTGCCGGCCGGCGCTGCCGCGGGCGTGCGGGTGTGCGGATCGCGGCGGGCGGATTCGCCCGGCGAGTCGACCTCCAGGCTCACCGGCCGTTCTTCCCGGCGCCGACGACGGGTGCCTTGGCGAGCGGCATGTTCAGCCCCGACTTCGAGAGCGAGAGCTCGGCGGCCTCGACCGTGCGCAGTACGTCCATCGCCACATCGAGCCCGCTGACGGGGTCGGAGCCCGTTCGTATGGCGGCGGCGAAGTCCTCGAGCTCGGAGACGATCGGCTCCTTGACGTCGACCCGAACCGAGGTGACGTCGCCGGTTCGGTAGGAGAGCTGATACTCGCCGTAGGTCTCGGGGTCGCGGTAGTCGATGCCGCTGTCGAAGAGCCGAACGGGCTCCGCGCTGCCGTCCTGGTAGACGAGCATCTTCTCGCTGCCGACGATGACCGTCTGGCGCATCTTGCTCGGGGCCAGCCAGCTGAGCTCGACGTGAGCGAGCAGGCCGTCGGGGAACGTGAGGTCGATGAAGGCGACGTCCGAGACCTGATCGGTGATCACGGCGCGGCCGACGGCGCTGACCGAGGAGGGAGCGGAGTCGAGCCAGTAGCGGAGGATCGAGAAGTCGTGCGGGCCGAGGTCGAAGATCACGCCGACGTCGCTGCGGTAGGGACCGAGGTTCACCCGGCTCGAGGAGATGAAGTAGAGCTCGCCGAGGTCGCCGCGATCGAGGATCCGCTTGACCGCCCGGACGGCCGGGCTGTGAAGGAACGTATGACCGCAGACGAGCACGAGACCGCGCTCCTCCGCCAGCTCGATCAGGTCGGCCGCCTCGGCCGTCGATGCCGCCAGCGGCTTCTCGACGAAGACGTGCTTGCCCGCCTGCAGGCAGCGGGTGGCGAGATCGTGGTGGGTGAACGCCGGGGTTGCGAGGACCACGGCGTCGACGGAGGGATCGGCCAGCGGGTCGGCGATGTCGGTGCTGGCCATGATCTCCGGGTGGCGGCGAGCGTGGCGCTCGAGCCGCTCGATGTCGCTGTCGCAGATCCAGGAGACCCTGGTCTCCATGATGTCGTTCAGGGCGCGGAGCCTGTTCGGTCCCCAATATCCGAGGCCGACCACAGCCACGCTTGTGCTTTCAGCATTCATGGAGAAGCCTCCCCCGTCAGTTCCCGTGGAAAGAGCCCGGAGTGGGACTTGAACCCACGACCCCCTCCTTACCATGGAGGTGCTCTACCGCTGAGCTATCCGGGCGTGAGGCAGCAGGTTAGCGGGAGGGGGCGGGTTCCGTCCGATGGCGAACGTATGTTCGTAGTATGGCCGTTGGATTCCATCCTCGGAAACAGGGTGACGTTGGCGAGGCCCATGCCATCGGAGCGCTCACCGAACTCGGCGCGGACGTTTCGCTCCCGCTGTTTCACTGCGCCAACTACGACCTGCTCGCTGACTTCGGCACGCATCCCCTCCGGGTCCAGGTCAAGACGTCACGGGTCCGGGCAGGCGAGCGGTACAGCATCTGCCTGGCGACTTCAGGCGGTAACCAGAGTTGGAACCGCATCGCAAAGTATTTCGATCGCTCTCGGTGCGACCTCTTGTTCGTCCTCGTCGCCGACCGACGTCGCTGGCTCATTCCTGCTTCCGCCGTCGATGGATCAGTCGGAATCAAGCTCGGCGGACCCAAGTATTCAGAGTTCCAGCTCGACGAATCGGGCCGTCTGCCACCGGCACTCGAACGATGCCTACAATCCGCGTCCCCTTGGGGGAGCTCCGGAGATGGTGAATCGGGTGTGGCTGTAAACCACATGCCTCTGGCTGAGTGGGTTCGAATCCCTCCTCCCCCACCTACAGCACGCACCCCGGCCCCGCAGAAGGTCGGGGTGCGTGTCAGTTCGATCGGGCGCTCACGGATGTCGCCGGGACATCAGATGACCGTGCCGATCGGACCGTTCCGCGCAGCCGGCTTGTCGCCGGGTGATCAATTCGAGGTGATCGCAGAAGGGCCCGGTGAAATCCGCGTGTCCCGGGTCCACGCTGCGGAGCCAGACTCGGCCCTCACGACTCCCGAAGCGACTGGGCCTGCGGCAAGCGCTTGAGCTTGCGCAGGGAGTTCGACTCGATCTGACGGACGCGCTCGCGGGTGATGCCGAAGTCCCGACCGATGTGCTCGAGCGTCAGCGGCGGCCTTCCGGTGAGTCCGTAGCGCAGCTCGATAACCGTCCGCTCGCGATCGCCGAGCAGGCTCAGGGCTCGTTTGAGGCCCTCCCGCTGCAGCGAGTCGGTGGCGTGCTCGAAGGGGCCATCCGAGGATTCGTCGGCGACCAGGTCGGCGATCCGGCCGCTGCCGTCCTCGCCGATCGGCGCCTCCAGCGACACCGGCGCACTGCCGAACCCCATCAGCTCCCGGACCTCCGAGAGAGCAAGGCCGACCTCCCTCGCCACCTCCCAGGGCTCCGGCTCACGGCCGAGATCCTGGACGAGGGAGCGCTCGACGCTGCGGACCCGGGCGAGCTTCTCGTTGACGTGAACGGGGATCCGGATCGTCCGGCTCTTGTCGGCGATGGCCCGGGTGACGGCCTGGCGAATCCACCAGGTCGCATAAGTCGAGAACTTGTAGCCGCGCCGGTAGTCGAACTTCTCGACCGCGCGGATCAGCCCGAGCGAGCCCTCCTGGATCAGGTCGAGGAAGCTGAGGCCACGGCCGACGTAGCCCTTGGCAATCGATACGACCAGGCGGAGATTGGCCTCGACCATCTGGCGTTTGGCGTTGACATCGCCGCGCTCGATCCGCTTCGCCAAATCGACCTCGCCGACCGCCGTGAGCAGCTCGACCCGGCCGATCGCATGCAGGTAGAGGCGCAGGGAGTCGACGCCCGGCTCGACGTTCAGATCGGCAACGGCGGCCGACGATCCGTTCGCGCTGATCCGAGAGGCCGACTCCGGCTCATCGCCGATCACCTCGATCCCGGCGTCGAGCAGCTGCGCGTGCAGCTCCTGAACGCCCTCCGGGCTGAGGTCCACCTCCTCGAGCGCCTCGGTGACCTGCGCAACGGTCAAATAGCCGCGCTCGCGTCCGGCCGCGACAAGCGCGACGCCGAGAATCTCACTCGGCGGTTCCCCCTCAGGAACCTCAGTTACCTGCAACTCCTCCGACATTTTTGCCCCGTGATCCGGTGGGAGCCGATGCCCCCTCCTTGAAGCGTCCCGCGAGTATGCCACGGCCGGCAGGAGAGGAACCGTCCCCGTTACCCTTCCGGTCGCGAGCGAAACCATGAACCGCCCACCGACACTGCTTCATTCACCCGGTCCCGACGTCCAGGCTCGCCGCCCCCGGACGGAGATCAGCCTGACCAGAGTCGGTGTCCGCGGCGTCGAGAAGGTGATCCGCGTCGACGCCACCGACGACGCGGGCCCGCAGCTCTTCTTCGCCGAGCTCGAGTGCTACGTCGACCTCGACCCCGCCCAGGCGGGCGTCCACATGTCGCGATTCGAGGAGGTCGTCAACGAGGCGATCGACGAATCCGTGCTTCGCGAATCGCTCAAGGCCGAGCACCTCGCCGCGAGGATCGCCGAGCAGGTGCGAGACCGCCAGGACGGCCTGCGGGCCGAGGTCTCCCTCGCGGCCCGCTACCCCCAGACGATGCAAGCGCCGGTCAGCGGCAGGGCCACGCAGGAGATCTACACCCTGTTCGGCACCGCGGTGGCTTCCGCATCGGGCACCCGCACGCTCACCGGCGTGCAGGCCCAGGGCATGACCGCATGCCCGTGCGCCCAGGAGCTGATCGCCGCCGGGGCCCGCGAGAAGCTCTCAGGTCGCGGCTACGAGGGAGCGCAAATCGACGAGATCCTGGAATGCGTGCCCGTCGCGACCCACAATCAGCGCGGCATCGGGACGCTCTACCTCGGTCGCGGCGAGGGCTGTGCGCTCGAGATCGACGCGCGGGAGCTGCTCACCATCGTGGAGTCCTCGATGTCCTCGGAGATCTACGAGTTGCTCAAGCGCGAGGACGAGCGCGCGGTCGTCGAGAAGGCTCACGCGAACCCCCGCTTCGTCGAGGACTGCGTCCGCGAGATGGTGCGGCAGGTGGCCGCGGCCCATCCGGAGCTCGCCGACGACAACGGCTTCGTGCTCGCCCGCCAGGAGAACCTGGAGACGATTCACCGCCACAACGTCATCGCCGAGCGCTCGGGGGAGCTCGCCGACGTCCTCCGCGAGCTCGAGACCGGCGAGCGCTCCCCGCATCACCTCACCATGCGCGAATGGCTCGAGGCACCGGCTGCCGCCTGAGCCAGGATGCTCAGCCTCCGTGGCCGGCACCCACCTCCACCATCTGCTGGTAGCTGCCGCGGTCCTGCCACGGCGTCGGCGGCAACTCCACGGCTCCGGCGGCGATGAACTCGAGCTGGTCGCAGCCCTTCGGGACCGTGACCGGACAGGTTGAGGGGACGGCGGCGGCTGCAAGGCTCCCGTAGTCCTCCTCGACGCCCGCGATCGCCGTCTTCAGGCTCTTGCGCAGGACCCGGCGGCAGGCACCGCGTTTGCCGCCGCCGCAGTACTCGCGTGAGTATCGGCCCCTGACCTTCTCGCCGAGGATCGTGCGCAGATCCTTGGAGACGTAGCTCATCCAGCCGTAGAACCAGGTGTCCGGACCGTCGACGGGGAGGTAGTCGATCGGGTTGATGTGCGTGATGGCGTCAATCATCCTGCTCCCGAGCGCGGGCTTGAAGATCCCGCGCACCGCCGGATCCCACCAACGATCCATCAATGCGACGGCCAGAGAGTCCTCATAGACACCGTCGCCATCGCGGTCGATCCGGTGCGCGCCACCCTTGACCCAGCGCCGCAGGGCACGGATCGCAATTCCCGTCTCGCCTTTGCCGGGCTTGCCCAGGACCTTCAGCATCAGCGGCGTCACCTCCTCGCCGCGCACGTCGACCGTCCCGGCGTCTCCGGTGATCCCGGCCAGCTCACCGAGGTCGAGCTTGCGATCGCCGGCGAGGCCGGCTCGGACGCGCCGCTCGAGCCGCTGGGCGCGATGGACGGGCCCGTACTCCCAGTCGTAGTCGGATGCCCGCCAGCCCGGTGCCTGCTTGTTGTTCCAGCTCAGCAGGTAGCCCCGCTTGGGATCGACCTCCTTCGGCAGACTCCGGTAGGGCATGTAGTCGGCCTCGTAGCTCTTCGGATCGAAGCCCTTCCAGTCCCATTTTCCCGTCCCCCAGCTCGGCAGGTCGGTCGAGGTGCCCTTCGCCCGCCTCGGGTAGGTGCCGGACTGCACGTAGCCCACATGCTTGGCGTTGGCGAAGAGCCAGTTGTAGGAGCCGGTCACGCTCGCCAGAGTCCGCTGCACCTTGCCCGCGGTCGTCACGCCGCCGTTGAGCGCCTTGAAGGCCGGTAGGAAGTCCGTTTCATGCTGGTAGCTGGAGCGGGCGCGGGAGTAGGCGACCGGCTTGCCCCCGACTTTTCCGCGGGCGATGATCGGGCCGTGCACCGAGCGCTCCGTGTGGAACGTGGCGTGGTAGCTCTGAACGGTGGGATCGGCGCTCAGGTCGGCCGGCCCCGGGTCCCAGCTAACCGGATCGTCGTGCTGCTGGAGCGGGATGCACTTCCCGCGGTAGACGTAGCTCGTCGAGGCGATGGTCGGCCTCCCGCCGCCGGCCGCGCAGAGGCGTTCGGCGAACGTGTCGGTGTTGTCTCCCTGAGCCGTCGTCGTCGTCCAGGCCAACGCACT
Source organism: uncultured Solirubrobacterales bacterium (assembly GCA_963826475.1). GTDB lineage: Bacteria > Actinomycetota > Thermoleophilia > Solirubrobacterales > 70-9 > RHKX01. The sequence goes on along the minus strand of CAWGXC010000004.1, from coordinate 101,669 downwards.
GTTGTGTCCCATTACGGCGTAGGGACCGGCGCCCGGTAGCGCGACGCCGCGGACGTGGATGCCGGGCCCGTCGAGGCTCTCCTCGAGCAGGATCGGAGGGGCGTAGAAGTCGACCTGCGGAGAGCCCTCGAGCAACGGGCGGCCGGTCGCGGAGTCCTTGGCAGGGATCGCGATCGCGTTCGACGCGATACCGGTGATCGGCAGCCCGCCCGTTCGCCGCAGCTCCTGGATCCCGCCCAGCGCAGTGGCGCCGCCATCGACCTGGGAGGCGGAGGCCGAGCTTGGGTCGCGAACGACTTGCTCGACCGTGAGGCTGCGCGCGTCAGGGCTCGCGACCGAGCGCGGGTCGGTGGCGCCGGGATCGTCGAACGGAAATCGCTTCGTCGTCGTCACCGGCGCCTCCGGGTCGTTGAGCGAGCGGAAGTCAGCGACCACCGCCTTCGACGCATGCTTGCCGAAGCGCCGCTGAGCGGCCCGGTAGACGGCGGCGTCGTCGAGCTCGACTCCCCCGCCCCGTCCGAAGTAGCCGTTGATCAGTCCGATGATCGAAGCCGCGTCCGTGATCTCGAAGTCCTCTATCTCCTTGCCGAGCAGCGCGTACTCCGCCGGCGCCAGGTCCGGGTTGATCCGCGCCGCGGCGATGTAGGCGTTGATGCCGGCGACGTAATCGGTCAGGTCGGCCAGGACCGCGGCGCCATCCGGCCCCGAGGCGGCGGTGCGGTCGAGCATCCGCTGCAGGTCCTCGGTCCGGTAGTCGGTGACGCTGAGTTGGTCGACGTCGCTCTTGACCGTTGCGCCGTCGATCCCTGGTCCAATCAGCTCCGTCAGCCGGCCGTGCGCCTGGTGGCGGAGTACGTCGATGAAGAAGAGGCGGTCAGCAGCGGCGGCATAGCCGGCTCCCCACATCACGTCGGCACGGGTGTCGCCGTGCACGAACGGGACGTTGTAGGCGTCGCGCTCGATCGTGACGCCGGGGCGCGGGGATTCGCTCGAGGTGACCTGCCCGGGGCCGAGCTCGATCGGGGCGGGCTTGTAGTACTGATCGAGCTGTGCCGTCTCGACGTTCGGAGCGGCCGTTCGCAGAGCCTCGAAGAGGCCCCGCTCAGCCTCGAAGGAAGGCGGGGGGGTGCCGGTGGAGAGGAAGTCGAGGGTGTCGGCGAGATTGGTGGTCTCGCCGTGGCCGATCGGCACCAGGTCCCAGAAGCCGCCGGCGTCACCAGATGTCTGCGCCGAGGCGGGCGCCGCCGCGAACGCCAGGGCGGCGACCAACACGCTCACGCCGGTCGTGAAGAAGGGCGTGATCCGGCGATTCATCGCCGGCAGCCTATGCGAGGGCCGTCAGGCCAGTCCTCTTGCCCGCTGGCCGCGGCGTGCGAAGGCGTCGAGGCGGCCCTGCCAGCACCACCGCCCGTGATCATGAAGCGGACGTCGGTGCCGAGGCTGAGCAGCAGCATCCCGTTGGCGATCGACTGGATCACGAGATGCCGAGCAGCGCCGCGTAGGCGCTGCCGCGGCCGCCGAAGAGGCTCGTGCCGCCGATGACCGCGGCGGCGATGGCATTCAGCAGCACGTCGCTGGCGCCGGAGCTCTGATTGACGGCGAACAAGCGGGACGCCGCGAGCACGCCACCTGCGGCGGCCATCATCGAGGCGATCATCATTACCGAGACGCGCACGCGGGTGACGTTGATGCCCGTCCCTGCGGGCGGCCTCGGCGTTGCCGCCGACGGCGAAGATCTGGCGACCGAAGACGGTGCGCCTGAGGATGAGGTCGAAGAGGACGACCAGCCCACCGAAGATCAGCAGCGCGAGGGGAACGCCGCGGTAGCCGTTCATCACGGCGGCGACGACGAGCAGCGCGGCGCCCAGGAGGATGGCGCGGATCCCGATCTCGATCGGGCTTCGCGCTCTCAGCCCGGCGGCCTTCCTGCGGCGCATTCCCAGCAGTGCGGAGGCCGCGTAGATGACCGCGATCACGATCGCGATCGTGTAGCCGATGGAATCGACGTAGTAGGTGTTGGCGAGCTTCGCGATGCCGCCGTTGAAGGCGAAGTTGAGGGTGCCGTCCCTGCCGAGCACGGCGAGCTGCAGGCCCTGCCAGCCGATCAGGCCGGCCAGGGTGACGACGAAGGTCGGCACGCCGACCTTGGTGAAGAAGAAGCCGTGGATGGCGCCGATGGCGAGCCCGGCTGCGAGCGCGATGATGACCGCGGGGACCGCGTTCATGCCGTGATTGACGTTGAGCACGGCGAGGATCGCTGCGGTGACGCCGCTGACCGAGCCGACGGAGAGGTCGATCTCTCCGAGCAAGAGAACGAGCACGATGCCGAGTGCGATGGTCCCGGTGGCGGCCATCTGCTGGGCGAGGTTCGAGAGGTTCTCCGACGACAGGAATGCCGAGTTGAGCGCCTGGAACACGATCCAGATCACGATCAGGCCGATGACGACCGGAATGGAGCCGAGCTCGCCGGCTCGAACCCGACTGCGGAGCTGCGCAAGCGGACTCTTGACGATCCCCTTCGGCCCATCCTCGGGAGTTGGCAGCCCAACCCCGCCGATCCCCGCGGCCCCGCTCATGCCGCGTCGCCTCCCCTCGGATCCAACGTTCTCCCGGCTCGTCGCGTGACCGCGTTGTCGTCAGCACCCGTGATCGCGGCGACGATCTCCTGGTTCGACGACTTCGCGACCTCGAAGCTGCCGGCGTTGCGACCGAGCCGGAGGACGACGATGCGATCGCAGACCGCGAAGACGTCGGGGAGGTTGTGGCTGATCAGGATCACGCCGAAGCCACGGTCGCGAAGCCGCTCGACGAGGGAGAGGACCTCAGCGGTCTGCGCGACGCCGAGGGCCGCGGTCGGCTCGTCGAGGATCACCACGCGCGGCTCACCGAGCAGCGAGCGGGCGATCGCCACCGACTGGCGCTGACCGCCCGAGAGCAGGCCGACCGGGGTGCGGACCTCCTGGATCGTCGTCACCGCGAGCTCGTCGAGCAGCTCCCGGGAGCGACTCTCCATGTCGATCTCGTCGAGCGATCCGTGACGCGGTGCTCTCGCGTCCGAGGAAGAGGTTGGCGACGAGATCGAGGTTGTCGCAGAGCGCGAGATCCTGGAACACGGTTGCGATGCCGATGGCCTGCGCCACGGTCGGCTTGCTGATCGTGACCGGCTTGCCCTCCCACTCGATCGTGCCCTGATCAGGAGGGTCCACACCTGAGATCGCCTTGACCAGGGTGGACTTGCCGGCGCCGTTGTCCCCGACCAGGGCGATGACCTCGCCCGCCGCGACCTCGAGGTCCACGTCGGTGAGCGCTTGGACCGCGCCGAAGCTCTTCGATATCCCACTGACCTTCAGCAGCGGCCCGGCGGCCTCGCTCGCCGTGGGCCGCTCGATCGTCTCGGTGGTGGCGGTCAAAGTTTCCTCCCGCGTCACGGGCGGCGCCCGCGCGGATCGACTCCGCGCGGGCGACGACCGAACTTCGTTCGTCCTACTGGATTCCGGCCTTCTGACAATCGGCCGCGTACGTGCCCGTACAGATGTCCTTCGCCGTGTAGAACCCATCTTTGATCACGGTGTCCTCGACGTTGTCAGCGGTCACGACCACTGGATCGAGGAGCTGGGACGGGACGCTCGTGGTCCCGTTGTCCAGCGAATCCGTCGCGTCGGGGTAGTCCTCACCCTTGATCAACGCGACCGCCATCGCGGCGGCGGCCTGAGTCTCCGGCCCGATCGCCTTGTAGACGGTCATGCTCTGGTCGCCCGAGAGCACTCGCTGGATGCCGTCGACCTGCGCGTCCTGGCCGGTCAGCGGAATCTGGCCGAGTCCGGCCGATTTCGTCGCGGCGACGATCCCCGCCGCCATTCCGTCGTTGGCCGAGTAGATGCCGGCGATGTTGCCGGCGCCCACCGAGGTGATCGCCGACTGCATCTCCGTCTGGGCCTTGTCCGGGCTCCAGTCGGGGGTGTCGAACTCCTTGGCGATGTCGACCTTGCCGTCCAGCACCGAGTGAGCTCCGGCCTTGAACTGAGCCGCGTTCGGATCGGTCGGTGAACCGTTGATCATCACGATCTTGTCCGAGCTCGCACCGGATCCAAGCTGCTTGAGCAGCTCCTCGCCCTGCAGCTCGCCGACCTTCTTGTTGTCGAACGAGACGTAGTAGCTCACCGGTCCGCTGGCGAGGCGGTCGTATGAGATGACCGGCACGCCCTGGCTCTGGGCCTTGTTGACGATCGCCTCAGCGGCGGCACCGTCAACCGGGTCGAGGACCATGACGTCGATCCCCTGGGTCAGCATGGACTCCGCCTGGGACTGCTGCTGGGCGGCGTCCTGGTTCGAGTTGGCGTACTTCAGCTGGCAGTCCGGGCACAGGTCAGAGAGCGCCTTCTCGAACAGCGGATGGTCAAAGGCCTCGTAGCGCGTCGTCTTCGTCTCCGGCAGCAGGAAGCCGACGGTGCCGCTGGTGGCGCCCCCGCTCGATGCCGACGAATCCGACGAGTCGTTGCTCGTGGTGCCGCAAGCGGCAAGTCCAAGCGCCAGAACTCCTGACGCGAATAACGAGGTGGCGATTTTTGCGCCACCGTTCCTGATCGACATTCCGTCTCCTCTCCTCAAAGAAAAACCTAGTCGACGCGGACCCAATCAGGGCGGAATAGATTTGTCAAGCGGTTGTCGTAATGAGCCCCATTTTGGGCTCAGGTTGTGTCAACCGATTGACAACTGCCCCGCTGAGCGTCTTTACTGAGACCCAATGAAGGACGGGTCCCAGCGCCGGCTGCGGATTGACAACCGCGCCGCGCTCGTAGACGAGCTGCGAACGCGCGGGCCGCTTACGCGCGGCGAGCTGGTTACGTTCACCGGGCTCTCGCGGACCACGGTCTCGACTCTGCTCGCGGAGCTGATCGACCTGGGGCTTGTCAGCGACTCCCCCAACGGAGAGGAGGGCGACGGCAAGCGGACCGGCGGACGGCCCTCTCGCCGGATCCGCCTCGAAGCCTCTGCCGGAGCCGCCGTCAGCGTCGACATCGGCGCGCGGCACCTCGCTGTGGCAATCGGAGATCTCGGGCATCGCGTTCTCGCCAGGCGCTGGATCGCGCTCGAATATGGGCACGGGGTGGAGAGCGGCCTGGCCGCCGCCAGCCGGCTCGTCGACGAGCTGCTCGCCGAGGCCGGCCTCGATCGCGACCTCGTCATCGGCACCGCAGTCGGGCTGCCCGCCCCGATCTCCCATCAGGGGATCATCGCTTCCACCAACATCCTTCCCGGCTGGGCCGGCGTCCCCCTCGCCGCCGAGCTGTCGGAGCGATTGCAGCTGCCGACGGTCGTCGACAACGACGCCAACCTCGGCGCCCTCGCCGAGGCGAAGTGGGGAGCCGGAGCGGGCGGCGAGCAGGTTGCCTACATCAAGGTCGCGACCGGCATCGGTGCCGGCCTCATTCACGACGGGCTCCTCTTCCGCGGGGTCACCGGCACGGCCGGTGAGATCGGCCACATCACTGTTGCCGAGGACGGTCCCCTGTGCCGCTGCGGCAACCGCGGCTGCCTCGAGCTCTACGCCGGCGGCAGCGCGGTCCTGGAGACGCTGCGCAGCGGCAACCCCGGCATCGACACCGTCGAGCGGTTGGTCGACCTCGCCCTCGAGGGCGAGGTCGCCTGCAAGCGCGTCATCGCCGACGCCGGCAGCCACATCGGCATCGCCGTCGCCAGCCTCGTCAACCTCCTCGGGCCGGATCGCGTGGTCGTCGGGGGCGAGCTCGCCCGCGCCGGCGAGATCCTGCTCGAGCCCCTGCGCACCGCCGTCGGCCGCTCGGCGGTCCAGGCCGCCCATGATGGGGTGGAGATCGTCGCCGGCAGCCTCGGCTCCGACGCCGAGGTGCTCGGCGGCCTGCTCCTGGTGGCCACCGAACCGTGGAGGTTCGGCGCCGACGGGCTGTTGAGCCGAGTGGCGTCGGGAACGGTCGAGGCGTCGGCTTAGCCGATGCGGCGGTGTTGAGGGGCGAGTTCAGGTCGGTATCCGGCTCAAAGTCGCCCCTCGCCCGAAGGATCCCTATCCAGCCGACTCGGGCTTCGCCTCCGCCTTCATGCGCCGATCCAGCTCGATCCGCCGCCTGACGCCGAAGAAGTAGTCGGCTCCCGACCAGACGGTGACCGCGACGGCGGCGTAGACGAGCAGGTTGACGCCGATTGGTGCCGGGTCGACGGCGATCAGGCCGATGATCGCGGCGACTTGGAGCGCGGTCTTCACCTTGCCGAGCCAACTGGCGGAGATCACGACGCCCTGTTCCACGGCGACGGCGCGGAGGCCGGTGACGGCGAGCTCACGGGCGATGATCAGCATCGCGATCCAAGCCTCGAGCCGGTCGAGCGAGACGAGCGAGACGAGCGCGGCGATGATCAGGAGCTTGTCGGCAATCGGGTCCATCAGCTTGCCGAAGGTGGTGATGCTGTTCTTGCGGCGAGCGATGTACCCGTCAAGGCCGTCGGTGAAGGCCGCCGCCGCGAAGACGATTCCGGCCCAGAGGTCGCCGTGGGGCACCTCGCCGAGCAGCGCGACCACAACAACCGGTGCCGCGAGGATCCGCAGCATCGTCAGGGAGTTCGGGATGTTCAGCGGAACCAAGGCCCGCCGATCTTATGGCCGCCGGCAGGGCCGGCGAAGTCCCTAGCCGACTGAGGCGAAGTCCCAGGAGCGCTCGGAGGTGAGCGCTCGACCGAGATCGGCGCCCGTCGCGGGACGCCCGGTCGCGTACCCCTGAACCTTGACGATTCCGAGCGCGGCGATTCGATCGAGCTCGTCCCCTCGTTCGATCCCCTCCGCGATCAAGGTCGTTCCGAGGGCGCGGGCCATGCCGAGCAGGCCGCGCACGAGGCGGGCGCGATGGAGCGGCGAGTCGAGCCCCCCGGTCAGATCGCGGGTGACCTTCGCGTAGTCGAACCGGTAACGCGTGATCGCGTCGACCGAGAAGTCACTGCCGAAGTCCTGGAGGCAGAGCCGCACCCCGAGCTGCTCCAGGCCGTGCAGGACGGTCTCGGCGCCAACGTCGCCCGGCTCGATCAGCGACTCCCTGATCTCGAGACAGAGCTGGATCGGGCTGACGCCCGTCTCCGCCAAGGTCGACGAGACGGCGTCGAGGAGGCCCGGATCGCGGAGCTCGGTGGCGGACAGGTTGACGTGCAGGATGAGGTCGCGGCCGATGCCGTCGTCGGACCAGGCCGCAAGCTGCTCGCAGGCGGTCCGCAGCGCCCACCTGCCGATGCCGATCATCAGGCCCGAGCTCTCGGCGACCGGTATGAAGTCGGCCGGGCGGACGGTTACGTGGCTGGGACGCTCCCAGCGCAGGAGCGCCTCGACGCCGACGATGTCTCCCCCGCCGGACTGCACGAGCGGCTGGTAGACGACCGCGAGCTCGTTGCGGCTGAAGGCGTTGCCGAGCGCAGCGGCGAGGTCCGCCTCGCGGGAGGTGAACCCCGACTCCGCATCCACGTGATCACTTTTCTTGCCCGCCATCTGAAGATCTCCCCTATCGCCCCGTTGCAGGCACTATCGGGCGCCGAGGGAGGAGCTTTAGCTGAGCTCGCGAGCGCGGACGATCACCCGATCGAGCATCTCCTCGGTCAGGCGGCCGGTGAACGTGTTCTGCTGGCTCGGATGGTAGGTACCGAGCAGAGTCAAGTCCCCGATCCTCACCTCCGCGCCATGCCCGAATCGCGGCCGCGGAACGGGGACCTCGTGCCCGAGCTCGCTCAGCGTCCGCAGCGCACCGGCCCAGCCGAAGGCGCCGAGTGCCAGCAGCACCTTGGCCGATCTCAGCAGCTGCAGCTCGCGAACCAGATAGGGAAGGCACTCGTCCCGCTCGGCCGTCGTCGGCTTGTTGTCAGGCGGCGCGCAGCGGACGACGGCGCTGATCCAGACCTTGTCCAGCCGCAGCCCGTCGTCGCGATGGGTCGAGGTCGGTTGATTTGCGAGTCCGGCACGATGCAGCGCCCGGTAGAGCCAATCTCCGGAGCGGTCCCCGGTGAACATGCGCCCGGTGCGGTTCGAGCCGTTGGCCGCCGGCGCGAGTCCGATCAGGACGATGCCGGCATCCGGATCGCCGAAGCCCGGAACCGGTCGCGCCCAGTACTCCTCGTCACGATGGCGCTTGGGCGGGTCGGCCGCGACCGCCTCCCGCCACGCAACGAGCCGCGGGCATGCGCGGCAGTCGACGACTTCGCCCTCAAGCGATTGCAGTGCTCGCGCGTCAGATCGCATCGTTGCGTCCAGGCTAGTTATGGGACGGCGCGACCTGACGCCCGCTACCTTTGGCTTCCGGCTCCGGTATCCGCCCCAGCCATCCGGGACTTCGCCGCCATGCCGAACGAACATTCCAAACTGCGACTGCTCGCAATCGTGCCGGCCCTCAACGAGGAGGGGATGGTCGCGCGCGTCGTCCGCGACATCCGCCGCCAGGAGCCGCCCTTCGACGTGGTCGTGGTCGACGACGGCTCCGTCGACTCGACCGTCACGGAGGCCGAGGCGGCCGGCGCGGTCGTCATCCGCCATCCGTTCAACCTCGGGATCGGCGGAGCGATGCAGTCCGGCTACAAGTACGCCCTCGCGCACGGCTACGACGTCGCCGTCCAGGTCGACGGCGACGGCCAGCACAAGCCCGAGTACCTGCCCGAGATGCTGGAGAAGCTGCGCACCGGCGACGAGGCCGACATGGTCTACGGAACGCGCTTCCGCGGCGATCCGGGCTACAAGGTCCCGATCGGTCGCCGCGCGGGCAACATGATCTTCTCGATCGTCCTGACCGCCCTGACCCGGCAGAAGATCACCGACCCGACCTCCGGCTTCCGGATGACCAACCGCAAGGGCATCGAGCTGTTCGCCCGCGACTATCCGCACGACTACCCCGAGGTCGAGGCGATCCTGATGTGCCATCACCACCGCCTGCGCATCCACGAGGTCCAGGTGCGGATGAACGCGCGCGGCTTCGGCCGCAGCTCGATCGACTACCCCCGCGCCGCCTATTACATGGCGAAGGTGATGCTCGCCCTGTTCGTCGGGCTGCTCCGCCGGAGGCCGACCGCCTTCGACGCCAGGCCCCCGGAGACGGGCGAGTTCGACATCACGCCACCGCCCCCGGCGGCGCCCCCCGGGGCAGGCCGGATCGAGGGGAGCGGCTCGGCGTGAGCGTCAGAGCCGCCATCACGGTAGTCGCCGAGCGCGGCGACCTCGGCCTGCAGGGGCAGTGGATCGCCGGCGTCGGGACGATGCTGTTCCTCGTCCTGGTCATCGAGCTCGTCAGGCGCCGGCGCCTGGTCGAGCGCTACGCGCTGCTCTGGATCAGCGCCTCCATCGTGCTGGTCGTGCTCTCGCTCTGGAGCGGCGGCGTTCACCTGATCGCGACCGCCTTCGGGATCCGCACACCGGTCAACGCGCTGTTTCTGCTCGGCCTCGGGACCGTCTTCGTGCTCGCCCTGCATTTCTCGGTCGCCTTCTCCCGCCTCAGCGAGGAGACGAAGATCCTCGCCCAGGAGGTCGCCCGCCTCGACCGCGAACAGAGGCGGATCCGTCAGGACGGCATGCTCGTGAAGGCGAACGGCGACGAGGCGGAGACGCCGGCGGCGCAAGGGACCCCGACACCCGGCTGAACGTCAGCCGCGGCACCTGTCCTGAGGCGGGCACGAGTGCCCGGCCAGCTTCGTCAGATAGCTCCGCAACCGCTCTCGCTCCTGCCCGGTCAGCGGGGAGAGCATGTCGCGCTCGGCGATCTTGGCGACCGTCTCCGCCTCGGCGAGGCGGCGGACGCCGTCGTCGGTCAGCTCGAGGAGGTAACGACGCCGGTCCTCCGGGTCCCGGCGGCGGATGACCGACCCGTTGGCCTCGAGCTCGTCGATCAGCGCGACGAGGTTGCTCGCGTGGATCCGCAGCGCCCGCCCGAGCGCCTGCTGTGAGATCGGCCCGGCCTCGTAGAGCTGGTGCAGGATGGCGAAGGCAGTAGCGCGCATGCCGACCTCCGCGAGCGCATCCCCCAGGCCCTCCCCGGAGGCTCGCGAGAGACGGAAGAGGAGGACGCCGCAGCTCGCGGTCGGCTTGGAGGTCGATTGTCTGGGTTTGACCGCCATCGCCGACGCAATATAGCGGGCGATGCCACGGATTCATAATCGTTGGCATACATAATCGTTAGTGATAGGGTTCCGTTCTCCACCCGATCAGAGAGGCCGCACCGTGAGCACACTTCCCCTTATTCCCCTCGACGACGTAGTCGTCTTCCCCGGGATGAACCTGACGCTGGCGATCGACGTCGGCGACGAGGACGAGGTCCTGCTCGTTCCCCGCAAGGACGACGCGTTCGCCTCCGTCGGCACCGTCGCCGAGATCCACGACCGCCTCCAGCTCCCAGGTGGGGCGAAGGCCGTGACCGTCGAGGGCGTCCGGCGCGGCGTCGCCGGCGCGGCCCAGACCAGCGTCGCGGGCACCCTGCGCATCGAGGTCGCACCCCACGACGACCCGACCGAGCGCGACGAAGGGATCCGCGCGCAGGAGCGTGAGTACCGCGCCGTCGTCGAGGAGATCCTCGACCTGCGCAACGCGGACGACCGCATCCGCGCGTTTCTGCGCTCGATCGACGAGCCCGGAGCGCTCGCCGACACCGCCGGCTACTCCCCCGACCTGAGCTACGAGCAGAAGGTCGCGTTGCTCGAGGAGCTCGACGTCGTCGACCGCCTGACGCTGGCGATCGGCTTCCAGCGCGAGCGCCTGGCCGAGCTGCAGGTCCGCAGCCGGATCCGCGACGACGTGCAGAGCGGCGCCGAAAAGCAGCAGCGTGAGTACTTCCTGCGCAAGCAGATGGACTCGATCCGCAAGGAGCTGGGCGAGGACGATGCATCCGCCGCCGACGAGTACCGCAAGCAGATCGAGGAATCGGGCATGCCCGACGACATCCGCGAGCACGCCGAGAAGGAGCTCGGCCGGCTCGAGCGGATGGGCGAGAGCTCCGGCGAGTCCTCGATGCTGAGGACCTACCTCGAGTGGTTGGTCTCGGTGCCGTGGGGCGAGCGCTCCGAGGAGCGGCTGGACCCGATCCACGCCCGCGAGGTGCTCGATGCAGACCACGCCGGGCTCGACGACGTCAAGGAGCGGATCACCGAGTTCATCGCGGTCCGCAAGCTGCGCCGCGAGCGGGGAGTCGAGGAGGAGGGACGTGCCGCGGGCGCGATCCTCACCCTGATCGGCCCCCCCGGTACGGGCAAGACATCGATCGGGGAGTCGATCGCAAAGGCGACCGGTCGCGAGTTCGTCCGGATGTCGCTCGGCGGCGTCCGGGACGAGGCAGAGATCCGCGGACACCGCCGGACCTACATCGGCGCGCTACCGGGCCGACTCGTGCGCGCCCTGCGGGACGCCAAGACGATGAACCCGGTGATCATGCTCGACGAGGTCGACAAGGTCGGCGCCGATTGGCGCGGCGACCCCAGCTCGGCCCTGCTCGAGGTGCTCGATCCGGCCCAGAACCACTCGTTCCGCGATCACTACCTAGACGTCGAGCTCGACCTCTCCGAGGTCATGTTCATCGCCACGGCGAACGTCGCGGAGACGATCCCCGGACCGCTGCTTGACCGGATGGAGGTCGTGCGCTTCGACGGCTACACGACCGCCGAGAAGACCGAGATCGCCAAGGGCTACCTGCTGCCGCGGCAGCTGGACCGCAACGGCCTGCGGGCCGACGAGGTCGAGCTCGGCGATGAGGTGGTGCGCCAGGTGATCACGGAGTACACCCGCGAGGCGGGCGTCCGCAACCTCGAACGCGAGATCGGCAAGCTCCTGCGCAAGACGGCGACGGCGATCGCGAGCGGCTCGGCCGAGGCGCCGGTGGTCATCGACACCGAGGCCGTGCGCAAGTCACTGGGTCGTCAGCGCTTCTACCAGGAGGCGGCTGAGCGGACCGCGGTGCCCGGCGTCGCGACCGGCCTGTCGGTGAGCGGAGCGGGCGGAGACGTCCTCTTCATCGAGACGACCTCCATGACGGGCGATAACGATTTCGTCCTCACCGGGCAGCTCGGGGACGTGATGAAGGAGTCGGCGCGGATCGCCCTCTCCTACGTGCGCGGACATTCGGAGAGCCTCGGAATCGATCCGGAGGCACTGTCGGCACGGGAGTTCCACGTGCACGTCCCGGCCGGCGGCATCCCCAAGGACGGGCCGAGCGCCGGCATCACGATCACCACCGCGCTGGCGTCACTGCTCAGCGGCCGGCCGGTCAAGCACACGGTCGCCATGACCGGCGAGGTCACGCTGCAGGGGCGCGTCCTGCCGATCGGCGGGCTCAAGCAGAAGGTCCTCGCGGCACACGCGGCCGGGTTGACCGACGTGATCATCCCCGAGCGCAACCGGGGTGACCTCGAGGACGTTCCATCCGAGGTGAGAGACGCGATGGCGTTCCATCCGGTGATGACCGTGGACGAGGTGCTGGAGTTGGCGCTCGAACCGGCTGCGGTGGGGGCGCTCGGGTAGCCGCCAGCTCCACGAGGGAGGGGGACCGCCTCGACACTGGGCCGGATAACCCCGATATACCGGCCTTATCCAGCCCAGTACTCGTCGGAGCGCCGATTGGGCTCCGGAGTCTCGAGGCCCGCTCCCCCTCCCCTCGCTGCCCAAGCCGTAGGACTGCCGCCCGATCCCGCCCCGCCCCGCACCTACAGCAGCCGCCGCACCATTCGCCAGTAGCCGCGCAGCGCGCCCCGCAGAACCGCCGACCGGCCCGCTCGGCCGAGGAACTCGCTGTCCAGGTCGGCTCGCAGCAGCGCGGCGAACCGGGCCGCACCGATTGCCGCCCCTGGCTGGATCCTGCGCCGTTCTTTGAGCAGTCGCGGCAGGGCGATCGCCGCCTCGAAGTTCGCCCGGAGCTTCTGCGGCAGCCAGCCGCCCAGGGTCGCTACGACCAGCAGGGCCAGCTCCGTCGCGAGTAGACCTGGGAGCAGCGGAAGCAGGAGGCGGGCCGGGTAACAGCGCACGATCGTCGCCCAGCGATTTCGCTCCAGGTAGCGCCATTTCGCCGCGCCTTTGTCGAACTCGTAGTCGTGCTCGCAGACAGCTCGGGGCTCGATGCCGACGCCGCGGCCCGACAGCCATAGGCGCAGGCTCAGGTCGGTGTCCTCCTGGTAGAGGAAGTACGGCTCGCTGAATCCGCCCACCTCCTCCCATGCCTCGCGCCGGATCGCCAAGCAGGCGCCGGAGGCGACCGTGACCTCCCGCGGGCAGTCCGGGGCCGCCGAGCGTGACTGGCCGGCACCACCCGCCCATGAGATGCCGGTGAAGTGGACGTCGTTGCCGAGCGAGTTGATTCGGTCACCGCCCTCGTCGACGACGAGCGCCTGCCAGGCGCTCCAGCCCCGGCGCTCGACGAGCGGCAGCTCGATCGCATCGCGAAATCCGGCCCCGACCACGTTGTCGGGGTTGAGCAGCAGGAGCAGCTCATTCGATGCCATCGCCGCGGCCCGGTTGCAGCCCGCCGCGAAGCCGAGGTTGACCCTCGCCTCGAGCAGGATCGCGCCCGGAGCGAGCTCGCGGACGACCGCACATGTGTCGTCCGCCGAACCGTTGTCGCAGACGATCAGCTCGTCCTCCGCCCGGAGCTCGGCAACGATCGCAGGCAGCGTGCGGCGGAGGGCCGCCGCGGACTCGTAGGCGACGATGACCACCGACAGCTGCGGCCGCCCGTCCGGCACCTCCACCCCGCTCTGCGCCTTCTCGCTCAAGGGGCGCGATGATAGGGGCGATGGCACGCTGCTTCGTGACCCGCGAGCTCCCCGGCGAGGCGCTGGGCCGGCTGGCGAGCGAGCACGAGGTAGACATCTGGGAGGAGGACCGCCCCATCGATCGTCCGACGCTGCTGGAGCGGTCCGCCGGCGCAGAGGGGCTGCTCTGCACGCTCAGCGACCGGGTCGACGGCGACCTTCTCGACGCGTGTCCGGAGCTGCGCGCGATCGCCAACTACGCGGTCGGCGTCGACAACATCGACCTCTCCGAGACCGCGAGCCGCGGGCTGGCGGTCGGCAACACGCCGGGGGTGCTGACCGAGACCACCGCCGACCTCGCCTTCGCGCTCATCCTCGCCTCGGCGCGCGGCATCGTCGCGGCTGCGGGCGACGTTCGGGACGGTCGCTGGACGAACTGGGGACCGGCCCTCTGGCTCGGCAGCGACGTCCACGGCGCGACGCTCGGGATCGTCGGCGCTGGCGCAATCGGGCGCGCGGTCGCACGCCGCGGCGAGGGCTTCGGGATGGAGATCCTGCTCAGCGGCCGCGAACCCGGAGAAGGGCTCGTCCCGTTCGCCGAGCTGCTGGCCCGATCGGACTTCATCTCGCTCCACTGCCCGCTCAACGAGGGGACCCGGGGTCTGATCGATGAGACGGCCCTGCGCTCGATGAAGGCCACCGCCTTCCTGATCAACACCGCGCGGGGAGAGATCGTCGACTCGGTTGCTCTGCGCCGTGCGCTCGAGGAGGGCTGGATCGCGGGTGCGGGCCTCGACGTCACCGACCCCGAGCCGCTCGGTGCCGACGACCCTCTGCTGGGTGCGCCGAACCTGACCGTCCTGCCCCACATCGGCTCGGCCTCCCACCGGACTCGCGAGGCGATGGCTTCGCTGGCGGTCGACAACCTGATCGCGGCACTCGCCGGCGACCCGATGCCGCACCCCGTGGGCTGACCGGTTCGCGTCGATAACCTCGACGTATGCCGGTGAGGAAACTTCGATGATCGGGCCGCTCGAGATCGTGATCCTGATCCTGGTCGTGCTGCTCGTCACCGGCGCCTACAAGAAGCTGCCGCAGCTCGGCCGCTCCGCCGGCACGGGAGCGCGCAAGCTCGGCGAGACTGCAATGGAGAAGGGCGAGCAGGCCAAGGAGCTCGCTGCCGAGACCAAGGAGAGGCACGGCGACAAGTTCGACGCCGGTACCCTCGCGCAGAGGGCGGGCAAGGGCGCTCGTGAGGCGCGCGAGCTCAAGCAGACGCTGACCGGCACCGGCCCTTCACCCAAGCCGGCTGCCAAGTCCGCGCCGGAGCCCGCGCCCAAGCCAGACCCCCCGCGCTCCGCCGACAAAGCCTGATCGCCCCGGCCGGTGCCGGGCCCTCCGATCGCGGGCGTTGGGCTGATCCCATGGGGGGCGCTGATCGTCGTCGCGGTCGTCTACGCCGGGATCGTCGCGACGCTCATCGCCCTCGGGCGGCGCGGTGACGCGCGCGCCATCGCGGGGTTCGTACCGGACTGCGTGCGCATGGTCGGTCGTCTCGTGGCTCACCCCTCCACCTCGCGGGGGCAGCGGATCGCTCTGGTCGCATTGACGGCCTACCTCGCCATGCCGATCGACCTGATCCCGGACTTCATCCCGGTCGTGGGCGTGCTCGATGACGCGATCCTGGTCGGGCTTGCGCTTCGCTGGCTCCTGCGCACCCACGGAGAGGCGGCGGTGCGGGCGGCATGGCCGGGCCCTGAGTCCTCGCTGCGCCTGGTGCTGGCGGCAGCCGGCGCATCGCGTGATGTCGGTTAATGGTGCCGACCCCGGACCGCCGCCCACGAATCCCAGTTGATCCTCACGATCACGGCTACCTAGCCGTGGCCGAAGCTGACGTTGGGCAGCAGCCGGCCCAGCCACCCCGGCAGCCACCACGCCTTCGCTCCCAGCAGTCGCATCGCGACCGGCATCAGGACGAGCCGGACGAGCGCCGCGTCGATCAGCACCGCGACCCCGAGGATCACGCCCATCTCCTTAGGCGGGAGAGGGCCTGAGAGCGCGAACGTGAAGAAGACGGCCACCATCACCGCCGCCGCGGCGGTGATCACGGGCCCGGAGATGGCGATGCCCTCAACCGCGGCCTCGCGTGCGTCCCCGGTCGCTTCCCAACGCTCCTTGGCCGCCGACAGCAGGAACACCGTGTAGTCCATCCCGAGGGCGAAGAGCATCGCGAAGAAGAACACCGGCGCCCACGCGTCGAGGTAGCCCTGCGGCTCGAACCCCAGCAGGCCGGAGAGCGCGCCGTCCTGAAAGATCCATTTGGCGACCCCGAAGGACGCGAGCGTCGCGAGGACGTTGAGGGCAACCCCGGTCAGCGCGATGGCGGGCGCGCGCAGGGCGATCAACAGGAGGAAGAAGCCGAGCAGGAGGATGACCCCGATGACGAGCGGCGTCGCATCCGAGAGCTTCTTCTCGAGATCCAGATTTTCCGCGACCGATCCGCCGATGAGCGCGCGCGGCGGCAGGTCGGAGCGCAGACGTTTGATCGTCCCGCGCACTGCGTTTCCCGAGGGCTCGCCCGATGGCACCGCCGCGACGAGCACCTCCTTCGGAGCGGCATCCTGCGGGGGCAGCACCGACTCGATGCCCGGATCCGCCCTCAGCGTCCGCACGACCTCCGCCCGGGCGGCCTCCGGAGCCACGACCTGCATCGTCCCGGGGGCGCCGGGGCCGAAGGCGCGCTGCACTTCGTCATAGCCCTGGCGAGAGCTGTCGCCCTGGGGCACCACGGTGATCGAGGGCATTCCCGTGTTCAACTGCAGGACGGGCCAGGCCAGCAGCCCGACGGCGAGCAGCCCGAGCGCACCGAAGAGGACGGGCCGGTTCCAGACGCGCTCGGCCCAGGACGCCAGCCGAGGCGAGCGTTGAGAATCGCGTCGCAGAAAGCGGGGCGACAGCTTGTTGATTCTGCCGCCGAGCTTGGCCAGCACGGCGGGCAGCAGAGTCAGCGAGGCCGCCAGCACGAACGTCACCGCGAGCATGATTCCGACGGCCATGGACCGGAAGGCTGGACTCGGCACGAGCAGCACCGCCGACAGGGCGATCAGGACGGTCACCCCTGAGAAGAACACGGCCTTCCCTGCGGTGTCCATGGCCTGCGCGGTCGCGTCGACGGGGTCCGACCCCTCCTCGAAGTGGGCCTGCCGGAAACGGGCCACGATGAAGAGCGCATAGTCGATGCCGAGCGCCAGCGCGAACATCAGGGCGAAGTTCATCGCCCAGATCGAGATGTCGAAGAGCTGCGTCCCCAGAAACAGCATTCCCGCGGCGCTCGCCAGACCGAGGACTGTCAGCAACAGCGGTAGTCCGGCGGCGACGAGCGAACCGAAGGCGAGCAGGAGGATGAGGAGGGTGACGGGCCAGGAGATCACCTCCGACTTCAGCATCGCGGACTTGTTGGCCTCGTTGAAGTCCGACCACATCCCGGGGGCCCCCGTCAGGTGCGTGCTGACACCACGCGCCGCCGAGGCTGAGAGCGGGCCCTTGAGGTCGTCTGCGGCGCGCACCATCTCGGTCGGAGATGCGCCGGCGCCGCCGAGCAGGATCGCCGTGTGACCGTCGCGCGAGATCGAGACCCCTTCGCTGGGAGCCACGGTCCTCGAGATCCGGCCGTCGTCAGCGAGGATCTTCTCCGCCGCGGCCAGGCTCTCCTTGAATCCAGGATCGCCGACGTCCAGCGACTTCGAGCTGACCACGACCTGCACCGCGTAGCTGCCGCCGCCCGAGAAATTCTTGTCGATCTGGTTCCGCGCGGCGACGGATTCCGAGCCCGACGCCTCCCAGCCCGCCCCGGAGAGCGCGTGCTCGACCCGCGGGGCGAGCGCCCCGAGGCCGACCGCGAGCACGATCCAGATGCCGGCAACCGTCCAGCGATGCGTTCCCGCCCAGCGACCCAGGCGACCGATCGGTCCGAGGTCGTTCATCGAGCCTGAGTCCGGCCGCGTGCCGCTCACGCCCGGCTTCCTTCCAGGATCGAATTGAGCTCCTCGAGGTCGCGGCGCAGGCCCCCGCAGACCTGCTCGCACAGATCGAAGATGACGGGATCGGTGATCTCGTAACGCGAGCTGTTGCCGATCTTGGTGCGGCTGACCATGTGCTCGTTCATCAGAACGCCGAGATGCTTCGAGACGTTCTGCTGCGAGGCTTTCGTCGCCTCCTGGAGCTCGGTGACCGTGGCCGGTCCCGCCCGCAGATGATCGAGCAGCCGGATGCGCATCGGCTCACCGAGCACGCGGAAGCGACGTGCGATCAGCTCGATGAGCTCGGAGGTCATGAATGGGGAAGCTCCCGGCATGGCGGGAAAGGTATCACAACTCCACAGTTGTTTAGTTGTCAGCGAGCGGACCGCCGCGTCAGGGGTGCGGGGTCGGTCTTTGAATTCCAAGCGCTCTGTTATACGTTTTCGCATTCCAGGGAACGCGATCGGTGGTCATCGCCCCGCCCGCATAAAAGGAGGCGTCTCATGCACGAATCGCATGTCCATTCCAATCGCTTGTCACGCGGCCGACCGCTTTTGCTCCTGGGTTTCGTCCTCGCGGTCCTCTGTGTGCTCCTGCTCCCCACGACCTCGTCCGCCAACACGACGCCGTACCGCGATATGGGGAAGACGACCGTCACGCCCTCCCATCCTCAGGCTTGCTGCAGTTTCCAGGCGGAGATTCAGTTTTCCTACAAGGGTCGGCTGCCCAAGCTGAAGAAGCGCGAATACATGTGGTTCACGATGGCCGGCCCGGGAACGAGTCCCTATTGCGCCTCTTCCGGCCAGGGGATGACGGCCAACGCGAGCAAGCCGAAGCTGAAGAAGGACTCGACGAACCCTGAGTTCGGCTATTACGGGGCGACGGGTGGCCTCGGCGTTCCCGCCGGGCACGACGCTCAGTGGTGCCCCGGCAAGTGGCTCGTCCAGTACCAGGTGATGACCCCATTCAAGGACTCGAACGGATATCGGGCCTGGAAGCCGCGCCTGATCATCTCGTACAAGTCCTTCCGGATCAGCAAGTGATTTCCCGCCCGGCAGGGAGATCCAAGCTCGCCGTTGCGGCCTTGACGCTGGCCGCAGCGCTGGCGGCGCCCGCGTGGGCCGCACCACCTGCGGGGGGCGACTACCAAGGGTGCCCGAACGACGCTCAGGCTACGCACCAGCATTGCGAGGGCGAGGGATACTTCACCCTGCAGGGGAAGAAGATCAAAAAGTACGGGTTCTTCGAGGGGATCCTCGCCCCGAGCGATTTCCAGTGCAATCAGCTCAACGCGGTCCTCGAGGCCAAGCGAATCGCGGTCTCCGGTGGGGCTTTCGACTACAAGGGGACGGCCAAGATCGGCTATGGACCGTCCCCGGCCGGACCGTTCAAGCGGATGGACATCCGCTTCAAGGGCTCCTGGACCTCATCGAAGGTCGTCAAGGGTTACACCCGGATCAGCGGCAAGAACAGCCGAGGACCCTGCGACAGCGGCAAGATCAAGTGGAAGATGAAGACGCCACCGCCGTCCTGAGCGGGTCTCTCGAGGGAGCCACACTTCCCAAAGGCATCTCAGAGCCGACGAGCGGATTCGAACCGCTGACCCCTTCATTACGAGTGAAGTGCTCTACCAACTGAGCTACGTCGGCGTGAGCGGGAGAGTGTAAAGGCCGTTCACCCAGCGCTGAACGCAGTCGGCTCGGCCGGCAGCGCCGCGGGTTCGAAGCGCTCGATCAGCTCGGCCGCGGTGGAGATCGTCTTCCCCTCCGCGGCCAGCCCGAGCGACGTCGCCATCCAGGTGACGGCGGCTTCCGGGCCTGACCCCTCAGCAGCGAGATCGCCCAGCGTCACTGCCCCGTGCCGCTTCGCCAGGCGGGTGCCGTCTGGGCCGACCACGAGCGGCACGTGCGCCCACTCCGGCCGCGGCAGACCGAGGAGGTCGCAGAGCAGCGCCTGCCCGGCGGTCGAGGGCAGCAGGTCGTCCCCGCGGACCACCTCCCCCACTCCCTGCTCGGCGTCGTCGACGACGACCGCGAGGTTGTAGGCGAACGCGCCATCCCGCCGTCGCAGGACGAGGTCGTCGACGATGTCTGCCCGCTCCCCGCGGAGGCGGTCGACGACGCGCACCTCGGTCCCCTCGGCGCGCAGCCGCAGGGCGAACGGCTCGCCGGCGGCGGCGCGGCGGTCCGACTCCGCGGCCGAAAGCCCGCGACAGGTCCCGGGATAGAAGCCCTCCGGCGCGTCGCCGTGCTGCGCCGAAGCCGCCTCACGGACCTCGCGGCGCGAGCAGAAGCAGCGGAAGACCCTGCCCTCGGCCTCGAGCCCGTCGAGGGCCTCGAGATAGAGCGGCTCGCGCTCCGATTGGCGCACGATCTCGCCGTCCCAGTCGATTCCGATCGCCTCGAGGTCAGCGAGCTGACGTCCGACGAACGGCTCCCGCACCCGGCCCACGTCGAGGTCCTCGATCCGCATCAGGAACCGGCCGCCGCCGGAGCGCGCGAAGAGCCACGCGAGCATCGCGGTTCGCAGGTTCCCTAGGTGGAGGTCGCCCGTGGGAGAGGGGGCGTAGCGGCCGTCGGCGGCCAACGCCGCTCTACTCAGGCTCGATGAGCTTGTAGCCGATTCCTCTGACCGTCAGCACGAGCTCGGGGTCCTGGGGGTCGCGCTCGATCTTCTGGCGCAGGTTGGAGATGTGCACGTCGCAGGCCCGCACATCACCGGAGAACTCCGACTGCCAGAGCTCCTCCATGATCTCGAGGCGGCTGAAGACCTGACCGGGACGCTCGGCGAGCAGGCGCAGGACCTGGAACTCGGAGCGGGTCAGGTTGATGGGCTCGTCGCGGATCGTGACGAGGTGCCGGGCGAGGTCGATCGAGACGTCGCCGGCGTCGATGGACTTGCCGGCCCCCTCGACGGTCGAGGAGGCGCGGTCGAGCTCGCGGCGGCGCAGTAGCGCGCGAACCCTGCCGAGCAGCTCGCGGACGCTGAAGGGCTTCGTCACGTAGTCGTCGGCGCCGACCTCGAGGCCGACGACCTTGTCGACCTCAGCGTCCTTGGCCGTGAGCAGGATGATCGGCACGGGGCTGCGGCCGCGTACCTCGCGGCAGATGTCGAGCCCGCTGCGGCCCGGCATCATGATGTCGAGCACGAGCAGGTCGAAGGGCACCTCGCCCTCGCCGAGCTTGCCGTCGGCGTCGTCGCCGTCGGTGGCGATCGTGACCTCGAAGCCCTCCTGCTCGAGGGCGTAGCCGACCGACTCGCGAACCGAGGGTTCGTCGTCGGCGATGAGGATTCGACCGCTGCTCAAGTGTTGCTCCTTGTGTTCATGTCTATGCGACGGGGGTGGGGCTCGGGGCGGCGGCGCGGAGGCGGATCTTGAACGTGCTGCCGCGGCCCTCCTCGGAGGTGACGCTGATGTCGCCGCCCATGACGTCGACCATCCGCTTGGCGATGGCGAGGCCGAGGCCGAAGCCCTCCCGCTCGAGCGACCCGCTGCCGCGGTAGAAGCGCTCGAAGACGCGATCCTGCTCCTCAGCACGAATTCCGGTTCCGGTGTCGACGACTTCAATCACGAGCTGGCCCTCCCCCTCAGGACGAGCGCGAAGCCTAACGGCGCCGGGAGCGGAGGTGTGCTTGAACGCGTTGGTCAGCAGGCCGATCAACACCTGCCGGAGCAGAACCGGGTCGGCGTTGGCGACGAGGTCGGGAGAGACCTCGACCTTCAGGTCGACCCCATCGGGCGTCTCGAGCGCCGCGGTCGCCTCGTCGATCGCGAGGTCGACGCTGACGACGTCCGCCTCGCCCTCTCCGATGGCCTCCATGCGCGCGAGCGTGAGCAGCGCCCGGGTCAGCCGGCTGACCCGGTCGACGTCGGTGGCGAGGCGGTCGAGGAAGTGCTCGCGGGCCTCCGGATCGTCCTTGGCGCCGGCCCGCAGGACCTCGATCGCCCCCGACATGCCGGCGATCGGGTTGCGCAGCTCATGGGCGGCGTTGGAGACGAACTCACGCTCGGCCTGGTCGCGACGGAGCTCCTCGGTTCGATCGCGAACGACGAGCAGCACCGAGCGTTCTGCCGGCAGGTAGCGGGCACCGATCGCGAACACCCGCTCGTCGATTGCGACGTGGTCGCTTTCGGCGTCGCCGCGATGAGTAGCTCGCCGGATCCAGGGGCGGAGCGCGTCGACGACCATGGCGTCGGGGCGGACGAGGTCCCCCGCCGCCGGGTTGGCGAAGCGGACGTCGCCGTCGGGATCGACGACGATCACCGCCTCGTCGAGGGACGTGAAGACCGCCGAGAGGCGGTCGCGCTCGGAGGAGAGGGCGTCGAACGTCTCCGCCAGGGCTATGCGCATCGAATCGAGGGTCCGTCCGAGATCGCCGATCTCGTCCCTGCCGCTCGTGTTCAGCGGCTTGTCGAGATGTCCCTCGGCCAGCTCTCCGGCCGCGGCGGCGAGTCGCTTGACCCTCGTGGTGATCAAGCTGGCGACGAGGAAGCCGATCAGCCCGGCGACGATGACCGAGACGATCAGCGCCGTGAGCCGCTGACCGCGCAGGGCCTCGAGCGCGTCCTGCACGCCCTGGGGGCTCTCCGAGACGGTCACGAGCACACCCTGCTCACCCTGAAGGCCCGTGAGCAGGACCGCGACGAGCGTCCTCCCCCCGGGCAATCCGACGACGACCCGGTCCCCTTCCTTGGCGGCCTTGACGGCGTCTCGCACCCCGGGGACCGATCCGATGGCAAGGCTCGAAACGGTCCCGGGCGTGACGAGCTTCGTCGGGTATCCCCTCCGAAGCCGGTAGATCCAGGCGCGGAAGTTCTCGCTCGGCTGGCTCTGCCCGAGCAGCTTCGTCGGCGCGGTCTTCTTGGTCAGCAGGCCGTTGGGGAGCTCGGCTTCGACCGCCGCCTGCAGCCGCTGGGTCCGGCCGGCGGCGAGGTCGGCGGTGCGGCTCTGGGCGGCGTTCTCGCTCGACCCGGAGACGAAGATGTAGACGGAGGTGCCGGTCAGGATGCCGACCGCGGAGAACATCAGCGCGAGCCAGAGGCGAACGCCGAACGGCCGCTTCGTGCGGGTGGGCTGGATCGCCGGGCGGTCGGCGGTGACCGGCAGCTCAGGCGGCGTGGTCCGCAAGGACCCGGGTAGCGGCTTATTCATCTCCCCCCTTTTAGTGGACCGCGTCCAGTTCACCAAGTTGACGGGCGGCGCGATGGAACAGCGCGTCGAGCGCCAGATCCTCGTTGACGTTGACCTGCAGACGTCGCCGGGTGCTCATCGCGAGCTCCGCGACCCGGCGCGCCGCCCCGGCGTCGAGCTCGCGGGCCTCGGCCTCGAGCACCTCGAGCCGGTCTGCGTTGGAGGTGAGGTGCGAAGCTCCCTCGGCGATCGCGACGAGGTCCGCGAACCAATTGGCGACGAGGCTGAGCGCGAGGTCGATCGCCTCGGTTCGGGCGCGGCGGTCGGCCCGCTTGGCCGCCTCCTCTCCGTCGCGGCGGACGCGCGTCGCGTCGCGTCCCTTGCCGAGCTCCTCGGCGCGCTCGTCAGCCGCCTGGTTGACGACGATGGCCTCATCCTTGCCGCGCTCGTTGGCGATCTTGATCAGCTCGGCCCAGGGCCGATCCGTCAGCCGGCCGGCCCGGACGGCCCGCGAGCAGCTCTCGACGATGTCGCGCATCCGAGCCCCCCACGGCGAGCCGAGCAGGCGCGCCCTTTCGAGGTCGCCGCCCCCGAGCGCGGCCAGGGCGGCGATCTGGGGCGGAGCAAGGCCAGGGTGCTCGGCGCGCAGCTGGCGCTCGACGACCTCGACCGAGAGGGGCGCGAAGGAGATCTCCTGGCAGCGACTTCGCACCGTCTCGAGCAGCCCGGAGGGCTCGGCGGTGACGAGGATCAGGTGGGCGTAGGGCGGGGGCTCCTCCAGCGTCTTCAACAGCGCGTTCTGGCTCTCCTCGGCCATCGCCTCGGCGCGCTCGATGACGAAGGCGCGACGCTGGCTCTCGAACGGCCGGTAGGCGCTCGCCGCGATCACCTCGCGACGTACGTCATCGACGAGATGCTGGTTGCCGGGCGGTCGCAGCCAGACGAGGTCCGGATGCGGCGAGGGGTCCATCAGCACGCGACGGCGGGCGTCCTCGGGATCGGGTGCCCCGGAGGCGATGAGCTCGGCGACGAGCGCCCGAGCGGCGGCGGCCTTGCCGCTGCCGGCGGGCCCGATGAAGACGTAGGCGTGGGAGGGACCCGCGCGCAGGGCGGCGGCGAGCGCCGCCCTTGCTCCGGGCTGCTCGGCGGTTGCGGCGGCGAGCGAGGCGGGGACGCTGTCGCTCATCCGCTCACCCCGGCGGCCGCCAGGACGCGGGCGTGGACCTCCTCGACGCCACCCTCCGCGTCGACGGTGACGAACCGCGTCGGCTCAGCCGACGCGATCCGCTCGAATGCGGCGGCGATCTCGGCCTGAAAGCCGACTCCCTCGCGCTCGAAGCGGTCCGTGGAGCCCGACGCCCCGAGGCGATCCCCCGCGCGGTCGAGCGCCAGGGCGGGGTCGAGGCGCAGATAGACGGTGCGGTCGGGCTGGCAGCCGGCGATCGCGACCTCGTTGAGCGCGGCTACGACCGCGGGATCAATCCCGCGGGCGCCGCCCTGATAAGCGACGGTCGAGTCCACGAAGCGATCGCAGACGACATCGCGGCCGGCCTCGAGCGCGGGCCGGATCACGCGCTCGACCAGCTCGGCGCGAGCGGCGCAGAAGAGCAGCAGCTCCGCCCGCGGGGTCAGCTCGACCGCGGCATCCTTGAGCAGCTCACGCAGTCGCTCACCGACCGGCGTGCCCCCGGGCTCGCGCAGCAGGACGGTGTCGGGGCCGAGCGCATCGGCGAGCAATCGCGCCTGCGTGCTCTTGCCGGCGCCGTCCACCCCCTCGAGCGTGACGAACACGCCGGCCCCCGTTAAGAGGAGGAGCCGCTGCGCGAGCGCGGCTTGGCACCCGTCTTCGGGCGGGCGCGCTTGGTCCGCGTCGACGTTGTCGGCGCCTTCTTCCGGGCCTTCTTGCCCGAATTGCCATCCGGGGAGGCGGCCGTGCTGTCGGCGGCGGTGCCCTCGGCGGCCTTCGCCTCCGCCTTGCGCTTGTCGGCTTCCTCGCGGGCCTTCTGACGCTCGGCGCGCTTCTCGCGCATCTCGATCATCGTCGGGCAGTCGTCGTTGAGGCAGAGGTTCCAGGGGCGGCCGCGGAAGCCCTTGACCTTCAGGCGCGGCGTCTCGTCGCAGACGGTGCAGCGCTCCTCGAGGCGCCAGACCTCGTAGCCGCGACCGGGCAGCGGGCGGGAGAAGTGACACGCGTTGGCGTCCTCGGGATCGTCGCGGTTGTAGCCCTCGCAGCCGACGAAGCGCTTGCCGCCGCGCATCTCGATGATCCGCAGGCGGTTCGGCGCCCCGTCCTCGTGGGCTCGGCCGGCCTCCTCGCAGACCTTGCAGGGGCCGATGAACTTGTCCTCGTCCATCCCGGCCCAGATCACCTTGGCGAGATCCTCACGACGCGCGAAGAGATCGTCGTAGGTGCCGTGGAGCATCTCGCGGCTGATCTGCAGCACCTTCTCGCGGGAGACGTTGCCGGCGGCGATCTCATCCATGTCGTGCTCGAGCTCGGCCGTCATCTCCGGCGTCGCCATCCGCAGCACGTGGTCCTTGAAGGCCTTGTACATGGCGATTCCCGTCTCCGACGGCTCGGGCGGGTTGTTGTAGACGTAGCCGCGGTCGTAGAGCTTCTGGATGATGTCGGGGCGCGTGGCCTTGGTCCCGAGGCCGGCTTCCTCCATCAGCTCGAGCAGCTTGCCCTGGGAGATCCGCGACGGCGGTTGCGTCTCCTTGTCGACCATCCACGGGGCGCCGTCGAGGTCGAGCTTCTGGCCCTCCTCGAGCGCCGGCAGCTCGTTGTCGGCGGAGCGGGCATAGGTGTAGATCCCGGCGAAGCCCGCGTCGACCACGATCGAGCCGCGGACGAAGTAGGTCTCGGCGCCGGCCTCGATGTCGGCTCGCGCGGACTCGGTGATCATCGGCGGCGAGAACGTCGCCAGGAAGCGGCGGGCGATCAGCTCGTAGACGCGGCGATGGGCCCCCTCGAGCGCGCCGGGGTAGACGGCCTGGGTCGGGTAGATCGGCGGGTGGTCGGTGGTTTCCTTCTTGCCGCGGGTCGGCTTGAGCTCGCCGTCCAAGAGGCCCTTGGCGGCGCTGAACTCGGGGATCTTGACGAGCGAGGTGACCAGCTCCTTGAGCGGCAGCGACGCCGGGTACACGGTGTTGTCGGTGCGGGGGTAGGAGACGAACCCGTCCATGTAGAGGTCCTCGGCGATGCGCATCGCCCGCGACGGCGTGATCCCCAGCCGGCTCGAGGCGTCGGTTGCGAAGGCGGTCGTGTTGTAGGGAGTCGGCGGCTTGCGCGTGTTCTTGCGCTTCGTCAGGGCCGTGACCGTTCCCGGCGAGTCGGTGGCGGCGAGGGCGGCCTCCGCCTCCGGCTTCTTCCAGAACTTGTCGGTCTTGTGGTGCGCTTCGAAGGCCCCCTCGGCGTGGGTGAACTTCGCGAAGACCTCCCAGTAGGGCTCGGCGACGTGGGCGCGGCGCTCGAGCTCGCGCTCGACCACCAGGCCGAGCGTCGGGCTCTGCACGCGGCCGACGGAGAGGAAGTTGGCCCCGAAGCGGCGGGTCGCGAGGGAGACCGCGCGGGTCAGCGTCGCCCCCCAGATGAGGTCGATCTCGCCGCGGGTCTGCGCCGCGTAGGCCAGCGGGTAGGAGAGCTCGTCGAGGTTGGCGAAGGCGCGCTCGATCTCGTCCTTGGTCAGCGCCGAGTAGCGGGCGCGCTGCACTGTCGGGCTGTTGTCGGCGGTCAGCTCGCCGTCGACGAGGCCGGGATTGACAGCGAGCATCTCGCGCAGGGCCTCGAGCCCGATCAGCTCGCCCTCACGGTCGAAGTCGGTCGCGATCACGATGCTGTCGGCTTCCTTGGCGAGCTTCTTGACCGCTTTGACGACGTTCTTGTCGGTCGGCTCGACGACGAGCTCGGCGTCGATCAGGGTCTTGGGGTCCGTCTCCTGCCAGTTCGAGTACCCCTCGGGGAACGCCGGATTGAGGACGTGGCCCTTCAGACCTACGGTCATCTGAGCATCTGCGCCCTCCCCCCATGTATAGAAGGGGACCTTGTAGGAGGCGTCGGCCTTCGCCTCCCCGCCGCCGAGGATCTCGGCGATCTTCTTGGCGCTGTTGTTCTTCTCGGTGACGATCAGGCGCATGGCCCGCCTCTCGATGGGTCTTGGGGTAGGCGGCGGCGACTGTAGCAACCGTCGCACGGCGCATCGGCGGCATCATTCGTCCAGGTGGACTGCGATCCCCCCCGCAGAGTGCGCCTTCGCTCTACGATCGAAGCGTGAAAGCACTGGTCAGCGGCGGAGCCGGTTTCATCGGCTCGCACCTAGTTGATGCCCTGATCGCGCGGGGCGACGCCGTCACGGTCATCGACGATCTCTCCACAGGCCGCGGCGAGAACATCGCGGACGCGATGGCCAAGGGCGCTCGGCTGATCCCGGCCGACGTCACCGACCTGGCCGCGGTCGAGCGAGTCTGCCGGAACTTCCGCCCCGACCGGGTCTTCCACCTGGCCGCCCAGGTCGACGTGCGGGTCTCCGTCAACGACCCGGGACTCGACGTCAGGGTCAACGTCGAGGGCACCGTCAACCTCCTCGAGGCCTCGCAGAAGGTCGGCGCGGGAGGCTTCGTGCTGGCCTCGAGCTGCGCCGTCTACGGCGAGCCCGCAGACGACTCCCTCCCGCTCGTCGAGGGCGCCATGCTCCGGCCCGGCTCGCCCTACGGGCAGGCGAAGCTCGCCGCCGAGGGATACGTCGCGCTCTACCGCGAGCTCCACAACCTGCCCGCGGCGAGCCTGCGATTCGGCAACGTCTACGGCCCCCGCCAGGGCGCGGTCGGCGAGGCCGGCGTCGTCGCGATCTTCTGCCGAGAGCTGATCCGCGGCGGCAGCCCGGTGATCTTCGGAGACGGCACCCAGACGCGCGACTTCGTCTACGTCGGCGACGTCGTCTCCGCCATCCTCGCGGCCAGCGACCGCGGCGCGGTGGGGGAGTTCAACGTGGGCACGGGTCGCGAGACCTCCGTGCTCGAGCTCGTCGACCACCTCGCCGCGATCGGCGGACGCGCGGACTTCATCCCCGAGCAGATGCCGGCCCGCGCCGGGGAGATCGACCGCATGGTCCTCGACGCGACCCGGGTTCGCGCGGCGCTCGGCTGGAGCGATCGCGTTCCGATCGAGGTCGGGCTGCGGATGACCTGGGAGTCGAACGTGCGGCGCCGCTACGGGCCCGAGCGGCAGAAGAGCGGCGCTCGAAGCCCGGAGCCGCCCTCCCCTACCCTTTCCTGACCGATGCGCATCAGGAGCCTTTGACCATGCCCGCCCAGAGCTACCCAGGCAAGGAGTGCGTCTGCCAGTTCCGGCGGGGGATCTGCGACCAGTCGTGCGTCCGGGGCATGCTCGAGACCCCCTTCTACATCGCCTGCCTGCGCCTCACCGGTCGCAAGTGCCTCGTCGTCGGCGGAGGCGAGATCGGCCTCGAGAAGATCGAAGGGTTGCTGGCCTGCGACGGTGACGTCGTCCTGGTCGCCCCCGAAGCGTGCGAGGCGGTCCGCGAGCTGGCCGCAGAGGGCTCGATCACCTGGGAGCGACGCGAGTTCGAGCCCGCCGACCTCGAGGGCAAGTTCATGGTGATCGCCGCGACCAACGACACCGACGTCAACATCGCCGTCTACGACGTCGCCGAGGAGCGGGCGATGCTCGTCAACGTCGTCGACGTCCCCTCGCTCTGCAACTTCATCCTGCCGGCGATCGTCCGCACCGGCCCCCTCGCGATCGCAATCTCGACGGCGGGCGCCTCCCCGGCGCTGGCGAAGCGGATCAAGCGCGAGATCTCGGAGTCCTTCGGCGAGGCGTACGCGGAGCTCGCGGGAATCCTCAACGAGGAGCGCGGCTGGGCGAAGGGGACGCTCCCGACCTACCAGGATCGCAAGGCCTTCTTCGAGGAGATCGTCAACGGGGACCCAGACCCGATCGAGCTGCTGCGCTCGGGTCGACGCGACGAGCTCGACGCGATCATCGCCGCCGCCCGCGCCCGGCACGGCGAGCGCGTTGCGACGACTGCGTAGAGCGCTGTGCGAGGTAGGCGTCGCCGTCCACGCGAGGGGCGAGTTTGTCCCGGTATCCGGGACGAACTCGACACTCCCGCGAAATCAGGCCGTTTGATCCGACCCGGAAACGTGGCGCCACCCGCCACTCGCCCGACCTGAGCCAGAGCACCTAGCCCGCGTAGGCCGGCCTCTCCATGCGCCACATGCGCGGGCCGCTCGGCATCCTGACCTCGCCGAGCTTCTCGTAGCCGTCCCGGCGATAGAAGGCGACGTTCTCGGCGCTCGCCGTCTCGAGGTAGGTCGGGACGCCGGCGACGTCGGATTCCCCGTGGAGATCCGCGAGCAGCGCTCGACCCACGCCGCGCCCCTGGTGCTTCGGGGCGACGCCGAGGAACCACAGATACATATGGGGGTGGGTGACGTGGCTGGAGCGCATCGCCCGGTCGTCGCGCATCCCGCGCCAGGCGGGAAGCGGGCCGGCGATCAAAAGCCAGCCGAGCTCCCAGATCGCCGAGCCTCCGGGGATCGGCCAGCGGCCGGGCCTGAAGGCGACGCTGGCGCCGATGATCTCGGCGCCGGATCGCGCGACCGTGATCCGCGCCTCCTGCCGCCGCGACCCGGTCAGGATGCCGGCGAACGACACCCGGTTGGCGATCCGGCGATGCGAGCGCAGATGCGGGCCGATCGCGCTCCAGACGGGGTCGTCGAGGAAGGCCTCGCCGAGCACGCGGGCCGTGGCCGGCTGCTCATCCGGGGCCATCGGCCCAACGCCGGGGGCCGCCGGCTGCGGAGTCAGGCGCCGGGGCCGGCGTAGAGCGCGATCGCCGCGAAATGGGCGGCGGCAGCGGCGACGACGAGCACGTGGAAGATCTCGTGGTAGCCGAACACGGCGGGGCTCGGGTCGGGACGCTGCCGTGCGTAGACCACCGCGCCGATCGTGTAGAGGAGGCCGCCGAGGGCGACGAGCACGCCGGCGACGATCCCGGCCTGGGAGATGATCGATGGGAAGGCGATCGCGCCGATCCAGCCGACGCTGACATAGACGGCCACGTGCACCCACTTGGGCGACTCGGTCCAGATCAGCTCGACGACGATACCCGCGGCCGCGCCCGCCCAGACGGCGACGAGGATGGCGGTGGCGAGCGTCCCGTCGAGCACGAGGAGGGCGAAGGGCGTCAGGGTGCCGGCGATCAGAAGGAAGATCATCGAGTGGTCGAGGCGGCGCATCCAGAGGCGGGTCGACGGCCGCTTCCAGTTGACCCGGTGATAGAGGGCGCTCGTCCCGAGCAGCGCGGAGAGGGAGACCGCGTAGATCGCGAGGGCGAGCCGCTCGCGCTCTCCGGTTGCGGCGGCGACGAGGATGGCGCCGGCGACGACGGAGACCGGAAACGCGCCCTCGTGGATCCAGCCGCGAAGCTTGGGCTTGACCTTCTCCTGCATCTCGGACGCGGCCTGCTTGACCGCCTCGACGCGCTCGCCCGTGGCCTCCTTGACGGCCTCGACGCGCTCGCCCGTGGCCTCCTTGGCGGTCTCGATCCGCTGGACCGTGGCTTCGCGCGCGATCTCCATGCGCTCGCGGCCAGCATCCGCCGCCTTTCTTCATCCCATCGGTCATCACGAGGATTATGGCCGGTTGACCAGCCGACCAATTCGGCATTTGGCCGAGCGCCTCGATCCCGTAAAATGCGGGAACGTCCGCGACCTGACCAAGGCTTCCGACCCGGCGCGTTCTACGGCCTTTGCGGACTCGCCCGATCGCCCCCGCGGGCCTCTCCCCCTAACCTCGCCGGAGCCGCCGACCGGAGTCCAGATCGGAGCCGTTACGTCCGGCCGTTTCGCAACCATGTTTCGTTCAGCACATGAGAGATTTCAAGGGAGATGAGAGATGACCGACGCAGCCTCTGAGACGCAGATCGACACCGCGGCGAGGGTCGCCGAAGGCGGTCTCAAGATCGAGCGGCGCTTCACCACGGAGGGCACCGCCCCCTTCGACGAGGTCGAGTGGGAGAAGCGCGACGCCCTGATCGGCGACCCCGCCGCGCCTGCATTCGAGCAACGCGACCTCGAGTTCCCCGTGACGTGGTCGCAGAACGCGACCAACATCGTCGCCCAGAAGTACTTCCGCGGGCCCGCTCGGCTCGCCCGAGCGTGAGCGCTCCGTCAAGCAGATGATCGGCCGCGTCGCCGGGACGATCGCCAACTGGGGCCGCGAGCTCGGCTACTTCGCCACTCCCGCCGACGCCGACGCGTTCGAGGACGAGCTGACCCACATCCTGCTGCACCAGAAGGCCGCCTTCAACTCGCCGGTCTGGTTCAACGTCGGCTTCGAGGAGCACCCGCAGTGCTCGGCCTGCTTCATCCTCAGCGTCGAGGACACGATGGAGTCGATCCTCGGCTGGAACACCAAGGAGGGCACGATCTTCCGCGGCGGCTCCGGCTCCGGGATCAACCTCTCGAACATCCGTGGCTCCACCGAGCAGCTCTCCAAGGGCGGCTACGCCTCCGGCCCGGTCAGCTTCATGCGCGGCGCCGACGCCTGGGCCGGGACGATCAAGTCCGGCGGCAAGACCCGCCGCGCGGCCAAGATGGTCGTGCTCAACATCGACCACCCGGACATCGAGGACTTCATCTGGTGCAAGGCGCGCGAGGAGGACAAGGCGCTGGCGCTGCGCGACGCCGGCTTCGACATGTCGATCGACGGTGACGGCTTCACCTCGATCCAGTACCAGAACGCGAACAACTCGGTGCGGATCACCGACGAGTTCATGGAGGCCGTCGAGGCCAACTCCGACTGGGACCTGACCGCCCGCAAGGACGGCTCGGTCGCTCAAGACGCTGCCGGCTCGCGACCTGCTCAACCAGCTCTCCGAGGCCGCCTGGCGCTGCGCCGATCCGGGCGTCCAGTTCGACACGATCATCAACGACTGGCACACCTGCCCGGCGTCGGGGCGGATCAACGCCTCGAACCCGTGCTCGGAGTACATGCACGTCGACGACTCGGCCTGCAACCTGGCCTCGATCAACCTGATGAAGTTCCGCCGTCCCGACGACGGCAGCTTCGACACCGCCGACTTCGAGCACACCGTCGACACCGTCCTGCTCGCGCAGGAGATCGTCGTCGGCCCGTCGAGCTACCCGACCGAGGACATCGGCTCCAACGCGCGCCGCTTCCGTCAGCTCGGGCTCGGCTACGCGAACCTCGGCGCCTACCTGATGTCGAACGGCATGCCGTACGACTCCGAGGACGGCCGCACGGTCGCCGCCGCGATCACCGCGCTGATGACCGGTCGCGGCTACCGCAAGTCGGCCGAGATCGCCGCCGCGATCGGCCCCTACGAGGAGTACGCGAAGAACCGCGAGCCGCACAACGCCGTGATGCGCAAGCACCGCGACGCGGCCTACGACATCGCCGACGGCAACATCGGCGACGCCGAGCTGCTCGCATGCCGCCCGTCGCTCCTGGGACGAGGCGGTCGCGCTCGGCGACGAGCACGGCTACCGCAACGCGCAGGCGACGGTGCTCGCCCCGACCGGGACGATCTCGTTCCTGATGGACTGCGACACGACCGGCATCGAGCCGGACTTCTCGCTGGTCAAGTACAAGGAGCTCGTCGGTGGCGGCTCGATGACGATCGTCAACCGCTCGGTCCCGCTGGCGCTGCGGACGCTCGGCTACAACGAGGAGACGATCGAGCAGATCGCCGCCTACATCAACGAGAAGAACACGATCGTCGGCGCCCCGGGGCTCGAGGACGGCCACCTGCCGGTCTTCGACGTCGCCGTCGGCTCACGGGCGATCTCGCACATGGGCCACATCCAGATGATGTCGGCGACGCAGCCGTTCCTCAGCGGGGCGATCTCGCAAGACGGTGAACCTGCCGGAGACGGCGACGGTCGCCGACATCGCCGACGCCTACACGGAGGGCTGGAAGGGTGGCCTGAAGGCACTCGCGATCTACCGCGACGGCTCGAAGACCGCACAGGCACTGCGCACCGACGCTCAGGACTCCAAGGACGAGGAGCCCGAGGTCGCCGCGCAGCCGGTGCCGGTTAGCCGACGGATGCCGGCCGAGCGCGAGTCGCTGACCCACAAGTTCTCGATCGCCGGGCAGGAGGGCTACATCACCGCCGGCAAGTACGAGGACGGCACGGTCGGGGAGATCTTCCTGACCGACATCGGCAAGGAGGGCTCGACGCTGCGCGGCATGATGAACGCGTTCGCGACGTCCGTCTCGATCGGCCTGCAGTACGGGGTGCCGCTCGAGGTCCTGGTCAACAAGTTCTGTTACATGCGCTTCGACCCGGAGGGCATGACCAAGAACCCGGAGATCCCGTTCGCCAAGTCGATGCCCGACTACATCATGCGCTGGCTCGCGAGCCGCTTCATCGACGACGTCGACGCCCACGAGGACCTCGGGATCCTGACCAAGGAGGTCCGTGCACGCAAGGAGGCGCAGCAGTCGCTGTTCAGCCCCGACACGGCCGGCCCGACCAACGGAAATGGAAACGGCAACGGCGCCCACGCCGCACCGGCCGCCTCGGGAGAGGCCGTCCCGGCTGCGGCGGCGATGACCGACACCCCGCCGGTCGTCCCGGCGCGGATGGGTCGCTCGCTGGATCTGGGCCCC
This sequence comes from uncultured Solirubrobacterales bacterium, assembly GCA_963826475.1. GTDB lineage: Bacteria > Actinomycetota > Thermoleophilia > Solirubrobacterales > 70-9 > RHKX01. Next base: position 68,138 of record CAWGXC010000004.1, on the reverse strand, counting down.
GCCTGTGATCAATGCGGCGGGATGATGCAGCGCACGGGCTCGTGTTACACGTGCACATCCTGCGGCAACAACACCGGCTGCGGGTGACGGGCTCGAGGGGCGCCGGCTCGGCGTCCTCCTCGGCTCACTGCCGGAGGCAGCATCGCCTCGTCTTCCTTGATCCGGCGGCCCCGAGCCTCGCTCAGCCGAGCCTGATCGGTGGCCCCGCCCTCGCTTCTCAATCTGACGAGGGCGGGAGCCGCTGGATCAAGGAAAAGTGGGGCGACGCGGCTCTGGGTCGCCGCGGGCCCGCGTTGACGTCGGCCGTTTCTCCCGCGCCGTCAGCTTTGCCCGCACTTCTTCAGGCCGTAGGCCTGGGCCAGCTTGTTCGACTCCGTGAACGCGTTGCTGTTCGGGTCCTGCTGCGTCTCGGTGACCGCGGTGTTGAGCGAGTCGACGATCGCCTGAACGGCATCCTCGTCACCCTCCGGCGCGCCGAGCGCGTCGATGGCATCGGCCTGCTGCTGAATGTTCGGCAGCACCTCGTCGTTGATGAACGCGTTGAAGTCGTCCTCGCTGGAGGACTGACTGAGGCCCGCGCTCTTTGCGGCGTCGGCCAGCTCTGCGCTGCCGTTCTCGCAGATCGCGTCGGCCTGGGCGATGAACTCGCTCTTGCTCAGCGGAGCGGCGGCGCTCGAGTCGGAGCTCGAATCACCGCCGCATCCGACTACCAGCGCGCACGCCAGGATCATCAACGACATCGGGGCCTTGATGGATTTGTTTCGCTTCATGCTTCTTCTCCTGGCTTTGGGAACTCGTGTGGATTTGACGCGCTCGAGGCAAAAAGAGAGGGCGCTCGAGGCGCCCTCTCCCGTGCCGCTTGTCGCTCAGCTCATTGCGAGCCGCACTTCTTCAGACCGTAGTCCTTCGCTGCCTGATTGACATCGTCGAACGCGGCCTTGCTCGTCGTGATCGAGGAGGGATCGGACTCCAGCCCGTCGATCGCCGACTGCAGCTGATCGAGGAGCTCGCTGACCGATCCGTCGTCGCCCTCGGGGACTCCGAGTGCGGCGATCTGGTCGTGCTGGTCCTGCAGGTTCGGAACGAGCGTGTCGGTGACGAACGCATTCAGTTCGTCCGCGGACGGGCCGCTGGGCCCGAAGTCGGGCTGATTGGCAGTGACGGCGGCGTCGCCGTCAGCACAAATCTGATCCGCCTGGCTGATGAACTCGTCCTTCGTCAGGGGTGCGGCAGCGCTCGTGCTGGTCGAGTCATCGCCCCCGCCGCAGCCCGCGACGACGAAGAGCGCGGCCACCGCCGCCAAGATTGCAAGGTTCCTGAACTTCATCGATCCTCCTGAGTTGAGCAAAACGGCCGCGAGCCTACTCGCCCGCGGCCCCGGAACTTTCGCTCAGCCGCAACTCACGCGCCGACCCGCTGCGGCGCCGGAGGGGAAGCTTCGATCGATCGCGATCCCGCCTCGGCAGCCTGGGGTGCCAGACGCCCCGCCGAGGCGACGGTCCACAGCATCGCCAGCCAGGTGATCGTCGCGAGGGCGACGTGCACCCAGACGATCGCCGCCGGCAGCTCGAGCGCCCATTGAATGGCGCCGACCACCCCCTGCAGAGCGAGCAGGCCGATCACGAACAGCAGCGGGCGGGCGGCGCGATCGTCGCCGCCGCGACGCCGAAGCAGCAGCCATGTGCCCACCGCCGCCACGCCGAAGGCCCCGGCGATCACCGCGTGGCGCTCGACCATCCACTGCAGTGTCTGGCCGCCCTCGAAGGTGAAGCGCTTGACCAACTCGCCCTCGTGGTTGCCCGCATGGGGCCCCGCGCCGGTGCTGACGGTCCCGGCGATGATCGTCAGCTGCCCGAGCGGGATCAGAGCGCGGACGGCCCACACTCCGATCCGGTCCTCCGAGGCCCGTCGCTCTCCGGGCTCGTAGCGCGAGCACCACGCGAGCGCGAACGCGGCGTCGAGCAGGAGCATCGACAGGATGAAGTGACCCATCACGAGGCCGGGGGCGAGATCGTGCTTGACGACCAGCCCGCCGAGAATCGCCTGGCAGATCACGCCGAGGGGCAGGAGGGCGCCGAACAGGGCGAGGTGCCAGCGGAACGGGCGCCGGCGCCAGGCCAGGACGCTCGCGGCGATGACGGCGAACCCCACAAGCCCGGTGAAGAGGCGATTCGCATACTCGATCAGGCCATTGACGTCGGCGGGCGGCGTCGACTTTCCGTAGCACTTGGGCCAGTCGGGGCAGCCCAGGCCGGAGCCGGTCAACCGGACGGCTGCACCGGTGACCACGATCACCGCGAGCGAGCCGAGCGCGACCGCTGCGATCACGAAGTACTGCCGCCTGGAGATGGTCAGGGCGCGCAGTCCGGCGAGTTTGGTCCTGAAGGCGCTCATTGCGGCAGAAACGCTACCGACCGCACGACATCGCGATTGCCCGACCGCCGAGCTGGTAGACAGGACGAAACCAACCTCCGGAGGTAGACGAGCATGCAGGTAGTCATTGCGGGCGGGCACGGGAAGATCGCCATGCATCTCACGAAGCTCCTGATCGAACGCGGCGACCAGGTCCGCTCACTGATCCGCAACGCCGATCACGCCGCCGAGATCGAGGCGCTCGGGGCCACGCCCGTCATCTCCGACCTCGAGGCTGATGACGTCGACGCCGTCACCGAGGCCGTGGGCTCCGTCAACGCGATCGTGTTCGCCGCGGGAGCCGGACCGAAAAGCGGACCGGAGCGCAAGGAGACGATGGACTACGGAGGCGCGGTCAAGCTGATCACCGCCGCAAAGCGCAACGGGATCTCGCGTTACGTCATCGTCAGCTCGATGGGCGCCGACCCCGACCTGGAGGGGAACGACGACTTCGACGTCTACCTGCGGGCCAAGGGGCGCGCCGACGCGGACCTCGCCGACAGCGGCCTCGACTACACGATCGTCCGTCCCGGAGGACTGACCGACGATCCGCCCACCGGGAAGGTCGAGCTCGGTGCGACCGGCCGCGGGGAGATCCCGCGCCAGGATGTCGCCGCGATCCTCGCCGCGACGCTGGTCGGGCGCACCACGGTCGGCAGGAGCTTCGAGGCGGTCGGCGGTGAGACGCCGATCGACGATGCGGTCCGACGCCTCGCCGATTGAGGTCGCTCGCGCCGGCATCGAACCCCGAGAGAGGACTACGGAATCAGGTTTCCTGACGAGCGCTTTGCAAGCACTTTGTTAGCAAGAACTCATCCGACGGCCGATTCGTGTACTCTGCCCGAACCCTGCAACTGGTAATGCCGAATCCCAACTCATGAAGAGTGGGAACGGGGGAACCACGATTTGGGGCGAATCCACCTAGGTGGAGGCGCGATCTCCTTTAGCGCCAGCCCGTCAGCTAACCCCGTAGGCCGACGAAGGAGTTCCCCATGCTCAAGTCCATACTTTCCACCCGAATGGCCGGGTTGGTTGCGATCGCAGCACTGGCGCTGATCCCCGCCGCAACCGCACAGGCAGACGGCACCGGCGGCACCTCGCCGACCGGCACCCCCTCTTCGACCCCGCCCCCCTCCACGGTCCCCGGGGCCAAGGCCAAGCTCGTCAAGGGCCGCGCCATCGCTCCCGCGGAGGCCCCCAAGCGGGTCAGGCGCGTTATCGCAGCGGCCAACAAGATCCGCAACAAGCCGTACGTCTACGGCGGCGGGCATGGCAGCTGGAACGACAGGGGCTATGACTGCTCGAGCTCCGTCAGCTACGCGCTACACGGCGGCGGGCTCCTGAAGGCCCCCCTCGATTCAAGTGGTCTGGCGCAGTGGAAGCAGCCCGGCAAGGGATCGTGGATCAGCGTCTACGGCAACTCCGGACATGCCTACATGATCGTCGCCGGCCTGCGCTTCGACACTTCGATGACCCCGGGCAACGGCCCCGGCTGGAGCAAGAACCTCCACTCCTCGCCGGGCAGGTACGCAGTGCGCCACGCCGGCAACCTGTAAGGGATAGATACCTCCGGCGGAATGCTCCGCTCCGCGCGGGTCGATGGCCCCGGGACGGGAAGTCCTGCGGGCCGGGGCGTTCAGCGGTTTAAGATCTCCCGTCCCGCATCGTCCTCCCCACCGGGGAAGCGGACGCGAGGCGGAGCATTCCCCGGAGTCATCTATGAGCGAAGCCTGCGTCCGCATCACCGAGTTCACCGACCCCGCATGCCCCTGGGCCTACAGCGCGGAGCCCTTCCGGCACCGGCTCAACTGGCTCTATGAGGGGTCCCTCGAGTGGGAGCCGCGCATGGTCGTCCTCGCCAGCACGGTCGACGAACAGGCGGAGAAGGGGTTCACGCCCGAAAAGCTGGCCGACTCCTATCGACGGATCGCTCACGATCACCGGATGCCGATCGACACGCGATTGCGGCCCTACGTAGCTCCCAGCCGGCTCGCCTGCAAGGCGGTGATCGCCGCTCGCCTGCACGCCGATCCCGGGTCCTGCAGGCGGATCCTGCGCGGCCTCCGGATCCGCAACTTCGCCGGCGACATGCTCGACGAGGCCTCGACGATCCTCTCCGCGGCGGCCGACGCCGGCGTCGGCGACGAGATCGAGGCCTGGCTCGCCGACCCGGCGGTTGAGACGGAGCTCGAGCGGGACGCGACCGACGCGCGTCGTCCCAGCCCAGCGGCGCGGGTTCTGGACCACAAGCTCGCCAATTGGTCCGGCGGCCGCCGCTACACGTGCCCGAGCTACGAGATATCGAGGCTCTCCGACGGCATAACGATCGCCGTCCCGGGGTTCCAGCCCTTCGCCGTCTACGACGCGATCCTCGCCAATCTCGTCCCCGGCCTCGAGCGCCGCGCGGCCCCGGAGTCCGCGGCCGAGGTACTCACCTGGAGCCGGACCCCGCTCTCGACCCAGGAGGTGGCGGTGGTCTGTGACGTCGACTACGACGCCGCGCGAGAGGAGCTCGGACGCGTCGCGACCCAGGCCTTTGTTGGCGCCGACGGCTTTTGGGCATTGGACTGATCGTGAGCCCCCGGCGCGCCCTCATCGCTCTCTTCGGCCTGGCTGTTTCCGCGCTGCTGGTCGTCGGTTACCGCAAGGCGGTCCGGAGGACGGTCAAGACGAACGAGAGCGAGGTCCGGATCCTCGATCCGGACAACAACGTGCGCGTTCATCGCAGCGGCGCTGTGGGGTCCCTTCAGGAGGCGGAGATCGTGGTCGACCGCGAGTTCCTCGAGGGAATCTGGACGGCGGACAGCCTGGAGCTGATGGCGCGCGGTTATTGGTCCTTCCTGCGCAGGATGTCGCTGGGAATCATCCGGATGGTCTACGCCCACGACTCGCGGACCGTCACCGCCTTCGGCCGGATCCCGCTGCTGCGGTTCGGAGCACCGCGCTACGAGACCGACGAGGGCATCGGCCAGGTCACCTGGCCGATCGACCGGGGGCTGCTCGTCGCCAGGGAGGGGCGCGGCAAGGGGCACCTGCGCGTCTCGGTCAAGCGCTGCGACCGCGATGGTGTCGACGACGAGGTCGATGCCGACTCCGACGACGTCCGGATCATCGCCAAGGTCGAGGTCGAGAACTTCTATCCGGGGATCCGCGGTCGCGGTCGCTTCGCGAGGCTCGGCGCCTTCTTCTACTCACAGACGCAGTTGCGGATCCACGTGATCATCTGCAACGCCTACCTGCTCTCGCTGCCGAAGCTCGACTTCCCGGAGGTCGACCGCACCGCGATGCCGAGCGACCGCAGGGGCTCCGCGGAGCTGGAGGCGGCGAAGCGATGAGTGCCGGTGGGCTGAACGGCCGGGCTCAGGGGCAACCGACCTATCTCGTCGCGGGCGCGACCGGGATCATCGGGCGTCGCCTCACGGCGGCGCTGCTCGCCGACGGAGTGGCGGTGCGCGCGCTCGTCCGCGATCAGGCTCGCGCGCGTGAGCTCCTCGGTCCCGAAGTCGAGCTCTTCGAGGGCGACCTGCTCGACGAGCCCGATCTGCGCGCGGCGATGCGCGGCGTGACGATTTCCTACTTCCTCGTCCACATGATGGGCGGGGCCGACGACTACGCCGAGCGCGAGACGGCCGCGGCGGGGTTGTTCGCTCGCGCGGCCAGGGAAGCCGGCGTCGAGCGAATGATCTACCTGGGCGGACTCGGCGCCGACCACGGCGGCTCACCCCATCTCGACAGCCGCCACCACACGGCCGAGATCCTGCGTGAGCTCGGGCCTCCGCTCACCTACTTCCGGGCCGCGATGATCATCGGCCCGGGCAGCGAGTCCTACGAGCTCCTGCGGTCAATAGCCGCGCGGGTCCCGGCGCTGCCCAAGCCGGATTGGCTGCGCGCGAAGACCCAGCCGATCGGGATCCGCGATGTCGTCGCCTACCTCCGTGAGGCGCCTCGGATCGCCGACACCACGGGTCGCGAGATCCAGATCGGCGGCGCGGACGTGATGTCCCACCTCGATGTGATCGCGCAGTTCTCCCGCGAGACGGGCCACCGGGCGCCGTTGCGCATTCCGCTGCCGGAGGGGATCGCGAGTCCCGGTGTCGTCGCCGCCGGCGCAGCTTCCGTCACCTCCGGAAACCCGCGAGTGGCAGCCGAGCTGGCGCTCGGGCTGCGCGGCGACACCCGCGTCGACGATCCGTCGGGCGCCAAGCTCTTCCCCATCCGGCCGGAGTCGTTGAACGTGGCGATCCACCGGGCGCTCGCCGAGGAGGAGGCTGCTCGGCATGGCTGACGTCGTCGCACAGTCGATCGACATCGAGGCGCCGATCGAGCGCGTCTGGGAGGTCGTGATGGACCCCGAGCTGCTCGGAGAGTGGGTGACGATCCACGACAGCGTCTCGGACGTCCCCGCCGGCGATCTGAAGAAGGGCAGTCGCTTCAAGCAGGAGATGAAGCTGAAGCGAGTCCCGCTGAAGGTCCGCTGGGAGGTCGTCGAGTGCGAGGCGCCGAAGAAGGCGACCTGGAACGGCGAGGCGGCCGCCGGAGCGAAGGCCCAGATCGTCTACGCGCTCTCGGAGAAGGACGGCACGACCACCTTCGACTATCAGAACGAGTTCGAGCTGCCGGCCGGCAAGGTCGGCAAGCTCGCGGCCAAGGCGTTCAACGCGATGTCCGGAGACCGCGAGGCGAAGAAGTCCCTCAAGAACCTGAAGGAGCTGATCGAGAATGACAACGGCTGAGGCCACCGAGATCGTCGACGACCGTCGTGACGCGGTGGAGGTCGCTCAGATCGGCGGCGGCATCGAGATCGCCTACGAGAGCTTCGGCGACCCCGACCACCCCACCCTGCTGCTCGTCATGGGCCTCGGCATGCAGATGCTCGGCTGGGACGAGGAGTTCTGCGAGCAGCTCGCAGGACGCGGCTTCCGCGTGATCCGCTTCGACAATCGCGACGTCGGACTCTCGACGAAGGTCGGTCGCTCCCGGCCCAACGTGCTGGCCGGGGCGGTTGGACTCCGCTCGGCCGACTACCGCCTCGCCGACATGGCCGGCGACGCGGTTGGGCTGCTCGACCACCTCGACGCCGATGCCGCCCACGTCGTGGGCGCCTCGATGGGCGGGATGATCGCCCAGACCATCGCGGCACGCCACCCGGACCGCGCCCTCTCGCTCTGCTCGATCATGTCCGGGCCGGGCGGCCGCTCTCCAGCGACGATGCCGCGGATGAGCGTCATCGGGACGCTGCTGGCGAAGCCGCCATCAGAGCGCGAGGCATACGCCGCACACGTCGCTTCGCTGTTCGAACGGATCGGCTCTCCGGGGTACGCGCACGACGCCGAGCGGATGCGCCGCCGGGCCCTGCTCAGCTACGACCGCTGCTTCCATCCCGCCGGGGCGGCGCGTCAGCTGATGGCGATCATGGCCTCCGGCAATCGCACCGCCGAGATTCGAACGATCACCGCCCCCACGCTCGTCATCCACGGCAAGTCCGACAAGCTGCTGCCCGCCGCGGGCGGAAAAGCGGTTGCCAAGGCGATCCCCGGCGCCCGCCTCGAGCTGATCGACGGCATGGGCCACGACCTCCCCGTCGAGCTCTGGCCGAGGTTCGCCGACCTGATCGCCGAGAACGCGGGGCGCGCGGCCGTTGCCGCGTAGCCGCCGCCCGCGCTAGCTGAGCAGCTTCAGCACCGCCCGCTCGATCTTCTCCCGGTCGGGGAACTGACCGGGATCGGCGGCGCGCTGAAGCCGCTCGAGCTGGGGCCGGATGGTCTCCCCGGACTCGAAGCGGTCGAAGATGCGCGGGTCGATGTAGGAGGCGCGACAGACGGCCGGGGTGTTGTTCAGGTAGGTCGCGGTCTTCTTGATCGCGCGGTTGGCGATGCGCTTGCGAGCTGCCTTGGTGTCGGCCTCGGCATCGTCGGCGGCGAGAATGACCGCGGCCAGGACCGTCGCGTTCCAGGTTCGGAAGTCCTTGGCACTGAAGCCCTCTCCGGCGGTCTCCTTGATGAAGCCGTTGACGTCGGCGGAGACCAGGTCGCGCCAGGTTCCGTCCTCCTTGTAGACCAGCAGGTCCTTGAGGGCGCGGCCGCCGGTGCGCTGCTTCAGCGCCGTGAGCGTCGGCATGACGGAAGGGTCGTTGATCTCGTGGGTGCTCTCCTGTCCACTTTTGGATGGATAGGAGAACGTCGCCTGCCCGTCGACGATCCGCATGTGCTTGCGCTTGATCGTCGTCAGGCCGTAGCTCTCGTTGTCAGCCTCATAGCGTTCGTTGCCGACCCTGAACAGGCCGAGATCGAGCAGCCGGACCGCGCAGGAGCAGACGCGATCGAATCCCAGATCGCGCTTTCGCAGGCCGCTATCGAGCCGTTCGCGCAGGGCCGGAAGAGACTTCGCGAAGTCCTCCATCTCCTGGAACTTGATCCGGTCGCGGCTCTCGCGCCAGTCGTCGTGGTAGCGATACTGCTTCCGCCCGGCGACGTCGTAGCCGGTCGCCTGCACGTGCCCGCGCGGATGCGGGCAGATCCAGACGTCCTTCCACGCCGGCGGGATCGCGAGAGCGCGGATCCGCTCCAGCGTCGCCTTGTCGCTGATCGTCGCACCGTCCTCCTCGTGGTAGGAGAAGCCAAGGCCGCGCTTGGTTCGCGTGATCCCGGGCCCATTGGTGTCGACTCTCCGAGTGCGCGCCACAGCGGCGTGACCCTACCCCCGCGGGGAGGGGCCTAATCACGGAGCCCGAGGCGCGTCCTCTAGATTGGTCCCATGCAGCTTCGCCAAGCAGCGATCGGCCTCTCGGCCGGCAGGGCCATCCTCGGACTCGTCCTGCTGGTCGCCCCCGAGCCGGTCGCGAAGGGCTGGATCGGGCCGCGCGGCGCCGAGCCGCCGGCGGCGACCCTCGCCCGCTCCGTCGGCGTTCGCGACGTCGCCCTCGGCGCCGGCGCAACGATCGCGCTGCTGCGAGACGACGACTCCACCTCGGCCTGGCTCGCCGGCGCGGCGATCTGCGACCTCGGCGACATCGTGGCCACCCTGATCGCCAGGGACTCCCTTCCCGCGGCCGGCGTCCGCGGCACGATCGCGCTCGCCGGCGGCTCGGCACTCCTCGCCGGCCTCGCGGCCGCGCGTTCCTGAGACCGCCTCCGAGCCTTGCGGATCGCCCTGGTCACCTGCGAGCGCCCGATCGAGCGCGATGACGACGTCGACTTCCTCGGTCCGGCGCTGCGGCGCAGGCAGGTGGAGGTCGAGGCTCCGGCCTGGAGCGATCCCAAGGTCGACTGGAGCTCGTATGACGTCACGATGCTGAGCTCGACCTGGGACTACCACGAAAGACAGGACGAGTTTCGGTCCTGGTTGCGTCGGGCGGCGAAGGCGACGCGGTTGGTCAACCCACTGAAGCTGGTGGAGTGGAACCTCGACAAGCGCTACCTGCGAGAGCTCGACGCGGCCGGCGTACCGACGATCCCGACCGTCTGGGCGGAGCCGGGCGAGGAGGCGCGCGCCACCGAGGAGGTCGCCAGGCTCAGCTGGACCGACGTGATCATCAAGCCCGTGATCGACCTCGGGGCGCGAAACCTGGTCAGGGTCAAGTCGGAGATGGTCGAGACGATGCTCGGTCAGTACGGGGTGCCGACGATGCTGCAGCCCTATCTGTCTTCGGTTGCCAGGACCGGGGAGCTCAGCCTCGTCTACGTCGATGGTGAGCTCTCCCACGCTCTGCGCAAGCTGCCGGCACGGGGCGACTTCAGGGTCCAACCGCAATACGGCGGCACCCACGAGCCCGTGGACGCCCCCTCCCTCGCGGTGGAGATCGGCGCCGCCGCCCTGGCAGCCGCCCCCTCCCCCGCCCTGTACGCGCGGGTGGACCTCGTCGAGACCGACGACGGTGGCCTGGCGCTGATCGAGCTCGAGCTGATCGAGCCGGGCCTGTATCTGGACTGCGCCCCGAGCACTGCCGGGGCGGACGCTCTGGCGCGGGCCCTCCTGGCCGCGGCTGCATGAGCCCCTAGGGCACCTGGCGTTCGTCGATGAGGAGGGATTGGGCGGCGCGGCCGATCGGGCCGAGCTCGTCGAAGAGCATCGAGTCGGTGAGCCCAACGCCCGTCGGCTCCGGCACGGTGACCGAGTCGAGACAGACCCAGACGCCGGCCGGCATCCGGTTCAGATGCACGGTCAGATCGACGTTGATGAAGACGTAGCTGCGGAAGTCGAGCGTCGCGCTGATCCCGTTGCCGGAGTCGGCCGCCGCCAGGACCCGCTGAAGCGGGGAGGGGCGCTCGCCCTCGATCAGCGGGACCCGCATCCGCAGCCAGGTCGTGGCCGGACCGATCTCGACGAATGAGCCGGTTACGAACCGGTACTCCATCGCCGTGTGGTAGCCGACGTCCTGCCCGGTCGGGAAGAAGACGTCCGTCGGGGATGCCTGCTCCGGGGGCGGCGGCGGACCGGGGATCCCGGCTGGACGACCGGCTCGGCGAGCAGGGGAGCCGGCGGCCTCGCTGGTGAGCTTGGGGGGCAGGCCGACCTCGCGGCGCAGCAGCCTCCAGGCGCGGGCGAGGACCAGCGGCTCGCCCGCGGAGTCGCTGAGGACCGACTCGACCATGTCAACCCTCCGGCCCGGGCGCACGACGCGGGCCTCGACCCGGAGGCGGGCGATCGGCACGGGGCGAAGGATCTCGAACGTGATCCGCGCGACGTGGCGGTCGCCGGCGCCCTTGCCGATGCCCGGGCAGCGCTCGATCTCCCGCCCGATCAGCGCCGAGGGCGGACCAGCGTGCTGGGTCGACTCGTCCCAGGGGCCGCGGGTCAGCTCGGTGGCGGCGAAGCCCTCCCCGTCCCGCTCGAAGAACGCGCCGGCGGGAGCCGGCGTTGTGTCGTCGTCTGAGCCCGGCACGAGCCGTGAGTATCCTCGTTCGAGCGAAAACTCGACGAGCTCCAGAGCAGGAGAACATCATGCAGAAGATCGAAAAGACCGACCAGGAGTGGCGCGATGAGCTGACTCCCGAGCAGTACGAGATCATGCGCAAGAAGGGGACCGAGGCGCCCTTCACCGGCAAGTACGTCGACACCAAAGACGACGGGACCTACTGCTGCGCCGCGTGCGGCAACGAGCTCTTCAGCTCCGGCACCAAGTTCGACTCGGGCACCGGCTGGCCCAGCTTCTTCGAGCCCGCCGAGAACGACGCCGTCGAAACCAAGGCCGACAACAGCCTCTTCATGCGCCGCACCGAGGTTCTCTGCGCCCGCTGCGGAGCTCACCTCGGTCACGTCTTCGAGGACGGCCCCGCCCCGACGGGCCAGCGGTTCTGCATCAACTCGGCCTCACTCGAGCTGGCGCCGGAGGGCGAGGGCCCGTAGCGGATCCAAGGTCGAGTTCAGGTCGGTATCCGACCCAAACTCGACCCTCGAGTCTCTACCCCGCCCTACCCCAGCTTCGCCGGCGCCCCTCGATCCACCAGCGCCTGCGGCATCGAGACCGAGCCGTCGGCCTCCTGGCGGTTCTCGATGATCGCGATCAGCGTGCGGCCGACGGCCACCGCGGTGCCGTTCAGGGTATGCACGTGCTCGGGTGAGCCGGTCCCGCCGGGCCGGTAGCGGCAGCCGAGTCGGCGAGCCTGATAGTCGGTGGTGTTCGAGGTCGAGGTGAGCTCCCGGTAGCGCTCCTGGCTCGGGATCCAGGCCTCGCAGTCGAACTTCCGAGCGGCCGGGGCGCCGAGGTCGCCGACGGGGATGTCGACCACGCGGTAGGGGATCTCGAGGGCGCCGAGGATGCTCTCCTCCGTCGCGAGCAGCCGATCGTGCTCTTCCGTGGCCATCGAGGGCTCGACGAACGAGAACATCTCGACCTTGTCGAACTGGTGGACGCGGAAGATCCCGCGCGTGTCCTTGCCGGCGGCGCCGGCCTCACGGCGGAAGCAGGTCGAGATCCCGGCGTAGCGCCGGGGCAGTGACTCACCGTCGAGGATCTCGTCGGCGTGCAGGGAGGCCAGGGCCACCTCGGAGGTGCCGACGAGGAACAGCTCGTCCTTTTCGACCTCGTAGATCATCTCCCGCTCGCCGGGGAAGAAGCCGGTCCCGTAGAGCGCCTCCTCGCGCACGAGGACGGGCGGCACGACCGGCACGAAGCCCTCGGCGCCGACCATTTCGACAGCGAGGCGGACGAGCGCCATCTGGACGAGAACGAGATCACCCATCAGGTAGGCGAACCTCGATCCGGAGGTCGCGGCGGCCTTCTCGGTCTCGATCAGCCCGAGCGCCCGGCCGAGGTCCAGATGATCGCGGGCCTCGAAGTCGAAGGAGGGGCGCTCCCCGACCTCGCGCAGGACGACGGCGTCCTCGTCGGTGTCGCCGTCGGGAGCGCCGGGATCGGGGGGGTTCGGGATCCTTGCGGCGAGCTCGTCACGTTCGCCGACCACGGCGGCGAGCTCGGCCTCGAGCTCCTTGATCCGCGCCGAGACATCTCGCATCGCGGCGATGGCCTCGCCGGCATCCCCACCGTCACGCTTTGCCGCGCCGATGGCTTCGGAGGCGACGTTGCGCTCCGCCCGCAGGCCCTCCACCTCGGGCAGCAACTCGCGACGCCGGGCATCGAGGTCGAGGAGCCGGTCGAGGTCCTCGGCGGCGCCTACCCGGGCGAGCGCGGCGCGAGCGGGCGCCGGGTCCTCGCGGATACGCCGGAGGTCCAGCAGGGGTTACTTCCCGCCGTTGGCCTGGCCCTTGGAGCCGCCGGCCTTCTTGCCGCCGTTGCCCGAGGTGCCCTGAGGCGCGGCAGAGCCGTCCCCACCGCCGGTGGACGCGCCGGAGCCCTGTCCCTGCTTGTTGCCGGCGCTCGTATCGCTCTGGTTCTGAGCGCCGGCCACCTCGTTCGGTGAGGCGTTCGCCTCGCCGGTCTCGCTCGAGGCGGAGGCCGTCGGCCGCGGCGACTCGTCGACCTGGGTACCCGAGTACTTGGCGAGGAACTCGGCGACCTTGGTCGCGTCGTCACCGACGACGATGTTCTGCGGCATGATCGCCCCGGAGAACCCGCCGTTGCGGATCGCGAAGAGGGCCTCGTCGTAGCTCTCGGTGCGCTCATCGAAGTTCGGTCCCTGCGTTCGGAGGGCGCGGTTTCCGGAGCCCTCGGTGCCGGCGCCGCTGATCGTGTGACAGCCGGCGCAGTGGGTGGCGAAGATGTCAGCGCCCTCGCTGGCGGTCAGGTCCGAGGAAGGGGAGACCGACACTCCTTCGCTGCCGCAGGCGGCGAGCAGGAGCGCGCAGAGGACCAAGGCGATGGGGAAGAGGCGAGTGCGCACGCGGGCGGCATCATACTTTTCACCGAACCCAATGGCACCCACGGACCCAGCCTCGGCCGACTCGAGCCCAATCGCACCCGATCGGTTGCGCTCGGCGATGTCGCGGTTTCCGACCGGGGTGACGGTCATCACAGCCCTCACGGAGGGCGGTCCGGCGGGCCTCGCCGCGAACGCCGTGACCTCGCTTTCGCTGGATCCCCCGCTGATGCTGGTCTGCGTCGATCGCGGTGCTCGGACCCTGAGGGCGGTCGAGGCGGCCGGTCGATTCGGCGTCAACGTGCTTGCGGCGGACGCGGCCGAGATCGCGAGGGCCTTCGGACGCAAGGTCCCGACCGCGGAGAAGTGGATCGGGGTCGGCTGGAGCGAGTCCCACGGCATCCCGGCGCTCGACGACGCGATCGTCACGATCGGCTGCGAGTTGCGCGACGTGATCTCCGGCGGGGACCACGTGATCGTCACCGGCGAGGTGCTGAGCGTGGAGGAGCGGGATGGCGATCCGCTGCTGTTCCACGAGGGGTCGTACCGACCCTTTAAGAGAGCGGGCTGGTGAACGCGGCCCGCAACGCCAGGCCGACGATCACCAGAGCCGAGACGGCCATGATTCCCGTCTCCCGGCGACTGATCGCCACCGCCACAGCACGCTGACGATCGATGGGGAGAGCGTCGAAGTCGAGTCCCTCGAGCTCGTGCTCGGAGGCGGCGATCCGCGCCCCCTCCGCGAGCAGGGTGACGAGGATCGGGAGAACCCCGTAGACGTAATGGAGGCCGTCGACGGCCTCACGACCCTCGAGCAGCAGGATTCCGCCGAGCGCGACCTGGGCGACGACGGATACCTGGGCGATCCGGAGCGCGTACCAGAAGCCGACGGACGGGAAGCGGAGGTACCACGCGGCGGCTCCCCAGGTGCCCGCGGTGAGATTCGCGGTCAGGACCGCGATCCCGCAGATCAGGTGGACGGTCAGCATTTCGAGGCGGGTTGATAGCAGCAACGAGCTTCGCGCTCCGGAGGGAATCTGGGACCCGAGCCGCGCCTACCTATAGATTTGGCCGCCCAGGACGCCGCGAATCGAAGGAACCACCTTGTTACAGAGCTACCTCCCGGTGATCGTCTTTGCAGCGCTCGGCATGACCGTCGGCGGCGTCTTCTCCTGGCTGAACACGGTCCTCGGCCCGAAGAAGCCGAGCCGTGTCAAGAGCGAGCCGTACGAGTGCGGCCTTCCCTCGGAGGTCTCGAAGACGTTCCGCTTCGGAATCAGCTTCTACATGATCGCGATGCTCTTCATCCTGTTCGACATCGAGGTCGTCTTCCTCTACCCCGTGGGCGTTCTGCTCAAGGACGCCGACAGCGTCTTCGTGCTCAGCGAGATCATCCTCTTCGTCACCTTGCTGTTCGTCGGGCTCGTCTACGTCTGGCGTCGTGGAGCTCTCAATTGGAGATAGAGCGCACCAAGCTGCGCGGGCTCAGCCCGCTCGATCAGCCGAAGAGCCCGGATGAGCTGCGCGTTCGTCAGATGAAGGCCCGCGACATGCTGCGCGGCGACCTCGAGGGCACTGACCTCACCGAGTACGTGGAGTCGCGCGTGGGCTTGACGACGCTTGAGAAAGCGCAGAACTGGGCCCGCGGCAACGCGATGTGGCCGGCGACGTTCGGCCTTGCCTGCTGCGCCATCGAGATGATGTCGATGGTCTCCGCCCGCTACGACTCCGCCCGCTACGGCGCCGAGGTGTTCCGCGCGTCCCCCCGCCAGGCCGACATGCTGATCCTCTCGGGTCGAGTGTCGATCAAGATGGTGCCGGTCATCCGGCGGATCTACGACCAGATGCTCGAGCCGAAGTGGGTCATCTCGATGGGAGCGTGCTCATCCTCGGGCGGGATGTTCGCCAACTACGCCGTCGTCCAGGGAGCGGACAAGTTCCTCCCCGTCGACATCCACATTCCCGGCTGCCCCCCGCGCCCGGAGTCCCTGATGTACGCGGTTCTCAAGCTGCAGCGCAAGATCATGGGCGACCCCGACCTCGGTTGGCGCGACCGCTACGCCGCCCACGGCACGGAGGAGGACGAGCGCCGTTGGAAGGCGGGCGCCATCCCGGTCGAGCGCTCCGGCACCTCCCCCGCCGACGGCATGCTTGCGGGGGGCGGCGGGGTCCACGACAGCGTCGCGAACGGAACCGCCCCGGAGCGGGCCGCCCGGCTCATCCACCCGGAGTTGACCGGCCACGAGGCAACCGACGCCTACAACCCCGATGACGACGATCGCGATCCCCCCGGGCCGGGCTCTCCGGAGGACGTGATGGGGAAGGACGCGAACGTCTGATGCCCGACGCGCCCGGCCTGGAGCTGATCGCCCACGAGGTGAACACCCGCCACGACGGCGCCGTGGTCGGCACCTCCTTCGATCATCAGCAGGCGGCGTTGATGGTCGACCCCGACCGGGTTCGCGACGTCCTCGGCTACCTCAAGGAGGCTCCGGGGCACGAGTACCACTTCCTCTCGAGCGTGCACGCCGCCGATTACCTGCCGGCCGAGCCGCGCTTCGCCGTCCACTACGAGCTGCTGAACATGAACCGGGTCGAGCGGCTCCGCGTCAAAGCGCTGGTCCCGGACGTCGGTGACGACGCCCTGCCCGAGATCGATTCGATCGTCGACATGTTCCCGACGGCGGAGTTCCAGGAGCGCGAGGTCTACGACTTCTTCGGGATCCTCTTCCGCGGTCATCCCGACCTGCGCAGGATCCTGATGCCCGAGGACTACATCGGCTGGCCGCAGCGCCGCGACTTCCCGGTGGGCGGCGATCCGGTGATCTTCACGAACACCGAGGATTCAGTCCCGGGCTGGTCAAAGTGAGAACCCGGCTTAAGATTTCCCGTCCCGTCACGACATCCACCCGGGGGAAGCGGACGCGAAGCGGAGCATTCCCCCGGAGTTATCTCGCCCGCAGGTATCTATGAGTACTCATTACGCCGACACCAAGCGCACGCCCGAGCAGATGGGGCGCGACGCCATCGGGCGCACCGACGCCCAGGTCATCGGCACCTCGCCGATCGAACGGACGGCGCTGGAGCGTGAGGACGAGCTGTTCACGATCAACATGGGGCCGCACCACCCGGCCACGCACGGGGTGCTGCGCCTGCTGGTCTCCCTCGAGGGCGAGGTCGTCCGGGACCTGAAGCCCGTCATGGGCTACGTCCACACCGGAATCGAGAAGTCGTGCGAGCAGAAGAGCTATTGGAAGGTGATCCCGTTCGTCGAGCGGATGGACTACCTCTCCTACTTCTTCAACATGGAGGCCTTCGTCGGCGCGACCGAGAAGCTGCTCGAGCTCGAGATCCCGCCGCGGGCCGCCTACCTGCGGGTCCTCCACATGGAGCTGAATCGGATCCACTCGCATCTGGTCGGTCTCGGGACCACGGCGCTGGACCTGGGCGCGATCTCGATGTTCTGGTACTGCTTCCGCGAGCGGGACAAGATCCTCGATCTGTTCGAGATGTCGTCGGGCCAGCGGATGCACACCCGCTACTTCCAGGTCGGCGGCGTGATCGAGGACATCCCCGTCGGCTTCGCCAAGAAGGTGCGCGAGTTCTGCGACGACATGCCGGGGCGGATCGACCAGTACGCGGCCCTGCTCGACAAGAACGAGATCTTCCTGCAGCGCACGCGCAACGTCGGCATCGTCCCGCGCGAGCGGCTGAAGGAGATGGGGGTGACCGGGCCTCTGCTGCGCGCCGCCGGCGAGCCCTGGGATCTGCGCAAGGTCACCGACTACCTGCCGTACAAGGACTTCGAGTTCCAGGTCCCGATCGGGACGGTCGGTGACAACTACGACCGGTACCGGGTCCGCCTGAACGAGATGCGCGAGTCGGTGAAGATCATCTCCCAGGCGCTCGACGGTCTGCCGGAGGGCCCATGGATCTCCGACGACCGCAAGGTGGTGCTGCCCCCGCGCCATGAGCTCGGCACCTCGATGGAGGCGCTGATCCATCACTTCAAGCTCGTGACCGAGGGCTTCCGCGTTCCGCCGGGCGAGGTCTACTTCCCGATCGAGGGGCCGCGTGGAGAGCTCGCCTGCTTCGTCGTCGCCGACGGCTCAGCGAAGCCGGCTCGCGTCCACATGCGAGACCCCTCCTTCGTCAACCTGCAGGCGCTCAAGGAGATGTGCGTCGGCGAGTACGTCGCCGACCTGATCGCCAACCTCGCCATGCTCGATCCGATCCTCGGAGGCATCGACCGATGAGCGAGGGAACGGGAGAGGCGCCCGGGCCTGACGCCGGCGGCGGCGACGAAGCGGACCGCGAGCCCGAGACGAACGAGCCCGAGCGGGACCAGGCGCGCGGCGGCTCCGGCGAGCCGCCCGTTCCCGATTCCGAGACCGCCACCTCCGGTGCCGCCCAGGCCGGCGATGAGGTGACCGGCGAGCGCGAGGAGGGATCGGGATCAGCCGAGGGGTCAGCGCACCCCGGCGTCGACCAGACCTCCGCGGTGCAGGTTCCCGAGCTGCACGAGGTCGGCGTCCCCGACGACCTGCGCGAGGAGTTCGAGGAGATCATCGGCCGCTATCCGCAGAAGCGCTCAGCGTCGATTCCGGTCCTGTTCGCGATTCAGCGGCGCTACGGCTGGTGCACGCCGGAGGGCATTCGCCAGGGAGCCGCCGTGATGGGCGTCACCGCGGCCTACCTCGAGTCCGTCGCGTCGTTCTACGATCTCTTCCACCTCGAGCCGGCGGGGCGCCACCGCGTTCTCGTCTGCACCAACCTCTCCTGCTGGATGAACGGCGGCGACGAGCTGCTCGACATCTTCTGCGGCGCCAGCGGCGTCGACCCCCACGAGGCGGGTCACGGCGGCGCCGTGTCCGAGGGCGGTGAGATCTACGTCAGCGGCTTCGAGTGCCTGGGCGCCTGCGACGTCGCCCCGATGGCCTCGATCGACGAGCGCTATTACGGCCCGCTCGAGGGCACCGACGCCGTCGCGGCGATCGCCTCCCTGCTCGCGGGCGACGAGGTCCTTCCCGACAAGCAGATCGCGACCCGTCCCCTGGCCGGCGGCCCGGAGGGCGAGCCGGACCCGCGCGTGGCGGACGCCGGCTGAGCGCGGACTGACGTCGCTGCACGCGTGTGGCCTCGCCGAGAGGCCGCCCTGGTCATCAGCGCGCATTCCCTTAGCGACGATCCGCATCATGTGGCTTCACGATGCCCTTCCGGTAGGTTTGGGCCGGTGCTGAGCTCAGGCGGACACCGTGGGTGAGGCCCGTGAGACACGGGTCCTGTTTCGCCACATCGACGAGCCGGGCCTCGCATCGATCGAGACCTACGAGCGACTCGGCGGCTATACGGCGCTGAAGAAGGCCTTCAGGGACAACGAGCCCACGGACCTGCTCACCGAGATGGAGGACTCCGGGCTGCGTGGACGCGGCGGGGCGGGCTTCTCGATGGGCAAGAAGGCGGGCTTCCTGCCGCGCGGGGACATGGACAAGTACCTCTGCTGCAACGCCGACGAGTCGGAGCCCGGGACGTTCAAGGACCGCGAGCTGATGTTCAAGAACCCGCACGGGCTGGTCGAGGGCGTCGCCATCGCGGCGATGGCCGCGGGAGCTACCCGCAGCTTCATCTTCATCCGCGGCGAGTACGCGGAGGTCGCGGACCGCCTCGAGAACGCCGTCCGCGAGGCCTACGCCGCCGGCTATCTCGGCGAGAACGTGCTCAACTCGGGGACGGACGTCAGCGTGGTCGTCCATCGCGGCGCCGGCGCCTACATCTGCGGCGAGGAGACGGCCCTGCTCGACTCGCTCGAGGGCAAGCGCGGCAACCCGCGCCTGAAGCCTCCGTTCCCGGCCATCCAGGGCCTCTACGGGGGACCGACGCTGATCAACAACGTCGAGACGCTGATGAACGTCCCTCACGTCGTCAACAACGGCGCCGACTGGTTCAAGAGCTTCGGCACCGAGCAGTCGACCGGGACGAAGGTGGTCAGCGTCTCCGGCTGCGTGCAGCGCCCGGGCAACTACGAGATCGAGCTCGGGATCCCCTCGCGCGACATCATCTTCGGCCTCGCCGGCGGACCGCTCCCGGGTCGCACGGTCAAGGCCTGGTACCCCGGCGGCTCATCCGCCCCGGTCCTCGGTCCCGAGGAGCTCGACTTGCCCTACTCGTTCGAAGCGCTCGCCGACGCGGGTTCGATGCTCGGCTCCGGCGCGATCATCGTCGCCGACGACACCGTCTCGATCCCGAAGATGGCCCTGCGGACCGCCCGCTTCTACCAGCACGAGTCGTGCGGCAAGTGCACCCCCTGCCGCGAGGGCACCAACTGGACGGTGAAGATGCTGGAGCGGGTCGTCCGTGGCGAGGCCACCCCGATGGACCTCGACATCATCGCCTCGGTCCAGGAGAACATCATCGGCAATTGCCTCTGCGTGCTCGGGGACGCGATGGCGATGCCGGTCGGTTCGATGGTGCGCCGCTGGCGCGCCGAGTTCGAGGAGACGATCGCCGCCGCACGCGACGCCGCGCCCGCTCCGCTGGACCTCGAGCCGGCCCGTGACACGCCGATCGCGGTCGGCGCATGAGCAAGGGCAGGGGCAAGGCCGCCAAGTCGATCACCCTCGTCGTCGACGGCGTCGAGATCGACTCCCATGAGGGTTCGATGCTGATCGACGCCGCCAAGCACGGCGACGTCGAGATCCCGGCCTTCTGTTACGAGCCGAAGCTCGGTGATCCGGTCGGCGCCTGCCGCATGTGCCTGGTCGAGGTCGAGGGCATCCCGAAGCTCCAGACCGCCTGCTCGACGCCGATCCGCGACGGCATGGTCGTCTACACGCAGACCGCGCGCGTCAAGGAGGCGCAGAACGCGGTCGTCGAGTTCCTGCTCGTCAACCACCCGCTCGACTGCCCGGTTTGCGACAAGGGCGGGGAGTGCCCCCTGCAGGACATCTCGATGGGCTGGGGCGTGGGTCGCAGCCGCGTGACGGACCCGAAGCGCCACTTCGAGAAGCCCATCCCGCTCAGCCCACTGATCAAGATCGACCGCGAGCGCTGCATCATGTGTTACCGCTGCGCGCGCTTCTCGCAGGAGGTGGCCGAGGACGAGCAGCTGCAGATCCTCGGTCGCGGCGCCGGTTCCTACATCGGCACTCACGAGGACCGTCCCTACGTCGGCCCGTTCCACGGCAACATCATCGAGCTCTGCCCCGTCGGCGCACTCACCTCGCAGGCGTACCGGTTCCGCGCCCGGCCCTGGGACATCGAGGACGCCGGCTCGGTGTGCACGCTCTGCCCGAGCCAGTGCAACGTCAAGTTCACGGTCCGTGACGAGAAGGTGGTCCGCACTCTCGCCCGCGACAACACCGACGTCGACGACGGGTGGCTCTGCGACAAGGGGCGGTTCGGCTACCAGATGTTCGCGAGCGCGGATCGCCCCCTGGCGCCGCAGGTCCGCCAGGGCGGCGCGCTGCATGCGGCGAGCTGGCAGGAGGCCATCGACACCTGCGTCGAGGGCCTGACCGGCGCCCGCGGCAAGGTGGCGGCCCTCGTCGGCGGCGGGGCCTCCAACGAGGAGGCCTATCTCGTCCAGCGGATCGTCCGCGGACCGCTCGCCTCCACCGACGTGACCACGGCGGTTCCCTCGCTTCCGGCCGAGTTGCGGAAGCGCCTCGCCGACCCCGCGCTCTCGCTCGGCATGTCCGAGATCGACGATGCGGAAGCGATCCTCGTCGTCGGTTGCGACCCGATGCACGAGATGCCGATCCTCGAGCTGCGGATCCGCAAGGCCGTCCGCCGCAACGGCGCCCAGCTGCTGGTCGCCAGCGAGCGACCGACCGCGCTCGACGGCGGCGCTGCGATCGGCTCCGACGGCTGCCTCGAGGCGCACCGCTACGAGCCCGGCGACGTCGCCGGATTCCTCTCCGACCTGACGACCTCCCTGGCGCGCGGCAGCGAGTCCGACGGCTTCGCCTCGGCGCTGCGGGATGCCGACTCGATCGCCGTCATCTGGGGCGAAGGGATGCTCGGCGCCGACGGCGGCGCGGAAGCCGCCCGGGCGCTGCTCGACCTCGCCGACGTCCTCGGCCTCGACGGCATGGAGGGCGGCGGACTGCTGGAGATCCCGCGCTCGGCGAACGGGCGCGGCCTGCGCGAGGTCGGCTGCGCCGAGCGGTACGGCCCCGGCTACACCGCCGCGCCCGCCGGGCGGGGTGCGGCCGAGATCCGCGACGCGCTGGAGAGCGGCGAGCTTGAGGGGCTGATCCTCTGGGACGTCGATCCCGTCCGCGACCTCGACGACCCCGAGGGCTGGGCGCGCGCGATCGGCGCCGCCGATTTCACGCTGAGCGTCTCGATGTTCGGCACGGCCTCTGCCCAGAACGCCGACGTCCACCTCCCGGCCGAGACGTTCGCCGAGAAGGAGGGAACCGTCACTCACCCCGACGGTCGCCTGCAGCGAGTCCGTCCCTCGGTCCCCCACCCCGGCGCTATCCGCCCCCTTTGGCAGGCCCTGACGGAGCTCTCAGCGCGCCTCGGAGACGAAACGGGCGCGGGTACCTCGAACGAGGTCTTTGACCTCCTGGCAGCCGCCGTCCCCTTCTACAACGGAATAACGACGGACCTGATCGGCGGCACCGGCTTCCGTTGGCAGGATCACCAACCTGAGGGCCGGGCCGCTCAGACGGTTGAAGGCGCCCCCGGGGAAGGTCCAACGGACACTCAGGTAGCCGGGTCTGGAACTTCCGCGTCGGATGGCGATCCTTCCCGGCGGACGTCCGATGGATCTTCCTCGGACAGCCCCTCGTCGTCGGATTCGGCCAACGAAACCCTCGCCGACAACGAGATCCGCCTCAGCACCTACCGAGACCTATGGTCCGACTACGTGGCGGAGCGCAATCCCGCCCTCCAGTTCCTCTCCCCCGCCCAGACCCTGGAGCTGAGCCCAGCGGACGCTGAGCGCCTCGGCGTCCAGCACGGCCAGCAGGTGCAGGTTTCCTCCAATGGCCACTCGGTCCTGGCCGGCGTTGCGCTGCGCGAGCGGATGCTCGACGGCACCGCCTTCTTGATCGAGGGCACCCGGGAGAACGGCGCGAACCGGCTCGGCGGCGCGGAGATCGTCAGCGTCGGGCCCGCTCCCGAGGAGAAGGCCGACGAACCGGTCTTCGGAACGAGCCGGCGGGAGACCATCCAGTGGTCCTAGCGGACGTCGGGTTCGCCGAGGCGAGCTGGATCATGATCGCCAAGTCGATCGTGATCTTCCTGATCGTGCTGCAGATCGTGCCGCTGATCCTGCTGCTCGAGCGCAAGCTGCTCGGTCGCTTCCAGGCCCGCTACGGGCCCAACCGGGTCGGGCCGCTGGGGATCGCGCAGCCGCTCGCCGACGTACTCAAGCTGCTCAGCAAGGAGAGCTACAAGCCGGAGGCGGCGGCGCCGGTGCTCTGGGCGGTCGCGCCGGCGCTCGTCATCCTCAGCGCCACCGCGACGATCGCGATCATTCCCTTCGGCGATGTCCACGAGGGCTTCGGCTTCTACGGCATCGATGTCTCGATCGGGATCCTCTACGCGTTCGCCTTCGGGTCGATCTCCTTCTACGGGCTGCTGCTCGGCGGCTGGGCCTCGGGTTCGAAGTATTCGTTCATGGGGGCGATGCGCTCGGCCGCGCAGCTCATCTCCTACGAGATCTCGATGGGCCTGGCCCTGCTCGGCGTGGTGATGATGGCCGGCTCCCTCAGCCTCGTCGACATCGCCAACGCGCAGACGCCCCTCTGGTACGTCTTCCCCCAGTTCGTGGGCTTCATCATCTTCATGGTCTCCGGGTTCGCCGAGACCAACCGCCCGCCGTTCGACCTACCGGAGGCCGATGCGGAGCTGGTCGCCGGCTACAACACCGAGTACGGCGGGATGCGCTTCGGCTCCTACTTCATGGCGGAGTACATGGAGATGATCGTCGTCTCCGGGATCGCCTCGGCGATGTTCCTCGGCGGCTGGCACCTGCCCTTCGGCATTCACACCCCGGCCCTGATCGGCGTGTTCGTCATGTGGTTCAAGATCATCACCCTGATCGTCTTCTTCATCTGGGTCCGCGCGACCCTGCCGCGCCTGCGCTACGACCAGCTGATGAGCCTCGGCTGGAAGGTGATGCTCCCGCTCGCGACGCTGAACGTGCTCGTCACGGCGATCCTCGTGACCGTGACCTGAGAGGCTGTGACCAACCGATGAGCGACACCGAGACACCGAGCCCCTATCCCTACCTCCCCGACGATTCCGTCGTCAGCGTGCAGCGGGGGCCCGAACCGGGAGGCGCCAAGGGGGTCTACCGCGCGTTCGGCGAGACCCTGCGCGGCCTGAAGACGACGATGGCCGCGCTTGTCGAGGGACCGGTCACGATCCAGTATCCCGAGGAGAAGACGCCGGTCTACCCGCGCTTCCGCGGCCGGCACAAGCTGCACCGCTTCGAGGACACCGGCCTCGAGAAGTGCGTCGGCTGCTCACTCTGCGCCGCCGCCTGCCCGGCCGACTGCATCCGCGTCGTCGCCGCCGAGAACGACCCCGATGACCGGGTCTCAGCCGGTGAGCGCTACGCCGCCGTCTACGAGATCAACCTCGCGCGCTGCATCTTCTGCGGCTACTGCGAGGTCGCCTGCCCGTTCGACGCGATCACCATGGGCCATGAGTACGAGATGGCCGACTACAACCGCGGCGACCTCATCTTCACCAAGGAGATGCTGCTGGCCGAGTCGATCGAGAAGGCGCCGCTGCGCAACGAGGGCGAGTAAGGCCCTCGGCCCCTGGGGGCCCGGTGGGCGAGGCGGAGGGCTCCGCGCTCTGTGAAGGGCGAGTTTTAGCCGGATACCGACTCAAACTCGCCCTTCGTTACCCGCGCTGCCTCGCGAGTCCCTGCGAGGCGCCGGCGCCCTCAGCTCGAAGCCGCTTCGCTCTCCGCCGTCTCCGCCTTCGGGTCGACCGGCTTCTCAGCCTCGACGTTCGCCGCCGGCTTGGTCGCCGAGGTCTTCGGGGCGGTTGTCGCGGTCGACTTCGCCGCAGTCTTGGCGGCGCTCGGGGCGCCGGGATCCGGAACCGCGGCCGGAGGGCTCGCGGAGCTCATCTTCGAACGGACCGCGACGGCGACTCCCGCGCCGGCGGCCACGGCCGCGCCGATGACCGGAATTCGTCGGTTCCTGGCCGCCTCAGGAGCGGCGTCACCGAGGACGTCCGCAGCCTTGGTCGCAGCATCGCGCACGGTTCCGGCCAGACCGGCGGCGTCGGCGCGCACGTTGTCGACGAGCGCGAGCGCCTGATCGATCGGGCTCTTCGGCTTACGGGAAAGGGGGTTCTTCATGGCTCGTTCTCCTCTTGATCGACGAAGGTGGGTTCCCCGTTCATGCCCGCAGACCCGTATCTCTAAGCGCGTTCAGGCGATCGCACCCGACTCCCGGAGCCCGGCGATCTCGGCTGGATCGAGCCCCCACGAGGCGAGAGCCTCGTCGGTGTTCTCGCCCGGCGAGGGCGCCGGAGCCGGGATCTCGGCGGGGGTGCGGCTGAACTTCGGCGCCGGAGCGGGCTGAAGCGAGTCGCCGATGCGCACGAAGCTCCCGCGGGCTTCGTTGTGCGGGTGGGACGCCGCCTCACCGAGGCCGAGCACGGGCGTCGCGCATGCCTCGGAGCCGGCGAAGACCTCCTCCCACTCATCGCGGGTGCGAGCGCGGAAGACGTCCGCGAACGCCGCCTTCATCTGCCCCCAGCGCTCACGCTCCATCTGCGGGAACTCCGCGGGGTCGAGCTCGAGGAGCCGGAGCAGCTCGGCGTAGAACTGCGGCTCCAGCGCCCCGACCGCGAAGTGGCCGCCGTCGGCCGTCTCGTAGACCTCGTAGAAGTGGGCACCGGAGTCGAGCAGGTTGGTCCCGGCCTCGTCGGTCCAGGCCCCCATGTCCCGCATGGCGTGAATCATCGTCGCCAGCAGCGAGGCGCCCTCGACCATCGCGGCGTCGACGACCTGGCCCTCCCCGGTGCGCTGCGCGGAGATGATCCCGGCGAGGACGCCGAAGGCGAGCATCATGGCCCCTCCTCCATAGTCGCCGACGAGGTTCAGCGGAAAGAGCGGTCGCTCGCCCCGGCGCGCGAATGATCCGAGGACGCCGGCGACGGAGATGTAGTTGACGTCGTGGCCGGCGGTCATCGCCAGCGGACCGTCCTGGCCCCAGCCGGTCATGCGCCCATAGACGAGCCGCGGGTTGCGCGCCCCGACCACGTCGGGGCCGAGGCCGAGGCGCTCCATCACGCCGGGCCGAAAGCCCTCGATCAGCGCGTCAGCCCCGCCGGCGAGCCGCAGCACCAAGTCGCGGCCCTCCGGGTTCTTGAGGTCACAGCCGACCGAGGGCCGGCCGCGGTGGGTGTGGTTCCAGGCGCCGGAGCCGAGCCCGGCCGCGGCACCGGCGCGCTCGAGCCGGACGACGTCGGCACCCATGTCGGCGAGCATCATCGCGGCGAAGGGCCCGGGGCCGATCGAGGCGATCTCGATGACCTTGATGCCGTGCAGCGGTCCCACGGCGGAGAGGTTATTGGGCGGCGTCAGGCCCTGGCGTGGGCGAGATCCCGCGGCCTGCCTGAGCTATCCAGCGGATGATGGCAGGCTGCGAAGTGGCCGTTCCCGTGATCGACCAGGGGCGGCTCGTCCTGCGAGCAGACCTCGGTCGCGAACTGGCAGCGCGTGTGGAAGCGGCAGGCCGGCGGGGGGTCGGCCGGACTCGGCACGTCCCCCTCGAGGATGATCTGCTTGCGGGCCGCGTTGGCGCGCGGATCGGGGATCGGCACGGCCGACAACAGCGAGAGCGTGTATGGGTGGATCGGGTTCGCGTAGACCTCGTCGGCGGGGCCGATCTCGACGATCTTGCCGAGGTACATGACGGCGATCCGATCGGCGACGTGGCGGACCACGCCGAGGTCGTGAGCGACGAAGATGAAGGTGAGCTCGAACTCATCCTGGAGGTCCTCGAGCAGGTTGATGATCTGGGCCTGGATCGAGACGTCCAGCGCGGACACCGGCTCGTCGGCGATGATCAGCTTCGGGTTCAGTGAGAGCGCCCTGGCGATGCCGATGCGCTGCCGCTGCCCACCGGAGAACTCGTGCGGGAAGCGGTTGTAGTGCTCCGGGTTGAGACCGACGCGCTCGAGCAGCTCGCGGACCGCGTCACGAACCCCGCCCTTGGGCACGATGCCGTGAAGCTTCATCGGATCGCCGACGATCTGGGCGACCCGTTTGCGGGGGTTCAGCGAGGCGTAGGGGTCCTGGAAGATCATCTGGACCTCCGGCCTGAGCCGCCGCAGCTCGCTGCCCTTCAAGTCGGTGATCTCGCGTCCCTCGAAGCGGACCGAGCCGGAGGTCGGCTTGATCAGCTGCAGAATCGTGCGGCTGAGCGTCGACTTGCCGCAGCCGGACTCGCCGACGAGACCGAGGGTCTCCCCGCGGGCGACCGAGAACGAGACGTCGTCGACCGCCTGCACCGCCCCGATCTGACGGTCGAAGAGGATTCCCGCCTTGATCGGGAAGTGCTTGACCAGGTGGTCGACCTGGAGGATCGGCTCCTCGCTCACGCCGCCGGAGCCTCCAGACCGATCTCGCCGGTCGAAATGACCCGCAGGGTCTGCTTCTGCTCAGGCCCGAGCCAGCAGCGGTCGGTGTGTCCGGGCTCGGCGACGCGCTGGGTGAGGTCGGGCGTCTGCGTGCACTTGCCGAACGCATGCGGGCAGCGGTCGCGGAAGTGGCACCCCTCGGGAAGCGAGATCAACGAGGGTGGCTGGCCCGCGATCTGGGCGAGTCGCACCGTGCGCGGCCGGTCGATGCGCGTCAGCGACCCGAGCAGGCCCCAGGTGTAGGGATGCTGGGGGTCGTAGAAGATCTGGTCGAGGCTTCCCGCCTCCACGCCCCTGCCGGCGTACATGACCATCACCCGGTCGGCGACCTCGGCGACGACGCCGAGGTCGTGGGTGATCATGATCACGGCCATCCCGAGGTCCTGGCGGAGGCTCTCGATGAGTCGCAGGATCTGGGCCTGCGTGGTCACGTCGAGCGCGGTGGTCGGCTCGTCGGCGATGAGCAGCTGCGGATCGTTGGTGAGGGCCATCGCGATCATCACGCGCTGGCGCATTCCGCCGGAGAACTCGTGCGGATACTCGCCCACCCGTCGCTTCGCGTCGGGAATGCCGACCAGCCCGAGCAGCTCGATGGCGCGCTTCAGCGCCGCTTCCTTGCTCACGTCCTGGTGGATCTGAATCGCCTCGATCAGCTGGCGCCCCACCTTGTAGAAGGGGTGCAGCGACGACAGCGGATCCTGAAAGATCATCGAGATCTGATTGCCGCGGACCCGGCGGATGTCCTCGCCGTCAAGCGTCAGGAGGTCCTTGCCCTCGAACATGATCCGCCCCGAGATCGTCGCGTTGGAGGCGCGGGTCAGGCCCAGGATCGTCATGTTCGCGACGCTCTTGCCGGAGCCGGACTCGCCGACGATCCCGAGCATCTCGCCCTTTGCGATCTCCAGCGAGACCCCGTCGACCGCCTTGACCACGCCCTCGTCGGTGGCGAAGTGGACCTTGAGGTCCTCCATCTGCAGCAGCGGCTCGGTCATTCGTACCTCACCCTGGGATCCAGGTAGGCGTAGGCGACGTCGACCACCAGGTTGAGGGTGACGATGAAGAATGCGCCGAAGAGGGTGATCCCCTGGATCATCGGCAGGTCCGAGCGCTTGATCGCGTTGAAGGTCTCTGCGCCCAGCCCGGGGATGTTGAAGACCGTCTCGGTGAGGATCGCGTTGCCCGCCAGCAGCACAGCGACATCGAGGCCGAGCAGGGTCACGATCGGGGTGATCGCACTGCGCAGCACGTGGCGGCCGATCACCGTCCGCTCCGGCAGCCCCTTCGCGCGAGCCGTGCGGATGTAGTCCTCCTGCATCACGTCGATCATCTGCGAGCGCAGGTATCGCGCGTAGATCGCGGCGGTCGCGGCGCCGAGCACCATCCAGGGCAGCAGCAGCGAACCGACCTTGCCGCCGAAGGTCGTCGTCTCCGAATAGCTGCCGATGCCGGGGAAGACGTGGAAGATCCCCACGTCGTTGGAGAACAGGTAGAGCGCGACGAGGCCGAGCCAGAAGACCGGGGCCGAGATGAAGACCAGGGTCGTGATCATCGTGGTCCGATCCAGCAGCGAGCGCTGCCTCGTGGCGGAGATGATCCCGGTTGGGATCGCGACCGACATCCAGACGATCACGGCGCCGAGGACGAGCAGTCCCGTGGCGGGGAGGTCGGAGGTGATGACGTCCTTGACATCGGCGTTGGACTGGTAGCTGTGACCGAAGTAGAACGGACCATGGGCATCGGTCCCAGGCAGGTCGAAGGGGGTGAAGACGCCCTTGATGTAGATCCAGAACTGCGTGATCACCGAGTGGTCGAGGCCGAGCGACACGCGGATTGCCTGAATCTGGTCGGCATTCGCCTGGCGCCCGGCGCGGAGCTGCGCCGGATCGGCGGAGGGGAAGACGTAGAAGAGGACGAAGACGACCGCGCTGACGATCACGAGCAGCAGCACCGACCAGAGAAGGCGGCGAGTGATGTAGCGAGCCATTGAGGAAGTTCCTGAGTTTCGGGGTGAGCGGTTGAGGTCGGGGACCCGTCGCCGACCGGCGACGGGTCCCGTTCCCTCGGTTTTATGCGATCAGATGCTCTCGATCACGGCTTCAGCGACGTGGACGACAGGTCCCAGTTCGCGTTCGCCTTGTTGATCACGCCGGCAACGTCGGCCGACTGGATGTTGGCCTGGTCGTCCCAGATGAACGGGATGGCCGGTGCCTGCTCGGTGATCATCGTGTCCACGTCGGCCCATGCCTGGCTACGTGCGTCCAGGTCGTCGATCAGCTTGGCCTTGTCGATGGCCTCGTTGATCGCGGGGACGTTGAGCTGTGGCCAGTTGGAGTTGTTCTCCGGGACCACGTTCTCACCGTTGAACGTCGGGTCCAGCATCGACTGGCCGTCGTTGAAGTCCTTCAGCCAACCCACGTTCGGGCAGACCTGCGGAGCATTCGACGGAGTGCTGCAGAACTTCGTGTACATGATGTCGTGAGTCACCTTCTGGAGGTTGACGGTGAAGCCAAGCTCCTCCATCTGACTCTTCGCGACCTCGGCGGTGTCCGAGCCCGGAGGCGAGTCATCGCCGACCATGACGATGGTGCAGTCGGAGCCCTCGCACTTACCGCTCGGGTACCCGGCCTTCTTCATGTACTCGGCCGCGAGGGCGGGATCGCCATCGGGGTTGGACATGAAGTCCAATCCGGTGCCCTCCAGCCCGCCTGCCTCATCGAAGCCCGGGAAATCGGGCGGCAGGTAGTGGGTCGCGACCGGTCCGGTCAGCTCGCCACCGCGCGTGTTGCGCAGGTCGGTCCGGTTCGAGTTCGCGATCACGGCCTTACGGACGTTGATGTCGTCGAACGGCGGCTTCTGGGTGTTGAGGGCGATGTAGCGGTTGCCACCGCTCGGCGTCAGCGTCAGCTGACCGTCCTCGCCACTCGTGACGGCCTGCTTGATCGCCGACGGCGGAGTGGTGAAGTCGCCGTTGACGAGGCCGCTGCCCGCCAGCACCTTCTTGGAGGCCGACACCGTGTCCGCGAAGCCCTCCTGGATCGTGATGTCGTCCAGATAGGCCGGGCGGAAATCACCGTCGGAGGCCTTCCAGTTCGGGTTCCGGATCAGGTGGATCTCCTTGTTCGGCGTGTAGCCGGTGAGATGGCCCTTCGAGTCGTTCTCGATCATGTAAGGGCCGCTCGAGACCTGATTCTCGCCATAGGTCGACGGGTTCTTGGCGTCGAACTGCTTGGCGTACTCCTCGGGAACCGGAGCGCTGACCGGTAGAGACAGAGCACCGATCACGCCGATCGACGTCGTGTCGTCGAGCTGGATGACGAGCGTCGTGTCGTCCGGCGCCGTGATCCCGCTGATGTCGGGGGCACCGCCGGTCGGGTTGGCCTGAGCCTCCTTGACCGCCTTGTCGATGCCCTGGACGCCGGACAGGTACGTCTGCACGAACCCGTTCGGAACGCCGGGAAGCAGCGACCGCTCGATCGCGTACTTGACGTCGGCAGCCGTCGCGGCCCGGTTGACCGGCGGCGAGTACATGACGTCGTCACGCAGCTTGTAGGTGACCGTCTTGCCGTCGTCGCTGACCGTCGGATCCTCGGCTGCGAACAGCGGGGTCGCCTTCTCGATGTCGCCAGGGGCGTAAGCCTCGAGCGACGACTGAGTGGCCCCGGTCACCATGAAGGTGAACTGGTAGTAGGCGGCACCCGGGTCGATGTAGTCGACGTCGCTGGCCGCGATCACCGTCAAGTCACCGCCCTGCTGGGCGTCCGCGGGAGCCTCCGTCGGAGCGGCGTACTGCGCCTGGGTGGAGTCCGACGAGCCCGCCGAGGCGGAGCCGGAGCTGTCACTGCTTCCGTCGCTGCCACAAGCGGCAAGCGCCAGAGACGCGACGACGACTGTTCCGGGAATCATTACCCGAAGCAACTTGTGTCGCATGGTCCTTCCTTTCATGTTTGCCTGATTGCGTTCTTTTGTCATTTCAAGATCTCTGCTTTCGTGGGTTGAGGGCGTCCTGCATGGCGTCGCCGACGAAGTTGAAGGCGAGCACCGTGAAGACGAGGGCGAGTCCCGGGAAGAGCATGTACCACCAGGCATCGCTGAAGACCGGGGTGGCGTCGGCGATCATCTGCCCCCAGCTCGGCTTGTCGGTGACGCCGACCCCGAGGAAGGAGAGGGCGGCCTCGTAGAGGATCACCTGCGGGATCAGGATCGAGGCGTAGACGATGATCGGCGCGGTCAGGTTCGGAAGCAGCTCGCGGAAGACGATGCGGTAGTTGGTGGCGCCCATCGAGCGGGACGCCTCGACGAATTCCTTCTCACGCAACGAGAGGGTCTGGCCGCGGACGATGCGCGCCATGTACGTCCAGCTGGTGAACGAGATCACGAAGATGACGACCCCCAGACCGGGCTTGATCAGCCCACCGAGGCAGCCGGAGCCGCCGCCGCTGGTCTGCCCGAGGGTGCAGGCGGCGGCGAGGCCGGTAGCCAGCAGGAGGTACGGGATCGCCAGCAGGACATCGACGCTGCGCGAGATCAGCGTGTCGACCCAGCCGCGGAAGTAGCCGGCGAGCAGCCCGGCGATGATGCCCGCGACCGTGGCGAGGAACGTGGCAGCAAAGGCGACCTCGATCGACACCCTCGTGCCGTAGACGGTCCGGCTGAACACGTCGCGCCCCAGCTGGTCCACTCCGAAATAGTGCGATGAGGAGGGCCCCGTCGGGGTGGCGAAGAGCGGATCGAGGGCGCCGGTGTCGCGGACATCCGGGCCGGGCTCGCCGGCGAGCGAGACGATCTGGGGCGCGAACACCGCGACGAGGATCAGCAGGGAGATGAAGACGAGCGACGCCACCGCGACCTTGTCCTCGCGGAACCTGGCCCTGAAGAGCTGTC
Source organism: uncultured Solirubrobacterales bacterium (assembly GCA_963826475.1). GTDB lineage: Bacteria > Actinomycetota > Thermoleophilia > Solirubrobacterales > 70-9 > RHKX01. Next base: position 35,967 of record CAWGXC010000004.1, on the reverse strand, counting down.
CGGGTGAGCGGGGCGGAACATCGAAATCGGAGTCGACAAGTCCAGCCGATCCTCCCACCGGCGCTCGATGCTCTTCTCCGAATTGACTGGCTTCCAAGCTTCCTCAGCTGGTTGACGTCGCGACGGGAACCAGCGGCCCCCGGTGCTGAACCCGGGGCACAATACTCCTGATCGGTCAGCCGGGCACCACCTAACGGTTGGGTGACGCGCCGCCTGAAGACGATGTCTCGAAGCGCCTCGCCAGAAACGCCGATACGTCCTGGAGAGCTTCGCGGGCGCCACGCAGCGTTCCGGCATGAGATTGAAAGTCGTGGAACCAGCCCTCGAAGCGCTGGAGCTCGACCTCCACCCCGGCGCCCCAGGCGCGATCGGCGAATCGCACCGAGTCGTCCAGCAGGATCTCGTCGGAGCCGACCTGGATCAACGTCGGCGGCAGCCCGTGCAGATCGGCGAACATCGGCGACAAGCGCGGGTCCGAGCGCCGCAGATCCCCCGCGTGGGCCCGCCCCCCGACCTCGAGGCAGCGCCGGGCGAGCACCGGGTCGCGCCGGGCGTTCGCGGCGATGCTCGCGCCGGAGAGCGAGAGGTCCAGCCAGGGCGAGAGGAGCACCAGCGCCGCCGGCGGGGGCACGTTCATCTCCGGCAGCGTCAGCGCGAGACCGACGGCAAGGGCTCCCCCCGCCGAGTCGCCGAGCATCGCCACCCGCGAGGGCTGGTGTCCGAGCTCGAGCACCCCCCGGTAGGCGGCGAAGAGATCGTCGATCGGAGCCGGGAACGGATGCTCGGGAGCGAGCCGGTAGTCGGGCAGGTAGACGTCCGCGCCGGTGATCGAGGCCACCCAGGCAGCGAAGCTGCTGTAGATGGGACCGCCGCCGTTGATGTAGGCGCCACCGTGGACGAACAGGATCGCGTTGCGCTCGGCGGCGGGTGCGGGGCCGATCATCCCCTCGGGCTCGGCGCGCAGCCTGACGCTCGAGGTCTCTCCGGTCCAGAGTTCCTGCGCGACCACTCCCCGGGGCCGCCGCAGGGTGCGAGACAGGGCGCTGAGCCAGCGTCGCTGCAGGCCGAGTGGAAGGCGAGAGCCGAAGGCCGGCTTGAACAGCAACCGCAGGAAGCCGCGGATTATCGCTTTGAGCAACGTCTGCATCGCGCCCCAGGACCCTAGATGACACCCGGAGGGCGTCAACTGCGCGGGCGAGGTCGAGCCCTACCCGCTCGCGCTGCCTCAATAGGATGCGCCCGATGGAGCAGGTCGCCTTCTTCGCCGGCGCGATCGGCGCCCTCGGCGGCGCCGTGGCGGTGATCGCGCTCCGCAATCCCTTCTACAGCGTTCTGGCGCTGGTGATCCACCTGTTCTCGCTCGCCGGGCTCTTCCTCCTCCTGCACGCCGAGTTCGTCGCAGCTGCGCAGGTCGTCGTCTATGCCGGGGCCGTGATGGTGCTCTACGTCTTCGTCGCCGCTTACGTCGGCGGCTTCGAGGAACCGCTCTGGGACGCGATCCCGGGACAGCGCATCCTCGCGCCGCTGCTCGCCGGGGCGCTCTTCATCGAGCTGTCGATCGCGATCCTCGGCACCGGCCTGAAGTCGCTGAGTAGCGAAGGTCCGGCGATCCCGCTCGGATTCGGCTCCCCGGAGGCGATCGGCCGACTGCTGCTCGAGCGCTTTCTGATTCCCTTCGAGGCGGCCTCCCTGCTCCTGCTGATCGCGGCAGTCGGAGCCGTCGTCCTCGCGGCGCGGCGCCCCGCCCTCGAATCCTCCGAGCGCCCGGATCCGGGCGAGGATCTCTTCCCTCTCAACAACAACAACGGCGCAGGTACGGGCGAAGGCCGCCCGATCATCACCGCGGCCAAGGACGAGCGCTGATGGACCTCTCCTGGTACCTCGTCCTCAGCGCCCTGTTGTTCGCCACCGGCGCCGTCGGCGTCCTGATCCGCCGCAATCCGCTCGTGATCCTGCTCTGCCTGGAGCTGATGCTGAACAGCGCCAACCTCGCGCTGCTCGCCTTCAGCCGCAGCCTCGGTGACGCCGACGGGCAGATCTTCGCGCTGATCGTGATGGTGGTCGCGGCCTGTGAGGTCGTCGTCGGCCTCGGCCTGATCGTCGCCATGTACCGCCGCCGAATCCCGCTCGACGTCGATGAGACCAGGAGCCTGCGCGGATGACCGCCACGACCTACGGCTGGCTGATCCTCGCCTTCCCGCTCGCGGGAGCGCTCACGATCGGGCTGCTCTGGAAGGCCCTCCCGGGCAAGGCCGCGGGCTGGATCGGCACGCTCGCCATCGGCGCCGCGTTCGCCTGTTCCATCGGCGCCCTGCTCGATCTGCTCGATCACCCCGAGGAGGAGCGCCAGCTCGCCGACACCCTCTACAACTACGCGAGCGCCGCCGGCATCCCGTTCGATCTCAGCATCCTGGTCGACCCGCTCTCGGTCTTCATGGCGCTGATCGTGACCGGCGTCTCGACGCTGATCCACCTCTACTCGGTCTCCTACATGGGCGGGGACGCTGGCTACAGGCGCTTCTTCGCCTACCTCAACTTCTTCGTCTTCTCGATGCTGCTCCTGATCCTGGCCGGGAACTTCGTCCTGCTGATCGTCGGATGGGCGTTCGTCGGCTATGCCTCCTACGCGCTGATCAGCTTCTGGTACCGCCGCGAGTCGGCGACGAAGGCCGGGATGAAGGCGTTCGTGATCAACGTGATCGGCGACATCGGGCTCGTCTTCGCCGCCATCCTGATCATCAGGGAGCTCGGCGTCACCGATTACCTGAGCGCCTTCGCCAAGGCGCCCGACGCCTTCACCACGAACGAGTGGACGATCGTCGCCATCTGCCTGCTGCTGCTCGTCGGCGCGTTCGCGAAGTCGGCGCAGATCCCGTTCCACACCTGGCTGCCCGACGCGATGGAGGGACCGACCCCGGTGAGCGCGTTGATCCACGCGGCGACGATGGTCACCGCCGGCGTCTACCTCATCGCCCGCATGCACCCGCTCTTCGAGCTGGCCCCGACCGCGGCTGACATCTCCGCCTTCATCGGGCTGGCGACGCTGCTCGTGGCGGCGACGATCGCGCTCGTCGTCACCGACCTGAAGCGGATCATCGCCTACTCGACGATGAGCCAGATCGGCTACATGGTCGTCGGGGTGTCGATCGGCGCCTACAGCGCCGGCCTGTTCCACCTGATGACCCACGCCTTCTTCAAGGCGCTGCTGTTCATGGCGGCGGGATCGATCATCGCGGCGATGGCGTCCAACCAGAACATCGACCGGATGGGCGGCTTCCGCAAGGCCATGCCGTTCACCTGCGGGCTGCTGACGATCGGCGCCCTGGCGCTCGCCGGCTTCCCGGGAACCTCGGGCTTCTTCAGCAAGGACGAGATCCTGGTCTTCGCCGCCGAGCGTGGCGGGATGTATTGGATCTTCGCCATCGGCGGCTATCTGGGGGCGATCCTGACCGCCTTCTACGCATTCCGGATCGTCTTCCGGGTCGTCTACGGCGAGCCCTGTGAAGAGGCCAAGGAGCTGGAGGCGGGCCACCTCGCTCACGCCGACCCGGCCAACCCCGCGACCGGCGAGCCGGAGGACACCGACGTCGGCTTCCCCGGCCCCGAGCACCACATCGCCGAGCGGGCGCTGCCGATGAAGGTCGCGATGGGATCGCTCGGCCTTCTGGCCCTGATCGGCGGCGCGTTGCAGATCCCGGGGGTGACCGACTCGATCTCGACGTTCTTCGAGGGTACGTTCGGCGACTCCACGCTCGAATCGAGCGTTGACGTCTCCGACGGCTCCGCGTACCTCGGCCTGCTGATCGGAGCGATCTGCTCGTTCGTCGGGATCGGCGCCGCGTTCTACCTCTACATGCTCAACCCGGGTTCGACGATCGGCCTGCGAGACCGGCTCAAGGGCGTCCATGACTTCCTCTTCGCGCGCTGGTACTTCGACGAGCTGATCGACTTCCTGATCTACCGGCCCGCGGTCGCGATCGGCCGCTTCGCGAACGACACGTTCGAGCGGCTCGTCGTGCAGGGCGCGGTCGTCGGCGGCGCCACCGGCGCGGTGAAGGGCCTCGGCGGCATCGTGCGCGGCGCCGAGTCGGGCTTCGTCCGCTTCTACTCGCTGCTCGTCATCGCCGGCATCGCCGCGCTCGGCCTCTACTTCCTGGTGGTCTCCTCGTGAGCGTCCTCAGCCTGATCCTCTGGCTGCCGCTGGCCGTGGGCCTCGTCGGATTCCTGCTCCCCGGGCGGATCAGCGGCTGGTGGGCGTTCCTCGGCAGCCTCGTCTCCCTCGGGCTCGCGATCGGCCTTGCCGCGGACTTCCAGTCGACCGGCTCGCTGCAGCACGTGGTCAGTGCCAGCTGGATCCCGGGGCTCGGCGTCCGCTACGAGCTCGGCGTCGACGGGCTGAGCATCTTCCTCGTCCTGATGGCATCGCTGATGTGGGCGGCGGTCAGCGCGTACTCGGCGCTCCAGGGGCCGGACCGGGCGCGCACGTACTTCTTCATGCTGGCGGTCGCGCAGAGCGCCACGCTCGGGGCCTTCCTCGCCCAGGACCTGCTCCTGTTCGTCCTCTTCTTCGACCTGATGCTGATCCCGATCTACTTCCTGATCGGGGGCTGGGGCACCGGTGACCGGGTCGCGGCGACGATCAAGATGATCGTCTACACCCTCGTCGGTTCTCTGCTGATGCTCTCGGCGGCGATCGCCACGGCGGTGCTCAGCTCCGACGCCATGGGCGGCCTGACCTTCTCGCTCGAGGCCCTGCGGCAGGTCCCGCTCGGCACGGGCAGCCAGGAGTGGATCTTCTGCTTCTTCGCGGCCGCCTTCCTGGTCAAGATGCCCGCCTTCATCGTGCACGGATGGATGCCGGACGCCTACCGCGCCGCGCCCCTTCCGGTACTCGTCCTCCTCGGGGGGGTCCTGTCGAAGGTCGCCGCTTACGGCTTCCTCCGGGTCGTGCTGCCGCTCTTCCCCGACGCGACCGATCCACTTCCAGACCGTGATCCTGATCATCGCGCTGGCATCGATCATCTACGGCTCGGCGATGGCCTTCACCCAGACCAACATCCGCCTGATCGCCGGTTACTCGTCCGTCGCGCAGATGGGGTTCATCACGCTCGGCATCTTCAGCCTCCGCCCCGACGGCGCCGACGGTGCCGTGATCCAGATGGTCAACCACGGGGTCGTCGTCGGCGCGACGTTCTTCATCATCGCCCTGATCGCCGAGCGGACCGGCACCGAGGACATCCGCCAGATGGGCGGCCTGGCGAAGCGGGCGCCGGTGCTCGCGATCCTCTTCATGATCGTCACGATGGCCACCCTCGCCATCCCCGGCTCGGCCAACTTCGTCGGCGAGTTCTACATCCTCACCGGCGTATTCCAGTCGAAGGTCGCGATCGCCCTGATCGCCTCGAGCGGGATCGCGCTCGCCGCCTTCTACGCCCTGCGCATGTACCAGCGCACGATGCACAACCGCCTCCCCGACGGCCTCGTCTCGCGTGAGCTGACGCTCCGCGAGGGGATCGTCCTCGTGCCGCTCGTCGCCGTCATCGTCGGGCTCGCGATCTACCCGGGATTGATCACGACGCGCGGCGAGGCAGCGGTCGATCGCAGCCTCTCGTCGCTCTGCGTCGTCGATGGGGCGTACTTCACTCGCGGTGACGCCGCGCCCTCGGTCGCGGCAGACTGCCCGGGCGGAGTCACGCCCGCCGAGGTCACCACCGCCTCGTTCGACAAGGGCTGGACCGGGTACGCCCCGCTCGCGGAGGTCGACCCGTGATCAGCACTCCGGACGTCGACTACGCCGGCCTCTCGCCGCTGATCGCCCTGACCGTGGGGCTCGTGATCGTGCTGATGGCGGGCCTGGTGGCTCCGCGCGGCAACCGCCGGCTCTCCTCGCTGCTGACCCTCGCCGCGTTCGGCACGGCAGCCGGGTTGCTGATCTGGCGCCTCGGCGAGGGCGACGCGGATCTGATCTCGGGGGCGCTCCGGATCGATGGGCTCTCGATCACGATCGGCCTGATGGCGGTCACGACCGCCGCCTTCGTCGTCCTCATGCAGCTGCGCGATCCCGGCGCCGAGGAGGCCGGTCACGCCGAGTCCCACGCGCTGCTGGTCGGCTCGGTCCTCGGCATGGTCATGCTCGCCGAGGCGCAGAACCTGATCACGTTCTTCGTTGCTCTGGAGCTGCTTTCGATTCCGCTCTACGTGCTCTGCGGATCGCACCGCAGCCGCCCCGGCTCGCTCGAATCGGGGCTCAAGTACCTGATCGTCGGCTCGCTCGGCTCGGCGACCCTCCTCTACGGGATGGCCTTCATCTACGGCGGCTCCGGCTCCACGGACTTCAACCAGATCGCGGCCGGGATCGGCCCGAGCCTCTCCGATGACCCGCTCGTCCTGATCGGCATCGCGTTCTGCGCGGTCGGCCTCGCCTTCAAGGTCTCCGTCGCCCCGTTCCATCAGTGGACGCCCGACGTCTACGAGGGCGCGCCGACCCCGGTGACCGCGTTCATGGCCGTTGCGACCAAGGCCGCCGCCTTCGCGGTCTTCGCGAGGTTCTTCATCGTCGCACTGGGACCCTCGGTCGATCAGTGGCAGCCGGCGCTCGCCGCCCTGGCGGTCGCCTCGATCATCGTCGGCAACGTCGGCGCGCTCGGACAGGACTCACTCAAGCGGTTGCTCGGCTACTCCGGGATCGCGCAGGCCGGCTACATGCTCGTCGGGCTGCTCGTCGCCTCCGAGGCCGGGGTCGACTCTCTCGTCTTCTACCTCGCCGCCTACACGCTGATGAACCTGACCGCCTTCGCGGTGATCGGGATTCGCGAGCAGGAGACCCCCTTCGGCGACGACATCGCCGCCGTCGAGGGCCTCGGGCGCGACAGGCCCGGGCTCGCCTGGCCGCTGACGATCGCGATGCTCGCCCTCGCCGGGCTGCCGGGCACGGTGGGGTTCATGGGCAAGCTCTACCTGATCGAGTCCGCGGTCGAGGGCGACTTCGCCTGGCTCGGCGTGATGATCGTGATCGGTTCGATGATCTCCCTCGCCTACTACCTACGGGTGATCGCGGCGATCTGGATGCGCCCGGCGCCGAAGCTCGCGCCCGCGATGGCCGGGGCCGCACCTCAGGCCGAACCCGAGCCGCCGCGCTCCACCCCGGTCGCCATCGAGCGCGGCGTCGCCCTGCGCGGCGGCCCGAGCGGAGGGCGCTGCGTCCTGCTCCTCGGCGCGATGATGGTCACTGCCGCCGCGACCGTGTTCTTCGGAATCGCGCCACAGCCGCTGGTCGAGTTCGCGAACAACGCCGGCGCTTCGATCGCGGCGCTGTTCGTTTAAGGCTCGGTCCCGCTCCGGCGTTCGTGGCCTCGCCGAGGGCCGCTGGGGAGGGTGCGAATTGGTTAGGGCTGGGGAGAGAGGTGGTGGCTTGGGTGGTGTCAGGCTGCTCGCACAAGAACGTACGAATTCTCGGCTCTGGCACGGGCAATCGTGCATTCTTCGGCCCGGCCCTCAGAACGCACGAAGTTGGGCGCTATACGCCCAAGTTCATGCGTTTTGGATCCGCCACCCTTCCCGTTGGCAGCTGACGGCCCTATCTGGACCGGAACCTGCCAAGCGCCCATCATCCGGTCGTCTGAGATCGCCGGCGGTGCCTCGGGAGCCGCTCCAACATCTCCCCTCCCCAGCCAAACCGCAGCCCGACCTTTACTCGCCACCCCTGGCGCCAGGCACACCGATCCCGTGACGATGCGCCACGGCTGCCGCCTCGGTCCGCCCGCGCACCTCGAGCTTCGCGAGGATGCGCGAGACGTGCACGCTCGCGGTCTTCTCGGCCATGTAGAGGCGCTCGCCGATCTCCCTGTTGGTGGCGCCCGCGCTGACCAGCTCGAGCACCTGCAGCTCGCGCGGGGTGAGCCCGAACGGCGCCTCGGCTGCGGAAGGCTTCGCTTCATCCCCAGCGCTCGCCGGCTCGAGGGTCAGCCTGGCGCGAGCGGCTAGGCCGCTGACCTCCCCGGCGAGCCAGGTCGCCCCGAGCCGCTCTGCGATCTCCCTGGCCTGGATGAGCGGCGCCTTCGCGGCGTCCCGGTCGCCGCGGGCGAGCGCGGCGCCTGACTGGCGCCAACGCGCAATCGCCTCCTGGTAGGGACGCGGGAGATCCCGCCAGGTCTCCGCCGCACTGCTCCAGAGCGCGGGGTCGTCCTCGCCCCGGGCGCGGGCCGCCTCGGCCTCGGCGAAGGTGAGCAGGGCGCTCTCGATCGGTCTCTCGGCCTCCTCGGCCGCCGCGCGCACCAGCTCGCAGAACATCCCGGCGCGGGAGATCGCGGCCCGCTCGCCCGCCTCGTCGGCGAGGTCGCGGGCCCGCTGAGCGATCTCGGCCTCCACGGTCATGCCGGCGGCGGCGGTTTGAGCGATCCGACCGCCATCCTCGCTGCAGAACTGAATCCGATCGATCCCGCTGTCGATCGCGGCCTGCGCGGTGTCGAGGCGGCCGCGGCGAATCTCGGCCTCCGCCCGGTAGGCGGCCAGCATGGCGATGTACTGGGGCTCGAGGGCGTCGCGGAGCAGCTCTTCCGCCTGGCCGAGGGCGTCAAGGGCGTCCTCGTCCCGGCCTCGGGCGAGCGCGACCTGGGCGGAGCGCAGCCGTGCGTGCGCGCGTGCTGTGCCCTGGGTGGCGGAGCCGACGACGGCGAGCTGGGCCTCGGCAAGATCCCATTCGCCCAGGTCGAAGTAGATCTCGGCGAGGTTCAGCCGGATGTAGCGAATCGACCTCGATGAGCCGCCCTCGCTGACCTCGGTCCGGTCCTGGACCCGGGCGACGCCGCGCTCTGCGACGCTCCTCGCCTCGGCGCCGTGGCCGGCGATGTGCAGCGCGTCCGCGTAGTTGAGATACGCGGTTGCGAGGTCGTCACCCTGGCCGGTGCGCTCCGCCAGCTCGACTGACTCGATCATCCGCTCCCGGCCCTCCCGCTCCCGGCCGAGCCCGAACAGAGCGCAGCCGAAGCGGTTGAGGACGCCGGCGCGGGCCGAGTCCATCCCGAGCCTGTGAGTCAGCTCGATGGCCTCGGGGGCCGCCTCGCAGACCTCGCGGAACCTGCCCTGCAGCAGCAGGAAGCGAACCTGCTGGGCGAGCAGCGCCGCGCGGGCAGGCGAGTTGCTCTCCGGCGGCAGAAGATCGAGGCCGCGCCGCTGGGTCTCACGACTGAGCCCGGCTCGTCCGAGGGACCACTGGCAGGTCGCCAGGGTCGTCAGGAGGCCGGCGAGGCGCTCCGGGTCGGCGTCGGGGCCGACGGCTTCGATCGCTCGCTCGTACAGCGCCATCGCGACGGCGTCCTCGCCGTCGAGGTAGTGGACTCGAGCCGCGTCCGCGAGGAGCTGGTCCTCGCCGATGCCGGTCAGCGACTCGGCGTTCGCGATCCGCGGCCACAGGGCGAGCGCGCGATCGAGGAGCCCCGCCGCCTCGCCGTAGGCGTGCAGGCCGCGGACCGCCGTGGCCGCTCCGATCGCCGCCGTCAGGGCCTGCGGCTGATCTCCAGCGGCGTAGTAATGGTGAGCGACGGCCGTCGCCGTCCATGCCGGCTCGCCGGTGGGCTCGATGCCCTCGAGGGCTGCCGCAATCCGTAGGTGCAGGTCCGCTCGCTGACCCGGCAGGAGATCGTCGTAGAGCACCTCGCGGAGGAGGGCGTGGCGCAGGGCGAAGAGCTCGCCCTCGATGATCACGATCTGTGCGTCCATCCCCTCTCGCAGCGCCGCGGAGAGAGCTGCGGGATCGAGCCCGCTCGCAGCGGCGAGCAGGTCCTCGCCGGCCCGACCGGCCACGGCCAGCAGTCGCAGCAGCTGCTGGGACTGCTCCGACATTCGCTCCGACCGCAGCAGCAGCGCCTCGCGCAGGCTCGGCGGCGGCGATCCACGACCATCGGTCCCGGCGGCGAGCAACTCCTCGGTGAACAGCGGATTGCCGTCGCTGCGGCTGAAGAGGCGCTGGACCGAGTCGCGGTCCGGGGGCTCGCCGAGGATGTCCGTGAGCTGAGCGGCGAGCTCGTCCTCGTCGAAGCGGGTGAGCTCGATCCGGCGGGCCCGCTCGGAGCGCTCGAGCTCGGCCAGCAGCGGCCGCAGCGGGTGACGGCGGTGGAGCTCGTCGGCTCGATAGGTGGCGACGACGAGCACGCGCTCGTCGCTCAGGCTCGCGGAGAGAAACTTGAGGAAGGACCTGGTCGAGCGATCCGCCCAGTGGATGTCCTCGATCCAGAGCAGCACCGGCTGCTCCTCGCTGAGCAGTGAGATGAGCTCGATGAACGCGTCGAAGAGGCGCCGCTGCGCTTCACCGCGCTCGCTCTCGGGCTCCGCCGACGGCTGGCCGATCGCCGGGTTGAGCCTGGCGAGCTCGGCCCTCGCTGAAGCGGGAAGCTGATCGAGCACGGTCGCGCAGGTGCGGTGCAGGGGGCGCAGGGCGGCGACGAGCGGCGCGTAGGGAAGGTCGTCGTCGCCGAGCTCGATGCACGAGCCGCCGATCGCCTTGGCGCCGTCGGCCTCGGCCCTGCCGATCAGCTCCCGCAGCAAGCGCGTCTTGCCGACACCCGACTCGCCGGCGAGGAAGAAGAGGACCGGCAGCTCCTCGCGGGCGCCTTCGGAGAGCGTGAGGATGAGCTCGTCCAGCTCCCTCCGGCGGCCGACGAAGCGACTGCTGCTGACGCGCTGGGCCACGTCATGAGTATGGCCCGAATCGCCCGAGCGGCGAGTAAGGGGTGAGATCCGGAAAGTAAGGGGTCGGTAGGCGCGAATCAGCCCGAAAAGCCGATGTGGAGGCGATGTCTCAGCCGTAGCTTGGTCGTAGACCTGAAGCGAACGAGAGGACACCGAGATGATCGCCCTGATCCAGAACATGTCGACCCAGCGAGGCAAGGAGCTGCGCGAGTCCGCGGCGTCGCGGCGACTGGCCGCCCGAGTTCGCACCGAGAGCTCGCAGCGCGCCGAGGCCGATCCGCAGATCGCGATCCGTCGCCTCGATCCAGCCGGCGCCGACCGTCACGAGCTCGAACGCCTGGCCGGGCGTGACTCCGCAGCGGCGCCGAGTGGCGACGTCATCGCCGCCGAGCAGGACGGTCAGCTGCTGGCGGCGATGTCCCTGACCACCGGGGAGCTCGTCGCCGACCCCTTCCTCCCCACCGCAGCCGCCCGCACGGCCCTGATGAGCCGCGCCGGGCTGCTGCGGCGCCGGGGCGACGGGCCCAGCCGGATCCGCTTGGCCCGGCCATCCGCGATCAGCTGATTCAATGGCGCCATGCAGCGCCTCGTCTTCGACCAGAACTACACCCTCCCCCCCGAGCGGGTCTACGCGTTCCTCTCAGAGCACGAGAACCTGGGACCCCTCTTCGGCGCCAAGATCAAGCGCCTGCAGGACGGCTCCGACGGCCAGCGCAACGGCGTCGGCTCGATCCGCCAGCTCAAGGTCGGGCCGCTCCCGCCCTTCGAGGAGACCGTCACGGAGGCCAAGCCCAATGAGCTGATCCGCTACCGGATCACGAAGGGCTCACCGCTGAGGAACCATTCCGGCGAGATGCGGCTGTCCCCGAACGGAACCGGGACGCACCTGCACTACGAGGTCTCCTTCGGCACCGCCTTGCCCGGCCTCGACGCCATCATCGCGGTGGGCCTGAAGCGCAACATCGCCAAGGGCCTGGCGACGGTCGACTCAAAGGCGTAAGGGCGCGGCCGCGATTGCGGCCGGCGCTGATGGTCGATGCTCCACCACGCCTCACTCGAGGTTCCGCCCGGGGAGGCCGAGCGCTTCGCGGAGCTGCTCGAGGTGGTCGGCTTCGCCGCGACCCCGGCGCCGGCCCCGCTCGGCGACTCGGTGCGCTGGTTCGAGCGCAGCGGCACCCAGGTCCACCTGATCCTGACCGCCGGAGCGACCGTCCCAGCGCTCGGGCACATCGCGGTCGTGGTCGACGACTTCGCCGGCGCGCTGGAGCGCCTCGCGAGCGCCGGCTTCGAGGTCATGGAGGCGCGCGAGCTCTGGGGCGAGCGACGCGCGTTCGTGACCGCTCCCGGCGAGCACCGGATCGAGCTGATGGCGGCGGCGCCTCGATGAGCGGAGCCGGGACCGGCGCAATTTGCGCCCATCGCGGAAGATCGCCCCGCCGGATGGGCTCGTAGCATCCTCGACCCCTTGCGCTACCCGATCGAAACGTACACCGAAGCCGAGCAGCTCCAGCTGGCACCCCATTTCACGAACCTGGACCGGCCCGTCTTCGCGCTCACGAACCTCCCCGAGACGGTCAAGGGCGCCCTCTTCGCGCGTTACTCCCGCTACCAGGGAACCCTCCGCCGCCTCTACCTCGACGAGTTCGCAGCCGACGCCACCGACGGTGCTCGTCCCTTCGACGGCAGCGAGGGTGAGCGAGCCGCCCAGCTCTACGAGCGCATCTTCCTCGGCTATGGGGACGATTCGGTGGCCCAGCTCGGCGGCGCCCACCTCGCCTGCGAGTGGGTCAGCAACGTGCTGACGAAGGTCCTGCAGCGCGGACGCCTCGCCGCCTACCTCGAGCAGTCGACTCGCTACATCGCCTACGACGCACCGATGGAGGCCGGGCTCGAACCCGGCGCCCCGGGGAGCTGGCGCTACTGGCGGGGAGCCGAGCTCGGCGAGCAGTTCGGAACGGCGATGGACGAGATCTTCGAGATCTACACGAGCTCGCTGCAGACCGTGCGCGCTTGGGCGGAGGAACGCTGGCCGCGAGGCGAGGAGCCCGAGGCCGCCTGGAAGCGCTCCATCAACGCGAAGGCGCTCGACCTCCTTCGCGGGCTGCTGCCGGCGGCGACGCTCTCCCACGTGGGCATCTACGCCTCCGGGCAGGCCTACGAGCAGCTGCTTCTGCGGCTCGCCTCCTCGCCGCTGCCGGAGGCCCGTGAGGTCGGGGCGATGGCGCTCGAGGAGCTCCGCGCGGTCATCCCGAGCTTCCTGACCAGGGTCGACATCCCGGAGCGCGGCGGAGAGTGGATCTCCTACCTCGAGCAACGCCGCGCCGACACCGAGCGATGGGTCTCGCGGCTCGGCCTCGACCGGCGCGGCGGCGCCGACGTGCCCTCGGTCGAGCTCGTCCACGTCGACGGAACCGAGGAGGACCTGATCGCCTCTTCGCTGTTCGAGGCGAGTGGGGTGTCCGAGGCGGAGATCGCCCGGACCCTGCGCGCGCTCGACCCGATCGAGCGCGACCAGGTCGTCGCCGACCTCGTCGGCGAGCGCGCCAACCGCCGACACCGCCCGGGCCGCGGGTGGGAATCGGTCCGCTACCGCTTCGAGATCGTCTCCGACTACGGCGGCTTCCGTGACATGCAGCGCCACCGGATGCTCACCTGTCAGTGGCAATCGCTCTCCCCCGACCTCGGCGCCGGAGTGCCCGAGGAGGTCGCCGACGCCGGCGTCGGCGACGACTACGCCCGCGCCCTGGAGATCTCCGGCAACGAGTTCCACCGCCTGCAGGACGCCGGCATTCCCGAGGCCGCCCCCTACGCCCTCTGCCTCGGATATCGCATCCGCTACGTGCTCGACATGAACGCGCGGGAGGCGATGCACGTCTGCGAGCTCAGGTCAGGACGCGAGGGCCATCCGACCTACCGCGCCGTTGCCCAGGCGATGCACGAGCGCATCAGCGCCGTCCACCCCGCGATCGGCGCCGCCATGCGCCACGTCGACTTGACCTCAGAACCGCGCCTCGAGCGGATCATGAGCGAGATTCGCACCCACCGGAAGCGCTCCGCTCTGTCGAGCGGCGCCGGCGCTTAGACGCCGGAGCTACCTGCGCCTCTTCTTCTTGCCGCCCCGAACCTCGCGGTAGAGGGCTTTCGCCGTCTCGCCGAGGTAAGGCCCGTAGAGGTGGTCGGTCTCGGTCGAATAGCCGTAGCTCGTGACCGAGACGAGGATCGGGAGCGCATTTCCGGCAACCCAGCCGCCGCCGCTCGAGCCGCCGGTCATGTCGCAGACGATCCCGGTCGTGGCCGGCCCGCTGGATGCCGCTGGCTGATCGGTCCCGAACGGCTTGCCGGTGCAGCGAAACTCCCGCCCGCCGGTGAACTCGAGCGGCGGCTGCTCGGCGGGATATCCGAAGGCCTGCAGGCTCCGGTCGCGCGGCTGGCCGAAGCCGATGCCCGTGGCTCCGACCACGCCCTGCAGCCGGCGGCCGGCGGCGTTGGTGCGAACGACCGCGGCTCCGAGGTCGTAGCGGATGTTGCCGTCGGTCTTCCAGGGCACCGTGGTCCCCAGCCTCTTCGCCGGCCACTCCCCGTAGGGCTCGATCGCATCTCCGACGGCATCCTCGGAATACCCCGGGACGAAGATGAAGTTCTTCGAGAACCCGCCCGGCGTCGGGGCCTCGTAGTCGTAGACGCAATGCCCGGCGGTCCAGACGACGCTTCGGTTCCGGCTGTTGACCGCGGTTCCCGAGCAGACGTAATCGCCGGCCTCGGTCCCGCGCCCGATCGAGAAGAAGACCTTCCCGTGCGCGGCGAACTCGGGTGCGGCGGGGTCGGTGATCTCGTCGCGGTTGGAGCTGAAGATGCGCTCGTGCCCGGAGGAGACGGTCCCGGAGCGCAGCTCCGCGGTGCCGGCCGGGGCGACGAAGCTGGGATTCGATCCGCCGCCCGGGGAGCCCGTCCGGCGCTTGAGGTGGTGGGCCAGCACCGGGTCGACCGGCTCCGCCGCGCGCATCCGGGCCCGGGTCCAGTAGGCACGCGCACCGCCGCCCGTCTCCGCCGCTCGCGCGGTGGCGACCGCGGCTCGGGCCTGGGACCCGCCGGCCGCGAGCAGCGCGAGAAGCGCGAGCGAGGTCGCGAACGCTGCGAGCGTTGCCCGCTTCCTTGTCATCTGTGATCCCGCCATGGCCCGGCACCCGCGGGCGCCGCTTCCCTCAACCCTATGGAGGGTGGAAAGCTGCGGTCGGCGATTCCGCACGGGGACCGAAAGGCACGTTTCAATCGGGCTCATTCCGGCTACCTTCCCAAGTGAGGAGAACTACCAAGGAGGAGCGGAGAGATGAGCGAGAACGAGGCCAAGGACCAGCCCTCGAGCGACGGCGGCATCGACGTGATGATGAAGACGGAGCAGACCTTCCCTCCACCCGAGGAGTTCGCGGCCCAGGCCAACGCCTCCGATCCCGATGTGTATGAACAGGCCAACGCCGATCCGGAGGCGTGGTGGCGCTCCTGGGCCGAGAAGCTCGAGTGGATCGAGCCGTTCGACGAGGTCCTCGACTGGTCCGAGCCCCCGTTCGCCAAGTGGTTCTCGGGCGGCAAGCTGAACGTCTCCGCCAACTGCCTCGACCGCCACGTCGACGCCGGCAACGGCGACCGCGTCGCCTACTACTGGGAGGGCGAGGACGGGACGCGCAAGGAGATCACCTACTCCTGGCTCCTCGACGAGACGAAGCGCTTCGCCAACGGCCTCAAGTCGCTCGGCGTCGGCAAGGGCGACGTCGTGGGGATCTTCATGCCGATGGTTCCCGAGGCCGCGGTGGCGATGCTCGCGTGCACGCGGATCGGTGCCATACACAACGTCGTCTTCGGCGGCTTCTCTGCCGGCTCCGTGGTCGAGCGGATGGAGGTCTCCGGCGCCAAGGCCCTGATCACCGCGGACGCCACCATGCGCCGCGGCAAGCCGACGCCGATGAAGGCCTCGATCGACGACGCGATCGCTGAGGTCGACACGCTCGAGCACGTGATCGTCGTCAATCGTGGCGACACGGACCCGCCGATGAAGGATGGACGTGACCACTTCTGGCACGACCTGGTCGATGGCGCCGACGACGACTGCCCGCCGGAGGCGATGGACGCCGAGGACCCGCTGTTCATCCTCTACACCTCGGGGTCGACGGCGAAGCCGAAGGGGATCCAGCACACCACCGGCGGCTACCTGACCGGGGTCAGTGCGACGCACAAGCTCGTCTTCGACCTCAAGGACGACGACGTCTACTGGTGCGCGGCTGACATCGGCTGGGTGACCGGTCACAGCTACATCGTCTACGGGCCCCTCGCCAACGGGGCCACCTCCGTGATGTACGAGGGCGCGCCCAACTACCCGGCCGAGGACCGGTGGTGGGAGATCGTCGAGCGCTACGGAGTGACGATCATGTACACCGCGCCGACGGCGATTCGCGCCTGCATGAAGTGGGGCGACGAGCACGTCGAAAAGCACGACCTCTCGTCGCTGCGCCTGCTCGGATCGGTCGGTGAGCCGATCAACCCCCGTGCGTGGCTCTGGTACAGCGAGAAGGTCGGGGGTGGCAACTGCCCGGTGGTCGACACCTGGTGGCAGACCGAAACCGGCGCGATCATGATCAGCCCGCTCCCCGGCCTGACCACCACCAAGCCGGGCTCGGCGACCATTCCGTTCCCCGGAATCGAAGCCAAGATCTTCGACGAGGAGGGCAACGAGGTTGAGGAGGGCGCCGGGATCCTCGTTCTCACCCGTCCCTGGCCGGCGATGGCCCGGACGCTCTACAACGAGCCCGATCGCTTCATCGAGACGTACTGGGACCGGTTCGGCAAGGACACGTACCTCGTCGGTGACGCCGCCAGGATCGATGAGGACGGCTACTTCTGGATCGTCGGCCGGACCGATGACGTCATCAACGTCTCGGGCCACCGGCTCTCGACCATGGAGGTCGAGTCCGCCCTCGTCGGCCACCCCCAGGTCGCCGAGGCCGCGGTCATCGGAGTTCCGGACGAGGACACCGGCCAGGCGATCTTCGCCTTCGTCACCCCAACGGGAGGCGCGAAGGGCGATGAGTCCTTCGAGCAGGAGCTGCGCGAGCACGTCGCCGACAAGATCGGCAAGCTCGCCCGCCCCAAGCAGATGGCCTTCGCCGATGACCTCCCCAAGACCAGGTCCGGGAAGATCATGCGCCGCCTGCTTCGCGACATCGCCGCCGGCAAGGAGCTCGGGGACGTCAGCACCCTCCGCGACCCCGGCGTCGTCGACGATCTGCAGAAGCAGCTGGACGTGGACGCCGATTGAACCCGTTGGCTGCGGCACCGGGGCGCCGAAGGTGCGAAGGTCTCCGCGGATGAGGACGATTCTCAGATGAGCTCACTCGATGAGGAGCTTCGCGGTGAGCTCGAACAGCTCGACGCCGCGGGCCGGATCAAACAGATTCGGACCGTCGATTCCCCCCAGGGGCCGACGATCCGCCTCGACGACGGCCGGGAGGTCATCTGTCTCTGCTCGGGCGATTACCTCGGCCTGGCCGCCGATCCGGCCGTCGTCTCGGCGGCGGGAGATGCTCTCCGTGACTACGGGGCCGGCACCGCCTCGGTCCGCGCCAGCGCCGGGCTCTTCACCCCCCAGGTCGCTCTGGAGGGGGACCTCGCCGACTTCCTCGAGACGGAGGCGGCGGTCACCTACACGTCGGCCTGGAACGCGAACCGGGCCCTGCTCGAGATCGTCTGCGACGAGCGCACCTGGATCCTCTCGGACGAGCTCAACAACCCGTCGATCATCGACGGGATCCGGCTGGCGCGCGCCGGAGGCAAGGCCGTCTACTCGCACGTCGACCTCGAGTCGGTCGAAGGAGCACTCGATCGCGTCCCAGACGGAGCCCGCTGCCTGATCATCACCGACGGCGTGTTCGGCGTGGAGGGCGACCTGGCACCGCTCCCCGACCTCGTCGAGATCGCGGACGCACGCGGGGCCACCCTGATCGTCGACGACTCCCACGGGCTCGGAGTGCTCGGCCTCGAGGGCAGGGGCACGGCGGAGTCCTTCGGCCTCGACGGCGCGATCGAGATCGTCACCGGCAGCCTCGGCAAGGCTCTCGGAGGCGCGGCGGGAGGGTTCGTGGCGGGGAGCGGCGCACTCTGCAACCTGCTCGGCCAGCGTTCCCGCAGCCAGCTCTTCTCTACCGGGATGCCGCCGTCGGTGGCCTCCGGGGCTCGGGCCGCGCTCGAGGAGATGACATCGAATCCGGGACGTCTGCGCCGACTGCGGGCGAACATCGACAGATTCCGCTCGGGAATCGAGCAGCTCGGCCTCACCGCTCTCGCAGGACCGAGTGCCATCGTCCCGATCGTCATCGGCGCGACCGGATCGGCGGAAGCCTTCAGGGACCGACTTCTCGAGGAGGGCGTGTACGCGGTGAGCTTCGGCTCTCCCGCCGTTCCGGAGGGGTCGGCCCGCATCCGGGCCCAGCTCTCGGCCGCGCTCACCGATGAGCAGATCGATGCCGCCGTCGCCGCCTTCGGTAGAGCCGCGAAATCACACGGCCTGCTCTAGGGCCGTCCCTCCCCCGAGAAACCTCGCTGATCAGGCCGGTGAGCTCCCGATCGCCACGACGAACAAGTCGTTGACGTTCGTGTGGGTCGGCCCGGTATCGATTCCGTCGCCGAGCGCTTCGAGGGCGACCCCCGAGCGATGTCTCGACAGGGCACCGGTCAGGTCGATGCCCGCCGCCACCGCGCGCTCGGCCGTGGAACCATCGCTGACCCCACCGGCAAGCCTCGTCCCGCCGTCGGCCCCATCGGTATCGAGAAACACAGCCGCGACGTCCGCGTCGCGGAGGCCATCGGCTGCGGCCAGCGCAGCCTCCTGATTGGGGCCGCCGGCACCGAACTCATCGGCGCCACCGAGCTGGACGGTCCCCTCCCCCCCGCACCCGATCAGCACCGTGGGCCCGGCCCCCGTCCGTTCCACGGCGCGGCGGGCCAACAGCCGGCCGATGCTCGACGCCTCGTCCTCCAGGCTCGTGGAGAGGACGATCGGCTTGGCCCCGAGCTTCGTGGCCTCGACGGCCATCGCCTCGCATGCCGTCTCGCCGGTGACCAGCAGGGTCGAATGGATCTCCAGGTCACTGAGGTCGGGGTCAGCTCCCGGCCGTTGCAGATGCCGACGGACGGTCGCTGGAACCGCGCCCCAGATCCCATGCCCGCGCAGCGTCGCTATCGCCTGAGCGGCGGAGGTCGGGTCGGGGACGCTCGGATCGGAGAGGACGTCGAGCGCATTCCCGGCGACGTCGGAGACCGTGAGGTTGATCAGGGTCGCGGGAGCGACCGCAGCCGCCAAACGGCCGCCCTTGAATGCGGAGACGTGCTTTCGCACGGTGTTGATCTCCGAGATCGCCATGCCCGAGCCGAGCAACAGACGATGCAGCTCACGCTTCTCCTCGCGGCTGACACCTCCGGGCGGCAGGCTCGTCAGTGCGGAGCTGCCCCCCGTGAAGCAAGCGATCGCGATGTCCCCGTCCGTCAGCCCGGCGGCCAGGTCGATCAGATCCTGAGCGGCCGCGAAGCTCCGCTCGTCGGGGAGCGGGTGGCCCGCCTCAGCGACGATGATCCGCTCGGGCGACATCGCCGCGGGCGCGTCGCGAACCGCGACCATCCCCCCGTCGAGACGATCGCCGAGCGTCCTTTCGAGCGCGACCGCGATGCGCAGGCTCGCCTTTCCCGATCCGAGAACGACGAGCCGGGCGGAGGGATCCAGATGATGCCGACGGCCGGCGACGACGAGGTCTTCGCCCTCGAATCGGACGAGCCTCTCGATCGCAAGGCCAGGATCGCACGCCCGGAGCCCGGCGGTCGCCACCTCCAGCGCCAGCCTCCGCGGACCGGCGAGGCCGTGTGAGAGGAGCTCCTCGAGGTTGCGGATCAGGGGAGGGGCACCCATGACCGGCACTCCGCGATAGTACAAACCCATCGGGTGAGCCAGATCGACCAGGAGGTTCGGGCAGTGACTGACGGCAACGTCTCAGACGCGACGATCTCCTCCCTGCTCGAGCGCGAGGAGAGGCGCTTCGAGGAGGCACATCCGCGCTCCCGGGAGATCCACGAGGCGGCCGGCGAGGACCTGCTCTCCGGCGTGCCGATGAACTGGATGACCCGCTGGCCGGGCAGGTTCCCCGTGTACGTGACCGAAGCGAGGGGCGCCGAGGTGACGGACGTGGACGCGAACACCTACGTGGACCTCTGCCTCGGCGACACCGGCGCGATGTGCGGTCACTCCCCGGCCCCGACCGTCGCGGCGATCCGCGAGCAGTCGGAGCGCGGCATCACGACGATGCTGCCGAGCCGGATCGCCGGCGAAGTCGGCGAGCTGATGGCGGCGCGCTTCGGCCTTCGCCACTGGCAGTTCACCGTCTCCGCGACGGACGCCAACCGGTTCGTGATCCGGCTCTGCCGGGAGGTCACCGGCCGACCGAAGATCCTCGTCTACAACCACTGCTACCACGGCACGGTCGACGAGACCGTCGTCTCGCTCGATCCCGAAGGCGTGGTCGTACCGCGCTACGGGAGCATGGGCCCGCCGGTCGACCCGGCGCTGACGACCCGCGCGGTTGAGTTCAATGACCTCGAGGCCCTGGAGCGCGAGCTGGCCAACGGGGACGTCGCCTGCGTCCTGGCCGAGCCGGCGTTGACGAACATCGGGATCGTCCTCCCCGACCCCGGCTACCACGCCGAGCTCCGGCGACTGACCCGCCGGCACGGCACGCTGCTCGTGATCGACGAGACCCACACGCTCAGCTGCGGCGCCGGCGGCTTCACCCGCGAGCACGGGCTCGAGCCGGATGCCATGACGATGGGCAAGCCGATCGCGGGAGGGATCCCGACGGGCGCCTACGGTCTCAGCGACGAGCTTGCGGCCAAGATCCTCGCGCGAACGCCATGGGACGCCGCCGACGTCGGAGGCGTCGGCGGAACGCTCGCCGGCAACGCGCTACAGCTCGCAGCGGTTCGCGCGACGCTCGGCGAGGTGCTGACCGAGGACGCCTACGTGCGCATGATCGGCCTGGCCGAGCGTTACGAGGCCGGCGTCAATGCGGCGATCGAGCGCAACTCGCTCGCCTGGAGCGCGATCCGGCTCGGCTGCCGGGTCGAGTACATGTTCTCGGCTCGACCGCCTCGCGACGGCGGCGAGGCCGCGGAGGTGATCGGCGGACCGATCGACGAGCTGATGCATCTCTACATGCTCAACCGGGGGATCCTGTTCACGCCGTTTCACATGATGGCCCTGATGTGCCCGGCGACCACCGCCGAGCAGGTCGACGCGCATACCGAGGCGTTCGGCGAGATCGCGGCCGAGCTGGCCGGATAGCCCGGCACCGGCGAGGCGCCACTTTCCGCGAGAATCTCCGCCGCTCGATTAGTCGTGGGCGGTTTGAGAACCAATGCTGCTGATCATCGCCGCGATAGTCCTCTCCAGCGCCGCGGGCATCGCGGCCGAGCGTCGCTGGCCCGACCGGGCCGGGCCGGCTTCGCGCAAGCCCCTCCTCTGGGTCCTCTATCTCGTCCTGCCGCCGGTCACGTTCTTCAACCTGACGCGGGTCGACTTCGACACCGACATCGCCGGCGGGATCGGGCTGGGACTGGTCGCGACGGCGCTCGCGGCGGTGGCCGCCTGGGCGATCGGCTCGAAGCTGCTGCGACTGCCGCGCCCGCAGACCGGGGCGATGATCGTCTGCACCCTGGTCGCGAACACGGCATACCTCGGCTACCCGATGACCGCGGCCCTGCTCGGCTCCGACCGCGTCGGCGAGGCGGTCGCCTACGACATCGGCGTCGGTGCCCCGGCCCTGTTGCTGGGGGCGTTCGCGACCGGGGCGGCGTTCGGGACCCGCGCCGGGACCGGGATGCGCCAGCGCACGGGCTCGTTCTTCGCGCGCAACCTGCCGCTTTACGCCGGCATCGCAGCGCTGTTCGCGCCCGACTCGCTGGCGCCCGATCTCCTCGTCGACATCTCGCGCGTCGTCGTCGTGGCGATCCTGCCGATCGGCTTCTTCGCGGTCGGCACCGCGCTGGCCGGCGAGGCCGATGACGAGGGACTGGGCCTGCCGCCGCCGATCACGCGATCGACCGTGGGCGTCGCCGGCACGAAGCTCCTGATCCTTCCCGGGCTGCTCTACGCGCTCTCGATGCCGCTCATCGATCTTCCCGGGCCATACCTTTTGATGGCGGCGATGCCGAGCGGCCTGAACTCGATGATCGTCTCCCACGCCTACGGCCTCGACCTCGCGACGACGGCCGAGGCGATCAGCTGGACTACGGCGCTCGTCGTCGTCGTCGCGCTGGTGGTCAGCCTGCTTTAGCCGGGGCGCGGAGCATCGCCGCCAGCAGCGCGAGCGGCGCGACGACCGTGAGGGCGAGGCTGACCACGTTGGCGAAGGCGTCGCCGGCGTCATACACCCCGAGGTTGAGGGCGTGGTAGATGAGATGGGGGACGGAGAAGGTGAGGAACGAGAGCAGGGTCACCAGGACCAGGCGTCGCTCCAGGTAGATGACCGCCGCGACGAGGACCACCGCCGTCGCGAGGAAGAGGGCCCCGACGTCGCGCACCAGGTGCTCGTTGTAGGCGGGCAGCGCCTCGACCCACCCGCGACCCAAGGGAAAGTCCTCGTAGAACGAATGTGGCGCGATCAGCGCATAGAGGCCGTCCGTGATCTGGATGGCGGCGAGAGCTCCGAGCACCGCCCGGAAGACGTAGCGGGGTGCGCCAAGTGAGGCCGGCGAATCCGCTGGGTTCGTCGATCGCGCCAATCGACGTCGCCCCATGGAGCTCAGCGCGCCTTGCGCTTGCGCTTGCGCTTGTTGTCGCGGCGGGCCGGGCGGGCCGGGGACGAGACCTCGGTCGCCGTGCCCTCGAAGTCGCCGGGCGACGCGACCTCCTCGCCCGCGTCGCCGGCGGGGGTGGCGATCGTCTCACCTGGCTTGGGCCAGGGCATCGCGACCCCGGCCTGCCATGCGGGCGGGCGACCTCGCGGCCAGAGGTCGGCGACCATCAGGCTGGCGGCCAAGGTGAAGATCAGCAGCGCCTGCGGGCCGATGAAGAAGAGCCCGATGCCGAGCGCCATCCCCAGGGTGCCCCAGAACCTCGTGAAGAGGCCGGTCCGCATGGCGTAAAGGGAGGTGTAGGCGATTCCGAAGACGACGCCGAGCCGCCCGGCGATGGCGAGGCCGATGTAGACGCTTGCGGCCCCCTGGTTGCCGAAGACATCGGAGGCGTCGTTGTCGGAGCCGGTGTCGATGCCGGCACCGCCGTGCAAAAAGGGCTCGACGGCCGCGTCGACGGCGAAGTAGAGCGCCAGCACGGATGCCGCGAAGACGAGCGGGCCGGCGATCACAGCGCCGAGGAACGAGGAGCGCATGGCGTCGCTGCGGGCCGCGGCGGAGCGGAATAGGGCGACCATGGGCAGCGCGAAGATGCCGATCGCGAGCGCCTGGATGATCGCCTGAGTGAGCACCCCGTTCTTTTCGCCGTCGAAGTTGCCGAGTTGCTCGGCGAGGCCGTCGGAGCCGTTGTACTCGGGGGCGAGGTTGAGGAACCCGACGGCGACGAAGACCAGCAGCGCGACCATCCCCGCGATCCCCGCGATCCGGCCGAATCGGCGTTCGTTCTCCTGTTGCTCCTTCGTCATGGTCTCCGTCCGGTGGCGATTTCGATCCCGCAGGCCGGTCGGCGACGCGGAGCGTTCATCTTAGGCTGGTGGGACTGGCTCGTCGTCCTCGCCCGGACCGTGGACCTCGGTCGCGCCGAAGTCGGCATCCGCGTCGTAGCCGGCCTCACCCGGCAGAGCCACCTGGCCCCCGGCGCGAATCGGGTAGTACTCGTGATCGGTGGGCTCGGCAATCCTGCTGATCCGCTCGCCGACTCCCAGGACCACGTCCAGGAACGGGGCCGCAAGGGCGATCACGCCCTCGATGCGGTCGCGGAGGGCCGCCTGGCCCGGGGACAGGTTGCTCATCGGGTGCTCCGCTGCGAGTGCCGGTCGGTCACAGAGTGAACGGTAACGCTCAATAGCATTGAAGCGTGGGCGCAAGCACTTCAACCGGCGGTGGCGGGGGGACGATCGTCGTCTACGCCGCGACCGGATTCACCGGCAAGCTGATCAGCGCCGAGCTCGCTCAGCGTGGCGTCGACCTCGTACTCGCCGGTCGCGACCTCGGCAAGCTCGAGGCGGTTCGCGATGAGATCCGCGGCTCGGCCGAGGTTTCGGCGGTATCGCTCGATGATCGCTCCGGACTGCGCGAGCTGCTCGCCGACGCGGCCGTGGTGATCGGATGCGCCGGCCCATTCACCCTGCACGGCGCGCCGCTGATCGAGGCAGCCGCCGAGACGGGAACCCACTACTTGGACACGACCGGAGAGCAGCCGTTCATCCGCGCCGCCTTCGAAGACTGGGGGGAGGCCGCCGCGAACTCGGGCGGCGCGCTGGTCAGCGGGATGGGCTTCGACTATGCGCCGGGCGACATGCTCGCCGCCCTCACCGCCGAGGGACTCGGCCGGATCGAGGAGATGACCATCGCCTATTCGGCTCGCGGCTTCGTCTCGACCCGCGGCACAACGCTCTCCGCTCTCGAGATGGTCCGCGGCGGCGACGTCACCTGGAGCGGAGGCGAGTACCGGGAGGCCGGTGCGTACGTCGGAGAGGGCGACTTCGAGTTCCCCTCGCCGATCGGCTCGCGGCGCGTCGGGCGCTACCCCGCGGGCGAGCAGATCACCGTCCCCAAGCACGTCGACGTCGGCACCATGCGAACGCTGATCGACACGCGGTCGCTGACCGCCGTCCCGCTCGGGCCGCTCGGGGCCCCCGTCCTCAGCGCAGCCGGGCTGTTGATGCGAACTGGGCTTCGCCCTGCGCTCGCCAAGGTCGTCGCCCGGCTCCCCGAGGGTCCTTCGGAGGCCGGCAGGAGGGCCGTCCGCTACACCGTCGTCTGTGACGCCAAGACCGCGAGCGGATGGCGCCGGGGTGTGCTGCGCGGCAGCGACATCTACGGCAGCACCTCGATCATCGTCGCCGAGGCCGCAACTCGTATGGCGGCGCCCGATTATCGGCGCAGCGGTGCGCTCGCACCGGCCCAGGCGTTCGATCCGGCCGCGTTCATGCGGGCGCTGGCGCCGTTCGGCATCTCGGTCGAGATCGAGGGCTGAGAGACCGTGGCGAAGCAGCTCAAGGAGGCGTCCTACCCGTGCCCGGCCTGCGGTTCGCCGCTCTACGGCTGGAGCGCAGCTCACGATCCGCTCGATCGCGGCCGCAAGGTCGTGCTGGACAACTGCGAGGTCTGCGGCCTGGTCGTGACGCGCGCCGCCGAGCCTCCGGACGCCGACCTCGAGCTGGCGCCGCTGCTCGACCTGCTCGGCGATGGCCGGCTCGAGCTGACGGTCCCCAACCGACGGAGCATCCAGGCCAGCCTCGGGGGGGCGCAGTGGGCAGGGCTCGAGCCTGAGCTTCGCCGCCTGCACCTCACCCCCGACTCCCTGCGCCGCCTGCTCGCCGGCCGCGGCTTCCAGCTCGGCGAGGTGAAGACACCGTTCACGAAGCAGGGACGGGCCACGATGTGGCAGACGCTGATCAACGCGTTCACCCTCCGCGACAACTTCGCCCGCAACGCCAAGCTGGGTTTGATCTCGACCTCGACGGCCCGAGAGAAGTTCGCCTACGGGCTCGACCGCGCCGTCAGCCTGCTGGTCGCGATCCCGACGCTGATCGTCGCCTATCCGCTGGAGGCCATCGCCTCCGCGCTGGGCCGGGGCGGCGTGATCGAAGCGACCGCCGAACGGCTGCCCGAGCCGTCGGGCTGAACCGAGTGCTTATATGTAGCCATGGAAGGCGGCTTCGGAATGTTCGGTGATCCCGACGATCTGCAGGCCCGGCTCGGCGAGCTGGCGGATTCGATGCAGGGCGCCCAGAAGGTCGCCTGGGCCGACAACGCGATCCAGCTCGCGGTCACGATGACCGTCGCGGCCATCGGCCAGATCGACCTCGACGGCAACTCCGATCAGCAGGCCACCCAGATCCGCGACGCGATCCGGATGATCTTCCCCGAGGCGGTCACGCTGGTGAGCGAAGCGCGCCAAGGGCTCAGCTAGCTACGGCGGGGCCGGCGGCACCGCCTCCGTCCGGCGGGCCCGGCCCTTAGTGGCCGGGCGCACGTGGGTGGCTGTGACAGGAATGCCGGCCGCTCCCACATCCTCACGCCTAGCCCACCAACCCCGCTCTTCTCAACCCCTCCAGCGCCTCGTCGCCCTTTTCGGTGACGCCGCTTTGGCCGGCCACCCACTGAACCAGCTCCGGCAGGCCATCGTCGATCCCCACCTTCGCCTCGAAGCCGAGGAGGTCCTCGGCCAAGGTTGGGTCGGCGAAGCAGTGGCGGATGTCGCCGGCCCGGAACTCCCCGGTGATCTCGGGCTCGAGCCCGGGCGCCAGCAGGCCGCAGAGCTTCGCGGCCAGCTCGGAGATGCGGATGCGCCGGCCGGTGCAGACGTTGAGGGCGTGGCCGGGGGCCTTGGGTGCGTCCATGGCGGCGAGGGTGGCCGTGACGACGTCGGAGATGTGGACGAGATCGCGGATCTGGGCACCGTCCTCGAAGACCCGCGGCGGCTTGCCGCCGAGCAGGCGGGCCGAGAAGATCGCGGCGACGCCGGTGTAGGGATTGCCGAGCGCCTGGCGCGGCCCGTAGATGTTCAGGTAGCGGAGCGCCACGGCCTCGAAGCCGTAGGCCTCGCCGAGGACGAGGGCCAGCTCCTCGGTGTCGCGCTTGCTGATCCCGTAGACGCTCACGGGGCGCAGCGGGCGATCCTCGGTCACCGGGACGGGCTCCAACTCGCGGTCGCCGGGGCAGATGGGGCAGGCGGGCTCCCAGCGCCGCTCGCGCAGTTGGGCCGTGGGCCGCACGCCGGGCTCCACCAGCCCGTGCTCGGCACAGCGATAGGACCCTTCCCCGTAGACGACCATCGAGGAGGCCACGACGACCCGGCGGATCACATCGCGGCGGGCGATCACCGCCTCAAGCAGCGTCGCGGTGCCGCCGGCGTTGGCGTCGATCGCCTTGCGGACGTTGACCATCGACTCGCCGTTGCCGACGATGCCACCGAGGTGGAAGACGCGATCGACACCGTCCAGAGCGCGCTCGACGTCGGCGGCGTCGCGCAAGTCCCCGACAGCCAGCTCAGCCGCGGGTGAGAGATGCGCCGGCGCCTGTCCCGACGGGTGCGCCAGCGGATCGAGGTTGTCGAGTATCCGCACCTCCTCGCCGGCGGCGACGAGCGAGTCGACGAGGTGGGAGCCCACGAACCCGGCGCCTCCGGTGACCAGCACCCGGCTCACCAGATCGTCTCCAGCAGCACGCTCGAGGCGAGCGCCTGCGCGAGCAGCACTCCCAGAATCAGCGGTACTCGGCGGACCGGCACCAGCGTCGCCGCCGCGACGGCGGCGAGGGGGACCATGAACTGCCAGATGCGCTCCGTCTCCGCCTTCGTCACGCCGACGAGCACCGAGGCGACGATGATCACGATCAGGCCGAGAGCGACCGCGTTGCCGGTGCCGAGCGCACGAGCCGCAAACCAGGCGGTCGGCAGGCCGAGCGCGACGAGGAAGGCGACCGGGGATCCGAACAGCCAGTAGAGGTAGGGACGAGCGTTCGAGATGCCGAGATCGTAGGCGTCGCCCGCGGCGCGCACGGCACCGATCGGATCGAACCCCGTCGCCGCGTAAAGGCCCGCGAAGGCAGCGACGGCGATCGCCGTCGTGATCAGCCCGAGCCGGAACGCTGAGCCGAAGCCGTCGCGCACCCAGACGACGACGCCGGCGAAGACGCCGATCGCCAGCAGCGCCCAGGAAAAGAACGCCGCGACCGTGAGCACGGCCGCGCCGGCGACTCGCGAGAGCAATCCCGAGCCGACGAGCAAGCAGGCCGCCGCAAGGGCCAGCGTCGCAAACATCGCGTCCGTCGAAACGACGCCGTAGAGCGTCATCGAGGGCGAGAACGCAACGAGCATCGCCGCCACCCGGCTCCGCTCCTCGCTCATCGACACCCGGTGGGCGAGCACGTACGTCAGCGGCGCGGTCAGGGCCCCGATGCCGATCACCAGCCCCGCCATCCCACGGGCCGTATCGATCCCGAGCGCGTCGAGCAGCAGAAGCGTCCCCGGCGGATGCGCTGAAGGATGGATCGGCAGCGTCGGCGAGAGCTCGGCGAAACGATCGAGGAACGCGCCGGCGCCGAGCGAATGCAGCGCCGGGAGGGCCGGCAGGTATTCGTTGCCCGCCTCCGGCTCGGAGCCGAAGATCGCGTACCAGCCGGCCGTGCCGTCACGGGCCGCGGCCAACGCCAACCTCGTGATCAGGGCGATCGCGAGGGCCCCGAGCAGGAACGAGGTGATTCCGCCGGCGCCTCTGACGAGCGGAATCGCGCAAGCGAGAGCGAGCGCGAGCGCGGGGATCGCGATCAGCGCGGCCGGATCGACGGAGGGCTCGAGGGTTGCGAAGAACGGCGCCAGCGGCGCGCCGAGCGAGCCGCCCGTTCCCTCGGCGATCAGCCCGACCGCGATCGTCACCGCCGCTACGGCGGTTGCGACCAGCGCGACGCCGGTACCCGGCTGGGTCCGCCACGATGAGCTCGCAGGTGCGGTCGCGGACTCCACGGCGGGCAGCAAAGCACACCGGCTGCACCGTCGGCGCGGGCCGCTGCGTAGGGTTCGATCCGCATTGCGAGGTAACGAGGCAGTCGACGTCGTCCTTCCCGTCCTCGACGAGGCGTCGGCGATCCCCGGCGTCCTGGGCGCCTTTCCGGCCGGGTACAACCCGATCGTCGTCGACAATGGGTCAGTCGACGGCTCGGCCTCGATCGCCCGCGACAGCGGGGCCACGGTGATCACCGAATCGCAGAAGGGGTTCGGGGCCGCCTGCTTCGCCGGCCTGAGCGCGGCCGCCTCCGAGATCGTCTGCTTCATGGACTGCGACGGCTCGCTGGACCCGGCGGAGCTCCCGCTCGTCGCCGATCCCGTCAGAGCCGGCGGGGCCGACCTCGTGCTCGGCACGCGGATCGCGGAGGCGGGCGCGTGGCCGCTGCACGCGCGCGCCGCCAACCGGGCGCTGGCCCTGATGATCCGCCGGCGCGCCGGCCGCTTCACCGACATCGGCCCGATGCGCGCCGCGCGCCGCGAGGACCTGCTCGCGCTCGGGTTGCGAGACCGCCGCTTCGGCTGGCCGCTGGAGATGGTGCTGCGCGCCTCCGCCGAGGGCTGGCGGATCGAGGAGGTGCCCGTCTCCTACCGTAAGCGCGAGGGTCGCTCGAAGGTGACCGGCACCCTCCGGGGCACCCTGCGCACGATCGGCGACATGACCAAGGCGATGCGATGAGCCGAATCGACCCCGCGGACGTATCCCTGATCGTGATCGCAAAGGCACCCATCGCGGGCCTGGCCAAGACGCGCCTGATTCCCGCCCTCGGCGAGGACGGAGCCGCCGTCATCGCCGAGGCCTGCCTGACCGACACCCTCTGCGCTGTCGCCGAGACCCCGGCCCGTCGCCGCGTGCTCGTCCTCGAGGGAGAGCCCGGCGCCTGGCTACCCGATACCGGCTTCGAGATCCTTCCGCAGCGCGAGGGCGGCCTCGCCGCGCGCCTCGCCGGCGCCTTCGAGGACTCCGGCGCCGCGCCCGCGGTGCTCGTCGGGATGGACACACCGCAGCTCACGGCCGGCCTGCTCACGGCATCGATCGAGGCGCTCTGTGACGACGGTGTCGATGCGGTCATCGGACCCGCCTCGGACGGCGGTTACTGGGCGATCGGTTTGCGCGAGGGCGACCCGGAGGTATTCGCCGCCGTGCCGATGAGCGAGGACGAGACCGGCGCGCGGCAGCGCGAGCGACTCGAGGAGCTCGCGCTCTCCTCCGTCGAGCTCGAGCAGCTTCGTGACATCGACACGATCGACGACGCCGAGGCCGTCTCGGCCGTCAACCCCTGGACCCGCTGCGCCGCGGCGCTGCGCCGGCTCAAGGCCGAGCGGTCGTGAGCGCCGGGGTCAAGCTGGCCTGTGGCGTGAGCGCGGCCGCACTCGCCATGTCCGCCTGCGGCTCCGAGAAGACGAACCCGCCCCCCGCCGAACCGGCCGACTCGCCTCGGCTCAGCGCCGAGCCGGCCGGCCGCGTGATTCCCGGGAGCTCGGAGGCGGAGGGCATCGCCGTTGACGGGAGGACCGGGCTCGCCGCCATCTCCTACCGCGACCCGAGCCGGATCGAGCTGGTGGACGTCAAGACGGCGAAGGTCGTCGAGCGAATCGGGGTCCCCGACGAGGCGCGGCACCTGGAGCTCGCCGGGCCCGGCGGTCCCGTGCTCGTGCCGGTCGAATACGAGGATCGTCTCCTGCGGGTCGCCTTGCCGAGCGGACGGGTCACAAGCGACGTGGAGGTCGGCGACTTCCCGCACGACGCCGCCGCGGCAGAGAACGGGCGCATCTTCGTCAGCGACGAGGGCGGGGACATGATCAGCGTCGTAAAGGGCGACTCCGAGGAGGCTCAGCTGCCCGTTCCCGAGCAGCCCGGCGGGCTCGCAGTCGCTGATGGCGTCCTCGGCGTCGTCACCGCGGCCGCGCGCGAGATGGCCTTCTATGACACCGACACCCTCGAGCAGATTGCTGTGCTGCCGGGCGGGGCCGGGCCGAGCCACGTCGTCGCCGGCGACGACGGGCGCCTCTACGTCGCCGACACCGGCGGCGACGCGATCCTCGTCTACGAGGGCGGAGCCGACCCGCGACTGCTCGATCGAACCAACGTCTCAGGCAGCCCCTACGGGCTGGCGATCGACAATCGGCGCGGCGATCTCTGGGTCACCCGGACCGGCCGCAACGAGGTCTCGAAGCTGCAGATCACGGACCTGGCTCCGAAGATCGTCGGCAGCTACCCGACCGTCCGCCAGCCCAACGGCGTCGGGGTCGACGACCGGACCGGCGACGTCGTCGTGGTGGGCCGTGAGACTGGGGACGTGCAGATCTTCGACCCGAGCGCCGAGGACGGCGGCTGATGAGCCGCCTGGAGAAGCTCGGCGAGCTCGTCGAGGAGTCGGACGAGTCCCGCCAACCGCCGGTCCCGCCTCCGCCGAACGTCGGCCCGTTCCGCCGCGACTTCTTCACGAGCCCGCTGCGTGGCCGCTGGCTGACCTCGTTCCTAGGGTCGGTGATGCTGCCGCTGTGGATCGTCGCCGCGCTCACCGGCTTCCTCTCCCACGCCGCCTACAACCCGGGCCTCGGATCGAATGACCTGACCGGCGCGTTCGAGGTGGACCTCTACTTCTTCAATTGGCCGACGAGTCCGACCTGGCTGTACTCGCTGACCCAGTCGCTGCATCTGATCGCCGGCTTCACGGTCATCCCGATCCTGCTGGCGAAGCTCTGGTCGGTCATCCCGCGTCTGTTCGAGAAGCCGCCGGTACGGTCCGTAGCCCACTCGCTGGAGCGGCTCAGCGTGCTGCTGCTGGTCGGCTCGTCGATCTTCCTGCTGGTCACCGGGGTGATCAACGTCGAGTACTGGCTCACGCCGCTCGGCTTTCCGTTCCTATCGGCGCACTACTACGCCGCGATGGTCTTCATCGGGGCCCTGGCGCTGCATTTGACGTTGAAGCTGCCGATCGTCGCCTCGACGTTCCGGCGCGAGGGGGCCTTCAAGCCCCTCGGCGAGGGGATCGAGCGCATGCGCGCGGCTGACCCCGATGTCGACACGCTCGCATCCACCGCTCCCTCGGCGCCGACGATCTCGCGTCGCGGGTTGCTGGGGGTCGTCGGCCTCGGCTCCCTCGGGCTGCTGGTGATGACGACCGGCGCAAACCTGCTCGGCGGGATCCGCGACATCGCCCTGCTCTCCCCCCGCGGTCAGGCGGGCGGGCCCGCGGGGCCCGACGACTTCCAGGTCAACAAGACGGCCGAGCTGGCCGGGATCACACCCGACAAGACCTCCGGCGACTGGCGGCTCGAGCTCAGGGGCGGCCCGGTCGACCTGACGCTGAACCGCGATCAGCTGCTGGCGATGGACCAGTACGAGGAACATCTGCCGATCGCGTGCGTGGAGGGCTGGACCACCTGGCAGGACTGGAGCGGCGTGCGGCTCGCCGATCTGGCAAAGATGGCCAACGTCCAGGGCCAGGACTTCAACGTGCTCGTCGAGTCGCTGCAGGAGGGCGGCGCCTTCAGCCAGGCGACCCTGGCGGCCAACCAGATCAACGACCCGCAGTCGCTGCTGGCGCTTCGGGTCAACGGCGCCGACCTCACCCTCGACCACGGCTACCCGGCGCGCATCATCGTCCCCGCCCTCCCCGGCGTCCACAACACGAAGTGGGTCAAGCGCCTGACCTTCATGGCGGCCTGAGATGAAGCGCTTCCGCTACGAGTACGGCGCCCAACCACTGCACCTGATCGCGGTCGCCACGAGCCTGCTGCTGTCGGGGTACGGCCTGCTGCGCCTCAACGACCTCCCGAACACCGGGCGCATCCTGATCTGGATCGTGGCGGCGGCGCTGCTGCACGACCTCCTCGCCGTCCCGATCTACAGCGTCCTGCTGCGGATCGCACACACTGGTGCCGGGCGCGCGATCGAGTCGAGGGCGATGATGCTCCACGCGCTCAATCACGTGCGCGTGCCCGGCGGCCTCTCGCTCCTGCTGCTGCTCGTCTACTCGCCGCTGATTCTGAGGCTCGGCCCCGACGAGTACCTGGCGACGACCGGATTCGACGTGGACCCCTACTTGGGGCGGTGGCTGCTGATCAGCGCTGCGATGTTCCTGATCTCGGGGGCGGTCTACGCAATCCGGCTGCGACGCGGGATCGCCGAGCCGGGGCCGATGCTGGCCGCCGCTCCCGAGGACGAGGAAGTTCCTCCGCCGGGGCTCGGGTGGAGGATCGGCGCGCGAGTGGTGTTGGCCGGCACCGCGCTCGTCACCCTCTGGGTCGCCGCGGCGCTGGTGGTCGGGCTGATCACCAACGGTCTCTGATCCGGCCCCGTTGCGCGTGGCATACGGCGCAACTCTGCTGACACCCGCGCGTCGCGGCCACCTACCTTGGGACCGTGACCACCGGACCCGATCGCGAGCGCGGAGCGACGAGCGTCGAGCACGCCGCGCTGGTCCTGCTGATGGCTCTCGCCGCCTGCGCGGTGATCGCTCTGTTCGCGGTCGGTCGTGGCGACGGACGGTCGCCGCTCGCGTCGGCGATCGCCTTCAAGCAACGTTGTGCGGTGCGCTACCCAAAGCCCTGCTGGCAGGATTCGCTGACTGAGGCTTACGGCCGTGGGATGGCGGGAGCGGTCCGGGCGCTGGCACCGGCACCGCGAGCGGTCGACGGGCTTGTGGGGGTCGATTACCGGCACTGCCGGCAGGCGAGCTGCGCGATTCCCGGTCCGCTGCAGGCGCACCTGACGACCTCGAACCGCCGGACCACCGCCTTCACATCGATTCGCGATGGTGCCGGTGGATCGGTCGAGATCGACTATTGGATCTACCGGCCGACCATCGGCTGGGAGCAGGTCGCCCAGCCGATCGACACTGCGGACGTGGACCGATACGCGAAGACGCCGCTGCTCGATTCGGCCGATCCGGTGCTCGTTCCTCTCGAGACCCTGCTGGGCCGTGACGACGCGAGGTTCAGGGCCGGCGAGGAGCCCCCGTGGCGCGGCGAGGTGGAGAGCCGCTGGGGACGATGACCGCCTTCAGGACGCATTCAGCCGGAGCCACCTCCTACCAGACGGCCTTCTGGTGCTCCATCACGCCGATGCCCTCGGTGAGCTGGATCCCGTCCAGCGAGCCGGAGAAGGTGCCGAACGGCTGCCGGTAGCTGTACCTGACGAGGAGGTTGTTCTCGCTCGCGGCCCGCTCCGCGTCGGCGGTGAAAGCGAGGCGATCGCCGGATTCGAAGGTGACGCCGTCGAGGCCGTCGAAGCTCACCGGGCCGGGCTCCCGCACGGTCGCCTCGCCGTCGACCCAGATCCCGCGCTCGCTGTGCTCGGCAGGATCGTTGACCCCCTGAACGAGGTTCCACCCGACCTGGCGGCCGCCGGTGGCGGTTCCGACCCCCGCCGACCAGTACCACTCGGTTCGGCGCGGGTGATAACCGGCCGACTCGTCCTCGATCCCCCGCATCGTCTCCTTGACTTCGGTCCCGCCGGGGAGGCTGAGGTCACAGCGGATCTCGCTGATGCGCTTGCGGGTCCAGACGTAGGAGCCGGCGCCGTTGGGACAGATCGCCTCCGCCCAGTGGCCCTCGCCGAAATGCAGGCGCCCGTGAAAGTCGCCCGACTCGAAGACGGTCCTGGTTCCGGGCCCGTCGGAGCCGAGACCCCAAGGCTCGCCGGCTGAGCGCTCGGTCCAGACCTCGCCGCGCTCGGCGGGAAGCAGCCGGTGCGTGTTCTCGATGATCTCGCCGCTCGCCCGATCCAGGATCGCCCAGAAGGTCTGCCCCAAGGGGCCCACCTCGACGTGCGCCCCGCAGATCATCAGGCGCTCACCGAACGCGGCGACGTAGCGCCAGCGCTTGCGCCAGGCGCCCGCCGATCGGAGCGGCAGCCTCGCGGGAGGCACCGCAAGCCGCGGGCGGTCGTCGCTGGGGCCTCGCCAGGGAAGCCGGGCGAGCGCGCCGGGGTCCGGGACGCTCATGCCGCTGCCCCGAGCTCGAGCAGCTTCGGGATCTGGGCGAGGGGATCGGGCGCGTCGAGCAGGATCACCCCGAGGTGGCGACCACCCCGTCGCGCGGTCGTCACGTAGCAGCGGCCCGCCGCATCCGTGTAGCCCGTCTTCAGGCCGGTGATCGTCGGATCCCCCGCCCGGATGAAGGGGTTGTTGTTGTAGAGCACCAGACGCCCGCCCTTGATCGGGAACGGGACGTCGACGTGATCGGTGCGGGCGATCTTGGCGATTCGCGGGTTGGCGAGATCGGCCCGGGCGAGCAACGCGAGATCTCGCGGACACGAGTAGTTGCCTTCGTCCTCGAGACCATGTGGCGTCGTGAAATGGCTGCAGGAGAGCCCCATTCGGGCAGCTTCGTCGTTCATCCGGTCGGCGAAGCGCCCGACGGTGCCGGCGTCGTCCTCGGCGAGCGCCGTTGCGGCGTCGTTGCCGGAGACCAGCAGCAGTCCCTTGAGCAGAGCTCCCGACGGCACACGCTTGCCGACGGGCAGCAGTCCGATCATCGAGCCGCCGGTGCGCGGCGCGTCCTTGGAGATCAGCACCTTCTCGTCCGGGTCGTGGCGCTCGGCGATCAGATGGGCGGTCATCAACTTCGTCAAGCTCGCGATCGGCAGCTCGCGGTCGGCGTGGTGCTCCCAGAGGATCTCGCCGGTGTCGACGTCGAACATCAGCCCGGCACGCGGCGGATCCTTGAATTCATGGACGACCGGCGTCGGGTCGCTCTCGGGCAGGAGGGCGATGTCCGCTGAGGCCCCGCTGGAAGACAGCACCTGCGTCTGCGCCTCACCGCGAACGACCGTCCGCTCGAACCCCGAGGCCTGTGCGACGGCCGAACCGGGTCCTGAGTCCGTGGCGTCATCACCGCCGAGCTCAGCCCCCCCGATGCCGCCGATCAGACCCCATGCCAGCGCCAATGCCGCGATGAACGTCAGGAAGGAGCCCCGCCACGTCATCGAGGGCTCACCGGGCGGATCCTCCGGAACTTCCTACTCGATCGTCGCGATCGGATCGCCCGCGTTGATCGGCGTGCCGACCTCGACCTCGAGCTTGGTGATCTTCCCCGCCTTGTGGGCGGTGATCTCGTTCTCCATCTTCATCGCCTCGATGACGACGATCAGAGCGCCCTCCTCGACCTCGTCCCCCTCTGAGACCTCGACCTTGAAGATGCTGCCCTGCAGGGGCGCGACGACCGAGTTGCCGGATGCGGCCGCCGAGGATGCCTTGCGCTCTCGCTTCGGCGGGCGCTTGCCGGCGGGCGCGGCCCCGCCACCGCCGCCGAGCGCTTCGCCGATGACCTTGACCGGGAAGAGCCGCCCCCCGACCTCGACCTTGTACTCACGCTCGGTGAGCTCCGGGCCGTCTTCGTCGCTGACCGGAGCCGGCGGATCGTCGGGAGCGAGCGACTTGATCCAGTCCTTGTCCTCGAGCAGGTCGCGACAGGTCTCGCCCTTGGCCCATTGCTCGGTGGCGAGGATCCTCTCGTGGAAAGGGATGAGGGTCGTAAGGCCTTCGATCCTGTACTCGCCGAGCGCGCGCAGCATCCGGCGGGTGGCATGCTCGCGA
>CAWGXC010000003.1:740000-2115248 GCA_963826475.1 uncultured Solirubrobacterales bacterium | reverse complement strand
CCATCGACTCTCTCTTCTGGCTCGTCCCCCAGAGGTCGAAGTGGAGCATCAGGAGAAGTCGGTTCTCCCTCCGATTGAGGCCGTCGACATCCGGCGGTGAGGGCGCGGAAAGAACTCGACGATAGAAGTCGATCCTCTCTCGATCGTCGAGGTGGAGAAGCCTCCCGGTCGACCGAAGGAGCTGCTCCTCGTTGTCGGCTCCCGTTGGCGTGCGAAGCCCCGCGTCTCGACGGAGGCGCGTCCAACTCGACCTCGCGCCGCGGTAAAGATCGCCTGGAGAACGATCGGAGCCAGTGAGAAAGTCAGCGAGCGCAACGTCGCCGAGGCCTTTCAAGTCTTCAACGAGTGATGACCATCTTCCGAGAAGCGCGACCTCCCTGAGGCTCGCGAGGATCACCTCGTGAGAACCGCGGTCGAGCTGGATGTCGCACCCGGATGGGAGGAGAGGGAACCCTGCCTCGGCTTGCTTCCGAATTGGTCCGTGTCGCGGGTCAGCGAGCACCGTCAGTCGGCGATCGAATCGGAACTGCCGGTGTTGCTGTCCGATGAGATCGATCACCGTTAGGCAGCGCTTGCCTTCCGCTCGCCGCAGTCCACGTCCAAGCTGCTGGCTCAAGACGGTTGCGCTTTGCGTGGGACGAAGGAGGAGCACCGTGTCAACGTCAGGCACGTCGACACCCTCTCCAAGGACGTCCACGCTGAAGACAACTCGCAGCTCCCTTCGTGTCAGTCGGTCCAGAGCCTCCGCCCGCTCGTTATCGGGCGTCTCCCCTGAACCGCCACCGACGGGATGCCGGCAGCCGAGAACTTGCGAGCCATGTATTCGGCGTGCTCAACCGAGACGCAGAATCCAAGCGCACGCATCTCTTCGGGCTGATCAACGATGTCTTCGATCGCGGCTAGGAGCTTTCCTACGCGGGCTCGTCTCCCGTGTAGACCCGTTCCAAGTCGCGATCGAGGTATGCGCCGCGACGCCACTCGAGCCGCGAGAAGTCGGTCCCGTCGGCTACGCCGAAGTACTGGAACGGGACTAGGTAGCCCTGGTCGATCGCCTCCCACAGCCGCAACTCCACAGCAATTCGGCCGCCGAACCACTCCGTGATGTCCTGTTCGTCCATCCGTTCAGGAGTCGCGGTGAGCCCGAGCAGTTCCCGCGGGGCTAGGTGTTCGAGCAGGCGGCGGTAGCTAGGAGCGGCGGCGTGGTGAAACTCGTCGATGATCACGACGTCGAACGAGCTGGGATCGAGACTAGAAAGCCTTTCCTATGTCAGGGACTGCACCATGGCGAAGACGTGCCTCCCCACTATCGGCTCCTGGCTGCCTCCGAGAATCTCCCCGAATGAGCCGTTGTGGAGAACCTGAGCAAATGTCGCTCGACTTTGATCGAGAATCCGCTCGCGGTGAGCGACAAAGAGCAGCGAGAGGTCCTCGCCCAGTCGCGGTCCGGAGGGCTCGATAGTCCAACGCCGAGACGACCGTCTTTCCGGTACCAGTAGCCGCCACAACGAGGTTCCTGTGACGATCGTGACGCTCACGTTCAACAGCTAAGGCGTCCAGCATTCGCTGCTGATAATCGAGCGGATGAACGTCGAGGCCGGCGAACGACACCTTGAACCCTCGCCGACGATCCGCATCCTGCCCAAGCGCCTGCTTGAGTCGCTTTCGGTCGGAAGGCCTTGCCGGGTCGAACCCCTCGAAGTGCTCAGACGCCCAGTGCGATTCGAAGGTGGTCCTGATTCGGTTGATCAAGCGAGGGGAATCAGACGCAGACAAACGGACATTCCATTCGAGTCCGTCGTGAAGCGCGGTATGGGACAAGTTCGACGAGCCTACGAACGCCGTTGTCAGCCCAGCCGGTCGCTCCAGGACCCAGCTCTTCGCATGCAGCTTCGTCGTCTGTGCGTCGTAGGCCACGCGGATATCAGCCCCAAGCTCTCCCAGAGCCGACGAGTGCCCGCGGCTCGGTCGCCGCCATGTAAGTCGTCGTGATTACACGGAAGCGCCCGCCGCGAGAGATCAGCCTGTCTAGGGGCTCACGCAAGATGCGCACGCCACTCCAGATCACGAACGCGCAAATGAGGTCGACGCGGTCAGCGCTTTGAATCTCGGTTCTTAGTTCGCTTCCAATCGACGGCTGCCCGGCACCGTTCACAAGGAGGTCGCTGGATGAGAGCGGGATCTGCGGGCGGGGAGGCAGCTCGAGGCTCTCGGAGAGAGGCCCACCCTGAGCACTCGGATTCCGATCAGGAGTTGAGGTGGAAGCTTGAGCCGCTCCTCGGAGCTCATCGCCCACTAGAAGCTGATTTGCGATCTCGACCTGCCGTCCAGGTCGCTCATCAGACTGGCACACCCTCGAGCACTCGGACGAGAGCTCGCTCAACGAACCGCGCCACCCGGTCGGCGGCCTCGGCTGGATCAAGGTCCTCGCGTACGACGCGGGTGGCCTCGAGCGCGCTGACGTTCTCCTCCAATACTTCGGAGATCAATTCATCCCGCAACCCCGCCCGCATAATCGGATCGTATGCCGAAGGACTCCGGCCGCGTGATTAGCGCGCGGCGGACCAGCCCTATGGCTGCGTGATTGCTTCTTTCGCGTTCGTCGTCAACGACTGAGAAGAGGACTTCCATAACGGACGCAGGTCCGATCGGCGCAGCTTGAGGAGGGCATGGAGTCTGTCGCCGCCTCTGATCCCGGTCCGCGGTCGATCGCTGAGTCAAGGCACCGGCTGCTTCAGCCGCCGATCGAAGCTGAAGCCAGCGCGAACGGCACGACCGCCGGCGCACCCGCCTTCCGCAGCGCTCCCCCGACCTCGCTCAGCGTCCACTTCGAGTCGACCGTGTCGTCGACGAGCAGCACCGGCCCCGGCAGACACTTCTCCCGATCCACCGCGAACGCCCCCTGCACGTTCAGATACTGCTGGCGGGAGTTCTCGAGCTTCTTCTGCTCCTTGGTCTTCTTCGCGACCGAGACCGCCTGCGAGTAGGGCAGGCCGATCGCCTTCGCCAGGCGCTCGGCGAAGTCCGGGACCAGCTCCGGGTGGCGCAGTGACGGGACCGCCGTCACCCAGGTCGGCTTCGGGTCCGGGCTCCAGTTCTTGAAGAGGGCCGCGGCGGCATCGACCAGCTCGTCGCTGAAGTGCTCGTCCTTGAACTTGCCCTCCCTGACCAGCTTTCCCCAGCCCGCGTCGTTCAGCAGGGCCAGGGCGCGGCCCGGCTCGAGCTGCTGCTCGCGCGGCACCTTCGCGAAGCCGCCGACCGCCGTCGGCGTCGAGCGCCGCGGCTCGATCTCGATCGGCCTCGCCCGCAGCATGTCGATCGCCTGCAGGGCCAGGGTGCGGTCGAGCTCGTCGGCGAACTTCGGCTCAGTGCATATGGAGCAGCGGCCGCAGGGCTCGGCGCCCGGGTCGTCGAGCTCGATCCGCAGGCTCTCCATCAGGCAGCGGCCGTCGCGGCCGTAGTCCTCCATCGCCTTCTGCTCTTGCGCGCCTGGCGGCGGTGACGGCCTTGATCCGCTCCTCGTCGTAGACCCATTCGCGGCGGCTGCGCTCGTAGCCGCCGCGGACCTTGTTCAGGGCGCCCTCGACCTCGAGCTGCTTGAGCATCAGCTCCATGCGGCCCTTGCCGAGGTTGATCTGGTTCATCAGGGCGCCGCTGCTGAGCGGCCGGCCGGCGTCCTCGAAGATGGACATCGCCTTGGCGACGAGCTCGGCCGGCGGGAAGGCGCTCTTGATGAAGAAGTCCTGGACGTCGCGGTCCTCGCTGCCGCGCAGGAGGATCGCGTCGGCCTCCTCGAGCCCGCGGCCGGCGCGGCCGACCTGCTGGTAGTAGGCGATCGGGCTGCCCGGTCCCTGGAAGTGGACGACGAAGCCGAGGTCGGGCTTGTCGTAGCCCATGCCGAGGGCGCTCGTGGCGACGACGCACTTGACCTCGTTGGCGAGCAGCTTGCGCTCGATCTCGATCCGGTCCTCGGACTCGACCTTGCCCGAGTAGGCCTCGCACTCGATGCCGTTCTGGTCGAGCCAGTTGGTCACGTTGAGCGTGTCGCGGACGGTGAGGCAGTAGACGATCCCGCTGCCCTGCAGCTGCGGGATGTAGGTGGCCATCCACGCCATCCGCTCGGCCTGGGTCGGCATGTCGCAGACCTCGAGCCGCAGCGACGGCCGGTCGAGCGTGCCGCGGATCGTGAACAGCTCCTCGCCCGCGCCGAGCTGCTCCTGGACGTCGGCGACGACGCGGTCGTTGGCGGTCGCCGTCGTCGCGAGGACGGCGGTGTTCTCGGGGAGGCGCTTGACGAGCCCCGCGATCCGGCGGTAGTCGGGACGGAAGTCGTGGCCCCAGTCGGAGATGCAGTGGGCCTCGTCGATCACGAGCAGGCCGCTGCTCTCGACGAGCTTCGGCAGCACGAACGCGCGGAACTGCTGGTTGGCGAGCCGCTCGGGGCTGAGCAGGAGCAGGTCGATCTCGTCGTCGTCGATCCGGGCGAAGGTCTCGTCCCAGTCCTCGCGGTTGGAGGAGTTGACGGTGGCCGCCTCGATCCCGAGCGCCGCGGCGGCGTCGAGCTGGTTGCGCATCAGCGCGATCAGCGGGGAGACGAGGATCGTCGGCCCGGCGCCCTGCTCGCGCAGCATCGCGGTGGCGACGAAGTAGACGGCGCTCTTGCCCCAGCCGGTCCGCTGCACGCAGAGCACCCGCCCGCGGCGGTCGACGATCTGCTCGATCGCCTCGAGCTGGCCGTCGCGGAAGTCGGCGTCGTCGCGGCCGGTGAGGCGGCGGAGGAGGTCGAGGGCTGGGGTCGCGGCGGTGGAGGGCATGAACGATGGACGGTAGCTGGATGGCCGCTCGAGCCAATCCCGGCGAGGGCTTGGGTGCCCCGTCGATCGCCGGGCCGCTGCGGGCTACGGCACTAAGGTGAGGCGGGATGACCCGGGGTGTCCTGCTCGCAATCGCGGCTGTCATTGCGCTCGCCCTCGCCGTTGATGCGCTCGAGGGGCCAGGGCCGAACGCGAGCTCGCTCGTCCCGGATGTCCAGGACGGGCCAGCGGCGTCGGCCGAACCTCTGCCACACCTGACGCGAGCGGAGGCGTTGGG
The DNA here is from genome assembly GCA_963826475.1 of uncultured Solirubrobacterales bacterium. Lineage (GTDB taxonomy): Bacteria > Actinomycetota > Thermoleophilia > Solirubrobacterales > 70-9 > RHKX01. The sequence goes on along the minus strand of CAWGXC010000003.1, from coordinate 2,110,160 downwards.
GCAGACGATCGTCGGGCGCTTCGCGGGCCCCGCTCCGTCGAGCGACCTCCTCGCCCGGATCCGCCGCGGTGAGCTCGGCGGGGTGATTCTCTTCTCCGACAACCTGACGGGGAGCGCGGCTTCGATCTCCCGCCTCACCCGCACGCTGCAGGCCGCGGCGCGCGCGGGCGGTCAGCCTCCCCTCCTCATCTACGTCGATCAGGAGGGCGGCGAGGTCAAGCGGCTGCCTGGTCCCCCCGACGAGAGCCCGCGGGAGCTCGGGGACCCGGCCGAGGCGTTCGCCGCCGGGAGGCAGACGGGGGAGTTCCTGCGCGGCCTCGGCATCAACTTCGACCTCGCCCCGGTCGCGGACGTGCCGGGCCGTCAGTCCTTCATCGCCGACCGCACGTTCGGCGACAGCCCAGCTGACGTTGCCGCCGGCGCCTGCTCCTTCGCCGCCGGGCTCGGCGAGGCGGGCGTCGGCGCCACCCTCAAGCACTTTCCGGGCCTCGGCGAGGCGGCCGAGAGCACCGACCAGGCGCCCGTCCGGATCGACGCCCCAGCCGACGTCCTGCGAGCGGCGTACGCGCCCTACGAGGCGTGCGGCTCCGCGCCGCTGACGCTCGTGATGGTGAGCAGCGCGATCTATCCCACTTTGACCGGGGGGTCGCCGGCGGTCATGGAATCCGCCACCTATGAGCAGGAGCTGGCGCGGGTAGGAGCGGCCGAGGCGCCGACCATCAGCGACGACCTCGAGGCGCCGGCCCTGGAAGGTTTCGAGTCGCCCGCCGCAAGCTCGCTGAACGCCGGCCTCGACCTGCTGCTCTACGCGAAGACCGAGGCCGCCTCCGCGAGCGCGTTCGCCATCCTCTTGAAGACGAGAGGCGGCGCGGGGGTCCGCTCCCAGGCCCTTCGTGCGGCCGCGGAGCGCGTCATGAGGCTGAAGGCCGAGATCGAACCGGAGGCGTTCGAGCGGTACCTCGACCGGAGCGGCTGAACGGGGCGGTCGCCGCGTGCCCGGGGTTCGCGGGTCGAATGGGACCGATCGTCGAACCCGTGGAAGGCCCCGAGCTCGACCGGCTGATCACCGCCCTGCTCAACGCGACCGGCTCCGTCCACATGGTCATCGAGGAGGAGCAGCGGAGCCCCTTCCTCGAAGGCGTCGAGGTGATCGACAGCACAGCGACGCGCCTGCGCGCGGTCCTAGCGGTCTTCGCCGAGCACCACGACGACGACGAGCTCGCCTCGATCACCGAGTTCCTGGCGCTGACGACGATGCTGATCGCGCAGGAGAGCGGCTTCGACGACATCTTCTACGAGAGCTGAAAAAAGCCATCTCCCGGGATCAAGGCGACGGTCGAGCTCTTCGAGCCCTGACCGGAGTTGGCCAGGTCCTCGCGTCGTTTACCTCGCACCCGAGGGTGGGCTGCTCAGGCGGGGGAGCGGAGAGCTCCGTGGTACCGAGGAGTACCAAGGAGCCTCGCGATGGCGCTGCCCGCGCTCGTATCCAGGCGCGAAGCACCACCCGGCGCCCAACTGGCCCGCGATCCCGCGTTGTAGGGTGGCGGCATGAAAACGATCCTCTGGTTCCCCATCGGCGCAGTCGCGCTCGGCATCATCCTCGGCGCGATGGTCGGCGCCCGCTCGAACGGATCGAACGCCAGGTCCGGCGCGCTCATCGGCCTCTCGCTGGCGTTCATGACGACCTTTCCGCTGATGGCCATCGGCCTCGCGACCAGCTGATCCCTTCGCCTTAGGGGACTGCGAACGCCGGCATCAGCCGGTCCCTAACCTGTTGCCATGAACGGTCGAGGTGCTGCATCGGGGGATGTCCTGAGGCGCATCAGGACGGCCGCCTTGGTGCTCGGCCCGCTGCTGATCGGCGTGGCCCTCGCCCTGCACCTCTCCTCGCGCGGCCCGGAGACCACCCCGGCCGCCGCGGCGCCCGTCGCCGAGCCGGCGTCCACCGCGGCGAGGACCCAGACCGGCAGGGCGACCAGGCGGGCACTGAACGCGCCGCCGCCGACGGATGGCTCGTCCTCGATCGTCTGGATCCGCCCCGGCAGGACGATCGAGGTCTTCGACGCCCCCCGGGGCGAGGTCGTCGCCACCCAGGGTGACGAGACCGAGTTCGGAGCGCCGAGCGTCTTCGCGGTCGAGCGCCGGAAGGAGGGCTGGTTCGGGATCTCGACGCCGCTCGTTCCCAACGGCGCGGTCGGCTGGATCCGCAACGACCCGCACACGCTGCGCGGGGGCTACGTCGAGTATTCGATCGACGTCGACCTCTCGAGCCGCAGCGCCTCCCTCGCCAAGAGAGGGAGGGAGATCCGCTCGTGGCAGATCACGATCGGTGCGCCCGCCTCCCCCACTCCGACCGGCGAGTTCGCCGTCACCGACACCTTCCGCGGCGGGCTCAACCCCTCATACGGCTGCTGCGCGCTGGCGCTCAGCGCGACCCAGCCGAACCTGCCGACGACCTGGCTCGGCGGCAACCGGATCGCCATTCACGGCACCGACGGCCCGCTGGGGACGGCGGTCTCGAACGGCTGCATCCACAGCGCCGATGACGTCGTCGATGAGCTCGTCTCGACCATCCCGCTCGGGACGCCGGTCAGCATCCACGACTAGGCGCGCTTGGCCGAGCAGGGATGATCCGTCCCGCATGACGCCTCCCGACGCCGACTCCCTGCACCGCCTGCTGATCTCCTGCGACGACCGGCCGGGCATCGTCGCCGCGGTCAGCGGGTTCCTCGCCGCCAGGCGGGCGAACATCGTCGTCTCCGACCAGCACAGCACCGACCCCGTCGACGGGCGCGGGCGCTTCTTCATGCGCACCGCCTTCAGGTTGGTGCTGGAGCGGGACGAGCGGCCGGCCTTCGAGGCCGAGCTCAGGGAGGCCCTCGCCGGCTTCGAGCCGCACCTCGACCTCTTTCACGCGGCCGATCGCAAGCGCATCGCCGTGCTCGCCTCCCGCGAGGACCACTGCCTGCTCGACCTGCTCTGGCGCGGGCGTCGCGGTGAGTTCGAGGGGGACGTCGCGCTCGTCGCCTCCAACCATCCCGACCTCGCCGACGCGGTCTCCGAGTTCGACGTGCCCTACCACCACGTGCCCGTCGCGAAGGACGCGAAGGCGGAGTCCGAGTCCGAGCTGCTCGCGCTGCTCGGCGCCGGGCCCGGCGTCGACCTGGTCGTGCTCGCCCGCTACATGCAGATCCTCTCCGGCGACTTCCTCGAGCGGGTCGGCGTGCCGGTGATCAACATCCACCACTCCTTCCTCCCCGCCTTCGCCGGTGCCGACCCCTACCGGCAGGCCAAGGACCGCGGCGTGAAGCTGATCGGCGCCACCGCCCACTACGTCACCGAGGAGCTCGACGCCGGGCCGATCATCGAGCAGGGGATCGAGCGCGTCGGCCATCGCGAGGACGTCGCCGGGCTGATCCGCCTCGGCGCCGACATCGAGCGCGCCGTGCTGGCGCGGGCGGTCCGCTGGCATTGCGAGGACCGGGTCCTGCTCGACGGTCAGACCACCGTGGTCTTCTGAGCTAGCTCGCCCATTTGATCGAGCAGCCGACCGACTCGGTCTCCGCCGGATCCGGCGTGCCGCCACCGAGGACCGCCTCCAGCGCCGCGCGGACCCAGGCGGCGTCCAGGCCGCGGTCCTCGTAGTCGGCGTCGGGAGCGCCCCGGTAGCGCAACAGCAGATCGCCGTCGGCGACGAAGACGTCGGGAGTCGTCTTTGCGCCCCACGCTCGAGCCGACGCCTGGCTCTCGTCGTGGAGGTAGGGGCAGGCGAACTCGCCGGCCTCCACGCGGGCGCCCATCGCCTCCAGCGAATCGGCCGGATAGCGCGCGGCGTCGTTGGAGTTGACGGCGAGGAAGCTCACGTCGCGACCTTCGTAGTCGCGGACGACCGCCATCAGCCGCTCATGCCAGGCGATCGCGTAGGGGCAGTGGTTGCTCGTCCAGATCACGACGTTCGCGGCCCGCTCGCCGGGCTCGGGGAGCGAGTGCGTCGCACCCGTGGTGTCGGGAAGCTCGAGGGGCGGCACGCGCTCGCCGATCGGAAGGTCTTCGCGGTCGTCGCTCATCGTGAATCCAGCTTTCCCGCGACCTCGGGGCCTCGCGATTCGGTTGTCTTCGTCGACGCGGCCTCGAGCGCGTCACGGATATCGGCGCGATCGGGAAGCGGGGAGATGCGACCGTCGCGGAGGCGGTAGATGCGGCAGGTCAGCCCGGCCGGTTCATCCCCCGTCGGCTGCACGTCCTCGCCGTCGACCCTGATGGTCGGCGAGCCGACGAAGCGCCGGCGCTCGGCGGCCTCGTCGGTGTCGACCTCCTCGACCTCGACGGCGGCCGGATCGAGGCCGAGCGCCTCCATCTCCTCACGCAGGCGCGCGAGCGCCCGCTCCCACGAGGGGCAGCCGCTCCACCAGAGGAACTCGACTCGGGGCGCGCTCGGGCTCACCGCGTGAGCGTAGGGAAGGCGAGCGCTCGGCCGCACCCGTGGCGGTCGGTCTTGCGGACGATCCCGCCCCGCTAAGTTGCGCGAATGCCTCATACCCCCACTCGCAGCCGCGGCCGGCTGACGACCACCGCTCTCGCCGCCGCGCTCCTGCTCGTTGCCCTGCTCGCCTCCTCCGCTGCGGCGTCTCCGTTCGCCCCGCTCGATCGGCCCGGGCCGAAGCTGCGCGTGAGCAAGGTGAAGCTCCGCAAGAGCCTCGTCTGCTCCGATGACGTCGCCGGAGCAACCCGCGCCCCGGTGCTGCTCGTCCCCGCGACCGGGGTCAACTCCGATCAGAACTTCTCCTGGAACTACGAGAAGGTCTTCGCCGACAAGGGGATTCCCTTCTGCACCTCCGACCAGCAGGGAGCGCGGAACTCCAATCAGACCGACATCCAGCTGCGCGGGCAGTACCTGACCTACGCGATCCGCAAGGTCCACGCCATGGCCGGTCGCAAGATCGCGGTGATGGGGCACAGCCAGGGCGGGATGGCGATGCGCTGGCCGCTGCGCTTCTGGCCCGACACCCGCGCCATGGTCGACGACGTGATCGGCTTCGCCGGCACCAACCACGGCACCACGCAAGCGGCCGACTGCGACGGCACGGCCGACTGCACGGCCGCGGGCGCCCAGCAGTCGAGCGGCTCGCAGTTCATCCGCGCGCTCAACTCGCGAGCCGAGACGTTCGCGGGCATCTCCTACACCGAGATCGGCACCGCGCGCGACCAGACGGTCACGCCCCAGCCCGGCGCCTCCTACGTCTCCGGGCCCGGCGACATCACCAACGTGCTGATCCAGGACGTCTGCCCCAACGCGGCCTCCGAGCACCTGCAGGTGGGAACCGTCGACGCGACCGCTGCGGCCCTCGCCTTCGACGCCCTCGACCACCCGGGGCCCGCCGACCCGAGCCGGATCAGCCCGGCCGTCTGCGCCGAACCCGTCCAGCCCGGGCTTGACCTCGCCGCCGCCGGCCCGAAGATCGCCGCCGCGATTCAGGCCCTGTATCTCGACGACGCGCCGAAGGTGGCCGAGCCCGCCCTGCGCTGCTACACGTACAAGAACAACAGAACCTGCCGTCAGCAGCGCAGGGCCTCCCGCTAGGCGGGAGCCAAGCGGAAGCCGACGGCGGCGGAGACCGAGGCGGCGTCCGCCCCGGCGCCCTCGGTGATCTGCAGGGCGAGCAGGCTGCCGGCGGGGATCGCAACTGATGCGCCGCCGGAGTTGCAGACGGTCCCGCCGTTGACGGTGCAGTTGAGGCTTGTTGGTGCACCGTCCACGAGCAGCTGATACTTGACTGTCACCGCCCGCAGTTGCCTGAGTCAAGCCGCACGAAGAGGTCGCGCGGCCGTGACGCTGCTGGTTGGGCGTGCCGGTTTCGCTGTGCCGTCCGGGGCGTCGACGCCGTGCTGACGCCGAGATCGGCGCAAAAGTCGTCGGCGCGGCGCCCTGCGTGCACCGTGCATACGCGACGACATCACCGACCCCATTCCGGCGGCGTCCACGCCGTCCACCTGATCGGCGACGAGGCCGGAGCCGTCGCCGTCGACCTGGAGCAGCTTGGCGAGGATCTGCGCCGCGGTGTCGGGCGAGCCGTCAGCGCCGTCAGCTCCATCAACCCCATCGGTGCCGTCAACGCCCGCGGCGCCTCGAGCACCTGTGGCGCCCGTGGCACCCGCCGGCCCCTTCGGCCCCGCCGGTCCGGACGGACCACGCTCGCCCTGCGGCAGCTGCCCGGCGGCGAAGTCCTTGCCGAGCAATGATCCGTCGGCGACCTTGGCCGAGGTGACCGAAGACGGCGCCAGGTCGACGGCCTTGACCGTGCTGTTTTTGATGTGCCTCGACTTGATGCTGTTCTTGGCGAGGCCGGCAGCGTAGGCGCCACCCCCGATAGCGATGAAGACCGCGACGCTCGCCATCACGTTGGCGTAGGTCAAGCGGCCGAGAATGCTTCTGAACATTCGACTTCTCCCCATTGTCGATTGCGGATGACCCGACTATCGGCCGCTCGCGGGGAAGACTTCAGGGGTGTCCAGGCCCGGATGGAGCGCCCTCCACTCGGGCGTCGCCAGCCGGCCGACCGCGAGCTGCACGCCCGGCCCGATCGCAAGGGCGAAGGCGACGGTCCCGACGCCGACGGTCCCGCCCAGGATGAAGCCGGCGGCGAGGACGCTGAGCTCGATCGCGGCGCGCACCAGTCGCAGCGAGAGCCCGGTGCGGCGGTGCAGGCCCGTCATCAAGCCGTCGCGCGGTCCGGGCCCGAGCGCGGCCGTCAGGTACAAGCCGCTGCCGAGCGCGACCAGCGCGATCCCCCCGGCCATCAGGACCCAGCGCAGGCCGAGGGCGGGGTCGTCCGGGAGCAGGGCGAGAGCGCCGTCGATGGCCAGCCCGATCCAGATGGCGTTCGCGATCGTTCCCAGGCCCGGCGCCTGGCGCAGCGGAATCCAGAGCAGCAGCACGACGAAGCTGATCACGATCGTCGCCGCCCCGATCTCGAGCGGCGAGTTCAGCGCCACGCCCTGGGCGAAGACGGTCCACGGGGAGTTGCCGAGGTCGGAGGCGACGAGGCACCCCTCCCCCGCGCCGAAGAGCGTCAGCCCGACGGACAGCCGGACGAGCCGCGCCGGCGTCGGCCTCCAGGGGCTCGGGTGGGACGTCGACGGCACCGCAGGAGTCTGACCGGCGGGGCGCCGTCGGCGCCTGACGGCTGATAGGGGGAGTGCGCCCATCCGCCGACCTCCCTAACTTCGACGGGGTGAGTCCGATCACCACCCAGGATCACCTCCTCGATGCCGGACCCGCGGTCGGGGATCCGTTCGACGGTGAGGTACGGGTGGAGTACGTCCGCTTCGCCAGCGAGGACGGGGCCTTCGCGGTCGTCGAGGTCTCGCTCGCTGACGGGACGCCGATGCCCGCGGTCGGCCCGCTCGGCCACCTCGAGGAGAACACGCGGGCGCGGCTGCGGGGGGTCTTCGAGAACCACTCCCGCCACGGCATGCAGCTGAGCGCGCGCGAGGCCGAGCCGCTCGACCCGGCCGGCGTCGACGGGGTGCGCCGCTACCTGAAGACGATCCCCGGCATCGGCGCCAAGCGAGCCGACGAGCTGATCGCGCTCCACGGTGCCGACGGCCTGTTCGAGGCGATCGACCGCGACCCCGAGGGCTCGTTCGCCTCGCTGAAGGGCCTGAGCGACACGGTCGCGATCGAGGCCGCGGCGGAGTGGGCCGACAAGCGCGCGCAGCGGCGCCTCTACTCGCTGCTCGCCCCGCACGGCCTGGCCCGCCACGTCGGCGAGCTGATGGCGATCCACGGATCACACGCGGCCGAGGAGGTCAGCGACGACCCCTACTCGCTGACGGCCCTGGCGGGGGTCGGCTTCCACAGCGCCGACCGGCTCGCACTGGCGCTCGGGACCGAGCCCAACTCCCAGGGGCGGACGCGCGCGGCGGCCGTCCACGCGCTGCGCGAGGCCGAGAACCGCGGCCACACCCACCTGCCGCTCAACGAGCTGATCGCGGCGATGCGCGAGCTGCTCGGAGCCGAGCCGTCGATCGGCGTGATCAGCTCCGCCCCCGAGCTGGCCGTCGAGGGGACGCTGATCTACCGCGAGTGGACCTACCGCGCCGAGCGCTGGCTGGCCGCGGCGCTCGGCAGCATGGCCCGCTCCGAGCCCGCGTGGAGCAAGCCGCCGCTCGAGTCCGAGTTCGCCGACCGCGGCCTCACCGACGCGCAGCGCGAGGCGACGACCAACGCGCTGACCCGGCGCCTGTCGGTGATCACCGGCGGCCCGGGGACCGGCAAGACCCACCTGACCGACGCGCTCGCCCGGATGGCGGACACTCGCGACCTCAGCATCCGCCTGCTCGCGCCCACCGGCCGCGCCGCGCGCAGGCTGACGCAGGCCACGGGCGGCGCTCCGGCGCAGACGATCCACAAGGCGCTCGAGTGGATCCCCGGCGAGATCCCCGGCCGCGACGAGGACTCGCCGATCGAGGCGGACCTGGTGATCGTCGACGAGGCCTCGATGCTCTCGCTGGAGATCTGCCGGCACCTGATCGCCGGCATCGGCCCCGAGACCCACCTCGTCCTGATCGGCGACATCGACCAGCTGCCGCCGGTCGGCCCCGGCAAGCCGTTCTGCGAGCTGATCGAGGCCGCGATCGCCCCGACGGTGCGCCTCGATCACGTCTTCCGCCAGGCGCGGCGCTCGATGATCGTCGGCGCCGCCCACTCCATCCGCGCCGGGGAGCCGCCGCGCTCGCAGCCCAACGAGGAGGAGCTCCGCGACTTCTACATCCAGAACAAGTCGAACGCCGAGTCGCTCGCCGCCGACGTGATCACGATGGCGACCGAGCGGATCCCGGCCGAGTTCGGCTTCGACCCGGTCCGCCAGGTCCAGATCCTCGCCCCCCAGTACAAGGGGGCCCTCGGGATCGACGCCCTCCACGCGCGGATGCGAGAGGCCCTCTGCGGCGGAGCCGAACGCTGCCTCGAGGGGCGCTTCGCGATCGGCGAGAAGGTGATCACCACCCGCAGCCTGCCCGAGCACGGGATCGCCAACGGGACGATCTTCGTGATCGACTCCGCCGACGACGAGAACTCCGAGCTCATCCTCGAGACCGACCTCGGCGGCTTCCTCGCCCTCCCCTACCGCGAGGCGCGGGCGCTGCGCGGCGGGTTCTGCACCTCGGTCCACAAGGCTCAGGGCTTCGAGGTCCCGGCGGTGATCGTCTGCCTCCACAGCACCCACGCGCCGCGTCTGCTCTCCCGCAACCTGCTCTACACCGCGGTCACCCGGGCGCAGAAGCTGTGCGTCCTCGCCGGCGATCAGCGGGCGCTGCAGCGGGCGCTCGCCAACACCGACGCGCTCAACCGCCACTCCCGGCTCGTGCAGCGCCTCGGCCCGGCGGCACCCACCTGAGGCGCTGACTCTAAGGTTGGGGGCGTGAAGAACCTCTCCCGCTCCGCCGTCCGCCTCCCCCTCCTCGCCTGCCTCGGCCTGCTCCTGCTGCTGCCGGCCGGCGCGTCCGCCTCCGCCGGCGTCTCCCACGCGCTGCCGTCGGCCACCCCCGGCCATGGCGCCAAGGCCTACTGGACGGCCAAGCGCATGCGGTCCGCCGAGCCGCTGCCGGTCTCGGTCCAGAACGCCGCGCCGAGCGGCAGCCCGGCGAGCCCGCTGCGCGCGCCGTCGGCGGGCCCCAACGCCGCGGCCCCGGCCCGGGTCGACCTCTCGCGGACCGTCGCGGGCAGCCCCCCGAGGAGCAACCGCCGGTTCCCCGACCACCCGCCCTACGTCTCGGGCGAGGTTCCCCTCGAGGCGCAGACCGTCTACCCGACGAGCACGGCCGGGCGCATCTTCGGCAAGCTTCGCGGGGTCGGCCAGTACTCATGCTCGGCGACCGTCGTGGCCAGCAAGTCGCAGAGCGTGATCCTGACGGCCGGCCATTGCGTCTTCGACCGTGACGCGGGGTTCGCCTCGAAGATCGTGTTCGTGCCCGCCTACCACGACGGCGATCGGCCGTTCGGGGTCTGGCAGGCGACCCATGCGGTCATCGCCAGGGGCTACTACAAGATCCTCAACCCGAACTACGACTACGCGGCCCTGCGGGTGAAGGGGAACGGGAACGTCGGTGCCGTCGTCGGCGAGGAGGGCATCGCCTACAACCAGCCGCGCGGGCAGGACTTCCAGGTGCTCGGCTATCCGTACAACCTGGGCAGGACCGAGAAGATGTGGAGCTGCCTGACCTCGTTCGCCGGCATCGACAACCACGACCGCTTCCCGGGCAAGCCCGACTCCGGCGTCGGCTGCGACATGACGCAGGGAGCGAGCGGCGGCGGCTGGTCGATCCGCGACGCCCAGGGCACCCCCTTCCTCAACTCGGTGACCAGCTACGGCTACCCGAAGGTCAAGAACGTGATCTTCGGTCCCTACCTGACGAAGAAGGCCCTGCGGATCGTCAAGCAGGCGAACGGGTAGCGAAGCTCAGCCTGCCCGCGGCCTGCGGCCCGCGAGCGCCGAGGTGCTCACGATCGCGGCGAGCATCGCCCCGAGAAACCAGGGGATGTAGAGGTAGAACCAGTGCTCGAGCGTGATCTCGATCGCGATGATCAGAGCGGCGCTGAGGGCGGCGACCTGTGGCAGGGACCGCTGCCTGGGGGCGAACGCGACGAGCACGGCGAGTGCGACGGTCAGGCCCTTCAGGGCCGTGTGCAGCCCGCCGATCCCGTCGGCCTGCCCCCAGATGCTGAACGGGCTGACGCGGTCGACCTGGCTCTTGATGGTGCGGTCGTAGAAGTCGGCGAGGCCCGGGTCGATCGCGGGATGGGCGAGCAGCAGCGCTGAACCGACGACGAAGGCCGCCGTGAACAGGGCCAGCGGCCGCAACACCGCACGACGAGCTCCGGGGGTGCGCAGCCTGATCCCCTCGTGCCCCGCCGCGTACAGCGGGACGAGCACCAGCGGCGCGAACTTCGTCAGGCCGGCGACCGCGACGAGCCCGCCGCGCGCGATCGGATTGGCGAAGAGGACGAGGCTCCAGACCAGCAGCGCCGCGACGAGCGAGTCGTTCGAGTTGCTCTGCAGCGCGAAGGTCGAGTACGGGTAGGCGGTCCAGGCGAAGGCGAGGACGAGGCCGACCGCGTTCGCGCGCGGGCCCGGAAATTGTCCGCGCAGCCGCAGCAGCCCGGCCAGGCGCTCACCGCGCGTCCGGGCCGGAGCGAGCGGGGGACGATCGTCGGGGTCGTCGTCCTCCTTGCGGCGCACGAGCCGGCGGCCGAGGAAGAAGAGCCCCGCGATGGTCGTCAGGTCGAAGAAGATCGCCGCGGCGTGGGCTGCCGGGAGGTCGTCCCAGTTGCCGCTCCACGGCAGCACCTCCTCGAACGGGACGTAGGCGAAGTAGGTCGCCGGCCCGTACGTGTCTCCGGTCGGGTTGTTCTCCGGGAACGAGTCGGCCCCGTAGATCGGCTGGGCGTCGGTGATCTTGTCGGCGCCGACGACACCGGCGTAGCCGACGTCGATCACCCCGGAGTCGGCGACGTTGAGTGCGATGCGCAGGACGACGAGGGCGACCAGCAGCGCCGCCATCAGCCACTGCGGCATGCTCGGGCGCAGCCCCTCCCCCGCGCCACCCTCGCGGCCCGTCCCGCGGAAGCCGATCCACAGCATCCGCGCGAGCAGGTACAGCAGCGGCGGGTAGTACAGCGGCACCGAGACGCCGATCTCCGCCGCGTTGAAGAACGCCTGGCTGATCCCGAAGCTGAGCAGCACGAGCAGGTCGAGGTGGACCCACTTGCGCCAGCGCCGGAAGTCGACGAGCCCGAGCAGGAAGACGAGCGCGACCGGACCCCAGATCCACGGCGCGTTGAGCAGGTGCCCGAACTGCCCCTCGTGCCCGCGCGCCAGCGGCCAATCCACCGCCGAGCCCGTCCACGACTCGGTCACCTCGCCGGAGGTGCCGTCGACGACGACCAGGTTGACCTTGCCATCGGCGTCGAAGTAGCCGACCTCCCAGACCCGCACCGCCTCGGCGGTGACGGTCGCGGTCAGCTTCCCGTCGGCCGGAGTCAGCGACTCCTTGCGGGCGATGATCTTCGGGTCCTCGTCGGCGGCCCGCAACGCCTCGAACGCGCTGACCTCGTAGTCGGCAGGGGTGGTCGGGAGCCCTCCCGGCACCTCGGTCGAAGCCGAGGCCTTCGGCTTGGCGGCCGAGGACGCCGGCAGGGCGAGGCAGAGCGCTGCGATCAACGCGATGAGCAGCACCCTTGCGGACGGGCGCATCTTTGGCCGGCGGTCGTCGGTCAAGCCGAGGTGATCCGCCCTAGTCGTCCGAAGGTCGCTCGGTTCGGCTCACGTCGGCGGCGGGCTTCGGCGTCGGCTTCTCCCGCGCGACGCTTGCGGCCGCCTTGGCGCGCTCGGCAACGGTGCCCTCGCTCATCGCGACGTCGCGCAGCTTGTCCATCTTCTTCTTGATCGCATCGGGCCCGCCCTGCTGGTCGACGAGGGTCTTGGCCTTCTTGGCGCGGTCAGCGAGTCTCTTGAAGTTCACCACGGCTCAACTATCGCAGCCGCTCCTAAACCGCTTCCTCAGCGGTCGAAGGTCCAGAGCTTGTTGCCGACGAAGTTGACCGGGGTCGCCAGCGCCACCGCGATCGCCTGTCCCGGCAGCTCCCCCATCCCGGCCCCGTCCACGAGCGCGGCCAGGACCGCGAGGTTGACCGCGAGCCCGACCGTGCTGACGGTCAGGAACCGCGCGGCCTGGAATCCGGCGTGCGCCTCCGCCGAGCCCTGGCGGCGGAACGTCCAGTGGCGGTTGAGCAGGAAGTTGTTGGTCACCGCGACCACGAAGGCGCCGATGGCGGCGAGCAGGTGGTTGAGGTCCGCGGCAGAGGTCAGCAACGTGAAGACGATCAGGTTGACGACGTAGCCGCTGCCGCCGACGACCGCGAAGTGGAAGAGCTGCAGCCAGTTGCCGGGCTTGCGGGTGCCGAGATGGATCCGGCGGGCGATGGCCCAGGCCCAGTCGGCGGCGGCATCCCAGCGGTCGCGAACGCTCGCGCCGACGTTGGCGTCGTCGGCGGGCTCGCCACGGCGGGGGTCGGTCTGCGTCGGCATCGCCGCTAAGTCTGGAGCAAGCGGGTCGCGGAGGTCGCTCAGCGCGGCGTGGTTGCCACCGACGGATCGGCGGCGGCGGTCGAAGCGTGCGCGGCCAGCCCGAAATGCCGGTCGATCAGGCCGGAGACGTCGCTGATCGCCCACTGCTCGCGCTCGGGGCGCTCGCCGTCGAGGCCGACCGTGAGCAGCGTCCCCAGCGAGTCCTCCGCGCGCAGCGAGCCGTGGCTGCCGCCGGGGATGTGGGTCGCTCCGCCCCAGTCGACGCACTCCCACTCCGGCGCGAGGCTGAGCAGCAGGTCAGCGGCGTTGGGGTTGCGCAGCGCCGACCAGAGCCGCTGCAGGCCGTCGGGGTACTCGGGGGCGTCGAAGCGACCGTCGCCGGCGCTCGCTCCCAGCGCCTCGAGGTCGCCCTCGAGCGACCAGGTTCCGCCGCGGGCGTCGGTGACCTCTCCCCCGGGCCGGAATCGCAGCTCGTGTGAGCCGCGCCGGACAGCCGCCTCCTCGCGGTCCTCGCTGAGCCAGGCGACGAGCTCCACGCCCTCGACGTCGCGCTCGAGCCGGCGGCGGACGCGCTCGGCGAGGGCCTCGCGCTCACGACCCTCGCGCAGGATCCAGACGCCGGCGCCGCGACCGCTCGGCCCGACCGCCAGCTCGGTCTCCGCCAGCACCGGCGCGTTGGGCTGCAGCACCTCCCAGTGGCCGCCGAGCCCCGCGGTCAGGGGCAGCTCCTTGTGGACGTCGCTCTGCGCGTGGTCGGCGACGACGACCACCGCGTTGGCTTCGAGGAACGGGTCGATCCCACCGTGCGCGTCGACCAGCTCGCGCATGGCGTCGTCGGCGATCGCGATCGAGTCGCACGTCGCCTCCGGCCCGTCGCGGTGGGAGACGTAGTCGTTGTCGGGCAGCGAGAAGAGCATGAAGTCGTAGAGGTCGTGCTCGACGAGGTCGCGGCCGACGCAGCCCGAGTAGGCGTCGCGCGTGTTCGGTCGCGCCAGCGTCGGCTTGCAGTCCACCTTCCGCGACGAATAGAGCTCGCCGTAGAAGAGCTCGTCGGGGCCCCAGACGGCGTGGTGGAACTTGGCGGCGCTGACGGCGGCCTTCAGCAGCCCCTCGAGCCCGACCTCGTGACGCTTGCGGCCGCGATAGATCAGGAAGGGGGTGCAGGCCGTGCGCAGGCCGGCGTCGCCGAGGCGCTCGAAGACGGTGAGCGTCTCGCTGTTGAGGTGGCCCATGTTGAGGTTGTAGACCGTGTCGTAGAGGGAGCGGAACAGGCCGAACGCCCGCGTCGCCTCGAAGCTCGAGCCGTACTCGACGTAGCGCTTCTCGGTCCGGTGGTACCAGTTCATCCCCGGGATCAGATGGCGGTCGGGGCGCACGCCGGTCGTGATCTCCGAGGTGCAGACGGGCGTCACCGAGGGGAAGCTCGAGACGCAGTCGCCGACGAGCTCGCCGCGCTCGAGCAGCGCCTTGAACGTGGGAGCGTCGCCGCGCTCGATCGTGCGCAGCAGCATGTCGCTGCGCAGCGAGTCGACGACGGCGAGGACGAGCTTGCGGGTCACTGTCATTCAGGTTCGCAGAGCCGCCACCTCGCTCGGGTGATGGACCTCCGCGCGGGCTATCTGAGGATGCGCAGGCCCTCGTACTTCTCGCCGGCCTTGCGACGGCGGCCGAGGGCCACGACCAGCAGCGCGGCGGCGGCGAGCAGCGAGACCGGGGGGACGAAGAGCGCGAGCGCGGCGAGCGCCATCCCACCGAAGGAGAAGCCGAGGACGAGCGTGTTGGCGGCGGAGTCGGCGGCCTCCGCGCTGGAGCCCTTGGCGCGGCGGATGGCGCCCTCGAGGACGTCGGTGGCGATCATCGCCGCGCCCGCGGTGGCGACGATGCCGACGACGAGCCCGGGCCAGCCCGTCGTGCCCTCCTCGGAGAGGGAGGCGGCGAACGCGAGGCCGCCGGCGACCGAGAGCAGGGCGATCAGAGGGAGGCGCAGCGCCTCGCGGCCACGGGCTGCCATCGCCAGCACGACGAGGGCGAGCAGGGTGACGAGGAACCAGGTCTCGGCGATGAAGCCGAAGTCCGTGCCCTCGGGGTCGAAGCCGGCGGCGAGGCTCGCCATAGCCGAGGCGAAGAGGGCCGCGAGGGCACCGCCGACGCCGATGGCGAGGGCCAGGCCGAGGCCCTGGCAGATCGCGAGAAAGAGGTCCATGGAGCGGGCAGGCTAGTTCATCGGCGCTCGGCCTTGACGCTCGCATCGTGCGCTTCGGCCACACTTACGGGGATGGATTCAGCCCCCAAGCCGGACCCCTCCCCCACCCCACGGCCGCACCGGCGCTCGCACTCGACCTCCAGCGACATCGCGCGCTACGCGGACCTGTTCGCGCAGCGCACGCGCGTGATGCGCTCCTCGGCGATGCGCGACCTGATGGAGATCACCCAGCGGCCAGAGGTCATCTCGCTCGCCGGCGGCCTGCCCGACACCTCGACCTTCCCCCGCGAGTCGTTCGCCGCGCAGATGACCCGGATCGCCCAGGAGTCGGCGGCGAAGGCGTTGCAGTACGGGCCGACCGAGGGCTTCCGGGAGACCAAGGACGTGATCTGCCGGGTGATGGGAGCGGAGGGGATGAACCCCGATCCCGACGACGTCATCGTCACCACCGGCGGGCAGCAGGCGATCGACCTGATCAGCAAGGCGCTGATCGACCCCGGCGACGTGGTCATCGCCGAGGGACCCACCTACCCGGGCGCCGTGCCCGTCTTCTGCTCCTACGAGGCCGACACGCGGCAGGTCGACATGGACTCCGACGGCATGCGGATCGACGCGCTCGAGGGGCTTCTCGCCGAGCTCGACGCCGAGGGAAGGCGCCCGAAGTTCATCTACACGGTGCCGACCTTCCAGAACCCCGGCGGGGTGACGATGTCGCTCGAGCGCCGGCGGCGCCTGGTCGAGATCGCGCGGGAGCGGGAGATCCTCGTCATCGAGGACAACCCCTACGGGCTGCTCCGCTACGGCGGCGATCCGCTGCCGCCGCTCTACTCGCTCGACGGCGGCGACTACGTCCTCTACGTCGGCACGCTCTCGAAGATCCTCTCCCCCGGCATCCGGATCGGCTGGGCCTGCGCCCCTCCGCCGGTGATGGCGAAGCTCGTGCTCGGCAAGGGCGCCGCCGATCTCTGTACATCGACGCTGAGCCAGTTCTTCGTCCGCGAGTACTTCGGTGAGGGCCGCTGGCTCGAGTACGTCGCCGAGCTCTCGGAGATCTACCGCGGCCGCCGCGACGCCATGCTCGACGCCCTGGGCCGCTACTTCCCGAGCCAGGCCACGTGGACGGTGCCTGAGGGCGGACTCTTCGTCTGGGCCACGATGCCCGACTACATCAACACGACCGACCTGCTCGCCAAGGCGCTGCGCCGGAACGTCGCCTTCGTGCCCGGCGAGGCGGCGTTCGTCGACGGGCGCGGCGGCGGCTCCATGCGGCTCAACTTCTCGGCCCAGAACGAGGACGAGATCCGCGAGGGGATCCGGCGGATCGGCGCGGTCGTCGACGAGCAGGTGAACCTCTACGAGACGATGACGGGCGAGCACAAGATCGTCGCTCCGAGTCGCGAGGAATCGGAGCCCGGGAGCGTCGTCCCCTTTCAGCGCCGCGCTCGGCGCGAGGAATGAGGGTCGCCGTCCTCAAGGGCGGACGCTCGCTCGAGCGGGCGGTGTCGCTGAGCTCCGGCGCGCGGGTCGAGAACGCTCTCGCCGAGCTCGGCCATGAGGTCCTCCCCGTCGACGCCGACGACGCGCTCGTCGCCACGCTCAAGGAGCAGCGGCCCGACGTCGCCTTCATCGCCCTGCACGGTCCCGGCGGCGAGGACGGGACGGTGCAGTCGCTGCTCGACCTGCTCGACATCCCCTACACCGGCCCCGGCGTCGCGGCGTGCGTCCTCTGCATGGACAAGGTGCAGTCCAAGCACCGGATGCGCGAGGCCAAGATCCCGACGCCCGACTGGGTCGCCTTCGGCGCGGCCGCATTCCGCGAGCTCGGCGCCGCCGACGCGATCGGCGAGATCGAGGCCGGGCTCGGGCTGCCGCTCGTCGTCAAGCCCGCCTCCCAGGGCTCGGCGCTCGGCGTGCGCTTCGCCGGCGCGGCCGCCGAGGTGCCCCAAGCCCTGATCGCGGCGCTCAGCTACGACGACCGCGTGTTGATCGAACGCCACGTCACCGGCCGCGAGCTGGCCGTCTCGATCATCGACGGGGAGCCGTTGCCCGTCGTCGAGGTCATCCCCGAGCGCGCCGACCGCTTCAACTACGAGGCGCGCTACGAGATCGGCCGCACCCGTTACGTCTGCCCGGCGGAGCTCACCGAGGAGGAGCTCCGCGTCGTCAGCCACGTGGCCTCGCGGACGTGGTCCGCGCTCGGCTGCGAGGGCTTCGCCCGCGTCGACCTGATGCTCGACGCCGATGGCCCCCAGGTGCTCGAGGTCAACTCCATTCCCGGGCTCACCGACACCTCACTGCTGCCGATGGCCGCCGAGGCGGCGGGGACCAGCTTCGTGCAGTTCGTCGAGCGGGCGCTGGCGCTCGCGCTGCGCAAGTAGGGGCAATCGGCACGCCCGGGCGGCGGAGTCGGCACATCTTGCGCAACTCGGATGCGCCGTCTCGGTGCACTGTGTGTCGGCAGTGAAGGGACCGGAGTCGAAATGCGTTTGGTACCCGTGAGTACCACGGAGCCCAACGACGAGCGGGATCCGCTTGGTACTCCTGAGTACCAAGCGGAGATCGGCTCGGCGTCACCCGCGCCGTCGGCGTGGCCCGACCACCCACCGCCGCGGATCGACCCCGACATCCCGGGCTCCGACGACCCCGGCTGGGTCAAGATCGCCCAGACGTTCGGATACGAGTCCGTGGCCGCGTGCCGGGATCGGCTCGACTACCACGGGTGGCGCAAGGACGAGGCGCGCGCTCAGGCGGCGAGGGATGCGCGTGAGCGGGCTGTCCGCTCGCCCCGGCCCGGCGCCGGCGGCTATCAGGGCAGGGCGTACCGGCAGATCAACGTCAAGCTGGCGAGCGCCGACTTCGACGCGGTCGTCGCCTTGTCGATGCAGAACGACGTCCCGCACTCGACGATGGCCCGGATGCTGATCCGCGCGGGCATCACCAAGGCGCTCGAGAAGCCCAGCGCGAGCTGACCTCAGTCCTGGGGCTCGTCCGATCCGCCGGCGAAGTCCTCGGGCGTGACCTCCTCGAGGAAGTCCTTGAACTTCTCGACGACCTCCTCCTGGTCCTCGACCTCGTGCTCGAACTCGATCGAGGACTCCTCGATGACCTCCTCGGCGGCGAAGATCGGCGCGTCGCAGCGGACCGCGAGGGCGAGGGCGTCGGATGGGCGCGAGTCGATCTCGACCTCGTTGCCGTCGATCGAGAGCGTGATCGTGGCGTAGAAGGTGTTGTCGCGGAGCTCGGTGACCGAGACGCGCTCGCACTTGGCGTCGAGCTCGTCGAGGATGTCGGAGAGCAGATCGTGGGTCATCGGCCGCGGCGTGCTCGCCCCCTGCAGCTTCATCAGGATCGCCGCAGCCTCCGGATGCCCGATCCAAATCGGAAGAAATCTGTTTCCGTCAGTGGTCTTGAGCAGCACGATCGGCTGCTTGCCGACCATGTCGAAGCTCACGCCATAGATCTGCATCCGTTGCAAGTGGGCGATCCAGGATTCGAACCTGGGACCTCGTCCTTATCAGAGACGCGCTCTAACCAACTGAGCTAATCGCCCGGAAACCGCGGTCATTCTAGTGGCCGCCCGTCCGGTGTCCTCCTGCCCTCTCGGGCCTTCAGCTACGCGCGAGCGACTTCGCCAGCGCGAGCAGCTCGTCCAGATCCTCGAAGCGGATCTGCGCGGTCAGCCCGCGAGCGCCCGCGGTGACCCGCACGTCGCGTCCGAGCGCCCGCTCCAGAGCGTCCTCCGCCCTGCCGATCGCGGCCTCCTCGTCGGGGTGCGGCTCGCGGGTGGGCTTGGCGATCGCCCTCCCCTCCCCCTTCGCCTGACGCTCGGTCTCGCGCACCGACCAACCTTCGGCGACCGCCTGGCGGGCCAGACGCCGGCGCTCGTCCTGATCGCGGATCGACAGCAGCGCGCGCCCGTGGCCCTCGCTCAGATCGCCGCTCTCGAGAAGATCGAGGACCGGATCGGGCAGGTCGAGCAGGCGGATCAGGTTGGAGATCGCCGAGCGGCTCCGCCCCATCTTGCGCGCGACCTCCTCCTTGCTGAGTTGCAGCTCCTCGACGAGCGCGGCGCATCCGCGGGCCTCCTCGATCGGATTGAGGTCCTCGCGCGCCATGTTCTCGATCAACGCCATCTGCAGGCGGCGCGTCTCGTCGTCGCTGCGCAGGACGGCCGGCACCGTCTCCAGCCCGGCCTTCTGCGCGGCACGCCAGCGGCGCTCGCCGGCGATCAGCTCGTAGCGACCGTCGGGCAGCGGACGGACGACCAGCGGCTGAATCACGCCCGACTCCGCAACCGAGGCCGCGAGGCGCTCGAGGGCATCGGCGTCGAACGCCTTCCGCGGCTGGCCCGGGTTGGGGGTGATCAGACCGACCGGGACGTCGCGGAACTGGGGCTCGCTGACCTCGTGGCTCTCCGGCAGGATCGCGGCTAAGCCGCGGCCCATCCCCGGACGATTAGCCACGTTCCAGGACCTCTCCGGCCAGCCTTCGGTATGCATCTGCTCCTCGTGATCCTGGTGCGTGTTCGATGATCGGAATTCCGAAGCTGGGAGCCTCGGCGAGCCGGACGCTGCGCGGCACCACCGTGGTCAACACCAGATCGGGGAAGTGGTCTCTCAGTTCTCGCTCCACATCTTGGGAAAGTCGGGTCCTGTCATCAGCCATGGTGATCAGGATGCCGGTCAGAACGAGTGACGGATTGAGCTCGCGGCGCACGGTCTGCATCGTGTCCAGGAACTGAACGAGTCCCTCGAGCGCCAGGTACTCGGCCTGGACGGGGATGATCGCCCGATCGGCGGCCGCCAGCGCGTTGACGGTGATCGGGTCGAGCGAGGGCGGGCAGTCGAGGATCGTTGCCGCGAATCGCTCGCGCACCGGACCGAGGCCCTCGCGCAGCCGGTACTGGAAGCGGTCGAGCGTCGGCAGCTCGACGCCGGCGCCGGCGAGGTCGCGGTTGGCGGGAACGACCCAGAGGTTGTCGGGACCCGCGGGCCGGGCGGCCGCGGCGATCGACCCGTTGCCGCAGAGCGCGTCGTAGGACGATGGGCGGCTCTCGCGATCCATCCCCAGCGTCACGGTCGCGTTGCACTGGGGGTCGAGGTCCACGACCAGGGTCTGGTTCCCCGCCTCCGCGATGCACGCGGCGAGGTTGACGGCGGTGGTGGTCTTCCCCACCCCACCCTTCTGATTTGCGATCGCGTAGACGTATCCCATGTGCAGATGCCACCCTTGCAGGATTCGGACGCCCCTTGCCGAAGGAGAACCAGGCTTTATACGGACCTAGGCGCCCCGGGGCCGCTTCTTGGCCATTCCCGCCCGGCGCGGGAGGGAATCGGGCGTCGGGACCCACCTTGCGGAGCAGGTGCAGGTGGCGATTCTCGCTCCCGGCGTACGGCCCGACCCAGCGCACCTCAGCCGGCTCCATCGCCAGCTCCGCGGCGCCCCGCTCGAGCTCCGCCTCCTCTGCGGGATCGCGCTTGCCCTTCCAGGCGACGAGCACCCCGCCCGCGCTGAGCAGGGGCGAGGCGAGCTCCGCGAGCGTGCTCAGGCGGCCGACCGCACGGGCGGTGACCGCCTCATAGGCCTCGCGACCCTCGGCGGCGGCCAGATCCTCGGCCCGGGCGTTGATCACGCGGACGTTGGTGAAGCCGCCGGCCGCCGCGGCCCGCTCGATGTAGGCGCATTTGCGAGCGATCGAGTCGACCATGTCGACGCGGGCGTCAGGGAGCATCGCCGCCAGGACGAGGCCGGGGAAGCCGGCGCCGGAGCCGACGTCGCAGATCGTCGTTGCGCCGGCGAGCTCCGCGAAGGCGAGGCCGCTGAGGCTGTCGGCCACGTGGACGGTCCAGGCGTGCTTCGTCGCCGTCGGCGAGCTCGGCGAGGACGCCTCGCGGGTCAGCATCTCGACGACCGGCTCGAGCATCGCTCGGGCCCGGGGGTCGAGCTCAGGCTGGGGCGTCATCCTCGATCAGGGGGGTGACGACGATCCGGCGCTCGGGCTCGTCGCCCTCGCTGTAGGTCTCGACGTCGGCGCGATCCTTGAGGACCTCGTGGACCATGCGGCGCTCGCTTGCCGACATCGCCTCGAGCCGGATCGGCTCGCCGTTGCGGGCCACCCTGTCGGCGGCGATCTCCGCCTCCTCCTGGAGCAGCGCCCGGCGGCGCTCGCGGTAGCCGGCGGCGTCGATCGTGACCCGCCTGCGGTCGGTGACGCCGCGGGAGGCGGCCCGGTAGCAGAGGAGCTGCAGCGCGTCGAGCGTCTGGCCGCGGCGCCCGATCAGGATTCCGAGCTCGTCAGGGCCGTCGATCGCGGCGAAGATCTCCTCGTCCGTCTCGGTGACCGTGACCTCGGCGTCGAGGTCGATCTCATCGAGCACGCGGTCGACGATTAGCCGGACGCGCTCGGCCGGATCATCCGGAATCCCCTGCTCTGAAGCCGTTTCGTCGCTCATCGCTGCCTCCCGCTCTTCTTCTTCTTCTTGCGCGGAGGCGGAGGAGGAGGCGATTTGATCGCCTCGAGCTCAGCCTCGGTCGGCTTCTGAGGGGTACCCATGAGCATGTGCACGAACTGCTGCTGGCCGAGGGTCCAGACGTTGGTCGAGATCCAGTACACGGAGAGTCCCGCCGGGAAGCTGGGAACGAAGAAGGCGAACATGATCGGCAGCCCGAAGACGATGAACCGCTGCGGGCCCTCGAGCCCCTGCCCGCGCATCGACATGGCCAGGCCGGCGCCGAGCTGGGTCCCGACGAAGAGGACGATCAGAACGACGAGGACGGCGCCCGTGGGGTGGGCCAGCAGGTCGGGGATGAAGAGCCAGCCGGTCGGCGGATGAGCCAGCACGTCGGCCCGGAAGCTGTCGCCGCGGAGCATCGCGTAGAGCGCGAAGAAGACCGGCATCTGCAGCAGCAGGGGCAGGCAGGAGGCGAGCGGGTTGATCTCGTTCTCCTTGTAGAAGGCCATCATCGCCTGCTGTTGGCGCGGCTTGTCGTCCTTGTATTTCTCCTGGATCGCCTTCATCTGGGGCTGCAGGACCTGCATCGCGCGCATCGACTTGATCTGCTTGATCGACAGCGGCATGATCGCCAGCCGGATCGTGAAGGTCAGGAGCACGATCGCCGGGCCCCAGCCGAACCCGAGGGTGCCGTGGTAGAAGTCGACGATCGCCCGGGGGATGTCGGTGAATACCGAGGCGACGAGCATCAGGTGTTCCCGTCCCGCCTGAAGAGCCGCCGATCGGCGACGTGGTCGAAGCCGCCGTCGCTGAAGGGATTGCAGCGGAGCACGCGCCAGGCGGCGAGGATGGTGCCGCGAACGGCTCCGAGCTCGCGGATCGACTGCTCGGCGTACGCGGAGCAGCTCGGGTAGTAGCGACAGCGCGGGGCGAAGAGGGGGGAGACGAAGCGCCGGTAGGCACGGACCGGGAGCAGCGCCAGGGCGGCGAGCGGCCCGGGGGAGCCAGCCGCGATCGGCGTCGCTCACGCGATGCGCGTGCGTTTCACGTGAAACGCGCGAAAGGTCGACCGAATCCGTTTCACGTGAAACGGGTGCCATGGCCGGGGCGCTCACGATCCCGCCCCGGCGTCATCGAGGAGGGCGGCGATCGACGTGGTCAAGCCCGGCGTGCCCTCGCGGTCGACCAGCTCGGCAACGCCCGCCCGCCCGACCAGGACGAAGTCGTGGCCGGCGGGGAGCCGGGCGGAGAGTCCCCAGAAGGCCTCGCGCATCGCGCGCTTCACCTTGTTGCGCTCGACGGCGCCGCCGACCTTGCGGCCGACCGAGATCCCGAGGCGCACGTCCTCGTCGTCGTCAGCGCTCTCGCGGGGAAATGCATAGAGGACGAGGTGACGATTGGCGTGGGAGCGGCCATCGCGGTAGGCGCGGTCGAAGTCCCCGCTTCGCGAGAGGCGGCCGCGCTTGCGGCCCTCGCGTCCGGGATCACTCAACTCCGCCGACCCTCAGACCGTGAGGCTCTTGCGGCCCTTGCGACGACGGCGGCTCAGGATCGCGCGGCCATGGCGCGTCTGCATCCGGGAGCGGAAACCGTGGACGCGAGCGCGCTTTCTCTTCTTGGGCTGCCAAGTTCTCTTCATGGGTGCATTCTCCCTTGAGTCTCCCGGGCCGTCGGCCTGAGGGCGCGGGCGCGCAACCTCTTTCGGGGGACGCCGCAGTATAGGGGGAGAGGCGAAACGGCTTATGGCGCGATTTGCGGAGTCGCAAAGGGAGCCCCGCCAACGATCCTCAGCCCTGGACCTATGATCGCCGACGGCCCTCTCCGAGCACCCCGCTCGCCGCGGCGGGCACCCACACCTTGCCGGAGAGACACACACAAGAGCTGAACGCCATCTGGAGCGGCGTCCGCGACGAGCTGCGGGGCACGCTGCATCCCTCCGCGTTCCAGAACTGGCTCGAGCCGCTCAAGGTCGTCGGGGTCCAGGGCTCCCGTCTGTATGTATCGGGACCCGTGCAGGTCCGCGACTGGTTCGAGCGTCGCTACGGCGCCGCCGCGACCGAGGCCCTGCGCCGCCGATCGCCCGAGTTCACCGAGATCTCGTTCACCGACGCCCCCGGCTCCACGCCCTCCGAGGAGGATCCGGCCTTCAGCCGCGACCCGATCCCGGCCGGCCTCATCGACGACCTCGACTTCGACCGCTTCGTGATCGGCTCCGGCAATCGCTTCGCCCACTCAGCCGCCCTCGCCGTCGCCGAATCCCCCGGCGAGTCCTACAACCCGCTGTTCCTCTACGGCGCACCCGGGCTCGGCAAGACGCACCTGCTCGTCTCGATCGCCAACTATCTACGGCGTCAGCGACCCGAGATGAGCGTCGTCTACACGACCGCCGAGCGCTTCACCTCGGAGTTCGTCACCTCCCTGCGCGCCAGCGACGGGCGCGGCTCGGAGCGCTTCAAGCAGCGTTACCGCGGGGTCGGGGCGCTGCTGATCGACGACGTTCAGTTCCTCGAGGGCAAGCCGGCCACCGAGGACGAGTTCTTCCACACCTTCAACGAGCTCTACTCGGCCGGCAGCCAGATCGTGCTCTCCAGCGATCGCCCGCCCGAGGCGCTGGGGCGGCTCAGCGAGCGGATTCGCGACAGATTCGCCTGGGGGCTCACGGTGGAGGTGCAGGGCCCCGACCTGGTGACCCGCATGACGTTGCTCCGGCGGCTCGCCGAGGAGCACTCCATCCCGGTGCCCGATCTCGACGCCCTGCGGCAGATCGCCATCGCCACCCCGGAGAACCTGCGCCGTCTGGAAGGCGCCCTGACCCGCGTCACCGCCTTCGCCTCGCTGATCGGGGAATCGCCGTCGGTCGAGCTCGTCCGCCGCGTCCTGGGAAGCGGCTCGACCGCCGACGAGGCCGGCTCCGACTCGCCACCGGCGCAGCCGTCGCCCCCCGCCGCCGACGAACAGCTCGAGCGTATCCAGCGTGCGGTCTGCGACGTCCTGCACCTCTCTCCGGCCGACATGCGCTCCAAGCGGCGGACCTCCTCCGCGGTGCGTGGCCGCCAGCTCGCCATGTACGTCGCCCGCAACCACACCGACCTCTCCCTCGCCGAGATCGCCCGCGGGTTCAATCGCGACCATTCCACCGTGCTGCATTCCATCCGCGCGGTCGAGCGCGGCATCGAGCCCGGCTCCGATTTCCACAAGGCGCTCGAGCGAGTCCACGAACGCCTCCACCTCGGTCCCATCCCCGGCTGATGCGACCGGCCACTCCACCACCACCGCAGTTGCCAACAGCCTCGCCAACACCCCTGGATCGAAGGTCCCGTGCGCAATCCGGCGGTTCTGAAAGGGTTTCCACCATCACAACATCAACTCAGACGATCAGAAGAGGATGCAGATGCAACTGAAAGCAGAACGCGACCGGCTCCTGGACGGGCTCCAGACCGCAGCCAGGGCGCTCTCCACGCGGACCACGCTGCCCTCGCTCGGCGGGATCATGCTGATCGCCGAGGGTGGCAAGGCCATCGCCCGTGCGACCGACAGCGAGCTCGCGATCACGGTCGAGCTCGACGCCCAGGTCGAGGGCGACGGTCAGATCCTGCTGCCCGGCCGCCTGCTCGCCGACGTCGCCCGCGCGTTGCCGCAGGGATCCGTCGAGATCAGCGAGCGCCGTGAGCAGCACGACGTCGAGCTCATCGCCGGCACCGCCCGCTTCCACCTGCGCCTGCTCGACGCCGAGGACTTCCCCCGCCTGCCCGAGCTCGGGGGCGAGTCGATCAAGATGCCGGCGGCCGCGCTCGCCGAGACCGTCGACCGGGTGGCCCGGGCGGCATCCCGCGACGAGGTCCGGCCGATCCTCACCGGCATCATGGTCAACGTCGAGGGCTCGACCCTGACGATGGTCGCCACCGACTCCTACCGGCTGAGCGTGAAGCGGACCGAGCTGGCCGACGGCGCCCCCGCCCCCTTCGAGGCCAACGTGCCGGCCCGGGCGATGCGCGAGCTCGCGCGGATCGTCTCCGCCGATGAGGTCGAGCAGGTCGAGATCGCGCTCCCGGGAAACCAGATCGTCTTCAGGGCCGGCGGCGTGACGCTCTCCTCACGGCTGATCGACGGGCAATTCCCGAACTACCGCCAGCTGCTCCCCGATGCGTTCGACCACGACGTTCGCCTGCCGCGCTCCGAGCTGTTGGACGTGACCAGGCGGATCCGCTACCTCGCCCAGCGCAACGCCCCGCTGCGACTTGCATTCGCCGAGGGGGAGCTCACGGTGGCCGCGGAGACGCCCGAGATCGGCGACGCCGCCGAGTCGATGCCCTGCGCGTTCGAGGGCGAGGCGATGGAGATCGCCTTCAATCCCCAGTTCTTCATCGAGGGGATCGAGTCGGTCGAGACCGAGGAAGTGGTGCTTCGACTCACTTCGCCACTGCGGCCCGGACTCCTGCAGCCGGCCGGCTCCGAGGACTTCAGCTACCTCGTGATGCCGATACGCCTGACCGTCTGATCCGGTCGAATGCGGGTCACTCGGGTCGATCCGCTCTCGTTTCGCAACCTCGCCGACGCGCCGGTCGAGCTCGGCGCCGGGCTCACGGTCCTGCACGGTCCCAACGGCGCCGGCAAGACGAACGTCCTCGAGGCGCTCTTCTTCGCGCTGACCGGTCGTTCGTGCCGCACGCGCCGCGAGCGCGAGGCGATCGCCTTCGGCGCCGACCTCGCCCGGGTCGAGGTCGAGCTGGAGCCCGAGGCGGGGGAGATCGCCGAGCCGCTCAGCATGCTCGCCTCGGTCTCGAGCGGCGAGGCGAGGAGGCGGATGGTCAACGGGTCGGCGGCGCGCGCCTCCGACGACCGGCGCCGACCCGCTTTGAGCGTCTTCATGCCGGACCGGCTGACGCTGGTCAAGGGCCCGCCCAGCCCGCGACGTGCGCATCTGGACCGCCTCGCCGCCGCGCTGCGACCCGCCCGTGCCGACGCCCGCGGCGATTACTCGCGCGCCCTCGCCCAGCGCAACAACCTGCTCTCGAGGGTCCGCCGAGGGGGCGATCCGAGCTCGCTCGACGCCTGGGACCGTGAGCTCGCCGAGCGCGCGGCGCCTCTGGTCGAGGCGCGCTCGGAGGCGGCCGCTGAGCTGGTCGAGCCGTTCGCGCACGCGGCGGCGGAGCTCGGCCTCGACGGCGGGGCGGAGATCTCCTACCGCCCGCGGACCGGCGAGCTCGACGCGGAGGGGATCGTCGCCGAGCTGACGGAGCGGCGAGCGGGGGACGTCGCCCGCGGCTTCACCGGCTACGGGCCGCACCGCGACGAGGTCGAGCTCTCCTTCGGCGGTCGCTCGCTGCGTCGCTACGGCTCGCAGGGTCAGCAGCGAATCGGCCTCCTCGCGCTCCTGTTCGCGGAGCGCGAGGCGCTGCGCATGGCGCGCCGGCAGCTGCCCCTGATGCTGCTCGACGACGTGATGAGCGAGCTCGATCCGGATCGCCGCCGCCGCCTCGTCGTTCTGCTGGAGAGCGGGGGCCAGGCGCTGATCACCGCGACGGAGTCGGCTCACGTGCCGGCGTCCGCGGCGAGCGAGATCGCGATCGAGGGCGGGGTCGCAACCACCGAGGAGACGGCGGGTTGAGCGGACCCAGGCGTGGCCCCAGGAAGCTCGGCGGAGCCCTCGACAGGCTCGTCGAGCGCAGCGCTCCCCAGACCCTGCTCGCGGAGGTCCAGGCGGCGTGGCCGGAGGTGTGCGGTGAGCAGATCGCGGCCAACTCGGAGCCCGTTTCCGAGCGTGGGGGGGTGCTCACGATCGCCTGTCGCAGCGGTGCCTGGGCGCAGGAGCTGGAGCTGATGGGGGACGTCCTGCGGCCTCGGATCGAAGCCGTCGTCGGCGCCGATCGGGTCCTCGGGTTGCGGTTTACGGCCGACCTCGCGCGCCACGACTGAGAATCGTCACGGCCCAGCGCTCGAATAGTGGCGATTTGCAGGGATTTCGTGAGAGGCCCCGTCGCGGGTCCGTCCCTTGTGCCTGGTATCCTTATGTCAACCGACCTGGTGAGTGCTCGGGACGGGCAGGCCAACGATCGCCAGCCCCCGTCCCCCGAGTGCTGAGCGGCATCTGCCGCCGCCGGGCACGGGATCATGGAACCCGAATGGGAAGGCCCGAGTGAGCGAGCAGACGTCCAAGTCGAAATCAGGAACGAAGGGCTACGAGGCCGCGGACATCACCGTCCTCGAGGGCCTCGAGGCGGTTCGCAAGCGCCCCGGCATGTACATCGGCTCGACCGGTGTCCGTGGCCTTCATCACCTCGTCTACGAAGTGGTGGACAACTCCGTCGACGAAGCGCTCGCCGGGCACTGCGACAACGTCGCCGTCACGATCCATCCGGACAACTCCGTGACGGTCGTCGACAACGGGCGCGGCATTCCCGTCCAGAACCTCGAGAAGGAAGGACGCCCGGCCGCTGAGGTCGTGCTCACGGTCCTGCACGCCGGCGGCAAGTTCGGCGACGGCGGGGGTTACAAGGTCTCCGGCGGCCTGCACGGAGTCGGCGTCTCGGTCGTCAACGCGCTCTCCGAGCGGTTGCACCTCGAGATCCGCCGCGAGGGCAAGGTCTGGTCACAGGACTACGTGCGCGGCGCTCCCCAGAACGATCTGAGCGCGGGGGAGAAGAGCTCGGAGACCGGCACGACCGTCAGCTTCCTGCCCGACGCAGAGATCTTCGACGAGCTCGAGTACGACTTCGCGACGCTCGCCGAGCGCATGCGCGAGACCGCGTTCCTGACCAAGGGGCTGCGGATCACGCTGACCGACGAGCGGGGAGAGGGCCAGCACGAGGAGTTCTACGCCGAGGGCGGGCTGATCGACTTCGTCGCCCACCTGAACTCGGCCAAGGATCCACTGCACAAGAAGACGATCTTCTTCGAGGGCGAGTCCAAGGAGGGCGCGCTCGAGATGGCGATGCAGTGGAACACCGGCTACCAGGAGTCGCTGTTCTCGTTCGCCAACAACATCAACACGCACGAGGGCGGCTCCCACCTCTCCGGCTTCCGCTCGGCGCTGACCAGGACCCTGAACGCCTACGCGCGCGAGAAGGGGATGCTCAAGGAGAAGGATCCGAACCTCTCCGGCGACGACGTCCGCGAGGGGCTGACCGCGATCGTCTCGGTCAAGCTCCAGGACCCCCAGTTCGAGGGGCAGACCAAGACCAAGCTCGGCAACCCGCCGATCGAGGGCTTCGTCCAGGCCATCGTCAACCGCAAGCTCGCCGAGTTCCTCGAGGAGAATCCGGCCGACGCGCGCCGGATCGTGCTCAAGTCGATCGACTCGGCTCGCGCCCGTGCGGCGGCGCGCAAGGCGCGCGACCTGACCCGGCGCAAGTCGGCTCTCGAGAACTCGACGCTGCCGGGCAAGCTCGCCGACTGCAGCGTCCGCGATCCCAGCCTGACCGAGCTGTTCATCGTCGAGGGCGACTCGGCCGGCGGCTCCGCCAAGCAGGCCCGCGACCGCGCGACCCAGGCGGTCCTGCCGCTGTTCGGCAAGATCATCAACGTCGAGAAGAACCGGATCGACAAGGTCCTGGCCAACGACGCGGTCCAGTCCCTGATCACGGCGATCGGCACGGGCGTGCACGAGGAGTTCAACATCGCGGACGCCCGCTACCACAAGCTCGTGATCACGACCGACGCTGACGTCGACGGCGCTCACATCCGGACGCTGATCCTGACCTTCTTCTTCCGGCAGATGCCGGAGCTGATCGAGTACGGCTACGTCTACATCGCCAAGCCGCCTCTGTACCGGGCCAAGAGCGGCCGCACCGAGCTCTACCTCGAGAAGGAATCGGAGCTCGAGGCGTTCCTGCTCCGCGACAAGCTCGAGAAGTTCGAGCTCACCGACGCCTCCGGCGAGACGACGAAGATGTCGTCGGCCAAGTGGCAGCGCTTCAACCGCTCCTTCAAGGAGTACGAGGGCTGGGTCAGCTCGATGGAGGCGCGCTTCGGTCACGACCGGGTGCGGTTCCTGAGCGAGTCGACGATCCTCGACTCGGGGCAGGCAACGCTCTCCGGGGTCCGCACCCTGATGGAGACGGACGACCTCGAGGGCGCCCCGTACGAGACGGAGCTCCAGGAGGCGAGCGACGAGGAGCTGACGATCAAGGCCATCCACCGCAAGTCGGGGCTCGCCCGCATCCACAGGCTGCCGGCCGAGCTGTTCCAGTCGACCGAGTACCGGAAGCTGGTCGAGGTCCATTCCTCGCTGCTCAAGCAGGTCGGCTCGCCGCCGATGAAGGTGGCGCTCGGCGACCGCTCCCGCGAGGTGGATTCGTTCGGTGGCCTGCGCGCCGCCGTCCTCGACCTCTCCAAGCACGGGGTGACGCTGCAGCGATTCAAGGGGCTCGGCGAGATGAACGCCGAGCAGCTCCGCGTGACCACGATGGCTCCGGAGAGCCGCACCCTGATGCAGGTGACGATCGACGACGCCGCCATGGCCGAGCGAACGTTCAGCGACCTGATGGGGGACAAGGTGGAGCCCCGCAAGGAGTTCATCACCGCCAACGCGCGCGACGTGGACGTGCTCGATGTCTAGTCGCCAGATCTCAACCTTCGGAATGGGGAACTAAGTGGAAGCGTCAGACGTACTGGGCGGCGGCAACGTGGAGATCCGCGAGATCTCCACCGAGATGCGATCGGCCTACCTCGACTACGCGATGAGCGTCATCGTCGGCCGCGCGCTGCCCGACGTCCGCGACGGCCTCAAGCCCGTCCACCGCCGCGTGCTCTACGGCATGCACGACCTCGGCCTGCAGCCGAATCGGCCCTACCGCAAGTCGGCCACGATCGTCGGCGAGGTCATGGGCAAGTACCACCCCCACGGCGACCAGTCGATCTACGACACGCTCGTGCGGATGGCGCAGGAGTTCTCGCTCCGGGCGCCGCTCGTCGACGGCCAGGGCAACTTCGGCTCGATCGATGACGATCCACCAGCTGCCATGAGGTACACGGAGGCGCGCCTCGCGCGCCTCGCGACGGAGATGCTCCGCGACATCGAGGCGGAGACCGTCGACTTCGGTCCCAACTACGACGACTCGCTGACGGAGCCGCTCGTGCTTCCGGCGCGGTTCCCGAACCTGCTCGTCAACGGCTCCTCCGGGATCGCCGTCGGCATGGCGACGAACATCCCCCCGCACAACCTCGGCGAGGTGATCGCCGGGGTCCAGGCCTACATGGACGATCCCGAGATCGACACCGAGGGCCTGATGGCTCACATCAAGGGGCCCGACTTCCCGGGCGGCGGCACGATCATGGGATCGGCCGGCATCCGCGACGCCTACCGCTCCGGCCGCGGCTCGGTGCGCGTGCGCGCCAAGGCGCACATCGAGCCGATCAAGAGCGGCAAGGAGGCGATCATCGTCTCCGAGCTCCCCTTCACGGTCCGCAAGGGCGGTGAGGGTGGGCTGATCATGAAGATCGCCGATCTCGTCCGGGACAAGAAGCTGACCGAGATCTCCGACCTCCGCGACGAGTCCGACCGCACGGGCATGCGCCTGGTGATCGAGCTCAAGCGGGACGCGATCCCGAAGGTCGCGCTGAGCAAGCTCTACAAGCACACGCAGATGCAGGCGAGCTTCGGCGTGAACATGGTCGCGCTGGTCGACAACGTGCCGCGCACCCTCTCCCTGAAGGAGATGATCTCCCACTACGTCGGCCACCAGCGCGAGGTCGTGATCAGGCGCACGCAGTACCAGCTGCGCCAGGCCGAGGCCCGGGCTCACGTGCTCGAGGGGATCCTCATCGCGCTCGACAACCTCGATGCCGTGATCGCGCTGATCCGCGGTTCGGCCAACCCCGACGAGGCCCGCGAGGGGCTGATCTCCAACTTCGAGCTGAGCGAGATCCAGGCCCAGGCGATCCTCGACATGCGCCTGCAGCGCCTCACCGCGCTCGAGTCGGACAAGGTCCGCGCCGAGCACGCTGAGCTGATGGAGCGGATCAAGGAGCTGCGCACGATCCTCGGCGACGAGAAGCGAATCGACGCGGTGATCAGCGAGGAGCTCGCCGATCTGGGCGAGCGCTACGCCGACCCGCGCCGAACCGACATCACCTTCGCCGAGGGCGAGGTCGACATCGAGGACATGATCGCCGACCAGCAGATGGTGATCTCGCTGACCGCCGGCGGCTACGTCAAGCGGTTGCCGCTCGCCACCTACCGCCAGCAGCATCGCGGCGGCAAGGGGGTGACCGGAATGAACCTCAAGGAGGACGACTACATCGAGCACCTCCACATCTGCTCGACGCACGACTACCTGTTGTTCTTCACCAACCGCGGCAAGGTCTATCGCCTGAAGGTCTACGAGCTGCCCGAGGGCGCGAGGACCGCGCGCGGCAAGGCGCTCGTCAACGTGCTGCCCCTGCGCGAGAACGAGAAGGTGATGGCGGTGATCCCGACCCGCGACTTCACCGAGAACAAGTACCTGGCGTTCGCGACGGCGTCGGGCCTGATCAAGAAGACCGAGTTCATCAAGTACAACACGCCGATCCGCGCCGACGGGATCATCGCGATCAAGGTCCGCGAGGGAGACGAGCTCGTTCAGGTCCGGCTGACCTCGGGCGAGGAGGACATCCTGATGGTCTCCCGCGAGGGCAAGGCGTCGCGCTTCAGCGAGGAGCGGATCCGCCCGATGGGCCGCGACACCTCAGGCGTCCAGGGGATGAACGTCTCCGACGACGTCGACGGCTCGCCCAACCGCGTCCTCGCGATGGACATCGTGCGACCTGAGACGGAGGTGTTCGTCGTCACCGAGAACGGCTACGGCAAGCGCACTCCGGTGGAGGACTACCCGGCCAAGGGCCGCGGGACGAAGGGCATGCTGACCGCCAAGCTGACCGCCAAGAAGGGCGGCCTGGCCGGCGCGATGATCGTCAAGGAGCACCAGGACCTGCTGTTCATCTCGGTCAACGGCATGGTGCAGCGCACCTCGGTCAAGGGCATCTCGAAGATGGGCCGGGCGACTCAGGGCGTGAAGGTGATGAACATCGCCGACACGGATCGCGTCAGCGCCGTCGCGCTGGTGGTCGAGCCGGACTCCACGGTCGGACTGCCCGACGGTGAGGACGCCGCGCCCGGCGACGACGGATTGCCGCCCGACGTCGACGCGACCGCGAGCGAGCCGTCGACGAACGGGGCTCCTGCCGAGACCGACGAGGAAGCTCCGGGCGATGTCATCGACGACGTGCTCGAGGATGCCGCGGACTCGCTCCGCGCAGCCGAGGACGAGGGCGCGACTCCCGAGGATCCCGACTCCGAATAGGCCGAGCGGGCTGCCGGCGAGGACGACTCGCCGGTTTGCTTGAATGCTCGGACCAGAGAAAGGAGGTGGTCCTAGTTGAGTGACATGTTTTTCGGGACGCTGGAGGTGACGGGCCGCTAGGCGGCACGTGTGCGCCGCCCGGCGAATCCAACCCGGGCACCGGCAGGGAAGTGAGATCGAGAGACGTCCCGCTCGATCACACCAAATCGCTTCTCCGCTTCAGTACCGCACCTGCGAAGGGCCACCCGAGAGGGTGGCCCTTCGCGTTAGATACCTCCGACCAGATCCTCCGCTCAGATACCTCCGACCAGATCCTCCGCTTCGCGTCCGGTCTGGTCGGGTGGATGGCCACCCAGGCGGCAAGTAGGGAGTCCTTCTACGCAGCCATTGCGAGGTAGGGCTCCCAGCTTGCCGGGACCCTTGGGGCCGCCACGCGGATGAAGACGTTCGGGCCCGGCGGCTTTGGGATCGTGCGCGGGTGCATCTGGATCTCCCGCGGGAGGCGGTTGCCCTTGCGCCGGTTGCACGGGGCGCAGGAGGCGACGATGTTCTCCCAGACCGACTCGCCGCCCCGGCTGCGCGGGATCACGTGGTCGACCGTGAGCCCGGTTCGCTCCGAGCCGCAGTACTGGCAGGTCCAGGCGTCGCGCGCGAGGACCGCCTTGCGGGTGATCTTGCGGCGATGGACGTCGCGGGGGACCCGCACGTAGGCGACGAGGCGGATCACGACCGGGCGGTCCAACTGCAGACGCTCGGAGCGAACGGCCCGCTCACCGCGCTCCAGCAACTCCGCCTTGGCCTTGAGCAAGAGGACGGCGGCGCGGCGAACAGTGCAGACGTTGATCGGCTCGTAGGTCGCGTTGAGGACGAGCACCCGCCCGCCGATCGCGGCGCCCGCGCTCGCCATGGGAGACCCGTCACCCGCCGGGCCCTTCCGCACCCAGGCCCCGGGGGCCGGTTCGGCAAGCGCGCTCATCCGGAAGAAATACTAGAGCGGAGCGGAGGCGCCCACTTGATAGCTGCCGAGGACGCGGACCGTCTCGGCCTTGGCTCGCAGCGCAGCGAGGCCCTCCGCCACCGTCGCGTCCTCGACGTTGCCGTCGAGGTCCAGGAAGAACAGATAGCGGCCCAGGCCGCTGCGCCGCGGGCGCGACTCGATCCGAGTCATGTTGATCCCGCGGTCGGAGAGCTCGGCGAGCGCGTCGGTGAGCGCGCCGGGCCGGTCGTCGCCGAGCTCGTGGAAGACCAGCGTGGTCCGCCAGGGAGCGCTCGGATCGGCGGGCGGCAGCTCGGCGCCATCGGGAGCGAGCCAGGCGAAGCGGGTGACGTTGTCGGGCGAGTCCTCGACGCCCTCACGCAGGACCTCGCATCCGTATGCGGCGGCGGCGATCGGGGAGCCCAGCGCCGCCCAGGGCTCGTCGGCCCCGGCGACCGCCCGGACCGCCTCCGAGGTGCTGCTGACCGTGCGGACGGTCGCATCGGGCAGCGCCGCGCGCAGAAAGCGGGCGCACTGGGCGCTGGCCTGGGGATGGGAGAGGACGACCTCGATCCGCTCGATCGCCAGCCCGGCGCGGGCGATCAGCGCTTGGCGGATCCGGTGATCGTGCTCGCCGACGATTCGCACCCGATCGGTGTCGAAGGCGAGCGCGTCCAGGGTGGGCCGGACCGTTCCCTCGATCGAGTTCTCGAATGGGACGAAGGCGCGCTCGGCCTCGCCGCCCTCGACCGCCTCGATCACGGCGTGGAGCGTCGCGCGCGGGTCGGCGTCGAACGCCTCTCCGTCGGCGGCGAGCAGGAGCGCCTCCTCCGAGAACGTCCCGGCGGGCCCCAGATAGGCGACCTTCACCGGCGCCGCGACCTCACTCGGTGGCGGGCCCACGGCGGGCCTGGTCCATCGCCTCGTGCTCCTCGGGGGAGAGCTCGAGGACGGAGCGGCC
This sequence comes from uncultured Solirubrobacterales bacterium, assembly GCA_963826475.1. Classification (GTDB taxonomy): domain Bacteria; phylum Actinomycetota; class Thermoleophilia; order Solirubrobacterales; family 70-9; genus RHKX01. The sequence continues at coordinate 2,075,201 of CAWGXC010000003.1, read as the reverse complement.
GGCGACGACCGGCTTCGCGTAGACCCGCGCCTGCTCGCGCTGGGTGATGGCCGAGACCACCACGCCCGTGTCGTGGTCGTCGAGCAGGGCGACCGTGCTCGATTGCCGGCCGCTGCCCTCGTGGAAGGCGTCGTAGCGGAGCACCGCGGTCTTGGAGATCGTTCCGCTCAGTCGTCGCTCGGCATCCCCGAGCCGGTCGTTGAGCCGGTCGGTCTCGGCTGCGAGGGCGGCCCGCATCGCATCGACCTGGCGCGCGAGGCCGGCGGCGTGCTCGACCAGGTCGACGCGATCCTCGCCCAGGACCAGCCGCTGGTCGTTGCGAACCCGCCGCAGCCGGATCGCCAGCGACAGGGAGAGCAGGAGCGCGATCACGGCCACCCCGGCAGCCGCCAGAGCGACGATCCCGACGTTGGAGTCAAAGCCGTCCACGCGCCCCAGGATAGGGGCAGCTCAGGCGCGGCCGATCAGAAGGTGACTGAGTAGGTCGCCTTGTTGTTCTCGGTGAGGTTCTCTCCGCAGACGGCGGCGACGTCGACGTCGATGCTGTCGGTCGCGCCGGCCTTGGGGGCGGGGGAGAGCTTGACCTCGACGGTCTGGGACTCCCCGGAGGCGATCCGCGGAATCGTTCCGCTTCCGGACAGGTCGCCGCTGACGGTGACGGCGATCCCCTGCTCGGTCGCGTCGCCGGAGTTCAGGACCTCGACCGAGAGGGTGTCGTCGCCGGTGGCCGTAACGGTCGCCGCCGGGTCGAGGGCGACCCCCGACGGCAGCATCGTCGCGCCGACGAGCTGCGTCCCGTGGATCTTGTTGTCACCCGCATCGCAGTTCGCGCTGGTGTTGCCGGCGATCCCGGAGCCGCCCGAGCCGACGGCCGAGGCGAACGCCGAGGAGACGACCGAGGGATCGAGGAAGTCGGGCTTGTCGGGCAGGAACTGGCTGTCGGGGACACCGTCGGCAACGGTGACGGTCTGATCGATCAGCCCCTGTTCGATCTGGTCCTTGGCGCGGGCGTAGAGGATGTCGCTGGCGGAAAGCACCCGCATCTGTGTGTAGAGCGACGCCTGCGCCTTCTTGGCTTCGTCGCCACTGAGTCCCTTGAGGGCGCCGGAGATCCCCTCGAGCGCATCGTGGCGCAGCTCGAACGAGAGCTCGATCTGGTTCTGCGCACCCGCGAGCTCTCCCGGCGCGTCGAGCTTGGTGGCACGGTCGAGCAGGCCCTGCGAAGTACCGAGATCGCCGGCGACCTCGGACTCGAAGGAGAGCTCGGTGGCGGGGGCGTCGCTGGAGGAGGGGTCGAGGCGCTTGAAGAAGTTGTCGCTCAGCTGCTTCGATTCGACCGTGATCGCGCTCAGGTCGCTCACGTAGTTCTGGAAGGCGCGGTCCTTGCGGGCGTTGAGGCAGCCCTTGAAGGCGATCACGATCAAGATCAGCATCACGATGGCGCCGATCGCGAGGACGGCCTGACGTGTTCTGATCTGCTGCCTGGTCACATTGCCACCTGTGGGTGCGCCACCGCGCGCCGGCCGGCCTCCCCGTCGGGGGGGCGGCTGCAAAGCGTCGTCATCGTCGAAGAAGTCCACGGCTTCCGGGCCTTTCGCCAAAAGCAGTATGACCCCTGCCGGGGCGGCACTGATCGCCACCTCCGGCGTTCCGGCAGGAGGGGGGCGCGGCGCGGCGAAATCGCACTCGTGGTTGAAGGAGAGCTCGTACTCGAGCGGTTCACTATCGGCGAGCGCATCGGTGATGGCGGACACGGGACGGTCCATCGCGCGTGGGACGAGCGGCTCTGCCGTTGGGTCGCGGTCAAGGGCGTCGTCGGCGACTCGGCCGGCCGGGTCCTTCGTGAGGCCCACGCCGCCGCCCGTCTCAATCACCCGGGGATCGTCACGCTCTACGAGCTCGGGGAACACAACGGCTGCGCTTATCTGGTCAGCGAGCTCGTCGAGGGACCGAACCTCCGCGAGCTGGCCCGGACGGCCGAGATCACCGACCGCGAGGTAGCCGATGTCGGCGCGGAGCTCTGCGCCGCCCTCAGCCACGCCCACGCCGCGGGCGTGGTCCACCGAGACCTCAAGCCCGACAACGTCCTCGTCCGCCGCGCCCGCTCGGGCGGGCGCTTCACCCGGGATTCCGGCGAGCGGGCTCTGCTGGCCGACTTCGGCATCGCCAGCGTCGAGGATGCACCGACCCTGACGGCCACCGGGCAGGTCGTCGGCACGCTCGCCTACATGTCGCCGGAGCAGGCGCTCGGGTCGGACATCGGCCCCGAGACCGACGTCTACTCGCTCGGCCTCACGCTCTACGAGCTCTGGGCGGGGGTCAATCCGGTCCTCAGAGCCACCGCCGCGGCGACCGCGCGGGAGATCGGCGAGCCGGTGGTGAGCCTCGGCGAGTACCGGCCGGAGCTGCCGCTCCCACTCGTCGCGGCCGTCGACGCCTGCCTCCTGCCCGACCCCCTCGAGCGACCGCAGCTGGCGGATCTGCGGGAGGCGCTGATGGGGCTGCGCGGTGGTCTGCACCCCGATCGCGCGGTCCCGGAACCGCTGGACGGCGGCGATCCCGCCACTCAGCCGATCGAGATCCCGACCCGCCCCCTCGCGGTCCTGGCCGGCGCGGGCGTGATCGCGCTGGTGGGATCGCTGGCCGGCCTGCCGGGTCTCGCCATCGTCGCCGCCGCGCTGTTCGCGCCCTCGGCGCTGGCTCTCTCCCGCCCTCGCGATTGGGTCCTGCCGGCCCTCGCCCCTCTGCTCGGGTTGCTCGGCGCCGCTCCGGCGCTCCTCGCCGTCGCCGCCCGGCAGGAGCGCAACGCCGTCCGCATCGCCCTCGCCGCGCTTGCCTGGGCGTGGACCGGGATCGTCGGCGCGGTCTTGGGCAGCGCCCTCGGGGTCTCCGCGCCGGCCGACGCCACCGGGTGGGCGAGCTCGGGCCCAACGGCCCTCGACTCGGTCCTGGGTCCGTTGCTGACACCCGAAGCCATCTCGATCGGCCTGATCTGGGTCGGCGGCACGGTCCTCCTCGGCCTGCTCCTCGACGCGACCAGCGCGGCCGGCGCCGCCGTCGGGGGCCTGCTGTGGTCAGCCGTCATCGTCGCCTCGCTCGGGGCGGCGGGAGCGGATGCCGTGCCCACCGTGCTCCTGGCCCCGGCGCTGATCGCCGCCGTCGCCGCCGCCATCTGGGATCGCCACGGCCGCCCGGATCTGCGTCAGTGGGCCGGGGAATCCAGCGTCGCAGCGGCGCTTCCGACCCTGATCCGCTCGAGTCCGCCGGCTCCGGCGGTCCGCCGAACACCCCGTCCCCCGCTCAATCCTGCGACCCTGCCGCTCGCCGATGGAGAGATCCGAGCAACCCGCGCAGCGGCCAAGCATGTGCAGGCCGCGCTCCACGGCGCTGGTTCGCGCGCCGGGTTGCCGTAGGATTCCGACCGTCCCTCGCGCGCTGGCAGGGATCATGGCCGGCGCGCGCCGACCCATTTCCCATGAGCGTTCTACGTAATCTCGAAGCGAGGATCGAGGGGCTCGTCGAGGGCGTCTTCAGTCGCGCCTTCAGCTCCCAGGTTCAGCCTGTCGAAATTGCGCGCAAGCTCGCCAAGGAAATGGACTCCCATCGGACCGCGTCGGTCTCTCAGGTATATGCGCCGAACAGCTACACGGTCTGGCTGTCAACGGAGGACCACGAGCGGCTCGAGGGCTACACGAGGTCGCTCTCACAGGAGCTCTCGGCCTATCTGCTCGAGCACGCCCGCCGCCAGGACTACGCGCTGCTCACCCGGCCCGAGGTGACGATCGAGACCGACGACCGCCTGCGCCTCGGCGAGTTCGGGATCCAGCCGCGGCTGGTCAAGCCTCCGGTTCGCAAAGGGGACACCGGCGAGCAGGGCCAGCACGGGCACACGATGGTCTACTCGGCACCGGTCAAGCAGAAGGAGCCGCGCGGCGCTCACAAGCCCGCCGCGCCGCTGACGCAGACGCGCGCGATCGTCTCGCTCAACGACCGCCGCTACGTCCTCGACGGTCCGGTCGCGGTGCTCGGCCGCTCGCGGGAGTGCGACTGCGTCCTCGATGATCAGAACGTCTCCCGTCGCCACGCCGAGCTGCGCCGCAACTCGTCCGGGGACTGGCAGATCGTGGACCTCGGCTCGACGAACGGAGTCAAGGTCAACGGGCGCAGGGTCGAGACCTCGCGGCTCGCTCCCGGCGACGATGTATCGCTCGGAACCGTCTCGTTCACGTTCGACATCGAGCAGTGAGCCCCGCCGTAACCCTCCAGCGCGAGGTGACGACATGAACGCCGATCCCGCCGCCGTCGCGCTCAAGTTCGCCTTCCTCGGGGTCCTCTACCTGTTCCTGTTCGTAGTCGCGCGCAGCGCCCTCAAGGACCTCAGGGGCAACTCGGGGTTCGTCGCGCCCTCCGACGCGACCGGCATGCACGCGATCTCCGGAGGCCGCGTCGCGGCGACCGACGCCAACCTGATCGCGGTGCAGGGTGGCAGCCTCACGCCCGGGGAGCGGATCGACCTCTTCGGCGGCGTCACGATCGGGCGCGCCGAGGAAGCCGACGTCCGGATCGAGGACCGGTTCGCGTCGGGAATCCACTGCCGGGTCCACAGCCGCGGCAACGCCTACTTCGTCGAGGACATGAACTCGACCAACGGCACCTACCTCAACGGCGAGGACCTCCACGGCGAGTCGCCGCTCAGCGACTTCGACGAGATCCGCATCGGCGACACGGTGCTGCGCTTCGAGCTCTCCATCGACGATGGGATGGATTGATGCTGCGCATCGCCGAGTCAGCCCAGCTCACGGACACGGGCCGTCAGCGGGAGGCCAACGAGGACTCGTTCTTCTCCCGCGCGCCGCTGTTCGCGGTCGCCGACGGCATGGGCGGAGCTCAGGCGGGGGAGGTCGCCTCCCAGGTGGCCGTCGAGGCGTTCGAGAGTCTGGCCGGGGACGAGGCGCCGCCCGAGGAGCTGCTCAAGCGGACGGCGAAGGCCGCCAACCGCCAGATCTTCGACCTCGCGCAGACCGATACGGACCGCTCCGGCATGGGGACCACCCTGACCGCGGCCCTCGTCAAGGGGGACGAGATCAGCTTCGGCCACGTCGGCGACAGTCGCGCCTACGTCTTCCGCGACGGCAAGCTCCGCCAGATCACCAACGATCACTCACTCGTCGAGGAGCTGAGGCGTCAGGGGAAGCTGACCCGCGAGCAGGCCGCCGAGCATCCGCAGCGGTCGGTGATCACCCGGGCGCTGGGCCCGGAACCGAACGTCGAGGTCGACACGCTGACCGTCCGGGCGCGCGCGGGCGACGTCTTCCTGCTCTGCTCCGACGGGCTGACGACGATGCTCTCCGACCAGGACCTGCTCGCGATCCTCTCGCGTGAAGGGGATCTGGAGCGCACCGGGCGCCGGCTGATTCGCGCCGCCAACGATCGCGGCGGCCGCGACAACATCACCGTGGTCCTGTTCCGGCTCGAGTCGGCGGACGTGCCGGAGGGGGAGGAGGGGAAGACGCTCGTCGGGTCCAGCGCCGAGGAGGCCGGGCTCTCCGCCGAAGCGATCCGGGCCGGCGCCCGCGAGCCCGCGTCCGCGCCACCATCGCGGCGGACCAAGGCCCCGGGTGCGGCTGCGATGAGCCCCAGGCCCGAGCCCTCGCGCGGTCGCGGCCGGGGGGTGCTTAAGGCCCTCGTCGGGATGCTCGTCCTGGCGGCGGTGATCGCAGCCGCGATCTTCGGGGCCCGCCAGGTCTGGTTCCTCGGCGTCGACGGGGGCGGGCAGGTCGCCCTCTATCGCGGCCTTCCCTACGACCTTCCCTTCGGGATCGGGCTCTACTCGGAGGTCGATCCCTCCGCCATCGCGCTCGACCAGCTCCCGGAGGACCGCCGCGCCGTGGCCGTCGATCACGAGCTTCGCTCCCGCGGCGACGCCGAATCGCTGATCGCCGACCTCGAGAGGGCGGTTCAGGCCGAGGCCGCCCAGGGCGCCAACGCAACCGGTGGGTCCACGGCGTCCACGTCGCAGAACGGCTCGGCGACGACCACGACGCCGGGTGGTTCCGGCGGGGGCGGAGGTTGAGCGCCCGCAACCGCGAGCTGCTCGGCCTCATCCCGGTGGCCGGCCTGCTCGTCGCGGGGTTCGCCGCGGTCTTCGTCGTCCGCGGCGACGAGCTCGCCAACACCAGCCTCATCTTCGGGGCCTACTTCTTCGCGATCTGCCTCGCCGCGCACGTCTTCCTGCGCTTCCGCCTCCCACACGCCGACCCCTACCTGTTCCCCCTCGTGGCCCTGCTGGCCGCGATCGGGCTGGTGATGCTCTACCGGATCGACGAGAGCTTCGCCCGCGACCAGGCCAACTGGTTCGTCGTCGGGCTGATCCTGTTCATGGCGACGATCGTCTTCCTCAAGGACTACCACGTGCTCGAGCGCTACCGGTACCTGATCGTCACCGGGGGCCTCGCCCTGTTGATGCTGCCGCGGATGCCGGTCCTCGGCTCGCAGGTGAACGGGGCCTACCTCGGCGTGAAGATCGGCCCGCTCGCCTTCCAGCCCGCCGAGTTCGGCAAGCTCGCCGTGATCATCTTCCTCGCCAGCTACCTCCGCGAGCACCGCGAGGTGCTCGTCGTCGGTGCCAAGCGGTTCGCCGGGATCACGTTCCCGCCGCTCAAGCACCTCGGGCCGATGCTCGTCGTGTGGGGGGCGGCGATGGTGATGCTGGTCTTCATCCGCGACCTCGGTAGTTCGCTGATGTTCTTCGGCGGCTTCCTGGCACTGATCTACGTCGCGACGAATCGGATCTCGTTCGTCCTGATCGGCCTGCTCATGTTCCTCGTCGGGGCCTGGTTCTTCGCGTCGACCGTCGGCCACGTGCAGGATCGCGTCGACCTCTGGCTAGACCCGTATCACGCGGCGGGGAACGCCGACGGCTATCAGGTGCTGCAGTCGATGTTCGCCCAGGCGGACGGCGGGCTGTTCGGCAAGGGCATCGGTGAATCCCTGCTTTACGCCCCCGGCTCCGACATCACCCTGATCCCGCAGGTTCAGACGGACTTCATCTATGCCCTGATCGTCAACGAGCTCGGGCTCTTCGGTGGCTGCGGGGTGATCCTGATCTACATGCTCATCGCCGCCCGCGGCTTCAAGATCGCGACGATCGCCCCCGACGGCTTCTCCAAGCTGCTCGCCGCGGGCCTGACCGCGATCTTCGCGCTGCAGGCGTTCGTGATCATCGGCGGCGTGATCAGGGTGATCCCGCTGACGGGCGTCACGCTGCCGTTCATCTCCTACGGCGGCAGCTCGGTGCTCGCGAACATGGTGCTGCTGGCCCTGCTCCTGCTGGTCTCCGATCGCGCCCGCCGCCCGCCGACCGCCCGTGGGGAGGGGGTCCTGTGAACGCCCCGATCTCGCGCCTCTTCCTGGCGATGCTGGTCCTCTTCGCGCTGCTCGTCGGCTTCACGAGCAAGTGGTCGGTCTTCGACGCCGAGGACCTGCAGGCGAAGACCGAGAACAAGCGCCCCCTCTTCGAGGCCCAGCAGATCAAGCGCGGCAAGATCATCAGCTCCGACGGGAAGGTGATCGCCGAGAGCAAGGCGAAGGGCAAGGGTGGGTCCCTGCGCTACGTCCGCAACTACCCGCTGGGCACCCTCTTCGGCAACCCGGTCGGCTACAGCTTCCTGACCCAGGGGAACTCCGGGCTGGAGGCCGCCGAGCAGGGGCCGCTCACCGGTGAGGACAACGAGTTCCTGACGATCCTGGACCAGCTCCAGGGCCACTCCCAGGCCGGCTCCGACGTCGTCACGACGCTGGACGCGGGTGCCCAGCAACTGGCGACCGACCAGCTGAACGGGCAGGGCAGCCCCGGAGCGGTCGTCGCGATCGAGCCGCAGACGGGCGCGGTGCGGGTGATGGCCAGCACCCCCGGCTACGACCCGAACACCGTGCCGGCGGAACAGGACAAGCTCAACACCGCCGATCCCTCGGTGTTGACGAACCGCGCGATCCAGCGGCCCTATCCGCCCGGCTCGACGATGAAGGTCGTCACCGCGGCCGCGGCGCTGGACTCAGGTGCCGTGAGCGCCGACGAGCCGATCGACTCGCCTTCCGGCATCGACATCAGCGGCACGCCGCTCGCCAACGACTACGACCAGGACTTTCCCGGCGAGACCATGCAGGACGCCTTGACCAACTCGGTCAACACCTACTTCGCCCAGGTGGGCGAGCGGGTGGGCGAGGACACGATGCTCGAGTACATGAGGCGGTTCGGCTTCGAGAAGGACCCGCAGGTCGAGCTGCCCGACGGCCAGAAGGCGCCGAGCGGAGTCTTCGCCTCGGGCAAGAAGGGCGATCTGGCGCTGACCGACTCCGGCTTCGACGTCGGCCGCGTCGCGATCGGCCAGGGTGGGCAGGAGGGGCAGATCCTCGCCACCCCGTTTCAGATGGCCGAGGTCGCAGCGACCATCGCCAACGGCGGCAACCTGATGAAGCCGACGCTGATCCAGGAGATCAAGGATCCCGACGGGCGCACCACGAGCTCGCTCAGCCCCGAGGTCCAGAGCGAGGTGATCAGCTCGGAAACGGCCGCCCAGCTCACGCAGATGATGACCAACGTCGTCGACGAGGGAACGGCGGCGGGCCTCGCCGGTGACCTCGGCGGGACGCCGTTCGCCGGCAAGACGGGAACGGCGGAGATCGATCTCGAGGGGACCAACCAACCCTGGTTCATCGCGTTCGCGCCCGTCGACGACCCCCAGATCGCGGTGGCCGCGACGATCGAGAGCTGCAACGGCTGCTTCGGTGGCGAGGTCGCCGGGCCGATCGCGACCGCCGTGATGCAGGACATCCTGAACGGCGGCGGATGAGGCTCAATCCACAGGACGTGATCGACGGCCGCTACCGGCTGGTCGAGCGGATCGGCTCCGGCGGGATGGCGGACGTCTGGCGCGCCAACGACACCGATCTCGGCCGCGACGTCGCGATCAAGGTCCTGCACGAGAACTTCTCCCGCGACAGGGAGTTCGTCGAGCGCTTCCGCCGCGAGGCCTCCTCCGCGGCCGGCCTCCAGCACCCGAACGTGGTTGCGGTCTATGACCGGGGCACGTACGAGGACACCTATTACATCGCCATGGAGCTGGTCGAGGGCTCGTCGCTGCGCGACCTGATCAACCAGGGCCTTGACACCGGCGGCGCCGTGGAGGTGGCGCGCCAGGTCCTCGCCGCGGCGGGCTTCGCGCATTCGAAGGGGATCGTGCACCGGGATCTGAAGCCGATGAACGTGCTGATCGACCGCGATGGCCGGATCCGCGTCACCGACTTCGGCATCGCCCGCGCCGGCAACTCCGAGATCACCCAGACCGGATCGGTGATGGGGACCTCGCAGTACCTCAGCCCCGAGCAGGCGCAGGGGATGGAGGTCACCCCCGCGACGGACATCTACTCGATCGGGGTGATGCTCTTCGAGATGCTGACCGGGCGCGTCCCGTTCGACGGCGAGAACGCGGTGGCGATCGCGATGAAGCAGGTCACCGAGGCTCCCCGGGCGCCGAGCGAGATCAACCCGGCGGTCTCTCCCGCGCTGGACGCGGTCGTGCTCAGGGCGTTGGCGAAGGATCCGGCAGCGCGCTACGGCAGCGCCGCCGAGATGACCGCTGCGCTCGATGCCGCGGAGCTCGATCCCGAGCGATCTCCCGGCCACACGGAGCGCTACGAGGCGATCCTCGCCGAGCAGGAGCTGCTCCCGGACAACCGCCGGCGCAACGGGACCCTCGCCGCGATCGTCCTGCTGCTGATCGTCGCCGCGATCGTCGCCTACTTCCTGACCAGGCCCGACAAGGTCGTCGTGCCGGACGTGATCGGCGACAGCCAGGCCGAGGCCACCCTCGCCCTGCAGAACGCCGGCCTGAAGGCGGATCCCGATCCGGTGCGGAACTCCGCCCCGGCCGACACGGTGATCGAGAGCGATCCGCGGGCGAAGGAGAAGGTCGACGAGGGTTCGACGGTGACGATCACCGTCAGCCTCGGGCCGGGAACCGTCAACATCCCTGCGGTGGCCGGTTTGACGGTGGCGGAGGCGAAGAAGAAGCTGAAGGACCTCGGATTCGAGTCCGACGTCCACAAGCAACCCTCCGACTCCGTTCCCGCCGGCACGGTGATCAGCTCCGATCCGGGTCAGGGATTCCCGACGAAGCCGGGGGAGACCGTGACGCTGAACGTCTCCTCGGGCGCGCGGACGATGGACGTCCCGAGCGTCGTTGGAGTGGATCGGGCGAAGGCGACCAACGCGCTCGAGAAGGCGGGCTTCGTCGTCAACGCGGAACCGGTCGACTCCGACGAGCCAGCGGGCCGGGTGATCACGCAGAACCCCAGCGGGGGCACGACCGCCAAGCTTGGTTCGACGGTGCGGATCGAGTACTCGTCGGGAATCGGCACGATCACGCTCGGCGACTACGTCGGGCAGAAGCTGACCTACGCGACCCGCAAGCTCGAGAAGCTGGGCCTGAGCGTGACGGTCATCTCCCAGGACGTCACCGACTCCTCCCAGGACGGGATCGTCCAGAACCAGGCTCCCGGCTCGGGCTCGAGGCTCAGCCCCGGAGATCGCGTGACGCTGACCGTCGGCAAGTACACGAAGCCGGCTCCACCGCCGACGACCACGACCTCCACCACCTCGACGAGTACCTCCACGACCACGACCACCACGACGACGCCATGAGGGTGGCGGTGCTCCGTGGCGGCCGCTCGAGCGAGCACGAGGTGTCGCTGCGCTCCGGGGCCGCGGTCGGCGAGGGACTGCGGGGTGCCGGTCACGAGGTCGTCGACGTGGTGATCGAGCCCGACGGACGATGGATCGCCGACGGAGTGGAGGTGGAGCTCCGCGCCGCGGGCGGACTGCTCGGCTGTGACGTCGCCTTCCCGGTCCTGCACGGGCCGTTCGGGGAGGACGGGACGGTGCAGGGACTGCTCGAGTGCCTCGACGTTCCCTACGTCGGGCCGGGAGTGCTCGCCGCCGCGGTCACGATCGACAAGCTGATCTTCAAGCGCCTGTTGCGCGATCGCGGCATCGCGCAGGTGGACTTCTGCGCCGCGGGCGATGCCGGCTGGCGCGAGCGCGTCGCGGAGATGGGGTGGCCCGTCTGGGTCAAGCCGTCACGGCTCGGCTCGAGCGTCGGCATCCTCAAGGTCGAGGAGCCCCCCGCCCTGGAGGCGGCGGTGGAGACGGCGCGCGGCTACGACCCGCGGGTGATCGTCGAGGCGCACTGCGATGGGCTCGAGGTCGAGTGCTCGGTGATCGGCAACGACGAGCCGGAGACCTCGATGCCGGGGCAGGTGGTGACCGAGGCCGAGTGGTACCACTACGCGGCGAAGTACGAGCCCGGCGGCATGGAGCTGTTGGTCCCGGCACCGATCGGCGAGGCCGCGGTGGCACGGGTCCGGGAGCTGGCGGCCGAGGTCTACACGGCCTGCGGCTGCACCGGTCTCGCGCGGTGTGACTTCTTCGTCATGGCCGACGGCGAGGTGCTCGTCAACGAGCTCAACACGATTCCGGGATTCACGGAGACCAGCGTCTTCGCGAAGCTCTTCGAGGCCGGCGGACTGAGTTACCCGGACCTATGCGACCGGCTGGTCGGGCTGGCGCTCGAGCGGCACGCGTCCGAGCGCGAGTACCGCTTCTAGCCGCTCCGCTAGGAGCTGAGCTGGGCGCCGAAGATCTGCGCCTTCTCGGTGCCGGCGAGGTCGGTGATCCAGATCAGGAAGTAGCGGTTAGCCGCGGATGCGTCCAGATCCACGGTGGTGCTCTTTCCCGCCGAGGCATCGGTGGCGAGCGGTGATCCCCAGGCCTCCGTCTCCGCACCGGTCTCGTCGAACGGCGGGTCGGTGGGAGCGGTCTTGGAATCCGAGCCGTAGACGTTGAACTTCCAGCCGCCGCCGTCGGTCTGCAGCTCGAGCTCGGCGGGCGTGACCGGCCCGTCGGTCGCGAGCACGAGGCCGACGCCGGTCTTCGGGGCGCCCGCCAGCCCGGCGCTGTAGCTCTCCGTCTCCCAGGCGGTCGAGGGGTCGTCGTCGATCGCGTTGCCGACGAGCTCCGGGTGCTCCCCGTCGCCTCCCTGCGGATCGAAATCGACGGCGTCCGTGATGTCGATCGATGCCGATGTCGCGGCCGGGGTGGTGGCCGGCGCCTCCTTGTCCTTGCCGCCCCCGCTGAGCGCGGCGAAGGCGATCGCCGCCGCGGCGGCCCCGGCGACGAGCAGCACGGTGACCAAGGACAGACGCCGCTTGCTGATCAGCTTGCGACTCTTGCTCGGGACCGAGTCGATGACGGTCGTCGCCTGCCCCGTGGGGTGGCCCGACCGGGCGATCTCCACCTCCAAGGCGGACTCGAGGTCGCGGAGGAACTCGTTCATGTCCTCGTAGCGATCCTTGGGGTCCTTCGCCGTCGCACGGTCGACCGCGGCGGCGAGCGCCGCGGAGGTCTCGGGCCGGCGCAACTGGACGTCGGGCATCGGCTCGTTGACGTGCTTCATCGCGACCCCGACCTGGGTCTCGGCGAGGAAGGGGACCTCGCCGGTGATCATCTCGAAGAGGACGATCCCGAGCGAGTAGACGTCGGTGCGGGGATCGGCGTCCTTGCCCATCGCCTGCTCGGGGGCGACGTAGTCGGTCGTGCCGAGGACGCGCCCCGTCGCGGTCAGGCCATGGACCTCGAGCGAGCGGGCGATCCCGAAGTCGGTGACCTTCGCGCGTCCCTCCGAGTCGATCAGGATGTTCTGCGGCTTGACGTCGCGATGGATGAGCATGGCGGCGTGGGCGCTCTGCAGCCCCCGGCCGATCTCGATCGCGTAGGCCGTGGCCTCGTCGAGTGGGAGGCGGCCATACGTGGCGATCCGCTTCTTCAGCGTCTCGCCGGGCACGTATTCGAAGACGATGTAGAGATGACCGCCGTCCTCGCCCGCGTCGATCACGCCGACCAGGTTCGGATGCGAGAGCCGGGCCACCGCGCGGGCCTCGCGACGGAAGCGCTCGAGCTGATCGGGCTGGTCGGAGATCTCGCGGTGCAGGACCTTGACCGCCACGTTGCGGCCGAGCGTCTCGTCGACCGCCAGATACACGGTCGACATGCCACCGCTGCCGAGCTTGGACTCGAGCCGATAGCGGCCGGACAGGAGGGTGCCGATCATCGACATCTGGTTGGGTGACCGTTGTGCCGCGACCGCATCACCAGTGAGTATTTTCGATCCTGGTCCTCGGCACCACAGTAGTTCCCCTCCGACGAACGCCACCTTGCGCCCCGAAATCCCGAAATCCCTGCAAATGCGGGCCGGTTGAGCGGCGTGAAGGTCCAATGCCGGATCGTCACCGACCCGGCCTGCGCGTGGTCCTGGGCAACCGAGCCCAAGCTCCGCAGGCTGATCTGGGAGTTCGGCGACGCGTTCGAGATCCGCTGGATCCTCGGCGGCATGTCCCGCAGCATCGACGAAGCCGGACGAAATCGGTACGCAGGCATCTGGCCCGGCGTCGCGGCGGAATCGGGAATGCCCTTCGATCCGAGGCTCTGGGCGCAGGGCGGCATCTCCTCCACCTACCCCGCCTGCCAGGCCGTAGTCGCGGCCTGCGAACAGGGCTCCGCGGCGGCCGGCCGCTACCTGCGCCTTCTCCGCGAGGGGCTGATGTTCGGCCGCAAGCGGCTCGACCACGCCGAGGCGCTGATCGGCGAGGCGGGGGCGGCCGGCCTCGACGTCGCCAGGTTCGAGCTCGACCTCCGATCGAACGCGATCCTCGAGGCCTTCGGCGCCCACCTCGAGGAGGCCCGCGCCATTCCCCAGCGCGCGAACGCCGAGAACGCGACCGGCTGCACCGGCCCGATCGAGCGGGTCACCTTCCCGTCGTTCACCTTCATCGGCGCCGATGGCAGGTCGCATGGCGTCTACGGCTGGCAGCCGTTCGAGCTCTACGTCGAGGCGCTCGCGGCGGCCGGCGTCACTCCGAGCGGGTCGGCTCCACCCGAGCCGCTGGAGGTCATCGACCGCTTCGGCCGCTGCGCGACCCGTGAGATCGAGGAGGTCTGCCGGCGACCCCGGGTCGTCGTCGAGGCGGAGCTTTGGGCGCTGGCGAAGGAGTGGAGGCTGAAGCCGGTGACGGCTTTGACGGGGACGCTCTGGGAGCGGGCGTAGGGGATTCGGTGAAGGGCGAGTTTCGGTCGGCATCCGACCCAAACTCGACCCTCACCGCGGGATCGCCCGCGTGACCACTCCCGCCTGGTCCGTGACCGTCCCGATGCGCCTCGTCTCGGGGTAGCTGCCGCTCAGCAGCCCGACCGTCGCCTCCGCGTGGGCCGCGGGAACGATCACGCAGAAGCCGCAGCCCATGTTGAAGACCTCGTGCATCTCCTCGTCGCTGACGGCGCCGTGCTCGGCGATCAAGGCGAAGATCGGGGGTACCGCCAGCGGCTCCTCGATCGCGTAGCCGATTCCCGAACCGAGCCGGAGCAGGTTGTTGAGGCCGTCTCCCGTGATGTGCGCGAGCCCGCGGACGTCGACGTCCGGCGACGCCAGCAGGTCGAGCACCGGGAGGACGTAGATCTCGGTCGGCTCGAGCAGGACGTCGCCGAGCGGAGAGCCCAGGCGGCCGTCGGGGTCCTGATCCAACGCGAGGTCAGCGAGCGCGCGGCGAGCGAGGGTGTAGCCGTTGGAGTGCAGGCCGGATGAGGGGATTCCGATGATCGCGTCCCCGGGAGCGATGGCTGCGCCGGTCACGATCGAGTCGAGGGCGACCAGCCCGATGGCGCTGCCGGCCAGCTCGAGCCCGTTGACGACGTCGCCGACCTGGGCGATCTCCCCGCCGGGGATCTCGATGCCCGACAGCTCGGCCCCCCGCCGCAGGCCCATGCCGATCGCGTCGCAGATCTCCGGGTCCGCGGTCCGGCAGAGGATGAAGTCGACGAGGGCGATCGGCTCGGCGCCGACGCAGACGAGATCGTTGACGTTCATGGCGATGCAGTCGATCCCGATCGTGTCGAAGCGGCCGAGCTGCTCGGCGACGACCATCTTCGTGCCGACGCCGTCGGTCCCGAAGGCGATCCCGGTGCGCTCGTCGATCCGCAGCACGCTCGCGTAATGACCGGGAAGCGGCACGACGCGCGAGGCCTTTCCGGTCTCGATTCTGGAGAGGTGGGAGACGAGCGCGGCGACGGCCGCGTCGGCGCCGCTCTGGCTGACCCCGGCCTCGGTGTAGGCGTCCTGGCTCATCAGTCCGGTGATTCAACCACGACCCGAAGGACTTCCCGTCCCGGTGGCCATCCACCCGGGCAGACCGGACGCGAAGCGGAGGATCTGCCCGGAGTCATCTCCTCGCACGCCGGAGGATCAAACCCGCCAGGCCGACGCGATAGGCCGCGTATGGCCACAGGGCCCGGTCACGCTCGACGACCTTGATCAGCCCCTGCGACGCGAGCGTCGAGGCGAACGCGACGACCACCCCGACGGTGGCGGCGCGGGCGAGGGCCGGCTCGACGTCGCGGTTGCGCATGCCGAGCGCCTTGCGGGCGGCCGCGGCGGTGATCACCGGAAGCGCGACGGTGCGGGAGAGGAGGTTCGCCTGGGCGCGGCCGAAGCCACGGGCGCGGGCGGCGGCGAGGGTCGAGCCGTTTCGCGAGACGCCGGGAGCGAGGGCGGCCGCCTGGGCGAATCCGATGGCGAGGCCGTCCATCGCGGTCGCCTCGCCCGCGTAGCGGACCCGCGGAGCGCGGTCGGCGAGCACCATGGCGACGGATCCGGCCACGAGGCCGACGGCGGTCGCACGCGGCCCGCCGAGTCGGTGGTCGATCCAGTCCTCGAGCGCGAGCCCGGCCGCGACGGCGGGCAGGAACGAAAGGCCGATGACCGCGACGCGACGACCGTCGAGCCGCCGGACCTCATCGACGATCAGCCGGCGCTGTCCGATCAGCAGGGCCACGGCGGCGCCGCCGTGGACGGCCACCTCGAAGGTCTTGCGGTCGGCGGGGCTGACGTCGTCGAGGTCCCAGCCGGCCAGCCAGGGAACGATCCGGAGGTGGGCCGAGCTCGATACCGGCAGGAGCTCAGTCGGCCCCTGTACGGCTCCCAGGACCGCGGCACGCCAGGCGCTGAAACCCTTGGAGCCCCGCCGCCTCCAACCTGCCATCCGCTCAGGCACCCTCGTCGATCGGCGTCCCATCGCCACCGCGGAAGCGCTTGATCAGCAGGTAGGCGATGCCCCCGATGATCAGGGCCGCGATCGCGTAGTCCACGTAGTGGAGCTTGTCCTGGAGGTCGCGCCAGTTGTCCCCCACCGAGCGACCGATCAGCGCGAGCCCGAGCACCCAGGGGATGCAGCCGGCCAGGGTCAGCACCGTGAAGCGGCCGAACGGCATCCGCGCGACGCCGGCGGGGAGCGAGATGAAGGTCCGGACGATCGGCAGCATCCGGCAGACGAAGACCGTCACGTCGCCGCGCTCGGCGAACCAGCGGTCGGCGGTTGCGAGGTGCTTGGGGTTGATGTGGATGAACTTGTTCTTCTCGAGCAGTTCGGTACGCCCGTAATAGCCGGCCGCCCAGGCGATCCAGGAACCGAGCAGGTTGCCGAGGACGCCCGCCGCGACGACCCCGAACAGCGTCATGTCCCCATCGGCGACGTTGAAGCCGGCGAAGAGCATGGTCGCCTCGCTCGGGATCGGCACGCACGCGCTCTCGAACGTCATCAGGATGAAGATCCCGATCACGCCGACGGAGTCGATGAAGTCAACCGCGAAGTTGACGATCGGGTCGGTGAGTGAGGCCGCTAGAAAGGTCATGGAGATGATGTCGCGGCCCTGACGGGGCCCTTGCGAAAGCCGGATTCGGCGCCCCGCGCGCTTGACCGGGACTCTACCCTTTCCCCATGAATCGCCTGCGTTCGCCGGTGCTGCGGCATCGCGTCTTTCAGCTCGCGGCGGACGCGGCCCTCGCCGCCCTCGCGTTCTATCTCGCTTTCGAGATCCGCTTCCTCGACGAGCCGGGAGGGATCCCCGATCGCTACGTGACGATGCTGAGCGGCTCGATCGTCTTCATCGCGCTCGGCAAGGCGGTCATCTTCAGCGTCATGGGACTCCACCAGAAGTGGTGGCGCTACTTCAACGTCGGCGACATCTGGTCGATCCTGCGCGCCTGCGCCGTCTCGACCGCCGTGCTGATCGCGATCTTCGTCCTCGCCAAGCCCTTCGAGAGCCCGCTGCCGCGCTCGGTGATGATCTACGACTTCGTCTTCACCCTCGGCCTGCTGGTGATGGCGCGCAGCGTCGTCCGGTTCATCTTCGTCGAGCGACGGATGCAGCGTCACGGCCGCCGTACCAAGCACAGCGACGTCCTGGTCGTCGGTGCCGGCTCCGGCGGGCAGATGGTGGTCCGCGAGCTGCGGCTCAACCCCGAGCTCGGCAACCCCATCGGCTTCATCGACGACGACGAGCGCAAGCTCGGCATGCGCCTGCTCGGCCTCAAGGTGCTGGGCGGCACCGAGGATCTCGGCGGAATCCTCGACAAGCTGAAGCCGGCCGAGGTCGTGATCGCGATCCCCTCCGCGCCCGGCGCCGTCCGTGGCAAGGTCGTCGCGGCCGCCCGCGAGCGGAGCATCCGGGTCCGCACCCTGCCGACGGTGTTCGAGCTGCTCCGCGGCGGCGTTCAGCTGACCCGCCAGCTGCGCGAGGTCCAGGTCGAGGACGTGCTGGGGCGCGAGCCCGTGGTGATCGAGCTCGACCGCATCGGGGCATATCTGCGCGACCGCATCGTCCTGGTCACGGGCGCCGGCGGCTCGATCGGCTCCGAGCTCTCGCGCCAGATCGCCCGAGTCGGCCCGCGGCTGCTGGTCCTGCTCGATCACGCTGAGGACAACCTCTTCCAGATCGACCGCGAGCTCACCTCCGAGTGGCACTTCTCCCGGGTCGAGTCGGTCCTCGCCGACTGCAAGGAAGGCGATCGGATGCTCGAGGTGATGCAGCGCTTCAAGCCGGATGTCGTCTTCCACGCCGCCGCTTACAAGCATGTCCCCCTGATGGAGTCCAACCCGCTCGAGGCGGTCCGCAACAACGCGATCGCCACGCGCATCACGGCGGAGACGGCCGCGGTAGCCGGGACGAGCCGCTTCGTCCTGATCTCCACCGACAAGGCCGTCGATCCGCAGACCGTCATGGGTTCGTCGAAGGCCATGGCTGAGGCGATCATCCGGGTCGCCGCCGTCAAGTACCCCGGGACCCGCTTCAACAGCGTCCGCTTCGGCAACGTGCTCGGATCCTCCGGCAGCGTCGTGCCGATCTTCCGCGGCCAGATCGAGCGCGGCGGGCCGGTCACCGTCACCCACCCCGAGATGACCAGGTACTTCATGACGATCCCCGAGGCGGTCCAGCTCGTCATCCGGGCCGCCGATCTCGGCCGGGATGACTCGACCGGCGACGTCTTCGTCCTGGAGATGGGCGAGCCGGTCAAGATCGTCGACCTCGCCCGCAACATGATCCGCCTCGCCGGATACGAGCCGGACGTCGACATCGAGATCGAGTTCACCTCGCCACGGCCGGGCGAGCAGCTCCATGAGCACCTCCTCGCGATCGGGGAACGCTCCGAGCCCACCGACGAGCCGCGGATCGTCCGTGCCGTCTCCGAGCACCCATTCGATCCCGAGCGGGTGCAGAGCACGCTTCGCGGTCTCGGGGATCTGATCGAGGGCGGCGACGAGACGGATCTGGCTCGCCGAGTGGTCGGGCTGATCGAGTCCGGGCTGTCGAACTCGGGAGCCGCCGGGCTCGCCGAACACCGCTGAGCCCACCCGGCCCACCCGGCCCACCGGCCGAGCACCTAAGATCCCGCGCTGAATGAGCCTGTTGAAGGAGATCGGCGCCATTCTCGGCTTCGTCGCCTTCGGCGGCTTGACCGTGCTCGCCTTCATGACCTTTCAGCAGGCGCGCCATCTGCGCCGGTTGCGGGAATGGGCGGGGCGCCAGCCCGAACGCTCGGCGGCCGAGGAGGAAAGGGTTGCGGAGATCGCCGCCGAGGCGGCAGCGGCAGGCGGCCGGCCAGAGGAAGAGGACTCAGGCCCCGGCCGTATGGCGCGGCTTCGCGGTGAGCTCGCCTACCGCTTCGAGGAGATCGATCGCCGCAGCCCCGTCGATGCGCGTCTGCTCCTCGGCGGGATCGTGGCCATCGTGGTGGCGGTCGCGATCCTGACGAGCGGCTTCGGGCTGCTCGGCGGGGGGAGCTCCACCGACACGACCGCGACGACCGTGCCGCCGACAACGGCGCCGAAGGTCGAGGTCGCGGTCCTCAACGGCACCGCGCCCGCCGCGGGTGAGGTGGGCGTATCCGGCGTCGCCAAGAAGGCCAGCGCCGAGGTCAAGAAGAACGGATACAAGGTCGGCGAGATCGGTGACGCCGGCTCCTATCCCGACAGCATCGTCTTCTTCAAGGAAGGGTCGAAGAAGGATGCGAAGGCGCTCGCCTCCGACCTGAGCGATCTGTTCGGCGGCGAGCCGCAGTACGAGCTGATGACTCCTGAGATCGAGGACGTCTCCAAGGGGGCGGACCTCGCCCTCGTGATCGGCGTGGCAAACGGGGACATCTAGTGGGGCCGGCGCTGCCGCTCGCGGCCGCCGAGTCCCTCCTCGGTCAGGGCCTGCTCGTCCCGCTCGGTGGGGCGGCGGCGATCCTGGCGATGATCGGGATGCTGATGCTGCTGCCCCTGTTCGTCTCTCAGCGGCGCGAGATCGGTCGCTTGATCGACTGGTACGAGCGCGAGCCGGAGGCCGGGGAAGTCGGAGCCCCGCCGCCTCCCCCGACCTTCGTCCGTCCGCCGGGCCCGATGACGGCTGCCGAGCGGGTCACCTCCGAACGCCCGGCCCTGGCCCGGATCGGCACCTCCGAGCGCGCGGCGATCGAGCTCGAGCAGGCATCGCTATGGCGCCGGATCGCCATCCGCGGGCCACGCCACCCCCTCGTCATCTCGCTGATCGCTTTGATCGGCGCGATCGTGGTGATCGTCGTCGCCGGACTGCTGCTTCGCGCCCACTCCGAGAGCCCGTCCCGGGGCGGCGGCCTCGACCGCTCGACGGTGAGCGTCGTCGTTCTCAACGGCTCCTCATCGCCGGGTCTCGCCGGCACGGTCGGCGACGGGATCGGCAAGGACGGCTTCAACGTCACCGCCACCTCGGTGGCCCAGAAGCCCCTCAAGGCGAGCGTGGTCGAGTACCTGAAGGGGTTCAAGATCGAGGCTCGAGCGGTCGCTCGCAGCCTGGGGATCACGGTTGGCGGCAAGTTCGACACCTACGCCGAGTCCAAGGCTGAAGGAGCGCACGTCGTCGTCATCGCCGGGGACGATCTGGCCAAGGGCGGCTCGGCGAAGGCCCCGGACGGCAAGGGCTAGCAGTGAGTGGGGAGCGGAGCGCCGGCGCCCCGGGCCTCGGCGTCGTCCTCTTCGTCGCGCTGGCCGTCCTCAGCGTGGCGGCATTCGCCGTGACCAGGGCGGCGCGCTCGGCCGACGATCTCGTCAACACGGTTGTGCTCGACGAGACGGTTTCCCCGGGCGCCAAGGCGCACGTTCGCTTCACGCTCGCCGAGCCGGACTCGTCGGTGACCGTGCAGATCATCGAGGGCCGCACGGACAAGCGGGTGAGCAACATCGCCGAACGGGTCGACCTCGGCGCCGGTCCCCATGACCTGACCTGGGACGGCACCACCGATGGCGGCAAGGCCGCCAAGCCGGGCCTCTACGCGATCCGCGTGATCCTCGGCGAGCAGGGTCGCGACATCCTGCCTCCGGGGCGGATCAGGGTCCTGGGCGCGAAGGCCGCCTCCAGGCCGAAGGGCGGGGGAGGCTGATGGACAGCGCGCCGCTCTGGATCGGGACGGTCGCCTGCACGCTGCTCGCAGCGCTCGGCCTGCTGCCGCAGCTCCCGCGACGCCTCAGGTTGGCGGCCCTGACCACGGCGCTGCTCCTCGCGCCGGCGCTCGTCGCCGCCGACAACTGGGGGAGCGCCCAGTTCGCCGACATCCGCGACAGCCCGTGGGCCGCCCTCTCGGGGCTCTCCGCGGCGGCGTTCGCGGTCGCCGTCGGCGCGCTCACCCTGCGCCGCCTGCCCCGGCTGCTCGCGCCGATGATCGTCGTCGCGATGCCGTTTCGGATCCCCATCGACCTCGGCGGCGAGAGCGTCAACCTGCTGCTGCCCCTCTACGGGGTGATCGCGGCCGGATTGCTCGCGGCATGGCTCGCCGCCGGTGAGCCGGAGGCTGCGCACCGCCCCGCCGCCGATCGGGGATGGCTGCGGTACACGGCGCTCGCCCTCGCGGCCTTCGTTGCGCTCTACGGGTTGCAGGCCGGGTACGCGGACGACATCTCGCCCGCGATCAGGAACGTCGCCTTCTTCTTCGCGCCGTTCGCGGTGCTCTTCCACCTCCTCGCCGGGATCGACTGGGACGTGCGGACCCTGCGCGTCGTCGTCATCGCCCTCGCGGTCGAGGGACTCGTCTTCGCGGTCGTGGGCGCCTACCAGTACGCCTCCGGCGACCTCTTCTGGAACGACAAGGTGATCGCCGGCAACGAAGCCCACGCCTACTTCCGGATCAACTCCCTCTTCTTCGACCCGAACATCCTCGGGCGCTATCTCGTGGTGACGATGACCATCCTGGCCGCCCTGGTCGCGTTCGGCGAGCGGCGGCGGCGGCTGCTCGCGGCAAGCGGAGTCTTCGTCGTGCTGCTCGCGACCCTGGTGGTCACCTACTCGCAGACGAGCATGCTCGCGCTGATCGCCGGCGTGTTGGTGCTGGTGGCGTCGCGCTTCGGGATCAGGGCCGGCGCCATCGCCGCCGCCGGCGCCGCGCTGGCGGTGGTGGCCGCGGTCGCGCTGATCGCCGGCGGCTCGGTGAGCGAGGACACCAGTGGCCGCGGCAGCCTGGTTTCGGGTGGCCTGCACATAGCCGGGGACTCACCCATCCTCGGCAGTGGATCGGGGAGCTTCCCAGCGGAGTTCAAGGCCCGCTACGGGGGCGGTGCCGGGGTCGCGGTGGAGAGCCATACCGAGCCCGTCACCGTCGCCGCCGAAGGTGGATTGATCGGGCTGCTCGCCTACGGCGGCCTGCTGTTCGTGACGATCGCCGGCATGATCGCCGCCGCGGGCCCGGCGCTGCGCACCCGCGCGCGCGGGTCGCCCCTCGCGGCGGCGGCGCTCGCCGTCTACGCGGTGATGGTCGTACACAGCCTCGGCTACGCGGCCTTCCTCACCGACCCGATCACCTGGGCGCTGCTGGCGGTCGCCTCGGTGACGCTCGCGCCGGCAGCGGGGAAGGCGGCGACGCCCGTCCTCGACGACCACCCGCGTACCGCCTGAGGCCGGAGCTCCGCTGATGGCCGACTACCTGCGACGACTGGCGAGCACCGGCGCCGCCTACACCGCGGCGAGCGTGATCTCGAAGGTGTTCGCGGTCGCGTTGCTGCCGCTCTACACCCACTACGTCGAACCGGACGACTACGGGATCGCGGAGCTGCTCTTCACCTCCGTCGTGACCGCGAGCATCGTCATCCGCTTCGGGTTGATCGAGTCCCTCCTGCGCTTCTTCTACCTCCCCGGCGAGGATCCCGACGAGGTGATCAGGACCGGCTTCGCGGCGCTCTTCTGGTTGAGCACGGTCGCCGCGCTGATCGCCCTTCCGCTCGCGTCCCAGATCGGAGAGCTGCTCTCCGCTCAGGTCTCAGCCGACCTCGTCCGGATCTCCATCGGCGGCCTCTGGCTGCTGACGCTCTACGAGTACCTGATCTCCCTGCTCCGCCTCGACGAGCGGGCGAAGGCCTACTTCGCCTTCACCATCGCCCACGTCCTCGTCGCGATCCCGCTGACCGTGCTGCTCGTCGTCGTCGCCGGCGAGGGCGCGCGCGGCCTGCTGCTCGGCAGCTACGCATCGGGGATCCCGTTCGTGATCTGGTTCGCGCTCAGGGAGCGGCGCCGGCTCGGCCTGCTCCCCGACCGCGAGCTGCTCGGCCGGATGCTGCGCTTCGGCGCACCGACGATGCCGGCGGAGCTCTCCCTCTACTCGCTGCAGGTGATCGACCGGGTCATCCTGGTCCGCTACGTGGGCGCGGCCGAGCTCGGCCTCTACGCGCTGGCGTTCAAGTTCTCCCAGGCGATCCAGATCGTCGTCCGCGGCTTTCAGCTCGCGTGGCCGCCGCTCGCCTACTCGATCCGGGACGACGACGAGGCCCGGCGCGCCTACGCCGTCGTCCTGACCGCGTTCACGGCACTCTGCGGCTTCATCGTCGTCGGCATGTGGCTCGAGGCGCGCTGGATGGTGCGGCTGCTGGCCTCCGACGAGTACTTCGACGCCTTCAGGGTGATCGGTCCGCTGTCGCTGGGAGCGGCCCTCTACGGCGTCTATCTCGCGCTCGTCGTGATCCTCGGCCGCACCGGGCGGACCGATCTCAGCTTTCCGGTCACGATCGTGGCGACGATCTCCAACATCGGCCTCAACCTCGCCCTCGTGCCCTCGCATGGAATCGTCGGCGCCGGCATCGCGCTGGTCGCCTCCTACGTGATCGTCAACGTCCTGCTCGGGCTGGTCACCCATCGGCTCTTCCCGATTCCCTGGCAGTGGGGGAGGCTGACCCTCGTCGTGGGGTCCGCAGCCGCGCTGATCGCCGCCGGGGAGCTGCTGTTGCCGACGCATGGAGTCGTGGGCCTGCTCTCCCGCGGCGTCCTCGTCGCCCTCTATCCGGTGATCCTCTGGTTCGGCGGCGGCGTCCGGCCCGACGAGCGCCGGGCGATCGCCGAAGCCGTCAGGTCCGGGGACCTGCGCGAGCGCTTCGCCAGGATGCGCGCCGGCGCCGATGGGGGCGGGGGAGACGGCAGCGAGCTCTACGAGGCGGAGACGCGCGACGCCGATCGCGGCGGCTTCTAGGACCCGCGGCGCTCGACGAGCTCGCGGATGCCCTCGCCGCTCGGGCGCAGGGCCTGGCGGGCGTGCAGGAGGTACCAGCGCGGATCGTGACCCGGTAGGACGGTCGCGGCGAGCGCCCGCGGCAGATAGGAGAGCGAGGTCAGAACCCGGACCGCCGCTGCCGCTGCCGGCCCGTGGTGCTTGCGCACGTAGAGGTCGCGGTTGCGATGGAACTCGACGATCCGGAAGGGGGAGGTGCGGTCGGTGGAGAGCTGCTCGTGGTGGATCGCACGGGCGGACGGCACGTAGAGGGTGCTCATGCCGGCGTCGCCGAGGCGCTTGCAGAAGTCGGTCTCGTCGGAGTAGACGAAGAACGCCGGGTCGAGGTACCCGACGCGCTCGGCGGCCGCGCGCCTGACGAGCAGAGCCGCCGACTGGGCCCAGCCGACGCGCCGGGTGCTCTCGCCGCCGCTCTGGGTGACGAGCAGCTTGTGCAGAAAGAGCGCCTGGGCGAGCGCCGTCCCGACGCCGGGCAGCCGCCACGCGCACGGCTGCGGGTTGCCGTCGGGGTCCAGGAGCTGAGCGCCGGCTGCCCCCGCATCCGGGTCGTCGCGCAGGGCGCCGATCAGCGCAGCGGCCGCCCCCGGGAGCAACTCCGAGTCCTCGTTGAGGAGCAAGCAGAACTCACCCGCGGCGTCGGTGAGCAGGCGGGTGTCGTTGGCCGCCTTCCCCTGCCGGCGATCCAGCTCGATCACCCGGAGGGCGTCGGCGAGTCGCGGATCGGAGGCGGCGATCTCCCGCGCCAGGGCCGCCGACCCGTCCTGCGAGGCGTTGTCGAGCAGCAGGATCTCGTGCCCGACCCCCTCGGGATGGGTGGCGGCGATCGCGCGCAGGCAGGCGCCGAGATGCTCGCGGCCGTCGGTGTTGACGATGCAATAGGAGAGCTCCACAGGGACAATCGTCGCCCATGCAGCCCTTGCGGGTCACCCTGCTCGATCCATCGGCGTTCACGCCGCCCTACGACCGCTCCCTGGCGGCGGCCCTCGCGCGTGCCGGCGCCGAGGTCGAGTTGCTCACCAGCCGCTTCCTCTACGGCCCGGTCCCCGCGCCCGATGGATACCGCGCTGACGAGCGCGCCTTCTATCGGCGCAGCACCGGGAACGATGGCCTCGGTCGCATGCGTTTGGCCGTGAAGGCCCTCGAACACGTGCCCGGGATGCTCGCCGCGCGTCGCCATCTCGCGTCCGCGAACGCCGACGTCGCTCATTGGCAGTGGCTCACGCTCCCCGACCTCGACCGTCACCTGCTCGGGCCCCGCCGGCCGGGGCAGCCACGCTTGCTCACCCTCCACGCGCCCCTGCCCAAGGTCGGCGAGGCTCGCAGGATGGCCCGTCGACGCCGGGTGCTGGAGGCCTTCGACGCGGTCGTCGTCCATACCCAGGGGGCGGCCGAGCGCCTTCGCTCGGAGGCGGGCCTCGACCCCGCTCTCGTCCACGTGATCCCGCACGGGCCCCTGGACTACCTGACCGGGCTCGCCGACGAGAGGGCGCTGCCGCCGGAGATGGCGAAGGTAAAGGGCCCGGTGATCCTCTTCTTCGGCCTGCTGCGCCCATACAAGGGGATCGACACGCTGCTGGAGGCGTTCGGGCGGATGAACGGTGAGGGCGCGGAGCTGTGGATCGCCGGCATGCCGCGGATGTCCCTCGAGCCGTTGCGGCAGCTCGCCGATCGCGCCGCCGGGACGGTGCGGTTCCTGCCGCGGTTCATCGCCGATGACGAGATCCCGGCCCTGATGCGGCGTGCCGACGTGCTCGCCCTCCCCTACCGGGAGATCGAGCAGTCGGGCGTCCTCTACGCCGGGCTCGCGTTCGGCAAGGCCATGGTGCTCGGGGACGTCGGCGGGTTCTCCGAGATCGGTAACCGTCACGGTGCCGCCCGCCTCGTCCCACCCGGGGATCCCGTCGCCCTCGCGGCGGCTCTGGAGGAGCTGATCGCAAATCCGCCCAAGCGCCGGGAGCTCGAGCAGGCGACGGCACGCGCCGTCGCCGGCGAGTTCGGCTGGGAATCGATCGCAACCCGCACGCTGGAGCTGTACCGGAGCCTCGGCGCCGGCGGCCGATAATCCTCTGATGCGCCTCGCGAGAGCAGCATTCTGGGGAGCGGCCGGGGCCCTGGTCCACACGCACGTGACGTACCCGCTCGCGCTCGCCGCGATCGCGAGGGTGCGCGGCCGGCGGCCCGAGCCTGAGCCGCCCGCCGACGCCGAGCTCCCGCGCGTGTCGCTGATCGTCTCCGCGTTCGACGAGGAGGACGTGATCGAGGCGAAGGTCGCGAACGCCCTCGCGCTCGATTACCCGCGCGATCGCCTCGAGCTGATCGTCGCCTCCGACGGATCCTCCGACCGCACCGCCGAGCTCGCGGGAGGCGCGGGAGCAGACGTCGTCCTCGACCTTCCGCGCGCGGGCAAGATCGCGACCCAGAACGCGGCGGTCAAGCGCGCCGCCGGGGAGGTCGTCGCCTTCAGCGACGCCAATGCCTACTGGGAGCCGGGGGCGCTGCGCGCGCTGGCCGGTGCATTCGCCGACGCCGAGGTCGGCTACGCCTGCGGGCAGGTGCGCTTCAGCGACGCCGCCGGGGACAACGAGGAGGGCGCCTACTGGCGCTACGAGATGTGGGTGCGCGGACCTGGAGTCCGCGCTCGGCGGGATCACCGCGGGCAACGGCGGCATCTACGCCGTGCGCCGAGCGGCCTACCGGTTCCTCGCCCCGTCGCGCAGCCACGACCTCTCCTTCCCGTTCGAGCTGCGCAAGGCCGGATGGCGCTCCGTCTACGTGGCCGGCGCCCGCGCGGAGGAGAAGATGGTGCCGACGATCGAGGGCGAGTTCGCCCGCAAGCGGCGAATGATGGTCGGGATCCCAGACATCGTCCTCACCGACCGGATGTGGGACCCACGCGGCTACGGAGCCATCTTCGGGTTCGAGATCCTCTCCCATCGCATCCTGCGTTACGCGAGCCCGCTGCTGCATCTGAAGCTTCTCGGCGCCAACCTCCTGCTGCTGCGCAGCGGCTGGATCTACCGGCTGGCGCTCGCCTCCCAGCTCGCCCTGCTGGCCGCGGCGGCGCTGGCGGACGTCGCGCCGAGCCGCCCGGCGCGGATCGCCCGCTACTACGTGCTCGTCACCGCCTCGATCGCCCTCGGCTGTTGGGACCGCGTGCGAAACGGCCCGCCCGCGGCATGGGAGAAGTCGGAGGGCACCAGGTGAGCGACCCGGATCCCTTCCTCGCGCCGCCCGCCGAGGACCCCGCGCTGCGCGAGCGTCAGGCCGAGAGCCCGTTCGCGACCGCGAGGCGAGGACTCCCGCGGGTCGCCGACGTCCTGGTCGCGGGAGTCGTCCTGCTCCTCCTCTCGCCGCTGCTGATCGCCGCGATCGTGGCCATCCGCCTCGACAGCCGCGGCCCGGCCATCTACCGCCAACGGCGGGTCGGTCGCGGCGAGGAGGAGTTCGAGCTGTTGAAGCTGCGGACGATGTCGATCGGCAGCGATCCGGTCGGCGTCGGGACCGCGGTGGAGACGGCCGACCCGCGGGTGACGAAGGTCGGCCGCGTGCTCCGGCGGACCTCGCTCGACGAGCTTCCCAACCTGGTCAACGTGCTCAGGGGGGAGATGGCGATCGTCGGCCCTCGCCCGACCATCCCCGCCCATCTCGAGCATTACGCTCCCCACCAGCACCGCCGTCACGCCGTGCGCCCGGGGATTACGGGATGGGCCCAAGTCAACGGGCGGGTCGGGATCAGCTGGGGCCGGCGGATCGAGCTCGACAACTGGTACGTGGAGAACCGCTCGCCCGGGCTCGATCTGAGGATCCTCGTCCGGACCGTGACCCAGGTACTCACGGGAAAGGGCCTCGACCCGGGCTGAAGCCGCGCGTCAGGTGAGCTGTTGGATGCGGATCAGGTTGCCCGCCGGGTCGCGGAACGCACAGTCGCGGATCCCGTACGGCTGCTCCGTCGGCTCCTGCACGACCTCGGCCTCGCCGGCCTGGAGCTGCGCGAAGGTGCCGTCGAGGTCGGTGGTGGCCAGATTGACGCTGGCGTAGGTGCCCTTGGCCATCATCGCGGCGATGGTCCGGCGCTCGTCGTCGGTGACCCCGGGGTCGGCGTTCGGCGGATAGAGGACGATCGACGTTGCGGGCTGGTCGGCCGGGCCGACAGTGATCCAGCGCATTCCGTTGTAGCCGACGTCATTTCGGACCTCGAAGCCGAGCGTGTCTCGATAGAAGCCGAGGGTGGCGTCGGGGTCGTTGTGCGGGAGCATGCAGGAGTGAATTGTGATTTCCATGGCGGCCAAGCTAGCTCCGGCTCGGGGGAGGCGCTTCTCGATTCCTGACCGGTTTGGTCACGCGCTTGGACAGGCACGAGGGCATCCCCGCCGTCGCGTCCGACTCGCTGCGCCGGTAGTCGCTCGGCGGCATGCCGACGAGCTCGGTGAAGCGCGTGCTGAAGGTGCCGAGGGATGAGCAGCCGACCTCGAAGCAGACCTCGGTGACGCTGAGCTCACCGAGGCGCAGCAGCGCCATGGCGCGCTCGATGCGGCGCGTCATCAGGTAGCTGTACGGCGATTCGCCGTACGCGAGCCGGAATCGGCGGCTGAAGTGCCCGGGGGACATGTGCGCGGCCCGAGCGAGTACCTCGACGTTCAGTGGCTGCGCGTACTCGCGATCGATCCGGTCGCGGACGCGGCGCAGCCGCGCGAGGTCGCGCAGCCCTTGCGCGGCGGCTGGGGTGCCGTTCACCCGCCGGATGATGCCACGGTGGTCCACCCCTTCGTGGGGCGGCTAGAGTCCGGCCTCGATGCGCGGCTCCGAGGTCGAAGTGAGGATCAGGCCGTTCCGGCAGGAGGATGCCCGAGCCGTCCACCGCTGGTTCAACAACCGCGACGCGATCTCGTCGCTGATGGAGGTTCGCGCCGCCTTCACGGCCGAGAACGCCGAGGGCTGGACCGCGGCGGCCGTCGGCGCCGACGGCGAGGACCGCAAGTGGGCGATCGAGGTCGAGGGCCGCGAGGAGCCGGTCGGGTTCACCGCGCTCTACGGGCTCTTCCGCCAGACGGCGCCGGAGCTCGGCGCGCTGATCGGGGATCCGCCCGGCGCGAAGGGCGTCGGGCGCGAGGCGGAGCGCCTGACCGTCGCCAAGGCCTTCGAGGAGTTCGGCGCCCATCGCGTCTACGGACGCATCCCCTCCTTCAA
This sequence comes from uncultured Solirubrobacterales bacterium, assembly GCA_963826475.1. Lineage (GTDB taxonomy): Bacteria > Actinomycetota > Thermoleophilia > Solirubrobacterales > 70-9 > RHKX01. The sequence continues at coordinate 2,046,069 of CAWGXC010000003.1, read as the reverse complement.
CGTGCCGGCGAAGAAGGCCGTCACCTGGCAGGGATGGGTGCACGAGGGAACGATGACGGAGCACATTCGCCGCCCTGACGGGACGCTGATCGACTGCGAGATCTGGGGGATCACCCGCGAGGGCTGGATCGAGCGCTGGCGCGAGGAGCCCGCCGAGGGGGAAGTGGCATCGCCTCCGTCGAGCTGATCGCCGATCGCGGCGAGGCGGCCGTCGAGGACGAGTTCTTCCGCAGCCGCGCCTTCTTCGACGCCGAGGGCGCGACCCACACCCTCGTGGTCACCGACGGCGCCGACCGCGCCGCCGTCCCGCTGCTCGTGCGGCCGATCCCCGGCTCCGAGTTGCTCGACGGGATCTCTCCCTACTCATACCCGGGGGCCGCGGTGGTCGGCGCGCCGATCGATCCCGGCTCCGCGCCCCTCGCCGACTCCGGTCTGGTCAGCCTCTTCATCCGCGACCGGCTCGGCGACCCGCCCGCCTTCGCCGGCGGGAGGGATCGCTCGATCGTGCTCGTCTCCGATCCTGAGCTGCCGCGCAAGTCGCGGATGAGCGATCGTCAGCAGATCCGCAAGAGCGAGGCGGCCGGGTACTCGGTCGAGCTGGCCGAGGGCCCCCGGGCGACGCCCCAGGACCTCGCCGCCTTCCTCGCCGTCTACACGGAGACCATGCACGCGGTCGACGCGGCCGAGCACTACTTCTTCGACGCCGACTACTTCCGGACGCTCCTCTCCTTCGCCGCCACGTGGCTCGTCAAGGTCGTCGGGCCCGACGGGGACGTCGCGGCGGCCGCGATCGCGGCCCGCAGCGACGGCTTCCTGCACTACTACCTCTCGGGAACCGCTGACTCCCACCGTCGTCAGGCCCCCTCGAAGAACCTGATCGTGGCCGTCAACGACCTCGCCGACGAGCTCGGGCTGCCGATGAACCTCGGCGGGGGGCTCGCGCCCGGGGACGGCCTCGAGGAGTTCAAGCGCGGCTTCGCCAACAGGGAGCTGCCGTTTCGCACGCATGAGCTGGTCTGTGACGCGCCCGCCTACGAGCGGCTCTCGGAGGGACGCTCGGCCGCCGAGTTCTTCCCGCTCTACCGCGCTCCGACCAGCTAGGGGCTGGAGCCGCCGGCGGGGGTCCCCCCGCCGCCGCCATGGTGACGCTTGCCGCCCTTGTGCCCCTTGCCGCCCCGCGGTGGGGGCTCGCTCGGCGCCGGACCCGCGGCGATCCGCGCCTGGACGGCGCGGCGGATTGCCGGGATCCTCATGCGGAGGGCATCCCCGGCGCACTCGGTGAAGCCGAGGTCGCTGTGGCTGAGGACGAGCTTGGTCCTGACGCGCTTGCCGGCCGGCGTCCGGTTGCTGGAGCCGCCCGCCGAGAGCAGCGACGTGCTCCCGGTGCCATCGAGCCCGTTGCTGCTCAGCTTCCAGGCGAGATAGTTGACGATGCCGGTGACCTCACCCTTCGTCGGTGGCTTCGTCCGGTGGTCGGCGATCGTCGCGATCCCGGTGGTCTGGGAGTTGAAGCCCTCCGCCTGCGCGCCGACCACGGCCCTGCTGAGGCCGCCGGCCCGACCTTCGTAGAGGTTGCCGAAGCGGTCGACGAGCGCGTTGTAGCCGATGTCGTTCCAGCCGTTGCCGTTGCGGTGATAGCGGCAGATCCCGAGCACGATGGAGGGCGCCTGGGCCTCGGTGTAGGTATTGGTGCTGACCGTGTGGTGGATCACCCCGGCCTTCACCTTTCCGTAGTCGGGCTTCTGGCGCGGTTGGCAGCCGCCGTTCGGCTTGTTCGCACCCCACTCGGTGCGGCTGATGAACTGAGGCCTCCTGGTTGCGGCGCTGGCGAGAGGGGTTCCGAGGGTGTCGACGAGCGCGGAGTTGACGTTCTCGCGCAGCGACGTGAGCAGGCCGCTGGCGGTCGTCTCGTCCCCGCTCACGTTGACGTAGTGAAGCCTGCCCTTGATCGGGACGTTGCGGCTGCGCACCTGGACCTCCTCGGCGCCGGCGGTGTAGACCGGATCGCCGTTGTCGGTCTCCACCCAATGGCTCCATGGCTCGCCCGCGGAGCGAGCCCGGAACTCGAGCGCGTGCATCTCGCCGGCGACGCCGACGAGGTCGAAGCGGTGTGGCGCCACGATGGGGGACGAGCGGAAGAGGACCGGCCCCTCGGCTCCATATGCCCGCTTGCGCTCGGCGCTCCTGGCGGAGGGGTGGCCGATGGCCTTGACGGCCGGCAACCGCTGGGAGAAGTCGTCGGCCGCCGGGACGTACGGCCTGGTCGAGAGAGCCGGTGCGACCGCCCAGACGAAGCTCGCGGCCATGGCGATGAGCAGAGCGGATGTCAGGCGTCGGGCGGTCATTCGTGTTAACGAATCCTCACAAAGAGAGTAACCCGCCGCGTACGGCGAAGTACCGCCGATGCTCTCAGGTGGGCTGGGCGGCCGAAACCACGGAGCCTCGGTTGCAATCCAGGGTGCGGCTAGGCCGCGTTCAGCTCCGCGGCGGCTCGGACGAGAGCCTCGAAGGCGTCCGCCGCGATCTCGTCTTCCTCGCGGAGGTCGATGGCGCGCCTGACCTTGCCGTCGAGGCTGGAGTTGAAGAGGCCGGCGGGGTCGTCGAGCGAGGCTCCCTTGGCGAAGGTGAGCTTCACCTTGTCCTTGTAGGTCTCACCGGTGCAGATGATCCCCTCGTGGGACCAGACCGGGACGCCGTCAGGGCTCGAGGGCTTCCGCCACTTGATCTCCTCGACCACGTCGGGGACCGCCTGCACGATCAGGTCGCGAATCCGGGAGAGCTTCTCGGCGCGCCAATCGGCCGGTTCCGCGGGCATACCGAAACTCTTTCAGAGTCTCAGGGGTGAGGCAAGCGAGGCTAGAAGGCGATCGCCTCGGGACCGCGGCCCCGGTACTCATCGCGGAAGTCGCGAATGGCGTCGAGGGTGGCGTCCCCGTCGAAGCTCGCACAGCCCATGAGCTGGGTCCAGGCGGTGGTGGCGACGTCGTAGTGCATGTCGGGGTTCGGGAACATGATCACGCCGGGCCGATCGGAGTCGAAGACCCCCTTGATGGCCAGCTGATCGGCCTCGGAGAGGTCGGGGTTGTACTGGATCTCGATCCGCCCGTGCTCGATGGAGTGGAGGAAGTTCCCGACCGGCGGCTCCTCCAGGAAGGCGCCGTCGGCGAGGGGGGTGGGGTAGTGGTCGCCGGAGGTGGGCGGGTTGGTCCCGTACTTCGGCAGCGAGGCGGGGGTGGGCGGGTCGACGTGCGTGTTGCCCTCGTCCTTGAGGTTCAGCTGCAGGTCGCAGCCGGCGGTCTTCGCGGCAGAGGTCAGGTTGCCGTCCTGGATCTCGGCCGGGGTGGTGCCGGTGCGGTTGTCGATCTCGATCCCCTTGGGGACGACGCCGTAGGTGGTGTTGACGTTCGGGCCGCCGTCATCGCCCGCGCCGCTGGAGTTGCCCCCGCCGCTGACGACGGCGACGATGACGCCGCCGACGACGGCCACGCCGAGCACGCCGGCGACGATGTAGCCGAGCATCAAGCGCTTGCGCGCGGCGGCGGAGTTCTGTCTCTCCGCCGCGATGCGCTCCTGGCGGAGGCGCTCCTTCTCATCCTTCCGGCTTGCCATCGGCGGTGGAATCTAGCGAACGGGGGTTACCGGGACGGCCGGTGGGCACCCGGTCGCGCAGCTAGGCGACCGCGAGCTTCGGCGCCGCGCGCGTGCCCCAGACGTCGGTCAGGAAGCGGTCCAGCTCCTTGTTGAGGCGGCCGGGACTGAGTCGCCACTCAACGATGGAGTTGGCATCGACCAGCCTCGCGTTCGGCATCTCGCGGACGAGATCGTCGGAGTCGGCGAACGGGTGAATCGGGTCCGACGGGTGGCCGATGACGAGGGCCGGGGTCTCGATCAGCTCTCGCTCCGCCCGCGGCGGGCAGGTGCGGCCGAGCAGCAGCCCCTGCAGGACGCGCGAGGAGCTGCGCGGGTCGCGGCGCACCCAGTCGAGCCCGATGTCGAGGAGATAGTGGCTACGGGGAATCCTGCGGGCGGCGACCGAGAGCAGGCCGAGCAGCGGAGCCGCGAGCTGAGCGCCGACGAGGACCGGCGTGAAGGCGACCGCGACGGCTACGAGCGCGTTGTCGAGAACGGGCATCTCGACGAAGAGACCCTGGGCGCGGTCGGCGTGGGAGACGCCGAACTCGAGCGCGACGTTGGCGCCGAGCGAGGTGCCGCCGACGACGGCCCGCTCGATCCCGAGGTGATCGAGAAGCGCTTCGATCTGATCGGCGAAGGCGGTCATCGAGTAGAGGCCGAGGTCGGGCGGCGCGTCGGAATCGCCGTGTCCGAGCAGGTCCAGGCAGATGACCCGATAGCCGAGATCAGCCATCTCGGGGGCGAGCCTGGCGTACATCCCGTGATTCATCAGCAGCCCGTGGGTGAGGACGAGGACCCGATCGCCCTCGCCCCAGACGTCGTAGAAGATCCGGTTGCCCTCGTAGGTGAACGAGCGCATGCTCAGCGCCCGCCGCTCGCGCCGGCCGGCTCGCCCGTCGCGCGATCCCAGGGGCGCGCGGCCAACAGGGCGCCGAGGATCGCCTTCACGGAGACGGCGCGGTTGAGCACGAAGAAGTGGATGCCCGGCGCCCCGGAGGCCAGCAGCTGCTCGCACTGGCGGGATGCGTAGGCGATGCCGAAGCGCCGCTCGGCCTCCTCGTCGCCGTCGAGCGCGGCGAGCTGAGCATCGAGACGCTCGGGGATCTGGGCATCGCAGACCTTGCAGAAGCTGTGCAGCCCGGAGCGCGAGATGATCGGCAGGATTCCCGGGATGACCGGGACCTCGATGCCGGCCTCGCGGACCTCGGCGAGCCAGTCGAAGTAGACCTCGTTGTCGAAGAAGAGCTGGCTGACGAGGAACTCGGCGCCGGCCTCGACCTTCTCGCGCAGGAAGGCGATATCGGCGGCGGCCGACGGGGCCTCGGGATGGACCTCGGGGAAGCAGGAGGCGCCGATCCCGAATTCGGCCGTAGGACCGTAGGAGCGGATGAACGCGGCGAGCTCCGCGGAGCTGCTCAGCCCGCCTGGGGTGGGGGTGAACTGACCCTCACCGCGCGGGGGGTCGCCGCGCAGGGCGAGGACGTTCTCGATGCCGGCGTCGGCGAATCGGCTGAGGATCGTCTCGATGCCCTCACGCGTCTCCCCGACGACGCTCAGGTGAGCCATCGCCTCGATCCCGTACTCCCGCTGGATCCGGGTCGTGACCTCGACGGTCCCGTCGCGGGTTGAGCCCGCCGCGCCGTAGGTGACCGAGACGAAGCCCGGGTTCAGCCGGTGCAGGTCCTCGATGCTGGCGAACAGCGCCTCGACGCCCTCGTCCGTCTTCGGCGGGAAGAACTCGAAGGAGAAGCATGGCTCCCCCCGTCCCAGGATCTCCGAAATCCGCATCGGGGAATCGTAAACGGTGTGCAGCGAGCGCTTGCGGGCCCGCCTCGTTTGGATCTAGGGTTGCGCGATGGCCAAGACCGCGCTCTTCTTCCCCGAAAGCGCCTTCGGGCCGACGAACAACTGCATCGGGATCGCCGACGTCCTGCGGCGGCGCGGATGGCGCGTCGTCTTCATCGGCGAGGAGTCGTTCGAGGGAACCTTCATCGGTCATGGATTCGAGGAGCGGTTGATGCGCCTCGGCCCCGCCCCCGAGACCCCGGAGGACCCCGGCCAGTTCTGGAAGGACTTCATCCGGGAGACGGCGCCGGTCTTCCGCCGGCCGACGATCGAGCAGCTCGAGGGCTTCATCGCTCCCACGTTCGAGGCGCTGATCGAGGGCGCTCGTCACGTCGAGGAGCGGCTCGTCGAGATCATCGACGAGGTCCGCCCCGACGTGATCGTCGAGGACAACGTCGTCTCCTTCCCGGCGCTGCCGGCCAGCGGACTGCCGTGGGTCCGGATCGTCTCCTGCAACCCGGCCGAGGTGAAGGATCCCGCGATTCCCCCCGTGTTCTCCGGCTACCCCACCGCCGATCGGACCGGCTGGGAGGAGTTCCGCGACGAATATGCCCGCGTCATCGGACCCCTGCATGCCTCCTTCGACGAGTACTGCCGCGAGCGCGGCGCGCCACCGCTCCCCGGCCTCGAGTTGATGCACGACTCGTCCGACCTCAACCTCTGGATGTATCCGGCGGCGGTCGATTACGAGCGAGCCGAGCCCCTCGGGCCGACGTGGCACAACCTCGAGTCGAGCGTTCGCTCGACCGACGCCGCGTGGGAGCTTCCCGAGCCGCTGGCCTCCGGCGACGGTCCGCTCGTATATCTCAGCCTCGGATCGCTCGGCTCCGGCGACGTCGAGCTGATGCGCCGCCTCATCGGTTCCCTGGCCGACACCCGCTACCGGGTGATCGTCTCGATGGGCCCGCAGCACGCCGAGCTCGAGCTCGGCCCGAACATGGTCGGCGAGGAGTTCCTGCCGCAGACCTCGGTGCTGCCGCAGGTTGATCTGATCATCACCCACGGGGGCAACAACACGATCACCGAGGGCCTGCACTTCGGCAAGCCGATGGTCGTGCTGCCGCTCTTCTGGGATCAGTACGACAACGCGCAGCGAATGGACGAGACCGGGTTCGGGCGGCGCCTCGACACATACCGGCACGAGCCCGCCGAGCTGCACGGGGCCATCGACGAGCTGCTCGCCGACGAGCGGCTGGCCGCGAGGCTCGCCGACGTCGCGAGCCACCTGCGCTCCCGAGCGGGGAAGGAGCGCGCCGCCGACCTGATCGCCTCGGTGGCGAGCGGCGGGGGATGAGGACCTACGGCCGCTTGCCCTTCGGGCGCGCCTGAATCGTCAGCCTCCGCTTCGAGAGGGTCTGCTTGCGCAGATCCCTGCTGCAGAACGGAGCATCGTTCCACCGCTTGTCCGCGAAGGCGCGCGTGTAGTCGCTGGAGTGCTTGGAGCTCTGATTCTCACTCTCGCTGTAGGTGACGAAGGTGCCCGCCCTGACCGGACACTTCTTGCCCGTGAACTGCGCGGCCATGATGAAGCTCGAGCCGTGCACGATGTCGGTGAAGCCCTTGCCCGCCTTCCAGGGAGCGGTGATCACGTTGAAGTTGCCGAGCGGGTCGGGTCCGCCCGGTAGCGAGATGTCCGCGCCGCCCCGGGTCGTGTACTGATGGCCGCGCAGGCCGGCGTCGATCGGGATGTTCGCCCCCTGCAGGTCGGTGATCGCGTCGGCGAGCGCGCGGCCGACGAGCGGGTTCGCGGTGTCGAGGCCGCTCGGCGTGTGGACCGGGTCAGCGTTCGAGTACGGCGTCGTGAAGAGCGTCTCGCGCCCGGGGTAGTCCGACCCCTCCAGTCCGGTCGGCACGCCGGGGAAGTTGGCGAGCAGGTTCTGCGCGAAACGGCGGAAGAGCAGGGCGCCGGCGGAGTCGAGATCGTCGCGCTCGTTCCAATTGCGCAGAACGTCGCAGGCATCGCCGAGCTGCACCGGGCCCGCCGATCCGAGCAGCGTCCCGCCGGGAGCCGAGTCGCAGAAGGCGACGAGCGGCTCCCGCCACATCTCGCCGAGCAGGACGCGGTCGCCGAGCGCGACCCGCTCGAGCGACTTCAGGTCGAAGCCCTTGCCGGGCAGCCCATCGGTCCCCGCGAGCCGCTCCTCGACCTGGATGAGGCCCATGCGCGTCCGGTATGAGCGCTCGGCGTTCTCGATCCCGATGATCCGGTCGAAGCCCGTCATCGGCGCCTCCGGATTGGAGAGCCAGTGGCTGTCGTTGCTGTTGGTGAAGTAGTCGCCGCGCTCCGCCGTCGGCACCTCGTCGGGTGGGAACGTGCCCGCCGCGACTGCGCCGGGCGAGTCCTTCCAGTCGCAGGCCGAGCGCGATCCGTCGAGCACCGGAAGGCCGATCGTGTCGTAGACGCCGCTGAGGGTGTTGCACTCCTGAGCGAGCTCATCGGGGACGTTCGGGATCGCACCCTGCATCGAGTAATAGGCATGACCCGCGCTGTCGGCGGCGATCGAGTTGACCCACGGGATCCCCTGGTACTTGCGCTCGGTCTCGTCGTACTCCTTGACGGACTGGTCGAAGTTGTTGTCGAAGAAGTGGTTGATGTAGCGGAAGTTCGTCGCGTTGACGTCCTTGAGCGCGAAGCCCGAGCCGTCGGTCCACGGCAGCGGGATGGAGCCGACCAGGTTGTCGATCATCGGCCCGAACTCGGTCGAGTAGATGGTCTTGGTGTGCGGCACGAGCTTGCCGTCGCCGGTCTTCTCCTGGATCGTCACCTCGGTCGCCTCCATCGGCTTGGTCACGCCGTCGACGATGTAGGAGTGCGGATCGCCGGGGGGCAGCGTCAGCTTGAACGGGGTGAACCGCCAGGCCGTCGCGACCGTGTGCGACCAGGCGAGTCCCTCGGTCCAGCCGATGTTGATCAGCGGGACGCCGTAGAGGCTGCCGCCCTCGACGTTGAGCTTGCCCGGGATCTGCAGCTGCGCCTGGTAGAGGCGCTCGGAGCCGTGGTAGGGGAAGTGGGGATTGCCGAGGACCATGCCGCGGCCGTTCTTCGTCGCGTCCTTGCCGAGCGCGTAGGCGTTCGAGCCGAGCTTCGGCTGCAGCCTCTCGAGCCCGGTGCCCGTCCTCAGCGCCTCGTTGCGCTTCGCGTCCGCCGCGGCCGCGGCGGTGGGGGAGACCGGCGTCGCGTTGACGATCCCGTCGAGCGTGGCCCCGGAGCTGGCGAGGATCCCGAGCTGGAAGAAGCGGCGATAGACGTCGATCGGCTTGATCGGCCGGACCCAAGCTGCGCCTCTGCACGCCGGATCCTTGATCCCATCGACGCCGACCCTGCGCAGGTAGGCGTTGTAGCCGGCGACGTATCCCTTGACGCCCTTTTTGACGCCGCGCTTCGGCCCGAGGGGCGGCGGCTGCTTGACCAGCTTCGGCACGATCTTCTGCTGCTTCGCCCACTGGAAGTACGTGTCGGCGACCTCGTTGCGGTATTTCATCCCGTTGCCGCTGAAGGTCCACGTGGCATCCGGCCCGAAGTAGCGGGACCGCTCGCCGGAGACCGTGACGTACTCGCTGGCGATCGTGCAGATGTCGTCCTGAGCGAAGGCATAGGCGTAGCCCGCGGACAGGCTCTTGATGTCCTTGGCCCGGATGTGCGGAATGCCGTACTTGGTGCGGCGGATCGTCGCGTGCAGGATCGCCCCCTTGTGGGCGCCCTTCGCGAGCGGGGTCTCGGATGCGCGAGCGTCGCGGCCGCCCACCGCGAGCACGACCAGCAGCGCCGCCACGAGCGCGACGATGCTCCATCCCCTGATCCTCCCTACTGACTCCTCCACCACGGCTAAGTCTACGACGCGGGCGGCGAGATCGGCGGCCGTCCGCTCGCGATCAGCTCACCCTCGATCCGCGCGACCCGGTCGAAGTGGCGGCCGTTGCGGCCCCGCCTGAGCGAACGCGGTGACAGCGGTCGCGAGAGGCGCAGCGTCCGGGTCGCCGCGGTGAACGCCGCCTCGCGCGCGAAATCCCAGGGCAGCCCGTAGAACTCGCGCACCCGCGGCGGCAGGCTGCCGAGCAGGATCAGGTTATGGGCCTCCATGGCGGGCGCCTCGATGCGCGGTGCCGGGATGTGGAAGGCGACGCCCCTGCCGACGGTGCGCGCCTCGGCGGTCAGCTGCATCTCGTCACTCGCCAGGCGACCGTCGAACCATTCGCGGAACTCGCCCCAGCCATGCGGCGCCACCTCTCGCGGCATCCCGAAGAGCTCGCCGAAGCGCACCCAGTCGAACCAGAACGAGTCGAGCTCGCCCGGGCGCAACCCGCGGACGAGCAGCTCATAGAAGCGGGCTGACGAATCGGCCGCGACGGCGATCGTCCAGAGCATCAGCTCCGGATCGAGTGCGGAGTAGGGCGTGCCGGGTGGGTAGGCGCCCGAATCCTCGCCGAGCTCTCCGTGGACCTCGCCGTGCATCCGCGCGACCACCGCAAGGACCCGATCGGCCTCGGCGCGCGTCCCGAAGAAGATCGTCTCGAACATCTTCGCCGTCGCCGACAGCCGCTTGAAGTGGCGATCGCGGAACCGCGTGTGGTTCGCGGTGCCGACGAAGTTGCGGGCGTCCAGGGCGCCGATCAGCAGCGCGCGCTGGCCGTACATGAGCCCGACGGCGCGCTCGCCCTGGACCCTCCGAAGCACCGATCTACCGCGTGGGAAGTACCCCTCGTCCATCCGCTCCGCAGTATGCCGCTGAGCGGAGCGGCGCGCGACTATGGTTGCCATCGTGCGCTTCGGGGTCTCGATCTTCCCAACGGCGGAGTCGATCCAACCGGTCGAGCTCGCCCGGCTCGTGGAGGAGCGCGGCTTCGAGTCGCTCTGGGTTCCCGAACACACCCACATCCCGACGAGCCGGGCGACGCCGTACCCCGGCGGCGGCGACCTGCCGGACGAGTACCGCCGCATCTACGACCCCTTCGTTGCGCTGTCGGCCGCCGCCGTCGCCACCGAGCGGCTGCTGGTCGGCACCGGGATCTGCCTGATCGTCGAGCGTGATCCGATCGTCACCGCCAAGGAGGTCGCGACGCTCGACCGGATCTCCGCGGGCCGCTTCCTCTTCGGCGTCGGCGCCGGCTGGAACGAGGAGGAGATGGTCAACCACGGGACCAACCCGCGGACGCGCTTCGGGCTGATGCGCGAGCGGATCGAGGCGATGAAGGAGATCTGGACCGAGGACGAGGCGTCCTTCGACGGCCGGCACGTCTCCTTCGGGCCGATCTTCTCCTGGCCCAAGCCCGTGCAGAAGCCGCACCCGCCGATCCTCGTCGGCGGGAACTCCGACGGTGCGCTCGATCGCGTCGTCGCGGTGGCGGACGAATGGATCCCCAATCCTGAGACCCGCCTGAGCGATCTGGCCGGCCGCATTGCGGAGCTGCAGCGCCGAGCGGAGGCGGCGGGGCGCGAGCGGATCCCGGTGACGTTCTACGCGGTCAAGCCGGAGGCGGAGGCGCTGCGCCGCTACGACTCGGCCGGAGTCGATCGCGCCGTCTTCTACCTGCCGCCCGGGCCCCGGGAGCAGGTCGAGCCGCTGCTCGACGCTTACGCCGAGCTGGCGGATGCCCACGATCGCGGCTGACCCCGCGCTGCTCGAGCTGGTCGCCGCGGAGGCGGCCGGATCGGAGCGGGCGGGCGAGCTGAGCGCGCCGGTCGTGGAGGCGATGTGCGCAGCTGGAATCTTCAGGTCCCTGGTGCCCGCCACCCTCGGTGGTGGCGAGAGCCATCCACGAGAGCTCTGGGCGACGATCGACTCGATCGCGGCGGCGGATGGATCGGCCGGTTGGTGCGCGGCGATCGGCGCGACGTCCGGGGTCGCCGCCGGGTACCTGCCCGCCGCCGCCGCCGCGGACCTGTTCGGCGACGCGACGTCGATCGGCGCGGGAGCCTTCGCCCCACGGGGAGAGCTCGCCGACGCCGGCGACGGCACCGTCCGGGTCAGGGGCCGTTGGCCGCTGGCGAGCGGCGTCTCGCATGCGACTTCGGTCGGCCTCGGGTGCGTTCACCCGGATCTCGGACCCCTCTACGCAGTCGTCCCGCGGGCGCAGGTCGAGGTGATCGAGACGTGGGACTCACTCGGTCTCCGCGCCACGGCGAGCCACGATGTGGCCGTCGATGGTCTTGCGATACCGGCCGAGCGGGCCGTCGCGCTCATCGGCGGCACCCCTACGGCGACCGGGCCCCTCTACTCCTTCCCGCTCTTCGGTCTGCTCGCGCTCGCGATCTCGGCGGTTTGCACCGGGATCGCCCGCGGAGCCCTCGCCGACGTCGTCGGCCTCGCGGGGGCACGCAGGCCGGCGGGCAGCTCTCGCAGCCTCGCCGAGCGGGCGACGACGCAGGCCGATCTGGCCGCCGCGGAAGGCGCGCTCAGGGCCGCTCGCGCCGGGGTCGTGGAGGCGATCGAGGTGGCGTGGACCTCCGCCGACGCGGGCCGGTCGCTCGCCGTCTCCGATCGACTCGGGCTGCGCCTCGCATCCACGCATGCGGCGCGCACCGCCGTCGCGGTCGTCGACGTCGCGCACCGGCTCGGCGGCGCCGGCTCGCTCTACAGGGGCTCCACGCTCGAGCGGCGTCTTCGCGACGTCCACACGGCGGCGCAGCACATGATGGTCGCGCCGACGACGCTGGAGCTCTCAGGGCGCCTGCTGCTCGGCCTCGAGACCGACGTCGCGCAGCTCTAGGTCGTCAGTCGACGGAACCGTCGGGAGGGGCGACCGCCACGTCGAGGCGCCGATCGAACTCGATCGCGTCGAACTCGCCGGTCAGGTGCTCGGGTGGGAAGCAGACCTGGCAGAACGCCCGGCCGAAGTCGGTCAGGTGCACGCTCCGGCGGGTGATCTGGCCGCGGAAGATCGTCCCTCCGGCTGAGCGGAGCGCCTCGATCACCTCCGGCTGGGCCTCGATCACCTGGTAGGGCAACTCGTCCTCGAGCGCGTCGCGGCGGATCGCGACGAGGCCGTGGGAGACGAGGTTGTCGAGGTAGGCGGGGACGAGCTCGCTGTGCAGACAGCCGGCCTCGTGACCGATCATCGAAAGGCGGCGGGCGATCTCGCGGGCGCCCACCCCGAAGGGCGCGGCCTTGTTGACGTAGACGATCCCCTGCGGACCCTCGTTGATCAGCAGCTTCAGGATCCGGGCTTCATCGGGGGCGAGCTGATCGACGATCCGGGCGAAGCCGGGATGGACCGGGTCGTTGTCGGAGTGCACGTCTGCGGCCCGGTCGAGCAGCTCTCCGCCGCGCTCGCGCAGCGAGCGAGCGCGGTCCTCGCGGACCTCGTCGGGGTCGTCCTCCTTCTTCATTCCCACCGTCTCGAGCGCGTCGTCGGGTGCGGCACGCTCCGCGACGCCGAATGCCCTGCCGGCCACCTCGAACGTCGTGTTGATGCTCCAGGTTGCGGCGCGGTACCACGCCCCGGCCGCGAGCCGCGCGACCGCCGGCACGGAGTTCAGCCCCGGCAGCAGCTCCCCGTCCTCCTCGTTGCGCGGTCGGTGGGACGTGGCCACGGATTACCTTCCGGCGAGCTCCCGCCGCAGGATCTTGCCGGCGGCCGACTTCGGGATCTCGTCGATGCGCTCGATCTGGCGGAGCTTCTTCTGCGGCGAGACCTTCTCCGCGACGAACGCCATCAGCTCGTCGTCGGTGACGTCGTCGTCGGAGACCACGACGAAGCCCTTGGGGATCTCGCCGGCCTCCTCGTCGGGCACGCCGATGACCGCGCAGTCGGCGACCCCGGGGTGGTTGATCAGGATCGCCTCGAGCTCTGCCGGCGGAACCTGGAAGCCCTTGTACTTGATCAGCTCCTTGAGTCGGTCGACGATCGAGTAGTAGCCCTCATCGTCCATCTCGGCCACGTCGCCCGTGTGCAGCCAGCCGTCGGAGTCGATCGTCGACTTGGTCTCCTCCTCGTTGTTGAGGTAGCCCTTCATCACCTGCGGTCCGCGGACCCAGAGCTCGCCTCGCTCGGCGTCCTCGCCCGACTCCGGGTCGACGATGCGGCACTCGGTGCCCGCGAGCGGCGGGCCGATCGAGCCGCCCTTCTGCGAGCCGACCGGAGCGACATGGGAGACGGGACTCAGCTCCGTCATCCCGTATCCCTGGATGGTCGGCACGCCGGTGCGCTTGGCGACGGCCTTCGCGAGCTCATCGCCGAGCGGGGCCGCTCCCGACATGATCATCCGCAGGCTGGAGAGATCGCGGCCCTCGACGGCGGGGTGCTTGGCCAGGCCGAGCGCGATCGGGGGAACCACGTAGACGATCGTGACCGTGTGCTCCTCGATCAGGTCGAGGAAGCCCTGGAGGTCGAAGCGCGGCATCGTCACGATCGTCGCGCCGTTGCGGAGGCCGAGGTTCATGATCACGGTCATTCCGTAGATGTGGAAGAACGGGAGGCAGCCGATCGAGGTGTCGTCCTCCGTCACCGGGATCGTCTCGCCCGTCTGCAGCACGTTTGCGATCAGGTTGCGGTGGCTCAGCATCACGCCCTTGGGGAGGCCGGTCGTCCCGCTCGAGTAGGGCAGGACCGCGAGGTCGTTCTCCGGATCGACGTCGATCTCGGGGAGGTCGCCGCCCTCTGCGACCAGGTCCGCCAGCGTCGGCTCCTCACCCTCGCTCTCGCCGACGATCACGATGTCGTCGAGCCCGACCTCGTCGGCGGCCTTGCGCGCGGTCTCGAGGTAGTCGGGAATCGTGAAGAGCATCTTCGCCCCGGAGTCCGTCAACTGGTGGGCCAGCTCGTGAGACGTGTAGAGCGGGTTCGCGGTCGTGTTCGTCGCGTTCGCCCTGACGACGCCGTGGAAGATCACCGCGTACTCGGGCAGGTTGGGCAGGTAGATCGCGACGACGTCGCCCTTGCCGATCCCCCGACCCGCAAGCGCACCCGCGAGCGCCGCGGTCTGCTCGCCGAGCTCGGCGTAGGTGATCGTGCGCCCGCTCGGGCCGTCGATCAGGGCCGGCTTGTCGCCGAGCTCCTCCGTCCGGGCAAGGGTGAACGAGGCGAGATCCACACTCGGGATCTCGGGTGCTGGGGCTACGGTCAAGGTCTCTCCTCCTCTGGCTCGCCGCTGGGACGCGAGCCTATCCGGTCAGGGAGCCTCGACAGCGAGGGCGAGTTCGGGACGGATCGTGTCCCCAACCCGCCCCGCCCGTCGCAAGCGGCTGGGCCTCAGCCGGTCGGCACGTTGCCGAGGAGCTTCGGCTTGAACGGCTCCGTGCCGTTCACGAGCTGGAGGCCGGGAAGGCCGTGCGCCCGTGCGTAGGCGAGCTCGCTGCCGACGTCACCGACGCCATTGCTCGCGGGCAGCGGCGCGATCGCGACCGTGCTCAGGACGCCGAGCGCCTGCCCCGTCTCGTTCAGAAAGGCCGAGCCGGAGTCGCCCGGGATGCCCGGGGTGACCGTGTAGAGCGAGTAGCTCCAGCCGCCCGGGGTCCGCTCGACCACCGCGCCGCTCTTCGGGCTCAGCTGGGTCACGCCACCTCGCAGCGACGAGTTCCCGTAGGTGTAGACCTGCTCCCCGGCGGCGGCGGTGCCGACGCCGGTCGGTCCACCGAAGACCGGAACCGATGGGTTCACCTTGCTGACGTCGGCGGGGTCGAGCTTGACCAGCGCGAGGTCGTTGTAGTCGCAGGTCTCCTCGTCAGCCTCGCCGTTGGACTGCATCGTCAACCAGGAGTTGTAGGCGAGCGTTCCTCTGACCGACGCTCCGTCCACGTCGACCTTCGTTCCCAGCGGCAGCGACGCGGAAGTGCAGCCGTTGGTGTCCGTCGCCGCACCGGTGCTGGAGCAATGCGCCGCCTGCCCGATGTACGTGTCGGTTCCGTCCGTGAAGATGAAGTTCGAGGTGCACTGTCCCGAGCCCGCGGTGTTCGTCATCACGCCGGGGTGGATCGGAGCGGTTGCAGCCGGTGCCCAGGCGCCGGCGGTCGTCGGCAGGAGCGCCGTGACGGCGGCGACGATCAGGATTGAAAGCAGGGTGCGTTTGGTCATGGTGATGGTGCCTTCCGGAGAGGGGATAGGGCCAAACGTGAATGCTCGCCTCCGACCCCGGCGCACACCACATCGAACTCGCCGAAATTCGGCCGTTCCTCTTGTCGGTTCCGACAAGAGGACGTATGGTCGGCGTCATGGCAGTCGAAGGCTTGCTCCAGGACCTCCTCGACAGCCGTCATGCCATCGCCGAGCGTGTGGTCAGCCGAATTCGCAGCGAGATGCCGAGCTTCGAGGCCGTCCCTCGCGAGGAGCACGTCGAGAGCGTCGCGGCCGCGCTCGAGCTTCTGGTCCGCGCGCGGATGGAGAATCCAGAAGCCTCGATCGAGGACAGCTCCGAGCAGCTCTCGGAGCTGGGGGAGCGGCGCTCACGCCAGGGAGTCCCGGTCGATGATCTGCTGCGCTCGTGGCGGATCGGAATCGAGGAGGCGACCGCCCACGCTCGTCTCGCCGCCGAAGGAATCGACGCTCAGCCGGCCGAGCTCTTCGACCTCTTCCAGGAGTCCTTCGGGTTGGCTGACGGGGCGATGGTGTCCGTCGCCGACGGCCACAAGGGAGATTCCGGGCCGGCCGATCCGGGGATCGAGCGGCGGACGGCCTTCGTCCAGGGGGCGCTGCTCGGCACGCTGTCGACGGATGAGCTGCACTCGGGCTTCGCCTCCATGCACCTCGACCCGCTCGTGCCCTACCAGGCGTTCCGGGCTCGGGGGGACGACCCGGGCGATCTCGAGGCGCTCGAAGCGGCGCTCGAGATCGACCCCGTCAGATCCCAGCCGATCGGCGTCGCGGCGGTCCTCGAGAACGAGCTGACCGGCTTCTGCTCACAGCCTCCGCAGCGCGGTGCGCTCACCCTGATCGCGCTCGGTCCCGAGGTCGCGGTGGCGGAGCTCCCATCTTCCTATCGAGCGGCGGGCCGGGTCCTTGCGGCGGCGGAGACGTTCGGGATGCTCGGGGTCCACGACCTGACCAGCGCCGGCCTCCACGCCGCCGTGATCGAGGATGCCGAGCTCGGCGACGCGCTCGCCGAGCTGCTCGTCGATCCCGTTCGCGCTCAGTCCGGTGGGGAGGAGGTGCTCGCCAGCGTGCGCGAGTGGCTCGCGTCCGGGATGCGGGTCGATCCCGCTGCCGAGCGGCTCTTCATTCATCCGAACACGGTTCGCTATCGCCTCCGCCGCTACGAGGCTCTGACCGGTGCCGAGCTCGCGGAGACCGAGGATGCCTTTCGCGTCTGGTGGGTCCTACAGCGTGACCTCGCCCTGAAGGGATCGCAGACCGACGGGGACGCGGTCCCGACCCCGCCTGAATGAACTACTCGGGATCGGGGCGAACGAGAACCGTGTCGGCCACGGGAATGATCTCGTCCACGGGCAGATCGGCCCTTTCCGCATGCTCGCGAATCGCCTCTGGGCTCGTGGCCTGGTAGATGCAGACCGTTCCGACCGAACCCTGGTCCTCCTCGAGCACGTAGCTGCGGATCCAGCGGATGTCGTCGGACATCTCCTCGTCACCGACCTTGGTGGAACGTGCGGCTGCCGCCTGTAGGTCCTCGGGAGAACGCCAGCCACTGCGTCGGAGAATCGCGTACGTATTCATCAATACCCCTCTCCCTGCCCTCGGATCTGGCTGAATCTAACCTGGGCGCGGGCTCGGCGCAAGCCCTTTTTTTGACGGCGCACGGCGCTCGATCTAAGCTCGGCTCGGCGCAGGGAAATCCCGAGGAGAGGAAAACCTCATGCACGCACGGATCGTCAGATTCGACGGCGCCAGTCAGGAGACGATCGCAAAGGTCCGGGCTCAGATCGACGCCAGTGACGGACCACCGCCGGGGGTCAAGGCGACCTCGATGAAGATGCTGTTCGATTCCGACCAGGGGACGGCGCTGTTCATCGCCTTCTTCGAGACTGAAGCGGACATGCGCGAGGCCGATCGCGTCTTCGAGGACATGGACGGCTCCGACACGCCCGGGAAGCGCCTGTCGGTCGACCGCTGTGAGGTGGTGATCGAGCGCGAGGCGCCCTGACCGATGAGGACGGAGCCGGGCATCTCGAGCCCGGCTCCGGCACCGGATGAATGCCGCTCAATTAGCGGTCAGGCCTTCGCCTTCCACGTCGCGGAGCCGACGCACGAGTCGAAGCTCTCGTCGACGGGGTTGTAACGGCTGTCCGTCATCTTGATCTTGCCGCTGGCCTTCTTGCCGCTCTTCGAGAGCCGGCCATGGATTTCGATGTTCGTGCCGTCGGTCGTGTCCCGACCCTTATAGGCGAACTTCCGCTGACCGTTCAGCTTCATCGACCCGGGTGGAATCACCGCGTTGACCTCGATTCCCGACTCGGTGCAGTACATGTTGATGCCGGCCGAGAAGTCGCGAACCTTGTGGCCGCTGACCTCGAAGGTGACCTTGTGGTTTTGGCTCGTGTCGCCCTTGAATTCCTGGGACTTGCCGAGCGCCGCTGCTGCCGCGCGGATTCTAGATGCACTGGGCTCGTCTGTTTGATCCTCGCCATGTCTCGAGAGCGAGGCCGCCCCATTGCGCGCGACCCAGAATCTCAGGAAGGGGCAAGATGCAGCCATGGCGACTCTCTTTCTCACCGGGGGCACGGGGTTCATAGGGCGGTCGGTGGTGGCGGAGGCGCTTGCCGCTGGCTTTGAAGTGCGTGCGCTGGCTCGATCGGACTCCACCGCAGCCGCCCTTCAGTCCGCCGGGGCTGAGCCCATCCGCGGTAGGGCCGAGGAGCCCGATTGGATCGACGACGCGCGGGGAGCGGACGTCTTGGCCGACCTCGCTCAACCGGCGCTTCCGGGTCGTTTGACCCGCAGGGCCATCCGCCGGGTCGTGGACCAGCGCACCGCGATCGCCGCCGCCACGCTCGAGGCCCTCGAGCGGCTCCCGGCGAGCGAGAGACCCGTCTACTTCGCGGTCAGCGGCGCCGATGACCTCCAGCCTGACGCCAACGGGGTGATCAGCCACGGGTCGCCGATGCGCTCCAGCGACGTCGGGTTCGCGCGACTGGGCCTTCCGGTTCACCGACTCGTGACGGGCTCCGGTGTCGACGCCACCTTCGTCCACTTCGGCGTCATGGTCTACGGGGCCGGCAAGGGCTTTGCCGACTTCTACGTCGATGGGCTGCGCAAGGGTCGAGCGGCCGTCATCGGCAGCGGCAAGAATCGCCTTCCGCTCACGCATGTGAGTGACGCGGCACGGGCACTCGTCCACTTGGCCGGATTGCCGCGGGAGCAGCTCGCCGGCCGCACCTTCCTGGCCGTCGACGGCTCCGACATCACCCAGGGGGAGCTTCTCGACGAAACCGCCGAGCTCATGGGCGTGAAGGCGCCGAGGCGTGTCCCCGCCGTCATCGCCGGCCTCGTCGGGGGGCGGGTCGCGGTCGAGGCGATGACCTTCGATGCTCACGCCGACATCTCGGCGCTCACCGCGAGCGGCTTCGAGTTTCGATACCCGTCACCTCGCGAAGGCCTCCCGCCGGTTCTCGCCGAGCTCGGGGAGCTCGACGGCGACGGGCCGGTTTCGGGGCCGGCAACCGCCTGAGAGATTTGACTGCGCGCTGACCATGCACTCCAATGGGGGTGAGGAGGAGCGAGGATGGGATCCAAGGCGATCGACCCGGCCGACTTCCGCAAGGCGCAGCACAGGAACTGGGACTCCGCCGCGGTGGGGTGGAACGAGTGGAGTGAGTTCAACGACAGCGCCGACGCGCACATCAGCGAGCGACTTGTGGAGCTCGCCGGCGTACAGACGGGGAGCCGGGTTCTGGACGTCGCCGCCGGCTACGGCGAGCCGGCGCTCACCGCCGCGCGAAGGGCCGGCCCCGAGGGCCGAGTCGTGGCCACCGACATCTCCACCGAGATGCTCGCGTTCGGACGTGAACGGGTCGCGGCGGCAGGCTTGGGCAACGTCGAGTTCGTGGAGTCGGACGCCTCCAGCCTCGACTTTCCACCCGCGAGCTTCGATGCCGCCGTCTCGCGCTGGGGAATCATCTTCGAGCCAAACGCGGAGGTCGCTGCGGCGCGCATCCGGGGCTTCCTCAAACCAGGTGCACGGATCGCGATCAGCTCATGGGGCGAGCCCGATCAGGTTCCGTTCCTCTCGATTCCGATGAGGACGGCGATGGAGCGCCTTGGCGTACCCGCGCCCCCACCGGGGACGCCCGGGCCCCTCTCCCGGCCAACTCCAGCAGCTATCGGGGGGTTGCTGGAAGGAGGTGGCTTCTCGGCGGTCACCGTGGAGCAGGCCGAGGTCACCTTCGAGTTCGACTCGCCGGAGCACTTCACCGCCTACGTCAGGGCGATAGCCGCCCCGATCCGAGCGATGATCGAGCAGCACGCAGGGGACGCTCAGGAGGAGGTCTGGAGCGCGATTACGCAGGCCGCCTCGAACCTGGGGGGCGGCCCGAAGCCACTGAGCCTCTCGAACGCGGTACTGCTCGCCTCGGGCACCGCCTAGCGCCCGCCCGCGGCTTTTGGCCACGAGTGCGGACGGTCCTCCTCGGTGCTGGTTGGGTGGTGAACACGCCGAGCGTCACCGGTGAAGGACCCTCTTTCATGGCAGTCCACAGTGGGCCTCCGAGGTCGAGATCAGCCGGTTGCTGGAACCGGAACGTGCTCTTTGAGGAAGGCGAGCTGGTCGGCGACAACACGTTCGAATTCCTCGCCCACATAGATGTCGAAATGCCCCACCGGATAGCGGTGGACGGTGCCCTGGGGAGCCTTCGCAGCGTGACGAAGGGTGGCCTCGGCCGGGGCAACGCTGTCGGTATCGCAGACACAGAAGAGAATCGGGCAACGTACGTCCGATACTCGTCGGCCGGGGGCATCGAGCGGGATCTCGGGCGCGACCCGGGCCGGAACGTCATTGCGGAAGTCCGCCTCGCTCAGCCCGGAAGCATCGAGCAATCTGAGAGAGCCTTCGACTACGTCCGGGCGGTCCATCAACCCGACCTCGCCAGGGCGGGCTGCGACCTTGACGCGTACTGGTGGACGGCCGAGAAGACGGGCGAGCTGGTCCCTCGCGGCTGCGGCTGCCAGCCTTGCGCTCCCCGCTGCCGATGCCTGCCGAGCGGAGGCAAGTCCGTCTGTAAAGGGACACTGAGCGATCGCAGCAACGATGTCTGCGTCGTCGGCCGCGGTGACGATCGCGTGGCCTCCACCGAAGGATGTCCCCCAAGCCACAACTCGGCGAGCGTCCACCTCGGGGAGCGAGCGGGCGAACTCAATTGCGGCCCGCCAGTCTGCGCGTTGACGCTTGATGCTCAAGAGTTCTCGCGGCTCTCCCTCGCTCTCGCCGAAATGCCGATAGTCGAAGACCAAGCAGGCATAGCCCTCTGCCTGGAAGCGTTCGGCGAACGCCGATAGACGCAGGGCCTTCACGGCACCAAGGCCATGCGCCATCACGATGATGGGCGGCCTCGCCTCTGCGGAAATTTCGTCCGGCGTGTAGAGCCAGGCGTGGCAACGCGCGTCGCCGGACTGGAAATACAGCTCGCTCCTCTCGGAGCGGGGTTCGGCTGGCATCAGCGCATCCTACGCATCGCGTGTTCCCAAGCGCACCTGCTCAAAGCGGGCCCCTCACCGTTCGCAGCGCTCTCCCTATGGGCACCGCATCGGCGGGGAAGGGCGACCGCGAGGGACCGGGGTGATGCAGTGCGTGCCGGCTTCGTCCGGCCATTTGCAGGGAGTTCGAGAATGGAGCTAGCCGGGCTCGAACCGGCGACCTCCTGGGTGCGATCCAGGCACTCTTCCAACTGAGCTATAGCCCCAAGCGCGGCTTTACCCGCACCGCTCAGAATACTTGCTGAGGCCGATCCGTTCACGGGGTTTCCCAAGCGGGCCGATAGATGCCAACGAGATTCGATGACCTTCCGGCGCAGACTCACCTTCTACTTCTTCGCGATCGTCGCGTTGCCCATGGTCGCCGTCGCCGTACTGGTCATGCAGGTGACCAGCCATTCGCGCGACGGCAGGGCCGATGCCCGTCTCGATGCAGGATTGACGACGGCGAGGGGCGTCTATGACACTGCGCTCCGCGCCGCCCCCCGGCAGGCGGATCGGATTGCGGCCGAGGCCCGCAAGCCCCTGAGGGACTCTGATCGATCCGCGCTCGAGCGGATCGTCCGGGATGAAGTCCGAGGTCCGGGGGTGGTGGCGGTGGCGATCACCGCGCCCGGCGGGAAGAGGATCGCGGCCGCCGGCCCGAGCACGGCCATCGGTGTCGGCTCGAGCGTCGTGAGGCTCTCGAGCGGCGAGGCCGCGGGGGTGGTCAAGGTCGCGACGATGACCCCGAGGTCCTATCTCGCGCAGGTCAAGAGGCTGACGGGGCGCGACGGCGTGATCGAGACCGACGGTGGCGTGATTGCGTCGACGACGGACCTCGGGGGCCAGCTGCTTCCCGAACCAGGCTCGCGCACAGAGATCGTGCGGGATTCCAGTGGCGCCGAGTTGCGGGCGGCATCGCTCAACCTCAGCGGCGCCCCGGCTGACGCTCGACTCGTCTTGCTCGCACCGCGGGAAGCTGGGTTCGTCGCCTCAGAGCCCCTCGTCGCGATAATCCTGCTCGCCTTCTTCGCGGTTGCGATCGGCCTGATCGCCCTCCTGCTGGCAGCAATGCAGAGGCGGATCGCAGCGATGCTCGACGCCGCGCGCCGGATCGGCGACGGGGACTTCAGTCGTGACGTGCCGGTCGAGGGCAATGACGAGATGGCAGCTCTCGCCCGCGAGTTCAACAAGATGAGCCGGAGGCTGAAGGCGCAGCTCAGCGAGCTCGATCGCCAGCGCGAGGAGCTCGATGACTCCGTGCAGCGACTCGGGGAAGCGTTCGCCTCCGGGCTCGATCGCCACGCGCTGCTGGAGATCGTCACGGAGACCGCAGCGAGCGCATGCAACGCGGAGGCGGGACGGGTGGTGCTCAGCGACCCGCCCGAGAAGCCCGAGATCATGGTCTCCGACGAATCGCCGTCGGTGCTGGATTCCGTCCTCGATGCGGCCGGCGCCGATGCCGCCGCCAATCGCGGGATCGGGGGCGCCAGCGAGGACGACCGCCACGCCATCGCTACGGCGATCATGGATCGACGCCGTCCGGAATCGGTCCTGTGCACGATCGCCGTCGCCCGCCGCGGGCAGCCGTTCGAGCCGCGCGAGCGCGAGGTGCTCCGATATCTCCTGCGCCAGACCGTCGTCTCGATCGAGAACATCGGTCTGCACGAGCGCGTCGCCGAGCAGGCCATCACGGATGATCTGACCGGGATCTCCAACCATCGCCGATTCAGCGAGTGGCTCGATCAGGAGGTGGCCCGGATCGAGCGCCACGGTGGCGAGCTCGCCCTGATCCTGATCGACATCGACAACTTCAAGGGCATCAACGACGCGTACGGTCACCTGCAGGGCGATCGCGTGCTGGAGGAGATCGGACGCGTGCTGCGGATCGAGTCGCGCGGCATCGACCTCTCGGCCCGCTACGGCGGCGAGGAGTTCGTCCTGGCGCTGCCGGAGACGGGGACGGAAGGGGCCGCGGAGGTCGCCGAGCGCCTACGGCGACGGATCGAGCTGACTCGCGTGTCGATGGGACCCGATCATGAGCCGATGGAGGTGACGGCCAGCTTCGGCGTCGCCAGCATCCCCAGTGACGGCGCGGACGCGAGGTCGCTGATCTCCGCCGCCGACGACGCTCTGTACCGCGCGAAGCGCGCCGGCAAGAATCAGGTGGGGCTCTCCGAGCCGGTTGCAGGTGGACCGCCGCAGGGGAACCCGCGCTCACGGCGAAGCTAGGCGGAATTGGCCGGCCCCGTCTTGGGGCCCGCTATCTGCAACTCTTCCAAACCGCATGGGAATCCTCGACGACGCGATCCGAGAGCACCTCGAGCTGAAGCGCCAGCACGGCGCCGAGAGCGACGACCTTGAACGCCTCGAGAACGAAGCGTTCGGACCGGCCACGCGCCCGGGCGATCCGGAGTACTCGACCGGCGAGAGCGCCGCGGTGCCCGACCCCGCCGGCGACGCGCAGTCTGAAGTGCGCGCCGAGACCGAGCCGGCCGGTGGATTCTTCGACTTCGGCGGCGATTCAGGTGAGTCGTCCGAGTGGGCTGCGGCCGAGGAGGAACCCACGCGGATCGTTCCGGCGGAGTCGACTCCCGCCGAGGCGGCTCGCGCCGATTACCCCGAGCTCGGGGAGACGGCCGATCACCCCGCGCCACCGCCACCGATGGAGGAGCCGCCCTCCGACGAGGCCCCGCTGCCGATCGAGGAGAGGCCGCAACCCGCGGAGGAGCCGCCCGCCACCGAGGCGGCAGAGCCCTCGCCCGGAGAACCCCCGGAGGCGCCCGAGCATGCGATCTTCGACTCGGGTGAGATCGACTTCGGCGACCTGGGCCTCGACCTCGACGAGGAGGCACCCGCTCCCGCCGCGCCTGCGCAGCCCCCCGAAGTCCCGCTGGCCGATTCGCCCTTCGAGGAGGATCCCGACGACCTCGCGCTCGAGACCGGTGAGAACGAGTCGTCGCTCGCCGATCCAGCCGCTCCTCCGCCCGTAGTCGACGGCGAGGGCGAGGGCGATGAGGAGGGGGAGGATCTGCTCGAGGAGACCCCCGACTTCCTTCAGGACGCTCCGGAGGGGGAGCGCCTCTGGTTCGAGCAAGGGGCCCCGAAAGACTTCGACTTCGACGACGACTGACCCGGGCACTCGCCGGGAGGTTGACTGTTCAGTCGAAGTAGCCGCGGGTCCTCGACGCCTCGACGACCCGCTCGATCGCGGTCTCGAAGGCGGCGGTGCGCAGCGACTGCCGCTCCCGATCGGACCGGGCGGCGACCTCTCCGTAGGCCTTGCGGAGGACCTTCCCTAGCTTGGAGTTGACCTCCTCCTCGTCCCAGCGGAAGTGCTGGAGGTTCTGCACCCACTCGAAGTAGGAGGCGACGACCCCGCCCGCGTTCGCCATCAGATCCGGGATCACGACGATGCCCTTGTCGTTGAAGATGTCGTCGGCCTCGAACGTGGTCGGATTGTTGGCGCCCTCGATGATCATCTTGCAGTCGATGAGGTCCGCATTGTCGGCGTGGAGCATGCCGCCGAGCGCCGCCGGGAGGAAGACGTCACAGGGGATCTCGTAGAGGTCACCGGCGCTGATCTCCTCGGCGTTCGTGAACTCCACCAGCTTGCCGCCGTCCTGTTCCATGTGGCGAACGAGCGCGTGGGCGTCGATCCCGTCGTCGTTGCGGATCGCTCCATAGGCATCGGATACGCCGATCATCTTCGCCCCGAGGCCCTGCATGATCCGCGCGAACCACGAGCCGACGTTGCCGAAGCCCTGGACGACGAAGCGCGTGTTCTTGGGCTCGAGGCCGATCTTCGGTGCGGCCTCGCCGAACATGAACACGCAGCCGCGGCCGGTGGCGGCCTCGCGCCCGTAGGAGCCCTCGAGCGAGATCGGCTTGCCGGTGACGATCGCCGGCGTGTGGCCATGGAGCTTGCCGTACTGGTCCATCATCCAGGCCATCACCTGGGCATTGGTGTTCATGTCGGGCGCCGGGATGTCACGGGTGGGACCCAGCACCTTCGAGATCTTGTCCATGAAGCCGCGCGCCACCCGCTGTAGCTCCGCCTTCGTGAGGTCGTCGACGTCGACGTTGACGCCGCCCTTGGCGCCGCCGAACGGGACGCCCGCGATAGCCGTCTTCCAGGTCATCATCGAGGCGAGCGAGCGGACCTCGTCGATGTCGACTTCAGGGTGAAAACGGACGCCGCCCTTGTACGGGCCCCGCGCACCGTTGTGCTGGATCCGATACCCCCGGTAGACGCGTGTGGTGCCATCGGCCGTCTTGATCGGGATCTGGACGGTGACCTCCCGATACGGCTCCCAGAAGATCTGACGGATGTCGTCGTCGTAGCCGAGGCTGTCCCACGCCCGGTCGAAGTGATGTCGCACCACCTCGAGGTCGGAGAGCTTCGCCCGCGCCGCGCGTGGGTCGACCTCCTCAGTCTGTGTCGCCATCGTTCTCCTCCCGTCGCGGACTCAGCGGGGCTGATCCTCGCACAGCACCGTTCGATCGGTGGGAGGCAACCTGGAGTGAGAGAGGTGCCCTCGTACAATTCTCGGCCACGGGGCCATAGCTCAGTTGGCTAGAGCGCCGCGTTTGCAACGCGGAGGTCGTGGGTTCGAATCCCACTGGCTCCATCAGGTCCGCTCCACCAGCATCGAGCCCAGCCTGGCGGCGACCACCCCGTAGGCCATGTAAAGCGCCGGCAGCCAGATCGCGACGCCCGCGACCTGCTCGACGCCGGGGGCGTACTCGAATACCCCCGCCGCGCTGAGGACGATCTCGGCGCCGACACCGATGCCGGCGGCGAGCACCCCGCAGATCAGGTCAGCGCGGTCGCGCGCCCAGCGAGCGCAGATCAGCGTTCCGACCGCGTAAGCGGCGACGGCGCCACTCGCCTGTGGCTCCCCGCGCAACAGCGCGGTCAGCGCGTAGAGGCCGATCACGGCCGCGATCATCGCCGCCGCATCGCGCGGCGCCCCCGCCCCTGCTCCGGCGCCGGCCAGCCGCACGCGGATCCAACCGAGCGCCGCGGTGCCGCCGCCGACCATGAGCGGAAACCAGAGCTGGCTCTTCCAGACGTACGGGAGCGGATCGTCGAGATAGACGGTCGTCCCCGACTCGACGTGGCACATGTCCCCGATCAACCCGCCGACGGCGCCGACGAGGAAGAGCACGCCGAGCGCCGGGGCGCGGAGCCGACCCCGCTCGCTCATTCCTCAGGCGGGTTGCGGACGGCGCCGACCAGGGCCGAGGTCACCGCGACCATGACGAACAGCGAGATCGCGGCGATCACGACGGTGGCGACGTTGAGCTCGGCGCTGGAGAGCGCCACCACGGTCAGCCCGCCGAAGACGAGCAGGAAGAAGATCCCGGCGATGACGATCGAGGTGGTGCGGTGTCCTGCGCTCATCCGTCCTCAGTACACAGGGATCGGCGGATCGGGGGGTTTGCGCCGGCGGGCGAAGAGGTGGATCGTCGCCAGCCCGAACAGGAAGCCCCCGATATGGGCGAGGTAAGCGACGCCGCCGCCACCCCCACCGGCGAGGTCGGAGGAGGCGAGCTGGCCGACCGCCGGGATGAACTGGAGCAGGAACCACGCCGCCAGCAGGACGAGGGCGGGCACCTCGATCAGGGTCACGAAGAAGACGACGACGATGAGGCTCAGGACCCGCGCTTTGGGATGCAGGACCGCGTAGGCGCCCAGCACCCCCGCGATCGCCCCAGACGCCCCGATCGATGGCACGGTCGAGTTGAGGTCGAGCCCGGCCTGCGCGTAGGCGGCCACCAACCCCGCGAGCAGATAGAAGAGAACGAAGCGGCCACGGCCCATCGCGTCCTCGACGTTGTTGCCGAAGATCCAGAGGAACAGCAGGTTGAAGCCGATGTGCAGGAAGCCGGCGTGCATGAACATCGAGGTGAGCAGCGTCACCCACCACGCCGGCGCATCGAGGTCGTCGGGAATAGGGGAGCCCTCCGCGCCGCCGGCCTCCACCACGCCGCCGCTCCCGCACACGACCCTTCCCGGAGCAACCCCGCACTCGCCTCCCGGATGGGTGAGGCGAAAGGGGATCGCCCCGTACTCGATCGTCGCCTGATCTCGCTCGGAGATCCCGGCGGTCTGAAGCTCGGTCGTGGAGGCGCGATCGGTCGGCAGGGTCAGCTGCCATCCGAAGACGCAGAGGTTGATCGCGATCAGCACGACGGTGATCAGCGGGAATCGCCCCGTCGGCACGTTGTCCTTGAGCGGGATCACGGCCCGGTGAGCCTAAAGGCGCTCAGGCCGGAATCCGGCCCGAGCGGGGGAGCGCGTCAGCCCGCCGAGGCGGCGAGCGCCTCGCGGGCGCTCTCGTCCGCGTGATAGCTCGAGCGGACCAGCGGCCCGGCCGCGACCGACTCGAAGCCGATCTTGCGCGCCTCGGCGGCAAGGGCGTCGAACTCCTCCGGCTCCCAGTAGCGAACGACCGGAAGGTGCCGCTCGGTCGGCCGCAGGTACTGGCCGACGGTGAGCACCTGGACGCGGTGGTCGCGCAGCTGGCCGAAGGTGTCGACCATCTCCTCGAAGCTCTCGCCGAGGCCGACCATCAGCCCCGACTTCGTGATCACTTCGGGGCCGCCCATCTCCTTGGCGTTGCGCAGGACGCGAGCCGATCGGAGGAACTCCGAGCCGCGGCGGGCGATCGGGTAGAGCCGCGGGACGACCTCGCAGTTGTGGTTGAAGACGTCGGGCTTCTCGGCGATGACCTTCGCCAGCGGCATCTCCTGGCCGCGGAAGTCGGGCGTCAGGATCTCGACCTTGCATCCCGGCGCCTGCATCCGGATCGAGCGGATGACCCCGACGAAGGCGCTCGCCCCGTAGTCGGGAAGGTCGTCGCGGTCGACGGATGTGATCACCGCGTGCTTGAGGCCCATCTGCGCGACCGAGCGGGCGACCCGAGCCGGCTCGAGCGGGTCGTTCCAGGTCGGCTTGCCCGTGTTGACGTTGCAGAAGCCGCAACGGCGGGTGCAGGTATCGCCGAGGATCATGAAGGTCGCGGTCCCGCGCTCCCAGCACTCGCCGACGTTGGGGCAGTTCGCCTCCTCGCAGACCGTGTGCAGGCGCTCGCCGTGGATCTGCGCCTTGAGCTCGCGGTACTTGGGCCCGCCCGGGGCGGGAACCTTCAGCCACGGCGGCTTGCGCTCGCGGAACGGACGCCCGGCGACCTTCTCGATCGCGATCCCGCCGGGGCGCGCGCGCGAGCGGGTCTTGTGCTCTCGCTCGGGCGCTTCAACGGGGGGTGGCGTGCTCACCCCGTCTACGTTAGCGAGGCGCTCGACCGTCGCCTAGCCGGGGAGCACGAGCGTGGTGAGCAGGTATTCAGCCTGCACCCTCATCGAGCCGTCCTCAGCCTCGTTGGCTTCCTCGTAGAGCCCGACCAGATCGGCGCGCGCGGCCTCCCACCTGCCCTGCGGTTCGAGTGCCGACTTCGCCATCACGACCGGTCCGAGCGCGTGCTCGTGGAAGCTGACCCAATGCTCGATGGACTCGTCCTCGAAGGTCGTCGTATGCCGCTCGAATTGTGGTTCGAGGCCATGCTTGCCGAACAGCTCCCGGATTCGCTCCTCGCTTCCCCAGAGCACCGGCGGTGAAAAGCCCGGAGGCGGCGGAGGCATGTGCGCTCCCATCACCCCGAACATCCTCCCGTTGATCCCCTCCGGAGTCCAAGCGCACACGCCGATCCGACCGCCGGGCCGCGCCACCCGGACGAGCTCGTCGGCTCCCCGCTGCTGATCCGGCGCGAACATCACCCCGAAGACGGAGACGACACGATCGAAGGAGGCGGCGTCGAAGGGCAGGTTCTCGGCGTCACCCTCGACGAACTCGACGTCGACCCCGGCGGCAGCCGCACGCTCCCTTGCGACGGCCAGCAGCTTCGGCGTCAGGTCGAGGCCGGTGACCTTCGCGCCCGCCTCGGCGGCCGGGAGGGAGGCGTTTCCGGTGCCGCATGCGACATCCAGAAGCTCCTGGCCCGGTTCGATCTCCAGCCTTCCGATCAGGCCGTTCGCCGCGGATTCGATCGTCCGCGCGACCTCCGCGTAATCCCCTGACGTCCACATCGCCTTCTGCGTTGCCTTCACCGCGGCGCCGTCGACCATCTCCAACTCCTGACTACGGGACTTTTGACCGTTCGGGCTCAGGGTACGCCTCTGCGGTCACAATGTCCGCTTCGTGAACGAGGGCGAGCGCACCACCGAACCCCCCGACGACGTCCGCTCTCCGGCCGGCCGCACGTTCGCCGACGACCAGGACCTGCTGGTCGGAGTCCTCACCGAGGTCATTCGCGACGCCGAGGGTGACGACGTGCTCGATCTCCACTCCCGCACGGTCGCTCTGGCCAGGGCGGCGCGGGAGGGCGACGCCGGCGCCGGAAAGGACCTCGCGGCGCTCGCAGCCGGCCTCGACGAGCATCGGGCAGAGCTCCTGGTCCGCTCCCTGACGAAGTGGTTCGAGCTGACCAACCTCGCCGAGGACAACGAGCGAATCCGCCGAATCCGGGCGCGCGAGATCCGCGAAGAACCGGCGCCCCGGACCGGATCGGTCCTGGACGCGATCGAACGGCTGGCGGCGGCGGACGTCACCGCGGATCAGATGCGCGATCTGCTCTCGGCCGCGGAGATCAGGCTCGTGCTGACGGCCCATCCGACGGAGGCACGCCGGCGAACCACGCTCGGCAAGCTCGCCCGCATCTTCGCCGTCCTTCGCGACCTCGACCGCGGTCCGCTCCCGGGCTCCGGCACCGATTACGCGAGGGGGCGGCTGCTCGGGACGGTCCAGGAGCTCTGGGGCTCCGACGAGCTGCGCGCCGTTTCGCCGACCGTTCTCGACGAGGTGAGGGCGGGTCTCGTCTACTTCCTGAGCACGTTGGCGGATGAGGTCCCGATCGTCTATCGCGACCTCGAGGCGGCCGTCGCGGCCGTCTACCCGGGCGAGGAGATCGAGGTTCCACCGCTGCTCACCTTCGGCTCTTGGATCGGGGGCGATCGCGACGGCAACCCGAACGTCACGCCCGAAGTCACCCGCGACGCGCTCGAGTTGATGCGCGATCAATGTCTGTGGCTGCTGACCGAGCGGGTCAGGGTGCTGGCCGGGCGCCTCTCGCTCTCGGAGCGCGTCGTCGGCCCGAATCCGGGCCTCAGCGGGCTGCTCGCCGACCTCAACGATCGCTTTCCCGATCTGGCTGAGAGCCTGCGCCACAGCAATCCCGAGGAGCCCTACCGCCGCGCCTTCTCGCTGATCGGCGAGCGCCTGCGGGCGACGCGAGCGCGTGAGGAGAGCGGCTACCGTGCGCCGGCCGAGTTGCTCGCCGACCTCGTCACCGCAAGGGAGGCGCTGCGCGAGGATTCCGGCGCCTTCGCCGCCGCCGGAGAGCTGCGCGACGTGATCCGCCAGGTCGAGGTCTTCGGCTTCCACTTCGCGCGGCTCGACATCCGCGAGAACGCCGAGCGCCACCGAGCGGCCGTCAACGAGGTGCTCGTCGCCATGGAGGTCCACGATTCCCCCGCGAGTCTCGACGAGGAGGGCCGGATCGAGCTGCTTCGCTCCGAAATCGCGAGCCGCCGGCCGCTGATTCCCGCCGACCTCACCGGCTTCGGCGACGAGGTCCGCCGGACGATTGAGCTGTTCCGGACGCTTCGCGAGCTCCACGACGAGGGCCACGGGGTCGCGCTGGAGGCGTACGTGATCTCGCACGCCGAGTCGGCGACGGATCTCCTCGACGTCCTGCTGCTGATGAAGGAGGCCGGGCTGGCTGAGCCCGGGGGAGGGTCCGCTCTGCTTCGCATCGTGCCGCTCTTCGAATCCGGCGAGACGCTCGAGCGCTCACCGGAGACCATGGCCCGGGTCCTCGACGAGCCCGTGTACCGGACCGCCCTGAAGGCGACCGGCGACGTCCAGGAGGTGATGGTCGGCTACTCGGACTCGAACAAGGACGCCGGTTACCTCGCGTCGAGCTGGGCGGTCTATGAGGCGCAGATGGGGATGTCCCAGTCGATCGGCGACCGGGGCGCCTCATGGGTCTTCTTCCACGGTCGCGGCGGCGCCGTCGGCCGCGGGGGTGGCCCGACGAACGTCGCCATCGGCGCCCTGCCGCCGGGGACCGTCGGCGGGAGGCTGAAGATGACCGAGCAGGGCGAGGTGCTGGCGAGTAAGTACGCCGTCGCACCGATCGCTCATCGCGAGCTGGAGTTGACGACGAGCGCGGTGCTCTTCAGCGTCACCGCCGACCGCGACGGGCCGAGCGGCGAGCGGCTCCAGCAGTTCGAGGCCACCCTGGCGAAGATGGCCGAGGTGGCCGCCGAGGCCTATCGCGATCTCGTCCACGGCGATCCCGACTTCATCGAGTTCTTCGAGACCGTCACGCCGGTCGACGAGATCTCGCGACTGCAGCTCGGCTCGCGGCCGGCCAAGCGAAAGGCCGACGGCGGCATCGAGTCGCTGCGGGCCATTCCCTGGGTCTTCTCGTGGACGCAGTCGCGGATCATCCTGCCGGCCTGGTTCGGGCTCGGCACCGCGCTCGAAGGCGCGCTGGAGACGGAGGGAGAGGCGTCGCTGCGGGCGATGGAGCGGGAGTGGCCCTTCTTTTCGGCGGTCCTCTCGAACGCGGAGATGGCATGTGCGAAGGCAGACGAGGGGATCGCGAGCCGCTACGTGCAGCTTTGGGATCGCGACGAGCCGCGGGAGCGGATCTGGGGCGTCATCGGGGCCGAGCTCGCGCGCACGAAGCGCGAGCTGATCCGGATCCGGGAGGAGTCACGCCTGCTCGACCGGGAGCCGGTGCTCCAGGCGTCGATCCTGCGGCGCAATCCCTACGTCGACCCGCTCT
Organism: uncultured Solirubrobacterales bacterium; assembly: GCA_963826475.1. GTDB lineage: Bacteria > Actinomycetota > Thermoleophilia > Solirubrobacterales > 70-9 > RHKX01. The sequence goes on along the minus strand of CAWGXC010000003.1, from coordinate 2,014,180 downwards.
CCTACGTGCAGATCGAGCTGCTGCGGCGGCTGCGGGCCGGCGAGGACCTCGGGCGGGCCAGCCTCCTTGCGATCAACGGCATAGCCGGAGGCCTGAGAAACACGGGCTGACTGACGGGCTGGGAGCCGCCGGCTCGTCGTCATCGCGGGCCTCACGGCCCTCTGGCCGCATCGCCCCACTCTTCCTCGATCCGCCGGCACCCAGCTCCCTCAGCAGTGCCTCAGCGTGCGGTCAGGCGCACCGGCAGGCCTCCGCTGCGGCGAGAGCGTCGGCGCCTGCTGGATGTGGAGGTCCCACCCGGGTTGAAGCTCGAAGTCGAACCGCCTGATCAGCGCCGCCGCGATCGCATGCACCTCGGAGTAACCGAAGCGCTTGCCGATGCAGACCCTCGGTCCCATGCCGAAGGGAACATAGGCGCCGCGCGGCCACCGCGCCCGCTTCTCCGGCTCGAAACGGTCGGGGTCGAAGCGGTTCGGGTCCTCGAACACGTCGGGGAGGCGGTGGCTCACCCAGGAGCTGTACATGATCGGGATTCCCGCGGGCGCCTTGATGCCGGCGAACTCGAAGTCGCGGACGGACCGGCGGGGGCCCACCCATGCCGGGGGATAGAGGCGCAGCGTTTCGTCGACGGCGCGGGTGAGCAGGGGTAGCCCGGTGAAGAGCTCCTCCGCCGTCGGCTCGCGATCGCCGCACACCTCGCTCAGCTCGGTCGCCAGCCTTCTTCCCCACTCGGGGTTGCGGGCGAGCTCGTAGATGAGGAACGAAACCGTCGAAGTGGTGGTGTCGTGCCCGGCGAAGAGCAACGTGAGGACGTGATCGAGCACCTGCCCGTCCGAGAGCGATCCCCCCTCCTCGTCGGTCGCGGCGAGCAGCGAACCGAGCATGTCCTCGCTCTCCTCGCCGCGGTCGCGACGACTGCGAATCTCGGCGCCGACGAGCCGCTCGAGCGCGGCCCGGTCGCGTCGCAGTCGCGCCAGCGGGGTGCCCGGGCCGACCAGCAGCTGCATGACGAACTCCCGGCCGTGGAACCCGAGGCCGCTCTCGAAGTGGGAGGCGATCTCGTGCGCGCGGCCGGAATCCGGGTCGAAGCCGAACAGCGCTCTCATCGCGATCCGCATCGCCAGGTCGCGCGTCCATGCGTAGAGGTCGACGGTCGCTCCCGCGGAAAGCGCATCGCCGGCGACGCTCGCCTCGGAGCTCATCACGGCTGCCGCGGAGGCGACCCTCTCGCGGTGGAAGGCCGGCATGATGATCGCCCGCGAAGCGTCGTGGTAATCGCCGTCGGTGGTCAACAGCCCGTCGCCGATCAGGGTGAGCAGATCGCCCATCCGGCCGTTCCGCCAAGCGAAGTTCTCGCGTCCCGAGACGAGCACGAAATGGTTGGCCTCGGGGCCGATCATCACCAGGTGGTAGCTGAGGAGGATCCGTATGCCGAACATCGGCCCGTGGCGCTCGTAGCTCTCGAGCAGCAGGTTCAGGACGTCATGGCGGACACGCCAGGTGGTGCGCGGGCTGAAGCGGTTCTCGCCCGGAGGGAACGGCATCCGCCGCGCCGCTCTCCGCTCGTCTCGGAGATCGGAGTAGATCGCCTTTGGTCCGGGAAAGGCGGGCCTCGGGCCCGGGTCCCCGATGCGTGCCACGTCGCCGCTCATCGTCCGCCCCCCGGCTTCTCGTCGGGGAAGAGGGCGTGCCAGGCGATCGCGGTGAGGGCCTCCGCAAGCCGGTCGAGATCATCCTCGGAGCCCCCCGCCAGCCGCTCGCAGGCGACCTGAACCATGCCGACTAGCGCGACGACGGTCTCGCGGGTGTGCAACTCCCGTACCTCGCCGGCGCGCTTTCCTCCCTCGATCAGCGCGGCGAGCGGCTCGGCGTGCCGATCGACCATCGCCTGATGGAGGACGCGCAGCTCGCCGTCGTAGGCGGCGGTCTCGGTCAGCGCGGTCATCACGGACCGGTGGCGGGAATAGACGCCGATCAACTCACGGGTCGCCACGAGGAGCTCATGTCGGTTCGCCCCCGGCACCCACCATGCCTCGGCCGCGGCGCTGAGCTGGTCGAGCATGCGCGAGGCGACCCTCGTGACGAGCTCGCCCTTGTCGCGGAAGTGGACGTAGAACGTCGAGCGCGCGACGCCGGCCTCCGAGCAGAGCTGCTCGACGCTGAGCGCGATGTAGGGGGTGCCCGCGGCCAGCAGGCGCTCGGTCGCCGCGACGAGCCGCCCCTCGGCTCCGGTGCGCGAGTTGCGTTCGCGTCCTCTGCGGGTCACCGACGGCACAACCTCAGGCTACACCGTGACCGGACACAGTGTCCGGTTGATAACTCCGGCGGGATCCTCCGCTTCGCGTCCGGTCCCGCCGGCCGGGCGGGAGGCGCCGACGTCAGGGCTCAGTCGATTACGACCTTCTTCGAGACGTCGGGGAGGCAGTCGAGCTTCAGCGCTTCGTTGGCGTACTCGTTGACCTTGGCGTAGTAGACGCCCGACCCCGGCTCCCTCAGGATCTGCCACTTGCCCGCGGAGTCGGTGCGAGCCTTGCCGAGCACCTTGTCCGCACCGGGCTTCTGCTTGAACATCCTCACCTTGCGGTTCGCGACGCATTGATCGGAGTCCGACTTCACCTTGCCGTGGAAGGCGGGGAAGCGCTCGGTCAGGCGGATCTTCGACTCGAACGGCATGTCGCGGCCGAGGGCGCTCGGCACGACGGCAGCCAAAGCCAGGACTGCCGATCAGCACGGCGCTCAGCAGGGTCCTGCCGGCCACCCGCCTCGTTCCGGTGAGGTTCATTCAGCTCTCCTTCATTCCGCGCGGTGGACGATCCGGCGCACGCAGCGGCATCCTGGCCGGAACGCCAAGTCCTGTCAAGCAGTTCGCGATCCGGCCACCGTCGTGTCGGTGGGACCCCGGCCTTCGCTCTCGGCGACGGCGGTGAGAAAGCGGCCGATCCCCTCTGAAATCCGCGCCGTCCGCTCCGAGGGCCAGATGTCGAATGCGTGCTCGGCGCCGGGTAGCTCGACGTAGCGAACCTCTTCACGGGAGACCTGCCGCAACCGCTCGGCGAAGTGGCGGGCATCCCCTACCGGGACGAGCGTGTCCCTCTCGCCGTGGATGACGAGGAACGGCGGCGCGTCGGGATGCACCCGGAAGAGGGGGGACGCGGAGCGGTAGAGCTCCCCCGCCTCTGTGAACGGGCGCTTGAAGACGAGCTTCTCGAAGACGTAGTCGCGCAGCTGGGGGTAGTAGAAGCCGTTGGAGTCGGTCAGGTCGTAGATGCCGTAGAACGGAACCGCGGCCCGCACCGAGGTGTCGGCCCCCTCGAAGCCGGGCTGGAACTCTGGGTCGCCCGGCGTGAGCGCGGCGAGGGCTGTCAGGTGCCCTCCCGCCGACCCGCCCGTCAGGCAGATCATCCGCGGGTCGATGCCGAGCTCGTCGGCGTTGTCGCGAACCCAGGCGATCGACCGCTTGACGTCGACGATGTGGTCCGGCCAGGTCGCCTGCGGGCTCAGTCGGTAGTCGATGTTGAACCCGACCCAGCCGATCGAGGCGAGGTGATTGAGCAACGGGATGCCCTGCTCGTAGCGCGATCCAGCGAGCCAGCCGCCGCCGTGCACCTGGATCACCGCCGGCTGCAGCACGTCGTCATCGGGGTCGTCACCGGCGGGCCGATAGATGTCGAGGCGCAGGCTCATCCCATCCACCTCGGCGAACTTGACTCCGCGCGTCCGCTTCACGCCGCGGGTGACGAAGGCCAGAGGCGGGATGACGAGATGGCTGCGCGGCACCCGCGGCACGTCGTCGCGGTGCTCGACTCCCTCCAGCGCCTCCTCGATCCGCGCCGTGCTGCGGTGGGCGAGCCAGGCGTGGCGGACCTCACTGAGGACGAGAGTCGCCAGCAGGACGGTCGCTACGACTCCGATCGTCGTTCCGGTCAAGCCGGCGAGCTGCAGGATCGCCAGCAGGAGGATCCCGGCGATCGCGATCTGCGGCGCCGACTCCCGGATCACGACCCGCGTAAACCAGCGACCGACGCGGAAGAGCAGCGCCGGCGGTGCCGCGGGGCGGATCCTGATCAGCCGCACCTGCTCCTTCAGGGCGGAGCGGATGAATCCGGGGGGTCGGCTGTGCTCGGGCTCGCCCACGGCGACAGACTAGGACCACCGGCAGCGTCAGCGTTCGACCGACCCCATCCACCAGGGCGATCGGCGAATCGAGGCAGGCCGCGCCGCCCCGCCCTCGACCGCTCCCGCAGTTCGCAACAATATGTAGGTGACCGCAGCCCCTCGCACAGCCGACCCCTATCGCGACACCGACGTCATCGATGAGCGGGCACCGCGTACGAACCAGACGGTCGTGTTCGCCGTGGCAATCGCCGGCGCGCTCTTCGGCTGGCCGCTCGCTTGGGCTTTGATGGGCATGCAGCTGGCGGTCGGGTTGACCTTCGGCCGCCGATTCTGCATTCCCTGCCTCGCGTACTTCGAGTTGATCCAGCCCCGGATCGGCGAGGGGCGCCTCGAGGATTCGCGCCCGCCTCGGCTCGCCAATCAGATGGGCTTCGTCTTCCTGTCGGCGGCGGCGGTCAGCTGGTGGCTCGGCGCCGAGACGCTCGGAACGGTCCTCGGCCTGATCGTCGCCGCCCTAGCCCTGCTCGCCGCGACGACCGGCTTCTGCACCGGCTGTGAGATCTACAAGCTCACCGCGAGAATGCGAGGCATCTCCTCGCGCCACCACGACCGCATCGATCCCGCTGACCTCGACGGGTTCTCGGGGGCCGATCGCTCGGTCGTCCAATTCACCCACCCGATCTGCTCGGAATGTCAGGAATGGGACGAGCGGCTCGCCTCCGATCACGGGACGCCGCACGTCCGGATCGACGTCCGTGAGGAGCCGAGCCTGGCGCGCAAGTACGGGATCGCGGTGGTGCCGACGATCTTCGTCGTGGCCCCCGACGGCGCCGTGCTCGAGCGCCTGGCCTAGCTCCCCTTACAGGCCGTAGGTCTTGGCGACGATCTCACGCTGGATCTCGTTGGTACCGCCGTAGATCGACATGACGAGGCTGGCGCGGACATGCCGCTCCATGTCGTACTCCGATGCGTAGCCGTAGCCGCCCATCATCTGCATGCCGTCGAGTGAGCAGCGCTTGGCGAGCTCGGTCGCCTTCAGCTTCGCCATCGAGGCCTCGCGAGGGAGGAGCTGGTTGGGATCGGCGTCCACCTTGCGGGCCACGTCGTAGACGAGCAGGCGGGTGCATTCGAGCTCGGTCGCCAGGTCCGCGATCCGGTGCTTGAGCGTCTGGAACGTGCCGATCGGCCGCCCGAACTGCTGGCGCTCCTTGATGTAGTCGAGCACGTCGTCGAAGGCGCGCTGAGCGATCCCGAGCGCGGTAGCGGCGAGGATCAGCCGCTCGACGTTGAGGCCGGCCATGAGCTGCATCCAGCCGCCGCCCTCGGTGCCGATCATCCGGTCGGCGGGGACGTGACAGTCGGTCAGGAAGACGTCGTTGACCTCCTTGCCTCCCATCGTCTGAATGCCGTTGATCTCGATGCCCTCGGAGTCGGTCGGGACCGAGATCATCGTCATGCCCTCGTGCTTGGAGCCCGAGCTGTCGGAGCGGCCGACGACCAGGACGTGGTCGGCGAGGTGGGCGGCGCTGATCCAGGTCTTCTGACCGTTGAGGACGTAGTCGCCGTTGTGCCTCTCGATCCGGCACTTCAGGTTGCCGACGTCGGAGCCGGCCTCCGGCTCGGACATCGCGATCGCCTCGACCCGTCCGCGCGAGATCCCGCCGAGCATCTCCTGCTTCTGCTCTTCGGTGCCGAAGCGCTCGTAGGCGCCGGCGACGATCAGGCTGACGCCGTAGCCGGCGATCGGGACGAGGCCGCGCATCGTCTCCTCGAGGAAGATGCAGGCGTCGACCATGCCGCCGCCGGCGCCGCCGTACTCCTCGTCGATTGAGACGCCCAGCCAGCCCAGCTTGGCGAGCTTCTCGTAGATCTCCTGGTTGTGGAGTTCGAGGTAGCCGTCGGTGAGCTTCTCGCGCTGCTCGGCTGTCCCGACCTCGCGCTTGGCGAAGTCGCGGATCGCCTCACGGAAGTCGACCTGCTCGTCGGTGAGCCCGCTGACGGAAGTTGCGGTGATCGTGCTCATGCTCTTCTCCTACGCCTTGACGGCGGGTCGGTAGACGGAGACGACGGCCGCGCCGCCGAGCCCGATGTTGTGCTGGAGGGCGACCTTGGCGCCGTCGACCTGGCGCTTGTCGGCCGTGCCGCGCAGCTGCCACGTGAGCTCGCTGCACTGGGCGAGGCCGGTGGCGCCGAGCGGGTGGCCCTTGGAGATCAGCCCACCGGAGGGGTTGACGACCGGACCGGCGCCGCCGTAGGTCGTGGCCTCCGCCTCGACCAGGAGATGGCCCTCGCCCTCCTCGGCGAAACCGAGCGCCTCGTAGGTGATCAGCTCGTTGGCGCTGAAGCAGTCGTGGAGCTCGCAGACGTCGACCTCGTCAGCCGAGACGCCCGCCTCCTCATAGGCCTGGCGCGCCGCCTCCTTGGACATGTCGGAGCCGACGATCGTCATGCAGTCGGCGCTCTCATCGAACGTCGAGCTCATGTCGGTGACCATCGACTGACCGGCGATCTCGACCGCCTGATCCCAGAGGTCATGCTCGTCGACGTACTTCTCGGAGGCGACGACGACGGCCGCTGCGCCGTCCGATGTGGGTGAACACTGCAGCTTCGTCAGCGGCGAGTGGATCATCCGCGCTTCCTTGATCTCGTCGAGCGTGTACTCGTCCTGGAACTGCGCGTAGGGGTTGTTGACCGAGTGCTTGTGGTTCTTCCAGCCGATCCAGGCGAAGTGCTCGGGCTTGGACCCGTACTTGTCCATGTGGTCGCGGCCGGCGTTGCCGAACATCTGCGGCGCGAAGGGTGACTCCTCCGGCTCGCGCTCCTCGAACATGCGCGTCAGGTGCTTGTCGAGGGCGTTGGTGCGGTCGGTGTACTTGACCCCGAGCGAGCCCTTCTCCATCTTCTCGAAGCCGAGCGCGAGCGCGCAGTCGGCGAGGCCCCCCTTGATCGCCTGCCTGGCGAGGTAGAGCGCCGACGATCCGGTCGAGCAGTTGTTGTTGACGTTGACGACGGGGATGCCGGTCAGGCCGAGGCCGTAGATCGCCCGCTGGCCGTAGGTCGAGTCGCCGTAGCAGTAGCCGGCGAAGGCCTGCTCGACGTCGCCGTAGTCGATCCCCGCATCGGCGAGCGCCTTGTCGCCGGCCTCCTTGGCCCAATCGGGGTAATCGCCCTCCTTGGTTCCGGGCTTGTCGAACTTGGTCATGCCGACGCCGATCACGTAGGTCTTGTTCATGCGTTCTTCTCCTTGGGTAGGTCGTCAGTTCGCTCGGGGATGGCCGCGTAGGCCTCCCCGATCAGTCTCGGAAGTGCTTCCTTCAAGAACGCCGCTACCTGCTCGCGGCTCCAGCGGTCGCGCTCGAGCCACTCGCGCGTCGCCGCCTCCGCCATGCCGCCGTACGCGCGCAGGACGGCGTGGAGCTCGGGTCGGGCGTCGGCGGCGGGACCGAGCCCGAGGACCGCGATCAGCCTCAGCGTGGCCTCCTCGCGCGCCTCGTCGAGCACGGCCTCGATCTCGGGGTCGCGACCGAGCCCCTCCGCCCCGATCGCCGCCAGCCAGGCCTCGCGGTTGCGCGCGACCATCTCGAGCCAGCGATCGATCGACTCGTCGAGCCGCTCACGCGGCGTTGCCCCATCGACGTACTCGGGTACCGGCTGGGACCTGAACCGGACCATCTCGCGGACGACCTCGATGTAGAGCTCGCGCTTGGTCCCGAAGTAATGGTTGATCAGCCCCCGGGCCACGCCTGCCTCCGCGGCGAGCTCGGTCGTCGAGACGGCGCTGAACCCGCGCTCGGAGAACAGCTTGCGAGCCGCCGCGAGGATCTCGAGTCGGCGCACGTCGCCATCGAGGCGCGCCGGGTGCGGAGCGGTGGCGGGGGCTGCCATCCCGGGAAGCGTAGCAACGGTGTTGGCAGGTTGCCAACAGACGTTGGCGGCCGGCTAGGGGAGCCGCTCGCGAAGGATCTCGAGGATCTCCCGTCCCACATCGTCCTCGTGGGTGAGCGCCGCCTCGGAGTACCGGCGGACGAGATGGCCGCCGCGAGCGTGGACGACGTCGCGGACGTTGTCGCCGTCGCGGTGCGCGCCGCGGTGATGAGCGCCGTCGGCCTCGATGACGAAACGGGCGGCCGGCCAGAAGAAGTCGGCCTCGTAGCCGTGGAGGGGGACGTTGACGGCTGGAAGGGGAATGCCGTGGGCTCGGCAGATCTTGAGGATCAGGCGCTCGAGGCGTGAGCGGGTCTCCGAGAGGGGGAGGGGAGCCTCGGCGAGGAGGCTGCGAAGGGTGCCGAGCCCGCGGCGCCCGGTGGCGTCGGCGAGGAGGGTGTGCAATCGAGGGCGGTTGAGGAGGTGGAGGTAAGCGGCCTGGTCGAACGCTTCACGGAGCTCGCGGGCGGGGAGGGAGGAGGCGAGGTCGAAGAGAGTTCGGGTGGCCGAGGTGGTGGGGATGCCCAGGCGACGGGTGAGGTCGCGGGGCTGGAGAGCACGCGGGCGGTGAACGATGAGGCCGGAGGGCGAGCGCTTCAGATGGCGGGGAAGGGCGACGTGGAGCGCGTAGCCCGATGGCTTGAGGAGGCCGTGGAGCTGGCCGGCGCTCGGCCCGAAGAGTGCGGCCCCGGCTCCGCACGCAAGCACGGCCGCCATCCAGCGGCCCTCGCGGCTGAGGTTGGGGAGACCGATGGCGAAGACGCCACGAAAAAGACAATGAAGGCGGCCAGACGTCACCCACCTGTCGATCGTCGAGTCGGCCATCCCAAGCTCGATCAACTGGGATCGGGAGATGAGACCGTGCTGGCGGCCGGCGACTGCTGTCACCGCTGCCGCTGGGGAGGATTGGCCCCGTATACGGGGGTAAACCGGGTCCAGCGATGCCATGGCGGGACCTTGCCAGCGCTCAGCGCGCCCATGCCTCCCGCTTTGCCATGAAGGCCGCACGAGCCCGTGACGAGTCACGGGCGACAGCCCTTTACCTCAGCGCTTCGTCGGCCACTCTCCCTTCGAGCCCGCCGGCCAGAAGGGCCACTCCTCGAAGGAGCGCGCCCGGCCGTCCTCGCGGAGCTCGATGACCCAGAGGTCGCGATAACCCTGCCGAGCCGGCGAGGTGTAGTCGACGCTGACCCGCACGACCCCGGTCCGGTCCTCGACCGCGACCAGCTCCCAGCCCATGGTGAAGACCTCACCCGGTTCGCGCTCGCGCTCCCACATCGCCTCGATCGCGTCGAGACCCTCGAAGGGGTCCTCGTAGGGCGCGGTCCGGTAGGTGGCGTCGGTCGCGAACAGGCCGGAGAGGGCCTGGGTGCCGGGCTCGCGCCAAGCCGCCTCGTAACGCTTGACCCAGTCGCGGAAGTCCCGGCGCTCCATGGCCATCCAGGCTAGCCGCCCGGGTAGCGACGGTCGCACCGCCGCTCAACAGATAGGGTCGCGACCCTGGCGATCCACGGTGACGAAGGCGAGAGGATGAGGCGATGAGCACGGTCCGCGAGGCGACGTACGAGCTCCTGAGAGCTCACGGGATGACGACGATGTTCGGCAATCCCGGCTCGACCGAGCTGCCGATGCTCGCCGACTACCCCGATGACTTCCGCTACATCCTCGGCCTGCAGGAGGCGGTGGCCGTGGGGATGGCCGATGGCTTCGCCCAGGCGAGCGGCACGGTCGGCCACGTCAACCTCCACACGGCGCCGGGCCTCGGCAACGCGATGGGCGCCATCTTCAACGCCCAGGCCAACCATGCGCCGTTGCTCGTCACCGCGGGCCAGCAGGTCCGCGCACACATGACGATGCAGGCGAACCTGACGAATCGCGACGCCACGCGCGTCCCGCATCCACTCGTCAAGTGGAGCTACGAGCCTCCGCGCGCCGCCGACGTCCCGGCCGCGATCGCGCGGGGCATCCACACCGCCTCGCTGCCGCCGCGGGGGCCGGCGTTCGTCTCCATCCCGATGGACGACTGGACCGAGGAAGCGGACCCCGACGGCTCCGCGCAGGCGGTCGCACGACGCGTCAGCGGCCGTACCTCCCCTTCTCCCGATTCGATCGCCGACCTCGCCGGGCGCCTCTCCGCGGCGACGAACCCGGTCATGGTCGCCGGCCCCGATATCGACGCCAGCGGAGGCTGGGACGACGGCGTCGCCCTCGCCGAGCTCCAGCGCCTGCCCGTCTGGGCGATCCCCGCGACCGGCGGCGGGCGGCTCGGCTTTCCCGAGAACCACCCCGCCTTCAGGGGGATCCTGCCTCCCGCCATCGGGCCACTCGCCGAGACCCTCGCGGGCCACGACCTGATCCTCGTCGTCGGCGCGTCCGTCTTCGCCTACTACCCCTACCTCCCCGGAGCCCTGCTCCCCGACGGCGCGGAGCTCGTCGCCATCACCTCCGATCCGGAGGAGGCGGCCCGCGCCCCGATGGGCGAGGCGATCGTCGCCGACCCGGCCCTGACCCTGCGTGCCCTGGTGGAGGCCGGCGAGCAGTCGGGGCGCGACGAGCAGCAACCCCGCGAGGAACCCCCGGGACCGCCCGAGGGCGAGTCCGGCGAGGCGATCAGCGGGACCGAGGCGATGGCCGCGCTGGCCGGCACCTTTCCCGACGACGGCATCATCGTGCTCGAGGCGCCGTCATCGACGATCGCGCTGCGCAATCAGCTGCGCCTCTCGAAGCCGGGCAGCTACTACTTCGGGGCGGGTGGAGGACTCGGCTTCGGCCTCTCGGCCGCGCTCGGCGTACAGCTCGCGCAGCCGGATCGGCCCGTCGTCTGCGTCCTCGGCGAAGGGTCCGCGCAGTACGCGATTACCGGGTTCTGGACGGCGGCCGCCTACGACATCCCGGTCACCTTCCTCGTCCTGCGCAACTCGGAGTACGCGATCCTCAAGTGGTTCTCGCTTGCCGAGGGCGTCGAGAACGCTCCCGGCCTCGACCTCCCGGCGCTGGACGTCTCCGCTGTTGCCCAGGGTTACGGCGTCGAGTCCCAGCGAGTCGGATCCGGGGAGGAGCTCCGCTCGGCGCTCGAGACCAGGATCGGCTCCGGCAAACCGAGCGTCGTCGAGGTGGGGATCGCTCCCGGCATGTGGCTCGCCTAGGCGATGCCTCTGCTCGAGCCCAAGGTCGAACGGATCGCCCCCTCGCCGGCGCCGAGCACCGATCGCGCCGATCCAAAAGTCGCGCACGGGGTCGCCGAGCCGCTCGCATCTGAGCTGCGGGAGATCGTCGGCGAGAAGGGCCTGCTGGGCCGCGCGAGCGACCTGATCCGCTACGCCTCCGACGCCAGCCCCTATCGGATGATCCCGGCCGCGGTGGTGCAGCCGCGGACGGTGGAGCAGGTGGCTGCGTTGATGGCGCGCGCCGGCCGAACCGGTGAGGGGCTCGTCTTCCGCGCCGGCGGGACGAGCCTCAACGGCCAGTCGCAGACGACCGGAGTCCTCGCCGACGTACGCCGTCACTGGAGCGGCGTGACCGTGCTCGACGAGGGCCTGCGGGTGCGGGTCAAGCCGGGGACCCTGCTCGGCCACGTCAATCGGATCCTCGCTCCCTACGGGCGCCGCCTTGGCCCCGATCCGGCTTCGACGGAGATCGCGACGATCGGCGGCGTGATCGCGAACAACTCGGGCGGGATGCGTTGCGGCACGGTGCGCGACTCCTACTCCACGGTCACGGAGATGCGCTTCGTCCTCCCGTCTGGCACCGTGGTCGACACCGGTGCACCCGACGCCGCCGAACGCTTCGCCACCGCGGAGCCGGAGCTGGCGGCGGCGCTGAGCGAGATCCGCGACTCGATCCGTTCCGACGCCGACCTGCGCAGCCGGATCCGCCGCAAGTTCGAGATCAAGAACACGACGGGGTATCGCCTCTGCGCGTTTCTCGACGCCGACGAGCCGGTCGAGATCTTCCGGCGCCTGCTGATCGGGTCGGAGGGCACGCTCGGGTTCATCGCCGAGGCCGTCTTCGAGACCGTTCCGCTGCCGCCCCGGACGACGCTCGCCTGGGTCCACTTCGACTCCATCGCCGATGCGACGGCACCGGTCGGCGATCTCGTGGCGGCCGGGGCGACGGCCGTCGAGCTGATGGTCGCCCCCGCCCTGATGGTCGCCGCCCACTCCATCCCCGGGACGCCCGAGTACTGGAAGGAGCTGCCGTTGGAGTCGGCGGCGTTGCTGATCGAGTTCGGCGCCGACGACGCCGAGGGCATAGCCGAGGGCCAAGCCGCCGCCGCCGGAGTCATCGCCGATCACGCCCCGTTCAGGGAGTACGAGTTCACGACCGAGCCTGAGACCATCGAGCTGTTCTGGCGGGTCCGCGAGGGGCTTCATGGTCTCGTCGGCAAGCTTCGCCCGCCCGGTGCCGCGCTGATCGTCGAGGACGTCTGCGTCCCGCCGGCGCGAATCGCGGAAGCGGCGGAGGACGTCCGCGCGTTGCTCACCGAGCACGGCTTCCTCGGGGGAGTCGCCGGACACGCGTCGGCCGGGAACCTTCATTTCATGCTCACACCGGACTTCTCCAAGCAGGAGGACGTCGAGCGCTACGAGGCGTTCATGGAGAAGCTCGTCGATCTGATCCTCGACACCTACGACGGCTCGCTCAAGGCCGAGCACGGGACCGGCGTGAACATGGCGCCCTTCGTCGAGCGGGAGTGGGGGGAGTCGGCCACCGAGCTGATGTGGCGGATCAAGGCCCTCGCTGATCCGGCCGGGGTGCTCGGGCCCGGCGTGCTGCTCAATCGAGATCCCGGTTGTCACCTCGAGAACCTGAAGACGACGCCCGAGATCGAGGAGGAGGCCACCGCATGCGTGGAGTGCGGGTTCTGCGAGCCGGTCTGCCCGAGCCGCGACCTGACGCTGACGCCCCGCCAGCGGATCGTCCTGCGCCGCGAGATGGCGCGCCAGCCGGCCGGATCGCCTTTGCTGGCAACCCTGATCGAGGAGTACGAGTACGACGGCCTGCAGACGTGTGCCGTCGACGGCTCCTGCGCTCATGCCTGCCCGCTCGGGATCGACACCGGCAAGCTGGTGAAGGGATTGCGAGCCGCCGAGCATGGCCCGCGCGAGGAGCGCGTAGCGTTGCGCGCCGCCCAGCGCTGGGCTCGCGTCGAGCGCGGTGCGCGGGCCGGCCTGCGCGTCGGCGGCGCGATCGCCGACGCGGTCGGCGACGGCCCGCTCGAGGGGGTCACCGCCCTCGCCCGGCAGGCCGTCAGCGCCGAGCTGGTCCCGGAATGGGAGCCGCCGATGCCGCCTCCGGCGCCGAGTGGCCTGCCCGCGACCAGGCGCGCCGGAGCCGCCGCCGTCTATCTGCCGGCATGCGTCAACCGGATCTTCGGGCGCTCCGGGGGCGACTCCGCCGGCCCGCCGTCGCTTCCCCACGCGCTCGTCGCGGTTTCCGCACGGGCGGGCAAGCCGGTTTGGATACCGCCGGACGTCGCCGGCACCTGTTGCGCGACGCCCTGGACCTCGAAGGGCTATCGCGACGGCGCGACCCAGATGGCCAACTCGACCGTCGAGGAGCTCTGGGCATGGTCCGATCAGGGTCGCCTGCCGGTCGTGATCGACGCCAGCTCCTGCACCCATGGCCTGCTCGAGGCCTCCGCCGTGCTGATCGATGCAAACCGCGAGCGGCTGGAGGCGATGACCGTGCTCGACTCGATCGGGTGGGCGGCGGAACATCTGCTCGAGCGGTTGCCGGTTCCCGCCAAGGTGAGCACGGCCGTCGTTCACCCGACCTGCTCGGCGCGCCACCTCGGGCTGAATGCCGAGCTCGAGCGAATCGCCGCGCACCTCGCCGATCGGGTCGTGGTCCCGGCGAACGCGAACTGCTGCGGCTTCGCCGGCGACCGGGGATTCCTGCATCCCGAGCTGACCGCCGCGGCGACGGCACCTGAGGCCGCCGAGGTCGCAGCCACTCCCGCCGATGCCCACCTCTGCGCCAACCGGACCTGCGAGATCGGCCTCGAACGGGCTACCGGCGAGCCCTATGAGTCGTTCCTCTACCTGCTCGAGCGACTGACCCGTCAGTAGCGGGCGACGAGGAGGGCCCCGGCGTCGAGCCGGGTGCGTGCCAGCTCCTGAGCCGCCGCGAGCGGCGTGATCGCGCGTTCGTCGGAGATCTCCAGGATTCGCGTCATGGTGCCTTCGATCTCACCGGCGAGCTCGATCGCCCGTTCGTGGCGCAGCCCTCGCAACTCGCCGTAGACGCTGATCAGCCCGCCCGCGTTGGCGATGAAGTCCGGTGCGTAGAGGATCCCGCGGGCGGCGAGCTCGGCGGCGACCCCATTCGAGGTGAGCACGTTGTTGGCCGCTCCGCAGACGATCGCCGTCCGCAGACGCGCCACCTCGGCGGGACCGACGACGCCACCGAGCGCGCAGGGGACGAGCACGTCGCAGGGGCAGAGCGCGGCGCCCTCGGGATCGATCCACCGGGCACCGCGCGGGGCTTCCGCGCGCCGGCCGGGATCGACGTCGCTGACCGTCAGCTCAGCGCCCTCGGCCGCCAGCAGCGCGGCCACGCGGCCGCCCACGTGCCCGAGGCCGATCACGCAGGCCGACACGCCGCGGAGCTCGTCGCTTCCCAGCCTGCGGGCAACGCAGGCCCGGATGGCCGCGACGACGCCGAGCGCCGTCACGGGGCTCGGATCTCCCGATCCGCCGCGCTCGGCATCCAGACCGACGACGTGTTCGGTGCGCTCCGCGATCACGGCCATGTCCACCGCACCCGTCCCCACGTCCTCGGCCGTCAGGTAGGAGCCGCCGAGCGACTCGACAACGTCGCCGAAGTCGAGCAGCATCGCCCGGCGCAGGTCCCCCGCCGGCGGGGGACCGGGGGGAGCTGCGAGCACGCCCTTGCCCCCGCCGAGGTCGAGCCCCGCGGCGGCCGCCTTCAGGGTCATCGCCGCCGCGAGCCGCCGCGCATCGGCCACCGCGTCCTCCGGATCGGGGTAGTGCCACATGCGCGCGCCGCCGAGCGCGGGGCCGAGGCGGGTCGAGTGGACCGCGATCGCCATCGTGCATCCGCTGCGCTCGCCCGTGCGGACGACCACCCGCTCGAAGTCGCCGGCGACCGTGGTCATTGGTCACCCCGCTCGATCCCTGCCCGAACGTCGGCGAGGAAGCGAGCCGCGAGCACTCCATCGAGCGCTCGGTGATCCCATGACATGCAGAGGTAGCCCATCGGGTGGATCGCGACCGCATCGCCCCCGGCGCCGTCATCGATCGCGATGGGTCGTTTGACGACCGCCTCGACATCGAGGATCGCGACCTGCGGCTGGTTGATGATCGGCGTCGCGAGCAACGCGCCGAACTGACCCGGATTGGTGATCGTGAACGTGCCCCCGTGGGTGTCGTCGGGGAGCAGCGATCCCTCGCGCGCGCGGGTCGCGACGTCGGCGATCTCCTCGGCGAGCCCCTCGACGCTCAGTCGCTGCGCCCGCCGGATGACGGGCACGACGAGGCCATCGTCGAGGGCCACCGCGATGCCGAGGTTGACGTCGTCGTGGTGAACGAGCTCGCTGCCCTCGATCGAGGCGTTGAGCACCGGATGGCGCTCCAGCGCCGCGACGACGGCCCTCGCAACGAAGGCCAGGTAGGTGGGTCGCACGGGTCGCCCCACGAGCTCGCGACGACGCGCGGCCGCAGCGGAGAAGTCCGCTTCGACGATCGTGGTGCAGTGAGCCGAAGTGCGCCTGCTGTTGAGCATGTGCTCGGCGATCGCTCGCCGCATCGGCCCCATCGGCTCGCGGTGCGTCGGGCCGCTGAGCGCCTCGAGGGAGGTGGCATCGCCGTTGGGCTCCGGCCGGTAGGGCGAGTCGGAATGCAGCGCGCGCGCGCCGTTCGTCGCCTTGGCGGGACTCTCGATGGCGGCTATCGCGGCGAGCACGTCGGCCTTGCGGATGCGCCCGCCGACGCCGTGGCCCTCGATGCCTCCGAGGTCGATGCCGTGTTCGTCGGCGATCCGGCGGACGATCGGTGAAACGAACGAAGACCGATCAATCTCTGACGGGCTCTCCGACGGACTGGGAGGCGCCAGCTCTGCGTCATCGCGGGCCTCACGGCCCGCTTCGGCCCCGTCGCCCCGCTCTTCCTTGATCTGACGGCTCCCAGCCTCGTCAGAGGATGGGTCCGAGTTCCCGTCTACCGCCTCCAGCTCGGCGATCACCGTGCCCACCGTGACCGTCTCGCCCTCCTGGACGAGGATCCGTGCCAGCACCCCATCAGCGGGGGCGGGGATCTCGACGTCGATCTTGTCCGTGCTGACCTCGCAGACGGTCTCGTCGGCGGCTACCGGGTCACCGACCTGCTTGCGCCACTCGACGATGGTGCCGTCGGCGACGGAGACCCCCATCTGGGGCATCGCGACCTCGATCGCAGCGACGCCTTCCTCAGTAGGAGAGGAGATCATCGATTGCCTCCTTCATGTCGTGGAGCTGCGGCAGGACCGCCTGCTCGAGGGGCGGGCTGAACGGGATCGGAACATCGGGAGCGGTCAGGCGCCGCACCGGAGCGTCGAGATGCTCGAAGCAGCGCTCGGCGACGATCGCCGCCACCTCCGCTCCGACGCCCGCCGAACGGGTGGCCTCGTGGGCGACGATGACCTTGCCCGTCTTGCGCGCGCTCGTCTCGATCGCGTCCAGGTCGAGGGGAGCGAGGGACCGCAGGTCGATCACCTCGACGCTCTCTCCCAGCTCGGCAACCGCACGCTCGGCGAGCTCGACCGCCGAGCCGTAGGCGATCACCGTCGCGAGCTCGCCCTCCCGGGCGATCCTGGCCTTGCCGATCGGGACCGCATGCTCCCCCGCGGGCACCGGGCCCTTCACGTGCCGGTAGAGGCCCTTGTGCTCCAGGAAGCAGACCGGGTTTGGGTCCCGGATCGCGCTCACGAGCAGTCCCTTCGCGTCCGCGGCCGTCGCCGGGGCCACCACCTTCAACCCGGGCGCCTGCAGAAACCAGGCCTCGGGATTCTGCGAGTGGAACGGTCCTCCCGAGAAGCCGCCGCCGGACGGCAGGCGGACCACCATCGGGACGGCCAGTCCCTGGCGGAAGTGCATCTTCGCCGCGACGTTGACCAGCTGATCGAAGCCGCAGGAGATGAAGTCGGCGAACTGCATCTCGCAGACCGGCTTCAGGCCCTCGATGGCGGCCCCGACCGCGGCGCCGATGATCGCGTTCTCCGCGAGCGGGGCGTCGAGGACGCGGTCAGCGCCGAACTCCTCGAAGAAGCCGTCCGTGACCTTGAACGCGCCTCCGAAGGCCCCGATGTCCTGCCCGAGGCAGAACACCGTCGGGTCCCGTCGCATCTCCGAGCGGAGGGCGTCGGAGATCGCCTCGAGATAGGTCATCTCGGCGGTCGCCGGCTCCTCCTCCGCGCCGCGCGGGGTGGAGGGCTCGAGCTGGGTGAGAGCGCTCATCGCTGCTGCCCTCCCTCGTAGCGGGACCAGGGAGCCCGGCCATCTCCCAGCGGTTGCCAGGCCTCGGCGAAGACGCCGGTCCGGGCGATCCCCGGGTCGGGCATCGGGGACGCAAGCGCCCGCTCGCTACCGGCGGCCACCTCGGCCGCGACGCGCTCGCGCAGAGCATCGAGCGCCGCCGGCTCGAACCCGTGATCGGCCACGAGCCGCTCGCGGTAGAGCTCGATCGGGTCGCGCTCGCGCCACTCGGCGAGCAGCGCCTCGGGCACATAGCTCATGTCGTCGTGGGCACCGTGTCCGTGCATGCGCATCGTCCGGGCCTCGATCAGCGTCGGCCCACCACCTCCACGGGCTCGCTCGGTCGCCGCGGCGACGGCGCCGAAGACCGCCTCCACATCGTTGCCGTCGACCGTGATTCCCTCGAAGCCGTAGCCGACGGCGCGCTCGATCGGATCGACCGCGAACTCCAGCGAGTTCGGCGTCGAGTAGGCGAACCCGTTGTTCTCGAGGACGAAGACGACCGGCAGCCGGCGCACGCCGGCGAGGTTCATCGCCTCGTGCCATTGCCCGTTCGCCGTCGAGCCCTCGCCGAAGAACGTCAGGGCCACGCGCGGCTCATGACGCAGCTTGAACGCGAGTGCGATCCCGTTCGCCACGAGGGCCATGTCGGGCAACATCGACACCATCCCGACGCAGCCGAGCTCGCGCGCGCCGAAGTGCATGTTGCCGTCGCGGCCGCCGGTGACCCCGCCGGAGCGACCCATGTAGTTGGCGAGGTAACGCTCGGGCGTCACGCCCCGAACGAAGTGGGCGCCGAGGTCGCGGTGCAGGATGCAGAGGCGGTCCTCCGGGGCGAGCGCATAGGCGGCGCCGACGCCGATCGCCTCCTGGCCGCAGCCGTCGTAGAAGGAGCCCGGGATCTTGCCCTGCCGGTAGAGGCTCAGGGCGCGCTCCTCGGCCAGCCTCATCAACAACATGAAGCCGAGCAGCCGCTCCCGGTCCTCGCGCTTCAGCAAGTCGGATTCGACCCCCGGTTCGAGGCCGTCGGCAGGCGTCGGCGCAGCGTCAGGACGCGTGCGCAGTTCACTTGCGCTCATCTGGTCCGCCTTTCGGGTCCGGCCGCCGGGTGGGATCTCCACTCCGTCCAGCCAATGTGTTCGCCGTCTCCGTGATCTCCGGTCGACGACGCCTACGGACTGTGGGTCCGAGGGTTCCTCCTCGGTCCCTATGTGATCAACGTCACTATACGCTCCAATCGGATGGACGTCCAGGGGCGGCTGAGGGCTTACCCTCCCGAGGCCCGCGACCGTCTGGATTCCAACGTGACCACCAATTCCGAGCTCACCGAGACCGCCGCCAGGACCTCCGAAGCGACGTTGCGCGAGGTCGTCGAGGCGCTGGCCCCGATCGAGCGGACGGCCGGCTCAGAGGGGGAGAGGGAGGCGGCCGAGTGGATCGCCCGCCGACTGACCGCCGCCGGCGCGCCCGCCAGGGTCGAGACGGCGCGGTTCCGCGGCGACTTCGCCGGCCTGATCGCCGGCCTTGCGGCCGCCGGAGCCGTCTCGGGGTTGCTTGCGACGACCCCGGTGGGCCGGAGGCTCGGCACGCTGGGCGGGGTGATCGCGGCCGGCCTGATCGCCGACGACATCTCCAACGGCAAGCGTCCGGCCCGCCAGCTCCTGCGACCGGAACGGGAGACCTGGAACGTCGTGGCGCAGGCGGGGGATCGTGAGGCCGAGCGGACCCTCGTCGTCCTGGCCCACCACGATGCAGCCAACACCGGCAAGGTCTTCGACCCCACGCTCGCCGAGGCCCTGATCGATCGCATCCCCGGGATCGTCGAGCGCCGGGACACGTCGATCCCACTGTGGTGGGGCGTCCTCGCCGGCCCGCTGATGGCCGCGGTGGGCGGGGCGACCGGCCGCCGCGGGTTGGCGGGATTCGGAGCGGTCTGGAGCGCTGTCGCGGCGGCGGCGATGGTGGACATCCAGCGCAGCCCGACGGTGCCCGGCGCGAACGACAACCTGAGCGCGGTTGCGGCCATCGTCGCCCTGGCCGAAGCCCTTCGCGAGCGGCCGATCGAGGGGCTGCGGGTCGAGCTCGTCTCGGTCGGCGCCGAGGAGGAGCTCCAAGGCGGAATCTACGGCTATTGCGAGCAGCACCTCGCCGGACTCGATCGGGAGCGAACATGGTTTCTCAACCTCGAGACGGTCGGCTCGCCGTCCCTCGCATTGGTCGAGGGTGAGGGGTGCGTCGTGATGGAGGACTACTTCGATAAGCCCTGGCGCGACATGATCGCCCGGGTCGCAGACCGCGACGGGATTCCGATGCGTCGCGGAATGCGATCGCGAGCGAGCACCGACAGCGTCATCCCGAGCCGGATGGGCATCCCGACCGCCACGGTCGTCTCGATCGATCGCTACAAGGCGCTCTCCAACTACCACCTGATGAGCGACACCCCGGAGAACCTCTGCTACCCGACCGTCGCCTGCGCGGTCGACCTGGCCGAGTCGGTCGTTCGCGAGCTCGCGGTCACCGCCGGGGTGAGCTGATGTGGGGGGAAAAGCGCGTCTCGGTCGTGCTGATGACGTACGCCGAGCGTGATTCGATCCGCTCCGTCATCGATGGCTTCCTCGCAACGGACGTCGTCGACGAGGTGCTCGTCGTCAACAACAACGCCGAGCCGGGGACCAGCGAGGAGGTCGAGAAGACGGATGCGAGGCAGGTCTTCGAATCCCATCAGGGGTACGGACACGCCAGCCGGCGCGGCCTGATCGAAGCCGACGGCGACCTGATCGTCCTCGCCGAGCCCGACGGCACGTTCCTGCCGGCCGACGTCCACAAGCTGCTCGTCTTCAGCAACGAGTGCGAGGCGGTCTTCGGAACGCGCACCACCCGGGAGCTGATCTGGCAGGGAGCGAACATGGAGTGGTTCCTGCGCTGGGGCAACTGGGCCGTCGCCAAGATCATCGAGGTCCTCTTCAACACGAGCCACCTCAGCGACGTGGGCTGCACCTACCGGCTGTTCACCCGGGATCTGGCCGATCTGATCGCCGAGCGGATGAAGATCGGCGGCAACCATGCCGGCCCCGAGATGATGCTGTTGGCGATCGCCTCCGGAGCGCGGTTCGTCGAGATCCCCGTCAACTACCTTCCCCGCGTCGGAACCTCATCGGCGACCGGAAGCCCAGCGGTGGCGGTCTGGATCGGCCTGCGGATGATCGCGCTGATCCTCAAGTTCCGACTCCGGAGCCCGCGCCGCCTGCAGCGTCCCTCGCGGCTCTCGATCGATCGCCCGGAGACGAAGGCGGGAAGTTGAGCGAGGAGACCTTCGACCGGATCGCCGAGGAGTACGACGAGTCGCTTCCGGCGCACGTCGTCGAGCATTACCTCGACAAGCGCGTTCGCTTCCTGACCCACCTCTCCGGTCCCGGCAGGGGTCTCGACGTGGGCTGCGGGACCGGCGTGCTCGCGCAGCGCCTTGCGGCCGCCGGCTACGAGATGGTCGGCCTCGACCCCTCCGAGGGGATGCTGGAGGTGCTCGCCGAGCACGCGCCCGACGTACGAGCGGTGCGCGGCTCGGGCACCGAGCTCCCGTTCGAGGACGGGAGCTTCGACCTCGTGTTCACCGTGGCCGCCCTACACCACATCGCCGAGGCGACGGCGGTTCGCGAGACGCTCGCGGAGATGGTCAGGGTCACGCGCCCCGGCGGGCGGCTGGTGATCTGGGACCACAACCCCCGCAACCCGTATTGGAAGCGCCTGATGGCGAAGGTGCCGCAGGATGACGGCACCGAGAGGCTGATCCCCGAGCGGGAGGTGCTCGCGGGCCTCAGCGCTGCGGGCGCGGTGCCGATCAGCTCCGATCAGCTCGGCCTCGTGCCCGACTTCGTGCCGCCGGCGCTGCTCGCGGCGGCCGCCGCGATCGAGCGGATCGCGGAGCGCACACCGGGAGTGCGCCGCCTCTGCGCGCATAACGTCGTGGTCGCAACCAGGTCCTGAGCTAGCGTCCGGATGATGAACGCAGGGCACGCGTCTGAGGAGACGCGCAGATACGGCCGTTCGGCCGCTCAGCTGACCGGGGTGCTCGGCCTGGTCGGAGTCCTCACGTACGTCTTCTTCGCCCTCTGCTCGCACAGCCTCGACAAGGATCAATACGGCGAGATCGTCGTTCTCTGGTCGGTGGTGTTCCTGCTGTCGTCGACCTTGTTCAGGCCGATCGAGCAGCTCCTCTCGCGCACGCTCGCCGAGCAGGAGCAGGCGGGCACCGAGCACCGCACCGCGCTCGCGGCTGCCGCCAAGATTCAAGCGGGCCTCTGCCTCCTCGCGATCGTCGCGCTGGTGATCGCCAGGAAGCCGATCGAGGACGAGCTGTTCAGCGGCGACGAGCTCTTCTACTGGTCGATGATCGGCTCCCTGATCGGTTTCGGGGTGGCCTATTACGCTCGCGGCTTTCTCGCCGGTCGTCGCCAATTCACCTATTACGCGGCGCTGCTGCTGGTCGAGGTGGTCCTGCGCCTGATCCTGACCGCGATAGTCGCCTTCGGCATCGCCGGCGGCGCGGGCTTGATCGCCGTCGGCATAGCCGTGGCCCCGGTCGGGTGTCTCGTCGTCCTTCCCCTGGCGATCAGGCGTCGCGGTATCGACGAGGCCGCGGTGCCCGGCTCGGCCTCGCCGCAGGCCGGGTCCACGGAGCTCACCCTCGGCAGCGGTGGCGCATTCGCCGGGGCAGTCCTGCTGATGATGCTCAGCGAGCAGGTGCTCGTCAGCTCCGGAGCCCTGTTCGTCCGCGCCGCGGAGGGCGCCGCGGCCGCCGGGTTCATCTTCAACGTGCTGCTCATCGCGCGCGCTCCTCTCGTCCTCTTCCAGGCGGTTGCGGCGAGCCTGCTTCCCCACCTGACCCGCCTGCGCGCGCGGGGGGACGAGAGCAGCCAGGACGCGTTCAAGTCGTCGCTGGAGAGCACGATGCTGCTGATCGCCGGCTTCGCCTTGGTGACGACTCTCGCGGTTCTCGCGGTCGGGCCGCCGGTCATGCAGATCGCCTTCGGTGACAAGTTCGAGTACGACCGTCTCGGCATGGCCGTCGTCGCCGTCGGGATGGGCTTCTATCTCGTCGCCGCCTCCCTCAATCAGGCGACGCTCGCGCAGGGACAGGCGCACCGCGCCGCGTCCCGCTGGGTGTTTTGCGCGCTGGCCTTCGTCGTCTACAACCTGATCGGCCCGGCTGACTCCTACCGTGCCGTGGAGGTCGGATTCGCGGGATCGGCGGCGCTGTTGTCGGTGCTGCTCTATCTGGTCTACGCCGACCCGCATCCGAATCCCTCCGATTCGCTGGAGCCCGGCTCCCCCCGGGAGACGCAGGCCATCCTCGCCGCCTCCGACGAGATCGGCTGATCGCGTGCACGCGCCGCGCCGGGCCGCCGACCTGATTCGATACCCGTGATGAGCGAGGCGGTCGAAACCCGGGAAGTGCTGGTCGACGTCGCCGACGGGGTGGCATGGATCACGCTCAACCGCCCCGAGGCCCTCAACGCGTGGACCGCCGGCCTCGGCCACGAGTTGCTCGCTGCGCTCGCGGCCGTCGCCGCCGACGACGCCGTTCGGGCCGTCGCGATCAGCGGCGCCGGGCGGGCGTTCTCCTCCGGCGCCGACCTGAGCGAGCCCCCGGAGCTGACCGAGGACGGCAAGGCGGATCTGCGAGCACGGCTGGTCGGGAGCTACAACCCGGTGATCCTCGCGATCCGCGAGATGCCGAAGCCGGTGGTGGCGGTCGTCAACGGCCCCGCCGTCGGTATCGGTTGCTCGCTGGCGCTCGCATGCGATCTGATCATCGCCGCCGAGTCGGCCTACTTCCTGCTCGCCTTCGCCAACATCGGGCTCACCCTGGACGGCGGCGCCTCGGCGTTCCTCGCCGCTCGCATCGGGCACGCGCGCAGCGCCGAGCTCGCCATTCTCGCCGAGCGCCTCCCCGCACCGGTCGCCCTCGAATGGGGCCTGATCAACCGCGTCGCCGCCGATGAGCGGCTGCAGGCCGCGGCCACGGAGCTGATCGGAGGCCTCGCCCGCGGGGCCACCCGCTCCTACGCGGCGAGCAAGCGGCTCCTCAACGAGCGGCTCTACCCGGGACTGGCCGGGCAGCTCGAGCTCGAGGCCGACCTGCAGCAGGAGATGGCTGAGACCACGGACTTCGTCGAGGGTGTCGTCGCCTTCATGCAGAAGCGCGACGCCGAGTTCAAGGGTCACTAGCCGCATGGCCGACCGGTTGCCGACCGGGCGGTTCGGACGCCTCGCCCGCGTCGGCGTCGCAGCGGCGGAGCAGGCGGCCAAGCAGGCGGGCACCCGGGCGGCAAACGTCGGCCGCTCCGACGAGCGCGCCGCGATCGCGCTCGAGCGACGCCAGCTCGAGACGGCCGAGCAGATCGTCACCGTCCTCGGGGGGATGAAGGGGGCCGCGATGAAGCTCGGCCAGGTCCTCTCGTTCGTCGACCTGGGGATGGTCCCGCCCGAGCACCGGGAGCGGTTCCAGGCGAAGCTGGCGACGCTCCGCGACTCGGCGCCGACCTTTTCCTTCGAGTCGATGCGCCGGGTGATCGAGACGGACCTGGAACGACCGGTTAGCGAGGCCTTCGCCGACTTCGACCCCGAGCCGATCGCCGCCGCATCGATCGGCCAGGTCTACCGCGCCTCGCTCGCCGACGGACGCGACGTGGCCGTCAAGGTGCAGTACCCGGGGATCGCCGATGCGGTGCGTGCCGACATGAAGAACCTCGGAGTGCTGCTGCGCCTGGCCCGGACGCTGACGCCTCAGCTCGACACCAAGGCGGTGGCCGCGGAGATCCGCGAGCGAATCGTCGACGAGCTCGACTACGAGCTCGAGGCAACCAATCAGCGCGCGATGGCGCGGCTGTATGAGGGCCACCCGTTCATCCACGTGCCGAGGGTGATCGGCGCGCTCTGCCGGGAGCGGGTGATCGTCACGGAGCTCGTCGAGGGCGATGGGTTCGATTCGCTGCGCGCCGAGCCGGCGGCCGAGCGGGATCGCATCGGCGAGATCGTCTTCCGCTTCTACTTCGGCTCCATGTACCGTCACCGGCGCTTCTCCGGCGATCCCCATCCGGGCAACATGATCCGCATTCCCGACGGCCGCATCGCCTTCCTCGACTTCGGGCTGTTCAAGACCATCAGCAGAGAGGTCGCCGAGCTGGAGCTCGCCTGCCAGCGCGCCACGAGCGAGGGCAACGCCGCCGAGCTCCACCGCCTGATGAGCGCGGCCGGGTTCCTTCCCCGTGGAGACAGGCTGGGTCCCGAGGACCTGCTGGCCTACGTCAGCGACGGAATCTGGTGGTACGCGACCGATGCGCGGGTCGACATCGACCAGGACGTCGTCAACCGCGCCTTCATCCAGGTCTCCGATCCACGCTCGACCCACTTCAACACGGCCCGTCACCAGGACATCGCGCCTGAGCACCTCTTCGGGCGCCGGCTCGAGCTGCTCACCCTCGCCGTGCTCGGGCAGCTGGAGTCCGGGGCGAACTGGCACCGCATCGCCCGCGAGTGGATGTACGGCGATGCTCCGGTCACGGCGCTGGGAATCGCCGAGGCGGAGTTCCTCGGCGGGGCGTCCGACTAGCCGCCGGTTCTGGCCGGGTCGAGGTGCTCGGCCAGGGCCGCCGGCTCGATCTCCAGGACCTTTCGGTCGAGGACCGTCGCGAACTGCTCGGCGACCGTGTCGCCGAAGGCGTCGAGGTCCTGCTCGGCGCCGTGCTCGCGCGCGAGGGAGCTCATCCGCGCCGCCTCGATCCCGCAGGGGACGATCCAGTCGAACGGCTGCAGGTCGTTGTTCACGTTGACGGCGATCCCGTGGGTGGTGACGCCGCGACTCACGTGCAGCCCGATCGAGCCGATCTTCCTCGCCTCCCGGGGGCCCGCGGAGAGCTCAGGGGACCGGGCGGCCACGGCGGTGCCCTGCGGGCCGATCGTCCCGACCCGGATCGGAGGGGCACCGGCCGTCCAGACCCCGGTCAGGCCGTCGAAGACCTGCGCGGGAACGCCGTGGGCCGCGAGCGAGCCGATCATCACCCGCTCGAGCGCCCGGACGAACGCGAGAACGTCGGGCTGGCCGCCCGGCGTCACCGCAGCGAGGTCGACGATCGGGTAGCCGACCAGCTGGCCGGGCCCGTGATAGGTGAGGCGCCCGCCCCGGTCGGTGTCGACGACTTCGATGCCCTGCATCCGGTACCAGTCCTCTCCCATCCCGAGCTCGCGGGGCTCGGTGCGCCGGCCCTTGGTGAGCACCGGAGGGTGCTCGAGCAGGAGCAGGACGTCGGGGATCGTCCCCGCGACGCGAGCGCCGGCGATCCGCCTCTGGAGCGCGAGCGCGTCGAGGTAGGGCTCGACGCCCAGTCGTGCACACCACAGGTCGGGCCGCTCGTCCACGGTCTCAGTTTTGCAGGCCGCCGACGGCGATCGGCCGATCTCCGGTGACGTCGAGCGAGCGGTCAGCGGCCGCCGGCACTCCGCTCGGCTCGCCGCCTGATGGCGCGCAGCATCCTGGAGACGACGATCACGTGGATGCGCGTGCCGAGCACGCCCGTTCGGTAGATCCGCCCCCTCAGGCCGATGAAGTCGGCTCGGGTCTCGAGCCTCACGCAGGAACGTTGCCCGGGCAGCAGGTCGATCCGGAAGACGACCGCGTACTGGGCGAAGCGATGCTTGCCGGCGAGCGCCAGCATGACCGGCGCGATGGCCCGGGTCACGGTGAAGCCGGGAAGCGTCCCTCCGGGGTGGTGGAGGTCCCCGCTCTCGGCGGTCTCGAGCGCATCGACACGTGCGGCGTAGCGGCGAGCGAAGCGCCCGTTGAAGGAGCTCTCGAGCGTCGGGAACAGGGCCGCCCACGCCACCTCCGCCGGGGCGTCGATCTCGATCTGATGCTCGTCGATCGGCGGTAATCGCTCCAGCGGCACGTCGATCGGAGACGGCTTCTTCGCGCCCGCCTCGGGCGCTGCCTCGCGAACGCTCACAACGCCAGCAACACCGGCTCTTCCAGGAAGTCGCGCACGCGGGCGAGGAACTGGGCACCGTCCGCGCCGTAGAGGATCCGGTGATCGCACGCGAGGTTGACGGACATGCGATGGCCGGGAACGATCTCGCCGTCGCGGACCATCGGGACCTCGTCGATCGAGCCGACTGCGAGGATCGCCGCCTGCGGTGGGTTGATGACCGCGGAGAAGCTGCTGACGCCGAACATGCCGAGGTTGGAGACGGTGAAGGTCCCCCCGGACAGCTCCGGTGGCGTGATCGTCCCCTCGCGCACCCGGGCGGCCAGCGCGCGCATCTCCGACGCGATCTGCCGCAGCCCCTTGCCGTCGGCGTCGAAGACGGTCGGCACGACGAGGGCGTCGCGCGCGGCGACGGCGACCCCGACGTTCACCCGTGAGTACTCCTCGACCCTGCCATCGCGATAGGCGCCGTTCGCCCGCGGGAACTCGCGCAGCGCCAGCGCGCACGCCTTGACGACCATGTCGTTGAAGGAGGGCACGACTTCGCCGTCCTTCGCCATCGCCTTGATCCGCTTGCGCGCGTCCACCGCCTGGGTCATGTCGACCTCGGCCGTCAGGTAGAAGTGCGGAGCGGTCGCCTTCGACTCCGCCATCCGGCGCGCCACCGTCTGCTGCAGCTTGGAGAGCTCGATGACCTCGGCGCTCCCGCGCGCGGTCTCGGCCTTCTCCCTGGCGCCGGGAGTGGGAGCGGCGGGCTTCGCCTCGGCGGGGGCGGATGCTTCAGCTTCGGCCGGAGCGGACGCGGGCGCCTTCTCGGCGCGCTCGACGTCGGCCTTGATGATCCGCCCGCCGGGCCCGGATCCGGAAATGGAGGCAAGGTCAACTCCCTGATCCCGTGCAATGCGCCGAGCAAGGGGGGACGCCTTAACCCTCCCCCCTCCATCCTCCGATCCGAGGGACTCGCCCTCCGCTCCAGCGAGGGGAGGGTCCGGTGTCCCCTCCAGAGGAAGTCCGCGGCCGCCGTCTCCAGCTCCCTCGGAAGGCGACTCCTGCTCGTCGGCGGGCGCGCCGGAGGAGGGCGGCGCCGGACCCTCCCCGTCGCCAGCGTCGCCAGCGTCGCCAGCGTCGCCAACCTCACCGGCCTCCCCGATCCGCGCAATCACCTCGCCGATCGGAGTAGTCGCGCCCTCCTCGGCGATGATCTCGATCAGGGTCCCGGCGGTGTCGGACTCGTAGACCATGTTGGCCTTGTCGGTCTCGATCTCGACCAGCTCGTCGCCGACCGCCACCTCGTCGCCGACGGCCTTCATCCAGCCGAGGACGGTCCCTTCCTCCATCGAGTCGGAGAGGCGAGGCATGACGATGTCCGTGGCCATCTGCTCTACCTCACCCCCTCCATGGTCTCCAGCACCGCGCTGACGACGTGCTCGGGGTGCGGGATGGCGCTCTGCTCGAGCCGCTTGGAATAGGGCATCGGGACGTCGGCGCCGGTGACCCGCTGAATCGGCGCGTCGAGGTAGTCGAAGGCCTGCTCCTGGATCAGCGCTGCGAGGTTCGCCCCGACCCCGCCGTGCGGCCAGCCCTCCTCGACGATCACGACCCGATTCGTCTTCTGCACCGACGCGACGATCGTGTCGAGGTCGAGCGGCCGCAGGGTGCGCGGATCGATCACCTCGGCCTCGATGCCGTGTTCATCGGCGAGCGTCTTCGCCGCGCGCTCGGCCTCGTGGGCCATCTTCAGGATCCCGATGATCGTCACGTCGGCGCCCTCGCGGCGCACGGCGGCCTGGCCGAAGTGGACGATGTGGTCGACGTCGTCGGGAACCTCGCCGCGAACCCCGTAGAGCGTCTCGTGCTCGATGAAGACGACCGGGTTGTCGTCGCGGATCGCGGCCTTGAGCAGACCTTTGCCGTCGGCGGCCGTGGAAGGGCAGGCGACGAGCAGGCCGGGTATCTGCAGGAACATGGCCTCGAAGCTGTGGGAGTGTGTGGGGCCGAGCTGATGACCGCCGCCACCGGGCATGCGGATCACGAGGGGCACGCGTACCTGGCCGTTGAACATGTAGGGGATAGCGGCCGCGTGGTTGATGATCTGATCGAAGGCGAGCAGCGAGAAGTTGACCGTCATCAGCTCGACGACGGGGCGCATCCCGGCCATCGCGGCGCCGACCCCGGCGCCGACGATCGTGTTCTCCGAGATCGGGGTGTCACGCACCCGCGATTCGCCGAACTGCTTCATCAGGCCCTCGGTGACCTTGAAGGCGCCCTCGAAGACGGCGATGTCCTCCCCCATCAGGAAGACGGACTCGTCGCGCTCCATCTCCTCCCGAAGCGCGGCGTTCAGCGCCTCGCGCATCCGCATCATCGCCATCAGTCGCCGTCCTCGTCCTCGGGCGGCGCGTCGATTGCGCTCTCCTCCTGGGCCTGAGCCTCATCGGCGGGGCGACCCTCGTGATCTCCCGCTTCCGATTCAGGGTCCGGGCCCTCGCCGGAACCGCCGCCGGAGCGGGGGGATTGGCCGGCATAGGCCGCGCCGGCCTCGTGCAGCTCCCGGACCCGGTCGCTCTCGCCCGCCTCACGCTCGCGCTCGCCGCGGAACGGCTCCGGGGTGCGCTCGTCAACTGAGTACCAGCCCTCTCCCTCGACGACGTAGAGGTTGTCGTAGAGCGAGTCGAGCGGGGGCTCGGGGGAGGCGTCGGCGAACTCGACGACCTCCTTGATCCGGGCGTCGACCTTTGCGCGGACTTCCTCGAGGTACCCGTCGTCGATGGTTCCCGCCTCGACGAGGCGCTTGGCGAAGCTCTCGATCGGGTCCTTCTGCTGCCACTCCTCGACCTCCTCCTTCTCCCTGTAGATCTCGGGATCGGCGGCGGAGTGACCGCGGTAGCGGTAGGTGAATGCCTCGACGAGCGTCGGCTTGCGCTCCTCACGGGCGATCCGCAGGTGGTCGGCGACGCACTCGCGGATCGCGGTCACGTCCATGCCGTCGACGCGCTCGCCCGCGACGCCAAGACCCTCGGCCTTGTGGGAGAGGTCGGTCACGGCGGAGTGGCGCTCGATCGAGGTTCCCATCCCGTAGAGGTTGTTCTCGACGAGGAAGACGATCGGCAGGCTCCACAGCGCCGCCAGGTTCATCGTCTCGCCGAAGTTGCCCGTGTTCGAGGCACCGTCGCCGAACATGCAGACGGTGACGTCGTCGGTTCCCTTCAGGTCCGAGGCGAGAGCGAGGCCTGCCGCGATGGGCAGGTTGCCGCCGACGATTCCGTAGCCGCCCATGAAGCGCCGCTCGCCGTCGAAGATGTGCATCGAGCCGCCGCGCCCGCGCGCCGTCCCGTCCTCGCGGCCGAAGAGCTCGGCCATCACGTTCTTGGGGTCGGTGCCGCGCGCGATCGCGTGGCCGTGGGTTCGGTAGGTCCCGATCAGGTAGTCGTCGGGCCGCATCACCGAGGTCGTGCCGACGATGGTCGCCTCCTCGCCGATCGCGAGGTGCAGGAACCCTCCGGCCTTGGCGCGCTGATACTGCCTGCCGGCTTCCTCCTCGAAGCGGCGGATGAGCGCCATCAGCTCCAGCAGCTCGCGGCTCGTGTCCGCGTCGGGAAGCTCGCGTCCGCGCGAGCTCTCGAGCACCCCAGCCGGGGTGTGGACCTCGCTCGTCTCCCGCTGATCAGCCAACTGCGTCCACCTTACCCAAGCGGGGAAGCGCCCATCGGCAGCCCCGCTCCGGCGGGCCCCTTCAGTCGGCGTAGCGGTTGTGCAGCATCAGGTCGTTGCCGTCCGGATCGCTGAACAGCGCCATGTGACAGACGCCCGTGTCGAGCGTCTCCCCGTTGAACTCGACGCCCTTGGCCTCGAGCTCGGCCCGTGCCGCGGCGACGTCGGGCACGTGGAGGGCGGGATGCGCGTTGCGCTGCGCGATGAACTCGAGGCCCATCTTCTCCGGCTCCCAGATCCCGAAGCACGTATCGCCGACCCAGAACTCGAACCTCCCCTTCTCGTCCGGGCGCAGCCCGAGCGTGTCGATGTAGAAGGCGCGCGACCGTTCCGCGTCGCGCGACGGGACGCCGATGAAGTCGATCCCTTCGATCATGGTCCGATCCTAAGCAGTCGCAGCGGCAGAGGCAACCGCCTCCTCGAGGCGGTCGTCGCCCCAGAAGACCTCGTCGCCGACCACGACGCTCGGCACCCCGAAGACGCCTCGGTCTCCGGCCAGCTGGGTCGCCTCGATCAGCTTGGACTTCACGGCTCTGCTGGCTGCCGCCTTGGCGATCGCATTGGGGTGCAGCTCGCATGCGGCCGCAGCGATCGCCACGTTGTCGGGCTCGGTCAGGTCGCGTCCGCCGGCGAACGCCTGGCGGAAGGCGGCGAGGGTGAAGGAGACGGTCCGGCCGATCGACTTCGCGTAGGTGGCGACGCGCATGGCGTGCAGCGTGTTCCCGGGCCACGGGTCGGGCCAGCGGACTGGTTGGAGGCCGTAGGCGTCGGCGCGGCGCTCGACCTCGAGCATTCCCTCGGCGCGCGCCTCGGTCCGCGCCCAGGAGCCGCGATCGAAGCGGGCGAAGAGGCCGCCGAGCAGGATCGGGACCCACTCCGGCTGGGCGAGCTCGGCGTCGGTGAAGAGCCGGCTGATCCGCTCCGCGCTCAGATACGCGTAGGGCGAGCCCAGGTCGAAGTAGAAGGAGGCGACCGGCGCACGTTCCCCGCTTCGCGTCCCGGCGGGCTCCGGGGAGGTCGCGTCGCCACCGCCCCCACGGTGGACCTCCAACTCAGCCCCCATGGAATCCAGGGGGCTAGGCGTGGATGGCTTCCCCGTCGACCGCGCGGGCGCCCTCGGGGATCGCCTCGGAGATCGTCGGGTGCGGGTGGACGATCTGCTTGAGCTCCTGGTAGCCGCCCTCGAGCTGCATGATCGAGACGAGCTCGGCGATCATGTCGCAGGCCCGGTTGCCGACGATGTGGGCGCCGAGGATCTCGCCGTACTTGGCGTCGACTACGAGCTTGACCATCCCGTCGCGATCGTCATAGACCGGTCCGGCGCCGACTCCGCCGAGCTTGAACTTGCCGGTCTTGACCTCGTGGCCGTCTTCCTTGGCCTGCGCCTCGGTGAGCCCGACGCTGGCGACCTGCGGATGGCAGAAGGTGGCTCCGGCAACCAGGTTGTTGTCGACCGGGTGGGCCTTCTTGCCGGCGATCGTCTCGACCGCGACGATGCCCTCCTCCGATGCCTTGTGCGCGAGCGCCGGACCGGGCACGATGTCGCCGATCGCGTAGATGCCGTCCTTGGACGTCTTCTGGAAGTCATCGACGGCGAGCTTGTGGTCGTCGCCGAGCTCCAGGCCGACGGCCTTGAGGTTCAGCGCATCGATGTCCGCCCCGCGGCCGCCGGCGATGATCAGGTAGTCGACCTCCGCCTTCTCATCGCCGTAGGAGAACTTGACTGAGCTCTTGCCCGCCTTGACGTCCTCGACCCGCGCGCCGGTGATCACCTCGATGCCCTGCTTCTTGAACGTGCGCTCGACGACCCGGACGACGTCCTTGTCCTCGGCGGGCAGGATCTGATCGAGCATCTCCAGCAGCTTCACCTCGACGCCGAGGCGGACGTAGGCGGAGGCGATCTCACAGCCGGAGGCGCCGGCGCCGACGACGGCGATGCTCTTCGGAAGCTCGGGGAGCGACCACGCGCCCCAGGTGTCGAGGACGCGCTCGCCGAACTCGGTGCCGGGAATCGACATCGCCACCGAGCCGGTCGCGAGGATCACGTTCTTCGTCTCGTGGACGTCGTCGCCGACCTTGACGTTCCCGTCCTCGGTCAGCGAGCCCTCGCCCTCGATGACGGTGATCTTGTTCTTCTTGAACAGCCCAGCGACGCCGCCGGTGAGGGTCTTGCGGACGCTCTCACGCCGCTCCTGCACCTTCGGGAAGTCGATCGAGATGTCCTTGGCGACGATTCCGAGGTCCTCGCCGTTCTTGGCGTGGTCGTAGACCTCGGCCGAGTGGAGGACCGTCTTCGCCGGAATGCAGGCGTAGTTGAGGCAACGCCCTCCGACCCTGTCGTCCTTCTCGACGACGGCGGTCTTCAGCCCGAGCTGAGCGGCGCGGATGGCGGCCACGTAGCCGCCGGGGCCCGTGCCGATAACGATTACGTCGTATGAGTCAGCCATTGATCCGACTCTACCTAAGGGGCCGACCCCGGCGTCCTAGCGGCCGATGCGCTCGGAATGCTCCGGCATCTGGATCCGCGCCAGCGCCTTTACGGTGAACCAGAAGAGGGAGCCCGCGCCGATCAGAACGAGGCCGGCGGAGATGCCCTTGAAGACGCTCGTCGCGGCGATCAGGGCGATGAACGAGCCGACCATCAGGATCGCCATGATCGCCTCGAAGCCGAGCACGGCCCAATAACGCGCCCGCCACATGCCGTAGGCCATCACCGCGAAGAGGATCGCCGGCGGGAAGACCTGGAAGACGTTGGGCCGCTCGCTCACATTCGATCCCGTGACCTGAACCTTGGCGCCGACGATCCAGGCGATCGCGATGCTCGCAGCGATCAGGCCGGAGATGATCGCGCCGACGGTGACGACGCCGGGGCGCTCACCCTCGGCCAGGGGCTCGAGCTCCTGGCGGGCAGCCTCGTTGCGGAGCTCCGAGCGACTGGGCCCCCGCGCCTCGGCGGCGGCGGCGATGTCCTCGACGGTTTCGCCACCGGCTGACTCGCGCGCGGGGCCCGCTGGGCGTGACGAGCTCCGCTGCTTGCGCTTCTGCCGCTCGGCGCGCTTGCGCTCGCGGCTGCTCATCGCACAGCCGCCTCGCCGCGACCGAGAACCGCCTCCCTCAGCGCGGCTGCGGATCGACCCGGATCGACGGCGTCGCGAATGGCGCGAACGACCACGACCCGCGAGGCGCCCGCCGCCCGAACCTCGCTGACGTTGGTGAGGTCGATGCCGCCGATCGCGAACCACGGCAGGGGCGGCTCACCTTCGCTGGAGCCGGCGTGGGCTACGTAGGCGAGCCCGGCGGCCGGCCGGCCGGGCTTCGTGGGCGTCGCCCAGACCGGTCCGACGCTGACGTAGTCGGGGCGGTCCGCGCCGGTTGCGGCCCGAGCGGCCGCGAGCTGCTCGGGGCGGTGAGTCGAAAGGCCGACCAGGGCATCGGTCCCCGCCAATTCCCGTGCCGCGGCGACCGAGGTGTCGTCCTGACCGACGTGGACGCCGTCGGCCGCGCAGGCGCCGACGAGGTCGGGACGGTCGTTGATGAAGAAGAGCGCCTCGTGGCGGTCGGCGGCTGCCCGGTAGTGCGGGGCCGCCTCGAGCAGGCGCGCTTCGTCGGCCCTCTTGTCGCGGAGCTGGATCACGTCGACGCCGCCGGCGAGGGCGGAGTCGAGCAGCCGGTCGAGGGCGAGCAGGTCGTCGCCCGGCTCGCAGACGAAGTAGAGGCGGGCGGACTGGATCTCGTCTGAGCGCATCACCGCCGGGAGCCTAGCCATGCGGCACGGCCCCGGCCCAACGCGGCGCTACGATGGGACGGTCAACGGGAGCCGGCAAGCGATCCGGCTGAGAGGGTGGCTGGCGCCGCCGACCGTCCGAACCTGATCCGGGCAATGCCGGCGCAGGGATGGTCGCGTCCACCGCCCCCCGGGAAGCTTTCAGGAGGCGATCTCAAGAGTGGCCGACGAGCGGACCGAAGATGGGGCGGGCGCCGACCTCGTCGTTGCCGGCGGGGGAGTGATCGGCTTGAGCTGCGCCTGGCGGGCCGCCGCGGCCGGGCTCGAGACGATCGTCATCGACGCCGGTGGTCAAGAGCGGGCGAGCGAGGTTGCGGCGGGAATGATCGCCCCCGCGGGGGAGGCGAGCTGGGGCGAGGATGACCTGCTCGCAGCCGGAGTCGTGTCGGCCGCGGCCTGGCCGGGCTTCGCGCGCGAGCTCGAGGCCGCCTCCGGGCTGGAGGTGCCCTATCGCCGCTGCGGCGCCATTCACGTCGGCCTCGATCGGGACGAGGCCGCCGAGTTGCGGCGTGTGCTTCATCTGCACTCCCAGCTGGGACTCGATGTGACCTGGCTGCGGGGCAGCGAGTGCCGGCGGCGGGAGCCGGGGCTGTCGCCGTCGGTATCCGGTGGCTTCGAGGTACCGGGCGAGGCGGAGGTCGACCCGCGGGCCACGCTGCGGGCGCTGCGCGCCGCCGCGCTCGGTGCAGGTGCGCGGATCGAGGACGGGACGAGGGTCGTGGAGCTGCTCGGAGATGGGGGAGGCGTCACCGGCGTCCTGGTGGAGGACGGACGGCGGATCCGCGCCGAGCGCGTGCTGATCGCGACCGGGGCCCGAGCCGGCGAGGATCTGGGCGCGGTGGCGCAGGCCGTTCCGGTGCGGCCGGTAAAGGGTCAGATCGTGCGGCTCAGGGCGCGAGCGGGAGAGCGCCCCTGCGAGCGGATCGTGGTGACCGAGCGCGTCTACGTCGTTCCGCGCGCCGGCGAGGAGGTCGTGGTCGGGGCGACCGTCGAGGAGCGGGGGTTTGACCGGCGGGTCACCCTGGGCGGCGTCCACGAGCTGCTGCGCGAGGCGTACCGCGTGCTCCCGGAGATCGCGGAGCTGGAGCTGGTCGAGTGCTCGGCCGGTCTGCGCCCGGGCACGCCCGACAACGCGCCGGTGATCGGAGCGACGGCGACGGACGGCCTGCTCGTCGCCGGCGGGCATCATCGCAACGGCATTCTGCTCGCGCCGATATCCGCGACCGCCATCGTGGCGCTGCTGCGCGGCGAGCGGGTGCCGGCCGAGGTCGAGCCGCTGTCCCCCGCGCGCTTCGAACGCACGATCCAGGGGATTCGGGCGTGAACGTCGAGATCAATGGCGCGACGATCGAGCTCGGCGACGGGGCGAGCGCGCGTGACGCAGCCCTCGCAGCCGGCGTGGAGCCGGGTGGCCGCGGGATCGCCATCGCCCTCGACGGCGAGGTGGTTCCCCGCGCCATGCTCGAGCAGACGATCCTCCGCGAGGGTCAGCGCATCGAGGTCGTCCGTGCAATCGGGGGAGGCGCGCGATGAGCGGCGAGACCAACGGGGGGCCGGGGGAGGCCGACTTCGAGCTCGGCGGCAGGACGTGGGGATCGCGGTTGATCGTCGGCACCGGCGGCTTCCGCTCGCTTGGGGACATGGAGCGGGCGCTCGTCGCGTCGGGGACCGAGCTCGTCACCGTCGCCCTGCGCCGCATCGATCCGCTCGCGCAGGGCTCGGTCATCGACGTCGTCGACCGGCTCGGGCTCTTCGTCCTCCCGAACACGGCCGGTTGCTACACGGCTCGCGATGCCGTTCGCACCGCGCAGCTCGCCCGCGAGGCATTCGAGACCGACTGGATCAAGCTCGAGCTGATCGGCGACGACCGCACGCTGCTGCCCGACGCGGTCGAGCTGCTCGACGCCGCCGAGCAGCTCGTCGACGACGGCTTCACGGTCTTGCCGTACACGACCGACGATCCCGTTCTCGCTCGCCGCCTCGAGGGCCTGGGCTGTGCGGCGGTCATGCCGCTGGGAGCCCCGATCGGCTCCGGCGCCGGCATCCGCAACCCCTACAACCTGCGGATCATCGTCGAGGCCGCGGGGGTGCCGGTGATCTGCGATGCGGGAATCGGCACCGCATCCGATGCGGCGCTGGCGATGGAGCTCGGCTGTTCGGCGGTCCTGCTTGCGAGTGCCGTCTCGGGAGCGGCGGACCCTGAGCTGATGGCGCGGGCGATGCGCTCGGCCGTCGAGGCCGGATACGCGGCTCGCCATGCCGGGCGAATTCCGGAGCGACTTCACGCGCAGGCATCGACGCCGACCGAGGGCATCCCGGATTTGAGCGAGGGTGCCGGCGGATGAACAAGCCGGTCATCTGGCTCGCCCGGCACGGCGAGACCGAATGGAGCCGCGACCTCCGGCACACCGGCCGCACCGACATCCCGCTGCTGCCGGAGGGGCGGGAGCAGGCCCGGAGGCTTCGGGACCCGCTCGCGAAGATCAAGTTCGATCGCGTCTTCTGCAGCCCGCTCTCTCGCGCTCGAGAGACATGTGAGCTCGCCGGCCTCGGCGGGCGGGCCGAGCTCAGGGATGGGCTGATGGAGTGGGACTACGGCGAGTACGAGGGGATCACCAGCGAGGAGGTCCACGAGCAGCGGCCCGGTTGGCTGCTCTGGAGCGACGGAGTCCCCAACGGCGAGTCACCCGCCGAGGTAGGTGCCCGCGTCGACGCCGTGGTCGAGGAGCTTCTGGGGATCGACGGGACCATCGCCGTCTTCGCCCACGGTCACCTGTTGCGCGTCCTCGCGGCTCGCTGGCTCGAGCTCGAGCCGTTCGACGGTCGCCACTTCGGCCTCGGCACGGCCACGCTGAGCCGGCTCGGCTGGGAGCATGACTACCGTGTGATCCAGCGTTGGAACGCGCCCGTCTGAGGCGACGGGCGGGCCTCTGTGAGGAGGCGCACTCCGCGGCGATCCCGGCACTGGTATTACATCGATCAATGTCACGGAAGACGACTCCCGCCCAACCCCGCAGCTCGTGAGCGACGTGGGCTCCGAACCGCCCGGGAACGGGTCCAAGCGTGAGGAGCGGGACCGCCACTGGCGTGAGCTCATGGAGCGTCGTCGCAAGCGCGACGAAGAGCTGAAGCGGCTAGAGAAGGAGGGCCTGCTCGCCCCGTCGATGGTCGGTGATGAGGAGGGCGGCGACGATGGGCCGCGAGAGAGCATCCTCGAAAAGATGCGCGACGGCGATGGCGGCAGCGGCCTCAGCGAGGTCGATAGACGCGAGCGGGAAGCCAATGCGCGCTCCGCCAAGATTCGCCGCCGTGGCGCCCGCGGTCTGGCGCTCGTCGGCCTGCTCGTAGTCTGCGGTCTCGTCGCAATGGTGATGCTCGCGGGCCGGGGTGATTACCAGCTGACCGCCGACTTCACCAACGCCTCCCAGCTCGTCGGCGGCGAGGTCGTCACCCTCGGCGGCACCCCGGTCGGCAAGGTGACCAAGATCGAGCTCGCCGACGACGGCGACGCGCTGATCACCTTCTCCGTCGACGGCGACTTCGCCCCGCTCAAGGTCGGCACCACCGCCCAGATCAGATCCTTCTCGCTCTCCGGCGTCGCCAACCGCCAGATCGAGCTGACCCTGCCGGCGGAGGGCACCGCCGGAGCGGAGATCCCCTCCGGCGGGACCCTCGATAAGTCCCAGACGATCAGCGAGGTCGACCTCGATCAGATCTTCAACACGCTCAACCCCAAGACCGCCGCCGACTTCAAGAAGGTGATCAAGGGATTCGCCGCCACCTACAAGGGCAGCGCCGCCACCCAGGCCAACGCCGGCTTCAAATACCTCAACCCGTTCCTGTCGACCTCCCGCCAGACGTTTGCGGAGCTGACCCGCGACACCCCGGCGCTCGAGCAGCTGATCGTCGACGGCTCCCAGCTCTCCCACACCCTCGCCGCCAAGCGCTCAGACATCTCCTCGCTGGTCGGCAACCTCGACCTGATGATGAACGCGATCGCCCGCCAGCGCAGCTCGCTGACCTCCGCGATCGGCAAGCTGCCCGACTTCATGCGCAACTTCAACACGACCGCGGTCAACCTCCGCTCCGCCCTCGACGACGTCGACCCCCTCGTCGATGCATCAAAGCCCGTCGCCGTTCGCCTGCGGCCCTTCTTCGCCAACTTCCGCGCCGCCTCCCACGATCTCGTCCCGACCGTCTCAGACCTCGACAAGGTCGTCGAGGACCCGGGCAAGGACAACGACCTCGTCGACCTCACCCGCCTGCAGCCGAACCTGGCAAAGATCGCGATCGGCCCCTACCGCGCCAACGGCAAAAGGCGCCAGGGGTCCTTCCCCGAGGGAGCCACCGCGCTGACCGACTCCCTCGACGAGCTCGCCTTCTTCCGCGCCTACTCGCCGGAGCTGACAGGCTGGTTCAACGATTTCAGCGGCAGCTCTGGAGTCCAGGAGGCGAACGGAGGGCTCTCGCGGATCGGGGTCACCTTCAACACGTTCTCGTTGTCGGCCAACGGTCTTCCCGTCGTCGACCTCGCCGGCGCGCTCGCCACGACGGGCAGCGACCTCATTGACGTCGGCAACTACAAGCGCTGCCCGGGCTCGAACGAGCGGCCGGCCCCCGACGGCTCCAACCCGTTCACCGATCCGAACAACCCGGCGAAGTACGGGGGACCGCTCCCCTGCGACCCGGCGATCATCCCGACGGGGAACTAGGCGGGTCGTTCCCGGGACTCGGCGAGGTTTGACGACGTCATCGCGGAGCTTGAAATCGAGGGCCCTGTCGCGACCCTCGCTCATGGGGTAACCTGATTTCAGGAGTCCATCGTGCCGAATTCTCGGAGTGGTATCAGTTGGGGATTGACCGCCGGGGTCATTGTGAGCATTGCTCTCACAATCGCGCCCAGCGCGGCGGCGCGGCCCTCGATCTCGAAGGACTCAGGGCCACGCGCCTACACGAGGTCTTCGACCTCGACGCTCACCTTCTCCTCAAACGACCCCAATGCACGAATCCGCTGCCGATTGGCGACCGAGGCGTCCTACGCCAATTGCGGCTCTTCCAAGACTTACACCGACCAGACCGAGGGCAGGTACACGCTTTTTGTATTTGCCGTCGACCAGGCCGGCAACAGATCGGTGATCAGGACCCGGACCTGGACGGTCGATCAAACAGCACCGGTCGCCGCCATCGACTCCGGACCGTCGGACCCGTCCGGATCCATGTCTCCCCGGTTCACCTTCTCGGCGTTCGATGCCGGTCCAAGCGTTCGCTTCAGGTGCCGCATCGACGACGAGCCGATGGAGGACTGCGCTGCCCCGAGAGACTACGCGGGCATCGCCGACGGCGGCCATCGCTTCAGGCTCAGAGCGGTCGATCGAGCAGGCAACCGCTCGGCAGCAATAGCCCCCTGGACGTGGACGGTGGCAACGCCAGTGCTCAGCTTCAGCTCGTCGCGGCACGCGGCCGGTACCGGTCCGATCGCGATCACGGCCGGCGACCTGAACGGCGACGGGGACATCGACCTCGCGACGGCGAACTACTACTCAGATGACGTCAGCGTCCTGCTCGGTGACGGCTCGGGTGGCTTCACGGCGGCGCCCGGAAGCCCACTGGCGGTCGGGGATGGGCCGACCTCGGTCGCAATCGGTGATCTGGACGGCGACGGCGAGACCGACCTTGCGACGGCCAATCTCGTCGGTGCCACGCCGTACGGAGACGTCAGCGTCCTGCTCGGCGACGGCTCCGGAGCGTTCACGACCGGCCCTGGCAGCCCGATCAAGGTTGGGCAGTACCCACGCTCGGTTGCGATCGACGACCTCGACGGCGACGGAATCGACGACCTGGCGGTCGCCAACTCCAGCTCCGGCAGCGTCAGCGTCCTGCTGGGCAAAGAGTCGGGGACACCCGTATCCGCAACGGGCAGCCCCTTCGCGGTGGGAGGCGGGCCGAGCTCGATCGCGATCGCTGACCTGAACGGCGATCTGGACCTCGACCTGGCGACCGCGAACGACGACTCCGACAACGTCAGCGTCCTGCTGGGCAACGGCTCGGGTGGCTTCGTCGCGTCCAGCGGCAGCCCGTTCTGGGTTTCGGGGCGTCCATTCGCGCTCGCGATCGGCGATCTGAACGGCGATTCTGACGCCGACATCGTCACCGCGCACGCCTTCGCCTCGAGCTCACTCACCTTCCTGTTCGGTGACGGGACGGGAAGCTTTGCGCCGCCCAGCGGTCCGTTCGTCATCGGCAGCGCCCCCTACTCGGTTGCGATCGGCGATCTGACCGGTGACGGGGAGCCCGATCTCGCAACGCCGAACCGCTACTCCAACGACGTCTCGGTCACCGATGGAGACGGGCTGGGTGGCTTCACGCTGACCGGCGGCAGCCCCTTCGCGGCAGGGGGCAGCCCGGCTGCGGTCGCACTTACGGACCTGAACGGCGACGGTAAGACCGACATGGCCACGGCCGACTTCATCTCCAACAGCGTGACGACGCTGCTCAACACGACGCCCTAGGTCACCGCCAGCCGATTGAACGGTTTCAGGAACTGACCGGGAACAACGTGGTCGGCATCGACACCTAGCGCTTCCCCCGCTGACCGAGCTGTTCAACGGGTACGCCTGGTGTCCTTATCTTCGAGACGGACTCGGGCCGTCGCTCTAAGCTGCCCGGGCCCCTGTAGCTCAGCTGGTTAGAGCACCGGACTTTTAATTCGGGTGTCGTGAGTTCGAGTCTCACCGGGGGCACTCTCAGCCTTCGGTCACCAAGCCGCCGATCTCCACGAACCCCTCGTCGAGCGGCCTCGCCCAGATGATCGACCCGCGGCCCTGATGGACTTCGATCGCACGACCCACCTGGGCGCAGAGGGGGAGGGCGGCGGAGCCGGTCGCCTCGTCCTCGTCGATACCGGTCTCGGCCACGAAGCAGCGGGCACGCACCAGCCCAGCGTCCTCGTCGATCCAGGCCCACGCGTAGATCCAGCCGCCGTGGATGGGGGAGAGGGCGTCGATCTCGGCCGGCTCGTCGTACTGGCGCAGCTCCCACTCCGGGCACCATTCGGGCCGTGCCGTGACCCAGGTCATCTCGCCGTCGCGCCTGACCGCGACCTTGCCGGCGGGTGGACGAAGCGCGTCGATCGAGTGGCCCTCCTGCGCCAGCAACCAGGCGGTGCCGACCGTCGGGTGGCCGGCGAACGGGAGCTCGACCGATGGCGTGTAGATCGCGATCCTCCCGTCCGCAGCGTCGTCCACGTAGACCGTCTCCGAGTAGCCGAGGTGCGTCGCCATCGCCTGGCGGTCGTCCGCGCCGACGAGCCTTCCCTCGAGGACGACCCCGAGCTCGTTGCCGTGCTCGCCATCGCGGTCGCAGAAGACTCGCGGAACCCGGACCTCGATCTGCGGCGGTCGCGCCACGGGACCCGTTTTCAGTGGCGGAAATGCCGACGGCGGGTGAAGACCATCGAGACGCCGGCCGCGTCGCAGGCCTCGACGACCTCGCCGTCGCGCCTCGAGCCGCCCGGCTGAATGATTCCCGTCGCGCCCGCTTCGATCCCCGCCTGCGGGCCGTCGGCGAAGGGGAAGAAGGCGTCGGAGGCGAGCACCGTGCCGGCGAGCGCCTCGGTCGCGTCATCGCCGAAGGCGAGGTGGGCCTTCTCGACGGCGAGGCGGACGGAGTCCACCCGGCTCATCTGGCCGGCGCCGATCCCGATGGTCGCGCTGCCCTTGGCGAGCACGATCGCGTTGGAGCGGACGTGGCGGCACACCTTCCAGGCGAAGATCATGTCCCGCCATTGCTCGTCGGTCGGCGCGGTGGAGGTCGCGACCTCCATCGAATCGCGAGCGTCGCGGCCCCGGTCGGGGTCCTGGACGAGCACGCCGCCCCGGACCCGCTTGTAGTCCATCAGGGCTCCGTTCTCGCGCTGCTCCGCGTTCTCGAGGATCCGGATCGCCTCCTTCTGGCGCAGCACGTCGAGGGCATCGTCGTCGTAGGAGGGTGCGCAGAGGACCTCGACGAAGTTCTCGTGCAGACGCTCGGCGAGCGCCTTCTCGACCGGCCGATTGAAGACGATCACGCCACCGTAGGCGGAGACCGGATCGCAGTCCCGCGCTCGCTCATAGGCGGTCAGGACGTCCTCGGCTTCGGCCACGCCGCACGGGTTGTTGTGCTTGACGATCACGCAGGCCGGCTCGTCGAACTCGTCGAGGAGCGCGCGCGCCGAGTCGAGGTCGAGGACGTTATTGAAGGAGAGCGAGCGACCGTGCTGCTTGGCGACCTTGCTGAGCACGTGTGAGCGGGTGCCCACCTCGGTGTAGAGGGCGGCCCGCTGATGTGGGTTCTCGCCGTAGGAGAGATCGAGGAACTTCTCCATCGAGAACGTCAGATGAGTGGGAAAGTCCTCGTAGCGCTCACCGAACCAGGCACTGATCGCCGCGTCGTAGCGCGCTGTGTAGGCGAAGGCCTCGTTGGCGAGCCAGTGGCGCGTGCCGGTGGAGAGCTCACCCTCGCTCTCCTCGAGCTCGGCGAGGACGGCGTCGTAGCTCTCGGGGCGAACGATGACCCCGACGTAGCGGTGGTTCTTGGCGGCGGCGCGGATCATCGTCGGGCCGCCGATGTCGATGTTCTCGATCACCTCGGCGTCGGTGACGTCCCTGCGCGCGGCGGTCCGCTCGAACGGGTAGAGGTTCGTGCAGACGATGTCGATCGTCTCGATCCCCTCGCGCTCCAACGTCGCTGCGTGCTCGGGGTCCTCGCGAACGGCGAGCAGGCCGGCGTGCAGCTTCGGATGCAGCGTCTTGACCCGACCGCCGAGAATCTCCGGCGCTCCGGTCAGGTCCTCGACGGTGCGCACCGGGACACCGGCCTCGGTCAGCGCGGCTGCGGTGCCTCCGGTGGAGACGATCTCGACGCCCAGCCGCGCGAGGCCCTGGGCGAACTCGACGATGCCCTCCTTGTCGAAGACGGAGATCAGCGCCCGCCGAACGCGGACCGTGGGCGGCTCGGCGTCCATCGCGGGAACGGGCACGGAATCAGCTGACATCGTCGTCGATCCTCACAAGTCGCGGGTTTTCATCGTCGAAGCTCACGGCTCCGGTGGCGATCAGCTGGATCGCGCGGGGAAGCAACTCGTGCTCCACCCGATGTATCCGATCGATCACCTCCGCCACCGGGCGAGTGTATGTGAGCTCGACGGGACTCTGCAT
Source organism: uncultured Solirubrobacterales bacterium (assembly GCA_963826475.1). Classification (GTDB taxonomy): domain Bacteria; phylum Actinomycetota; class Thermoleophilia; order Solirubrobacterales; family 70-9; genus RHKX01. Next base: position 1,970,998 of record CAWGXC010000003.1, on the reverse strand, counting down.
CAGGATCGGACCGGTGTCGACCCCCTCGTCGACGAAGTGGACCGTCACCCCGGTCGTGCGAACACCGTGCGCGATCGCCTGCCCGATCGCGTCGAGCCCCGGAAAGGCCGGGAGCAGGGCCGGATGGACGTTGATGATCCGGTTCGCGAAACGGCGGATGAACGCGCCGCTGAGCAGCTGCATGTAGCCGGCGAGGACGACGAGCTCGACGTCGGACTCCCCGAGCCAATCGGCGAGGGCGAGGTCGCGCGCCTCCCGGTCGGCGTAGTCGTCACGCGGGAAGACGGCAGTCGGCACGCCGGCGGCTTCGGCACGTTCCAGCGCCTTCGCCGCCCGCTTGTCCGATGCGACGGCGACGACCTCGACCCGGCCGTTGCCGTGGACGCCGTCGAGAATGGCCTGCAGGTTGGTGCCGGTCCCCGAGGCCAGGACCGCTACGCGCAGGCTCAACTCCGGGTGGCGCCCGCCGGCACCGTGGCCAGCTGCTCGAGCGAGAACTTGCCGCCGTCGCCCTCACCGAGCGGGTAGCGGCCCGTGAAGCAGGCGTCGCAATGATCCTCGGCGGGCGTCCCGATCGCCTCGTAGACGCCGTCGAGCGACAGGTAGGCGAGGGAATCCGCGCCGAGGTGCTCGGCGATCTCGTCGATGGTCCGCTCGTGGGCGACCATCTCCTCCCGCGAGGACATGTCGACGCCGTAGTGGCAGGGGTAGCGGATCGGCGGTGCGGAGATCCTCATATGGACCTCCAGCGCGCCCGCGTCACGCAGCATGCCGATGATCTGCCTGGTGGTGTTGCCGCGGACGATGGAGTCGTCGACCACGACCACGCGCCGGCCCTCGATGATCTCGGGCAGCGGGTTGAACTTCATCTTCAGCCCATGCTTGCGCAGCTCCTGGCCGGGTTGAATGAACGTCCTGGCCACGTAGCGGTTCTTGATCAGCCCGTCGTCCTTGGGGATTCCGGACGCGCGCGAGAACCCGGCCGCGGCCGGGTTGCCCGAGTCGGGCACGGAGATCACGAGGTCCGCCTCGACCGGTGACTGGCGCCAGAGGAGCTCGCCCATCCGCCCGCGGACCTGCTGGAGGACGCGGCCCTCGAGGCGCGAGTCGGGTCGCGAGAAGTAGATGTGCTCGAAGACGCAGTGGGACTTCGAGGTCGTCCGTACCGCCTGGCGGACCTCGAGGCCACGCTCGCTGAGCGAGACCATCTCGCCCGGGTTGACCTCGCGCAGCAGCTTCGCCCCGACGATGTCGAAGGCGCAGCTCTCCGATGCCACGAGGTAGTCGTCGCCGAGGCGCCCGAGCGAGAGCGGCCGGACGCCGTTGGGGTCGCGGAAGGCGACGATTCCCTGCTTGGTCATCACGACGGTCGAGTAGGCGCCCTCCAGGCGCGGCATCGTGGCGGCGACCGCGTCCTCGATCCGCTTCTCGGGAGAGGAGGAGAGGAGCGCGGCGATGATCTCGGAGTCCGACGTCCCGCGGAACTCGATCCCGCGATCGCGCAGCTCGGCGAAGAGCTCGACGGCGTTGGTCAGGTTGCCGTTGTGCGCGAGCGCCACCTCGCGACCGTCGTCCCGCCAGACGGGCTGCGTGTTCTCCCAGGCGCCACCACCGGTGGTCGAGTAGCGGACGTGGCCGATCGCCATGTTGCCGGCGAGGCCCTGCAGCTTCTCCTCGTCGAAGACCTGCGAGACGAGCCCGAGGTCGCGCAGGGTCATGATCATCCCGCCCTCGCAGCTGGCGATGCCCGCCGATTCCTGGCCCCGGTGCTGGAGGGCGAAGAGGCCGAAGTAGGTCAGGCGCGCAGGATCACGACCCGGCGCGTAAACGCCGAATACGCCGCATTCGTCTCGCGGGCCGTCGCGGTCGAGGAGCCGCTCGGTCAAAGGAGGAAAGTGGCCTTCCGGTTCGCCTTGGATCAGGGACGGAGCAGGACGGAAACCTGCAATGGCAGGCTAGCAGTGAGGACAACTCCGACCAGAGCCTCCGAAAACTCACCCGGGCGATCGGCGGTAAAGCACGTGCGGGCGCAGCGGGCTCTCGGCCGGCAGCAGCGGATGCGCGAAGTCCTCATCGGGATCCCTGGTCATTCCCAAGCGCTCCATCACCGCCCTCGACCTGGCGTTTCCCTCGAAGGCGAACGAGACGACCTCCTCCAGCCCGGCGACGCCGAATCCGAAATCCAAGGCCGCCTGGCCCGCCTCGGTTGCGATGCCGCCGCCCCAGTGCGAGCGCGCCAGACGCCAGCCCACCTCGACGGCCGGTGCGAACGGCATCGCGTCCGGGACCGGGTTCAAGCCGACGAATCCGACGCATGAATCCTCTCCCTTCGGCTGCACCGCCCAGAGCCCGAATCCGTCGCGCTCGAAGCCACCCTCCATCCGTTCGATAAGGAACGCGGTTTCGGTCGATGTGAGGGTCGAGGGGAAGTACTCCATCACCTCTGGATCGGCATTGAGCGTCGCGAGTGGCTCGAGGTCCCGGGGCTCCCAGCGCCGCATGAGCAGGCGCTCGGTCTCGAGGCGCATGCAGGGGACCGAGGTCAGATCGCCGGCTCCAGTCGATCGCCGAGCGAGCGCCAGGCGGCTGCCGCGGCGGCCACCGTGATGTCGAGCGATGCGCCCGGGCCTTCGATCGAGATCACCTCGCCGCCCGCCGTTCCCAGCCGGGCCGCGAGCCCGTCGGCGATGAGCGGAGCGAGCGCAGCGTCGGCGCCGGCGACGACGAAGCCGCCGGGTCCCTCGCCGAAGAGCCAGTCCTCGACCTCGCCGCCTCGCGTCCCGATCAACTCGCTGAGATCGACCTCCAGACCGATGCCACCCGCGATCGCGCACTCGGCGAGCGCGCAGGAGAGCCCCCCGTCGCTGACGTCGTGGACGACCCGCAGGCCGCCGGCGCGGACCGCCCCGCGCATCGCGTCGATCGCGGCGGTCACGGAGGCGAGCTCGAAATGCCCCAGACCCGGACCGAGCTCCCCGCGGAGCTTCGCAAGCTCCGAGCCGGCGAGGGCCGGCGCGAAGGGGCCGGCGAGGGCGATCGTGTCGCCCTCGTGCAGCGCCAGCCCCGGCAGGTCCTCGGCGGAAGGCAGCTCGCCCACCATGCCGACCACGGGAGTGGGGTAGATGGGCCCCTGGTCGGTCTCGTTGTAGAGCGAGACGTTGCCGCCGACGACCGGCACGCCGATCGCGTTGCAGGCGTCGGCGAGGGCCTGCGTCGAGCGGTCCAGCTGCCAGGCGACGGCCGGCTTCTCGGGGTTGCCGAAGTTCAGACAGTTCGTCAGGCCGAGCGGCTCGGCGCCGACGCAGGCGAGATTCTGCGCACATTCGAGCACCGCCTCGATGGTGCCGCTGTACGGATCGCAGGCGACGCGCCGGCCGTTGCCGTCGATCGATACGGCGATCGCGGTGCCCGTTTCGGCCAGCGCGAGCACCGCGGCATCGGCCTGCTCCGGCCGCCGCACCGTCCGCGACTGCACGATCGAGTCGTACTGCTCGAAGATCCAGCGCTTCGAGGCGATCGTCGGCGAGCCGAGCAGAGCGAGCAGGGTCTCGGAAGCGTCATCGCCGGCCAGGGTGACCTCATTGCCGTAGATCCAGCCGTCGGGCTGCGCGGGCTCGAGGTCGTAGAGCGGGCAGTCGTCGACCAGCAGCTTGACCGGCATGTCGCCGACCTGCTCACCACCGTCGAAGATCCTGATCCGGTCGCCGGCGGTCACCTCGCCGATCACCGTCCCTCCGGTCTCCCAGCGGCGGCAGGTCTCGAGCACGGCCTCGACATCGCCGGGTGCGACGACCGCCAGCATCCGCTCCTGGGACTCGGACACCATCACCTCGAACGGCTCGAGGTCGGGGTTTCGCTTGGGCACCCTGGCGACGTCGATGTCGATCCCTACCTCGCCGGCGGACGCCATCTCGCTGGCGGAGCTGGTCAGCCCTGCGGCGCCGAGGTCCTGAAGGGACACGAGCAGGTCCCGATCGAGCAGCTCGAGGCAGCACTCCATGACCTTCTTCTCTTCGAAGGGATCGCCGATCTGGACGGTTGGGCGTTTGTCCTCGCTGTCCTCGAGCTCCGCCGAGGCGAGCACTGAGGCGCCGCCGATCCCATCCCGCCCGGTGCTTGCCCCCATCAACACGATCGAGTTGCCGACACCCGCCGCCGCGGCGCGGACGAGGCGCTCGGTCGGCGCCAGCCCGACGCACATCGCGTTGATCAGGCAATTCTGCTCGTAGGCGGGCTCGAAGGCGATCTCGCCGCCGATCGTCGGCACCCCGATCGAGTTGCCGTAGTGGCCGATCCCGGCGACGGCGTGCTCGAGCAGGTAGCGGGAACGCTCCGAGTCCATCTCGCCGAAGCGCAACGAATCGAGGATGGCGATCGGGCGGGCGCCGAGGGCGAAGACGTCGCGCAGGATCCCGCCGACGCCGGTGGCGGCGCCCTGGAAGGGCTCAACCGCGCTCGGGTGGTTGTGGGACTCGACCTTGAAGGCGACCGAGTATCCGGAGCCGACATCGACGGCGCCGGCGTTCTCTCCCGGGCCCATGACAACCCGGGGTCCCTCGGTCGGCAGGCGGCGCAGCAGCTTCTTGGAGTGCTTGTAGGCGCAGTGCTCCGACCAGAGCAGCGAGAACATCGCCAGCTCGACGCCGTTGGGCTCGCGGGCGAGCCCGGCGCAGATCAGGTCGAACTCGGGGTCGGTCAGCCCGAGCGCGCGATGGGGTGCCTCGGTGCTCACGTCGCAGCCATTCAACTACGGCGCGCCGCGGAACCCCGCGGCGGTTGCCGTCGGGACCTTCGGCGACACTTGTCCGATGAGCGACGATCCGCATGAGACCGAGGAGATAAAGCTCGAGCAGACGCAGCGGGAGGAGGATGAGCGGCGCCTCGCCGAAGAGGACCCCACCGATGCCGGGACGGCCGTCCACGATCGCCGGGCCGATAAGCACGCCTACCTGAAGGAGAAGCTTGCGGAGCGGGAGCGGAGCGAGCGCGGAGTGGACTGAGGGCGGTACGATTGGGTAACTCCGGTCAGATCCTCCGCTTCGCGTAGATAATTCCGGCCAAATGCTCCGCTTCGCGTCCGCTTCGGCCGGGTGGATGGTCACCTGGACGGGACCCTAGGAACTCTTATGAATGAATCAGAAGGTTCTGGGGTGACGACCCGAGGAACCGACGACGTGCCTTCCATTGTCTTCGTCGGCGGCACAGGACGCAGTGGAACGCACGTCGTCGCAAGGATTCTCGGGCGCCACTCCAGATACGAGAACATCAGCAACGAGGTCAGGTTCCACGTCGACCCTGGCGGATTTCCCGATCTCCTGGCCGGTCGCACCACGCCGGAGCGGTTCGTGCGGCGCCTGCGCGGACGCTGGTATCGGGGCATCGCCCTGCAGCGGTTCAGCTTCAAGGGCCTCCACCGTTACGTCGGGCGCGAGGAGCTCGACCGCGCCGTCGATCGGTTCCTGCCGGCCTATGAAACCGACCCCGAGCGGGCGTGCAGGGATCTCTTCCTCGAGCTCCTCGCTCCGATCGCCGAGAACGCGGGCAAGCCCGGCTTGATCGAGCAGAGTTGCGACACCGTCGCGCAGGCTCCGACGCTGCTTCGCCTCTTCCCCGACGCCCGCTTCATTCACGTCGTCCGGGATGGCCGCGACGCCGCCGCCTCGCGGGTCGCTCAGGCCCGGTGGCTCGCGTACCCGCGGACGATCGGCCAGGGCCTGCAGTGGTGGGAGGCACGCATGCGGAGGATCGACGCGGGCATGCGCGCGATCCCCGGTGACCAGAGCATCGCCGTCAGCCTCGACGAGCTGATCGACCTCAGGCGCCGTGACACCTATCGGCGCATGCGCCGCTTCCTGGGCCTCGCCCAAGAGCGCAAGATGCGCGGTTTCTATCGGCGCCAGGTCAGCGGCGGCCATGGCAACGTCGGGCGCTGGCAGCGGCGTGGCAGCGAAGCGCGCAAGCATGCGCTCGACGCGACCTACCGCGAGATCCTCGATGGGTTCGAGCGGGATGGAGTCAACGGGACGAGGATGCTGAACCGGGTCTATGAGGCGAGGAACGGCAAATGACCCCGAACGGCGGCGGCAACGGCGGGGGCGGGGGCAATCGCAACCGCAAGGGAAACCGCAGCCGCAAGGGCGGGGGCAAGGGAAACCAGGGCGGGGGTGGTGGCAACCAGGGCGGGGGTGGTGGCTCCGTCAAGCCCGAGGCCCGCGGTAGCGGCGCGGCGCTCGGCGAGAAGGTCCTGAGGCTCTCCTCGATCCACACGGTCGGTCTATTCGTCACTCACTCGATGACCTTGATCACGGCGATCGTGATCGCGATCTACCTCGGGCCCTCCGAGTTCGGCCAGTACGGGTTGCTCCTCTTCGCCTCGGGCTTCCTCAGCTTCCTGTTCAACCTCGGCTCCAAGCAGGGGACGCTCAAGCGCGTCTTCGGCGGCGGCGACGACGACGACGAGGACGACGACGATGACGATGAGGCCATGGCCGAGTCGCGCCAGCGCGCCCTCGGCACCGGGATCGTCCTCACCCTCGTGATCTCGATCGTGGGCACTTTGATCTTCGTGATCTTCGCCGACTCGATCGCTAGCTTCCTGCTCAAGGGCACCAATAACCGTGAGGTGATCGTCCTGGCTGGCCTTGCGGGTGGGTTCGGCGCCGTCGTGCGGCTCGGCTCGCTGGCGGTCTGGATGGAACACCGGCCGATCGCCTACATCGTCATCGACAACACCCGGGCGATCCTCGCCTTGGTCATCGCGCTCCCGCTCCTCGCCGCCGGCGCCGGAGTGACCGGAGCGATCGCGGGCTACGCCATCGCCTCGGCCGTCGCGGCCGTCGCGACCCTGTGGCTCTTGCGCCGCAGCATCGAACTCTGCTTCGAGACGAGCGAGGTGGCGATCATCATGCGGCGGGGAATCACACGCGTGCCGATCGTCGCCTCCATGTGGACCGTCGGCTACATGGATCTCTTCCTGCTCTCCCGCTACGTGCCGCAGGCGGATCTCGGCGTCTACCACCTGGCCTCCAAGGCGGGATTCGTGGTCGCGTTCCTGCCCGCCGGTTACCGCAAGGCGCTGCGGCCGCTGCGCAAGACACCCGCCTTCGCCGCCGCCGAGGAGGAGTACGGACAGGGAACCGCGGCGGGCATGCAGCTCGGCTACTTCCTGCTGATGCTCGTCGGCGTGCTGCTCGGGATCACCCTGTTCTCACGTGCGCTCGGGCATCTCTCGCCGAACGGCTATGGCGGAGCGACGGAGCTGATCCCGGTGCTCTCAGCCGGTCTGGTGGCGCCGACGACCTACCGGATGTTCTCGAAGACGACCAAGTTCGGCGGCAAGTCGCGGTGGTTCCTGTTCGGCGCGATCTTCGCGGCCCTCTCGTTCATCGGCATCTCACTGCTGCTGATCCCGCCGCTCGGCATCTGGGCGCCGCCGCTGGCGATGATGATCGCCTTCGCGATCCCGGGCTTCGCCCTCGTCTGGAAGGGCCAGCACGGGCGCAGCCCGGCCGATCTCCCCAAGCGACAGTTCTTCGTCGCCGCCGGAACAGCGCTCCCGATCGGGGCCGCGTATTACCTGATCGATCCGCCCGGCCCGCCCCTCCTGCAGTTCGTCTACGCGACGATCGGGATGCTGCTCTGGATCGCGATGCTGCCCTTCAACGGCGCGATCCCGACCTATCACCGGCGGCCGCTGCTGGACATGGCCAAGGGGGCAGTCGGCCGGCGCGGCAAGCATTACGACGAGGCGGCGGTGATCGAGTCGCTCACGGAGCGCCAGCGTCGCGCCGCACGACTTGCGATCCCCGGCGGCAAGTCCCTCGAGCAGGTCTCCGCCAAGGTCGAGCGCGATCCCGATCAGGTTGCCAGGCAGCTCGTCAGGACGCTGCGGCTATTCGCCGCCGATGGCGGCATGGCCTCGGCGAAGCGAACCGACAACGACGCCGTGATCGGCCGCTACCTCTTTTCCGAGAGCACCCCGGCCGATCGCGGGGCCTACGGCAAGGAGCTGATGAAATCCGGCGTCGTCAATCCCGGCGACCTGCTCGAGCTCGAGAAGATCGCCGACCATCTGCGGACGACGAAGGTCACCGACTGGCGAGGCTAGGAGCGTCGGGGTAGCCGAGCTCAGCGAGGCTCTCGCCGCCGACCTCCTCGAATGCGCTCAGCTGCTCGGCCCCGAGCCGCTCGCGCCAGCCGCCTACGGGGCCGAGGCCCTCGAGCGTCTCGGCCATCTCGGGCGAGGTCAGCATGGCTGGATCGAAGCGAAGCGCGAGGAACTCGCAGACCGGTTGCAGCGCAGCTCTCGCATCGCTGACCAGATCCTCGTAACGGACCTCCAGGTAGTGGTCCATCAAGTGTTCCTGTTGGCGCGCGGAGCGGACCTTCTTGTGCCAGCGCTGACCGGTGGCGAGGGCTGAGCCGACGTCGATGTCGCCCGGCTTGGCGGCGAGGGTGTCGCGGCCATCCCTGATCACATGGATGAATCTGGCCTCGCTGAGCGCCCGCTGGATCCTTCGCTCGCGCTTCAGGTAGGAGGGCGTCTCGTCGCCCCAGCGCTCGGTGCCGCCGGCCTCGGCGGCAAGGGCGTAGAAGGTGCGCAGTACGGGCGCTGCCTTGAGCTCCTCCAGAGCCTCGAGGCGCCGGCGCAGCTCGTCCTCGTCGATGCCGTAGTCGGCGAGCGGCTTCGCCGCGGCCATCGCCCGGATCGTCCGCTCGACCGTCATCGGGTGCGAGCGAATCATCTCCGCGAGCTTTGGCACGAAGGCGGTCTCACTGAGCATCGTCATCTCCGGGTGGGCGGCGAGCAGGACCCGCAGCAGCGACGTCCCCGAGCGCGACGCTCCGATCAGGAAGGGGGCCGGCTCGCGCGTGTCCTCGATCGGGGGCTGGATCCCGGTCACGTGCTTGGCGACCGAGATCGCGCGACGGGCGGGCCTCGGCAGGCGCATGCCCCGCTTGGGGACGTGGACCTCTTCGGAGGCGGGCTCCGGCGCCGAGATCTCATAGCCGAGGTCGGCCAGGAGGTCGCCCGCGAGTGCCTCGAACGCCGCGCGGTCCTCGGGGCTCATCCGCTGCTTCCAGGTGTTGATGTGGTCGGGATTGGGCGGCTCGAAGGTCTTGGCGTGGCTGGCCAGCCGCTTCTCCGCCGACTGGGCCTCCCCGTGGGCCCGTGGCAGCGCCCGCGCCTTCTCCTGCAGGCGCTGCTCCGCGGTCTCGTGGTAGCCGAGCATGTCGGGATGGAAGTCGAGCTCGATGAACTCGCAGATGCGCCGCAGCTCGCGCTCGGTGTGGACGACGAGGTCCTCGAACTGGACCTCCATGTAGAAGCCGAGGTAGGGCGCCTGAGAGCGGCCCCGGAGCACGCGGCTGCGCCACTTCTCGGCCGCCGCCTCGATGCTCTGGGGGCCCCAGTCCTGCTTGAGGACCGAGATCGCGACGTCGCGGCCGTCCCTGATCAGATGTATGAACCTCGCCTCGGGCAGATAGCCCTGGATCTCGCGCATGCTCTTGATGTAGCCGGGCGTCTTGTCGCCCCAGCGGTCAGCGCCCTCATGGCCCTCGCCGTAGAGCGCGTAGAAGGCGCGGACGGCCGCGGGCCCGGTGAGCGGATCGATCGCCGCCCAGCGGGCCGCGAGGTCGTCGGGCTCCATCTGGAAATCGCCCCAGCGCCGGTGGGAGGTGAGCAGCTCGAGCATCCGCTCAGGGGTAGCCCCATGCTTGTCGCGCGCGGCGACGAGCTCGGGGATGAAGTGAGTCTCCGAGGGGATGGCGATCTCCGGATGCGCGTCGAGCATCAGCCGCAGCAGGGTCGTGCCCGAACGCGTCGCGCCGACCACGAACGGAGCCGGGGGTGGGGCGGAGGCGGCGGCGCGAACGGCAGAGCGCCGCGAGCGCCAACCGGCGACCGAACGCAGCATCTCGCGGCGGGCCTTCACGAGGCCGCGGCCCGTTTGATCAGGGCGTCGTAGTCGGCGACGGTCCGCTCCCAGGCGAACTCGTCACGAGACCTGCGAGCGCCTTCGGCGAGGCGAGCCCGCTCGGCGGAATCCGCCATGCGCTCGATCGCGGCCGTGAGCGAGGCGACGTCGGGCTTCATCGAGGGGATCCCCGAAGGCGCGGTGTCGTCCTGTAGATCGGCGACGAGGATGCCGTTGACGCCATCTGTGACGACCTCGTTCATCGGCGGGCTGTCGTTGGTGATCTGCGGCAACTCGAAGGCGACGGCCTCGTAGAGGAAGAGCCCGAGACCCTCCCAGCGGCTCGGGCCGAGGCAGACGTCGCAGTTGGCGAACAGCCGCAGATGCTCGTCGGTCGGCATGTCGTCGATGACCAGCTCGATCCGCGGATCCTCCTCGGCGGCGCGCTCGAGGTAGTTCATCCGCCGCTCCAGCTGCGCCTTGAAGATCAGCCGCAGGTTGTCGCCCTCGGCAGCGCGGAACGCTTCGACGACCTCCTTGTGGGGCTTGCGGGGCCCGAGCAGCGCTCCGGGAAAGTAGAAACGCACGAGGTCGTCGTCGTGGCCGCCGGCGGCCTTCGCAGTGGCCGCCGCATCGAGAAGCTCCGGGTGCAGGCCCCATTGGACGTAGGGCGAGTCGATCCCCAGCTCGGCGTATCTCGCCTGCTCGCAGCGGGTCATGGAGTAGAGAACGTCGTAGGCCTCCTTCGCCGGCGCGGCGTCCTCGGGTGAGAACATCTCCCAGACGAAGCGGCCGACCGTCTTCACCCCGGAGCGACGCAGCTCGGCGATCTCGGCGTGCTGATAGCAGTTGTCCCAGTGGACGACCTCGATGTCGTTGTCGTCGATCCAGCTGCGGTACTCGTCGGTGGTGACCTCCCAGTCGGAGGCCTCGGTGACCCCGGGCTGATCCCAGACCCCGGTCCGGTCCACGTGCGCGGCCATCGGGCCCTTGTCCTTGGTCGGCCGCGCGAGGATGAACGTCTCGTGGCCCTGGGAATCGAGCGCGTCGCGGACGTAGCGCGAGACGAACGCCTGCCCACGGTTGAACCACTTGGTGACGATGCCGACGCGACTCATCCGCCTACCTCATAACCCAGTTCGCTCAGGAGGTCACCCGCGACCGCCTCATAGGCGGCAACGTCCTCCGGTGACATCTCCCGCTTCCACTTGTCCAGCTTGGAGGGATCGGGCGGCTTGGTGGTCGGCGCGTGATTGTCGATCCGGTAGCCGGCATCCTGCTGAGCGTGCTCGCCCTCGGCGCGCAGCTCGCCGGCCATCTCGGCAAGGCGGTCGGCGGCGCGCTCGTGGTAGCTGAGGACCCCGGGGTCCCAGTCGAGCTCGATGAACTCGCAGACCCGCCGCAGCGTCGGTTCCGGATCGCGGACGAGATCCTCGTAACGCGCCTCCACGTAGCGTGCCCCCTTCAGGGTCAGCGCCTGCTCGCGGGACTTGCCGATCCGCTTGACCCAGCGCTGGGCCTGCTCGGCGGGCGGCGGCTGCTCGTTCAGCGCCCGCGCCCGCTGCGAGAGGGCGACGTCGCGCCCATCGCGGATCAGGTGGATGAAGCGCGACTCGGGGAGCGTCCTGCCGATCCGCTGGACGGAGAGCATGTAGGCGGGCGTCTTGTCCCCCCAGCGCGGCTTTCCCTGCCGCGCGGCATAGGCGTTGAAGAAGGCCCGGACCGCGGCGGCTCCGTCGCCACGCTCGACCGCGTCGAGCCGCTGCCGCATCTCCTCGGCGTCGATCCCGAAGTCGGCCCAGGTGCGATTCTCCGTCAACGCCGCGAGCATCGGCTCGGTGCCGTTGCCCTCGCGCGCCGCCTTGATCAGGTCGGGTACGAAGTGGGTCTCCGGCGGGATGGTCAGCTCGCGATGTGCGTCGAGCATCATCCGCAGCAGCGTCGTCCCGGAGCGGGTCAACCCCACCACGAAGGGTGCCGGCGGGTGTCCGGAGTCGCCGGTCTCCGCGCCGCGGACCCGGGCGCGGGTGAGGGGCCCGGAGCTCAAGGGCTCTGGGCCTCGGTGGGCGCCGGGGCCTGCCCGGAGACTTCGTAGCCGAGCTCGGTGAGCAGTGGTGCGGCGACGCTCTCGAAGGCGGCGACGTCGGCGGGGTCCATGTCCTCCTTCCAGCGCGCGAGGCGGCTGGGGTCGGGCGGCCTGGAGGTCAGCACGTGGGCCTCCTTGCGATGGTCGGCGGGGCGCAGGGGCTTGCCCTCGTCGCCGGGCAGGTCGCGGTGCATCTCCGAGAGCCGCTCCTCAGCGTGCTCGTAGTAGTGCAGCATCGAGTCGTCCCACGGCAGCTCGAGGAAGTCGGCGATGCGGCGAAGCTGAGGCTCGGTGTCGCGGACGAGCTCCTCGTATTGGACCTCGATGTAGTGGCCGAGCTCGGCGCCGTCGCTGCGGGCGCCCTCGATCTTGCGAACCCAGCGCTCGGCGACCGTCTCCATCGGAGGCGGGTCCTTGAGGATCCGCTTGAAGCGCGAGAGCGCCGCGTCGCGGCCGTCGCGGATCATGTGGATGAAGCGCGCCTCGGGAATCGCGCGCTCGATCTGCTGCATGCGCTTGATGTAGTTCGGCGTCTTGTCGCCCCAGCGCACTTTGCCCTCCCGCTCGGCGTAGAGCTCGAAGAAGGTGCGGACGGTCGACTCGGGGGTGATCGCGTCAAGTGCGCAGTAGCGGCGCAGGAGCTCGGCGGAGTCGAGGTTGAAGTCACCCCACTGACGGTGGCCGGTCACGACCCCGTGGGCCTCCTCGCAGGTGACGCCGCTCTTGCGGGTCTTCTTGATCAGCGACGGCACGAAGTGGGTCTCGGGCGGGATCGCGAGATCGGGGTGCGCATCGAGCATCAGGCGCAGCAACGTCGTCCCCGAGCGGGTCACGCCGACGATGAAGGGGACCGGAGGGCCGGCCGGCTTGCGCGCGCGGTTGAAGGGGGTTGGGATCTTCACGAGCCCTCACCGGCGTCGTCGCCGAAGTCGCGCGGCTCGGTATCCGGGCCGTCACCAGTCGCGTAGCCGAGCTCGCTGAGCAGCGGCCCGGCGATCGACTCGAACTCCTCGCGCTGGGAGCGATCCATGCTCTCGCGCCAGCGGCTCACCCGACGCGGGTCCGGCTTCTCCGTGGTTCGGGCGTGCGTCTTCATCCGCAGCTCGACGCTCAGCGTGGTCCGCTTGCCGTCCTCGGGCAGCTCGCGCTTCATCTCCTCGAGCCGCTCGGCGGAGCGCTGGTGATAGTCGAGGACGGCGTCGTCCCAGGGCAGCTCGTAGAAATCGCAGACTTCTCGGAGCGTCGCCTCGGTGTCGAGGATCAGGCTCTCGTAGCGGATCTCCCTGTAGTGAGCCAGTCGTTTCGCCTGCTCCCGCGCTCGGGTGATCCGGCGCACCCAACGCTCGGCGATCTTGTCGATCGGATGCTCCTTGGTCGCGCGATCGCGGATCGAGAGGGCGACGTCGCGGCCGTCGCGGATGACGTGCACGAACCTCGCCTCGGGCAGCGCCGACTCGATCTTGCGCATGCTCTTGACGTAGATCGGCGTCTTCTCCCCCCAGCGGGGCTTGCCGACGCGCTCGGCGTACGCCTCGTAGAAGGCGCGAAGCGCGCCGCCCGCGGTGAGCGGTTCGAGCGCCTCGAATCGCCGCCGCAGCTCGTCCTCGGAGAGCTTGAAGTCGCCCCACTCGCGCTGGCTCGTGATCGTCGCCAGCAGGACCTCGGGCTTTGGATCTCCGGCCTCGGCGGCCTCGATCAATTCGGGGAGGAAGTGCGTCTCGGGCGGGACCGTCAGCAGGGGGTGGGCATCCAGCATCATCCGCAGCAGAGTCGTGCCGGAGCGATTGACGCCGACGACGAAGGGAGCGGGCAGACGTGCCGCATCGACACCGGCGGCGCGGTTGTTCCTGGACTCTCGCCAGATGCGTTGTGGACTCGGGAGCGCCATGTTCTGATCGCCGGCACTCTCGAGATTGCGAGGGCCGAGCGGTTCGCATCGCCCGGGCGGATGGTCCGCTTCTCGGAGCCGCGGGCGAAGGGGGATTGTAGGCGCCAGCTCCGAGGCTCGCAATCAGGGCGGTTCGGAGCGGAACGCGAGCCGTTGCTATTAGGCGACCCTAACTGCTACCTTCCCATTAGGTCGCCCTAACGAGAACTTTGGAGACGCCCGATGACGTTTGCGGAAACAGCCCTTCTCGGCGCCCTCGCCGGCTTCACCATCTACCTGGGCCTCCCGGTGGGCCGGCTGGAGCTGCTGAGCTCGCGTATGCGGGTCGCCTTGGCGATGTTCTCCGTGGGAGTCCTCGTCTTTCTGCTCGTCGACGTTCTCGCGCACGGCTTCGAGATCTCCGAGCACGCAATGGAGGCCTTCAAGGACGGCGAGGGAAGCCTCGCCCGAGCCGTGGAGTTGGCGCTCCTGCTCGTCGGCGGTTTCGCGCTGGGAAGCGTCGGCCTCGGCCTGCTCGAGCGTCGTATGCGTCCCGCCACCGACCCCCTGCCGCCGATGGCCGGCGGCTCGGTCGATGTGCTCGGGGCTGACGCGGATGTCTCGCTGGCCGTCCGAGCGGAGGCGGCGAAGGCTCACGCGCTGCGCACGGGGTTGGTCATCGCAACCGCGGTCGGCCTTCACAACTTCGCCGAGGGCCTGGCGATCGGGGTCTCGGCGGGCGCGGGGGAGATCGGCCTCGCCACGGTCCTGATCGTCGGCTTCGCACTCCACAACGCCACCGAGGGCTTCGGGATCGTCGGACCGCTCGGCAACGTCAAGCCCTCCTGGCGCTGGCTCATGCTCGCCGGGCTGATCGGGGGCGGGCCGGTCTTCCTCGGGGCGATGCTCGGATACACCGTCAGCTCCGAGCCCCTCGAGCTCGCGTTCTACGCGATCGCCGGCGGCGCCATCCTCTACGTGATCGGGGAGATCTGGGGGGCCATGCGACGCTACGGCCATCGGGAGCTCGGACTCGCGCTCCTCGCATGCGGCTTCGCCGCCGGCGTCCTCACCGATCTCGTCGTCGTCTACGGGGGCGGCTGAGCGGGGTGACGGGCCCGGCTGTGCCGGGCGGCGTCAGCGCAGCGGCTTCAGGTAGCGCTTCAGCGTTCCCGTAGAGTGCCCGGCGGGGAGGGAGGCCACGCCGACGACGCTGACCCTGCGGTGGTTAGTGACGTAGACGAAGCGCCGGTTCCCGGGAGGCGTCCGCTCGATCCAGATGCCGCGGGAGACCTGATGCGCATCGGCGGCGACGAAGCGCTGCGGGTCGCCGACCTCGATCGACCCGGCCGAGTGGTGGGGGGCGTCGCCGGCGATCAGGCCGGCACGTCCGCGCCGGTTGAACGCGACGAGCATCTCGCCTCCGCCGCCCTTGACGCAGTAGCTGTAGAAGTCGCCGTGTCGACGGGTCGGCTGACCCCCCTGCTTGAGCACGTTGAAGGCTGGTCGGCGGATCGTCAGCTGCCTGAAACCGCGGCGGTCGATGACGGCTTTGCGGGAGCGGCAGCTCTCCGGGGCGACGCCGTAAGCGCGCTCCCAGGTCTCCAGGTACGCCTCCGAGCCGTTGTACATGTCGCGGGCGATCGCGTCGCCCCCGTCGAGACGCAGGTCCTCGACCCAGTCGGGAAGCAGGCCGTAGTGGGCGGTGCCATCGGTGTTGACGTCGAACGTGCGCTCGCCGCTCACCTGACGATCGATCGTCACGTGTCCGCGGTAAGTCTTGAACGGGTAGACCACCGGGTGCTCGTCGGTGCTCGGGCTCGGCAGGGCCCCGAGGCCGTTGGCGTCGGGGCCGTAACCCCAGCCGAAGAAGTACTTCGGCGGTGCCATCGCGCTGTACTTCTTCCAATCGTCAACGAAGTCCTCGACGTTGTTGGCGCGGGCGCCGATCATGCCGCCGAGGTCGAGGATCGGCTTGTAGCTGTGCTTGTCGCTCCATTCGTGACCGGAGAGGACGCCCGAGTAATGACGGTCCTCGAGGATCTTCAGGGTGGCGTCGCGCGCCTTGACGCTCATGTGGTCGACCTCGACGAGAAGCTTGTTGTCGATCATCAGGTTGATCAGCTTGTGGCCCAGGTCGGTCAGGCCGCGCACGTTGCAGTGGGGCCCGGGCGGGTAGACCGGCGGCTGGGGTGCCTTCAGGTAGGTGGCCATCCCGGCGTCGATCACGTCCCCGCCGGAGCTCTCGAGCGAGTCCGCGGCCGCGGCGAGCGACGTCGGGGGCGAGGTGGCGATGGTGTTGTCGGACTCGTTGCCGGTGCAGGGCTCGACCTCCCAGAAGTGGCCGCTCAGCTCGAACTGCCCGCCGTTGATGACGGCGCCGACCGGGCCGGCGTCGAAGCGGGTCCCCCCGAACGCGTTGTCGAACTTGTGGATGGGGTAGAAGGAGCTGACGCCGAGCTTCTTCACCTCCTCGATGCCGTCCTTGACGTCATCGAGCGTGCACTGCGGTGCGTCCATGAACTCGGTGCAGCCGAACAGCTCGGACTCCTCGATTCCGAGCACCACCGCGAGCTTGCCCCGATTGATCACGCGCCTGGCCTGGAACGGGTTGCGGACGATCCTGAAGAACCCCTCGCCCGGACCGCCGGACTGAGCGTCGACGTAATCCTGCAGCTGGTACATCCGTGCGGCCTGCAGGCGGACCGCGTCCATCTCGTTGCACGAGTTCTGCTTGTAGGGGTAGGTCCGGCAGAGCATCCCGTTCTCGACGAGGTTGGCGACCATCAGCCGCTCGCCGCCCCTCCAGGCGCGCTCGATCCAGCGCCAGTAGGTCTGCTCGTGGGTCAACGAGTCGTAGGCGGGCCAGCTCTTGAAGGTCGGCCAGCCGACCGGGTCATGGGTGCGGGTCGGATCGCCGTAGAAGAGGTTCTCGAGGATCGCCGCCCGGCCGTCGGGATAGTGGTCGGGGCAATCGACGAGGGCCGCCTGTACTCCGAAGCGATCCCACGGCTTGCCGCAGTGCGCGCGGCCGCCGAGGAACTCGAAGGCGCTCGGGTGGTTGTGCATGTCGGCCAGGCCGACGGTCTGGGTGAAGGGCGTCGAGCCGGTGAGCGGCTTGCCGCTGACGTTGAGGCTGACCTCCGGGTAGTCGGGGCAGCCATCGGCCGCGACGAACGCGAATCGGGTGCTCGCGTCCGACTGCCCGGCCGACCCCTGCGCGATCGCGCCGTCGCCGGCCTTCACGAGCGGCCGGTCCGTGGTCACGTTGCGAAGCTCGAAGTCGCCGCCCGCCGCCACGACCTCCCAGTCGCTCGCCGCGCCCGGGGCCGCGGAAGCGACGACGCCGTCGCCGTCGCCGGCGGCGAGGAAGTCGCGATCGAGCCCGTAGAGGAGGTAGCTGCCGAGGTCGGTCGCCTGCATCCTGAACCGCTCGGCGGACCCGGCGCTCGCCCCGGAGGCGTCGTAGCCGGAACCGGCTTGCCGGATGAACCCGCCCGATGCGGGCTGCACGGCATAGCAGCCGTGGACGAGCGAGTAACGGTCGAGGGGAGCGGGGGAGGCGGCAGCGGCGGGCGCGACGGCGACGAGGCAGGTCGAGCACGTCGCCGCGACGGCGACGATCGCCTTGAGCCTCCCAGCTACTCCTCCCACCGTGGCGACGATAGCGCCCTCGGCCTCACCTCTATCCCAGCAGCGCTGCCAGCCCCGCCATCGTCTGGTCCCAGCGGAAGTCCTCACGTGAGCGCTCCGCTCCGGCGCGCAGCTCGGCGAGCAGTCCGGGCTCCGCGATCCGCTCGATCGCCGCCGCCATCGCATTCACGTCGGGGCGCCTCGCCGGGATCCCAGAGCGGGCCGTCCCGTCCGGATGGGAAGGGACCAGCAGCCCGTTGACGCCGTCGCCTATCACCTCGTTCATCGGCGGGTCGTCGTTGGTGATCGTCGGCATCCCGAATGCGACCGCCTCGTAGAGGGGCAGCCCGAGGCCCTCCCAGCGTGAGGGCGAGATCGAGACGTCGTTGGCGGCGATGGCGGCGAGGTGCTCGTGCCACGGCTCGTCGGCGAGCCGCAGCTCGATCCGCTCGTCGGCGGCGATCGAGGGAAGGATCTCGTCGAGGCGGGAGCGCTCGACCTGTGCCTTGACGATCAGGCGCAGATCGGGGTCCGTCGTCTGCGAGAAGGCCTCGATGACCGGCTCGGCGGGCTTGCGATGGCCGAGGAAGCCACCGGGGAAGACGAAGCGGGTGAGGCCGTCGTCGACCCGCTCCGGCTCGACCGCGAGCAGCTCCGGGTGGATGCCCCAGGGGACCCTCGGGGTCTCCAGGCCCCACTGCCGGTAGCGCTCCCGCTCGCACTTCGTCACCGAGTAGATGACGTCGTAGGCCTCCTGCGCAGGGGCCATGTGGTCGCGGGTGAAGTGCTCCCAGACGAAGCGGCCGATCGTCCGCACGCCCATGCCGCGGAGCTCGGAGAGCTCCTCGAACTGGTAGTTCTGGTCACAGAGGATCGCCTCGATCGAGTTGGCCTCGACCCAGGCCACGTATTCCTCCAGCGGCGTCTCGAAGCTCGACGCAGCGGTCACGTCGGGCTGATCCCAGACACCCGTGCGCTCGAGCGCGCCGCCCATCGGTCCCTTTTCGCGGCGCGGCTTGGCGAGCACGAAGCTGCGATGGCCGAGGCCGTCCACGGCCGAGCGCAGGTAGCGCCCGACGACGGGCTGCCCGCGGTTGAACCACTTGCTGACGATGCCGACGTTCACCGCGACTCAGGCCTCGAGCAGCGCAGCCAGGTCGTCGACGGTCCGGTCCCAGCGCCGCAGCTCGCGCAGCTCGGCCACGCCGGCCGCCATCCGCTCGACCTCGGCGCGATCGCCGAGCCGCTCGATGGCCCGTTTGAGCGCACCGACGTCCGGATCCCAGGCGGGGATGCCCGAGCGCGCCTCGCCGTTCTGCTCGGAGGGGACGAGGATCCCGCTTCGTCCATCGAGAACCATCTCCGACATCGGCGGCTTGTCGTTGGTGATGATCGGCAGGCCGAAGGCGGTTGCCTCGTACAGCGGCAGCCCCAGCCCCTCCCATCGCGAGGGCGCGAGGCAGACGTCACAGGAGGCGAAGCGGGCGCGATGGGCCTCCTCGGGCTCGTCCTCGAGCATCAGCTCGATGCGCGGGTCGGAGGCGGCGGCGTCCTTGAGCGCCTCGTCGTTGCGGGGGACCTGGGCGTTGATCAGCAGGCGCAGGTGCTCGCCGTCGGCGCGTCCAAAGGCCTTGATCACCTTGCGGATGGGCTTACGGCGGCCGAGGAAGGAGCCCGGGAAGTAGAAGCGCACCGGATCACCGGGGCTGGACGGGGAGTCCTCAGCGCCTGTTGGGGAGAGTAGTTCTGGATGGATGCCCCACTGGACGTATGGGGACTCGATGCCCATCTCGGCGTACCGCTCGCGCTCCGCCAGGGTCATCGAATAGATCGCGTCGTAGGCGCCGCGGGCTGCATCGACGTGTTCGGCGGCGAAGTACTCCCAGACGAACCTCCCGATCGTCCGGATGCCCGACTCTCGCAGCGAGCGAACCTCTTCGAATTGATAGTTCTCGTCGAAGAGGATCGCGTCGAGTGAGCTGGCGCGCGCCCACTCCTCGTACTCCGGGAGGGGGATCTCGTGAGCCGAGCCTTCGGTCACGCCGGGCTGATCCCAGACGGGATCCTGATCGCCCTCAGCGGCCTGCTGCGCCCGCGGTCCGGAGCCGGGGCGCGCAAGGACGAACGTCTCGTGGCCGAGCCCGTCGAGCGCGGAGCGAACCTGGCGGGCAACGACGGCCTGGCCGCTCGCCGTCCACTTGGAGACGATGCCGACCTTCATCGCCCGATCATCGCTTCAGCGCGAGGGTGATCCCGTCGGCGACCGCCAGCATCGCGATCTCGACGCGCCCGTCGGCCTGGATTCGCGCGTTGAGCTCGGCGATCGCCCTGGTTCCCTCGGCGTCCTCCGCAGGGTCGAGCACGTCGCCGCCCCGGAGCATGTTGTCGAGCACGATCAGACCGCCGGGCCGGAGCAACTCCAAGCAGGTCTCGTAGTAGCCGGGGTAGGAGACCTTGTCGGCGTCGATGAAGGCGAAGTCGAAGGGCTCGCCGTTCTCCTCGCGCAGCGAAGCGAGGGTCTCGGCCGCGGGACCGACCCGGATCTCGATCCGCTCCGCGACGCCGGCCTCGGTGAAGTTCGACCTCGCTTCCTCGGCTCGCTCGGGATCGAGCTCGCAGGCGATCAGCTTGCCGCCGCCGCCGAGGCCGCGAGCGATGCAGATCGCCGAGTAGCCGGTGAAGGTGCCGAGCTCCAACGCCCGCCGGGCGCCGGCGAGGCGGACCAGCAGGGTCATGAGGGCGCCCTGGTCGGGGGAGATCTGCATCGACGAGATTTCGCCGAGCGCGGCGGTTTCCTCGCGGAGCTGGATGAGCGCGGCGTCCTCGCGGGCCCCGTGGCGGATGACGTAGTCGTGCAGCTCGTCGGTGAGCTGGATGAACTTGCCGCCGTCGCTCACGTGCCGGTGCCCGCCGGCGCGCTGACCTCGTAGCCGAGCTCCGCCAAGAGCTCGCCTGCGACGGCGTCGAAGGCCGCGACGTCGTCGGCCGACATCGTCTCCTTCCACCGGTACATCGCGCTCGGGTCCGGAGGCTTCTGCGTCATCGCATGGGCCTGCATCCGCTCCTCGCCGGGGCGGGTGGGCTTGCCATCGGTCGCCGGCAGGTCGCGTGCCATCTCGGCCATCCGCTCGGCGGCGTGCTCGTAATAGCGGAGGATCACCGGATCCCAGTCGAGCTCGAGGAACTCGCAGATCTTGCGCAGGTTCGGCTCGGTGTCGATGACCAGGTCCTCGTAGCGGAGCTCGAGGTAATGATCGAGCTTGCCGCCCTGCTTCTGGGCACGGCGGATCCGTCGCTGCCAGCCCTCGGCCACCTGGGAGGACGGTGCCGGAGCCTTGTCGCCGAGCGTCCGCTTCCAGCGGGAGAGGGCGACATCGCGGCCGTCCCTGATCACGTGAATGAACCGCGCCTCGGGGAGGGTCTTCTCGATCTTGCGCATGTTCTTGACGTAGATCGGCGTCTTGTCGCCCCAGCGCGGCTTGCCCTGGCGCTCTTGATAGATCGCGTAGAACGCCCTCAGCGCCTCGGGGGCGTCAAAGCGATCAAGCGCCCGCCAGCGCGAGAGGACCTCGTCGGTCTCGATCCCCAGGTCGCCCCACTGGCGGACGGCGGTCATCGTCTCGACCGCCTGCTCCGGGGTCGCGCCGGCCTCGATCGCGTCGATCAGGTTGGGAACGAAATGCGTCTCCGGTGGGATCGTGAGCGCGGGGTGGGCGTCGAGCATGAGCCGCAGCATCGTCGTGCCGGAGCGGCCGACACCGACGATGAACGGCACGGGATCGACCGTACCTCGCTTCTTTGTGAACAGGGCCATTGGGTATCTAGGTTGCCAGGAAAGGCGAGCCGGTCGCCCTCAGCCGAGCAGCTCGGCGACGTCCTCGACCGTGCGCTGCCAGCTTCGCTCCTTGCGGGTCTCGAGTGCGCCGGCCGACAGCTCGGCGCGCAGTCCCGGGTCGGCGAGGCGCGAGATCGCCTGCGTCAGGGCCTCTACGTCGACGGTCTTCGCCGGGATGCCGGAGTTCGCCAGCCCGTCGGGATGAGAGGGGACGAGCAGCCCGTTCACGCCATCGACGACCAGCTCGTTCATCGGCGGGTCGTCGTTGCAGACGATCGGCATCCCGAACGCGATCGCCTCGTAGAGGTGCAGCCCGAGGCCCTCCCAGCGGGCCGGTGCCATGCAGACGTGAGAGTCGGCGAACTTCTGCAGGTGCTCGTCGGTCGGCAGGTCCTCGAGGATCAGCTCGACCCGTGAGTCCTTCGCGACCGCCTTCTCGAGGAAGTTCATCCGCCGTTCGATCTGGGCCTTGACGACCAGTCGGAGCTCCGGCTCGGAGGTCGCGCTGAAGGCGCGGATGACCTCCTTGAATGGCTTGCGCTTGCCGAGCAGACCGGCGTGGTAATGGAAGTCGACCACGTCCGTCGGCCGGTTGGGCACGTAGGCGTCGTACTCGGGGTGGACCCCGTATTGGATGTACGGGGCTTCGATTCCCATCGTCGAGTAACGCTCCTGCTCGGCGCGCGTCATCGAGTAGACGAGGTCGTACGCCTCCTTCGCCGGGGCGACGTGCTCGTCGCTGAAGCGCTCCCAGACGAACCGGCCGATCGTGCGCACGCCGGCGGCGCGAAGCTGCGCGAGCTCGGTGAACTCGTAGTTCTGATCGAAGAAGCACGCCTCGATCGAATGCTCCGACGCCCAGCCGAGCAGCTCCTCGGCGGGGATGAAGAAATTCGAGGCCGGGGTGACCCCCTCCTGGGCCCAGACGTCATCGGTCCGCGCGTCCTGTGGCATCGGGAAGCTCTCCTTCGTAGGCCGGCCCAGCACGAACGTCTCGTGCCCGAGCTCGTCGAGCGCAGAGCGAAGCTGGCGGGCGACGACGCCCTGCCCGCGGTTGAACCAGAAGGCGCAGATACCGACTCGCATGGAACCGGGCAGGATAGGCCCATGACCTACGAGAGGGACCCGCGGGTCGACGCCTACATCGAGCCCCTGCCCGAGTGGCAGCGCGAGATCTGCTTGCGCGTCCGCGACCTCGTTCACTCCGTCGACGCGGCCGTGGAGGAGTCGATCAAGCGGACGGTCCAGCCCTACTTCGTGCTCGACGGCAACATCTGCGCCCTGCTCGCCGCCAAGGATCACGTCAACGTCTTTCTCTACGACGGCGGGATCGTCCCCGACCCTGAAGGGATCATCACCGCCGGCCACGGGAACACGACGGCCCGCACGGTTGCGTTCAGCGAGGGCGATGAGATCAACGAGCCGGCGCTGACTGCGATGTTCCGTCAGATCGTCGCCGACAACCGGGCCGGCGGCTGGCGCAAGATCAAGGCAGCGCGCGGCGAGGTCTGAAAGGGCGGTTCGCCGCTAGTGAGTAGCCGTCAGCGTCCCCGTGAGCGTCGTGTGCAGCTCCACGCTGCCCTCGTTCATGCCGGTGATGGTGACCTCCACGTCGTGGCGGGCGTAATGGGTCTCGATTGCGTCGAGCGCCGCCACCGCGGAGGCGTCCCAGACGTGCGCCCGGGACATGTCGATGATCACGTTCGGAGGATCGCCGCCGAAGTCGAAGGAATCGATCAGCTCCTGGTCGGAGGCGAAGAAGACCTCGCCGACGACCGAGTAGATGCAGGTCGTCCCGTCTGGATCCAGGACCCGCTCGACCTCGACGAGATGGGCGACCCGGCGCGCGAAGAGCGCCATCGCAGTCAGCACCCCGAGGCCGACGCCGATCGCGAGGTTGCTCGTTGCGACCGTGCCGACGACGGTGACGAGCATGATCACGGTCTCGCCCACGGGCATCCGGCGCAGGGTCGCGGGGGCGACGCTGTGCCAGTCGAACGTCGAGACGGAGACGAGGATCATCACGGCGACGAGCGCGGCCATCGGGATCACCGCGACGATGCTGCCGAGGCCGACGACCAGGAGCAGTAGGAACGCCCCCGAAGCAAAGGTCGAGAGTCGCGTCCGCGCACCCGACGCCTTCACGTTGATCATCGTCTGGCCGATCATGGCGCAGCCCGCCATCCCGCCGAACATTCCGGTGACCACGTTGGCGATGCCCTGGCCGCGCGACTCCCGCAGCTTGTCGGACTTCGTCTCGGTGATGTCATCGACCAGCTTCGCCGTCATCAACGACTCGAGCAGGCCGACGACCGCCAACGTCAGGGAATACGGCGCGATGATGAACAGGGTCTGCAGCGAGAAGGGCACGGCCGGGATGCCGAGGATCGGCAGCGAGTCGGGCAGCGCGCCCTCATCGCCGACGGTCGGAACGTCGATCCCGCCGGCGACGGCGGCGACGGTCAGGAGCACGATCGCTACGAGTGGGGCCGGAACGGCCCCGGTCATCCGCGGCACCAGATAAATCAGCGCGAGGCCAACGACGACGAGCAGCGCTCCGACGTACTGACCTTCGATCAGGTGGGGAACCTGGGCCAGGAAGATCAGGATCGCGAGCGCGTTGACGAATCCGGTCATCACCGAACGGGGCACGAAGCGCATCAGCTTGGGCACGCCGAGCAATCCGAGCGTGACCTGGAGGAGCCCGGCCAGGATCGTCGCCGCGAACAGGTATTCCACGCCGTGGTCCTTGACCAGCCCGACCACGACGAGGGCCATGGCGCCGGTCGCTGCGGAGATCATCGCGGGCCGGCCGCCGACGAACGAGATGGTGACGGCCATCGTGAAGGACGCGAAGAGCCCGACCCGAGGATCGACCCCGGCGATGATCGAGAAGGAGATCGCCTCGGGAATCAGCGCGAGCGCGACGACGAGCCCGGCGAGCAGCTCGACCCTCAGCACGGGCAGCGACGGCATCGAAAGTTTGGGCAGAGTGAAGGGCATGGGATGCTCGGTTACGCGGCCGCGAGCGCGGCGGAGGCATGTGCTGTTCCTGACGGCCGTCGCGGTAGGCGGCGGTGGGCCTGCGAGTGCTCAACGAGCAGGACCGGCGCCGCGAAGCGGGTTCGACCACCGGTGATCCTACCGGGTGGCCCTCACTCCGCACCCGCGACGGCCGCCGCGGACCTCGGGTGACACACTCGCCAATGACGTGGCTTCTATGCGGCGGCGAGAACCCGGGCCGCCGACTCGAACAGGCGCAGCCCGTCGGTCGAGCCGGTCAGTGAATCCACGGCATGTTCGGGGTGCGGCATCAGGCCGACGACGTTGCCGGCCTCGTTGCGGACCCCGGCGATGTCATCGATCGAGCCATTCGGGTTCTGACCGGGTGCGTAACGGAGCACGACCTGATCGCCGGCCTCGAGCTCGGCGAGCACCTCCGCCGGGGCGAAGTAGCGGCCGCTCATGTGCTTGACCGGGACGGAGAGGCGCTCGCCGACCGCGCAGGCGCGAGTCCAGGCGGAGCCGTTCTCCACCACCTCGAGCTCGACCTGGCGGCAGAGGAAGCGCAGGCCGTCGTTGGGCAACAGGGCCCCTGGGAGCAGCCCCGCCTCACAGAGGACCTGGAAGCCGTTGCAGATGCCGAGCACGGGGCCGCCGGTATCGGCGAACTCGCGGACCCGCTCCATGATCGGCGCGAAGCGCGCGATAGCCCCCGCGCGGAGGTAGTCCCCATAGGAGAAGCCGCCGGGGATGACGACGGCGTCGGCGTCGCCGAGATCCGTATCGCCGTGCCAGATGATCCGCGACTCTCCGACGCGGTCGCAGGCGAGGGCGGCGTCGACCTCGTCGCATGAGCCCGGGAAGCGCAGGACCGCGAAGATCACCCGATCAACTTCTCGCTTCTTCGATCAGCTCGATCTCATAGTCCTCGACGAGTGGGTTGGCGAGCAGCTGCTCGCACAGGTCCTCGAGGCGAGAGGGATCGTCGATCTGGAGCTCGACCAGGCGGCCCACGCGAACCTCGCTGACGCCGACGAATCCGAGCGCCGGAAGCGCGCGCTCGACAGCCTTGCCCTGGGGATCGAGTATCCCCCCCTTCGGCCTGATCAGAACGCGTGCAAGCACCTGGCCGAGCCTAGAGGATGGGTGGGCGCGAACCGGGCGCGCCTTCAGGAGCCGTTGCGCCCACGGCTCACGCGAGCGCGAGCGCGACCCATCATTCCCTGCAGCCGGCTCGCCCCTCGCGCGTCGGCGACGTCCTCGGCGAGCCCCGGGTAGCCGGCGGCCTCGAGTGCTTCGCGCATTCCGAGCGCGGCGAACGCCTCGGTCCAACGCGGATCGGTTGCAGCGTAGGGGACCTCGGGCGGCCTCACCTTGCCGCGCGCCCAGTCAGCCACGACCGGGGGCGTGGGCCGGGCCGCCGCGCGATAGACGAGGGAGAGGCCGCCGACCGGGTCGGCGCGGAGCTCTTCGTTGCGGAGCAGCACGTAGCGGTCGCCGAAGAGGCGGCGGCCGTCGCGATAGGTGCTCTCGAAGGTGTGCTTCCAAACCAGCAGGATGCGCATGAAGTTGGCGGGCCGGCGCAGATGCGAGTACTCCGGGCGCTCGAGGAGCAGCTGCGAGAGCTGTCGGGATGACCAGAGCTTGCGCCGCTCGCGCTCGGCGAAGAAGGACTCGGGGGTCGAGTAGGAACCGGCCCGCTTCCGCCCCCGGCCCATCATCATCGAGGCCGCGACGGCCCTGGGGTCGCGGACGACGTGGACGAAGACCGTGTCAGGAGGGGAGAGCGCCTTGACCGCCTCGAGCTTGTCGTAGAAGCGGGTCTCCTTGATCATCACCGGCTCCTCGCGCCCGAGCAGCTCTGCCAGGAAGCCTGAGCAGTGCGCGGGCAGATCCGGCCCGAGCTCCATCGCCGGATTTCCGGGTCCACCGCAGTTGAAGTCTTCGATCGGGACCTCGGGGAAGTGCGCCTCTCGATAGGCGGCGCGCAGCGCCCGCGTCTCGGCGAAGGGATCGCTCTCGCGGGCGTCGCTGCCGCCGCCCGGCGTCTCGGTGTCCTCGCGCAGGGGCTCGTAGAAGCAGTGCAGCTCGGGATCCTCGAGCAGCGCGTCGTAGAGGATCGTCGTCCCCGAGCGCCGCATTCCCTGGATCAGGATCGCCTGGGCCATTCACGGTCCAGGGTAGCCGGGCGCCCCCGGCCGGACCGTTCCGGCCCTAGGTGCCGGGGACCGGCAGATCCGCGGGAAGCGGGATCTCGGCCGGCGATGCGCCGGCCTGCGCGTCCCAGTCCTCGAACGCTTGAGCGTCACGTCCCCGATGCTCGCCGTCGCCGCCCATCGCCAGCAGCCTGAGGGGCTGCCGGGAGGCGTTGATCAGCTGCCGGCGCAGCGCCGGGGCGACGCGGATCAACTCGCCCTCGGCGAGGACCTGCTCCTCCGCCTCGATCGTAATAGTCAACTCCCCTGCCAGCACCAAGAAGACCTCCTCCTGGCGCTCGTGCAGGTGGATCCTCCCCCGCTGGCCGGGCTGCAGGACGATCTCGTTGAGCCCGAAGGAGGTGACGCCGAGCTGACGCCTGAGCGGGACGAACCGGTCCGGGGCCTCGTCCTCGAGCCGCGCTCTAGAGGTCCCTTCCTCCATGGCTAACTCAGCTCGCGGCCGGTGATCCGCTCATACGCGTCGCGGTAGCGGGCGCTGGTGTCGGCGATCACGTCGTCGGGGAGGTTGGGAGCCGGGGGCGAATGGTCCCAGCCCTGCTCGTCGAGCCAATCCCGGACGGGCTGCTTGTCCCATGAGACCTGTCCACGGCCGGGCTCGTAGTCATCGGCCGGCCAGAAGCGCGAGGAGTCGGGGGTGAGGACCTCGTCGCCGAGGACGATCTCCGCACCCGGGCTGGAGCCGAGCTCGAACTTGGTGTCGGCGAGGATGATTCCGCGCTCGAACGCGTGGGTCCGGCCGTGCTCGTAGAGCTCGATCGAGACGCGCCTCAGCTCCTCCATCAGCGGTCGGTCCCCGATGATCTCGGCAGCCCGCTCGAAATCGATGTTCTCATCGTGATCGCCGACGTCGGCCTTGGTGGCGGGCGTGAAGATCGGCTCGGGGAGCTGGTCGGACTCCTGCAGCCCAGATGGCAGCTCGATCCCGCAGACCGATTGGCTGCGCTGGTACTCCTTCCAGCCTGAGCCGGACAGGTAGCCGCGCACGACGCACTCGACCGGATACATCTCGAGCTTCTTGACCCGCATCGCGCGGCCGGCGACCTCGGCCGGCACCGCCTCGTCGATGAAGTGGTTGGGCACGATCGATCCTGTGGTCTCGAACCAGAAGATCGACATCTGGGTGAGAACCTTTCCCTTGTCGGGAACGGGCTCGGGAAGGATGACGTCGAAGGCCGAGATTCGGTCGGAAGCGACCATGATCAACGAGTCCTCATCGGACTCGTAGATCTCTCGGACCTTGCCGCGGGACAGGAGCTTGAGGTCGTCGACTGAGTCAGGCACGCGGCGAGGCTACCAACGGGCCCCGGTTGAGATTGCACGCCGTGGGCATGTACTTCCCGCAATGAGCGACTTCAGGGGTCTCAGCGAGGTGGTGCCCGGCATCGAGCACTGGAGCGCGACCCATCCAGGCATCGGTCAGCTGGTCCACTCCCACTACCTGGCACCGCAGCGTGCGGTGCTCGATCCGGTCGGCGCCGACGGCCTCCTGGCAGCCCTCGAGCAGGCGGGAGGCGTCGAGCAGGTCGTCCTGACGAACCGTCACCACCTGCGCGCCTCGGTCGAGATCGCGGAGGCGTTCGACGCGGTCCTTCGCTGTCCACGCCCCGGGCTGCACGAGTTCGAAGGCGCCGGCTCGCCCGAAGTCGTCGGCTACGGCTGGGGGGAGGAGGTCGTCGCCGGCGTCATCGCGCACGAGGTCGGATCGCTCGCGCCCGACGATGGAGCCCTTCACATCGCCATCGGTGCGGGCGCGCTCGCGCTCGCGGACTCGGTCGTCCTCGACGAGGTCGGCCTCGGCTTCGTTCCCGACTTCCTGATGGACGACCCCGATCGCACCAAGGAGGGTCTGCTCTCCGCGCTGCGCGGATTGCTGCGGCTCGACTTCGACGTCCTGCTGATGGCCCACGGCGCCCCGCTGCCGGCCGCAGGCAAGCAGGCGCTGGCGGACTTCGTCGATGCCCCCCGCTCGGTTTCCTTCGGCTAGCCCCCGTCTGCAAGCTCGCCTGCGTTCGCCGGGGAGGATGATCCGGCCCGGCCCGCAACGCAACTTTGCGGGAGCGGGCGGGTGAGTGGGTTGGAGGTCTGAGCGATGATCGAACGGCAGAATCGGCGAACGGCCCGGCGAGGCCTCCGCCTCGGTGCCCTGGCGCTGGCCCTGCTCGCGCTCGCCCTGATCGGCCCGCCCTCCGCCTCCGCCTCGAGGAACCCGTTCAAAGGGGATGCAAGCTGGGTCTGGTACGTGAGCAGCTCCGGCGGCAGCGGTGAGGCGATCGGCGCCGCTGCTGAGAAGAGCGGTCTCGACGCCGTCTACGTCAAGAGCGGCGACGCCACCAACTACTGGAGCCAGTTCAGCTCGCGCCTCGTGGACGAGATCCACGCCCACGGCGTCAAGGTCTGCGCTTGGCAGTTCGTCTACGGCGACGATCCCGCCGGCGAGGCACGCACGGCCGCGCGCGCCGTCGATGCCGGTGCCGACTGCCTGATCATCGATGCCGAGAGCGCCTACGAGGGCCGCTACGCCGAGGCCGATACGTATATGAGGAAGCTCCGCGCCCTCGTCGGCAAGGCCTACCCGCTCGGGCTGAGCAGCTTTCCGTACGTCGACTATCACGGGGCGTTTCCCTACTCCGTCTTCCTCGGCCCGGGTGGCGCGCAGTACAACCTGCCGCAGCTCTACTGGTACTCGATCGGCGATCCGCTCGTCACGGCGTTCAGCCACACCTACTCCTACAACCGCCCCTACGACCGTCCGATCTACCCCACCGGGCAGACCTACGAGGACCCGCCGAGGGGCCAGCTCCGCGACTTCCGCCGCTACGCACGCGCGTTCAGGGCGAAGGGCGTCGCCTGGTGGTCGTGGCAGGAGACTTCCAGGCGGGAGCTCAAGGCCATCACCAAACCCATCCCCAGGCGCGTGCGGGGATTCAAGGCCAGAAACGACCTAGCCGACGTCCAAGCCGGCTCGCGGGGCGACCTCGTCGTCTGGGCACAGGAGCTCCTCTCCGGAGCCGGCCACGCCGTACCGATCACCGGCGACTTCGGGAAGCGGACCAGGCAGGCGGTCGAGGCGCTGCAGGAAGAGGCCGGGCTCCCGATCGACGGGGTGATCTCCGATCGCACCTGGAGAGAGCTGCTCAAGAACGAGGCACGCAGGGTCCGCTGGTCGGAGCGCAGCTCCCCGGGGGCATTGCGAGCCGGTGGCGCGAGCGGTCCGCGCTCAGCGTCGATGCCGCCCCGCTCGGAGGGCATCCCGCCAGGGCTGAAGCGCGGCGCCGAGTAGCGCCGGCTACCGCGTCGGGGTCGACGCGATGAACTCGTCGACCGCCGCGAGATCGAAGTCGCCGTGGTCGGTCCCCAGCCCACCGGCGACCAGGCCGGCAACGGCGCACCCGAGCCTGGCCGCCTCGTCGCGGGGGCGGCCGAGCGCGAGGCCCCGCAGGAATCCGGCGGAGAAGGCGTCGCCGCATCCGGTCGTGTCGACGACCTCGATCGCGAAGGCAGGGACGCGCACCACGCCCGCGGAGTCGGCGATGACGACGCCGGCGCCGCCGCAGGTGGCGGCCACACAGCTCACGCCGCGCTGGACGAGGTCGGCGCATCCCGCCTCGACGTCGGGAGCCCCCGTGAAGCCGAGCACCTGCTCGTCGTTCGGCAGCAGGTAGTCGAGGTGGGGGAGGGCGGGCGCGAGCCACTCGAGCAGCCCCGGATCCCCGGGAGCGAGGACGTCGGCGGAGGTGACCGTGCCGGCGCTCCGGGCGGCGGAGAGGATCTGGGCCGCCGCCTCGCCACCCATGAACTCGGGACCGCCGAGGTGGAGGTTGGTGGCGTCCGCGATCGCCTGCCAGGGAGCGTCGTCGGGACCGTAGGTCGCGTTGGCACCGACCACGTGAAAGGCCGGGCGCTCGCCGTTGGGACGGATCGGCAGGACGCTCGCCGAGGTCTGCACGTCCGATCTTCGCTGGAGCAGACCGGTGTCGACGCCGTCGCGCTGAAGCAGGGCGAGGAGCTGGTCGCCGAGAGGATCGGCGCCGATCGCCCCCGCGCTCCGAGCCGTCGCGCCGAGCTTGGCGAGAATCAGCGCCGTCCCGCCCGCCGACCCCGCGGCCGTCATCCGGATCTCCTCGACGAGCTGGCCGCCCTGGCCCTCCGGAATCTCCTCGACCGGCCGCACCAGGACATCGAGGACGTGCACGCCCAGCACGATCGCGTTCATCTCATGCCGACTCATCGTCGCGCGGCCTCGTGCGTCCGTAGGAGCGAGCCATCGCGACCTCGATCACGGCCCGCTGCTGATCAGCGTCGAGGATCCGCGGGTCGCCGAGCGCGGAGGCGCGCAGATAGAGGGTGGAGACCCACTCGAGCAGCTCGGTCGCGCGCATCGCCCCCGCCATGTCGGCGCCATGGCAAACGGTGCCGTGGTTGGCGAGGAGAACGGCGCTGCGGCCCGCGAGGGCGGTGACCGCGGCCGCGGCCAGCTCAGCGGTGCCGAAGGTCGCGTAGGGCGCCACCCGAACGGATCCCCCCAGGAGCAGCATCTCGTAGTGGATGACGGGAAGCTCCTCGAGCACACAGGAGAGCGCCGTCGCGGCCGGGGCGTGGGTGTGGACGACCGCGCCGGCGTCATCGCGGTTGCGGTAGACGCCGAGGTGGAGGTCGATCTCCGAGGTCGGGGCCAGGGGTCCAGCGAGCTGGTCTCCGGCGAGATCGACGACCGCGACGTCCCCGCTCTCAACCGTCGCGAGCACGGCTCCGGTCGGGCTCACGGCGACACGGTCGTCACGACGCGCGCTGACATTGCCCGACGTCCCGGCCACGAGTCCGTCCGCCGCGAGCTTGCGGCAGGCGTCCGCGACCGACTGTCTCTCTTCCTCCAGCACCCTCGGGAGCCATGGTAAAAGGTGTCGCGGGCAGGTCGGGACGGCGAGACAAGGAGCAGGGCATGAGCGAAGACGACGAGAGGCAGGACGAGCGGAGGTTCACGCGGCGGACGGCGATCGGCGCGGGAACCGCGACCGGCGCGGGCCTGATTCTGCCCGCCGCCGCGGCGCGGGCATCGAAGTCGAAGGACCGGCGTCCGGGAGGCAGGCGGCGCAAGCACGTCAAGGTCGATGTGGCGGTGGTCGGGGCCGGGTTCGCCGGGTTGACGGCGGCTCTGGGCGTCAAGAAGGCGGGCAGGTCGGTCGCGGTGATCGAGGCCCGCGATCGCGTCGGCGGGCGGGTCTGGGCCCATCCGCTCGGCGACGGCGAGGTCTCCGAACGTGGCGGCACCTTCGTCGGCCCGACCCAGGACCGCATCCTCGCCGCGCTGAAACGTTACGGAATCGACACGTTCCCGACCTTCGAGGACGGTGACAACGTCTACGTCAACGGCGGCGAGCGGTCGACGTTCTCCGACACCGGACCGACTGGAACGGCGCCGCCCGACCCCCTGATCCTCGCTGAGCTCGCCACGGTGGTCGCCCAGCTCGACGACATGTCGACGCACGTACCGGTCGACGCGCCATGGAACGCGCCCGATGCCGAGAACCTCGATCGCCAGACGCTCGAGGACTTCATCAAGGCGAACTCCACGAGCGAGCGGTTTCACCGTCTGGTCCCGGCGGCGACGAGGCCGATCTTCGGCGCCGAGCCGCGGGAGCTCTCGCTTCTCTTCGTCCTGTTCTACATCGCCGCCTCTGGGAACGAGACGAATCCGGGAACGTTCGAGCGCAACTTCGATACCCGCAACGGCGCGCAGGAGAGCCGGGTCGTCGGGGGCACTCAGATCCTCGGCGAGCGGATGGCCAGGGAGATCGGCCACAGGCGGATCTACAAGCGCTCCCCGGTGCGGCGGATCATCCAGCGCAGGGGGCACGTCAAGGTCGTCAGCGACCGCGTCGTGGTCCACGCCAAGCGGGTCATCGTCGCGATCCCGCCCACGCTTGCGGGCCGGATCGACTACACGCCGGCGTTGCCGTCGAGGCGCGACTCGCTGACCCAGCGCCTCCCGCAGGGGACGTTGACGAAGGTCGCCGCCGAATACGCGACGCCTTTCTGGCGCGCGAAGGGCCTCAACGGGCAGGCTCTGTCCACCGACGGCCTCGCCAACGCGGTGTTCGACGACTCCCCTCCCGATGGCGATCCAGGCGTGCTCTTCGCCTTCGTCGGCGGGGACAGCTCGCGGACGTTCGCGACGCTGACGAAGGAGCAGCGGCGGACCGAGATCCTCGCCGAGTTCGCCACGTACTTCGGCGAGGAGGCGCTCGCTGCGACTGACTTCTTCTACACGCAGTGGCCCGAGGAGCGCTGGAGCCGCGGTGCCCCGGTGGCGATCTATCCACCCGGCCTGCTGACGGCGTATGGCTCGGCGATCCGCGAGCCGATCGGCCGGATCCACTGGGCCGGAACCGAGACGTCGACCTACTGGAACGGCTACATGGACGGCGCGATCCGCTCCGGCGAGCGCGCCGCCCTCGAGGTCGTCGACCGTACGTGAGCCGGATGAAGCGAATCAGGCTCTTTGCATCGGCCGTGGTCGCCCTCGCGGTTGTCGCCCTCGCGGTTCCGGCTGTCGGTGCCGACCGACCGCGCTTCGACACGCAGGTCCTCGCGCTGATCCCGACGCCCGGCTATCCGGCGCGGGCCTACGTGCACCCCAACGGACGCATCTACGAGGGCACGTACGAGAGCGACGCCGGTCAGGCCGTGCCGTCGAAGGTCTTCGAGTACACCGGCGCCGGTCAGCTGATGCGCTCGTTCACGATCAAGGGCCAGGCCATCGGCCAGGCTCACGGAATCCAGGTGGCGCAGAGCGACTCCCGCGGCAGGCTGGTGCTGCTCGACACGGGCCCGGCTCGCGCGCTCATCCTCGATCCCGACAGCGGCAGGCAGACCACGTACGCGACATTTCCCGATCTGCCCCTCTGCGCTCCCGGGACGACGGCCCCGGACTGCTCGCCCGCCATGCAGGACGAGCGGGCGGTCCCCAACTACGCGGCATGGGGGACCGATGGAAGCCTGTACGTCACCGATTACCTGCAGGCGGTCATCTGGCGGGTGCCGCCGGGCGGCGGCGATCCCGTGGTCTGGCTCGCCGACCCGAAGCTCGACGGCGCCGAATTCGGGACGACGGGTATCGCCCTCGCCGCTGATCGCAAGACGCTGTACGTCGGGCAGGGCAGCTCGGCCGGAGGTGGGGACGGCGATCCGACGACCGGCAAGATCTACGAGGTGGCAATCAAGGCGGACGGTAGCCCCGGACCGCTGAGCAGCTTCTACGAAAGCGGTCCAACCGAGCTGCCGGACGGCTTCGCCCTCGCCAGGTCCGGCGATCTCTATGTGCCGCTCGCCGGGCCCATCGCCCAGATCGCGGTGGTGGGCCCCGACGGCGGCGAGCTCGATCGGATCGGCGCCGCGCTGACGGGGGAGAACGGGTCGTCGGTGCCCTTCGACAATCCATCCGGCGCGAGCTTCCTGGGCACCCGGCTGATCGTCGCCAACCAGAGCGTGGTCGCCGGCGACGCCACCCACCAGGCGCTGCTCGACGTCGAGACGGGCGAGCGCGGGCTGAAGCCGATGGTCCCGAGGGGTGCGGGAGTCTCGGGCTCCCGGCTCGTCTGCGTGGTCCGCAAGCGCCCGGGCGCGACGAGACATGCGCTGCGCGGTCGCTGCATCGTCCACTTCCGCCTCGATCGGGGGCGCTACCGCTTCCGCCTCGAGCAATCGGGTGAGGTGGTGGCCCGAGGACGCGAGGCGACCGACGACCGCGGGCGACTTGCGATCCGCATCGAGGACGTCGATCCCGGTCGCTATAGGCTGATCGTCGGCAGGGGCGGGAGCCGGCGTAGCGCTTTGGTGCGCGTGAAGCTCCCGCTCTGAACGGAGACGATTCGGGGGAGGGAGGAGGCAAGCCGGCGAATGACGCGTTTGAGGGGCGCGACCTTGCGCGTTTCCATGCTCGCGTCCGCCTTGGCCCTGCTCCTCGCTGCGGGGCCGGCCGCGGGGGAGCTCGTCCGCGATCGCGATGACACGCCCGGCCCGCTCGACCTCGTGCAGGTGAAGTTCGGCCAGCAGACGAAGCGCCTCTCGATCCGGCTGCGCACCGCCGACCCACTGCCCAGCCTGGCCGCCCTCGAGATCCACCCCTCATCCCGGCCCGACGACCCGAGTCGCTATGTCTGCGTGAGGTTCAAGTCGCATGCGACGGGCCGCCGGCTCCTCTGTCCCGGAGGTGAGGTGCGCCACGGCCGCATCGAGGTCGGCATCTCCGCCGTGACCAAGAAGGGCCGGAACGTTCCCAGGGGAGCCGTCGTCGCTCGTGCTCGCCACGGCAGAAGGGATCTCGCCTTCGACCTGAACCTCCGCCGGATCGGGTTGAGGCCCGGCCGACTCAGCTTCGGGGCCGACAGCGCCTGGTACGGGCCCGCCTGCCGCGGATCGCACCCTGCTGCCGGTCATGGCCTGCGGCAGCCGGCGTGCATCGACCGAGCGCCGCAGCGGAACAGCGGGAAGGCGCGCATCTATCCCCTCAAGCGGGTCGGTTGCCAAGGCTTCTCGCAGAAGAAGGTCTTCAACGGATCGAGGCAACGCGATGAGGTCGCGCTGACCTTCGACGACGGCCCGAGCGAATACACGTCCCAGGTGCTCGCGGTGCTGGCATCCCACCATGTCCATGGGACCTTCTTCCAGATCGGCGAGCAGGTGCCGGCGTATGCCTCGCTGGTCGACAAGATCGTCGTGCAGGGCAACGATGTGGCCGATCACTCCCTCCGCCACGAGAACGGTCCCGGTGAGGAGTCGATCAGGCGGACGCGCGACCTGATCGAAGCCGCGAGCGGATTCAGGCCATGCATGTTCAGGCCGCCCTATGGCTATGAGCCGAGCTCCACCCTCGCCGCGGCCGAGGCGCTCAAAATGGTCAGCGTGATCTGGGACGTCGATACCCGCGATTGGACGCGGCCCGGCTCGGGCGCGATCTATGCGAGCGCGACGTCGGTGCAGCCGGGCTCGATCGTGCTCATGCACGACGGCGGCGGCGACAGGAGCCAGACGGTCGCGGCGCTGCCGAGGATCATCGAGAACCTGAGGTCACGCGGCTACCACCTGGTGACCTTGACCCGCCTGCTTCGCGGCCGCTACGCGTACGCCGAGGATCACGGCCGCCACCGCGTCCCCCGCCTGCCGCGTCTCGGCCCGTTCCCGCCTCACCGCGAAGGGCCTTAGCGCAGGGACTCGAGCCGCTCGAACACCTCTCCCGAGTTGGCGAGGTAGGCGTTCGGGTCGAAGATCGAGTCGAGGTCGACGCTGACCTCGCCGCCCTCGAGCGCCCCCGCGAGCAGTTCGCGAAACGGCGTCCGCGTGTCCCAGGCGGCCTGGGCGTTCTGCTGAACCAGCATGTAGGCGTCGTCGCGGACCATTCCGGCGTCGACCAGCGCGGTGAGCGCCCGCTGGCTGAAGATCGCCCCGTGGGTGAGGTCGAGGTTCTCTCGCATGCGGTCGGCGTGGATGACCATCCCCGAGGCGACGCGCGTCCCGAGGTGCTGCATGTAGTCCAGGCCGATGGTCGCGTCGGGGAGGATGACCCGCTCGGCGCCGGAGTGCGAGATGTCGCGCTCATGCCAGAGCGCGACATTCTCGAGCCCGGCCTGGGCGTAGCCGCGCAGCACCCGGGCGAGCCCGGTGATGCGCTCGGTGGTGATCGGGTTGCGCTTGTGCGGCATCGCCGAAGAGCCCTTCTGACCCTTTCCGAACGGTTCCTCGACCTCGCGGACCTCGGTGCGCTGAAGGTTGCGCACCTCCGTCGCGAACCGCTCCAGCCCCGCTCCGGCGAGCGCGACGGCGGAGAGCATCTCGGCGTGCCGGTCGCGGGGGACGACCTGGGTCGAGGCGGACTCGGTCGCAAGCCCGAGACGTCCCATCACGGCGGCTTCGATCGTGGGGGGGAGGGACGCGTAGGTGCCCACCGCGCCCGAGAGCTTGCCGACGGCGCAGTCGGCGAAGGCGCGGCGCAGGCGCATGACGTTGCGATCGGCCTCGAACGCGAAGCCGGCGAGCCGCAGCCCGAAGCTCGTGGGTTCGGCATGGATCCCGTGGGTGCGCCCGACGCAGACCGTGTCGCGCTGCTCGAACGCCCGCTCGACGAGCGCATCGCGAAAGCCGGCGGCGCCCGCGACGACGATCTCGCCGGCCTCGCGGATCTGCGTGGCGAGCGCCGTGTCGAGGACATCGGAGGACGTGAGCCCGTAGTGGATCCAGCGGCCCTCCTGCCCGACCGCCGCGGAGATGACGTCGACGAACGCGGCGACGTCGTGGTTGGTGGTCCGTTCGCGCTCTTCGACCGCCTCGACCGTGAAGGCAGCCCGCTCCCGGCAGGCCCGGGCGTCGTCGGCGGGAACGACGCCGGCCTCCGCCAGCGCCTCGGTGACCGCGAGCTCGACCTCCAACCAGCCCTCCATCTTGCGCCTCTGGGTCCAGACGGCGCCGATCTCAGGGCGGGTGTAGCGGGGGATCAAGAGGAGGTGAGATCGATGATGCGAGCCGCGTAGAGGCCCGCGTTCTTGGCGCCGTCGACAGCCATGCACGCGACCGGCACGCCGGGCGGCATCTGCGCGATCGTCAGCAACGAGTCGAGCCCGTTGAGGCTCTTGCCGAGGATCGGGACACCGATGACCGGAAGGCTCGTGTAGGCGGCGGCGACCCCGGGAAGCGCCGCGCTCATTCCGGCGCCGGCGATGATCACCTTGAGCCCGCGCATCTGCGCGGCACGGCAGTAGTCGGCCACCTTGTCGGGCGTGCGATGGGCGCTCATCACGCGCACCTCGTAATGGATGCCGGCGTCCTCGAGTGCCTTGCCGGCCGGCTGCATCTTCTCCTTGTCGTTCGGCGAGCCCATGATGATCCCCACGAGCGGCGCCTCGACCTCGATCTCGGAGAACATCGTCTCGACGTCGGGCAACGTCATCGTCGCGGTGATGGGGCCTTCCCCCTCAGGGGTCGCGAGACCTCCGCGTGCGGTGGGGTTGGGGTCGTCGACTTCGCTCATGCGCTCTCCATTCAGGTGCCTGCCGCCATCCGCTCGACCGCCCTGGCGGCGATGTCGGTACGGATCTGGCGGCCGTTGAACTTGATCAGGTCCGCCGCATCGTAGGCGCGGCGGCGGGCGGCGTCCGGATCGCGCCCGAGCGCGGTCACGTTGAGGACCCGGCCACCGGCCGTGACGAGCTCTCCATCGCGCATGGCGGTGCCCGCATGCGTGACCTCGGCGCCGGTCGCCATCGCCTCGGCCACACCCTGGATGACGTCACCGCTCGAGGAGCTCTCCGGGTATCCGGCGGACGCGAGAACGAGCGTCACCGCCCAGTCGTCACCGAATTCGGCCTCGACTCCGGCCAGCCCGCCTGGCTCCCTCGAAGCCAGACAGAGGTCGATCAGGTCCGAGCGCAAACGCGGCAGGACCGCCTGCGTCTCGGGGTCGCCGAAGCGGCAGTTGAACTCGAGCACGCGCGGGCCGGCGGTGGTCAGCATCAACCCGGCGTAGAGGATCCCGTGAAAGGGGGTGCCGCGGGAGGCCATCAGATCGACGATCGGCTGGTGGACTTCGCCGACGACGCTCGAGATCAGGTCGGCGTCGATGCCGGGGACGGGGGAGTAGCTCCCCATGCCGCCCGTATTCGGCCCACCATCGCCGTCGAAGATCCGCTTGTAGT
Source organism: uncultured Solirubrobacterales bacterium (assembly GCA_963826475.1). Taxonomy (GTDB): domain Bacteria; phylum Actinomycetota; class Thermoleophilia; order Solirubrobacterales; family 70-9; genus RHKX01. Next base: position 1,932,751 of record CAWGXC010000003.1, on the reverse strand, counting down.
CCTGCGCGGGAGCGAGCGGCACCACGTTGGCGCCGTCGCAGAGAGCGAGCAGGGAGAGCTCCTCGCCCTCGAGGTGCTCCTCGATCAGGACGCGCGTCTCGCCGAACCGGCGCTCGGTGAAGAATGCGTCGACGGCCGCCTCCGACGCGCCGTGATCGGCGGCCATGATCACTCCCTTGCCGGCCGCGAGCCCGTCGGCCTTGAGCACGACGGGGTGCTTCCAGTCGGCCAGGTGGGCCATCGCCTCCTCGCGCGAGCCCGCGACCGCATGCGCCGCGGTCGGCACCCTGGCGGAGGCCATCGCCTCCTTGGCGAAGAGCTTGGAGCCCTCCAGCGCGGCTCCGGCGGCGGTGGGCCCGAACGCCGCGATGCCGGCCGCCTCGAGCGCGTCGACGGCGCCCGCGACCAGTGGCACCTCCGGCCCGACGATGACGAGGTTCGCCCCGATTCCGCGAGCCGCCGCGACGATCGAGTCGACTCCTCCATCCGCCGGAACGATCTCCGCATCCTCGGCGATCCCGGCGTTGCCGGGGGTGCAGAACAGCTCCGGCTGACGCTGGGAGCGGGCGAGCGAACGCAGGATCGCGTGCTCACGCCCCCCGCCGCCGACGACGAGGATCTTCATCTCGAGGGGCCCTCCGTTGGACTCAGAGCGAGTCCGCGAACTCGTCGGTCGGGAAAGCGTTGAGCGTTTCGTTGACCGTGGTGCCTCGCGAGCCGAGCTCGACCGACGCCTTGGCCATCGCCGCCGCGTCATCCGCCTCGACGACGCTGACGAAGTCGTACTGACCGAGGGTGGCCCATTGATGGTGGACCTTGAGCCCGATCTGCTCCATCTCGGAGTTCACTTCCTTGATCCGGGCCGGGTTGTTCTTGATCGTCTTGACGCCGTCGCTGGTCAACTTCGTGAGCAAGATGAAATGAGCCAATTGCCTCTCCTCCTCGATCGGGTGCGGTCCGTCATTTCTCTCAGGTCCGGCGGAACGGCGCAACCCGCCTCCGTCGGATCAGTCCTTCGGTGGGGCGATGGCCGCGCCGACGGACATCGGGCGCGCGATCGGCGGCGCCTTCGGCAGCCGGTTGCGATCGGCCCGCTCCAGCGTCAGCGGGGAGGCCTCGATCGCGGCAACGGTGTCCCGATTGGGGTGGCAGCCGTGAGCGATGAACATCCACGGCCGCTCCAGCCGGTCCTGCCAGCGAGCGACGCCCGGGTGGTCGGAGCGAACGTGCTCGCTGAAGAGCAGCCGCCCGCCGGGTCGCAGCACGCGAGCGATCTCGGCGAGGGTCGCGGGCACATCGTCGACCGTGCAGAGAACGAGAGTGCAGACGACAGTGTCGAAGTCGTCATCGGTGAACGGAAGCCGATCGGCCGGCGCCTCGACCACCTCGGCGATCCGTGCGGACGTCGCGACGCGATCCCGCAGGCGGCGCGCCATCGGCCCGAAGGGCTCGGTGAGCACGAGATCGGTGACCGCAGCGGGATAGTGCGTGAGGTTGAGCCCGGTGCCCGCCCCGATCTCCAGGGTGCGCCCGCTCGCGGCGGAGATGAGGTTCCTGCGGATCTCTCGCATCCCGGCATCCTCGGTCGCGGCCATCATCCGGTCGTAGCCGGCGGCGAAGAGCCGGCCCATCGTCGCGTCGTAGCCTTGCCTCAGCAGCCCGTTCATCGATCCCCTCTCTCGTTCACCGAAGCGAGCAACCCCGGAATCGAGTCACGGCGGTAGTCGAAGATCCGCTCGAGGTCCCGGCGCACCACGAGGTGCTCGGCCAGCGTACCGAGGGGACCGAGGCGTTGCCCGTAGCGAACTAGATCGGTCATCGCCGTCCTCGACTCGTCGAGCGCCTCGAAGGTGTGGGTGTGATGCCAGAGCGCGTATGGCCCGCTCAGCTGGCGGTCGACGAAGCGGTGGGGCGGCTCCCACTCCTCGATGCGGGTGCGCCAGGACACCGGGATCCCGCGGAGCCGCAATCGGTATTCGATCAAGGCGCCGACCTTCATCTCGATCGGCCCGGGCGTGGTGATCCGGAACCGGAGGAACGGCGGCGTGATCGCCTCGAGGTTGGAGGCTTTCGAGAAGAAGTCGAACGCCTCCTCGATCGGGGCGTCCAGGACCTGTCGGCGGTGAAGGAGGCGTTCCTTCATGAGGACGCGGGCGCGACGAGGGCGAGCAGCTCGGCGAGGTCTCGCGTGGTGTTCTCCCAGCTCAGCTCCTCGCGCCGGCGTCGGGCGCCGGCGGCCAGCTCTGCTCGCAGAGTGTCGTCGGCGATTCGCTCGATCGCGGAGCTCAGCGCACTCACGTCGGGCTTGAACGCCGGGATGCCCGAGCGGGGGGCGTTCCCATCGGGGATGCCCGGAACGAGCAGTCCGTTGGCGCCGTCGATCACGATCTCGTTCATCGGCGGGTTGTCGTTGGTCAGGATCGGGACCCCGAGCGCGGTCGCCTCGAACAGGTGCAGCCCGAGGCCCTCCCAGCGGCTCGGCGCGATGCAGGCATCCGACGACCCGAGCATCCGCAGGTAATCGTCGGTGGGCAGGTCGGCCGTGATCAGTTCGATCCGCGGGTCGCGGCGGCCGAAGCGGGACCCGCCGCGGGCGAGTCGGCGCACCCGCTTCTCCTGGCGCTCGACCTGCGCCTTGAGCACGAAGCGCAGCCGGCGGTCGTCGGTGGCGCGGAAGGCCTCGATCGTCTCGGCAAGCGGCTTGCGCTTGCTCATGAAGCCACCTGGGAAGAGAAGCCTCACCTCGTCGGGAGTCGTCCGGTCCGCAGCGCGTTCGCGCTCGAGCTCCTTGCCCATCTCGACCGTCTCCGGGAAGCAGCCCCAGCGGACCCGGGGGCTCTCGATTCCCATTCCGGCGTATCTCGCCCGTTCCGCGCCCGTCATCGAATAGAGAACGTCGAAGGCCTCGCGGGCGGGCTCCACGTGCTCGCCGGAGAAGTGCTCCCAGACGTACCGGCCGACGGTCCTGACCCCGCTGTCACGCAGGGTCGCGATCTCGTCGAACTGGTAATTCTGATCGAACATGACGACGTCGGGCCCGACGTCGGCGGCCCACGCGAGGTACTCGCCCTCCGGGATCAGATAGTCGCTGCCGGCCGTCACCCCCTGCTGAGCCCAAACCCCCTCGCGGTCGATCCAGTCGGGGCGGATGTTCGTCTTGCGCGTGGGGCGGGCGAGCACGAAGGTCTCGTGCCCCAGCCCGTCGAGGGCGGAGCGGAGCTGACGGGCGACGACGCCCTGCCCGCGATTGAACCAGTAGGCGACGATCCCGATGCGCATCGAACCGAACCCTTGCACGCCTGCGCTGCGGCCGGGATCAGGGCACGCCATCACTCGCCGAATGGGCTCGGAAAACGGTTGACATCGGCGCCCCCCGGACGGAAGATGAACGTGGCGGGCAGACCGCCCGCCAGCGACGAAGGGGACGTTATGAGCTGGAAGATCGAAGGCCGGTACTTCGAGAACTGTCCGTGCGACGCACCGTGTCCGTGCACCGCCTCGTTCGACCTCGGGGCCGACACCGAGCGCTGCACCCCGGTGCTTGCATTCCACGTCGACTCCGGCGAGGTCGAAGGGGTCGACGTGAGCGGGTTGAGCGTGGTGGCTCTCGCCGACACTCCCCGGGTGATGACCGAGGGCGATTGGCGCCTCGGGGTGTTCATCGACGAGGCCGCGTCGGATGAGCAGGCCGAGAAGCTCGGTGCCGTCTTCAGCGGCGCTCTCGGAGGCCCGATGGAGGCGCTTGGCCCGCTGATCGGCGAGAACCTGGGCGTCGAGAGAACGGCGATCGAGTTTGCCAGCGAGGGCGGCAACCACAGCCTCAAGGTCGGCGACGCGATCGAGATCGAGGTCGAGGACATCGTTCCCTTCGGCAGCTCGAGCGGCAAGCCGGCGCGGATGGTCGACATCTTCCACCCGGCGGGCACCGAGTTGACCATCGGCAGAGCGAAGAGCGCCCGAGTCGACGCCTTCGGGATGAGCTTCGCCAACGATCCCGGCACATCTGGGTTCTCGACGCAATTCTCCTGGGCCGCCTGAGCAGGCGGATCGCATGAGCGCATCGGCTGCGGCGCGGCCGCGGATGACGCCGCTTCGAGGCCAGCTCACGCTGATCGTGATCCTGCTCGCGCTTGCCCTGGCGGGATGGCTGCTCACCGATCGGCGCATGGCTGGAATGGACTCGGGCCCCGGCACCGACCTCGGTGGGTTCGGCTTCTACGTAACGGTCTGGGTGGTGATGATGGCGGCGATGATGTTTCCGTCGATCTGGCCGATGGTCGGCGTCTACGCAAGCCTGCAGCGCCGCCGCCGCGCCGCGGGCAAGCCCGCACCGGTGGCCGCCACGACGCTCTTCGTCTGCGGCTACCTTGCCGTCTGGACGGTTGCGGGCCTCGTCGCGTACCTGCTCTTCGAGGGCGTGCGCTCGCTGTCGATCGAGGCGCTCTCCTGGGAGCAGGGAGGGCGGTACCTGGCCGGCGGCGTGCTCGCGGGGGCCGCGATCTATCAACTGACGCCGCTCAAGTACGCGTGTCTGCGGCGCTGCCGGGGACCGCTGAGCTTCGTGCTCGAGAGCTGGCGCGACGGCAGCGCCGGCGCACTGCGCATGGGCGCCGCTCACGGCACTTGGTGTCTGGGGTGCTGCTGGGCGCTGATGGCCGCGCTTTTCGCCCTCGGGGTGATGAGCATGGGCTGGATGATCTTGATCGCGGCGCTGATCGCGCTTGAGAAGCTCGCCCCGTGGCAGTGGCTCGCGACCCGCGGCGTGGCGATGATCCTCGTGACGCTCGCGATCGCGGTCGTGACGGTTCCGACGCGCGTTCCCGGCTTGACGATCCCGGGCTCAGCCGACGACGCGATGAGCATGGGAGACAATGGCTCGGGCATGGTGATGCGGTGAGAGGAATTCGGTCGTGAGGATCCTCGGGTTCGACCAGCTCGGGCGGGCCGTCGCCGCGCCCGGCATCCGCCAGAGTTGAGCAGCCACCCGTGGGGCAGCCATAGCTGGCTGCCCCCGCTGATGGTCCTGCCGATGTTCGCCGGCTTCATCTTCTTCGGGACCGGAGTCGGTGGCGCGCTCGGCGGGGTCACGCTCGTCACGCTCATCGTCGTGGCGGTGCGCTCCGAGACCGGCGGAGTCATCGAGGTCGCCGAGCCCGGCGAGGGTGTCAGGGGCGGGGTGCTCGTGATCGCGATCTCGGCGATCGAGGATCCGCGGACGGCGAGCGTCGTCGCCTCCATCGCCGACCCCTCGCGATCCGAGGTCGGGCGGGACGCCCTGCTCGTGATCGCACCGGCCCGGGGGACGATGCTCGACCGCTGGGCCGACGACCTCGAGCGCGCGCGCTTCGAGAGCCAGCGGGTCCTCGCCGTCTCGCTGGCGACCCTCGCGGCCGCCGGGATCGAGGCCGAGGGCAGGGTCGGCGACGGTGATCCCCTTCGCGCCGCCGAGGACGTGCTGCGCTCCTATGCCGCGACGGAGGTCGTGGTCGTCGCGGCCGAGGGACAATCGGAACGCCAGCTGAAGGAGCTCGAGCGGCGCCTCGATCGGCCGCTGAGGAGGATCGCCCCGGCCGAAGGTGCAGACGCCGGGGTCTAGACGGCCGCCGGCTGAGGCTGCTCGGCCCCGGCGTGCGCGAAGACGATCTCGCCGTCGGTTGCATCCACGAGGACGGTCTCGCCCTCGGTGAACTCGCCCTCGAGCAGCTTCAGCGCGAGACGGTCGACGAGCTGGTGTTGGATCACCCGCTTCAGCGGCCGGGCACCGTAGGTCGGGTCGTAGCCGAGGTTGCCGAGCAGCGTTCTGGCGTCCTCGGTCAGCTCGATCTCGAGCCCGCGCTCGCGGACCCGGTCGGTGAGCAGGCCGACCTGGAGCTCGACGATGCGCGAGATGTCCTCACGGCTGAGCCGGTGGAAGATCACCGTTTCGTCGATGCGATTGAGGAACTCCGGCTTGAAGGTGTTGGTGAGGACTCCCTGAATCCGCTCGCGCATCTGCTCGTCGATGCGCTCGGCCGCGATCTCCGCCGAGCCGACGTTGGAGGTCATGATCAGCACCGTATTGGTGAAGTCGACCGTGCGGCCCTTGCCGTCGGTGAGGCGACCGTCGTCCATGATCTGCAGGAGCACGTTGAAGACGTCGGGGTGGGCCTTCTCGATCTCATCGAGCAGGATCACCGCGTAGGGACGCCGCCGCACGGCCTCGGTGATCTGCCCGCCCTCGTCGTAGCCGACGTACCCGGGCGGAGCTCCGATCAGGCGGCTGACCGAGTGCTTCTCCATGTACTCGGACATGTCGACGCGGACGATCGCGCTCTCGGAGTCGAACATGAACTCGGCGAGCGCGCGGGCGAGCTCGGTCTTGCCGACCCCGGTCGGGCCGAGGAAGAGGAAGCTGCCGATCGGCCGGTTCGGGTCGGAGAGGCCGGCGCGCGAGCGGCGCAGCGCGTTCGCGACCGCGGCGACCGCTTCGTCCTGACCGATCACGCGATCGTGCAGTCGCTGCTCCATCTGGATCAGCTTCTCGACCTCGCCCTCGAGCAACCGGCTGACCGGGATGCCGGTCCACTTGCCGACGACCTCGGCGATGTCCTGCTCGGTGACCTTGCCGGTCAGCATCGAGCCGCCGTGGGCGTGCAGCTCGTTGAGTCGCTGCTCCTGCTCGGCCATCGTGCGCTCGAGCTCGGGGATCGTTCCGTACTTCAGCTTCGCCGCCCGCTCGAGGTCGGCGTCGCGCTCGGCCCGCTCGGCCTCGCGGTTGGCGGCTTCGAGCTCGCCGCGAGCCTCGTTGATCGCGTCCATGGCGCCCTTCTCAGACTGCCAGCGGGCGTTCAGTTCGGCGACGGCCTCGCGCTGGTCTGCGAGCTCGCCCTCGAGCGCCCGCAGGCGCGTCTTGGAGCTCTCGTCCTTCTCGTTCTGCAGCGCCTGCTTCTCGATCTCGAGCTGCGTGATCCGGCGCTGGATGTCATCGATCTCGACCGGCGAGGACTCCATCTCCATCTTCAACCGCGAGGCGGCCTCGTCGATCAGGTCGATCGCCTTGTCGGGCAGGAAGCGGTCGGCGATGTAGCGGTGCGAGAGGGTGGCTGCGGCGACGATCGCCGGGTCGGTGATGTCGACGCCATGGTGGTTCTCGTAGCGCTCCTTGAGACCGCGGAGGATCGCGATCGTGTCGGCCATGTCGGGCTCGCCGACGAAGACGGGCTGGAAGCGCCGCTCGAGGGCCGCGTCCTTTTCGATGTGCTTGCGGAACTCGTCGAGCGTGGTGGCGCCGATGGTCCGCAACTCCCCGCGGGCCAGCATCGGCTTGAGCAGGTTGGCGGCGTCGACGGCGCCCTCGGCTGCACCGGCGCCGACGATCGTGTGCAGCTCATCGATGAAGAGGACGATCTGCCCCTCGGCGTCCTTGACCTCCTTGAGCACGGCCTTGAGCCGCTCCTCGAACTCCCCGCGGTACTTCGCTCCGGCGAGGAGGGAGCCGACATCGAGGGCGATCAGACGGCGACCGCGCAGCGACTCGGGGACGTCGCCGCGGACGATCCGCTGGGCGAGGCCCTCGACGATCGCTGTCTTGCCGACGCCGGGGTCGCCGATCAGGACGGGGTTGTTCTTTGTCCGCCGCGAGAGGACCTGTACGACGCGTCGGATCTCCTCGTCGCGGCCGATGACCGGGTCGAGCTTGCCCGTCTCGGCGTCGGCGGTCAGGTCCTGACCGAACTTGCCGAGGGCCTCGAGGGTGGACTCGGGGTCGGCCGTGGTGATCCGCTGGGTGACGACCTCGTTCGCGGCCTGCGCGAGCGCTTCGCGGTCGGGAAGGACGTCGGCGACTCCGGAGGACTTCTCAGCGAGCGCGAGCAACAGGTGGTTGGCGGCGATGTACTCGTCGCCGAGGGCCGACATCTCGCGTTCGGCCCGCTGCAGCACGCGGGCGAGGCCCTGGGAGAACCGCGGCTCGACCGGGTCGGCGCCGGAGAGGGTGGGGAGGCCGTCGACGAGCTCGAGGGCGCGCTGCTCGATCGCGAGCGAATCCGCCCCGACCTTGCGCAGGATCGGGCCGGTCATCCCGTCCTCGCTCTGCAGCAGCGCGAGGAGGAGGTGCGCGGGGGCCACCTCGGAGTTGCGACGCTGGGTCGCAAGCCGCTGCGCGGCCGCGAAGGCCTCCTGGATCTTGGTGGTGAAGCGGTCTGCCTGCATAGGGGCCATGGTAGGGACCATCGGCGGATGTGTCAAGAAATCTGCGTGTGCAGGACTTAGATTTGACGGTACCGGCGGGGGATATGCTCGAATCCATGGAGTCCCAGCGAGTCGCGGCGTGGCGAGCGGAGGGGGAGGACGACTCCTTCCGCGGACACGCGGTCCACGTACGCAGCCGCACCGGTTCCGGTCCGGTCTTGGTCCTGCTGCACGGCTTCCCATCCAGCTCGTACGACTTCCGCCGCCTGCTGCCGCTCATCGGGGCCAACGCGACCCTGACGCTGGACTTCATCGGCTTCGGGCTCTCCGACAAGCCGAGGGGCTACGGCTACAGCCTGTTCAAGCAGGCCGATCTCGTGGAGGAGATGGTCGCGCGGCGTTTCACCGGCCGAGAGGTCTTCCTCGTCGCCCATGACATGGGGACCTCGGTGGCGACGGAGTTGATCGCACGCGACATCGACGGCAGCGGGACCCTCCGGCTCGCCGGTGCTGTCCTCTTCAACGGCAGCATCGTGCTCGATCGGGCGACGCTGACCCCGTCCCAGCGCCTGCTCCGATCTCGGGTCGGTCCGCTCGCGGCTCGACTCTCCAACGCGCGCGTGTTCCGCCAGCAGTTCGGCTCCGTCTTCTCGGCTGCGCACCCGCTGACCGAGGAGGAGGCGGCCGACCAGTGGGAGCTGATCTGCCACGGCGGTGGGCGCACCCTCGGGCACGAGCTGATCGCCTACCTCGAGGAGCGCATCACGCACGCCGATCGCTGGCACGGCGCCATCCGCGACTGGCCCCGCAACCTCAGCCTGATTTGGGGATTGCAGGATCCTGTCGCCACGACGGACGTGCTCGCGGCGCTGCGGGAACTGCGCCCCGGGATCCGCGTAGCCGAGCTACCCGACCTCGGCCATTACCCGCAGCTCGAGGATCCCGAACGGGTGGCCGAGGCCATTCAGATGGCGGTCGGCCGCTGAGGAATCAGACGACCACGACCCGCGCGATCGTGGTCAGTGATTGGTAGTAGACGTCCCGCCCGAAGCCCGGTGCGGGGAAGAGGAAGCCCTGCGACGGCGAGGGCACCCCGACGCGCGCCTTCTCCTCGCCGGTGTCCAGATCGAGGACGACGAGCTGGTCGCTGCCCGTCGCCAGCGAGATGCGTCGAGCACGCGCCGACCGCGACATCACCTGACTGAGCAGGCCGACCGCCGGCCGGACCGCCGGCCGGCGCAGAAACGCCCTGTCGTGCCAATCACCGACGACGAGCTCACGAGTGTCGGGGTAGAGGATGAGGTGGCCGGCATGAGCGAGGTCGTCGTGGCGCCAGAGCGGCTCGAGCTCGTCGCCCCCCATCCGCCAGGCGCGGACCACGGCGTTGCCCGCGTCGTAGGCCACCACGATTCGCCCCACCGGGTCCCACCCCGGTGGGTTGGACTCGGTCCCGTGGGGAAGGCCGCTGATCTCGGTCGAGCGGACCGAGCCGTCGTCGCGGCGCGCCCACCAGAGTCTGACGGGATTGGCCTGGACGCCGCTGCTCAGCATCGAGCGATCGGTGTGGTTGCGTCCGTTGTCCATCCAGAGGACGTGCTCGTCGGTGATCACCGGATCCCACCCGTAGCTGCGCTCCGGCTCCGGGCCGTAGCTCGGGCGCCAGGCCTCCTCGACGACGAGGCGGCCGCCCTCGCGATCGAGCCGCAGTCGGAAGACCTGCGTCGTGCCGATCGCGACGACGGTCTCGCCATCGCTGGAGAGGCGAGCGATCGAGGGCTCCGGAAGCCGCAGCGGCGCGGCGAGGGGAAGCAACGTTTCGGGGTCGAGCACGGAGAGGGTCGATGGCTCCAGGCCGGCCGGCGCGTCGCAGTCCTTCGTCACGAGCTCGCCGCCGTTGAGCACCACGAAGGAGTTGTGGGGGCGGGGGACGGGCAGTCGATGGGAGGCGAGGACCTCCAGCTCCGCGCTGAGCCGATGTGCCCAGCGGCCGAAGACCATGTGCAAATCGCCGTTCGCGTGCGCGGCGATGCCGCCGGGCCAGTAGGCCCCACCCGGGAGTCGCGGGGTCGAGGCCACGACCTCGAGGGTTTCGGGGTCGAGCAGCTCCACCCACCCCTCCACCGGCGTCGACTGAACTCCACGCAGCGGGATGTCGTGGCGGAGCGCGTAGAGCTCACCGGGTTCGCGACGGACGAGGGCGTCGGTGGCGAACGCGTCGTGGACGGCCGCGACCTCGAGCCGCTCGCCCGGCTGGATGCCGAGCCCCGTCAGGCCGATCGCAGACCCCCAGCGCCGGGGTCCGCCGTCCTCGCAGGTCCATGGCCGTGGCCAGTACCCGCCGCGGGCCACCTGCTCAGGGCCCCGTCAGCAGCGGCTCGGAGCCGCCCTCGCAGCAGATGATCGCGGCGCGCTCCAGTCCGGCAACGCGATCGGCGAGCGCGGGGATGATCTCCGGCGCGGTGGCCAGGCTGATGAAGGCGGTGCGGTTGGGGTACCAGACGGCGATCACCTCGTCATAGACGTCGGACGCGTCACCGATCACGGTCTCCTGCGTCTGGGAGTACCAGAGGATGTGACCGCCGACGCGCTCGAGCACGCCCTGGGCGACCTCGCCGTATCGCGCGTAGGCCTCGCGGCCGGTGACCTCGGCGCTGTGGCCCTCGCGCGGCGGCTTCGCGTAAGCGGCCCGCTCGCGATACCGGTTCAGATTCAGCATCACGACCGGCCCGTCGTCGGGACCGCCGGCCCGCGAGCCGATCGCGGCCAGCTGCTGCTCGTCGGGTTCGATCGCCATCAGGTTCTCCCTCCGCTGAGCACCGGGGCCCAGATTTCACTGAGTGTCTGAGCGGCGGTCTCGACCGAGACGCGCGGCTCCCGTCCGAATGCGTCGAGCAGATAACGCTCGTTGAGCAGGTTGAGGGCGCGGGCGGTCTCGTCCACGTTGGTCGGCGGGTGCTCTGACGCGCGCAGCGCGCCCGCGACCAGCTCGTCGAAGCGGTTGCGGATCTCCTCCTGATCGGCGGCCACCAGCTGGTCGGCCGCAACCGCCTCGGCGACCGCGCGCAGGAGGGGCCCATGCCGGTGGTAGATGGTCACCGGAACTTCGAGCGCGGTGCGAATGACCTCGGGGTCGATCTCGGTGCGCGTTTGCGCGAGCTCCACCTGCGCGGAGTAGAGCTGTTCGATGGCCTCGCGGCCGGCCTGCAGCAGCAGCGCGCCGACGTTCTCGAAGTGGCGGTAGAAGATCGTCCGCTCGAGCCCGGCGCGATCCATGATCTCGCCGACCTTGAGCTCCGCGTAGGCGCGCTCGCGGACCAGCTCGATCGCCGAATCGATGATTCGCGTACGAGCTTCGTCGCGGCTCAGGCGGGGCCTCGACTTTGCTTCCACACTCTGTGTCACAGCGTGTTACATTAGCAGCGGAGAGACCTACAGCGGGAGCGACGAGATGGTTGGAGCGGTGAGTGGCCGGAGAGTGAAGGCGCGGGTGCTCGGCACCCTCCTGGCGATCGGCGCCGTCGCGCTCGCGATGGGCCCGAGCGCTCAGGCGAGGCCGGCCGGCGCCGACGCCGACGGCCGCCCGAACATCCTCGTCGTGATGACCGACGACATGTCCTACGACGACCTCGAGCTCATGCCGCACGTCGAAAAGCTGCTCGCCGAGAAGGGAACTAGCTTCTCCAACGCGGTCGACTCGTTCCCGCTCTGCTGCCCCTCGCGCGCCACCTTCATCTCCGGCCAGTACGCCCACAACCACGGCGTCATCGGCAACTTCTGGCCGTACGGCTGGTACGGGATGAAGGACCGCAGGAACATCCTGCCCGCCTGGCTCGACAAGGCCGGCTACGAGACCGCGCTGATCGGCAAGTGGCTCAACGGCTACGGCGCCAGGGACGCCCACGGCGAGGTCCCCGCCGGTTTCGACATCTGGCGCGGCCTGCTCGACGTCTCGGCCTACGACTACTTCAACTTCGTCATGAACCGGAACGGCAAGCTCAAGACCTGGGGTGACTCCGCCTTCGCGAAGGGGCTCGTCGAGTTCGCGAAGATCGAGGTGATCCCCAACCCCGGTGGGCTGCAGGGCGTCCTCGCCAAGCTCCGCGAGGTCTTCGGCCCCGCCCCCTACGACTACTGGGGCACGCACAAGCCGAGCGATTACTCCCCCGACGTGACCGGCGAGGTCACCGAGCGGATCATCCGCCGGCAGCGAGGCTCGAAGAAGCCCTTCTTCGTCTGGTGGGCCCCCGCGGCGCCGCACCGGGAAGACGTCTCGACGACGCTGATGGGCCGCCCCGGGCGCGATCCGCGTCCGCCCCAGCGCTACTCGAAGGCGAGCGGCAAGTTCAAGCTGCCGCATCCGCCGAACTTCAACGAGCCCGACTTCACCGACAAGTCGTCGCACCTGCAGCAGACGGCCTCAGAGCTGAGTCAGGCGCAGATCGACCAGCTGCAGCTCGACTACGAGGGCCGCGCCGGATCGATGATGGCCGTCGACGATCACGTGGCCGAGATGGTGAGGATCCTGCGCTCGACCCACCAGCTGAAGGACACGATGATCATCTTCGTATCCGACAACGGCTGGCTCCAGGGTGAGCACCGGATCCCCGGTGACAAGTACCTTCCCTACGAGGAGTCGCTGAAGGTTCCGCTGATCGTCCGCGGCCCCGGCGTGCCCAGGGGCAAGACGGTCCGCGGTCAGGTCTCCAACATCGACTTCGCGCCCACCCTGGTCGACATGGCCGGGGCGAAGGCGGGGCGGACCATGGACGGCGTCTCGCTGCTGCCGACGATCAGGGATCCGAGCAAGGTGCCGGATCGGGCGATTGAGATCGAAGCGCCGGCCCCACTGTTCGAGGGCGATATCCCGCAGAACGCTTGGGATCGTCCATACAGCGGCGTGCGCACCAACCGGTACACGTTCGTGATCTGGACGGAGACGGGCGAGCACGAGCTCTACGACCGCAAGCGGGACCCGTTCCAGCTGAACAACATGGCCGGCACCCCCCGCTACCGCGGGATCGAGGCAAGGCTGGGTCGCAAGCTCGTGCAGCTCGACAAGTGCAAGGGGAAGTCGTGCGACGTCAAGCCGTGAGGCTCCCGCGCGCGTGCGGGCTCCTCGCGCTTCTCGCCGGTGCGCTGGTCTTGCTCACGACCGATGCGGAGGCGGCGAAGGATGCCTCCCGCCACCGGGTCGACGTCGCCGGGACGACCAAGTCGACCGGCTCCCCGGCGCCGGGGACGATCGAGGATCGCGGCACGATCACCGGCAAGCCGTTCGGCGCCGGCACGATCAAGGTCCTCGCGACCTTCGGGCCCGATCAGACGATGGACGGCTCCTTCAAGATCCGCACACCGCGAGGCTCGGCCCTCGGGACGGTGGCCACCCACTACGTCGTTGACGCCACCGGGATCACGTTCACCGGAACCGCGACGTTCGCAGGTGGCAAGGGCCGCTACGAGGGGATCAGGGGCAAGAAGCTCGACGTTTACGACCACAACACCCTCGACGGCCAGTCGGGCGAGATCACGCTCAAGGGCCGCGCGCGCTTCTAGCCGATCGCCTTGTCCGCCTCCACGCCCAAACCCCCCAACCTGCTGTTGTTGATCACAGACCAGCAGCGACGAGCTCGTCATTGGCCCGAGGAGCCCGGGTGGCTGCAGCGCCTGATGCCCAACCAGACCGAGCTCGCACGGACGGGGCTCACCTTCAACCAGGGCTTCTGCAACACCGCCATGTGCTCGCCGAGCCGCGCGACGCTGATGACCGGTGTCTATCCGGCTGAGCATGGGGTGAAGCTGACTCTGACGGCTGCCGACCTCCGTCCCGATCCGCGCAACGCACCGGCAGTGGCGACGACGATGGGCCGGATCCTGCGCGGCCGGGAGGCGCCGCCCCGCCGCGTGCTCAGGCAGTTCGCCCGCGGCGCCCTCGGGCTTGGCTCGAGCACCGGAGGCGAGACCGAGCTGCCAGCCGACGCCCCCGCGCTCGGGGCGCTGATGGCGGCTCGCGGCTATCACGTCGCCTACAAGGGCAAGTGGCATCTGACCCACCCATCCGGTGGCGAGGGAGCGATGCTCGGCGGCTGGACCGATCGCGACGCCGAGCGACTCGATCGCGAATATGGATTCAAGGAGTGGGAGGCGCCGGACGCTGGGGAGAACGCCAAGGCGGAGCACTTCGGCGGCGGTAACGCCGGCGAGGGAGAGGGCTGGGATGAGGTCTACACCCGGCAGGTGGAGAGCTGGCTCTCGCAGGATGCGCTTCCCGAGCCGTTCTGCCTGATCGTCTCGCTCGTCAACCCACACGACGTGCTCGGCTATCCGGCTAGCTACCGGGCGGGCGGCTACGGCGACGAGGAATATCGCGAGCTCGGCGTTCAGCTGCCGCCGACGGTCGATGAGAACCTGCGCGGCAAGCCCGCCGTCCACTCGCTGATGCGGATGGGCATGACCGCATACATGGGACCGCTGCGCACCCGGCGCCAGCAACTCGACTACGTCAACTTCTACGCCCACCTCCATCGCCTCGTCGATCAGAAGATCGGCCGGATCATGAAAGCCCTCGGGGATCCCGGTGACCCCGACTCGCTCCGCTCGAGCACGGTCATCGTCCGCTGTGCCGACCATGGTGAGATGGGGCTCTCTCACGGCGGCCTGCGCCAGAAGGCGTTCAACGCATACGAGGAGACGATCAACGTGCCGATCGTCGTCTCCAACCCGGTGCTGTTCTCCGGGCCGACCGAGACCGACGCGCTGGCCTCGCTCGTCGACTTGCTGCCTACGATGCTGAGCCTGGCGGCGCCGGGCCGGGAACCGCAGGGGGGTCTGCGTGGCAACGACCTGACCCCGATCATCGCCGCGGCAGCGAACCCCGAGAACGAGCGAGTCAGCCGCTCCCCCGTGGATCTCTCTCCGGTCCTCGACCATGCCGCGCCTGCCGAGAGCGTCCAGGATTCCATTCACTTCACGTTCGACGATCACCAGGCAGGGACGGCCATGACGGAGGCGCCGGGCCAGCCCAACCGGGTGCGGGCGGTCCGCACCGCCTCGGCCAAGTACGCGGTGTACCTCGACCCCGCGGGATCCGCACCCGCCGAGTACGAGATGTACGACCTCGAGCGGGATCCGGACGAGCGGGCGAACCTGCTCGACGTCCGCTCAGGCGAATCCCCGACTGCCTGGGGCAGGACGGTCGCGGCCGAGCTGCGGGAGCGGCTCGACGAGTCGATGCGGATCGCGGGCACCGCGCTCCCCTAGCGTGAGATCAATCACTGCGCTCCGGTGGCCCGGGCCGTAACAATGACCCGATGAGGCGAATCTACGGAAAGGGCCGCAGGCCGGATCTACGCAACATCCGGGCGTTCGAATCGCGGACGGAGGTCTGGCAGGAAGTCGGCCTCGGCGGCGAGATCAACCGCGGCGACGCGCGCCGGGCGCGCCGTGAGGCGCTCCTGCTCGTCATCCTGATCGCCGGGGTGCTGGTGGTCTTCGGCGAGCGCCACTCGATCTTCCCCGACAACGCGGGCAAGTTCATCCGTTACGCCACCGCGGTGAGCCTCGCGCTCTTGGGATGGCTGCTCGCCCGCACCATCGCCCGCGGCCTCGCCCCGCAGCTCTTCCGCCGACTGCAGCCCGGCACGGCCGGGACCACCGGCTTTCTGATCCGGCTCGCCACGATCGCGATCGTGATCGTCACCGCACTGCGGATCGCCGGCGTCAAGCCTGAGACCCTCGCCGTGGGGGGCGCGTTCACGGCGGTCGTCCTCGGCCTCGCCGCCCAGCAGACCCTCGCGCACGTGTTCGCGGGTCTGGTGCTGCTGACGACCCGCCCGTTTCAGGTCGGCGACCGGGTGCGCCTGCGCGGCGGATCGATGGCCGGGGAGGTCGAGGGCATCGTCGGCTCCCTCGGGCTCTTCTACACGACGCTGATCAGCGGCGGGGACAGGACGATGATCCCCAACAACGTGATCATGCAGCTCGCGGTGATCCCGATCAACGAGCCCGAGCGGGTCGAGCTCCGAGCAAAGTTCTCCGCCAGCGTCACGCCACAACGGCTTCAGCGGATGCTCGAGAAGATGGTCACGGTCCCGCTCCGCAATCCACCTCACGTGACGCTGGAGGAGGTCGACGGCGACGAGATCACGGTCGGGATCCTCGCGGCGCCGCTGAATCCGGCCGACGGGCCCAAGCTCTCGAGCGACGTGCTCGCGGCGATCCGCGACAGCGACCTCGACGGCCGCCCCGACGCCTATGAGGCCGACACGGACCCGAACGCCAAGACCGTCGCCTAACGGCTGAGGCGCGCCGCGACCCAGGCGCCGGCAACGGCTCCGCCGACGCCGGCCGGTGCGTTCATGACGGCCATCCGGCGGAATCCCGGGGATGCGATCGCCGCGCCGAAGGCGATCGCGTCACCGGCGTCGACCGCCGCGGCAAGCACCGACGCCTCCCGCAGTGCCACGCGATCGTTCCGGACCGAGAGCGCATGGACCCCGAGGGCGATGTCCCTGCCACCGGCGAGCCGGGCGAGCGCCGTGGCGGCCGGCCCCGGTTCGCCGAAGCCGAGCGTGCGCAGTGCCGGGCGGGTGAGGGTGAAGGCGGCGACGCCGATGCCGATGCGCGTGATGGCGATCGCGATGGCGCCGGCGCGGGCGAGTTGATCGATCTGATCGGTCTCGTTCATCGTTGCGAAACTACCGAATCGAGATTCGCTTTCCGCCAACCCAACCCGTGCGGCTCCTTCTGGTGCTGCTGATGTCCGCCGTCGGGCTCGTCGCCCTGATCGCTCACGACCGCCGTCCGCCCACCCCGCCCGTCGGGGCGGCAACCACGACGAGTACCCGGCTGGCGGGCCTGATCGAATGGCTTGCGACGCCCCCGGCTGGGGCGGGGAGAGCAGTCGTGCGGCCGCCCGACGCCTACCGTCCGGTCGGGTTCGGTGAGCAGCGGGTCAGGGCGGCGGCGCAATACGCGCGGAGCCGCAAGGGGGTCGCCTCCTTCGCGGTCGTCGACGAGGGTGGAGTGATGTGGGGGCGAGGCGAACACGAGCTCTTTCATGCCGCGAGCGTCGTCAAATCGATGCTGCTGGCCGCCGAGCTTCATCGCCTCAGCGCGTCCGGCGCCGAGCTGGACAAGGAGACGAGAGGGGCGCTGACGGCGATGATCACGATCTCCGACAACGACGCCGCGACCCAGATCTACGAAGCGGTCGGCGACGGTGGCCTGCGCGAGGTCGCCGAGCAGACGGGCATGCACGACTTCGAGGTCAAGGACAGCTGGGGTCGTGCCCGGATCAGCGCCGCCGACATGGCCTTGTACTTCGCCGGCCTCGACCGCGCGTTCCCGCGCCGCTACGACCGGTTCGCAAAGTCCCTTCTCGGCTCCATCATCCCGGCGGAGAGCTGGGGGATCCCCGCGGTCGCGGATGGCTGGAGCACCCGCTTCAAGGGCGGGTGGCGCGAGACGAAGTCAGGTCAGCTGGTCAGCCAGGCGGCCGAGTTGCGGCGCCCGGGAGGCACGCTCGGGATGGCGATCCTCACCGACGGGTCGCCCTCGATGCCCTACGGGATCGACACGCTCGAGGGAGTTGCCGGAAAGCTCCTCGGCGACTGATCGGATCGACGGGAGCTCGGGGGAGCGGCGCTCAGCTCGCGCTCTGCTCCCCGGGGCGCCCCTCGACTGGGATCCGCACGGGCAGGGGACCCGGGATGTCCTTCGATTCGTAGGCGCCGTAAGGCACGATCTCAGCGCCGAGGGAGCGGCGCGCCTGCTCGACTTCCCTGGCCATCGTCTGTTCCATCTCCTCCGTGCGTTCACGCATCGCGCGCAGCTCGGCGCGCATCTCGTCCAGTCTGGTCTCGAGCTCGAGCACCGTCTCGACGCCCGCGAGGTTCAGCCCCTGCTGCGCGGTCATCTCCTGGATCCGCCGAAGCCGCTCGACGTCCTCGTGGGAGTAGAGCCGGGTGTTCTTGGGCGAACGCTTCGGCTGGATCAGGCCGCGCGCCTCGTACATGCGCAGCGTTTGAGGGTGCATCTCGGCGAGCTCGGCGGCGACGGAGATCATGAAGACGCCTCGCGCCCGGTCGATCTTCGTCTCGATCGTGGTGGTCCGCCGCATGACGCGCCGCCGGCCACCCTCTTGTCCCGCGTCGTTCACGCCGCACCAACCTTGCCCGGCTGGTCGGATGAACCGCGCCGCCTGGCGTCACGGAGCAGGCGCTCGCGCGGGTCGTGGCCGTCGAGAGAGCGGCTGAGCTCGTCCAGGGCCTGCCGGCCCTTACGGTCGAGGTCGCTCGGGATCTCGATCTCGAAGCGGTAGTGGATGTCGCCGCGCCCGCCTCGCGCCCCGGCGCGGGTCTTCGGCGGTCCTTCGCCGCGGAGGCGCTGGACCGTGCCGTGCTGGGTGCCCGGGGCGACCCTGATGCGCTTCGTCCCGCGCAGCGTCGGCACCTCGACGTTGGCGCCGCCGATCGCCTCGGCGATCGTTATCGGCACCTCGACCTCGAGGTTGCCGTCGGGCCGTGCCTTGAAGACCGGGGAGGGCGCCACGTGAGTGGTCACGAAGAGATCGCCTGAAGGGCCGCCGAGGGGTCCGTCCTCGCCCTTCCCGGCGAGCCTGATCCGGGTCCCGTCGCGGACGCCGGCCGGAACGTTGACCCGGTAGCGCTTGCGCTGCCTGGTGAGGCCGCTGCCGCGGCACTCGGGGCAGGCCTTCTCGACCACCTGGCCGCGGCCACCGCACTGCGGACAGGGCTGGCTGATCGAGAAGAACCCCTGGCTCTGGGAGTCGATGCCGCGGCCCTCACAGCGCGGGCAGGTGCTCGGCCTCGTGCCGGGGGCTGCGCCGTTTCCGCCGCATGTGGCGCAGGTCGCCTGCTTGGGCACCGTGACGGGGATCTGCACCCCCTCCATCGCCTGCTCGAACGTGAGGCTCAGGTCGGTTTCCAGGTCGCGACCGCGCTGCGCCTCGGGGCCCCCGCGCCCGCGCCCGAAGAGGCTGGAGAAGACGTCGCCGAGATCACTGACGCCGACGTTGAAGCCCCCCTGCCCGGGACCGAAGCCGCCACCGAACATCCCGCCGGCGTCGTGCTGCTTGCGCTTCTCCGGGTCCTTCAAGGTCTCGTACGCGCCGCCGACCTCCTTGAAGCGCTCCTCGGCTCTGGGATCGCCCGGGTTGCGGTCGGGGTGCAGCTCCCGCGCGAGCTTGCGGTAGGCGCGCTTGATCTCTTCGTCGGTCGCCTTCTTGTCGACGCCGAGGACCTCGTATGGATCGCGGGCCACCCGTGCCTCCCTAGCCGCTCACGACGACACGGGCGGGACGGATCACGTGCTCGTTGATCCGGTAGCCCTGCTCGAGCGTCTCGAGCACGGTGCCGGGATCGATGCCATCGGCCACGCCGGTCGAGATCGCCTCGTGCAGCAGCGGGTCGAAGCGCTCGCCGATCGGGTCGAAGCTGCTGACCCCCGCGCGCTGCAGGCCGGCGCGCAGCTCGCGGTAGACGAGCGCCACGCCCTCGGCGAGGGCATCCCGAGCGGAGACCTCCTCGCTCGGCGGCTCCCCGACGGGGTCGGGCGAGCCCTCGGGATCGACTCCGGCCGCCGTCAGCGCACGCTCGAGATTGTCGAGCGCCGGCACGATGCCGAGCGCCAGCGTCGTCTTGCCGCGCCGCTCGGCATCAGCGGCCTGTCCGGCGACGCGCCGCTTGTAGTTCTCGAAGTCGGCCCGGGCCCGCTGGGCGAGCTCGAGGTACTCGGCACGATCGCGGAGTGCGACCGTCAACGGATCGTCCTCCTCAACGGGCTCTTCCACCTCGGCGTCCTCGACCACCTCGGCGTCGACGACCACCTCGGCGTCGACGATCTCGGGCTCGGCCGGGGCGGACTCGACGTCCGCCCCGACCGACTCGTCAGCTGCTCTCTGCTCTTCGGTCATGGAGATCCGATCCGTGCTGAGGCCGCGGCCTACGACTCGTCCTCGACGACCGTGGCATCGACGATCTCCTCTTCCGAATCGGCCGGATCGCCGCCGTTGGTCGAGGTTGCACCGTCGGCGCCTTGGGCGCCGCCCTGTTGTGCCTGGGCGTTCGCGTAGATCTGCTCGGAGACCTTGTGGAAGGCGGACTCGAGCGTGGCCGTCTTCGCCTTGATGTCGTCGACGTCGCTGGAGTCGAGCACGCCCTTGAGGGCTTCGATCGCCTCGGTGATCTCGGTCTTGGCGGCCTCATCGACCTGCTCGCCGAGCTCCTCGAGCTGCTTCTCGCCCTGGTAGGCCGCCTGCTCGGCGACGTTGCGGGCCTCGGCCAGCTCCTTCGCCTTGCGGTCCTCATCGGCATGGCTCTCGGCGTCGGCGACCATGTTCTTGACCTCCTCGTCGGAGAGGCCGGAGCCACCCTTGATCTCGATCGTCTGCTCCTTGCCGGTGCCGAGATCCTTGGCCGCGACGTTGAGGATGCCGTTGGCGTCGATGTCGAACGTGACCTCGATCTGCGGCATCCCGCGAGGCGCCGGCGGGATGCCGGTCAGCTGGAACTTGCCGAGTGACTTGTTGCCACTCGCCATCTCCCGCTCGCCCTGCAGGACGTGAACCTCGACCTGGGTCTGGTTGTCATCGGCGGTCGAGAACGTCTCGGAGCGCTTCGACGGAATCGTCGTGTTGCGTTCGATCAGCTTGGTCATCACTCCGCCCTTGGTCTCGATCCCGAGGGTCAGCGGGGTGACGTCGAGCAGGAGCACGTCGTTGCTGGCGTCGCCGCTGAGGACGGCGCCCATGACGGCTGCGCCGACAGCGACCACCTCGTCCGGGTTGACGCCCTTGTGCGGGTCCTTGCCGGTCAGCTCCTTGACCTTTTCCTGCACGGCCGGGTTGCGGGTCATGCCGCCGACCATGACGACGTGATCGATCGTGGTGTCCGCGTCCGCGAGGGCCTGCTTGACCGGGCCGACGACGCGCTCGAGCAGATCACCCGTGAGCTCGTTGAGCTTCGCCCGCGAGAGCTTGATCTCGAGGTGACGTGGCTGACCCTCGACCGCGGTGATGAACGGCAGGTTGATCTGCGTCTCCTGCGTGGTGGAGAGCTCGATCTTCGCCTTCTCCGCGGCCTCGTAGAGGCGCTGCAGCGAGTTCTTGTCGGCGCCGAGATCGATGCCCTGGTCCTTCTTGAACTCGGCGACGAGCCAGTTGACGATCGCCGCGTCCCAGTTGTCGCCGCCGAGGTGGTTGTCGCCGGCGGTGGCCAGGACCGCGAACACGGCCGCCTGGCTGGGGTCGCTGTCGTCGATCTCCAGCACGGAGACGTCGAACGTCCCGCCGCCGAGGTCGAAGACGAGGATCGTCTGCTCGGTTCCCTCCTTGTCGAGGCCGTAGGCCAGCGACGCGGCGGTCGGCTCGTTGATGATCCGCTTGACCTCGAGGCCGGCGATCTTGCCGGCGTCCTTGGTCGCCTGACGCTGGTCGTCGTTGAAGTAGGCGGGGACGGTGATCACCGCGCCGTCGACGGTCTCGCCGAGCTTGGACTCGGCATCGGCCTTGATCTTCTGCAGGATCATCGCCGAGATCTCCGGCGGCGAGTACTGCTTGTCGCTGATCTTGACCCGAACGTCTCCGTTGGGGCCGGGCTCGACGTCGTAGGGGACGATCCGCTCCTCCTCCTTGACCTCGGCCTCCTTACGGCCCATGAAGCGCTTGATGGAGTAGACGGTGCGCTCGGGGTTCATCACGGACTGCCGCTTGGCGACGGTTCCGACGAGGCGCTCGCCGGAGTCGGTGAACGCGACGACCGAGGGGGTCGTGCGACCGCCCTCGGAGTTCTCGAGGACCGTGGGCTCGCCGCCCTCCATCACCGCGAAGCAGGAGTTGGTGGTTCCGAGGTCGATTCCGATGGTCTTGCCCATTTGTTGTTCCCTTCTGAGGTAATTCAATCTTGCTAATGAAATCTGAGTGGCAAGGTAGCAGATGTGTTGCGTCGGTCCAAGCTGTGCGCGGAAACCGCTCCATCCGCTCGCCGCTAGTGTTTCCAGGGACGTCGGGACGTCGGAGGTTCGTCCGGACGCGCACCCCACCCGCAATAGAGGAGACCCCTTGGATTACCTGAACCGCGGGAGCCGAACGCGCTCCCGGACCCTGCTGCTGGCGCTGTTCGCGCTGGCGCTGACGGCGCTTGCGATGCCGGCTCTCGGCACCGCCGCGAAGAAGCACAAGAAGAAGGACCCGGACGTCACCGTGATGACCCGGAACCTCTATCTCGGTGCCGACCTCGGCCCGGCGATCGACGCGGACAGCGTCTGCGGCGCGGTCGATGCCGCTGGTGCCATCCTCAACCAGGTCGATACGACCAACTTCCCGGAGCGCTCGAAGCTGCTCGCGAAGGAGATCGCAAAGAGCGCGCCCGACCTGGTCGGTCTGCAGGAGGTCGCCCTCTGGCGCGAGCAGACGCCGTCCGATTACACGACGACCGCGGCGACCGACGTTCGCTACGACTTCCTGGCCCTCCTGCAGTCGGCGCTGAAGGACGAGAAGGCGAAGTACAAGGTCGCCGTCCAGCAGGACGAGTTCGACCAGGAGCTGCCGGCTGATGTAGACGGCAATGACGCGACCGGGAACGGCCCACTCGCCGCCTGTGGTGCCGACAAGGACGGGCGACTGACGATGCGCGACGTCATCCTCGTCCGCAAGGGCAGCGGCGTGAAGACGAAGCACCCGGACATGGGTCACTTCGAGCACACCTACGACGTCGACCTTGCCGGCGTGGTGCCGATCTCGGTCACGCGCGGCTGGGTCTCGGTTGACGCCAAGGTCAAGGGAACCAAGCGGACGAAGGCGGCCAAGTTCCACTTCGTCAACTCGCACCTGGAGGCATTCGGCGATCCGCAGATCCGCGAGGATCAGGCACGGGAGCTGTTCGCCAAGGGAGGACCGCTGCAGACGAAGAAGCAGCTCATCTTCCTCGGTGACATCAACTCGGGTGGACCCAAGGACAAGGTCGGCACCGGCTTCACGATCGCCGGCGACGAGGGGGCTTACAACGCGCTGACGAAGGACTTCGGGATGTTCAATCTCGGAGCCCGCCAGACGTGCTGCTACCCCGATCCCAACCTGTCCTCGGCGACGATCGGCAGCTACCGGTTCGATCACACGGTCGATCACGTGATGACCAAGCCGAAGCTCAAGCAGCGCAGCGCCGAGGTCACCGGCACCGATCCGACCGTGACGACGCCCTCGGGCCTCGTCTCATCGGATCACGGCGGACTCGTCAGCACCCTGTCGCTGAAGAAGCACAAGAGCAAGAGATAGAGCCAGACATCCGGACGATCGACCGCCGCCGCAAGGCGGCGGTCGTCGTTTGGGCCCGAACCTCCCGCGGGGCTCTCGCTCGTTGCCTCTCGAGGAGCGTCAGCCTTGGCTACTGGGCTGGATAAGGCCGGTATACCGGCCTTAAGCGCCCCACTGTCCTGCGGTTATCTACCGGCGACGCGAGCCACGAAGTTCGCGACCAGCTTGGCGTTCGACGCCTGGAGGATGCCGGCGGGCATCGCGCCGCCGCCGAATCCGTTCTCGATCGCCGACTCGACCCGCGTCTGATTCGCAGCGATCGACTGGGCGTCCGTCGCCGGCCCGAGCTGACCCGCGAGGCGATCGTCGAGGTTCGGGCCGACGACGCCATCGGTTCCGGCCCGGGCGAGGGTGTGACAGGTGCCGCAGTTGGTGGCGAAGAGGTCCCGGGCCTGCATGTCGCTCGCCGCGACCTTCTCGGGGGAGGAGCCCTCGGATCCGTCCTTCTGGAAGGCCCAAAGCGGGATGAGCACGGCGAGCAGGATGGCCACGGCGCCGAAGGAGATGAAGGTGCGCTTGTTCAAGTGATTCGGGGGCGGGCTCACGGGCCCGCAGCGGCGCGGATACTACCCACTAGGCGGAAGCCGACCCTGTGCTCAGGCCACCGGCTCGACCGCGCCGGCGCGAAGGGCCGGGCACATCCGGGCGAGAGCGCAGCGTCCGCAGCGCGGGCGCGGGCGGCAGATCGCGCGCCCATGGGCGATCAGGTTCAGGTGCAGCTCGTATGCGTCGGCGGGGTCGGTTACGGCCAGCATCTCGTCGTGCGCGCCCTCGAGCGAGATCGCCGCCGGGAAGAGGCCAAGCCTGCCGCCGACCCTGTGAACGTGAGTGTCGACCGGGATCTCCGGCCGGTCGAGGGCGAAGATCATCACGCAGGCTGCCGTCTTGCGGCCGACGCCGGGAAGGGAGGTGAGGTAAGTGATGACCTCCTCGCGCGGCGTGCCTCGGAGCCAGTCCAGGTTCGGCTCGTCGCCGAGCTGGGCGAGCACATGCTGGATTCGCGGGCCCTTCGTGTTCGCGAGCCCGCCCGGCCTGATCGCCTCGATCACCTCGGACGCCGGGGCGTCGCGGATCGACTCCCAATCGTCGAACCGGTCGCGGAGCCGGCGGTAGGCGACGTCGCGGTTGTTGTCGTTCGTGTTCTGGGAGAGGATCGTCAGCACCAGCTCGTGGACGGGGTCGCCGTGGGGGTCGTTTCGTCGTGATCCGTACATCTCGCGGAGCCGGTCGCGGATCGCCCGGACCCGCACCTTCGTCGGGCGCCTCCAGCCCTTCGGCACCGGGAATCGCGGCCGTCGGTCGAGGTCGCCGTCGGCGCCGGCACGCTTCTCTCGCGACCGCGCGTATCCCCGCTCGCCGCCACCGCTCATCAGTCGAAGGCTCCCAGGCGGGTGCACGCCTGAGCCGCCGCCTCCGTGGCGGCCTCCATCGCGGCGCCGGCGCCGGCGAGCCGCCATCCGTCCCGGTGGAGCCCGCCCGCGAGCGTCCCCATGAAGACGTCGCCGGCTCCGAGCGGACTGACCATCTCGACCGCCGGTGGCGTCACCGATGCGGAGCAAGCGCCGCGGGCGACCGCGTCCGAGGTTCCGGCCGTTACCACGACCAGTTCGGGCCCGAGCTCCAGCAATCCCTCGGCGGCCGCTTCCGCGCTCACCCCCTCGTCGAGGTCGAGAAGCCAGCGGGCCTCCCTGAGGTTGCACTTGAGCAGCGTCGCGATCCCGGTCAGCTCGATGCAGAGCCGGCGAGCCGTCTCGAGGTCAGACCATCGACCCGGCCGCAGGTTTGGATCGAAGAGAACCGGGATGCCCGCCTCGCAAGCTGCCTCGCAAACGCCGGTCGTGATCTCCCGTGAAGGTTGATCGGGGAGGGTGTTTGAGCCGACGACGATCGCCGCGGCTGAGCCGACCACCTCGCCCTCGCGGCCGGCGAGGGCCGCGATCCCTTCGACGATCCCCTCGCCGTGGATCCGGAACGCCGGCTCGAGATCGGCGTCGAGCGTTGCGAAGGCGAACGGGGTCGGGACGCCCGGCAGGGTCGAGTGAAGCTCCAGGCCGACGCCCTCCCGCCGCAGCCGGTCCCGGAGGAACCGCCCCCAAGCGTCGTCGCCGCAGCCTCCGGCGAGCGCTGCCGGCGCGCCGGCGCGGCTGGTCGCCACCGCAACGTTGGCGAGCGCGCCGCCGAAGTGGGCTTCGAAGCGCGTGGCCGCCGCTGGATCGGCGACGACGTCGGGGCAAATCAGGTCGACGAGACCCTCGCCGAGGCAGACCACGGAGGAGGTGGTGACTCTCGCTTGGCCCGCCTGCACGGGAGCGAGGATACGAGGGGTAGGGTCCTGGGGTGGGCAGGCGGATCAGCGAGCGCTTTCGGGAGGTCGGCGGGCTCAGGATCTTCTGTCGCGAGCTCGCCGGGGAAGGCCCTCCAACCGTGCTCGTTCACGGAAACCCGACGCACTCGGCCGACTGGATTCCGTTCCTCGAGCGGATGGAAGGTCCGGCCGTCGCCTTCGACCTGCCCGGGTTCGGCCGATCCGACCGGCCCGATCCCAGAGTTTTCGACCACAGCGTCGGGGCGTACTCCGAGCTGATCGCTGAGCTTCTCGAGCAGATCGCCCCCGGCGGCCATCGGCTGGTCGTCCACGACTGGGGCACGGTGGGACTCGCTGCGTCCCTGCGCGCGCCGGACCGACTTCGAGGCCTCGTAATCATCAATGCCGTCCCCCTGAGCGCCGACTACCGCTGGCACTGGGTGGCGCGGATCTGGCGCCGGCGCATGCTCGGCGAGGCCCTCAACGCGATGACCACCAAGCGCGGGTTGGCGCTCCTGCTCAGGCTCGCGCGGCCGGGCCGCAGAGCGATGCCGCACCAGTTCGTCGAGATGATCTGGTCGGGCTGGGACGCGGGCACGAAGCGCGCCGTCCTCGGCCTCTACCGATCGGCCGATCCGGAGGTGCTCGCGAGCGCCGGAGCCCGGCTCGGCGAGGTGAGTTGCCCGGCGCTCGTGGCCTGGGGGGTCGACGATCCGTATCTGCCGGTGGGTCAAGGCCGCGCATATGCCGATGCGCTGCCGGATTCGCAGCTGATCGAGCTCGAGCGCGCGGGCCACTGGCCGTGGATCGATCGGCCCGAGCTCATCGACCGCGTGGTCGCCTTTCTCGGATCGCGCGCCGAAGACGTCGGTTAGACGCGCGCCGCAGCTCTACTATTGAGCACCTCGTGTCCCGTCCGTTCGATGCAATCGGGCGCCGGCTGCCGCAGGGATGGCGCGACCTCATCCTCCAGCTGGGCCTCTTCTTCTTCGCCTATCAGGGCTATCAGGTCGTGCGCGGGCTCGCGGATGGTCAGGCGGCCGTGGCCTACGCGAATGCCGACCGGGTGGTCGCCCTCGAACGCGGCCTCGGGGCGTTCTTCGAGCCGGGGTTCCAGCAATCGCTGCTCAGCCATCGGTGGCTGATCGACGGGGCGAACTGGATGTACGTCAACTCGCACTTCGTCGTCACGACCACCTTCCTGGTCTGGCTCTACCTGTTCCGCAACCGGCACTTCGCATTCGTGCGCAACATGTTCATGGTCGCCATGTTCCTCGCGCTGATCGGCTATGCGCTCTTCCCGACCGCGCCGCCGCGGCTACTCCCGGGCGACGGCTTCACCGACACGATCGCGTCGTTCACCAGCCTCGCGCAGGACGGCCACGCCGCGAGTCTGCTGATCAACAAGTACGCCGCCGTGCCGAGCATGCACTGCGGCTTCGCCCTGATGGTGGCCGGCACGATGATCACGATCGTCCGCAATCCGGTCGGGCGCGTGCTCTGGGCGGTCTATCCGCTTGTGGTGTTCGGAGTCGTGATCACGACCGGCAACCACTTCTGGTTCGACGGCCTGGTCGGTGCTTTCGTCGCCGGCACCTCGGCTCTGGTCGCACACCGGTTGCTCGCCCGGTTCCGGCCCGAGGAGTGGTCCTTCGGCCGCCGCGACGCCGAGGCGCCCGCCTAGCCATCCGTTCGGCCGTCATGCCCGTGCGGCGCGACCCGGGCGCCGGTGGGTAGGTTGGCCCCCTCAATGAGCGCTGCGCCAGAGACATCCGAATCGCAACCCGGGCGGAAGCCGAAGGGAGAGTTTCGCGAGATCGCTCGCGACCGGCTGATCGAATCGCGGCTGACCCCGAACGCGATCTCGATGACCGGCCTCGTGCTCAACCTCGCCGCCGCGGTCCTCCTGCTCGAGGACCTGTTCGTCGTCGGCGCCCTCGCCTTCATCATCGGCTCGATCATGGACACGCTCGACGGCCGCTACTCGCGGATGTCGGGCAAGGGGACCCCCTTCGGGGCCTTCCTCGACTCAACCCTCGACCGGATCGAGGAGGGAGTCGTCCTCGCCGCCGTCTGCTGGCATTTCGCCGAGCGCGGCGATGAGGCGGTCGCAGCGGCATGCCTGCTGGTGGTGCTCGGCTCGCTGATGGTCTCCTACACCCGCGCCCGCGCCGAGGCCCTCGGGGTCGAGTGCAAGGTGGGAATCGCGACCCGCCCCGTTCGCGTCGTGATCCTCGCCGCCGGGCTCCTCTTCGCGGACGGCGAGTTGATCTCCGGGTTCGATCTGCTGCCGGCCGCCATCTACGGAATGGTGGTTCTGACCTTCTTCACCGTCGTGCAGCGCGTCTGGCATGTGCGCGGCCAGCTGATCGCTCAATAGCTTGCGGGTGTAACCAAAGCGCCGCTATGGTGTCTTGGAGCCGTCCGGAGCAGCACGCGCCCATTCGCAGGTCCCAACGATCTCGACCTCGGCAACAGCTCCGTTGACGACGATCCCGCCACGATCCATACCCAGGAGGCTTTCGCCACCCCATGAGCAGCACCAACGGAGCGCATACCACCAGCAATGGAGCCGGACGGGCTGACGACGGCAAGGTCCGCGTCGCCATCGTCGGCGTCGGCAACTGCGCCAACTCCTTCATTCAAGGCATCCACTACTACAAGGACGCAGACCCCGAAGAGCAGGTCCCCGGTCTGATGCACGTCGACCTCGGCGGCTACCACGTCCGCGACATCGAGTTCACGGCCGCGTTCGACATCGACGTCGAGAAGGTCGGCAAGGATCTCGGCGAGGCCATCTGGTCCGGCCAGAACAACACGATCAAGTTCGCCGAGGTTCCCAAGATGGGCATCGAGGTCCAGCGCGGGATGACTCACGACGGGCTCGGCAAGTACCTCAAGCAGCGGATCACGAAGGCCCCCGGCCCGACTGCCGACATCGTCAAGATCCTCAAGGAGACCAAGACGGACGTCCTCGTCTGTTACCTCCCGGTCGGGTCCGAGGACGCGACGAAGTGGTACGTCGAGCAGGCTCTCGCGGCCGGTGTCGGCTTCGTCAACTGCCTGCCGGTGTTCATCGCCCGTGAGGACTACTGGGGTAAGCGGTTCCAGGAGGCCGGGCTGCCGATCATCGGCGACGACATCAAGTCCCAGGTCGGCGCGACGATCGTGCATCGCCAGCTCGCTCGTCTGTTCCATGAGCGCGGCGTCGAGCTGCAGCACACCTCGCAGCTCAACGTCGGCGGCAACATGGACTTCTTCAACATGCTCGAGCGCGAGCGCCTGGACTCGAAGAAGATCTCCAAGACCAACGCCGTGACCTCCGTCATGGGTACGGAGCTGCCCGCCGACGACGTGCACGTCGGTCCGTCCGACTACGTGCCGTGGCTCACCGACCGCAAGTGGGCTCACATCCGCCTCGAGGGCAAGAGCTTCGGCGACGTCCCCCTGAACCTGGAGCTCAAGCTCGAGGTCTGGGACTCGCCCAACTCGGCCGGCGTGGTCATCGACGCGGTGCGGCTGATCAAGCTCGCCCTCAACAACGGCATCTCCGGCCAGCTCGATGGTCCGTCCAGCTATCTGATGAAGTCGCCGCACTCGCAGCGCCCCGATTCGGAGGCCCGCGATCAGACCGAGGAGTTCATCGCCGCCAACGCCCGCAAGGCGGAGGGAGCGAAGGGCAAGTCGAAGGCCACCGAGGCCGAGTCGAAGGTCTGAACGACTAGGCGGTCAGGGGCTGCCGGCCGAGGATCAGGTCGGCGGCCTTCTCGGCGATCATGATCGTCGGCGCGTTGGTGTTGCCGCGGGTGATCGTCGGCATCACCGACGCATCGACGACGCGCAGTCCCTCGACGCCGCGGACCCGCAGCTCGGGGTCGACCACCGAGTCGTCGTCGGAGCCCATCCGGCAGGTGCCGACCGGGTGGTAGAGCAGCTCGCAGCGGCGGCGGATGTCGCGCTCCAGAGCCTCGTCGTCGGCGACGGCGGGACCGGGATAGATCTCGGCTCCCGTTGCCGCGGCAAGCGGGCCCGTCGCAACGAGCTCCCGCGCGAGCTTCATGCCCGCGACCATTGCCGCCACGTCCTCGGGGTCGGCCATGTGGTTGCCGACCATCGACGGCTTCGCGGTCGGGTCGGCGCTGCGGATGCGGAGCTCTCCCCGGGCCTTCGGCGCGACCAGTACCGGACCCATCGTGAACGCGTGGGAGTCGTGCTCCTCGAAGCCGTTCTGGGAGAAGAACGCCGGCGCGAGGTGCAATTGCAGGTCCGGGGGGCCGTCCCCTCCGCCCGAGCGCGTGAACAGGAACGCCTCACAGATCGGAGAGGTGAGCGGCCCCCGGCGTCCGAGCAGGAACTCCAGCGCCGCTCCCGGCTTCTCCGCGTCGAGAAGCGAGTGGCCGATCCGCGATTCCCAGATCCCCACGACGTAAGGATGGTCCTGCAGGTTCTGCCCGACCGCCGCGAGGTCGACCTTCGATTCCACCCCCGCCTCGCGCAGCTTCCCGGGGGCGCCGATCCCGGAGAGCATCAGCAACTGCGGCGACCCGATCGCCCCCGCCGAGAGAATCACCTCGCGACGGGCGCGGGCGAGCGCCTGCGGCGCCCTGCCGGCCAGCTTCACGCCGCGGGCCCTCCCGTTCTTGATGTCCAACCCGACGGCCGCCGTCCCGGTCGCGACGGTCAGGTTCGGCCGGCCCATCGCGGGCTTCAGGAAGGCGTCAGCCGCGCTCCAGCGGCGGCCGTGCTTTTGAGTGACCTCGGCGAGGCAGACGCCCTCGGGGTCGCCGTCGTTGTAGTCGGGATCGAGCCGGAACCCACGCTCGCGGCCGGCCCCGACCATCAGGTCGGTGAGCTTGCGCGGGCTGCGGAGCGGTGCGACGTTGAGCTGGCCGCCCAGCGCGTGGGTGGCCGTCGCGCCGGCCTCATGATGCTCGGAGCGGAGGAAGTAGGGCAGGACGTCGTCCCAGCCCCACCCCTCGCAGCCGGAGTCGTCGCGCCAGCCGTCGTAGTCGGTGCGGTGACCCCGCACGTAGAGCATGGCGTTCATCGAGCTGGAGCCGCCGAGCGCCTTGCCGCGAGGGACGTACAGCGACCGGTTCTCGCAACCAGGCTCGGGCCCGCTCGCGTAGTCCCAGTCGAGCTTCGTCTGAAATTGCTGGGCGAAGGCCGCCGGGATCTTGATCTTGGGAGAGCGGTCGCGACCACCGGCCTCCACGAGGAGGACCTCGGCTCCGTCCGCGCTGAGGCGGTCGGCCAGGACGCACCCGGCGGATCCCGCGCCGACGATCACGTAGTCGTAGTCGCTCACCCTCATTCCTCTCCGTGATGATCAGGAGCGGCCGATGCTATCCCCCGGCCGCGTTGGGGCGGCACATCTATCCTCCTTGACGTGCCCGGCCGCGACCGCCTGACGATCGCCCACGTTTCTCCGTATTCGTGGGGCGAGCACCACGAGGTCAATTCCTTCATCGCGGGGGCCGCTCGAGGGCTTGCGCAGCGGGGGCACCGGGTGCTGATCGCGGCGCCCGGCGGCTCGCGCACGGACACCCGCCACTCACAGGACGCCATCGAGGAAGCGCGCTCGCGCCCGGCCGCGCTGTTCGGCGCCGGGTGGGAGGGAAGGCGCGCGGACGGGGACGGTCCGGCGGTGCTCTCCGTCGGGCAGGCGATCCCGCTGCCGGGCGGATCCCGACCGCGTCCCGCCCCGGTACCGGTCGACATCGCGCGATCGCTCGAGAGCCTGTTGAGCGCCGTCGAGTTCGACGTCGTTCACGTCCACGATCCGTTCGCACCGAGCGTGGCCTCGGCCGCCCTGAGGCACTCGCGAACGCTCAACGTGGCGACCTTTCACCTGCCGACCGAGCGGGTCCTCTCGACGCAGGTGGCCCGGCCGATCGTCGAGATCTTCTTCGGCCGCCTCGATGCGCGGACGGTGACGGGGGCCTCGACCGCCGAGCTCCTGCAGCGATTCTTCCCCGGCACGTACGAGACGCTCGCCCCCGCGGCTGAGGTGGTCGCCGGTGAGCCGCGCGCCGATGATGCGCCGCCGCGGATCGTCTACTGCGCCCGCGAGGAGCGTGGCGCCCTGCGACTCTTCCTGCGCGCCCTGCGGCGGCTTCCGCTCGATCTCGAGTGGGAGGCGGAAGTCTGGATCGAGGACGCAGCCGTGGCGACGCCGAGGCTCAACCGGGCGCTGCGCGAGCGGGTGCGGATCCTCCGTCCCAGCGACGTCGGCGTGGCCGCGTTGATCGGCGGGGCGGACATCGTCTGCGCAACCTCGGGCGGCCCGCGCCCGGCTCCCAGCGTGATCCGCAGCGCATTCGCCGCCGGTGCGGTTCCGGTGATCTCCCAGATCGACTCCTACGAGGAGCTGGTCGACCACAATCCCGACTCAGGCTTCGCCTTCCCGCCGGGGGATGCCATCGCCCTCGCCGGAGAGCTCGAGCGGCTGCTGGGGAACCGGGCCTTGCGGCAGGCGATGTCCGCGGCGAGCAGCTCGGCGGCGCGCTCGTTCGGCGACCTCGCCGTCCAGCTCGAGCAGGTCTATTCGCGGATCAGCGCGCGCCGCCACGACCCGCGCGGCAACCCGGAGATCCGACGGCGCGTTTCCCGGCGCCGGACGATCGACTGCG
The DNA here is from genome assembly GCA_963826475.1 of uncultured Solirubrobacterales bacterium. GTDB lineage: Bacteria > Actinomycetota > Thermoleophilia > Solirubrobacterales > 70-9 > RHKX01. Next base: position 1,900,317 of record CAWGXC010000003.1, on the reverse strand, counting down.
ACATCCACATGCACACCGACCACTCGGGCGATTGTGCGACGCCGGTCGAGGTGCTGCTCGAGACGGCCAAGGACCGGGGGATGGGAGCGATTGCGATCACCGACCACAACGAGATCTCCGGTGCCGTCGCGGCGCGTGAGATCGCCGAGCGCGACGGCGGCATCAAGGTGATCGTCGCCGAGGAGGTGAAGACGGCCGAGCAGGGCGAGGTGATCGGCCTCTTCCTCGAGGAGAAGATCGAGAAGGGGATGACGATGGCTGAGACGATCGCCGAGATCCGCCGTCAGGGAGGCCTCGTCTACGTGCCTCACCCCTTCGACCGGCTGCACTCCGTTCCCGATTACGAGCACCTGCTCGACATCGTCGAGGAGATCGACATCATCGAGGTCTTCAATCCACGGGTCGCGTTCAGCCCCTTCAACCAGGAGGCCGAGCGCTTCGCGTCCAAGTACCGGATCGTTCCCGGCGCCGGTTCCGACGGACACGTGGCTCAGGCGCTCGGCAGCGTCCGGATCCGGATGAACGACTTCAACGGCCCCGAGGAGTTCCTGGAGTCGATGCGCAGCGCCGACATCGTCCGCAAGCACAAGAACCTCGTCTACGTGCAGGCGCTCAAATGGATGCAGGCGGCGAGCGGCCAGGCGGGCGGACGCAAGGAGGTCAGCGACCCCAGGCCGGTTCGCGGCGGGCGCGGCGCGGAGGCGCGGCGACGGCGCACGGCGCCGCCGGGTCGCGGCAAGAGTTGATTCAGGGGGGCATAACCAAGTGCAACCACAAGGAGAGGGGCCGACGCCGTCAAAGAAGTCGCCCGCTGTGCCCACCGCTGAAGATCAGATCAAGGAGAAGTACCTCGAGCGCGCCATCCGCGAGCTCAACGGACTGACGCATGAGCTCCAGGACTGTCAGGAGTGCCCGCGCGGCAGCCTGATGCCGGTGCTCGGCTCCGGGCACCCCCAGGCCGACGTGATGCTCCTCAAGCACGCCCCGAGCGCCGCGGAGATCGAGGAGGGCGTCGCCTTCTACGGCCGCTCGGGCAATGCGGTGATGAAGTCCCTGAAGCGGATGAGCATCGATCCGCTCGTCGTCTACGGCACGCTCTGCGTCAAGTGCCCGCTCGCCGATCCCGCGCTCGCGGCTCACTCATGCGTCGCCCGACTCGTCCGCGAGGTCGCCATCGTCGAGCCGCGCTGCATCGTGGTCATGGGCGAAGCCGCGCTCGACTGCTTCAACGACGTCGGGATCCCGATGGCCGATCGCGTGCTTCCAGCACCGGGGCGGATCCAGCCGGTGACTCCGACGATCGACGCGATCTATACGCCGGACATCGACGCGTCCCTCGACTCCGATGGGGCGAAGCGCGACTTCTGGCGAGCCTTCCGAATGCTCGGCGAGTGGTACGAGGACCTTCCTCCGTACTGATCCCGCCCCAGCCCGCTCAGCGGGCTGGGCTACATTCTCCGGGTGCGCGCAGTCGTCTCCCTGACCAGTTTCGCTCTCACGGTCATCGCCGCGATCGTGATCGGCTTCGGCGTGCCGCTCGGCTGGATCTGGATCGGCTCCCAGTTGCAGGGCAGCAACGGAGCCACCAACACGAACTTCTCGGTGGCGATGGCGATCCTCTTCGGAATCATCCTCACCTACGTTGCGCTGCTCTACCTCGCCGGGGTGGTGATGACCCTCTTCGAGAGCGGCGACCAGCAGCGCCCGGGTCCTCGCGCTCCCTGGATGCGCGGCATGACGGATACCCGTCAGCGCACCGAGGGCGGGGCGATGGGCGGCATCGAGCGGGTCTTCGTCGTGACCACGATGATCGTCACGGTCGCCTTCTGGCTCTGGTTCGCCTTCAAGGCGGGCTCGCCGCTTCCGAACCAGTAGGGGGCTGGAGGCCCGGCCTCCGAAGCAGCTGCGAAAGCTCGCCGCCGCCCCTACGGAGCCGCTGCGGTCGCGACTCGATCCATCGCGTCGAAGCTGGCGCTCGCCAGGCCTCTGACGACGATCGTGTCCAGCGCCTCGTAGGAGGCCAGCGCCGCGTCGGCGTCCTCTGGCCGCTCGGCGGCGACGCCGACGGTGCCGGGCGCCTCGTCGAGGCGATCGAAGTGATTGCGGTAACCGTCGTGGAGGTCGCGGTAGAAGCCCTCCTCCTTGGCGAGGCGCGTCTCGGCGTCAGCGCCGACCGAGGTGCGAACGTAGCCGTAGATCTTGGGAGCCTCGCGCCCCGCCTCGTCAGCGCCGGCCTCTACCTTCAGGCGGGCGTCAGCGGCGAAGTCCGGAGTCATCCAGTTGAAGAACGCCCCGTCGTAGTGGGAGCCGGCGAGCGCGCACATCTTCGGGCCCATCGCAGCGAGGATCAGCTTGACCCCCGGGATGGCCTCGCGAAGCTCGTCGTGAGCTTCGCGCATGCGCGTCAGCGGCTTCTCGGAGAAGCCGGCGCCGACTCCGATGAGCAGGCGTGACCGCTCCAGGCCCAGCTCCTCGATCTTGGCGTTGATGTCGCTCGCAGAGTTGCGGTCGAGCGCGAGGACGGCTACCCCGAGCCGGGTGGCGGCGGATCCCCTCGCGAAGTCCGCGAGCGTCTCGAGGCCGCTCGCGGCCGGGTGGTCGTTGGACCAGAGGGAGGTGTAGCCGAGCTCCTCGCAGCGGCCCGCGAGCTCGACCGCGACCTTGGAGTCGAGGCCGGCGGCTACGCCGAATCCACGTGCGCTCACGAGCCGCCCGCCCCATCCGTCCGCTCGAGCAGCGCGACGCATTCGATGTGTGGGGTCTGGGGAAACATGTCGACGGGCCTCACTCGCGTCAGCCTATAACCGGCCTCGACCATCTGCCGTGCGTTCGGCGCCATCGTCGTCGGGTTGCAGGAGACGTAGACGATCCGCTTGGCCTCGCATTCGAGGACGCGCCTGACCACCTTGGCCGAGAGGCCGGCCCGTGGCGGGTCGATGACGACGACGTCCGGCTTGCCGGCCTCCTCGATCAGGGGTCGGATCCCGAGGCGGGCGTCGGCGGTGCGGAAGTGAGCGTTCGTGATCGCGTTGAGCTCGGCGTTGGCCTCGGCGTCGACGATCGCATCCGCGACGTTCTCGATCCCCCAGACCTCGCCGGCGTCGGCGGCCATGCCGAGGCCGATCGTGCCGATCCCGCAATAGATGTCGAAGAGCTTCTCGCCCGACTCGAGGCCGGCGAACTCGCGGGCGACCGCGTAGAGCCGCTCGGCGGTCTCGGTGTTGGTCTGCAGGAAGGCGTAGGGGGAGACGCGCAGCTCGAGCTCGCCGAGCCGCTCTCGCAGGTACTCCTCGCCGATCACCCCGGTCGGGCCGGCGGTGCCACTCGAGGCGCCGATGATCATCGTGTGGAGATCGACCGGCGGCTTGGGCAACTCCGCCTCCGAGGTGACGAGGCGCGTCTGCAGCTGGCCGGTCCGGCGGCCCTCGCGGACGATCAGGTTGCGGAGGATCCCGGCGCGAGATGCCTTGTCGAAGGCGGGGATGCCCTCGGCGATCGCCCACTCGCGAACCCCGTTGCGGGCGGCGTTGTTGCGCTCGGAGGCGAGCAGGCAGTCGTCGATGTCGACGACCGACTCCCAGTTCCCGCGGGCGTGGAAGCCGAGCGCGGGCGGATCCAGGGCGGTCTCCGCCCCGAATGAGTACTCGCACTTGTTGCGGTACCGCCATTGATCGACGGCCTCGACGATCGGCTCGACCTCGATGTCGGTGAAGTCGCCGATCCGGACGAGCGCTTCCGTTACCTGCGACTGCTTGTGAGCCAGTTGGAGCTCATAGGGGAGGCCCTGCCACGCGGCGCCGGGGCACGCCTCATCGCCGTGGACGCAGCGGTCGGGAATCCGTTCGGGCGCCGGCTCGAGCAGCTCGACGACCGCTGCCTCCGCCCAGGAGCGCTTCGACTTCCCGATCCGGGCACGGATCCGATCGCCGGGCAGCCCGCCGCCGACGAAGATGACGAAGCCGTCGGGGGTGCGGGCGACTCCGCGGCCGCCCTGCGCCAGCGAATCGATCCGCAGCTCGAGCTCCTCGCCGCGGCGCGGACGAGCGGGCCGTGCGGCGCCCGGCGTCTCGGTTGGGGGCGTTGCTTCCACGAGGGCATGGTCGCAGCCGGCGCTCACCGGGGCCGGCGGCGGCCGCGGAGCTCGGGCTCTAGCCGAGCCTGCCCTCGATGTCGTTGAGGACGCCCTTGCGCGCCTTGTTGTTCGCCTCATAGGTACGAACCTTGCGCAGCTCGGGGCGTCCGAGGTCGGCGAGGCGGCTGCGGACCTGAGCGACGCTGAGGTCGTCATATGCGGTGATCGGGAAGCCCGATCCGACTCCGGCCTTGCGGCGGAGCTTGTCCGCCTGGGCGAGGGGCTCATCGGCGGCGTCGAGGGCGGTCTTGGCGACCCGATCGGCGGCCTTGGTCGCCCGCACCTTCGCTCTGGTCGTCGTCGTCGACACACCCTTGCGCGCGGCCTTCGCGCGGCCCTTGACCTCACCCTGAGCGTTCTCGAGCAGCCTCTCGAGCTCCTTGATCAGATCCTCGGTCTGCTTGCGCCCCCGTGCGAGCAGCTTGGAGACCATCTCGTTGGCGTCGTCGCGGGTCATCCGGCCGCGTTTGACCGAGTCGTCAACGACTTCCTGGATGCGCTCGCGCGAAAGGGTGACGCTGCGCTCGAGCGCGTCGCGGAATGCCTCCACGCTCTTGTCCGCACGGTCGGCGGAGGTCTGAGCACGGGCGGCCGCGGGCTTGCGGACGGGCTTGCTCGGGGTCGACTTGCGCGAGGAGGCGGCGGTGCTCTTCCTCTTCGCGGAGGCGGCGGGGCGCTTGCGGGGGCTCGTTGAAGGCTTCTTGCGGGGTGCGGAGGCCATGGTCGTCCTTCCTGACGGTTTGGGCGAAAGCGAAATATGTCAGTCGGGAAACGAGAACGCGACCTCGACCGGGCTGTGGTCGGAGAGCCTGAGCGGGAGAGCCTCGCCCTCCGGGACGGTCGGGTCGGGAACCTCGCGCTCCACCGGCTCCCAGCGACGCGCAGGCCCATCGGGCTCTGCCCCGCTGATGAGGAGGTGATCGATCGCCCACTCGCCGGTCGGTGCGACCAATCCGAGATTGTGGGCCAGGCTCACGAACACATGGGGGCTGACGGCGGGACGAAGGTTGAAGTCGCCACCGAGCAGCAGGGGCGCGCCATCGGCCCACTCGTTGGCGAGCTCGCCCGCCCTGAGAACCTCCCACTCAGCGGCGTTGCGGTTCGTGCTCGCATGCAAGTTGGCGACGCAGAGGCCGGATTCGAGGCGGCTGAAGGCCATCGAGCGCCGTTCGGGACGCCGCGCGAGTTGCTGCGAACGCCGCTCGACGATCGCGGCACTGCTCCCCGGCGCCCGCACGAGGATGAGGTTGGACCCGCCTTCCCAGGAGGCGATGAGATCCGGGTTCAGCCTCGCTGACCGCCACTGCAGGGAAGAGAGCATCGGGAGGTTCCGGCTCGTCGGCACGAGGTGTGCGTGGGCCCGGCACTCGGTAGCCAGGCCCTCGGCCCACCGCGGGGGGCATTCCTGCAGCAGCGCCACATCCCAGTCGGCTTCGTCGAGCACGGCGGCGAACGCGCCGAAGAGGTCCCGGTTGACCTGGGCGTGAGCGGAGCCGCGCTCCGTCGTCCGCAGGAGCCGGGATCGCCAGGTGAACAGCTCCGGCTCCGGCGGGGCATCGCGGCCGTGGAAGAGATTCCAGCTGAGCGCGCGCACTTTCACCTGGCGGCGATTATCGGGACCGCCGCGGCGGTCCCGCCGCGTCCGGGGCTCGCGGCGGGGCGGCGGCGGGGTCCAGGTAACCTGCCGCGCTTCGATGGCTCCCGACTTCCTCACCGGCATGGAGATCTCCGATCGGCTCGGGGATCTGGTCGATCGCGCCGCCGTTCTGAAGGCCGATCGGCCGCAGCAGGGCTCAGGCTCGCTTTCCGGCAAGTCGGTCGCGCTGGTCTTCGAGCAGCCCTCCACCCGGACTCGGGTCTCCTTCGAGGTCGGCGTCGGCGAGCTCGGGGGGATGCCGGTTCAGCTGCGTGCCGACGAGCTCCAGCTCAGCCGCGGCGAGTCGGTCGGGGACGTCGGCCGCGTCCTCTCCCGATACCTGCACGCGATCGTGATCCGCTCGCTCTCGCACGAGCGCGTCGCCGAGCTCGCCGAGGCGGCGGATGTGCCGGTCATCAATGCGCTCACGCCACTGCACCACCCCTGCCAGACGATCGCTGACCTGCTGACCTTGCAGGAGCGCTTCGGCGAACTGCGGGGGCTGCGAGTCGCCTACGTCGGCGACGGCAACAACGTCGCTCGCTCGCTTGCGCTGCTCGCGCCGGTGCTCGGTGTCGAGGTCGTGGTCTCCTCGCCGCCCGGCTTCGAGCTCGAAGCCGAGGCGGGGGCGGAGCTGATCGCCGACCCGCGCGAGGCGGTGGCAGGCGCCGACGCCGTCTACACGGACGTCTGGGTCTCGATGGGGGAGGACGAATCCGTCGCCGAGTCGAAGCGGGAGGCGCTCGCGCCCTACCGGATCGACGCCGGCCTCCTCGCCGCCGCGTCCGATCGCGCGATAGCGCTCCACTGCCTACCCGCCCACCCGGGGGACGAGATCACGGCCGAGGTCATGTATGGGTCGCGCTCGGCGATCTTCGACCAGGCGGAGAATCGGCTGCACGCTCAGAAGGCGCTGCTGGAGATGCTCGTCGGCTGACGAGGAACCGGTTCCCATGCCGGCCCTTGCACGGTCTCGGCTCTGACGGTAGGTTCGCAACCGGCAAAAAATGGGGACGCGAAGCTCGGGAGGGTCGGGATGTCGAAGGCAGTGAAGGCCGCGTTTGGTGCAGTGGGCGCGATTGTCGCAGTGGTTGCGCTCGCGCTCGCGCTCAGCTCCGGCTCATCCGGGGAGTCCTCGGTGGAGGGTCACGAGGGGGCATTCGCGGAGAACGCGCTCCGCGAGGTCGCTCGCGAGGGCTACGAGCGCCGAAAGGCCTCGTTCGAGGTGCCGGGCGAGGACCCGAGCAGCGGCGAAGCCGACCGGGGTGGACCCAACAGTCCCTCGGCGCAGGCCGTCGCCGACCGTGCCTATCCCCGCGCCTACGTCGACGATCGGCGCGCCAAGAAGACCCTGAATGCGTTCAAGCGGATCCCCAGCTCACCCTCGGCTCGCAGCTTCTCCCATCGCTCCGAATATCGAGCCGCCGCCACCGACTCAGCCTGGAGCGAGCTCGGCCCCTTCACCCCGAACGTCCCAGGGGAGCCCTCTCAGTTCTTCGATCCTGAGACCTTGACCGGCCCGGCCACCCAGGAGTCCGGGCGCGTCACGGCGCTGGCGATCGACCCGGCCTGCGCGCCGGGCGACTGCCGGATGGCGGTCGCCGCGGCGGGTGGCGGCATCTGGCACACCGACGATGCCCTCGCCGACAAGGTGAGCTGGTCGGCACCGCCGAACGACGTTCCGACGACGGCCTTCGGCTCCCTGTTCTACGACGCGCCGAACGACGTGCTCTACGCCGGCTCCGGAGAGCCCAACGGCTCCAGCGACTCGGAGGCGGGACTCGGCCTCTTCCGCTCGACCGACTTCGGCGGCTCCTGGTCGCTCGTCCCCGGCAGCGCCGACGTCGCGACGAACCGGTCGATCAGCGCGATCGCGGTCGACCCAACCGACCCGAACACGATCTACATCGGCACGGCCCTTGCTCGCCACGGGTCCTCGGCGGTCAACGGCGGCCGTAGAACGCCGCCCAACGCCCCGGCTCTCGGCGTCTATCGCTCCACCGACGGCGGCCAGAGCTTCGAGCTCGAGCAGGACCTCGCCGACAAGGCGCTGGCTGACCCCACACCCCCCGATTCCGGGGTCGACTTCTTCGCCGGCGGGATATCGAAGCTCCTCGTCGATCCCAACGATCCCGATCAGCTCTACGCCGCGATCTTCGGCTACGGCCTCTGGCGAGCCGATCAGTCGTCGGCGACCCCGAGTTGGGAGCAGGTCTTCCACACGATGAATCAGAACGATTTCACCGGTGCCGACTTCATTGGTGACTCGACCGGCGACGAGACCGAGTTCGACTTCGTGGATCTCGGCGCCACCACGCGGATCTTCCTCGGCGACGCCTCCGACGACTTCGCCATCGATGGCGATGACGCGACCCCCGCTCCGCGCGCCTGGCGCAACGATGACGCCGCGGCCATCGTCGGGAATCCCGACGGCCAGCTGACCGCCGCCGATCCGCTCGGCGACACCTTCAACGCGGCTCAGGGCTGGACCGAGATGTCCAGCAGCGACCCGGCGGACAGTGGCTACGCGGTTTACAACTACTGCCAGAACGGTCAGTGCAGCTACGACAGCCTGGTCGCTCACCCCCCGGGCTCGGGTCCGGGCACCGTCTGGTACCTCGGCTCGATGAACTACGACGAGCTCAAGGTCTACGACCGGGATGGGTTCGGAGCGCCGCCGCGGTCGAACGGGCGAGCGGTGATCCGGACCACAAACGGCGGCGTCGCATCTCCCGCGACCGCGGCGAGCTGGGCCGACATGACGGCGATACTCGGCGACTCCACCGATGACTGGGACGTGCAGTCGGGCATCCATCCCGACCTCAGGGCGGCGGCGTTCGCAAACAACGGCGACACCGCGTTCATCGCCGGGGACGGTGGAGTGACCCGCGTCGACGTGTCCTCGACGCAGGACCAGTCCGCCTCCTGTGGCCAGCGCACGTGGGATTACGACGCCGATGGCACCGAGGATCCGCTCGAGCCCGATGACCTGGCGCTTTGCCAGATGCTGTTGAGCGCGGTGCCGAACTCGATCTCCGCGCTCAACGACGGGCTGCGCACGATCCAGTTCCAGTCCCTGTCGGTCAACCCGCAGAATCCTTCGGGTCAGATCTTCGGCGGCACCCAGGACAACGGCACGTGGTCCTACGACACCTCCCGGCCGACGGCGAGCCGCTGGTTCGAGTCCGTCGGCGGCGACGGCGGACAGTCCGGCTTCGATCAGACCGGTGGCGAGATCCGCTACCACAACTACTACGACGCGACGCCCGAGGTCAACTTCCACGGCGACGATCCGGACACCTGGCTGGCGACCTACGACCCGCTCCAGGCCACCGACGAGAGTCGCTCCTTCTACACGCCGTTCGAGGTGGATCCGACCACCCCCGGGCGACTGTTCATCGGCCTACAGCACGTGTGGCGGACCGATGACAACGGTGGTGACGAGGCTGACCTCACGGCGAACGGCTGCAACGCCCTCGCCCTCGATCCGGAACGCTCGGAGCCCTGCGGCGACTGGGTCGAGATGGGCGCCAATCTGACGAGCGACGCATACGGGACCGATCGCGACGGCAACTACGTCGTCGCGGTCGAACGCGCTCCTTCCGATGACACGACGCTCTGGGCGGGGACGCGCACCGGTCGTCTGTTCATCACCTCCAATGCCGACGACGTCCCCGGAGCGGTGCAGTTCAGGCGAATCGACACCCCCGAGACGCCCGGCAGGTTCGTCAGCGGCATCGCCGTCGATCCGGCGGACCCGAACCACGCCTGGGTGTCCTACACCGGCTACAGCGCCTACACCCCCGATACGCCCGGTCACGTCTTCGACGTCACCTACGACCCGGCGACGAGGCAGGCGAGCTTCACCGACATCTCCTACAACCTCGGCGACCAGCCGATCACCGGCCTCGCCGTCTATGGAGCGAACGGCAGCCTGTTCGCCGGGACCGACTTCGGGGTCCTCGAGCTGCCCGCCGGTTCGACCGAGTGGGTGGAGGCCGGCAATGGCCTACCGAAGGTCGCCGTCTATGGACTCACGCTCGCGGAGGACGGAAGGACCCTCTTCGCCGCCACGCACGGTCGCGGCGCCTACTCGCTGCAGCTCCCGAAGGTGACGCCGCCGCCGCCCCCCGGCCCGACAACGCGCCCGAAGGTGCGGCTGAAGCCGATCAAGCCGGTGCGACTCGGCCATCGCTCCCGGTTCCACGGAGCCGTCCGCGATCCAGCCGGCATCCAATCGGCATTCGTCAAGTTCGGCGACGGCAGCTCGAAGAAGGTGACGATCCGCAAGGACGCCACGTTCAAGCTCCACCACCGCTACCACAAGGCCCGCAGGTTCCACGTGCGCCTCGTCGCGATCGGATCAGAGGGAACGAAGGCGACCGCGGATCGGAACGCGAGGGTCAAGCCGCGGAAGCACAGGCATAAGCACCACAAGCACCACTGACGATCAGTAACGGCCATCCAGCCAGGCCGGTTCCTCGAAGCCTCCGTACTGCTGGATCGCACCGTAGATGTGCTGCACGAGCCAGGTGCTCTTGGCCACCGAGACCGTGCACACGCCGTTGGGGAGCCTGTTCTCCTTCTTGCCGCTGCTCGAGGTCGGGTAGTTGTTGACGATGTGCTTTCGAGCACAGGTCGCGGGCAGGTCGAGCAGAGTCAGCCAGTACGCCTCGATCGCTTCGATCGAACGCGCTTCCGACGTGTAAGCGTTGATCTTGACCCTGAGCTGGTCGTTAGTTGTCGCAAAGCAGTTCCGAAGAAATCGCACGAACATCTGGAGCATGGCCGGGTCGGAGTTGGCGAACTGAACGGTGTTTCGCGTCTTGGAACCTTCCGCCCAATACAACATGCAGCCGGCTACGTGGAGCGATTCGGCGTCGCGCGCCCGCCGCCGCCCTTCCTCTTGAAAGCCTCGTCTTCGCTCCCGACAGCGCTCTCGCCAAGCATCGCCGCGAAACGCCGCGCCGCGCCGTCTGTTCGCTTCGCGATGACGCGGGAGAAGCTCGATGTCCCGCACCCAGACGCTGACGCTGGACTGCGAGACGCCAAGGTGGTTGGCGATCACCTTGATCGACGCCCCCAGGTATCGAAGCTGCCGGGCAGTCTCGTGCTCGCGAACCAGCCGAGGGTTCTCTGGTTGCCTAGCGAACATACGTTCGAGCATTACAGCCGACCCGGACGTAAAGCTTCGCCGCCTCCAACACCTAAACTCTGGACCCGCGGCCCCGTCGTCTAATGGTCAGGACTCCAGATTTTCATTCTGGCAACGGGGGTTCGATTCCCCCCGGGGCTACTAGGCACCCATGTATCCAGAAATCGACATCGGCCCGATCACGCTGCAGACCTTCGGGCTCATGTTCGGGCTCGGGTTCGTCGCCGCCGGCGCGATCATCGCGCGCCGTTTCACCGAGCTGGGCCGCCAGGCGGATTGGGCATACGAGATGGCCTTCGCCGCCCTGATCGGCGGCCTGGTCGGCTCCCGGCTCGACTTCATGATCGAGAACTGGAGCGACGTCAAAGACGACGTCCTCGGGAGCCTCTTCGGTGGTTCGGGGCTCGTCTGGTACGGAGGCGCGATCGGCGGCGCGATCGCCGTGCTGGTCTGGGCGCGGTTCCGCGGGATCCTCGGCGTGGCGCTGCTCGACCTCGCCGCGGTCCCACTCGCGCTCGGCTACGCGATCGGTCGCGTCGGTTGCCAGCTCTCCGGCGACGGGGATTACGGCAAGGCGTGGGACGGACCCTGGGCGATGGCCTACCCCGACGGCACCTCGCCGACGACCACGCCGGTCCATCCGACCCCCGTCTACGAGACGCTGACGATGGGAATCGTCGCGATCGTGCTCTGGAACCTTCGCGACCGGTTCAAGCCGGGACTCCTGTTCGCGATGTACCTGGTCGCAGCAGGCCTCGAACGCTTCCTGGTCGAGTTCGTCCGCCGCAACGACGACCTGGCTCTCGGGCTCACCCAGGCGCAGCTGCTCAGCGTGGCGATGATGCTGACCGGCGGGATCTGGCTGCTCGTCGCAAGAGGCCGTGGCCCGGTGAGCCGCACCGAGGACGAGCGGTCGCCGCTCTTCCTGGCGAAGCCGGCGGCTAGGACGAACGGGTGAGTCCGCCGTCGAGCGGAATCACCGTTCCAGTCAGGTAGCCGGCGCACTTCGAGCAGACGAAGGCGACCAGGTCGCCGTACTCCTCCGGCGTGCCCAACCGCCCGGCCGGGACGTCGTCCGAAGCCTGTCTCTCGGCCTCCTCCATCGAGCCGTACATCTGCGCGATGCGGTCCGTGGCGAATCGCCCGGTTGCGATCGTGTTCACCGTGACCCCATCCGGGGCGGCCTCGCGAGCGAGGGTGTTGAGGAATCCGAGCGCGGCCATCCGGTTCGAGTTCGACAGCGTCAGGTGCGGGATCGGCTCCCGAATCGAGGACGAGGAGACGCTGACCACCCGGCCCCAGCCCCGCTCCCTCATTCCCGGCACCGTGGCCTCCGCGAGGACCCGCGGGGCGAGCACCAGCGACCGGTAGGCGGCCTCCCATTCCTCCGGCGGGTTGTCGAGCGCCGCGCCGGGAGGCGGGCCACCCGTGTTGAGGACCAGGATCTCGATCGGCCCGAGTCGCTCATGGACATCGGCGGCGAGCCTCCTCATCGAGTCGAGATCATCGGTGTCGGCTCCGAAGGCCCTCGCGCCGCCACCGAGCTCATCCGCAAGGGACTCCAGCGGATCAAGGGTGCGCGCGGAGATCGCGACCCGCGCACCCTCGCGAGCCAGGGAACGGGCAATGCCCCGGCCGATCCCCTTGCTGGCGCCGAGCACGAGCGCCACCCTTCCATCGAGACCCAGATCCATCCTTCGACCTTATCGGGCCAAGTTTCCGCCCGACAGCATGCGCGCACACGGAAGCGGGCCGCTGTGTGACGGCCCGCTCCAAGAGTCAGCGCGAGGTCCCATCCGCGGATGGCGCGCTGTCCCGTTTAGTCCCTTGCCCCGTTCCGGGGCGCCTAATCCCGTCCACCTCCGAACTGGCTTTCAGCCGTGCACAAGCCCTATCCTCGTCGCTCCCGGGCGGTTAGCTCAGCTGGGAGAGCGCCTGCCTTACAAGCAGGAGGTCACTGGTTCGAGACCAGTACCGCCCATCGTCGGAGGCCTCGTTGGTCAACCGATCGCCGCAAGCGTCGCCTCGACAGCCCGCTGCCAGTACGCCTCCCCATGAGCGGCGGATGCCTCCGCCGGGTTACCGATGACGCCATTCTCTGAGACGTGGTTTACCCCTCTCGCGAATAGGCCCGCGATTGCCTGCTCTGGATCGCCCGTGAAGCCGGGCTCGGCTCTGTCCATGAGGACGAGCTCCGGCCTGACCGTGAGCAGCATGGATGTCTCCCATTCGCCCGCATGGAGCCCACCATCCCCGAGCGCGACGTTGTGTGCCTCCGCGCCGAGCTGAGCGATGGTCAAAAGGACACCGACGTCCGTCAGGGCCGACACCTCGATTCCCGGCTCATCAGGCAACTGCTCGATCGCGGTCGCGAGCGGGCCGAAGTTGCCGCCGTGCGATGGCAGCAGGACGACACGCCTGAATCCGCCTCTTGCAAGTGAGGTGACGAGGTCGACGACGATCGCGGCGAACGTCTCGTCGCGCAGGGAGAGGGTCCCCGCGAAGGCGAGGTGGTGGGAGGAGCAGCCAACCCGCACGGTGGGCGCTACGAAGGCGTCGAGCTCCTCGGCGACGCGTCGGGCAAGCTCGTCTCCGAGCAGGGCGTCCGTCGCAAGGGGCATGTGGTGCCCATGCTGCTCGGTTGCGCCAAGAGCGACGACGACAGTGTCCCGTCCCGCCTCCAGCTCGGCGCGGATCTGGGGCCAAGTGAGCTTGTCGAGTTCCACTGCCGGCACCTGTCGAAAGCCTATCCGCAGTCCCACGCTCGGGCAACGGCCACCGGTTCTCGGTGGAGACAAGCCGACTGACGCCCCACGCGGCGGGGGGGTAGCCTGAGTACGTGGCGTCATCCTCGCCGGCTTTGATCGATCCAGACCGCCTGCAATCTGAGATCTTCGCGGTCGGCAGCTCGATCACCGCAGCCGGGAAGTCGCACGCCCGGGGCCCGCTGCGGAGGCTCGACGAGGCGGCGATGGGCCTCTCGACCCGCGAGCACGAGCTTCGCGCGGCGCTCTTCCGGCTCGTGGACGTCACCCCCGCCTGCCGCACCCTGGACGACCTCGGCAGCCATCTCGGCAGCTTCCTCGAGGAGGTGCAGGATCGCCCCATTCCGCTCGGCGCCGCAACGCGAATGGCCCACACGAAGGCCGGTCGCATGGCACTCGGTGCCGCCGTCGCCACATCAGTCCGTCATCTCGCTCACCGCTTCATCGCCGGTGAGACCCCGGCCGCCGCCCTCGGCAAGCTGAGCAAGCTCTGGAGCGCCGGGATCGGCTCGTCGGTCGATCTTCTCGGGGAGGCGACCCTGACCGCCGGCGAGGCCGACCACTACGCGGAGCGTTGCGAGGACGCTCTCGGCGAGCTGGCCCGCGGCTGCGCCGCCTGGCCGGAGCGGACCGTTCTCGAGCGCGACTCGGCGGGCGTCATCCCTCGCGCGAATCTCTCGGTGAAGGTATCGGCGCTCACGCCGCTGATCCGTCCCGAAGCCCCGGAGCTCGGTCGCGACGACGCGGGGCGCCGGCTGCGCCCGCTGCTGCGGCGCGCGCGTGAGCTCGGCGCCCACATCCACATCGACACGGAGTCACTCGACTCGCTCGAGACTACCCGGGGGGTCGTCCTCGGCTTGCTCGGCGAGGAGGAGTTCCGGGACGGGCCATCGGCCGGCATCGTGCTGCAGGCTTATCTGCGGGAGTCACCGGCCGAGCTGGAGCGCATCCTCGACTGGGCCGAAGGCTCGGGCCGGCGATCGCCGCTGGTGGTCCGCCTCGTCAAGGGCGCCTACTGGGACCACGAGTCGGTCGAGGCTCAACGGCACGGCTGGGAGATTCCGGTGTGGACGGACAAGCCGGAAAGCGACCGCAACTTCGAAGCTCTCACCCGCCGGTTGCTGGAGGCGCGCCCGATCGTGAGAGCCGCTATCGCCTCTCACAACCTGCGCTCGCTCTCGCACGCGATCGCCATCAATCGCCTGCTCGGCGGCGAGGACCACGATCTCGAGCTGCAGGTGCTGCGGGGTCTCGGCGACGAGCTCGCGGCATCGCTCGCCGACGAGGGATTTCGGGTGCGCATCTACAGCCCCGTCGGTGACCTCGTCGCCGGGATGGCCTACCTCGTCAGACGGCTGCTCGAGAACACCTCGAACGAGTCGTTCCTCTCGGAGCAGTCCGGAGGCGCGCCCCTCGAGGAGCTGCTCGCGGCGCCATGACCGCCCCCGTGGTCATGCCCGCGTTTGCGAACGAGCCCACCCTCGAGCTCCGCCGCGAGCCGAATCGCGAGGCGCTGTCCGCCGCCCTGGTGGAGCTCGACCGGCGCGGGCCGTTTCCGGTGCCGGTGCTGATCGGCGGGGACGCGGGCTCGTCCTCGGGCATCGACTCGACGGACCCGGGCGCGCCCTCGCGCCTCGTCGCAACCGCCGGAGTCGGCGGCGAGGGGAACGTGGACGAGGCCGTCCGCTGCGCTGCCGAGGCTGCAGGGGCCTGGTCGCGGCGCGGCGCGGCCGACCGGGCCGCGATCCTGGTTCGCGCCGCGGCACTGCTCCGCGAGCGGCGGCTCGAGCTGGCCGCCCTCGAGGTCCGCGAGTGCGCGAAGCCGTGGCCCGAGGCGGATGCCGACGTATGCGAGGCGATCGACTTCCTCGAGTACTACGCGCGAGCTGCGGTCGAGCTCGAGCGCGGCCGTGACCTGCTGCAGGAGCCCGGCGAGCGCAACACGATGCGATACGAGCCTCGCGGCGTCGCCGCCGTCATCTCGCCCTGGAACTTCCCGCTGGCGATCCCTGCGGGGATGACCGCGGGCGCCCTTGCCGCGGGCAACGCGGTCGTGTTGAAGCCGGCCGAGCAGGCACCGGGCTGCGCAATGCGACTGATCGAAGCGCTGCACGAGGCCGGGGTGCCCCCCGGCGTGCTGGCGCTGCTTCCCGGCCGCGGCGACACGGGCGCCGCCTTGGTCCGCAGTCCGGGTGTTCAGACGATTGCGTTCACCGGCTCGAGCGCCGTGGGCCTCGAGATCCTCCGGGTCGCGGCGGAGGTCCGACCCGGCCAGGTCCATTTGAAGCGGGTGGTCGCGGAGATGGGCGGCAAGAACTGCGTGATCGTCGACTCCGATGCCGATCTCGACGAAGCCGTTCCGGCGATCGTCCACTCAGCCTTCGGCTACGCCGGGCAGAAGTGCTCGGCGTGCTCGCGCGTTCTCGTCCACGAGGCGATCGCCGAGGATCTCCTCCGGCGTCTCGCGGGGGCCGTCGAGATGCTCGTGGTGGACCAGGCGGAGCGCTTCGGGGTCGGCGTCCCGCCGCTGATCGAGCGCGAGGCGCGAGATCGCATCGACGGCTGTGCAACGAAGGCGAGGTCGGAGGGCCGGATCGCCGCCGTCGGAGGGCCTGTGCCGGAGGAGGGCTGGTTCTGCGCGCCCGTGGTCGTCGCCGACCTCCCCCACGGCTCCTCGATTCTGCGCGAGGAGATGTTCGGGCCCCTGCTCGCGGTCGAGGTCGTGCCGAACGTCGAGGCGGCCTGTGATCTGGTCGAGGAGCTGCCATTCGCGCTCGCGGGCGGGCTGTTCTCGCGCGACCCCGAGATGATCGCCCGGGTCGCCGCCCGCCTGCCGGTGGGGAACCTCTACATCAACCGCGAGATCACCGGCGCGATGGTCGGCCGTCAACCCTTCGGCGGCAACCGGCTCTCCGGAGTCGGGTCGAAGGCAGGCGGCCCGGACTACCTGCTCCAGTTCGCCGAACCGCGCGTCGTCGCCGAGAACACGATGCGACACGGCCTCCCGCTGGAGTGAGCCTCGACTCGATGCGGCCACCGGCATCCCCGCACGCTGGAACTCGGGCGCGATCGGCGGTCCGCCCAGCGACCTCGCAAGGCGTCCCAGCTCAGCTCAAGGGAACCGGTTCCTCGAGTGTCGTCGCGATTTCGTCCGCGAACCCTTCAATCGCCTTGAAGTCGCGAAAGTCTCCCGCCTCCGCATCCACCGCTCGCACCACCAGGCGCTCCCGTCTATTGAGCGCACCCAGATCGAGACGGCCGGCGAAGACACGAAGCTCGCGGGCTTTCGCGGCCAGCGCCGGGAAAAGCTCGTCCGGCGCCGGCGGCGCCGGCTTAGGAGGATCTCCAAGCGGTCCGCAGGTGAACACGAAGATTGGTCGTTGCTCCTCGTCGCGACAGAGCCGCTCCGCAATCTCGCGAGCCGGCTTCAACCAGCGGCCCATGTAAAGCGGGCTTCCCAGGACGACTGCGTCCCCCTCCGGCTCGACTCCAGAGGTGGCTTCGAGGCAGACAGCTTGATGGCCATGCGTCGTCAGGCGATCGGCGATGGACTTGGCGACTTCGAGGGTGCTGCCATGCCGGGTTGCGGCGATCACCGAGATCCTCATCGCGGACCGATCACGGGGTCGAGGGCGCGGGAAATGGCTTCACCGAGCCGCCCCCAGGGCCGGAACGGCCGGCGGAGAGTGAATTGGCCGCCGGGCACTCATCGGTGTCTTGTCGGACGTCAGCCCGAGGCGACCGCGAGTGACCAGGATCAATGCGGCCACCCCAGCCCAAACCGTCGCGGCCGTCAAGCCGAGAAGCAGAATGTAATCCCATCGCTGCAAGGCCTCTTCGCTTTGCAGGCCGGCCGACGAGAGGGCCGTGTTGAAGCCTGCATGCAGGACGATGCAGAGCAGCACGCTGCCGGTCCGGTTGATCAGGAACGTATAGGCGAAGGCATATCCCATGATGCTGATCAGCGTGATCACGATCATGATCAGGACTCCGCCGATCGGCAGGTGGTGGCTCGATCCCGATGAAGCGAACAGCAGTGGCAGGTGCCAGGGAGCCCAGAGCGCACCGAGCACCAGGGTGGCCCGAATCGGCGAGTAGCGTTCCTGGAGCCGGGGCAGGGCGAATCCGCGCCAGCCGGGCTCCTCGTTCCCACCACCGGCCATTGCGACGAAGAGCAAGGAGGGCAGGTAAATGAGGAGCTGGTGGCCCAGAAGCGACCAATCGAGAGTTTTTCCAACCGCGGAGAACTCCGCGGTGGCGAGCACCGTGAGGGCAACCGGGACGATCAGAGCGTATGCGTACCAACGTGCTGGAACGCGCCAGATGAGCAGCCCTCTGAACCAGCGCCCGATGGATTCGCCCACCAGCCGAGTCATCGCCGCTCCAGCGACGAGTGGCCCGAATCCGCCGAGGACGTAAAGCGCTGTCCCGATCCCGCCCCGGTACCCGAGGGCCGGCGCCAACCAGCACAGCCACGAGAAGCCGAATGCGAGGACGAAATACGCGGGGAGAGGGTGGCGAACCGCTCTCGAGGTCAGGGAATCCAACACCGAAGCTACGTCGCCAGCCGGAACGGCGGGTAGCGGTCGGTCACGAGTGCGAACGCATAGCCCGCCACTCGGTTGTGCCACCGCAGGACGCCCTCGACGAAGTTGAAGAGTCCCCTCGGATATCGGCCTGTGAACAGAATCGCAAACCAGGCGAGCACGACCGCGACGAAGACGCCGATCCAGAGGAAGAGCAGTAAGACGAAGTGCGGGATGGCGAGGAACCACTTGACAAGCGGCATCCAGCGACCGAGGTCTCGCTCAGCGTTCGGGTATGGATAGCTGAGGTGGACCGCCTGCTCCTCGTCGGTAGACGGGTAGCGATCGTCCATCAAGAGCGCATAGACCGCGACGCGGTTGCCGAATCGCTGCAGGCTCAGGTTCCAATCGAACCACCAGCGTGGGTATTTCTGGCGGAACAGGATCATGAGCAGGACCGGTAGAAAGAGCAGACCGGTGCCCCCGAGGATGAGGGTCCCGGTGTTGTCGCCCCCTGGGCCCGAACCGGTCGAGAACCCCGAGATCGCACTGATCAGGATCGCGATCGGGATCACTGTGAAGACCCGGAAGAAGGTCGAAAGCCGATTGAGCTGGCGATCGGGGTGGTCGACTCCGAAGGTGACCGGGTAGCTGTTCGAGGGCGGTTCCATGAGCGGTCCGCCGAGGCTACGGCGCTCGAGCACCATCGGCATGGGGCTCGACCACTGGCCTCGGTCCGTAGGAACTACTGGAACGGCCCCCCCGGGCCGCCGGAGGGGCTAACTACGGAGCAAGTGACGTGAGAACCCTGATGACGGGAGGAGAGGGGGGTGCGAAATTGAGCAGGCCGGTCAATTCCGGCGACACCACCCGTTCCCATCCGGCGCACGGGACTTTGAGAGAAGGGTCAACTTATGGCAGATATTCAAACCGGAGCGCGGCCGACGATGATGGCCGGCACCGCAGTCGCGGGCCATGGCGCCCCTGTCGTTTCGCCGAGCGCGAAGGCATCGACGGCGACCGAGCCGCTGACGCGCGAGAACGCAGCGCGCTACACGTGGGTAGCCGTTCGCCTCAGCCTCGCATGGACGTTCATCTGGCCGTTCTTCGACAAGATGTTCGGCCTGGGCCACGAGACGGCGTCGGCTGATGCGTGGATCAACGGCGGCAACCCGACGATGGGCTTCCTCACCGGCTCGGTCGGCCCCTTCTCGGGCATCTATCAGAGCATCGCCGGCACCGGACCGGTGAACGTCTTGTTCATGGCCGGTCTCATCGTGATCGGCGTCGGTCTGATGCTCGGTATCTACATGCGGTTCGCCTGCGGCGCCGGAGCGCTGATGATGATCCTGATGTGGAGCGCATCGCTGCCGCCCGCCAACAACGTGTTCATGGACGACCACATCATCTACGCCCTGGTGCTCATCGGGCTGGCCCTGGTCGGTGCCGGCAAGACGTTCGGGCTCGGCCAGTCTTGGGAGCGGATGCCCTTCGTCAAAAACAACGCCTGGCTCAAGTAGGTCAGCGCGTCGCTTCAAGGCAACGTCCTTGAAGAGATTTGTGCCGGCCGACCTCAACTACGAGTTTGCTCAGCTGCGATACCCAACTGAAAGGACACCATGAAGACGATCGTGCTTGGAATGGACGGATCTGAAGGCGCACAACGCGCGATACCCGTAGCCGTCGAGCTTGCCCGGCAAGGTGGCGCTCGGCTCGTGATGGCTCATGTCGATGAGCGCATTGCGGCCAAGGGAGACATGCCATCGGTTCGCGTCGACGAGGACGAGATCCGGGCTGAGATCGGGCGGATGGCCGAGAAGATCAACTCTGAGGGAGTGGAGACCTCGGTCGAGAATGCGGTGGTCGTGCTCGGCGGACCCGCTCATGCCATCAAGGAGATCGCCGACGAGGTCGACGCCGAGATGATCGTCGTGGGAACCCGCGGGCATTCTCAGGTTGCCGGCCTGCTCCTGGGCAGCGTCGCCCAGCGCCTCCTTCATATCGCCAAGCGCCCGGTCGTCGGAGTTCCCCCGCAGGAATAGGATGGCCCTCAGCCGAGCGGCAGCGTGAGCGTCACGCAGGTTCCTCCTCCCGGCAACGGTGTGATCTCGACGCTGCCGGACGCAAGTGCTGCACGTTCGCGCATGCCGACGACACCGAAGCCACCGCGGCGCATCTCACCGATGCCGCATCCGTCATCGGTGACGGTCAGTCGTAAGCCTGCTCGGTCGATGCGGACGTCGACGGTGACAGTCTCGGCGCCCGCATGCTTGACGACGTTCGTCAGGGCCTCCTGCGCCACGCGGTACGCGATCGTCTCGACGTCGGGGTCGAGTCGCTCGCGACCGAGCGCGAACGCCACCATCGCGTCGAGCCCGGATTCCTCGGCAATGCGCGCGACGAGGGTCCTCAGCGCCGGCTCGAGGCCCAGCTCATCGAGTGCGGCTGGACGCAGGTCGGCGATGATTGCGCGCAGGCTCGCAATGTCTTGGTCGAGCTGCGTCGATGCCAACTCGAGCAGCACCCGCGCCCTGTCCGGGTCGGCTCGCAACGCTCCCGCGAGCCCCAGCTTCAGGGAGGCCAGACCCTGGAGCGTCTCGTCGTGGAGCTCCCGAGCCCAAACGCGACGCTCCGACTCGGCGGCGGCCATGGTGTCCCGCAGCCGCCGCTCCTCGACGCTCTGTGCCGTCGCCACCGCTGTCGCTGCGCTCGCGGCAAATGCTTCCAGGGTGCGCTGGTCGTCGGCGTCGAAGCTGGCCGTCGTTTCATGGTGATCGAACGCCATCAGTACGCCATGCCCCCGTCCCCGATGAACGAGCGGGACGATCAACGCGCTCTGGGCCTGCGACATGCCGAAGCGGGCCGGGTCCACCTGCATCCAGCGGACGTCCTCGATCCGCACAGAGCGCGCCATACCGAGTGCCGCGCCCGCGGTGGACGTCTCGAGCGAGATCGTCGAGTCGGGGGGCACAGCGGCGTTCCCTGCAACCGCCGCGATCCTGAGGACGTCGTCCTGCCGCAGCCAAATCAGCAGGGAGTCGGCGTCGACAAGCGAGCGCCCGCGGTTGACGATCAGCTCGAGGATCCGCGGTAGATCGGTTTCGCTCCCCACGGCAGTCGCAATCTCCATCGCCGTTCGCAGACCCCTGATCGCACGATCGAAGTCCCCGCGCTGCTCGGCGAGCTGTTCGCTCAGTTGGGTCCGATCGATTGAGGCGGCTGCGAGCTCCGCGAGGACTCCGGCGATGCCGATCGCGCTCGGGGTGGAGCCGATGTCCTCCGGCGTCCAGCCAAGGCAGAGGTCTCCGCGCCGCTGGCCTCGAAGAGTGATCGGAACCGTCAGCAATCCGCGGGGCGAAGGAGAACGGCCCGGCGTCATCGCAAGGAGGATGGCGCGCGTCGCGTCGTCGTCGATGCCGACCGACGCGAGCAGCTCCGCCTCCTGATCAACGTCTCCGCCCACCACGACCGCTGCGTGATCAGCACCTTTCAGGGAGCATCCGGCCGACAGCAGTCGCTCCAGGAAGCTCGTCTGTTCGACCTCGCTGGTGAGAGCACGCGTCAGCTCGAGCATCCACCCGAGGTGGTTGGAGTCGCCACGATCTCCACCATCAACGTCAGGCACGAGTTGAACGAGCATACGCGGGCGTAGGCTCTGGCTCGTGGAGTCAATACGGATTGTCCTTGCAGATGACCATCAGGTCGTCCGCGTCGGCTTGGCGATGTTGCTCGGAGCGAGCGACGACATCGAGGTCGTCGCCGAGGCGGGGGACGTCGACGGCGCGCTGCGAGCAGTGCTTGGCCACAAGCCCGACGTGCTCGTGCTGGACCTCAACATGCCTGGCACACTGAGCTCGCTCGACGCGCTACCGGTCCTCCGAGAACGCTCAGAACGCACGGCAACGGTCGTCCTGACGATGCAGGAGGACCCCGAGTATGCGCGGCGCGCCCTGCGTGGCGGCGCCCTCGGCTATGTGCTGAAAGAGGCCGCCGATACAGAGTTGGTCGAGGCGGTTCGACGCGCGGCGAGGGGGGAGACGTACCTCAACCCCTCCCTGGGAGCGAAGCTCGCCGCGACCCCGGAAACCCCTCCCGGCCCTCCCGACAATCTCTCCGAGCGTGAGGCGGAGGTCCTGAGGCTGATCGCACTCGGACACACGAACGCCGAGATCGGTGGGCAGCTGTTCCTCTCGGTGCGGACCGTCGAGACTCATCGAGCACACGTGCAGCAGAAGCTCGGAAGGACGACTCGGGCTGAGCTCGTCCGCTACGCGCTGGACCACGGTCTGCTCGGCGAGGACCCGTAAGCGTCCCCATCTGAGGCCGCGCGGACAACTACTGACCACGGTCTCGGCCTGGCCCCGATGAAACGGTCGCTCCGCCTCGTGATGCTTGGCATCCGCCAATCCCGAACCGAGGTCACACCATGACGGCTGCCGTAGTCCAGAGCTTCGATCGCCCACTCGTGATCGGCGACGTTCCGGTACTCGAGCCCGCACGGGCTGGGGTGTGAGAACCGAAACGCTGGAGTCGCTGGTCCGGCGCGATGCGCTGACGCCGCAGCGGGCCCTGGCAGTCGGTGCTCGTGTTGCCACGCTCCACGGTGAGGCGAAGCGCCGACCCGAGGGCACCGATTACCGCGAGCTCGTCGATCGGAACTTCGAGGCCCTCCTGCCGTTGATCGAGGGCCTCACTCCCGCGCGGGAGCGGTTGGCTCTGCAGCGGTTCGCCGCCGCGTTCCTGATCGGCTGGGCGACCGTCCTGGAGGCCAGGGCCAGGTCGGGGAAAGTGATCCTCGGTTACGGGGACCTCCGACCCGCGAACTGTTCTTCGACGCAGCGGACATTTCGATCGCCGGGAGCCCGATGGAAGGTCCCCTGCGTGTCGTGGACGTGGCTGACGAGCTTGGATCGCTCATTACGGAGCTCGCCGAAATCACCGGGACACGGGTTGCCGGAGATGCGGTGCTCACCGGCTACCTGGATGCCGGGGGATCAGCCCAGCCCGATGCGCTGATGGCGTTCTTCGGGTCTTATCGGGCCCAGGTGCGAGCCAATGCCGCCTTGAGGGCATCGCGGACGCGCGCCGATCCGCAGCCCGAGAGGGCATACGCCCGACGACTGCTGGACCGGAGCCGTCGATTGGGGTGGCAGGCCCGCGGACCGTTGTTGCTCTCGGTCTGCGGATCGTCCGGCAGGGAGAGGTCGACCTTGGCGCTGGCACTGGGGCGCAGTTCCGGGCTCCCCGTGCTCCCCATCGACCCAGGGGCGCAGGACGAACTCGCCGAACTCGCTCGTCACGGGGGACGGGAGGGGGGAGCCATCTTTGAAGCGAAATACGACGGTCCTCATCCGCACGAGGCGTCTGGGCGGTCGATGGATGAAGCGAGGACCCCGGTGATCGTGTCGATCCGCGGCGCGTCGCGCGACGCCCACATCGCGGTTGATACACGGGCGATGGTCTCGATGCAGGTGGACGAGGTCATGTCTTGGCTGGACTCGCTCATGGCTTCAGGCCGGGGCGCCTGACACAGGTCTTTCCATGATCAACGACAACAAAGGAGAAGGCCAGATGATTTTGATCGGCTACGACGGGTCCGACGATTCGATGGCGGCGATCGACCGCGCCGCCGAGCTGATGCCCGGTGTGGAAGCGAAGGTGCTCACGATTTGGGAGGAGCTCCTCGATTCGATGATCCGCAGCGGTTCAATGGGCGTCGGGATGGGATTCGCCGGCGGGTACGGCGACGACGGGAAGCTCGACGCGGCGAGTCAGAAGGCGGCCTTCGAAACCGCCGCGACCGGGGCGGAGCGGGCCACCGCAGCAGGCTTGAGCGCCCAGCCGCTGACCGCGAACAGGCATGGACACATTGGAGAGGCGATCCTCATCGCGTCAAGGGAGTTGGATCCCGACGTGGTCGTGGTCGGCACGCGCGGACTGGGCGGAATCAAATCGCTGCTCCTCGGCAGCGTGTCCCTCGAGGTCGTCAGGCACGCCGATCGGCCAGTGCTCGTCGTGCCATCACCGACGCTGGCCGAGCATCGCCGCGGATCAGCCGTCCAGCTGAGTCAGGTCGCGGGTTGAGCGATTCCCGTGCCTACGGGCAGTGCGATCTCGATCACGCCGGAGCTATCCCGGCGCTCCTTGCAGGGTCCGTGCGCGCGGAAGACGGCGAGCATGTCCCGGTTCTCGGCGAGTACCTCGGCGACGAGTGTCTTCATCTCGCGTCTCACGGCCTGACGATCCAGCTCCGCAAGTAGCCTGCCTGCGATGCCGTGATGCCGCCACGGTGCGGCGACCTCAAAGCAGACCTCGGCCCGCGCGTCATCGATGCGGACGAGCGCGGCGTGTCCGATCAGTCGGCCCTCGACCGTCTCCGCGACCAGCCCCACGGCGTCGCGGTGGCTTGGATTCGCCGCCCACGACGCCGCCTTGTGGATGTCCGTCGCACCGGAGAACCAGCGCCGCGTGCGCGATTCGCTGTCGAGTGAGCTCATCAGTGCGTCGAGCTCTTCGAGGTCGTCGACGGCTACCTGACGGATGACGAATGTGGACATCGGCACAGCCTTTCAGCGCTGCCGGCGGGCGACGACCAACCCTGCATGCCAGCCCGGCGCGCGTCCGCCCGCGGGAGGCCGGATGGATTGAACTTCGATCCCGCTGCTCGCGATGACCCAAGCGATCACAGCGTTCGAGTTCCACATCTCTCCCGCCGCGAGTTCATCGCGTCCCCAAACCGGAGTCGGTACCCGTGGGACCGTCGCGAGCACCCGACGAGCACATGCCTCGTCGTCGCTCAGGCGCGTCGGGCTCTCCACGGCCTCTGCGACGTCCGCGATGCTGCCTCCGGGCCAAACCCGGATCTCGTAGCGAAAGATCCGCAGTCCACCCAACCAGCGACTCCCGACGGCGCCTCCGGCTACGACTCCACGCTTCTGTCCGCTGAACCCGAGGGATGGGGCCTGCTCGATTACGTAGATCTGATCGTCATGCCTGACTCGAAGAGCCGAGTGATAGAGGTCACAGGGCTGACGTCGGTCCCGCCGGGCGACCAGCGCCTCGTAGACGCGCCCGTTGTATCTGACCGAATGCCCGCCGGCCCCCAGCGGAAGCCAATACAGCTCGACCATGGCCGCGCGCCCTCCATCAGGAGGGGGCGGAGCGCGATCAGCCCTCGGGCCACGACCTGCATGCATGGGGCGAGCCTAGTGACGAGGACTCCGCCTGTCCCACGCGTGGATGTCGCCTACGCGTCTTGGACCCTCAACCTAAGAGCTCTCTCACGGTGGGCTTAGCGGTCCCTTAGAGGCAGCAGCGACCGTCGGCGGATGAATCGAAGGCTGTCCGTCGGAGCGGCGCTCCTTCCGCTGCGTCTCTTTTTCGGGGGGACGTTCGTCTACGCCGGGATCCAGAAGCTGACCGACGGCGGATTCCTCCATGAGGGATCGTCCACCTACATCGGTACCCAGCTGCAGGGCTTCTCCGACGGGACCCCGGGAGGCTTCATCCTGCGGACCTTCGCGTTGCCCCATCCGGTGCTGGCGGGAGTGGGGGTCGCGATCGTTGAGATCGCGATCGGCCTGCTGACCGTTGCGGGCCTGGGGACGCGCCTCGCCGCTGCGGCGGGGCTCGGGCTCAGCCTCCTGCTTTTCCTCACCGCCAGCTGGCACGCGACTCCGTACTTCCTGGGCCCCGACATCGTCTTCGCCTTCGCGTGGCTGCCCTTCGTCCTCGCCGGTGCGAGTGAGCAGCTCGCGCTCGACAACGCGCTCGAACGGCCCTCACCGAACCTGATCAGGAGAACGTCACTCGGCGGGGCGCAGCGGAGTCGTCCCGGCGTCGACCCATCAGCGCGGACGCGGCGAGTTCTGCTCGGCGAGTTCGGGGCGCTCGCGCTCGGCGTCGCCGGCATCGCCGCCCTGCTCAAGGGGAGCTACACCCCGCCCACGACGATTGCCTCCTCGGCTCCTGACGGTGCGACGGCGAGCACGGCACCATCCAATCCGAGCGGGAGGAGCGCTTCTTCCGTTCGAACCTCCGGAGCGGCGCAGAATGCCGTCCCAGCGAATGCCGTCAAGCTCGGCCCGTCGTCCCGCCTCCCGGCTCAGCAGGGTGCCACCTACGCTGACCCCGGGGACGGGCAACCCGACATCGTCATCCGTCAGGCCGACGGCAGCCTCACCGCGTTCAGCGCCGTCTGCACTCACGCGGGCTGTACGGTCGGCTTTCAAGGAGGGGAGATCCTCTGCCCATGTCACGGCGCTACCTACGATCCGCAGACGGGCGCGGCGACGGGCGGTCCAACCACGCAGGGCCTGGCGCAGAGGAAGATCCTCGAGCACGCCGGTCAGATCTACGCCGTCCCGAGCTAGTCGCATAAGTCCATCGCTGGATGGATGAGGCATGCTCGTGGCCCCGAGTCGACACCGGAGCTCCCTGATCTTGAGGCGAGCAGAGCTACTGCGGGTCAGACGGCTGCGAGGGGTTGGCGACGGTGAGCCGCAAGCGATCCCGGAAGCTTCTTGAGGGCCAGTCGCGTCCGTCCCTTGACGGTCCCGAGCGGAATCCGCAGCTGTGAGGCGATCTCGGTGTGGCTGAACTCCCCGAAGTAGGCGAGCTCGATCACCCTTCGCTGTTCGGCGGGTAGCCCTGCCACCGCCTTGCGAACGGCGGCTCCAGTCTCGCGCGTGGCGAACTCGCTGTCCGTCAGGCGGGGATCCGCGAGCTCGGGAAATCCCCCCTCGGAGGCTTGGTGGACGCGCCGGCGTCGCTGCTCGCGCACTACGTCGATCGCGCGGTTGCGGACCGCCGTCAGCACCCAACTGCGGAAGCTGCCGAGCGACGGGTCGAAGCCGGAGCGGCTGCGCCACACCGCCAGGAACGCAGCTTGGACCGCATCCTCCGCGGCACCTGGCCCGCAGATCCTGCCGGCTACTCGTAGAGCGGACCTCTCGTGACGGCGGTAGAGCTCATCGAACGCGCCGTGCTCCCCGCCCTGCACCGAGGCCCAAAGGGCTTCGTCGCTCGAGACGAGCCGCGGGCCCGGTCGGGTCGAAGATTTTGCAGATGTCTGGTACATGGGCATGTTGAGAGTCTGTCTAAGGTTTGTCCAGGTTAGCAAAGCCTCGGATCCGCCGCGTTGACGGCACTTGGCTTTCCCGCTCCCTTGACTGTCTAAGCTCTGTGCATGGATGAAGTAGAGATTCCACGCTTCCGGATTGGGGAGCTGAGTCGCCGAGTCGAGGTGTCACCGGCGGTTCTGAGGGCGTGGCAGAAGCGGTACGGACTGCTGGAGCCGGCGCGCTCCGAGGGCAACTTCCGGCTCTACTCACTCGATGACGTCGCTCGGGTCTGGGCCATGAAGGCGCACCTGGCCCGGGGTGTGGCTGCAGCGGAGGCAGCACGGCTCGCCATCGCAGGAGACCGGGGACGGCCAGAGGGCCCGACGGATGGCAGGACGAGCGCAGCTCCGGAAGTCGACGAGTTGCGAGCGGCGCTCGTCCGCTTCGACGCATCCGGCGCTCACCAGATCCTCGATCGCGCATTCGCCCTGAGAACGCTCGAGCAGGTCCTGGGCGACCTCGTCCTTCCCTGCCTGCGCAGCATCGGCGATCGCTGGGAGCTGGGCGAAGTCAGCGTCGCGCAGGAGCACTTTGCGAGCTCGCTGCTCCGCAGTCGCCTGCTGACCCTCGCGCAAGGGTGGAACTCGGGCTCCGGACCCGCCGCGGCTCTCGCCTGCCCGCCCGGCGAGCTCCACGACATCGGGCTGATCTGCTTCGGACTGGCGCTGTGGCGACGCGGTTGGCGGATCTTCTATATCGGACAGGACACGCCGATCGACGAGCTCCGGCAGATGGCCGCCTCGATGAAGCTTTCGCTGCTGGTCGTCGCAGCTCATTCCCCGGAGCTGCTTCGGGAGCCAGCCCAGGAGCTGCGCGCGCTGGCGGGGGAAGCCCACTTGGCGATCGCGGGTGCCGGTGCGAGCCCGCAGATCGCAGCCGAGCTGCGGGCAACGGTCCTGGGCGAGGACGCGATCGCCGCCGCCGCCGCGATCGCGGCGGGACAGCCCTAGCCGGCGAGTCCGCCGCTCACGCCGACCGCCCCGCCGCCGCCGGTCGGGTTCAGGGCCGGGCGGCCCGTTTAGGGACGTCCACCTGGGTGATCGCCAGTTGGCCGCCGTCGCGCACGACGGTCACGGTTTTTTTGACCTCGCCGTTCGTGCTGATCGCGAAGCTGGAGCTGTCCTCGAGCGGTGCGGTCGCGCTTGCGTGGATCACCTTGTCCTGGTCGAGCGAGAGCGTCGTCACGTTGTCCACATCTGAGCCCTCGGCAACCGTGTACTCGGTCCAGCGGGGGTCGCGGTCGCGAAAGCCCTTGTAGATGAATCCGAGGAGCGGATCGGACTGGCCGCGGACGTAATGGCGCTGCAGCGACGGGTCGGAGCTGTCGTTGAAGACCGACACCTGATCCGAGCCGGCGTGCAGCAGCAGCCGGTCGCCGTCGGGCTTGAGGCCGAAGTCGGGGCCGAACTGGAAGTAGCTGCGGTAGCTGTGGGTCTGTGAGGAGCGCAGACGGTCAGCCACGATCAGTGCCACGCTCGGCTTGTAGAGGAGCAGCCGATCGTGGTCCACGCCCTGCGCTGAGACGAGCGGGTTGGTCGCCAGGATCGCGTACCAACCGTCCCCTTCGCCGGTCGCGAGCAATCCGCTGCCATAGGCGTGGGATGCGTCCCGCGGGAAGTCCTGGCCGTCCACCTGCACCACGGTGTGGGCAGCGGCCGAGATCGCGAACAGATAGGGCGTCCCGAAATCCTTGTCCGGGATGCCGGTGTCGGCGACCACGCGGTGACCGTGCTCGTACAGGTCGAAGGAAAGGTCGTCAGAGTGCCGATGAATCTCGCTGTGGTAATCCGAGAGCATCGCCAGGTAGCTCTTGCGTTTCTTGATGAACGCGAGGCCGCTCTTGGAGAGCACCCGGAAGCCGCGCTGACCGCGAGCGATCGGCTGCGCGAAGCGGTCCGCCTTTTCCTGGTAGGAGTCGCCGGCCTGCAGGTAGCGGCGGTCGGGCTCGATCATCCAGGCGGCCGTGTCCTTCATCGTCTCGAGCAGTTGCTTGAGGCCCGGCTGGCGCTTCTTCTCGATTTCGAGGAAGCGGCCGATCGCGTTGATGGTCAGGAACTGGTAGGTGGTGGAGTGCTCGAGCCACATGCCCTCACCCGGTATCACGTGGTCTTTGACGTTCTTGTTGAAGCGCCGCTCCCCCCGGTTGCGCGCCTTCGTTGCGCCGGGGAGGAACCGGACCTGCCGGCCGCTGAAGATCAGGCCGAGGTCCTCGAACAGGCCGCGATTCGTCGGCGAGTAGCGGTCCTGGTTGGCGAGGAAGCGAATGTGCTGCTGGACCGATCCGAGCAGCTTGCGGGCCAGGTTCGGGTTCTCCAGCAGACCCTCGCACTCGGCCGCCCTCGTCGCGTAGGCGATGTAGGGGGCGC
The DNA here is from genome assembly GCA_963826475.1 of uncultured Solirubrobacterales bacterium. Classification (GTDB taxonomy): domain Bacteria; phylum Actinomycetota; class Thermoleophilia; order Solirubrobacterales; family 70-9; genus RHKX01. The sequence continues at coordinate 1,870,615 of CAWGXC010000003.1, read as the reverse complement.
GGTCTCCGGCCACCTTGTCGAACCACGTGCGGTCCGTCGTCGGACGCTTCAGCGGGTTGTTCTCGATCCAATCGACGACGATCCGCTTCGCGCGTTGCAGGGCACGAAGGTCATGGTGCTCCCGGTAGGCGTAAAAGAGGACATCGAGGTAACGCAGGTCGTTGAGCCTGGCGCGGAACGCCGCCGAGCCGAGCGGGTCGTAAGCCCAGTTCATGTTGCGCTTGAAGTGGACGGTGAGGCCGCTGATGTCGAAGTCGCCGTGCTTGGCGGCGCGAATCTCTTCGCCGGTCGCGGGACGGGCGACGCGCACGGCGTACTTGGGCGGGCAGGGGCTGCGCTGGAGCTTCTTGACGGCTCCGGCGGGCACCTTGGCCACCGCCGAGGCCCGCTCCGGCGTGGATGTGAGCGTCAGGAGGGTCGCCAGCGCGAGCAGTACGAAATGCGCCCTCCAGCGAGTACCGGGGCCTCGACCCGCTTCCCCGATTCGTCCCTGGAGCATTGACGCCATGCTAGATACCCGGAACCGGCGTCTCGGCGACAAGTAGCGGTTGCACGTCATTGCCCATGGTGGAACGCGGGTTGAGCGCCCTGCATCTGGGACTCATGCTCATCTCATCCGCCCGTCCTAGCTTGCTCGGCGTTCACCGATGCGGTGGACGCAACCCCACGAAAGGAAGCAAGATGGGCGACAAGATGAAGCGGGCCCTGGCGGCATTCGCCGCCCTCGGTGCCCTGGCCCTCGGCGGTGCGGCAATCGCCGGCGCCGCGAATGGCAACGGTTCCTCCGATCAGGCGACTGCGCAGAGCGAGCAGGCCGATGGCGCGGAGGCGACCGAGAGCGCGGACGCTCCCGACGCTCCCGGTGACGCCGAGAACGGGCCTGGCGAGCAGGTCGACGGCAACGAGGCCGGCCAGAGCGCCGATGATCAGGGTGGCGATGGTGACGGTGAGCTGGCCGCGGCTGACGAGCAGAAGGCCCGCGCCGCCGCTGAGCAGGCGACCGGTGGCGTCGCGAACGGTGACGTCGAGCCGGCTCGGCAGGCCGACCCGGTCGAGGACCCCAACGACCAGCCGACGCCGAAGGGCGCGGCCTACGAGGTCGAGATCACGAAGGGCGGACAGGCGCTGAAGGTATTCCTGGACTCCTCCTTCCATGAGCTCGAGACCCAGCAGGACGCAGGCTGACCGACCCCGCCCGCCCCGGCGCCTCAGCTGAGGCGCCGGGGCGTGGTGGCCCTCGGACGGGCGATGGGGGAGGGCTCTCATCCAGCTCTCATCTCCAAGCGGATAATCGGCTGATGCGCGTCCTGGTCGTCGAGGATCAACCCAAGATGTCCCGTCTGCTCCAGCGCGGGCTGCGTGACGAGGGCTTTGCGACCGATGTCTGCGTCAACGGCGAGGACGCCATCTGGATGGCGGGCAGCACGCCCTTCGACGCGATCGTCCTCGACGTGATGCTGCCTGGGATCGATGGCTTCGAGACCTGCCGCCGCCTTCGCGCCGATGGGGTCTGGGCACCGGTGCTCATGCTGACGGCCCGCGACTCGGTTGAGGACAGGGTGGCCGGGCTGGACGGTGGCGCCGACGACTACCTGGTCAAGCCGTTCTCCTTCTCGGAGCTCTCCGCCCGGATCAGGGCGCTGATCAGGCGCGGGGCGGTGGAGCGGCCGACCACGATCGAGGTCGGCGACCTCCAGCTCGATCCCGCTGAGCGCAGCGTCAGCCGCGGTGGCGTCCCGATCGAGCTGTCCGCCAAGGAGTTCGCCCTTCTGGAAACTTTCATGAGGCGCCCCGGGACCGTGCTCAGCCGGCTCGAGCTGCTCGAGCACGCCTGGGACTACGAGTACGAGAACCGCTCGAACGTCGTTGACGTCTACGTGCGATACCTGCGCGAGAAGGTGGACAGGCCCTTCGGTTGCGAGTCGATCGAGACGGTGCGCGGCGCGGGCTATCGAATCCGCAGGAACTCGCCATCCTGACCAGCCTGCCGATCCGCCTCAGGCTGACGATCGCCTTCGCGTTCTCGATGACGGTCGTGCTGGTCCTCGTGGGTGTCTTCGTGTATCTGCGCGTTGCGTCGGACCTGAGCAGCACGATCGACGACGGGCTGCGTACGCGGGCGGCCGATCTGGTCAATCAGATCCAGCAGGTCGGGCCGAGCGAGGTCGGACTGGGTGGTCCTCACGCGGAGGGAGGAGAGGATGTGCTCTCCGAGGTGATCGGGCCCGATGGGACGGTCGTGGCCTCCTCGGAGGCGCTCGGGACGCCTCCGCCGCTGAGCGCGGCCGAGCTCGCGGCCGCGCGCACGGGAACCATCTTCGCCGACGCTGACGAGGTGCAGGGCATCGAGAACCAGGCCCGCCTGCTGGCACGACCGGTCCAATCCGGCGACGTCACCTTCGTCGTCCTCGTCGGCGCGTCGAAGGGCGATCGATCAGAGACCCTCGCGGGGCTGGTCAAGGCGTTTGCGTTCGGGGGGCTTCTGGCGCTGCTCTGCGCGTCGGCGCTCGGTTACGCCCTCGCGACGCTTGCCTTCCGGCCCGTCGAGGAGATGCGCCGTCGCGCCGGCCGGATCACGCTCGAGCGCAACGGCCAGCGCCTTCCCCTCCCGGGCTCCGACGATGAGATCGCCCGCCTCGGGCGGACGCTCAACGAGATGCTCGCGAGGATCGAGAGCTCGATCGATCGCGAGCGGGTGTTCGTCGCCGACGCAGGCCATGAGCTTCGGACTCCGCTGGCCATCCTGCGCGGCGAGCTCGAGCTCGGGCTCCGGCCCGACCGCGATCATGACCATGCGCGGGCGGCAATGCGCTCGGCGATCGAGGAGGCGGATCGCCTGCAGCGGCTCGCCGATGATCTGCTCGAGCTCGCTCGCGCGGATGCCGCTGAGCTCCCGCTCGAGCTGAGACAGGTCGACGTGGCCGAGCTGATGAACCGTCTTCGCGAGCGCTATGCGACCCGCGCGGATATGGCCGACAGGCGGATCTCGGTTCACGCGAACCCCGCCTTGACCTGGACCCTCGATCCGAAGCGGATGGAAACTGCAGTGGGCAACCTGATCGAGAACGCGCTCATTCACGGTGCAGGAGAGATCGCCATCCAGGCGGAGCGGGATGGCGATGAGCTGGAGGTCGTCGTCCGGGACGACGGCCCGGGTTTCCCCGCGGGCTTCGCGGAGCGCGCCTTCGACCGGTTCGCACGCGGCGAGGCGGCGCGGACGAGCTCCGGAACCGGGCTCGGCCTTGCGATCGTCCGGGCGATCGTGACGGCTCACGGTGGCCGGGCGGCCTTCGATGAGCCCGGGGCCGGTGGCACGAGGGCCGTGATCCGGATCCCCGCGGCGCCGACCGAGTGATCGCCGATCGCCGGCCCCGATTCGATAGCCCCGCGATCACGACCTCGGCCCAGTCGCGACGCCCTCGCTGGGACTAGACCGTTGCTCCGACGAGTGCCCCGATCCCCGCGGTGACCGCCATCGCGGCGATGCCCCAGCCGACGACCCGCGCCATTGCGACGAGCCTCGCGCCCCCACCGAGGCGGGCGCCGATGTAGCCGAGCAGGGCAAGCGCGACGATCGTCACCACGACGCAGATCTGGATGCGGATCGATGCGGGACTGACTGCCATCGCCACCACCGGGAGGGCCGCGCCGCAGGCGAACGAGAGCGCCGAGGTCCAGGCGGCCTGGAAGGGCCGTGCGCGTCGCGTCCGGTCCATTCCCAGCTCGTCCCTCGCGTGGGCCTCGAGGGCGTTGCTCTCCGAGAGCGCGACGGCGACCTGCCGGGCGAGGGCCGACGGGACCCCACGCCGTTCGTATATCTCCGCCAACTCGAGCAGCTCGCCGTCTGGATCATGCTGGAGCTCTTGTCGTTCGATGCGCAGATCGGCGCGCTCGGAATCTCGCTGGGAGCTCACTGAGACGTACTCGCCCGCCGCCATCGATAGCGCCCCGGCGACGAGCCCGGCGATGCCCGCCGTCACGATCGCCGCTCCGGAGGCGCCGGAGGCGGCCACACCCAGCAGAAGGCTGCCGGTCGACAGGATCCCGTCGTTCGCGCCGAGGACCGCCGCCCGCAGCCAGCCCGAGCGGTAGCTGAGGTGGATCTCGGCGTCTCGAGCGCTGCGCGGTGTCATCTGAGGAAGCGACTCTAGACCCGGCACCCGCAGGCCGGTGATTCGTCGGTGCTCGGCTTCGCCCCGATCAGGGTGACCCGTCCCGGCGACCCTCCCGGCGAGGAGCCACCTGTGCCATGTCCTTTGGGCGTCTGCGGCCGGCTGAGCTAATGGGTGTCGACGACGAACGTCGGCACGCGCGCCGGGCCCTCGGGATTCCCGCTGATCAGCGCGGCGCCCGTCCCCGCGTCGGTCATCCGGGCGGGATAGCCGACGTGGTAGCCCTGGACCAGCTCGACGCCGAACTTGCGGAGGAGCTGCAGGGTCCCCTCATCCTCGACGCCCTCGGCGACCGTGGTCAGGTCGAAGTTCTTGGCCACATCGATCATCGAGCGGACCACGCGCTGGTCGTTTTCGTCCTCGACGAGGTTGCGGACGAACTGCATGTCGATCTTGAGCTGGGTGACCGGCAGCTTCTTGAGATAGGTGAAGGAGCCGTAGCCGGTCCCGAAGTCGTCGAGCGTGACCTCGCAGCCGAGATCGGCCAGCTCGCGAATCAGAACCTGGATCGCGTCGAGGTCTCCGGCCGCAGCGGATTCGGTGATCTCGAGGATCACGTTCTTCGGCGGCGCCCCGCCCGCCAGCTGGGTGCGGACTATGGCGATGACCTCTTTGTTGGTGAGGCCCATGTCGGAGAGCTTGATCGCCACCGGGAGCCTCTGGGCATACTCGATGCCGCGCCTCAGGGCCCAGCGGTCGATCTCGGAGATCAGCTCGGTGCCCTCGACGTGGGGGAGGAACCTGCCCGGCGAGATGAGCTCACCGTCGAGGTTCATTCGCAGCAGCAGCTCGTGGTGATGGATCAAGCCGGTCTCCATGGCGACAACCGGCTGGCCCCAGAAGACGAACTTGTCGTTGGCGAGCGCATCCTCGACGCGACCGCGCCAGAGGCGACCCTCGGTGTCGCGGCGTTCTCGCTCCTCGCGGGCGCGCCGCTCGGTGACGTCGTGTGCGATGGCGACGACGCCGGTGATCTTTCCCCGCAGGTCCCGGATCGGGAAGGCCTGCTCGGAGACGACGATCGTCTGCTCGTCCTTGCGGGCGCGCCGCACCTCGACCGCCGAGGGGTCGTCGGTGAGCACGCGGTTGACCAGAAAGCCGGGCTCGGCGGGCCGCTCGGCCACAGCGGTCAGGGCGCTGAACACTCTGCCGATCGCCTCATCCGCGTCGTAGCCGTAGAGGCTTCGGGCGCCCTCGCTCCAGTCCGTCACGACCTCCTGTAGGTCGAGGCGCAAGATCGCGTCCTGCGAGGAATGGACGAGCGATTCGAGCTGAGCGTTCTGGTGCTCCTGGTGACGCCGGCCGCTGATGTCACGAACGAAGCCGGTGAAGAGCGGGGGGTCGTGACGAACGAGGCTGACCGACGCCTCGACCGGGAACTCGGAGCCACTGGCGTGCTTGGCCATGACCTCGACTGGGCGGTCGAGAAAGGGACTGTCGAGCGACCCGTCCATTCCGGCCACCATGCGATCGAACCTCTCCCGCAGGGCAGGAGGCACGATGAGCTCGCCGAGGCTCCTGCCGACGGCGTCCTCGGGGCGATACCCGAAGGTGTTGCGAGCGGCGCCGTTCCATTCCCGGACGATCCCCTGAGCGTCGACGCTGATCACGCAGTCGAGGGAGGCCTCGATCGTCGCCTCCCGCACGGGATCCCGATCGGAGGAGGCGTCGTCCGCAGGACGGGTCGCGGAAACGACCGCTGAGCGAGGTTGAAGTTGGGCGGCCAGGACGACCAGGCCAGCGGCGACCGCAACGGCCGTCGCGAGCGCTGAGAAACCCGCCAGGATCTGGGCCGCCAGGGCCACCGCGAAAATTCCCGTGGCGATCAGGATGACCTCACGGCGCGCCGACGCGCTCTCCTCGAAGGAGCGTTCGTTCGTGCTGTCTGTCGGCTCGGCGGGATTCACGATCCTCCGTGATTCGTTCCAGGACCATCGGCCCCGCGGTTCCCCCGCGCGGCGTCTGGCCGTTCTTGCACCCCCTAGATCGGCAACGTGAGCCACCTGCTTGAGCGAGATGGACCGATTGGTGCTGAGCCGCTCAGGCGACGCCCATGGCGGTATCCGCCCGAGCGTCCTCATCGTCGGCGCTCGTTTCAAGGAGCAGGTCGGCGATTCGCTCCGGCGCATCCCAGTTGGGGGTGTGCCCACACCCCTCGAGTTCGATGAAGCGGGCGCGGGGAGGCCGTCGCTCGGGACGCGGCGGGCCGACCAGTCGGTCCAGCTCCCCCCACGCGATCGTGCTCGGCACCGTGACCCGGTCGAGGTCCTCGCAGACGTACCGGCGCATCTCGGCGTTCGCCACGTCATAGCCCGGCGCGGTGACCCAGGCATCGATCAGCTTGTGGGCGTCTGCCGGCGGCACGTTCTGCGGCTGGCCGACAGCGGTTCGCAGCATTGCCTCGCGGACGGAGCCGTTGCGGGCCGCCAGCGCGATCACGGGTCGTAGTCGCTGGGCCCACTTGCGGGAGTCGAACTTGCGCGGCCCGAGCGGATGCCGCCAGAGCCCGGCCGGGGAGATCAGGCAAACGGAGGCGGCCCCGCCGGCCTTGGCGATCTCGAGGGCGACCCAGCCGCCGAGCGAGTTTCCGGCCACGTGGGGTCGGCTCACGCCGATCTCGGCGCACATCCGTGCGATGGCTGCGCCGAGCGCCCAGGGTGTCGGCGTCTCCTCGAGCATCGGCGACTCGCCGAAGCCGGGCATGTCGACGGCGATCACGTCGCGCTCCTGCGCCAGGCGCTCGAGCTGAGGTCGCCAGATGGCGCGGGTGGCGCCCAGGCCGTGGATCAGGAGGAGGGGCGGTCCGGCGCCGAAGCGCTCGTAGGCGATCCCGGCTGCCCGGGCGGGCTCTTCACTCACCGTCGATCGTGAACGTTCCACCGAGATCTCCGACGTTCGGCACATCCCTTTGGATCACAACGCGGTACATGCCCGGCGTGAGGTCCTTGGGCAGCTTCACCTCGATTGGCGGTCCGGTCCCCCCGGCCGGTGCGATGTAGCCGATCTCGATCACCGGATGGTCGGGGAGGTCGACCTTTTCGAAGCCGTCCCCGACCTGGCGCTCGAGCTCGTAGGCGGCGCCATACGTGAACTGCTCGCCGGTCCCGTTGACCACCGTGGCCTCGACGCTTGCGCCGGGGGTTGCTTCGGCCGGGGTGACTTCGACCGTCAGTCCCGCGTCGGCTGCGGTCGTCGACGATGACGTTGCCTCCTCCGAAGCTCCACCGCAACCGCCGAGCGCGAGAAGGCCGATGAGGAGGGCCGCCAGCGCCCAGAAGCGCGGAGGTGCGGGTTTCGCGCGCGCCATCGCTTCATTATGGCCGCCATGAGTACGCGTCGCGCTCTCTCAGCCCTCTGCGCCGTCCTCCTCGCGCTGCTCGCCGCGCTCGTTCTCGCGCCCACCGTCAGCGCGGCGGAGAATCCCGCCCACCAGCCGCCGTTCGGCGACGAGCCGCTGGCTCCCCTGCAGCGGATCCACGATCTCGATGTGGCCCCTCCGGGCTTCGAGCTCAACGCCGCCGAGGCGATCGCGATCGCCGATGGAGCGAGCGCCATCGGCGACGAGCGCGCCGAGAGCCCGGCGATGAAGCCGCGGGCCTCGACGAGGGGCGCCGACCGCTGGCAGATCGACTACTTCCAGGACGGGGTCGACGTCGCCCAGGCGGTCGTGGACGACCGCACCGGAACAATCATCGAGGCGTGGCGCAACCAGCAGGTCGAGGTCAAGCTGGCGCGGGGCTACGAGGACGCCGTCGCCGGCGATGTCAACGAGGCCTGGGTCTGGATCCCGCTCTGCATCCTCTTCGTCGCCCCCTTCTTCGACCCCCGCCGCCCATTTCGACTGCTCCACCTCGACCTGTTGGTGCTGCTCTCTTTCTCGATCTCTCAGTTCTTCTTCAACAAGGGCGAGATCGTCGCCTCGGTGCCGCTCGTCTATCCGGTGCTCGGATATCTGTTCGTGCGCATGCTGGTGGCGGGCTTTCGGCCGCGGCAGCGGAAGGGGGCGCTCGTCCCGGTGGTCCCGATCCGCTGGCTCACGATCGCCGTCGTCTTCCTCGCGGTGTTCCGGATCGGGTTCAACATCGTCGACTCGCAGGTCATCGACATCGGCTTCGCGAACGTGGTCGGCGCCGACCGGATCGCCGACGGTCATGGCGTCTACGACGGCCAGTTCACCCCGCTGATCGACCGCGGCGACTCCTACGGTCCGGTCAGCTACCTCTCGTACGTCCCGTTCGAGCAGATCCTGCCCTGGGACGGTGGGCTCGACCCCCTGCCCGCAGCTCATGCGGCCGCGATCGTCTTCGACCTCGCCGTCGTCGTCCTGCTCATCGCCGCCGGCAGACGTCTGCGCGAAGGGGCCGATGGACGCGAGCTCGGCATCGCGCTGGCGTTCGCCTGGCTCGCGTATCCGTACACCTTCTACGCGCTCGACGCCAACGGGGGCAACGATGCGCTCGTCGCGGCCCTGCTCATCGCCGCCCTGTTGGCGCTGGCCTCGCCGCTGAAGCGCGGCCTCGCGATCGGGGTCGGGGCGGCGACGAAGTTCGGCCCGCTGGCGCTCGCGCCGCTGTTCGCGGCCGGGCCGGGCGAGCGCCGCCTGCGATCGACGGTGATCTTCGCCGCGGCGTTCCTCGCGGTCTGGGCCGTCGTCCTGCTGCCCCTGCTGCCCGAGGGTGGCCTCCGGGAGTTCTACGACAGGACCTTCGGCTATCAGGCATCGCGGGGCTCGCCCTTCAGCGTCTGGGGGCTGAAGCCGTCGCTCCACGGCGTCCAGGACCTCGCTCGGGTGATTCCGGTGCTGCTCGGGGCCGCGCTCTTCTTCGTGCCGCACCGGCGCACGCCCCTCCAGATCGCTGCCCTCGGCTCCGCCGTGCTGATCGCGACGCAGGTCGGCTCGACTCATTGGTTCTACTTCTTCATCCTCTGGTGGACGCCGTACGTGTTGATCAACCTGTTCGCGAGCCAGGAGGAGATCACCGCCGTGAGGGAGTCCGATCCGAGCCGACACCGAGCGGATGTCCTTTCGGCGGCGGCCCGTTCGTCGTAACTGAAAGCGAGGCCCAGACCGGGGCGTCGCACGAGCCCGAGGAGGCTGAGATGAAGTACATGCTGACCCTGTTCACCGAGGAGCGGAGCTGGGAGGACACCGATCCCGCCGAGGCCGGTGCAGCGATGGCGGCCTGGGATGCCTATACCCGGGAGCTCCGGGAGACCGGTGCGCTCGTGGCGGGGGAGGGGCTGGCGCCGAGCGCGACGGCCACGACGATCCGCCTAAGCGACGAGCACCTCGTCACCGATGGGCCCTACGCCGAGACGAAGGAACAGCTGGGCGGCTTCTACCTGATCGACGTCGCCGATCTCGACGCGGCCCTCGAGTGGGCGCACAAGATTCCGATGCCGGGCGGGGCCGTCGAGGTTCGTCCGGTCATGGACTACGAGGCGGCGGGCGGCTCCGACGAGCACGCGACCAGCGAAGAGGTGGCCTCGTAGCCGAAGCCGAGGCCACGGGGGACGTGGACCGCCTGTTCCGGCGCGAGTCGGGACGGGCGGTCGCCACGTTGATCGGCGCTCTGGGCGACTTCGATCTCGCCGAGGACGCGGTTCAGAACGCATTTGCAAAGGCGATGGAGCGCTGGGCCCGCGACGGGATCCCAGACAACCCCGGCGCATGGATCATGCGGGTGGCCCGAAACGACGCGATCGATCGGCTGCGACGGGACGGAACCCTCGCCCGTAAGCGCGAAGCGCTCGAGCAGCTCGCCCGGGCCGACGAGGCGCGGCGGGAGGCCCGGTCCCCCGAGGACGAATTCCCCGATGATCGGCTTCGGCTCATCTTCACCTGCTGCCATCCGGCCCTCGCCCCGGAGACGCGGGTGGCTCTCACGCTGCGGAGCCTCGGCGGACTGACGACCGCGGAAATCGCGCGCGCCTTCCTCACCAGCGAGCCGGCGATGGCAAAACGATTGACGCGCGCCAAGCTCAAGATCCGCGAAGCCGGGATCCGTTACGAGGTCCCAGACGGCGAGCGGATGTCCGAGCGCCTGCCCTCGGTGCTGGCGACGATCTACCTGATCTTCAACGAGGGCTACTTGGGATCGAGCTCGGAGGGTCTGCTCCGCGAGGATCTCTGCGCCGAGGCGATCCGGCTGGGCGCGTTGCTCGCGACGATGCTCGCGGGACGGACGGAGACCGTCGCATTGCTGGCGCTGATGGAGTTGACGCACGCGCGGCGGCGTGCGCGGGTCGGCCCCGGGGGCGAGCTCGTCCTCCTGGCGGATCAGGACAGAAGCCTTTGGGACCGTGACGGAGTCGAGCGCGGTCTCGCCCTCGCCCGCCGCGCCCGGTCAGCCGGCCCGGCCGGTCCTTACACGGTCCAGGCGGCCATCGCCGCCGAGCACGCATCAGCCGCGGTCGCCGACGACACCGACTGGCCCCGGATCGCTCGCCTTTACGCCTGGCTCGCAGCCTTCGATCCCTCGCCGGTGGTCGAGCTCAACCGCGCCGTTGCCGTTGCCGAGGCCGAGGGGGCTGAGAGCGGCTTGGCGCTGATCGCCGGTATCGATGGCCTCGACTCCTACCAGCCCCTTCATGCCGCCCGGGCCGACCTGCTGCGGAGGCTGGGACGCAACGAGGAGGCGAGAGCCGCCTACCGCCGCGCGCTCGAGCTCAGCGAGAACGCCGTCCAGATCGAGTTCCTGCGGGGCAGGCTCGGGGAGCTGGGGGCTTGAGGCTCGTGGATGTGCGGCTGGGCGCGGGGTCCTGAGTACTGAATACCTGGCGTGTGTCTTCCCGGGTTGGCGCCGCGCTACCCGATCGACGTCCGCAGCTCGCCGAGCTCGGGGGAGCTGACGACGAGCTCGTCGCCCGGCTTCAGCCAGACCCGCGGGTCGCGGGTACTGCCGACGCCGGCGGGGGTTCCGGTCGAGACGATGTCCCCGGGGGAGAGGGTGAGCAGGCTGGAGAGGTGCGCGACCAGCTCGGCGACGCCGAAGATCAGCTGGCCGGTCGTCGACTCCTGCATCCGCTCGCCGTTGAGGTCGAGCGCGATGCCGATCGACGTGGGGTCGCCGGCCTCGTCGGCGGTGACGAGTGCCGGTCCGCAGGGAGCGGAGCCGTCGAAGACCTTGCCCGGGATCCACTGCGGCGTGGCGAACTGCAGGTCACGGGCGGAAAGGTCGTTGAGCAGCATGTAGCCGGCGACGTGATCGAGGGCGCTTTCAACGGAGACGCCGCTCGCGCTCCGGCCGACGACGAAGGCGACCTCGGCCTCGAAGTCGACCTTTTCGCTCGATGCCGGCAGTGGGACGGTGGCCCCATCGGGCACCAGCGCGTTGGCGAACTTGGCGAAGAACGTCGGGACCGGGGGAGGCTCGGCACCCGCCTCGGCTGCGTGATCGGCGTAGTTCAGCCCGATGCAGATGATCTTCTCCGGATCCGGGACCGGTGGCAGGAGCTCGATTCGGGTCAGCTCGACGTGCGGCGTGGCGTCGGTGATGGCCGCATCGAGGTGGACGAGCGAATCGCCGGCAAGCAACTCGCGCATCGTCGAGAGGCCCTCACCGAGAGCGTCTCCGGCGTCGACGAGATGCCCGGCTCGGAGGACGCCGGCACGGATCCCGCGCTCGGAGCGGTAGCTGGTCAGTCGCACGCTCGCAGCCTAACCCGTGGCCCGTGCCATAATCGCCGCCCCCCGGGCTTCACGGTTCGGTTCTTAGGGGGGCGTAGCTCAGTTGGTTAGAGCGCCGGCCTGTCACGCCGGAGGCCGCGGGTTCGAGTCCCGTCGCTCCCGTCCTCGCGGCCGGGGAGGCGCCGGCTCGGCGTCATCGCCCGGCTCACGGCCACTAGGCCGCATCGCCGGGCTCTTCCTTGATCCGGCGGCCGCAACGCTCGCGAGGAACCTCGCGCGGCCCTTTCCTGAGCCGGCGGTGTTACTCTTTGCTTGGAGCTATACCCCCCACCCGTATATAGGAGAGTGCCTTGGAAGCAGCTGACCACACCCACGGCCATGAGATGCCCACCGAGGGGAGTGCCCTCACAGGCCTCGCCGTAAGCGCCACCCTGCACTGCCTCACCGGCTGCGCGATCGGGGAGATCGCCGGCATGGTGATCGGAACGGCGCTTGACTTCTCCAATCTCGCCACGATCGTCCTCTCCATCGCTCTGGCCTTCCTCTTCGGCTACTCGCTGACGAGCTTTCCGCTGCTGCGGGCGGGGATGGCCCTCGGCGCCGTGATCCCGGTCGCCCTTGCTTCCGACACCCTTTCGATCGCCACGATGGAGATCGTCGACAACGCGATCGTCGCGACCGTGCCGGGGGCTATGGACGCCGGCCTCGGCGCCCTCCTGTTCTGGGGATCACTCGCCTTCTCCCTTGTCATCGCCTTCGCGCTGACGGTTCCCGTCAACCGTTGGCTGCTCGCGCGTGGCAAAGGCCATGCCGCGGTCCATGAGACGGGGATCCACGGCGGCCCGCCGACCAAGATCGTCGCCGTGGCGGTTCTCGTTGCGGCCGTCTTCGGTACCGCCGTTCTGGTCGCCGAAGCGATCGGGGGCTGACGATGGCGAGCGATGAGACCGAGACCCGTGGGTACACGCGGGACAAGGACGCGCTCGAGCGGAGGATGCGCCGGATCGAAGGCCAGGTGCGCGGCGTCGCCCGGATGATCGACGAGGACCGCTATTGCATCGACGTCGTCACCCAGGTCACCGCCATCCAGGCCGCCCTCGACAAGGTCGCCCTCGAGCTTCTCGACGACCATGCTGCCCATTGCGTAGTGGGCGCGGGCAAGGGCGATCAGGCGGAGATGACCGAGGAGCTGATGGGCGCGGTCCGGCGGCTGATGCGCCGCGGCTGAGCTGGGCGCCCAGGGAGAAGCGAAGCGACCCCCGCTCGGCGGGGGTCGCATCACTCTCTCTCCTCCTCCCCTCCCCGAGAGCGAACCCGCCGAAGCTTTGCCGTAGGGCTCGGGCGATGGCGGAATCGCAGGCAGCCGAAACTTAGCCGATTTCGCGACCCTCGTGCGAATCGGCACATCGGCCGTCGGCCGTCAGACCTCGGCCAGCACCTCGGCGGCAGCGCGGAGGCCGGACTCGACGGCGCCGTCCATGTAGCCCACCCACTCGCTCGCGGTCTCGGTGCCGGCCCAGTGGATCGGCCCGACGGGGGCGCGGATGGCCTCGTGATAGTCGACGAGCACGCCGGGCGGGCAGAAGCCGACGTAGCAACCGCGCGCCCAGCGGTCCTTCGCCCAGGACTTGTCGAGATAGCGCTTCGGCTTCAACGCCTCGTCGCCGAAGTAGCGCGCGAAGGATTCGAGCACCGCGGCGCGGCGCTCCTTATGCGATTTCATCGCGTACTCGCGACCCTCCTGCCCTTCGATGAAACCGAGCAACACGCCGGGGGAGCCGTCGGGAGGCGAGTTGTCGTAGGTCAGCTTCACGGGGCCGGTGTCGGAGGTGGCGTTCCCGCTCTTGCCCTGGTCCCGCCAGAAGGGCTTGTCATAGACGGCCATGCACTTGATCACCGAGCCCATCGGCACCCGCTGATCGAGCTGCGCCCGCTGTGGCGGCAGGTCGGGGAGGAAGCGGATCGAGCCGACGAGGGCCGGCGGGAGGGTGACGATCACTCGCTTCGCCATCCAGGTCCCGTGGCCGGTCTTGACCTCCACGCCGCCGCCCTTGACACGCCTGATCGTGCGCACCGGCTGATGCAACTGCACGGCCGAGCCGAGGTCCTTGGCCATCTCGAGCGAAATTCGCTGGGAGCCGCCGACGATCCGGCGCTCCTGAGCGCCCCCGGTCGTGTTGATGAGCAGGTTGAAATCCCCCGCCGCGGTCGCGATGTAGAAGAGCACGAAGAGCAGCGAGAGGTCGCGCGGCTCCGCCGAGAAGATCGACTGGATCCCCAGCTCGACGAGGTCACGTGCCTCCGGCGAAAGATTGTTGGCGAGCAGCCATGTCTCGAAGGTCTGCCCGTCCCACTCGGCCGCCCGCGGCGCGTTCCACGGCGCGTCGCGGGGGACGGTCGCCGCCATGTCGTTGAGCTTCTGGATCGTCACCGCGAGCTCGACGAGGGAGGCCGGGTTGGCCGGTGGAATCGCGCCCTGGTAGTCCTGCTTGGCGCCGGCGCGGTAGTAGACGCTGCTGCCCTCGATGTAGGTGTTGAACGTCTTCAGCCCGAGTTCGTCGATCAAGGGCAGGATCTTGTCCTGGGTCGGGCCGACCCACTGGCCGCCGATCTCAACGATCTCCCCTTTTCCGATGTTGCGGTTGAGCGTGCGCCCGCCGACCCGCTTGCGCGCCTCGAGGACGACTACGGACTTACCCTCCTTCGCGACCTTCCGCGCGGCACTGAGCCCCGCCAGGCCGGCCCCGACGACGACGACGTCGACCTTGTGCCGCTTCCGGGATGCGCTCGCGCGATCGGTGCGGCCGCCGATGGCGAGCCCCGTCGCCCCGGCCAGAGCGCCGCCGATCGCCGTCCGGCGGCTGAACCCGCGCTCGCTCAAGACGCGCCCCCGGCGACGTTCGGGGCGGTTGGATCGGCGCCCTCCTCGCCGATCGACTCACGGGCCAGGTACTCCTCGGCGAGCAGCGGGTTCTCCCGAGCCCGCTCGACCACTCGCAGCAGGTCGGACATCGTCGAGACCTCCTCGGTCTGCTCCTTGATGAACCACTGCATGAACTGCTCGCCCTGGTAGTCGCCGTCCTCCCGAGCGCTGCCGGCGAGCGCGTTGATCTGGCTCGTCACGCGCTTCTCCTGCGCGAGCGCGAGCTCGACCGGCGCTACGAGGTCGGTGAAGTCGGTGCGCGGCGCCTCCACTCCGGGTGTGCGCACCGCGTGATCGGCGTCGAGCAGGTACTGGATGATCATCATCGCGTGATTGCGCTCCTCGATCGCCTGGCGGTAGAAGAAGGCCGCTAGGCGGGGCAGGGTGTCGGCGTCGTAGTGGACGGCGATTGCCACGTACTGCTGATGCGCTGCGAACTCGTGCGCGACCTGCTCATTCAGCTTGGTGACGAAGTTGGTCTCGGTCATCTGTCCTCCGGGGGCTCGACGGGAGCGGCGACCGTATCGCTCAGCCCCAGCGGAAGCCGGTCTCGGAGGGGACCGGGTCCATCGGCGGCGTCGGCAGTCCGGAGGGAACGGCGGGGTCGTTGTAGCCCGACGGCGCGGTGTCGTTCGGGGTCTCGCTGTGGAACAGGGAGGCGAGGTACTGAATCTGTCCACGTCCGACCTCGACCTCGCCCTGGCCGCCGCCGTAGATCGCGATGCCCTCCCGGGCGCAGTGCTCGTAGATCGCGAGGAGCTCCTGCAGCGATCCGAATCTGGACGGCTTCGAGTTGATCGCCTGCGGAGTCCACTCGAGCGACGTGATGTCGGCGAGCGAATGCAACGGCGCGTCCCAGGTGACCCTGCCGGCCAGCGGCTCGAGCAGCCCGCGGGTCTCGTCGTTCACATCGGGGTCCTCGAGGTACGCCTCGGGAAAGGCCTCGGCAACCGCGCGGTAGAGCTCGACGTCCGTCTCCACGTCGACGGGCGTGCCCCGGTAGTGGCCCTTGAGGTCGAGGACGTGGACCGGCGCGAGCGAATGGAGCTCCTCGATCAGCTCAGGGGTCCAATCGTTCTCGGGGTCGAGCTTGAAGCCCAGACCCGGGTACTTCGCGAGGCGCTTGCGCACGGGCTCGGTCGAGGAACCCTCTTGGCCGAAGACCGACAGGCGGGTCGAGCAGACGAAGTTCAGGGGCCTTGGGTCCCTGCCGAGTGCCTCGTGCAGAGGGATGCCGGCTTGGCGCAGCGCCAGGTCAAGTGCGGCACTCTCGTACGCCCAGCGGCGGTAGTTGCGGGAGGCCTCCATGCCGGGGGCGGCGACCGGGAACAGGTCGGTAACGGCGATCAGCTCGCAGAACTCGCCGAGCGTCGACGGCCCCGTCAGATCGAGTGGCGTCCCGGCGTCGCGGTGGGCGATCTGGTCGAGGACGTCGTAGACGACGTCCTCGCCGACGCCCTCCTGGCCGCCGCCATGGATGTGAACGACGGTGGAGGGGCGGGTGAAGGAGTCGTACTCGCGATCGTGGCCCGTGAGCTCGTAGCGGTCGATGCGGAGCGGCAGCGAGGAGAGCTTCCCCCAGTCATCTCCCGGCTCCGGCATGCCTCAGTTATATCGCCAGCGCCGTGGCTGCGAGTGCGCCGAACGCCTCGATCGCGGCCATCAGGTCCGCCTCGGAGCTGTCCTCCTCCTTGGCGTGGCTGATCCCGCCGCGCGAGGCGCAGAAGACCATCGCCGTGGGAACGTGCGGAGCGAGCGATGCCGCGTCGTGAAGGGCACCGCTCGCGATCGGAGCCGCGTGACCACCGCGGGACGCACATGCCTCCGCGGCCGCGGAGACGAGGGCCGCGTCGAACGGGATCGGGGGGATCCTCCAGATCGGCTCGCCGCCGAACACGCAACGTCGCTCGTCGGCGATCGTGGCGGCTGCCGTCAGCGCCGCGGAGAGCATGTCCGCCAAGGGCTCGGCTTCCGCGTGGCGGAGATCGACTGACAGGGCGGCCCCTCCCGCCACCGCGGTCACGACCCCCGGCTTCATCTCGAGCCTCCCCGTGGTCCCGACCCCGCCGTGCTCGATCGCGATCCGCTCCACCGCGAGCGCGGTCTCGGCGGCGGCGAGGCCGGCGTCGCGGCGCGCGTCCATCGGCGTCGTCCCCGCGTGCGACGCCTGTCCGCTGAAGGTGAGCAGATGCCGCTCGACCCCGGCGCATCCGGACACGGCCGAGCAGCTCGTTCCCTGGGACTCGAGCACCGGTCCCTGCTCGATGTGCAGCTCGAGCCAGGCGCCGACCGCCCGCAGCCGGTCGTGCGCCAGAGGGACCGAGGCGAGGTCGAGCCCGTTGGCGGTGAGGGCCTCCCCGATCGACTCGCCGGCGGCATCGCGTAGGCCGCCGACCTCTTCGGGATCGAGGTTCCCGGCGAGCGCGGAGCTGCCGAAGAGGCTGCGGCCGAACCGGGAGCCCTCCTCGTCGGCGAAGTCGATCAGGATGAGTTCGCGCGGAGGCGTTCGCCCCGACTCCACCCAGCTTCGGATCACCCCGAGGGCGCTCATCGTCCCAAGGGCTCCGTCGAGCCAGCCTCCGTCGGGGACCGAGTCGACGTGAGAGCCGAGCGCAAGGGCGCGGGCGGAACCGTCGGCGCCGGCGAGCGAGGCCCAGAGGTTCCCGGCCTCGTCGATCTCGTGCCTGAGCCCGAGCTCGTCCAAGCGGGTGATCAGGAACGCCCGGGCGTCGCGCCAACCTTCGGTCCAGCAGACCCGCTTGGCCCCGCCCTCGTCGGAGGTGAGGCGGGCGAGCTCGCGCAGGTCCGCGATCACCCTGGCCGCGTCGATCGCCGGCGCAGCCGCGTCGGTCAACCCACGCGCTCCCGGCGAAGAGGCTGCGCGAGGCAGTGGGCGCCGCCGCCGCCGAGCGTGAACATCTCCAGGTCGGGGTCGAAGACCGTCAGGCCGAGCGCCCGGAGCTGATCGTTGAGGTCGGTCGAGCGACGCGTCGAGATCACCCGGTCGGAGCCGAGCGAGATCGCGTTGACCCCGAGGCCGAAGGCATCCTCCACGGAGACCTCGAGGATCTCGAACCCGGCGTCGCGCAGCCAGGCCACGAGACCGGTCGACGCCGCCTCGACGCAGACCGCTGCGAGCTTCGGAGCGAGGATCGAGACGAGCACGTCGATGTGGACGAAGTGGGAGGGGATCGGTTCGATCCGGACCTCCCAGCCGAGCTCGGTGAACCAACCGCCGAGCTGCGCCGCCGCGGCCTGTTGGGTGCGCTCCTCGCCGTTGCCGACCAGCAGCTTCCCGGGCTCGACGATGATCACGTCGCCGCCCTCGAGTGAGCCCGCGGTGATCATCCGGTGGATCGGGATGCCGGCTCCCTCGTAGAAGCGGATCACCGGCGCGTATTCGCCGCGGCGCCATGGCTGAGCCATCTGCGTGACGACCGGGCCCTCGGGGGTGGCGACGCTCGAGTCGCGAGCGAACACCTGGTAGGGCAGGTTGGGATCGGGCTCGAGCGTGTGGACCCGGACTCCCGCGCCCTCGTAGGCCATGACCATCTCGCGGTGCGCCGTCGCGGCGGATTCGGCGTCGAAGGCGCGCCCGCTCGCGAGGGTGCCCTTGCTGATCACGCTGGTCGCGAGCCAGCGGAAGTTCACCGGTGGGCAGAGCAGGACATCGTGGAGAAGCCCGTACTCGGAGTCGCTGCCCCAGGCGATGCTCTCGGACCCTTCAGCCGAGGTACTTCCCGTTCCGTCCCGACCTCCACCCGGGGGAACCGGACGCGAAGCGGAGGATTTCCCCGGAGTCATCTCTCGATCACCACCCTGACCGTCTTCAGGGTCCGGTCGCTCGCGCCGCGGACCTGGCCGCCGTGAGCCAGCGAGTCGGCGATGAACTCGATCGTCTCGGCGCTCAACCGCTCGCCGGGCAGCACGTTGGGCACGCCTGGCGGGTAGGCCGCGAGGGATTCCGCCGCGATGCGGCCGACCGAGTCCGCGAACGGCACGATCTCCTGCGGACCGAGGAACGCGTCTCGCGGGGTCATCTCGGTCGGGCCCCAGGGGGGCGGCGGGGCGAACGGGGTGCGCTCGCCGTCAACCGGTCGCCGCAGGGCCTTGGCCGCGTCCCGCAATCCGGCCAGCAGCAGCTCGCCCGTCTCGGCGACGTTCTCACCGATGCCGAAGACCGCGACGACGACGTTCTCGGCGTAGAGCTCGAACCAGATGTCGTGCTCGGTGCGCATGTAGTGCGCAATCTCATTGCCGGTGGCGCCGGTCCCGCGAACGTCGACCGACAGCCGCAGCGGATCCCAGGCGTGGACGCTCGGTGCCGAGGCCATCTCCTCGTCGAGCACGTCGAAGCCGTCGATCTCGACGACCTTGCGGCGCAGGTCCCGCAGCGAGGCGATCGTCTCGCCGAGCAGCTCGGCGCCGTGGAGGACGTTGTGGCGCCGAGCGGCGTCCAGGGATCCGCTGAGCAACGCGCTCGGGCTCGTCGTCTCGATCAGCGTCACCGAGCGATCGACGATCGCCCCGTCGATCCGGTCGCTGCCGAGGTGCAGGATCGCCGACTGGGTCAGGCTCCCGCCGAGCTTGTGCACGGAGTTGAGGACGACGTCGGCGCCACAGGCGAGCGCATTTGCCGGGAGCTCGTCGGAGAATGCGAGGTGCGCCCCCCAGGATTCGTCGACGACGAGCGGGACGTCGTAGGCGTGGGCGACCTTCGCCAGGCCCTCGATGTCGGCGACCGCTCCGAAGTACGTGGGGGAGACGGCGAACGCGGCGACCGGCAGCGGCTCCTCCCGCAGCGCGAGCTCGAGCGCCTCCGGCGTCAGGCAGTGTGCGACGCCCAGGTCATCGTCGATCGCCGGCGCGACGAAGCGCGGCTTCAGCCCGCTCAGCACGAGGCCGTCGATCACCGAGGAGTGGACGTTGCGCTGAACGATCGCCACCTCTCCGAGGTGGGCGAGGGTCATGCAGATCGCGTGGTTGCCACCGGAGGCCCCGTTGACGAGGAACCAGCTGCGCCTTGCCCCCCAGGCCTCAGCCGCAAGCTTCTGCGCCTGGTGGAAGGGGGTGTCGAGCGGATCGGGGCCGATGTCGACACCCTCGGTCCCCGCCGGGAAGTCGAGCCGGAGGGCCTTCTCGCCGATCGCCTCGCGCAGTCCCGGGTCCGCTCCGGTGCCCCCCTTGTGGCCGGGGATGTGGAAGCGCCCGGGGTTGCGGTCGGCGAGCTCGACGAGTGCGTCGAGGTATGGAGTCGTGCTCTGATCCACGGCTCCACGGTAGTGGCCGGACGCGGGTCGTGTCCGAGGAGCCCCGATCCGGCTCGAGCTATGCGCTGAACGGCCCGTCGGCGTGCTCGCCCGGTGAGCCGGCGAGCGGCGCGTAGGCATGGCCGCGAGCGAGTCCGTCGATGACGCGCTTCGTGATGTCGGAAATTCGTCTCATGGTGGTTCCCTCTGTTCGTTTCAGGCGTGGCTCCATGGTCGCCGCAAGGACGATTAAGCGCAATCGCAATGCTTTGACGAAGCAATAAGCGGGCCTTATCCTCGGGCCCATGGTGACCGCGGTGGCGGCTGCTAGCCTCCCGTCGTCGCCGTGCATGACGACCCGCCTCGAAGTACCGGTCCCCGCCCTGACGGGCTGGGGATCTCCTCCGCGCCTAATCTCGCGATGAGCTTTCGTTCGCCCTCGTCGGGGGACTCGCGATGACCGCCGTCGCCCTCGTCGGCCTGATCGTCCTCGTTTTCCTCAACGGCATGTTCGTCGCCGGGGAGTTCGCGCTCGTGCGCTCGCGGCGCTCCCGCTTCGAGACGCTCGCCGGGGAGGGCAGCGGCCGGGCGAAGCGCGTCGTCCGCCAGCTCGACGAGATCGATCGGTATCTCTCCACCTGCCAGATCGGGATCACGATGGCCTCGATCGGAATCGGCTTCCTCGGCGAGCCGGCGATCGCGAGCCTGATCGAGCCGGCCTTGGAGGGGAGCGTCTCTCATGGCCTCTCGACGGCCATCGCGTTCGCGATCGCGTTCACCCTCGCAACTTCACTGCACATCACCATCGGCGAGCAGGTCCCGAAGATCGTCGCGATCAACCGGGCCGAGCAGGCGGCTCTGCTGCTGGCGGTTCCCCTCGACTGGTTCCACGTGCTGACCGCCCCGTTCAGCTGGGCTCTCAACGGGGCCTCCAACTTCCTGATCCGACTCTTCGGCGTGGACCCGAGCCAGATCGAGGAGCACCACGACGCCAACGACTTGAAGGCGATCATCGCCGACTCCCGCTCGGGCGGGGACCTCGAGGCCAGCGAGGCCGGGATGCTCGGCGGCGTCTTCCACCTGCACGAGCAGGAGGCCCGTGAGGTGATGACCCCGATCCCCGCGGTCGTCACGGTCGACTCCTCCGACACCGTCGAGGACGCGCTGCGTCGCTGCGTCGCATCCGGCCACACGCGCCTGGTCGTGATCGAAGACGACAACCCCGACCGCGTGCGCGGGATCGTCCACAACAACTCGCTCATCCGCCTCTATATGAGCGCCGGCGCCGATGCCTCGATCGAGCCCGCGGTCCGCTCCGCTCCGATCATCCCCGAGACGAAGGCGCTGGACGACCTGCTCGCCGAGCTGCAGAGGCAACGCAGCTCGATCGCCGTCGTCGTCGACGAGTACGGCCGCACGGTCGGCATCGCGACGATCGAGGACATCCTCGAGGAGGTCGTCGGGGAGATCGAGGACGAGACGGACCCTCGGGCCGACTCGGTGCGCAAGCTCAACGACGGCGATTGGTACGTCCGCGGCCACGTCCCGCTCGGCGACCTCGAGGACGCAGGCATCCAGCTGCCGGTCGACACCGACGCCTACAACTCCATCGGGGGCTACGTCTTCAGCGAGCTCGGGCGCCTACCCACGCGCGGCGACTCGATCAAGGCCGACGGCCACACGATCAGGGTCGAGTCCGTTCGCGAGAACCGGATCGTCGCCTTGAGGATCCACCCGGACGGGCCGCCGATCGGCCCCGGGGACGAGGAACCCGCTTAGCTCCCGGGACCGGCGTCAGTAGTCGTAGAAGCCCGAGCCGCTCTTGCGGCCGAGCTTGCCGGCGGACGCCATGTCGATGAGCCGTTGCGGCGGGTGGTGGTACTCGGACTCGCTCGCCTCGTGCAGGCTCTCGCCGATCGCGACGGCCACGTCGATGCCGACGAAGTCGAGCAGCTTCAACGGGCCCATCGGCTGACCGGCGCCCATCGACATGCATGCGTCGACGTCCGCGGCCGTCAGATCGAGGTCCTCCAGCAGCCGGACTGCGTCGAAGAGGTAGGGGAAGAGGAGTCGGTTGACGACGAAGCCGGCATGGTCGGGCACCTCGACCGCGTGTTTGCCGATCGCCGCGCAAAAGGCGCGCGCACGCTCGGCGACCCCGGATGCGAGCGCGGCGGGTAGGCAGAGCTCGATCAGCTCCATCCGGGTAACCGGGTTGAAGACGTGCAGGCCGAAGAACCGCTCGGGAACGCCGGCACCGGATCCGAGCTCGGCGATCCCGAGTGAGGAGGTCGTCGTCGCCAGGTCGGCAGCTGGGCAGGCAACGGCGAGGGACCTCAGCAGGGCGACCTTGGCATCGTGATCCTCGACGATCGCCTCGACGACGAGGTCGCAGCCGGCGAGGTCAGCCGGGTCGGTGGTGATCCGGACGCGCTCGCCGCTCGCGCCGTCGAGCTTGCCGCAGAACTTCGCGATCCCGGCCTCGGCCTTCGCGGCCGAGGCGTCGCTGCGAACGAGCAGCCGGACCTCGCCGAGCGTCGTCGTGGCAGCCGCCACCCCCTGCGCGATCGCGCCGCTGCCGGCGACGGCCGGACGCGCGTAGCCGGCTGCGCTCACGATCCGGTCCCGGTGTGATCGCTGCGCCGGGCGAGGGCGGAGGGCCACCAGGTCCGGCCGCCGAGATCGAGGGCGATGGCGGGGACGAGGATCGAGCGGACCAGGAAGGTGTCCAGGAGCACGCCGAACGCGACGACGAACCCGAGCTCGGTGAGGAACACGAGCGGCAGGACGGCGAGCGTTGCGAAGGTTCCGGCGAGGACGACCCCGGCCGAGGTGATCACCGCTCCCGTGACGGCGAGGCCGCGGATCGTTCCCTCGCGGGTTCCGTGCTTTTCGGTCTCCTCCCGGACTCTGGCCATCAGGAAGATGTTGTAGTCGACCCCGAGGGCGACCAGGAAGATGAACGCGAACAGGGGCAGTGAGGGGTCGCTCCCGGCGAACCCGAAGATCACGTCGAAGACGACGAACCCGACGCCCAGTGAGGCGGCGAAGGAGATGATCACCGTCCCGATCAGCACGAGCGGCGCGATCAGCGAGCGCAACAGGGCGATCAGGATCAGCAGGACGACGAGCAGCGCGACGGGTGGAATCAGCTTGGAGTCGTGTGCCGCGGCGACCCGTAAGTCGGCCTCGATGGCCGTGGCGCCGCCGACCAGCACGGCCTCTCCGCCGGCCGCCTTGACGGTCTCACGGATCTGGACGATGTCGTCGTAGGCCTGGGTGGAATACGGATCACTGGCCAGGGTCGCCTCCAGCAGCGTTCCCCGCGGGCCCATTCCGCCGGGCCGAACGTCCTCCACGCTCGAGTCGGTGCGCAGGGCCGCCGTGACGGCCTCGACCTTCGAGGCGTCCGGGACGACGATGTCCGTCAGCGCGCTGGCGCCGGCCGGGAAGGCCTCGGCGAGCAGCTTCTGCCCCTTCACGGACTCCACCTCCCCGCGGAACGAATTGGTCTGCGTCAGGCCGGTGTCGATGTTGAGCCAGCCCACCGACATGACGGCGAGCAGGACCACCGTGCCGGCCCAGACCCGGCGTGGATGCAGGGCGATGCGCTCCCCGATGCGACGCCATAGACCGTGGGTCTCGTCAGCGGCATCGTCGCCGACGTGTGGGACGAAGGGCCAGAAGACCCAGCGGCCGGCGATCACGAGGATCGCGGGAAGGATCGTCAGCATCGCGACCATCGCGGCCGCGATTCCGGTCGCGCCGATCGGGCCGAGGCCGGCGGTGCCCTGGACGTCAGCCAGGGTCAGGCAGAGCAGGGCGGCGATCACGGTCAGCCCCGACGCCACGATGGCGGGGCCCGCCCGGCGGAGCGCCTCGCGCATCGCCTCGTGCTTGTCGTCGTGGCGGCGCAGCTCCTCGCGGTAGCGCGCGACGAGCAGCAGCGCGTAGTCGGTGCCGGCGCCGAAGACGAGCACCGGCAGGATGCCCGCGGCCTGTCCGTTGACCGTCACGCCGACCTCGGTCAGCCCGTAGCCGATACCGCGGGAGGCGAGCTCGGCGAGCCCGACCGAGATCAGCGGAAAGAACCAGAAGATGGGGCTGCGGTAGACGATCAGCAGCAACAGGAAGACGATGCCGGCCGTGGCGGCGAGCAGGGTGCCGTTGATGGACTCGAACACGCCGATGGCGTCGGCCGAGAAGCCCGCACCGCCGGTGACGGCCGTCTTGACGCCGGGCTCCGCCGATTGATCGAGGCGCTCGCGCGCGGCGTCGACGGGGTTGGTGATGGTCTCGGACTCACCGTCGGACTTGATCTGCGCCAGCACCAGGGCCGTGGATCCGTCGGGGGACGTGACCGGCTTCGAGTAGGGACTCGTGTTGCGCGGTAGGTCGGCGTTGAGGGCATCGCGATCCGATCCGATCCGCTCGGCGTCGGCGCCGGTCAACCCCCCGTCTCGTCGATAGACGATGACGACCGGGGCCAGCTCCCCACCCTGGATCTC
The DNA here is from genome assembly GCA_963826475.1 of uncultured Solirubrobacterales bacterium. GTDB lineage: Bacteria > Actinomycetota > Thermoleophilia > Solirubrobacterales > 70-9 > RHKX01. The sequence goes on along the minus strand of CAWGXC010000003.1, from coordinate 1,846,133 downwards.
CGTGGTCGCCGCCAGCGCCTTGGTCGACTCGGCGTTTCCGGGCAGGAATGACGACGACTCGTTGCTCTGGGCATCGTCGAACTTCGTCGGCAGCTGCAACCCGGCGACCACGCCCGTAACGGCGAGCCAGATGGCCAGCACGAACCACTTGGACAGGCGCCGTGCCGGGAAGGTGAGGGGAGACCGTTTCACGCGGCGGCTGAGTGTCCCACAGGGTCGGGGGATCACGGCTATCGACTAACGTCCGCCCCCAATCTTCAGAAAGGTCAGGCGATGAGGGACAGCGGTAAGTTCGGTGGACGCGAGGTAGTGATCGTGGAGGCGGCGCGGCTGCCGGTCGGTCGTGGGCATGAGGAAAAGGGCTACTACAAGGACACCCATCCCTCGACGCTCCTCGCCACCGTCTACTCGGAGCTGATCAGCCGCTCCGGGATCGATCCCAACGAGGTCGGCGACGTGATCTGCGGCTGCGTGCAGCAGTTCGGCGAGCAGGGGATGAACATCGGCCGCAACGCCTGGCTCGAGGCCGGCCTGCCGGTGGAGACCCCCGCGACCACCGTCGACCGCCAGTGCGGATCGGCGCAGCAGGGCATCAACTTCGCCGCGGCGCTGATCGCCTCCGGCGTCCACGACGTCGCCATCGGCGGCGGCGTCGAGCACATGGGCCACATCTCGTTCGCCGACGGCTTCTCCGTCATGCAGGAGCACGGCATGGCGTTCTCCGGCCCGCTCGCCGAGCGCTTCGACCTCGTCAACCAGGGGATCTCCGCCGAGATGATCGCCGACAAGTGGGAGATCCCCCGCTCCGAGCTCGACGAGATCGGCGTCCGCTCCCACCAGCTCGCCGCCAAGGCGACCGAGGAGGGCCGCTTCGAGCGCGAGATCATTCCGTTCCAGGTCAATGGCGACACCTTCGTCACCGATCAGGGAATCCGCCCCGACTCCAACCTGGAGGCCTTGAGCAGGCTCAAGCCCGCCTTCAAGGAGGACGGCAAGATCACCGCAGGGAACAGCTCGCAGGTCTCCGACGGAGCCGCCGCCCTGCTGCTGATGAGCGCCGACCGCGCCAAGGAGCTCGGCGTCACGCCGCGAGCCAGGATCGTCGACCAGACGACCGTGGGCGTCGACCCGGTGATCATGCTCACCGGCCCGATTCCGGCGACCACCAAGATCCTCGAGCGCAACGGCATGAAGATCGACGACATCGATCTGTTCGAGGTCAACGAGGCCTTTGCCTCCGTGGTCGCCGCCTGGCGCCGCGAGCACGACCCCGACTGGGATCGCGTCAACGTCAATGGCGGCGCGATCGCCCTCGGCCACCCGCTCGGCTCAACCGGCGCCCGTCTGATGACGACGCTGCTGCACGAGATGGAGCGGACCGACAAGGAGGTCGGACTGGTCACGATGTGCTGCGGTGGCGGTTTGGGGACCGGAACTTTGATTCAGCGGGTCTGAGCCGTTCAACGAGGGGCGCCGGTGCGGCTACCGGTCGTCAGTAGCCGGGCGGATGCCGCACGACGAAGCCCTTGGGGTACGGCAACTCCGCATGCCATCGGGGTCCGGTTCCCCGGGCGTCCCCGACCGTGTCCCAGCGCAGCCCCGCGATCACCGCGTATGTGTGCCCGGCGTTCGCGTAGACGGTGATCCAGCGCCCGGGCCCCGGAGCACCCCACTTCTCGAGGCCCGTTGAGGTGAGAGGCGCGGAGAGAAGCCCGCCGCCCCCAAGCGCGTAGCTGACCGAGCCCGAGCAGTCATAGCCCTTCGAATACCAGGAGCCGTGGCCGCCACCCCAGACGTAGGGTCGGCCGACGATCTGGTTCGCCGCGCTGATCGCCGCCTTGACCGGTTGCGGCGCGCCGGGCGGGGCGAGGGCGGTGCGCCCCAGCAGGACCGCCTGCTCGCCGGCCTGCAGGCCGGCGGCCATCGTCTGCGCGTTGATGGACTTCCGCTCCGACGGCGGCGGAGGCGTGAACGAGCCATTCGTACCGGCAGAGGCCGCCGGCATCTCCCCCGGGGGTATGTCCTTGGCCTTGACCTGTGGTTCCGGCTCGGTCACGGCCTTCGCTTGAGCCGGGGCGGACCGCGCAAGCTTCGCGGCCGCCTCCTGACGCGGGGTGGCGACATCGAGGTGCTTCGGCAACGGGGGCGGATCCACTTGCGCTTGCCTGCGGGTGGGCGGCTCGACCGGATGAGCGACCGTGCTCGACCAAGCCCCTCCGCAGCCGCTGACGAGGATCGCCAGCCAGCCGATCGCCAGCCCCGAAACGATCCGTCGCGAGGAGCGCCGGTCGAGGCGGGAGGAGGCCGAGCTGGAAATCAAGTCGGTCACGCGGCTGCAGTCTGAACCAAGGGGCTGCTCGTCAGCCCGGCCGAGGCCAATTCCCGACCCCCGACCGTCCTTTCGGGAGGCGCCCCTCTAGAACTCCGCCGCCAACCTCTTCAGACCCTCGAGGTCCCTGCTCGGGGGCCCGTGACCGGCGCAGATCAGGGACGGCTCGAGGCTCGCGAGGAGCTTGATGCTCTCGCGGTTGAGCATCGGGTCGAGTGAGAAGCCGTGGGGCGGCTCCTGAATCCGGGGGCGCGTCGTCAGCAGGTTCATCGTGTTGACGACGTCCCCGCAGATCGCAACCCGGTCCGATTCGCGGAAGAAGATGACCTCGCTCGGCGCGTGACCGGGCGCTTCGATGACGCGGAAGCCGGCCACGTCATCGCCCTCCGTGAGCACGCGGGAGACGGGATGGGGCGGTCCCTCCCAGAGCGCCGTGACGAGCTTGTTGATGGCGGTCGGCCGCCCCTGCAACCGCGCATCCTCGTCGCCCTGCATCGACCCGACGCCATCGGCGTGGCAGGCGAGCGGGATGCCGCGCGCCTCGCAGACGGCGTGAGCTGCTCCCTGGTGATCCGGATGGACGTGAGTGAGCGCCAGCAGCGAAAGCGGTCGATCGATGAGCTGGCGGAGGATCCGCCGCGTCGACAGCTTCGTCGACGCGTCGATGAGCACGTCGCCGACGAGGTAGACGTTGATGGCGTTCGGGGGGAGGCCGTTGAGCTGCTCGACGCCGGCTGCCAGCTCCTTCATCGCTCGAGCCTGCCCCCGACGAACTGGACGAGGCCCGACACGCGCTGGTGAACGTTCGTGAACTGCCGCATCTGAAGCGCCGAGACGATCTCGTCGTGCTCGAAGACGCGCATGCCACTGGCGCGCTCGAGGACCGGCTTCAACGGGGGCAGCGTGATCTGTCGGCGCACCGAGGTCATGATCGCGATCCGCCCGCCGGGAGCAAGGACCCTGGTCATGTCGGTGAGGGCCGCAAACGGATCCGCGAACAGGTGCAGGGCCGCGAAGCAGCAGACGGCGTCGAAGGAGGCGTCGAGGAACGGGAGCTCGATCGCATCGCCGCGCAGCAGGCAGACGTTGTCGGCGCCGGAGCGATCGAGGTCGCGGCTCCCGCGCGAGAGCATCGTCTCGGAAGCGTCGATGCCGACCGCCAGGCCATCGCCGCCGACCGCCCGGCCGAAGGATCGCGTGAAGTTGCCCGGGCCGCAGGCGACGTCGAGCACTGAGTGGCCGGCCGAGAGCCCGAGCAAGAGGCGCGCAATGCGCATCTCCTCGTCCATTCCCGGGCCCGTCAAACCCTTGAAGGCACGTCCGAGCGTCGGGCGCCACCAGCGCTCGTAGATCATCGGCACCGCGCGCGTCAGCATCAGATCCTGGGTGGCGCCGGTGCTCGCGAGCTCCTCGCCGAGGAGGTCGAGATAGCCGCCGGGTGCGCGCACCGCCCGCTCGCGCGCATCTGGCTCCAGCAGCTCCAGAGCCCTCTGCTCCGCCTTCGCCCGCTCGCCGCTCGTCGCCCCGCTCGTCATCGGCTCAGCCGGGGCGCGGGGAGGGGCCGGGACCCCGGGGATCGCCTGTGTGGTTGGCCAGTTCGGTCAGGCGGACGATCTGCCGCTCGCCCTCCACCCGGGCGGGATCGCCATCGGGAAGCCGTTCGATGAGCGCCGCGATCCGGTTGCGGATCTGCAGCGCGAAGTGCGGCGTGGAGGGGCCGGCAAGGGCCCGGATGTCCTCGACCGTCGGGATGTGTCCCGGGTTGCGGCGGTGAGAGCTCTCGGCCTGGCTCATCGCCCGCTCTTGTGCTTCGGCGCCATAGGCCGCAGGAGCCTACTTGGAGCCGCCCGCGCCGGCCTTCGGCGGCGCCGGCTCGTCCTCGCCGGAGGACGCCCTCCCGCCACCCGCCGACGGCCCGAAGTCCGGTGCCGTCGTCTCTGAGGTGACCCTGGCGAGGCCGGTCAGCGCGTCGACCCGGGCCTGGAAGGCGACCGAGATCGCGCTCGCGTCACCCATGATCCAAGTGTGGTTGTAGACGGCGCGGGAAGGGTCGTCGATGTAGCCCGGCTCGGTGTCGCTGAAGAAGCCCTGGAGCGCCTTCGGGATGGTGGCTGCGTCATCGGTGAGCAGCAGCGGCCCGGGCTTTCCGCCCGCGGACAGCGGCGCGGCGACCGCGGCATCGAGCGGCCGGTTGGAGTTGGCGAGCACGAAGCCGTGGCCGGGATCATTGATGTCCCAGCCGAAGTCGCCATCCACGTAGCGGGCGAATGCGATGGCGTTTTCGACCGGGTCCTGCTCCCCGATCCGCTTCACCTTGACGCCGCCGACCCGCTCGAGAACGTGGACGGCCTTCGCCGAGACGATCGTGTCGGGGCCGAGCAGGTAGATCGGGACCTTCGGATGACGCTTGACGACCTCGATCGTGGCCTTCGGGACGTCGTCGCCGTCAGCGAAGAGGATCGGGTCCCCGGAGCGACCGGCCCAGGCCGCCGCGGGCATAGCCGAGGCGGCATCGGTGGAGCTGACGACGAGCAGGTGTGCCGGCTCCGCCTCGCCCGCGAGCCGAGCTCGTTCGCGATCGATTCGGCCGGCGAGCTCAGCGGGCCCCTTTCCGACGAGCTGAAGGGACTGCAAGCCGTCGGGGACAGCGACGTCACCGACCGTGACGACCTGCGCCCCGTCCTCCTTGGCAAGCCCTCGCGGGCGGAGGGCGGTGAGAGCGTCGGTGGTGATCTGCGGTGTCGAGTCGGGTTCGCCGAGGAGGATCGGGAGGTCGATCGGATCAGCGGTCAGCGGGGTTGCAGCGAGCGCCTCCTGCCACGAGCCGGATGGAGCCAGGATCGCGGCCCGAGGTCCGCCGACCCCTCCGAGCGAGGGATAGGAGGCCAGCGCGACACCGGCCGCGTCGCTCGTCGGGTCCGCTCCTCCGACCCGCGTCGTATTGCGTGTGGCGAACGCCGGGAAGCCGATCAGCTCAGCCGAGTTGCGCTGCTCATCCGAGTTGACGCTCGCCCCGCCCTCGACCACGACGATCGGCCCAGGTCCGGCCGGCGCCTCGCCACCGCCGCCCGAGAAGACGAGATAGCCGATGCCCACGCCGATGGCGGCGACGAGGAGGACGGCCAGCGCCGCTGCGGTCCGGCGGGCTCCGTCCGACCACGCCGATGGAGGCGGGGGAGAGTAGGGGCGGCTCGGCACGAGGCGGAGTGTTGCGCATGGGGCCGTCGCGCCGGATCGAAGCTGGGGCCGGCGCCGGACTCGACCCCTGCCTGGTCGGTAGCAAATGCTTGCAATGAAAGTTGCGGCTGGGGCGGAAGGTGGGAATGCCCTGCAAAGGGCGTTGCAGCGGCAGGAATAAATGTTAAGAACTGCTCATAAAGGGCCTTTCCGGTGCTACTCTGGCGCGGCTCCAGCGCCCGTGATTTCGCCCCGTTCAGCTCAGCTCAGTCGCTCAAGCCGCGCGCCCCTCGTGCTCGCGGCGCTCCTGGCCGTGCTCGTCACGGCTCTGGCGCTCGCCGTCAGCGCTCCCGCCGACGACCTGCAGAGCAAGCTCGACAAGAAGCAGGCGGAGCTCGCGCAGGTCAAGGACAAAAAGGGAGTCCTGACCACCCAGATCTCCCGCTACGAGTCCCAGATCAACGACCTCACCGGACAGGTCGCAGCTCTCCACAACCGCGAGGCGGCCGTCCAGAAGGAGCTCGACAAGGCCCAGGCCGAGCTCGACACCGCCCAGCATGAGCTCGAGGTCCTGCGCGAGCGACTCGCCCGTTCGATCGACGCGCTCAAGAAGCGGCTGGTCGAGATCTACAAGGCGGACGACCCCAGCGCGATCGCGGTCGTGCTCAACTCCGATGGCTTCGACGACGCCCTCAGCCGCTACGAGTACCTGAGCTCCATTCAGGATCAGAACAACGAGATCGTCGGGCAGGTGCGAAGCCTCCGCGACGACACCAAGTCGACGGTCGACCGCGTTACGGCGACCCGGGACTCGATCGCCGCCAAGCGGGACGAGCTGGCGCGCACTCGCGCGCAGCTGGAGTCGCGTGAGTCCGATCTCGCCGCCGCCCGCTCCCGCAGCAAGCAGGCGCTGAGCCGGGTCGGGGGGCGAGCCGACCGCCTTGACGGCTCGATCGAGGACATCGAGGGAAAGATCCAAGCCAAGCTCGCGGCCGCCGCGCTCGCCAGCAGCGGCGTCTCCCCGCTGCCCGCGGGACCGATCCAGGGCGCCGGCAGCGGACTCATCTGGCCCGTGAACGGACCCGTCGTCTCCCCGTTCGGCATCCGCTGGGGCGTGCCCCATCAGGGCATCGACATCGCCGTGCCGGCGGGTACGCCGATCAGAGCCGCCATGGACGGCACCATCGCCTTCACCCAGCCCGAGGCCGCGAGCGGCGGGTACGGCAACTACACCTGCATCGACCATGGCGGCGGGCTCTCCACCTGCTACGCCCATCAATCGAGCTTCGCGATCACCTCGGGCTCCGTGTCGCAGGGCGACATCATCGGCTACGTCGGCTGCACCGGCCACTGCTTCGGCGACCACCTCCACTTCGAGGTTCGCGTCAACGGCGTGGCGGTCGATCCGATGGGCTACCTCTAGCCAGCCGTCCCGGCGAGCGCTCGCCCGAGCCAGCGCAGCGACGTCGCCTGCAGCTCTGGATCGTGCTGAACGGAGCGATGATGGCCGCCGGGCACGATCAGCAGCCGACAGGCCCCACCGGCGTGGCCTTCGAGCTCCTCCGACCAGGTGTAGGGAACGCGGTCATCGCCGCGGGCGTGCATCAGGATCAGGGGCTTCTCCTTCATCGCCGCTACGGCCTCCCGCAGGTCATGCTCGCCGAGCCAGGCGTCGAGCGCCGGGACGTCGGCGCGCATCTCGAAGCTGCCGTCCCGGAGGCCGCGACGCAGGCCGTCCTCGGACGCGGGACAGATCGCGATCGCCCCCGCGATCCGCCGTTCGGCAGCTGCCGCATGGATGGCGAGGAAACCCCCCATGCTCGAGCCCCGGACACAGACTCTCTCGCCGTCGACGCCTTCGTGGGCGGCGAGGAACGCGGCCATTCGACTCACGTCACCGAGGACGGCGGGGGTCATCGGCTCGGCGCCGTCGCCGTGCCCGCGCTGGTCGTAGGAGACCGCCGCCCAGCCGAAGTCCGCACAGGCTCGGCCGAAGTCGGCGTGGCTCTCCTTGCTCGAGCCGGCCCCGTGGAGGATCACGACGGCGGGCCATGGAGGTTCGTATCGCGGCAGCCAGAGCCAGTACGGCCGCCCCTCGTGCTCGCCGCGATCGTCGGGGGGCTCTGGCGTCCGCAGGCGCACCGTTGCACGAGCCTAGTCAGGTGATGTGAGAATGGCGACGATGAGCGGTCCCAGCGCAGCGAGCCCGATCGCCGGTGACCCGGTGACCGGATCCCCGGTTTACCCGATCGGCAGCGCCGTCAACGATGCCGGACACCTCGAGATCGGCGGCTGCGACGCGATCGAGCTCGCCCGGGAGTTCGGAACGCCCGCGTACTTCTACGCGCCGGATGACATCCGGGCGCGGGCGCGGGCCTACCTGGAGGCCTTCCGCTCCCGCGGCGTCGACCACGAGGTCGTCTTCGCGAGCAAGGCCGCCCCGGTCTCGGCCATCTACTCGCTCTGTGAGGAGGAGGGCCTGAGCGTGGACGTCGCATCCGGTGGCGAGCTCCACATGGCGCTGCGGGCCGGGTTCCCGCCCGAGCGGATCTACATGCACGGCAACAACAAGTCAGAGGCCGAGCTCCGCTTCGCCTTCGAGCGGGGAGTCGGGTGCATCGTCGTCGACTCCCTGGCCGAGATCGCGCTCGCGGACTCGCTCCTCGAGCGCGACCAGCAGGTGTTGATCCGGCTCACCCCGGGGATCAAGCCCTCGACCCACTCCTACGTACAGACCGGGCAACTCGACTCGAAGTTCGGGTTCGGCATCGCCGACGGCCAGGCCATTCGCGGCATCGAGGCGATCGCCGACTCCCGCCATCTGCAATTGGCGGGCCTCCACGCCCACATCGGATCGCAGATCTTCGAGCTCGAGCCGTACGTCCGGGCGATCGAAGCCATCGCCGCATTCGCTCGCGACCTCAATCCGCGCATGCTCAACGTCGGCGGGGGCCTTGGGATCGCGTACGAGTCCACCGACTCTCCGCCGTCGATCGCCTCCTACGTCGACGTCAAGGTCGACGGCATCGAACGCCTCTTCGACCCGCTTCCCAAGATCCTCGTCGAGCCGGGGCGCTCACTGGTCGGCAACGCCGCCGTGACGCTCTACACGGTCGGCACGGTGAAGGAGATTCCCGGGGTCAGGACCTACCTCGCGGTCGACGGCGGCATGTCCGACAACCTGCGACCGATGCTCTACGGGTCTCGCTACGAGGCCCTGATCGCCGATCGCCCGACGGCCCGTCCCGACACCCAGGTCACGATCGCCGGCAAGCACTGCGAGTCCGGGGACGTGCTCGTCCGGGACGCGAAGCTCGCCGCGCCGCGATCCGGAGACGTGCTCGCGACGCCGGCGACCGGCGCATACGGGCACGCCATGGCCAATAACTACAACGGGGTACCCCGACCTCCCGTGGTCTTCTGCTCCGGCGGCGACGCCCGGGTAGTCGTCCGGCGTGAGACCTACGACGATCTGACGTCCCGCGATGTCTGATGGCGCTCCGGCCAAGATCGGCCTGCTCGGCCGCGGGACCGTCGGCGGTGCCTTTCACGATCTCGTGGGCGAGCGGGCATCGGCGGTGGCGGCAGCCTCCGGCCGCCGGCCGGAGATCGCCGGGGTCCTGCGGCGCGGCGAGGGCGACTTCGATCGAATCCTCGCCGACTCCGAGCTGATCGTCGAGCTGATCGGCGGGATCGAACCCGCCCGTGAGTACGTGTTGGCCGCGCTCAACGCCGGCAAGCCGGTCGTGACGGCCAACAAACAGCTGGTCGCCCATCACGGCGATGAGCTCTTCGAGGTCGCGAGGAGGGCGGGCGTGCAGCTGCGTTTCGAGGCCGCCGTCGCCGGCGCGGTCCCGATCATCCGCGTGGTCCAGGAGGGCCTCGGGGCGATCGAGCTCGAGCGGATCTCCGGAATCGTCAACGGCACCACCAACTTCATCCTCAGCGAGATGGCGACGACGGGCTCCTCCTATGGAGACGCCCTGGGCCGGGCGCAGGAGCTCGGCTTCGCCGAGGCGGACCCGACCGACGACGTCACCGGCGCGGACGCAGCGGCGAAGATGGCCATCCTCGCCAGGCTCGCCTTCCATACCCCCGTCGACCTCGGTGAGGTCACTTACGAGGGCATCACCGAGATCCGGCCCGACGACATCGCCTACGCCCGGGAGCTGGGGCTGTCGCTGAAGCTGCTCGGCATCGCTGAGCGCAGAGGTGTCGGAATCAGCGTCAGGGTCTTCCCCTGCTTCCTCTACCGCGGCCACCCGCTCGCTCCGATCGAGGGCGCGTTCAACGCGATCACGATCGAGGCCCCGGCGGTCACCGAGATCACGATGTCGGGCCCCGGCGCCGGCGGGACCGAGACCGCGTCGGCCGTGCTCTCCGACGTCGTCTCCATCCTGGCCGGCGAAGCGCCCGTCCACTCCCCGGGCAATCGACTCGAGATGCTCGCCGACGTCGACTCATCGTTCTACCTGCACCTCGAGGTCGCCGACCAGCCGGGAGTCCTGGCGGGCATCGCCGAAGTCCTCGGCCGCAACGGGATCTCGGTCAAGAGCGTCGTCCAGCGCGGCAGCGGTCAGGACGCCCGCCTCGTGATGGTCACTCACCGCGCGCCGGAGGCGAGCTTCTACGCGGCTCACGGCGAGATCTCCGACCTCGACTTCCTGCGGGCGGCGCCGCGGGCGATCCGAGTCGTGGAGGAGGAATACAAGTGAGAGGGTGTGCCCGATGGCTGGGCTGATCGAGCGCTATCGCGCGTACCTGCCGATCGGGGAGGGCGACCCGGTGGTCACCCTCGACGAGGGCTCGACGCCACTCGTCCACGCGCCGGTGATCTCCGAGCTCGTCGGCACCGACGTCTACCTGAAGATCGAGGGGGCCAATCCGACCGGCTCGTTCAAGGACCGCGGGATGACGGTCGCGGTTTCCCGGGCCGTCGCCCAGGGAGCGGAGGCCGTCATCTGCGCATCCACCGGGAACACCGCCGCCTCCGCCTCCGCCTACGCCGCCCGGGCCGGGCTCAGGGGGGCCGTGATCGTCCCCGAGGGCAAGATCGCCATCGGCAAGCTCGCCCAGGCGCTGATGCACGGGGCTCGCGTGATCGCATTGCGCGGGAACTTCGACGACGCGCTCCGGATCGTCCGCCAGCTCGCCGACCGCCACCCGATCGAGCTCGTCAACTCCGTCAACGAATTTCGGATCGAGGGTCAGAAGACGGCGGCCTTCGAGGTCTGCGACGAGCTCGGCGCCGCCCCCGATGCACTCTGCATCCCGGTCGGCAACGCCGGCAACGTCACGGCCTATCGCCGCGGCTTTCAGGAGTACGGGGTGGCTCCACTGCTGTTCGGCTTTCAGGCCGAGGGGGCGGCGCCCCTCGTTCTCGGCCATGCGGTCGAGAATCCGGAGACGGTGGCGTCCGCGATCCGGATCGGGAACCCGGCTCGCTGGGAGGAGGCAATGGACGCCGTCACCTCGAGCCGAGGGCGGATCGCTGCGGTCAGCGACGAGCAGATCCTTTCCGCGTACCGCCTGCTCGCCTCACGGGAGGGCGTCTTCTGCGAGCCGGCCTCGGCCGCTTCCGTCGCCGGCCTCATCGCCCACGGGCTGCCGACCGTCGACGACGAGCCGAAGCCTGAGACGGTCGTCTGCGTCCTCACCGGACACGGGTTGAAAGATCCCGACACCGCGCTCGGCAAGGCGCCCGCAGTGATCGGATGCGAGCCCGACCTGAGCGCCGTCGAGCGGGTCGTATTCGCCGACTGACGACCCTCGCGTCATCCGCGGCCCGTGCGCGGTGCGAGGCGGCTTACTTCGATCAAGGGATTCCGGTCTCCCGCCGATGGAGAGAACGACCCGATGACCGCAACGCTTCTAGTCGCCCTGATCACGCTCGTGGCGGGACTCGCCGTGCTGTTCGCGATCCGCGCCCGCAGGCACGAGGACCGGTATCGCACGCTGCTCGACCAGCTTCCCAACAGCACCGTGATCGTCTTCGATCGCGATCTCAGGATTCGCTCGCTGCTCGGCGCCCGCGCGCAGCTACTGGCGCCCGACCGTCCCGTCGGCCAGCGGCTCGAGGAGCTCTTCCCGCCGGGCGAGGCGGCGACCCTCACCAAGCACTACCGCGCCGCGCTCGCCGGCGAAAGTCGGTCGTTCGACTTCCAGCGAGCTGGGACCGAGAACGAGCTGGCCATTCGGGCCGCCCCCCTTCGCGAAGGCGGCGTGATCGTAGGCTGCGTCGCGATCGCCCAGGACGTCACCGACCAACGCCGCGCCGAGCGCCGCCTCTCCGCCGAGGCGCGCCGCAGATATCTGATTCTCGACGCGATGAACGAGGCTTATGTCGCGAACGACCGCGACGGCGTGGTGACGGGCTGGAACCGTGCCGCGGAGCAGACGTTCGGCTGGACCGCAGGGGAGGCGATCGGCAGGTCCATCTACGACCTGATCATCCCCGACTCCGACCACCAGGAGTTCCGCTCGGTGATGGCCCGCGAACGCGAGGACGCTCCGCCGAGCGGGCGCTACGACGTCCGCGCCGAGCGTCGGGTGATGCATCGCGACGGCCATGAGTTCACGGTCGAGCTCGCCGCCTCGATGGTCGAGATCGACGGAGAGACGACGCTGCATTCGCTGATGCACGACATCAGCGACCGCAAGCGCGCCGAGGTCGAGCTGCGCGACCACGCCGCCGACGTGGAGGCGCTCACGACCGGGGTCGCCGAGCTCGCGAGGAGCACCGGTGCCCAGGAGGCGCGAATGGCCATCTGCCGGGCGGCGCGCAGGGTCGCGGGAGCCGACATCGGAGTCCTGTTCGAGCCTGAGATGGCGGGCACCGGCTTGCGGACCACGGCGGCGGACGGCGCCGAGCTCCGCGGAGGGTTCGTTCCCTTCGGAGAGCGTGCGGGCTCGGTCGCGGCCTTCAGCTCCCACGGCATCGTCTTCGCCCGCCGGCTCGAGGACAATCCCTCCGTCGCCAAGTCGCTCATGCGGACGACCGAGGCCGCATCAGCGCTCTGGGTCCCGATCCAGCACGAGGACACCGCGCTGGGCGTCATCGCGGTCGCCTGGAACGAGCCCGTCGACGAGCTCCCCGAGCGACTCGAGCGAATCATGGGGGTGATCGCGGCCGAGGCGGCCGTCGCCATCGCGCGGGCGAGCCTGCTCGAACGTCTCGAGCGGCTGACCAGGACCGATGAGCTGACCGGCCTGACCAATCGGCGCGCCTGGGATTCCGAGGTCTCGCGCGAGGTCGTCAGGGCGGGACGCGAGCAGCACCCACTGGCGATCGCGATGCTCGACCTCGATCGCTTCAAGCTCTACAACGATGAGCTCGGCCACCAGGCGGGGGACCGCCTGCTGAAGGAGGCCGCCGGCGCCTGGCAACGGGTGCTTCGCGAGACCGATCTCCTCGCGCGCTACGGGGGCGAAGAGTTCGCCGTGGCGTTGCCCGGTTGCGACCCGGATCTGGCCGCGCGGCTCGTTGAGCGGTTGCGGGCGGTGACGCCGGGAGGGCAGTCGTGTTCGGCCGGCCTCGCCCATTGGGATGGCGAGGAGTCCGCCGACGAGCTGCTCGGCCGGGCCGACGCGGCTCTGTACGAGGCCAAGCTGGGAGGGCGCGACCGCACCGTGCTCGCCTGAGCGCTGCCTGAATCAGCGCTGATCGTCTCCTGCATCGTCACGAACGGGTGGTGATCGTCGTGGCGGCGGGACCGATCCTTCACCCATCCGACGCGCTGAAGTCGCCCAAGCCCTCTCCTCCCGAGCCATCGGGCTGCTCGCCCCGCCGCTGTGCCTCTGTTGTCGCAGCCCGCTGGCCCGTTCGGCGCGCGGTCCCGGCCTGTGCCGGAGCTGCGTCGCCGCCATCGACCACGCGCGTCCGCAGCGGCTGGTGACCGAGGCGCTCGACGAAGGCTACGCGCCGCTTCCCTATGAAGGACCGGGCAGGCGCCTGGTGGCGGCGCTGAAGTTCCACCGCCTCCTCGTGGTCGCCGAGCTGGGCGCTTCGCTGATCGTCGCCGGCGCTCCGCCCGACGTCCTGGACGGGGCGATCGTGCCGGTGCCTCCCTCTCCGCTGAGGTTCGCCCGCCGCGGGTTCGACCCGGCGGCTGAGCTCGCTCGGGCAGTTTCGGGAGCGAGCGGGTTGACGGTCGTACCCTGTCTGCGGCGACTCGACGGGCGGCCCCAGCGCGGTCGGTCCCGGCGTCGCCGGCTGAGCGCTCCCCCGCGGTTTGCGATCGGTGCGCCGGTCCCTGAGCGGTGCCTGCTGCTCGACGACGTCACGACGACCGGAGCGACGCTCAACGCTTGCGCCGCGGCTCTGCGGCGAGCGGGTTGCCTTCGGATCAACGCGGTGACGCTTGCGGCGGTGCCTGCGCCCCGGCTCGATCCCGCGAGAACTAGGGGGTCCGCGTAGCATGCGCGGGGCGAATCCTCCCACCAAGCGACAGGAGCCGGTATGCAGATCGAGATCGTCGGCCGCGACACGAGCGTTGATGACGAGATCCGCGAGCAGATCGCAAAGCGATTCGGAAAGCTCGGCAAGCAGGTCTCGGCGGGAGCCCGCCTCGAGATCGTGCTGCGGGAGGAGGCGAATCCCTCGATCAAGGACAAGTACGTCGCGGAGGCCACGCTCTGGGAGAAGAAGGTGACGCTGCACGCCGAGGAGCGCTCGCCGCTCATGAGGCACTCGATCAAGGCGCTCTCGCTCGACATCAGCCGCCAGGTGAAGCGCCATCGCGAGCTGAGCCGGAAGCGCTCCACCACCCGCCGCCTCGTCGGCCGGATGCGCGGCAGGGAAGCCTGAATGCAGTTGGGCTCGCAGGGGGGTCTACGCTGAACGAGATGCACCCCGGGCGTGAAGATTTGGGATCCGCGGAGGCCGCTGTGAGCGGGTCGATCGTGGTCGAGCTGCGTCGGGAGGTCGACGAGCTGCGCGCTCGCACGGATGAGCTGGAGGCTTTGGCCACCGCCACCCGGTCCCTGGCGCGGAGCACTCAGCTCGATGAGACGCGCCGGACCCTTTGCCACGCGGCGATGGATCTCGCCGGTTGCGAGGTCGCCGCGGTGATCGAGCCGCCGACCAACGCCCCCGGCCTGCTCGTCACCGCCGCGTGCGGATCCGAGCTCGGAGGCGTCGCCGCCGACGCCGACCCCAATGCCTACGCCACGATCGCCCAGAGCACCGGGAAGGTCACGTTCGCCTCGAACCTGGACAGCAGCGGACCGCTCGGCTGGCCACTGGCCGAAGCAGGCGCGGTGTCGGCCGTGTGGCAGCCGATCCGGCCCGATGGTGGACGCAACCGTGTGATCGCGATGGGGTGGAGCCATCCGACGGCACCTCCGAGCGACCGCCTCCTCGGTCTGCTCGAGCTGCTCGCCGACGAGGCCGCGGTCGCCATCGATCGCGCCGAGGCCCTCGAGCACATGACCGGTCTGGCCCGAACGGATCCGCTCACCGAGGTCTCCAATCGGCGTGCGTGGCAGGACGAGCTCTCGCGTGAGCTGGCCCGCGCGACTCGGGGGCGACATCGCCTTTCGATCGGCTTGCTCGACCTGGATGACCTCAAGTCCTTCAACGATCGCTGGGGGCATGCGGCGGGCGATCGGCTGCTGCACACTGCAGCCGTCCGCTGGCGCCGGCGGCTGCGCGTGACGGATCTGCTCGCCCGGATCGGCGGCGACGAGTTCGCGGTCACCCTCCCGTCGTGCACGCTCGAGGAGGCGGTGACGCTGGGCAACCAGCTCCGCGAAGCGCTTCCCGACGGGCTGAGCTGCTCGGTCGGCGTGGCGGAGTGGGTGGGCGGCGAGCCGGTCGAGTCGCTGCTCAAGCGGGCCGACGAAGGCCTTTACGCCGCCAAGCACGGCGGACGCGACCGAACCGTTGCCCTGCGGTCGCCCGCTCCCGGCAATTGAGCTGACGCTGCGGGCGCATCCGGCTCCCAGCCATTCGGTCGCCATGGGGCCTTTCGGTACCCTGACCTGAGATGGCACGAGGGCTGATAGATCGCGCACTGCGGCTCGGTGAGTCGAAGCAGTTCAAGGAGTACGAGAAGCGGGTCGCGGAGATCAATCGCTTCGAGCCCGAGATGGAGCTGCTCGAGGACGCCGAGATCCGCATCGAAGCGGACAAGTTGCGGGAGCGCGCCACCGGGGGCGAGTCGCTCGACGACCTCCTGCCGGAGGCATTCGCCCTCTGCCGCGAGGCGGGTAGGCGTGCCCTGGGGCAGCGTCATTACGACGTCCAGTTGATCGGCGGCATGGTCCTGCACTCCGGCGCAATCGCCGAGATGCGCACCGGTGAGGGCAAGACCCTCACAGCGACGCTGCCCGTCTTCCTCAACACCTTGGCCGGCAACAGCGTCCACCTGATCACCGTCAACGACTACCTGGCGCGCCGCGACGCCGAGTGGATGAAACCGCTCTACGAGATGCTCGGCGTCAGCGTCGGCATCCTCCAGGACACCGACCTCCCCGACCATGGTGATCGCCGTCACGCCGCCTATGAGGCCGACGTCACGTTCGGCACGAACTCCGAGTTCGGCTTCGACTATCTCCGCGACAACATGGCGCCGACGTTGGAGCGCTGCTTCCAGCGCGACCACAAGTTCGCGATCGTCGATGAGGTTGACAACATCCTCATCGATGAGGCCCGGACGCCGCTGATCATCTCCGGCGCCCCCGAGGCCGCCGCCGATCTCTACTACACGTTTGCGCGCCTTGCGAAGAGCCTCGAGGGCGCGGAGGCGCAGGTGAAGCTGAAGGCTCTCGGCGAGTCCAAGGACACCTCGGAGGCCGAGTACGACTACGAGTACGACGAGAAGCACAAGACCGTCGCGCCGACCGAGCGGGGGGTCGAGAAGGCGGAGCGGTTCCTCGGAGTCGAGAACCTCTACCTCTCCGAGCACGGCACGCTCGTCAACCACCTGATCCAGTCGCTGAAGGCGCAATCCCTGTTCAGACGCGACAAGGACTACGCCGTCGTCGACGGCGAGGTGATGATCATCGACGAGTTCACGGGGCGCATCCTCGAGGGACGCCGCTGGTCGGAGGGCCTGCATCAGGCCATCGAGGCGAAGGAGGGCGTCAGCATCCGCGAGGAGAACCAGACGCTCGCGACGATCACCCTGCAGAACTACTTCCGCCTCTACGACAAGCTCAGCGGGATGACCGGCACGGCTCTGACCGAGGCCACCGAGTTCATGAAGATCTACAAGATGCCCGTGATCGAGATCCCGACCAACCGGGACATGATCCGCGACGATGCCAACGACCAGATCTACAAGACCAGGGAGGGCAAGTGGAAGGCGGTCGTCAACGAGATCGCCGAGCGGCACGCCACCGGTCAGCCGATCCTCGTCGGAACGGTCTCGGTCGAAGTCTCGGAGATGCTCTCCGAGCAGTTCAAGCAGAAGGGCATCGAGCACGTCGTACTGAACGCGAAGCCCGAGCACGCACAACGTGAGGGTGAGACGGTTGCCCAGGCCGGGCGCATCGGCGCGGTCACGATCGCGACGAACATGGCGGGCCGCGGAGTCGACATCAAGCTCGGCGGCGATCCTGAGCAGATGGCCGAGCACGAGCTCCGCAAGCTGGGCGTCCGCCCCGAGGACCCCAACTACGAGGAGGAGCTCGAGGCGATGATGCCCGGGCTCATCGAACGCTGCAAGGCGGAGGGCGAGCGGGTCCGCGAGGCCGGCGGGTTGTTCATCTGCGGCACTGAGCGGCACGAGTCCCGCCGCATCGACAACCAGCTCCGCGGTCGCGCCGGCCGCCAGGGCGATCCCGGCGCCTCTCGGTTCTTCCTCTCCGCCCAGGACGACCTCGTCCGGCTCTTCGCCGGCGACCGCATCTTCAAGATCCTCGACCGCCTCGGCCCCGTCGACGACGACGGGGAGGAGTTCCCGCTCGAGGCCAAGATGCTGAGCAAGCAGATAGAGAACGCTCAGAAGAAGGTGGAGGAGCAGAACTACCTGCAGCGCAAGAACACCCTCGAGTACGACGACGTCATGAACGAGCAGCGCCGCGTCGTCTACCGCTACCGGCGCGAGGTCCTCGAGGGCCGCGATATGGGGGACACCGCTCGCGAACAGGTAGCCGGCGTCGTCTCGCGCACCGTCGACGAGTACACGTCCTCCGACGTCTTCGAGGAATGGGATCTCGGTGGCCTCGAGACGCAGCTGCACACGCTCTACAACGGCTCGGTCGACCTCGCCGAGCTCGACCCGCAGACCTCCAGCCGCGAGGACGTCCGCGCGTTGCTGACCGAGGACGCCCTCGCCGCATACGACGAGCGCGAGGAGGAGTTCGGCGAGGAGCTGATGCGCTCCCTCGAGCGCTACATCCTGCTGCAGATCATCGACGCCAGGTGGAAGGAGCACCTGCACGAGATGGACTACATGCGGCAGGGAATCCACCTCCGCGGCTTCGCCCAGATCGACCCCCTCGTCGCCTACAAAAACGAGGGCTTCATCATGTTCGAGGCGCTCATGGACTCCATCTGGGAGGAGTACACGCGCCTGATCTTCCACGTCGACGTCGAGCTCCAGCCGGCCGATGTCGAGGAGGCCTTCGCCCCCGGCGAGGAGCCCCAGGGGGATGTCAACTACTCCGGCGGTACAGCGGAGCAGCCCTCCGCTCTCAACGATGCTCGTGCGGCGGCCGGGGCGACCGCGACCGCGACGGCGCCGGCTGCCATCGGAGCGGTGACCAACGGCGGCACCAATCCGGCGACCGTCGTCAAGGCCGAAGCCGAGAAGGTGGGTCGCAACGACCCCTGCTGGTGTGGCAGCGGCAAGAAGTTCAAGAAGTGCCACGGCGCCTGACGGGCCGGGAAGCGTCAGCTCTGCGTCATCGATCGGATCACTGCCAGATGGCAGCGACCGCTCCTCTTCCTTGATCAGCTCACTCCCAACCTCGCCTGAGACGCTGGCGGCGCATCATTCGTTTCACTTCCGCCTCTCAGGCATAGAACGGGGCGCGCCACGAGTGCTCGCTGCAGTGCGAAGGTCAGCGGGTGGCCTCCCATTGGCAGAAAGCGGCCCAGTATGGGCCGGAAGACGCCAACGGGAAGGCAATCTCGGAGGGTGCCGAGCGTTTCGCGAGCCGGCAACGAAATCTGATCACCGGGAGTCAGCTCAATGAACTCGGGCTGAGCGGACGCGGGGTCAGGAACAGAGTCGCCAGAAGGCGCCTCTTTCGCGTCCACCAGGGTGTCTTCGCAGTTCACCCACCTCCATTCACCACCCAGCAGCGATACCTCGCGGCCGTCTTCGCCTGCGGACGCGGTTCGCTCGTCAGCGACCTATGTGCAGCCAGCCTGTTCGGGTTCATTGAGGACGCTCCCTCGATGCCCTCCATCACCAACGCCGGTGGAAGTGGACGGAGCCGACCGGGCATCAAGGTCCATCGCCGCACGATCGATTCGCGCGACGCCTCTATCCGCCAGGGCATCCCCTGCACCTCGCCCGCCCGAACGGTCATCGACTGCGCCTCCGTCCTCGGGGCGGAAGGGACCGAGGACCTGATCATGGCCGCCGACTCGTTGCGGATGCTCAACCGGCATCGACTGGAGGAGCTCGCCCACCTGCACCGCTCCCGGCCCGGTGTCCGTCACGTCCTCGCCCTGATCATCGACGACCCTGTCGAAGCCCGATCGGTCAACGAGCGCCGGATGCGATCTATCTGCCGTGAGTTTGAGGTGCCGCAGCCCCTCGTCAATCACCCAATCCGAGTTGGCGAACGTCAGTTCATCGCCGACTTCTGCTGGCCCGACCTGAATCTCATCGTCGAGGTCGACTCGTGGCGCTGGCATGGTGGCCGCCAGGCAAACGAGGACGATGCCGATCGCGGCCAGATCCTTGCCACGGTCAGCTGGAACGTGGTTCGCTTCACCCGTGACCAGATCAAACGCGAACGCGAACGCACCGGTCTCCGCCTGCGCGCCATTTCAAACGCCTGATATGTATCAGGTGGTCCCTTATGCCCTGCCGGCTCATCTTCCGCTGCGAGTTCTGCGATGCCCTGCCCGACGAGGACACGCACAAGGGCCTGACCGAGAGCCTCTCGCTTCTGATGTTCGGCACCTATGTGGATGTGGAGCCGGGAAACTGGCTGGTGTGGCAGGGTCGGGGCATATATGGCCCCACCAGGTATGCATGTGCCGTTCATCGCGGGACGCTCAAGGCAAACCTGCGCAAGCACTACGGCACGCTGGGGCCGCACCCGCATGTGCAGGGACCCCACCCGGTGGGGATGCTGCGGCGCGAGACGTCGGAGCAGATGAGGCGAAGGCGGGCGCTGATGTCGTACCGGAAGTGGTCCACCTCCCACAGCCACCGCTGACCCCCCGGCGCGCGCTAGCCTGCTTACCAATGGCCGAGGCGCTCGACACAAACGCCCGGATCGCGGAGGTCCGCGAGCAGTTGACGCTGCTCCGGGACTACCTTTGACCCGGAGAAGCTGACCAGCGACGTCGAGCGGCTCGAGTCCGCGATGCAGGCTCCCGGGTTCTGGGACGACCAGGAGGCTGCGGCCAGGATCTCCGGCGAGCACACCCGCGCAAAGCGCAAGATCGATCTCTGGGAGGGCATCTCCTCCGACGCCGCCGACCTGGGCGAGCTCGCCGAGATGGCCGCCGAGGACGAGGAGATGGCCGCCGAGCTGAACGAGCAGCTCGACTCGGTCGAAGTGCGCCTCGGTGAGCTCGAGGAGCAGCGACTCTTCAGCGGCGAGCACGACGACGGCGACGCCGTCGTGACGATCAGATCGGGCGCCGGCGGCACCGATTCCCAGGACTGGGCCGAGATGCTGCTGCGCATGTACCTGCGCTGGTCGGAGCGCCGCGGCTTTCAGACCGAGCTGAAGGAGGCCTCCGAGGGCGAGGAGGCGGGCTTGAAGTCAGCGACGTTCATCGCCCGTGGTGAGAACGCGTACGGGCTGTTCTCGGCCGAGCGGGGCGTCCACCGGCTCGTCCGGATCTCTCCCTTCGACTCGCAGTCGCGTCGTCACACGGCCTTTGCGCAGCTCGACGTCTCCCCGCTGGTCGCCGACGACGTCGAGGTCGAGCTCGACGAGGGCGACATCCGGGTCGACACTTACCGGGCGTCCGGCGCCGGCGGACAGCACGTCAACAAGACCGACTCCGCGGTGCGGCTCACGCACGTGCCGACCGGCATCGTCGTTCAATGCCAGAACGAGCGATCGCAGACGCAGAACAAGGCGACGGCGATGCAGATGCTGCGAGCTCGCCTGATCGCCGAGGAGGAACGCAAACGATCCGAGGAGATGGCGGCCGAGCGCGGAGAGCAGAAGGCGGTCGAGTGGGGATCGCAGATCCGCAGCTACACCCTCCATCCGACGACCCGGGTCAAGGACCACCGCACCGGGCACGAGGCCGGAGACGCACAGCGCGTCCTCGACGGGGATCTCGACGGCTTCATCCGCGAGTACCTGCTGCAGAGCGCAGCACACGGCGGATGACCCCCCCCGGGAGCGGCGGCTGGCGCGAGCTCGTCGGGCGCGCGTTGGCCGAGGACATCGGCACAGGTGACATCACCACCGACTCGACGGTTCCCGCCGGAGCGCATGCCCGGGCCCGGATCGTGCAGAAGCAGCCGGGTGTCCTGTTCGGCCTGGGGGTCGCGGCGGAGGCATTCAGGCGCGTCGGTGGCGGCGATCTCGAGCGCCTCGGCGACGAGGGTGAGTGGCGGACTGAGGTGCCCTTCGACGTAGCGGTGATCGCCGGCCCGGCGCGCGCGCTCCTTGCGGCGGAGCGAGTTGCGCTCAATTTCGTCGGGCGGCTCTCAGGCGTAGCGACGCTCACGGCGCGCTTCGTCGCTGCCGCCGGAGCGCAGGGCGGACGGGCGACGATCCTCGACACCCGGAAGACGACGCCGGGGCTGCGGGAGCTCGAGAAGGCAGCCGTTCGGGCCGGGGGAGGGCGAAACCACCGGATCGGGCTCTACGACGAGATTCTGATCAAGGAGAACCACGTCGCCCTCGCCGGCGGTCTCTCCGATGCCGTCAGCGGCGCCCGGGCCGCCCATCCCGAGCGCCCGATCGAGATCGAGTGCCGCAACGCCGCCGAGGTCGAGGAGGCGCTGGCCAGCGGGGCCGGCAGGCTCCTGCTGGACAACATGGGTACGGAAGGGCTCGCGGCCGCGGTCACGGCGCGGGACGACTTCGAGCGCGAGAGCGGATGGCGAGCCGACCTCGAGGCATCTGGCGGCGTGACGCTCGAATCCGTCGGCGCCATCTCGGCGACCGGCGTGGACTTCATCTCGGTCGGCGCCCTCACGCATTCGGCGCCGACGCTCGACCTCTCGATGCTGCTCGAGCCGGCGTGAGCGCGGAGCCCCACCCTGGAGACACTTTCGCCGGCCACCTGATCGAGGCGGAGATCGGCCGGGGAGGAATGGGGATCGTGTTTCGGGCCCACAGCATTTCGCTGGACCGCCGGCGAGCGATCAAGGTGATCGCCCCTCGTCTCTCGGCGGACCCGGCATTCGCCGCGCGCTTCCGGCGCGAGTCGCGGCTTGCGGCGTCAGTCGAGCATCCGAACGTCGTTCCGGTGCATCACGCCGGGGAGGAGGATGGCCTCCTCTACATCGTCATGCGCTACGTCGATGGCGTCGATCTGTCGCGCGTGCTCGACGACGGACCCCTGGAGGCGGCGCGGGTAGCCGCGATCGTCTCTGGAATCGCAGCCGCACTCGATGCCGCCCACACCGCCGGCCTCGTGCACCGCGACGTCAAGCCGGCGAACGTGCTGCTGGCCGAGGCGGGCGATGGCGGCGAGCGCGTCTACTTGACCGACTTCGGGATCTCCAAGCCCCTGCAGCCCGAGCCAGGAGACGCAACGGCCTCGACCGCGCTCACCGGCAGCGGGCAGGTACTCGGCACGGCCGACTACACGGCCCCGGAGCAGATCGAATCGGGTGATGCCGATGCGCGCTCCGACACCTACTCGCTCGCCTGCGTGACGTTTCAGGCACTCACGGGAAGGCGCCCGTTCCAACGCGAGACGGAGCTCGCCACGCTGATCGCCCACACGAAGGCGCCGCGGCCCTCGGCCGCGGATGCGGCCCCGGCCCTTTCGAGGGAGGTCGACGCCCTGCTTCAGAAAGGCATGGCGATCGAACCGGCCGACCGTCCCGCCACGGCGGGAGAGTTCGCGCGCAGCCTGGAAGTGGCGCTCCTCGGCAGCCGGTCGACGGCTTCGGGCCCGCGCGAGCACCGGAGGAGCAGGAGCATGGCTGCGGCCGGCCTCGGCCTCGTGACTGCCGTCGCCGCCGCGATCATCGCCGTGCTGGTGGTGGGCGGGTCCGACGAGATGGCGGGGTCCGCAGACCTGACCGTGGCGGTATCGCCGCCGGGGGCCGTCGGCGAACAACCGGTCAGCGTCGCCGTCGGTGAGGTGCGCGTCTGGGTCGCCAGCCTCGGGAGCAATCAGGTCGATCGCCTTCGCAAGGGCCGACCGGAGAAGTATTCGACGCCGATCCCACTGGACTCGCCACGGGCGGTGGCGGTCGGTTTCGGCTCGATCTGGGCGGTCAACCGAGACGCTCTCTACCGACTCAATCCCGGCGAGGGGGGGAAGTCGGTTCGCGTACCCGTCGGCTCGAAGCCCAGCGACGTCGCGGTGAGCCCCAACTTCGTCTGGGTCAGCAACGAGGGCGACGACACGGTGATGCGAATCGATCCGAGGACGAATCGAGTCAGCGCCACCGTCGACGTCGCCCACGCGCCGGCGGCGCTGGCAACCGGGAAGGGTTCCGTCTACGTCGCCGAGACGGCATCCGGGCGGGTGACGAGGATCGACGCCGAAGCAGCGAAGGTCGTCGCCGACCAGAAGGTCAGCTCCGGCCCCACCGCGCTTGCGGTCTCGACGCGGGGTATCTGGGTCGTCGACGAGGGCTCGAGCACGCTGATGCGCCTCAGCCCGGCGACGCTGCGGGCGATCGGCTCGCCGATCGGGGTGGCCGCTCGGCCGAGCGGCGTCGCGGTGGGGCTGGGATCGATCTGGGTGTCCAGCGCCGGTGAGAACGAGGTCGAGCGCTTCGACCCATCCGATGGCGAGCAGCAGGGCGACGCGATCCCCGTCGGGGCGGAACCGGCGGACGTCGCGATCGGGACGTCCGCCGTCTATACGGCCAACTCGGGCGACGCGACCGTGACCCGGATCGCCCCCTAGCTCAGTCCTCGAGCAGCTCGCTCGGGCGGATCGCCCCTGAGCGCAACGCCTGCTCGGCGAGTCGGACGCGCTTCTCGTTCTGTGGGAGATCGCTCAGCGCGAAGCGTTCGAACAGCGCTCGGAGGTGACCCTTGACGGCATCGACGCTGAGGAATACGCGCTCGCCGATCTCGCGATTCGTGGCCGGCGTCGCGAAGGATTCACCCATTCCGAACGGGCGGCAGAGTTCGACGAGGATCCGGCGCTGCGTCTCCGTCAGCGGTGGTGCCGGATGCTCCCCGGACGAGGCGACGGTTGCGCCGGGACGCTCGCCGATGCTGGGATCACGAAAGAGGATCCCGGTCCCGCCGACCATGATCAGGTCCCGGTCCGCCAGCCGGCGACGCGAGCCGACCCGCTCGTCATTGACGAAGGTCCCATTCGTGGAGAGCCCGTCGTCGCGCACGACCCAGGACCCGCCGATCAGCTCCAGCTCGGCATGTACGCGAGAGACCTCCTCGTCGCCGTCGAGCGCCACGTCGACGCCTTCGTCGCGGCCGATCGAGATGCGCCTGCGCCCCGCCAGGGGGACGAGGATCTGCTCACCCGATGCGACGCGCAGGACGAGGAAGCAGGCCGCCTCCCGCTCGAGCTCGATCTGCTGCTTGAGCTCGGTGACGGACTGCTCGAACGTCGGGCTCGCGTGGGCCATTCCGGCGAGCGTAACCGGCGGGCCGGTGGACCGGTCGGTCAGTGGCGCGGGTTGCGATAGCGGGTGACCTCGAGGTCACCGCGGCCGAGCACCCGATCGCGATCGCCGGGCCGCGCGCGCTTGCGCTTGGGGCCGACGATGACGACCACGTTGACATAGAGGGGCCGAGGCTCGCCGGCGGAGCGCGCGTCTTTGGTGATCTTCAGAACCCCTGCCTTGCGGCTGATGCAGGTTGCCTTGTTCTGAGTGCAGTTGTAGCCGTTTCCCTCGGTGATCTCGCCGTCGCCTCCCACATCACGCGCGAGGGCGCCGGGATGGGTTCCCAGGCGCGTCTCCGCGAGGATCACCTTCGTCGTCGTAACGGCTGCGTAGCGAAGCCTTGCGATGTTGGTGAAGACGGTCGCCTGGACCTCGAGTTGGTCGCCCGCCCGCACGTTTCCGAGGCGCTGGGAATAGACGACGCGGGGCTTCAGATCGAGGGGGAGGACCTTGTGGACGCGCGCCCTGGACACCCGCGGCTTCGGGTAGGCGCCGTCGGCGGGACTCCGAACGATCGCGTTGATGCGTCCTCGGTCCTGAGGGATCGAGCCATCCGGGCGATTGCCGCCGACCAGCAGGGAATCGCCGCGACCGGAATGGCGGTTATGGGAATCGATCACGAGGTTGACGAAGCATCCGTCGGCGGGACAGGGAAGCGAATCGGCCCTGCCGATCCTCATGCCCGCGCCGGTGAAGACGATCACGCAGTGGTGCTCCCGGTCGGGGAGACGCTGACGGCAGACCGAGTGCTTGGGCCGGGCGAGAAGCCTTCCGTGCGTCGATCCCGCCGAGTCGGTCAGCCGCAGAGCGACGTCCACCTTCGGGTTGTAGTGGTAGATCGGCCCGACGCAACGGGGCGAGCGCTTGTCGCAGTTGACGGTCAGCTGGACCTCCGAGGAGATGCCGAGGTGGTCGCCGGGGCGCAACAGAGGCAGTCGCTGCGGCCCAAGTGACATCACGACTCGCGGCTCCGCGCCCCTGCGCCGTGCGATCGGGATCCGATCGACGAGCTCCGAGTTGTCACCGGTCGTGGAGACGTGAACGCGATCCCCGGGAGGTCGTGCGACGCCCCCTTGCCCGTGGGCGCCGGCAACATCGGCGGGCCCGATGGTGAGCGTCGCCAGAAGCGCAGCCGTTCCGGCGGCTGACGCGAGCCGCTTGCCCCTGGCCGACATTCGCGGATCCTATGGCCGGCGAGGCGGGTCGGCGCTGTTTGCGTCCCCCGTCACGGGGTAGCGCCGGTGGGATGTCGGTTCCAGCAGCGATCCTCGACGTAGACGGCACCCTCGTCGACAACAACTACCAACATGCCCTCGCGTGGCATTTCGCGCTTCGCCGCGAGGGCATGGTCGTCCCGGTCTGGCGGATCCACCGGGCGGTCGGCATCGGCGGCGACAAGGTGATCGCCGAGCTGGCCGGCGACGAGGCCGAGGCCCAGCACGGTGACTCGGTTCGCAAGCACGAGAGCGAGATCTTCGAGTCGATGATCGGTGAGGTCGCCGCGATCGAAGGCGCGACGGAGTTCGTCAAGGGGCTCAAGGAGAGAGGACACACGGTGGTCGTCGCCAGCTCCGGGAGTGCCAAGGACATCGAGCGGTTCATCGACATGCTCGGGATCGGCGATCACCTCGACGGCTGGACGACCGCGGACGACGTCGACGCGAGCAAGCCCGAGCCGGACCTCATCGAGGTCGCCCTGGAGAAGGCCGGCGGCGGCCCGGCGGTGATGGTCGGCGACACCCCGTGGGACGTCAGGGCCGCCGAGCGCGCCGGGCTGGAGACGATCGCGCTCCTCAGCGGCGGATTTCCCGAGGAGGAGCTGAGGGACGCCGGCGCGGAGGCGATCTACGAGTCGGTCGACGACCTCCGCCGCCAACTCGACTCGTCGCCGCTGGCATAAGGCCGGAAGCGCACGGAGCATTTCCACGGAATCGTCTACTTGAGCAGCCGCGAGAGCCGCCGGTCGGCGAGAATCCTTCCCCCCGTCTGCTCCTTGGGGCAGTAGCAGGTGATCCGATCGGCGTAATGAATCGCGGCGATCGTCTCGCCGCAGCGGGGGCAGGCCTCCCCCTCGCGCCGGTGAACCTGCAGGGGCATCGGCATCTTGTCCGGGATCGTCTCGCCGAGGACCTCCTCGTAGTGTTCGATCGCCCCGCCGAGGACGGCGAGCGCGTCGTGCAGCCGCTCGGTCTCCTCGGTCGACAGCTCCGTTCCCTTCCTGAATGGAGAGAGGCGCGCCTCCCAGAGGACCTCGTCGACCCACGAGCGGCCGATTCCGGCGATCACGCGCTGGTCACGGAGCATCGGGTGAAGGTGGCGCGGCAGGGCGAGAATCTCCGCGAGCGTCTCGGTCGTCGGCGCGGGCCAGGCCTCGGGGCCGAGCGTCGCGACCATCTCGTCCGCCGCCACGTCGCCGATGGGCATCAGCTTTCCCCACGCCCGCTGCTTCGTGCCGAACTCGCGGAGCCGCAGCTCCCGCCCGTCCTCGAGGCGGATCAGGATCCTCGAGGCCCGGTCGCGGAGTGAGGCGCGCTTGTCGAAGAGCTGCAGCCGTCCGGCGGACATCATGTGGACGAGCAGGGCGAGGCGGTCGTCAGCGTGGCCGAACTCGATGACCGGCATCTTGCCGACCCGGCGAACTCCTGAGACCTCGAGCCCGACTACCGCGTCGAGCGGGGGCTTGACGCTTTTCAGCGCCACCATCCCCGGCGCGAGGGCCGATTCGACGGTGGCGCCGGCGAGCGCGGCATCGAGCCGTCGGGCGGCGATCTCGACTTCTGGCAACTCCGGCATGACCTGAGCGTAAAGCCGGGCCGGGCGGGGGTGGGCGCTAGACTTACTGACGTCATTCGCTCGACCGTCCGACCAGCGGACGGCTTGCGAAAATCAAGGATTCGAACCGCTCGTCTGAGTGGAGGTCCCGCCGAATGCAGGAGCTTCCGACAATCCAGGGGCCACCCCCGCAGGGTGAGCTGTCGCGTGCCCAGATCGAGGAGATGTCGGCCGAGGTGCGGGAGCTCGCGCGTTCGCGTGACGCGATCATCCTCGCCCACAACTACGAGGTGCCCGAGCTCCAGGACGTGGCCGACTACGTCGGCGACTCGCTCGGCCTCTCCCGGGCTGCTTCGGCGACGTCCGCTTCCGTGATCGCGTTCTGCGGCGTCCACTTCATGGCCGAGACGGCCTCGGTGCTCTCGCCGGAGAAGACGGTGCTGATCCCGGATCGCGATGCCGGCTGCTCCCTCGCTGACTCGATCACCGCGCCGCAGCTGCGCGCCTGGAAGGCCGAGCACCCCGGCGCGTTGGTCGTCATGTACGTCAACACCTCGGCCGAGGTCAAGGCCGAGACCGACTATTGCTGCACCTCCTCGAACGCAGTCGACGTCGTCGAGCACATCTGGGCTGAGCACGGTCCCGAGACGGAGATCCTGTTCGGTCCCGATATGTGGCTGGGCGCCTACGTCGAGCGGGAGACCGGCTTGATCGACAGACCCGAGGCACGGGCGAGGTTCCACGTCTGGGACGGCGAGTGCCATGTCCACGCGGGGATCAAGCCCGCCGACATCGATCAGATGCGAGCGGAGCACCCCGACGCCGAGTTTCTCATCCACCCCGAATGCGGCTGCTCCACCCAGGCGATGGAGTACGTCGCCTCCGGAGACGTCTCCAGCGACGGTGTGCACATGCTCTCCACCTCGGGGATGCTCAGTCACGTCGAGGCCAACCCCGACGGCTCGTTCATCATCGCCACCGAGACGGGCATGCTCTATCCGCTCGAGCAGGCCGCTCCTCAGGCCGACCTGATCGCGGCCAACCGGATGGCCTTCTGCAAGTACATGAAGATGATCACGCTTCCCAAGCTGCGCGATTGCCTGCGCGACCTCACGGGCGAGGTGAAGGTCCCGGCGGACATCGCCGAGCTCGCGAGGGTGCCGATCGAGCGCATGGTCGCCATCGGCTGAGGTGGCCGGCTGGTCGCGCCTGGCGCGGCAACCGGCCGATGATCTTCTAGCGAATCAACAGCGGGGTGCCGATCGGCATCTTGTGGAAGAGGTCGAGCACGGCGGCGTTCTTGACTCGAATGCAGCCGTGGGAGGGATCGCCGGGGATCAACCCGGGCTCGTCCGTGCCATGGATGCCGATCACGCCGCCGCCGGGCCAATCGGTCAGCACGGAGTAGTCGCTGGTGCCGAACGCCGCGGGTCCGTAGGGGCCTCCATGCGACGAGATCTTGAACTTCTCGCGAATCCAGAAGTGACCCTTCGGGGTTGGAGTGCTGGGCTTGCCGATCCCGATGGGGGCGTCCCAGATCTTGCGACCTCGCTTGAAGAGGGTCGCGTGGCGTTCCGACTCGTCGACGATCAGCTGCGTGCGCACGGTGTTCAGCGGCCCGAGCGCGCCCTCACGAACCCATCCGGTTCGTCCGTTCGGGCGCATCGGGATACGGATCTCGAGCCAGAGCCCCCCGTGAGCATCGGGACGGCTGCGGAGCACGAGGTAGACCTCGGGAAATCCATCCTCCGTCTTCAGGTGGGTCGAGACGATCGGCTTGGAGCGTGCCGAGGGTCGGCTGCGAATCGGTGCTCGCTCGGCGGGGTGTGCCCAGCGCGTCAGCGTGCGCTCGTTGGAGATGTGGGTGCCGGCGCCTCGCTCCACAGGAGGAGGTTCGGCGCTCACCGACGCAGCGAGTGAGAAGGCGGCAAGGAACGCAGAGCCCAAAGCACCCCACCTGACTCGGCGGGTCTTCGGGTGCGTCGGGGAAACGGGCGAACCCGAGAGGCGACGGTTCAACGGGCCGGCGCCCGGCCGGTGAAGTCAGGCTCCGGCACGACGGCGTCGCATCGGGTGAACTGCCGGCTCGACGTGTCGCGCTGGCCCTTGAAGTCAACGGCGACGATGCGAATCGTGTTGGTCCCGGCAGGCAGTCCTTGGGTCTTGATCAGGGCGGCGAAGCGCTTCTTGGTCGTCTGCTTGACCAGCTGACCATCGACGAAGACCTTGACGCTGCGCATCTGGCCCCTGCTGTGGATTTTGAACCTCGCCAGGAAGCCGTCATCCGCACACGCCGGGCCGTGCGACGATCCGTTGGGCGGAAGCTTGGTGATGTGCGTCCTCGGCGGGAGCAGTGGCGGGCGCGGTGGGCCGCCGTTGCCGTTGCCATTTCCGCCGCCGCCGCCGTTGCCATTTCCGCCGCCGCCGCCGGTGCCACCACCACCGCCGCCTGTGCCGCCACCACCGCCACCCGTGCCGCCACCGCCGCCACCCGTGCCGCCACCACCGCCGCCCGTGCCGCCACCGCCGCCGCCGGTGGGGGGTGTCGGCGGGGTCGGCGCGCATTGACTGCGCGTCACGGTGTCGTTGATCAGGGTGACCGACGCACTTCGAGCGAGCAGTCGCCCGTCGACCGTCACGGCGTCGTTGAGCGAGATCGACTGCTGCGCAAGGATGTTCCCGACGAAGCTGGAGCCGGTCCCGAGGGTCGCCGAGGAGCCGAGCTGCCAGTAGACGCGGCATGACTGTCCGCCGTTGATCATGTTGACCGACGACGCCGAAGCCGTGATCAGAGTGCTTGCGCTCTTGAAGATGAAGACGGCATCTGGGTCGCCCTGGGCATCGAGCGTCAGCGCTCCGGTCAGGCCGAAGTCGCCGGTGATCGAGTCGTAGACACCCGGAGTGAGGGTGAGGCCGCCGAGATCGGTTGCGACAGTGGTCGCGGGACCCTGGCCGGCCGCCTCATTGAAGGCGGTGGTCAAGTCGTTCTTGGCGTTGAGCGCCGCGGCGTCGCCCTGGTGAATGACTCCGTTGACCGTTCCGTTGGGCGGGCCGCCGAAGCCGGTGATGGAGGGAGTGGGATAGGTGCCGAGGTTGCCGTTGACGACGGATGGGCCGGTGTTGGTCACGCCTGCGCCGGCGAGGATCGCGTAGCTGTCGGCAGTACCGAGATCGATGGCCGTCGCGGCCCGTGATGTGCTCGGCAGGGCGAGGGCGAGAAGTGTGGACAGAGATGCGATCGCGATCGCACCTGCTCGGCGACCGTGCGTCAGATCGGGTACCGCCCAGCGTGGTGGCGGTCGAATGGGGGCGGGCGCTGTGGGCGTCATCTGGTCACTCCTGAGGTGGGGGTGGACGCCGGAGACGGCGAACCTTGGCGGTGGTTCTGCATCGACGGCTCAGATGTATTCATGAATTTGATGTATAGAAATGGACATCAAAGTTGCCCTGGCGACTTCTTTTCGGCGTCGCCCAGGAAAGGTCGGGTGGCCTCCGCTGTCGCACCCAATGGCTGCGCGCTAGGTCGGCTCGGGCTCCTCGTCGGGCTCGAGGCCCGCCCGGCGGCTCGTGCCGATCGGCAGGCCGGCGACGCGCCGAGACTCGGCGCCGAGGTGGCGTCGGCGGCGAGCCATGTAGATCCGGCGCTGGATGTAGAGGGTGAGGAAGCCCGCGAAGAAGATGGAGACGAGGTTGATGGCGAGCTGCAGCGCGGCGCCGCCGATCGTGGACCAGTCCGCGTAGGCGGCAGCGACGCCGACGTTGGCCGCGGCCGGGATCGTCGCCACCGAGATGAGCACGCCGACGAGCGCGCTTGACTTGGCGGTGGTCAGGCTGAGCATCCCGACCACGCCGGCCGCCAGCGCGACGTATACGGAGAAGATGTCGGGGTTGGAGATGAAGCGGACGAGCTGCTGGCCGTCGAAGTCGATCGAGTCGGGAAGTTGCCCGGTGGCCCTCAGCAGCAGCGTCGCCGTGAACGTGGCGAGCATTCCGAGGGGTAGGCCGATGAGGAGAGCACTC
This sequence comes from uncultured Solirubrobacterales bacterium, assembly GCA_963826475.1. GTDB lineage: Bacteria > Actinomycetota > Thermoleophilia > Solirubrobacterales > 70-9 > RHKX01. Next base: position 1,814,912 of record CAWGXC010000003.1, on the reverse strand, counting down.
GCCGAGCGGCGAGCCAGCTCGCCGTTCTGATTCACGAGCGCGACGCAGATGCCCGCGATCGGCCCGAAGTCAGGTCCGACGACCATCGCGCCGACGATCAGGATCGGCTGGTCGAAGTAGATCCCCACCGATGCGATCAGCATCGACAGCACCATGAAGATCAGGAAGCTGTGCGAGAGCTCGACGTTCTCCGACGTGCGCGACGAGACGTGCTCCCAGACGACCGGATCGGCCCCGATGTCATCGCGGCGCCGGCGATGAGCGTCCTTGGTCAGGCTCGAGATCTCGGCGTCGACTGCCGTAAGGGCGATCGAGCCGTCGACGTCGACGTCGAGCTCGCGCAGGTCGGCGACGAGCAGGCTCACGTCGTGGCTGGCGACGTCGCAGAGCACGAGGTCACCGTCCGGCTTCCTGGCCACTCCCTCGAGGTGGACGATGTTCACCACCGACTCGGTGCTGTGAAGCAGCGCGAGCACATGTCGGCACTCGGTCGCCGGCGCAACGATCCTCATCTGGATCACCCGGCGATCGTACGGCGCGCCGCGGCTGTACGGGATGAACGAGCGAAACATCTAGATCGTGTTAGTGTTCGCTCATATAACGGTAACGTGGTCGGGCGGGCTGCATGCGTTCGCCCAAGCTGCACACGAGCGCCCACGGCTCGGTGTGGAGGTTGCGTTACGCGTCCCGAAGCAACAACATTTCCGACATGGCCAGAGCCCGCACCCGCAGTCGACTTCGCGCCCGCCGCTCGCGGATGCCCGAGTCGCATCCCCGCCCCAGTCGTCCCCCGATCGTTCAGCTGCGAGATACGACCGTCGTCTATCCGGGCGGACACGTCGGCCTCGAGCGCGTCTCGATCTCGATCGATCGCGGCGAGTTCGTCTTCCTCGTCGGACCGACCGGGTGCGGCAAGTCAACCTTCATCAAGCTGCTTCTGCGGGACCTCAAGCCGGCCGACGGCACCGTCTCGGTCGCCGGCAAGGACATCAACGACATGCCTCGCGCGAAGGTGCCACTGCTCCGTCGCCGCATCGGCACCGTCTTCCAGGACTTCAAGCTGCTCCCCAACCGCACCGTCTACGACAACGTGGCGTATGCGCTGCAGGTGACCGGCAGCCCGCGCTCCGAGATCAAGCGGCAGGTCCCCGAGATCCTCCGCATGGTCGGGCTCGGCGCCAAGATCCACAACTATCCCGACGAGCTCTCCGGTGGCGAGCAGCAGCGAGTCTCAGTCGCTCGCGCCTTCGTCAGCCATCCGCCGCTCCTGCTCGCGGACGAGCCGACCGGAAACCTCGATCCCGAGACGTCCATCGGGATCATGCAGCTCCTCTATCGGATCAACCGGGCCGGCACGACCGTCGTCGTCGTCACCCACGACCGCGAGATGGTCGACAAGATGCGCCGTCGCGTGATCCAGCTTCACGAGGGTCGCGTCATTCGCGATCAGTCCGCCGGCATGTACGCCACCGACGAGGACACCTCGGAGTTCGGCGCCCGGATGCGCACCGAGCTGGGCGTTGACGACGATCACGACGCCGGCCTGGGAACGCTTTAGATGGGCCGGTTCATCTTCTTCCTCGGCGAGGCTTACCGAGCCCTCCGCCGCAACGCTGCGCCGTCGATCGCCGCCATCGTGACGATCGCCGTGACCGTGCTGCTGATCGGCGTGCTCGTCCCCGTTCTCGACGCCAGCGGCTCGAAGACCGAGGACGTTCGCAACCAGCTCGAGCTCAAGGTGTTCCTCTTCAACGACGCCACTCAGAGCGAGATCAATTCGCTGCAGAAGCGAATCGACGGGATCGATCACGTCTCCGGCGTCGAATACGTCTCGCCGGCGGCCGCGCTGAAGCTGCTCAAGGACAAGCTCGGCGACAAGACGATCATCGACGAGCTGCACACGAACCCGCTCCCTCCAGCGTTCAACGTCAAGCTCGACAATCCCGACAACCTGGAGTCGGTGCAGGCGGCGCTCTCGCCTCCCGATTCATCGGGCAAACCGCGGCCCATCAGCTCAGCAATCGACAGCGTCAACGCGGGTGGGGATCAGACCCAGCAGATCCGCGAGGTGACGGGCGCGGTGAAGATCCTGCTCGCCGTGATCGCGGTGCTGCTGGCCATCGCATCGCTGTTCCTCGTCGGCAACACGATCCGCCTCTCGATCTACGCGCGACGTCGCGAGGTCGAGGTCATGCAGCTCGTAGGCGCCACCGATTGGTTCATCCGCTGGCCCTTCGTGATCGAGGGCCTCGTGGTGGGCCTCTTCGGCGCGGCGATCGCGGTGGGCATACTGTTTCTCGGCAAGGTGACCATCGTTGACCCGCTGTCAGACAACTTCGCTTTGGTCGAGAATCTCAACACGATCGCCTTCGGGCCCCTGATCGCCACTCTCGTGGCAGGGGCAATGGCGGTCGCGGCGCTTGGCAGCGGGTTCACGCTGCGCCGTTTCCTGCGCATTTGAGCGCGGCTCGAAGGGGCTTCCTCGGCGGCGTGGTCGTCGGGATGATCGCTGCCGTGGCGGCGCTTTCGCTGTCGGGGCCGCTGCAGGACCTGCTGCCCGACGCCGGCACGCTGAGCCGCAGCGACGAGGCCCGCAAGGTGATCGAGGACTCCTACTTCCGCCGGACGGACGCCAACGAGCTCGAAAACGCGTCGATCGCCGCCATGGTCAAGGAGATCAGCAAGGCGAACGACGACAAGTTCTCCCACTACTTCGACCCCGCGACCTATGAGCGCTTCAAGCAATCCACGGACGGCGAGTTCTCCGGAATCGGTCTCAGCGTCGGTGAGGCGAAGCGCGGCCTGCGCGTTTCCATGGTCTTCAAGGACACGCCGGCCGAGAAGGCCGGGATCGAGGCCGGTGATCTGATCACCGAGGTGGGCGGCAAGTCGCTCGCCGGAGTCGGCCCGACCGCGGCCGCCTCCCAGATCAAGGGGCCGCCGGGGACCAAGGTGACGATCACCGTCGTGGAACACAAGACCGGCAGGACGCGCGAGCTCGAGGTGGAGCGGGCGAACGTGAAGATCCCCTCGGTGCAGGCGAAGATGAAGCACCTCGGTGGCCACAAGATCGGCTACGTCAGCCTCGCCGGGTTCACCCGCGGAGCCCATGGCGAGCTGCGCAACGCGATCTCGAGACTGAAGGACGACGGCGCCGAGGGCCTCGTTCTAGACCTTCGCAACAACGGCGGAGGGCTGCTCGACGAGGGCGTCCTCGTCACCTCGATCTTCCAGGAGGATGGACCCGTGGTGACGATCGAAGGGCGTGAGCGCGACAAGCAGACGCTGGACGCGACCGGCGGCGCGCTCGATGCCGGCCCCGTCGCCGTCCTCGTCAACGGCAACACCGCCTCGGCCTCCGAGATCGTCACCGCCGCCCTCAAGGAGAACGACCTCGCCACCGTGGTAGGCACCCGGACCTACGGCAAGGGCGTATTCCAGGAGGTCATCCCGCTCGATGCCGGAGGAGCACTCGACATCACGGTCGGCGAGTACCTGACGGCAGACGGCACCTCGATCCTCGGCAAGGGAGTCGTTCCCGACGAGCGAGTCGTCGACCCCGACCCGAGCGATGGTGACAAGGTGCTCGAAGCCGGGCTAGCAGACGTCCGCTCCGAGCTGAAGGGCCGCTGATGGCAGCGCCATTCGACGACTCGCGTCCAAGGGCGCTGGTCGTCTCCAAGAAGGGGAAGTTCTGGGTCGGTGAGCCGCTCTTCGACCGGGGTGCGCAGATATCACTCACCAAGGGGAAGGTACGGGTGGAGACGGGCGGCATCGCCCTCTGCCGGATCGATCGCCGCAGCGCCCAGCCGATCGTCGATCTCGGCCACTCCGACAACCCGCGCGACGTCGTCGGCGCTCTCGTCGCCGACCGTGGTCTGCGGCCCAGCTTTCGCGATCGTCACGAGCTCGAGGCACGCAGCGCGGTGGAGCGCCTCGAGCGCGACCCGGGGGCCCGTCGCGACCTCACCGGCGAGCCCACCTTCACCGTCGATCCCGCCAGCGCGCGCGACTTCGACGACGCGATCTCCGCCCGACGCGAGGGGGACGGGTTCCGCATCTGGGTCCACATCGCCGACGTCGCCGCTCACGTCAAGCCCGAGAGCGGGCTCGACCGCGAGGCGCTCGCGCGGGCCAACTCGACATACGCTCCGGGGATGGTCAGCCCGATGCTGCCCGAATCCCTGAGCAATGGCGCCTGCAGCCTCAAGCCTGGGGTGGAGCGCCTAGCGGTCACCGCCGAGATGGAGCTCTCCTCGGAGGGGGAGGCAACATCGACCAGCTTCTACCGTTCGCTCATTCGCTCCGACGAGCGGCTCGACTACGAGCGCCTCGATCGCGTCTTCTCCGGTCGGGAGCCCGCCGCGGAGCTCATCGCGCCGGCCATCGAGGCGGCGCGCGCCGCCGCCGCGGCCATCGCGGCGCGGACATCGGGTCGCGGCCTCAAGGTCACCAGCTCCGAGCCCGAGTTCACGTTCACCGCCGATGGCCAGGTCGAGGCCGCCACGACCCTGCGCGAGACCGAGTCGCACCGGTTGATCGAGCGGATGATGATCCTGACCAACGAGCAGGTCGCGCTGCTGCTGGAGCGCAAGAAGGTGCCGACGCTCTACCGGGTCCACGAACAGCCCGACCCGGACCGGATCCGGTTCCTGATCGAACAGCTCTCCTCCCTCGACGTGCCCACGCCGGCGATCGGTGAGCTCGCCGGGCCATCGGAGGCAGGCCGGGTCGCCGTCGAGGCGAGCGTGCTCGTCTCCGAGGAGGCGGCCCGCCGCGGCTACGGCGGCTCGAGTCTCTCCTCCCTCGTCCTGCGGGCGTTGAAGCCGGCTCGTTACAGCGAAGAGAACCGCGGCCACGCAGGACTCGGCAGCACGGCCTACGCACACTTCACCTCACCGATCCGGCGCTACCCGGACCTGATCGCCCACCGCGCGCTGCTCTCGACGATCGACGGCAGCGAGGAGCGGCCCAGCTCCCACGATGTCGTCGCGGCCGCCATGCACTGCTCGGATGCCGAGCGCGACTCGATGCGGGTCGAGCGAGACGGCGACGACATCTGCGAGGCGTTCCTGCTTCGCCGCGAGCTGTTCGAGCGCGGGCCGAACGCGAGCTTCGAGGGCGAGGTCTCGGGCGTGATTCGCTCCGGTGCGTTCATCCGCTTCCGGGGTGAGCTCTCCGACGTCTACGAGGGCTTCTTCCCCGCACGCCGCATGCCGGGAGACCGCTTCGAGATCAACGACGTCGAGACGGCGCTGATCGGTCAGCGCGGCGGCACCCGCGTCGGGATCGGGGACGCCATCGAAATCCGGGTCGAGTCGATCGAGGCGCCGCGCGGGCGCGTCGACCTGATCGCACCCGAGGAGCCCGCACCCAAGCAGAAGGGCTCGACCTCTGGTCGTCGTAGCGGTCAGCGCGGCGGCGGGGGCCAGCGCGGCGGCGGCAATCGCAAGCCACGCCAAGGCGGTTCCGGCGGGGGTGGACGCCGATGAGCGACGACGGCGCCAAGGTCGCCAAGCGAGGACCCGACGTCGCCACCAATCGGGAGGCGCGGTACTCCTATGAGATCGTCGAGACGTTCGAGGTCGGCGTGATGTTGCGCGGCACGGAGGTCAAGTCCCTTCGCGATGGCAAGGCGCGCCTGCAGGACTCCTACGCGGCCATCGAGGAGGGCGAGGTGATGCTGCGCGGCGCCTACATTCCTCCCTATCCGCCGGCCCGCGAGAACCACGAGCCCGAGCGGGCTCGGAAGCTGCTGATGCACAAGTGGGAGATCGAACGGCTGATCGGCCGGATGGCCCGCAAGAAGCTGACCCTGATCCCCACAAGGATCTACTTCAAGGGTCGTCATGCAAAGGTCGAATTGGCGCTCGCACGCGGTAAGCAGCAGCGTGACAAACGGCGGTCGATTCGTGATCGCGACGTCGCCAGGGATATCGAGCGCGAGCTGAAACAGCGCCAAGAGTGAACGACCGCGTTCAGCTCGCACCCCGCGGCCACCCGCGCACTTGCTTCGATTGGTTGAATGTCGGGCCGTGATCGAAAGATGGACCAACCTTTGAGTGGGCAGGCCCCAGGCACCCAGCCCCCGTCGAACCCCCAGGCGCCCCAGCCAGGGTCCCCGGGGGGAAGCGTGCCGCCGCCCAGGACGCCCGTGACGCAGCCGATCCCGGCGCAGCCGGGTCCGCCCGAGAAGGAAACCCCTCGCCAGAAGCGCAAGCGCGAGCGCCAGCAGGAGAAGCAGCGCCGGGCGGAACAGAAGATGGCGGCCAAGCAGGCGAGAGAACGCCAGAAGGCCGAGCGCCGGCAGCAGGCGAAGAAGCCGAAGGGTGACGTCAAGGCGCCTTCAGCGGTAGCTGCTCCCGCCACCGCTTCGAGCCCCGCAGCGGCTCCGATCCCCGCCCAAGCCCAGGAGGCGAGCAGTCGCAAGGCCAAGCGTGAGGCGAAGAAGCGCGAGCGCGAGCAGCGCAAGCTCCAGCTGAAGAACGACCGCGAGCGCGCTCGCGATGAACGTCTGAAGGCCATCGAGGAGCGCCGCAGCGCCCGCGCTGCCGCAAAGGCCTCGAAGGCGTCGGGAGCGGCTGCGCCAACCCCGAAGGCCGAGTCCGTGACGACCGTCAGCCCGGTGGCAGCGTCGACGCCAGCGAAATCCGATGGACCGGGGCTCGGACTCGCCGCCGCCGCGGCAGCAGCCGCGGCAGCCGGCGCCGCGGCCATCTCCAGGGATGACGCTCCGAAGCCCGGTGAGGCCGCCGCGCAGCCCGCCGGAGAGTCCGCCGCCAGCGAGGCGGAGGCCGAGCGGCGACTGCAGAGCGCTGAAGGCCGCGAGGACGAAGCGCTCGTGCAGGCCCGAACGGCTGAAACCACGGCCGAGGCCGACCGCCGGGTGCGAGCGCTCGACCAGCTCCGAGTCGCCGCGGAAGGACGCATCGCCGACGAGCAGATCGAGGGCGCCGGCACGGCCCACAGCGAGCTGGTTCCGCTTCAGGGCGAGTCGCTTCTCGCCAACGAGCTCCGGCTTACCGACGCCCAGATCGAACGCCGTCGTCAGCGAGACGAAGAGCTGCTCGCGGAGCTCGCGAACACCGAGACGCGAATCGAAGCGAACCGGGAACGCACCGAGCGGGCCATCGAGGAGGCCCGGGCTCGACTCGAGCTGATCGAGTCCCAGGCCGGGGAGGCCGAGCAGCGAGCTGCGCGTGCCGAGCACCTGGCGGAGATGCGCAAGCAGGAGGCGGAGCGAGAGCGCCGCCTGCACGAGATGCTCGCGAAGATCAACGAGGCTGAGGGCAAAGCCCGCGAGGCTGAGATGCGCGCCCGCGATGCCGTTGCCGGAGTGGCCATGCCGCTTGACGTCGGCACGCCGTTGCCGCTCCCACTTCCCCCCGATCCCGATCCCGAGCCGATCTCCAAGCTGGCCGAGTCGAAGCTTCCCGAGGGCGCTTCCCGTTTTCTGATGTCGGAGGAGCCGGCTCCCGGGGCGGGGAGCGACGACGCAGGCGTCCTTCCGGGCTCACAGGCCGACCGGGATCCCCAAGCTTCGGGAGCGAACGCCGAGGCGGTCGTCGACTTCGAGGGAGAGGGGGCGGTCGAGCCCCCGCAGGGGGAGGACACCACCGGGGATGAGCACACGCCAACCGAGCCGGAGGCATCCGCAGATCCGCCCGCGCCGCGCGAGCAGGTGAGCCTCAACACCGCCACCTTCGAGGAGCTTCGCAACGCCGGCCTCTCGGTCACGCAGACCGGCAGGGTCTTGGCTCATCGCGAGCGCGCGGGAGGCTTCCGTGCGGTCGACGAGCTCGATGGTATCCCGGGGTTCGCGGAAGAATTCCTGGACGAAGTCAAGCCGCACCTGACGGTATAGCCGTCAAGCGCACCGGTTGCCCGCCGGCTAGAGGCCGTACTCCTCCAGCAGGTTCAGCCAGATCTCGTTGCGGGTCGGAAATGCCGGCACCGCCTCGAACAGGAGGTCGAGGGGAACCGCCGCTACGACGGCGATCGTCGCCGCGTGCAGCAGTTCGTTCGAGTCCGGGCCGACGAACGTGGCGCCGACGACGACCTTGCGGTCCTCGTCGATGACCAGGCGGCTGGTGCCCGCGGCGCCGCGGCCGTGGAAGGAGGCTCCGGCGTTACCCGATGTCGACACGTCGACCGCCGAGGCATCGATCCCGGCCTCCTTCGCGCTCGCCAAGGTGTGGCCGACCGCCGCGATCTCCGGGTCGGTGAAGACGACCCTCGGTGCGGTCGAGTCGTCCCGGCGGGCGGTCGCCGTCCCGCCGAGGATGTTCGCCGCGGCCACCCGCGCTTGATACTTGCCCATGTGGGTGAGGAGCACGCGTCCGTTGACGTCGCCCACCGCATAGAGCCAATCTCGGTCGCCGACGCGCATGTCGTCACCGACCTCGATGGGTCCGTCGGCGTCGACCCCGACGCTCTCCAGCCCGATGTCGGCGACTCGCGGAGTGCGGCCGACCGCGACGAGCAGGTGAGCGGCCTCGATCGAGCCGTCGCCCTCCAGCTCAAGGGTGATCGGACCTGAGTCGCCGGCCTGGGAGGCCTTCGTGGCCTTGACGCCCAGACGAACGTCGACCCCGTGCTCGCGCAGGGCCTCGGCGACCTCCTCGGATGCGAACTCCTCCTCGCGCAGAAGCAGCCGGTCAGCCGCCTCGACGACCGTCACCTCGGTGCCGAGTGCGCTCCACGCCTGCGCCATCTCCACTCCGACGACGCCGCCACCGAGCACGATCAGGCTCTCGGGAGCGCTCTTGGCGGTCGTCACCTCGCGACTGGACCACGACGCGACATCCGCCAGCCCGTCAATCGGCGGGATCGCCGGATCCGATCCGGTGGCGACGACGACGGCCTTGCGCGCGGTGAGCACCTCGCCGTCGACGACCACGCGGCGCTCGCCGTCAAGGCGACCGTTGCCGCGCACCAGCGCGATGTCGCGCTTCTCCAGCCAGGGCAGCTGGGCTGAGTCGTCGAGGTCGTGGATGACCTCGTCGCGGCGCTCCAGGATCCGCTCGACGTCAAGCTCCCCGGAGACGGGAAGGCCCGGGACGCGCTTGACCTCGGCGAGCAGCTCGACCGGTCGCAACAGCGCCTTCGAGGGCATGCAGGCGTAGAAGCTGCAGTCGCCGCCGACGAGCTCGCGTTCCACGAGGGCGACCGCCTCCCCGGCGTCACCGAGGCGGCCCGCAATCACCTCACCCGCGGGTCCGGCTCCGAGGACGATGACGTCGAACTCTCTATCGCTGGGCATCGGCTGACCGTACCGATGCGGTCGATCCGGCGGCGCGGCGCTCAGGCGTCCTCCGCGTCCCCCGAGCTCTGCGATTGACTCGCGTGCTCGGGATCGTGCGGCTCACCGCCGACCTGAACGAGGCGCGTCAGGGTCACGAACCCGACCCCGCCGATCGTGTTTCCGACGAGCGCAACGCCGAAATGGGCGAGGATCTCGCCGAGGCCCGGATGAGAGGCGCCCGAGATGACGCCGATCATCAGCTCGCCGAAGCCCACGATCACGTGGTTGAGCGTGGGGAGGAGCAGCAGGAAGCCGATGAGGAGGGCGAGCATTATCCGAGCGACGTCGCTCTTCGCAGCCATCCCGAGCCACGTGTAGACGGTCATCACCGCTCCGGCGACGACGGCGCTCGCGAAGGCCTCGCCATAGCCCCGGCCGGCGAAGGTGTCGGCGAGCTTTCCGGCCGCGTCGTAGGCACTCGGCGGCACGACGCCGTGAACGCTGACGATCGCGGCCAGCGACGCGGCGCCGATCAGGTTGAAGACGAGCGCGAAGCCCCACATGCGCGCCAGGGCCCCATTCGATCCGCGGCCGGCGAATCGCGCTCCGACCGGCACGAGGAAGTTCTCGGTGAAGAGCTCGGAGCGCCCGATCGTGATCAGCACGAACGCGATGCCGAAGCCGAGTGAGCCGATCGCGTGCGCGAGCTCGTCGTCTGCGATCGACGACACGGCGCCGGTGAGCGTCATGGCAACGATCAGCCCGGCGATCACATCGAAGCCTCCGACCAGCCCCGTCGAAGCCTGCCCGAGGGCGGTGCGCTCCATCCGTCGCTCGCCCTCGTCAAAGCTGCGATCCCAGATCTCCCGTGGCATCGGTTCGCTCATCGGGGACAGTCTCTCTCAGTGGCCCAGAAGAGGCTCAGACGTCCGCGAGCGTGCGCTCGAAATGCGTCTCGTAGACGCCGAACGCGAGCAGCGCCGCAAGCCCGAGGTAGACGACCGCGACCAAGATCCTCGTCCGGGGCGGGATCGTGTGAAAGGCCATCGCCTCGGGGGTGTTGCGTGCCTGCCAGCGCTTCCACGTCTCGAAGCCGCCGAACAGGATGATCAGGATCAGGATCGGATTCGGGAACAACACCGCCATCACGATCAGGGCGGCCATTCCGGCCAGCCAGACCTTCGGGCTCAGCGCGGCCATCGCCCGCCCACCATCGAGTGGCAGCACGGGGAGCAGGTTGAACAGGTTGAGAAAGAACCCGATGTACGCCAGGGCCCGCCAGAACTCCTCACCCGTGGCCAGGTAGATGCCGAGTGGGACCAGGGATGCGATCGATCCGAGGACGGGCCCGGCGAGACCGACGCGCGCCTCCGCGCCGGCGTCGTCGCCCATCGATTTGGCGGCAACGACCGCGCCGAGAAACGGGATGAACATCGGCGCCGACGCCTCGATCCCCTCGCGGCGCAGCTGGAAGACGTGACCCATCTCGTGAACGAGGAGGAGGAGGACGAAGCCGACCGCGAACGGCCAGCCGAAGATCAGCTGATAGGCCACGATCGAGACGAGCATCGAGCCGGAGGTCGTCAGCAGCTTGATCTTGGGCAGGAGGAGCAGGACCCCCTTGAGCTTGCTCAGCAGCAGACCAAGCGCGACGAAAGGCGCCGCGAGCTTCTTCCACAGCGGCTCGCTTCGCCCGGACCCGGGCTGGATCGGCCCGTCAGGCAAGGGCTGCCCGCCGATCGAGGGACCGGGCTGAGGGTTGAGGATCGGCGTGGACTCGTTCATCGCCCCAATTGTCGCAACCACGACCGCCCGGCCCGCCACCTCCACCGCCCGCGCTGGCAAACTCCGCTCATGGCCAAGCGCAGGAAGCCCCGGGAGAAGAACACCGCGACGAGCGACTACGCCGACTCCGACGGCAACGTCCTCACGCTCCGCCGGGAGCTCAGCGGTGGAACCGTCCGCAAGCTGCTGACCGACAAGCCCGGCAACGCCGCCTCCTCAGCTGACGACATCTGGCAGCGCCGCGAGGAAGCCCTGTTCGAGCGCCTCGTCGTCAGCTGGGAGATCGCCGGACTCCCGATGGACGACCAGAAGATGCTGATCGGCCGCTACCGGATGGCGGGAGCCGAGGAACGGCGCTGGGTGCGCGAGACGATCGCTCGGCATCTGGCGGAGTTCATCCCGGAGTTGGGGTAGGCGCTCTCGGCCCTCGCGGGCGCCGGGAGGGCCGACGATGGGCATCAGCCTTGCTTTGGAAGGAGTCAGCCGTCGATCGAACCCATGTCCGCGTAGCGGTCACCGGTCGCCGGCGCGACCGACTCCAGCTCGCGAATCTCGGCCTCGTTCAGTTCGATCCCGACCGCCGCGACGTTCTCCTCGACCCGTGCACGCCGACGGGTCCCCGGGATCGGCACGATGTCGTCGCCCTTTGCGAGGACCCAGGCGATCGCGATCTGCGCTGGAGTCGCTTCCTTGCCGTCGGCGATCCGCTTGACCGTCTCGACGATCTCGAGGTTCCGCTCGAAGTTCCTCTCGCCCATCCGTGGGTCGTTGCCGCGAAAGTCTCCATCGCCGAAGTCGTCGCTGGAGCTGAACCGACCGGTCAGGAAGCCGCGCCCAAGGGGGGAATAGGGGACGAAGCCGATGCCGAGCTCGCGGCACGTCGGGATGATCTCCTCCAGCGGCCCGCGCTCCCAGATCGAGAACTCAGTCTGCAAGGCGCTGATCGGATGGGTCGCGTTGGCGCGGCGGATCGTCTCCGGCGCGGCCTCACTGAGGCCGAGGAAGCGAACCTTGCCGGCAGCGACCGCTTCACCCATCGCGCCGACCGTCTCCTCGATCGGCACATCGGGGTCGACGCGGTGCTGGTAGTAGAGGTCGATGTGGTCGAGCCCGAGCCGGCCGAGTGACGCGTCGACCGCAGCCCGCACGTATTCGGGGCGGCCGTTGATCGACCGGTCTGCCGGGTCATCGCCGCGGACGATGCCGAACTTCGTCGCCAGGACCACGTCGTCACGGCGGCTGGCGATCGCCCGGCCGACGAGCCTCTCGTTCTCACCCTTGCCGTACATGTCGGCGGTGTCGAGCAGGTCGATGCCGAGGTCGAGCGCGCGCTCGATCGTCGCGACGGACTCGTCCTCGTCCGCCTCGCCGTAGAACTCGGACATGCCCATGCATCCGAGCCCAAGGGCTGAGGTTTCAAGGCCCTGAGATCCGAGCTTTCTGGTTCGCATGGGCATAAGGATGCCAAGCGTGGGGCTCAGCGCCGGCTGCGGGCGCGGTCACCGGCACCGTATGCGCCGATGTCGGCGAGGAACGCGAGGGCGACGATGAACCATTCGAAGCCGGCGACCTCGTTTGTGCCGTAGCTCCACATCAGCGCGTAAACGAGGGTCGTCCACGGCAACAGGAAGAACCCGACGAGGGGAAGCAGCACGCCATCGAACGCACGCGACAGCAGGTTCGAGAACAGGAACGTGACGAACAGCGCCAGGCGCGGCGAGATCAGCGCGAAGAGGAAGACGAAGCAGCCCACGCAGGCAACCTACCGTGAGCGGGCGCCGGACGAGCGCTCTTTGGCGGCTGGCCTAGACTTCCTCGGACATAGCACGGGGACGACAGGCTTCGACGCGGTCGATCCGTGCGTTTGATTGCAGGTCGAGGTTCCAGGAGGCCTCGTTAAACACCTGGACCAAAAAAAGAACTGCGGACCATGAGTTCGCCCTCGCTGCTTAGTTAGAAGCTAGCTAGTGAGCATCGGCCTTCCCTCGCCCGTGGGGGAGATCACCGGTGTCAACAACGGGCTCACCCCGGCGGATCGCCTCGATCGCCAGGGAAAATCAAAGGGGCTGGCTCAGCGGATCAACCTGCCGGTAGCGGAACCGCTGAGTGAGATTCAGCGCCGGCTATGCCTGTAGACGTCAGACGTCACGCGTCCGCGGACGCGGGTTCGATTCCCGCCGTCTCCATCAAGAGCCCGCCCCCACCAGGGGCCGGCTCTTCGAGTAAAGAGTTTTTAACGATTGACGAATCGATGATCCGGTTCGGTTGGTGCCCGTAGGCAGGGGAGTCAAGACTCCGGCGCGAGCTTTTCGCGCTGCGCACCAAACCAACCCAGGAGGTTGTTGATTCACATGAGTTCGAACATGAATCTGGAGCAGATCGACGTCGATGGCGCCGTCCGCGAGACCGCGGCAGAGGCGACCTCGATCCTGGAAGAGGCCGGCGACACGCGGCTCGACTTCCTCAAGAAGGCCGGGCTCGCCGGCGGCGCGGTCGTCGGTGGCGGTGCGCTCCTCGGTGCCCTCGTCCCGGGAGCCGCACTCGCGAAGGGCAGCAGGCTGGACGCTCCGCCGAAGAGCTTCGGCAAGGGCGACATCGGCATCCTCAACTACGCGCTGACCCTCGAGTACCTCGAGGCCGCGTTCTACAACGAGGCGAAGAAGAAGGGGTCCTTCAAGGACGGAGCGACCAGGGACTTCCTCGCCGGCGTGGTGAAGGATGAGAACGCCCACGTCAAGATCCTCAGGGGTCTGCTCGGCAAGAAGGCCGTCAAGTCGCCGAAGTTCGACTTCGGCAAGACGACCAGCAACGAGAAGCTGTTCGTTGCGACCGCCTACGCGCTCGAGAACACGGGCGTCAGCGCCTACTCGGGACAGGCGTTCAACATCGATCAGGCGGCCGTTCTCGCGGGCGCCCTCTCGATCGTCACCATCGAGGCGCGTCACGCCGGCCTCATCGGTCAGATCCTGAAGGGCACCAAGGGCATCGCGCCCGATGGTCCGACGGATGTCCCGGTCGGTGCCAGGGCTACGCTCAGGGCGGTCAAGAAGACCGGCTTCATTCAGTCGTAGCGACGACTACGGTCATTCGGCCTCAGCCGGCGAGGACGGGCGGCCTCCGGGCCGCCCGTTCTCGTTCGGTGATCCAAGGGCCGGGGTGCGTGCGTACGGAGACTCAGGAGCTCCAGCGCATCTGCTTTGGAGCCACAGCAACGCAGGAGGTACGGAATATGAGTTCCGAGTTCGATCTCGAGTCCGTCGACGTCGACGGCGCGATCCGCGAGACCGCACATGAGGCAACGCAGTCGCTCGACCAGGAAGGCGACACGCGACTTGATTTCTTGAAGAAGGCCGGCCTTGCGGGCGGTGCGGTGATGGGCGGCGGCGCCCTGATCGGCGCCCTCGTTCCGGGAGCAGCAATGGCTCGAGGCTCCGGCTCCGGCCGTCCGCCGAGTCGTTTCGGCTCCGGCGACGTCGGGATCCTCAACTACGCGTTGACGCTCGAGTACTTGGAGCGTGAGTTCTACAACGAGGCGGCCAAGAACGACCGCAAGAACTCGTTCCTCAGTGGGCTGGAGAAGCAGTTCCTGCAGGCCGTAGTCACGGACGAGCGCAAGCATGTTGCGTTCCTCGAGGGGGCTCTCGGCAGCTCGGCGATCAAGCAGCCGAAGTTCGAGTTCGGCAAGACCACATCGGACAAGAAGACGTTCCTGAAGGTCGCCTTCGCGCTGGAGAACACCGGCGTCGGCGCCTACTCGGGCCAGGCGTTCAACATCGCCAACGCCGAGTACCTCGGTGCGGCGCTCTCGATCCTGACGATCGAGGCACGACACGCGGGCCTCGTCGGCGCGTTGCTGCGCGGCAGCAAGGGCGTCACCGTCAACGGTGCGTTCGACAAGCCGCTCAACGCCCATCAGGTGCTGCACAAGGTCAAGAAGACCGGCTTCATTCGCGGCTAGTTCTGCCACGAGAAGCATCGGGAAGCGGGCGGCCTCCGGGCCGCCCGTTCTCGTTCCGACGGGTCGTCGCCGACACCGGCCGCGTAGCCTGCGCGGTCGATGAACGGCGAGCACGACGACGGCGAGGGCGGCGTCGAGGAATTCCTCGGCCGTCGCGAGCGCATCCGCACCGCGCTCGGCGGCGCCGAGCGAGTCGAGCGGTTGCATGCAGCGGGTGGCCGAACGGTGCGCGAGCACATCGAGGGCCTGCTCGATCCCGGCAGCTTCGATGAGCTCGGGACGTTCTCGCACTCCGAGCGTGCCGAGGACGCCGCATCGACTCCCGGTGACGGCAAGATCGGAGGGCAGGGTCTGATCGCCGGACGAGCGGTCACCGTCGCCGGCGACGACGTCACCGTGAAGCGCGGCAGCTCCTCGATGATGGGCAGCCGCAAGCTCGGCAAGCTCTTCGACGGCGCCATGCGCAGCGGTCATCCCTTCGTGTACTTCGGCGCGACCGGCGGGGCTCGCATCCCCGACTCGCTCGGCTCCGCGGGCTTCTCGAGAGTCTCGCCCGGAGCTTCGATGTTCGCCCGCCGCCGGCGGATCCCGGCGGTGACCGCCATCGTCGGCGACTCGTTCGGTGGCTCCTCCTTCATCTCAGCCGCGTCCGACTTCGTCGTCCAGGTCCGTGGGACGTGCCTGGCGGTCACCTCTCCCCGCGTCGTCGAGATCGCGACCGGCGAGGGGATCGAGATGGAGGAGCTGGGTGGCGCCGACGTGCACTCGCGCCGCACGGGCCAGATCGATCTCGCGGTCGACGGACCCGACGAGGCCTACGGCGCCATCCGGAGCTTCCTCTCGTACCTGCCGTCCAACGGATGGACGCCGTCCGTTCGCGGCGAGCGCCCGAGCGAGTTGAAGGCGGACCCCGGCATCGCCTCGCTCGTCCCTGAGCGGCGCTCGCGCGGCTACGACGCGAGCAAGGTGCTCGCGCGCATCGCCGATCCCGGCTCCGTGTTCGAGCTCGGCGCCGGCTACGGGCGGGGGCTGATCTCGTCCCTGGCGCGGATCGACGGCATCGCGGTCGGGATGCTCGCGAGCCAGCCGAAGTTCGCCGCGGGGACGCTCGATCCCGCGGCCTGCGAGAAGGCCGTTCGGCTGATCTGCCTCTGCGACGCCTTCGACCTTCCCATCGTCTTCCTCCAGGACTGCCCGGGGTTCTTCGTCGGTACCGGGGTCGAGCACGGCGGCATGCTCAAGCACTCGATCCGGCTGCAGAGCGCGCTCAGCCTCGCTCGCACCCCGAAGCTGACGGTGATCCTGCGCAAGGCGTACGGCATGGCCTACTTCAGCCTCGGCGGCAACGACACCGGCGTCGACGCGATCTACGCGTGGCCCGGTGCCGAGATCTCCTTCATGGATCCGCAGGTGGCCGCCAACGTGATCGCCGGGGACGGGCTAATCGGGCTCGCTGACGCCGAGCGACGCGAGCGGCTCGCCGAGGCCGGTGAGGCGATCGCGGCCGACACCGATCCATATGGTGCGGCGGGGCGACTGGCGGTCGACGAGATCATCGATCCCGCGGACACCAGACAGGTGCTGGCCCGCGCGCTCGACAGGCTCGAGGGGCGTCGGTACGAGCCGGGGTGCGAACGGCCCTTGGCGAGCTGGCCCACGCGGTGAGACATTCCAGTCCGACCAATTCCCGACCCACCCAACGAAGGAGAAGAAGCGATGGGCACTGACGACCTCCTGGCCAACGGCGAGCAGTACGCGAAGAGCTTCGAGAAGGGCGACCTGCCAGCACCTCCGGCGACGAAGGTAGCCATCGTCACCTGCATGGACGCGCGAGTCGACCCGGCTCGCATCCTCGGCCTCGAGGAGGGCGACGCTCACGTCATCCGCAACGCGGGGGGCGTGATCTCCGACGAGGAGATCCGCTCGCTCGCGATCTCGCAGCATCTGCTCGGCACGGAGGAGATCATCCTCATCAACCACACCGACTGCGGCATGTTGAAGGTGACCGACGAGGAGTTCGCCTCGCGAATGGAGGAGTCGACCGGCGAGCGCCCGCCGTGGCGTGCGCGCACGTTCGCGGATCTGGAGGGCAACGTTCGCACCGGGATCGAGCGAATCAAGGCGAGCCCCTTCATCCGCAGGACGGACGAGGTCCGCGGCTTCATCTACGACGTCGGGACCGGAAGGCTGGACGAGGTCGCCGCCGGCTGAGGGAGCAGCGCACCGTCGACTTGGCCTAAGACCGGATAGGTTTTGCGTGAGACACGTTGCGTTCGAGCTTTCCGCCCCGCTCGCCGCGCATCCCGCCGACGGGGCTTCGGAGAGGCCGATGAACGAGAGATCAGGTCCGCCCACGTCCCCACCCGGGCAAACCGGCCGGCAGAGAACGACCGCGCGAATCGCAGGTTGGCTCATGGCATCCACCTTCATCACGTCGATTGCCGCGCTGGTCCTCTACGACCCCGTCCTGAACGATGCGAACTACATCCTCGGCGCGGGTCACGACACGCGCGTCACCTTGGGCGCTCTTCTCGAGATCCTGCTGATGGTCGGCAACGTCGGTACGGCGGTCGTGATGTTTCCGATCCTCAGGCGGCAGAACGAGAGCCTGGCGCTGGGCTACGTCGGGTCACGCATCGTCGAATCGACGATCATCGGGGTCGGCGTGATCAGCCTGTTGTCGGTCCTGACCCTGCGCGACGATCTGGCCGCCTCGATCGGAGCCGATGGCTCCTCGCTCAACGTCACTGGCCACGCGCTGGTCGCGATCCACGACTGGACGTTCTTGCTCGGACCGGGATTCTGCGTCGGCGTCAACGGCCTCCTGCTCGGCTACCTGATGTACAGCAGCGGCCTGATGCCGGCGCGTCTGGCGCTGTTGGGCGTCGTCGGCGGCCCGCTGATCTTCCTGTCCTCGGTCGCCGTCCTGCTCGGTGCCTATGAGCAGAGCGGCATACACGTCCTGTTCTCGGTTCCGGAAGCTGCGTTCGAGGCGTCCTTCGCGATCTATCTGATCGTCAAGGGGTTCCGGCCGTCCGCGGTGCTGTCCGAGGTCGTGCCGCAGGGGCCCTTAGCCGGCTGAGCGCCACGTCCCATTCGGTCTCGCCCCGGGCGATCAACGCCTGCGCCGGCGGCGAGCGGCGACGCCCGCACCGAGACCGAGGGCGGCCAGGCCCGCCGCGATCGCACCCGGATGCGAGAGCAGCCGCTCCCGCTGCCGCTCGACCTCCGGCCAGAGGCGCTCGTCGACGAGCTCGGCGGCGGCCTCCGGAGTGGGCTCGGTCGGGCTCAGCTCGATCGGCTCGCCGAAGGACACACGAACCCGCCCGGGTCGCGGCAACGGCCCGGCGAACAACCTCTCGGTGCCGGTGATCGCGCACGGGACGACCGTTGCACCGGTCTCCAGTGCCAGCCGAGCGGCACCCTTGTGAGGCTGGCCGAGAATGGTCGGGTCGCGGACCCGCGTGCCCTCGGGGAACAGCGCCAGCAGGCCACCGCCGATGAGGATCCGCCGCGCCGTCTCGATCGCCTCAGCGTCGGAGGAGCCGCGACGTACCGGGAAGGCGCCGAGGCGGATCAGAATCCTGCCGGCGCGGCCCTCGAAGAGCTCGTTCTTGCCCATGAAGCGGATCGGGCGCTTCGTCGCGGCGGCGACGAAGAAGGCATCCCAGAAGCTCTTGTGGTTCGGGGCGATGATCACCGGCCCCTCCTCGGGGATGTTCTCGGCGCCCTCGATCCTGAGTGCGTAGAGCAGCTTCATGTAGGGAATCGCGAGCCCGCGGGCGGCCCTCGTGGCGACCTTGGAGGTGCCCTTCTCACGGGCGAAGCGATGTGCCTCGGCGTTGTCCACGGCGCGAGCGTAGCCGGGTGGTGCCCCCGCCGGCCCGATGGATCGCCCGATCGTGGCCGGGTCGCTCGTCGCGCTAGGGACACGGGTGGGCGCAGCGGGCGACCTTGCGCATCTCGGCGCTGAGCCGGGCGGCCACCTCGGGACGCACGCCGGCCAGGTTGTGGGTCTGGTGCGGGTCGCTCTCCATGTCGTAGAGGTGGGCGACGCCGGTGTCGAGGTTGCGCCAGTACGCCCAGCCGCCAGCGCTCTTGATCTGCCGCCAGGGATCGCGGTGAGGGCGGTTCGACATCCCGATCTGACGCTCCAGAAGCAGGTACCTGCGCCGATGCTCGCCGAGCAGGGAATGGCCGTCGGGCGGCACGGGAGGGCGGACGCCGGCGGCGTCGAGGATGGTGGCCGGGACATCGACGTTCGCGGTCAGATCCGCCCGCGTCGCGCCCGCCTCGAAGCCCGGCCCGCGAATGATCAGCGGGACCCGCACCGAGCGGTCCCACGGCACGTTCTTGTCGAAGACCCCGTGCTCGCCGTGCAGGAGACCGTTGTCGGATTGGAAGATGACGTAGGTGTCGGCGAGCTGTCCGTTGCGGCGCAGCTGGGCGATCAGGGAGGCGACGATGCGGTCGACCGACTGCATCGACTCGAGCTCCCGGCGCCAGAAGTGGTTGGCGATCGAGCGCCGCTTGCGATCGCGCGTGAAGTCGGGGCCGAACGGGAACTTCGCGTCATCGAAGGTGCCGAGGTCGCGCGGCGCCGGAGTGGGTGGGCACTCCTGGAAGACGGCGCGCGGGCAGCGGCTCCAGTGTGGGTTCGTCAACGCGAGGGTCAGCATGAACGGCTGATCGCCAGTCGCATCGAGGAACTCGTGGGCGCGCCGGGCGAGGAAGGTGCTCTGGTAGGTGCCGGTCACCTCCCGGTCGGCGCCGTTGTCGCTGAGCTCGTAGTCGAACATGTCCAGCTCGCTGGCGTTGAGGGGAACGAGCCACTCGTCAAAGCCGGGCTCGGGCACGTGCCCGTACTCAGGCCCGGCGGTATTCAGGACCTTGCCGATCCAGCCGGTCCGGTACCCGGCGCCGTGCAGCGCCGTGTAGAGCGTGTGGCCGAAGTCCATCGCGCCGTAGCCGTAGGGAGGGAGGTTCTCGATCACGCCGTGGTTGTGCGGGTACTGACCGCTGAGAAAGGTCGCGCGCGATGGGCAGCAGAGCGGCTGGACCACGTTGTAGTCGGAGAACGTCGTCCCCCGGCGGCCGAGCACCCGCTCGGTGCGCTTCATGAAGCGCAGGCTGTCGATCGTCTGATCGTCGGTGAGGATGTGGAGAAAGCTCGCTCGTTGCGGTTCGGACGCCGAGGCCGGCCCATTCACCATCGCGGCGCCCTGCGACGTTCCCCGCACCACGAGGCCGGCGACGACGAGCGGGCAGGCCACGGCCACCATCAGCACCAGCCGGGTGAGGCGTGACGATCCCACTCCGCTAGTTGCCCTCTCCGATCCCGCCCGTTCCGGTCGTCTCATTCGGCCCGAGCGTCGGCACCATCCAGCTCACGCAGCGCCAGCCGGCGATGTCGGCGGGGTTGCCGGCGCCGCCGCCGCCGAGGTGATCGAAGGTCGAGACGCCGCAGTTGAGCGAGCCGATCCGCCAGAGGCGGTCGATCATCGCCGGTGTGAAGGCCTCGCCGAGGAGCGTCAGCGCGAACGTGAAGCGCATGAAGATGCCATGGCCGACGAGCAGGGTGCGATCGACGTCATCGGCCACGAGGCGCCCGCGGGCGCGCTCGACCCGCTCCAGCAGGTCGGCGAACGATTCCCCTCCCGCCGGCGAGTGGTGCGGATCGTCGGCATGCTCGAGCATCCGGTTGGACCAGCGCTGCCGCTGCTGTTCGGCGCCCGAGAGCGCTGTGTACCCGGGCGGCTCCCGCAGCTCATAGATCCAGTCCCAGGTCTCCGGCTCCAGCCCGGTCAGCTCGGCGATCGGCGCGGCGGTCTGCTGTGCGCGCAGCATCGGGCTGCAGACGATCCGAGCGATGTCGAGCTCGGCGGCGACGCGCTCGGCGGCGATCCGGACCTGCCGTTGACCGAGGTCGCTGAGCCGATCGCCCTCCTCGTCGGGCAATGCCACGACGCCGGCGGCGGCGTTGGAGCGCGATTCTCCGTGGCGCAGGAAGAAGACCCTCACGCGGCGAGGCTAGTCGAGGAGCGTGATGACGTCCCCACTCGGGGTTGCGGGCTCGGCAAGCGGGTAACTGGGGGGTGACGAAAAAACTTCAATCAGAGGAGACGACGAATGGCTGACCAAAGCCCCGGCGACGCAAAGCTCGCCCAATATTTGACCGAGGCCCACGGCAAGGAGACGGAGCTGATCCAGTCCCTGGCCGCGCACATCGAGATCGCGGAACGTCCCGCCTACAAGAAGCGACTCAAGGATCACCTCAAGGAGACGAAGAATCACGCCAAGCTCGTCGAGCGCAGGATCAAGAAGCTCGGCGGCGACCCCGACAACCCCATCCTCTCCAAGGCGGCGACCGCCGCGGCCGGGGCCCCGAAGCTGGCGGCGGCGGCCGTCAAGGGAGCCGGGCACGCTCTGCGCGGCACCGGCGCGGAGGAGAAGCAGCTCAAAAACGCCAAGACCGAGTACTTCAGCGAGCACGAGGAGATCGCCAACTACACGGCGATCGAAGCTCTCGCCACGGAGTTGGGCGACAAGGAGACGGCGAAGGTCGCCAAGCAGATCCGTCGCGAGGAAGAGCGGATGGCTTCCTTCCTGGAGAAGCAGATCCCGATCCTGACCAAGGCTGTGGCCAGGGCTGAGATCCCGAAGGCCGATCGAACCTCGGCCTCCTCGAGCCGAAGCACGAAGCGCGCGAGCTCCCGCTCGACAGCGAAGCCGAAGCGCGCAGCGTCCAAGGCGAAGCCGGCGGCCAAGCGCACAGCGTCCAAGGCCACATCCGCGACCAAGCGGAAGACCCCGGCCAAGAAGAAGTAATTCGACCCAGCGCGGCTAGATCTCGAGGCGCGAGTCCTCGAGATCCAGCTCGCGCTCGAGGACGCGCAGCACGGTGTCGTTGATCTCGCCGTCGTCGCGCATCCTGATCAGCGTCGCGCGCTGGGCTTCCAGCAGCTCGCGGCTGAGTTGCTGGAAGGCGCTCGAGCGCTCCTCGTATCCGTCGGGACTCTCGTCCGACTCTCCGTCGATCCGCGCCGAGAATCGTCGGTCGCGGTAGCCGTAGGCGCCGCGCATCCGCTCGAGGGTGTCCTCGCGGACCCATTCCTCCGCGCTGAGCTCCTCGATCCGCTCGAGGGCAGAGCGCGCGGCCCGCATCCGCGCCCGCGCCTCCTCCTGCTCCAGCTCCTCGTCGTTGCCGTCGACCCCGAGGCGCTGGATGAGCGGCGGCAGCGTGAGGCCCTGCAACAGCAGGGTGGCGAGGATCACCGAGAACGTGCAGAAGATGATCAGGTCGCGGTTGGGGAAGGCCGGGCCGCCGTCGGTCAACAGCGGAAGCGCGAGGGCGGCCGCGAGCGACACGGCTCCTCGCATGCCCGTCCAGGCGACGATCAACGTCCACCGCCACGGGGGCACCGGGTCGCCACGGCGGACCCACGGCAACAGGAAACGCGGCAGGTAGGTGAACGGGAAGACCCAGAGCAACCGGATCACGATCACCGTCGCGGCCACGAGCCCGCCATTGAGCAGGAGCCTGCCGGTGTCGAGGTCATTGATGCCGTCGAGCACCGCGGGCAGCTGCAGGCCAACGAGTGTGAAGAGCGCTGAGTTGAGCAGGAACTGCACGATCTCCCAGACTGCGTTGCCCTGAATGCGCGTGGTCGGCGACGTCAGGACCGAGGTGAGCCGACCCATGTAGATGCCGACGGTGACGGCCGCCAGCACGCCGGACACGCCCAGGGCCTCAGCCGGCAGATAGGCGAAGAATCCGCTGAAGAGGGCGATCGTAACCTCGACGGGCGGGGCGTCCAGTCGGCGCCTGACGAACGCGATGATCGTCCCGGCGACCATCCCGACCGCGACTCCTCCGGCGGCGTTGACGACGAACTCGCCTCCCGCCTCGAAGATGCTGAAGCTCCCCGTGACGACCGCCGCGACCGCGAACTTGTAAGCGACCAGGGCGGTGCCGTCGTTGATCAGCGCCTCGCCCTCGACGATCGTCACGATCCGCCCGGGGATTCCCAGCCGGTGAGCGATGGCCGTCGCCGCGACCGGATCGGTCGGCGAGACGATCGCACCGAGCACGAACGCCTCAGCCCAGCCGAAGTCGAGCGCCGCGTGGGCGACGAGGGCCACGCCGACCATCGTCGCCAGGACCAGACCGATCGCCAGCAGGGAGATCGCACGGACGTTGCGGCGCAGCTCCCGCAGCGGCGTGAAGTAGGCCGCGGAGTAGAGCAGCGGTGGGAGGAGGACGACCAGGACGATCTCGGGGTCGAGCTGGACATCCGGAATTCCGGGCACCAGCCCCATGCCGAGGCCACCGATGACCAGGAGGATCGGATAGGGAACGCGAGTGAAGGTCGCCACGATCAGCAGCAGGACCACCATGGCGAGGATCAGGGTGAGTGAGAGCTCGAGGTCCATTCAGACTCGCATTTCTACCGGCATGGCTCCGGCCGCCCGGAAAGGTGAGTATTCAGGCGCGTTCGGGCTCGACCGCGGGCGGAAGCGAGGGCTCCACGCGCAGCAGCCTGGCCGGGCCCTCGGGAAGCACCCAGTTCCAACGGCCGAACAGCGACACCACCGCTGGGACGAGCAGGCCCCGGATGATCGTGGCATCGATCAGGATCCCCGCCGCGAGTCCGGTGGCCAGAACCTTGACGTCGGTTTCAGGTCCGGAGGCCATCGACATGAACGCGAGGAAGAGGATCAGAGCGGCGCTCGTGACGAGCCGGCCGGTGCGGCCGATCCCGCGGACGACGGCCTCGTCGGTCGAGCCGGTGCGGTCGTACTCCTCCCGCATCCGGGCGAGGATGAACACCTCGTAGTCCATCGAGAGACCGAAGAGGAAGGCGAACACCATCAGCGGTATCCACGAGGTGATGGAGCCCGTCGCCCCGATGCCCCAGATCAGATCCGAGCCGTAGCCGTGCTGCCAGACCAGCGCTAGCACTCCCCAGGCGGCGCCGACGCTGATCACGTTCAAGATCACGGCCTTCGCGGGCAGCAGCAGCGAGCGGAAGGCGCGCGCCAGCAGGATGAACGTCACCAGCGCGATCAGACCGATCATCAGGGGGAAGTTGCCGTACACGGCGTCGATGAAGTCCTGGTTCTGCGGCCCGAAGCCGCCCACCGTCACCCCGGGGCCCTGGGCATGGGCCGCGACGCGGATCTGATCAGTCAGGTCGCGTGCCTGCTGGGTCGATGCGTCGGGGGTCGGTAGCGCGATCGCGAGCGCAGTGCCGGAGGCGCTCCAGCCGGGGAGGTCGGGAGCGACGGCACCGTGGACCCCGGCGAGCTCGCCGACCGAGGATGCGACGGCGGTCGCGGACGTGCCGCTGGGGACGAGGATCTCGTCGGGTACCAGCACGCCCGATCCGATCCCTGAATCCTCGAGCGCAATCAGGCCGTCCTTGGCGTCGCCGTCGCGGGCGAGCGTGTTGACGTCGGAGATGCCGAAGCTGATGCTGGACGCGGCGAAGACGAGGGCGGCGAGGAGAACGACGGCCGTGCCGGCCGCGAGCGCGCGATGGTGGACGATGCGCTCCGCCCAGCTGGTCCAGCGGGTCGAAGCCTTGTCGTCGGTCCGCCTGTGCGGCCAGTCGAGCCGGCGGCCGAGGGTGTGGAGCACTACGGGCAACAGCGTCAGCGCGACCGCGACGCTGACCAGGGGAATCACCATGCCGCCGTAACCCACGCTGCGGAGGAACGGAAGAGGCAGAAGGATGAGCGCGAGCAGCCCGATGGCGACGGTGGTGCCGCTGAAGACGACGGCGCGGCCCGCGGTCTCCATCGCTCGCACGATCGCCTCATCGCCCTCATGTCCGTGGGCGATCTCCTCCCGCCACCGGACGACCACGATCAGCGCGTAATCGATCGCCACGCCGAGGCCGATCAGGGCGATCAGGAACTGGACGATCGGGGAGACGCCCCCGATGAAAGTGATCCCGTAGACGATCAGGAAGGAGGTCATGATCGCGGGGATGGCCATCATCAGCGGGACGACGGCCAGGAACGACGCGAAGACGAAGGCGAGAACGAAGAGGGCGCCGACGCCCCCGGCGAGTGCCTCGATCAGGACGCCGGGCCCATCGCCCCCGCCGGTCTGGTTGGCGAGCGCGTCATATCCGGTGACGTGCACCGGGGCCCCGTCGATGGTCAGCTTCGAGACGGCGGCACTCGCGTCCTCGGCCGCTTGCGGATTGTCGCCGAAAGGCTGGTCGGGGTCGGGCGTCGGATACGCGATCGCGAAGGCGGTGCGACCGTCGTCGGAGAGGAATGCGTCCGAACCGGTCGAGCCGTAGCCCGCGATGCGGACACCCGGAAGAGCCTTGGCGAGCGTCGTCTCGATCTCCTCGAGCTGGGCGCGAACTCCAGGATCGCTCGCGGTCGTGCCATCCGGCAGGGTGACGACCGGGACGATCGGCGCCGAGTTGCCGCCGGTGCCGTCGTAGAGCGCGGCGACCTTGACGTTCGACTCGTATCCCTCGCGGCCGGGAACCGAGAACTTCTGGTCCATCGCCTTGGAGGCGGCGCCGGAGACGCTGATGCCGACCACGGTGAGCACGAGCCAGAAGGCCACGACCAGCTTGCGATGCGCGAGGACCCAGCGGGTGAAGGATGCCATCAATTTCCTTTGTAGCACAAATGATGGCGGCAACGTAGAATCACGGTTCGCATGGAGTTCGGAGAATCAAAGCCGCCCGAGGAGCTGAGCCGGTACACCGGCTTCCTGCTCAATTGGGTGGCTGCGGGGTCGCGACGCCGTTTCGAGGCGGCGCTGCTCGAGCTCGGTCTGCGAATACACCAATTCGCCCTGATGAACGTCGTTGCAGCCCATCCGGGGCGGACGCAGCAGTCCCTCGGAGACTCGACCCACATCGATCCCTCCACGATGGTCCAGGTCCTCGACGCCCTTTCGGAGGCCGGGCTCGCCGAGCGGAGGCCGCACGAGAGCGATCGCCGCAAGCACACGATTCATCTGACGAAGGCGGGGGAGGAGCTGCTGGTGAAAGCGCGAGAGGCTGCCGGGCGCGTTGGCAACGAGTCCTTCGGCGCCCTCGATGAGGGCGAGCGCGAGACCCTGAGGCTGCTGCTGCGCAAGGCCGCGGGGCTGGGCGACGAGAACCCGGCTTGACGGGTCCCCCTCTCACGGCCCGCCAATAGGCTGCGCCCTCGAAACGTCGAGATGGAGGAGTGGCGATGGCGGCAGAAGAGTCAGCGGGGGATGGCGCGCAGGCGGCGGGTGCCGATCGGATCCCGCGCGATCGCGGCGACGACTACACGCCCGCCGCGGCCGAGCGCCGCCGCGAGTTCGTGACCGAGCGCACCGGGGCGAGCCTCGCGCACGTCGGAGCCCATTCCTTCGATCCGGCGATTCTGCCGGGGAACGTCGAGAACTTCATCGGGGTCGCGCAGGTTCCGATCGGCCTGGCCGGCCCGATGCTCGTCAACGGCGAACACGCCCGCGGCGAGTTCTACGTCCCACTCGCCACCGCCGAGGGGACGCTCGTCGCCAGCTACAGCCGCGGGATGAAGCTGCTGCGGGAGGCGGGTGGCGTCAAGACCACCGTCATGGACGACGCGATGCAGCGGGCCCCGTCGTTCCTGTTCGACGACGCCCGCGGGGCCCGCGCGTTCGGGGAATGGCTGACGGAGAACTTCGCGGGCGTCAAGGAGGCCGCCGAGCAGACGACCAGCAGCGGCAGGCTTCGTGACATCGAGCAGTACTCCGCGAGCCGCATGCTGTTCACGCGGTTCAACTACACGACCGGCGATGCCGCCGGGCAGAACCTCTCGGGCAAGGCGACCGCCGCCGCGTGCGTCTGGATCCTCGCCAACTACCCCGAACCGATCGAGCACTTCTTCCTCGAGTCGAACTTCGCGACCGACAAGAAGAGCTCGCAGGTCAACATGCTCCGGACCCGCGGCAAGCGCGTCGTCGCCGAGGCCGTGATCCCCAACGACCTCGTCAAGCGGATCATGCGCTCCGACACCAAGCTGATGTTCAAGGCCCGCCAGGTCTCGAATCTCGGCGGATTCATGTCGGGCGTCAACAACAACGGCGCCCACTCGGCCAACGGCATCACCGCTATGTTCATCGCCACCGGCCAGGACGTCGCCAACGTCGCGGAGTCCTCGGCGGCCTTCGTCTACACCGAGCTGCGCGACAACGGCGACTATTACTACTCGGTGACGATCCCCTCGCTGATCGTGGCGACCTACGGTGGCGGCACCAGCCTGGCGACGCAGCGCGAGTGCCTGGAGATGCTCGACTGCTACGGCGCCGGCAAGGTCCGCAAGCTCGCCGAGATCGTCGCCGCCACGGTCCTCTGCGGCGAGATCTCCCTCGGATCGGCCATCGTGGCAGAGGAGTGGGTCGCCGCGCACGACCTCTACGGGAGGAACCGCAAGTAGACCGCGCGGTGGCACGGATCCGGTGTCGTATAGCGACCGGATCCGTGCCGGAGAGGTGTGCCGCGGCCCCTAGCGGTGCTTGACGCCGTCGCTTGCGCCGGGCGCCAACGTGGTGCCCGTCACCGGCACGTCGCCGAGCGCCTCGTCGATCGCGCTCAGCACGTCCTCGGATAGGTCGACCTCCGATGCCTCGATGTTCTGGTGAACCTGCTCGGGGCGGGAGGCGCCGACGATCGCCGAGGCGACCTCGCTGCGCCGCAGGACCCAGGCGAGCGCGAGCTGTGGCATCGAGAGGCCGGCGTCGTCGGCGATCGGCTTCAGCTTCTGGACGGCCTCGAGGGTCTCATCGGTGAGGCGCTGCTTGATGAACGTGCTCATCTCGTCGCTGGCGGCGCGGGAGTCCGCCGGTGGCTGCTCGCCCGGCTTGTACTTTCCGGTCAGCACGCCCTCGGCCAGCGGCGACCAGACGACCTGGGAGATGCCGTTGTCGGCGCACAGCTCGAAGACCTCGGCCTCGGGCGCGCGCCAGAGCATCGAGTACTGCGGCTGGGAGGAGACGAACTTGGCACCGCTGGGAGCGGCCTCGAGGCCGGCGCGGATCTGCTCGGGCGTCCACTCGCTGAAGCCGATGTATCGGGCCTTGCCTGATTCGACGACCTCGGCGAGGGCTTCCATGGTCTCCTCGATCGGGACGTCGACGTCGAAGCGGTGGCATTGGTAGAGGTCGACGAAGTCGGTCTGCAGCCGGCCGAGCGAGAGGTCGATCTGCTTGGCGATCTGCTCGGCGGAGAGCCCGCCACCGTTGCTGCCCTCGAAGAAGACCTTCGTCGCGAGGACGTAGGAGTCGCGCGGGTAATCGGAGAGGATCTCGCCCCAGGCGGTCTCGGAGGCGCCGTCGCCGTAGGCGTTGGCGGTGTCGAAGAAGTTGATGCCGGCCTCGTAGGCGGCGCGGGTGCAGGCCTCGCTCTGGTCGCGTTCGACGCCGCCGGAGTAGGTCAGCCAGGACCCGAGTGAGATCTCGGTGATCTCGAGGTCGCTGTCGCCGAGCTGTCGCTTCTTCACTGGTGGTCCCTTCGGTTGGTTGCGCTTACAACCACCCGTACCCGGAACCCGGGATCCCTACGCGCCTCAGGCGGTGCGGAAGCGACTCCCGCGGCGGCGGGCGCGGCTGACGCTGACCTCGACCTCTTCCGGCTTCTCGGGCAGACAACGGGAGTTCGCCCAGCTGCCTGAGGCCAGCTCACGGGAATCGAAGCGAGCATGTCCGAAGACCTGACCGTCGGCGGGCCACTCGGTCCCGACCCCCCGTTTGTCGAGCGAGTAGCGAGAGCCGTCGGGGCGCTCGTAGACGGTGACGTTGCCTCCGTCGCCGATGATCTTGTCGTCGCACATCGCGGTCTTGCCCTTGACGGCGGTGGCCGCGGCGGCTTCTGAGGTTGGGCTGGACTGCATGTGGAGCTCCGTTCCTGAGCGACGCAGCCAGCGAGGGGTCTCGGTGCGCGAAATGCCCGTGGGGTGATCGAATCGGTTGCGGATGGGGTCCGCGCCTCCCAACTCGGACTCCAAGTTTAACGTCGGCCCCAAAAACCCGCGTTACGAGCGGGTTTCAGGAGCTCGGATGACGGTGCACGGGCCTCGTGGCTCCGCGGGTGCGGAGCCGATCGGCGATTGCCCACGAGGCGAATACCAGCGCTCCGACGGCTCCAGTCGCGGTCAGCAATGCTCCGCCCGCGGCGGCTGCGGCCACGCCGTTGGAGCCGAGGATCAGCACCGTCGTCGCCGCGCCGAGACCCGGTCCGACCGGCAGCAATCCCAGCGCCGCGGTGGCTATCAGCAGCGCCATCGAATCGAAGACGGACACCTCGACGCCCACACCTCGCAGCACGAGCCAGTTGCGGAAGACCTGGGCGCTGACCGCGAAGACCGTCAGCGCGATGATCGTGTTGCGGTGGCGGAGTCCTCGCAGGACGGAGAGGCCCTTCCAGAACCCCTCGCGCTTCTTGTGGGCGAGGCGGCTCAGCCCGGCGACGATCCCGACGCCGAGCGCGAGGGCGATCAACGGTGCCCACCAGGGGACGCCGAGCGGCCCGACGAGGGTGAAGGAGCAGATCGCCGCCAGGGCGATCTCGATCACGACGATAGGCATCTCGGCCGCGACGAGGACCCCGGCCTTCGGCGCGAGGTCCGGAGACGTGCGCCGCAACTCGGCGATCCGCACCGCGAGCCCGAAGCTGCTGTTGAGCAGGTTGCCGAGGTAGCCGATCGCGGCGGCCCGGTAGAGCGGTCGGCGTCCGGCGTCCCCGCCCGCTGCGTCAACGCAAACGTGCCAGGCCTCGCTGCGGGCGACCAGCCAGACGACCTGCATGGCCGCGGCGCCGGCGAGGACCCCGAGCGAGGCGGCGT
This sequence comes from uncultured Solirubrobacterales bacterium, assembly GCA_963826475.1. Taxonomy (GTDB): domain Bacteria; phylum Actinomycetota; class Thermoleophilia; order Solirubrobacterales; family 70-9; genus RHKX01. The sequence continues at coordinate 1,785,096 of CAWGXC010000003.1, read as the reverse complement.
TGACCGCATCGACGAAATCGGTCCGCTTGGAGTAGACGCCGACGATCAGAGCCGCGGTGACCGTCACCCCGAACGCGATGGAAACCGCCCTCGAGTGGCGTCGCAGCCACGAGTGCGAGGGGGCCGCGGCCGGAAAGCCCTCCTCCACGATCCGAAGGGTGGGATCGGTGTCGATCTCGGGGATTGCGATGGGGGAGCGGCTCACCGAGGGCGACCATAGAGCGGCCGGCTGCCCAGCGCCTAAATCAACTTGAAACCATGTCGGAGCATGATTATGCTTCTAACCATGATGGCGACCCACATAACGGCTCCCCAGAACCCCTTCCGCTTCGGGAGCCTCGCTCTCGACGACGCGTTCGCCGATCGGGAAGCGGAGGTCCAGGAGCTCAAGTTCGACGTCCGCAATGGCCAAGACGTGGTCATCTTCGCCCCCCGGCGCTTCGGGAAATCGTCGCTCGTCTGGAAGGTGATGCGTCAGCTCACCGACGAGGGGGTGCTCGTCGCCTACGTGAACCTGATGACCACGCCGTCGAAGGCACGGCTTGCCGGACGGCTGGCAGCCGCCGTCCACGGCAGCATCGCCTCGCCGCTCGAGCGGGCGAGGGAGGCTGCGCTCGCTCCGTTCCGCGGGCTCCGCGTGGTGCCTCAGATCAGCGTCGATCCGGGGGACGGGGACCTGACCTTCTCCTTCGGCGTTGAGCATTCCGACGCCGACATCGATGCCACGATCGAGCGCCTCCTCGAGCTGCTCGGCGAGCTCGGGGCGGGGCGGAAGCGTCGCGTTGCGCTGATCCTCGATGAGTTCCAGGAGATCGAGTCGATCGACGCCGGCCTGCCACGGCTCATGCGGACGATCTTCGAGCAGCAACCCGAGGTCGCCCACGTCTATCTGGGCAGCAGGCGCCACATGATGGAACGCATCTTCAACGATGAGAACGAGCCCTTCTGGCGTAGCGCGAAGCGCACCGAGCTCGGCCTGATCGACCCCGCGCTGTTTTCGCCGTTCCTCGCCGCGCGCTTCGCCAAGACCAACAAGCGGGCGGGAGAGGAGGCCCTCGCTGCCGTACTCGAACGGACAGCAGGTCACCCCTACGCAACACAGGAGCTCTGCTACTTCCTCTGGGAGGAGACCCCATTCGACGGCGTCGCGGGCGGGGCCGAGCTCGAGCGCGCCGTCGACGCCGTCCTGCGCTCGGAGAACTCGCATTTTCAGCTCCGCTGGGAGGGTGCGTCGGCGGCGCAGAAGCTCGTCCTGCAAGCTCTCGCGCTCGAGCCGGGCCGCCCCCTCGCGAGCGCCTACCGCGTGCGCCATCGCCTGCCTTCTGCGGCGACCGTCCAGACCGCCTTGCGGGTGCTCGTCGAGCGAGAGCTGGTCGCCCGTGGCCCTGACGGCTCCCACTACGTCTTCGAACCGTTCCTCGGAGATTGGCTCAGAGCGATGGACTGACGCCTGAGCGCCGGGCCGTCAGCGCGCCGGGAGCCTGACTCGCAGGTCGCTGATCGTCACCTCGAAGCTCCCGTTCGATGGTCGGGCGAAGGGAGCATCGTTGCCCAGCAACTCGAGCTCGAGACGGTGGCCGCGCCCGACTCGCCATGCGGCCGGGTGGAGTTGCCATGCGTTGCGGCCGTCGGCCGGCCGGTAGAGGCCGCGTGCGATGAGCCGCTGGGATCGACCGTCCGGCGCCACGTCCCAAAGTCGCGCCGCGACCTGCGCCACGCCCGGCCCGGCACCGGCTATCTCGAGGTTGGCGGTCAGCTTCGGCGCACCCAGCAGGCTGATCGGCCGGCGCTTGACGGTCCGCAGCCGGTAGCGGGCCGTGCCGGCCGCGCGCTCCGAGGGCGTGACGACGCAACCGTCACCGCCGCCGGCGACGGGGTCGAGCGCCCGCCCGACCGCGGGGTCTCCTCCGTCGGAGCGCACCGAGCGAGGCTTGCGGAAGGTCGAGCGGATGGTGCGACGGGAGAGCTTCGCGAAGGTCGACGCGTGGAACGGGCCGATCGACGCTCGCTCCTTCGGGCAGGTCTGGAGGTAGGCGGTCGCTCCGAGACGAGGCGATCTGCCACCGCCCCGCAGGTAATGGTCGAACCACCGGTGGATGTCGCGGAGCATCCGATCCCGCTCGACCGGCTTGTTGGAAGCGCGCTGGTGGCCGAAGTCACCGAGCAGGAGCGAGACCGGGGAATGCGGGTAGAGCTTGCGGGTCCGGTTCGCGTAACGCAGCACCTCGTCGACGGGGAAGAGGTCGTCGGTGAAGCCCGAGGCAAGGAGGAGTGGAGGCGGCTTGACGCCCGGGTCGATGTAATAGGCGGAGTGGTAGCGGGTCAGGTCGGCCACGATGGCCTCGGCCTCCGGGTCCGTGTAGGGCTCGCCGCGATCGGTGCGCGCGACGACGGAGGCGATGTCGGCGTCGGGATCGAGGGCCGGTGGTGCGAGGTAGCCCATCGGTCGGCCGGAGACGAAGGGCTCGCCGACCGGCTGACCCGGCCCCACGGCGAACTGAGCCGCCAGGAAGATCCCGTTGACGAAGGTGGTCTTCACCACCCCCACGGGGGTCGTCGCCCGCCGTCGCCCTGTGATGCCGTTGGCGGCGACCCGTCCGTTGGGAGCAGCCGCCGTGATCAGATCGCTCCAGGGGATGACGGGGGCCGCGGCGGCGATGCGGAGCGGTGTGCCGGCGGGGCTCCTCCACGGGACGAGCTCGCCGCTCGGAAGCATCGTCCGGTTGCGCAGCGCGGCGAGCATCAGCGACTGTCCGCCGCCGTAGGAGTCGCCGGTGACCCCGATCCGCCCTCTCGCCACGTAGCCCTCGTCGACGAGGCGTCCGATCAGCTCCTGGGTGTCGCGGACCTCGTAGCGGGCGTCGGCGAGGTGGATGTAGCCACGTGCGCATCCCGCAGGGTCCGCCAGCCGGGACTCCGGCGTCCCGCACGATCCCCAGAGCCCGCGGGCGGTGTAGGTGAGGGTGGCGTAGCCATCCCTGGCCCAGGAGAAGGCGTTGTCGGTGTAGGCGGTCGACTCGGGATCGAGGTACTCGTACTTGCTGTTCCCGAAGCCGTGGATCTCGGCGACGAGCGGCAGGTGCCTGGCCTCGGCCGAGGGAAGGGTCAGCGTCGTATCGAGCGGGACTCCGTCCCACGTTCTCACGATTCCCGAGCATTGGTAAGTGCCCTGAGTCGTGGCGCAGTCCCCTAGCCCGAGCGGCCCGGCGCCGGACGCGGGGGTGGCCGCGATCATCAGCGGAAGGATCGTCAGGGCTCCGAGCAGGCGCTTCACATGGCCGATTGTCGCGCTTTCGGAGGCCCGAGGGATCGGGCGAGCCGGACTCAGGTCCGCAGCGCCGCCTCGACCACCCGGGCGCACTTGCGGCCCTCGGCGATCGCGGTGACCACGAGGCTCGCCCCGACGCGGGCGTCGCCGGCGGCGTAGACCTGCTCGACCGAGGTCCTGAAGGTGCGTGCCCTGACGTTGCCCCGGCGGTCGAGGTCCACGCCGAGGTCCTGCAGCAGGCCTTCGGGCGCGGGGTTGGTGAATCCCACGGCGATCAGGACGAGCTCGGCGTCAACCGTGTGGTCACTGCCCTCGACCCCGACGAGCGTGCGGGAGGAGTCGCCGGTGACCTGGCGGACCTGGACGCGCCTGACGGCGCCGTCTTCCCCCTCGAGGCCCATGACCTCGCGGCCGAACTGGCGCTCGCCGCCCTCCTCGAGCGCGTAGGTTGTGATCAGCCGCCGCGGCTGGGTCGGCCAGGGCGTGTTGGGGTAACGGCCGTCGTCGGGAACCTCGGGGTAGACGTCGAGGAGCAGAACGTCCTCGGCCTCCTCGCGGAGCGCATTGGAGACGCAGTCCATGCCGGTGTCGCCACCGCCGATCACGACGACGCGCTTGCCCCTGGCGGTGATGACCTTCTCCGCCTCGCGGGCGGGCCTGCCTTGGGACCTGGCGACCCAGCGATTGCGCTGGTAGAGGTAATCCATCGCGAAGTGGACTCCGTCGAGCTCGCGGCCGGGCAGCTCGAGGTCCCGCTCGACCCTCGAGCCGACGGCGATCACGATGGCGTCGAACCCGGAGCGGAGCTCGTCGGCGGTGATGTCGACGCCGACGTCGACGTCGCAGATGAACTCGATGCCCTCCTGCTCGAGGATGTCGACGCGGCGGTCGATCATCCATTTCTCGAGCTTGGCGTCGGGGACGCCGAAGCGAAGCAGGCCGCCGACAGCCTCGTCCTTCTCGTAGACGGTGACCTTGTGGCCGACCTTGTTGAGCTCGTCGGCGGCCGCGAGCCCGGCCGGGCCGGAGCCGACTACCGCGACCTTGCGCCCGGTCCTGATGGCGGGCGGGCGGGGAACGATCCAACCCTCCTCGAAGGCGTTGTTGATCGTCCAGTACTCGATCTGCTTGATCATCACCGGGTCGTCGTCGATGTCGAGCACGCAGGCCGACTCGCATGGCGCCGGGCAGATCAGCCCGGTGAACTCGGGGAAGTTGTTGGTGGCGTGGAGCTGCTCGATCGCTCCCTTCCAGTCGCCGACCCTGGCGAGGTCGTTCCAGTCCGGGATCAGGTTTCCCAGCGGGCAGGCGCTGTTGCAGAAGGGCACGCCACAATCCATGCAGCGGGACGCCTGGTGCTTGAGCTCCTCCTCGGGAAGCGTCTGGTAGATCTCGCCGTAGTCGTGCACGCGCTCGCTCGCGTCCCGCTCGGGGGCGGGGACGCGCTGCACGTCGAGGAATCCACGGGGGTTGGCCATGAGTGGGCTCTCGCGGTTAAGCGAGGTTCACCGTGCGAGCCTTCGCGGGCGGCTCGGTGTGGGCGATCGCGGCGCGGAAGCCGGGCGGGATGACGACGACGAACTCCTCGACCGCATCCTCCCAGCGGCCGAGCAGGCTCTCGGCCACGGTCGAGCCGGTGCGCTGCATGTGCTCGCCGATGAGGTCCTTGAGGAAGGCGTGGCCGTCGGAGTGGACCGGCTCGAGCTCGACCATCTCCTGGTTGCAGTGAGCCGGGAAGGCATCCTCGGGATCCCAGATGCAGGCGATCCCGCCGCTCATGCCGGCGGCGAAGTTTCGCCCCGTCGGCCCGAGGACGACCACGCAGCCTCCGGTCATGTACTCGCAGCCGTGCTCCCCGATCCCCTCGACGACGGCGAAGGCGCCGGAGTTGCGGACGGCGAACCGCTCGCCGGCGAGGCCGCGGAAGAAGGCCCGGCCCTGGGTCGCTCCGTAGAGGGCGACGTTGCCGGCGATCACGTTGCGCTCGGCCCGGTAGCCGGCGTCGGCGGGCGGGAACACCGAGAGGATTCCCCCGCTCAGGCCCTTGCCGGCGTAATCGTTGACGTCGCCTGAGATCGAGAGGCTCACGCCCGGAGCCAGCCAGGCGCCCGCCGTCTGGCCGGCCGACCCGTTGAGCACGAGCTCGATCGTGTCGTCGGGGAGGCCGTCGGCGCCGCGCTGCTTGACGAGCGCGTTCGAGACCCGCCCGCCGACGGCGAGGTCGATGTTGGTCACCCGCCGCTCGATGCGGACCTGCTCGCCGTTCTGGATCGCCGCCATCGCCGGCCCGATCAGCTCGCGCTCGTCGAAGGAGGCACCGATGCGCGTCCGCTGGGCGTCGCCGGGAATGTGGCCGCGGGGAGAGTCGATCGCCTTGGCGGGAATAGCGAGCAGCGGGCGCAGGTCGAGCGAGCGGGCCTTCCAGTGCTCGACCGCGACCGGCTCGAGCAGCTCGGTGCGCCCGACGAGATCGCCGAACCGCTTGACGCCCAGCTGGGCCATCAGCCCACGGGCTTCCTCGGCGACCATGAACAGGTAGTTGACGACGTGCTCTGGCTTGCCCGAGAACCGCGCGCGGAGCTCGGGATCCTGCGTCGCGACGCCGACCGGGCAGGTGTTCAGGTGGCAGACGCGCATCATGATGCAGCCCGTTGCGATCAGCGGGGCGGTCGAGAGGCCGACCTCGTCGGCGCCGAGCAGCGCCGCGATGACGACGTCGCGCCCGGTGCGCATCTGGCCGTCCGTCTGCAGGATCACGCGAGTCCGCAGCTCGCTGTCGAGCAGCGCCTGCTGGGTCTCGGCGAGACCGATCTCCCAGGGAACGCCCGCGCCCTGGATCGAGGAGAGGGGGGAGGCCCCGGTCCCGCCGTCGTGGCCGGCGATCACCAGGTGGTCGGCGCCCGCCTTGACGCAGCCGACGGCGACGGTGCCGACGCCCGACTCGGCGGCGAGCTTGACCGAGACCGTTGCGGTCGGGTTGGCGGCGCGCAGGTCGTAGATGAGCTGCTTGAGGTCCTCGATCGAGTAGATGTCGTGATGGGGGGGAGGGGAGATCAGCTCGGTCCCCGGCATCGCGAAGCGCAGCGCGCCGATGTACTCATCGACCTTGTGGCCCGGCAGCTGCCCGCCCTCGCCGGGCTTTGCGCCCTGGGCGATCTTGATCTGGATCTGGTCGGCCTGGGAGAGGTACTCGATGTCGACCCCGAACCGCCCGGACGCGACCTGCCGAATCCGTGAGCGACGCTGATCACCGTTGGCGTCGGGCGTGTTGCGCCGGCGGTCCTCGCCGCCCTCGCCGCTGTTGGACCAGCCGCCGACGCGATTCATCGCGATGGCCAGCGTCTCGTGGGCCTCCGGCGAGAGCGCTCCGAGGCTCATCGCCCCGGTCGAGAATCGCTTGACGATCTCCTTCGCCTCCTCGACCTCATCCACGTCGTAGGGGGTCATGCTGTCGCGGAAGCCGAGCAGCCCTCGCAGCAGCGCGTGGGAGGAGTTCTCCTCGTTGACGCGCCGGCTGAACTCCTCGTAGGCCTCCTGGCCCTCGTCGCTCTCCGAGCGCGTCGCCCGCTGCAGCGAGGAGATCGTCTCCGGATCCCACATGTGCTTCTCGCCGTCGCGGCGCCAGCGGTAGACGCCACCCTGCGGCAAGAGCTTCTGGTGAGCGGCGGGCAGGCCGGCCTCCTCGACGTAACCGGCGAGCGCGAGACCGTGCTCGGTTGGATAGGCGCTGGCGTGCCGTTCGAGCGCCTCCGCTGCGATCTCGCCGATCCCGATCCCGCCGAGGCGCGAGGGCGTGCCCGTGAAGTGCTCCTCGACGACGCGCTCGTCCAGCCCGACGATCTCGAAGATCTGCGCGCCGCGGTAGGAGCGGATGGTCGCGATCCCGATCTTGGAGAGGATCTTCAGCAGGCCCTTCTTGATCCCGGCGATCGCCTGCTCGGACGCGTTCGTCAGCGGGCCGTCGAGGCCGACGGTCGGCTCGTCCATCATCGTCATCGTCTCGAGCATCAGGTAGGGGTTGATGGCCGTCGCGCCGTAGCCGATCAGCGCCGCGATGTGGTGCAGCTCTCGCGGCTCGCCCGATTCGACGACGAGCGCCGCTCGCAGCCGGGTGCCCTCGCGGACGAGAGCGTGGTGGACCGTCGAGCAGGCGAGTAGAGATGGGATCGGAACGCGGCCGGGGCCGGTGGCGCGATCGCTGAGGACGAGCAGGGTCGTGTTCTCCCTGAGCGCCTCGATGGCCTGTTCGCGAATCCGATCGAGTGCGATCTCGAGGCCGTCCTCACCGTTCTCCAGCGCCCAGGTCGTGTCGATGGTGGTGCTGTGAAGTGCCTTGTGCGGATTCCGCCGGAGCCGCTCGAGCTCGAAGTCGGTGAGGATCGGATGGGCGAGTTCGACGTGGTTGACGACCTGCGGCTGATCGCTCAGCAGGTTGCCCTGCGGGCCGATGTCGGTGCGCAGGCTCATCACGATCGCTTCGCGGACCGAGTCGATGGCCGGGTTCGTGACCTGGGCGAAGCGCTGCTTGAAGTAGCTGAACAGCGACGGCTCGTGGTCGCTGAAGACGGCGAGGGAGAGGTCGTTGCCCATCGATCCGGTCGGCTCGCGTCCATCGCGCAGGAGCGGCGCGAGCAGGATCCGGATGTCCTCCTGGGTGTAGCCGAAGGCGAGCTGGCGCCTCAGCAGCGGCTCGATCGGCTGGATCGTCGCGTGAGGATCGGGTAGCTCGCGGACGCCGAGCTTGCCCTCGGCGTACCACTCCCCGTAGGGGGCCGCATCGGCCACGGCGATCTCAACCTCGCCGTCGGTGCTGACGAGGCCGCTCTCGAGATCGACGATGAAGAGCTTGGCCGGTTCGAGCCGGCCCATCCGGGCGATCTTGGCGGGCTCGACGGTGAAGATCCCGGACTCCGAGCCGAGACAGACCCAGCCGTCGCGCGTGACCATCCAGCGGCCCGGACGCAGGCCGTTGCGGTCGAGCATGGCGCCGAGCGTGTGCCCGTCGCTGAAGGCCATCGCGGCGGGACCGTCCCAGGGCTCGAGCAGCCGTGAGTGGTAGCGGTAGAAGCCCTCGAGCGCGGCCGGCACCTCGTCCCCGCGGCCCTCCCAGGCGGCCGGGATCATCATCATCATCGCGTGCTGGAGAGTGCGTCCGCCGAGGACCATGAGCTCGAGCGTGTTGTCGAACGCGGCCGAGTCGGAAGCGTCCTCGGCGATCAGCGGCAGGCAGTCGGCGAGGTCGTCCCCGAAGGCCTCCGAGCTGAGCACGGCCTCGCGGGCGCGCATCCAGTTGACGTTGCCGCGGGCGGTGTTGATCTCGCCGTTGTGGGCGATCATCCGCAGTGGCTGGGAGAGCTCCCAGCTCGGCGCCGTGTTGGTCGAAAAGCGCGAGTGGACGATCGCGAAGGTGCTGGCGAGCGAGAGGTCCCGCAGGTCGGGGTAGAACTGCGGCAGCTGCGGGGCCGTCAGCATTCCCTTGTAGACGATGGTCCGGCACGACATGCTCGGGAAGGAGACCTTCGGCGTGAGCTCGCGCTCGGCGCGGCGGCGGATGACGAAGAGGGAGCGCTCGAACTCGGCCTCGTCGGCGATCTCGCCCCCCGCGGAGATGAAGAGCTGACGGACGCGAGGCGCGCAGGCGCGCGCCATCTCGCCCGCGGACGTCTCGTCGACGGGAACGTCACGCCAGCCGATCGGCGTGTGGCCCGCCTCGGCGACGAGCTCCGTGATCCGCGCCTGCGTGAGCTCGGAGGCCTCGGCGTCACGCTGGAGGAAGCACATGGCCACGCCGAGCCGGCCGGGACCGGGAAGCTCCGCGGGTCGGGAGTCGATCTCGGTCGCGTGGAGGCGGAAGAACTCGTGCGGGATCCCGATCATGATCCCGGCGCCGTCGCCGGTCGATGCGTCGGCTCCGGTGGCCCCGCGATGCTCGAGGCGGTCGAGCGCGACGAGACCGCGGTCGATGGTCTCGTGGATGGCTCGTCCGTCGAGTCGCGCCACGCAGGCGACGCCGCAGCCGTCGTGGAAGAACGACGGATCGTGGACGCCCGCTTGCGGGTTCCCTTGGGGGTCGATGAAGCTCTGGTCGGGTTCGCTCATATGAGTGAGGGGTTGCGGGGGCTGCACGACACGGCCTCCCCGCGAGTTGCTCCGCCGTCCCGATGGACCCTGCTGGACCACCCGAACGGCGCTCGACGGAACGGCAAATCGTAGGGCACACGGCAGCGATCCGTCGAAAAACGCGTACCCGTTCCCCTCCGTTCACCGATTACCCGGTGCTCGCCGAGAATCGCCTCCGCTCAGCCCGCGACGGCGTGCACGCGGAGCTTTAGCCGAGCAGCGCACCGGCACGATTCGCGTCGTGCCCCCGGCGGGGTAGATTCCGCAGCGGATGAACGGGCGCATGGGATGAGCTCAGACGGCAAGCGCCAGCCCGACCGAGTCGACGCCGTAGCTCTGCGGCGGTTCCTCGACGGTGAGCACCGTCAGATCAGGGAGATGATCCGCGGCGTCATCTCGCGGCCCGAGTTCACCGACGTCGACTGGCCCCTCGAGGGCGAGCAGTACCGCGAGCAGGTGCTCTCCTGGGCCCGTCTGCTCTCCTCCTCCGGCGGGACCTCGATGGGCTACCCGGCCGAGTTCGGTGGGCTCGACCGCGTCGGTGGCGCGGTCGCGAGCTTCGAGACGCTCGCCCACAGCGACCTCTCCCTGCTCGTCAAGATCGGCGTGCAGTTCGGGCTCTTCGGCGGCGCGGTCCTTCATCTGGGCACTCGCAAGCACCACGAGCAGTATCTGCAGCGGATCGCCACCCTCGAGCTGCCGGGCTGCTTCGCGATGAGCGAGAGCAGACACGGTTCCGACGTTCAGGAGGTGCGCACGACCGCCACGTTCGACGCCGAGACGGACGAGTTCATCGTCGACACCCCGGACGAGCAGGACAGCAAGGACTACATCGGCAACGCGGCACGCGACGGGCGGATGGCCGCCGTGTTCGCGCAGCTCGTCGTCGGCGGCGAGAGCCGTGGGGTCCACGCCCTGCTGGTGCCGCTGCGCGACGAGAAGGGCAACGTCGTCGAAGGCGTGCGGATCGAAGACGACGGCCTCAAGATCGGCCTCAACGGTGTCGACAACGGGCGGATCTGGTTCGACTCGATCCGCGTCCCACGCGACGCCCTGCTCGACCGCTACGCCCAGGTTGACGCCGACGGCGTCTACACGAGCGAGATCGAGAACCGCAACCGCCGTTTCTTCACGATGCTCGGCACGCTGATCCAGGGTCGCGTCAGCGTCGGCGGCGCGTCGATCAGCGCGACCAAGTCGGCGCTGACGATCGCCGTTCGGCATGCGCTCCGTCGTCGCCAGTTCAGCCGGCCCGACTCCGATGGCGAGGTCCTGCTGCTCGACTACCGCGTCCACCAGCGGCGCCTGCTGCCGGCCCTCGCTAAGACCTACGCGCTGCACTTCACCCAGGAGGGCGTGCTCGCCGAGCTCGATCGGATCTTCGGCGGCGACCTCGACGAGGAGGAGGCACGCCGCGAGCTGGAGACGCGCGCGGCAGGCCTCAAGGCCATCGCGACCTGGCACGCGACGAGCACCATCCAGGCATGTCGGGAGGCCTGCGGCGGGGCCGGCTACCTGGCCGAGAACCGCCTCGGCGAGCTCAAGAACGACACCGAGGTCTTCACCACCTTCGAGGGCGACAACACGATCCTGCTGCAGCTCGTCGCCAAGAGCCTGCTGACCGGCTACAGCCAGCACTTCGGCGAGCTCGACCAGCTCGGCACCGCCCAGTTCATCGCCAGTCAGGTCTGGGAGACCGTCGTCGAGCGCACCGCGCTCCGCGAGCTCGTCCAGCGGCTCAGCGACGACCTGATTCCCGGCCGGGAACGGGAGGAGGACCTCGGCGACCGTGAGTACCACCTCAACCTCTTCCGCTGGCGCGAGGAGCACGTCGTCTCGACCGCCGCGCGGCGGATCAAGGGCGGCATCGACGCCGGCATCGATCCGTTCGAGGTCTTCAACCTCGCCCAGGACCACGTGCTCGAGGCGGCCCGCGCGCACGTCGACACCGAGATGCTCGAAGCCTTCGTCGCCGCCATCGAGCGCTGCGAGGACGGCGACCACCGCATCCTGCTCGAGCGCGTCTGCGACCTCTTCGCCCTCTCGACGATCGAGAGCGAGCGCGCCTGGTACCAGGAGCACGGCCGCATCTCCTCGACCCGTTCCAAGGCGATCATCAAGACCGTCAACGACCTCTGCGGGGAGCTGCGCCCCCACGCCTACGACCTCGTCGACGCCTTCGGAATCCCCGACGAGGTGCTGAAGGCCCCGATCGGCCTGCCCGGCGGCGAGGCGAGCCGCACCTCGGCGATGAAGATCGACGACCCGGGGAAGAACGTGCGCGAGCTGCTCGGCGTGCCGGCGGCGGCCGACGCGTAGGTGTAAGGCCCTTCCGCCCTCAAGCTGCAGTAGCACTTTGCATGGAAAGTGTGTCTTTTCGCCAGTCTCGAGCTCGTACCGCTGTAGCGCTTTGGACGTCAAATGGGCCTATCTGCTGCTGCGCGGTGGAGCACACGCGCCGTCCATATAAGGCGAGCGATTAAGGCGACACGGTGCGCGCGCTGCGCGCGACTTCGATGCCCCAGCTGATGATTCGCTCCGGGTGGATTCTGATCAGGGGAGTAGGCATCGCGATCGCTTCGCCTCGTCCCCGAATCTCGATCCCTCGTGGATGCCACGGATCGGTGCTTGCTAAGTCGTCGACGACGATGGCGGCACGCTCGGAACGGGCTACATCGCGGAACTTCTTCGTCCGCTGGAGTTCGCGGCCCCCGATATCGATCGCGTCTCGTGCCGCGTTGTACATCCATGAAACCGGGACCACATGTGGCGTGCCATCGGCTCCGACCGTCGCGATTCGCCCCAGTTGACGGCCGCCGGACAGATATTCGAGCTCGGCCTCTCGAAACACGCTCATCGCCCTTCACGGTATCGACAGCGTTGCCGGGGATGGCGAGAACGGATGCGTTCAGCTCGCCGGCCCTCGCAAGATGATGGGGCACCGCTTCTCGTCCGGAGCGGACCTATCCCAAGTCTTCGATCAGCTTCACCAGTTCGTCGCGCCGGTAGCCCTGGGCACGGGCGAATTGGACCAGCTCGCGAGCACGTTCGACCACTGCGCTTTGGGCTGGCGTTCCTGAGACCCGGACCCCGCGGCCCCGCTGAAAATCCAATAGACCTTCCTCCCTAAGAACGCGAAGTGCTCGGAGGACGGTGTTTTTGTTCACTCCCGCGACGGCAGCAAGGTCCTTCGCGGGGGGAAGCCGGTCACCGGGCACTGCTTCACCCAGTGCGATCGCTCTCCTGATTTCGGCAGCGACCTGTTCGTGAAGCTCGCTGGCCCGATCCGCAGAAGCCGCCGCCGTAGGCTCAGCCTTCTGCTCGTATCACTTGCAGTCGCGAGCGCTGTCGTGGCGGCCTACTCCTACTTCTTGAATGACCCGGCCGGATCCCCTTCGGTGGGGTCATCTACGTCCACGACCGCCGGAGCGCTCGCTCTCAAACGATGCCCGACGAGCGACCTGATGAAGAAGGGGAGGCCTATCTCTGCCGCTGGCTGGAGCGGGAGCGTTTCGGGTATCGGTTGCGAGAAAGCAGGTCAGGCAATCGCACAAAACTTCGCAGGTGGGTTCATGGAAGTCGCGTTCACCGGTCCTCGCCCGTTCGTGGAAGAGAACCGTGCCGCCATGAGGCCGGGCACTTACCAGGCTGGCGGGTTCGACTGCACCTTTGGCCAACACAACCCGGCGGTCGGGTGGCCGGTCACTTGCCGCGACGAAGATCAGGTCGTGGTCTTCACGCTCTCGCCGTAGGCGATTCAACAGAGCCGCCTTCCGTCCAACGCGCTACTTGCGATGTCGATCGCAGAAAAGCGAACGATGAGTTCGCAAATCTGCGAAGGACCTCCTCGCAAACCCGCGAGTGACGCGAACCCGCAATCCATGCAAGGCGATACTCGGCGGCGAGGGCCGCCTCGTCGCGCCTAGGCTCGACCTGCCGCCAGCAGGCGCCGCAGGAACACCTTCGTCTCCGGTGCCTCCGGGTTCTCGAGGACCCGTTCGGGCGGACCGACCTCGACCAGCCGCCCCTCGTGGAGGAAGCCGACGGTGTCGGCGACCTCGCGGGCGAAGCTCATCTCGTGGGTGGCGATGATCATCGTCACGCCCTCGGCCTTGAGGTCGCGGACGGCGGCGAGGACCTCGCCGACGAGCTCGGGATCGAGGGCGCTGGTGACCTCGTCGAGCAACATGGCGCGGGGGCGGGTGGCGAAGGCGCGCGCGATGGCGACGCGCTGCTGCTGGCCGCCGGAAAGGTGGGTCGGGTGCTCGCCCTCGCGGCCGGCCAACCCGAACCGGCCGAGGATCTCGCGGGCCTGCACGTCGGCCTCGGCGCGGTCGACGCCCTCGGCGCGGACGATGCCGAGGGTGACGTTGTCGAGCACGCTGAGGTGGGGGAAGAGGTTGTAGGCCTGGAAGACGAAGCCGAGCTTGCGACGGATGCGCACCGGGTCGACCGAGGGGTCGGTGGTCACGTCGCCGTCGAGGAAGATGTCGCCGTCGTCGATCTCGGTGAGCAGGTCGATGCAGCGCAGCAGGGTCGACTTGCCGGAGCCCGAGGCGCCGATCAGGGCGACGGCCTTGTGCTCGTGGACGGAGAGGTCGATGCCCTTCAGCACCTCACGGTCGCCGAATGACTTGGTCACGCCACGAACCTCGATGACCGGCACGCCGCTCACAGTCCACGACCCCGCTCGGAGGCGTCGAGCAGGCGGGCGAGCGGGATCGTGACGATCAGGTAGATCAGCGCCGCTGCGACGAGCGGGGTGTAGTTGAAGGCGGAGGCCTGCTGAATCTGCGCGGTGCGGAAGGCCTCGCCGGAAACGCCGAGGATGGCGATCAGCGCGACGTCCTTCTGCAGCGCGATGAAGTCGTTGAGCAGCGGCGGGCCGACGCGGCGAATGGCCTGCGGCAGGATGACGTGGCGCATTGTCTGGCGCTCGGTCAGGCCGATGGCGAGGGCGGCGTCACGCTGACCCGGATGCACCGAGCGCAGGCCGGCGCGGTAGACCTCGGCGACGTAGGCGCCGTAGGAGAGGGTCAGGGCGATTCCGCCGAGCACTACGGGTTCGGTGGGCAGCCCGGTGAGGTCGAGGGCCGGCACCCCGAAGCCGATCAGGTAGACGAGCAGAATGGTCGGCACGCCACGGAACGCGTCGGTGTAGACGACGGCGATCACCCGCAGCGGGAAGAGGGCTGGGGAGGTGGAGATCCTCGTCAGCGCCACGGTGAGCCCGACGATCAGGACGGCGATCTCGACCAGGCAGAAGACGCGGACGTCGAGCCAGAAGGCCTCGAGGATGTCGGGGAACGAGTCGGCGAAGACCTGGGAGGAGAAGAACTTTTCCTGCACCGCCGGCCAACCCGAGCTGGTCCCGACGGCCACGACGATGCCGCCGAGCACGACGAGGCTGGAGATGGCGGCGATCGTCCGGCCGCGCCGGGTGCGCCGAGCGCGCTCCGCCTCGCGCTCGGCGCGGCGGGCGGATGCCACGCTCGTCGGTTCCACCTGCGCGGCGGCCTGCATTCCGCCTCGGCCCTGCGTCCCCTACTCGAGGGTGGGAACGCCGCCCTCTGAGTTGATCCACCGCTGCTGGATCTTGTCGAGCTCGCCGGAGGACTTGAGCTCGTCGACCGCGGCCGAGATGCAGCCGGTCAGCGAGGAGTCCTTCTCGAGCAGCGCGCCCCACGAGTCCCCGCCGGGGGCGGGGAACTCGCCGATGATCTTCGCGTCCGGCACCTGCGCTGCCGTCAGATAAAGCGCCGTCGGCGTGTCCACCACGACCGCGTCGACCTGCCCGTTCTCGAGCGCCGAGACGACGTCGTTGGAGGTGTCGAAGACCTGAGGGTCGTCATTCGGCTCGATCGACGCCGTCACGGCGTCGAGGCTCGTCGTCCCGATCTGGACGCCGATCTTGGCGTCGGCGAGGTCGGCGAGGCTGCCCGCGCCGCCGGCGCTGGAGTCCGGGAGCGCCACGACTGCCTGGTCGGCCGTGTAGTAGGGCGAGGAGAAGTCGACCTGCTCGGCCCGCTTCGGGGTGATCGAGATCTCGTTCAGGTCGAAGTCGAAGTCCTTGGGACCGGGGGAGTAGGAGGCGTTGAAGGCCTCGGTGGTCCACTTCACGGAACCCTGGTCGAAGCCGAGCTTGTCGGCGATCGCGTAGCCGACCGCGCTCTCGAAGCCCCTGCCGTTGGTCGGGTCGTCGTCTTCGAAGTAGGGCGGATACGCGGGCTTGTCGGTGGCGATGGTCAGCGTGCCCGAGGTGTTCGTCTGCATCGTGTCGGGGGTGCAGTCGGAGAGCGCGACGGTCGTGCCGCTCGACGCGGACGACGAATCGCCCGATTCGTCCTTGCCTCCGCAGGCGGTGATGCAGATCGACAACGCCGCCAACAGGGAAAGCAGCAGGAACTTGGGGACGCTGGGGAGATACACGCTTCGACCTCGGCTCGGTGGCAGGAACCGCGTGATCCTATCCGCGCGTGCTCGCCTGGGAGAATGCTCGGGTGAGCCCAAACGCAAACCGATCCGGGCAAGCCGACGGATTCGCCACCGACACCGCCGTCGAGTCCTTGGGTGAGGGGACCTACCGAGGCGTCGTCTCACCGGGTTGGTTCGGGCCTCCCGGTCCCAATGGGGGCTTCATCGCCGCCATCGTCCTGCGCGCGATCCGCACCGAGATCGCCGATGACGAGCGGTTGCCTCGTTCCCTGACCCTCCATTACCTGCGGCCCCCGTATGCCGGGGAAGCGACGATCGAGATCAAGGTCGAGCGCTCCGGGCGGTCGGCGACCACCTGTTCAGCCCGGCTCAGCCAGGGTGGGAAGCTGACGACGATCGCGCTCTGCGTGCTCAGCACCGACTACGAGGGCATGGCCGGCTGGACGCCACGCCCGCCGCGTGTCCCCGCCCCCGAGCAGGTTCCCGAGCTCGACCTGTGGAGCGGCGCCCCGCCCCTGTTCGAGCGGCTCGAGACCCGGCCGACGTTCGGCCCTCCTCCTTTCAGCGGCGGCGACGAGGCCGTGACCGGCGGGTGGCTGCGGGCCCGTGGTTCGACCGCGCTGACCCCGGAGCTGATCGCGCTCTACACCGATGCCTGGTGGCCGGCGCCGTTCAGCGTTCTCGATGGACCCTCGGCCGCACCGACCCTCGAGTTGACGATCCACTTTCGCGGGAGGCCGACGCCGACGGACCGCCACGCGCTCGTCCGCTTCCGCTCGCGGGCCTCGATCGACGGGCTCTTCGACGAGGAGGGGGAGGTCTGGAGTCGCAACGGCCGCCTGCTCGCCACCTCGAAGCAGATCGCTCTCCTCCGGCCCCTGCCCGCCGCCTGAGACCCAGAACGACGAACGGCGCCGGACCCTGGGGTCCGACGCCGTTGTCGTGCTGGTCGTTACGGCCCTGCGGCCGTGAACTCCCTGACTACTTGACCGTGATCGACGAGATGCCGATCACGATGCCGCCCTTGAGGGCGTCGATCTTGAACGTGTCGTTGAGGAGCGAGGCCGCGTCGGAGGAGAGCTCCACCGTGGTGCCCTCGAGCGTCGCGGAACCGTCCGAGTTCGTCTTCAGCGGGTTCAGCGTCGAGCCGTCGAGGTCGAACAGGACCGCGTCGGTTGCCGCTTCCTTGCCGTTGACCGACACGGTGCCGGTCAGCTCGGAGGTGCCCGGGTCGATGACGAAGTCCGTCAGGTCGACTTCGGTGCTGCCGGCCGTGAGGCTCAGGCCGCTGCCCTCGTGGTCGATGATGCCCTGAACGTAGGGCCGCACCGGTGACTTCGGGTCGTAGTACGTGACGTTGCCGCCGGTGATCGGGAAGGAGGCGACGCCGTCCTTGCTGATCGTCGCGTCGCCGACGGGACCCGGGGCGACCTTCAGGGACGTGAGGGCCTCAACGAAGCCCGCGTCGAAGGTGACCTGGGTGTCGACGCCGGAGAGGTCGGCGATCTCGGCGACCGGCTTGGTGTCGGCAGCTGAGCTGGAGTCGCTGTTGGAGTCGCTGCCACAAGCGGCGACGCCGAAGGCGAGGGCACCGGTCATCGCGACCGTTGCGCCAATTCGAGTGATAACTGATGTGCGAAGCAAGATTGCCTCCTTGGTTTGATTCTCTGGATGGGTGTGGGGATCTCGGCCGACATCGAGGAGCTTTCCTCGGTGTCGCGCCTTACCCCCCTCTTCGTTTCCCGTGTCCGATTGGATCAGAATCGATCTCATGCCCGCCACGGGTTGATGTGCCACCGATCTGTGATATCAATATCCGCATCAGCGCCGACCACGGCACCTAGAGCCACGCGCCGACCCCTCACGACCATCCATCTATGACTCTCGCCGAACAAGGAACCCAGGTCGCTCTCCGCGGCCTCAACCGGCTCGCCAGCCTCGATCTGATCGATCGTGCCGGCCTACGAGGCCTGACCGAACGCCTCGTATACAGGGGTACCCGCAACGGCTTCCGCGCCGCCAATGCCGCCGGCCGGCGCTTCAGCGCTGTGCAGAAGCGCACTCAGCCGGCCCGGCAGCCGCGCGCCAAGCGGCCGACCGGCTTCGACATAACCCCGACCGACGAGCAGCTGATGATGCAGGAGGCCGTCGGCGACTTCGCCGCGGAGAAGCTGCGCAAGGCGGCCACCGCCGCGGACGCGGCGTGCAAGGCCCCCGACGAGCTCCTCGCCCAGAGCTCGGAGCTCGGGATCGCGATGCTCGGTGTGCCCGAGGAGCTCGGCGGCGCCTTCGAGGAGCGCTCGGCGGTGACCTCATGCCTGATCACCGAGGCGCTTGCCGGAGGTGACATGGGGCTCGCGTTCGCGACGCTCGCCCCCGCGGCAGTGAGCACCGCGCTCGGCCTGTGGGGCGACGCTGACCAGCAGTCGACCTACCTTCCCGAGTTCACCGGGGAGAACGTTCCCGCGGCGGCGCTCGCCATCCACGAGCCGGGCGCGCTCTTCGATCCATTCGAGCTGGCCACGACCGCCCGCCGCGACGGTGACGGCTTCATCCTCGACGGCCTCAAGGCGCTCGTTCCCCGCGCCGCCGACGCCGAGCTGTTCCTGATCGCCGCCGATCTCGAGGACTCCGGACCGGCCCTCTTCCTCGTCGAGTCGACCACCCCCGGCGTCCTGACGCAGGCGGAGCCGGCGATCGGCCTGCGGGCTGCGGGCACTGGTCAGGTCAAGCTCGAGAACGTCAAGCTCGGCGCCGGCGCTCTGCTCGGCGAGGGCTCGGCGGAGACCTACGCGGAATGCATCCGCCTGAGCCGGATCGCCTGGTGTGCGATGGCGGTGGGGACCGCCCAGGGCGCCCTCGACTTCCTGATCCCGTACGTCAACGACCGCAAGGCCTTCGGCGAGCCGATTTCCTACCGTCAGGCTGTGGCCTTCAACATGTCCAACATCGCGATCGAGGTCGAGGGCATGCGCCTGACCACCTACCGAGCCGCGAGCCTCGCCGACCAGGGCAAGCCCTTCTCCCGCGAGGCCGCCATCGCCCGGCACCTCTGCGCCGCCAAGGGGATGCAGATCGGCTCGGACTCGGTCCAGCTGCTCGGCGGTCACGGCTACGTCAAGGAGTACCCGGTCGAGCGCTGGTACCGCGACCTGCGCGCCGCCGGCGTGATCGAGGGAGGCCTCTTGGTATGACCATCAACCTCGAGATCCCCAAGAAGTTCGAGCCGCTCGTCGGCCAGGCCCACATGGTCGCCGTCGAGGTCCTGCGCCCGATCTCGCGCAAGTACGACGTCGCCGAGCACGAGTATCCGAAGGAGCTCGACATGCTGGCCGCGCTCATCGACGGGCTCGACGACGGCGGCGGCTCCAGCGGAGCGGGCGCGGCCGGAGTCAGCCAGGCGGAGAAGAGCGACGACGACAATCGCAACGGCTCCAACCTGGCTTCCGTTCTTTCGATCATCGAGATGTGCTGGGGGGATGTCGGCCTGTTGCTGACGATGCCACGGCAGGGACTGGGCAACTCGGCGATCGCCGCGGTTGCCGACGAGGACCAGAAGAAGCGGTTCGCCGGGAAGTGGGCGGCGATGGCGATCACCGAGCCGGAGGCGGGCTCCGACTCGGCCGCGATCCGCACGACCGCCGTGCTCGACGGTGACGAGTACGTGCTCAACGGCGAGAAGATCTACGTCACCTCGGGCGAGCGGGCCGAGCTCGTCGTGGTCTGGGCCAGCCTCGACCGCGAGGTCGGGCGCGCCGCGATCAAGTCGTTCGTCGTAGAGCGCTCCAACCCGGGTCTGAAGCTCGACCGCCTCGAGCACAAGCTCGGCATTCGCGCGTCGGACACAGCCGCCTTCATCCTCGACGACTGCCGAGTGCCGAAGGAGGACCTCCTCGGCAGCCCCGAGATCGATACCAAGAAGGGCTTCGCCGGCGTCATGCGGACCTTCGACAACACGCGGCCACTCGTCGCCGCGATGGCCCTCGGCGTCGCCCGTGCCTGCCTCGAGCACACCCGTGACGCGCTCGCCGAGGCGGGAGTGGAGGTCGACTACGACCGCCCCGCCCAGTCGCAGCACGCCGCAGCCGCCGAGCTGCTCGAGCTCGAATCCGAGTTCGAGGCCGCTCGCCTGCTGACGATGGAGGCCGCCTGGATGGCCGACAACTCGAAGCCGAACTCCCTGCATGCCTCCTATGCGAAGGCGAAGGCCGGGCGCACCGGCACCGACGTCGCCCTGCGCTGCATCGCGCTCTGCGGCGCGGCCGGACTCGGCGAGGAGGAGCTGCTGGAGAAGTGGGCGCGCGACGCCAAGATCCTCGACATCTTCGAGGGCACCCAGCAGATTCAGCTGCTGATCATCGCCCGGCAGCTGCTCGGACTCACTTCGTCACAGTTGAAGTAACAGCCGCCTTCAACGGCGGCCCTCTTACATAGGAGCTCACAGCACATGAAGCCCGAAACACGTCCCGTCGCCGTCCTCGGCGCCAACCGGATCCCGTTCGCCCGCTCCAACGGCCCCTACGCCCGCGCCTCCAACCAGGACATGCTGGTCGCGGCCCTGGACGGTCTCATCGAGCGCACCGGGATCGCCGGCGAGCGCCTCGGCGAGGTCGCCGGCGGCGCCGTGCTCAAGCACAGCCGCGACATCAACCTGACGCGCGAGTCGCTGCTCTCGACCCGCCTCGCCCCCGAGACCCCCGCCTACGACGTCGGCCAGGCTTGTGGAACGGGCCTCGAGACGGTGATCCTCACCGCCAACAAGATCGCCCTCGGACAGGCCGACTCCGCGATCGCCTGTGGCGTCGATACCACCTCAGACGCGCCGATCGCGCTCAACGACGACCTCCGCGAGATCCTGCTCGAGGCGAACAACGCCCGCTCGACGATGGAGCGGGTCAAGGCCCTGCTGAAGATCCGGCCGGGGCAGATCGTTCCGGACTTCCCGCGCAACGCCGAACCTCGCACCGGCCTCTCGATGGGCGAGCACACCGCGATCATGGCGAAGGAGTGGGGCATCACCCGGG
Source organism: uncultured Solirubrobacterales bacterium (assembly GCA_963826475.1). Lineage (GTDB taxonomy): Bacteria > Actinomycetota > Thermoleophilia > Solirubrobacterales > 70-9 > RHKX01. The sequence goes on along the minus strand of CAWGXC010000003.1, from coordinate 1,764,249 downwards.
AGGCTCAGGATGAGCTCACGGTCGCCTCCCATCAGCATCTGGGCGCCGCCTACGATGCCGGCTTCGAGGACGACCTCGTCACCCCCTACCTCGGGCTCGAGCGCGACCAGAACCTGCGCCCGGACTCGACGCAGGAAAAGCTCGCGAAGCTGAAGCCGGTCTTCGGCGGTCCCGAGGGCACGATGACGGCGGCCAACTCGACTCCGCTCAGCGACGGCGCCTCCGCGGTCCTGCTCGGCAGCGAGGACTGGGCGGCCGAGCACGGGATGAAGGTGCTCGCGAACTTCGTCGACGCCGAGACGGCAGCGGTCGATCACGTCACCGCCAAGGAGGGGCTGCTGATGGCCCCCGCCTATGCGGTGCCCCGGCTGCTCGCCCGCAACGGGCTGACGCTCCAGGACTTCGACTTCTACGAGATCCACGAGGCGTTCGCCGCCCAGGTGCTCTGCACGCTGGCGGCGTGGGAGGACCCGGTCTTCTGCAACGAGCGACTCGGCCTCGATGCGCCTCTCGGCTCGATCGACCGGGCCAAGATGAACGTCAAGGGCGGCTCACTCGCCGCCGGCCATCCGTTCGCCGCGACCGGTGGCCGCATCGTCGGCAACCTGGCGAAGATGCTGGCGAAGAAGCGTGGAGGAGGACGCGGTCTGATCTCGATCTGCGCCGCCGGCGGCCAGGGCGTGGTCGCGATCCTCGAGTCGCCACCCAAGAAGTAGCAAGGAGCTCGCAGATGCCCGACACCTACACGCAACTGATCAACAACCCGGTCGGGGGTTTCATCGCAAAGAACCTCGGGCTGCCGCAGCCCGTGCGGCTCGACCGCTACGAGGAGGGCGCGCCGCTCATCGATGGGCGGGTGTTGCTCGGCTCCGCCCCCGGAGGCCGGCTCGGGCCGGCGATCGCCTCGGTCCTGGCGGAAGCCGATGTCCCGACGGACTCGCGTCTCGACGACGAGGTCCGGGCCGCGCTCGGCGACGCCGGCATCGACGCGGGCGTCTGGAATGACGAGGCGCCCTCCGACCAGCGCTGGAAGGGACTCGTCTTCGACGCCACCGGGATCACTTCGAGCGAGCAGCTCCAGCAGCTCTGGTCCTTCTTCCACCCGACCATTCGCCGGGTTGCCCCATCGGGCCGGCTGATCGTGCTCGGCACGCCGCCCGAAGACTGCACCGAGCCTCGCGCGGCGACCGCCCAGCGCGCCCTCGAGGGCTTCGTCCGCTCCGCCGGCAAGGAGCTCCGCTACGGCGCCACCGCGGCGTTGCTCTACGTCTCACCGGGCTCGGAGGAGCGAATCGGATCGAGCCTGCGCTTCTTCCTCTCGCCCCGTTCCGCCTACGTCTCCGGGCAACTCGCGCGGGTCGGCGACGGCCTCGAGGTTCCCGAGCTCGACTGGGAGCGGCCGCTGCACGGCAAGGTCGCTCTCGTCACCGGAGCGTCGCGGGGCATCGGCGAGGCGATCGCCCGCACGCTCGAGCGGGACGGCGCTCATGTGGTCGGCCTCGACGTTCCGGCCCTCGCGGACGAGCTCGAGGCTGTCACGAGCTCGATCGGCGGGTCATCGATAGTCGCCGACGTCACCGATCCCGAGGCGCCCAGCCAGATCTGCGACGAGCTCGCCGCCAAGCACGGCGGCATCGACGTCGTCGTTCACAACGCCGGGGTCACCCGCGACAAGACCCTTGGCGGCATGGACTCCGAGCGCTGGAGCATGCTGATGGAGATCAACCTCTCGAGCGAGGAGCGCATAAATGACGCGCTGCTCGAGCGTGACCTGCTGCGCGCCGGCGGGCGAATCGTCTGCGTCTCGTCGATGAGCGGGATCGCCGGAAACGCTGGACAGACGAACTACGCGACCTCGAAGGCAGGGGTGATCGGCATGGTCGAATCGATGGCGCCCGTCCTCGCCGAGCGCGGGGCCACGATCAATGCCGTCGCCCCCGGCTTCATCGAGACGCAGATGACCGCCGCGATGCCGATCGGCCCCCGCGAGGCGGGCCGACGGATGAACTCGGTCTCGCAGGGCGGGCTCCCGGTCGACGTCGCCGAGACGATCGCCTGGTTCGCCAGCCCGGCCTCGACCGGCCTCAACGGCAACGTCGTCAGGGTCTGCGGTCAGAGCCTGATCGGCGCATGAGCGCCGGCACGCGCAAGCTCGACGGTCCTCCCGGGCTTCCCCTGCTCTATGGCCGCGCGGCGCTTGGCGCGCTGCCGGGTGCCGGGCTGATCCCGTTCGTCGGCGGCAGCGGCTCCAAGCTGCCCGATCTCGCGCTCGGACTCGATGCGGTCGAGGTCGATCGCGAGCGACTCGCCGAGTACTGCCGGGTCTGTGGCTTCACGCTGCGCGACGCGCTCCCGGCCACCTACCCGCACGTTCTGACCTTCCCTCTGCAGATGCGCTTGATGGCCGACGGCGACTTCCCATTTCCACTGCTGGGCCTCGTTCACCTCGACAACTCGATCACCCAGCACCGGCCGATCGGAGCGGGTGAGGCACTCGACCTCGTCGTCCGCGCCGAGGACCTGAGGCCGCATCCGAAGGGCAGGGCGTTTTCGTTGATCGCCGAGGCACGCGCCGGGGGCGAGTTGGTCTGGGAGGAGCGAGGAACGATCCTCCGCCGCGGCCGAGGAGACCCGGATGGCTCCTGGGGCGAGCAGCCCGAGGCACTCCGGCCCGACGCTCCGGCGGTCACCGAGTGGAAGCTGGCGGGCGATCTCGGCCGCCGCTACGGCGCCGCCTCCGGCGACCGCAATCCGATCCACATGCATCAGCTCAGCGCCAAGGCCTTCGGGTTCCCACGGGCGATCGCCCACGGGATGTGGACCAAGGCCCGTTGCATCGCCGCGCTCGAGGGCAAGGAGCCCGACGCCTTCACGGTCGTCACCAGCTTCCAGAAGCCGGTGCTGCTGCCGGGCAAGGTCCGCTTCGCGGTCGATGACTCCGGAGGCCGGATCGCCTTCGCGGTGCGGGACGCGAGCAGCGACGCCGAGCACCTCCGGGGCTCGCTCTCGCCCGCCCGCTGAGCTGGGCGCCTCCCGGCCCCGATCCGCGACTTTGCGGCTAGCATTGCGTTAGCGTCTTAACAGGACGCTCATAAACTTCATCGGCAAGGAACCGAACGGAAGGTGACCTGATGACCCCCGGATCCCGCTCCGCCCAGATCTACACCCGGATCAGCCTTCTGGTAGGCGTGATCTGCCTCGTCGCCATCACGATCGTCCTCGCCACCGCCGATTCATCGCGCGCAGCTGCACGCAAGATCCCATGCAGTTCTGTTAGCAAGAGCTTGCACGAGGGCCCCTCCTCGCTAGCCTGCCGCGTCCCGAGCGGGTTTCTCGCCCCTCGGATCTCTTAGATGCGACCCCATCCCTTCAACACGAGGCACGGAAGTCCTTTCGCCCGCCTCGCGCTCGCAGTCACGCTGCTGATCGCCGCTTGTGCGGTCGCTCTTGCGCTGGTCAGCGACCCCGCCGACGCCAGCATCGCGGCGAAACAGGACCAGCTCTCGAACGTTCGCGATCAGCAGGCCAACGTCGCCGACCAGATCGCGGCGAGCAACTCGCAGATCAACGCCCTGATCGCCAAGGTCTCCGACGCCCGTCAGCAGGAGGAGGCCGCGGCCGCCGAGCTCGCCGCCAAGGAGAAGGAGCTCGACGCGGCAGCCAACGACCTGGCCGACGGCCGCGATCACCTCCGCGACGTCCGCGCTCAGCTCAAGCGCGCGGTCCATGAGCTCGAGCGAATCGTCGTCGGCGTCTACAAGTCCGACGACCCGAGCGTCCTCGACGCCCTGATGCAGTCCTCCAGCTGGGAGGACGCCTCCGTCGACGCCGAGTACCTCGGCCGGATCCACGACTACCAGGCAGCGACCGTCACGCGGGTCACCGACCTGCGCGCCGACGCCGCCGACACGGTCGCTCGCCTCGAGGCCGCCAAGACCCGCATCCAGGACGCCCGCAACCAGATCGCCGACCGCCAGGCCCACCTCGCCGACGTCCGCGCCTCGCTCGAGTCGCAGGAAGCCGATCTGGCCGCCGCCAAGGCCGCGCGCAGGGAGACCCTGAGCCGTCTCGCCGGTCGCGAGGACAGCCTCCAGAAGGGCATCTCCAAGGCGCAGCAGCGCCGTGCCGCCGTGCCGCCTCCGGTCCCGGCGACGCCGGAGTCGCCCGACGTCGCCGCGCCCCCGGTCTCCGCGCCGGCACCCGCGCCATCGGGCTCCTCCGCGACCCTGAACTCCGACGGCACCGCCACGCCGCCGGCCGACGCACCACCGCAGGTCGTGGCCGCCATCGAGGCCGCCAACGCGATCAGCGATATGCCCTACGTCTGGGGTGGCGGCCACGGCTCGTTCGACTCCTCCGGCTATGACTGCTCGGGCGCGGTCAGCTACGCGCTCCATGGCGGCGGCTTTCTCTCGAGCCCGCTCGACTCCACCGGCCTCGGCTACTGGGGCGAGGAGGGCGCCGGCAACTGGATCACGGTCTACGCCAACTCCGGGCACGCCTGGATGATGATCGCCGGTCTCCGCTTCGACACCTCCGACACCGGCGGCGACGGGCCGCGATGGAGCGCCAGCGCCTCGAGCTGGGAATCAGGTCAGTCCTGGGCCGTCAGGCACCCCGCCGGCTTCTGATCGGTAACCCCCGGGGGGTATTGATACATTCCGGGAGGTGAGCGACCTCCTTTCAACGATCGGCGACGGCCTCAAGGACTCCTTCCTGATGGCCTGGGAAGTCTGGTGGGCCCTCGTGCTCGGCTTCGCGATCAGCGCCATCGTCCAGGCTTGGGTTCCGCGAGAGCGCGTTGAGGAGGCCTTGGCGGGCGGCGGACTGCGGCCGCTGGCCAAGGCGACCGGCCTCGGCGCGGCCTCCTCGTCCTGCTCCTACGCGGCGATCGCGATCGCCAAGAGCCTTTTCCAGAAGGGAGCCTCAGCCGCCTCCGCGCTGACGTTTCAGTTCGCCTCGACCAACCTCGTCTGGGAGCTCGGGCTGGTCCTCTGGGTGCTGATCGGCTGGCAGTTCGCGCTCGCGGAGTACATCGGTGGGCTGATCATGATCGTCCTGATGGCGGTGATGCTCCGCCTCTTCGTCTCCCGCAGGCTCGAGGAAGACGCGCGCGAGCACGCACGGGCGGCGGAGACCGGCCACCAGCACCACGTGGCGGGCGAGCGGCTGACATGGCGCGAGCGGCTCACGTCCGCGTCCGCCTGGTCAGACGTGGCTCACAACTTCCGTGGCGATTGGCAGATGCTCTGGAAGGAGATCGCGACGGGCTTCCTGCTCGCCGGCTTCGTCGCCCAGCTTGGGGACGACTTCTTCAACGGGCTGTTCCTGACCGATTCGCCGACGCTGGTACAGACGCTCTGGGGAGCGTTCATCGGCCCCATCATCGCCGTGTTGAGCTTCGTCTGCTCGGTCGGCAACGTTCCGCTCGCCGCGGTGATGTGGTCGGGTGGCATCAGCTTCGCCGGGGTGATGGCATTCATCTTCGCCGACCTCATCATCCTGCCGATCATCGCCGCCTACCGAAAGTACTACGGCACCGCGTTCGCCCTCAGGATCACGGCCCTGATGTTCGTGACGATGGTGATTGCGGCCCTCGCCATCGATGCGATCTTCAGCGGCGCCGGGCTGATCCCGGGTGGCCCTCGGCCGAGCCGGACCGACATCTTCGGGTCGATCGAGCTCGACTACAAGCTGGTCTTGAACTTGCTCGGGCTGGTCATCTTCGTCGCCTTGTTCTGGCTGACCGCAAGGCGCGGCGTCACCGATCCGGTCTGCGGGATGAAGGTTGACCGGGCAAAGGCCATCACCAAGGCCGCCGACGGGCAGACGTTCTACTTCTGCTCGGAGCACTGCCTCCACCAGTTCGAGACGGCCCGGCAGGAGCGCGCTAGTCTGGGCACATCGGCGAGCTGATCCACACCTGCTATCGCGTCCTCGACCCCGACAGGTCGGTCGAGTTCTACGAGAAGCTCGGGTTCGAAGTCCTCCGCCGGATGCCGATCGGCGATGACGCCACGAACGTCTTCATGGGGATCCCCGGTGACGGCCCGAGGCTCGAGCTCACGCACAACCACGACGTCACCGAGCCCTACGAGATCGGCACCGGGTACGGCCATATCGCGATCACGGCGTCCGACCTCGACGGAACTCTCGAGCGGCTGGCCGACGTGGGCATCGAGCCGGAGAAGCCGCCCTACACCGTCAGCGAGGGCGGCTCGCGCATCTGCTTCGTGCGCGATCCGGACGGATACCGGATCGAGATGATCGAGCGCAACTAGCGGGGGTCCACGGTCTGATCGCCGGCGAGGGGCGACTTCGAGCCGGATACCGACCCAAACTCGACCCTCGGGGCGGGGTCAGGCGGCCAAGCGTTCAGCCAGGGCACCCATGGCGGCGATCAGCTTGATCCGCTCCGGCGTACCCAGCGGGCCGGCGGTGCCGTCGAGCGTGGCGGCGATCCGCGCGGCGTTGACGAGGTTGCGCTCGGGGTAGCCCCAGGCCCCCCACGGCGCGTCCCGGAAGCCGGGGGAGTCCAGCAGCCGCTCGGCGAGGTCGCCGGGCTTCTCTTCCCCCGCCCTCGCCACCTCCTCCCGCAGCCAGGTCCAGTAGTCGCGGAGCACCCGCAGCTCGGCGACCCCGCAGGGGGGCCCGTGCCCACCGACGACGATGTCGGGCTCGAGTGCTTCGATCCGGTCGATCGCGGCGAGCCAGTTGTCGACGGGCCCCGCCCAGATGATCGGCGTGACGCCGTTGAAGACGATGTCGCCGACGAAGGCGATCCGGGCGTCGGCCAGCCAGACGATCGCGTCCCCGCCGGTGTGCGCCGGACCGACCTCGGTCACCTCCACGCGCCTGCCTCCGACCTCGAGCTCGAGGGAGCCGGCGAAGGACCGCCCCGGAATCCGGGGATGCAGACCGCCGAACTCGTAACAGGACAGAGCGTCACCGAAGCGGGCGAGGCCGCGCATCGAGGAGCGTCCCGGCATCAGCGGCAGGCGTCCAGCAAGGCCGGCGATCGTGCCGACGGGGGCGAGCCGCGTGAGCATCGCGGGAGGCTCCTGCGTCATCTGCGCGATCGCGGCCTCGGAGGCGACGATCTCGACGTCGGCGTCGAGCAGCCCGTTCCCGTACCAGTGGTCGCCGTCGCCGTGGGTGTTGAGCAGCCGACTGATCGGAGCGCCCGCCCCCACGGTGATCGGGTCCATCGCGTCGAGCATCGAGCGCGTCAGACGGGCGTCCCAGAGCGTGTCGATGAGGAGGCTCTCGCCCGCTCCCGCGATCAGCCCCGCGTTCGACTCGCCGAGTCCGCCGTTCGGCTGCAGCCACGCCCAGGCCCGGTCGGCCAGCTCGATCAATCCGCCGGAGAAGTCCGCCGGCTCACCCAGCGGGGTGCGCTCGCCGATTCCGGTGCCCCTGTTCGCTGCCAACCCGCGGTCAAGCTATCAGCGCCGGTAGGTTGCTCCGCTCCGATGAGCACTCACGTCCACCTCGACTCCGAGTGGCGACGCCGGAGCGCCGCGATCATCGCCGCGCGCGCCGTGCGGGAGACGACCGAGCTCGTGGCCATCTCGAGCCCGTCGGGAGATGCGGTGGCCGCCGAGGCAGCGGTCGAGGCGGCGACGACGATGCTCCCGGCCGAAGCGGTCGTCGAGCGCCCGCCCTGCTCCTCACCCGGCCACGCCCCCGACCTCCTCGCCAGGCTCGTGGGGGCCGGTCGCGCCCGCATCCTGCTCGTCGGCCACCTCGACACCGTGATCGCCCACGAGCGCCATCGGCCGGCAAGCGCCGACGGCAACCTCCTGCACGGCTCGGGCACGATCGACATGAAGGGTGGGGACGCGCTCGCGATCGGCGTGCTGCGATCGATGGTCGAATGCTCCGACTCGTTCGCCGAGATCGCGCTGCTCCTCGTCAACGACGAGGAGTTCAGGACGTCACCCTTCGCGCACGGCCCCGCCTTCGCGGGCTTCGACGCTTGCCTCTGCTTCGAGGGCGGCGAGCGGCTCGCCGACGGGACCGAGGCGTTGGTGGTCAAGCGCAAGGCCGCCGCCGCCATCAGGGTCGATGCGGACGGCGTCGCCGCGCACTCCGGCGCCAACCCGGATGCCGGACGAAGTGCCCTGCTTGCGCTCGCCGGCGTTGCGCAGGCCCTCGCCGAGCTGCACGATCCGGACGGTCCGGAGGCGCTCACGGTGGTACCGACGATGATGAGCTCCGGCGAGGCGATGAACGCCGTCCCCGGTGCCGGCGAGCTCTACGTCGACATGCGCGCCGATCACGAGGACGCGTTCGGCCCGGTGATCGCCTCGGTTCCGAACGACGCCGATGGCGTGGGGTTCTCGACCGAGCGGTTGCGCCTGTGGCCGGGAATGGACGCGCGCGAGATCAGCGCGCCAACCCTCGCTCGTGCGAGCGAGCTGCTCGGCAGGCCGATCGTCGCAACCGCGAGGGGCGGCGCGAGCGACGCGAGCAACATCGCCCCCCACGTGCCGCTCGCGATCGACGGGCTCGGCCCGCTCGGGGGTTACGCGCACAACCCTGGGGAGTACCTGTTGCTCGACTCGATCGAGCCACGGGCGGAGGTGGCGCTGGCGGTCATCGCGGCCCTCCTCGCCGACTGATCCGACGCCCGCCGACACGGTGCGGCATGATCCGCGAGGAACTTCCAGCGGGGCGAACAGGAGATTGTCGATGGCGCGCAAGCAGGTCAAGTCCGTATCCGGCAAGGTCGTGGCGATCACGGGTGGTGCCCGGGGTATCGGCAAGGCGACCGCCACCGCGCTCGTGCGCAAGGGAGCGCGCGTCGCGATCGGCGATCTCGACCTCGCGCTCGCCGAGGGGACGGCGACCGAGCTCGGCGGCGGCGCGGTCGCGTTCGAGCTCGACGTCACCGACCGCGGATCCTTCGAGCGCTACCTCGACGCTGCTGAGAAGGAGCTCGGGCCGATCGACGTCGTCATCAACAACGCCGGGATCATGCCCCTGGGCGCCTTCGCCGACGAGAGCGACGAGACCGCGCGGATGATGATCGACATCAACCTCCATGGAGTCATCTTCGGCACCAAGCTGGCGCTCGAGCGGATGATCCCCCGTCGCAGCGGTCATATCGTCAACATCGCCAGCCAGGCGGGTAAGGCCGGGATCCCCGGTGGTGCCACCTACAGCGCGACCAAGCACGCGGTCGTCGGGCTCAGCGAGGCCGTCCGCCTCGAGAACCGCGATAAGGGGATCGAGGTCTCCTGCGTGATGCCGGCCGTCGTCAACACGGAGCTCGGCAGCGGGCTGACCGACACCCGCGGTGTCAAGAAGCTGGAGCCGGAGGAGGTCGCCGACGCGATCGTCGAGGCGATCGAGACGAACCGTTTCGACGTCTGGGTGCCGAGGGCGTCCGCCGGCATCGCCGTAGTCCTCAACCTCGTGCCCCGCAGCGGCCGCGAGGCGATCGCCCGAATCATGAAGGCCGACAAGGTCCTGGCCGAGGTCGACGATTCCAAGCGTGCGGCCTACGAGGAGCGCGCCGCCCACAGCACCTCAGAGGAGCACGAGGCGAGCTCTGACGAGGAGCCCGCAGCGAAGGGCTAGTTCCTAACCCTCCTCGGAGGGCTCTTCGTCATCAGGCTCTTCGTCCTCGTCCTCGTCCTCTTCGGGACCGCTTGAAGCCACGGCACCGGGCACCGTCACCTTCGGGCCCTCGTATTCCTCGTCGGGAGTCGGTGCGGTCGGCAGGTGATCGCCGACCCAGGCATCAAAGCCGCCGTCGATGCTCGTCACGCGAACGTCACCGCCGCGCAGGCGCTCGGCCAGCTCGGCGCTGCGCGATCCGTCCTCGCAGAGGATCAAGACGCCTCGCTCCTGATCCGCCGGGTCGTTGTCGAGCTCGTCCTCGATCTCGTCGGGATCGCAGTGCACCGAACCGGTGATCCGCTCCGCCGCGAAATCGTCCTCGCTACGGATGTCGAGGACCCGGACCTTGCCGCCGGCGATCAACACCCGGGCCTCCTCGGCGTCGACCTGCTCCGGCAGCTCCCCGCCGCCCCCATGCTCGTCCTCGGCCATCTCGAACCTCCTTCGTCCGCCTCGCTCCGGGGCAAACTACACGCTGATCGGCGGCCCGGGCCCCAGTTCTCAATAGGATCGCGACGGGAGTAGGGATGGAGATGCCACGCAGCAGCCGACGGAGGATCGGCGGCCAATGGCCGCGCTGATTCCGTCCGTCCCGAGGCCGCCGCTCGGTCTCCCCGATCCGTTGCGCCGCGCGCGCATCCCGCGCGATCTCGACTCGGTCACCACCGTCGGCGAAGAGTCCCCGCCGGGGGCGGGAGGGGTCGGGCCGAAGAACGTCGAGTCGATCTGGGCCGCCGTCCTTGACTGGTACCGCAGCGGGGTCCATCCGGCGCTGCAGATCTGCGTCCGACGTAACGGCGCGGTGATCCTCGACCGGGCCGTCGGCCACGCCCGCGGCAACGGTCCCGGCGACGACGCCGAGGTGCCAAAGGTCGCGGCGACTCCGGAGACGCCATTCTGCGTCTACTCGACCTCGAAGGCGATCACGGCATTCGTCGTGCACAAGCTCTGCGAGCGGGGCCTGTTCGACCTCGACGACCCGATCGCCGAATACATCCCAGGCTACGAGCGCAACGGCAAGGGCGCCATCACGATCGGCCATGTCCTCGCCCATCGTGCCGGCGTCCCCAACCTGCCGAGCAGCGTGCTCGACCTCGACAACATCAGCAACCGCGAGCTGCTGGCCGATGCGCTCAGTGGTGCGACGCCTTCCAGCAAGGCCGGTGCCCGCCTCGCCTACCACGCCGTCTCCGGCGGCTTCATCCTCGGCGAGGTCGTCCACCGGGTGACCGGCAGGGACATCCGCTCGGTCCTCGCCGAGGAATTCCTCGACCCCCTCGGCTTCCGCTGGACCAACTACGGCGTTGCTCCCGAGGACGTGGGAACCGTGGCGCTCAACTACATCACCGGTCCCCCAACCGCGCCGCCGTTCTCGAACCTGCTGAGCCGTGCGCTCGGCAGCGGGCTCGACGATCTCGTCGACCTGACCAACGACCCGCGATACCTGACCGGCATCGTCCCCTCGGCCAATACGGTCACCACCGCCAACGAGCTCTCGCGCTTCTTCGAGGTGATGCGATGCGGCGGCGAGCTCGATGGGGTCCGGGTGATCGAGACCGAGACGATCCGTCGCGCCCTCACCGAGCAGTCCCATCTCGAGATCGATCTGTCACTCGGCTTCCCGACGCGCTTCTCGTACGGGTTGATGCTCGGAGCCCAGCTGCTCAGCCTCTACGGCCGCGATACCCAGCACGCGTTCGGTCATCTCGGCTTCACCAACATGCTCGCCTGGGCTGACCCGGAGCGGGCGATCTCGGTTGCCGTGCTCAACAACGGCAAGCCGATCGTCTATCCCGAGGTCTACAAGTTCCTGGGGACGATGCAGCGGATCACGAGCGAGATGCCGAAGGTGCCGAGGGACGAGCGGTCGCTCTGAGCCGAGCCCTGCCGGAAGCCGCTGTGAGCTCGGCCGCATCGGTCCCCGAGGCGGTCGCACCTCCTCCCGGCCACCCCCGCTTCCCGCTGGTCGACTCGGTCAGGGCACTGGGCGCCCTCGCCATCGTGCTGCTCCACACGGCGTCGCTCTCGGCGGCGACCGCCTGGTACGCACCCGTCATGGCGCACTTGGACATCGGGGTGGCGATGTTCTTCGTCCTTTCCGGGTTCCTCCTCTATCGCCCGTTCGTCGCAGCGCGGATCCTGGGAGCCCCGAGGTCTCGGACCGCCGAATACGCCCGCCGCCGATTCCTGAGGATCGCCCCCGCGTTCTGGCTCGCACTCACGGTCCTGGCGATCTTTCCGGGGATCCATGGCGTGTTCACCGAGAACTGGTGGGTCTACTACGGCCTCCTTCAGAACTACCCGATCTACACGTTCACCGCCGACTGCGCTGCTGAGACCCTCAAATGCGGCATCGATCCGGCTTGGAGCCTGGGGGTGGAGGTGGGCTTCTACGTGACCTTGCCGCTCGTCGCGCTCGGGGTCGCGTGGCTGGTCCGGCATTCGCGAAGGGCGCGCTGGACCTCGGTGGAAGGCGTGGCCCTGGCACTGATCTCCGTCGCGTCGATCCCGCTTGTCAGCGGCCTCGGTGGAACGTGGGGTCAGTGGGCGTTCTTCTCGCCGCTCGGGCACGGGTTCTGGTTCGCGCTCGGGATGGGGATCGCGGTCGTCTCGGTGCGCGTCCAGCAAACCGGTACGCACCCGGCGTTCTTACTCTGGGCCATCAGGCGTCCCCTGGTGCCCTGGGCGCTCGCGGCCTGCCTCTACGCGGTCGCCTGCCTTTGGGTGTACCCGGGGGAGCTCGGCCCCGACGCCGAGTATCGCTACCTGCTGTTCGGGCTGATCTCGGTGCTGGTGCTGCTGCCGGCCGTCTTCGGCGATGCTTCGCAAGGTCTGCCCGGCAGGGTCCTGGGGTCGCCGAAGCTGGCCTGGCTCGGTCTCGTCTCCTACGGGATCTTCCTCTGGCACTGGCCCGTCGTCTACGCGCTCGTTGAGGCCGGGGTCACCGGCTGGTGGCCGCCCGTGGCATTCCCGCTGCTGACGACGTTGACCATCCTGATCACGCTCGGCTGCGCCACCGTGAGCTACTACCTGGTCGAGCGGCCGCTGATGCGACTCAAGAACTCGAGGTCACCGCGGACGCTGGGCGCGGCGCGCCTGCGAGCCTAGGAGCGCATCTCGTACTGGCCCGCCAGGCCGCGGACCTTCTCCCAGACCGCCTCGAAGCGGTCGGCGTCGACCACGGGGCGGGCGATCGCCCCCCGCGCCCACTCGGCCTGAGCCTCGGTCGCCGAGGACTTGCCGTGCAGCTGGGTCGCGTAGGCCGAGAAGTCGCGGATGAGGACGTCGAAGATCTGATCGAGCGTGTCAGCCGGCAGGTCGGTCAGCTTGGCCTGCTCGCAGATGAGCTGTCCGTAGGGGATGAGCGTGAAGAGCTCACCCAGCGTCAGCAGGTAGTCGAGATCCTTCTGCTGATCCTCGTCCGGGGCGGCGTCGGCGAGCAGCTCCTTGAACGAGTCCGCGAGCTCGGCGAAGCGAGCGACGTTCGGCACCTCCGCGTAGGGGGCGAAGGCGGCACGCCAATCGCCGAAGCGGATCTTGCTCAGGCCCCGGGCCGGTCCCTGGCGGAAGAGGAAATCGTCGTCGCCGGGCTCGAGCTGCGGATCGACCGGGGTCAGGCTCGGATCCGCGTTGAACAGGAAGCCGGCCATGAACTTGAGCACCAGGGCCATGTTCACGTGGACGGTCCCCTCGAGCTTGGGCAGGCCGCGGATGTCGCGGGCGGCCATCTCGAAGAACATGTCGCGCTCGAAGCCCTTGGCCGCCATCACGTCCCACAGCTCGTCGATCACGCGCTCACCCTCGGTGGTGACCTTCATCTTCGTCAGCGGGTTGAAGAGCAGGTAGCGGCGGTCCTCGGGCGAGGCGACGCGGAAGTAATCGATCGCCCGGTTGGCGAAGAGCTTCATCGCGATCAGACGTGCGTAAGAGTCGGTGAAGGCCTGGCGGACGTGGGGGAAGTCGGTCACCTTCATCCCGTAGAGGACGCGTGCGTCGGCGTGGGTTATGGCCTCGTGAAGGGCGTGCTCGCAGATCCCGATCGAGGCGAAGCCGAGGTTGAACTTGCCGATGTTGACCGTGTTCAGCGCGGCGTCGAAGGCGCCCGGCCCGACGTGGAGGATGTCCTCGGCCGTCACCGGGTACTCCTCGAGCTCGAACTGGCTGACGTAGTTCTGCGAGTTGACGACGTTACGGATCAGCTTGTAGTCCGGATGCTGGGAATCGGCGGCGAAGAAGACGTAGCCGTCGGGTCCGTCGATGCCTTCGATCCGGCCGAAGACGGAGACCATCGCCGCCTCGTTGCCGTTGCCGATGTAGTACTTGCCACCGCTCGCGGAGTAGCCGCCGTCGCCGTTCTGATTCGGCGTCAGCACCATGTCGGTCGAGTAGATGTCGGCGCCGTGGGCTCGCTCTGAAAGGCCGAAGGCGAAGATGCCGCCCTCTTCGAGCAGCCGGGCGGCCTTCTCGCGGGCCACCTCGTTCTCCGACTGGAAGATCGGGCCGAGGCCGAGGATCGTGACCTGCCACGTGTACCAGTAGGCCAGTCCGTAGAAGGCAGAGACCTCGCTGAGGGCGCAGATCCGCTGCGTGTCCCAGCGGCGCTCGGGATCGCCCTCGCCATCGCGGACGGGGGTGAGGAAGCGGGCGAAGATCCGCGCCCCGGCCTGGAACTCGAGGTAGTCGGAGTACCAGCGGTTCTCGCGGTCGGCGTCCTTGAGCGCCACCTTGCCCCGGCCCTCGAACCACTCGATGGTGGCCTCGATCGCCTCGCGATCGGATTCGGCGAGATGCGGAAAGGAGGGGGAGCCCGGGTCGAGGATCAGCCCGTCGCCGGGTTCGGCGGCAGTTGCGGCGGGCTGGGGTGTGGGGCGCTCAGTGGTGGCCATGCCCTCACCCTATCCGGGGACGGAGGCACGCATTCGCCGCCACCCGAAGGGTGCACCTAGTCGTCGAGCAGCTTCGCGGCCACGTCGGGTACGTAGTCGTAGAGATCCTCCGGGGGGCGCTCGTATCCCTCGTCGCCCTGCTTCTTCGGCAGCTTGATCTTCTTCTGCTTCTCGTGCTCATAGGGGATCTGGTCGAGCAGATGGCTGATGCAATTGATCCGAGCGTTCTTCTTGATCGTCGACTCGACGACGTGCCAGCGCGCCTCGGGGATGTCGGTGTGGGTGAACATCTCGTCCTTGGCGCGTGAGTAGTCGACCCAGCGGCTGCGCCCGTAGAGGTCGATGTCGGAGAGCTTCCACTGCTTCAGCGGGTCGTCGATCCTCGACTTGAATCGCTTCTCCTGCTCGTCCTCGTCGACCGAGAACCAGTACTTGATCAGGGTGATGCCGTCGTCGACGAGCATTCGCTCGAACGTCGGGCACTGGCGCAGGAAGCGCTGATGCTCCTCGGCGGTGCAGAAGCCCATCACCTTCTCGACCCCCGCCCGGTTGTACCAGGAGCGGTCGAACAGGACGACCTCCCCGGCCGAGGGCAGCTCGGCGACGTAACGCTGGAAGTACCACTGCGTCGACTCCTTGTCGGTCGGCGCCGGGAGTGCGACCGTGCGCACGACGCGCGGGGAGACGTGCTGGACGATCCGCTTGATCACCCCGCCCTTGCCGGCGGCGTCGCGACCCTCGAAGACGATCGCGACCCTCGCGCCTTCTCGCTGGACCCAGTCCACCATCCGGACGAGCTCGATCTGAAGCTTCTCGAGCTCCTTCTTGTAGACCTTCTTCGGCAGCTTGTCGGTGTCGTAGCTCATCGGTGCCCGTTCTCAGATCTCGAACTCGGCCCCGCCGGGACCGAGGTTGGCGATCTCGGTTGGCCCGATCCTAGAGCGCTCCCCCCAGGCCTCGTGGATGTGGCCGCAGACCGCGAGCGGCGGGTGCCTGCGCGTGATCGCCTCCAGAATGGCATGGCTGCCGAGGTGATCGCCGCCGGAGCTCTGATCGCAGTGACCCCGTGGGGGAGAGTGGAGCACGAGGACGGCACCGTCGCCGCAGGCGTCGAGTCGATCGGTCGCCTCATCCTCGGTCAAGTCGAAGCTCCAGCCCCACGGAGTGGTCGGGATGCCGGCACCGAGGCCGAAGAACTCGACTTCGCCGACGATCGTCGATTCACCGTGCAGAACCGTCGCCGCGCTCCAGCCCTCGCACGCTTCCCGTAGGGCGACCTCGGTTTCGTTGTTGCCGGGGACCAGGATCGTGGGCGTCTCGATCGCGGAGAGCGCCGTGATCGTCTCCTCCAGGCCGTCGTGCTGGTTGGCGAAGTCCCCCGCCGCGATGACCACGTCGTAGTCGGCGCTTCGCCCTGCCAGCGACTCGGCCGCGTCCAGGTCCCGGTGCAGATCGCTGAAGGCGAGCAGTCTCATCGGGGCATCCTCTCAGAGGCCGGCGGGCGGGACGAGATGCCCGGCCGGGTCGATGGGCAGGCCCCCCACGAGCAGGCTTCCCACCTCGAGCTCCTCGATCTCGAGCCGCTCAATCGAGGCGCGCCCGATCTTGAGCCGACCGATTGCAAGCGCGCCGATCGCCCCCGCGCCGATCGCCAGCGCGCCGAGGGCGAGGGGTCCCGCCGCGGTCGGCCCCAGCAGGGCCGGCCCTCGTGCCTGCGCAAGCCGAACCTCGGGCCCGAAGTAGCGGACGTCGGTGGCTTTCCCCCGGGTTCGTCTCAGCTTCTCGCTCAACGCCATCATCTGCTCCATCCGGTTGCTCGACTGTTCTCAGGGACGTACCCGATCGTCCCATCCGGAACCCAATAACCTGAGCGCCAGTGGAAGCAGCATCAGCTCCAGCCCAGGCCCCGGCCATCGTCAGATGCACCGCCCTGAGTCGCCGCTACGGCGAGGGCGAGGCAGCGGTCGATGCCCTGGCGGGAGTCTCGCTCGACTTTCCCGCCGGAGAGCTGACGGCGATCGTCGGACCGTCGGGTTCGGGCAAGTCGACGCTCATGCACCTGCTCGCCGGGCTCGACCGGCCCACGGGCGGTCAGGCGTGGATCGACGGGGTGGAGGTGACCGGTCTCGACGACAAGGGGCTGACGAGACTGCGCCGCGAAAAGCTCGGCTTCATCTTCCAGTTCTTCAACCTCGTCCCGGTGCTCAACGCGGCCGAGAACATCGAGCTGCCGCTGAGGATTGCCGGCCGGGACGTCGATCCCGCGTGGCGCGACCAGTTGCTGGAGACGGTCGGCCTCACCGATCGCAGCACCCACCGGCCGGCCGAGCTCTCGGGTGGCCAGCAGCAGCGGGTGGCCGTCGCCCGAGCTCTGATCGCAAGGCCCGCCGTGATCTTCGCCGACGAACCGACGGGCAACCTCGACTCGAAATCGAGTGCGGGAGTCCTCGACCTGCTTCGCGAGTCGGTCAACGACTTCGGCCAGACCGTCATCATCGTCACCCACGATCCCAAGGTCGCCGCCTACGCCGACCGGGTCATCGTGTTGGCGGACGGCGCGGTGGCAGCCGACGAGCGGGTCGTCGGTGAAGACCAGGTCCACGAGCTGATGAGGGACGTCTAGGAGCGTGTTCTCGCTCGCGCTGCGGGGGCTGGGGGCCCGCAAGCTGCGCGGCGTGCTGACCGCGTTCGCGATCCTGCTGGGGGTCGCGATGGTCGCCGGCACCTTCATGCTCAAGGGCTCGGTCGACAAGGCCTTCGACGACATCTTCGCCGAGGCCAACGCCGGTATCGATGTCACCGTCCAGCCCAAGGACATCGTCGACAACAACGAGATCCAGTCCGGCGTCTCGCTCCCGCCGTCACTGGTCGAGAAGGTCGCTGCGGTCGACGGGGTCAAGCAGGCCGTGGGCTCGATCGGCGGCAACAACAGCACGATCACGATTCTCGACGACAACGGCGAGCGGATCGGCCAGTCCGGGGGAGCCCCGCAGTTCGCTCAGAGCGTCCTGCCCGAGCCGTTCAATCCGTTCACCTGGATCGAGGGAGGGCCGCCGAGCGCCGATGACGAGGTCGCGATCGATTCGATCACGGCCGACCAGGAGAACTACGAGGTCGGCCAGACCATCCCGATCGGGGGGCAGCACGGAGTCAAGGACTACACGCTGTCGGGCATCGGCCGGTTCGGCTCGGGCGTCCCCCTCGGCGGGGCCAGCCTCGCCGTCTTCACCGTGGGGGAGGCACAGTCGATCACGGGCAAGGGGGACAACTTCGACGACATCTCCGTCGAGGCAGACGACGGCGTCACCCCGGGCGAGCTCTCGGACCGGATCGCGACGGTGCTGCCCTCGAACGTGGAGTCCAAGACGGGCGCCGAGGATGCAGCGCAGCAGTCGGCCGACATCAAGGACGGCTTCGGCTTCCTCACCACCGCCCTGCTGATCTTCGCCGGGATCTCGGTGTTCGTCGGCGCCTTTCTGATCTTCAACACGTTCTCGATCACGGTCGCGCAGCGGACCAAGGAGTTCGGGATGCTGCGAACGCTGGGAGCGTCCTCACGGCAGGTGCTCGCCAGCGTGATCATCGAGGCGCTCGTGCTCGGGCTGTTCGCGTCGCTGCTCGGCATCCTCGCCGGGCTCGGGTTCGTCCAGCTCGTCACCGGCCTGTTCAAGGCGATCGGCTTCGAGCTGCCGCAATCCGGCACGGTGATCCCGGCTGCCGCGATCATCGCGCCCCTGATCGTCGGCATCGTCGCAACGCTCGGCTCGTCGGTCGTTCCCGCCCTCCGGGCGACGCGGGTGACTCCGCTGGAGGCACTCCGCGACACGGCCGAGGTGGACACCGCGGGGACGAGGCGGCGCACCTGGATCGCCCGCGGCCTCTTCGCGCTCGGCGTGATCGCCATCGCCGGAGGCCTGTTCGCGACGTCATCGTTCGGCGCGGCGTTGCCGTTGCTCGGACTCGGTCTGATCCTGCTGTTCATCGGCGTCGCGATGCTCGCCGGCAGCCTGGTCGCGCCGCTCGCCTCGTTCGTCGGCAAGCCGATCGAGGCGCTGCGTGGCGTCACCGGCAGGCTGGCGCGCGAGAACACCCTGCGCAATCCGGGTCGGACCGCGACCACGTCCGCGGCGCTGATGATCGGCGTCGCCCTCGTCGTCTTCGCGGCGGTATTCGCCTCCTCGGCGAGCAAATCGATCACCGACGCGCTCGACAAGACCTTCGCCGGCGATCTGGTCGTCGCGAACGCGGACGGGTTCTCGCCGATCTCACCCGACGTCGGCTCACAGGTCGCGGAGCTCGACGGGGTCGAGACGGTTTCGCCGATCGCCGGGGCCCCAGCCGTGGCCGAGCTTTCGGCGGGGCCGAAGCAGGAGATCCTCAGCGGGCTCGACCCGGCGACCCTGACCAAGGTGGCGAAGCTCGACTGGGTCGATGGCTCCGACGCGACCCTGACGAACCTGCGGCCCGACGAGGCGATCGTCGAATCGCAATGGGCTGATGACAACGGCGTCTCGGTCGGCGACACGGTCACGGTCAGGTCAGCCACCGGGGCGGACGTGGACCTGCACGTCGCCGGCAGCGTCCGCGACCGGATCCAGCTCCTGGTGCCCGGCATCGCGGTTCCGGTGGAGACGCTGCGCTCGCAGTTCGAGTCTCGCAACGATTTCGCCGACCTCGTCGGGTTCGAGCCCGGCGCGAGCTTCGAAACCACGAGGACGGAGGTCGACGACCTGCTCGCGAAGCAGTTCCCCGAGGTGGAGGCGCGTTCCCAGGCGGAGTACAAGCAACAGCAGGAGGACCAGATCAATCAGTTGCTGGCGCTGATCTATGTGCTGTTGGCCCTATCGGTGGTCATCAGCCTCTTCGGCGTCGTCAACACGCTCGTGCTGACGATCTACGAGCGCACCCGCGAGATCGGCATGCTTCGCGCGATCGGCGCCTCTCGCTCCCAGATCCGCAGAATGGTTCGCTATGAGTCGCTGATCACGGCGATGATCGGCGCGATCATCGGAGCGGCGATCGGGCTCGCCGTCGCCGTCGCCGGGGTCGAGGCGCTGAAGAGCGACGGTTTCGTCCTCGGGGTCCCGGTCGTCGGCCTCCTCGTCGTTCTGGTCGTGGCTGGAATCGCCGGCGTCATCGCCGGCATCTGGCCCGCCCGCCGCGCCTCGAAGATCGAGGTCATGGAGGCTCTGCAGTACGAGTGAGGTGGTCGCCGGGCGAGCGGCCCGGCCGGCGCTATTCCTTCTGAGCCGAGCGGACCTCGTCCTCGGCCTCGGCGAACGCCTCGGCCTTGCCGGCTGCGAAGGCCTGCTCTGCCGGGCCGGCCGCGCTGTCGCGCTCCTCATATGCCTCGTCCGCCCGGCGCGCGAACAGGCGCCGGAGTCGCCCTAGCTTCGTTATGAGGCCGTCCAGCACCAGCAGGACATTACCCCTGTCGGGGGCGGGCGGCTTTGCATAAGTGTGAAGGAAATGTTGCGTCTGTGAGCACCTGCACACATAGGTTCCGCCCTGACGGCGATCATACGTTCGTCAACTACCTGGGCTGGCGGTCTTCGGGCCGTCACTACAGAACCCCGCCCGGGCTACTTCACACGCCGCGGCGAGTCCTCTCGTCGCGCTACCGCGCAGGCCCCGAGCCCTCTGCTCGACCGCTCTGCGCCGGCGCCTTGCGGCTGTGGATGGAGGTAATCAAGGATGAATTCCAAACGACGACTGACGGCAACGATCGCGATCACCGCGACCATCGCGGCCGGAGCCGGCACGGCACTCGCCGCCGGCCCGGCGGACGAGCTTCCCGGCGCCGACGCTCCGGTGTTCAAGCGTGACCGCGGGATCGTTCTCTCTCACAAGCTCGATCGGGCGCGCAGCGATTACGACCAGCTCTACGAGAAGGCGAAGAAGCTGGGCGTCGCGCCGAAGCACAACACCGCCGATTCGATCGCGCGCGACTCGCTGCTCGACGCCAAGCTCGACAGCCTGAAGAAGGACGTGCAGAAGGAGACGGCACCCGATTACGGAACGCCCGAGTCGGTTGGAGTTTCGCAGTCCACCCTCGATGCCGTCGCCGCCTGCGAATCCGGCGGCAACCCTGCTGCCGTCGATCCGTCGGGCACCTACCGCGGCAAGTATCAGTTCGACCTGGGCACCTGGGCCTCGGTCGGCGGCTCGGGGGACCCTGCTGCCGCACCGGAGGCCGAGCAGGACTACCGTGCCGCGCTGCTCATGTCGCAGGCCGGCTCGAGCCCCTGGCCCGTCTGCGGCTAGCTCGCGGGCCCGCTGATGGGCCTCCGCAAGGCTCAGAAGAGCTCAACCCCTCGGCGCCCCGCGCCGATGGGGTTGAGTGAGCCTTTCCGAGACCCCCGCCGCGGTCGCCCCCGCGCGCACCGAGAAGTACGCCCTCGCGCAGGGGATGCGTGACACCCGCGGCGCGTTCGAGCGCTGGCGGCAGGATCCGGGAGCGGTCCTGAGCGTCTGGTTCGGCGCCGCGTTCGCCATCGCGGCCGGGATGTTGAGCGGCGTCTGGATCGCCTCCCTCTTCATCACCGCAGATCCCTCGCCGGTCTATCTGGTCGGCATCACCGAGCCCGCCGACGCCGGCGAGTTCGGGTCCATCCTCGGCCGCAACCTCATCGTCCTCGCCCTTCACGCGACGGCCTGCGTCGCGGGCTTCATCGCCGGCAGCTCGATGGTTCAGGTCGCGGAGACCAAGACCGGCTTCTCCAAGATCGTCCACCAGCGCGCCGGCCCGATCGCCATCGCCTGGGTGATCTTCGTGACGACGGCCTCCCTGGTCACACAGGTATTCGGGCTCGGCTTCGACGCAGCGACGATCGCCCACAACATCGACATCAGCACCGGACTGCTGGTCCTCACCGTGCTGCCGCATGCGCTGCTGGAGCTGACCGCCGTCTTCCTCCCGCTCGCCGCATGGCTGATCGCCTCGCGCCGCAGGGAGTGGGCGGACCTGCTGGCGGCAACCTTCCTGACGGTCGCGATGGCCGTGCCGATGCTGCTCCTCGCGGCGGCGATCGAGATCACCGTGTGGCCGCGACTGCTGGAGATGGCCTCTCCGGTGATCGGCTGAGTGGCCGCTAGGCGGCTCTCCGCCCACGCTCGGAGCCGAAGCGGCGATCGAGCAGTGAGGCGGAGTGATGGCGAATCTGCTCCTCGATGCAGCGCTGGCACGAGCATGCGGGAATCGTCACCCCGGTGACCGGGCAGAGGGCAGCCTTGCGCGGGCTGGCCGAGCCGATCGTCAACGAGAGCTTCCTGGCTGGAATGCCCACGGCAAGTCGAGGCTAGGGCCGCCTCCGGCGGAACCCGCTGCGGGCCGGGCGGTGCGAGACTGAGGCGATGAGCGAAGCGGAACCAGCGGACCCCGCGGAGGTGCCGGGCAGGTCCCTGAGGGAGCGGCTCGCCGAGGTGCGCTTCGGGGTGCCGACCCGCGGTAACCGAAAGCTCGAGCGCTTTCTCGAGTCGGCCGTCGCGGATCCCCAGGTCAAGGCGTGGTGGCACATGCAGCAGGTCGGGTCCGAGCGCCTCGGGATGTCCGACCACTCCTGGGTCCACATCCAGATCGTCGCCAACATCGCGCTGCGCATGCTCAGGCTGGCCGATCGCGCCGGGATCCAGCCGGCGATGGTCGTCGACCACGGGATGAGCGCTCGTGACTCCGAGGTCGTCGTCGCGGCCGGATCGATGCTCCACGACACCGGCATGTCGATCCACCGGGCCGACCACGAGGCCTTCAGCCTCTTCCTCGCCGAGCCGAAGCTTCGCCAGCTCCTCGACCGGGTCTACGAGGAGCCCGAGCGCACCATCGTCGTCTCCGAGATCCTGCACTGCATCATCGGCCATCGCCGTCGCGGTCAGCCCTACACGTTCGAGGCCGGGGTCGTGCGCGTCGCCGACGCGCTCGACATGGCTCAGGGACGGTCCCGGCTTCCGGTCGAGCGGGGCGAGATCGGCATCCACTCGATCTCGGCCGCGGCGATCGACGACGTCACGATCGAGAAGGGGACCGATCGGCCGATCAGGGTGCTGATCCGGATGAACAACTCGGCCGGCATCTTCCAGGTCGACGACCTGCTCGCCACGAAGATTCGCGGCACACCCTTGGAGGGGCACATCGAGGTCATCGCGGCCGTCGAGGGGGAGACGGAGAAGCGGCTGATGCGCGAGTTCCGGATCTAGTCGGGCCGCGCACCTCGCTGCGGCACCGACGATGAGGCCTCAGACCCCCGCGCCCTCACCGCCGCGGCCCTCACCGTCGGCGAACCGCCCGGCGCCCCGTAGGCCGACCTCGATCGAGGCGCGCCCGATCTCCGCCTCGTAGCGAAGGCTCTCCGCCAGCGGGAGCGTCGCGCCCTCGATCGCCGAGCGGCGATCCGAGAGCATCGTCTCCTGCGGAAAGCGGGCGAGAGCGTCGGCGATCTCCAGCGCCCGCTCGAGGTGGCGGCCCTCATCGACGAGCTCGGTGAGCAGGCCCCATGCGTGGGCCTCGTCGGCGTCGATGATCCTGCCGGTGAGGATCAGATCGAGCGCGCGGCCAAGGCCGACGATCCGCGGCAGTCGCAACGTTCCGCCGTCGATCAGCGGGACGCCCCACCGGCGCTCCGGGTAGCCGAGCTGCACTCCCCGCGTCGCAATGCGCAGGTCGCACCAGAGCGCAAGCTCGAGCCCTCCAGCGAGGCACCAACCGCTGATCGCCGCGATGGTGGGTTTGCTGGCCGTGAGCCGGGTGAAGCCCATCGGACCCTCGGCTCTCCCTGCGATCCGCTCGATCACGTCGAGGGGAACCTCAGGCCCCGCCTCGGCCAGCGCCTTCAGATCCGCGCCGGCGCAGAACGCGAGGTCGCCAGCTCCGGTGAGAACGAGGGCCCTCGCCTCCTCGTCGGCTTCGAAGCGACGGAACCCGTCGAGCAGCTCTTCGGCTGTTGCGGCGTCGACGGCGTTGCGCCGCTCGGGGCGCTCGATCGTCAGCAGCGCGGTCGTTCCGCGCAACTCGTAGGAAACCCGCTCCAACTTCGCGCGTTCCCGAGTCGGTTCGGCTACGGGCGACGAACGCGTTCGAGCTGCTCGCGCATCCGGTCCTTGCGGCCATCGAGCCGCGCCTGGATCAGCGAGAGCACGATCGGCAGGATGATGAACAGCGCGATCACGCCGAAGCAGAAGAAGGTGACGCTCTTGTCCGTGGTCCGGCCACCGAGGCCGATCCCGTCGGCGGCGAAGGCCCCTGGGGCGGCGCTGAGCACGCCGACCACCACGAGTGCGATCACGAACGCGAGCCGGGAGCGCGTGTGACGAAAGAGGTCCACGGCCGTGACTCTAGCGGAGGGATCGGGCCACCGGCCCATAGGATCCCGTCTCGATGTCGGCGCTCGAAGCACTCGTACTCGGCCTCGTGCAGGGGCTGACCGAGTTCCTGCCGATCTCGTCGAGCGGTCACCTGCGAATCGTGCCGGCGCTGCTCGGGTGGGACGATCCGGGCACTGCCTTCACGGCGGTGATCCAGCTCGGGACGATGGCGGCCGTCCTCGTCTACTTCCGAAAGGACCTGTGGCGCATCGCCAACGCCTGGCTGCGCGAGCTGCGGGTGCCGTTCGCGCGACGCAGCACGGACGCCAACCTCGGCTGGTTCATCATCCTCGGGACGATTCCGATCTCGATCTTCGGCCTCGCGCTCAGCTCCCAGATCGAATCCGGCGCCCGCGACCTGTATCTGATCGGCTCGACGCTGATCGTCTTCTCCCTGGTGATGTTGCTCGCCGAGCGGGCCGGCACCAAGCAACGCGAGCTGTCCGAGATGAACGGGCGCGACGGCGTCTTCGTCGGGTTCGCGCAGGCGCTGGCCCTGATCCCCGGAGTCTCGCGCTCGGGGGCGACCATCTCCGCCGGCCTCCTGCGGGGATTCGACCGCACCGCGGCCGCCCGCTACTCGTTCCTGCTCTCGGTGCCCGCGGTCGTCCTCAGCGGCCTGTTCGAGCTCAAGGACGTCGGCGGGGAAGGGGGAGCGGCTGTCGCCCCAACGGTGATCGCGACGATCGTCGCGTTCGTCACCGGCTACATAGCGATCGCCTGGCTGCTCCGCTACCTGACCACCCACACCCTCAACGCGTTCGTGGCCTATCGGGTCGCGCTCGGAGTCCTGGTGCTCGCCCTGACCGCCGGCGGCGCGATCAGCTGAGCCCTTGGGCTCGGGCCCGGCTGATCGCTGAAGGGAAAGCGCGCGATCCGGAAATGGGGTTGTGAAAATCCTGTAACCGTGCGATCGATCACGTGGTGAACGACCTCCACGGCGGTACCATCGCCTCAGGTCGCGATCAGGCTTTCAGCGACCGGCCCTTCATGAGCGCCCCGAACGGAACCCTCCGAGTTGCGGTGATCGACCGCGATAGCGCATTCCTCACCGTGCTGGGGAAGCGTCTCGATGCAGCGGGATGGCAGCATCGGTCGCTGGGAGGGGCGGTTCCGGCCGACGAGCTCGTAGCGATGAAGATCAACGCTCTGCTCATCGACCTCACGGTGCTCCCAGCCGAGGACGCGTGGCCATTCCTCGAGCGCATCTGCGGCCTGATGCCGGGGCTCGGGATCATCGTCTGCACGAACAACTCCACCGTCGCCCAGCGCGTCCGCGGGCTCCGGCTCGGGGCGGACGACTGGATCGCCAAACCGTGCCACCCGGAGGAGGTCATGGCCAGGATCGAAGCGGTTGTGCGCCGTCGTCGCCGCTCAAGTGGCGAGCAGGAGCGCGGGCCCCTCGTGCTCGGCGAGCTCGAGGTCCGGGCCGATCAGTTCCAGGCGTTCGTCGCCGGACGCAGCATCGACCTGACCAGGCGCGAGTTCGAGCTCGTCAAGACGCTGACGGAATCGAGCGGCACCGTGATCGAGCGTGGCGAGATCTACCGCCGGGTCTGGGGCTACGAGATGGCCCACGGCGACCGCTCGGTGGACGTCTTCGTCCGCAAGCTCCGCTCCAAGATCGAGCAGCACTCGCCTGGCTGGGCCTATATCCACACGCACTTCGGCATCGGCTACCGCTTCGAGGCGGAGCCGGTCAGCCCAGCGACCGAGCTCGCGGCGCCGGTGGGCGCCGGTCCCGGCGATTCCGGCCTCGCCGCGCCGACCGAGGCGATCGAAGCGAGCTAGGCCTCAGGTTCCTCGGCGGACTGACCTGCGAAGCGGTATCCGATCCGCGGGTGGGTGTGGATGTAGACGCGGTCGGGAAGCGCCTCGGCCAGCCGCGCGCGCAGGTGGGCGATGGTCACGTCGACGACCCGGGTCAGGGCCGGTTGATCTCCCTCCCAAACCGCTTCAAAGAGCTCGTCGCGCGTTCGTACGCATCCCGGTGACCTGGTCAGCTCCGCAAGCAGGGCCAGCTGTCGCAGGGGCAGCTGCAGGACGACGCCGTTGGCACTCGCGATGTAATCGCGCGGCTTGACCTGAAGCCAGCCGTCATCGAAGTCCGGTGCCGGATCGGCCCGTCCGAGGCCCCGCTGAAGCATGAATTCATGGTCGCATCGGACCCGGGACGAGCGTTACGAACTCGTAAACGGTTCGTAACGGGCGGACTTTCGTCGCGCTCTCACGCCTGAGTCCTGCTTCGTTCACATCCTTTTCACACCACGGGAACAGGGGCGTAACAAGCTTCCGGAGGACGAATGAAACGGTTGTCCGGCCTCAGCTGGGCCCGGTGCCCACGAGACGGCAGACGATTCGTCCCACCACTCAAGGAGTCACTCTCAGTGAACCCACGGAAAATCTTCGTAATCATCGCCTCACTGGCCCTGCTCGCTCTCGGCATCGCCGCGTGCGGCAGCAGCGACAGCACCAGCACGAGCAACGGCGCATCATCCAGCGGCGGAGCGGATCTCTCCGGCAACATCGCCGGCGCCGGCTCCAGCGCTCAGGACGCAGCTCAGCAGGCTTGGATCGCCGGCTTCCAGACCGCCAACCCCAACGTCAGCATCGCCTATGACCCCGTCGGTTCCGGCGGCGGCCGCGAGGCGTTCAACGCGGGCGGCAAGACGATCTACGCGGGCACCGATTCGTCGTTCGCCGACGATGAGCTAACCGCGGCCCAGGATCGGTGCAAGCAGTCGGGTGGCGAGTTCGTCCAGGTCCCGGTCTACATCTCACCGATCGCGATCATCTACAACCTCCCCGACGTCCAGAACCTGCAGCTCTCGCCGGAGACCCTCGCCGGGATCTTCAAGCAGGAGATCACCAAATGGAACGATCCGGCCATCGCGGCCGACAACCCGGATGCGACTCTCCCCGACACGGACATCACGCCGGTGAACCGCTCCGACGATTCGGGCACGACGAACAACTTCACCGACTACCTGTCGCAGACGGCGCCGAGCGTTTGGACGTTCGATGCGAGCGACACCTTCCCGGTGAAGGGCGGCGAGTCAGCCGAGGGCACGTCAGGGGTCGTCCAGGCGGTCACACAGGGCGAGGGGACCATCGGGTACGCCGACGCGAGCCAGGCCGGCGATCTGGGCGTTGCGGCCATCAAGATCGGTTCGGACTACGTCGCACCTTCTCCTGAAGGCGCGACCGCTGCCGCCGACGAGGCCAAGGAGAACGTGGACGGCAAGTACGTCTACTCCTTCGCGATCAACCGGACGACGACGAACTCCAGCGCCTATCCGATCATCCTGATCTCCTACGACGCGGCCTGCACCGCCTACGACACCGCCGGAACCGGCGACATCGTCAGCGGGTACCTGAGCTACGTCGTCAGCGCCGAAGGACAGAGCGCAGCGGCGGACAACGCCGGATCAGCGCCGATCTCGGAGAAGCTCCAGCAGCAGATCCAGCCTGCGATCGACGCGATCGCCGGCTAGCAGCAAGTGGACGCCGCGACGGCAACCGGAGCTGACGATCCCCGGGGTGGCAAGAGCCGCCTCGGGGATCGGATCTTCGCCGGAACGGCGACCGCCGCGGGCGTTGCGATCCTGGCCGTCCTCGCCGGGGTTGCGGTATTCCTCCTGATCGAAGCCTTTCCCGCTCTGACGGCATCCTCGGCCGATCTTCCCGAGGGCAAGAGCCTCGTCGCCTACATCGCTCCGCTGGCGTTCGGAACGGTCATGGCGGGCGTCATCGCGATCATCATCGCCGTGCCCCTCGCGATCGCGGTGGCGCTCTTCATCAGCCACATCGCTCCGCGCCGATTGGCACAACCCCTCTCCTACGTCGTCGATCTGCTCGCCGCGATCCCGAGCGTCGTCTACGGCCTCTGGGGCATCTTCGTGCTCGGACCCTCCGCGGTCGGCCTGATGGAGTGGCTGCAGGCACACCTCGGCTTCCTCCCGTTCTTCGCGGGTCCCGCTTCGGTCACCGGCCGGACGATGCTCGTCGTCGGAGTCGTGCTGGCGGTGATGATCCTGCCGATCGTCTCCGCCGTCACGCGCGAGGTCTTCTCCCAGACGCCCAAGAAGCTCCAGGAGGGGGCGCTCGCCCTGGGCGCCACGCGCTGGGAGATGATCCGGATGACCGTCCTGCCGTTCGGCAAGTCGGCGATCATCAGCGGATCGATGCTCGGCCTCGGCCGCGCGCTCGGCGAGACGATGGCGGTCGCGATCATCCTCTCGGTGTCGGGCGGGATCACGTTCAACCTGATCGGCTCGGGCAACCCGGCGACAATCGCAGCCAACATCGCCCTCGACTTCCCGGAGGCGTCCGGCCTCACGCTGAACACCCTGATCGCCTCCGGCCTGGTCCTGTTCGCGATCACGCTCGTGGTCAACATGGGCGCGCGTGCCGTCATCAGCCGGCAGGAACGGTCGGCTCTGTGAGTGGCACCAGCGCACCCGTCGGGTGGGATCCACGCGGCATGATCGGCGGCGAGTCGATCGGCGGCGGGCGGCTACCGAACTGGGCGCCCTACGCGGTCGCCTCCGCCGCGGCGGTGCTGGTCGGCGGGCTCCTGGCGGCCACGCACTTCACGATCGTCCTCTTCGTCATCGGCACCGCGATCGTCTCGAGCGCCGGCATCTACGGCCTCTCCCGAGTTGTGGAGAGCGCCCGCCAGGCCAAGGACCGGCTGATGACCGTCTCGATCGCGTCGGCCTTCGTCCTTGCGATCCTGCCGCTCGTCTCGCTCCTCTACACCGTGGTCAGCAAGGGCCTCGCGCGGTTCGATACCGAGTTCTTCACGAGCTCGGCGCGGAACGTCGTCGGCGAGGGCGGCGGGGCGGCTCACGCCATCTGGGGAACGCTGGTCATCACCGCCGCGGCCACCGTCATCTCCGTTCCCGTCGGCGTGATGGCGGCGATCTACCTCCAGGAGTACGGCAAGGGCAGGTTGCGCCGGTACCTGACGTTCTTCGTCGACGTGATGACGGGCATTCCCTCCATCGTCGCCGGGCTCTTCGCCTACGCGCTGTTCGCGATCTTTCTCGGCCCCGGCATCCGGTTGGGCATCATCGGTTCGGTTGCACTCTCGGTCCTGATGATCCCGATCGTCATCCGTTCGACCGAGGAGATGCTGAAGATCGTGCCGAACCATCTCCGCGAGGCCTCCTATGCGCTCGGCACGCCGAAGTGGCGGACCGTGACCAAGGTGGTCCTGCCGACGGCACTCGCCGGAATCGTCACCGGAGTGATGCTCGCCGTCGCCAGGATCATCGGCGAGACCGCACCGTTGCTCGTGACCACGGGCGTGATCGACTCCACCAACGTGGACCCCTTCAGCGGCCGGATGCAGAACTTGGCGGTCTACGCCTTCAACGAGTACAAGAGCCCCGGCATCCCGCAGGATGCCTCGTTCGACCGCGCGTGGACCGCGGCGCTCACGCTGATCTTGATCGTCCTTGTGCTGAACCTGATCGCGCGGCTCATCTACCGGCGCTTCGGGACCGAGATTCGATAGCCATTCAGAAGATGGAAGAGGACGGTGATGAAGTGATGGAGAGCACGGCAAGCCCGGAACGGCTCGAGCGCCCGGTCGACGTGGCCGCAGGCTGGAGCAGCCGACGACCCGACCCCGGATCGCGACCCAGCGGCGGTACGGTGGGCGGCATGGCGAAGGCTGTGCAAGCCGTCGACGTTGATCTCTTCTACGGAAGCTTTCAGGCCGTCCAGGGCGTCAGCCTGACCATCGAGCCGAACAAGGTGACGGCGCTGATCGGCTCGTCCGGCTGCGGCAAGACGACGTTCCTGCGTGCGATCAACCGCATGCACGAGCTCAACCCTGGCGCTCGCGTACGGGGCAGCATCGTCCTCGACGGCAACGACATCTATGCGCCGGGCGTCGACCCGGTCGAGGTTCGCCGCCAGATCGGCATGGTCTTCCAGCAGCCGAACCCATTTCCGACGATGTCGATCTACGACAACGTCGCCGCCGGGCTGAGGCTGAACGCCAGGAAGGTCAAGAAGCCCGATCTCGATGAGATCGTCGAGCGCTCACTCCGCGGCGCAAACCTCTGGAACGAGGTCAAGGATCGCCTCGGCAAGCCCGGCGCCGGCCTTTCGGGCGGCCAGCAGCAACGGCTCTGCATCGCTCGCGCCACCGCGGTCGAGCCCGAGGTGCTGCTGATGGACGAGCCGTGCTCGGCGCTCGACCCCGTCGCCACGCTCGCGATCGAGGATCTGATCCAGGATCTGAAGAAGAACTACACGATTGCGATCGTCACGCACAACATGCAGCAGGCCAGTCGTGCTAGCGACGTGACGGCGTTCTTCAACCTCGAGAAGACAGGCGATCCCGGTCGCCTGGTCGAAGTCGGCGACACGAAGAAGATCTTCTCGAATCCGACCCAGAGAGCAACCGAGGACTACGTCAGCGGCCGATTCGGCTGAGGCGAGAGGGGGAGACAAGGTGGGACCGATCCGACTTCAGTACCGCGACGACCTGAAGGCCCTCGAGGAGCGCACGCTCGGCGGGCTCGACCTCGTCACCGAAACGCTGAGCCGCTCGCTCGAGGTCGTTCAGCACCGCGACATGGAGCTCGCGCAGATGGTGATCGCCGACGACGACCGGATCGACGGTCGCTATCTCGAGGTCCATCAGTCGATCCTCACCCTGCTTGCGACCCAGGCTCCCGTCGCCACCGATCTGCGGCTGATCGCAGCATTGCTGCACCTGATCAAGTCGATCGAGCGGATGGGCGACCAGTGCGTGAACATCGCAAAGCTGGTCCCGCTCGCCGGCCATGAGCCGCCCGTCGATGAGCGGATGTTGCGCGACGTCGACACGATGGGCAAGCAGGTCAGGTCCCTGCTGAGCCAGGCCAAGACCGCATTCGCCGACCGGGACGTCGCCCTCGCCAGGGATCTCGTCCGTGGCGACGACGTGGTCGACAACCTCAACAAGGAATGTTTCCGGCGCGCGATCGAGATCGGCGACGAGGAGAACCGTCGCGAATGGGCGATGTCGATGCTGCTCGTCGCGCGGGCGCTGGAGCGGATGGGCGACAACGCCGTGGATATCGGCGAGCAGACGGCCTTCGTTGTTACCGGTCTCTTTCAGGAGTTCGAAGACGCTTCGCACCCCCAGCCACTGACGGGCTGACGGGCGCGGCCGCTCCGCGTTCGGAGGGCCGGGAGGTAGGGGTCCGAGAGAGGGGGGAGGAGAGGGCGGCCTTGGCGGGCTTCACCAGCTCCGCGGGAGATGCCCTCGGGGGGTGGATCTCCAGGAGCAGGGGGGCGTCCCTCTCCGACAGGGATGGGGCCAGCTGGCGCCAGTCGATGTTGCCCCTGCCCAGGGGGAGGTGCAGGTCCAGGCGCAGGGGGTCCAGCTCGGGGCGTGGACAGGGGTCGTGCCAGCGGGCGCCGAGGTTGTCGTGGAGGTGGAAGAGGACGACGGAGTCGAGCACCGGTTCGACCATCCGCGCCAGCGACGTGCGACGAAGGCCGGCGATGATGTTGGCGTGGCCGATGTCGAGACAGAGACCGACGGCCGGTGAGTTGATCCGGCGGGCCAGCGCTCGGAGGGCGAGCGGGTTCGCCGAGATCGTCTCGGGACCGGGAAACACGGGCGCCAGGTTCTCCAGGGCGATGCTGACTCCGAGCCGCTCGGCGACGATGGCGAGCTTGGCGAGCGAGCGGGCCTCGAGCAGCATCCGGTCCTCGGCCCGGCGGCCGTCGGGGAGCGCCCGGGCGTGGTAGACGACGATCTCGGCCCCGCATTCGGCGGCGTATGAGAGGGCACCCTCGAGGGCCTGATCGGCGACGGGCTCCCCGAGGAGCAGGTCGCCCGGCGCGTGCAGGACGCAGCGCAATGCGGTCGAGTCGAGCGCCGCCAGGGCGGCCCGGGCGTGGCGGATGCAGCTGCGGGGGTCGGCGAGCACGGCCGCCGGGGGGGACGGAAGCTGGATCCAGCCACAGCCGGAGGCCTCGACCTCCTTGAGCAGCGACAGGGCCGGCCACCATTCGTTCGGGATGCTCAGTCCGAGCCTGGAATCGATGCCTTGATTTGAACGCATGGCTAAAGCCTCATCGCGCGCGGGAGAGCACGGGTGAAGCGCACGTGAAGGCGATGTGAAATACCTGCTGATAAGGCAGATCCGCACTCCGCTTGAGCGAATCCGCAACGACTTCCGCCGCCCGCCACACGATCATGATCGCGTGGCGCCGGAACAGAGGGAGATGTGCCCGATCGAGGTAGCTCGAAGGTCATGGCAATGGCTGCTGTAGCGCTGCGATCGAGGTCCAAGAAGGGCGCTCGTCGATCCGGTGGGATCGCCTCTGACAAGATCGGTTTCAGGCAGATGCTCTGCGCAGCGATCGATATCGGTTCAAACACCACGAGGGTGCTCGTCGCCGAGCCCGAGGACGGTCAGCTCGTCAAGGTGATGGAGCAGCGCGCCTACACCCGGATCAACAAGGGGCTGCGGAAGAACGGAGCGATCTCCGCCGAGAAGATCGATGAGGTCTGCGAGGTCGTAGCGACGCAGGTGCGCCTCGCCCAGGAGCTGGGCGCCGAAGCGATCAGGATCGTCGCGACCGCCGCGATCCGCGAGGCGCCGAACGGCAAGAAGGTGGCCGCCGCGATCGCCGAGGGGGCCGGGTACGGCGTCGACGTGCTCAGCGATCACGAGGAGGGACACCTCGCATTTTTGGGGGCGACGAAGGCGCTCGGTCATCCCGTTGAGGGCGAGATCGCCGTCGTCGACGTCGGCGGCGGATCCTCGGAGGTGATCTTCGGCACGCTCGCGAGCGGGGTCCGCGAGGTCAACTCCTTCAAGATCGGGTCCGGAGCCCTCGCCGAGAAGTTCCTCAAGGGGGATCCGCCGGGGCCGGCCGAGATCCGCAACCTGCGCGACGAGATCGCCGACTTCTTCGAGGGCATCGAGCTGAGCCAGCCGGAGCAGGCCGTCGCCGTCGGCGGCAGCGCCACGTCGCTGCGCCGCCTCGTCGGTGCGGTCCTCGAGTACGAGACGCTCGAGCGCGGCATCCGCGTGCTGACGAGCGACCCGGCGAGCGAGGTCGCCAAGCGCTTCGAGCTCGATGCTCGCCGGGTCGAGGTCCTCCCCTCCGGAGTGCTGTTGCTCGAGCAGATCTCCCAGCTCCTCGGCCAACCGCTGCAGATCGGCAAGGGAGGGCTCCGCGAGGGAGTGATCCTCGAGCTGCTGAGCGATTCGGCCGCCCTCGACGTCTAGGCCACGCCCGGCCCATATCCTCGAGTCGATGGCGAAGGCACGTGAGATCCCCGGGCTGACCACGGACCTTCCCTACGGCGAGGTCGCCGCCCGGGTCCTCGAGGTGCGGGTGGGCGAGCTGATCGAGCACTCCCGGGGTGTGCTCGACATCGCCGAGATCGAGGGTGTCCACGCGATGCGCGTCGCCACCCGGCGATTGCGGGCCGCGATCGAGATCTTCCGTCCGTGCTTCCCGAAGGCCGAGGGAAGCAGCGCGCTGAAGGAGGTCAAGGCCCTCGCGGACGCCCTCGGCGAGCGTCGCGATCCCGACGTCGCAATCGATGCGCTCGAAGGCTTTGCGCTGGCCATGCCCTCCCCGGACCGGCCCGGCATCCGCTCGCTCATCGGCCGCTATCGCTCCGAGCAGGCCGAGGCGAACGTGGCCCTCGAGGCCTTCGTCGATCCCGCGCGGCTGGAGGAGATCAGCAGGCGCGTCGAAGCACTCGCGGGAGCTGCCCGCGCGGCGAGCATCGACGCGACGGGGCAGGCCGAGTCCGAGGTCGAGGCGGACGCCGAGAGGATGGAATGAAGGCGCGCAAGGTGAAGCGACTGGACCCCCGCGCGACGCTGGCGGAGAATGCGGCTCGGATCGTCAAGGTACGGATCGACGAGCTGTGCTCGTTCTCGCCGGAGGCGCTGGAGGCGGACAGCGCCGCGGTCCAGCACGACATGAGGATCGCCGCGAAGCGCCTGCGCTACGTGCTCGAGGCGACCGGCTTCTGCTTCGGTCGTGCCGGCGCGACCGCGCGCCGTCGGGCGAAGGAGGTGCAGGACCTGCTCGGTGAGGTTCATGACGCCGACGTGATGCTCCCCCGTCTGCGGGAGCACCGAGAGGCGATGCGCGACGAGGACGCCGAGATCGTCCGGCGGCGCGCGGCCGGCGCCGACGATCTCGACCCGAAGCTGGCGGCCCGCGCGCCCCACCGGACCATCTATCGCGGTCTCGACGTGCTCGAGGTCTACCTCCTGTCGCGCCGGGAGCTCCTCTTCGATCGATTCACGGAGCTCTGGAGGGAGAGCGTCGAGCGTGGCGTCTGGACCGGCCTGGAGCGGGCGGCGGACGGCGAACTGGAGCGGGTGGCGGAGCGACGCCGGGTCGAGCAGCGCGCACAACGGGCGCGCGAGGAGCTCGAGGCGGCCGAGCGCCTGCGCGGAGAGGCAGAGGAGCGCGCCGCCGCCGCCGCCGCCGAGCTTGCGGACGCCGAGCGCCGGCGGCCCTGATCTGGGCGCAGGCGGGCACCGGGCTCGCCCCGATCGACGCGATGGCCCACCCTCTCTACAGTCAGTGAGAGCAACGATGGAAGCGACCACGGAAACACGAGAGGCTGACGAGGCCGTCGATCCCGGCGTCGACCTCGACGATCCGGCTCTCTTCATCAATCGCGAGGTCTCCTGGATGGAGTTCAACGATCGCGTTCTGCAGCTCGCCGAGGATGATTCGATGCCGCTCCTCGAACGGCTCAAGTTCTGCGCGATCTACGAGAACAACCTCGACGAGTTCTACATGGTCAGGGTCGCTGACCTTCACGATCAGGTCGCCGGTTCCAGGCCCGCGAGCGGCGCCGATGGGATGAATCCCACCGAGCAGCTGGCCGCCGTCCGGGAGATGGCGATCGAGCATCGCAAGCGGATCGAGCGTTGCTATCGCGACGAGCTCCTGCCCGCACTCGCCGAGCGTGGAATCAAGCTCGTCTCCTACGAGGACGCCGACGAGGGGGAGCGCGAGGAGCTCGACGTCCTCTTCAAGCAGCGGATCTTTCCGGCGCTGACCCCGCTCGTGTTCGGCGTGGGCCGGCCCTTTCCCTACATCTCGAACCTCTCGCTCAGCCTCATCGTCGTGCTTCGGGATCCGGAGCAGGAGACCGAGGTCCTGGCCCGGGTCAAGGTTCCGAAGGAGCTGCTGAGGCGATTCCTCCCGATCGGTGACGGGACCACGTTCGTCGCGCTCGAGGACGTGATCTCCCACAACCTCGAGGCGCTCTTCCCCGGGATGGATGTGCTCGGCCACGCCCTGTTTCGCGTGACCCGCGATACCGACTATGACGTCTCCGACGAGACCGATGACGTTCGTCAGGCCGTGGAGGACGAGCTCCGCCGCCGGCGCTTCGGCGAGGTCGTGCGCCTCGAGCTCTCCGGGGATCTCGAGCCGCGCCTGCGAGAGCGTCTGATCACCCTGTTGAAGGCTGAGCCCGATCAGGTCTACGACATCGACGGGTTGATCGGGATGGACGACCTGTTCGACATCGCGGGAGTCGCGGGATTCGGCGAGCTGCGATTCAAGCCCTTCTCGGGAGTCACCCAGACCGCCCTGCAGGGGACGGACGGAGAGCCCGCCGACTTCCTCGCCGCCATGCGAGAGGGCGACATCATCGTCCACCATCCCTACGACTCGTTCTCGACCTCGGTCGAAGCGTTCGTGCGGCAGGCCGTCAACGACCCCGACGTCCTCGCGATCAAGCAGACCGTGTACCGCACGAGCGCCGACTCGGCCCTCGTCCCGGCGCTGATCCAGGCTTCCGAGCGGGGCAAGCAGGCGGTCTGCATGGTGGAGCTGAAGGCGCGCTTCGACGAGCAGGCCAACATCGCCTGGGCGAAGAAGCTGGAGCAGGCCGGGGTCCACGTCGTCTACGGGATCCCGAAGATGAAGACGCACGCGAAGTGCGCCCTCGTGGCCCGCCGCGAGGGTGACGGCGTGCGCCACTACGCACACATCGGCACCGGCAACTACAACCCGAAGACCGCTCGCCTCTATACCGACCTCGGCATCTTCACCACCGATCCCGAGCTCTGCTCCGACATCGCAGAGATGTTCAACTACCTGACCGGCTACGCCAGGCCGCAGCGGTACCGCAAGGCGTTGATCGCGCCGTTCAACCTCGCCGACGGGCTCCACGCCGAATTCGACCGGGTCATCGCCGCGCACGAGGAGGGCCGCTCGACTCGGATCAGGATGAAGATGAACTCGCTGCTCGACCCGGAGATGATCAAGGCCATGTACCGCGCCTCCTCGGCCGGTGTGCCCGTCGAACTGAACGTGCGCGGCATCTGCGCCCTGCGGCCGGGCGTCCCGGGCGTCTCGGAGAACATCAGCGTCGTCTCGGTCCTCGGGCGTTTTCTCGAGCACTCGCGGATCTACTCCTTCGAGTGTGACGGCGGACAGCGCGTCTTCACCGGCTCGGCTGACCTGATGCCGCGCAACCTCTACAAGCGGATCGAGCTCGTGATCCCCGTAGAGGACGAGCAGGTGCGAGCGGAGATGCTCGAGATCCTCGATCTGAGCCTCCGCGACAACGCCGGCTGCTGGAGCCTGGACTCCGATGGGGAATGGGCGCGGCGCCGGCTTGCCGACGGCGAGGAAGTCGTCAACGTTCAGCAGGCTCTGATCGATCGAACCACCGCCCGGGCGGCTGAGCCGGCCACCGCGATCTAGCCCCGGTCGCCCTCTGCCGCATACTCTGGATCTGCATGCGTCACGACGCGCACGGTTATTGGATCGCCGAGGCCGGCCTGGAGGACCGGGCCGCGGCTCCGCCCCTGGAGGGAGACGTCAACGCCGACGTCGTCATCGTCGGCGGCGGCTACACGGGGCTGTGGTCCGCTTGGTGGATCAAGTCGCTCGAGCCCGAGGCCAAGGTCGTCCTGCTGGATGCCGACCGAGCCGGTTTCGGGCCAAGCGGGCGCAACGGCGGCTTCGTCAACGCGATGTGGTTCAGCCTGCCCTCGCTGCGGGCGTCGTTCGGCGATGCCGATGCGCTGTCGGTGGCTCGCGCGGCGGATGACTCGGTCGCGACCATCGGCCGTTGGTGTGAGGAGCAGGACGTTGACGCCTGGTTCACACACGGCGGCTACCTACAAGCGTCGACCGCCTCACGGTTCGACCAGGCCTGGGGACAGGCGACCGATGCATGTTCGGAGCTCGGCGTTTCCGATGCCGTCGTGGTGCTCGACCGGGAGGGAGTCGCCTCGCGCTGCTCGTCGCCCCTTTTTCGCAGGGGCGCGTTGTATCCCGTGGCCGCGACGGTCCAGCCCGCGCGCCTCGCCGACGGCCTGCGACGACGAGTGCTGGAGGCGGGAGTCGAGATCCACGAGTACTCGTCCGTGCGCGCGCTCACCCGCCGCGGTGGCGGGGTCGTCGCCGAGACCGACGGCGGACGGGTCAACGCCAACGCCTCCGTCCTCGCCGCCGGGAGCTCCCTGCTGCGCTTCCGGCCGCTCCGCCGTTCGCTGACCGCCACGTCGAGCCACATGGTGATCACCGAGCCGGTTCCAGACGTCATCGAGGCCCTCGGCTGGACCGGTGGTGAGTGCATCACGGACTCTCGGGCGATGGTGCACTACTTCCGCACGACGCGCGATGGCCGCATCGCCTTCGGCTGGGGCGGTGGGCGGATCGTCCGCGGCGCCCGGATCCACGGCCGCGCTGAGATCGACGCGCGGCTCGCCCGCGAGATCGGGGAACACCTGCGCCGCTTCTTCCCTCAGCTCGAGGGTCGTAGCGTCACCCATGCCTGGGGCGGTCCGATCGACGTCTCCCCGACCCACCTGCCGGTGATCCGCAGCGTCGGCGGCACCAGCTTCGCGGGCTTCGGCTACACGGGTCACGGTGTCGGGCCCTCGCAGATGGTCGGGCGTTCGCTCGCCTCACTCGCCCTTGATCGCCGCGACGAGCACAGCTCCCTCGCGCTCGTCGACCCGCCACCGGTTCGGGTCCCGCCCGAGCCGTTCCGTTACGCGGGCGGAACGATCATCCGCCGGGCCATCCTGCGCAAGGAGGCCGCACTCGAGGAGGGCCATGACCCCGGCCTGATCACGCGGATGGTGAGCGGCATCCCGGAGCGCCTCGGAATCCACGTCGGCCGGTGAGCGGCTGGCGTCCTCAGGCGTCGCGCGCGGGGACGACGACTACGGGGACGGTCGCGATCTGCACCAGCTTGTGCGGGGTCGAACCGAGGATCGCGCCCTTCAGCGGGCTCTCGCCGTAGGTGCCGACGACGATCATCCGGGCGTCGCGCTCCTCCGCGATCGACACCAGGGCTGCGGCGGGCCGCTGTGGGATCAGGGCCGGTTCCGCTTCGACTCCACGTTCGCGCGCCTCGGCGGCGCCCTCGTCGATGAGCCGCTGCCCCTCGTCGCGCATCAGCTCGCGTTGGGTGCCGATCTCGCCGGCTCCCTGATAGGGCTGATAGCCGTAGGCGACGATGACCTTGCCGCCGAGACCCTTGACCAGATCACAGGCGAGATCGAGCGCGGCGTGGCCGCACTCGGTGCCGTCGTAGCCCACGATGATGTCCTCGCTCATGACTTGCCTCCGCTCAGTGAGCCGACAGGCGCGACCCTTCGCTTGCGCTGGAAGAATTCGGGGTCGGCCGCTCGCTGCAAGAACATCACGACGATTCCGAGGGCCGCGAAGAAGATGGCGATTGCAAGCGGGGGGGCGACGCCGAGGACGTCGCGCCGACCGGGCTCGGAGAGGTCCTGGATCGATTTGACGAAGACGTACGTGAGGGTCGCCGCGCCGAAGATCGGCATCACGCCGGCGAAGAAGAACGCTTTGACGTTGCTCATGATCTCGCGTCTGTAGAAGATTGCACAGGCGAAGCCGGTGAGCGCGTAGTAGAACGCGATCATCAGCCCGAGCGCGGCAATCGAGTCGCCGAGGATGTCCTCGCTGATGAGCGTCAGGCCGAAGTACCAGAGGATCGAGAGGACGCCCATCAGAATCGTCGAGAAATCAGGAGTCTGGTAGCGAGGGTGGACGCGCGCGAAGATCCGGGGCAGCGCCCTCACCGCTCCCATCGAGAGGGAAGTCCGTGCGGTTGGCAGGATCGTCGTCTGGGTCGAGGCGGCCGCGGACGTGAGCACGGCGATGATCAGGATCTTGTCCAGCGGGGACCCGAAGACGTCGGTCCCGAGGGCCGACAGCACGTCGTCTTTGTTGTGGCGGAGGAACTCCTCTCCGTGAACTGCCTGCGCCGCGATCGACACGATGACGTAGATCCCGAGCAGGATCAGGGTCGAGACCACGGCCGATTTGCCCGGCCCCTCCGTCGGGTCCTCCGTCTCCTCGTTGACGGTCACCGCACTGTCCCATCCCCAGTAGATGAAGACGGCCACGAGCACGCCGTCGATCAACGCCGTGGTGCTGTCGATCTCAAAGGGATTGAGCCAGGAAAGGCTCGGGTCCACCGAGTCGGCGAAGTCGCCGAGGTAGACGCGGACGAGGGCCACGACTGCGAAGAGTGCGAGCGTCGCGATCTCGGCGCCGAGCAGGAAGATCTGGGTCCGCGCGGAGAGCTCGATCCCGATGTAACAGATGGTCGCCATGATCGCGATCCAGATCACGCCGATGCAGGTCACCGCGATCGTCGATGGATCGTCGACTCCGAAGAGCAGAAAGCTGTAGAGCCCCGCGATCTGCGCCAGGTTCGCCATCACGATGACGTCGGCGACGATGATCGCCCAGCCGGCGATCCAGCCCGTCGACGGGCCCATTGCGGACGTGACCCAGGTGAAGGTGGTGCCGCAGTCGGGATCGGCGCGGTTCATGTAGTAGTAGGCGAAAGCGATGCCGATCATCGGTAGGAAGGCAACCCAGAAGACGGCGGGGGATATCAGCCCCACTCCGGCGGCGACGACGAAGCCGAGGCTCGCGGCAAGGCTGTAGCCCGGAGCGGTCGAGGCGACGCCGATGACGACGCTCGAGGCAAAGCCGATGGCGCCGCCGCGAAGTCCCTTGTCCCCGCCTGAAGCCGCAGACAACGCGGCCTTGGCCCCGGTGGGATCCTCGACCTCTCCCATCTCACTCTCCATCAAGGCCTCCCGGTCGTCGCGAACTTCGCGAATCTATTACAAGGGCGCTCGTCGCAAGGTGCGAGCATGGGGGCATGTTCATCACCTACGACCCCGAAACCGACTCCGCCTACATCAGCCTGATCCCGGAGGAGACCGGCTTCGTCCATCGCACGCCCGTTGGCCTGCAGGAATGCGAGGACCTCGGCGACGCCGCGGAGGACATCGTGCTCGACCTCGACGAGGAGGGCCGTCTCGTCGGCATCGAGGTCCGCTCTCCCGAGCTGCTGCTGCGCTCTGAGACCCTCGGCCGGCTTCGAGACGGCTGACTGAGGCGAGGCGAGGCCGTCCGGCCCGCGCTACCAGCGAGTGGTCAGGACCTTCTTGCGGGTGTAGAACTCGATCGCGTCGGTGCCGTTGGCGTGCAGGTCGCCGACCATCGAATCCTTCCAGCCGGCGAAGGGGAACCAGGCGACCGGCGCCGGCACGCCGACGTTGACCCCGATCATGCCCGCCTCCGCCTCCGCCCGGTACTGGCGCACCGCCGCGCCGGACTCGGTGAAGATCGCCGAGGCGTTGCCGTAGCGCGAGCCGTTGACGAACTCGAGGGCCTCGTCGAGGTCAGCGACCTCGAGCAGCGCGAGCACGGGCCCGAAGAGCTCCTCGCGGGCGAGCTCTGATTCTCGCTCGGTCGTGGCCAGGATCGTCGGGCCCATCAGGGCTCCGGCCTCGTTCGTCACCTCGCGGCCATCCACGATCATCTCGGCGCCCTCGTCGATCGCGCGGCCGACTGCGTCGGAGACGCGCTCGCGAGCGTCGGCGCCGACCATGGGCGGGCAGATGACCGATTCGTCGGTCCCCGGCCCGGTGGGCAGCGAACGAGCGGCGTCGGCGAGGGCGGAGCGGACGAGCTCACGGCGCTCGGTGTCGCCGACGATGACCGCGACCGAGCCGGCGAGGCAGCGCTGGCCGGCGTTGCCGAACGCCGACTGCATCATCGCCGGGACCGCCTGGCCGAGGTCGGCGTCGTCCATCACGACCATCGAGTTCTTGGCTCCGCCGAGCGCTTGGACGCGCTTGCCCGATTTCGTCCCGCGCTCCATCACGTAGAGCGCGGTCGTGGCTTGGCCGACGAAGCTGATCGCGTCGATCTCCGGGTGATCAAGGAGGCCGTTGACCGCGTCACGGGCGCCGTGGACCAGGTTGACCACGCCGGCGGGGATCTGGTCGATCTCGTCGATCAGCTGCACGATCCGCTCGGACGTCCGCGGGTCGCGCTCGGACGGCTTGAGGATGAATGCGTTGCCGCAGGCGATCGCGTAGGGCAGGAACCAGAGCGGGATCATCGCCGGGAAGTTGAACGGGGTGATCGCGGCGACCACGCCGACCGGCTGACGCCACATCTCGACATCCATGCCGGCAGCGATCCCGCCGAGGTTCTCGCCCTTCAGCAGGGTCGGAATGCCGCAGGCGACCTCCACCGATTCGATGCCGCGGCCGACCTCGCCACGGGCGTCGTCGAGCGCCTTGCCCATGTCCTGGGTGACGAGCTGTGCGAGCTCCTCGCGGTTGGCCCAGAGTGCCTCCCGCAGGGCGAAGACGGCTCGCGCGCGCTTGGCGACCGGGACGGCGGCCCAGGCGGGCTGCGCGGCGCGAGCCGCGCGGGCGGCGGCGTCGACGTCGGCGGCGGTGGAGAGGGGGACGCGGGCGAGGGTCGCGCCGGTGGCGGGATCGATGTCGTCGAGCGATTCGGGGGCTTCGCTCGCCACCCAGTTCCCCCCGATGTAGTTATTCAGGGTCTCGACTTCGGTTGCGCGCGTTTGCTCCGCCGTGGCCATCGGCTCGATGCTACTCCCGCGCCGCCGCCGGTTCCGGCCAAACCCCGAGACCGCAATTGTCCCGATCGGATGAGAGCTGCGCCATCTATCGGCCGCCCGCCCGCGCACGGAGCAGCGATCGTTCGCGGTCGTTCCCACAGAGGTCGGCCGCGCGCGTGAACTCGGCGCGGGCCTCTTCATCGCGGCCGAGCCTCGCCAGCAGGTCGCCGCGGACGCTGGGCAGCAGGTGGTAACCGCGGAGCGCCCGTTCCTCGACGAGCGAGTCGACGATCTCGAGCCCCGCCGCGGGACCGAACCCCATTGCCACCGCGACGGCGCGGTTGAGCTCGACCACCGGGGAGCCGGTCAGCGCGGCGAGGCCGTCGTAGAGGGCGACGATCCGTGGCCAGTCCGTCGACTCGAAGCTTCCGGCGCGGGCATGGCAGGCGGCGATCGAGGCTTGCAGCGTGTAGGGGCCGAGCCCTTCGCGGCTCAGCTCCTCGGCCCGACGGAGCTCGGCGAGCCCCCGCTGCACGAGCAGGCGATCCCAGCGCGATCGGTCCTGGTCGGCGAGCAGCACCGGTTCGCCGCCGGGGCCGATCCGGGCCCGCATCCGCGACGCCTGCAGCTCCATCAGCGCGAGCAGCCCGTGGGCCTCCGCCTCGGTGGGCATCAGCGCTGCCAGGATCCTGCTGAGTCGCAGGGCGTCCTCGGCGAGGCCGGGACGAATCCAGTCCTCGCCGGCGGTCGCCGCGTATCCCTCGTTGAAGACGAGGTAGATCACCTCGAGGACCGCGGAGAGGCGCCCGCCGAGCTGATCGCGGCCGGGTACCTCGAATGGCACCCGCGCCTCGCCCAAGGTTCGCTTGGCTCGGACGATCCGCTGGGAGACTGTGCCCTCGGATACGAGGAACGCCCGAGCGATCTCCGGCGTCGTCAGACCACCGAGCAGGCGCAGGGTGAGGGCGACTCGCGCCTCTCGGGAGAGGACCGGGTGACAGGTCATGAAGATGAGCCGCAGGACGTCGTCCTCGACCTCCTCGATCTGCGCGGTGGGGTCGGTCCGATCGAGTCGCTGCAGCATCTCCAGCTCGCGCCCGATCAGCTCGTGCTTGCGCTCGAGCGCGACCCTCCGCCTGAGGGCGTCGATGCCCCGGCGCTTGGCCGTCGTCATCAACCAGGCGCCGGGATTGTCGGGGATGCCGTCAGCGGGCCATTGCTCGAGCGCGGCGACGAGCGCGTCCTGCGCAAGGTCCTCCGCCGCTGTGACGTCGCCGACGATGCGAGTCAGCCCGGCGATCAGCCGGGCCGACTCGATCCGCCATACGGCGTCGACCGCCTCGTTGGTCGCCGGCGCCCCCACCCTCAGCTGGGGGCGCTGTTCCGCTCGTTCTCGGCGAGGCGCTCGTTGGCCTCGCGAAGCTCCGGCGTCAGCTCGTCGCCGAAGTCGTCGAGCTCGAAGATCGGCCGCAGCTCGATCTCGGTGCCGCCGCCGAACGGCGCTCGCTTGAGCCACTCGACCGCCTCCTCGCGGGAGGAGCACTCCCAGACCCAGTAGCCGGCGACGATCTCCTTCGACTCGGTGAACGGGCCGTCGACGACCGTTCGCTCGCCGCCATCGAAGCGGATCCGCACGCCCTGTGAGGTCGGGGTCAGGCCGTCGCCGCTGAGCATCACGCCCGCCTTGACCAGCTCCTCGTTGTACTTCGTCATCTCTCCCAGGAGCTCGGTGCTCGGCATCTCGCCGCGCTCCGACTCGGGACTTCCGGGGACCAGGACCATGAAACGCATTGGTGCCTCCTTCAGGCGGGTGTGGTGGTTTCTATCTGAGCGTCGAACGACCGAGGCCGAAATCGACATGACTTCGAAGAATCCAGCGAGGCGGGCTGGTCGCGGACGGTCAGGAGCCCTCGGCGGAGTCCCGGCCCGCCCCGTATTCGGAGTAGGGGTACCACCATTCCTTGCGCTCGATCTCCGATTCCATGTGGACGTGCTTGGTCTCCTGGAACGCCTCCAGTCCCTCGCGCCCGAGCTCGCGGCCCATCCCCGACTGCTTGAAGCCACCGAAGGGGCCGGCGTCGTTGTCGGTCAGGGGATCGTTGATCCAGACCGTCCCCGCTCGCAGCTCGCGCATGCACCGAACGGCGCTCTCGAGGTCGCGCGTGTAGACGTTGGCGCCGAGGCCGAAGCGCGTCCCGTTGGCGAGCGCGATGGCCTCGTCGAGATCGCGCACCGGGACGATCGGCGCGATCGGGCCGAAGGTCTCCTCGCGGAGCAGATCGGTTTCGGCGGGCATTCCGGTCACGACGGTCGGTGCGAAGAAGTGCCCGCGAGGCTGACCGCCCGAGTCGCCGCCCGTCAGCACATCGGCCCCGGCCGCGACGGCGGCCTCGAGCTGATCGGCGACCTTTTGGCGCTGAGGTGCCGAGACCATCGGGCCGATGTCGGTTGCGAGGTCGGTCGGGTCGCCGAGGACGAGGGTCTCGGTGTGGGAGACGAACGCCGAAACGTAGTCGTCGTAGACGCCCTCGGCCACGTAGAAGCGCTCAGCCGACGTGCAGACCTGCCCGGCGTTCAGGTAGGCGGCCCAGGCGCCACCGCGAGCGGCGATCTCGATCGACGCGGCATCGGCGATGTCGGGGCAGACGATGAAGGGGTCCTTGCCGCCCATCTCCAGGTTGACGCGAGCCAGCCGCGCCGCGCAGGCCGCCGCGACCTTCCTTCCGGTGGCCACCGAGCCGGTGAACGCGATGCAGTCGACTCGCTCGTCCGCGCAGAGATCGGCGCCGATCCCGCCGGCTCCGGCGATCAGGTTGACGACGCCGGCCGGCAGGTGGTCGAAGCACCGCGCGAGCGCGAGCGTCGAGAGCGGAGTCACCTCCGACGGCTTGCAGACGACCGCGTTGCCGGCGGCGAGCGCTGGGGCGACCTTCCAGCTGAG
This sequence comes from uncultured Solirubrobacterales bacterium, assembly GCA_963826475.1. Lineage (GTDB taxonomy): Bacteria > Actinomycetota > Thermoleophilia > Solirubrobacterales > 70-9 > RHKX01. Next base: position 1,719,542 of record CAWGXC010000003.1, on the reverse strand, counting down.
CAGCAGCAACGGGTAATTCCAGGGCACGATGCAGCCGATCACCCCGAGCGGCTCCTTCATCACGAGCGCCACCTGAGACGACTCGATCGGGGGAATCACCCTGCCGGCGCTGTCGCGCCCGATCTCGGCGTAATAGTCGAACGCCGCGGCACACCAGCCGACCTCGTCGCGGTTCTCGATCAGCGGCTTGCCGCCCTCGGCGGTCATCGTCGTCGCGAGCGACTCCGCGTTCGCGCGCAACCTCGAGGCGACCTCGTGCAGCAGCTCGCAGCGCTCCCCGGCCGGCATCGTCGCCCAGCCGCCGAACGCCGTGCGGGCGGCGGCGACGGCGGCATCGAGCTGCTCCTCCGACGCGGCGGCGACGGTGGCGATGGTCTCCGTGGAGTAGGGGTTCTCGACGGCGAGCCCCGCGCCGCCGCCGGCGACGAGCTCGCCGCCGATCAGGAGCGGATGGCCGCTCACGGCGTGGTGCCCGCGCTGCCCACCGGATCGTTGCCGGAGGCGAGCGCCGCAAGGCCCGTCTCCTCCTCGTCGTCGAACCTGACCGCCGCCAGGCGCTCGGCTCGTGCCTGCTGCCAGGACACGAAGCCCATCGCAAGGACGGTGACGATGAAGAGCAGGGTCGCCATCGAATAGACCTCGACCGGGATCCCGCGCTGGGACGCGCCGAAGACCCACAACGGGAAGGTCACGGTCGTCCCGGAGTTGAAGTTCGAGATGACGAAGTCGTCGATCGAGAGGGCGAAGGCGAGCAGCGCGGCCCCGACGAGTCCGGGCATCAGCAACGGCAGCGTGATGGTCCGGAACGTCGTCATCGAGGTCGCGCCGAGATCCCGCGCGGCCTCCTCGAGGCGGCGGTCGAAGCCGATCAGCCGCGAGCGCACGATGATCACGACGAAGCTGATCGAGAACATGACGTGGGCGATCAGCAGGGTCGTGAAGCCCAGGGTCGCGCCGTAGATCAGGAACATCGAAAGCAGCGAGGCACCGATGACGACCTCGGGGGTCGCCATCGGGATCACGATCAGGAAGTTCGCGACACGGCGTCCGGCGAAGTTGTGCCGGACCAGGGCGAGCGCGATCATCGTGCCGAGGATCGTCGAGATCACGGTTGAGAGCGCGGCGAGTCGCAGGCTCGTCAGCAGCGCGTCGGTCAGGTCCGGGATCCCGAAGATGTTGGACCAGTGATCGAAGGTGAACGCCTGCCAGGTGTAGTTGAACTTGCCGGCCGGATCGTTGAACGAGAAGGCGGCGACGACCGCGATCGGCAGCAGCAGATAGAGGATCGCGATCGCGGCCCAGATGCTGACGGCGTGGTAGCGCAGCCACTTCCAGGCGCGCGAGCCGGGGGAGCGCTTGACGGGAGATCTCGGGATGCGCGCGGCCTCCATGGCTAGGCCACCTCCTCCTCGTCGCCCATCAGCGCTTCCGATCCCGCGAAGCGGATGTAGATCACGACGACGACCATGATCACGGCCATCAGCATGAAGGAGAGAGCCGCGGCGGTCGGATAGTCGCGCAGGTTCAGGTAGAGCGATTGGATGGCGTTGCCGACCATCGACTGATTGGTCGAGCCGAGGAAGATCGCATTGATGTAATCGCCCGCGGCGGGGATGAAGGTGAGCAGCGTGCCGGCCACGATGCCCGGTGCCGTCAGCGGCAGCGTCACCCGCAGGAACGCCTGCCGCGGGGAGGAGTAGAGGTCCCGTCCCGCCTCGATCAGGCGCGGATCCAGCCGCTCAAGCGATGCGTACAGCGGGAGCACCATGAAGGGGAGGTAGTTGTAGGTGATGCCCGCAACCACCGCCACCGGCGTCGCCAGCAGGCGGCCGCTGCCATCGAGCAGGCCGACCGTCTGCAGGGTGTTGACGACGAGCCCGTTGTCGCTGAGGATCGTCGTCCACGCGATCGTCCGGATCAGGTAGGTCGTGAAGAACGGCGCGACGACGGCGAACAGAAGCACGTTCTTCCAGCGCCCGCCCCTGAAGGCGATCGCGTACGCCAGGGGATAGGCGATCGCGAGCGCGATCAGGGTCGCAACCCCGGCGTAGACGAACGAGCGGATGAACTGCTGGTCGTACCGCGAGATCGCGTCGGAGAAGTTGGACCAGTTCCAGGTGAAGTTGAAGCCCGTCTCCAACGTCCCCGACTCGAGCGCGAGCCGGGCCATGAAGATCATCGGGACGACGAAGAAGAGGGCGAGCCAGATCAGGCCCGGACCCATCAGCCCGTAGGGGACCAGGCGACGACGGAGTGCGCCGGGCTTTTGCCCGCTTTGCGCTGATGCCTCCATCGTCGCCGGACCCCGTGGACTCAGCCGGTGATCACGGCTTGGAACGCCTGCTCGACGTCGGCGACATCCGCGGCGCTGCCGGGGGGATCCACCTGCGTCGAGCAGTTCGCCGTGAAGTCGGCCTGCGGGAACACGAGATCGCTCTTCGCGGCCGCCGACCCCTGCTTGGCGAGAATCTCCTGAACCCCTGTCACTGGAGTCAGGTAGTAGTTGTAGTCCGCGATCTGAGCCTGGTTCTCGGGCTGATAGACGTAGTTCATCCAGGCGTATGCCGCCGTCGGGTTCGGGGCGCCGACCGGTATCACCATGTTGTCGGACCAGAGCATGCAGCCCTCCGTGGGCATCACGAACTGGATGTTGGGATCATCGGCCTGCAGCTGTACCGCGTCTCCGGACCAGCCGATCACGGCGACGGCGTCTCCGTTGGCGAGGTCGCCGGTGTAGTTGTTGCCGGTGAAGCGGCGGATTTGACCGGATTCCGCGGCGCCCTTGATCTTGTCGATCGCATCGAGCCAATCCTGCTTGGTCGCCGACGCGGGATCGACGCCGTCCGCCTTCATGATCAGCGGCACGGTGTCGCGCATCTCGGTGAGCATCTCGACCTTGCCCTTGTACTTGGGGTCGAAGAGGTCGTTGATCGACTTCACGTCCGGCGCCTCCGACGTGTTCACGACCAGGCCGGTCATGCCGGTCTGCCAGGGCAGCGTGTAGCTGCGGTCAGGGTCGATCGCCGGGGTCTGCAGGTCCGGCCGGAGGTTCGCCATGGCCGGGGCGACCGCGTCCTGATCGAAGTCCTGGAGATAGCCGAGGTCATGCATCTTCTTGGCCATCCAGTCGGTCACCACCATCATCGAGCGACCGCCCGACTGGCCCTTGTCGAGCAGCGGCTGGACCTTGCCGAAGAACTCGGTGTTGTCGTTGACGTCCTCGATGTACTTGACCGACACGCCGGTCTTCTTCTCGAAGTCCGGGACGGTGGCCTTGTCGATGTAGAAGGGCCAGTTGGAGATCGTCAGGTCGCCGCTGGCCTTGCCGTCGGACTTGGCGACGCTGATATCACCACCGGTGTCGGTTCCCTCGATTCCGCCACCACCACCGCATGCGGCCAGCGCCAGCGACGCGATCAGCGCCGCCACCCCTGTCAGCAGCCTGAGATGAACCTTCTTAGTGCTTTCGTGGATCACCTGATCCAGCTCCTTCCGGTTGTTTGAAGATCAGCCTGCGAGGGCCGCGGGGGGCGCCTCGGTCCCGTTCGCCGCCGCATTGGATTCCCGGACCAGATGCACGTGCTCCGGGGCCCAGCTCAGTCGAACGTTCGCTCCGCCACCGGGCAGTCGCTGCCGTTCGGACTCGTCCGCGTTGGGGACCAGGACCGTCATCCGGGAGCCGCCCTGCAGCTTGGTGACGATCTGGGTCGCCGTGCCGAGATAGACGGAGCTCTCGATCACGCCCTCGACGCTCTGGACGTCGCCCGGCCCTGGTGCGGCGTCGCCGGCCGGCTCGACGATGAGCTTCTCGGGGCGTACGACGGCGTGGCAGCGCTCACCTTCGGCGAGGCCGTTCGCGGGCGCCTCGATGGTGACTCCGGCCTCCAGCTCGACGGATGCACGATCCCCGCTGGCGGAGCGGACGGTTCCCGGCATCAGGTTCGAGACGCCGATGAACCCAGCCACGAACGTCGTCGACGGGCGCTCGTAGACCTCCTCGGGCTCAGCGACCTGCTCGATCACGCCGCGATTCATGACCGCGATGCGATCCGACATCGTCAGCGCTTCCTCCTGGTCGTGGGTGACGTAGACGAAGGTGATGCCGACCTCTCGCTGGATCCGCTTGAGCTCGATCTGCAGGTTCTTGCGGAGCTTCAGGTCGAGCGCGCCGAGCGGCTCGTCCAGCAGCAGCACCTTCGGAAGGTTGACGACCGCCCGGGCGAGGGCCACGCGTTGCTGCTGGCCTCCGGAGAGCTGATTCGGGCGCCGGTTGGCCTCGCCCCAGAGCCCGACCCGCTCGAGCTCGCGCTGAACCCGCTCCTCGATATCCGCCTTCTCCACGCCCTTGCGCTTGAGCCCGTAGGCGACGTTGTCCTTGACGCTGAGATGGGGAAAGAGCGCGTAGCTCTGGAACACCGTGTTGGTGGGCCGCCGGTGGGCCGGCATCGCGGCCACATCGACCCCTTCGATCAGGATCTCGCCTCCGTCCGGCTCCTCGAATCCGGCGATCATCCGCAGGGTCGTCGTCTTGCCGCAGCCGCTCGGCCCCAGCAGCGTGAAGAACTCTCCCTGAGCGATCTCGAGGTCGACCGAGTCGACCGCCGTGAAGTCGCCGAAACGCTTCACGATCGAGCGCAGGCTGACGCTGGACTCGGGCGTTCCGTTAGCGGCGCTTGGGCCAGTCATTCGTCTCTTTCCTCTCCTGATCGCGTCCCGCTTCCACCGGACGGAGCACAACTATCGCGCACTATGTCCGATCCGGCGCCGATAGGAAATCCGCGAATGTCCTAATTCGGGGGACGCTGCTTGTACACAGCGTATAAGTACCAGGGGTGTGCTTGAACGAAGTCTCGCTTGTGCGCGCCAAAGCGAATCTCTACCTTTGTTCAAAGCGTCGAGTCCAAAGTTTGTCGGAAGGAGAGTCGTTCATGGCCACGACCAGCGTGCGGCCCGCAGCCGCGGGTGATCTGCAGGAGGTGGCGCGCAAGCACCTCTGGATGCACTTCTCGCGGATGGGCGGATACGACGCCGATCACGAGATTCCGATCATCGCTCGCGGTGAGGGCCCCTATGTCTGGGACGACCACGGCAACCGTTACCTCGACGGCCTCAGCGCGCTCTTCTGCTGCAACGCGGGTCACGGCCGGGCCGACTACGGCGAGGCCGCGGCCGCCCAGATCCGCGAGCTCGACTTCTATACGAACTGGAGCTATGCCCACCCGCGCTCGATCGAGCTCGCCGAGCGCGTCGCCGAGCTCGCCCCCGGCGACCTCAACCGCGTCTTCTTCACCAACAGCGGCTCGGAGGCCGTCGAGGCCGCGATCAAGGTTGCGCGCAACTGGCACCGCGTCAACGGCAAGGGTCAGAAGCACAAGATCGTCGCCCGCGAGGTCGCCTACCACGGGACGACGATGGGGGCGCTTTCCGCGACCGGGCTGACCAGCCTCAAGGTTCCGTTCGAGCCGTCGATGCCCGGTGGGGTTCACGCCGCGAACACGAACGCCTATCACTGGCCCGCCGGGCGCGACCCGCTCTGGGCGGCTGAGCAGATCCGCGAGCGGATCGAGTTCGAGGGCCCCGAGACCGTCGCCGCGGTGATCCTCGAACCGCTGCAGAACGCCGGCGGATGCATCCCGCCTCAGGAGGGTTACTTCCAGCGGGTCCGTGAGATCTGCGACGCCAACGACGTGCTGCTGATCAGCGACGAGGTGATCTGCTCGTGGGGCCGGCTCGGTCATTACTTCGGCTGCGAGCGCTACGGCTACCAGCCCGACATCATCACCACCGCCAAAGCACTCACCGGCGCGGTCATCCCGATGGGGGCGATGATCGCCTCCGATGAGATCTTCGAGCCGTTCAGCTCGGGCAAGGCCTCGTTCGCGCACGGGTCGACCTTCGGCGGGCACCCGGTCGCCGCCGCCGTCGCGCTCCGCAACCTCGACGTCTTCGCCGAGGAGGACCTCTGTGGCGGCGTTCTGCGCAAGGAGTCCGAGTTCCGTGGCGTCCTCGAGGATCTCAGGGACATCCCGCTCGTCGGCGATGTGCGCGGCGCCGGGTTCTTCCATGCGATCGAGCTGGTCAAGGACCGCGAGACGAAGGAGCCGTTCTCCGACGAAGAGGGCGAGTGGCTACTGCGCGGCTTCCTCTCGGGCGAGCTCTACCGTCGCGGTTTGATCTGCCGCGCCGATGATCGCGGCGATCCCGTCATCCAGCTCTCGCCTCCACTGACCTGCGACACGGAGCAGTTCAACGAGATCGGCACGATCCTCCGCTCGGTCCTCGAGGAGGCCTGGGAGAAGGTCGCGGCCCGGGGCTGAAAATGCTGACGGTCTCCAGCTTGCTCACCGACCTCGGGCTCGAGGCCGAGGTCGAGGCGGGGGGCGACGATCCGCGAATCCGCTGGGTCCACATCTCCGAGCTGGAGGACCCGACGCCGTTCCTCTCCGGCGGAGAGCTGCTGTTGAGCACGGGGATGAACCTGACGACGGCGTCGCGGCAGCGGAAGTTCGCTCAACTCCTCGCCGGCCGGGGAGCGGCGGGGCTCGGCTTCGGCACCGGTCTCGATCACGCCGAGCTCCCCGAGGCGTTGGTCGAAGCGGCGCGCGAACACGGCCTGGCGCTGTTCGAGGTGCCGTACGAGATGCCGTTCATCGCGATCACCGAGAAGGCCTTCACGCGGCTCGTGAACGAACAGTTCTCGGCGCTCGAGCAGGGCATCGAAGTGCACGCGAGGCTCGAGGGCCTCGTCCTCGCCGAGCGCGGCCTCGGCGACGTCATGGGTGCGATCGCCGAGGCCGTGGACGGCGCCGTCCTGCTGCTCGATGACCACGGTCGCGAGATCACGCGGCATCCGCAGGAGGAGGGGCTCTCCGTGGACTCCGCGGCGTCGGTGAGGGCCGAGGTCGCCGAGCGCGCCGAGGCCGGTCGCCGGGCATCATTCGTGGTGGAACGGGGGCCGTTGGCGGGCCGCGCGGTCGCGGTGCCGGTCCCGATCGGCGGTGCCGGCTCGCTCGGGCATTGGCTCGTCGCCGCACGCCGTTCGGGCCAGGTCGGCGACCCGGAGCAGCTGATCGTCCGACAGGCCGCGATGGTGGTCGCATTGGAGCTGATGCGCGAGCGAGCGGTGCGCGAGACGGAGCGGCGCCTCGCCGGTGACGTCCTCGCCGAAGCGCTCGGCGGAAATCTGGGCGCCGATGAGATCCGCGGTCGCCTCGCTCCCTTCGGCATCGGCGGGGAGGTGGCGGTGCTGCTCTTCGACCTCGACGGAGCTCCGGGCGATGCTGAGGGGCTCGGCGCAGCCCTGCGCGGAACGGGCGTTCCGGCGCTGATCGCGGTCAACGGCACCGCCGGCCGGCCGCTGCTGTGCGCGATCGTCGACCCCGCCGATCGGGACCCGGTCGAGCTCGCCCGAGAGGGGCTCGCCGCGCTTGCGGGAGACGGCGTCGAGATCCGCGCCGCCGCCAGTCGGACGTCCCCCGTCGGGACGCTGCGCCGTGCGTTTCACGAGGCGCGCTGTGCGCTCGAGGCGACGGCCCTCGCCAACGGCAGCGCCCCCGACGTCGCCTCCCATCGCGACCTCGGGGCCTTCACCCTGCTGCTCTCGCTGCAGGACGACGATGCTCTGCGCGCGTACTCCGAGAACCTGCTCGCGCCGATCTCCGAGGGGGAGGGCGAGTACGGACCGGAGCTGCTCCGCTCGCTCGAGGCGTTCATCGAGCGCAACGGTCAGTGGGAGAAGGCGGCCCGCGACCTCTACTGCCACCGGCATACGCTCCGATACAGGATCCGGCGGATCGAGGAGCTGACCGGCCGTAACCTGAACCATGCCCAGGATCGAATCGAGCTCTGGCTCGCCCTGCGGGCGAGAGAACTGGTTCGATGAGAGAACGCGAGACGGCAAACGGCCCACACCGGCGGGAGATTCGATGAAAGTTGGAGTGCCAACCGAGATCAAGGAAGAGGAGTACCGGGTCGCGCTGACCGCGGTCGGAGCCCGGGAGCTCGCCGAGCACGGCCACGAGGTCGTGATCCAGAGCGGTGCCGGCGAGGGGAGCGCGATCGCTGACGCCGACTACGAGGCCCAGGGGGCGCGGATCGTTCCGACCGCCGAGGACGTCTGGGCCGAGGCGGACCTCCTGCTGAAGGTCAAGGAGCCCCAGCAGGTCGAGGTCGAGATGCTGCGCGCCGAGACCACCCTGTTCACGTACCTGCACCTGGCGCCGGCGCCGGAGTTGACGGACGGCCTCTGCCGGACCGGTGCGACCTGCATCGCCTACGAGACGGTCGAGGACCGCGGCGGCCACCTGCCGCTGCTCGCGCCGATGAGCGAGATCGCAGGCCGGCTGGCGACGCAGGCCGGCGCGTTCTTCCTCGAGAAGCCGATGGGCGGGCGCGGGGTGCTGCTCGGCGGCGTTCCCGGCGTCGCCGCGGCGAACGTGATGGTGATCGGAGGAGGGGCGGTCGGCGTCAACGCCGCCCAGATCGCCGTCGGGATGGCGGCGGACGTTTTCATCTTCGACCTCAACATCGACACCCTCCGCAAGGTCGACCTGCAGTTCGCCGGCTCTCTCTCGACCGTCTACAGCTCGACGCTCTCGATCGAGGAGATGCTCCCGCGCATGGACCTCGTGATCGGCGCCGTGCTCGTTCAGGGCGCCCGTGCCCCGCACGTGATCAAGCGCGAGCAGCTCGGGCTGATGAAGCAGAGCGCCGTGCTGGTCGACGTCGCCATCGATCAGGGCGGGTGCTTCGAGACCAGCAGGCCGACTACGCACAGCGACCCCGTCTACGAGGTCGATGGGATCACCCACTACTGCGTGGCGAACATGCCGGGAGCGGTGCCGATCACCTCGACGTACGCGCTCACGAACGCCACGCTTCCGTACGTCCTCTCGCTCGCCGACAACGGCGTCGACGAGGCGATCGCACGCGATCCCGGGCTGCGCCCCGGCGTCAACGTAGCGGCGGGCAAGGTCACCCACAAGGCCGTCGCCCAGGGCGTCGGCGCCGAGTACGTCACGCTCGAGGAGGCGCTGGGGATTCCACCGGCGAACGGCCACGCGCAGGAACTGACGGAGACCCCCGAGCAGCAATCAGCAGCAAACCAGGACAAGGACGGAGCAGAATGAGCAGCTACGCAGTCGTCAACCCGGCCACCGGCGAGAAGGTCAAGGAGTACCCGGAGATCTCCGGCGATGAGCTCACCGCCGCGATCGCGAAGGCGGCGGAGGCGCATGGGAGCTGGTCGCAGACGACCTCAGTAGCGGATCGCGCCGCGATGGTCCGGAAGGTCGGCGAGCTCCACGTCGAGAGGGCTCAGGCGCTTGCCGAGATCGCCGTGCGCGAGATGGGCAAGCCGATGGAGCAGGCGGTCGGAGAGGTCGAGTTCTGCGGTGACATCTACGGCTTCTACGCCGACAACGCCGAGGATTTCCTCAAGGACGAGCCGATCGATCTGCTCGCCGGCGAGGGCACCGCTCTCATCCGCAGGACATCCGTTGGGCCTCTGCTCGGGATCATGCCGTGGAACTTCCCCTACTACCAAGTGGCCCGTTTCGCAGGCCCGAACCTGATCGTGGGCAACACGATCCTGCTGAAGCCGGCGCCGCAGTGCCCCGAGTCGGCGGAGGCGATCCAGGAGATCTACCGGGAGGCCGGTTTCCCGGACGGTGCCTACGAGACCATCCTCGCCACCAACGACCAGATCGAGGGGGTCATCGCCGACCCTCGGGTTCGCGGAGTGTCGCTGACCGGCTCCGAGCGCGCCGGTGCGGCGGTCGCCGAGATCGCCGGGCGCAACCTGAAGAAGGTCGTGCTCGAGCTCGGCGGCTCCGATCCGTTCATCCTGCTCAGCTCCGACGATCTCGACGGCGCGGTCGAGGCGGCGGTGGGAGCCCGCCTCGACAACACCGGCCAGTCGTGCAACGCCGCCAAGCGGTTCATCGTCGCCGATGGCCTCTACGAGGACTTCCTCGCGAAGTTCTCGGCGGAGATGAAGTCGGCGGAACCGGGCGATCCGACGGCGGAGGGCACCGAGATCGGCCCGCTCTCGTCGACGACCGCCGCGGAGCGCCTGCAGGATCAGCTCGATCGCGCGGTCGAGCAGGGTGCCGAGGTCGTCGTCGGCGGGGAGCGGAAGGACAACTTCTTCCCGACAACGGTGCTGACCGGGATCACGCCCGAGAACGATGCCTACCGTGAGGAGTTCTTCGGACCGGTTGCGAGCGTCTACCGGGTGAGCTCGGAGGAGGAGGCCATCGAGTTGGCGAACGACACCGCGTTCGGCCTGGGCTCGTACGTCTTCACCGACGACCCCGAGCAGGCCGAGCGGGTGGCGAACAGCCTCGATACCGGGATGGTGTTCGTCAACGGCGTCGGCCTCGACGGCGCGGAGCTTCCATTCGGCGGGGTCAAGCGTTCCGGCTTCGGCCGCGAGCTCGGCAAGTACGGAATGGACGAGTTCGTCAACAAGAAGCTGATCCGCGTCCTGAAGTAGGCCTCAGAAACCCCGGGGATGCCGCTTGACGTAGCCGCGGCCCGAGCGGGGGTCCTTTTGCCAGCGCGGGCCCTTGCCGCCGGTGCCGGAGGTGTCCCAGCGCAAGCCGGCTATCCGGGCATAGGCGTGACCGCCGTTGGCGAAAACGGTGATCCAACGTCCGCGGCCACCCTTTCCCCATCGCATCAGCGATCCTGAGGCGAGGGGACTGCTCAGCATTCGGCCCCCGTGCAGGGCGAAGCTGACGGCACCCGAGCAGTCGTAGCCGCGGTCCCTCCACCTGCCGTGCCCGCCACCCCAGACGTAGGGCTTGGTGCGAATCCTGTTGGCGGCCTTGATCACCGCGACGACCCGCTTGGGCGCGTTGGCCGGGGCGACCGCTTTGCCGTTCGGGAGCAGCCTGGCGTGGCCGACGGTGCCCTTGTGCTGCGTCTTGGGTTCGCCGGCGGCCAGGCCACCTGATGCGGCCTCCGCGGGCCGGGCCGCGATCGCGAGGACGAATACCGAAAGTACCGCGGCCGTGGTGGCCACGCCGCGGAACGTGCGTGCTAACGAAATGCTCATGCTTTCGTTAACAGTTGCTCATGCTCAGAGTTGCGGTGGGGCCGAGAGGACCGTTCAGGGGGGGTGGGAGGTCAACACCTTGGTCATCCCACAGCCGGCGTCGCCGAGCCTAGCCTCGGACCGATCGTCATTTGGACAACCAAGGAGGAAGCAAGATGAACGCGACATCAGGTGCGAGCGTCCACCGCCGGAATTCCGTGAGGGCGGGGATCGGCTTCGCAGCCGCAGCGCTCGCGCTCGCCGCAACCGGTGGGCAGGCCGCCGCGAACGAGTTCGAGGTCACGACGACCACCCCCAAGGGGAGCGGGAGCATGATCGCCGCGATCAAGCACTCGAGGAAGAAGCCGGGAGGTGACGTGATCAGCTTCAGCAAGCGGCTGAAGGGCGGGATCGACCTCCCGCAACGGGTGACGCTGAAGGGCAAGGTGACGATCGCGGGCAACGACTACGGCGATCCTGCGGCCAACCACTTCAAGCGGGTCGTCCTGCGTGGCCATCGGGGAGGGACGGAGATCCTGGTGGATCGCGACGGCAATGCCGCGCTGCGTGGTCTCTACATCGATGGAGCGGCGCTGAAGGCCTCGCGTTCCGACCTCACCGTCCGCGAATCCTTCCTGCAGGGCAGGCGGACCGTCGACGCAACCGGCATCTCGGCCACCCAGAGGCTGCGCGTCTTGAAGACGACCCTCAAGGGCTTCGATCGCGGCATCGCCACCGGCGGGACCGCTCGCATCGACAGCTCGACGATCGCCGGCAACGTCGGCGGTGGCGGCGTCTACGTCGCCGGCGGAACCGCCGACGTGAGCAGCTCGACGATCGCCGGCAACGTGGTCAACACGACGAGCCCCTATGCGCTGACGGCGGGCGGTGGGCTGAGCGCCGGTCAATACGGTGCGTCGGCGCGGGTGACCAACTCGACCATCGTCGGCAACCAGGCGATCTCCAACAGCGCGTCGTCCGGAGGCGGCCTCTTCGGAAACGTGGATGTCGTGAACTCGACGATCTCCGACAACCGGGCCGTTACCGGCGGCGGGATCGCGGGAGGCTCGGCGGGTGACGTCGACCTGAGCAACTCGATCGTCTACGGCAACACCGCGTTCGACGGAGCGGCATCGGATTGCGGCACCCCGTTCACGTCGGACGGCGGCAACCTGGTCGGCACTCCCGGCGATTGTCTGATGGGCTCCAGGGACGTCACGGGCGTCGACCCGCTGCTCGGCCCGCTTGCCGACAACGGGGGGCCCACGCAGACGATGGCGCTCGGACAGGGATCTCCGGCCGTGGGTCTGGCGGTCAGGAGCACGGCGGCCAAGTTCGACCAGCGGGGGATCCTGCGGGATGCGGATCCCGACGCGGGTGCGGTGGAGCGCAACGGCTGAGCCGGGCGACGGCGCTCAGGTGACGGCCCGTAACAGGGCCGTCACCGCCGCCGCCACGGCGATCGCGGCGAGCGTCGCGGATCGTCTCCAGCTCACCAGCAGCAGGCCCGCCGCCCCGACCCCTGCGAGCCGTGGATCGACGTCGATCGAGTGGCCGCCGCCGACGGTCTCGACCACGATCAGGCCCGCAAGGAGCGCGGGAGCGAGGAGGTCGACCACCGCCGCGACCCGCGGCTCCATCTCGCGGCCGCCGACGGCGACGGGGCCGGCCGCCTTGATGGAGGCGGTGGCGACGGCGAGCAGAACGACCGTGATCCAGGCATCGCTCACGAGCTCACCGGCTCCTCCGCCGCCCGGTCCCGGCGCGCCCGCAGCCCGACCAGTGCAGCGAGGCACGAAGCGATCACCGGCAGACCGGCGGGCGCGAACGGAATGAGGACGAGCGCAATCAGCCCGCCGCCGAGGGCGGCGATGACGCCGCGCCGGCTCGAGATCGCCTCTCCCTCCAGCAGGAGGGCGAGAAAGAAGGCCGGGAACAGGGCATCGAGTCCGAAGCGCCCGGGGTCTCCGATCAAGCCGCCGCCGAGCACGCCGATGATCGTTCCGATGACCCAGCACGGGTACGCCGGTGCCGTGGCGCCGAGCATGAACCGGTAGTCGAAGCGGCCCCCGCCGCGACTCGCGGCCGCCCAGGAGAAGTCGATCACGGCCTGTCCGATCAGCGCCCGCCTCAAGGGGTTCACGTCCAGGGACGGCGCCATCGCGATGCCCATCGGCAGGAACCGGGTGTTGAGCAGGATGCCGGCCACAACCGCAGCGATCGGCCCACCGCCCGCGGCGAGCACGGCGATCACGGCAAACTGCGCCGAGCCGGCGAAGACGACCGCCGACATCACCACCGCGGCGAGCCCACCGATGATCGGCTCCGCGATGACGCCGAACGAGATGGAGAGCGCCACCGCGGCGACCGCCAAGGGCAGCCCGGTCTTGAAGCCGTCGCGGAAGGAGGGATGGTGGTGCAGCGGCGTCACCCGCGAATTCTCCCTTCCCCGCTCGAATCGGCCATGCGGATCGGGCATGGGCCGGATAAGCGTCGCTAAGGCCGGCCCATCTCCATCGACTCGCTCCAGGTGCCGCGATCGAAGAACGGGAGATCAGGTGGGGAGGCGGCCCCCTGAGCGGTGACGTCGTACATCAGGCGGGGAGCGCGCCAGGCCTGGGGGGAGTCGGAGCCGAACCGCGCAGCCAGCTTCCTGCCGGTTCGCTGTGCCGCCCGCGCGTATGCCTTCGGGCCGAGCTCGCGCAGCGCGATCGCCTCGCCGGGAGTGATGTCGTACTCATGGGAGTGGCTGGTGCCGCCGGCGAGTGGCGTCGCGCCCGGGCCGTATGGCTTGAGCAGGATCGACTCGAGCTGGGTCTTGAACTCCTCCCAGATCGATACACCTGGGGCGATCGTCCCGTTCGCGTCGGTCTCGGCGTAGTTGCCGTTCCAGTGCAGCAGCTCGGAGATCGCCCTCGGCCCGATGCCCTGGCCCGCCTTTCGCGCCGCCTTCAGCTTGCCGCGGTCGACGAATGGGAACTGCTGGGCCGTGGTGCCGCTGGTCAGCTCGATGTTGCGGCTCTTCGCGTAGCTCGGGTGCTTCGCCACCTTGCGGACGAGCGACTGGATCAGCCGGATCCGGTGGAGGTTGCCGTTCTCGCGCTCGCGCGCCGGTCCGTCACCGTTCGTCCAGCCGGTCGACGGGAGGTTGTTCCAGTTGGCGAGCCAGTTGCGCTGCTTGGGGTTGACGACGTGCGGCGTCTTCGAGCGCGGGAGCAGGCCGCGCCACTCCCCGTTGCCGTTGCCCGGGAAAGGCAGCCGCTCGTCCCAGCGCTTCGGCTTGAGCTGATGCAGCCCGGGATGCCAGTAACCGATCCGCCCCTGCGAGTCGACCGCCATCACGTTCTCGTTCCAGGTGACGTGGCGCATGCCCCTGTCCACGTCCTTGATGTTGTGAGAGTCCATGAGCTCGGTCAGGCCGGTGAAGGTCTCCAGCTCGCGATTCCAGATCGCGTAGCGGCGCGCGTAGGCGACGCCGTCACCGCGAAACTGGACCGGTCCCTGCGACGTCCGGCAGATCCGCTCGGTGACGGATCCCGCCGGCAGGCCCGGATCGGTGACCAGATCGGGGATCGACGTCGGCGGGGCCTTGTAGTCGAAGACCTCGTTGCGGCAGTCCATCTGCCGCTCCTTGCCCTTGAACTTGTAGCTCTCGGGGCCATCCGTCTTGACCGCGAAGAGGTCGTCCTCGTCTGAGAGGCCGGACGTATAGCCCCAGGCCACATCGGCGTTGTGGCCGATCGCCACGAGCGGAACGCCCGCAGCGCTGACCCCGCGGGCGTCCTGAGCGGGGGAGTGGATCTCGAACTCGAAGAAGAGCTCAGGGATCGCGAAGCCGAGCTGGGGGCCGTTGAAGATGTAGCCGCGATGATGCTTGCGATCGCTGATCGCCCACATGAAGGAGCCTCCGTGGGGCAGGATCCGGGTCAGGTCGGCGCCCGGTGCTTCACCGCCGCCGTCGGATCGCAAGGCGGCAGCGTTGCCTGAGACGGTTTCCGTCCCGGGGCCCTCCGCGCCGAGCACGTCGATTCCCTTCAGGTACTTCTGCGACCGCTTGAAGCCGACGCGCTCGTCCTTGCGCGTGCGGCCCGGCTGGTTGGGGAAGACGCCCTGATTGCGCTTGATGGTCGCGATCGAACCCTTGGTGCGGACCGGCGAGAGCCGATTGAAGCCCTGCGGTCCGATCCGCTCGAGCGCCTGTGCGTTCTCCAGCTCGTTTCCGTCTCCCGAGGGCACGGTCCGCGCGAGGAGGATGCCCACCCGCGCCGAATCGCGGACGGTCCAGTCGGTGAGCGGAACTCCCAGGGCGGCGAACTCCCCGGGGACCTGGTCGGGGTGGGTCTGCAGGTAAGCGATGTAGGCGTTGATGCCGTCGCGATAGGCGATGAAGCGGTTCTGCAGCTCGGAGGGCACGCGGGCCACCATCGCGTCGACCTCCGCATCGGTGTAGTAGTCGCGGCGCGCGATCAGGTCGTCGTCGAGATACGTCGATCCGAGGATCTCCGCGAGCCTTCCCGCCGCGGCTCGCTTGAATAGCTCGAGCTCGAAGAGGCGGTCTTCGGCGGCCGCGTAACCCACGCCGAACCAGGCCTCCTCGTCGGTGGTGCCGGTGACGCTGGGCACCCCGTAGGCATCCCGGGAGATCTGGACCCCGACCGCCGGCGCCTCGGTGCTCTCGGCAGGCTGGTCGAAGCCCAGGGGCTTGAGCTGGAAGTTCTCGAAGAGCGCCGTCTGGTCCAGGAGGTGAGGCGAGCCCGTCCCATCGGCGACTCCCGGAATCGATACGTAGCCGCTCTGGCCGGGAGGGAGCACCGACTCGGCCTTCAGGACCGCTGCTGATGCGCTCCCGCCGCCAAGCGCACCGGCGCAGCAGAGGACGGCCACGGCTGCGCCGCCCACGATCGTCCTCTCCCTGACCCAGTGCCTCATCCTCCGCCAGCCTAGTCACGGCGGCGCGGCGGCGCGCCGCCGGAAGCCGATGACCGGTCATCGGCGGGAGGCCTGTAGGTTCATGTCGATGCAGATCGAGGGGAAGCGCGTCTTGTTGACCGGAGCCACCGGAGGCCTCGGCAGAGCGATCGCTCTCGCGCTCGCCGAGCGGGGCGCCAACCTCGTGCTCAGCTCCCGCAAGGGGGACGAGCTCGACGAGCTCGCACTCGAGCTCCCCGGCGATCGCCACGCCGTCGCCGTCGCCGACCTGGCGGAGCTGGGCGCAGCCGAACGGCTTGCGAGCGAGGCGGGGGCAGTGGAGATCCTCGTGGCCAACGCCGCGCTTCCAGGGTCGGGGAGGCTCGAGAGCTACAGCACCGAGGAGATCGCCCGGGCCGTCCGGGTCAACCTCGAGGCGCCGATTATCCTGGCGCGAGCCCTGCTCCCCGCCATGCACGCGGCCGGGTCCGGTCACCTTCTCTTCGTCTCCTCGCTCGCCGGCAAGGCGGCATCGCCGCGGGCCTCGATCTACAACGCGACCAAGTTCGGGCTGCGCGGATTCGCCCTGGCGTTGCGGGAGGATCTCGCCGGGGATGGTTCTGGGATCGGGGTCTCGGTGGTGATGCCAGGGTTCATCCGGGGCGCCGGGATGTTCGCCGACTCAGGCGCGCCGCCCCCGCCGGGCGTCGGGACCGCGACCCCCGAGCAGGTCGGGGCGGGAGTCGCCGGCGCGATCGAGCGCAACCGAGCCGAGGTCGCCGTCGCTCCCTTGAGGCAGCGGGCCCTGACGAGCTTCGCGCACGTCTTTCCGGGTGTGGCGGGCCGGGCGCAGCGGGGCATGGGGACCAAGGTCGCCGAGACGCTCGCGCGCGGTCAGACCGACAAGCGCTGAGCGGCGCCGATTGCATAGCGCCCCGTCCGGGTAGCTTGAACCCATGACGCACCCGACCCTCTGGAGGAACACTTGAGCGCTGACGACGATCGCGGGGACCGTGAGGACTTCGGCGAGGCCGGGCTTGGAGAGGCCCAGGCCGAGGATGCGCCGAACGATCCCGAGATGCTCGAGGACTCCGACGCCCCGCCCGATTCCGATGAGGCGCTGACCGACATCCCGGCACTCGAGCCGGCGCCGGGCGCCGCCACTGCCATCGAGGAGACCGAGGCGGCCGCCGAGGAGGCCGGAGCGATCGGAGGACACACCCCCTCTCAGGATCTCGATCCGGCCGAGCAGGCCGTCAGCGAGGGCGGCGAGGGCGAGGCGGAGGGCTTCGAGCTCGCCGAGGAGGAGCTCGTCGAATCGGCCTCGCACGGGACCCCGGCCGGCAACCCGCTCGGCGATCGATATCCCGCCGAGGACGCTGCCTCCGAGGGCCTCGCCAGCTATGGGGAGGCCGACCACGTCGCGGTCAGCGAAGATGATGAAGACGAGGAAGACGACGATCAATAGCAGCGCCGGCTGCGCAGAGAGGTATGGAGATGGCAGATAGCTACGGAGCACGTTCGATCCTCGAGGTGTCGGGGCGCGAGTACGAGATCCACCGCCTTGACGCGCTGCAGTCGAAGTTCGACGTCGCGCGCCTGCCCTATTCGCTGAAGGTCCTCCTCGAGAACGTCCTCAGGCTCGAGGATGGGGAGAGCGTCACGACCGACGACATCGAGACGATCGCGACCTGGGACTCGAAGGCGGAGCCCTCGAAGGAGATTCCCTTCCAGCCCGCTCGGGTCCTGATGCAGGACTTCACCGGCGTCCCCGCCGTCGTCGATCTCGCCGCCATGCGCGACGCGATGGAGGAGCTCGGCTCCGACGCAGCCAAGATCAATCCGCTCGTCCCGGTCGATCTCGTCATCGATCACTCGGTCCAGGTCGATGCCTTCGGCAACGCCCGCGCCTTCGAGGTCAACGCCGAGCGTGAGTTCGAGCGCAACCAGGAGCGCTACGAGTTCCTGCGCTGGGGCCAAAAGGCCTTCGACAACTTCCGCGTCGTCCCGCCGGCCACCGGCATCTGCCACCAGGTCAACCTCGAGTACCTGGGCCGAGTCGTCTACTCCGAGGAGGAGGACGGCACCGCCCGCGCGTACCCCGACACCCTCGTCGGCACCGACTCGCACACCACGATGATCAACGGCCTCAGCGTGCTCGGATGGGGGGTCGGCGGGATCGAGGCGGAGGCGGCGATGCTCGGTCAGCCGATCTCGATGCTGCTGCCGCAGGTGATCGGCTTCCGGCTCGACGGCGAGCTCCCCGATGCCGCGACCGCGACCGACCTCGTCCTGC
The DNA here is from genome assembly GCA_963826475.1 of uncultured Solirubrobacterales bacterium. Taxonomy (GTDB): domain Bacteria; phylum Actinomycetota; class Thermoleophilia; order Solirubrobacterales; family 70-9; genus RHKX01. The sequence continues at coordinate 1,701,300 of CAWGXC010000003.1, read as the reverse complement.
GCGTCACCGAGATGCTGCGCGAGAAGGGAGTGGTCAGCAAGTTCGTCGAGTTCTACGGCCCCGGGCTGCCCAGCCTCGGCCTCGCCGACCGGGCGACGCTCGGCAACATGTCGCCCGAGTTCGGCTCGACCTGCGCGATCTTCCCGCCCGACAAGGAGACGCTGCGCTACCTCGAGTTCACCGGCCGTCCGACCGAGACGATCGAGCTCGTCGACGCCTACACGCGTGAGCAGGGGATGTTCCACGATGCCGACAGCGACGACCCGACCTTCTCCGACACGCTCGAGCTCGATCTCGGAGATGTGGTGCCGTCGATCGCCGGTCCGAAGCGCCCGCAGGACCGGATCGCGCTGACCGACTCGAAGAGCTCGTTCCTCGAGATGCTGAAGGCGCAGAACGGGGAGAAGGACCGCAACGGCCACGACGAGACCGTGAGGGAGACGTTCCCCGCCTCCGACGCACCGGGAGACGATCGCAGCGACACCGCCGAGGAGCGGAGTCAGAAGAAGAGCGACGAGCCGGCCGAACCCGGCGAGAAGGAGGCCGCCGTCGCCACCGAGGCCAAGAGCAGCGATTGCATCGAGGTCACCGACGCCGACGGCAACACCTTCGAGCTCGACCACGGCCGAGTCGTGATCGCGGCGATCACGAGCTGCACGAACACCTCGAACCCTTCGGTGATGATCGGCGCCGGGCTGCTCGCCAAGAAGGCGGTGGAGCGCGGCCTCGATGTGAAGCCGTGGGTGAAGACTTCGCTGGCGCCCGGATCGACGGTGGTCACCGACTACCTCGAGCAGGCGGGCCTCGACGAGTACCTGAACAAGCTCAAGTTCGACCTCGTCGGTTACGGCTGCACGACCTGCATCGGCAATTCCGGGCCGCTCGCCGACGAGATCTCCGAGGCCGTCAACGAGAAGGACCTCCTGGTCTGCGCGGTGCTCTCCGGCAATCGCAACTTCGAGGGACGCATCAACCAGGACGTGAAGGCGAACTATCTCGCCTCGCCGCCGCTGTGCGTCGCTTACGCGCTTGCCGGGCGGATGGACTTCGACTTCGAATCCGAGCCGCTCGGGCAGGATTCGGAGGGATCCGACGTCTTCCTCAGCGATCTGTGGCCGAGCGCCGCGGAGATCCGCGACACCGTCGCCGAGGCGGTCCGCAAGGACATGTTCGAGAAGAACTACGCGAACGTCTTCGAGGGCGACGAGCGCTGGAAGGCCATCAAGGTCCCCGACGAGGACCGTTACACGTGGCCGGACTCGACCTACGTGCGCCGCCCGCCGTTCTTCGAGGACATGGACTCAGAGCCCGCCGAGGGAGCCGAGCCGATCGAGAACGCCCGCGTCCTTGCCAAGCTCGGCGATTCGATCACGACCGACCACATCTCCCCGGCCGGCGCGATCAAGAAGTCGAGCCCGGCAGGGGAGTGGCTGCAGGAGCAGGGCGTCGACGTCCGTGACTTCAACTCATACGGCTCGCGTCGCGGCAATCACGAGGTGATGATGCGCGGCACGTTCGCCAACGTGCGGCTGCGCAACCAGCTCGTCGACCGCGAGGGCGGATGGACTCGCTACATGCCCGACGGGGAAGAGATGCCGATCTACGACGCCGCCATGAAGTACGCCGCCGAGGGGGTGCCGCTCGTCGTGCTCGCCGGCAAGGAGTACGGCTCCGGCTCCTCTCGCGATTGGGCCGCGAAGGGCACGCTGTTGCTCGGGGTCCGCGCCGTGATCGCGGAGAGCTTCGAGCGGATTCACCGCTCGAACCTGATCGGGATGGGCGTGCTGCCGCTGCAGTTTCCCGACGGCGAGGACGTCGAGTCGCTCGGCCTCGAGGGCGACGAGGAGTTCTCGATCGGCGAGATCGACATCGAGAGCGCCACGTCGATCGGCGTCGCGGCGACCCGGGAGGGAAGCGAGGTGGCGAGCTTCGAGGCCCGCGTACGGCTTGATACCGCCAACGAGCGCCAATATTTCCGCCACGGAGGGATCCTGCACCGGGTTCTGCGCGAGCTGCGCTGATTCCGGAAACGAGGCGCATTGCATCGCCTTCGTCAATGTAGAAGAATGATTCGGCAGTAGAGATTTCACAAAGCTCGCTCCCGGTCAGTCCCGCCTCCGGGAGCGATCGCGTCGGCATCCCTCCCTGGCTACCGACGCGCGGGCTGGGGTGCGGGTCGCGCGGACCCCCTGCCTCCCGCGGCCCCGCCCCAGCCCACCCTTTTTGACTCCGGGCAGATCCTCCGCTTCGCGTCCGGTCTGCCCGGGTGGAGGGCCACCGGGACGGGAGATCTCAAGACGCGTCCGGGGGGTCGGCGTCCGGCAGGTGCACCGGGTCGAACGCATGGCCCCGCAGGCCCGCCGGGCCGAGGTCCAGGACTTCGTCTCCTGCGACGACGGTGACGTTGCCCTGCTCGAGGGAGTTGCGGATCAGCTTCGCAACCGTGCCGAGGTCCGGGGGCTCTGCCGGCGGCTTCGCTGCAGGCTCGTCGGGGGGTTGGGCCGGTGGGTCGAAGAGGGTGGAACGCGCCTGGATCGTCTCCTCGCTGAGTGGGCCAAGCCCGCCGCGCTCGCGCTCGCGGCGGTCGATCCACTCGATCCCGATCACGCTGCCGACGGGCCCGACGGGGGTCAGGGTTGCCGCGAACAGCCAAAAGGGCGCTTCCCGCTTGAGGATCGCGATCCAGAGGAGCAGACAGAGGGCCAGGTAGCCGATCCCGTGGGCGAGTCCGAAGAGGAACGTCGCGTAGTCGAGGCCGGGGATGGCCCAGACGATCAGCAGGCCGCAGAAGATCCCGAGCTCCACGAACGAGGCTCGGCGGACCCACCCGTAGAGGGGGCCGGGCTTCCGTGCCCGGAACTCGCTCTCGCCGTAGACGGCAGTCTGGCTCATGCGAGAAAGGCTAGATGGTCGCCACCCTTGGGCCGCCCCCCTCGCAATGTCTGAGGTCGGGGCCTTCAGAAGCCCGCGAGCTCAACGGGATCGTGTGAGCAGAAGCTCCGTACCTCGTTCCCGTGGCCGCGGATGAGCTCGCGGAGGCGCTCCTGGTTGGCGGTCCGGGCGGTGCCGTCGGCCGCAATCGCCCTCTGGAAGAGGTTGAGCCCGGGTGGGCAGCTCGGGGGCGTCGCCATCTCGTTGCGATGGAAGTAGGCGTCGCCGCAGTGCAGCAACCATCCGCCGGCGTCGCGGACGGCGACGGCGCTGTGACCGCGTGAGTGGCCCGGGAGCGGGATCAGCAGAACCTCCGGGTCGGTGCCGGGCAGCACCCGGACGCTCTCGAAGCCGAACCAGTCATCTCCGCCGGCCTCGTGGGGATGCCAATTCGGCCCGTGCGAGATGTGGCAGCTCGGGTAGCGCGCCCGGTCCCTCAACGACGGATGGAGCGCGGCCTCCTGTTCCCTGGCGAAGACGTGAACCTCGGCATCCGGAAAGTCGGGGAGGCCGCCGGCGTGATCGAGGTCGAGGTGGGTGACCGCGATATGGCGCACGTCGGCGGGGTCGTGCCCGAGCTTGCGAATCTGCTCGATGGCCGTCTCGCTCGCGTCGGCCCTGACCCGGAACCCCACGGTGAAGGGGAGCCCGAGGCGCCGGTTGGGGTGGCGAGCGTCATCCAGACCCATGCCGGTGTCGACGAGGACCAGCGAGTCCGTCGCCTCGATCAGCAGGCAGTGACAGACGATGCACGCCCGGCCGCTCTCCCCTGAGACGAACCGCCCCCCGTAGGGGCACATGGTCCCGCAGTTGAGGTGATGAATCCGCATATCCAAACCCTTTCTCACCGTTCCCGGCCGCGGCGCATGGCCAGCCCGTGAGACAAGCCGGCGCAGGTACCTAGCCCGAGGCGCTCAGCCGGTCAGGGCCGTCAGCACGATCCGCTCCTGCTCGCTGCGATGTGCCGCGGGGTACCCCTCGGAGGGGCTGGCGCGCTCGGGGCGGCCGACGTAGCGCAGCTCGAGGCCGTCGGGAAGGATCTCTGGGATCCGGCGCTGCATGGTGTGCCAGCAGCCCATGTTCTGCGGTTCCTCTTGGGCCCAGACGACCTCCTCGAGGTTGGGATAGCCCTCGAGGATCGCCTTGAGCTGCGCCTTCGGGAAGGGGTAGATCAGCTCGACGCGGGCGATCGCGACCGAGTCGGCGGACTCGCGCCGCTCATGGCCGTTGAGGTCGTAGAAGACTCGACCTGAGCAGATGACCAGGCGCTTGATCGATTCCGCGCGACCCGCTGACCTGGCCTCGTCGTCGTCGATCACGTACTGGAAGCCGCCTTCGGTCAGGTCGCTGAGCTTCGAGGCGGCGTCGCTCAGCCGCAGCAGCCCCTTGGGGGTGAACACGACCATCGGACGCGCCTTGGCGATCCGAGCCTGGCGGCGCAGCACGTGGAAGTACTGGGCCGCGGTCGTCGGGTTGGCGAGGCGCATGTTGCCCTCGGCGGCGAGCTGCAGGAAGCGTTCGATCCGCGCGCTCGAGTGCTCGGGGCCGGAACCCTCGTAACCGTGAGGAAGCAGCATCGTCAGCCGCGTCGTCTGGCCCCACTTCGACTCCCCGGCCGCGATGAACTGATCGATGATCACCTGGGCGGAGTTGTCGAAGTCTCCGAACTGGGCTTCCCAGAGGATCAGGCTGTCCGGCGAGGCTGCCGAGTAGCCGTACTCGAAGCCGAGGCAGGCGTTCTCCGAGAGCGGGCTGTTGTGGATCTCGAATGGGGCGAGCGCTCCCGACAGATTCTGGATCGGCGCGTATTTGAGGCCGGTCTTCTCGTCGTGGAGGACGAGGTGGCGGTTGGAGAACGTGCCACGCTCGGTGTCCTGGCCGGTCAGGCGGATGTGCGTGCCCTCGGTGAGCAGCGAGGCGTAGGCCAGCGCCTCGGCATGGCCGTACTCGATCGGGCCGTCCTCGAGGATCTCGGTCCGGCGCTCCAGCGGCTTGCGCAGCTTCTTGTGGACCGTGAAGCTGTCGGGAAACTTGATCAGCTCCTCGTTGAGGGTGCGGATCCGCTTCTCGGAGACCTTCGTCTCGACCTCGGGGCTCTTCGTCCGGTCCAGCTCGCCGGTGCCGGTGACCGTCGGATCCTCGAACTCGCCGGCCTCGATCTTGGAGCGCAGGCTCTTGAGGATCGTGCTGAGCTCGTCACGACGCTCCTTGCCGTCGTCGGTGACCTCCTTCTCCTCGACCACGCCATCGTCGATCAGCTGCTTCGCGTAGAGCTCGCTGAGCGGTGGATGCTTCTTGATGTTGGCCGCCTGCTCCGGCTGCGTGTAGGCCGGCTCGTCGGTCTCGTTGTGGCCATAGCGGCGGTAGCCGATCAAGTCGATGACCACGTCGCGAGCGAACTTGTCGCGGTAGGCGATCGCCAGGCGGGCCGCCGCGATGCAGTCCTCGACGGCGTCGGCGTTCACGTGGATGATCGGGACGTTGAAGCCCTTTGCCATGTCCGAGGAATACGGGGTGGAACGACCCTCTTGCGGGTCGGTGGTGAACCCCACCTGGTTGTCCTGGATGATGTGGATCGTGCCGCCGGTGGCGTAGCCGGCGAGCGACTGCAGGTTGAGCGTCTCGGCGACGACTCCCTGGCCGGGGAAGGCCGCATCGCCGTGCAGAAGCAGCGGCAGGGCGACCTTCGGATCGTGATGCAGGCGCGGCCCGGCGTGGCCGGTCTGGGCGGCTCGGGCGCCACCCTCCACGACGGGGTCGACGAACTCCAGGTGGCTCGGGTTCGGGGAGAGGCGCATCCGCACGTCACCTTCGCCGGACTCGAACAACCCCTCGGCGCCGTGGTGATACTTGACGTCGCCGGTGCCGCCGTGACGCAGCGCGTCGGTGCGCTTGACGGCGTCGAGGGCCTTGGCGCCCTCGAACTCGGCCATGATGGACTCGATCGAGCGGCCGAGGTTGTGCGCGAGCACCGAGAGCCGGCCGCGGTGAGCCATCCCGATCACGACCTGCTCGGCGCCGTTCTTCTTCGCCAGGGTGGCGAGCTCGTCGATCATCGGCACGGTTGCATCGACGCCCTCGATGGAGAACATCTTCTGGCCGAGGTAGGCCTTCTGCAGGAATCGCTCGAACTGGAAGACCTCGATCAGCCGGTGCAGGAGGCTTCGTTTCTCGTCCTTCTCGAGCGGCTGGCGATGGGTTCCGGTCTCGATCATCTCCCGCAGCCACATCCGCTGCTGGTGCGATGAAAGGTGCTCGATCTGGTAGGCGATCGTGCCGCAGTAGGCGTCGCGCATGCGCGGCAACGCGTCGAGGAGCGTCTCGCCCGCGACGCCGATGCGGAGGATCGAGGCGGGGATCTTGCCCATCAGCTCAGGGGTGAGGTTCAGGTTCTCGGGCTCGAGGGCGGGATCGCCCTTCCCGTCGCCGCCGAGTGGATTGAGGTGGGCGGCGAGGTGGCCGTGCGTCCGGTAGGCCTTGAGCAGTGAGGTGGCCGCCTGCACCGCTTGCAGCAACTCCTCGTCGGGGGCGCCGCTGATCGAGGGCGCCGCCACCGACGCCTGCGAGCCGACCGAGAGGGGCGGGGCGGAGGCCGAAGCGGGGTGGGCCGTCGAGACGATGCTGGCATCGACGTCGAGGGAGGCGGCGACCTTCTCGTAGAACTCGTCGTCGCCGGAGAGCAATTGGTCGATCCGGCGCAGGAACGAGCCGGATTCGGCGCCCTGGATGATCCGGTGGTCATAGGTCGAGGTCATCGTCATGACCTTCGAGACGCCAAGCGCCTTGAGCTTGTCGGGGGCGGCGTGCGCCCACTCGGGCGGGTAGGCGATCGAGCCGGTGGCGACGATCGTGCCCTGGCCGGCCATCAGCCTGGGGACCGAGGCGACCGTGCCGAGGCCGCCGGGGTTGGTAAGCGTGATGTTGACGCCACGGAAGTCATCGGCCGTGAGAGCGTTCTCACGGGTCTTGCGGATGACGTCCTCGTACCCCGCGTGGAAGTCCTTGAAGTCGGACTGGTCGGCGGCCGAGATCGCGGGCACCATCAGGCTGCGCGAGCCGTCCTTCTTCTCGATGTCGACGGCGATCCCGAGGTTCACCTGGCCGTGGCTGACGACGTTCGGCTTGCCCTCGCGCTCCTCGAAGGTCCTCGCCATCGAGGGCCATTCCGTGGCGGCCTCGACGATCGCCCAGGCGATCAGGTGGGTGAAGGAGACCTTCAGGCCGCGCTCGGCGAGCGCGCCGTTGAGCGCCTTGCGCTTGGCGTCGAGCGTGTCGACGGCGAGCGTGCGGAAGGACGTTGCGGTCGGAATGGTGAGGCTCGTCTCCATCGCTTTCGCGAGCATGCCCGCGGGACCTCGCAGCACCTTCCCCTCACCGGCTGACGGGGCCGGCTTCGAGCCGTTGCCGCCGCCGTTGGCGGCGGCGATCACGTCGGCCTTCATCACCTTGCCGCCGGAGCCGGTGCCGTCGAGCTTCGATAGGTCGACGCCCTCGGCCGCCGCGATGCGCTTGGCGACGGGCGACGCCTTGGCGTCCGAATCGACCTCACCCCCGCCGTTGTCGGATTGCTCGGGGGCCTTCTCGGAGTCCTGCTTGGCCTCGCCGCCGCCGGAGCCACCGACCTCGATCCGAGCCAGGGCCTGGCCGACCTTGACGACGTCGTCGGGCTCGACCAGCAACTCGGTGACGGACCCGCTGGCGGGGGAGGGAACCTCCGCGTCGACTTTGTCGGTCGAGACCTCGATCAGCGTCTCGCCCTCCTCGATGGAGTCGCCGACCTGCTTGAGCCATTCGAGCACGGTCCCCTCGGTGACCGACTCGCCCATCTCAGGCATCGTCACGTCGATGGTCTCTCCGGATCCGGCGTCATCGGAGTCGCCGTCCGCGTCATCGGCCGAGTCGTCGCCGTGGGCTTCTGAGATTCCCTCGGGCGCACCCTCTCCGATGTCGCCGTCGCCCTCGCCGCCCGCGCCGGTATCGGGAAGCCCGTCGTCGTCGGTGTCGTCAGTGTCCTCGGTGTCGTCTGAGTCGTCGGAGTCGTCTGAGTCGTCGGTGTCGGCCTCCGCGCCCGAATCGCCGCCACCAGGCTCGAGCTCGGCGAGCGCCTCGCCGACCTTGACCACGTCGTCGGGGGCCTTGAGGATCTTGGTCAGGATTCCGGAGATGGGGGAGGGGACCTCCGCGTCGACCTTGTCGGTCGACACCTCGACGAGGGTCTCGCCCTCCTCGACGTGGTCCCCTTCCTCCTTGTGCCAGTCGAGGACCGTGCCCTCTGAAACGGATTCGCCCATGTTGGGCATCTCGACCTGGACGGTTTCCGTGGCGGGCATCGGTTCCTTTAAGAAAGTCTGATCGCGTCGTTCACGTGTCTGTCCCTGAGTGTATGCACCTGGATGAGCCGATGGCGGCGGCTCGCCCCAATCCGGTCGACAAGCCTCAACCGCGCTGCTCGCCGAAGCGGGAGATGGCCTCCGCGCGGGATTCCTTCAGGTCGACGAGCGGGGGCGGATAGTCCTCTCCGATCAGGCAATTCGCGTCGCGCTGGACCTCCGCGGGAGCCTCCCAGGGAGCGGCCAGGTGCTTGTCCGGGAGAGCGGCGAGCTCCGGCACCCAGCGGCGGACGTAGGTCCCGTCGGGATCGAACTTCCGCTGCTGCAGAACCGGATTGAAGACCCGGAAGTAGGGCTGAGGGTCGACGCCGACGGATGCCGACCACTGCCAGTTGCCGTTGTTCTGCGACTCGTCGCCGTCGAGGAGGTGCTCCATGAAGTGCGCCTCGCCCTCGCGCCAGTCGATCAGCAGGTTCTTCGTCAGGTAGGAGGCGACGGCCATCCGGACCCGATTGTGCATCCAGCCCTGCTCGATGAGCTGGCGCATCCCGGCGTCGATCCAGGGGACGCCCGTCTGGCCCTCCTTCCACGCCTGCAGCGACTCGGGGTCGTCCCTCCAGGGCATGCCGCGGAACCGCTCGTCGTATTCCTCGCTGCGGTTGTCGGGGAAGGCGCGGATCACGCTCAGCCAGAAATCGCGCCAGGCGATCTGGCGGCGCAAAGCGGCGGCTCCCTGTGATCGAAGCTCGCCGAGAAGCGCCTCGAGCTCACGAGCTGAGACCGTTCCGAAGTGCAGCGGAGGAGAGAGGTGAGTGGTCGCGTCCTCGCCCGGAAGGTCGCGGATGCGCTCGTAGCCGGAGGCGGCGGCAACGGCGGCGTGCATCAGCCTGCGGCCGGCCGCCTCTCCCGGCCCGGCTTCAGCGGCGATGCGCTTGGCGGCCGCGTCGACACCGAGGGTGCGTTCGGCCGGCGGCGTGCCGATCGCGATGCCGGCGGGCGTGGCGAGCTTGCGCGGCCGCGGGGCGACGTCTCTGCGAGGGGCGTTCGACCAGGCGCGATGGAAGGGCGAGAACACGCGGAATGGATCACCTGCTCCGGTCACGATCGTCGCGACCTCAGCGCAACTGATCCCCGGGTGTCCGGTGAGCGTGACGTCCTCGGCCGCCAGGGCACGTTCGACCCGCCGGTCGCGAGCGCGCCCGTGAACGGTGTGCTCGCGGTTGACGTGAACCGCTCGGGACCCACACTCCTTCGCCAGCTCGGGGATCACGACCGCGGGGTCGCCGGACCGGTAATGCAGCCGGGAGCCCGCTCGCCGCAGTCGATCGTCGAGCTCGCGCAGCGACGCCAGCAGATAGGCGTTGCGGTTGGCCGATGCGTGGCGCCCTGAATAAAGGCCGCGCTCGAAGCAGAAGACCGGGACGACTTCGTCCGCCGCCGCTGCCGCTGCGAGCGCCGGGTTGTCGGCCAGCCGCAAATCGCGGCGGAACCAGATGATCGCAACGCTCATTTCCCCTTCGGTTCCCAGCCTGGACGGCAATCAACCGTCGATGAACAGCGTGTAGGGTCCGAATCCGCTTGATGCGATCGTCCCGCCGAGAGTATGGGTGGTCGACTGGCGACTCTCGAGGAGGAGTTGAACATGGCTTATTTCGTCACTGGCGCCACCGGCTTCATCGGCCGCAATCTGGTCGAGCTGCTGCTCGAGCGCGAGGGCACCGTCTACGTGCTCGTCCGTGAGGGCTCGAAGGGCCGCCTCGAAGAGCTGCGCAATCGGTGGGGGGTCGACGATACCCGCGTGGTCGGGGTCGTCGGCGATCTGTCCCAGCCCAAGCTCGGGGTCTCCGACTCCGACATCGAGATGCTCACCGGCAACGTCGATCATCTCTTCCACCTCGCGGCGATCTACGACATGAAGGCGGACGCCGAATCGCAGCGGGTCGCCAACGTCGAGGGAACGCGCCACATGGTGCAGCTGGCGGAGGCGGTCAAGGCCGGGATCGTGCACATGACCAGCTCGATCGCCGCCGCCGGCCTCTACAAGGGCACCTGGCGCGAGGACATGTTCGACGAGGCGCAGAACGTCGACAACAACCCCTACTTCCAGACCAAGCACGAGTCCGAGCGGGTCGTCCGCGAGGAGTGCACGCGACCGTGGCGGGTCTACCGGCCGGGGATCGTGGTCGGCCATTCCGAGACGGGCGAGATGGACAAGGTCGACGGGCCCTACTACTTCTTCAAGCTGATCCGCCGGATCCGCCAGGTCGTGCCGCAGTGGATGCCGATGCCCGGCGTGGAGGGCCGCGAGATCAACATCGTGCCCGTCGACTTCGTCGTCAGGGCGATGGACCACATCGCTCATCAGGACGGCCTCGATGGCCGCGCCTTCAGCCTCACGGACCCGAACCCGTTGAGCGCCGGAGAGGTGATCGATGTGTTCGCCCGTGCCGCGCACGCGCCGCAGTCAACGGTCCGCGCCCCGGCCTCGCTGACCGAGGGACTCGAGCCGCTGCTCGGGATGGCGCTCTCGAACATCCCGTTCGCAAACGGGATCACCGATCGTGTTCTCGCCGACTTCGGCATCCCGCGCTCGGTTCTCGTCTACCTCAACTACCCGACCCACTTCGACTCCCGCCGGACGCAGGCGGCGCTTGCGGGCACCGACATCTCGGTCCCGCCGCTGGAGGCGTACGCCGGCAAGCTCTGGGATTACTGGGCCCGTCACCTCGACCCGGACCTGTTCCGCGATCGCACGCTCGTCGGCGCCGCACGCGGGCGCGCCGGCCTCGTCGGCGGGATCGCTCAGATCATCGAGCAGCAGATCCCCGATGAGTTGATGCGCTTCGCCCGGCGACTGCAGGGCAACACATCGCTCGAGAAGGCGGTTCGCGGCAGCGTCGTGATGGTCACCGGCGCGTCGTCGGGGATCGGCAAGTCCGCCGCCCTGAAGATCGCCGACGCCGGCGGCATCGTCCTGCTCGTCGCCCGGACGCCGGAGAAGCTCGAGGAGACGCGCGACCAGATCGTCGACGGAGGCGGCGTCGCCCACATCCACCGCTGCGACCTCTCCGACATGGACGACGTCGACCGGATGTGCGCCGAGGTGCTCGACCAGCACGGTCACGTCGACATCCTGATCAACAACGCCGGCCGCTCGATCCGGCGCTCGATCGCGCTCTCCTACGACCGCTTTCATGACTTCGAGCGGACGATGCAGCTCAACTACTTCGGCCCCGTCCGGCTGATCCTGCGGCTGCTGCCCGTGATGAGGCAGCGCCGCTCGGGCCAGATCATCGACGTCAGCTCGATCGGAGTGCAGACCAACATGCCGCGCTTCTCGGCCTACGTCGCCTCGAAGTCGGCGCTCGACGCGTTCTCCCGGTGCATCGCCTCGGAGATCATCGACGACAACGTCAACATCACCACTATCCACATGCCGCTGGTCCGGACGCCGATGATCGCTCCGACCAAGATGTACGACCGCTTCCCGACGATCACGCCCGACGAGGCCGCCGACATGCTCTGCGACGCGATCATCTACAAGCCGAAGCGGATCGCCACTCCGGTCGGCACGCTCGGCCAAGTCCTCTATGCGATCAACCCGAAGTCGATCGATTACATCCTCAACAGCGCCTACCACATGTTCCCGGACTCAGCCGCGGCCAAGGACGGCAAGGGAAAGTCGAAGAGCGGGAGCGGAGGAGCAAGCGCGAAAACGGCGACCGGCACCTCAACGGACGAGCAGGCGAACCGCCAGCAGCTCGCCTTCGCGTATCTGATGCGCGGGATGCACTGGTGATCTGACCTGACGTGAGGCGCCGGCTCGGCGTCGTCATTTGCGGATACGGTTCTGGTCGATGCGGTCAGGGGTTCGGTGGGGAGGTCTGCTCGCGACGATGGGCGTTGCGGCCGGACTCGCCGCGCCGGGGTTCGCGTCCGCGGATGAACGCGTCGCCAGCGGACCGATGACCGCGGAGCTCTCCTCGCCTGGATGGGGGTTGCGACTTAACGGGATCTCGGGTGATGGGGATTTGGCTGAGGAAGGTGGGCTCGGCCCGACCTCGCTGGGGCGCCTCGGCTTCGCGACGGAGGCGGGGTGGAGGCACGCGACCTCGGTCATTTCGGCCGCGCGCGACGGGGCCGCCCTCGAGCTGACGGTGGCGACCAACGACCCCGTCGGGCGGACGATCGCCGTTCGCGTCGGACCCGACGGCGCCGGTGTGATCCGGCTGAACGCGAGGGTGGAGGGGCCGGCCGGGGTCACAGCGACCGGGATCGGGTTCGGCTCGGTCGAGGGCGAGCGATTCCTCGGCTTCGGCGAAAGGTCCAACGCGGTCGACCAGCGAGGTAATCAGGTTGAGAACTACGTCTCCGACGGGCCGTATCAGGAGGCGGAGCGGCCTGCGATTGCGACGTTCGTTCCGCCCGACGGGTTTCGCGCGCGCGACGACGCAACCTACTTCCCAATGCCGTGGCTGCTGTCGAGCCGCGGCTACGGCGTGCTGGTCGGCAACAGCGAGGCGAGCGTCTTCGAGCTCGGCACCGAGCGCGCCGATGGATGGAGCCTCGAGGTCGAGTCGGCGGAGCTCGATCTGCGGTTCGTCGCCGGGCCCGAGCCCGCCGACGCGGTCCGGCGGCTGACCGCCAACGACGCGGTCGGGAGGCAGCCGCCGCCGGCCGCGCCCTGGTTCTTCGGACCGTGGTACCAACCGCATGGGACCGCCGACCGGCTCGCGCAAGCGAGCGAATTGCGCGCGGCCGATGTGCCGGCGTCAGCGGTCAACACGTACCTCCATTACCTGCCCTGCGGCGATCAACAGGGAGTGGAGGACCAGCAGCCGCCCCTCACCGCCGGCTACCACGATCGTGGCTACGCGGTGACGACCTACTTCAACCCGATGGTCTGCTCGACCTACCGGACGGCATTCGATCCAGCCGCGACGGAGGGCCTTCTGACTCGGGCTCCGGGCGGCGCGCCGGCTCTTTACCACTACTCGGCGAGCACTGATGACCTCTTCCTGGTCGGGCAGTTCGATTTCTCCAACCGTGCAACTGACGATTACTACGGCGGCCTGCTCGGCGAGGCGGTTGCCGCCGGCTATGACGGCTGGATGGAGGACTTCGGGGAGTACACCCCACTGCAGTCGGTGTCGGCGAATGGGATGACCGGAGCACAGATGCACAACCTCTACCCGGTGCTGTACCACCGCTCGAGCTACCGGTTCTCGCGGACGACCGAACGCCCGGTCGCGGGCTTCATCCGTTCGGGCTGGACGGGCGTGGCGCCCTACGCACAGATGGTCTGGGGCGGCGATCCGACGGTCGGCTTCGGCTTCGATGGGCTCGCCTCGGCCGTTAGGCAGGCGCTCAGCCTCGGCACCTCGGGGATCTCCCGCTGGGGCTCCGACATCGGCGGCTTCTTCGCCCTCGGGCGCAGGCTGACTCCGGAGCTCTTGATCCGCTGGATCGAGTTCGGTGCGGTCTCGCCGATCATGCGCACCGAGGCGAATGGGGTGGCGGTGCCGCCGCAGCCGGATCGCACGCAGATCACCGATCCCGATGTCCTGCCTACGTGGCGCCGCTACGCGAAGCTCCACACTCAGCTCTACCCATATATGAGCGCGGCGGACGGCGTCTATAGGCGGACCGGGCTTCCGATCATGCGCCACCTCGCACTCAGCTTTCCCGATGATGCGCGGGCGGCGGGGCTCGAGGACGAGTTCATGTTCGGGCCGGATCTGCTGGCGGCCCCGGTCCTCGCGGCCGGCCAGAACGACCGGAGGCTCTATCTGCCGGCGGGGCGCTGGATCGACTTCTGGGACGCGGTGCACTACGGCCCGGGCCGCGGTGCCTTCCTGCCGCGCGGCGCCGGGCTGACGAAGGGACGGCGGGAGGTGACTATCCCGGCGCCGCTCGGGCAGCTACCGCTGATGGTCCGCGCTGGAGCGGTTCTGCCGATGCTGCCTCCGAACGTCGACACCCTCGCCTCCTACGGCGGTGGGCGCGACCTCGTACGTCTCGACGAGCGACGAGATCGGATGGTCCTTCTCGCCTTCCCCCGCGGACGATCACATGCCGCGATCGGCGTGGGCGAGCGGCTGAGGTCGCGCGCCGGCAAGGGCCGCTGGTCGATCTCGATCCATGGGAAGCGCAAGCGGAGCTATCGCATCCGGGCCTCGCTGGGCTCGATCCGCGGACGCTTCGTCCCGGGCTCGGTCAGCGTCGCCGGCCGCAAGCTCCCGCCGAGGCGGTGGCGCTACGACGCCGGTGAGGAGACGTTGACCTTCGCCGCGAGGCTGCGGGAGGGACGGATCGTGGTCCGTTCCCGCAGGATGCTCAACACCTCCGTGACGACCCCCACCTCGTCGTCCATCGCCAGCGAGGAGTAACGCCGAACCAGGTACCCCGCACGACCGAGCACGATGTCGCGGCGGTTGTCGGTGTCGCGCTGGAGTGGATCGAGATGGTCGCCGCCGTCAGCCTCGACGACGAAGCGGGCAGACGGCCAGAGGAAGTCGACCTCATAGCCGAGTAGCGGAACGTTGACCGCGGGAATGGGGAGGTCGTTGTCGGCGCAGGTCGTGACCAGAAGGTCCTCGAGCCAGGAGCGGGTCTCCGCCAGCGGGAGGGCGCGGGTGGTGAGGAGCTGCGCGATCAGACCGGCACCCTTGCGGCTCGGGGACGCCTCGAGTAGCTGATGCAGTCGGGGACGGCTGAGCAGCTTCAGCTTCTCAGCCCGGCGGAAGGCTCGACGAGTCGGGCTGGGAGGGGAGGTGGAGGCGATGTCCCAGACCGTGCGGGTAGCGGTCGTCGTCGAAATGCCCCGCAAGCGGGAGGTGTCGGTTGGGTCGAGCGTTCTTGGTCGGTGGATGACGATGCCAGGGATCTTGAGGTGGGTTCGGCCGGTGACCGAGATGTGGAGAGCCGTTCGGTCCCTTCGGTCGACGATGCCGGCGAGCTGCCCCGCGGGTGTGTGGCTGAGGAAGCCTCGACTTCCGCAGGCGAGGACGGCGGCCATCCACCTCCCCTCAACAGCCAAGAGCCGGTGGCCAACCGCATAGACGCCCGCGTGAAGCCGGTGGAGGTGGCCGGCGGTGACCCAGTCGTCGATCGTCGACTTCCGCATCCCCGCCGCGAGCAGTTGCCGGCGGGCGACGACCCCGTGCTGTCTTTCGACGAACTTCGCCAGCCGCCCCGGCAGTGGGGCGCATAAGCCCGGTATACCAGGCTTATCTATGCCCGATGATCCCATCGCCGGGACTTTGGCGGGCGAAAGCGCGCCTGTGGTGTGCGAATGTGACGTAACGCGCGCAGAACCGGGTCGGTTCGCGCGCGCCGCTTGAAGACCCGTCTACGGGAAGGCGGCCAGGACCTTCTCGGCGCGCTCCGGGCTCACGTGTCCGTTGCCGTTCGTCGACTCCGGCTCAGCCGGGGGCTGGTAGGGCGGTGCCTTCTTGCGGGTCTTGCCGCCCGGAAACGCCAGGCGGATCAGGGTCCGCTGGACCATGCCCCACTGCTTGCTGAAGGGGCCGGTGTTGTACGGGAGCCCGTAGCGCTTGCAGATGTCCTTGACCCGCGGCGCGATCTCCTGGTAGCGGGATGACGGCAGGTCGGGGTAGAGGTGGTGCTCGACCTGGTAGCTGAGGTTTCCGCTCATGAAGTGGAAGAAGCTGTTGCCGTCGATGTTGGCCGCGCCGATCAGCTGACGGACGTACCACGCTCCCGGGCGCTCGTCGTTGCCCTCCTCCTCGGTGAACGTGTAGGCCTGATCGGGGAAGTGACCGCAGAAGATGATCGCGTTCGACCACACGTTGCGGACGATGTTGGCCGTGAAGTTCGCGGCCAGCGTCGCCTTGAAGCCCTTACGGCCGCTCAGCGCCGGGAAGGCGATGTAGTCCTTGACGATCTGCCTGCGAGCTTTCTGCCCGATCGACTTGAGCTCGTCGCGGACCTGTGACTTCGGCTTCTTGCCGGTCTTGATCGCGTCGAAGTCGAGGTCGTGGACGGCCACGCCCCACTCGAAGAACGCCATCAGGAGGATGTTGTAGAAGGGCTGGAGCAGGTAGTGGGGGTACCACTTCTGGCTCGGATCGACTCGCATGATCTCGTAGCCCACGTCGTGATCCTTGCCGACGACGTTCGTGAACGTGTGGTGGACGTAGTTGTGGGAGTGCTTCCAGGCCGAGGCCGGTGACGCGGTATCCCAGTCCCAGGTCGAGGAGTGGATGTAGGGATCGTTCATCCAATCCCACTGGCCATGCATGACGTTGTGGCCGATCTCCATGTTCTCGATGATCTTGGCCGCCGAGAGCCCAGCCGTCCCGAGCACCCACGCCGGCTTGTAGCGGGATGCCATGAGGACGATCCGTGACAGCGCGCCGAGGCGCCGGTGGAACTGGATGATGCTGCGGATGTAGACGGCATCGCGCTCGCCGAGGTCGTCGTAGATCTCGTCGTGCAGCGCCTGGAACTCCTTGCCGAGCTCCTCGAGCTGCTCGTCGGAGAGCTTGTTGATCGGGTTCTCGATCTCGGTTTTCGTGGAGCTCATCGGCCTACCTCCAGGTTGGTGTCGAAGCGGTCAAATCGTTGAAAGAAGTTCAAAGCGCCATCTCGATGTGGCCCTCGGGGGCGTTGACGCAGGTGCGGATCATCTGACCCTCGTCGCCGTGCACCTCGCCGGTGCGGAGGTCGCGGACCTTGCCCTGCTCGAGCTTGCCGACGCAGGTGTGGCAGATCCCCATCCGGCAGCCGAACGGCAGCTTCGCACCGGCGTTCTCGCCGCACTCCAGGATCGGCGTCTTGCCGTCGCTCTCGGCCTCCACCTCGGTGACGCGAAAGCGGATCGTCCCACCCTCGCCCGCCTCCTTGGCGCCGTCGCCGCCGATCACCGGCTGGAAGCGCTCGAGGTGAAGCTTGTCGGGATCGCCTTCGGCCTCCCAGCGGTCCTTCATGTCCTCGAGCATCTCGGGGGGACCGGAGAGGAACGTCTCGCGCTCCCTCCAGTCGGGGACAAGCTCGTCGAGGTCCTCCGGCTTGAGCCGGTCCTCGACCTCGGAGCTGTGATGCTCGTGCAGGTCGTAGCCGGCCTGCTTCTCGTGCAAGCTGCGCAAGGTGGACCCGAAGATGAAATCGTCGGCGTCGCGGCAGCAATGGATGTGCTTGGCGTCTCGCAGCGCGTCGTCGTTCGCGAGGTTTCGCAGCATGCTCCAGATCGGGGTCACGCCGCTGCCGGCACTGATGAAGAGAAGCTTCTCGGGGCGGGGGTGGGGGAGCTTGAACTCGCCCTCGACCCCGCCGAGGTAGACGGTCGAGCCGATCTCCGCCTGACGCGTGAAGTAGGGAGAGAGCTTGCCCTCGGCAACGTGTTTGATCGTCACGCTGATCAGCCCGTCGGGATGATCGGGGTCGGAGGTCAGCGAGTAGGCGCGCCAGTGCCGACGGCCGTTGATCTCGACGCCGATCCGCAGATACTGCCCGGGCCAGTGGCCGAGCCACTTGGCCGAGGGCTTGATCACGATCGTCGAGGCGTCCTCGGTCTCAGGCCGGATGTCGACGATCTCGCCGCGCAGCTCGCGGGTCGTCCACATCGGGTTCATCAGCTCGATGTAGTCGTCGGGCAAGAGCGGCGTGGTCAAGGCCTTCGCCACTTTGAGGATGTTCTTCCTGGCCGCGGAAACCCGCGGAGTCGCCCCTTGCTCTACCACCTCGAGCTCACCATTCCAACGTCTCCATCCGCTCCGAACCGACGGTTTGCCGATCGATGGCGACTATATGCGAACCCAAGCTCAGCGTTACCCGCTTCCAGCTCAAGACGAGGGGCGAATTCTTGTTGCTCTCGTGAGTACTTTTCATCGAATCTGGACCTGGATCGGCCATTCAGCGAAGTAATCCGTGTTCGGTGAGCCACGCTTCCGTCCGTCGCATGCCCTCGTCGATGTCGACGGCGGGCTCGTACCCGAGGACCCGCCTCGCTTTCCCGATGGAGTACGTCCCCGGCCGAGCCATGTATTGGACGGAGGAACGACGGAATTCGGTTTCGGTGCCTCCGATCCAGGCCGCTGCTTCCGGCAGGGCCGCCAGGCCCATCGCGACGGCGGTCGGGACCGAGCGGGGCGGTGGCTTGCCGAGCATCCGCGAGTAGTTGCCGAAGAACTCCTTGCAGGGGATCCCGACCCCGTCGCTGAGCGTGAACACATGCCCGGCCGCTGCATCCTTCTCGGCTGCGAGGAGGACGCCGTCGATCAGGTTGTCGATGTACACGGGGCTGAAGATGCCCTTCCCCATGGCCGGTAGAAAGAAGCGGTTGGAGCGGATCGCCTCAACAGGCAGCACCGTCCATGGGCGCGACCCAGGGCCGTAGACGTCACCCGGCCGGATGATCGTGCAGTCGATTTCCCCGGCGGCATGGGCCTGCAGGACGACCTGCTCAGAGGCGATCTTGGTATCGACGTAGGTGTGGCCGTCCGGGCGGACCGGATGGCTTTCATCGACGCCGTCCGGAAAGTCCCGATCACCGAACGCGCGGACGGAGGAGAAGTGGATGAACCGTTTCGCCCCGGCGGCGACCGCGGCATCGAGGACGTGCCGGGTGCCGAGAACGTTCGTCCTCCACGCAACCTCGTAGCTGGCGGCGTTGGAGACGATCGCGGCGGTGTGGATGACCACCTCGCAGCCGGCGGCCGCCGATTGCCACGGGTCGGCGACGCCGATGTCGCTGGCGACGATGTCCTTCTGCAGGTTGGTCGAACGGTCGATGCCCTTGACGGCCTTGCCCTCGTCGCGCAGCCGTTCGGCGATGCGGGCCCCGATGAAGCCCGCCGCACCGGTGATCAATGCTGATTCCATGGGCTCGACCCTAGCCGCAGTCGAAAGCGGTTTCTGGACACAACCGCGCAAAGCCGCCCTCCGCGTTTGTGCCTTCGGCGCAACTTTGCCCGTGGTGATGTGGCACCGGGACGTGGTTTCGCCCAGCGTCGCGGCGTACCGTTTTCCAATGGCCATCAGAGATGTGAGCAACGGCTGGGACCCGGTCAACGAGATCGAGGCCGAGGAGATCAACCTCCACGGCAATCGCGTCAGCTTCCGTCGAGCCGGAGATGGCCCGGCGCTGTTGCTTCTGCACGGAATCGCGGGCAGCTACGAGACCTGGGCCCCGCTGATGCCGGCGCTCACCGACGAGTTCACGGTGATCGCCCCCGACATGCTCGGCCACGGTGCCTCGGCGAAGCCCCGCGGCGACTACTCGCTGGGCGCCTATGCCGCCGGCGCCCGGGACCTGCTGCTCGCTCTCGGCCACGAGAGCGCGACCGTCGTCGGCCACTCGCTGGGCGGTGGCGTCGCGATGCAGTTCTCCTACCAGTTCCCGATGCACACCGAACGCCTCGCGCTCGTCGACAGCGGCGGCCTCGGCGACGAGGTCAACATCGTCCTACGGGCCGCGACCCTGCCCGGCTCAGAGCTCGTTCTCCCGCTGATAACCAAGGCGTGGGTGACGGGTACCGGACGCCGCATCGCCGGGTTGCTCAACGCCATCGGCCTGCGGCCGGGAGCCGATATGACCGAGGTCGCCCGCGGCTACGCGTCCCTCGCCGATCCGGAAGCGCGCGCTGCGTTCATCCACACGGCCCGCTCCGTGATCGACCATCGCGGGCAGCGGGTGAGTGCCCGCGATCGGCTCTATCTCGCCGAGTCGCTGCCGACCCTGATCGTCTGGGGGGAGCGTGACCGGATCATCCCCGCCGCGCATGGCGAGGAGGCCGCACGCCTGATGCCGGGCAGCCGTTTCGAGCTGTTCGAGGGCGCCGGGCACTTCCCGCACCTCGAGGAGCCGATCCGTTTCGCGCGGCTGCTCGCCCGCTTCGTCAACGACACGGAGCCGGCGAAGCTCGACGGCGCCGACGTACGCCGCCTCTTGGCTGCTCGCGCCGCGGTCTGACGGCCGTCGGACCTATCGGTCGCGCGCCTTCTTCGAGCGCAGCGCCAGCAGGAGCTCGTAGCGCGTCTCCGGCTCATCGAGTCCTTCGCCGAAGAGCTCGCGGAGCTGCGCCACTCGGTACCGGACCGTCTGCGGGTGCACGTGGAGCGAGTCCGCCGCGTCCTTGACGACTCCCTGGTGGTCGAGCCAGGCGAGAAGCGTCAGCTCCAGCCGCTCAGCCGCGCCCTCCGTGAGGCCCTCGAGCGGGGCGAGGCGACGAGCGGCGAGGTCGTCGAGCAGCGCCGGATCGGAGAGCGTGACGAGAGCGGCGAGATGGTCGTCGGCCTCGAGCAGACCGTCGGAGCTCAGCATCCCGCTATCTCGGATCCGGTGAATGGCGAAGGCGCGCTCGGCGCTGCGGTACGCCTGCTCCCAGGGCACGGGCGTGCCGAGCGCTCCCGGGCGACCTCGCAGGGCGCGCTCGATCTCGCCCCTCCGGCCGGGAGCGGTGGGGTCCGGGATGAGGGCGATGGTCGCGTCATCGATCGTGGCTGTGAGGCTTCCCGGCGGAAGGTGGGCGGCTACACGGTCGGGTGAGCTGCCCCGATAGACGAGCGCGGCGAGCTCGGCTGGTGGCTCCCAGTTGATGGCGGTCGCCGCCTCGCGGATGACGGTGGGGTCGGCCGCCGGACTTTCCACGAGCAGCCGCACCAGGATGCGCCTGCGTCGATCGAGCTCGCCGGCTCGATCCGCCAGCTCCGCGGCGAACCCTTCGGCGGTGACCGCCGAGAGCTCGTCGATGTAGGC
The DNA here is from genome assembly GCA_963826475.1 of uncultured Solirubrobacterales bacterium. Lineage (GTDB taxonomy): Bacteria > Actinomycetota > Thermoleophilia > Solirubrobacterales > 70-9 > RHKX01. The sequence goes on along the minus strand of CAWGXC010000003.1, from coordinate 1,680,318 downwards.
GAAGACGGATTCCGCGAGCAGCGCGACGGTCTGCTCGCCGAGGTCCTCTCCGCGGATGATCTCCGCAATGCGGCGCCACGAGATGCGCGCGCCCAGGCGATAGGCGGCAAGCAGCGACTCGAGGCGGCGGCCCTCACCCGCCTCCCAGCGGCCGAACTCCGTGTACAGCTGCCTGGTCGCCACCGGCATCTCGCCGCCGTCGCGGATCAGGTCCAGGAACTTGCCGAGCGCGTCGGCGACGCCGTTGCGCAGGCCGGCGCCGAACTCCCCCGAGAGCGGGCGCCGGTAGGCGGGCACGGTCAGGCGGATTGCGTCGATGACCTCCTCGACGAGTGCATCGAGGCCGGGCCGCAGCATCTCGGCGACCTCCGAGGGGACCTCCTCCCAGGGACGGGCGGGGAGCGTCGAGCGCACTTCTTTGTCATCTGCGACGGGATTCATCGTGAAGAGGGCGCGGAACGGGCCACGTCCAGGCAAAATCGCTCACGGATGTTGAAGTCTCACCAGCTAACCCCTATCGGTCAAGGGATCGGAGAACGAAGTCCCTCCAACCCTTAGCTCTTGAGATCTCCCGTCCCGGTGGCCAGCCACCCGGGGGGGCAGCGGACGCGAAGCGGAGCATTTCCCCCGGAGCTATCTCTAGGCGGCGAGATCGTCGTAGCGGCGGCGCGCGTCCGAGATGCCCGACCAGCGGGCATTGAACGCGAGCGCCTCCGCGAAGCGGACCGCGCGCGGTGACGACTCGATCTGGGACCCGTCGATGCCGCTGATTCTCATCGGCAGCACGGTTTCACCGTGGTCGAGATCCTCATGCACGTTGATCAGCTGCTGCCAACGATCGTTGTTGGGCACGTCACTCATTCATCTGACTCCCCGTTGAGTTGTGCCAAAAGGTACGACTCGTGGCAGACGACACCACCGTGCAAGGCGCATTCGCTCGGTTTCGACCCCGCAAAGTGCGGATTCAGCTGGGTGGGAATAGGCTCGAAGCGATGCGTCCGGGGAAGGAAAGGTAGGTCGTGGCGGTCTCGCGGAGTCACTGGGCGTGGGGCGATCCGGCACGGGCACCGACCCGGGAGGCCCTCGAAGCGATGGCGCCGGAGGTCCGGCGTCGGCTCGGCTTCGACGTCGATCGAATCGAGGAGCCCGTCTCGCTCGATCGCGTCGTCAAGGCGCTCTCACCGCCGCGCGTCAAGGCGCCCGAATCCCTCGATGGGATTCTCAGCACCGACCCCGAGGAGCGGATCACCCATGCGATGGGCCGGGCGTACCGGGATGTCGTGCGGGGATTCCGCGGCCGCTTCGAGCGCACCCCCGACATCGTCGCCCGCCCGCGGGACGAGGGCGACGTGCGGAGAGTTCTCGATCTATGCGCCGAGCGCCGCCTGGCGGCGATTCCCTTCGGCGGCGGGACGAGCGTCGTCGGCGGCGTCGAGCCGCGCGTCGGTCACGGCTACCGGGGGACGCTCTCGTTGGATCTGACCGCCATCTCGGGGCTGGTCGAGGTCGACGCGGTCTCGCAGTCGGCGTTGATCCGCGCCGGCACCCTCGGCCCCGACCTCGAGGACGCGTTGCGTCCCCACGGGCTGACCCTCCGCCACTTCCCGCAGTCGTTCGAGTTCTCCACCCTCGGGGGCTGGATCGCCACCCGGGCAGGGGGGCACTTCGCCACGCTCCAGACGCACATCGACGACCTCGTCGAGTCGGTGCGGGCGATCACGCCGTCCGGCAGTTGGGAGAGCCGTCGCCTGCCGGGCTCGGGGGCGGGGCCGAGTCCCGACCGGATGCTGCTCGGCTCCGAGGGCACGCTCGGCGTGGTCACCGAGGCGTGGATGAAGGTCCGGCGGCGGCCGGCGTGGAAGGCATCGCGGGCGATCCTCTTCGACGACTTCAGGGCCGGGGCCGAGGGCGTGCGTGCGATTGCGCAATCGGGTCTCAATCCGGCCAACTGCAGGCTGCTGGATCCTCTCGAGGCGGAGACGACCGGGGCGGGGGATGGTTCCGCGGCGGTCCTCATCCTCGGGTTCGAATCCGCCTTCGCGCCCGTCGATCATCAACTGGGCCTCGCGGTCGAGTGCGCGGCCGATCACGGCGGGCGGCCCCAGGAGGCCCCCGAGGGCGGGGGAGAGGGAGCTGCGGCGACGTGGCGCCAGGCTTTTCTCGGCGCGCCCTACCTGCGCGATGCGCTCGTCTGCCTCGGCGTCCTCTCCGAGACCTTCGAGACGGCGATCACCTGGGACCGTTTCGGCGAGTTCCACTCGCGCGTTTCCGAGGCGGCGCGGCGAGCGGTCGCCGAAGCGTGCGACGCGCCGGTGGCCGGCGCGGGATCGCCGCGGGTCATGTGTCGCTTCACCCACGTCTATCCGGATGGTCCGGCCCCTTATTACACGATCCTCGCGCCCGCTCGGCGCGGCTCCGAGGTCGCGCAGTGGGACGAGATCAAGCGGGCGGTGTCGGAGGCGATCGGCTCCGCCGGCGGGACGATCACCCACCATCACGCGGTCGGCCGCGACCATCGCCCCTGGTATGACCTGCAGCGTCCCGATCCTTTCGCCGATGCCCTCGTCGGCGCCAAGCGGGCGATCGATCCGCACGCGATCCTCAACCCGGGCGTCCTGATCGATCCTGACCACCTGTAGGTTTCGCCCCTGGGGAAATCGCGGGCTGATCGAGAGGAGAACCGGGTGGACCTGACCCTGAACGAGTCTGAAGAGGCGTTTCGAGATGAGGTGCGCTCGTGGCTCGAGTCGAACCATCCCGGTCCCGAGCCGCATGGCGATCTCGAGGCCTTTCGCTTTCGGCGGGAGTGGCAGAAGCGGATGCACGATGCGGGGTGGGCCGGGATCTCGTGGCCGAAGGAGTTCGGTGGCCGCGGCGCGACGCTGATCGAGCAGGCGATCTTCGCCGGTGAGATGGCCCGGGCGGACGTGCCGGCCCCAGCGAACATCCTCGGCCTGGTCATGGGCGGCCCGGTGATCATGGCCCATGGCACAGACGAGCAGAAGGAGCGTTGGCTGGAGCCGATCCTGAGCGGTGAGGAGATCTGGTGCCAGGGCTTCTCCGAGCCCGAGTCGGGCTCCGACCTCGCCTCGCTGAAGACCCGAGCGGTCAAGGACGGCGACGGCTGGCGCGCGACCGGCCAGAAGGTCTGGACGACGTTCGCGCACGAGTCGAAGTGGTGCATGCTCGTCGCCCGCACCGATACGGAAGCCGCCAAGCACAAGGGCCTCACCTATTTCATCTGCGACATGGAGCAGGAGGGCGTCGAGATCCGCCCGCTGGTCCAGATCACCGGCGAGGCCGAGTTCAACGAGGTCTTCTTCCAGGACGCCTATATCCCTGACGAGAACGTCGTCGGCGGCGAGGGCAACGGCTGGATGGTCGCGATCACGACGCTGATGAACGAACGCGCCGGCCTCGGCGGCGGGGCGGCGACCGCGCTCTCGCGCGAGCTCGGTCAGCTTGTGACTCTGATCAAGGAGCGCGATCTGCAGGACGACCCGATGATCCGCCAGCAGGTCGCCAAGCTGCAGATCGGAATCGAATCGCTGCGCCTCGGCGGCATGCGTGCGCTGACGGCGCAGATGAAGACCGGGATCCCCGGGCCGGAGGGCTCGATCGGCAAGTGGCAGTGGGCGACCCTCAATCAGGCGCTGGCCGAGCTGGCCTGCGACATCCTCGGTCCAGAGGGCCTCGCCAAGGACGCCCCATGGACCTACAAGATGCTGCGCAGCCGAGCCAACTCGATCGAGGGCGGCACGACCGAGGTCATGAAGAACATCATCGCCGAGCGGGTGCTCGGCCTACCCAGGCTCAGGTAAGGAGTCCCATAGATGCGTTTCGACTTCGACGACGAGCAGCGTGAGATCAAGAACACGGCACGGCAGTTCCTGAGCAGCCGGTTCAAGCCGGCGCGCGTCAGGGAGCTCGCTGAGGCGGGCGCCTACGACGACGGCTTCTGGAGCGAGGTCTCCGACCTTGGATGGGCCGGAATCGCGATCGCCGAGGATCATGGCGGCCAGGGGCTCGGAATGGTCGAGCTGATGATCCTCTGCGAGGAGCTCGGCTACGCCTGCGCGCCGCTGCCGTTCATCACCAACGCGGCCGCCGGGCTCGTCATCGAGGGTGCGGGCTCCGATGAGCAGAAGGCGAGGTATCTGCCCGGAATCGCATCGGGCGAGGGTCGGTGCGCGATCGGCGGACCCGAGGTCGTCGGTGACGGCGAGGGCGCCGAGGCGATCGTCTACCTCGACCCTGACGGCGAGAGCGCCTCGCTGATCAGCGGCGCCGACGCCGAGCTCGAGCCGCTCGATCTGATCGACGCGACCCGTCGTTACTCGAAGCTCACCGATCCCTCCGGCGAGGCCATTCCCGGCGATATCGGTCCAGCACGCGACCGGATTTACGTCGCGGCCGCGGCCGAGCTGACGGGGATCGCGCAGAAGGCGATGGAGATGGCGGTCGAGTACGCCAAGGACCGCAAGCAGTTCGATCGGCCGATCGGGGCCTACCAGGGGGTCTCACACCTCTGCGCCCAGATGCTCTACGACGTCGAGGAGGCGCGGTCGCTGACCTACTTCGCCGCGTGGGCGGCGGACGCCGATCCGGATTCGCTCCCGCTCGCCGCCGCGATGGCGAAGTCGCGTGCCTCCGACGCGGCCTGGGAGGTCTGCAAGGCCTCGATTCAGGTCCACGGCGGCATCGGATTCACCTGGGAGCACGACCTGCACTTCCTGCTCAAGCGGGCGCGCGCGGGCGGCCAGCTCTTCGGCACCGCAGGGCAGCATCGCGAGAAGGTCGCGGAGCTCGCCGGGCTGGGCTAGGGGGGCCTCAGTCGCCGGGGATGATCGGGAGGTCGGAAGCGAGCTCGACCTTCCCGTTGAGCGAGTATTGGACGTCGACCGTCTCATTGCGCTGGTAGGAGCCGACGAGGCCGAGGCCGAGCATCATCTTGCGCATCCCCGACAGCGCGCTGAGGTCCTCCTTGAGAATCGGCTCCCTGAAGACGATCATGCCCTCGTGGAGGGTGTAATCGGTCCCCTCCACCTGGTCGGAGCCGTTGATGAAGACGTTGATCGGCCGCTGCGCCCCGCGGGGCAGCTTCACCCGGCGTCCGACCGGCTTGCCGCCGTGCACGGACTTCCCGTGGCCTCTCCCGCTTGCCTCCGGCATCGGTTCAGCCTCGCAGAGCGGCGGCGACCGCGTCGTAGGGGGTCTCACCGTGCTCGGGCGCGATCGGCTTGCGAAAGACGCCGCCGCGGAAGGGCACGAGCTCCCCGTCGCCCATCACGTCGATGCCCGCGTCGCGGCTGCGCAGCATTCCCCCGGTCGAGACCTCGAGGCGGGCCTCCACCTGGTCGCCGGGCTCGTATGTGCGCATCAGCTCCACCTCCTCGAGGCCGCCCTCCGATCGAATCCGCTCACAGTGCGAGCGCATGGAGTCGATCGCCTCCTCGAGCGAGGGGTGGCTCTCCCGGGCGACCTTCGGGCCGTGCCTGATTGTCAGCTTGAAGGAGCTCAGGCTCCGCGTCGGGCCTTGACCGGACGTCGGGCGGGCGGGCCGGTGATCTTCTCGGGCCCGTCGCGCTCGCCGATCGGCACGTACTCGAGGTCGCGCTCGCCGGTGTAGATCTGCCGCGGGCGCGCGATCTTCTGCTCCTTGTCCCCGTTCATCTCCATCCACTGGGAGATCCAGCCCGAGGTGCGCGGGATCGCGAAGATCACCGTGAACATCTCGCTGGGGATGCCGAGCGCCTCGTAGATGAGGCCCGAGTAATAGTCGACGTTCGGGTAGAGCTTGCGATCGGTGAAGTACTCGTCGTCGAGCGCGCGCTTCTCCAGCTCGGTCGCGATGTCGAGCAGCGGGTTGTCACCGGTGATCTCGAGCACCTCGTCGACGTGCTTCTTGATGATCCGTGCCCGCGGGTCGTAGTTCTTGTAGACCCGATGGCCGAAGCCCATCAGCTTCTCCTCGCGGTTCTTCACGCCCTCGAGGAAGTCGGGCACGTTCTCGGCCTTCTCGATCCGGCGGAGCATCCGCAGGACCGCCTCGTTGGCCCCCCCGTGCAGCGGACCGTAGAGCGCGGCCACGCCGGCGGCGACAGCCGAATAGGGATCCACCTGGGAGGAGCCGACGGCACGTACGGCCGCCGTCGAGCAATTCTGCTCGTGGTCGGCGTGGAGGATGAAGAGGACGTCGAGCGCCTTCGCGAGCCGCGGGTCGGGCTCGTACTTGGTCTCGGTCATCTTCTTCATCATCCCGAGGAAGTTGCCCGCGTAGTCGAGGTCGTTGTCGGGGTAGACGTACGGCAGCCCGAGGCTGTGGCGGTACGAGAACGCGGCGAGCGTCGGCATCTTGGCGATCAGCCTGATCGCCGCCATGTAGCGCTCCTCCTCGTCCTCGATGTCCTTCGCGTGCGGGTAGAAGGTCGACATCGCACCGACGCCGGCGAGCAGGATGCCCATCGGGTGGGCGTCGTGGCGAAAGCCCCGGTAGAGGGCCTTCATGTCCTCGTGGACGAAGGTGTGGTGGGTGACGTCGTAGATCCAGCGCTCGAGCTGCTTCTCGGTCGGCAGATCACCGAAGACGAGGAGGTAGGCGACCTCGAGGTAGCTCGACTTCTCGCAGAGGTCCTCGATCGTGTAGCCGCGATGCTGGAGGATTCCGGCCTCGCCGTCGATGTAGGTGATCGACGAACGACACGACGCCGTGTTGGTGTAGGCGGGGTCGTAGGTCATCATCCCGAAGTCGTCCTCCTTCACCTTGATCTGGCGAAGGTCCATGGCCTTGATCGTGTCGTCGGTGATCTCGACCTCGAAGGTGTTGCCCGTGCGGTTGTCGGTGATCGAGAGCGTGTCAGCTCCCGTACCCGCCGCCTGTTCGTCAGCCATTTCCGTCTCCTCGATTAGCTCTGAAAGTCGAGCTCAGTATCGCAGTTGCGGTCTGACGGGCCCCGATCCCGGAGGATCGCCAGCACCTCCGCAGCCACCTCAGCCTCATGCCCCATCGCCCGCGACGAGTAGCGGCGAACCAGGTAGCCCGCCCGTCCTAGGGTGATGTCGCGAGTGTTGTCGCGGTCGCGCTGTGTTGGGTCGAGGTGATCGCCGCCGTCGGCCTCGATCACGAAGCGGGCGGCGGGCCAGAGGAAATCGACCTCGTAGCCCAAGAGCGGGACGCTGATCGCAGGAAGGGGAAGGGAGTGCTCGGCGCAGATGAAGAGCAGGAGGTCCTCCAGCCAGGAGCGGGTTTCGGAGAGGGGGAGGAGGCGGGCGGCCAGGAGGGAGCGGAGGGTGCCGTTGCCGCGGTGGGTGGGCGATGACTCGATGAGTTGGCGCAGGCGAGGGCGGTTCAGCAGGTTGAGGCGTTCGGCCTTCTCGAACGCGCGACGAGTTGGGCTGAGAGGGAGGGTTGCGGCCAGGTCGTAGATCGTCCGGGTGGGCGTCGTCGTCGGGATGCGCAGGCGGGTGGTGGTGTCGGCGGGCAGCAGCAGACGTGGACGGTGGGTGACGATGCCGGGGATTCTTCGGTCCGAGCGATCCGGCAGGGAGACGTGGATTGCGAACCGCTCACGCTGATCGACGAAGCCGAAGAGTTGGCCGGAAGGCCCGTGGCTGAGGACCGAGCCTTCGCCGCAGGCAAGGACGGCGGCCATCCACTTCCCCTCCCTGCCAAGAAGCGCGTGGCCGAGCGCATACGTCCCGCGGTGGATGAGGTGGAGGTGGCCGGCCCGGATCCAGCCGTCGATCGTCGATGTCGCCATGCCGGCAGCGACGAGTTGCCGTCGGGCAACGACACCGTGCTGCCGCTCGACGAATTTGGCCAGCCGCAGCGGTAGTGGGCTGGATAAGCCCGATATACCGGGCTCAACCAGCCCATTGCGCTTCATCGGGCGAGACTCGCAGCCAAAAGCGCGCGTGTGACGCGAGGAATGTGACTAAGCGTGCGCTAGGTCGCGTCGAAATGCGTGAGCGACTTGAACTCACCCAGACGGCCATCGATCTCGGAGCGCTCGAGGGCCCGGACCCGTTCGGTGCCGAAGTTCTGGACGTTGAAGGAGGCCATCACGGAGCCCATGACCATGGCGCGGCGGAGCTGGTCCATGCTGGGATCGTGGGCACCCTCGCCGTCGAGGAAGCCGAGGAAGCCACCCGCGAAGCTGTCACCGGCGCCGGTCGGGTCGACGACCTCCTCGAGGAGCAGGGCGGGAACGGCGAATGCGGCGTCCTCGGTGATCAGGACGGCGCCGTATTCGCCCCGCTTGGCGACCACGATGCGAGGGCCCATCTCCATGACGGCCCTGGCTGCCTTGATCAGGTTCGGCTCGTTGGTGAGCATGCGGATCTCGGCATCGTTGAGCAGCAGGCAGTCGATCTCGCCGATGGCCGCCACCAGGGAATCGCGAGCGATGTCGATCCAGAGGTTCATGGAGTCGAGGGCGACGAATCGGGCGCCCGCGGCATCGCCGCGAACCTTGCGTTGCAGGTCGGGCTGGATGTTGCCGAGGAAGAGCAGCTCCGAGGCGCCGGTGGCGTCCGAGAGCTTCGGCTCGAAGTCGGCGAAGACGTTGAGCTGGGTGTCGTCGGTGTGGGCGGTGTTCATGTCGTACTCGTAATGTCCGCGCCAGAAGAAGGTCTCGCCACCGGCGACGTGCTCGATGTCGTCCGTCCCGATTCCGTGGTCGGAGAGGATCGCGAGCTCGGCATCCCCGAAGTCGTCCCCAACGGGTCCGACGACGTGGACGTCGGTGAAGAAGCTCGCCGCAAGGGCGAAGTGAACGGCCGAACCGCCCAACATGCGCTCGCGCTCGCCGAATGGCGTGCGCACGGAGTCGAAGGCGATTGATCCAACTACGGTCAGGGCCATGGCGAGCGGCATCCTCGCATAGGCTCCCCGTCCCATGCGCGCAGTGCAGATTCAGGAATTCGGCGGACCGGAGGTTCTCCAGCTCGTCGAGCTCCCCGATCCCGAGCCCGGCGAGGGAGAGGTCGTCATCGATGTCGCGCGCGCCGGGATGAACTTCGCCGACACCCACCAGCGTGAGAACGACTACCTCGCCAAGGCCCAGCTTCCCCTCATCCCCGGGGGCGAGGTCAGCGGCCGCACCCCCGACGGCCGCCGCGTGGCGGCGATGCTGATGAACGGGGGCTACGCCGAGAAGGTCGCGGTGCCGCGAGCCTCGCTCGTTCCCATCCCCGATGAAGTCGACGACGATCAGGCAGCCGGAATCCTGCTGCAGGGGCTGACCGCGTGGACCCTCCTGCGGATCAGCGGCCGCCTCGAGCGCGGGGAGAGCGTCGTCGTCCAGGCCGCCGGCGGCGGGACCGGCACGATCGCCGTCCAGCTGGCGAAGAAGATCGGCGCCGGGCGGGTCATCGCGCTCGCGTCGACGCCCGAGAAGCGAGAGCTCGCCGAGCGCCTCGGCGCCGACGTCGCGATCGATTCTCGCTCGGATGCTCTCGCCGACGACATCCTCGAAGCCAACGGAGGCAAGCAGGTCGACGTGGTGCTCGAGATGGCCGGCGGGTCGGCGTTCGAAGCGTGCTTCGACGCCCTGGCCCCATTCGGGCGACTGGTCACGTTCGGCATCGCGTCGCGCGAGCCCAACCTGATCAAGAGCCAGAAGCTGATGCGCACGAGCCGCGCTGTGGTGGGCTTTTGGCTCGTTCACCTCTTCCAGCGGCCCGACCTCCTCGAGCAGGGAATCTCCGAGCTGCTGGAGGGCGTCGCGTCCGGAAAGCTCGAGGTCGTGGTGGGTGCCACGTACGGCCTTTCGGAGGTCGCCGCGGCCCACGAAGCACTACAGGGCCGGGGGACCCAGGGCAAGCTCCTGCTAAACCCCTCTGCATGACAACCTTCCGCGACCTCGGCCTCAAAGAGGACATCCTCACCGCCCTCGACCAATTGGGCTACGAACAGCCCTCCCCGATCCAGGAGCAGGCGATCCCTGAGCTCCTCGCCGGCAACGACATGATCGGCCAGGCTCAGACCGGCACCGGCAAGACCGCCGCGTTCGGCCTGCCCCTCATGCAATACCTCGATCCGACGAGCGACGAGACGCAGGCGATCGTGCTCACGCCGACCCGGGAGCTCTGCATCCAGGTCACCCAGGCCCTGCGCTCCTACGCCGAGCATCTCGACGTCAACGTTGTCGCCGTCTTCGGCGGCACCTCCGTGCGCGAGCAGGCCTCCCGTGTCCGCTCCAAGGCGCACGTGATCGTCGCGACAGTCGGCCGGATGAAGGACCTGATCTCCCGCGGCGCCCTGGTGCTCACCGGCACCCGCTACGTCGTCCTCGACGAGGCTGACGAGATGCTCGACCTCGGGTTCATCGAGGACGTCGAGCGCATCCTCCGGATGTGCCCGAACGGCCGCCAGACGATGCTCTTCAGCGCGACGATGCCGCCGCCGATCGCGCGCCTTGCCGAGACGTACATGTACGACCCGATCACGATCTCGATCACGCCGAAGAAGCTCACCGTCGACGCGATCGAGCAGGCGTACGTCGAGGTCGAGTCCAAGGACAAGACCGACCGCCTCGTCGAGGTGCTGAAGGCCGAGGAGCCCGAGCAGGCGATCGTCTTCTGCCGGACGAAGCTCGGCACCGCGCGGCTGGACCGCAACCTGCGCGACCGCCGGATCATGTCGAAGGCCCTGCACGGCGACATGAGCCAGGGTCAGCGTGACGGGGTGATGATCTCCTTCAAGGAGCACAAGTCGCCGCTGCTGGTGGCGACCGACGTCGCCGCCCGCGGGCTCGACATCGAGCACGTCACCCACGTGATCAACTTCGATCTCCCCAACAACAGCGAGATCTACGTTCACCGGATCGGCCGCACCGGCCGCGTCGGCCGCACCGGCCGGGCCATCACCTTCGTCACCCCGAAGGAGCGGGGCGAGATCGAGAGGATTGAGCGCGAGGTGAAGACCTCGATCGGCGAGTGGGAGGCTCCCGAGGACCGGATCGAGCACGCGCCGCGGCCGAAGCGTCGTCACAGGCGTCGCGACGAGAAGCCCGCGGGCGAGGAGGTCGTCTGGGACCGCGACGAGAACCCGGATGCCGGCGTCGACACCTCGCCGGGGAAGATCGGCCTCGAGGCGAGCGCTGATCCCGAGCCCGAGCCCGAGGTGATCGCCGCAGCCGAGGACGGCCTCCACGGGCACGAGGACGAGATCACCGGCTTGCCCGAGGACGAGATCACCGGCCTCCCCGAGGACGACGGCTCCGAAGCTGACGACGTGCCCTCCGAGCCGGTCGAGAACGAGAGCGGCCATGTCAAGCTCTTCATCAACCGCGGCGGCAGAAGCGGGATCGAGGACGAGGACATCCGCTTCGCCCTCATCGAGGGAGCGGTGATCCCCGAGGACGCGATTCACGACGTCAGGATCCTCGAGCGCTTCACGTTCGTCGACCTCGACGCCGACCAGGCGGCTCAGGCTCTCGAGCGCCTCGACGGAACCAAGCTCAAGGGCAAGCAGATCCGGCTCGAGTACGCGAAGGGGTAAGCCTCGGACCGGCTGACTGGCCTGAGGGGCGGAGTCGCGGGCGTTGCGGGGGTGATCGCCGGGGCCGTCGCGCTGCCCTCGCTGCTGTTCGCCACGGCGAGCACCGACCTCGCGGCCCAGACCTTCAGGGCCGACCTGTGGAGCGAGCACGGGTGGGTGCTCTGGAATCAGGCTTGGTACTCGGGGCACCTGGTGCCCGGCTACAGCCTGATCTACCCGCCGCTCGGGGCGCTCATCGGGCCGAGGCTGGTCGGACTGCTCGCGGCGATCGCGATGGCGAGCGTCTTCGCCATCCTGGTCCATCGGCTCAGGCCCGGCCGCGCGGCGACGGTCGCGGCCGTCTGGTTCGCATTCGGGTCGGGCGCGCTGCTCTACACGGGCCGGGTCACGTTCATGCTCGGCTTCGCCTTGGGGTTGCTCGCCCTCCTCGCGGTGCGCCGCCTGCCGCTCGCCGCCCTCGCCGCCGCCCTCGCCGCCCTCGCGAGCCCGGTCGCCGGGCTCTTCACCGCCCTCGCCGGCGTCGCCATGCTCCTCGGTGGGCGCCGGCGCGAGGGAGCGGTGCTGACCGCGGCCTCGCTCGGTGCCACGCTCGCGCTCGTCCTCGCCTTCCCCGTCGGCGGGACGCAGCCGTTCGAGTTCTCCGCGTTCTGGTTCGTCGCGGTGGCCTGCGCCGTCGCTCTGTTCGTCGTCCCACCGGAGCTCCGAATCCTGCGGATCGGCATCGCGATCTACCTCACGATGGTGGTCGCCCTCTACTTCATCGCCACGCCGATCGGCAGCAACGCACCCCGGCTCGGCGCCTTGCTCCTGGGGCCGATCGCCGCCCTGACGCTGCTCGAGCGCCGCCCCCGGCTCCTCGCTCTCGTCGCGCTCCCACTCGCTTACTGGCAGATCGCCGCCCCGCTGACCGATCTGCGCAACGGCAGCGGTTCGCCGTCCACCCAGGCGAGCTTCTACGCGCCGCTGCTCGCCCAGCTCGACCAGCGGACCGATGGAGCGCCCGTGCGGATCGAGATTCCCGCGACCCGCGAGCGCTGGGAGGCCGCCTACGTCGCCGAGCGCTATTCGCTCACCGGGGGGTGGCTGCGCCAGCTCGAGACGGGCGATCTTCCGCTCTTCACCGAGGGCGACCTCACGCCGGCCGGCTACCGCAGTTGGCTCACCGATCACGGGGCCTCCTACGTCGCGTTGCCCGATGCGGTCCTCGATTACGAGTCCGAGGAGGTCGGGCAGCTGCTGCGGCACGCGCACCTTCCATTCCTGCACGAGGTCTGGTCCGATGAGGAATGGACGCTCTGGGAGGTTCGGCCCCGCGGCGGCGGCGGATTCGTTCCCGGCCAGGCCCTGGCCGACGGCGGGGCGCGGGTCAGCGAGCTCGGCCCCGACGAGTTCACCGTCACGGTGCCCGGGCCGGGCGAGTACCTGATCAGGATGCGCTATTCGCCCTATTTCGAGGTGACCGCCGGCAGCGGTTGCGTCGAGGGGTCCGGGGATGACTCGACGCTGCTCACGGTGCCCGGGTCAGCGGGCCCGGAGGCCGTGCGCGTGCAGGCGCGCCTCAGCCTGGCGGGAGCGTTACGCCGAGATCGGTCCTGCTCGGGCTGAGCGGCCGTCCGTGGCGGCGGGTGAGCGCGCGCGGGCGGCGCCCCTCAGCGGGAGCTTCGCTAAGAATGGGTTCGTGCCGGAGTTGCTCGTAGGCCCCCTGTTGCGTTTCGTCGGCGAGTCCGAAGCGACCGTCTGGGTCGAGGTGGACGAGCCGTGTGAGGTCGAGATCCTGGGTCACACGGCGAAGACCTTCACCGTCGAGGACCACCACTTTGCGCTGGTCGCGATCGAGGGCCTCGAGCCGGGCGAGGCCCACCCCTACGACGTCACCGTTGGCGGCGCCAAGGTGTGGCCGCCGGAGGGCTATGAGTTCCCCCAGCCGCGGATCCGGCCGGTGCCGAAGGACGGCAACCTGCGCCTTCTGTTCGGCTCCTGCAGGACCTCGGCGCCGCACCATCCGCCGCACACCTCCCAGCGCTGGTGGAACCCGAAGGGGAGGGGCATGGATGCATTGCGCACCTTCGCCCTTCGCATGCTGCGCCAGCCGCAGGCGCTGTGGCCCGATGCGCTGCTGATGATGGGCGATCAGCTGTATGCCGACCAGCCACCGCAGAACGTTCGCGAGCAGGTGGCCGGTCGCGAGGTGCACGCGGACGGCCCGGTCAACGTGCTGGAGGATTTCGAGGAGTACACCGTCGGCTACCGCGACGCTTGGACCTACCCGGTCGTGCGCTGGATGCTCTCGACGCTGCCGACGTCGATGATCTTCGACGACCACGAGATCAACGACAAATGGAAGACCTCCCAGGCCTGGCTCGACGAGATGCGCCAGACCGATTGGTATGAGGGGCGCGTCATCGGCGGGCTGATGGCCTACTGGGTCTACCAGCACCTCGGCAACCTCTCGTGCGGAGAGCTGGACGCGGACGAGACCTTCTCTCGGCTGCGTGACGGGGAGGACGGAAGCAAGGTCGTGCGCGACCTCGCCGAGCGCGCCGAGACGCAGGAGGGTCACTCGCGCTTCAGCTTCTGCAGCGACCTCGGTCCAGCGCGACTCCTGGTGGTTGACTCTCGAGCCGGGCGCCAGCTCGAGGAGGGCAACCGCCGGATCGTGAGCGAGGACGAGTGGAGCTGGGTCACCGACCGGGTTGACGGCGAGCACAAGCATCTGCTGATGGTCAGCTCGCTCCCGTTCCTGCTTCCGCACGGGATGCACGACATCGAGGCGTGGTCGGAGGCCGTTTCCGCCGGTGCCTGGGGCAGGCGCCTCGCGCCGCTCGGCGAGAAGGTGCGGATCGGCGCCAACCTGGACCACTGGGCATCCTTCCAGCGCTCATTCCGAGAGATGGAGCAGCTCGTCATCGACGTCGCAACGGGCAAGTGCGGCCAAGCTCCCGACTCGATGGTGATGTTCGGCGGCGACGTCCACCACTGTTTCGTCTCGGAGGTCTCGCTCCCGGCTGAGGCCGGTTCCGCCCATACGAAGGTGTGGCATGCGACATGCTCAGGCCTGCGCAAGGAGCTGCAGGCGAGCGAGCGGCTCGTCCTCGCGGCCGGGCACACCAAGGCGATGGAGCGCATCGGCCGGACGCTTGCGGCAGCCGCGAACGTGCGCCCGCCCCGCCTCCGCTGGCGGAGCACCACCCGGCCGCGCTTCCGCAATCAGATCGGCACGCTCGAGATCGCCGGCGGCGAGGTGGGCATCCGGATCGAGCAGGTGACCGGAACATGGCGCAACCAACAGCTGCGCGCCGTGATCGAGGAAAAGCTCCTCTGACGGCGCCGGAGACGCGATCTCTGCGTCATCGCCCGGCTTGTGGCCGGAGGCCACGGCACCGGACTCTCCTTGACCTCGCGCCCCCGGCGCTCGTCAGCGCCTAGAGCTGCAGCTCGAGCAGGCGCTCGAGCTCGGCGATCGTCGAAGCGGCGCCGCGATGGAGGATGCCGGTCATGCCCACGGCCTCGGCGCCGGCGATGTTCTCGCGCAGGTCGTCGACGAAGACGCATGCCTCGGGCTCGATCCCGATTCGCTCGGCGCCGAGCCTGTAGATCTCCGGCTCGGGCTTGTGCAGCCCGACGTCGCCTGAGATGACCGTTGCGTCGAAGATCTCCATCGGTGCCCGCTCGTAGATGCCGGTGCCCCACGAATTCGAGATCAGGCCGGTCGGGATCCCAGCTCGACGCGCGGCCTCCACGGCGGCGATCATCTCCTCGTCCGGGCCGAGGCCCGCGAAGAGCCTGCCGATCAGGCCGTCGGGCTCGACCTCGAGCATCGCGCCGAAGCTGCGCTCGAAGTCGCCGTCGGAGACGTCGCCGCGCTCCAGCCGCCGGAGCAGCGCAAGTGCCTCTCCATCGGCGCGGAACATCTCCTTGACGCGTCCGGCTTCCAGCCCCTCCGAGGCGCAGAAGAGGTCGAAGCTCCGCCAGATGTCGGTCGTCAGGACGCCGCCGAAGTCGACGAGCAGACCACGATGTCCGAGCTCGGGCACCTTGCACTCATATCAGCCACCGCGGGCCAATAGTGTGCGCGCCGTGAGCCCTGAGAGCGAGTCACCGGAGGGGATCGCCGTCGAGCGCGTCGACGCGTGGATCGAAGCGAACGTCGCCGGCGCGAGGGGACCGTTCGCCTACGACCGGATCGCGGGCGGCCGGTCGAACCTGACGTACTCGGTTACGGACTCCGCCGGCCACCACTGGGCGCTGCGGCGCCCGCCGCTCGGCAAGGCGCTCGGATCCGCTCACGACATGGGCCGCGAGCACCGGGTCGTCTCGGCGATGGCGCAGACACCCGTTCCGGTCGCCCCGATCGCCGGCTACTGCACCGATGACTCAGTCAACGATGCCCCCTTCTATCTGATGGATTTCGTCGAGGGACCGATCCTTCGCCAGCGGCCCGACGCCGACGCGTTTCCGGACGAGTCCGATCGGCGGGCGATCGGGGAGCGCGTCATCGACACCCTCGTCGACATCCATGCGCTCGATCCGGACGAGATCGGTCTCGGCGAGCTCGGCAAGAAGGAGGACTACGTGGCCCGCCAGCTGCGCCGGTGGCAGGGCCAGTGGGAGGGTTCCAAGACCCGCGAGATCCCACTCGTCGAGGCGGTCCACGACAAGCTTTCAGAACGCATTCCCGATCAGGGTCCTGCCGCCGTCGTTCACGGCGACTACCGCCTCGACAACATGATCCTCAACGACTCCGGCGAGGTGGCCGCCGTCGTCGACTGGGAGCTCTGCACGCTCGGCGATCCGCTCGCCGACGTCGGGCTCCTGCTCGTCTACTGGGGCGAGGACGGCGATTCGCTGTTGCCGCTCTTCGAGCCGGCGACGATGGCCCCGGGGTTCCCCTCACGAGAGGACGTCAAGGCGCGATATGCGGAGCGCTCCGGCCGGGACCTGAGCCGGATCGACTATTACGTCGCGCTCGGCTACTGGAAGCTGGCGATCATTCTCGAGGGCGTCTACTCGCGCTACACGAAGGGTCAATACGGGAAGCCCGAAGCGGGGTTCGAGGAATTCGGCAAGAACGTCGGCAAGCTCGCCGAGGCGGCCGACCAGGCGGTCGCACGGCTGGGATAGCCCCCGTCACATCCGGCCTCACTTGCAGATCCGCACCCTGCCGGTGAAGGTCGTGAACCAGCGATCGGGCGCGGCGTCGCTCGGGATCGCGATGATCACATCGGCCTCCGGGTCGAGCGTCCCGATCTGGACGCTCGCGGAGTCGGCGAAACGGCCGACCAGAAGTGGCTGGGCCGGCCCTTCGAGCTGCCTCACCACCTGAACCCCCGGCCCTAGGGGAACGTGGACCCGCCCGGCGGAGCCCGTTCCGATCGTGGTGCAGGCGCGGTTCAGCCCGAGTTCGAGGACTCCCGCCGGCACGGCCACCAGCCTCTCCGCCCGCGCGAGCACGAAGTCCGCGTCAGCGCGAACCGCTTCGCTCTGCACCCGAACCTCGGGGAGGGTGAAGCCGAGCGGTCCGACGTTCGAGACGAACTCTTGGATCGACCCGGCGCTCGCAAGGAACAGATCCGATCCCCGCGGAGCCACGCTCGCTGGGAAGAATGTGGAAGTCGCCGATTCTCCGGCCACCTCGACCATCGCGATCTGCGCCTGAACCTCCGCGACCTGGCCGGTCAGCCGGTCGGCGCCGAAGCCGAGCCGCAGGCCGTTGCCGATGATCGCCACCGCGAGCACGACGATCAGGACCTTCGCGCCGCGCAGGCCGATCCTGGCGCCGCGAAACGCTTCCGCCGCGATGAGGACGACGAGAATTGCGCCGAAGTACTGGTAGCGCGAAGTCGTCGGCTGGCGCAGAGGGCTCTCCGACAGTGCGATGGAGAGCCAGAACAGCATCGCCATCGCAAGCGCGCCCCGCAAGCGGGCGGACGCGCCGGCCGACCGGATCCGCAGGCCGAGCAGGCCCAAGGCGGCGAGGGCGATGACGACGGAGGCGGCGTCCACGAGATGCTCCAGAAGGTCGGTCTTGATGCCGTACTCAGGGCCGGTGCCGGTCAGGGCCAAGATCGCGGAGCCGGCCGACTCGAGCATGTGGAGGGGCGCCAGCGGGACGTTCGACGCCGAGGTGATTCCCTGATGGAACTGGCGGGCCCATATCCACCACGCCACCCATAGGACGATGGGCACCAAGGCAACCCAGATTCGCCTCCGATCCGCGGGGTTGGAGGCGAGCTGGACGGCGACGCCTCCCGCGATGACGATCCCGAACGTGTGGGAGAGACCCGAGCCGAGGAGGAGGAGCAGACCCAGCCGGTCGCGAGCGAGCGAGCCCTCGTCGAACGCGACGATGGCCGCGAGGCCCAAGGCGATGGAGAGAACGAAGGGCGTTCCCAGGGACGAGAGGACGATCTCGTGGGAGGATCCGAAAAAGAGCAGGACGAGCGCCGGGGCAAGGGCGACGGGGCCCCCGAGGCGGCGGCGAACGAAGACGAAGACGAGCGCGGCGGAGGCCAGGACCCCCGCGAGGTCGATCAGGCGAAACGGGAGATACGAGGTCCCGAGGCCTCGAGGGACGACCTCGTAGATCAACCGCGTGGTCGCGATCAGGTGACCGTTATGCGGGGTCAGGAGCGAACGCGGTGCGAGGCTGTCGTAGGTCGTCAGCCAGTCGAGCTCGTCGGCGTAGAAGCTGAGGTGCCGACCGAGGATCAGCGTGACGATCGCGGAGAGGGCCATCGCGACGAGCAGCCCGATCACGGCGAGGCGTTCGCGCGCCGCCGTCCGTCCCTCGCCCTTCCGCACGGCCACGACCTTCACCCGCCCTTCCGGGATCGGGTGCCTACCGCGTCGCTGCGGGCTGCGCGGTGGAGCCGTTCGAGGCCCGCGCCTGCTCGTCGTCGCGCTTGGCGAAGCGGTTCAGCTCACGCCGGGCGATGACCATCTTGTGGACCTCGTCAGGCCCGTCGGCGACCTTCAGCATGCGGCTGTAGCGCCAGAAGGCGGCGAGCGGGGTGTCGTCGGACATGCCGAGCGACCCGTGCACCTGAATCGCCCGATCGAGAACGTCCATGACGACGTTGGCGGCGACGACCTTGATCATCGAGATCTCTCGTCGCGCCTCGCGCTTGCCCTCGGTGTCCATGCGCCAGGCGGCCTTGAGGGTGAGCAACCGGGCCTGCTCGGTCTCCATCCGGCTCTTGGCGACGAAGTCCTGGATGAACTGCTTCTCGGAGAGCTTGGAGCCGAACGCCTCGCGCTCGTTGGCGCGCTTGCACATCATGTCGATGGCCCTCTCGCAGGTGCCGATCGCGCGCATGCAGTGGTGGATGCGGCCCGGGCCGAGGCGGTCCTGGGCGATGGCGAAGCCGGCCTGGCGCGGCCCGAGCAGGTTGCCCTCCGGCACGCGGCAGTCGCTGTAGCGGATCTCGCAGTGGCCCGGCCCCTTGTCGTGGCCCATCACCGAGACGGGGCGGACGAGATCGAAGCCGGGATTGTCGACGGGGACGATGATCATGCTCGCCCGCGCGTAGGGAGCGGCGTCGGGGTCGGTGACGACCATGGCGATCGCGAAGTCCGCCCCCACGGCCCCGGAGGTGAACCACTTGTGGCCGTTGATGACCCACTCCCCGGCCGACTCGTCGAGCTCGGCACGGGCCTGCAGCGTGGTCGGGTCGGAGCCGGCGACCTCGGGCTCCGTCATCGAGAAGCATGAGCGGTGATGCTCGTTGAGCAGCGGCTCGAGCCAGCGCTGCTTCTGCTCCTCGGTTCCGTGCTCGGCGAGGATCTCCATGTTCCCGGTGTCCGGAGCGGAGCAGTTGAAGGCCATCGGCGCGACGACGGGGCTGCGACCCATCTCCTCGCAGAGGAGCCCGTACTCCCAGTTCGTCAGGCCGGCGCCGTGCTCCTCGCCGGGCATGAAGAGGTTCCAGAGCCCCTCGGCGCGGGCCTTCTCGCGGATCCCGATGATGATCTCGGGGTAGGCGACCCCGGGACGGACCTCGTCGTCGAGGGCCTGCATCGCCTCCGCCTCGACGGGGTAGATGTGCTCGTCCATGAAGGAGCGGACCTGTGCGAGCAGCTCCTCGAGCCGCGATCCGAGTGCGAAGTCCATCGCGCTTCACCCTAGCTTGCGACGCTCGCGGCCGTCGCGGCCCAGCGAAGCGGGGGATCCGCCCGGAGCTATCTACGCGACCAGGGCATGCTGATCGTCTTGTAAGCGCGTACCCCCTCGCCGTGGGGGAGCTTGACCTCGCGGCGCAGGATGTAGGTGAACATGACGCCGAAGATCACCGAAACGACGGCCGCCGCGATCACCGCGAGATGCTCGTCCCCCTTCGTGATCAGGATGGTGCCGGACGCGATCAGGACTCCTGCGAGGAGCCCGCGCAACAGGTTCTTGCCCGTCTTCAGAGCTATCCGGCCGCCGATCAGCACCCCGGGAATGGAGCCGACCAGGATGTTCCCGGCAAGGCCGTAGTCGACGTTGCCACCGATCATGTGAGCGATGCTGGCCGCCCAGAGCAGGACGGCCGCGTGGAAGATGTCGGTGCCGACGACGCGGCCCGGGGTGAGGCGGAAGACCGCGATCAGGATGATCCCGATGAGGGTGCCCGAGCCGGCCGAGGTGAGCCCGATGACGAAGCCCGTCACCAACCCCGTGGAGATCGCAGCGATGATGTGACGGCGATGCAGGTGCATCGCGAATCGCTCCTTGATCACATCGGGCAGGAAGAGCGTGCGCAGCATGGTCGCCACTCCGACGACGAGCAGAGTCCCCCCGAGGAGGCCGAAGACGATGCCCTTCAGCCGATCCTCGCCATAGGCCTCCTGAAGCAGCTCGATGGTGAAGACCCCGGCGATCGCCGCCGGCACGCTGCCGACCGCCATCCAGAACGCGAGGCCCTTGTGGACGTTCCCGGCGCGTAGATGCTGCACGCCGCCGAACGTCTTGGTTATGGCGGCGTAGAAGATGTCGGTCCCGATCGCCGTGACGGGCTCGGTCTTGAAGATCAGGACCAGGAGCGGCGTCATCAGCGAAGCGCCACCCATGCCGGTCATGCCGACGAGCACTCCGATGCCGAGCCCGAAGAGGACGATCAGGGGATCCATGATTCAGCCTGCGGAAACCAAGGGAAAGAGAATGATGTGATGCCCTGGGCGGGGGGAACCGGGCTCAGTCCGCGCTCGAAAACGAGACATTGTCGACCGACCCACTCAGGATTGACGCGGCATGATAGCCGAAAGTCTTTTCAGCTCACAACTTCGTGTGTTCCCGTCTCACGGGTCACCCACGCCTCGGGCTCGTCGACGAGCGACGTCACGACTTCCGGCAGCTTTCCCGTGGCCAGCTCCTCGAGCGTGACGTGCTCGAGCACGTCACGCAGGTTCTGCCGGACCGCGATCCAGACGTCCCGCAGTCGCTCGGCGACCCCCTCGTAGCGCGTCTCCTCCGGGGAGAGGTCTTGAATGTTGGCCAGAGGACCTTCGACCGCGCGAATCACGTCGGCGACCGTGACCGTGCCGGCCGGCTCGGCGAGCCAGTAGCCGCCGTTGGCGCCGCGCTTGGTCTTGATCAGGCCGGCGCGCTTGAGGTCGAGCAGGATGTGCTCGAGGAACTGCAACGGGATCCCCTGCGCGCCGGCGAGCTTCGTTCCCTTGACTGGCTTCCCGTCGGGGGACGCGGCGAGCTCGAGCGCGGCGCGCACGGCGTAGTCGGCTTTCGCGGAGATCCTCATCTGATCGTCTGGCCTTTCTTGACCGAAGTACGTAAGAATGACGCACCGATGATCGATCTTCAATCACACTCAACCGTCTCCGACGGCCAGCTCGAGCCCGCCGACGTCGTCCGCTCCGCCGCGGAGGCGGGAGTCACCGTGATGGCGCTGACAGACCACGACGGTGTGGCGGGCGTCCCGGAGGCGAACCGGGTCGCCGCGGAGCTGGGGATCCAGAACGTTCCCGCCACCGAGATGTCCAGCGTCCACAAGTACTCCCAGGACCTCCACATCTGCGGCTACTGGGTCGACCTGGAGAGGATCCAACCCGCCTGCGACCACGCCCAGCAGGAACGCGTCGACCGCGCCAAGGCGATCATCGCCAAGCTCAACGAGCATGGGGTGGAGGTCAGCTTCGAGGAGGCGGTGGCCAAGGCCGGAGCCGCCGACGCGATCGGTCGCCCGCACATCGCGAAAGCCGCCGGCGCAGGCCCCGACCTCGGTCCCTTCTTCGAGGAGTACCTCGTTCCCGGCGCCAAGGCCTTCGTCTCACGCAGCTGGCCGACCGCCGAGCAGGCCGTCGACCTGATCCACGACGCCGGCGGCGTCGCCGTCGTCGCCCATCCCTATTGGGACGTCAAGGACCCTGATCAGGTACGCGATCTAGTCGAGAGCCTCGTCCGCGACGTCGGCCTCGACGGCATCGAGACCTTCTACCCGCCGCACACCAAGGAGCAGACCCAACACTGCCTCGAGCTCTGCGAGGAGTTCGGCCTGGTCCCCACGGCGTCGTCGGACTTCCACGGCCCCACGCACAAGACCTTCAGCGTCTGGGGCGACTACGACACCTACGGGCTCGGTGAGCCGCGGGTGCCGGACAAGCCGTAGGTCGCGTTAGGCGCGGGCCGGAAGGGGCGGCGGCACCGCCTCCGTCCGGCGGGCCCGACCGCTGGTTGCCTCCCGAGGGGCGTACGCGATACGTGGTGCCTCTCATCCCACTCACCGCTGGGGAGGATTGGCCCCGAATACAGGGGTGATCCGGGCCCAGCGCCGCCGCTACCTCGCGTCCCGTTCTCCCTCCCCTCTATAGCCCGAAACCTTCCACCCTCCCGCCTGGCGGCAGCGAGAGCCCACGCCTAGTCGGGAGCTTCGTCCCGGGCTTCCTCCGCCGCCAGCCGGTACCGCTCCGCCTTCCTCCGCCTTCCCGGCAGCGCGATCGGCGATCGCTCGCGGATCTCGGCGAGGACTCGGGCCGATAGGGCGCCGGGCTCCTCCGCCGGATCGATCTGCCCACTCGCCGGCTCGAAGAACTCGACCTTGATCTGCGGGCGCTTCGGGAAGCGGACGATGTCAACCGTGCCGGTGGTGCTGACGCAGACGAGCTTCGACTCCGGGACGGCGAGGGCCAGGCGGCCGATGCCGCTGCGGGCCCGAAGGGCCAACCCGCGAGAGATGGTCCCCTCGGGGAAGACGCCGATGCAGGCGCCCCCGCTCAGCTGCTCGGTGGCGGCGTCGAGGGCGCCGGCGTCTCCGGCTCCCCGTTTGATCGGGATCTGGCCCATGCCGTTGAGGATCGGGGCGAGGGGCTTGATGTCCCAGAGGCTGGCCTTGGCGAGCGCCCTGATCTGCCGCTTCGGGAGGCCGGCGATGCCGATCGCGACGGGGTCCCAGTGGCTGTCGTGGTTGCCGATGACGAGCACCGGCCCATCGGCCGGCACGTGCTCCAGACCACTCACCTCGAGACGGCCCCAGCTGCGCACGAGCGGCGAACAGATTCCGAGCGCCACTCGGTAGGTGCGGGAGATCGGGGTGGAGGCCACGGCGTCGAGTTCTAGCCGATCGCGGTCGCGGCCGAATAGTCTCGAGCGCCGAATGAGTTTGAGGATCCATCTCTCCGTCGCCTACTGGCCCTGGTACTCGTTCGAGGAGCAGATCGCGCTGGCGGTCGCGGCTGACGAAGCCGGCCTCGATGGAGTCTGGGTCTCGGAGGCATGGGGGCAGGACGTCGTCTCGGTGCTCGCCGTGCTCGCCGACCGGACGGAGCGGATCGGTATCGGCTCGGCCCTGATGCAGATCCCGGCGCGCCAGCCGACCGCCGCGGCGATGGCTGCCGCAACGCTCGACGTGATCTCCGGCGGGCGGATGCGCCTCGGGCTCGGGGTTTCGGGCCCGCAGGTCTCCGAGGGCTGGTACGGCGTCCCGTTCGAGCGTTCGCTCGGGCGGATTCGCGAGTACGTCGAAATCGTCCGGCAGGCCTGGGCGCGCGAGCCGGTCGATCACCAGGGGCGCAACTGGCAGATCCCGACGGCGGATGGCATGGGCCTCGGCAAGCCCCTGAGGCTGATGATGCGCCCGCCGCAGGAGAAGCTCCCGATCTACCTCGGGGCGATCGGCCCGAAGTCCGTCGAGCTGGCCGGGGAGATCGGCGACGGGTGGATTCCGGCCTTCTTTGACCCTGAGGATCGCGCCGGGCTGCTTGCGGCCCTCGATCGCGGACTCGAGCGCGCGGGCCGGGACCGCAGCGAGATCGACGTGGCCCCGACGGTCCCGATCGCGGTCGAGGACGACCTCGAAGAGGCGCGCAACGCGCTGCGCCCGATCATCGCCTTCTACCTCGGCGGGATGGGCGCGAAGAGCAAGAACTTCTACGTGGACCTGCTGGAGGGCAACGGCCTCGGCGATGAGGCCCACGAGATTCAGGACCTCTTCCTGGCCGGGGACCGTGTGGGCGCAGCGATGGCGTTGTCCGCGGACGTGATCGACACCTGTGGTGTCGCGTGCACTCCGGAGGATCTCGCGGGGCGCGTACAGCGCTTCGACGACGCGGGAGCGGACTCGATCATCGCGATTCCGTTCGGCAGCGATCGGGCTGCCACGATTCGCCGTCTGGCCGAGCTGCGCAGCTAGCCCGAGGTCGACGCTGTCGGCGACCGCCCTGTCCGAGCGGGTCGGGTTCATGCCTGCTGCGGGGGCCCGCCTCTCGCATGGTCGAGAACTAGCCGGGTGGTTTGCACTCCACCGGGTCGGCGACAACGATGTCGGAGCCGGGTTCATAGCTCAGGGTGACGCTGGCCTCCGCGTCCGACGCGGTCAATGTGAGCCCATCGCCGGATGGCGACGCGTTCACGGCAACGAAGGGAGCATCGGCTCCGTAGCGACTGCAGACGCCTAATTCCTCCTCCTCCGCATAGCTCGAGCCGACGCCATTGTCGAGCTTGGACAGAGCAACGGAAACAGCCGCCGCGAGATCGCCCTTCTCTTGCGAGTTGCGCGCGAAGAAGTTGTCGTTGGTCTCGGCGTAGCCCGAGGCCCCCTCATAGGCGGTGTTCAAGATGCTCTCCAGTTCTGCGACCTGGGTGTGGTCGAAGGTGGAGTCCGCGGCGACATCGGTCGTGCCGGGAGCAGAACCGGAATCCGAGTCATCGCCGCATGCAGCGAAGCTCAGGGCAAGAACGACAAGCGCGGTTCCCGCGACGCTCTTCATCGCTGCAGGTTAAGGGAGTGGCGGGACCGAAACGGACCCGGAGGGAAAGCCATGCGAAGCGGACACGCCCCCACCGCGCGGCTACCGGGCCTGCAGCGCGTCCATGCCGACCGTCGCCGCGAGCACCAGCCGCCGATCGACGGTGCGGTCGGGATCAGCGCTGAAGTCGATGTCGTAGACGTCGCGGAACTTGAAGCGCCGCCGGCGGTTCATTCCGATCC
Organism: uncultured Solirubrobacterales bacterium; assembly: GCA_963826475.1. Classification (GTDB taxonomy): domain Bacteria; phylum Actinomycetota; class Thermoleophilia; order Solirubrobacterales; family 70-9; genus RHKX01. Next base: position 1,655,397 of record CAWGXC010000003.1, on the reverse strand, counting down.
GCTCTTCCCCGCGGAGAAACTCGAAGTCGTAAGCGATCGGCAGCCAGTCGGCGAAGTCACCGAGGTAGGGGATGAACCCCAGCAACCGCCGGAACAAAGCCTTGCCGAGGCTGTGCTCGCGAGCGATCGCCAGCTCCGTCCCGGTCGCGTCCATGATCGAGTACGTGGAGCGCAGCAGCGATTTGCCGAACACCTTCTTGATCTGACCGATCTTCGAGCCGTCGGGCAGGGTGATGTCATACGTCGCCCGCGGGTCGAACCGCTGCCTGGCGAGGATCCGCAAGATCTCCTCGTCCTTGGAGTCATCGGTGAAGAACCGGATGTCCTCCTTGAACTTGAAGCGCGCCTGCTCGACGAAGCAGAAGGGCCTCTCCTCGCCCCCCGCTTCGTCGGCGCCCGGCAGACTGAACTCGTACTGGTTGATCACCAGCTTGAACCGCTGGTGCAGCACGAACCGGTCTTCGCCGGTGATGTCGATCGCCACGACTAGTTGCTCGAGATGAGTCCCTCGGACTCCAGGTACTCGAGGATCTCCTTGGCGTTGTCCTCGGGCGTCTTGCCGGCGGTCTCGATCCGAAGCTCGGGGTTCTCCGGCTCCTCGTAGGGATCCGAGACGCCTGTGAACTCCTTGATCTCGCCGGAGCGCGCCTTCGCGTAGAGGCCCTTCGTGTCGCGCTCCTCGCAGTCCTCGAGGGAGGTCGCGACGAAGACCTCGATGAACTTGCCGTGCCCCTCGTGGATGGCGCGGGCGTTGTCACGGGTCTCGCGGTATGGAGAGATCGCGGCGGTGATCACCGGCACGCCGTTGCGTGAGAGCAGATCGGCGACGAAGGCGATGCGACCGATGTTCGTGTCGCGGTCCTCCTTGGAGAAGCCGAGGCCCTTCGAGAGATGCTCACGGACGACATCTCCGTCGAGCACCTCGAGCGGCAGGCCTCGCTCCTCGAACTCGTCGATGAGCACCTCGGTGATCGTCGACTTGCCGGAGCCGGAGAGGCCGGTCATCCAGAGGGTGAATCCCTTGTGATCTGACATTGAGTGAAGTTCTCCTTGGTTGTTGCTGCTTAGGGGCTAGTTCTTGTAGGCGTCGATGAGGATCGCGGCGACCTCGTGGCGCGAGAACTCGGGCGGCGGCTCTTCGCCGTTCTCGAGCATCTCGCGAACCTTCGTGCCGCTGAGGAAGAGACGATCCTCGGGCGTGTGCGGGCATGTCTTGTTGGAACCGAGGCCCTCACACTTGTAGCACCAGAAAGTGTGCTCGAACATCAGCGGCCGAATCCCGAGCTTCTCGATGTCGATCTCGTCGAAGATGTGCTGAGCGTCGTAGGTGCCGTAGTAGTCGCCCACGCCGGCGTGGTCACGGCCGACGATGAAGTGCGTCGCGCCGTAGTTGCGCCGTACGACGGCGTGGAAGACCGCCTCACGCGGCCCTGCGTAGCGCATCGCCGCCGGGTTGACGCCCAGCACCACCCGGTCGTTCGGGTAGTAGTTCTCCATCAGGACCTCGTAACACTTCATCCGCACGTCAGCGGGGATGTCGCCCGACTTCGTCTCGCCGATCAGCGGGTGCAGGAAGAGGCCGTCGCAGACCTCGAGCGCCGCCTTCGTCAGGTACTCGTGGGCACGGTGAATCGGATTGCGGGTCTGGAAGGCGACGATGCGCTTCCAGCCGCGGTCGGCGAACTCCTTGCGCGACTGCTCGGGGGTGAAGTACCGGCGCATGAAGGCCTCTTCGTGATCGGGCATGTCGTCGGCCTCGATCTCGCCGGCGAGACAGCGATTGCCCTCGGCCTTGGTGGCGGCGACGCCGGGGTGCGCCTCGTCGGTGGTCCGGTAGACGTGCTCGGACTCCTTCTCGACGTCCCGCTCGAAGACCTCGCTGATCCGGATCCGGCCGAGCTTCTTTCCGTTGTCGGCGCTGAGCTCGACGACGTCGCCCTCGTTGGCGTCGAGGTCGGTGGCGAGGACGACCGGGATCGGCCAGACCTCATCGCCGCTGGCAAGGGTCATGTTCTCGACCGTGGAGCGCCAGTCGTCGGAGCCCATGAAGCCCTTCAGCGGCGCGAAGCCACCGTTGGCGAGCAGCTCGAAGTCGGCGGTCTGGCGGGCGGTCAGGGTGAGGGCTTTGTCGCTCATGTCGGTTTCGTGGCTCCTTTGTAAGGGTGCGGGAACGTCTGGAAGTTTTGGAGTCGGGCGTAGGGGAGAACGGAAAGGTACCGGTGTGGCGCCCGATCACCCATGCAGGCCACACTCGGTCTTGTGGGCATCGGCCCAACGACCCGAGCGTGAGTGGCCGTCGGCGCCGGGCGGGCGGGTGCAGTGCGTGCAACCGATCGACGGATAGCCGGCGTCGTGAAGGGGGTTGTAGGGGACCCCTTGCTCATTCAGATAGTCCCATACATCCGACTCGGTCCAGTCGGCCAGCGGATTCAGCTTCCAGAGCCCAAAGCGCTTGTCCCAGCCGAACTTCGCCGCCCCGGCGCGGGTGCGGGAGTCCTCGCGGCGGATCCCCGATACCCAGCAGTCGATCCCGGCGAGGGCCTCGCGCATCGGCTCCACCTTGCGAATCCCGCAGCAGGCGTCCGGCTGGCGGCTCCAGAGGCTGTCGCCGTAGAGCTTCGCCTGCTCCTCGAGGCCGATCCCGGAGAACGACTGGAATCGAATTCCGTACTTGGCGGCGAGCGCGTCGCGGGTGGCGTACGTCTCCTCGAAGAGGACGTCGGTGTCGAGGTAGAAGAAGTTCGCGTCGGGGATGATCCTGCTGACGATGTCGACGGTGACCGAGCTCGTCTTCTGGAACGAGGCGGCGAAGCGCAGTCGCGGGTGGAAGGTCTTGATCGCCCACTCGATCGTCTCGGCGGCGCTCAGCCCCTCGAGCTCATCGGAGACCTCGCGCGGGTCGATCGCATCGCCGGCCGCCGTGGTCAGCGCCGACGCTTCCGTATTCGGCTCGGCGGGATGGGGTACCCGCTCGACGTCAATGGCGGACAGCGACGCGGAGCCGGCCATCGTCAGCGCCGCCGCCTAGAGGCAGATGTCGGATTCAGGCCTCTGACTGCAGGACTTCCCGTCCCGTTGGGCCAATCGTCCGGCGAGACCGGACGCGAAGCGGAGGATCTCGCCGGAGTCATCTATACCGCGCACTCGCCCTCGCCGCGCTCCACCTTGTATGGATCGCGCCGGTTCCAGTCGATGAACTGGAGCATGTTCTCGAGCTTGAACTCGGCGGGCAGCGCGAGGTCGCGGATCTCGTCCTCGAAGCGTGCGGTGCTCACCCGGGTGGCGAATGCGTTGAAGATCTCGCCCTCCTCCCGCTCCGCCTCGTACATGCGCAGCCAGCGCTCGACGGCATCTGGAACCCGCTTGGCGGGCAGCCGGACCTTCAGACGGGTGCCATAGATGACCTCCCCGTTCTCGGCCAGGCCACCGATGTGGGGGATGTAGGCCGGCATCGTGTGGCCGCCGACCTTGATCGAGGCGCCGTAGAACCCGATCGTGCCGATGTGGTGCTGGCCGCATCCGTTCGGGCAGCCGCTCATCTTCAGATGGATCTGACGGGTGAGCGGGTCGGTGATGTCCATCTCCTCGACCCGCTGCTGGAGCGCGCGATTCAGCCCCATCGAGGCGGTGATCCCGAGCTTGCACGAATCGGTCCCCGGGCACGAGATCACGTCCGTGATCGTGCTCACGCCGTCGTCGGACAGGCCGAGCTCACGCAGGGCTGCGTAGACGTCGTAGAGGGAGCCGTCTCGTACCCAGCGCAGCACGAAGTTCTGATCGATCGTGGTCCTGGCGTTGCCGCCGCAGTGCTCACGCATGATCTGGGCGAGCCCGCGGAACTGCTCAGGGCTCAGGTCGCCCCGCGTGACCTTCACGTGCACGGTCGAGAAGCCCTCTTGACGTTGAGCATCGACGTTGTCGGCGCAGAACGCCTCGAACGCAGCGAGATCGCCGTTGGGGGTGCCGACCGCGGTGGTCGGGCCCGGGGCGGCACGCTCCTCGTCGACATGCGGAAGCAACCGCTCGATCGAGAAGTCGCGGTCGGCCACCCAATCGCCCTCGAGCTCGCGGGCGACCATCTCGCGGAACGCGTCGATGCCGATCTTGTCGATCAGGACCTTGATCCGGGCCCGAGCGCGGTTGACTCGCAGCCAATTCTGCCGGTCGAAGATCCGCAGCGCCGCCTCGGTGACGCGCAGGTACTCGCCATCGTCGGCTGCGACGAACTCGGCGAGCGTCGGGGCGATCCGCGGCATGATCGAGGTCCCCCCACCCACGACCATCCGGAAGCCCTTGACCCCGTCCCTGATGACCGGGATGAAGCCGATGTCGTGGATGCCGACGATCGCCCGGTCGGCGTCGGAGCTCGAGAACGCCGTCTTGATCTTGCGCGGCATCAGCTGCGTCGTCGGGTGGCGCACGAAGTACCGGACGTACGCGATCGCGTAGTCGGTTGGATCGAAGGGCTCATCCGCGGCCACGCCGGCCCAGGGATCACCGGTGACGTTGCGGATCGTGTTGCCGCAGCCCTCGCGGCTGGAGAGACCGACGGCCGAGATCTCACGGATCAGCGCGGCGGCGTCGGGCAGCGGGACGTGGTGCATCTGGATGTTCTGGCGCGTCGTGATGTGGCCCTTGTTCAGCGGGACGTACTTCTCGACGACGCTGCCGAAGGCGTCCATCTGATCCGGCGTGACGCCGCCGAGGGGGAGCTTGACGCGGATCATCTGCACGCCGGGCTGGCGCTGTCCGTAGACCCCCTGCTTGAGCCGGAAGCCGATGAACTCGTTCTCCGGGGTCTGGCCGTCGAGGAACTTGCCCGACTCGTCGTCGAAGTCGTCGAACTCATCGGCCAGGATGGGAATGATGTGGCCCGGGACGTTCTCGTAGACCTCGGGGTTCTCGCGAGAGCCGATCGGCCCCTTTCCCTTCTGGACCTTCTTCTCGTCCTGATCGAGGTCGGCTTCGGTCGCCTTCGGCTTCGCCGGCGCGGAGGTCGGTTCCATGGTCGTCGTACACCCCTTCGGATCAGGTCGCAGTGCTGCCGCGGCCCAAACTAGCAAATCCTGATTGGGAATTGGGTATTTAGGATCTCGCGGCGACCGGGCGCGGGCGGGCGGGCCGCTCGTTAGGGTGCCCCGCCAATGCATTGCGCGACTGACGGAGGCCGGACGTTGAAGGTGGAGAAGTGCCGCTTGGTTCTGATCACGTTCCTGATGGCGAGCGTGATCCTCGTAGCCCAGGGGTCGGTTGCCGCCGCGGCAGCCTCCTCACGCCCGCACCTCACCGTTGATCCCGCCGGCACGCTCACCCCTCATTTCCGCTGGAAGGTGGCCGATTACGCGGTTCGCTGCGGAGGCTCGCGAGCGGATGTGAGCGTCAAGGGCGCCAAGGGCTGGCGCGCCCGGACCGGATCAGGCGACTACCGCCGCGGCAGCTTCACCGCGCCGCTCGCCGCCGATGGCAAGCGAACCTCGGTGAGCTTCCGCAGGCAAGGCGCGAAGTCCGTCACCCGCTTCAATCTCCGCTGCCTTCCGGAGGACTTCCCCAACTACGAGTTCTCGCGAGTGGCCGCCGGCGGGCCGAGCTTCTTCGTCATCCAGCTGGGCAAGCACTACGCCGCGATCTTCAACCGCGATGGGGTGCCCGTCTGGTGGTATCGAGCGTCGGGCGAGCCCGACAACGCCCAGATCCTGCCCGATGGGACGATCGCCTTCGATCCCGTCGACGAGGCCACCTTCCAGACCGGGAACTACGAGATCCGGACTTTGAAGGGCCGATTGCTCCGCACGATCAGGGGCGCGAACGGATCCACGGCCGACGTCCATGAGATTCAGCTCCTACCGAACGGGAACTACCTGATCGGCGCTCAGCAGACGTATCCCGCGGACACGAGCGCGTACGGCGGATCCGCGAACTCGAGCGCCATCGGAATCGTGATCCAGGAGCTCACCCCGGCGGGGAAGGTCGTCTGGAGCTGGAAATCGGAGGACCACATCGACCTCGCCGAGACCGGTCGCTGGTGGGACAGGACCGACCTCGACCCCGATCCCTACGACGTCGTCCACTGGAACTCCGCTGAGCCGGTCGGCAAGAAGTTCATGATCCTCTCCTTCCGCCACCTGGATGCCGTCTACGAGATCAACCGCAAGACGGGTGACATCGTCTGGAAGCTAGGCGGCACCCCGACGCCCGAGAGCCTCGACGTCCGCAACGATCCCCTCGGCGACTACCCGCTGGGCGGTCAGCACGACGCGCGGATCCAGCCGGACGGGACGATCACGGTTCACGACAACGGCACCGGCCTCGGCCGACCGCCCCGCGCGGTCCGCTACCGGATCGATCCGGCGAAGGGCACGGCCAGGCTCGTCCAATCGATCGAGGAGCCCGAGGTGCCCTCGTCGTTCTGTTGTGGCTCGGCCCGGCGAATCGACGGCGGCGACTGGCTCATCGGCTGGGGGGGCGTGGGCTTGATCGGCGGATACGACGCAGCCGGCGACAGGCTCTTCGACCTGCAGCTCGACGTCGGTTTCAGCTATCGGGCCAACCCCGTCGCCGACGGCCTCGTCACGTCGAGGGATCTGCGCAAGGCGATGGACGCCATCGTCAAGCGCTGAGGGAACGGTCCCCCGGGGGACCGTCAACGGCTCAGTCCCGTCGCCTGGGGCGGCCCTTGAAATAGACCATGTTCCAGAGGGTGGTCGTCGCCCACCTCGCGCCACCGAGCCGGTACGGCTCGAACGTGACGGGCTCGAAGTCGCGGTTCAGGAGCGACCGCCATTCGGAGAGCGGACGAGGGTGATCGCCCCGGTCCATCGCCGCCAGGAGCCGAGCTACGGATCGCCGCTCGGGTAGTTGCAGCTCCAGCACGTGGACGTGGCCATCTGCGGAGATGACGCCACACAGGTGCTCGAGGATCCGGGCCACGTCGGCGTCACCGACGTGGTGAAGGAAGCTGTTGATGAGGACGAAGTCGAAACGCTCCTCGGGGGGGACCTCGAACTGCGTCGCGTCCGCGGCGATGAACTTGCCCGGGTGACGCTCCGACGCATATTCCACGTAGCGCCGGTTGATGTCGATCCCGGTGTAGTCCATCCCCGCGAAGAGGTGGGCGTTCGTGCCCGGCCCGCAGCCCACGTCGAGGACGCGCCGCACCGCGCCGAGGTCGTTGTGGCGCTCGACCGGCGCGAACTTGGCCGCGGCGAAGGGCGCCTGCCAGAGTCGATACGAGATCGGCTGCGCGAGGATTCGCGACTTCGCGCTCATCTCGATTCGATCGATCCGGCTCTTCGGCTCAGTCGATCTCGCTGGACTCGACCAGGAACGCAACCCGGACGTGAGCCCGGTACTCATCGAGGTTCTCCCCGCGCAATCCGGTGCTGACGATGTCCACGGCGCGAATGTTGCGCAGCTTCTTCTGGGCACTCTTCAGGGCCTGCCGCGCTGCATCGTCGGTTGACTCCTTCGAGCTGCCGACCAGCTCGATGATCTTCACTACGGCCATCTTGCCTCCAGGGTTCGGTGAGGGACTGTTGTACCCGGAACCGGCAGGTCCGCGAGTCAGTCGTGCGGGTTGGGGGAGTGAGAGTGCCGCTCGCCCCAGGTTCGCGGCTCACCCCAGGGGGAGGCGAAGGCCTGCTTCGCTCGAATGCCCTCGAGCAGCGCGGCGCGCTGCCATGGGTTGACGCGCGTGGCTGTGGCGGGTGCGGGCGTCGTGTCGGTCAGGAACTGCTCGACCGCGGCGATCGCCGCGGCTGCTTCCTCCGGCCCGGCGGGACCTCGGACAGCGATCCGCGGCCGGGAGGGCCGATCATTGCCGTTGCTGCTCACCTGCGCCACGCTACCGGGCCGGCGGTCACTCAGGCTGGTGGCGGGAACCGATAGACCTCGAGCTCGAGCAGGCTGCCCGCGCCGAGCGTGGCCTCGGGCTCCAGGTCCCGGAGGCAGTCGGCAGCGGGCTCCCGCGCGGCGTCGGCGGTGATGACCAGCCAGCCGGCCCCGCTCGCCGAGGCACCTGCGCATGGGTCGTTGGCATCGGCGAGCTCGACGTCGTGCCGGAGCGAGCCGCCCGTGAGGGGGCCGATGATCGGCGCACCGGCGAAGCGCAGCGTCTCCTCCCCATCGGCGAAACCCGGCACCTCGCCGAAGAATCGAAGCAGCTGGGGGATGCCTGTGAGCGTTGGCTCGAACGGCCCTGAGATCGCGCCCGCCGCACGGAACCGGGACGGGAACTCCGCCGGGTAGGCGGCGATCGCGAGCAGGATCGTGACGGAGGCGACAGCGACGCTCACGGCCATCCGCCCTCCACGGGCTGGTCCCGCTGCACTCTGGACGGCTGCTGCGATCGCTCCTCCGACGGCGGCGCCGGCGAGGAGGACCCAGCCGCTCGGCGATTCGTCGCCACCGATCAGCAGGTCGATCGCGCCCCAGGCGGCCGCCGAGATCAACAGGGCCCCGGCCACTCGGGCGACGGCTCCGCGCCGGCTCGCCACCAGCGCCAGGACGCCGGCCGACAGGAGCAGGGTCCCCATCAGATAGCGATCCCCCGTCGTCGTGAAGAACGACGCATCGCCGGACGGAGCCCCCGTGACCGGCGCCATCGCCCAGACGAAGCCGCTGACGGCGACGGCGAGGCCGCCGAGGCGGAGCCGTCGATCGCCGCTGAGGAGCGCCAGCACGCCGGCGGAGAGCATCAGCAACGGCCCGGCACCGAGGTCCGAGAGATACTCGCCGACCCGCCCGTCGAGGGTCCCGATCGGGTTGTCGATGAACCGCACCCCGAAACCGTCGATCGCCGGCGGCAGCGGATCGGCCCCCGGGGTCTCGACGAACGGCCAGAGTGGCGAACCGTGCTCGAACCAGTTGCGCAGGTACCAGACGCCGCCCACCCCGAGCGAGACGACCAGAGCCGTCGCCATCGTCAGAGCCCGCGGGCGGCCCGGGGACGCAACGAGGGCAGCGGTCAGCGCGGCGAGCCCGATGGGCGCGACGCTCGTCTTCGTTCCGACCGCGAGAGCCAATGCGACGGTTGCGACGGCGAGCAGCTCGGGCCTCGCGCGTCCGGTGCCGGCCCGGACGCCGAGTGCGACGCAGACGGCAAGCCATGTGATCGACGCCAAGTCGGTGTCGAGGCTGCTCACGGCGCGGGCGACCACCGGGATCAGCAGAAGGGCCGCGATCGCGGCCCCTGCGGCCCAGCGAGGACACGACAGGGCTCGCAGGGCCAGCCACACCGATCCGGCGAGGAGGCCCGCGCACGCGACCGGCCAGAGAAGCAAGAAGCCGATGTTGTGGGAGATGCCGCCGATCCAGCTGAGCAGGACCTCGTTCGTGATCGGGTAGTTCCCCGTCGGGAATGCGGCGGAGACCACCTCGATCGACCCCGGCGAGCCATTGGCGATCCAGTTCACGACCGTGGGGAGGTGGTAGTAGGCGGAGTCCTGATCGAGCGAGGGCTGAAGGAGCGAGAGTCCGGCCCAGGCAATTCCGAGGCCGCCGGCCGCTCCGGCGACCGTCCGGGCCCGCGGATCGAGCGAACGCCAGGCCTCCGGCAACTCATCGCGGAGGCGCACTGACGGTGTGGGGAGGACCGCTCGCGAGAGACCCCATGCGATCAGCGTCGAAGCCAGGAGCGCAAAGCGATTCGTCCCGAGGTCGAACCGGCCGAGCGCGAGGCTCTCGGTGACCGCGAGGGCGGCGGCGCAGACCGCCGTCGCCAGACCGCGCTCGAGGCCGCGCGGAGAGATGGCCGAGACGAGGCGGAGGGCCGTGAGGGCGAGCAGCGAGGTCGCCCAGGCGAACAGCCCGACCCCGAGCATTGAGTCGAGCGTCATCGCCGCAGCACGCTACCGACCCCTCCGGGGGGTCGGTAGCGGCGCAAGCGGCGCGCCCCCCGGTCATGTTCAATCGTCGCATGGTTGCCTTGTTCGACAGCGATGCGATCCTCGCCGCCGTTGACCCCTCAACGGCCGTGGAGCGCACGCGCGAAGCATTCGTCCTCCACGCCGAGGGCGAGTGGCGGATGCCGTCCAAGCTCTATCTGAAAGCTCCGCCGAACGGCGATTTTCGGGCGATGCCGGCGGCCGGCGCCGGGCTCGCCATCCTCAAGTGGGTGACCTCCTTCCCCGGCAACCCCGCGCGCGGCCTGCCGGTCGTCGCCGGAGCCCTGCTCGTGTCGAGCCTCGAGACGGGGGAGCTCCTCGCGATCCTCGACACAGCGGCGGTGACCTCGCTGCGGACGGGCGCCGCGGCCGCGGTCTCGGCTCAGGCGCTCGCGCGGCCCGACGCTCGATCGGTGGGCATCGTCGGTTGCGGCGTGAACGGATCGTGGGCCGCACGCTGCCTGGCTGCCGTCGGCTACGGGCCGGGCGTCTGTTCGGACCTGCGCCCCGAGGCGGCAGGGGCTCTCGCATCCGAGCTCGGATGGTCGGCGGGTCCGGCGGCTGAGGCGCTCTCCTGCGACATCGTCGTCACCGTGACCCCCGGTGAGCGGCCGGTGGTCTCCGCCGGCGCCATGGTCGCCGGCCAGCACATCGCGCTGCTTGGAGCGGATGCACGTGGAAAGGCCGAGATGGCCGCAGACGCCCTGGCGCGCTGCCGGCTCTTCTGCGACGAGTGGGCGCAGGCATCGGCCGGTGGCGAGCTTGCCGGTCCGTTCTCCCGCGGCGAGATCACCGCGGCGGACGTGACCGAGATCGGGGCCGTGCTCACCGGCCGCGCCGAAGGCCGCGCCGACGACGAGATCACCGCATTCGACTCGACGGGCCTCGCGATCCAGGATCTCGGCATCGCCGCCGCGGTGCTCGACGCGTGGCGGGCCGGCGCCGCGGAGGCGATCGAGGTCTCTCTCGGTCGGAGCGGCCCGTCAGATTGATCGGGGGACTCTCCAGCGCAGCCGAGCGCCCACCGCGGACCAGCTAGAGCGGGATGTTGCCGTGCTTGCGCTGCGGCTGGGCGACGCGCTTGGTCTGCAGCGTCCGCAGAGCGCGAATCAGCGTCGGGCGGGTCTGGCTCGGCTCGATCACGTCGTCGATGTAGCCGCGCTCGGCGGCCGCGTAGGGGTTCGCGAAGCGGGCCTTGTAGTCATCCATGAGCTTCTGGCGCCGCTCCTGGGGAGTCGGCGACTGCGCCAGATCCTTGCGGTAGATGATGTTGACCGCGCCCTCGGGACCCATGACCGCGACCTCGGCGGTCGGCCAGGCGAAGTTGAAGTCGGCCAGCATGTGCTTGGAGTTCATGACGTCGTAGGCGCCGCCGTATGCCTTGCGGGTGACGACGGTGAGCTTCGGCACGGTCGCCTCGGTGAAGGCATAGAGCAGCTTGGCGCCGTGGCGGATGATCCCGTTCCACTCCTGCGAGGTCCCGGGCAGGAAGCCGGGGACATCGGTGAACGTGACGATCGGGACGTTGTAGGCGTCGCAGGTGCGGACGAATCGGGCTGCCTTCTCCGACGACTCGATGTCGAGCACGCCGGCGAGGTGCGCCGGCTGGTTGCCGACGATCCCGACCGGAAAGCCATCGAGGCGGGAGAAGCCGCAGATGATGTTCTTGGCGAAGTGCTCGTGCACCTCGAAGAACTCGCCGTCATCGACGATCAGCGAGAGCACGTTGCGCATGTCGTAGGGCTTCTGCGCATCGGCCGGGACGATCCCGTTGAGCTCGTCCTCGGTGCGGTCGGGGTCGTCATAGGGGTCGAGCCGTGGCGGCATCTCGAGATTGTTGGACGGCAGGAAGCCCATCAGGAAGCGGACGTCCTCCAGGCAGCTCTCCTCGTCCTCGGAGGCGAAGTGCGCCACTCCCGACTTGGTGTTGTGGGTCATCGCACCGCCGAGCTCTTCGAACTCCACCTCCTCGCCGGTGACCGTCTTGATCACGTCGGGGCCGGTGATGAACATGTGTGAGGTCTCCTTGACCATGAAGATGAAGTCGGTCATGGCCGGCGAGTAGACCGCGCCACCGGCGCAGGGGCCCATGATCACGCTGATCTGCGGGATCACCCCGGAGCACTGGACGTTGCGGACGAAGACGTCGCCGTAGGCGCCGAGGGAGACGACGCCCTCCTGGATCCGCGCTCCACCGGAGTCGTTGATGCCGACGACCGGCGCGCCGACCTTGGCGGCCATGTCCATGACCTTGACCATCTTCTCCGCCATCACCTCACCGAGGGATCCGCCGAACACGGTGAAGTCCTGGCTGAAGACGAAGACCGTGCGACCATCGATCTGGCCGTATCCCGTGACGACGGCGTCACCCCACGGCCGGTTCTTCTGCATGTCGAAGTCGGTCGTCCGATGGCGTACGAAGGTGTCGAGCTCCTGAAAGGTGCCGGGATCGAGCAGCTTGTCGATCCGCTCACGAGCGGTGAACTTCCCCTTCGCGTGCTGCTTTTCGACCGCCGCCTCGGAGGCGGAGTGGATCGCGGCCTCACGCAGCTCCCGCAGGTAGCTGAGCTTCTCCTCGAAGGTCTGGGGGCTCTTCTCACGCATGGCCGCGGCAGTCTATTTGCACTCGGCGATTCGGACTCTGAGGTTGCCCGGCTCAAGCTCGTCCGGAGCCCGGCCGATCATCTTCCAGGAGGATGGAAGACCGTGAGCCCTGATCCCGAGCCCCTTCCCGACGAGACACGCGAGCGCTTCCGCGAGGAGGTCAAGCGCGCGACCCGCGCGACCGGAATCAGTGCAGGTGCCGTCGCCGTGTTCGCCTACCCCGCCTGGGCGCTCTTCGACTATCTGGTCGAGCCCGCCGCAGCGCCGGAGATCCTCTGGCTGCGGGTCGGATTCGCGGTCCCCATCGCGGTCCTCCTGCTCGGCCTCATCTTCACGGCGGCGGGGCGCCGACATCCGGAGCTCTTCGTCCTGGCGATGATGAGCAGCGTCGACCTCGGGATCGCGCTGATGATCGCCAGGGTCGAGACCCACTACGCGGCTTACGCGCTCGGGATGTCGCTGACCGTCTATGCCGGCGCCTTCCTGTTGATCTGGTCGCCGCGGTACATGGCGTCCGTGATCGGCGTGAACTTCGCCAGCCTCACGGCGGTCCTGCTGCTGTCCCATCCGATCGGCGCGGATGCGATCGCGACCATCGGCTTCTACCTGGGCACCGCCTCGATGCTCTCCTTTCTCGGCCAATACCACCGGCAGGCGACCGCCTGGCGTGAGTTCGAGGCGCTGGTCGCGCTGGAGCACGAGCAGGAGCGCACGCGCAAGCTCGTCCTCGAGCTCGACCGGGAGAGCCACGAAGACTCGCTCACCGGCCTCTCCAATCGGCGCGCATGGGACGAGGCGCTGTTGAGTGAATGCTCGCGGAGCAATCGCGACGGCGACTCGTTCGCGGTCCTTCTCTGCGACCTCGATCAGCTCAAGGCGATCAACGACCAGCTCGGCCATGCGGTCGGCGACGTCGTGCTCAGGAGCGTTGCGAGCGTCCTCCAGGCCAACGCCAGGGCGGGGGAACGCGTGGCGCGGATCGGTGGCGACGAGTTCGCGGTCCTGGCCCTGAACTCGGACCTGCTCGGGGCGACCGAGCACGCCGAGCGGCTCCGCCGGCTGGTCGAAACGCAGGCTTCGGCCGCTGCCGCAATCGGGGGCGTGACGATCTCGATCGGCGTCGCCGAGTGGGAGGGCGACGACGACTCGGCCGAGACGATCATGCTGCGGGCCGATCGCCGCCTCTATCGGGCGAAGTCGAGTCGCAACGTGGTCTGCGCAGGCGACCCGTCGCCGTTGTCATGAGGTTCAGCTCCGTGTGGTCGCGACGCACCCGGGAGAGTTGAGCGGCTTTCGACCGGGGAGGGCCCGACTAGCATGGCCGCGGTGAATCCCCTCCGAAGCCGCTACCTCGACCTGCTCGCCGGCGCGATAACGCACACCCTCTACGACCCTCCGGACACCAGGCCATTGCCCCAGGACGTTCAGGATGCGATCCGCGCGGAGATCGAGAGAACCGGCGTGCCGCTGGAGATGAGGACCCCTCAGGAAGAGCGTGCCCAGGGTCGCGATCGGCCCGTCTACGCGCAGACGATGATCGGGCTGGAGCGACTCGCGAACGTGAGGAGCTGCGCTGAGTCGGTCCTCCGCGACGAGGTCCCGGGCGATCTGATCGAGGCCGGTGCCTGGCGGGGTGGAGCGGGGATCATGATGCGGGGAGTCCTTGCCGCTCATGAGGCCACCGACCGCACGGTCTGGGTGGCGGACTCCTTCGAGGGGCTGCCGAAGCCGGATGCCGAGAAGTACCCCGCGGATGCAAAGGACGTCAACTACATGGCCGACGAGCTCGCGGTCCCGCTCGAGGAGGTGCGGGCCAACTTCGAGCGCTACGGGTTGCTCGACGATCAGGTCCGCTTTCTCAAGGGATGGTTTCGCGACACGCTCCCGACGCTCGGCGATCAGAGCTGGGCTGTGATTCGCCTCGATGGCGACCTCTACGAGTCGACGATGGATGGGCTTCGGCACCTCTATCCGCAGCTGTCGATCGGTGGCTACCTGATCATCGACGACTACGGCTTCGACAACTGCCGCGAGGCAGTGGCCGACTACCGTCGCGAGCACGGGATCGAGGACGAGGTCGTCGAGATCGACTGGGTCGGCGCCTACTGGCGACGCACCGGATAGATGCGTTCGGGGCGCTTCACCGCCGCCGCATTCGCGATCGTCCTACTGCTCGGTGCGGCCCTGCGGATCTCGCAGCTGCATCAGAGCCTCTACGGGGATGAGCTCTGGAGTTGGGTCGGGGCGAGCCGGCACGGGTTCGGGGGCATGCTCGACTGGGTGCGTAGCGATCAGGAGATCACACCGCCGCTGTACACCGCGCTCGCGTGGCTCTCGGCCAAGCTCGGAGATCCCACCACCCTGATTCGCCTACCGTCGGTGCTGGCGGGGATCGCGACCATCCCGCTGGTCTACGCGCTGGCGCTCCGCTGCTTCGGGCGAGCCGTGGCCATGACCGCGGCCACCCTCGCCGCGCTGAGTCCGTTCCTCGCTTACTACTCGGTCGAGGCACGGGCATACGGCTTGGCGGTGGCTCTCGTGTCGGCCTCGACCCTTTCGATGCTGATCGCGAGCGAACGGGTCCGCTCCCGCGGGTGGTGGATCGCCTACGGGGCATTCGCGTGCGCCGCGATGTACACGCATTACACGGCGGTCTACGTCCTCGCCGCGCAGCTCGCATGGCTCCTCTGGTTCCGACCTGAGGCGCGCCGTGCGGCGATCCTCGCGAACCTCGGCGCGGTGGCCGTCTTCCTCCTCTGGCTGCCGGGGTTCCTGGAGGATCTCGGGTCCCCCTCGCAGGAGGCCTTCAGCATCCTCGCGCCCTTCTCGGCGCATACGTTCAGCGTCTTCACGGGAGCGTTCGCCTTCGGCCATCCGGCGGGAGGGCTGCACGCCTTCTACGGGACCTGGGCGGAGGCTGCCCTGTTCGGCGGCCTTGTCATCGCCGTCGCCGGCGCCGCCGCGTCCGCGCTCCGCGCGGGAAGGTCAGGGGGTCATCCCGCTGGGGCTCAGTCGGGCGAGGGACGGGCCGGGGCGCGGATGGAGATCATCCTGTTCGCCGCGATGGCGGTTGCCGCTCCGATCGGGGTAGGGCTGGTGAGCCTGCTCGGCAACGACATGTACTTCCCTCGCAACCTCGCAACCTCGCTGCCGGCGTTGCTGATCGTGGTTGCCGCGCTGCTGAATGCGGGACCACCGGCATTTCGCGCGGCGGCGTTGACGCTGGTCATCGGGGCGTTCGGCTACGGAGCTTTCGAGACGATCCAGCCCGACTGGCAACGGCCGGCGGTTCGAGAGGCGGCCGATTACGTCAACGGGCATTCAGCACCGGGAGACGTCGTCCTCGACGTCTCCTGGTTGGCGGGCCCGACGAGCCCCGGCGAGCAGCTGACGCCCCCGGCCCTGACGCTCGACGTCAATCTCGACGATCCGGAACGCGCGATCGATGCAATCAGCCCCGCTGCCGTGCGGGGGGCGTTGGCCAAGGCGCGGGGCCATCGCCTGTTCATCGTCGGGATTCCCGACCTCGTCGCCGGCGCTCGCGGACTGCTCGGGCTCGACCAAGGGGACGCCGAGCTCAGTCGAACCTACGATGGGGTCCCCAAGACCGAGCTCGAGGTCTTCAACCGGACTTCGACGAGAAAGACGCCGGACCGATGACCGAACATTCGATATCCATCGTGCTGCCCGCCTTCAACGAGGCGGAGAGCCTGTCGACCGCAGTCGATCGGGCGGTCGCGGCGACGGGTGAGCTCGTCTCCGAGTTCGAGGTGATCGTCGTCGACGACGGCAGCACCGACGAGACGCTCGAAATCGCTCGGGAGCTGATGAAGAAGCATCAGCCGCACGTGCGGCTGGCCGCCCATCCGGTCAACCGCGGGTATGGCGCGGCGCTGCGCACGGGCTTCGCGCTGGCCCGCTGCGATCTGACCTTCTACACGGACGCCGACAACCAGTTCGACCCCTCGGACCTCAAGCACTTCCTTCCGCTGGTCGACGAGTACGACCTGATCGTCGGGTTTCGCGTCTATCGCTACGACACGGTTCTGCGCTCGATCGCGTCCTGGGGCTACAACCGCATCGTCAGCCTCCTGTTCCGGGTCCGCGTTCGGGACGTCGATTGCTCGTTCAAGCTGTTCCGGCGGGAGGTGCTCGAGAAGATCACGATCGAGTGCGACGACTTCTTCGTCGACACGGAGCTCGTCGCCAAGTCCCGGCGCTGGAACTTCCGGCTGCTCGAGAAGGGCGTCCGCCACTACCCGCGCCTCGCCGGGGAGACCACCGTGCGTCCTTCGCACGTGCTCGCAACCCTCCGGGAGATCGCGGTCATGTGGAAGCGCATCTACTTCCCCGGCCGCCGCCACCTCGCCCGGATGGCGCAGGATCGTCAGGAGGATGAGCAGCTCGAGATCCTGCTCACTCCCGGTCCAGCGGCCGACTGAGGCCGCATGGAGGAGCGGTTCTACGAGGAGTACGCGCGGATCCAGGACGAGCACTGGTGGTTCACCGGCCGGCGTCGCGTGATCGGTTCGGCGCTGGAGAGTCGGCTGCCCGCCTCCAGCGATCCGGGCGTGCGGATCCTCGACGTCGGCTGTGGAACGGGAACGAACCTGGCCGAGCTCAGCCGGTTCGGCCGGGTCGAGGGCGTCGATGCGGAGCCCGCGGCAGTTGAGCTCTGCCGGCGCCGCGGCTGGCCGGTGAGCCTGTCCGAGGGCGCGACGCTGCCATTTGCCGCGGGCTCGTTCGAGGTCGTCACGCTGCTCGACGTCATCGAGCACGTCGACGACGACCACGCCCTGCTGACGGATGCGCGAAGGGTGCTGGCTCCGAGCGGGATCATCCTGATCACGGTGCCGGCGTACATGTGGATGTGGGGCAGCCAGGATGAGATCGCGCACCACAAGCGCCGCTACACCCGGCGTCGGTTGAGGGACGCGCTGATCGGCGCCGGGCTCACGCCGTTGCGGTTGAGCTACTTCAACACGCTGCTCTTCCCGCCGATCGCCGCGATCCGGCTGCTCCGGCGCGTGCGGCCGCGGGCGGGCGAGGCCGTCTCGGACTTCGAGGTGAATTCATCCGGAACCCTCAACGGGCCGCTGGCGCGGATCTTCGGGTTCGAGGGGCGACTGCTGAACCGCATGAGCTTTCCGTTCGGCGTCTCGCTGATCTCGATCGCCGCGCCGCTCCCGGGATCCTGAGAATGACCTCGAGGCGCCAAGCATCCTTCGGCACGACCGTCGCACTGACGGTGGCGTTCGTGGCCGGAGCCTTCTTCGTCGCCACCCCCGTCGCCCTGCTGGTGATCCCCGCGACGGAGCTGCCCCCGCCGTTCGCCGCTCAGCATCAGGACTCCGAGACGCTCCTCTTCCTGCTCGCGTTCGCAGTCCTGCTCCCGCTTTCGCTCGTGGCGGTCCCAAGGGTCCTCGATCGGATCGCGGCCGGGCCCAACTCGGCTGCGTTGCCGGCTCTTGCCGGGATCCTGATCGGCTCGCTGGCTGGAGCTCTGCTCTTCGTCAAGGCCTCCGAGCACCTCCCCTGGGGAAGCGGGCTCGTCCTCCTGCTGCTGGCCATGATCGCCTGGTGCACCGCGGCTGCAGCGATGCTGTGGAGGGCCGCCCGTTCGCGTCCCTGGGGGCTGCTCCTCGGACTTGCGGGGCAACGCCGAGCTCCGCTCGCCGGGTGGATCGCACTGGCCGTCCTCGCCCCGCTCTTCGCTCTCGCGTTCGCGAAGCTCGGATCGATCGCGCTGACCCCGCTCGTCGTCGGCGGCCTGCTCGTGGCGCTGCTCGTCTCCGGATCTGAGCGCGTGCGGGTGCCACGACCCCCGCGCCGCTGGGGAGTGGCGATCGACGCCGTGATCGTGGTGCTGCTGATCTTCGCCGTCCCGAACGTCGTCATCTTCGTCCTCGGCGACCCGGCCCGCGCCGACGAGACGACGATCCTCCAGTTCCATCAGGACTTCTTCCTCGGTCCGGCCAACCACGTCCTCGGCGGCGGGGCGATGCTCGTGGACACGCTCTCCCAGTACGGCGTCGGGTCGATCGTGTTCCTGGTCGGGCTGTTCGAGTTCATCCCGATCGGAAACGGAACCCTCGGCCTGATCGAGGGCCTTCTGACGGCTGCGGTGTTCGTGACCGGCTTCCTGATCCTCCGGCTGACCGGCGTCTCGCGCCTGCTCGCCGCGGCCGCAATGACGGTTGCCGTCGTCGTCCTCGTCTACGGGCTCCAGTATCCGATCGGGGGGCTGCTTCAGCACGGATCGCTTCGCTTCGGCCTCCCGATCGGGGTGATCGCGGGAGCGGTCCTGGAGAGCCGCCGTCCGCAGGGGGGACGGGTGCCCCGGGCGCTGATGCTGCTCACCATCGGCGTCTCCTCGGTCTGGGCGCTCGAGGGGTTCGCCTACACGCTCCTGACGCTCGCTGCGCTGGTCGGCTTCCAGGCGTGGACGCTGTGGGAGGGTGGCCGCCGCGGGTTTCTCGCCCGCTGGGCGATCCAGGTCGCCGCAGCCTGCCTGCTGGCGCACGCCGCGTTTGCGCTCGGCACCCTCGCGGCCACCGGCGAGCTGCCGAACTGGGGCGAGTACATCAGGACCCTTCACGAGTTCCTCGTCGGGGGCATCGGCGACCTGACCTATGACTTCGCACCATGGACCCCCGCGCTCGCGGTCGGGTTCGCCTATCTCGCCTCGGTCACGGCCATCGTTCTGATGCTCATGCGCCGGATGGAGATCATCGAGCGCGAGCGGCCCACGCTTGTCGCGTTGACCGGCTCGACCGCGTACGGGATCGCGCTGTTCAGCTACTTCGTCAACCGCTCGGCCGACCACATCCTGCCCTACATCTCGCTGCCCGCCGTCCTGATCGGGACCCTCTGGCTGAACCTTCTCCTGCGGCCATCGACAGGTGCCCCTCCCCGGACCCGCCGAGCCGCGCTCGCGCTGGCGGCCGGGCTCGCGACGCTTCTCGTCGCCGTCGCCTGGTCGGGCGTCGGGTTCCGCTTCTCGCAGTCCGCGATTGCGCTGGCGCCCCCGGGCGGGAGGTCGCTGCCCGACGCACTGACGCGGCTCTGGGACCGCCCGGCGCTTGCACCTGGCGCCGAGGAGGGGGAGCGCCTGCTCGAGCGCTACATGCCCGATGAGCACGAGAGCCTGGTCCTGACGTCCGCCGATCTCGGTGTCGAGGTCCTGATGAGGACGGGGAGGATCAACGAGATCCCGCTCAGCGATCCCTGGGAGGACAGCCTCGTGCCCAGCGAGCACCTCACCGCCCTCGAGGACGCGGTCGGTGCCCTCAGGCCCGGCGACCGGATCCTGCTCGATGGGCCGGCCTCGAAGGTCTTCGCCGGCTACGTCCGGAGCCGTGACGAACCGGTCAGCCAGAGCACGATCGTTCCGAGCGGCATCGCGACGCTCCAGGCACTGGTCCTGAAGGAGATCGGCGAGCGCTACTCCCTGAGGACGGTCGCCAGAGGCGGAGACGGTATGCGGGTCGCGGAGCTCGTCGCCCGCTGACCCAGGCGATCAGCGCCGGTACTTGCGCGAGGGGGAGATCCCGTTGCGATGGAGGATCAACCGAACGCCGGCCCAGAGCGTCTTCAGGCCGTAGACGACGCCGACCTTGAAGCCGACCGAGGACATCTCCTCGAAGTAGCGGCAGCGGGCGGGAACCTCCTCGATCCGGAATCCGAACTCCGCAGCTTGATAGAGCAGCTCTGAATCGAAGCTGAAGTCCAGCGAGTTGCGCAGGAAGGGAACCGTCAGCAGCAACTCCCGCGAGTAGGCCCTGTAGCCGGTGTGCGCCTCCGTGAGGTGCGTGCCCATGATCCGGTTCTGGATCGTGGTCAGGAACCGGTTCGCCACCCACTTCCAGCGAGGCATCCCGGCGGCGATCGCGGCGCCGGGGATCGCGAGGCGGGAGCCGAGCACGAGGTCGGCCTCCCCGGCCAGGATCGGGCGGACCATCTCCGGGATCAGCCCGGGCTCGTACTGGCCGTCCGGATGGAGCATCACGACCACGTCCGCATCGTGGTGGAGGGCCTGCATGTAACAGGTCTTCTGGTTGCCTCCGTAGCCGACCTGGTGAGGGTGCCAGACGACCTCGAGCGGCAGCTCCTTGGCTAGGGCGACAGTCTCGTCGGTCGAGGAGTCGTCGACGAGGATGATCTCGGCGACATGGTCGAGGGGGATCTCGGAGACCGTCTGGCGCAGGGTGGCGGCAGCCTGGCGCGCGGGCATGACGACGACGACCTTCGACCCGGATTTCGATTCTGGCTCAGGCACGGCGTCCCTCAACGTAGATGGTTCCGCCCCGCCGCATTGCGAGCTCGACCGCGGCGCAGGCCGCCGCGACCGGCAGCAGGACGACGCCGACGACGACGGAGGCGAGCCTGCGGCCGCGATCGAGGCGGACGCTCTGCGCCTCGGGACGACGGAGCGCCTGGTAGAGGTCGAGTCCGCCGGGAAGCCGGCCGACGAGCCCGTCCAGCCACCCGACGACGATCTGCCCGCCGCGAACGCTGGAGACGCGCTCGACCTCGAACCCGGCGCGTTCGAGGCCGGCGAGCAGGCTCGACTTCGAAAGGTGAACGAGATGCCGGGGGATGTCGAGGTGAAGCCACTCGTCGCCGAACGCCCGCGCCTGCAGGCTTCCGTTGTTCGGCACGGCGACGGCGATCACGCCGCCCGGACGCAGGAGCCGAGCCGCCTGTCGAATCGCCTCACCGGGTTCGGGCAGGTGCTCGAGCGCGTGCCAGAAGACGACGCCCGCCCACGCTCCATCGCCCTCGATGGCCTCGAGAGGATCGTCACGGAGGTCCGGGCGGTGCCCGCCGCGCTCGAGGCCCGTCGCGTCCCGACCGCGGCCGTGGAGCGCGTCGAGCAGAGTGCCGTCGCCGGCGCCGACGTCGAGGATCGGTCCCGGCGGCGCGATCTCGTCGATCCGCTTCGCGAGCAGCCCTCGGGTCCGGGTGAGGAGGACGTCGCCCGCCATCGAGAAGCGAGCCCCCGACCGGGGGCGGTACCAATTCCCGTAGGCCCGCTCGAGCTCTTCGTCGTCCGGCCAGGGATCGGTGGTGGCCGCGCCGCACTCGAGGCAATCGCGACGACCCTTCAGCTGCGCGCCGGTCAGGACCGCGCCGCACCACACGCACGTCGTGGCCGGCGAGCTCACTTGTGCGGAGCGCGGCAGATCGCGACGACGTCCAGCGCTTCGGCGAGAGACTCGGACCGGAGCTCGAAGTCGGCGGGGGTGATCGCCGCAGCCCTGGGGTCGTCGTGCTTGCGGTGCCGGCGCAACATCGTGTCGTAGAGCCATTGCTTGACGCGCACCGGGACCAGCCGCCGAAGGCGGAGGGGATCCCGCGCCAGCGTCCGGTCCAGCGTCGCCCGCTCCTCGTCGAAGAGCTCCATGTATGCGGACGAGCCGAAGAGCCCGCGAACCTCGACGTCGCCGAAACGGCGCTCGCAGAGCTCTCGCAGCTCACCCGCGTCGAACTCGACGTGGTGGTACGGATCGATGATCTCGTCGGGCCGTCCAAGGGTCAGGCGGTTCGGCGTGACGAACACGGCCACGCCGTCGGGCTCGAGGACACGACTGACTTCGGCGAGGACCGCGTCCGGGTCAGGGACGTGCTCGAGCGATTGAACCGAGAGGACCGAGGGAAACTCGCCGTCGGCGAACGGCAGATCGCGCATGTCGGCGACCCGCGTTTCGCGCTCCTGGCCCGCGAGCGCTCCGGCGTCGATGTCAACCCCGATCGTCACTCGCGGCGCGAGCAGGTGGTAGCTGTGGCCGACGCCGCAGCCCAGGTCGAGCACCCTGCCGTCTCGCAGGTGAGCGGCGCTGAGGCCATACGCGGCGACGTGCCGTTGCCACGTCGGATTGAAGCCCCCCTCGGGGCTTGCCACGCGCTCGCCTGTGATCTTCGCGGTCAAAGGCAGAGCATCTTCCCAGGCTCCCTCCGGGAGGACGTTCTCCCCTGCCTCGCGCCCTCGGAACCGGGGGTTTCAACTGCTACGTTGGCCGCGCACCCACTTCGACTACAGGAGCTTTTGAACCGGATGATCTTTGGACGGCGAAAGAACGGCGGCGGGGCGGTCGTCGCGGAGCGTGACGAAGTCACCCAGGCCAAGCGAATGGAGGCCGAGGGAGACCCGTTCGCGGCGGTCGCGTTGCTGGACGAGGCCAACCGCGAGTCGCGCGATCCCAAGCTGGAGTGGGAGATTCGCCGCCTGCGTCACGTTGCCGGCATCAAGCTCCTTGAGGATCGTGCGTCCAATCCTGAATTCGCCACTCCGGCGAGCGAGCTCCCCGCGATCGGCGAGCAGACGCGCGTGCCCGAGATCTCGCCCGAGAGCCTGACCCCGCAGCTGCTGCGAGGCTCGATTCTCGGTCACGGCTGTCTGCTGGTCCGGGGTCTGATCGAGCCGGATAGAGCGCTGGCAATGGCGGCCGACATCGATCGTTCATTCGAAGTCCGAGCGGCGCTCGAGGCGGGCGAGTCCGATGCCGAGGGCTTTTACGACGAGCTCGCTCCCGAGCCACCGTACGCGGTCACCGAGCGCTCCTGGATCGAGCAGGCGGGCGGGGTCCTCGCCTGTGACGCGCCTCGGCTGATGTTCGACATGCTGGAGGCCTTCCGCGATGCTGGCCTGCAGGAGGTGATCGAGGGGTATCTGGGTGAGCGGCCCGCGATCTCCGCGCAGAAGTGCACGCTGCGGAAGGCGACCCCCGACGTTTCCGGCGCCTGGCACCAGGATGGCAAGTTCCTCGGGGATGTTCGATCGCTCAACGTCTGGCTCTCGCTCTCGCGCTGTGGGGACGTTGCGCCGAGCATGGACATCATTCCCCGCCGGATCGAGGAGCTCGTCGAGGTCGGCACCGACGGCGCCAGCTTCTCGATCCAGGTATCCGACCAGATGGCGGCTCGCGTCGCCGGGGACGAAGGGATCGTGCGCCCGATCTTCAACCCCGGGGACGCCCTCCTGTTCGACGAGTTGTTCCTCCACCAGACCGGATCCGACCCCGAGATGCCGAACCCCCGTTACGCCATCGAGAGCTGGTTCTTCGGACCTTCGGCATACCCGGACGGCTACGTCCCGATCGCTTTCTGAGCGCCCCGTGGCCCCAGCCGCGCCGTCCGCCGTGGGGCTCCGAAAGCGGCTGCCCGATCTGCTCGACGCCCGCGGCGCGGCGGTCGCGGTCACCTTGCTCACCCTGCTCGGGCTGAGCCTTCGCTTCGTTCATCTCGACAAGACTTACGTCGGCGACGAGCTCTCCACGCTCTACGTCATCAAGGGTTCGAGCTTCCTCGACTCGATGCGAACGGTCTCCTCCGACGCCGAGATCTCGCCTCCCCTCTACTTCGCTCTGGCCTGGCTCTTCACGAAGCTGAGCTCGGTGCCGGAGATGGCTCGACTTCCGGCTCTGATCGCCGGAACGATGTCGATTCCCCTCGTCTACATGGTTGGCCGGCGTGCGGTGAGCCGCGCGGCCGGCGTGATCGCTGCCGCGGCGTTCGCGCTCAATCCGTTCATGATCTTCTACGCGACCGACGCCCGCGCTTATTCGGTCGCGATCGCACTCCTGCTCGGCTCGACCCTGGCCATGCTCCTGGCCGTCCAGACGGGCCGAAGGCGGTGGTGGGTGGCATACGGAGCGCTCACCTGCCTGTGCATGTACGCCCACTACACGACCGCGTTCGTGCTCGGGGCCCAGCTGCTCTGGCTCATCTGGTCGCGGCCCGAGGCGAGGCGTGCGGCGCTCGCGGCGAACGTCGGCGCGGCCGTCGCCTTCCTGCCCTGGGTGCCGAGCCTCCTGGAGGACTTCCGATCGCCGACCATTGACATCCTCTCCCAGCTGCAGGGTGACGGCTTCGCCGTCAAGCGCGAGGCCTTCGAGGCATGGGCGTTCGGCTACCCCTTCAACACCACCGACCGGGTACCGGGGGAGATCGCGGTCGCGGTCGGCATCGTCGGGCTCGCGATCGCGGCGGCTTACGCCGCCGCCCGCGTCCTCGCTCCCCGGTTCGCGTCGGCTCGGCTGAGATGGTCGCCGCGGCCGCTCGTGACGGCTGAGCCGCGGGGGACCTCCCTTGTGATTCTCCTGTTCGTCGCGACCCCGCTGGCCGAGATCGCCCTACTCCTGCTCGGCGGGTCCGATCTGCTCGGCGCGCGCAATCTGAATACGGCGTCCGGTGGCTTCGCCCTGTCGATCGGGGCCATTCTCGTTGCGGCCGGGCCGATGGTCGGCGGAGCCTGCGCCGCCGCCCTTCTGGCGGTCTTTTCGATCGGTGCGGTGAAGTCGACGGAGACCACCACCTCGACCATCGACTTCCGCTCCGCGGCGGAATTCATCGAGGCGCAGGCCGGCCCCGACGACGTCGTCGTCGACATGCTCTCCCCGGTCCTCGCTCCGGTCCCGCTGACGCCGATCGACGTCTACCTGCCCCCGAGGCCGAACGAGTACCGCGTCTACCTGACCGCGGGGCCGCCGCCGTTCCTCGACTTCCCCCCGGACCCCGTGCCGATCATCTCCGAAGCGCTCCGGACGGCGCGGGGAGGCCGGCTCTTCCTCGTTGCAGCCGACGACTCGATCGCGACTGCGCCCGGTGGCCGGGTGACGCTGAAGGTGCCATCCGCCGACCCGGTGACGGGAGGGCTCGAGTACGTGACCCTGCCACCGGGATCCCGCATCGTCGATACGCGAAGCTATGCCGGCCTCGGCCCCGTCGACGTCTACGAGATCGACGTGGGCGCCTGAGCTGAGCTGGGCGGGCCGAGGCCCGCGAGGGAGGAGCCGGATTTCGTTTCTCGTATCCTTGCGCCCTCGATTCGATCAACCTCGGCCTCGATCCGAGCCCCTTCGATGTCAGCCCTTTCACCTGCCACGCGATCATCCCGCGCCGCCCTCTCGCGGTCGCTCTCCCGATGATCGCCTTCGGCTGCGCGATCACCGATGAGGAGAAGTACCTGGAGTTCGCCCTCCCCGGTATCGAGCTCGTGGCGGAGGACGACACCGAGATCCTCGCCTACGCCTCCGTGGGCACGATCTTCCGCAACTACAACCTGCTGCTCGAGCGCGCCAAGAAGCAGGGAGGCTTCGAGGCGCTGATCCTGATCCACCAGGACGCCGAGATCACCGATCCCGACTTCCTTGCGAAGGTCCGCGCCTCGCTCGCCGACCCCGAGGTCGCCCTGGTCGGCTGCGCGGGAGCGGTGGACGTCCGCAACATCGCGTGGTGGGAGGGCTCGGTCCGCTGGGCTTCTTACACCCACCGCTTCGACGAGCTCGGCGGCGGGGAGATCCCGGCCTTGAGCTGGGTGCCGGAGCACGTCCCCGTCTACGCCGAGCTCGGTGAGGTCGACTCGATCGACGGTTTCGTCATGGCATTCTCGCCGTGGGCGATCGAGAACCTGCGCTTCGACGAGTCCATCGGCGGAGGCCTGCACGGGTACGACTTCGACATCAGCATGCAGGCGCGTGCCGCCGGCAAGAAGGTGGTTGTGGCCGACCTCAAGGTCATCCACCACCACTCCCTCGAGGTGATCAGCGACGAGAGCGGCTGGATTCAGGCGCATATGGCCCTCACCGAGAAGTGGCACGACCACCTTCCCGTGACCACGACCGATTGGCGGCTGCGCGCCCGCCGGGCGGAGGCCGAGAAGTCCGCGAGCATCGTCGCCAAGACCTCAGCCGGCCTGATCCGGGATCTCTCGGTCAAAGCCCTCGAGCGCGAGCTCGAGTCCTACAGGACGAGCTTCAGCTGGCGCGTGACGGCGCCTCTGCGCCGGGCCAAGGCCGCTGTGAACCGCCTGCTCGGGCGCGGGCCCGGTCGCAGCGGTTGAGCGTCAGCCCTTCGGTGGCTCCAGGGAGCTGCGGAGCTCGTCGCGCGAGATCAGAGGCGGACCGCCACGTTGGGCGATCCGCGAGAGCCGTTCCGCGATCGCAAATGCGCGCGAGGCGAGAATCTTGCGAATGACGACCTCCTGACGGGCCCGCTGCTCCTCCGCGCGCGAGAGCTTCACACCCCGAGCGTGGCCGGCCACCATATGCTCGACGCGGTTCGCCTCGAGGCGCTCGAGCACCGGGTTCCGGTCGAATGGCCCCAGGATCGAAGCGACGTCGGCGGCCCAGGGCGCGCTCTCGTCCCAGATCACGCCAAAGCCGAAGAAGGCCGGCACGATCACGAAGCGAAGTCCGTTCTGCGTGGCCAGGAAGTCCTCGATGGCGGTCACGGTCCCGTTTCTCGGCCCGCCCTCCTCGAGCGCCGCCGCCGGGTAGGGAAATCCCAGCTCGTGGACACCGCTCACCCCCGGGGCGATGCCGACGCTCTCGCCGACGCCGACGGGCGGGCGCCCCTCCTCCGGGATCCGCTCGAGCGCGTAATAGGTGTCGCGGCGCGCATGGGGCCAGCAGACGTCATGGAAGAACAGCAACGGCACGCGCTCGTCGCCGGCCTTCTCGGCGATCAGCCGAAGCTCCTCCGTCAGCGTGAAGTAGTTGTGGTCGCCGTCGATCACGATCGAGTCCGGTAGCGATTCGAGCTTGCCGAGGACCTGATGGCTCGTCTGCTGCAGGAGCTCGAGCTCCGGGTGGGCCTTGCAGAGCTCGAGCAGGGGGTCGGGGGGAACCGGGTCGACCGTCGCAATCGAGGCGCCGCTCGTCGCGGCCCAATCGAGCAGCGGCTCGGTCAGCTCGCCGGCGAAGGCCCCGATCTCGAGGATCGAACGTACGCGCGCGGCATCGAGGCAAGCGAGAATGAGCTCGCGCACGTTCGCGAGCGAGTAACCCCACCCGGGAGGGTCGAGCAGGCGGGCTGGGTCGTCGTTGATCAGAGGATCACCGCGCGCCAATCTACCGGCGTCCGTTCCTCTGAGCGTGGATCGATGGCCCGATAGGCTGAGCCGTCGCCGTGAAAGGATCGAAACAGGAGACGGAGCGACAGGCGTTGATGCGCGACATCCACGCTCGCTTTCCACGGTTTCGCGCCGCGGTCCTGGCGGACGCGGTGATCACCGCCCAGTTTCGGGGGGAGCGCCATGAATTTCACTCATCGCTCGATGCGCTCGTCCAGTCCCTGCGCCTCTGCATCGTCAGCGACGCCTTTCTCGCTCAGGTCCTCTATCGAGCGAAGGCGAGCATGCAGGTGAGGGGCATCCCGCTGCTGCCGCGCGTCGCGCATCGGCTGGCGATGATGACCGCGCAGGTCACGATCGGGGATCCGGTCGTCGTTCATCCCGGCGTCTACATCCTGCACGGCCAGATCGTCATCGATGGCCTCACCGAGATCGGCTCAGGCTCGACGATCGCTCCGTGGGTGACGATCGGGCTGAAGGCGGGCGACTATCGGGGGCCGACGCTCGAGGACGGAGTGCACGTGGGGACGGGAGCCAAGATCCTCGGCCCCGTTCGCATCGGGGAGGGGGCTCGGATCGGGGCCAACGCGGTCGTCGTCGACGACCTCCACGCCGGGTCCGTCGCGACCGGCGTCCCGGCGCGCGCCAGGTAGCCCCTGCACGTGTCCGACCTCCGCCTCAACCTCGAGACCCCGCTGCCCGAGACGATTCCAGCCGGGCAGCCCGGCGCTCTCTTCTGCCTCGGGACCTGCTTCCACCGCCACCACGACCTGTCCAGGGTCGAGGTGCTCGTCGACGGCGAGCCCCATCGTGTCACCGCGTTTGCGATGCCCCGCTTCGACCTGTTCAGCGCCCTGCATCCCCAGCTCGGGACCGGCGGCGAGAAGGGGATGCCCGAGGTGGACCCCACATCGCTCGAGGACCCCGAGCTCCGCAGCTATCGCAGTGGGTTCTGGGCCACGGTGCCCTTACCTGCCGCTTCGGCTGGAGGCTCAATCGCGCTCGAGGTGCGGGCACGGCTTGACGACGGCATCGAGGTGACGCAACCCCTCGGCACGGTGGCGGTGGCGGAGCCGCTCCTCGACGAGCTCGAGACGACCGGTGAGGGGGGTCTGATCGCGGTGTGCATGGCGACCTTCAACCCCGACATGGGCCTGTTCGCAGCCCAGCTCGCCTCGCTGCGGGAGCAGACGGACCGGAACTGGCGGTGCTTCGTCAGCGACGACTGCTCGCGGCCTGACGTCTATCGCCGGATCGAGGCCGAGCTCGCCGGTGACGAGCGCTTCGTGCTCTCGCGCTCCGAGCGGCGGCTCGGCGTCTATCGCAGCTTCGAGCGCGCGCTCGGGATGGTCCCGCGAGAGGCGACCCTGGTCGCCCTCAGCGACCAGGATGACCGCTGGTATCCGGAGAAGCTGGCGCGCCTGCGCCAGGGGATCAGGGGGGCTGAGCTGGTTTACAGCGACCAGCGTCTCGTCGATGCAAGCGGAGCGGTGCTGGCTGAGACGTACTGGTCGGCTCGTCGTAACAACCACACGAACATCACCTCGCTGCTGGTGGCGAACACGATCACGGGAGCAGCCTCGCTCATGCGCCGCGAGGTCGTGAACCGAGCGCTTCCGTTTCCGGAGGTCCCGGGCGAGCAGTATCACGACCATTGGCTGGGGCTGGTCGCGATGTCGCTCGGTGACGTCGCCTTCATCGATGAGCCGCTCTACGACTACGTTCAGCACGGGGGCGCGGCGCTCGGCCACGTGGCGGCGAACGCGGGGATACCCAGCGGCGGAGCGCGTAGCCGGCTGGAGCTTTTCCGCCCTCGCCACCTCCGCCGGGTGCTCGCGACCTCGCCCTACGCCTACTTCTTCTCCTATCTGCGGCTCGCCGTCCTCGCGCAGGTCCTGCTGGCGCGATGCGGGGGACGAATGACGCGGCGAAAGCGCCGAGCCCTGCGGCGATTCATCGCCGCCGAGCGCTCTCCGCTCGGCGCAGCCCTTCTGTTCATGCGCGTCGCTCGTCCGCTCGTGGGGCTGAACGAGACGTTCGGCATCGAGCGGGTGCTCGCCCAGGGGATCGCGTGGCGACACGCGCTCGAGATCCGCGCCCGGGGGGTCCGGCGCCCCGCCGGATGGACCTACGACGCGAGCCTGCCGGTGATGGGGGAGGGCAGCGCCGCCGCACACCGCGAGCCGGAGACGACCCACATACAGAGCATCATCGAGCCGCTGCAGCTGTCGGTGAGCGAGCGCGAGCCCGAGCGCATCAACCTGCTGATCCCGACGATCGACCTGAAGCACCTCTTCGGGGGCTACATCGCGAAGTTCAACCTCGCGCGCCGCTTGGCGGAATCAGGTCAGCGGATCCGGGTCGTGGCCGTCGACCGTACTCCGCTGCTGCCCCCGGACTGGCGCGAGCAGGTGGAGGCCTACAGCGGGCTCAGCGGTGCACTCTCGAAGTTCGAGGTGGCCTTCGCGCGGGAGGCGGACAGCCCCCTGCCGATCAACCCACGGGACCGCTTCATCGCGACGACCTGGTGGACGGCTCACGTCGCCAACGCCGCCGTCGCCGAGACCGAGCGCGAGCGGTTCCTCTACCTGATTCAGGAGTACGAGCCGTTCACCTTCGAGATGGGCAGCCTGGCCGCGCTCGCGATGGAGAGCTACGAATTTCCCCATCTCGCCCTGTTCTCGACCGAGCTGCTCAGGGAGTTCTTCGCACGGCATGGTTACGGGGTCTTTGCGGCCGGGATGGATCCCGGGCGCCGCGATTCACTTTCGTTTCAGAACGCGATCACGCCGGTCGTCCGGCCGCTCGCCGCCGAGCTGGCGCAGCGGGACAGCCGGCGGCTGCTCTTCTACGCGCGAGCTGAGCAGCACGCACGCCGGAACATGTTCGAGCTCGGGCTGATCGCCATCTCCCGCGCGATCGAGCGGGGTGTCTTCGGCCCGGACTGGCAGTTCTTCGGAGTCGGTGCGGTCGGTGGTCGCAGCCGGGTCGGGCTCCCGGGTGGCGCGGAGCTGGAGATCCTGACCCGCAAGGGTCAATCCGACTACGGAAGGATGCTCGGCGAGCACGACGTCGGACTCTCCCTGATGTTCACGCCGCACCCGAGCCTCGTTCCGCTGGAGATGGCGTCGGCGGGGCTGATCACCGTGACCAACAGCTTCGACGTCAAGACGCCGGACGCGATGGCGGCGATCTCATCTAACCTGATCACGACCAGGCCAACCGTCGAGGGTGTCGTTGCCGGCCTCGCGGAAGCGACATCGCGCGTCGGTCAAGTCGACGCGCGGGTCGCGGGTGCCCAGCTCAAGTGGAGCGACGACTGGGACGATTCTCTGAATGAACCTCTCGTGCGCGAGATCAACGAACTTATGAGCAGGTGCTGATGCGATGAGCGTTACCGAGAGACCACGCGAAGCCGTCGGCGCCGACGCGCGCGGAGACGCGCTCAGCACGGCTCCGGTGACCCTCGAGGTCCGCGATCTCGAGAAGTCGTTCCGCGTTCCCGAGCACCGCATCGACACGTTCAAGGAGCGAGCGGTCCATCCGTTCTCGCGTCCCAACTACCGCGAGCTCCACGCGCTCGGGCGGATCTCGTTCGACGTCCGTAAGGGCGAGTTCTTCGGGATCGTTGGACGGAACGGCTCCGGCAAGAGCACCCTGCTGAAGATCCTCGCCAGCATCTACCGCGCCGATGCGGGGACGATTCGCATGTCCGGTCGGCTGGCGCCTTTCATCGAGCTGGGGGTGGGGTTCAACCCGGACCTGAGCGCCCGCGAGAACGTCGTTCTCAATGCGGTGATGATGGGGCTCACGCCACGCCAGGCCCGGGAGCGAATCGACGCGGTGTTCGAGTTCGCCGAGCTTCAGGACTTCACCGAGCTGAAGCTGAAGAACTACTCCTCCGGCATGTCCGTGCGCCTTGCCTTCTCAGTCATGCTCCAGGCTGACGCCGACATTCTCTTGATCGACGAGGTCCTCGCCGTGGGGGACGCCGCCTTCCAGCAGAAGTGCACGGACGTCTTCCACGAGATGAGGGATTCGGACAAGACGGTGATCCTCGTCACCCACGACATGCGCGCGATCGAGACGTACTGCCACCGCGCGATGCTTCTCCACGACGGAGAGATGCTCCATATCGGCGATCCCGAGGAGATCTCCCGCCGCTACCTGCGGCTCAACTTCGGTGGCCACGAGGGGGTCGTCCCCGCCGAGCCGGGTCGGTTCGCAGCCGTTCCGGATCTGCACGCGCGTCTGGTCGGCGCTGGCCTCGAGGGAACGGGCGGCGAGCCCGTGGACAACGTCGAACAGGGCGAGCCGATTCGCTTCCACGCCGACATCGAGGCCCGTAGCGACATCAAGGAGCCCCTGGCCGCGATTCATTGCGTAAACGCCGAGGGCGTCCAGGTCTTCAGCGTTCACCATCGCATCGAGAAGGGCACCGTCAAGCCGGGCCGGATCGCACCGGGGGAGAGGGTTCGCATCGCCGGCACGATCGAGAATCCCCTCGCCAACGGCCGCTACCAGCTCTCCTGCTGGGTGACGAGCAAGGAGGACAGCGGTCGCCTCGCCGTCCAGGAGCTGCACCTCTTCGACTTCGTCGTATTCGGGCCGAAGGCGATCGTCGGCGCGGTCGCCGTCGCTGCTGAGCTCCGCGACGAGGCCGTGCCTGGGAGCGGCTCGTGAACGACGAGGTCGCGACGTTGGAGCTTCGCCCCGTCCGGGGGCCGAGCGCCATCGGCGGCGGGCGGAAGCGCTTCTGGGATCTGCTCGTCCTGATGGCGGTATCCGACTTCAAGAAGGCCTACTTCGAGACCGTCCTGGGCTACGTCTGGTCGCTCCTGCGCCCGCTGATGCTCTTCGGGGTCCTGCTCGTCGTCTTCACTCAGATCTTCCGGATCGGCTCCGACCAGGTCGAGCATTATCCGGTCTTCCTGCTGCTCAACATCGTCCTGTTCAGCTTTTTTCAGGAAGCGACGATGACGTCAACCTCATCGGTGGTCGCCCAGGAGGGGATCGTCCGCAAGACGCAGTTCCCGCGGTTGGTGATCCCGATGGCGGTCGTGCTCACCAGCTTCTTCAACCTGGCGACGAACATGATCGCGGTGGTGATCTTCGCGCTCGCCTTCGGCATCTTCCCGATCTGGACCTGGCTCCTGTTTCCGTTCCTGCTCGCCCTGCTGGTCATCCTCACCTGCGCGGTCTCCACCCTGCTCTCCGCGCTGTACGTTCGCCGGCGAGACGTCGCGATCATCTGGTCGGTGGCGGCCTCGGCGTTGTTCTACGGCAGCGCCGTGCTCTACCCGGTCGGGGCGATCAGCAACCAGACCCTGCTGCACATCATCTTCGTCAACCCAATCGTTCCGCTGCTCGTGCAAACCAACAAATGGATCATCGATCCGGGCGCCGCAAACGCCGTGACCGCCGCCGGGGGCTGGCAATTTCTGATCGCGCCGGTCGTCGTATTCGTGGCGGTTTGCGTCACCGCGGCGTGGTTCTTCAACCGGGAGGCACCCCGGGTGGCCGAGGAGCTCTAGCTACGTCCGCCGGCCGCGGGTTAGAAGAACGCCCCGCCCTGATACTCGCCGAAGACCTCGCGCATGGTGCCGGAGACCTCGCCGATCGAAGCGCCCGCGCGCAGCGCCTCCTTCATCGCCGGCATCATGTTGCCCTCCCCGGAGGCGACGCTCTCCAGGTCGGCGAGCCGCGCGTCGACGGCGGACTGATCGCGGGCCTCCTTGTGCTTCTTCAGCCGCTCGACCTGGCGGCGCTCGGCCTCCGGATCGACCTTGAGGATGTCGACGTCGTCGATCGTGTCGGTGACGAACTTGTTGACGCCGACGATGATGTCCTGGCCGCTCTTGTAACGCTCGTGGTAGCTCGAGGCGGACTCCTCGATCTCCTTCTGCATGAAGTCGAGGGCGACGACGGAGCCGCCCATGTCGGCGACCTGTTCCATCAACTCCTTCGCCCGCAGCTCGATCTCGTCGGTGAGGGATTCGACGAAGTAGGAGCCGGCGAACGGGTCGACCGTGTCGGTTGCGCCCGATTCGTAGGCGAGCACCTGCTGAGTGCGCAGTGCGATCCGGGCCGAGCGCTCGGTCGGCAGCGCCAGCGCCTCGTCGAAGCCGTTGGTGTGCAGCGACTGCGTGCCGCCGGCGACGGCGGCGAAGCCCTGCAGCGCGACGCGGATGATGTTGACCTCCGGTTGCTGGGCCTGCAGCGTCACCCCGCCGGTCTGGGTGTGGAAGCGGATCATCTGCGAGCGGGCGCTGTCGGAGCCGAATCGCTCGCGCACGATCTCGGCCCACATGCGCCGGACGGCCCGGAACTTCGCGACCTCCTGGAAGACGTTGTTGTGGCAGTTGAAGAAGAAGGCCAGGCGAGGCGCGAAGGCGTCGATCTCGAGCCCCCGCTCAAGCGCTGCCTCGACGTACGCGATCGCGTTGGAGAGGGTGAAGGCGACCTCCTGCACTGCCGAGCAGCCCTTCTCGCGGATGTGGTAGCCGCTGATCGAGATCGTGTTCCACTTCGGGACGTTCTGCTGGCAGTACTCGAAGATGTCGGTGGTGAGCCGCATCGTCGGCTCCGGCGGGAAGATGTAGTTGCCACGCGCCATGTACTCCTTGAGCACGTCGTTTTGGACCGTGCCGCGAAGCTTCTGGGACTCGACTCCCTGCTCCTCTCCGACCAGCTCGTAGAGCAGCAGCAGGGCCGCCGCCGGCGCGTTGATCGTCATCGAGGTCGAGACCTCGTCGAGCGGGATCTGGTCGAAGCAGATCCGCATGTCCTCGATCGTGTCGATTGGGACGCCGGTGCGCCCGACCTCCCCGTCGCAGAGCGGGTCGTCGGAGTCGCGTCCCAGCTGGGTGGGGAGGTCGAATGCCATCGATAGGCCGGTGGACCCGTGCTCGATCAGGTAGCGGTAGCGCTCGTTCGTGTCCTCGGGACTCGAGAACCCGGCGTACTGGCGCATCGTCCAGAGGCGGTCTCGGTACATGCCGTCGTGGATGCCTCGCGTGAACGGGAACCCGCCGGGCTCGCCAAGCCGCTCCTCGAGGTCGGGAGCGACGTCGGAGGGGTCGTAGAGCTTCTTGACGTCGATCCCGGAGTCGGTGAATCGATGCTCATCGTCGGGCCCCGTGATCGGGGCGATGAAACGATGCTCGGAGGGGTCGGCGACGTCACTCATGGGCCGGGAAGGATAGATGCGTCAACTGGGAAACAGTTCCCGCCCCGGCCAGGAGGATGTCGTAGCCTGCGCGGACGCCATGGGTGTCCAGCCGTTCCAAGCACGATGGCCGGAGGCCGAGGGGGGCGCGCTGCCGAATCACTGGGCCCTGCTCAACTCGCTTCTCGGCCCGATTCAGGCTTCGCGCGGAGGGCTGAGGGCCAACTACACGTGGTCGGTCCTGCATGCCGCGTCGATCGCGGCGCGCACCGGCAGGCCGCGGGTGAGCGTGGCCGAGTTCGGAGTCGCCGGCGGCAACGGCCTCGTCGCGCTCGAGCTCGCGGCTGATGCCGTCGAGAGCGCGCTGGGCGTCGGAATCGACGTCTACGGCTTCGACACGGGCGAGGGCCTGCCGCCCCCTCGCGATCATCGCGATGCCCCGTTCATCATGGATGGTGGCGACTTCCCGATGGACCTGGAGCTGCTGCGGTCTCGGTTGACTCGCGCCGAGCTCGTTCTCGGCGACGTCCGCGAGACGATCCCCGCGTTTCTGGCCTCCGAGCGGGCTCCTCTCGGGTTCATCTCGTTCGATCTCGACTACTACTCGTCGACTCGAGATGCCCTCCAGATCCTCAACGGAGATCTGGCCCCGCTGCTTCCGAGGGTCCTCTGCTATTTCGACGACACCCACGGATATCCATGGGGCGACTTCAACGGCGCGCGGCTCGCGATCGAGGAATACAACGCCGCGGGGGAGATGCGCAAGCTTGCTCAGATCCACGGGCTGCGCTTCCTCCTCCCCGATTCCGAGCGGACCGAGAGGTGGCCTGAGGCGATGTACGTCGCGCATGCCTTCGACCACCGTGCCTATGCCGAGCCCGAGGGGACCGAGCTCGTGCGTCGTCTCGACCTCCAGCCGGCTGCGTCGAGCTGATGCGGCTTCCCGGTCGCCGGCGAGGACGCGCGCTCGAGGAGCTCGACGGGCTCGTCGCGGCGAACCGAACGGAGCGACGGGACGAGACCGAGGCCCGGTTGGTGCAGATCCGCAACCAGGCGTTCGCGGAGCTGGGGGATCCGCGATCCGACTTCGCAGCGCCCCAGCCACCCCCGCTGGGCAATGACCCCGACGACGACGGGCTCCCGTCGATCGCCGCGGCCGATCTGACCGCACCGATGATCCGGGGCGCAATCCTCGAATACGGCTGTCTGATCGTGCGCGGCCTCGTGGAGCCCGCCCGAGCCGCGGAGCTGCAGGCGGGCATCGACCGGGTGTTCGAGAGCCGCGACGCGCACGTCGACGGTGCGCCGGTCGCCGAAACCGCCCCCTGGTATCTGCCGTTCGTCCCCGATCCGGAGTATGCCGCCTCGGTCGCCATCGGCCGCGGCTTCGTCGGCAAGGGGTCGGGCGTCTGGACGGCCGACTCGCCTCGGCTCCTGTTCGAGCTGCTCGACACCTACGAGCGGGCCGGCCTGCGGCGAACGATCACCGAGTACCTGGGGGAGCGGCCGGCGATCTCCGTCAACAAGGGCACGCTTCGACGCGCCGCGCCGCAGGTCGGCACGGAATGGTGGCACCAGGACGGAGCGTTCCTCGGAGCGGACATCAGGTCGCTGAACGTCTGGCTCGCGCTCAACCACTGCGGCGTGGACGCTCCCGGCCTCGAGGTCGTGCCGAAGCGGCTCGAGGAGATCGTCGACAAGGGGACGGAGGGGGCCGACTTCGACTGGTCCGTCGGGGACGCCGTGGTCGAGCGCGTCTCGGGAGGAAGGCTGGCCAACCCGATCTTCGGTCCCGGCGACGCGTTGCTGTTCGACCACCTCTTCCTCCACCGCACCGGGACCACCCCCGAGATGACCGAGACGCGCTACGCCACCGAGACCTGGTTCTTCGCTCCGTCCGCCTATCCGGATCCCCAGGAACAGGTGCCGCTCGCGTTCTGACCGGGGTTACTTGAGCCGCAGCAGCGGGCGCTCGAGCGCGTAATAGCTTGCCGCGGCCGCGCCGATCGAAGCCGCGAGCGTGAGGGCGAGCAACGGCCAGAACGCGAGGCCATGCCCACCGCTGCCGTATTGATTCGCCACGACGTAGTGCCAGAGGAAGATTCCGTACGAGACGAGGCCGAGCCAGGCGACTACGGGGTTGGCGAGCAACCTGCGCGGGGCTCCGCCCGCGTCGTCGCCGAAGACTGCCGGGAGCAGCAGCAGCAGCGAGATCGCCCCGAAGGCGAGGTGGGTCCAGATCTGCTGTCCGGCTTCGAACAGGAACGGCGTGTCGGGCAGATAGACGCAGAGGGCGCCATAGAGCCCGAGCGCCAGGGACCAGACGGCCAGTGGATGATCGGCGATGAGCCGGGCCCACCGCGGCCGCGGCCGGCCTTCGATCGCGACGGACGCGATCGCGAGGGACATGCCGAGCCCGAACCAGAACGCGTAGCCGACGGTCGTGCCACCGATGAACGACCTGACGCCGCCATCGGAGACGACGAAGTGGAGCACCACCGAGACGAGCGAGAGCGCGCCGAGGGCCCCGACCTCGATCCACGCCCAGCTTCGAGACGCCCGCGCGATCCGCTCCGAGAGGACTACCCAGAGTGGCAGTGCGATGTAGAAGCTGATCTCGACCGCGAGGCTCCAGGTTTGCGCGAGCCCGCAATCGAAGCGGCCCACGCAACTGCCGCCCGCGTCAGCGATCGGCAACGTGTGGGTCAGCGTGTACTGACTGAGCCAGTCCCCGCCGCTGACGCCGACGGCGCCCGGGACGACCGTGAGCAGCGTCAGGGCCAGCCAGTAGGCGGGAAGGATCCTGAGCGCCCGGCGCCTGACGTAGCGGGGGACCGGCGGGGAGGGGGCACCGCCGACGCGGTGCGCGATGAACGGCCGGTAGAGGAGGAAGCCCGACGTCAGGAAGAAGAGCGTCACCCCGATGTTGAGGTGGAGCAGAACGCTCGGCGCCGGGACGGATCCGGGGGCCGCGAAGAAGGCGACGTGAACCGTCACGACGCAGAGCACGGCGATCGCACGGATGCCGTCGAGGAGCGGGAACCGACGGTGGTTGGGAGGCGGTGCGACGGCATCCGGCGCCACCGCATCGGGCTCCATCGCGGCTGCGTCGTCCGGTTGCACGGGCGGGGACGCTAGCTCAGGGTCGGGGCCCGCGGGGCAAGCGCCCGCCCGGCGAGGGCTGAACGTTCGGCTAGGCTGGCGGCACCGGTGGGGAGCCGGGCTTGAACCTCCGATGACATCTCTCGAGCCAACCGAATCGCACTGAGCGGGTACTGGAACTGACGGAGATCCTGATCACCGGCGGTGCCGGCTTCGTGGGCTCGAATCTTGCCGTTGCGCTGAAGCGCAACCACCCCGAGTGGAAGGTCACGGCCTTCGACAACCTCTACCGCAAGGGGTCTGCGCTGAACCTGCCGCGTCTGGAGGGCGCGGGCGTGCGGTTCGTCGAGGGGGACGTTCGCGAGCCGAGCGACCTGGCCGCGATCCCCGACCCGGACGCGCTCGTGGAGTGTTCCGCGGAGCCGTCCGTCCTGAGCGGCATCGACGGGGACACCTCCTATCTCGTCCACACGAACCTGACCGGCGCCTACAACTGCCTCGAGGTCGCTCGTCGCTCGGGGGCGGCGCTCGTCTTCCTCTCGACCAGCCGGGTCTACCCGACCGCGCACCTCGAGACGGCCGCCGTCGTCGAGGCACCGACGCGGCTCGAGCTGGCGGCGGAGCAGGCGACTCCCGGCATCTCGTCGGCGGGGGTCTCGGAGTCCCTTTCGTTGTCGGGAGCGCGCACGCTCTACGGCACGACCAAGCTGGCTGCGGAGCTGCTGATCGAGGAGTACCGCGCAGCTTTCGGCGTCCGGGCCGTCGTCGACCGCTGCGGAGTGATCGCGGGGCCGTGGCAGATGGGCAAGGCGGAGCAGGGCGTCTTCACGCATTGGGTCCTCAGCCACCATTTCGGCCGTCCGCTCTCCTACATCGGCTACGGCGGCCTCGGCAAGCAGGTGCGGGATTTGCTGCACATCGACGATCTGGTCTCCCTGGTCGAGATGCAGTTGCTCGATCCCGACCCCTGGGACGGGGCGGTGCTGAACGTCGGCGGGGGAAGGGAGTGCAGCCTCTCCCTGCGAGAGGCAACCGACGCCTGTCGGGAGCTGACCGGCCGGGAGGTGCCGATCGAGTCCGTCGCGAAGGGTCGGCCCGGGGATGTCCCGATCTACCTGTCTGACTGCACGGCGCTGTTCGGGCGAACCGACTGGAGGCCGGCACACGACGCCGCGCGGGTGCTCGCGGACATCCACGCATGGGTCGTCGCCAACGAAGCTCAGATCCGCTCGGGGCTCGGCTTCGATGGGGCCACCGTCCGGTGAAGTTCTCCGTCGTCATCCCCGCCCTCAACGAGGAGGGCTCGATCGTCAAGACGCTCGAGGGCGTCACATCGGCGCTCGGAGGGGCCGGCATCGACTACGAGGTCCTCGTCGTGGACGACGGCAGCACCGATGGCACCAAGGCTTTGGTCGAGCGGATCGTGGACGCCGACCCACGGGTCCGCTACCACCGGTCCCGCTATGAGGCCGGCTTCGGAATGGCCGTGCGCGGCGGGCTCGAGGAGTTCACCGGGGACGCCGTCGCGATCTTCATGGCGGACAGCTCCGACGATCCGCGAGACCTGTGCCGCTATTACGAGGTGCTGGAGGAGGGCTGGGACTGCGCGTTCGGCTCGCGGTTCATGGCCGGCAGCACGATCAGCGACTACCCCCGGCTGAAGCTCGCGATCAACCGGATGGCCAACCTATTCATCCGGGCGATCTTCCTGCACGGCTACAACGACACGACCAACGCTTTCAAGGCCTACCGCCGCGAGGTGATCGAGACCGTTGAACCCCTTCTCTCGCATCACTTCAACCTGACCGTCGAGCTGCCGCTCAAGGCCATCGTCCGGGGCAACAGCTTCCGCGTGATCCCCATCTCGTGGACCAATCGAACCTCGGGCACCTCGAAGCTGGGGATGCGCGAGATGGGCAGCCGGTACATGTTCATCGTGCTCTACGTCTGGCTCGAGCATCATCTGAGCCGAGGCGATTACCGGCGCAACCCCTCGGTCTAGACTGCCGCACCTTGCAGGACCGGATGGAGAGGCTTCGAGGACACCTGGCCACGGCGCCGAGCTGGCGCATCGGCAGCGCCCGGCTCGCCCTTGCGGGTGCCATGGTGGTGGCCGCGATCCTCTTGGCCTGGTGGGCCGGCAACCGGTCCTTCGCCCTGGATGAGTGGGAGTACGTGGTCAACCGCGGAGATTGGACGCTCAGCGACCTGATCCGACCCGCCAACGGCCACTTGCTGGCGTTGCCACTGGTCGTCTACAAGGCGATCCTCTCGACCTTCGGGGCCGAATCCCACGTGCCGTTCACGATCCTGACGATCGTCCTCTCGCTTCTCGTCGCCGGCCTGGTGTTCGCGATCGCCGCGCGCAGGCTGCACCCCTGGATCGCGCTGATTCCGGCCGGTCTGTTCCTCTTCTACGGCTCAGGGTGGGAAGTTCTCATCAACACGGCAGCGATGCAGAACCAATTCGGCATCGCGGCAGGGCTCGGGATGATCCTCTGCCTGGATCGACGCAGGTACGCGCTTGCTTCGGTGCTGCTCCTCGCGTCGCTGGCCTCCTTCACGATCGGACTAGCCTTCGCCGCCGGCGCCGCGATCCGCCTGCTCGCCGAGGGGGATCCTCGCGGCCGCCTGAGACGGATGTGGGTCGTGGCGCTCCCGATGATCCCCTACGTCGCCTGGTTCCTGTGGGCGCAGAAGTATCACCAGAGCGGGGGGTCCCTGCACAGCCTCGGGACGATCGTGAGCGGGGTCTTCGACCAGCTGAGCACCATCATGGGAGGGCTCACCGGGCTGTTTCAGAAGACCGGCGGCGCGAGCCCCGGCGCGGCCTTCCTCGAGACCACGAACCGGACCGACGCCCTCGTCTACGTCCTCGTCGGCATCTTCGTCCTTCGCCTCGTCAAGGGCCCGCGGCTGACGCCGGCCGCGTGGGGTGCGCTGGCGACGCTCCTCGCCTACCTGCTGCTGATCGGCTACGGGCTGGATTCTCAGCGTCTTCCGGAGGCGAGCCGGTACGTCTACATGGGCTCCCTGCTCCTGGTCGTCGCCGGCATCGAGCTGACCGCGGGGCTGAGGCTCGAGCGGCGCTGGGTGCTCGGCCTCGTTGCGCTCGCCGCCATCTCCCTGTACTCCAACGTCGCCCAGATCTATCCCGCCGGCAACTTCTTCCAGGATGAGTCCGAGTACAACCGCGCCGAGCTGGCGGCGCTCGAGCTCGCTCGGCCCGTGGTCGAGCCCGGCTTCATCCCGGAGCAGACGGCCGGCCCCGATCTGGTGCCCCACCAAGATCTCCTCTTCCCCGCAGCCGACTACTTTGCGATGACCGCGAAGTACGGATCGCCCGCGTTCTCCGAGCAGGAGCTCGAGGGGGCATCCGACGACGCGCGCCAGGCTGCCGACGCTCTCTCGATCCGGGCTCTCGGGGTCGCAGTGGGTCCCAAGGAACGAGCCTCGCCGACGGCGCCGCCGTTGGCGCCGATGGACGGATTGAACGCCGAAAGCCTTCAGCGGGGGCCCTGCCTGCTCGTGCGCCCGCTCTCCGCCGGTACCGGCTACGCCTCCGTCGGCGTGCCCGCGGAGGGCTTGGACTTCTCCGCGAGCGCCGGGCTCCAACTCGGCCTGCGGCGGTTCGCCGATTCCTACTCCTCCGACTTTCCTCAAGCCCAGAGATCCGGGTCGCTGCAGATCGTCCCAGACCTCTCCAGCCGGCCATGGGTCGCGTCCCTGACCATCACCGGTCCGGTGCGGGTGTGCCCGGCGTGAGCTGAGCGAGATGGCGAGCGCGATCGTTACGGGATCCGGGGGCCTGATCGGCTCCGAGTCGGTCCGCGCCCTCGTCGAGGCGGGCTGGGACGTGATCGGGATCGACAACGACATGCGAGCGGAGTTCTTCGGCGCCGAGGCCTCCACCGCGGCGATCAGCGCGCGGCTCGAGAAGGACTACAGCGAGTTCCGTTGCCTCGATCTCGACGTCCGCGACGCCGACGGCGTGGCGCGGGCCTTCCGGACGGCCCCGAGCCCGGTCGAGCTCGTGATTCATGCCGCCGCCCAGCCGTCGCACGATTGGGCCGCACGAGATCCTCGAACCGACTTCACCGTCAACGCCCTCGGGACGCTCAACCTGCTCGAGGCCGCGCGAGCGACGGCGCCCGATGCTCCGTTCGTGTTCTGCTCGACCAACAAGGTCTACGGGGACACGCCGAACCGCCTCCCTCTCGAGGAGCTCGAGACCCGTTTGGAGCTACCGGGCTCGCATCGCTACCACGAGGGCATCGACACCTCGATGTCGATCGACGAGTCGACCCATTCGCTCTTCGGCGTGTCGAAGGCCTCGGCGGACCTCATGGTCCAGGAATACGGTCGTTACTTCGCGATGCCGACGGTGTGCTTCCGCGGAGGCTGCCTGACCGGGCCGCAGCACGCGGGCGCGCAGCTGCACGGATTCCTCGCCTATCTCGCGCGGTGCACGGTGACCGGCAGCCCGTACACCGTCTTCGGCTACGGCGGCAAGCAGGTCCGCGACAACATCCATTGCGCCGACCTCGTCGAAGCCTTCCTCGAGTTCCAGCGGGCCCCGCGCAGCGGCGCCGTCTACAACATCGGGGGCGGCCGATTCAGCAACTGCTCGATGCTGGAGGCAATCGCTGCCTGTGAGCGACTGAGCGGCCGTGAGCTCGACTGGACGCTCAGCGAGGAGGCGCGAATCGGCGATCACCGTTGGTGGGTCTCCGATCTCTCGCCCTTCCGGGCCGACTACCCCGGGTGGGAGCCACGGTTCGGGATCGACGACATCCTGCGCGAGATGATCGACCTGAACGCCGAGCGCTGGTCGGCGGCTTAGCTCAGCGGGCCATCCTGGATTCGAGGACGCCGGACATGGCCTCGGCCGCGGCGGGATAGGAATAGCGATCTGCGGCCGCTGGATCGGGATCTCGCAGCCCACCCTCGAGCAGCGTCTTCAGCGCCGCGGCGATCGCACCGGCGTCGTCGGCGCGAACGACCGGGGCGACGCCGAGCTCAGCGGCGATCCGCCCGGCCTCGGTGGCCGCCGCAAGGGCGAGGATCGGCCGGCCCGTCGCCAGGTATTCGAACAGCTTGAAGTTGACGAGCTGGCTGCGCGCCGGCTGCGCGAGCAGCAGCAGGGCATCGGCTCGGCGCTGCAGCGCCAGCGAGCGTTCGCGCTCGAGGCTGCCCAGCAGCGTGAGCTTCGCCGGGCCGTTCTCCAGCGTCCCCAGGAGTGCGCGCTCGCCCGGGGTGAGCGGCCCGGCGATGGCGAGCTCGAGGTCGGCCGCGGCTTCGGGGTCATCCACGGCGAGCTTGCCGATGGCCGCGACGAGCGCCGCCGGGTCCCGACCGAAGCTGCCGAAGCGCCCCGTGTAGAGCAGCGAGACGCGACGGGGGTCGAGCAGGTTCTCGACGGAGGTGACGGCCTCGGGGGAGGGGTCGGAATCAGGGTCCCAGGCGTTGGCGATCACCCAGGGATCGGCGATGTCGCGCTCGCGCAGGTCCGCGGCGGCGGGTTCGCTGACGCAGACGACCTCGTCGGCGGCCCCGAGCCAACGGCGCTCCAGCCACTCGTCGAGGCGATGTTGCACGGCGGTCGGAAACCGCGGGCGCAGCGGCTCGAAGCTCCAGGCGTCGCGGATGTCGGCGACCCACGGGACTCCGCGACGGCGAAGCGCCAGGCCGACCGCGTGGGCGGACTCGGGTGGTGACGTCGTCAGCACGCAGTCGAACGGGTCATCGCGATGTGCCTTGAGCGCAGCGTGGCGGGCGAAAGGGGCCCACGCGACGGCGAGCGG
The DNA here is from genome assembly GCA_963826475.1 of uncultured Solirubrobacterales bacterium. GTDB lineage: Bacteria > Actinomycetota > Thermoleophilia > Solirubrobacterales > 70-9 > RHKX01. The sequence continues at coordinate 1,611,984 of CAWGXC010000003.1, read as the reverse complement.
CTCGGGCACGATCACCTTGCTCAGGGGGTGCGGCCTGCCGGTGTAGCTATCGGAGTCGAAGAGGGAGTCGACCCGGTCATGGCCGGCCATCCGCGCCCGCCAGGTCTGCATGTCGGGCGTGCGGATGACGGTGACGCCGTCGGTTCCGACGCCGGCGTGCTCAGGTTCGCCGAAGGCGCTCGTCGTCAGGACGGTCACGTTCCAGCCGATGCGCTGCAGCCACTTCGCCATCGCCGCGGGCCGCTGCGCGCCGGTGTCCCTGGTTGGCGGATAGAAGTAGGAGACGAGCAGGAGCGAGCGGGCGCGGCTCACGCTGGCGCCCCGAGCTTCTCCTGACGCGCGTCGATCGCCTCGGCGTAGGCCACCTCCATGCGATCGAGCAGCGCCGGCCACGCCCACAGCTCCTCGGCCTTCCGCCGGCCGGCGGCGCCGAAGCGCTCCCGGCCCTCGGCGCCGATGTCGACCATCCGGTCGAGGGCCTCGGCGCCGGCGGCGGAGTCGGCCGCGGGAATCAGGATGCCGGTGCTCTCGTCGACGACGGCGCGGACGCCCGGGTAATCGGTCGCGATCGCCGGCAGCCCGCAGGCCATCGCCTCGATCAGGACGATCCCGAACGACTCCGGTGGCTCCGTCGTCAGCACGAAGAGGTCGGAGGCCCGCAGCACGTCGGGCAGCTCGGCATGGGGGACGCGGCCGAGGAAGTGAACGCGTGCACCGAGCCCGGCCGCCGCGGCCTCCGCCCGGAAACCGTCGAGCAGCTCGCCGCCGCCGGCGACGACCATGTGCAGGTTGCGGGCTCGGGTCCGCGCCAGCGCTTCGATCGCGACGTCGACCCGCTTGAAGTGATGGGCCCGGTCGAGGGTCGCGACGAACGCGGCGACCACGGCGTCCCCGGGGATGCCGAGCTCAGCCCGCAGCCCGCTGCTGTCCGGACCCGGCGAGAAGGCATCCGTGTCGACCCCGTTGGGCATCTCGATCAGCCGCTCGGGACTGTGCTCGAGCGCCCGCTCGAGATAGGAGACCGAGCGGGCGTGGTCCTCGCTCAGCACCAGGATCCGGTCGGCGGCTCGAATCAAGGCCGGAGCGACCGTGTGCTCGTAGGTCTCGAACATCAGCCCGCGGGTCCCCTTGCCGAGCAAGCGGTTCTTGTAGTGAACGATCAGCGCCGCACTGCGGCGGCGCTTCCGCATGCGTCCGAGCAGCGTCAGCTCCGAGCCGAAGATGAACGGGTAGTGCAGGTGGACGACGTCGAAGGAGTCGAGCCTGGCGAGGCTTGGGATGAGCGGAGCGTTACCGATCGCCATCACTGGCTCGATGCGGTGGACGACGGCCTCGCCGGGGTCGGGCGCGTCTCCCTCGGCGGCCGCCGTGAAGACCTCGACGTGATGACCGCGCTCCGCCTGCCCGCGGGCGAATCGAAACGCGGTGTTGCCCGCCCCCCCCGGATAAGGCGGGAAGGTTGCGGTCAGATGGGCGATCCGCAGCGGTTCCACCGCCGTCAGTCGGTCGCGCCGACGAGGCGCTCGATGCCCGACTCGGCGATCGTCCTGCGCAGGCCGTCGTCGAGGCCCACCTTCGGCTCCCAGCCGAGCAGCTCACGGGCCCGGGTGATGTCGGGCTGGCGGACCTGGGGGTCGTCGATCGGCAGCGCCTCGAAGACGATCTTCGAACGCGACTCGGTCGCGGCGATGACCGCCTCGGCGAGCTGCAGCAGGGTGTATTCGTTCGGGTTGCCGATGTTCGTCGGCAGATGGGCGTCGGATTCCATCAGCGAGACGAGGCCCAGGACGAGGTCGTCGACGTAACAGAAGCTGCGGGTCTGCGACCCGTCGCCGAAGACGGTCAGCGGCTTGTCCTGGAGCGCCTGCCTCAGGAACGTGGGGATCGCGCGGCCGTCGTGGGGGCGCATTCGCGGGCCGTAGGTGTTGAAGATGCGAACGATGTGGGTGTCGACGCCCTGCTGGCGGTGGTAGGCCATCGTGAGAGCCTCGGCGTAGCGCTTGGCCTCGTCGTAGACCCCGCGCGGGCCGATCGGGTTGACGTGGCCCCAGTAGCTCTCCGGCTGTGGATGGATCTGCGGATCGCCGTAGACCTCCGAGGTCGAGGCGAGCAGGAATCGTGCGCGCTTCGCCTTCGCAACTCCCAGCATGTGGTGGGTTCCGTAGGAGCCGACCTTGAGCGTGTGCAGCGGCAGCCGCGCGTAGTCGATCGGGCTCGCCGGCGAGGCCAGGTGGTAGACGAAGTCGACCGGCTCGTCGATCGTGACCGTCTCGGTGATGTCCTGGTTGGAGAAGACGAAGTCGGGGTCACGGATGTGGTCGATGTTCTGCAACGACCCCGTGTCGAGGTTGTCGAGGCAGATCACGCGGTGCCCCTTGCCGAGCAGGTGCTCGCAGAGGTGTGATCCAAGGAACCCGGCTCCACCGGTGACTATGCAGGTCGGCATGGGTGGCACGATAGCGCCGCCCGCGGGCTAGGAGCCGTGGTGATGCTTCGGGCCGTGGTGCTTGGCGCCCTTGCCCTTGCCGCCCTTCCTCTTGCCGCCCTTCCGGGTCGCGTTCTCCGGCGCGAACGGCTCATACGCGCGCTTGTTCAGGATCAGTCGCAGGTCGTGCGTGCTCTTCGGGAAGTCGGCGAGCTCATAGGGGTTGTCGGCGCCCTCGCCGAAGCCTTGGTAGTTGACGGCCATCCGGGCGCGGCCACTGTGCTCGATCCAGTTGAAGAGCGTCTTGACGAAGTTGGGATCGTCGGCGTTGTAGCTCGACCACTCACCGATCATGAACGGCGCCTTGTCGAACTTCCTGTAGAGGCCCTTCAGCCCCTCGAAGTTCGGGTACTGGCCGTAGAGGTCGGCGCCGACCCAGTCGACGTAGTCGTAGCCCGGGAAGTAATCCTGCGGCTGGTTCCCCTTGATGTTCGGCGAGCCGGCGGTTTGGGGCACCCATGCGAACGCGACCTTGGGCGCCGGGAGCTTGGCGCTCTTGGAGCCCTTGATCGCCGGCATGCCGAGCTTGTGGAGCTGCCGGTCGATCGCCTTGCGCTCGCCGCCGCGGGCGATCAGCACGAATCGCTTCCAGGCGAGCTTGAACTGCTTGGTTGAATGGGCCTGGTCCTTGAGCTCGCCGCCGCCGTGGTAGGCGCTGTAGGGGTTCCAAAAGCCGTTCATCTCCGGTAGGAGGCGGATGTAGGTCGGCTTCGAGCGGGCGGTCAGTGCCTTGGCAAGGGAGAGGATGTATCCGTCACCCTTGCCCTTGGCGATGCTCTGCGGGCTGATGACCTCCTTGCACCCGTAGCAGGGCGACGTCGAGAGGCTGAGCATCCCGCGGGTCCTGGTGTCCGTCCAGCGAGCGAGCGCCTCCTTAGGCAGGTAGCCCCACGACTCGAACGACTGGAGCACCGCGGCGTGGGCGGCCGTCCTCTTCTGGAACTCGCGGAAGTCCGACGTCTGCCCGGTGTCGGAGGTGCCGTTGAAGATCTTGCCCTTGGGCGGCAGGAAAGCCGCGGGCTCGGCGAGTCCGGCGGAGGCCTTCTTGGCCCCGTGATGGCCGTGGTGCTTGCCGGCGGCGGACGCAAAGCCGGTGCCGGCGAGGAAGCAGGCTGCGAGCAGCGCGGCGGTGGCCACGAGGATGGCGACCGCGGCCAGTTGAGGGCGGGGGGCGGGGGAGGCGGCATTCATCTCCCTGCCCATCGGCGGAGCCCGTCACATGCATGACGGTTCGGGTGATTTCCTGGACACATCCGCCGGGCGTTCGTTCGACGGACGGCCGGCGGTCGCGTGATCTTTCAAGCTCAGCCGGGTTTCAGCTGATGAACCAGATGACCTACCTGCCGATTCAGGCAGCAGAGAGGACTCCCCATGAGTTTCAAGCGACACTTCCTATTGCTCAGCATGTTGGTTGCAGTAGGCGTCTTCTTCGCAGCGCTGACCGTTGCGAATGCGGACTCAAGCGGCGGTCAGGGCAACGATCCCGAAACCAGCTGCGACATCAGCTCGAATGACGATCAGGGCGACGACGGCGACGATCAGGGCGACGATGCCCGGAGCGCCGTGCTCCGTCACGGCGACGTCAGCGGCACCGAAGGCGACGACTCGCTCGACGGTGACGACGGCGACGACGCGATCGACGGTGACGACGGGGACGACGACATCTGCGGCAGCCAGGGCGATGACGAGCTCAACGGCGGTGCCGGCGACGACGCGATCGACGGCGGCGGCGGCGCCGACGACGTGAACGGCCAGGCCGGGGACGACGACCTGACCGGCGGGCACGGCGCCGATGACGTCAGTGGTGGAAGTGGGTCGGACCGGATCTTCGTCGCCGGCCATGGCCGCGACAAGGTCAACTGTGGCGGTGGCCGCGACGTCGTCCACGCATCCGCCAATGACCGTGTGGCGAGCAACTGCGAGGTGGTCAAGGGCTGAGCAGCTCCAAGCGCCTCGGAATCGGGAGGCCGTCGCCCGTCGGGCGGCGGCCTCTCTGCGTTTCACGACCAGGGTCGAGCGGGAGGCCGGCTTGCCGGTGGCATCGCCCGCGAGCGGAGGGGGTGGGATTCGAACCCACGAACCGGGGTTACCGGTTACTGGTTTTCAAGACCAGCGCGTTCAACCGCTCTGCCACCCCTCCGGAGATCGGCAGGTTACGCGGGACGCGGTGGCGGCAGAGCTAGAGGTAGGTGAGCCCCTCGCCGCGGTAGGTCGGGACCTCGGCGACGATCGCCTCTCCCTCCACCAAATACAGGCGATCGAAGCGCTCGCAGAGCTCGCCGGCCTTGGCGTGGCGCAGGTAGACGCGATCGCCCACCCGCAGGCCGAGCGCCGCTTGTCCGAGCAGGGGTGTCTGAACCTCGCCGGCACCCTCATGCCGGTCGAGATGGAGCCCTTCGGGAAGCCACGGCACCGGTAGCCGGTCAGTACCGGGAGCGCCGGAGGCGACGTAGCCCCCGCCGAGGGCGGTAACCACACCGGGTGCCGGTCGCCGCACGATCGGCAGGGCGAACCCGGCGGCCGGCGTCAGCGAGAAGCGGCTGTAGGAGTCGAAGAGCGCCGGCGCGTAGAACCCCGAGCCCGCGGCGAGCTCGGTCACGGCCTCCTCGCCGGCTGTCGTCTCCAGGCTGCCGGTGCCGCCGCCGTTGACGAACCGCAGCGGAGCGACCCCCCTCACGGCGGCGACGATCGCCGCCCGCCGCTCACTGATCTCGGCGATCGAAGCGGCCTGCATCCGGCGAACTCCGAGGTTGCGGAGGGCGCGGCCGGGCACGGCATCGCCGACGCCCGCGATCTGTCCCTCGTAGGCCATCAGCCCGGCCAAGCTGAGCCCCGGGCGACCGGCGATCTCGGCGGCAAAGCTGCGGGCCTGCTCCGGCGTGCGGATGGGAGAGCGCTTCGGCCCGAGTTGCACCGCGCCGCGCAGCGCCCGGAAGCCGACGTCGACGTCGATCGCCACCTCGACCGGAGTCGGGCCGCGACCGACGGCGCCCTCGATCAGGTCGAGGTGGGCGACCTCGTCGACCAGCAGGATCGGGGCCGCCCCGGGCTCGGTCGCCGCCAGCTCGGCGAGGGCGGAGATTGCGCGTCGATCGACGGAGGGGTAGGCGAGCAGCAGATTCCGGTGGCCGGTTCGCGCGAGCATCAGGGCCTCGGGCAGGGTGAAGCAGAGGAGGCTGCCGAAGCGCTCGTCGCGAGCCTGGATCCTGGCGAGCGCCGCGCGGCAGCGGATCGATTTCGTGGCGAGCCTGATCGGCTTGCCCGCCGCTCGCGCGAGCATCCGGCCGGCGTTGGCGGCGAGGGCGTCGAGATCGACGAACGCGAAGGGCGCTTCGATCCCGTCGAAGATCGACTCGTAGCGTTCGTAAAGGGCCGGTTCGCTCATGGTCGGCGAGGCTAACCGCCCGGCGGGTGGCCTGCACGGGGCGGCACCGGGTCCGGTCCCTCTAGAATCGGCGCCGCTCGCGGGAGGACTTGACGCCCGCGAGCAGACTCCGGAGAGGTGGCCGAGCGGCTGAAGGCACTCGCCTGCTAAGCGAGTAGGGGGCGTAAGCTCTCTCGAGGGTTCGAATCCCTCCCTCTCCGCTTCCCCGTTGCGGCCTTGGACCCAGGTTTCAGCGGGGCGTGGGACGGATCCGCTCGACCAGGTTCTCGACCCTCTCGATCACGTCGTAGTAGTGGGTTGGCGCGAACCGTCCGAGGAAGTCGAAGACGTGAGCGTCGGCACCGACGAGGACCCTTGCGCGCCCGCGCTCCACGCCGGCTTGGATGATTTCGGCGGCGCGCTCGGGAGTGGTGCGGGCAAGCTGCTCGAAGCCCGCGGCGGCCTCACCGACATCCTTGAAGTTGCCGCGATGGTCGGCGCGGAAGCGGGCGTTGCTGACGATCGAGGTCTTGACTCCACCCGGGTGGACGTTGACCGCGCTGACGCCGGTTCCGCGCAGCTCCTGGCGCAGCGCGTCGGTGTATCCGCGGACCGCGAACTTCGACGCGCAATAGGCGCTCTGGTGCGGGAAGCCGATCAGGCCAAAGACGCTCGAGGTGTTGACGATCGCGCCGGAGTCCTGGGCGAGCAGGAGCGGCAGGAAGGCGCGCACTCCGTTGACCACACCGCCGTAGTTGATCTCACCGACCCACTCGTCGTCCTCGGGTGAGCCGTCGGCGACGCCCTGCAGGACCGTGACGCCGGCATTGTTGAAGATCATGCCGAGCGGCGCGGGTCGCCACTCCTCGATCGCGGCCGCGAAGGCCATCATCCCGGCCCGGTCGCGGACGTCGAGCAGGCGCGTGATGACCGGGCCGCCGATCGTCTCCGCTGTATCGGCCAGCCCCTCGGCGTCCTGATCGGCGAGCGCGACGGGACAGCCCTGAGAGGCGAGCCGCTGCGCGACCGCGCGGCCGATCCCCGAGGCGGCGCCCGTGATGACGGCCGTGCGGCCACGGATCGGGACCTTGATTCTGCGTCGGAGCATGAGGGGAGGATACCGCCACCGTGACAAATCTTCTGTAACGGTCTATTCTCCACTCCATGGCGACCGTCGAAGCACCCTCACGCACCGAGTCCCCCAACTCGTTGATCGGCTCCGCGCCGCCCTCGGAGGCGGGCCCGGTGGAGAGCGGCTCACGGCCGATCTCGATGCCGGCCTCGCTGCCGCTCTCGCCCTTTCGCCAGACGCTGCGCTTCGGTCGCCGCCCGCTTCCCTTCCTCTTTCAGGCGCGCCGCGAGCTCGGCGAGGTCTTCGCGTTCCGGGTGATCGGCCGGGACCGCCCGTTCGTCGTCACCAGCCATCCCGATCACGTCCGGTCGCTCTTCACCGCCAAGCCCGAGCTCGTTCCCTCGATCACCGCGCAGTCGCCGTTGCGCCCGATCGTCGGGCCGAACTCCGTCCTCACCGCCAACGGCCCCCGACACATGCGCCAGCGCAAGCTCCTGCTGCCGCCGTTCCATGGTGAGGCGATCGCTCAGTACACGGAGCGGATCACGGCGATGGTCGAGCGCGAGGTCGACTCCTGGGAGGTCGGCGTACCCTTCAGCCTCGCCAAGCGGATGCAGGCGGTCACGCTCGAGGTGATCATGGCCGGCATCTTCGGCATCGAGGGCGAGCTCGACCGGGACAGTCCGGAGCGGCGCCTACGCGACGGCACGCTCTTCTTCCTCCGGCAGTCCGAGCGACCCGGCTTCGGCCTGATCGAGCTCGCTGGAGCGGGGCGTCTCGAGCCGAAGGGGATCATGAAGTTCATCCTCGATCGCGTCGATCCCCACTATTACGAGGCGATCGCCGCGCGGCGCGCGATGCCGGAGACGGAGCGCGGCAGCGACGTCCTCTCGCTGCTGCTCGCCGCGACCGATGAGGACGGGGCCGGGCTCAGCGATCACGAGATCCGCGACGAGCTCGTCTCGCTGGTCCTCGCCGGTCACGAGACCACCGCGAACTCGCTCGCTTGGGCCTTCGAACGACTGGTCCGCACTCCGCCCGCCTACGACTCGCTGCGCGACGCCGTTCGCGGCGGTGATGGCTCCGAGTACGTCGAGGCGACGATCAACGAAGCCATGCGCGTGCGGCCCGTGATCCCAATGGTCGGTCGCGTACCCACGGTCGACTGGCAGCTCGGCGATCACGTGATCCCGGAAGGGACGCCGATCTCCATGGCCATCGCACTCGTCCACCACCGGCCCGACGTCTACCCCGAGCCGTTCGCCTTCCGGCCCGAGCGATTCCTCGGGGTCAAGCCCGGGACCTACACCTGGCTGCCGTTCGGCGGTGGCACCCGCCGCTGCCTCGGAGCCGCCCTGGCGATGGCCGAGCAGCGGATCGTCATCGAGACGATCGCACGGCGCGTCGACCTGGCGTACGTCGATCCGAAGCCGGAGCGAGAGCAGCATCGCAACGTGACGCTGATCCCCGCCGAGGGTGGTCGCGTGGTCGTCAGACGCCTGCTGGGCTAGTCGCCCTCGACCGACTGACGCTCACGCTCCTTGAGCGTCGAGTCGAGGGCCTCCTCGGCCCGCTTCTGCAGGACGAGGCGGAACGCGGCGTTGACGGCGCTAGTCGCCATCGGGCGCACCCGGTCGAGCCGCTCGGAGACCGTCTTCAGCGCGGCGACCCGCTCGCCGCTGTCGGCGGCGTCGATCAGGGCCGGAATCGAGAAGTGCTCGACGAACAGGTCGGCGAAGGTGACGGCGATCGCGTCGAGGTGGTCGTGCAGCGTCTCCATCAGCTCGATCGCCTCGGCGAAGGTGACGCCGAGGGCGTGGAGCTCGGCTCCATGCGCGCGCAGGGTGGGGGAGAGCACCACGAAGGTGCCGTCCTCCTCGAGCCGGAAGAAGCCGGTCGCAAGCGAGCGCTCGACCAGCTCGGGCGTCACCTGATCCCCCCACGTCGCGACCGCGTCGATCCCCGGCTCGATCGCCGGCGTCTCCTCGATCAGACCCTGGAGCAGTGAGCTGGCGAAGGCGCGCAGCTCACCGGCGGGGATTCCCTGTCCCCAGGCCATCAGCCGCTCGATCGCCGGCAGGCCGATCCCCTGGAGCCGCAGGTCGCGGATCATCTCCAGCTGGGCGACGTGCTCGGGGCCGTAGACGCCGGTCCGCCCGCGGCGCTCCGGCGCGGGCAACAGGCCCTGGGTCTGGTAGGCGCGAATGTTGCGCGTCGTCACGCCGACCCGCGCCGAGAGGTCCTCGATCGAGAGCTCTGCTTCCTCCTCGCCCACCAGCGACAGGGTAGTCAGGGCGATGGCGTGAGCTCGGCCAGCTCCGCTTCGACGAAGCTCGCAAGCAGGTCGATATCGCTGAGGCGGTCGCGATCGCCGACGAGGCCGAAGAAGAGGCCGCCGTCGTAGCTGATCACGCCGATCGAGAGCGCCCGGCGTTGCGGCGAAAGGGCGACGAACGGATGAATCGATCGCAGCGGGCGGCCGAGCAGATAGACGGGCACCGGTGGGCCCGGGACGTTGGAGATGACCAGGTTCCATGGGATTCGCTGCGGGACCACGCCGCCGACCGACCCGACGGTTCCCAGCGCCCCGCCGACGCTGCCGAGCACGCGGCTCATCGTCGGCGGGACCCAGCCCGAAGCCTCGATCACGATCGAGGCGGCTCGGGCGGCCTCCGAGTTCTTCAAGCGCGCGGTGGTCGCGTGAATCGTGCGCAGCCGCGCGAGCGGGTCGGGTTCGTTGAGCGGCAGGGGGACCATCAGCGTCGTGATGCGATTGCCGAGGGCCAGCTCCTCGCCCGGCTTGCGAATGCTCATCGGGACGAGCGCCGCGAACTCGTCCGGGATCCTCTCCCCGCGGGCGACGAACAGCCTGCGCAGGGCGCCGGCGGAGACGGAGAGGACGGCATCGTTGACTGTTGCGCCGTCGCCGGCCGCGGCGCCGGCGGACTTCATGGCCGCGAGCGTGGTGGAGGCGAAGGCGACGCGACGGTCGCGGCCGATCTCCTCGTTGAGGAAGGTCAGCCGCACCGGGTCGCTGTTGCGTGCCAGGTCGAGGAAGCCCTGGGCGGTGCGAAATGCGGACTGTGGGGTCGAGCTGTCAAGCGCGCGCCGGGCCGCCTCGCGGGGGATCCCGAGGATCCTGCGCCTCGCGTCATCGACCCGGTCGGCGATCACCTGATCGGTCCGGCGCCGTCGCTTGGGGATCCAGGCCTCGCCGCTGAGCCCGAGGTCGGTGCCCTCGGGATCGGGATCGAGGATGACCGCGCCGACGTCGACGGCGGAGACGCCGTCGACGAGCGCGTGATGGGTCTTCGAGACCGCCGCGAAGCCCTTGCCAGGCCCGCGCTCGATCAGGTAGAGCTGCCAGAGCGGGCGCTCCTGATCGAGCGGCTCGGACATGATCCGGCCGACCAGCTCGCGCAACTGGGCGTCATCCCCGGGGGTGGGGAGCGCCGACCGCATGACGTGACGGCGGACGTCGAAGCTCGGGTCGTCCTCCCACTCGGCGCGCATCACCTTGCCCGGGAGCCAGCGGACCCGGCGCCGGAAGCGGGGGATCAGCTCGAGGCGCCCGGTGACGTGCTCGATGAACTCATCGAAGTCCGGTGGATCGCCGTCGAAGATCGCCGTTCCACCGACGTGCACGTGAATCGCCCCACGCTCCGCGAGGAGCGAGGACATGTCCGACGGAGACAGTTGATCGGGATCCTCGCTCACCCTGCGCTCGACCCTATCGCGGGCGGGGTGGGAGGATGGCGCGGTGAGCTCGAAGGGTGAGACGCTGACCGCCGACGACGTCGTTCGGACCGAGGCCGAGCGCGAGGCGCTTGCGCGGCTCCGTGAGCTGACCGGTGAGGTCAACGGCCCGATGGAGCGCCATGGCCTGCGCTGTCACCTGCTCTGCGAACGGCTTGCGTTCGATCGCGTCGTCGAGATCGATCACGAGGTGACGCTGGTCGCCGGGCTCCTCCACGACATCGGCCTCTACGAGGGCGCCGCGGAGGGCGGCGCCTACGTCACCGACGGCCGCCACTACGCCGAGAGAATGCTCGCCGGCAAGCCGGAGTGGGAGGGGGAGAGGTTGGCTCTCTGCCTCGACGCGATCGAACGTCACCACGAGCTGAGGCCACAGTGGAGCGACGGCAACGAGGTCGAGTTCATGCGCAGGGCGGACCTGATCGAGCTCTCCGGGGCGACCATCAACTTCGGGATCGATCGCAAGTGGATCCGCGGCCTCTGGTCAGCCGTGCCGCGCCAGGGAATCTACGGCGAGGTCGCCAAGATGGTGGCCAAGGCCGCGAAGGAGCGGCCGCTGACCCTCCCGCTGATCTTCCTCAGGGGTCAAGGTCCATCCCACTGAGGAGCTCCTCGGCGTCACTCCAGCTCTCGCGCGGGACCCGGAGTGAGATATCGCCCCGGCCGAACCGGTCGAGAGGCCAGTCCGAGGTGATGACCGCCTCGATGCCGGCGTCCTCGACCTGCTGGCGAAACGCTCGCGCGGTCTCGAGCTCGCCGAAGTCGCGAACCACCTCCCAGCCGTCGAAGCGGGGGTCGCCCACGTGCAGCTCCGCCACCCCGTCCGCTTCCTCTGAGGACAGCATGGAGCGGAGCTTTCGCAAGGGGCGCACCGGCCGAGCCTACGGGTCACCGAACTGCAACATCTCAGCCCCCCGATGAGGCAGACTGATCACGTGCTGCTTCGCCCTGCCCTCTTCCTGATCGGCTTGCTGCTGGGCGCCGTCCCCACCCAGGCCGCGGCTGCCCCTCACGCCGACGGGACCCCGAAGCTCGGTCACGTGTTCGTGATCGTGCTCGAGAACGAGAACGCCGGCTCGTCCTTCGGCCCCGACGCCCCGTCCTACCTGGCCAAGACGCTGCCCGCGCGGGGAGCCTTCCTTCCCAACTACTACGCCACCGGGCATCTCAGCCTCGACAATTACCTCTCGATGGTCAGCGGTCAGGCGCCGAACCCGATCACGCAGGCCGATTGCCCGTTCTTCACGGACTTCTCGCCCGGCACCTCCGCCGGCGATGGCCAGGTGATCGGCAGCGGCTGCGTATACCCGCCGGCGGTCAAGACGATCGCCGATCAGCTGCAGAGCGCGGGCCGCAACTGGGCGGGCTACATGGAGGACATGGCGGCGAAGGCGCCGGCTGAGCCGGCCACCTGTCGTCATCCCGACATCGGCTCGTTCGACGACACGCAGAGCGCCGAGGTCGGCGACCAGTACGCCACCCGCCACAACCCCTTCATGTACTTCCACTCGATCATCGACGACCAGGCCACCTGCGACGCCCACGTCGTCGACCTGAGCCGGCTCAGCCAGGACCTGAAGCGCAACCGGACGACCCCCGCGTACAGCTTCATCACCCCGAACCTGTGCCACGACGGGCATGACGAGCCGTGCGTGGACGGCCAGCCCGGCGGCCTTGTCTCCGCCGCCGACTTTCTCGAGACGACCGTCCCCCGGATCCTCCACTCCGCCGCCTACGCGCATCGAGGGATGATCATCGTCACGTTCGATGAGGCCGAAGCTGCAGGCGGCGAGGCGGACTCGAGCGCCTGCTGCAACGAGCACGCGGGGCCGAACACCCCCTCGCCGGGAGGCCCGACACCGGGCCCGGGAGGGGGGCGCGTCGGCGCCGTCCTCCTGTCGCCGTGCATCGCCGCGGGCACCGTCGACAAGACGCCCTACAACCACTATTCGATGCTCCGCTCGGCCGAGGACGGCCTCGGCCTCGAGCATCTCGGCTACGCGGGGCAGGCCGGCCTCGAGCCCTTCGGGTCCCAGACCTTCACGCGTCCGAACTGCCACGAGCGGATCAGGCTGAAGGCGAAGCCGAAGCATCCGCCGAGCGGAAAGCGCGTGACGATCGAGCTGAAGGTGCGGACCACCTATGCACGCTGTCGCCGTGGCGTGACGATCAGGTCGGACGGCCACAGGGTCGAGACCAGTCCCCGGGGTCGCGCGAAGATCAACCTTCCAGTCGGAGACCGCAAGCTGAAGCTCAAGGCGACCAAGCACGGGTGCCGGGGCGACACCGTCGTGCTCCAGCCGAGCTGACGCCTAGGTCGAAGTCGACGTCGAAGCCGCGTTGCGCTCCACCCAGCGGTCGACGAAGTAGCCCCCGAACGGGACCACGGCACCGAGCAAGACCAGCACCGTCTCCCTGCCGCTCCAGCCGAGCGGCTCGCGGATGTTCAGTGCCATGACGACGTAGGCGATGAAGAGGAGGCCGTGGATCGGCCCGAGGATCTGAACGCCGATGGGCACGTCTTGGGCGTGCTTGATGTAGCTGGCGCCGAGGAGAAGCAGAAAGGTGGTTGCCTCGATCAGGGCGACGTAGCCGAAGTTCTTTGGATTCATGGCGGAGAACGCTAGCTGGCTGCTGACGTCGGCCAAGTGAGAAGGCTCCGCGTTTGTCCGTCGGGAGCGGGGGCAACGATGGGGTCGTGGCAGGCAACGAGGGGAAAGCCCTCAACCCGTCAGACATGCTGGGCCGCCGCGGCGCTCGCCGGGTCGTGGACGCCTTCGCCGAGAAGGACCTCCTGGTCGACGCCGGTGCCCTCGCGTTCAGGGCGTTCCTGGCGCTGATCCCGGCTTTGCTCTTCATCGTCGGGGTGCTCGGCTTCTTCGGCTTCGACGAGGTCTGGAAGAACGACATCGCGCCCGACGTCAAGGCGAGCGTCTCCCCGGCCTCCTTCCGCTTCTTCGACGAGGCGGTCACCAAGGTCCTCGGTGCGAAGAGCTTCTTCTGGATCACGGCTGGTGCCGCGCTGACCGCCTGGGAGGCCTCGGCCATCGTCCGAGCCGCCGGCAACGTGATGAACAAGGTCTACGAGGTCTCCGACGACGATTCGAGCTTCAGGCGGGAGCTGGCCGAGTCGATCCCCGTCGGCGCCGCGGCGGGGTTGCTCATCGCCGGCGCCGTTGCGGCACTCCGGCTCGGCCCGATCGGGATCCACGCGTGGATCGGCGACGGGTTCCTTCCCGGCCTGGTCTCGATCGTCGTCTGCTGGAGCGCCGCCGCCACTCTCTTCTTCGCGGCGGTCGCGATCATCGTCCGGTTCGCCCCGGCGATCGAAAGGCCGCCGCGTTGGCTCAGCTTCGGGGCGGCGACGATCGTCGCCGCCTGGGCGCTGATGTCGCTGCTCTTCGGCGTCTATCTGAGCACGTTTGCCAGCTACGGCTCGATCTTCGGCAGCCTCGCCACCGTGTTCGTCCTGATCGAGTACCTCTACCTCGTGTCGGTCGTCTTCCTCGGGGGCATCGTCATCGACTCGCTCATCGACGGCAAGCAGCGCCACGACTGATTCAGACGGCGCCCCGCCGGGGCTTTCCGGCCGCGGCTAAGATGACCCGTCCGCGGGGCAGCCCGCCCTTGCGCCCGTAGCTCAGCTGGATAGAGCGTCGGTCTACGAAACCGAAGGTCACTGGTTCGAATCCAGTCGGGCGCACTCTGAAGCCCCTGCATCCGCGGGGGTTTCGTCGTTCCGAAGCCTTTTCGCGCGCGCCACCAGCAGTCATCCAGCAGGCGTTCACGGAGTCGCGTAGTGCGCTCTCGCTCCAGAATGCTCAGCGCACGCGAGCTCCGCCTCGTCCTCGATGCTCGTTGGCGTGAGCTCAGACCTGAGGCGGCCGGGGTCCCACCAGATGCAGCATCGGGTGGTGGGCGTGCAAGGTGGCAGCGAGCCACTTCTCGTCTCGGTCGTTTCTTCTGTAAACGTCGCATGAGCCGTCCGGCCCGATACTCATGATCGCAACCTGGTTGTTGCCGACCTGCCCGGACGCGTCGTAGAGGTCCGAGAAGTTGGGATCTTCGGGCGCATCGTGAACTGTCGTGATGACCGTCCCGTCCTTGTAGACGACCGCCTTGCCGGCATGCCCCTCGCTCCACGGGCGCAGAACGACCTCGGGCTTGTCCTCGCGACGGTGCTCTCGCGACAGCTCGCCGGCGAGGCTGTAGGCGCTGCTCAACTCTCCTCGCAGGATGTGGCTGAAGCGCTGGTCGTTGATGCTGCCCATCCCCCCGAAGAGGCCAAGAAAGCCGCTGAGGCCTTCGGGCTTTCCGTCACGGACCAGGTCGGCGCATGCGCGCACCTTCTCCGACCAGAACCGGTCGATCTCGTCGCACGGAGCGGAGCCGATGATGTCAGCGAGGCTGTAGAGCTCCCTTTCCAGCCGTGCCTTGCCAGAGACTGTTGACTGCGCGTCGTCGCGCGCAGCTCGAGATGACCTCGGACTGCCGGAGAGGACGACGTAGGCGAGCCCGAGCCCGCCCAGCACCACCGCGATAATTCCTCCACCGAGGTCGGTCCCGGGGCTGTCGAGCGTGTAGGTCTCGTCGTGGAACTCGACCTCGTAGATCGTGTCGTTCGCCTCGTTTCGGGTGACCCGGGCGGGCCCCGGCCCGAACTTCGCCACGGCGTCGTAAAATCCCACCGCGGTAGGCGACACCACCTCGTCGTCGCTGCCGTCCGCGAACTTGAAGTCGACTTTGTCGGCGCCGGAGGGGAACGGGATGCGCGAGGCGCTCACCCGTCCCGTCAACATCTCCGTTGGGTCGTGCGCGGTCACGATCAGCCATATGCCGACGCCGATCACGAACAGCGCGAAGAGCAATCTCATCGCAGGACCGATTCAGCGGCCAGCGCATTCCGCACGTCCGCGATCATCACAGAATCACAAGTGCGACGTAGCCAGAAAAGATCGGACAACTACGAAACCGAAGGTCACTGGTTCGAATCCAGTCGGGCGCACTATTCGATCGGCGCAAGAGCCGAACCCATGGATGTGCGGGATACGAACCATCGCCCAACCATCACGCGGCGTTCAGGTGGACGGGTACGGTGTCCAGCTTTCAGTTGGAAGCTGCAGCGCGGTTGGGGCGGTCAGCGGCATCAGCGCGCTGACCACTGAGGCCTGGTTCTCGAAACAGCGCCGGGACGTTTCACGCGCGGTTGTCCCGGGGCCGAAAGCCATGGTGCCGAGCACGTGCAGCAGCTCCTCCTGGGTCATGGCGCGGGCGGTGCGGTCACGTGCGGGCACAGCCGCCAGGGCCACCGGCTCGCCATCTATGCGCAGTGCGCCTGTCCGCCCGATGAATGCGAACACCACGTCGATCTTGACGTCCACCTCATCGATCTCGAACTGCGCGTGGTCGAGCCGGCCGAGGCGGTACCCCAACTCGGCGAAGACCAACGTTTCGACTTGGAGCGGGGTGAGCCAAAGGACGGCGGCGCGGACCGCGGTCCCGGGGCAATGGAAAAGGATCGCCGGAACGGCGCCGTAGGGAACGGGCACGATGTTCGCTCCAACGTCGAAGTCGTGAAGATGGCCGGTCAGGACCAGGACTTCACGGTCGGCCGGTTCTGAGAACCCGGCGAACCGTTCGATCAGCCGGTGGGGGGCGCCGTTGGCGCCGAACGTCACCAGTGGATGGCGGTCTGCGGTGAGCGCCGCCAGATCGACGTCCGCGATCGGCCGGACCTCGCCGTCGCGAAGCAGGTACGAGCCGGCCGGCCGGTCCCATGGGTACGAGAGCCCGAACTGATACGCGGCTTCGGTGAAGACCGGCTGGTCGAATTCGGCCGCACGCGTCATCAACGCGGGTAGCCATTCGTCGTCGCCCAGTGCCATCCACGCCTGGACGTCCGGATCACTGATGGGCGGCCACTCCCGCATTCGGGCCGCGACCCTACCGGAGCGCGAGGAGGTGTAAGACCGGGCCACCGACTCGCGCGATGTCCAGCGGAGGCCGTCGCTCACGGCCGACACCGAGCGGTCAACTACGAAACCGAAGGTGGCCGTGCCGCATCGATGATCAGATCTCATCGAGCTCGTGGTGGTCGGCAGTTTTCGGTCAGCACCTTTCGACCCTGCTTACTCAGCTCGGTGAGGCACCTGTTGGTGGCGATCTGGTAGAGCCAGGTGCGAACCGAGGACCGTCCCTCGAACTGGCCGTAGGACCGCCACGCGCGCAGGTACGTCTCCTGAACCAGGTCCTCTGCATCCTGGATCGAGCCGAGCATGCGATAACAGTGCGCGACCATCTCGCGCCGGTACGGCTCTGTATCCCGGACGAATCCTGCTCTACCGGGCACGAGTCACGGCGCGGCCGAGGCAGACTCCCGGAGCCAGTCGAAGAGGTCTTCAGGTGGGACCAGCGAACCGGTGCGACCGCGGTCTCGCAGCTCGATCGAGGCTTCGAATAAGCCCGAAACCGCAGCCCATGTCAGGCCGCCGCCGGCACTGATCCTTTGAGCGCCGGCCTCGATGATTTCCGGCACGGTCATTCCTGGCAGCGCCAGAATGTTGACCGGCTTTTGGACGGCGGTGCAGATGGCTTCGATGTCTTCCGTTCGCCGCAGACCCGGTGCAAACAGAACATCTGCTCCAGCTGCTTCGTAGGCTTGGAGCCGCTCGATCGTGTCGGCGAGGTCGGGGTTCCCGCGGATGTGATTCTCAGCTCGCGCGGTCAGCGTGAAGGGATATTCCAGCCCCTCAGCTACACGCGCGGCTGCCGATATCCGAGCCGCAGCGTGCTCGAGGCAATAGAGGTGACCCTCGGGATCGTAATCCTCGATGGAGCCTCCCACCGCGCCCGCCTCGGCTACCAGGGCGATCGCACGCGCAGCCTGGTCAGGTTCCGGACCGAAGCCGTTCTCCACGTCAACCGACAACGGAACAGCCGTGACCGAGGCCAAGAGGTGAACGTGGGAGCAGAGCTCCTCGAGATCAACGCCACCGTCCAGCCGTCCGAGGGAGAAGGCAAAGCCCGCGCTCGTGGTCGCCAGCGCTCGAAAGCCGAGCGCCTCGAGGACTCTGGCCGAGCCGGCATCCCATGGGTTCGGAATGACGAAAGGCTCTCCCGCGTGGAGGGCTCGGAAGGCCGTGGCCTTCTCGGCCTGCGTGGGCGACATGGAAGCGGACCTTCCTGTTCGAGCTGAGAACGCCACCGCGAGAGCCTGCCGACGCGCCGCCTAGCGCTGGGCGCGGGCTGAGATCTGCTGAACCGCCCACGCGTTGCCATCCGGATCGCTGAAGAAGACGAACGCAACGTTGTCCAGCTCGTCGGGCTCAGCCGCCGGGTTCTCACCCATGACTTGTATTTCGCTCACATCCACACCTCGCTCGACGAGTTGGGCACGCGCGGATTTGATGTCCGAGACCACGAGCTGCAAGCCCTTGAGCGAGCCGGCCGGCGGCATGTCAGGGACGACACCGTTGCCCACGACGATCGAGCAACCGGACCCTGGAGGAGTGAGCTGAACGATGCGCTTACCCTCGATGAACTCGACATCGTGGTCCAGATTGAAGCCGAGCTGGTCGACGTAGAAGGACTTCGCACGGTCCACGTCCGAAACGGGGACTACCACCACCTCGAGCGACCAGTCCATTGAGCGTCTCCTTCATTGTCGTGCAGAGATGTCCGGCTTGCCCACAGCCAAGGGCGATCCGAAGGCAGAATCCAACATAACGTATGTAGCGTGCATAGGTATCTGCCGCTAAGCGAACCGCCGGGCAGAGCCTCACCGATCTGGAGCACCCCTTGCCGATGACTCGCTTAGGTGCATGAAGCACCTCGAGGTGTTGGAGGCGGCCGGCCTGGTCGTGATCAGACGGCACGGCCGACGCAAGCTCCACTTTCTCAACGCGGTGCCGATCCGGCTCGTCTACGAGCGCTGGGTGAGCAAGTTCGCCGAGGACTCCGCCAAAGGTATGCTGATCTATGCAACCCGCACATATTCGGAGGACGCCAATGCCGGACACCACTTGCCACATGTCGATCTCGCTCGACGGCTTCGCCGCCGGGCCGGACCAGAGCCGGGAGAACCCCATGGGCAAGTGCACCATGGAGCACCATGCGTGGCATATGGGGGACAAGCGCGCGAACGACGCCGACGCGACGGCGCAGGGTTGGCTGATGCGCCCGCGCGGGGCCTACGTCATGGGCCGCAACATGTTCGGACCGATCCGCGGCGAGTGGGATGAGGACTGGGATGGATGGTGGGGCGCCGAGCCGCCGTTCCACGCGCCGGTCTTCGTTCTAACTCACCACGCCCGCGAGCCGATCGAGATGGAGGGCGGGACGAGCTTCCACTTCGTCACCGACGGTTTCGACGCCGCCTACGCACGGGCGCGCGAGACGGCCGGCGACGATGGCGTAGACATCGCGGGCGGCGCCTCGACCGTGCGGCAAGCGCTCGCCGCCGGGGTCGTCGACGAGCTCACGCTCGACATCGCACCGGTTCTGTTCGGGGCCGGCGAGCGGCTGTTCGACGGCGTCGAGTCGTTCGGGTTCGAGCCGGTCGAGGTGTTGCACTCGCCGTTGGCCACGCACATCCGCTACCGCAGGACGGGCTGACGTCGGTCCAATCCGAGCGGCCGACCGCGAATGGACGCGACACCGGGGCGCGGCAAAAATTCGCACGTCTCTCGGGCGGAGCGGTGGTATGTTGGCCAAGTTCTGCCGGAATCGCTTGTGGGGAGTGAACAGTTGACAGTCAAGAGAGCGTGGCTCTGTTTCCTATTGGCCGTCTGCACACTGGGCCTGGGCATGTTTGCGGCGGTCGCCCCCGCACAGGAGGGAGACGAGGGGGCCGGGGACCCGGACCGTCCCCAGGGACTACCGTCGCTCCCGTTCGCGAAGTACCTGGACATGCGCGAGCACCAGATCGCCGGATTCACCGGCGCGGGGGCGAAGCTCCCCTACAACCCGCGCCAACGCGCGATCCGCAAGTACGAGCGGGATCGCGTTCGTAAC
Source organism: uncultured Solirubrobacterales bacterium (assembly GCA_963826475.1). Taxonomy (GTDB): domain Bacteria; phylum Actinomycetota; class Thermoleophilia; order Solirubrobacterales; family 70-9; genus RHKX01. The sequence goes on along the minus strand of CAWGXC010000003.1, from coordinate 1,592,295 downwards.
GGCCTCAGCGCCGAGGCCGGAGCCGACTACACGCAAGGCGGCCTGGCACCCCTCGGCCTGTCCTCCTCCGACACCTCCCTCGGCCCCACCATGATTCCGCCGATCGCCGGCGTCGCCCCGCCGCCGAATCAGACGACCTGGACTCCGCTCGGACCGGCTCCGACCCCGAACGGGCAGACGTCCCCCACCGGTCCCGTGAGTGGCCGGATCACTGCCCTGGCCGTCGACCCGGCTCAAGCCAACACCGTCTATGCGGGAACGGCCCAGGGGGGCGTCTACCGTTCCAAGGACGGTGGCCTCACGTGGACGCCGATCTTCGACCAGGCCCAATCGCTGGCGATCGGCGCCCTCGCCTTGGCGCCATCGGACCCCTCGATCCTCTACGTCGGCACCGGTGAGGGCAACCTCTCCGCCGACAGCTTCGCCGGCGTCGGGCTCTACCGGGTCGACAACGCCGACACGACGGCCGACCTCGCCGGGCCGATCGACCCGCTCGTGACGATCAACTACATAAGTGGCGGACCCCAGCAGGTTGGAGCCTTCGGCGGCCGCGGGATCGGAGCGATCGCGGTCAAGCCCGACGATCCGGCAACCGTCTTCGTCGGTACCACCTCGGGGGTCATCGGCCGCGGTGGCGATTCTCCGCGCGGTGGCACGCTGCCGCCGCTGCCGCCCCGCGGCGTCTTCCGCTCCACCAATGCGACCGCGGCACCGGGCAGCGTCAGCTTCCAGAAGCTGACCGTGACGACGGCGAACAGCGCCGATACGCCCGGCACCGGCAATACCAACGTCACCTCGATGATGTTCGAGCCGAGCACGAACGATCACCTGGTGGTCGGCATGTACGGGGGGACTGCCGGAGGCGGAATCTGGCGATCGACCGATGCGACCGTCGCGTCGCCGGCCTTCACCCAGTCGCTCGACCTTTCCGGTTCCAGCGGGCGAGTGGCCCTGGACGGGACCCGGACCGGCGGCGTCACGACGATGATCGCGGGCACGGGTGAGGGGAACGGCCGGGTGCGCGAGTCGACCGACGGTGGCGCCACTTGGTCGACGATCGTCGCGACACCTGCCTTCTGTGGCGGGCAGTGCTTCTACGACGTCGCCGTCGGGATCAGGCCCGATGACGCAGACACGATGCTGGCGGGCGGCGCCGGGCCGGGAACGATCATCAAGCGGACCACCACCGGCTCGAGCTTCGTGAGCAGTGAGGCGGGCCTGCACGCCGACACCCATGCGATCGCCTTCGCGCCCTCGTCCCCGGCCGTCGTCTACACGGGCAACGATGGCGGAGTCTGGCGCTCCAGCGATGGCGGCGCCACCTGGGTGAACCGCAATACGGCCGGCTTGAGCGCCACCCAGTTCCAGAGCCTCGCCGTCCTCGCCAACGACCCGGTGGTGACCCTCGGCGGCACCCAGGACAACGGCACCCAGCTGCAGGAGACGACGAGCGGGGACTGGCGACGCGCCGACTACGGCGACGGTGGCTTTGCCCTGATCGACCAGAACGGCACCAGCGCCGCCGACGCGACGATGTACCACACGTACTTCAACGCAGACCGGCAGCCTCATCGCCTTCGCGCGAGCGACTGGCAGCGCGAACGCGTTCGACGCCAACTGGACGGTGTTCGGTTGCGGCGGGGACTCCCCAACGGGATCAGCTGCTCCGACTCGGTCGAGTTCTACGCCCCGATGGCCCTCGGCCCCGGCAGCCCGAACTCGCTCTACTTCGGCACCAACAAGCTCTATCGGTCGACTGACCGGGGGACGACGATGAGCGTGGCCAGCCAGACCTTTGGGTCGAAGGTCACCGCGATCGGCATCGCTCCCACCAACGACAATGCACGGCTCGTCGGCCTTCGGAACGGGCAGGTCTTCCTGACCACCAGCGGCTCGAGCCCGATGACCGATGTGACCGGGCCCTGGCCGGCCGCCTTCGTCGCCCGAACGGTGATCGACCCCAACGATGCAAACGTCGCTTACGTGACCGTGAACGGCTACTCGGGCGGGACGGCCGCGAGCAATCCCGCGAAGTCCCATGTCTGGAGGACGTCGAACCTGCTCAGCGGGACGCCGACTTGGACGTCGGCCGGCAACGGCCTTCCCGACACGCCCGTCAACGCCTTTGCGGTCGACCCCGTGGTGCCGGGCCGGGTCTTCGCCGGCACCGACGTGGGCGTCTATCGCTCAAACGACAGCGGCGCCAACTGGGTCCCCCTGGGCAGCGGGTTGCCGGTGGTTGGGGTCTTCGACATGGTGGTGGCCCCGGCGAGCTCGAGCGCTGAGGTTCTCAGGGTCGCGACGCACGGCCGGGGCATGTGGGAGCTCGCGGTCGCGCCCAGCCCCCGGATACCTCGATCACCGCCGGGCCGACCGCCACCAACAACCCCTCTCCGACGTTCCAATTCACGTCCACCGCTGCCGGCGCGTCGTTCGAGTGTCGCCTGGACGGCGCCGCGTTCTCCGCCTGCAGCTCGCCGAAGCAGTACTCGAACCTCGCCGAGGGAAGCCACACGTTCGGAGTTCGCTCAACTGACGGCAGCGGCCTGGTCGATCCCTCTCCCGCGACGCGCACCTTCACCGCTCGACACCACCGCGCCCGATACGACGATCACCTCGGGCCCCGCCAACGGCTCAACGATCACGACGAGCTCGACCAGCTACGGCTTCACGTCGAGCGAAGCCGGCTCCACCTTCGAGTGCAGGCTCGACGGCGGACCGTTTGCGGCCTGCAGCTCCGCGAAGCAGCTGACTGGCCTCGCAAATGGCTCGCACGCGTTCCTCGTGCGGGCCGGGGACGCCGTCGGGAACTTCGACGCGACTCCGGCCATCAGGACCTTCACGGTCGCGGTGCCCCCGCCGACCGACGACTGCACGCCGGCGAAGGCGGCGGCCGCTGCTGCGAAGGCAAAGGTCAAGAAGGCGAAGGCGAAGGTCAAGAAGGCCAAGAAGAAGGTAAAGAAGGCGACGAGTGCGTCCGCCACGAAGAAGGCCAAGAAGAAGCTGAAGAAGGCGAAGGCCGCGCTGAAGAAGGCGAAGGCCGCGCTGAAGAAGGCGAACGCGGCCGTCGCGGCCGCCTGCTGAGCTGAGCCCACGGACGCAGCGAGCTCGAAGCTGCCCCACATCGATCGATACGAAGAAGGTCAACGCAAACTACGAGTTCTGGGCAACGGATCAGGCGGCGAACACCGACCCCCCGCCCGCGGTCGCGAATTTCAAGATCGAGCGAGCAGGCATATAGGGCTAGGATCGACCCATGTACATATCCATGTCGCGTTTGCGGGTGGAGCCGGAATATTCAGACAGCCTCGTCACGGCGTTCAGCGCCAGGCTTCGAGCCGTCGACGCGCATGAAGGGTTCATCGACCTGGAGGTGTGGCGATCGGATCGAGACTCGACCGAGGTCCTGATGATCAGTCGGTGGCGCGACCAAGCTTGTTTCAAGAGCTACATGAAGAGCGCCGACCACAAGCGTTCTCATGGGCGAATTCCTTCTGCGATCAGCGATGCGATCCACCTCGAGCGCTTGGAGCACCTTCATACCTACGAGGTAGTCGGTGACTGAGCCGAGCAAGCGACTTGCTCCACCCAGCGGGCATCCACCTCCGGTCGAGCAGACCATGCCTGATGGGACGCGGCTGAAGCTCGCTGCGCTTGCAGGGGAGATCTGCCATCGATACAGCAAGGAGTTCCCCGATGAGGCGGGCCGTTACGGAGAGGCCGGCCCCGCGTGGTGCCGACACGACAACCAGCACATTCTCAATTGGGCCATCCTCGACCTGAGGGGTCTCGTTGACTTCGACAAGGAGCTCACCTGGTTGTCGGGGGTGCTCGAGGCACGGGAGTTTCCGACCGAGCGACTGGCCAGGGATCTCGAGCTGGCAAGCGTGGTGGTCGGCGAGCGGGTCTCTTCGGAAGACTCGGACGCTCTCGCCGAGAGGCTTGCCGCCGGCGCGAGCCTGATCCGATCGGAGCTTCTCGCCTCCAAGGCCCAGCCGGGCTCATGGAAACGGCCCTGACTGCCGATCAAGAGGCGTACACGAACCGGCCGTTGGGTTCTTACCCTCTCTTCCTCGCGCTCGGCAGTCCTCAGAGACGGCTACGGGGAGCGCAATGTCCGCACTGATGCACGAGGAGCCCGAGGTCGAGGGCGACCAGGAGACGCAACTACGCGCCGCTTACAGAGCCGGCCGCGACGGGCCGGGCTTGCAGGCGGCGCCCGGAATGATGTCGCAGGCGGGCTACGAGAGCTCGCAGATGTGGCAGGTCTCGTTCGAGATGCTCGCCACCGTCCGCAACGATGGGCTCCTGCAGCAGGTTAATCCCCGCTGGGAGGAGATCCTCGGCTGGACCGAGGCGGAGATCCTCGAGCGTCCCTTTCTGGAATTCGTGCACCCCGAAGACCAAGAGTCGTGCTCAGCCGAGGCAGCCAAGTTGCTGCAGCCGGGTTACGAGACCGTCTCGTTCGAAAGTCGCGCGCGGTGCCGTGACGGCTCATACCGCTGGTTGGTCTGGAATGCACGTGCCAGCATCGACGATGACCTGATTTACGCGGCCGGCCACGATGTGACGGAGCGCAAGGAGCAGCAGGCAGCGCTCGAAGTGACGGGAGAAGAGTTGCGATTGCTCTCCGCAGAGCTCGAGTCCCGAGTCGACGCGCGCACCAGCGAGCTCGCAGCGGCCAACGCCGAGATCGAGGCGTTCAGCTACTCCGTTTCCCATGATCTGCGGGCTCCGCTTCGGGCAATCGACGGATTCAGCCAGGCCGTCCTGGAGGACTACGCGGAGGTACTTCCCGACGGCGCGAAGGCCGACCTCGCGCGGGTCCGCGCGGCGTCCCAGCGCATGGCGCTGATGATCGACGAGATGCTCGCTCTCTCTCGCCTCACCAGGCGTGAGTTGAAGAGCGAGCGAAGTCGATCTCAGCGCCGAGGCGATCGAGGTCGCGGACGAGCTTGCGCAGTCAGGCGGAGGGGCGCGAAGTGGTCGTGGACGATCGAGCCTGGTCTCGTCACGATCGGCGACCCGGTGTTGCTCCGGCAGGTGGTGCACAACCTGCTCGAGAATGCCTGGAAGTTCACGGCCGGCGTCGAGCGTGCCCACGTCGAATTCTTCCGTGCCGGCGAAGAGGATGGGCTCCCGACGTTCGCTGTTCGCGACAACGGCGCGGGCTTCGACATGCGCTACGCGGACAAGCTCTTCCGCCCGTTCGAGCGACTGCACGGCCAGGCCGAGTTCAGTGGGACCGGCGTCGGACTGGCGACGGTCGCGCGGATCCTCGCTCGCCACGGCGGAGCGATCCGCGGCCGAAGGGATTCCCGGCGCGGGAGCCACGATGTACTTCTCCCTGCCGGACGGGGCGCCGCAGAATGCGTTGACGCACCGATCCTTCTGGTCGAGGACAACCCCGATGACGAGGCGCTCACGCGCCGCGCCTTCAAGAACAGCGACATCGCGAACGACCTCGACGTCGTCCGCGACGGGCAGGAGGCGCTCGATTACCTGTTCGGCGGCGGCGACCCGGCGCAGGAGCTACCGGCGCTGATCCTGCTGGACCTGAAGCTGCCGAAAATCGACGGCCTCGAAGTGCTGAGGCGGATCAGGGCGGACGACCGGACGAAGCTGATCCCGGTGGTGATCCTGACCAGCTCCAGCGAGGAGACCGATCTCGTCGCGGGCTACGGTGGCGGAGCCAACAGCTACGTGCGCAAGCCGGTCGACTTCGACGCAGTTCTCCGAGAGCGTTCGCCAGCTCGGGCTCTACTGGCTCGTCGTCAAATGAATCGCCGCCGCTGCGAAATGGCTCTTGAAGGGTTCGCCGCTGAAATTGCTCCTCGTCGAGGACTGCGCCCGATGATGCCCGCCTGTCTGGTGCGTACTTTGGAGCTCGGGGGCTACGCGCTCGATCTGACGCTGGCCGAGACCGAGGCGCAACTCGCGCGTAGCTTTCGGTGAGCGTGAATACGACCTCGTGATCACCGATCACGAGCTCTGCGGCTTCGATTCGTCAGATGTATTGAAAACGGTCGCCGCAGTCGGCCGCAGGTACGCCGTGCATACTGGTCTCCGGCAAGGTCGGCGAGGAGACCGTGGGACGGGCGATGCGCCAGGGTGCTGCCGACTACGTTGCAAAGGACAACTTGAGTCAGCTGCCGATGGTCGTGGAGCGAACGCTGGTCGAACGTCGTCGCGGTCGAGAGCGAATGGCGGCAGATGCGGCCCTGGCCCGAAGTGGGCGCCTCTTCGAAGCGGTATTCGAGAACGCGCGGGACGCGCTGCTGATCCTCGACGACGAGAGGCATTTCGTCGATGCAAACCCGGCTGCGACGAAGTTGCTCGGGTTGCCCTGGGACGAACTCTCACTGCTCAGGGTTGAGGACCTCCTGCCTGAGTCGTCTCACGCTGTCATCTCACAGCTCTGGGGCACGTTCCTGGAAGAGGAGCGGGGGAGCGGTGAGGTCGACCTCCTGCGAGCCGATGGCGAGCTGATCGCCATGGAGTACACGTCCGTAGCCGGCTTCCTGCCCGCACGCCACCTCGTGGTCGTTCGCGATATTCGAGAGCGGCGCGCGGCTGACGCAGAGGTAAAACGCAGAGTGGCTCAGCAGGCGGCGATCGCCCAGTTGGGCGAGGTGGCACTGCGAGAGCAAAGCCTCGAGCGAACGATGGAGTCCGCGGTGGCGAGCGTGGTGGACACCCTCGACGCGAAGAGTGCCAGCATCCTCGAGCTACGGCTTGAGGAAGGAGCCTTCGCCATCCGAGCCGAGCATGAGTAGGACCTTCCCGCACGGGCGAACGGGTGCCTCACCTATCCGAAGCGCGGTCCCTCGAAAGCTTCACGGTCAGCCAAGACGAGCCCGTGCTCGTTGCGGACTATCTGAGTGAAACCAGGTTCGCCCGGACCCCGACGCTCGAGGCGCTTGGAATCCGGAGCGCCCTTTGCGTCCGGATACCCGGTCGGAAAGGTCCCTTCAGATCTCGGAACCGGTTCCACCGCGCCGGACGCGTTCGACGCTGAGGATGCGAATTTCCTCGCTGCCGTCGCTAACCTCGTCGCCGATGCGATCGCGCGGAGCGACGACGAGGAGAAGATCAGGGAGCGCGCCCTCAGCGACCCGTTGACCGGCCTGCCCAATCGGACCCTCTTCTTTGACCGGCTGGCGCTCGGACTGGCCCGGGGAAAGCGCCTTGACTCAGCTCTCGCCGTCCTGGTGGTGGACCTTGACGGTTTCAGCAACTTCAATACCGCGCTCGGCCCTCTTACCGCAGATCGGTTGTTGGCTCGAGTTGGCGCGCGGATCAAGCAGACGATGCGAGAGGTCGACACGGTCGCTCGATTTGCGGGAGACGAGTTCGCCATCCTTTGCGAGAGCGTCGCCGACGAGGCTGAAGCTGGGGTCCTGGCCACGCGGCTGGTCGAAGCCTTCGCCGCGCCATTCACCTTCGGAGCTGAACAGCACAATTTGAGCGTCAGCGTTGGTGTCGCGGTCAGCGATCCCAAAGTGACTGGAGGGGAGCTCGTCCAGGACGCTGACATTGCGATGTACCGCGCAAAGGACGCGGGTGGTGCCGGCTGGACCATGGCCACGGCGAAGATGCGCGCTGAAGTCGTCGCGCACTCCGAGACGAAGCGCGAGCTCGAGCGAGCGATCGAGCTCGATGAGCTCCGGCTCCACTATCAGCCGATCGTCGCTCTAGACGGAGGCCGGCTCCGTGCGGTGGAGGCGTTGGTTCGCTGGGAGCACCCCCAGCGGGGCATGATCCCGCCGGGCCAATTCATCCCCTTGGCAGAGGAGTCCGGGCTCATCATCCGCCTGGGCGAATGGGTCCTGAGCGCCGCATGCAAACAGGCGGCGCTGTGGCGATCCGAGCTCGGAGATGCCGCCCTGCTGCCGATTCACGTCAATCTCGCGGTCCGGCAGGTCGCTCAGGTCAACCTGCCAGATCTCGTAGCGGCAATCGTAGACGCCGCGGGCGTGTCGCCCGGCGATATCGCGCTCGAGCTCACCGAGACCGCGCTCATCGAGAACCTGGGCGCGCCGATGGAAACCCTCGCTGATTTGAGGGCAAGGGGATTCAGCGTCGTCCTCGACGACTTCGGCACCGGCTATTCGTCGCTCTCGTACCTGGAGAGCTTTCCGATCGACACCTTGAAGATCGACCGGTCCTTCGTTTCGCCGCTTGGAGTGTCCGACGCTCCGACCGCGGTCGTCACCGCCATCCTCGGGATGGCCCGCGCCCTCGACATCGATGTGGTCGCCGAGGGTGTCGACGGCGGAGCAGACCGCTGCGGTGACGGCTCTTGGTTGCAGGTACGCCCAGGGCTTCTTCTTCTCGCGGCCGGTGACCGCCGAGAAGATCTCCTCGTTGATAGAGGATGACGCGCCACTTCAGGAGCGTGCCGACGAGGCGAGTGCGCTGGCGGCCATCGCTCTTGCCGATGAGGTGAACAACTTACGCAGCGTCCGCGCCGGGACCGTCGCGGCCATCGACCATTTCGAAGTATCGACGAACGTTCCTGCGATCACTCCTCGCCGGCGATTCCCGCGCAGCCGATGACGTCGTCAGATCGGCACTGGCCGACCAGATCGGGCTGGTCGCGATCGACTCGCAAGTCATCGGGGCAGCGATGGTGGAGGTCGGGCAACTCTGGGAGCGAGGGGCGGTTTCGATTGCCGACGAGCACGCTGCAACCGAGATCGCCGGTCGGGCAGCAGGGCTTGCGGCTGAGTTCAGCGGGTCCCCATCGCTCACGGCCGAGCATCAGGTCGCCCTCCTGGCCACCGTTGACGGTGAGCACCATGGCTTGGGTCTGCGCATGGTGGCCGACACGCTTCAGGCGCTCGGATTCGCAACCCGCTACCTCGGCAACAGCGTCCCGCTCGCCGAGCTCTGCACCGTTGCGGTCGAGATGCAAGCTGACGTGATCGGGCTTTCCCTGGCGATGCCCGACCTCGCCGCCTCTCTCGAGGACGAGCTGGACATTCTCAGAGTCGTTTCCCCGCGCTCGAGATTCCTGATCGGAGGACAGGGGGTTACGCCGGCTCTCGCGGAGCGCACCGGCGCAGACTTCGTCGAGAACGTCGAGCAGCTGGAGGCCATGTTCAAGGCGGAGCGGGTTCTTGCGGGCGCACCTTGAGCTGCTGAGGCCTGAGCACTACTCGGCCCGGACCAGACCGATCAGATGGCCTTCGGGGTCGGTCAGCGCTCCGATTTCAGGTCCGCCCGGGATCTGATCCGGTCCCAGCATCCGCTTTCCCCCGAGACCCTCTGCTCGAGCCAACGCAGCCTCGACGTCGGGTACCTCGACGTAGACGGTTACGTGGCCCTTGTATCCATCGGCCTTGTGCTGTCCGCGCCAGCTCGTCGATGGCCGCTCGGGCACCGCGCTGATCGCGCCGCTGATCCCGACATCGTCGGCATTGACGTTGCCCTCCCGTGGCAGCAACCCGTAGTCCGGGTTCGAGGGGATGGCGACGGTCTCCCAGCCGAAGAGATCGGAGTAGAAGCTCTTCAGCGCATCTCCGTCCAGTCCAGCGATCTCGAAGTGCACTACCGGTTGTCCCATTGATTCCGTCTCCTCGGTCTCGCCGCGGGTGCGCGGCTGTTGGTTGATCTCGTCATCGACTGAAGCCCCTTTTGCATCCTCGCGGCCGCACGGGCTAACCTATGCACCGTGCATAAGCTTCAGCGACAGGCAAATCTCCTCGGGGCACTCTCGTTGACTGTCGCCGATCGGATCCGCGCCGCTGCAAGCGCATCGGCCCCGAGCTCCGGCGAGGGGCCGGCTGGGCTCGTCGCCCTGGCGACCTTCATGGCCGGTGGCTCGATCGAGGAGCTCAGCCACGTGCTCGGCTTGAGCCACTCCGCGACCGTTCGCCTGGTCGACAAGCTGGAGCGGAGTGAGCTGGCGGAGCGACGGAGCGCGGACGACGCTCGCGCAGTTGCCGTCGCCCCGACCGCCGAAGGCATCGCGATCGCTGAACGGATCCAGCGGGCTCGGCTCGACGCGCTCTCCGAACTGCTCGATCCGCTCACGTCCGCCGAGCGAAAGGAGCTGGCTCGGCTGCACGAGAAGCTGCTTGCGGGCCTGGTCGCGACGGGAGAGCTGCGAGGGCGTATCTGCCGACTCTGCGATGCGGGAGCCTGCGGGCACGATCGCGGCCAATGTCCGGTCACCGAGGCGCCGCGTCCGCAGGGCGTTGAGGCGTAAGGGTGAGGTGGCGCGTTCCCCGCGGCGAGGGTACATATATGCAGCATACATATATTTCCTCCGCCGTTCTTAGGGGTTGCGGCTGGGCCCACTCGCGGGGTAGGGTCCGAACGCAAGGGAAACCGACGTAGGAGGAATCAGTCTTGAGCAGGTCCAGGTTGGTTGCAGGTGCCGCTTCACTCCTCGCCTCAGCGCTGCTCATGCCGGCGGGCGCCCAGGCCGCGACCGACGCGCTCGTCACGACGGGCAGCCCGGTGACGCCGTTCCCGCAGAACAAGCAGAACGAGCCGAGCGTGGCCGTCGACCCGACGAACCCCAGCATGGTCGCCGCCGGCTCGAATGACGAGATCGACCTGGCACCCTGCGATGGCGGCGACTGTCCGTTCACCGATGGAGTCGGAGTCTCGGGCATCTACTTCTCCTCGACCGGAGGAACGAGCTGGAACCAGCCGACCTACGATGGCTACAGCGCCCGGGACGGCTCACCGGGGCCGGGGCCGATCGGGACCCTGCCGAACTTCTACGAGAACGGGCTCGTCTCCGATGGCGATCCGGTGCTCGCCTACGGCCCGAAGCCGAACGGCAGCGGCGGGTTCACCTATTCACGGGGAGCCCGGCTCTACTACGCGAGCCTCGCGGCGAACTTTCCGTCCGCGTCGACATTCAAGGGGTTCGAGGCCCTCACCGTCTCCTACACCGACGACGCCCAAGCCGCGGCGGCGGGGGTCAAGAACGCCTGGAGCGACCCGGTGATCGCGACGAAGCAGACGGCGAGCACCTTCTCCGACAAGGAGGCGGTCTGGGCCGACAACGCCGCTTCGAGCAAGTACTTCGGCAACGTCTACCTGTGTTACACGAACTTCCGGTCAGTCGGCGGTCCGCCGGAGCCGATCTATTTCACCCGCTCCACGAACGGAGGCCGCTCCTTCGAGAAGGCCTACCACCTGAGTCCCGCCTACAACTCCTCGCAGAACCCGGGCCGCCAGGGCTGCGCGGTGCGCACCGACAGCCGCGGCAACGTCTACGCGACCTGGGAGGACACCGTCAAGAAGCAGAGCGTCTTCCAGATGGCGGTCTCCACCGACGGCGGCAAGACCTTCAGCAAGGCGAGGACCGTCGCCGACGTCGTGGACGTCGGCGCGTACGACGGGGTCCGCTCGATCTCCTTCGACGGAATCGCAGGCGCGCGAACGAGCTCCTTCCCCAGCTTGGACATCGCCAATGGCGCGCCCGCGGGCAACGGTCCCGACACCCTGGCGATCGGCTGGTCCGATGGGGCCGATGGGCTCAACCACGAGCATGCGCTGGTGCAGCTCTCGGCGAACGGCGGGAGGTCGTGGACCACTCCGAAGCGGGTGGAGCAGTCGGGCGATCGACCGGACTTCGCCTTCATCGGCATCTCGCCCGACGGGACGGATCTCTACACCGTCTATGACGGTTTCCTCGATCCCTTCCGCTACGACACGACCTCGACCCGGCGCTTCCGAGGCGTTCTGCGCCATTCCGAGGTCGCCGGGACGAAGCTCAGCGGAACGACGACGTCATATCGCGGCGCCATCGGCGATGCGCGGGCGTCGAGCGCCAACTCCCTGATCGACGAGTTCCTCGGCGACTACAACACGGTCGACGCGACCAATGACGGCGCGGTGGCGGTGTTCAACGATGCCCGCAACGCGGCCGTCTGTCCCGCGATGAACGCCTACCGCCGCGACGTCTTCGACGCGGGCGGCACCGGTGGGATCGGAGAGGTCGACGAGCGCGACGAGGAGCCGCTGGCGGAGGGCGATGCGCCCGCACCGGCCCAGGACTGTCCGCCGACCTTCGGCAACACCGACATCTGGTCGGCAGTCAGCGCGGATCCAACGCCCTAATCCGTCCTCGCAGGAGCTGCGTCCGGCCCTAATGCGTGGGAAGGTCGGGCACGGCCGCGGTCGCGTTGGAGGCGGCAGACGCGGCCACCGATCCCGGATTCAGCGGAACGTTGGGCAGCGGCGGTACGGCCGGACCCGGCGGCGGGCTCGGCACGCCGGGCACCGCGGGAGGGCGGACATCGGGCGGCCTCGGGACGACGGATTTGATCGTCTCCGTCGTGGCCGCGGGGATCGCGCTGACGACGTTTTCGGGGGCGGCCGTCCTCGGGTCCGCAGCCGACGGCTCCGACTCGGCGGGGGAGGTGGGTTGAATGTCCTCGCCATCGCTGGGGGCGGGGCCGGGAGCGCCGGCCTCCCGGTGTTCGTCGCTTCGCTCCGCTGCGGCGTTCTTGCGTGGTGAGGGTGCTGTGGCCTCAATCGCGGCTCCCTTCCCTTCCTTCCCTCGCGGAACCGCCGAAGGTCCGTTTCGCGTCAGCGGGAGATCGATCAATTCCAGGCCGGAGGACGCCTGCGCCACGTTGGCCGAGGCCATGATCGGTCGGTCCCGGGTGCTGGTGTCGCGCGGGTCGGTAATTCCGCCGACCACGATGGTGCCGGTTGCCGCCGTTGTGGCGACGACGGCGAGCGCCTTGCCCACGGCCGCACCGCCGGCGAGCTGGGCCTGGCTCTCGAACGGGGCCCAGACACGATGCGGCAAGCCCGCCAGCAGCGGCCAGGCGATCAGACCTCCGAGGATCTCCTCGAAGCAGCGGTCGAAGGCACCGACGACGAGCGGATCGAGTTGGGTGCCGGCCTCGGCGTGGATGATGCCGAGAGCCTCACTCTGTCGCTTCGCCGGCCGGTAGGCCCTGGTCGAGGTGAGCGCGTCAAAGGTGTCGGCGACGGCGATGATCCGCGCCCCGAGGGGGATCTCAGCTCCCCCGAGTCGGGAGGGGTAGCCACTTCCGTCAAGTCGCTCGTGGTGATGGGCGACCATTTCGGTCAGCTCCGGGTCCCCCAGCGCGCGGACCATCTCAGCCCCTCTGGGCGCGTGCGTCTTGATCACGTCGAACTCCTCGTCGGTGAGGCGCCCGGGCTTGTTGAGGATCTCGAGAGGAACCTCGAGCTTGCCGACGTCGTGCACCGCAGCCGCCGTCCGGACCTTGTTGACCTGTTCCTCGGGCAGATGCATCGTCTTCGCGATCATCGCCGCGTAACGAGCAACTCGCTGCGAGTGACCGTGCGTGTACGGATCGAGGAGCTCGAGCGAGCTCGCAAGGCTCTTGAGCGCATCGATCTGGATCTCCGGCTCCAGCTCCGCCGGCGTCGAATCACCGTCCAGATCGAGCAGCTTCAGCGCTTCGGCCACGCGCCGCTCGGCGAGCACCCGCCGGACCCATCCCCAGAGCATCAGATCGGGGAAGGGGAAGTCAGCGGAGTCCGATCGAGACCTCCAGGCGATGTTTCCGGTGTAGGCGAGGAGCGTGGCCAGGAGGAGGCCGATGGCCGCGAGGGGCAGCGTCGAAACGATGGCTCCACCGGCCGCCAGTCGCCAGACGATGATCGCCGGCGTAAGCACGACAAGCGTCGTCGCCAGCAGCGAATGCGGAAGGTAACGACCGCTGCCCGGTGGATCGTGATGCCCCATCAGAAACCGCTTCGGCACGGGGAGGGGTCACCTTTAGCCTTGGACGAGGATTTCGTCGCCCGCTTACGTCAGGCCGTTGGTGTCAGGAGCGCTGACCGCTCCCGATGAGGGCTGGAGCCTCGGCCGAGTCATCGGCGGGTGACGCCGGCGGAGCCGATCCCTCGACGCGGTTGCGGCCGCCCTCCTTGGCGCGGTACAGGGCCTCATCGACGACGCGCATCAGATCCTGTCCACCGACACCGTTATCGGGGTATGTCGCGACTCCGAAGCTGGCGGTGAACGAGCCACCGTCGAGCGAGGGAACCTCCACCTCGGCGAGCCTCACTCGGAGCTTCTCGGCGACGCCCTCCGCGGCTGCCGCGGTGGTCTCGGGCAGCAGAACGATGAACTCCTCGCCGCCGAAGCGAGCGACGTGGTCGGCTCCCCGGAGCAGCCCTCGAGTGGCGGTTGCCGTGGCCCGCAGCACATCGTCGCCCGTGCCGTGGCCGTACCTGTCGTTGATCGCCTTGAAGTGGTCGAGGTCGAAGAGAATGACCGATAGGGGACGGTGGTTCCTGCGCGCGGCCGCGAGTAGGCGCTCGACGACCTCGTCGGCGTGCCGGCGGTTGGGCAGGCCGGTGAGCGAGTCGGTCGCGGCGCGGCGCTCAGCCGATACCAACCGTCGCTGATAGCGCGCGACGAAGGCCAATGCCGCCATCAGGAGACCGGCGAGGGCCGCGATCGCGAGCTTGATCGAGGTCGGGATGATGCTGATGATCCGCTCGAGCGGGGATTGAGAGTCGCTGGGTTGAGCGGGCGGCTTGGAGTGGCCGCCCCGTGGTGTCGGTGGGTCCTTCGCCGCGCGGGTGGCACGACTCGGAGACGAGCCCTTGGCGGGCGGGCCGTTCGAGGTGCCCACGGACTGAGTGCTTCGATCGGTGGGCGGGTTCGTCGCCACGGCGGCGGCAGGGCTCGTCGCATCGGTTGACACCTGGGGCGTTGCCGTCACCGGACCCTTCGGCGATTGGGCCGGCTGCGAACTCGGGGGGTTCGAGGGACCGGAAGGGCGCATGGGTGGCTCGGCACTTCCCTGATCATGGGGCAGGAGTGAGTCGACCCCGTTGTGAAGCTGGTTCTGAACCTCGTCCTGCAGCGGCGTGGCCACCTGGTCTACGAGCGGGACTCCTGTGCTGACGAGTGCGGCAGCCGCCGTGCTCGGCGCAAGGCCTGCGCCCGGGTAGGCGAGGAGTGCAGCCGCCGCTGCGATCAACCAAGCGCTCCCACGAGGCCGGTGCCTCCCTCCTGTCATGTTCACGGGTATCGGCAGCGACCGAGGAACTCTTGAGAGGGCGCGCGCGTCGGCCCGGCACTCTCCAGAGATGGCCGCCACCGGCCCCTCGAAACCGGTGGGCATCGCCGCCGCTAGGGTCCCGATTGAGCAGCGCCGATATGAGCCCAGACAAAGGATTCAAAGTTCCGAGCGATCCCACGGACAGGTTTCGCCTCGATGGACGGGCCGCGATCGTCACCGGAGCCTCCTCGGGACTGGGAGAGCGGTTCGCCCAGGTTCTCGCCGCCGCGGGAGCGAGCTTGGTCCTGGCCGCACGCAGACGCGACCGGATCGAAGCGGTTGCGCGACGGATCCGGGCCGACGGGGGCGACGCGATCGCGATCGCCTGCGATGTCACCGTCGACCGCGAGGTCCGTGGCCTGATCGCAACGACCCTAGATCACTTCGGGACCGTCGACGTGCTTGCCAACAACGCCGGCGTGGCACCCGAAGAGGACGCGGAGTGTGAGACCCCGGAGTCCTTCCGCCGAGTCGTCGATCTGAACCTCACCGCGGCGTATTGCTGCGCCCGCGAAGCGGCCGCGGTGATGCTGAACGCCGGCCGTGGTTCGATCATCAACACGGCGTCGATCAGCGGCCTCGTGGCCGGAGACGGTCCGGACACCCCTTCTTACGTAGCGTCGAAGGGGGGCCTCGTCGCACTCACCAGGGAGCTGGCGGTCAGGTGGGCGGACCGCGGCGTGCGAGTCAATGCCCTGGCCCCGGGCTACTTCCCGACCGAGATGACGGCGGAGACGCTCGATCGGGAAGACGGCCGCCGGTTCATCGTCGAGCGGACCCCCCTTCGCCGTCCCGGGCGCATCGACGAGCTCGACGGGGCGCTCCTGTTCCTCGCCTCCGATGCGTCCAGCTACGTCACCGGCGCGACGATTCCGGTCGATGGGGGCTGGACGGCCCGCTGATTCAGGTGGTTGGCTGGGAGCGCCGGCCCGCGAGCAGCCCCGTGATCGCGATCAACACGCCAGCCAGGAAGATGAGCGTCCCCATCGCGAACACCTGCGGCGGGATACCGACCTTCACCGACCCGTAGACCCAGAGCGGGAAAGTGAGCGTCTGCCCGGCGACGAAGCTGGTGATGATGAAGTCGTCGATCGAAAGCGCGGCCGCCAGCAGCGATGCGGAGAGGATGGCCGGAAAGATCACCGGCAGGGTGATCTGCCAGAACGCCTGCCAGGCGTTGGCGCCGAGGTCGCGGGCAGCTTCGACGAGGCTTGGATCGAGGTCGCGAAGGCGTGACTGGAGGACCACGATGACGAACGCGACGTTGAAGGCGACATGCGCGATCAGGATCGTGCCGAACCCGCGCGGAACGCCCAAGTAGACGAAGAAGCCGAGCAGCGAAGCACCGACTACGACCGAGGGGGCCGCGATGTCGGCGAGGATCACGAGGTCGCCGGTGGCGCGTCCCTCGAAGCGGTACCTGGAGAGGGCGAGTGCGGCGGGCGTGCCGATCGCGACCGCGATCACGGTGCTCAGGGCGGCGATCTCGAGCGAGTGTACGAGCGCGGAGGTCAGGTCAGGGATCTCGAACAGACGCTTGTACCAGTCGGTCGTGAACCCCTGCCAGGCGAAGCTGAGCCGCTCGTTGGGCGCCTGGTTGAAGCTGTAGAGGATGATCACGGCGATCGGGACGAGCGTGACCGCGATGACCGCGGCGACGTAGCCGGGCAGGAGCGCGCGTCTCCAGAGGGGCACGGTGCCGTTCACGTCACGTGCTCCTGCAGGGTCCTGGTCCCGAAGGCGCGGGTGTAGATGCCCATCGCCACCAGCAGGGTCGCCATCAGGATCAGCGCGAGAGCCGACGCGATCGGGTAGTTGGCGTTGTTGACGTACTGGGTCTGAATGACGTTGCCGATCATCGTCGTGGAGGGCCCGCCGAGAATGGCGGCGCTGACGTAGTCGCCGACGTTCGTGATCGCGACGAGGACTATCCCGGCGTAGATGCCCGGGGCGGAGAGCGGCAGGATCACCGTCCGGAATCGCTCGGCATTGCTCGCATACAGGTCGGCGGCGGCTTCGACGTGGGAACGATCGATCCGCTGAAGGGCGACGTAGAGCGGGAGCAGCATGAACGGCAATGCGTCATAGGTCAGCCCCGCAACGACCGCGAAGGGGGTCGAGAGGACGTGGGTGCCGTCGGGGATCAGGCCGATGTCCTTGAGGGAGCCGAGGACGATTCCGTTGTCAGCGAGGATGAACTGCCAGGCGAGGATCCGGATCACGAAGCTGACGAAGAACGGCAGCAGCAGGACGAAGATGAGGACCGACTTGAAGCGCCCGCCGTGGAAGGCGACCCAGTAGGCAACCGGGTACATGGCCACCAGTGCCACCAGCGTGGAGACTCCGCCGTAGAGGAATGAGCGTCCGAACTGCGTTGCGTAGGTGCTGATCGCGTCGGGGAAGACCGAGAAGTTCCAGCTCACCGAGTAGCCGTCGATGGCGTTGCCCGTCATCAGCGAGACCGAGAGGATGGCGAGCAGGGGGAGTACGAAGAAGGCGCCGAGCCATGCCGCGGTCGGCAGGCTGAGCAGATAGGGGACGAGCGAGTTGCGCCGCCGCCTGCTCATGACTGGATGATCGGATCGAAGATCGAGGTCCACTCCTCGTGATCGTCGATCCCCTTGAAGTCGTAGTAGGCGGTCAGGAGCTCGTCGGTGGCCGGGCTCGGGAAGACCAGCGGGCTGTTGGCGACGGTGGGGTCATCGAGCTTGCCGGCGACGATCGGCTTCGCCGCGGGGACGGGGGAGACGTAGTTGACCCAGTCGGTGATCAGCGCCTGCACCTCGGGCCGGTAGCTGTAGTCGATCCACTCGATCGCGTCAACCGGATGAGAGGCGTGGTAGGGGATCATGCAGTTGTCGTGCCAGAACATCCCGCCTTCCTCGGGCACGACGAACTTCAGGTTCGAGTTCCCTGAGACCTGAGCCTGGAAGATGTCGCCCGACCAGGCCATGCTGATCCAGGTGTCGCCCTGCTGCAGCGCCTTGATGTAGCTCTGGTCGTAGTACTGGCGGACGATGCCGTCACTTCGCTGCTTGCGCAGGAGGTCGGCGGCGCGGTTCCAGTCCGCCGGGCCCGACGTGCTCGGGGCGATCCCGAGGGCCAGCATGCCGTTGCTGGCGAGCTCGGTGTTGTCGGACATCATCCCGACCTTGCCGGCGAAGGCCGGGTCGTAGAGATCTCTGACCGATGTGATCTCGCGTCCCGTCTTCTCCGGGTCATAGCCGATGCCCGTGATCCCTGATTGCCAAGCGACGGTGTAGGCGTTGTGGGGGTCATAGACCGGGTCGCGGATGCTGTCGGCCGCGTAGCGGGCGAAGTTCGGCAGTCGCGAGTGGTCGAGTGGGATCAGCCAGTGGTTGTCGATCATCTGCGTCAGCTCCCAGCCGTCGCTGATCACGATGAGGTCGTACCCGGTCGCTTGATCGGCCTGGAGCACCGGGCCGATCTGGGAGAAGAAGGAGGCGTTGTCCTGGATCACCGGCCGGTAGTTGACGGTGATCCCGTACTTCTCGCTGAAGTCGTTGAGCGTCGGTGAACCGTCCTTGGTCCGGTCGATGTAGAGGGGCCAGTTAGCGAAGTCGAGCGTTCCCTGCCGGCTCTGCTGCGCCCACCAGGCCGGCCAATCGAAACCCTGCATCCAGCCGGTGTTGCGGGTGCCGGGCAGCCCGCGGGCAGCGAGCGCTCCGACGAGCGAAGCCGTGGCGAGGGTGCCGGCCGCGCCGCGGACGAAGCGTCTTCGCGACATCCGCGGCATGGTCAGACCGCGTCTTACGTCCGGCGGGGGAGCAGGGCCGGATCCGGATTCCTCGTCCTCGGTGAATCCCGCGCTCATCGGTCGGCCTCCTCGGTCGCTGAGCAGATCGTAGCCTGCCGCGCTGCGCGCTCGGGCCATCGTCCTCAGTCGACGATCGATCGACGGTCGCGTTCTCCCGCCCCTACGAGCTCTACCTCCGAGCGAGCCAGCGAACGGCGTTGTCGACCATGATCGTTCGCTCCTGCTCAGCGCTCATGCCTGCGTCGCGAAGTGCGGGCAGGACCCGCTCGGGCACGATTCGGATGTTCCAGTCCTTGGCCATGCCGGCCTCCATCATCTGGGCGATGGCCTCTGGTGGGAACCAGTCGATCGTGGCGCACGAGTCGGCTGAGAGGAAGAGACGGTCGGCGTAGCCGCGCTCGAGCAGTGCCAGCGTCGTCGCCTGGCGCCGGTCGTAGGGGAGGTACATCTCGAGGCCGTAGCGATCGAGGCCGATGAAGACGCCGGTCTCGAGGATCCGCTCGATCTGGTCGAGGTCGTCGGTGTCGCCGGCATGGGCGATCTGCACCTTGGAAAGCTCGACGCCCTCCTCCCGGAAGATCTCGATCTGGCGGGTCGCGGTGTCGCTGGCAGGACGCGAGTGGGCCATGATCGGTGCGCCGGTACGGATGCTCGCCCGCGCGGCGGCTCGGTGCAGCTTTTCGATGTTCTCGTTCACCCCCGGTTCATCGGCGGCGCACTTGATGAAGGCCGCCTTGATCGCGGTGTCCTGGATCCCCCGCTCGATGTCGTGCACGTAGAGGTCGGCGATCTGGTCGGCATCGCGCGTGACGAAGAAGGTCGGCAGGTAGTCGTAGGTGTAGATACCGGTGCAGGGGATCACCTGCAGACCTGTCTCCTCGGCGACCCGGCGCATGAACCCGACGTCGCGGCCCAGGAACATGGCGGTCGGATCGGCGATCGTCCGGACGCCGAGATCGACCGCCGCCCGCGCCGCCGCGACCGCCTCGTCGTAGTCCCCGCCCGGCTCGACCGCGTGAGGCTCCTCCTCGCGAACCGTTCCCGCGTGCGGCCACTGCATGTGGACGGCATCGTCCCAGGTGCGCAGGTGCTCGTGGATCAGCGTGACGCCGAGGTCGTCGGCATCAATCGGGCCGGTGACGCTCTCCACGCTCGCCATCGCCGGGGAGTCTATTGCGGATTTCGTGGCATCGTTGGCGAGAAGACACATGCGGATCCTGCTCGTAACCCAGATGTGGCCCAGCCCGGAGAACCCCGATCTCGGCAGCTTCCTCGTGCCGATCCGCAACGAGCTCGAGGCGACCGGCCACGAGGTCCGGGTCGTGGCGATCAGCCGCCGGGGCGGTGGGCCGCTCAAGTACGCGCGGCTGAGCGCTCGGGCTACCGTGACCGCCGCCCGTTGGAAGCCGGACGTCGTATTCGCCCACTTCCTCTTCCCGGCCGGAGCGGCGGGTGCCTTTTCGTCGCTCACGTCGAGGGCGCCACTTGTCGTGATGGCCCACGGCCAGGACGTCGCGAACCTCGGCGAGATCCGAGGCGCGCTACCGGCGACCCGGGCCGTGATCTCGCGAGCGAGGGCCGTGATCTCCAACTCTCGGTGGCTCGCCGATCGCCTCGTCGAGAGGGTTCCGTCGGCTGCGGAGAAGATCGAGATCGCGAACTGCGGAGTCGATCTCGAGGCCTTCGAGCCCCAATCGGCTCGCGAAGCTCGCACCCGGCTCGGCTGGGACGGCGAGGGCCCGGCCTTTCTCTGTCTGGGTTCCCTGATCGAGCGCAAGAACGTCGTCCGTCTCGCCGATGCGTTCGAGCGACTCGGGCGCGGACGACTCGCCTTCGTCGGGGATGGGCCGCTTCGCGGCGCCGTCGAGGAGCGTCCCGGCGTCCGGGTCACCGGCCGGATTCCGCACGCGGAGGTGCCGGCGTGGATCGCCGCCTCCGACGTCCTCTGCCAGCCGTCGCTGATCGAGCCGTTCGGACAGGCGGCGCTGGAGGCGATGTCGATGGAGCGCAGCGTCGTCGTGACCACGGTGGGCGGGCCCTCCGAGTTCGTTCCTCCGGCGGCCGGGGTGCTCGTCGACCCGCTCTCCGAGGACGATCTGGTCGCTGCCCTCGATCGTGCCGCAGCTCTCCCGTCACCGAATCCCGAGGCCAGGGAGGCCGCGAGCGCAAACGACGTCTCCATTCAGGTCGCTCGCATGGCGGCCGTCCTCGAGCGCGCCTCCGCCCCCTGAACGACGAACGGCCGGGCTGCTCGCGCAGCCCGGCCGTCGATCGAAAACCCGAAAGGGCTTAGCTGGCGGCCGTTACGTTCGCCGCCTGCGGGCCCTTCTGGCCCTCCTCGAGGTCGAACGTGACCCGATCGCCTTCAGCGATGCTGGTCCCGGGTGCGAGTCCGTTGACATGGACGAACGCGTCCTTGCCACCGCCCGCGACCTCGATGAAGCCGTAGCCCTTGTCGTTGTTGAACCACTTGACGGTTCCTTCAGCCATATGAGTTCCCTCCTAAGGGATCGTGCCGGTCCACCCGAAAAGCAATGCACTCGGCACCAACTCATCAAAGCAAGCCTTTAAAACGCCAACATGATTGTCAGCGAACAAGTACCGAGCCTACCGGGCTGCGACCTCCGGGACCGTCCGGCTCGACTCGCTGGGCCGAACGGCGACCGAAATGGTCCGGCGACTAACCTCGGCTCATGGCCATCACCGCCCGCGAAGCGCGGGAACAGATCCTCACCGACCTCGGCGTCGCGGTCGACCAGATCGCCGTGGCCCTCGCGTGCCTCGGCGAGGCGTATGAGCATCTGTCGGTGATGAGCGCCGACCGGCTCGAGGCCGAGCTCTACCGGCCGGTGCAGAAGGCCTTCGGGCGCGGCAAGCGCACGCACGCACAGTTCGCCGACCGCGTCGGCTTCGGCGCGCGCGAGTTCGAGCCCGCGACGGCCGGACGCAGCTCCCAGGGCACGAAGTCCTTCGTCGAACGCGCCGTCCTCGCTGCCGCCGAGGGCGACCGCAGGATCGCCGACCTCCAGGACACGATGCTGCCGATCGAGTCCGGCGACGCCGAGCTGCGCGCCGGGCTCAGCGAGGTTCGCGAGCTCCTCGACGGGCTGCCGGCCGCGGCAAAGGACTTCATGCGTACCCTGGGCCGATGAAGCACAATTCCGCATCTCTCTCGCTTGGCGTCGTCCTCCTCCTGATCACGGGCTGCAGCGGCAGCGTCGGCATCGGGGACAAGGTCATCGATAAGTCGGAAGTCGAGCAGGGAGCATCCGACGCGCTGGCGAAAATCGTCGGCCAAGCCCCCGACACGGTCACCTGCCCGGACGATCTCGATGCCAAGGTGGGTGCAACCGAACGCTGCACCCTGACCGCAGGCAAGGATGAGCTGGGGATGACGGTGACAGTCAAGAGCCTCGACGAGGGCACCAATGTGGCCCACTATGTGGTGAAGGTCGACAAGTAGGTGCGTGGTACTCAGCAGTACCACGCGCGCGCTGAGGTTACGATCGTCCTGAGTTCCGGCAATCCGCCGCTGAGTCAATCCAAGGGAAGGTCGTCGTAGATGCCCGATCGCAATCGTCGCTACCTGCTCCGCGAGCGACCCTCGGGACGGGTCGACTCCAACACCTTCGAGCTCGTCACCGAGGACGTGCCCGAGATCAGCGACGGCGAGGCGCTCGTCCGCACCGAGTGGGTCTCGGTCGATCCAACGAACCGCGGCTGGCTCAACGACACTCCGACGTACCTGCCGCCGGTCGGCATCGGCGAGGTCGTCAGGGCCGCAGGCCTCGCACGCGTCGTCAGCTCCAAGCACCCGAATTACGCCGAGGGGCAGCTACTGCAGGGCTTCGTTGGCTGGCAGGAGTGGTCGATCATCTCCGACTCGATGCCGATGATGCCCGTCAAGGAGGCTCCCGGCGTTGCCTCGGACTCCGTTTATCTGGGCGTGCTCGGCATGACCGGGCTGACCGCCTGGGTCGGCATCACGCAGATCGGCAAGCCGGCCGAAGGCGAGACGGTCGTCGTCTCCGCCGCCGCCGGAGCCGTCGGCTCGGTGGCTGGTCAGCTCGCCAAGGCAGCCGGCGCGCGCGTGGTCGGGATCGCCGGTGGACCGGAGAAGTGCGAGCTGCTCACCGATCGCCTGGGCTTCGATGCGGCCGTCGACTACAAGGCCTCTGACTGGGGCAAGCAGCTGGTGGAGGCGACGCCGGACGGGATCGACGTCGACTTCGAGAACGTCGGCGGCGAGATCATGGAGATGATCTTCGGCCGCCTCAATCAGAACGCGAGGGTGGCGCTCTGCGGTTTGATCTCCGGCTACAACGATGCCGACCCACCTCCCGGGCCGAGGACGTTCGGGAACGTCTTGATCAAGCGTGCCCTGATCAAGGGGTTCATCGTCCTCGATCACTTCCATCAGGCGGCCGAGGCCGGCGCCGAGATCGGCGGGCTCATGGCCGCGGGCAAGGTCGAGGGCCTCGAGACCGTCGTCGAAGGCTTCGAGCAGCTGCCCGACGCGCTCAACATGCTCTTCGACGGAGCGAATACCGGCAAGCTCGTCGTGAAGCTCACCTAGAACCGGCTCGCGCCGTCCCCCGCGGGAGTAGGCTGGCCGCGCGATGCGGGGTGGGAGGCTAGGAAGCGTGGGTCGGCTGGGGCTTTTGCCGCTGGCCTTCGCCGCGATGCTCCTCTGCGTCGCCGCCGCATCGGCCGCCGCGCGCGACTTCGACCACCCGGCCTCGGCGAACACCGCTCAGCAGTTCGCACCGGGCAGCGTTCAACGCCAGGACACGCCCAACGACCCCGACTACGACTACGCCGAACCTGACGACGAGGACGTCGCGACGGTCACGCCGTCGACGAACATCTACGACGAGCGCTTCGATCTGTTCGGATTCCCGTCGTTGAACACGACCGCAACCGCGCGCTACGTGGATGGCCCGCACGCTTCTTTGCCGATGGTCTCGGGTTTCAACGCAGCCGGTGCGTGGAAGCTCACGCGGGGTCGGCCTGACGTCGCGGTGGCCGTGCTTGACACCGGGATCAAGTGGGATCGCGACGGCCTGCGTTCGCAGGTCCGCCTCAATCGCGGTGAGCTGCCGAGCCCGGGTCACGACCGCTCAGCGGCTAGCTCGGACGCGGCCTCGTTCCCCGACTGCGGCAACCCCGCCGGCGCCGGCTACGACCTCAACGGAGATGGCGCCTTCAACGTGCTCGACTACGCGTGCGACTCGCGGGTCGATCCCGCCGCTGGCCCCCACGGCTCCCCCTCGCTCGACCCCGAGGATCTGATCGCGACCTTCTCCAACGGTGACGACCAGGACTCCAACGGGTTCATCGATGACATCGCGGGGTGGGACTTCTTCGACAACGACAACGACGCCTACGACGCCTCGAGCTACTTTGCGGCCTCCGGCCACGGCTCCGGCCGCCAGTCCGAGGTTGCGGAGCGCGGCAACGACGCAAAGGGCTCGTTGGGCGTCTGCCCGCAGTGTCAGCTGATCCCAATCCGGACCTGGGACACGTTCGTCTCCGACGGGAACACCTTCGGCATGGGGATCCTGTTCGCGACCGACAGCGGCGCGAGCGTCATCGAGGGCGCCAACGGGAGCATCTACCACTCGGCCTTCACCGAGGCCGCCTCCAACTACGCGTATCGCCGGGGCGTGGTCCAGACGTTCTCAGGCGACGACCTCAACACGGGCAACCACAATTACCCGGCCAACTACGGCCACGCGATGCTGATCCAGGGAACGGTGCCCGACACGGTCGGGCTGGGCATGGACGCCGGCTCGCGGTTCGCGCAGGGCCTTGCCGGCTTCTGCAAGCTGACCGGAGCAATTCCGCCCGTCGGTTGCCCGGGCACGAGCCTTCCGGTCAAGACCTACTTCCGCGGCGCCAACACGACGCAGTACGGCGGCAAGAGCTCGATCTCGATGGAGGGTACGACGGGTTCGGCGAATACCGGCAAGGCCGCCGGCGCCGCCGCGCTCGTGATCAGCGCCGCCAAGAAGGCGGGCACCACGCTGACGCCGGACGAGACGCGCGAGATCCTCGAGCAGACGTCCGAGCGGGTCACGACGGGCAACACACTCGGCACCGGCATTCCCGACCCCGGCGCCAACGCCGCAGACGATCCGATCGATCAGTGGACCTCTCACTTCGGCTGGGGTCGCGTCAACCTCGGTGAGGCGGTGCGGGTCGCCAACACGGCGGCGGAGATCCCGCCCGAGGCGGCGATCAACTCACCGGATTGGTACGCGCCGACGACCGGCTCGACCGTCCACATCGAGGGCACGGCGGGACGCACGTCGAACCCCGGATCCTTCAGTTGGAAGCTCGAGTGGGGGGCGGGTGAGGCCCCGGCCTCGTGGACGCAGTTCGCCTCCGGCAACTCCGGCACCGTCAGCGGCGACATCTCGCTCGACGCGGTACGGGCCACGATCGCCTCCTACACCCCGCCGGTCGATTCGGGCGCGCCGGTCTTCTCGCCGACGAGCGTGAATCCGTTCAAGAACGAGTTCACGGTGAGGCTCGTCGTGGCCGGTCAGGGAGTCACCCTGCCCGGTGTCGACCGCCGCGTGCTCAGCTCAGCCGAGGACCCCGACCTGCGCAAGGGGTTCCCGAAGCGGATGGGGACCGGTGGAGAGGCGCCACCGCGTTACGCCGACATCAACGGCGACAACGTGCAGGAGCTCATGGTCCCGACCGAGGACGGCATGGTCCACGCTTACGAGCCGGATGGCTCCGAGCTGCAGGGCTGGCCGGTGCACACGATGCAGCTGCGCAACGCTGACGGTCATGGCACCGCAGCCGGCTTTGCCGCGGTCTCGGCGACCCCGCCGCTGGAGCCTCCGCGCGCGCCGACGATCGGCGACCTCGACGACGACGGTCAGCCCGAGGTGATCACGGCCGCCGGCACCCACATCTACGCCTGGGAGCCGGACGGGACCCTGCGGCCCGGGTTCCCCGTCTCATCGAACCTCTCATTCTGTGGGCCGGCCCTCGAAAGCCAGCCACTCGTGCATCCGAAGTGCGGTTTTCTCGCCAGCCCGGCGATGGCCCGGCTCAACGGGGCCCAGCGGCCGGCGAAGATAGTCGCGCCCTCTCTCGACGGGCATCTCTACGCGTTCAACGGGGACGGTGCCTCGGTGCCCGGCTTCCCCGTGGCCCTGGTGGACCCCGACCAGGCACCGGCCGACCGAATGATCGCCGAGTCGATCAACGAGCCCGCCATCGCCGACCTCAACGGCGATGGCCGCGACGACGTCGTGGTCGCGACCAACGAGACCTACGGTGCGCAGCCGCCGAGCGACAACACGCTGCCCGGCCTGTTCGGCCAGGGCCTCACCGACATACTCGGCAACGCGGCCGGTGGATCCTCGCGCGTCTATGCCGTCGACTCCCGCGGCGGCGGGTACACCGGCAACTCGGGCCGGCCGTTCCTGGCGGGGTGGCCGATCAAGCTGAACGGGGCGATCCAGTCGACGTTGCCGCTGATCGGGCCGGGCCAAAACCCCTCGATCGCCAAGATCGGCGGCGCCGAGCGAATCGTCGTCTCGGCCACCGGGTCGGCCTCGATCGGCGTCTACAAGCCATCGGGAACGCTCGACCACGCCGTCCAGCAGGGCGTCTACGGACCGGGCTCCGACGTCACCGACAGGTCCGGCACCATCAACCTCTTCGAGTCGGCATCGCTCGGCAAGCTGGTGCCGCAGGCGGGCCTCGACATCGTCAAGTACGGGCTCACGATCAGCGATGTCGCCAACCTCCTGCTGAGCGGCCAGAACATTCCCTACAACCACCTGATCGGCGCTTACAACGCCCAGACGGGAACCGCCGAGCCCGCCTTCCCGAGGATCACCGACGATTTCCAGTTCCTCTCGTCCTCGAACATCGCGAACGTCAATGGGAGCGCTGCCTCCAACCAGGTCATCGCCGGCACGGGCCTCGGGTTGCTGCACGCCTACGACGGCGTGACCGGCCTCGACGTCGCCGGCTTCCCCAAGGTCACCGGCGGGTGGCTGTTCGCCCCCGCGTCGTTCTCCGACGACGGGCGCATGGCCGACATCACCCGAGAGGGCTACCTCTTCCAGTGGAACCTCGCAAGCCTGCCCGCGTGCCAGAGCGAGTGGGCGGCCTTCCGCCACGACCAGCAGGGCAGCGGCGACTACGACCACGACGGCACGCAGCCCTACGCGCCCTCGCGGCTCAAGGTCAATGGATCGAAGCTCTCCTTCCAGGCCCCCGGCGACGATTACGGGTGCGGGAAGGCGGATCTGTACCAGGCGGCCACTTCCGGAAAGCCGATCTCACCGACCAACTTCGATGACGCGACGCGGATCAAGGGTGCGCCCAAGCCGAAGGCCGCGGGGACCAAGCAGGAGCTCGACCTCGCCTCGCCGAAGCGCTACATCGCGATCCGGGCGATCGACGAGGCCGGCAACGTCGGCTGGACCGCGCTGATCGACACCAAGTCGGACGGCGGCGGCGGCGGCGGTGGTGGTGGTGGCGGCGGCGGCGGTGGCGGCGGTGGCGGCGGCGGCGGTGGCGGCGGCGGTGGTGGCGGAGTCGGCGGCCCGAACGCATGCTTGAACCTGCAGCGAGGCACGAATGGGAAGGACCGCCTGAAGGGAACCTCGGGTGGTGATCGCCTGCTCGGCCTCGGGGGCAACGACCGGCTTGCCGGCCGAGGCGGCGACGACTGTCTCAACGGCGGTCACGGCAGGGATCGGCTCAAGGGCGGCGCCGGCAGGGACAGCCTCGCCGGTGGGCGCGGCGGAGACCGGCTCAAGGGCGGCGCCGGCAAGGACGTGGTTCGCGGTGCCGGTGGCCACGACCGGCTCTCCGGCGGCGCCGGCAAGGACAAGCTGCTCGGTGGCATCAACGGTGATGTGATCAGGTCCAGGGGCGGCGGTCGCGACGTCGTCAACTGCGGCGCCGGCAGACACGACGTGGCGATCGTCGACAGGCGCGACAAGGTGAGGGCCTGCGAGGTAGTGCGGAGGAAGTAGCCAACGCGCGAGCCCCCAGGGCTCGCCTCGACGGCGCCACTACGCTGCATCGATGAGCACCGACGGGCAGGCCACCGCTGCGACCGGCGACGAGGTGGTCTTTGACAGCCGCGCCGGCAAATGGGTGCTGGCGGTTGCGGTGCTCGGCTCCGGCCTCGCGTTCCTCGACGGCACCGTAGTCAACGTCGCTCTACCTCAGATCGGCAAGGACTTCGACGCGACGACGAGCTCGCTTCAGTGGATCCTGAACGGCTATCTGCTCACGCTCGCTTCGCTGATCCTGCTCGGTGGGTCGCTCGGTGACCGCCTCGGGCGACGGCTCATCTTCGAGCTCGGGGTCGCCCTGTTCACGGTCGCCTCCCTGCTCTGCGCGATCGCTCCGAGCGTCAACCTCCTGATCGGCGCCCGGCTGCTGCAGGGAGTCGGCGGTGCCCTGCTCACACCAGGGAGCCTCGCGATGATCGAGGCGAGCTTCCGCCCCAGCGATCGGGCGCGGGCGATCGGGGCTTGGTCGGGGCTCGGCGGCGTCGCCGCCGCCCTCGGGCCACTGCTCGGCGGCTATCTGATCGCGGCGATCTCCTGGCGCGCCGTATTCCTGATCAACCTGCCGATCGGGATCTTCGTGATCCTCGCCTCGCGCCGGCACGTTCCCGAGACCCGCGATCCGACGGCCGGTGGTCGTCTCGACAGCCTCGGCGCCGTGCTCGCGGCGGTCGGCCTCGCGGGGACGACCTACGCGCTGATCGAGGCTCCGGGGAGGGGCGCCTCGGCACTGATCCTCGGGACGGCGATCGCCGGCGTGCTCGCCCTCGCGGGCTTCCTGCTGCACGAACGGCGCAGCTCGAATCCGATGATGCCCCTGACGATCTTCTCCTCACGCCAGTTCAGCGCGGCGAACCTGGTCACCTTCGTCGTCTACGCGGCGCTCGGCGGGGTGTTCTTCCTGCTCGTCGGCTTCCTGCAGATCTCGATGGGCTACTCGGCGATCGCCGCGGGCGCAGCGTCACTTCCGGTGACCGCGCTGATGCTGCTGCTGTCGGCACGCTCGGGAGCGCTAGCGCAACGGATCGGCCCGCGGATCCCGCTCACGGTCGGACCACTCGTGATCGCGGCGGGCCTGCTGCTGATGACGCGAATAAGTCCCGGCGATGCCTACGTGGCCACCGTGCTGCCCGCGGTCATCGTCTTCGGGTCCGGCCTGACGCTCGTCGTCGCGCCCGTCACCGCCACGGTGCTCGCCGCCGCCGACGCCAGGCATTCGGGCATCGCCTCGGGGATCAACAACGCCGTCTCCCGGGTCGCGGGGCTGCTGGCCGTCGCAATCCTGCCACTGATCGCGGGCTTGAGCGGTGACAGCTTCTACGACCCGGGTGCGATGACCGACGGCTTCCACACGGCGATGATCGCCTGCGCGGTGCTGGCCGCGTTCGGCGGCGTCCTCGCCTGGCTGACGATCAGCGCCGACGTCCTCGGCGACGAGCCCGACGACACGTCGCATCCGCAGCCCGAATACTCGTGCGACATCGCCGGAGCGGGGCTGCACGTGGCCCCGGAATCAGTGGCCGTGCACAGCGTCGGCAATCAGCAGCTCAGAGGATGACGAGAAACAGGATCGCCGCCCAGACGACCGCGAGAACGCCGACCGCGACCGCGTGGGCGTTCCGGTTCTCACGAAAGAGGGCCAGCGAGAACATCGGTGCCGCGAGCGGGACGATCAGCGTCACGACGTAGGCGAACGGGACGAGGTGTTGCGTTCGGCCATCTGCATCGGTGGACATCCGACGAGACTAGCCGCGCGGCGGGCGCCTGAGCTCTTGGCGGATCGCCCACCGCTCGTGGTCGCGCCACTCGCCGTCGATCTTCAGGTACGACTCGGAGAAACCTTCTCTGACGAATCCGAGCCGGGCGACGAGGCGGCGGGATGCTTCATTCCCCGGTTGGACGTTGGCCTCGACCCGGTGCAGGCCGACCCGGCCGAAAGCCTCGTCGAGCACGAGATCGAGGCCCTCGCGCATGTAGCCCTGGGACTGAAATCCCTCCACTGCCGCGAATCCCATGAACGCAGACCCGAGATCGCCGCGGACGATGTAGCTCAAGTTGCAGAAGCCGACGAGCTGGTCCCCGTCGGCGAGCTGGATGAGGAACCCCTCGAAGGCCGGGGTCGCCTGTCGCGCCAGCCAGGAGTCGAAAGCCTGGTCGGTGGCCGGTGGGCTCACCCAGGGGCGGTGCAGTTCCCCGCTGCGGCGCACCGCGTCGAGGACCAGTCGGCGCTTGGCCTCAACCGGTGGGCCGATCCGCACCCTGTCGGTCGTGCTCACCGCCGGATGATTGCGAATGCCGGCGGGCGTGACAACCTGACACTGCGGCTTCGTTAGGTTCTCGACTATGCATTCAAACGAGAAGCCCCAGGTCGACGTCCCCTCCGACCAAGCGCCGTCGTTCCAGCTCGAGCTGGAGGACGTCATCGTGGGTGACGGGGACGAAGCCGCCGACGGTTCGATCGTCGAGGTCCATTACGTCGGCCATTCGTGGTCGAACGGCGAGCAGTTCGACGCCTCCTGGGACCGCGGCGATACCTTCAAGTTCGCGCTCGGCAAGGGCCAGGTCATCGCCGGCTGGGACCAGGGCGTGGCCGGGATGAAGGTCGGTGGCCGCCGCCGGATCACGATCCCGCCGATGCTCGGATACGGCAAGCGGGGCGCGGGGGGCGTGATCGGACCCGACGAGACGCTGGTTTTCGTCGTCGACCTGATCGGCGTTCGCTGATCGGTCAGCCGAGAGCGCTGAGCGCCTAGGCCGCTGCTGCCAGGACCCGCTCGCGCTCGCCCACCGCTCCGACCAGCTCCTCGATCAGCTCGATCAGTCCTCGCACGATTTCGGCGTCGGTCAGCTTCCCGTCCTCGGCGAACTGCTCGTTTGCGGTCGGGACCGGGAGCTCGGTGTCGAGGACCCGGGCGCCGATTGCGGTGAGGACCTTGCGGGCCTCGGCCTGGGCCCAAACGGCTCCGAACATGCCGGTCGAGGCGCCGATGACGGCGGCCGGCTTGTTGCGGAGCGGGCTGTCGATCAGCGGACGAGAGAGCCAATCGAGGGCGTTCTTGAGCTGACCAGGGATCGAGTGGTTGTACTCGGGGGTGGAGATCAGAACGGCGTCAGCCGCCGCGACCTCATCCCAGAGTCGCTGCACCGGCTCGGGCTTGGACGGCAGGACGTCCTCGTCGAATGGCGGGATGGCCCTGAGCCCGTCGTGGATTCGCAGCTCGACGCCGGGCGGCGGCAGCTCCGCCGCCGCCCGGAGAAGGGCCGTGTTGTGCGATCCCCGTCGGAGGGATCCGGAGATGGCCAGGATTCGCATCGATCAGCCCTGGTGGAACTCGAGCTCGACCTTGAGCGTCACGTCGTTCGAGAGGGCCTTGCCGCCCTTGGGGAGGTCGGCGTTCCAGTCGAGGCCGTAGGCGGTGCGATCGATCGTCGTCTCGAGCACGAACCCGAGGCGCGTGTTGCCCATGAAATCCTCGGTAGGGCCGTTGACCGTTCCCGTCGCGTGCAGCGGCGCGGTCGTGCCCTTCAGCGTCAGCTCGCCCTCGAGCTCGACCTCGTCGCCGACGATCTTGATCTCGCTCGACTCGAATGAGATCTCCGGGTGGGCTTCAGCGTCGAAGAAGTCCGGGCCCTGGAGGTGGGCGGTCAGGTTCTCGTCCTTGACCGCGATCGAGTTCGCCTTCACGGAGCCGCTGAGCTTCCCGTCGACGAGCTTCGCGTCGACCTCGTCGAAGCGACCGCTGAACGTGGCGACCAGGTACTTGACCGAAAAGTTGGCCGATGAGTGCACGTCGGCGAAGTTCCAGGTCCCGGCGAGGCGGTCCTGCAGAGTTTCGGTGGGCATTTGGGACTCCTTGCGAGTTGAGGTGGTGCGGACCGCAGTCCGCTTGCAGGAGGAACCATAGCAGAACCGGACTACAGTCCGATAACGTCGAGGAGACAGATGGAACTAGTCTCAGGAGACCTGATGGAACTACCGGTCGTCGGAAGCCAGCCAGCGGAGCGCGCCGACGCGGCACGCAACCGCCGGCGCATCCTCGAGGCCGCGGAGAGGCTGTTCGCTGATCGCGGCGTCAGCTGCACGTCGATGGACGCAATCGCCGCCGCCGCGGGAGTGGGGAAGGGGACCCTCTTCCGGCGCTTCGGCGATCGCTCCACGCTCGCCCTCGCGGTCCTCGACCGGACCGAGCAGAAGTTGCAGGACTCGTTCCTCCGCGGCGAGCCGCCCCTGGGCCCCGGGGCACCTCCATGCCGCCGCCTGATCGCGTTCGGCGAGGCGATGCTCGACAACCTCGAGCTCAACGGGGAGATCCTGCTCGACGCCGAGATGTCGGGCCCCCCCGGAGCCTTCCTGCGCTCGGCGCCGCACCGGGTGCATTGGCTGCACGTCCGAGGTCTGGTCGATGAGGCGCGGCCCGAATCCGACGCCGATTACATCGCCGACCTGCTCCTCGGTCCGCTCTCGCCCCAACTCTTCAACCATCAGCGCGGCCAACGGGAGATGAGCCTCGATCGGCTCAAGGCCGGCTACGCGGACCTCGTCAATCGCCTGCTGGGCTGAGCGGTTCGGCGAGTATGCGGGCGAACGGGCGGAAACCCTCGCGCTCGTAAAGTCGCTGGGCCGCGGCATTGGCGTCGACGGCCGTCACGATCCAGGCACTGACGCCGCGTTCGATCAGCAGCTGCCGGCAGGTGTCGATCAGGAGTGTCCCGATCCCAGCGCCGCGCGCATCGGGTGAGACCGCCAGCGACTCCAGGTCTCCGACCAACTCGCCGTGGTCGAACGTGGGCCCCGTCGGGTGCACGGTGAGCACTGCATAGCCGTCGGGGGAGCCGCCGTCGCGCGGGACGGCGGTGAACATCCGGCCGGTGCCATCGCCGAGCCACTTTTCGTATTCGGCGCGCCGCATAAGCCACGAGTCGTCCTGATCGCGGATGGGCCAGGCATCCCCGGCGACCTCGGCGTGGTGGGCGACCATCGATCGCCACAGCGTCTCCACGACGCCGATCCCGGCGGCGTCGACCTCGACGATCTGGTGGCTCGGCGGCGCCTGCACTTCCCCCTGCGGCTCCTCGCTCAGCCCTTCGGAGGCAGTCGCTTCTTGAAGAACTTCATGACGGCGGCCTCGGCGGCGGCGGGGATCTCACCGTGGGAGATACCGTCGAAGACCTTGTAGTTCACATCGTCGCCCGAGGCGGTGAGCTCGTCGTTGAGCTGGTCGGTGAACACCTTGAAGACCGTCGAATCGGCGGAGCCCTGAGCGAGCAGGATCGGCGCCTTCGTCTTGACGTTTGGGTTCTCGGCGTCGAGCACCCCGTAGAGCGGGCCGGTGTCCGCCCCGTCGCGAAGTAGATCCGACGGGGCCATGCCACCGAAGCTGTCTGACTGACCGAGTTGCTGCAGGCATGTTTGATCGACCTGCGGATACAGGGCCAGGGCCTCGTCGGAGAGCAGCTGGGGAATGTTCACGGTGTTCGTCGCCGTGGACGCGCCCTTGACGATCAGCGCCGCGAGGGCGGAGAGCGGGCTTGGGGTGGTCAGGCTCGGCAACGCCTTTGCCTGCGCGAGGATGTGTGAGGCGGGGGCGTAGGCGACCGTCCCCCTCAGCTTCAGCTGCGGCGAGTAGTCGCGCGCCTCACCGGCCGCAAACAGTGCGGACTGCCCGCCCTGCGAGTGACCGGCGATCAGGTAGCGCTTGCCGATATCGGGATCGAGCTTGCGGGCCGCGCTGACCATGTCGAGGACGCTTCGACCCTCCGCGGAGCCGATCAGATACTGGTGGTCACCCGGCGTGCCGAGTCCCTGGTAATCGGTGCGGACGACCGCGTAGCCGGCGTCGACCCAGGCCTCGAGCTCGGGTTCGAGATAGGTGACGTACGGCGCGACGGGACTCTGAGCGGTCACCCGGGTCGGAGCGCACGAGTCTGCCGTGCCGGTAGTGCCGTGTGCGTAGCTGATCACGGGCCACCCGCCCTTCGGCGCCTTTCCCTTCGGCACGCTCACTGAGCCCGAGACGGCAACGGTCCTTCCCCGTGGGGTCTTCGACGTGTAGAGGACGAGCTGGTCCGAGGCGGCGCCCTCAATCGGCGTCAGGTTGCCGGCCTTGCGATGCCAGATCAGCCTGCCATGCGCCGACGGGAACTTCTCCGGCGGGGTGTAGAAGGCGGCTCCCCGGGGTCCTCTCGAAGGTTTCGACGCGTCCGCGCTGGCAGGCCCCGACGCGAGCAGGCCGATGAGGAGCGCGACCGTTGCGCCCAGTCCGATCAGGGCTCGAAGATGGACACGGTCAAGGGCGCTGGTCAGCAAGGTTTCTCCTCGAGGTCGTGACAGGACGCGGCCCACTTTAGATGCACCCGCGCGCCGTGTCTTTAGCCTGAAGGGTCATGGCCGTCGCAATCGCATCCAATCTCGACATCCACGTCGGCGGCAAGCCGCTGTTCGCGGATATCTCGTTCAAGCTCGAGCCGCGCGAGCGGATGACCCTCTCCGGCCGCAACGGCGCGGGCAAGTCGACGCTGCTCCGGGTCCTCGCGGGTGAGCTCAACCCCGACTCCGGATCGGTCGTGCTGAGCAAGGGTGCGCGCCTCGCCCTACACGATCAGCGACCCCCCCGCGATGAGGAGATCAGCCTCGGCGACTACCTGTTCAGCGGGCGGGCCGACACGATCGCAACCGAATTGGAGCTCGAGCGCCTGGAGCAGGCGATGTCCGACGGCGCGCACGATCCGGCCACGATGGGCGCATACGCGGCCGCGCAGCAGCGGCTCGAGATCGCCGGCGGATACCGCTGGCGAGACGAGGTGCTCGCCGTCCTCAAGGGACTCGGATTCTCCGACGAACACGTCGAGCGGCCCCTGCGGACGTTCTCCGGCGGTGAGCTGACCCGCGCGTCGCTCGCTCGCGCGCTGGCCACCAAGCCGGATCTGCTGCTGCTCGACGAGCCGACCAACCACCTCGACATCCCGTCGCTCGAATGGCTCGAGAGCTACCTGACCGGCCTCGACTCCGCGGTCGTCCTGGTCGCGCACGACCGCTGGTTCCTCGAGTCCGTTGGAACGTCGGTGCTGGAGATCGAGGCCGGGAGGGGCCGCTACTTTTCCGGCCCCTGGCACGCGTGGCGCGTCGAGCAGGCGGCACGCGAGATGGCCCTCGGCAAGGCCATCGACCGCCAGCAAGCCGAGATCGAGCGGATGGAGCGATTCGTCGAGAGGTTCCGCGCCAAGGCGAGCAAGGCGAAACAGGCCCAGTCGCGTGTCAAGCAGATCGAACGGGTCAAGCGCGACTCCGTCACCCGCGATCCCCGTGACAGCAAGAACCTGCGCTTTTCGTTCGTCACCCCCGAACGGACCGGCAAGTTCGTGCTGAAGATGGAGGACGCGACGATCGAGGTCCCGGGCCGGACATTGCTCAGCGGCGCCAGCCTTCGGGTCGAGCGGGGCGAGCACGTCGTCCTGGTCGGGCCCAATGGAGCCGGCAAGACCACCCTCATCGACACGCTGGCGGGGCGGCGTCCGCCCGCGGCGGGGAAGTTCGGCCTCGGGCACAACGTCAAGCTCGGCTACCTATCCCAGCACGCCGATACGGCGGCCGGGGACGGCACCGTCCTCGAGGCCGCCATCCGCGAGACCGGCCTGACGGGTCAGAAGGTCCGCGACCTCCTCGGTGGCTTCCTGTTCTCGGGACGCGATGTCGAGAAGAAGCTCGCCGACATCTCCGGAGGTGAGCAGCGACGGCTCTCGCTTGCGATCCTCGTCGCCTCCGGTGCCAACGTCCTCGTTCTCGACGAGCCCACCAACCACCTCGACCTCGAGAGCCGCGAGGCGCTCGAGGATGCCCTGCGGGAGTTCGAGGGCGCCGTCGTCCTCGTCTCTCACGACCGGGCGCTGCTCGAGGCCGTCGGCAGCCGGACGCTGATCTGCGAGGGCGGCGAGTTGCGCAACTACCCGAGCGGCTGGGCCGACTACCAGCGCGACCGCGACGAGCGCGAGGCGGCCGAGAAGGCGGCCACGAGCGCCGCCGCCAGCGCGTCGGCGGCTTCATCCCGGCCCTCGGGGCGCAAGGCCGGTCAGCGCGAATGGGCGCCGTCGAAGAACGCCCTCCAGAAGGTCAAGCGCCTCGAGCGCGCGATCGAGAAGGCCGAAGCGGAGTTGAGGGAGATCGAGGACGAGCTCGCCGATCCCGGCGCGTGGGCGAGCCCCGGCCGATCCGAGCGCGCCGGCAAGCGCCACGAGGAGGCGCGCACGGCCGTCGAGGACCTCTACGAGCAGCTCGAAGCCGCCGAGCGGGCCACCCAGCCCGACGCCGTCGCCACCTAGGACTCAACCTCGCTCGGGCAGAGCCAGGGTGTCGGCCATCGCCACGCCCTCGCCGAGCTCCCTCTGGCGCTCGATCTCGGCGTCGAGCTCAGCTCCGAAGAGGAGCGCGACGTTGGTCAGCCAGAGCCAGCCGACCAAGATGATCGCGCCGGCGAAGGTTCCGTAGATCGCGCCGACGTCGGCCACCTGAGAGATATAGGTCGAGAAGCCGAAGGATGCAGCGGCCCAGAGGATCACGCCGGCCGCTGCTCCCGGGGTCACCCAGCGGAAGCTGCGTTGCTCGACGTCGGGGGTCACGTAGTAGACGACCGCAAAGGCGAGCATCGTGGCGGCTAGAGCGCCCGGCCAGCGGGCGACCGCCCAGATGTCAGCGCCCGTGTCTCCGAGGCCGATGAAGCCGAACATGTCCCGGGCGAAGCCGCCGCCCACGAAGAGCATGATCATGCTGAGCAGAACGAGGGCCATCAGCCCGAAGGTCGTAGCGATGTCGATCGACTTGCGACGAAGGAAGCTGCGACCGCCTCCCTCGAGCTCGAAGACGACGTTGAGCGCGCGCCGCGCCGCCTCCAGTGCACCGGTCGTTCCGTAGAGCGTCAGCGCGACGCTGACCATCAGGCCGGTCAGGGCGGTGCCCTTGTGCTGGAGGGCGTGTTGCAGCGATGTGTCCAGGGGCTTCAGCGCCGAGGCCGGAACGACGTCGCCGAGGTAGCCGATGATCGAGTCGTACGTTCCGGGGTATTGGCCCAGGAGCACGAGCAGCGATAGCCCGAGGACGACGGCCGGGAACAGGGACATCAGCGAGTAATAGGTGAGCGCCGCCGCGTGATGGGTCAGCTGATCGTCGTAGAAGGCGATCGCCGTTCGCTTCAGGACTGCCCATGCGGAGCGCATGGCACGGAATCTACGTGCAGGCGTCGCCGACCGGCGCAGTGCGGTCGGTAGCTTCATCGAATGCTTCAGGACCGGATCGACCGCGAGCCCCCCGCGACCACGGCGGCTGCAGCGGGGGAGGGCGCCTCCACGCGGGGCTCCAACGCGCTTCTGATCGTGATCTGCCTGGCGCAGTTCATGGTCATCCTCGACGTCTCCATCGTCAACGTCGCGCTGCCATCGATCCGCGACGGCCTCGGCTTCTCCGGAACCGGGCTGCAGTGGGTCGTCAACGCCTACACGCTCACCTTCGCCGGCTTCCTCCTGCTCGGGGGCCGCGCCTCCGATCTGCTCGGCCGCCGGCGCGTCTTCCTCGTCGGCATCGCTCTCTTCGGGGTTTCGTCGCTGCTCTGCGCGATCGCGGGATCCCAGGGACTGCTGCTCGGTGCCCGCGCCATTCAGGGCCTCGGCGCCGCTGTCATCTCACCGGCCAGCCTCGCGATCCTGATGATCGCCTTCACCGAGGGCCCCGAGCGGAACCGGGCGCTCGGGCTCTGGGGCGCGATGGCCGGACTCGGTGGAACCTCCGGCGTGCTGCTGGGCGGCATCCTCACCCAGGCGCTCGGCTGGCCC
Organism: uncultured Solirubrobacterales bacterium; assembly: GCA_963826475.1. Lineage (GTDB taxonomy): Bacteria > Actinomycetota > Thermoleophilia > Solirubrobacterales > 70-9 > RHKX01. The sequence goes on along the minus strand of CAWGXC010000003.1, from coordinate 1,554,601 downwards.
GCGATCTTCGTAATCAACCTGCCGATCGCCGCCGCGGTCGTCTTCTACGGCCGGCGGCTGGTCCCCGAGCAGGAGGGCTCCACCGGACACGGCGACTTCGACCTCGCCGGCGCGATCTCGGTGACCGCCGGCCTGACGGCGCTCGTCTACGGCGTCGTCCGCACCGACACGGTCGGCTGGGGGTCGCTCGAGGTTCTCATCCCGCTCGCCGTGGGCTCGGTGCTGCTCGGTGCGTTCGTGCTGATCGAGGGCAGACTGGCCAGACATCCGCTGATGCCCTTGCGGATCTTCCGGATGCCCGCCTTGCGCGGAGCGAACCTGGTCATCCTGCTGCTCGGCTCCGCGCTCTTCGCGATGTGGTTCTTCATCTCGCTCTACCTCCAGCAGGTGCTCGGTCATGACGCGCTCGAGACGGGGCTCAACTTCCTGCCGATGACCCTCTGCATCGTCGCCGCCTCGACCCTTGCCCCGCGCTTCGTGGCCCGCTTCGGCGTCCGCAGGGTGCTGACCGGCGGGATGCTCACGGCGGGGGCGGGACTCGGCCTGCTCAGCGGGATCAGCGCCGACGGCTCCTGGGTGACCGACGTCCTGCCGGGCGGGATCCTGGCCGCGATCGGCCTCGGGATGTCGATGGTCCCCGTGACCATCGCCGCCGTGCAGGGTGTCGACCGGGCCGAGAGTGGGCTTGCTTCCGGGCTCGTCAACACCTCCCGGCTCGTCGGCGGCGCGCTCGGCCTCGCGGCGCTGAGCACGCTTGCGGTCAGCCATGCGAGCTCGGCGGTCGCGGACGGCACGACTGCGCTCGTCGCGCAGACCGAGGGCTACCAGCTCGCCTTCATCGGTGGCGCGGCGCTCTGCGTGATCGGGGCAATCGTCGCGGCGACGATGATCCCGCAGGGCAGGCCGGCAGCGGCCTGACGCGCATCGCCCCCGTCCCCGGCTCGCCCGCCTATGATCGGAGCATGGCCGAGCAGGAGACCAGCGACCCGAAGACCAGCGACCCGAAGACCTGGATCCTCACCGGCTCGCTCGAGAACTTCCAGATCAACGTCCAGCGCGGGTTCGACGTGATCGGCCTCAAGGAGCGACGGATCCGCCAGGCCGAGCAGTTCGCACCCGACGATCAGGTGATCTTCTACGTCACCGGAGTACAGGCATTCGGGGGCATCGCGCGCGTCCTCTCGCCGATGTTCGAGGACCGCGATCCGATCTGGCCCCAGGGCGGGAAGAAGAAGTTCGAGGCCTATCCGTGGCGCGTTCAAGCCGAGCCCGTCGCGATCCTCGACGAGGAGGATTTCATTCCGGCGGAGTCGATGCTCGGCAAGCTCGAGCACCTCGCCAAGTGGCCGGTCGAGCACTGGCACCTCGCATTCCAGGGTCAGCTGCGGACGATCTCCGACGCCGACACGAGGTTGCTGACGGAGCGGATCCAATCCGCCGCGGGATCGCGCTCGCCGAGCGCCTGACCCCAGCCCTCGGCGCTTCGCTCTTCCGGCCCTCAGCCCGCCGCCTTACGCCTGGGCGGTAGCCCACCGCCGGTCGCCAGCCACGATCCGGCGATGATCAGCAGGAGCCCGACGACGGAGCCGGCGCCGGGTCGCTCGCCGAGCACCATCACGCCCGCGGCGACTGCGACGATCGGGGCGACGTAGGTGATCACCAGCGCGCGTCCGGCTCCGATCTCGGAGATCAGAGCTGCGAAGAAGACGAACGCGGCGGCCGTGCAGAGCACGCCGAGGACGACGATCGACGCGATCGCCGATGCAGACGGCGAGCCGCTCGGCAGATCAGCCGCCGCGAACGGGGTGAGCAGAACGGCGGCGATCGAGAGGGCTCCCGCCATGATCGCCCTGGGATCGAGGTCGCCGAGGTGGCGCTGGAGCGTCATCGGTCCGACCGCATAGCCCACGGCAGCGAGGAGGATCGCTCCCGCTCCGAGCAGCTCCTCGTCGTCGCCGGCGACGTCGACTCCGACGAGTGCCACCACTCCCGCAAAGCCGACGAGGAGGCCGATCAGTCGCATGCCACCGACGCGCTCGCTCCGGTCGAAGCCAACCAGTGCGAGAACGGCGACGATCAGCGGCACCGCGGCGATGAGGATCGCGGCGATGGATGAGCTCACGTGCCGCTCGCCGGCGGCGATCAGCGGGAACGGGATGACGATCTCGGCCACGGCGTACGGAACGAGCCATCGGGCCCTGCCTCGCAACGAGGCGAGCAGGCCCGCTCGCCATGCCAGGGGGAGGAGAAGCAGGGCGCCGAGCAGCACCCGGGCCCACGCCAGGAAGGCCGGGGGAGCGCCGCCGTCCACCGCGACGCTGATGAAGAGATAGGGGATGCCCCAGAGGATCGAGACGATCGCGAAGAGGATCCAGGCGCGCCTGCTCAAGCGGGCGCGCGGCGAATGTCATCGCCGAGGATCGGCCGCAGCACCAGATACGAGAGCCACAGGCCAAGGGCGAACAGCGGCAGCCCCGTGACCACCTTCGCGACCGCCAGGGGCCCGACCTCACCGCTGAGGTAGAGCGGCAGCTGGATCGAGAGGCGGAATGAGAAGAGGACCACCCAAATCCAGCTGGCACGGGAATAGGCCCGCCGGCGTTCAGGGTCTTCGTACCACTGCCTTCCCTCGCCGGTGAGCGCCGAGACGATCAGCCCGAGCAGGGGCCGGCGGATCGCGATCGAGAACAGATAGGCGAGCCCGGAGCCGGCGTTGATCAGGATCCCGGGGAGAAAGAAGTCCTCCGCCTTGCCGCTGCGGGCGGCGACGAACGCGCCGAACGCGACGCCGATCAACCCTGAGAAGGCGAACTGCAGGGTCTCCCGTCGATAGAGCCTGACCGCCGCGAGCGCCGCGCTGATCGCGACGGCCACCGCACCGCCCGCGATCACATCCCTGCCGGTCGCGGTCCAGACGATCGTGAAGGCGACGAACGGGAGGGTCGACTCGGCGATCCCCACCCACCCGCCGGTGGCCTCCACGATGGAGAAGCTTCGTCGCGCGCGTTCCTGGCCCTCGGTGGTCATGCACCGAGTATCCACTAGGCGCGAGCCACCGCACCGCAGGGCGCATCAACGACCGAGGGCCGAGGGGATCGTCAGTGGATCTCCTCGGCCCTCGGCCTGGCTGGGATGGTCGTGTTCGAGCTGCGGTTGATCAGCCGCGGATGCGCGGGTCGACGTAGAGCCCATCGATCAGCGTGGTGCTGTGGCCCATCACCGTGAAGCGGTACTGGAAGGTCGAGGATGCCCCTCGGGCGGAGCCGACGGGTGCACGGAAGCGGCCGGTCGGCGCCCAGTTGTCGCCGCTGTGGATGGTGCCGGCGCGGCGGGAGCTGCCGTCCGGCAGCACCGTTTCGACCGCGATGTCCGCGCCAGGATTGCCATCGATCGACTGCGAGAACATCCGCGAGAACTGCTCAGTTCCGTCGGCGCAGAGGGGCGGTGTCGTGACCGAGGAATTCGGGGCGAGCGAGATGACGGTGTCGCCGCCGATCGGAGAGGACCCGGCGACGGGGCCCGCGGCGCCCCTGAACGCATAGCCGCTCAGGTCGCCCTCGAAGTCGCCACCCGGGGCGAGCCGGTACAGCCCGGCGTCGCCATAGGCGAGAAAGGGCTGCGAAGTCGGGTCCGGACAGGCCGCTGGAGACGGGTCGGGGCTCGCCAAGGCCGCTCCCGGAGTCAGGGCGGTGACGGCCAGCATGCTCACCAGCAGTCCGCCGATGCGGCGGGCTGTCGCGGAAATACTGATCTTCGTGCTCGAGTTGGTCATCGGACTCCTAAGGGCGACGTTGGATGCGGTGTCACGCTCAAGTTCGGGCCACGGATGGCCGATCTTGAGGAGGGAAGGGATCCCTGGACGAATGGCCACGCATTGAACGTCACAACAGAAACGACGCCCTCGGAGGCGCCACCCGCTGCGAACAGCCTCTTCGCGGAGGCTCGTCAGCGGCTCGCCGCGACCCCGGGGTCGCGCGAGATGCGCGCAGAGATACTCGTCGGCGGACTCTTCCTCGTCGCCGCCGTCTTCCTCGGAGTGACGGTCCCGACCGGCGGGACCCTGGACGTGGGCGACGCGCTTCTCTGCACTCTCGTCCTTGCGCTTTCGACCAACGTGCTCTTCGCGGTCGGATCGCACTTCACGATGCCGACTCAGATCGCGTTCGTTCCCATGCTCTTCGTGATCCCGCCGGAGCTGGTCCCCCTCTTCGTCGCCCTCGCGATGCTCACCGGTAAGGTCATGGCCGCCGCCCTCGGCGAGACCGCGATCGGGCGGATCGCGACCACTCCGGCGGATTGCTGGTTCTCCCTCGGACCCGCCCTGGCGCTCGCCCTGGCCGGAGGGCCGACGCCCGGCGACGCGACGTGGCTGCTGCTGCTCGGCGCGCTCGGCGCCCAGTTCACGATCGAGTTCGGGGCCTCCTGGGTACGCGATCAGCTCCACGGTGGGGCTTCGCTGAGGGAGCAGATCGACGAGTCCCGCTGGATCTATCTCGTCGACTCCCTGCTGACCCCTCTGGGCCTGGCGGTCGCATTTGCCGCGGCCGATCGCGCGTGGATCGTCCTGACGGTCACGCCGTTCTTCCTTCTCATGCTCATCTTCGCCCGCGAGCGCACGGAGCGGCTCGAATCCCTGCTCGAGTTGAGCAGCGCCTATCGGGGCACGGCGTACGTGCTCGGCGACATGGTCGGCCACGACGATGCCTACACCGGCGTGCACAGCCAGGGCGTCGTCGAGCTCGCCCTCGACGTCGCCGATCGGGTCGGGCTCGATGCGAAGGCCCGGCGCAACGTCGAGTTCGGCGCGCTGCTGCACGACGTCGGCAAGGTCGCAATCCCGAACGAGCTGATCAACAAGCCCGGCCCTCTCGACGAGCGTGAGTGGACGCTCGTTCGAACTCACACGATCGAGGGCCAGCGCATCCTGCAGAAGATCGGGGGCCTGATGAGCTCGATCGGGACGGTCGTCCGTTCGTCCCATGAGCGCTACGACGGCGGCGGTTACCCCGATGGCCTCGCCGGCGAGGCGATCCCGATCGAATCGCGGATCATCGGCTGCTGCGATGCCTTCAGCGCGATGACGACCGATCGGCCCTACCGTCAGGCCATGTCGATCGAGACGGCCATCGCGGAGCTCGAGGACAACTCCGGCACCCAATTCGATCCGGCGATCGTGGACCTGCTCGTCAGCAGCATTCGCGGCCGCTACGGCCTCCGCTAGGACCCCCGGGGGCTCCGCCCCGAGCCGCGCCGCGGTTGGGGAACGGTCAGAATCCGCGCGTGAGCGACCCCAACAGCTTCACCGGCGCGGCCCTCGACCGGGCCGCCGACGGGAGGCGGACCGATCCGGACTGGGTCGAGGAGCAGCGTTCGCATCCGAAGGCGCGGATGATCGCCGCTCGCGATGGGGGCATCGGTGCGCAGAAGGGCGCGCTGCGTCTGCAGCCGCTCAGCGTGGCGACCGATGCCGGCTTCCCGGTCCTGCTCGGCCTCGACGAGGAAGGGCCGCTCTGGGCCGTCGACGAGCAGCCCCCGCCGGCCGCCGATGCCCGGCCGGCCCTGATCGGAGCGGGGGGCCGCCGGGGCGAGCCGGCGCCCCGCGCGCACGGCTGGATCAGCCTTCGCGAGGCGGCCGGCAGCCTCTCCCAGGCGGAGGGCGGGCTCGCGGGCTACGCGGCATCGTTGCTCAACTGGCATCGCAGCCATCGGTTCTGCGCCAACTGCGGAGCGGAGACCTCGCCGACCGAGGGCGGATTGACCCGGACGTGTCCTCGCTGCGGGGTACTACACCACCCGCGCACCGATCCGGTGGTGATCATGCTCGTCACCGGCGGGGATCGGGTCCTGCTCGGCCGTCAGGCGACCTGGCCGGCCGGTCGCTATTCGGCGCTCGCCGGGTTCGTCGGCCCGGGGGAGAGCCTCGAGGAGGCGGTGGCCAGGGAGGTCTTCGAGGAGGCCGGAGTGCAGATAGCCGAGCCCGCTTACGTCAGCTCGCAGCCCTGGCCGTTTCCCGCTTCGCTGATGCTCGGCTTCGAGGTGCCCTGGACGAGCGGCGAGCCCGGCGGTACAGATCCGGAGCTTCAGGACGTCCGCTGGTTCGACCGCGACGCCGTGGCGGAGGCCGCGTTGCGCAACGCCGAATGGGAGCACGAGGAGCTCGTCGCCGATCTGCAGCTGCCGCCTCGCTCGGCGATCGCACGGCGGTTGATCGACGGCTGGCTCGAGCGGGGCTGAGCCTCGGTCAATCCGCGGGTTCGACTTCCTCCATGGCCATGATGGCGGCCCGAGCTGCATCTTCGAACGAAGTGGGTTCAACCCCGAAGACCTTCGCGAGGGAGTTGTCGGTGACGATGAGGTTGGAATGCAGCCCTGCCATCAGCGGTTGCAGAAGCTCGGAGTCGGCGTCGGCGACGACGCTTGCGGCCGCTCCCTCCAGCTTCGAGTTGCTGAACGGCATCGGGATCGAGCGATGCCGTTGGCCGAGCAGCTCCGCAACGACCTCGGTCATCCGCTCGAAGCTGATCTCGTCAGGGCCGGCGACGTTGTAGACGCCTGGCTCGACGTCGCGCGCGGCGATCAGGGCCGAGACGACGTCTTCGATCGCGACCGGCTGGGAGCGACGGTCGCGCCAGTTCGGCAGCAGCAGCACCGGCATCCTGTCGACGAGCTGGACGAGGCTGCGAAACGAGCCGCTCGCCGCCCCGACGATCATCGAGGCTCTGAGCACGACCAGCTCGGGTGCCGCCTCGGCGAGGATCTGCTCGACCTCGCGGCGGGAATCGAGGTGCTCGCTCTCACCCTCCTCGTCGACTACTCCTCCCATGTAGATCGTCCGGCGCAGACCGCACGAGGACGCAACCGCCGCAAAGTTCGTGGCCGCGTCGCGGTCGGCCTCGGCGAAGCCGCCGGTCGCGCCGGGCTCCATCGAGTGGACGAGGTAGTAGGCCTCCTCCATGCCCTCAAGCGCGGCCTCGAGCGAGTTCCGGTCCGAGAGGTCGGCCTGGACGACGTTCGGAAGGTCCATCCCGGACGGATCGCGGACCAGGAGCCGCATCTGCACCTGGTCACGCAGGGCTCGCAACAATTCGCCGCCGACGAAGCCGGTGGCGCCGGTGAGCAGGAGGGTGGGGGGTGGTTCAGACATGGTGTAGGCGCGGACACGCCCCCCCCGGACGTCGCGCATGAGAGCAGATGCCCCCGCGCTGAGCGCTCAAACGTCGAAGATCGTCTCCATCGCCGAATGGTCGCTGAGCCCCGCCTCGCGCCATTCGTGCAGGTAGTCGCAGCTGATCGGATTCAGAGCGGAGGAGGCGATGACGTGGTCGAGCCGGTGCGCGGCCTTGCGCCGCGCCCGGGTGTGGAATACCCAGCTGACATCTCGGCGGTCGTAGCCGTTTAGGGCGCGGAAGGCGTCGGTCATGCCCCAAGGGGCAAGACCGGTCAACAGCGAGCGCTCGGCGGCGTCCCAGCGCTCCTCCATGCCCGGGTGGTTGGATGCGAACGTCTCGACCTCACCCTCGGGGCTCTCGTAGCGCGGGGTGTTGAGATCCCCGCAGAGGATCCGATGGCGATCGCTCGGCCGGGCCAGGTGCGCGAACAGCGCCTCGCATGTCTCCGCCTTGATCAGCCCGTTGGAGGGGGCCGGGGGGACGTGTGCGTTGTGGAGCTCGATCGGCGCGCCGGAAAGGTCCACTCCCGTCGAGAGGACGCGCTCGGGCTGAGGTGCGCCGAGCGGGTGTAGCTCCCACAGCTCCCAGCGGGCGGCCGTCAGGTTGAAGAGCCGGCGGGAGTTGGAGAACTCGCTGGAGTCGAGCGCATGGATGAGCCCGGCCTCGGCAAGCGCCCGCTTCCACGGGCCGACGGTGCTCTTGCGAATCTCCTGCAGGGCGACGATGTCGGCCCCGCGCCGCTCGACGGCCTCGATCTGCCGAGGCAGCAGCTGGGTGCGTCCGGCTACGTTCCAGTTGAGCAGCTTGATCGGCAAGTGAGGCAGTGAAGGGAGCGATGGCGAGGAAAGGGAAGAATGGCAAGGCCGCGGACCGCCTCGGCGATTATCGGGCGAAGCGGTCGCCGGAGAGAACGCCGGAGCCGGTGCCGGACGCCGCAGACGCCGGCGGCGAAGGCTGCGGCAATCGCTTCCTGATCCAGGAGCATCACGCGACGCGCTTGCACTGGGACTTCCGGCTCGAGCGCGATGGAGTGCTCGTCTCCTGGGCTCTGCCGCGAGGCGTGCCGCTCGATCCCACCGACGACCACCTCGCCGTCCATACCGAGGACCACCCTCTGGAATATTTCGCCTTCGAGGGTGAGATCCCAGCGGGCGAGTACGGGGGCGGCAGGGTGACCCGCTGGGACGCCGGGACCTACGAGGTCGAGAAGTGGGAGCCGGCGAAGGTCGTGATCCGCCTCCAGGGGGAGCGGGTCACGGGGCGCTACTCACTGTTCCGGACCGGCGGGGCGGGGACCGAGGACGAGAAGAACTGGATGATTCACCGGATGGACCCGCTGCCGGAAGGTCGCGAGCCGCTGCCCGAGCGGGTGGAGCCGATGAAGGCAACGCTCGCCAAGCTCCCACGCGACGACGGGGGCTGGGGCTTCGAGATCAAGTGGGACGGGGTGCGGGCCATTGCCATCTGCCAGACCGGCCGGGTGCGCCTCCACTCGCGGACCCTGCGCGACATCACGCCCCAATACCCCGAGCTCGCCGCGATCGCGCTGGTGCTGGAGGGCCGTGAGGCCGTCCTCGACGGCGAGGTCGTCGCCTTCGACGAGTCGGGTCGCCCCAACTTTCAGCGGCTGCAGACGCGGATCCACGTCGCCTCAGCGGGGGAGGTGAGAAAGAGGCGCTCCGAGGTTCCGGTCACCTTCGTGATCTTCGACCTGCTCCATTTCGACGGCGAGTCTCTGCTCGCGCTCCCCTATGAGGAGCGCCGGGAGCGACTCGAGGGGCTCGGACTTGACGGCGAAAGCTGGCAGACCCCCTCCTTCCACCGAGGGGACGGCGAGGCGATGCTGGCCCTCAGCAAGCAGCAGGGCCTCGAGGGGATCGTGGCCAAGAAGCTCAGCTCGCCCTACCGGGCCGGTCGCCGCAGCCGCGACTGGCTGAAGATCAAGAACGTCCGCGGACAGGAGGTCGTGATCGGCGGCTGGATTCCCGGCAAGGGAATGCGCGAGGGCGATGTCGGCGCCCTGGTCGTTGGAGTCAACGAGGGGGAGGGGGAGGATCGCCGCCTCCGCTTCGCGGGCAAGGTCGGCACCGGCTTCAGCGCCGGGGAGCTGCGGATGCTGAGCGCGCGTCTGATGGCGTTGCGGCAGGAGACGAGCCCGTTCGAGGGCCGCCAGCCGCAGCGCGACACGATCTTCGTCGACCCGGTGCTCGTCGCCGAGGTCGAGTTCGCCGAGTGGACCCACGCCGGCACGATGCGCCACCCCTCGTACAAGGGATTGCGTGACGACAAACCCGCTGCGGACGTGCTCCGCGAGGAGCCGGCGGGCTGACCAGATGGACGAGGCGGCGAAGGAATCGAACCTTCCAAGCGATGGGCTTCATCGCCCTGCCGGCTTTGAAGGCCGGATGGGCCACCAGACCCCTGCCGCCCCGCGTCTAGGCTAATCGCCGATGAGCGAAGTGCTTACCGACCTCGGCTGGGACCCGGCCTGGGCGGACACCCTCGAGGCCCTACCCGGGTCGGGCGAGCTCGTGGCCGCGCGGGTCACGGCGGTGCACCGGGGTCGCGTCCACGTGGTCGGCACCGGGCTCGACCTCCTCGTCCCCGTCGCCGGGACGCTCGGCGTGCAGCCGGCGGTCGGCGACTGGGGCGCATACGACGGCCGGCGCGTCGCCGAGGTCCTGCCGCGGCGGACCGTCCTCGCCCGCGAGGACGCCGTGCTGGCGGCGAACGTGGACCTCGGCGTGATCGTCGCGTCCTGCCACGAGGAGGTCAACCTGCCTCGGCTCGAGCGCTTCCTCGCGCTCGTAGCGGTCGGTGCCATCGAGCCGCTCGTGATCCTCACCAAAGGGGACCTCAACCCCGATCACGGGACGGAGGCCGAGCGGGTCCGCGAACGGCTCGGCGTGGAAACGATCGTGGCAAGCGTCCGGGACGGCTGGGGGGTCGATGCGATCCGCGAGCGCCTGCAGCCGCGTCGGACAGCGATCCTGATGGGGATGTCCGGAGTCGGCAAGTCGACGCTGCTCAACGAGTTGCTCGGCGAGGATCGCCAGCGCACGCTGCCGGTCCGCGATCGCGACGGCGCCGGACGCCACGCCACCGTCCATCGCGAGCTCTTCTCGCTGCCCAACGGCGCGCTGGTCGTCGACACCCCGGGGATGCGCCGCCCGCCGCTGGCGAACGCCGAGGGCGTCGCCGAGGCCTTCGCCGATATCGAGGAGCTGGCGCGCTCATGCCGCTTCTCCGACTGCCGCCACGAGAACGAGCCGGGATGCGCCGTGCGCGGAATCGTCAGCCCCGAGCGGCTGGAATCGATGCGCAAGCTCGGGCGCGAGGGAACCGGAGCCGCCACCCGCAAGGCGGCGCAGAAGAGTGGTCCTCGAGAGGAGCGGCCGGCGGGTCGTTGGCGGGAGCCGGGTTAGGTTGCGGCACCGGGCCGACGGTTGAGGTCGGCCTCGTCCATGGTCGCGGGTGCAGGCGGAACGGGCGAATTTCCGTGTCATGGACGGAAATTGATGCGCTTTCAGACGGGTGCAGCTAACCGAGCGGGCGTCGCAGCACGTGGCGGTCGCCGTGACGCACCGTCACCCCGGTCGAGTCGAGGTGCTCGAGGATCGCCTGTGAGTACTTGCGACTGATCCGAAGCGCATCGCGGAGCTCAGCGAGACCGATCGACCCGCTCTCGCGGGCGAGCTCCGCGACCAGCTCGCCGATCCGCGCCAGGCGTTCCTGCGGATAGCTGACGTCCCCGCGGAGCCGGACGATCCGGCCGGCCCCGGCGAGCTCCTTGAGCGAGCTCTCGATGGCGTGACGGGCGACTCCCAGGGATGCGGCGAGCTCGGCCGGCCCCGGCGGTTGCAGCCCCGCGTCCTCGAGCCCGGCGAGGACGCCGACGGCGATTGCGCCGAGGGGCTCGGGCGCGGCCGGAGCCGGCGGCCCCGGCGTATCGGGGAGCTGGAGCCGGCCACGATGGAGCTCGGCTGCTCCCGAGTCGAGCAGGCTCGCGACCGCAGCTCTCCACCTGTCGGGCGGGAAGCGATGCAGAGCGAATCCGAGCAGGGAAACGGCTTCCCAGCGGCCGGGGTCGGCGTCGAGACCTCCGCGGACCGCGCCGATCGCGGCCAGCAGGATCGCCTCCGGCTCGCCCTCCAGTGCCTCCTGAAGCTGAGCCGCCGCGCTCGGTCCGTGGCGGGCGGGCCGCGGATCGATGACGACGCCACCGCCGAGCGTGTCCGGAGGGGCGATCCGGCGGATCACGAATCGGTCCCCCGCCATCGCGATGAGCGGCGACTCGAGCCGCAGCTGCGCCAGACGACCCCTTTCGAGGGGAACGAGACGGCCGGACGCCGCCCGCGTTCCGTGGTGGACCTGGACGCGCCGCATGCCGGTACCCGGATCGGGATCGAAGCCGAGCTGAACATCGAGCCGGTAGCTCGGTGCCATGTCCGACCGCTCCGCTGTGAGCACATCTCCGCGCTCGATCTCCTTCGGTCCGACCCCGACCAGGTTGAGGGCACACCGCTGGCCCGCCACCGCCTCCTCGACCGGTTCATCGTGGACCTGAATGCCGCGGACGCGGAGGATCCGCTCCGACGGAAGGGCGCGCAACCTCGCGCCGACCGGGATCGCGCCCCCGTGGAGCGTCCCGGTGACGACGGTCCCGATGCCCTTCAGCGTGAAGACGCGATCGAGGTGCAGGATCGGCTCGTTTGCCGACCAGCCGCCCTCGGGTCGTCGGGCAGCCGCGTCCCCCGCCGCCCGTCCCAAAGCGCTCCGCAGCTCATCGAGCCCGGCGCCGGTGCGCGCGCTGACCTCGACGATGGGGATGCCCGGCGCGAGCGCACCGGCCTCCTCTCGGGCTATCTCCAGCGACTCGGGCTCGGCTACGTCGCACTTGTTCAGGGCGATCACACCGCTCGTGATGCCGAGCGCCCGCAGAGCCGTCCAGTGCTCGCGGGTCTGGGGCATCACGCCGTCGTCGGCGGCGATCACGAGCAGGAACATGTCGACGCCGCTCGCTCCCGAAACCATCGCCTTGACCAGGCGGCGGTGTCCGGGCACGTCGACCACTCCCATGCTGCCGCCGGGAAGCTCGAGACGGGCGAAGCCGAGCTCGATCGAGATCCCTCGGCGGCGCTCCTCGGCGAGGCGGTCCGTGTCGGTGCCGGTCAGGGCGGCGACGAGGGCCGTCTTGCCGTGATCGATGTGGCCGGCGGTGCCGAGCGTCAGCTCGCGCGGCGCTGCGTCCTCAGCCAAGCGCTTTGCGGACGGCGTGGCCGGCGACGCGGGCGTCGTCATCGCTCATCGTCCGGGGGTCGAGCAGCACGCGGTCGTCCTCGATCCTGGCGATGACCGGGGGCTCCGCCGCGCGCAGAGCCGCGATCAGCGCATCCGCACCTCCCGCGCCGGGCGAGACGCTGCATGCCGGCCCCTCGAGGCGCGTCGTCGGCAGCGTGCCTCCACCGGGGCGCGAGGACGATGAAACGACGATCGCCCCGGCGCCGGCGAACTCCGCGATGAGATTCGCCCGCGCCGTGAGCTCGGCGCTCGTCGAGGTCATCATCGACAGCGCGGGGATCGCGCCGGGCCCTTCATCACGGTGCAGCCGCAGCGTGGCCGCGAGGGCGGCGATCTGGAGCTTGTCGAGGCGAAGCGCGCGGGCGAGGGGATGAGACCTGCAGAGATTCACGGAGGCTTCCGATCCGGCGATGATCCCCGCCTGCGGCCCGCCGAGCAGCTTGTCGCCGGAGCAGCAGACGAGCTCGGCACCGGTGGCGATCGACGAGCGCAGCAGCGGCTCGTCGCCGATCGGATGGAGCGCCCCCGAGCCGAGATCGTCGATCACGGGCACCCCTCGTTCCCGCCCGAGCTCGCAGAGGTCCGCGAGCGGGACGGACTCCGTGAAGCCGGTCGTCCGGAAGTTCGATTGATGAACGCGCAGCAGGGCGCCGGTGTGCGGCCCGATCGCTTCCGCGTAATCAGCGGCGCGGGTCCGATTGGTCGTCCCCACCTCGACGAGCACCGCTCCCGACTGGGAGAGGATCTCGGGAATCCTGAACGACCCACCGATCTCGATCAGCTGATCGCGGCCGACGATCACCTCGCGCCCGGCCGAGGTCGCCGCCAACGCGAGCAGGACGGCCGCCGCGTTGTTGTTGACCGCGATCGCCGCCTCCGCACCCGAGAGGGCCAGCAGCGGCTCCTCGACGTGTGTGTGGCGCGAGCCGCGCGCGCCCTCCGCAAGGTCGAACTCGAGGGTCGAGTAGCCGACGGCGATTTCCGCCGCCGCCTGTGCGGCTGCTGGAGCAAGCGGCGCCCGGCCGAGATTGGTGTGGAGGATCACCCCGGTGGCGTTGATCACCGGCCGCAGGCTTCCCGCGCGGAGATCGTGCGCGCGCCGCTCGGCCCTCGCGAGCAGGTCCGCCTCGCCGGGAGGGCGTTCGCCGGCCAGGATCAGCGCACGGTGCTCCTCGATCGTGGCTCGTGCCGCCGCAACGGCGGCTCGGCGTGGTCCCGGCAGCGACGAGGCAAGCGATTCCACCGAGGGCAGCCCCCGTAGTGCTTCATTGCGTTCGCCCGCCACGCGGTCAGGGTACCCTCGCCTTCGCGTGGCGACCAAGGCAACCGTTCGGCTCACCGAGCTCTCGCACGGAGCGGGATGCGGCTGCAAGATCGCCCCTGACCGGCTCGCCGAGGTGCTTGCATCATTTCCGGCCGAGTCCGATCCGGATCTGCTCGTCGGCAGCGAGTCCTCCGACGACGCCGCCGTTTACCGGATCGGCGAGCGTCAGGCGATCGTTCACACGGCCGACTTCTTCACCCCGATCGTCGACGATCCTTACGACTTCGGCCGGATCGCCGCCACCAATGCGCTCTCCGACGTCTACGCCATGGGAGGGCGTCCCCTCGTCGCGCTGAACCTCGTCGCATTCTCGCTCGACGACCTCGGCGGCGAGATCCTCGAGCGAATCCTGCGTGGCGGGCGGGATGTCGTCAATGCCGCCGGCGCCGTGATCGGCGGCGGGCACTCGATTGAGGACGCCGAGCCCAAGTACGGCCTGGCCGTCACCGGGCTCGTGGATCCGGCACTGATGCTGACCAACGCCGGCGGCCGCCCTGGCGACGCCCTCGTGTTGACCAAGCCGCTCGGCGCCGGGCTGGTTGCGACGGCGACGAAGCGGCAGATCGCCGACGCCGAGTTGATCGAGCGGGCGATCGCGGTGATGACGACCCTCAACGACGCGGCCTCGGCGGCCGCCGTCGCGGCGGCCGCGAGCGCCGCGACGGACGTGACCGGCTTCGGGCTCGTCGGGCACGCCCACGAGCTTGCGATGGCAAGCGGGGTGGCCGCGGAGATCGATTCCGCGGCGGTGCCCGCAATCGAGGGCGTGCTCGCCCTCGCCGAGGACGGCAACGCCGTCGCCGGGGGGACCAAGCGCAACGCCAGGCACGCGGCGGCATTCACGAGCTTCGCCGAGTCAGTGCCCGAGTCCCGGCGCGTGCTCTGCGCCGATGCGATGACCTCAGGCGGCCTGCTCGTCGCGGTCGAGCCGAGCCGCGCTGCGGAGGTGCCGGGCGCCGTGATCGGACGGCTGCTCCATGGAGAGCCCGGGTCGATCCAGGTCCTCTGAGCGGACGCCCGCCGCTCCGGAGAGGCGTGGGCTAGCCCGGAGCGGTGAAGCTGACGGCCTTGCCGTTGCGGTTGTCGAAGCGATCGCGCGCCGCGCCCTTGGGGATCTCGATCGTTGCGCCCGCCCGGGCCCTCACCGAGAACAGGCCGCCGCGCTTGGGGCGGACGACCGTCGGCGTGCCGTCGACGAGGAATCGGATCTGCCCACCGCCGGCGTAGAGCGGCCTGGCGGTGAGGTCCGCGGTGAAGTCAGAGGGTTCGTCGCCGACGGCCTCATTGGAGACGGCCTTCGGGTAGGCCAGCCGGATGGCGAACTTCCCCGCATCGGCGCTCGTCGCCATGGGCATGAGCGCCTTCGAGGGAAGCAGCGCGAACGGCTTCGACCTGATCCGGTAGTGACGGGCGTGCACCGCGAACCGATACTTTCCGGGACGTTCTCGCAAGGGCGGTTCCCACTCGGCGGTGTAGGCGCCGCCGTCGCTCACGTACCAGAGCATCCGCAGGCCGAGGTCGCTGTCCACCGTCCGCCATTTATGTCGGGCGGAGCCCCGGCGCTGCACCTTGACGAACGCGCGCTCGAGCGGCCGGTCGTAGCCGCGCTCGCCACCTTGCCAGGAGAACTGCGGGTGCAGGAGGCGGTGGCTTCGCTTCGAGGGTTGAGCGATCGCGGTCGCCTTCGTGGCCCCCGTCGGGAAGGAGGAGCCATCGGGAACGACGCCGTTCGTGGGATCGAAGGGATAGGGGTTGGGTGCCGGCGTACCCTCGGCGAGGGTCTCGGCCAGTGCGACGAGCGCCTCCTGCAGCGCTACTGAGCTCGTCCGCCCATAGACCTGCGAGCCGCCCTCGTAGTGCTGGGCGTCGTACTCCTCGGGGGTGGTGAAGTAGTCGTCGTACTCATTTGCGAGGCCGGAGAGCACGACGTGCTTGATGCCGGAGCCCGAGCCGCTCACCGCGTCCATGAGCGCCGTCTTCACCCGGCGCCCCATCTCCACCGTCATCTCACCTGGGATCGAGAAGATCAGACGGTCTCCCACCTGGATCGTCGCCAGCGGCACGGCCTTGGGAACGTCGACGGTCAGGGTGACGATCTTGTCTCCCTGAGCATCATGGGTGTCGGCCGTCTTGTCTCCCTCGAAGGGCGTGCGGGTGATGTCGAAGAGTGGGCCGCGGCCCTCCTCCGAGCCGGTCAGCTGCGGCAGCCCGAACTTCGCGGTGTCGTCGACCGGCCCGGCTGCTGTCGCCTGGCCGCAGAAGCACATCCGAGTCCAGCGATTCGCGAGCGTCGGCTTGCCGCTCATCCGCTCGCCCGCTTGCCGCCAGGCCCGCATGAACGCCTTCGCCTCGACGTGGCCGACGTGCTCGGCCAGCGCGGGACCTTGACCGTGCAGGCCGGCCGATTGGTCGCCCTCGTTGGTGTTCCCGTAGACGGTGACGACGTCCTGCTTCTCGGGGACGTGGCCGAGCTTGCGAATCCGTTCCTCGGTGAGATGGGTGGCGGCTCCATGGTGGTCCTCGTTGTAGAACGTGAACTGGTAGCCGTTGACGGTGCCGTGATTGGCGAACGTGCTCCACATTCCGACCGGGACGTCGCGTCCGCGGAGCGTCTTGTCGACGCGCAGGACGTTGACCTCGGGGTCGATCGTGTGGACGTACCCGTTCGGGTCCATGGCCACGGTGCCCTCGCCGTATGGAACGGTGATCCCGTGGTCGGCCAGGTGCGCCTCGATCGACCGGTTCTCCGTGAGGTGCATGATCTGGGTCGTTCCCCAGCCCACCTTTCCGGGCCCGAGGTCGTCGTCCGCCCGCGCGATCGACCGCGCAAGTTGGCGGACCATGAACTGGTAGAGGGTCGGATCGAGATCGCCGGTCAGCGAAAAGTCAGTCGGGGAGTTGAGCGTCATGAAGACCGTGTTGAAGGTCGAGAAGTTGTAGAAGCCGGTCGGCGCCGCGTGCGTGTGAGAGGCGGAGACGAGGATGTTGGTCTGATCGAACCCGCGATCGCGCAGCAGGTCGGCGGCGTCCTCGAGCATCCCGCCGGGAATCCCGTTGAGGTCCTCGGAGACGAGCGCGACCTTCTCGCCGCCCTCCTTCAGCACGACCGTCCGCGCCCAGAGCCTCGTGTGCTGGCCGATCACGACACCGTCGGAGCGGACCCAGCCCATCATGAAATAGCCGGTCGGAGGCGTGATGTCCGCGCGCCCGACGCCGACCTTCAGCCGCGGTGAGGCCGATGCCGGCCCGGCGAGCGCCAGCGTGGCGAGGAGCGTGACGCCGACGGCGGAGAGAAGTCCCAGGCGGCCGCGTGTGCGCATCGGGAGGAACCTAGAGGACCAGGGCCCGTGGCGGCTCCTACGACCGCGCCTCGACCCGCGCCCTCTGGGGGCCGACGGTGTACTTGGGGTCGCGCGCGGAGGGGAAGCCGGCGGTGTAGACGCTCCAGCGCTGGCAGACCGCGCCGCCTAGCACCAGCGCTCCGCCGGCGACCGTCTGAGCGCGCTTGCCGCGACCGGTTGCGAGCAGCGCCGCACCGGCGATGCTGAGCGCCTTGGAGGCGAGGCCGAATCGTTTCGGCCGACCGGATTCGTACGGCTCGGCAAGGTCTCCGAGCCGCCGCTCCATCAGCTCGCGGGCGGCGAGCTCGCCGATCACGCCGCCGATCGCAATCCGCCGGGCCGGCCTTCCGTGGTCGAGCGGTGTCAGCGCGACAGCGGCCGCGCCGGCGCTCGCGGCGGCGCTCGCGCTGAACAGGAACGGGAGCTCCCGCCGGGCCTCCGACCAGACGGGGACGACGGTGTTCGAAATCAGAACGGCGGTGTAGGTCGCAAGTGGCGGGCCGAGGAGGGCCGCGACCGGCTCGGCGATGCGGGAGACGAGCGGCGGTTGCTTCCGCAGCGCGCCGTAGGTGGCGGGAGCGACGGCCGTGCCGCTGGCCGCCAGGATCCAGGACCCGATGCTCATCGGCGAGGTCACCTTGAAGACCCTCAGCATGTTCAGGAACCGCTCGGGCCTTCCCAGGTCGGCGACGAGCAGCGCCGGGCTGATCACGATGCTGGCGAAGGAGACGAGCCAGGCGCGCTTTGCGAGCGGGCGATTGCCAACCGTCGAGGCGATGAAGGCGAGCATCGACGATGCGCCCGAGAGGCCGCCGAAGAACAGGTACCAGGGCACCTCCCACGTCCACGCCGACTCCTTGATCACCGGGCGTCCGTGGTAGGAGCGCGGCTTCTCCTTCGGGACCATCGTCCGTTCACGCGGACTCATGAGCGACTGCCCAGAAAGGCCGCGACCATGCCGGTTCCCAGCGTCAACGCCGCGGCGACGACGGCGGTCCACGCCTCGCCGCGGTAGCGCGTCGGATCGACCGGGTCGGGCGGGAGGCCGTAGGTCTCGGGCTCGTCAAGCAGGAGGAAGAAGGCGCCCGCGCCGCCGACTCCGTTATCGGGCTCGTCGAGGTAGAGCTGCGCGCCCGCTACGCCGCGCTCGCGCAGGGTCTCGACCCGCTCGGCGGCGCGCATGCGTAGAACCTCCAGCGGCCCGAACTGGATCGACTCGGTCGGGCAGGCCTGCGCGCAGGCGGGCGTCATGTCGTCGGCGAGGCGGTCGTAGCAGAGGGTGCACTTCCAGACCCGCCCGTCGTCCTCCCGCCGTTCGAGCACGCCGAAGGGGCAGGCGGTGATGCAGTAGCCGCAGCCGTTGCAGATGTCCTCCTGGACGACGACCGTCCCGTGCTCGGTGCGGAAGATGGAGCCGGTCGGGCAGCCGTCGAGGCAGCCGGCGTCGGTGCAGTGCTTGCAGACGTCTGAGCTCATCAGCCAGCGGAAGCCGTCGTCGTTGGCATGCGGGTCGAGGCCCTGTTCGACGAGGGTCTGGCGCGCCGCCTCCTCGACGAGCGAGTCGGGCATGCCGTCGGCGACCCCGCCGACCTCGATCCTCTGCTCGATGAACGCGACGTGGCGCCAGCGGTTGGCGCCGAGGGCGGCGCTGTTGTCGTAGCTGTCGCCGGTGAAGCCGTTGTCCTCGGCGGGGACGTCGTTCCACTCCTTGCAGGCGACCTCGCACGCCTTGCAGCCGATGCAGATGCTCGTGTCGGTGAAGAAGCCGACGCGCTCCTCGCGGTCGGAACCCCAGCTCGCCGACCCTCCGGCGAGGGGCAGTGGTGTCGTGCTCATTCTCCGTTCTCCGATCCCGCTCGCTCGCGGTAGCCGGCGACGAACTCGGGGCGGGCCGGACCTACCGGCCGGCGGCCCGCGACGATGTCGCAGGTCGCCGCCTTCGTCTCCTGGATGTGGACGTTCGGGTCGAGGGCGATCGAGAAGAGGTCGTTGGCGGAGTCGCCGGTCCCGATCCCCTTCGATCCCCAGTGGTAGGGAAGCCCCACCTGGTGGACGGTGCCCCCGCCCACCCGGAGCGGCTTCATCCGGTCGGTGACCATCACCCGAGCCTCGATCGCCGCGCGCGAGTTGACGATCGTCGCCCAGCCGCCGTGCTCGAGCCCGCGTTCGCGGGCGAGCTCGGGGCTGATCTCGCAGAAGAACTCCGGCTGGAGCTCGTTCAGGTGAGGAACCGTGCGCGACATCGCTCCCGCGGTGTGGTGCTCGGTCAGCCGGTAGGTGGTGACGACGTAGGGGTAGACGCCGGAGCCGGGCTCGTCGCCGGTCGGGTTGTACTCGTTGCCCTTGCGCGGATACTGCTCGCGGGCCGGATTGGACTGCTGGGGGTAAAGGGCGTTGACCACGGGTGATTCGTGCGGCTCGAAGTGAGTCGGCAGTGGGCCGTCGGTGAGGCCGGAGGGGGAGAAGAGCCAGCCGCGGCCGTCCGCCTGCATGACGAACGGCTCATCGCCGCGCAATGCCATTTCGGCCTTCGCGTCCTCATCGGGGACGTAGTCGGGCGCCATGTCGACCTTGAAGTCCGGAACGTCCTCACCGGTCCATTCGCCGTTGTCTCCCTTGTCGGCGTCCCACCAGACGTACTTCTTGCGCTCCGACCAGGGTTTGCCCTCGGGGTCGGCCGAGGCGCGGTTGTAGATGATTCGCCGGTTCATCGGCCACGCCCAGGCCCACTCGGGAGCCACCCAGCTCTGCTCCGAGCCGGGCTTGCGGCGAGCCGGCTGGTTGACCTCGTCGGCGTAGCAGCCGGAGTAGATCCAGCAGCCGCAGGCGGTTGAGCCGTCCTCGGCGAGGGACGTGTAGCCGGGCAGCGCCTCATCCTTGGCGAGGTCGACGCCGCCGATCTCGCGCAGGATCGCCTCCGCGCTCGGGTCGTCGTAGCGTCCTTCAGTCGGGTAGTCCCAGGTCAGATCCTGGACGGGCCGGTCGCGCGGATCGGTGGAGTCGCGCAGCTTGTCGCGGATTATGCGCCCCAGGTGGTAGGTGAACCAGAGGTCCGAGCGGCAGTCCCCGCTCGGCTCGACCGCCTTGTGATGCCACTGGAGCAGTCGCTGGGTGTTGGTGAAGCTGCCGTCCTTCTCGACGTGGGCGGCCGCCGGCAGGAGGAAGACCTCGGTCCCGATCTCCTCCGTGACGAGCTCGCCCGTCTCGATCTCGGGGGCGTCCTTCCAGAAGGATGCGCTCTCGATCTCCTGCAGGTCACGGACGACCAGCCAGTCGAGCTCGGCGAGCGCCTTGCGGTGCAGGCCGGAGTTGCCGGAGCCGACGGCCGGGTTCTCGCCGAGCAGGAAGTAGCCCTTCAGCGTGCCGTCGAGCATGTGCAGCGCCGACTGGTAGGCGGAGTGGTTGCCGTCGATCCGCGGCAGGTGGTCGAAGCAGAAGTCGTTCTCGGCGGTGGCGGCATCCCCGTAGTAGGCCTTCAGCAGGCTCACCGTGTAGGCGCGCATATGCCCCCAGTAGCCGGCGTCGGCGGAGTTCAGCTCGATGAACTCGTCGAGGTTCTGATGAGCGTGGGGATGCGGCATCGGGATGTAGCCCGGGAGGATGTTGTAGAGCGTCGGGATGTCGGTCGACCCCTGGATCGAGGCGTGGCCCCGCAGCGCCAGGATCCCGCCACCGGGCCGGCCGATGTTTCCCAGCAGCAGCTGGATGATCGCCGCAGTGCGGATGTACTGGACGCCGACGGTGTGGTGGGTCCAGCCGACGGCGTAACAGAAGGCGGTGGTCCGCTCGCGGCCGGAGTTCGCGCACATCGACTCGGCGACCTCGAGGAAGTCCGCCTCGCTGACCCCGCAGACCTCGGCCACCTTCTCCGGCGTGTAGCGGCTGAAGTGGCGCTTGAGCAGCTGGAAGACGCACCGCGGGTCCTCCAGCTCCATGTCGAACTCGGGAGGGTTGCCATCGACGAGCTTGCCCCCCTGCGCGTAGTGGGCGCCCTCGCCGAAGACCGCACCCTCCTCGCGCTTGCCGCCGGAGGCGAAGACCTCCATCCCCTTGTATTGCCACGATTCGATGTCATAGGTCTTCGAATCCGGGTCCCAGCCGCTGAAGAAGCCGGCGAGGTCCTCGGTGTCGCGGAATTCGTCGGCGATGATCGTCGCGGCGTTCGTGTAGGTCCTGACGTAGTCGCGGAACTCGCGGCCATTGCTGAGGATGTAGTTGACGATGCCCCCGAGGAAGGCGATGTCCGAGCCCGCTCGCAGGGGCACGTGCAGGTCGGCGACCGCGCTCGTGCGGGTGAAGCGCGGGTCGACGTGAATGATCTTGGCGCCGCGCTCCTTCGCCTCCATCACCCACTGAAAGCCGACCGGATGGGCCTCGGCCATGTTCGAACCCTGGATGACTATGCAGTCGGAATTCTGCAGGTCCTGTTGGAAGGTGGTGGCGCCACCCCTACCGAGCGACGTCCCCAGACTGGGGACGGTGGAGGAGTGTCATATTCGCGCCTGGTTCTCGATCTGGACGATGCCCAGACCGGTGAAGAGCTTCTTGATCAGGTAGTTCTCCTCGTTGTCGAGCGTCGCCCCGCCGAGGCTGCCGATCGACATCGTCCGGTTCAGCCTGCCGCCCTCGTCGGTCTCCGCCTGCCAGCCGTCGGGGCGGGTCGCGATCACCCGGTCGGCGATCATCTCCATCGCGCGATCGAGCTCGAGCTCCTGCCAGTCGGTCGCGTTCGGCGGCCGGTACTTGACCTTGTACTCGCGGCTCGGGCTCTTCACCAGGCCGCGGGAGGCGGCGCCCTTCGGGCAGAGGCGCCCGCGGGAGATCGGGCTGTCGGGATCGCCCTCGATCTGAGTGACCTCGCCGTCCTTGACGTAGACGCGCTGCCCGCAGCCCACGGCGCAGAACGGGCAGATCGACTTGACGACCGCGTCGGCATCGGCGGTGCGGGGGCGGAGGGCCGCCGAACGAGGCGAGCGGACGGCGGAGCCGCGGCCGCTGAGGTCACCCCTGAGCTGCTCCAGGAGGGGAAGATTCAGAGAGGGCCGGTTCATCTGTGAGGTTCCTTCCCCGGTCATCGGGGATCAATCTCGACCTTACAACGACGCTGGTGGGCCGGCGCCGCCGCGGTCGGCGGACCGGCGACGGCGCCCGCTCAATCGACAAGAGCGCGGGCCAGCTCCAGGAGGTCCGTGCCGCGAGCCCCGGGGAGGAGCTCCGGATCGGCTTCCAGCCATTCGTGCTCTGAGCGGGAGACCCATCCGGTCTCGAGTCCGGCGCGGTGAGCGCCGGCGATGTCCCACCAATGGGCGGCGACCAGCGTCACCTGCTCGGCGGGCAGCCCAACCTGCTCGCAGCCGTAGCGCAAGCGCCTCCGCGGCTTCCGGGAACGGCTTCATGTCGCCGGCGGCGTCGATGACCGAGCTCGCGAGCTGAGAGCGGCCGACGCGGGCGAGCGCGCGCCCGATCGATGCGGCCAGCAGATCGCCGAACCCGTGATGGACGCCGGTGAGGGTGTCCGTCATGGCGCTCAGCACCGTCGCCTCGAGCGCCCCGTTGACGAGCTCGACGTCCTCTTCGCGACCACCCAGCGGCTCCGCCATCGCAGCGGGATCGAGCAGCGTGCCGTTCATGTCGAAGAGGACGTGCCGGAGCGCTTTCAATCCGCGTCCTCGTCCTCGCGCTCGTCGGCGGTGACAAGCACGTCCGGGCAAGCCTCAGACGTTCTCGACGCCTGCCGTCGGCTCCCTGTCGCCCCTGCCGCGTCGATCCGATGCGGCAAGGGAGGCGAAGGAAGCGATGAAGGTCGCCGCGCCGCAGACCAGGAGGATGAGCTGCGGATAGCCGAAGTCGCTGGCGCTGAAGGCGACGATCGTCGCCAGGACGCCTGCGGTGAAGCCGAGGACGGCGACCAGTACCGGTGTGAGCAGCCCGGTCACCGACATCACGCCCACGGCCGTGAGCGCCGCGCCCAGGACGACCATGCCGATCGCATTGCTCGAGTCCTGCTTGGCGATCGCCGCCGTGAGCATCAGGACGATCCCGAGGATCAGGAAGATGTAGGTCGAGGAGGCCGCGGTCGCCGCGCGACCCCTGACCTGCGGGGGCGCCTCGGCCGCGGCGGGAACCCCGCCGGTGATGGCGGCACTCTCCGGGTTGGCCCCCTCTTCGCGCTCGAGCTCGTCTCGCATACGGACTCGGTACCCAAATCTGTCCTCTCGAACCCGTCGCGCCGGATGCAGTGTTTCGGCCCCCTGCCTTCGGGGCACGCTTTCCGAATGAGACTTGGAGTCGAAAGCGACACCGTCAGCAGCATCGGCCGCGGACTGCACGACGTGGGTCTGGCCGCGATCGTCGGCGGCAACCTCTTCGCTCGCGTCGGCATGCACCCGGCGGTCACCGAGATCGAGGATCCGCGCGAGCGCGGCAAGGTAGTCAATGCCGCCTGGCGCCGCTACGGGGCCGTCAACAGCCTCGGACTCGGTGCCCTTATCGCCGGTTGGGGGGGCGCGCGCCTCAGCGAGGCCCGGCCCTCGATGCTCTCCGAGCGCGAGCGTCAGCTCGCGACGGCGAAGGACGTCGCGGTCGGGATCGTTGCCGTGACCGGGGTCGCGGCGGGACTCGAGGGCATGCGATTCGGCTCGATGGAGCCGGACGGCGCGGTGCCGTTGAGCGATGGGGGCACCGCGAGCGCAAGCGCGAGCCCGCGCGAGCAGCGCTCCAAGCGGCTGCTCAGCGCGGTCGGTGCCTGCCATCTCGGCGCGGCGCTGGCGCTGGTCGGCATCAACGCGGCCCTCGGGCAGGCGAACTTCCGCCGCCCTCCGGTCCGGCGCGTCCTGCGACGCAACTACTGAGGCGGGGCCGGATGTACCTCCTCACCTACGAGTACGTCGACGGCATCCTCGAGCGCCGGCAGCCGCACAGGGAGGCCCACCTCGCCCACATCGAGAGCTGGAGCTCGGACGGGCCCCTGGCGATGGCCGGCGCGACCGGCGATCCGCCGACGGGAGCCCTGTTCATCTTCGAGACGACCGACGCTGCTGAGGTCGAGGCCTTCACCGCGGCCGACCCCTATCGCGGAGCGGAGCTGATCACCGCCACGCGCATCGAGCCCTGGAAGCTGGTCGCTCACCGCGAGCTCAGCGACCCGGCGACCTGACGATGCCTCTCGATCCACAGATCGCGGCGCTGCTCGAGCAGCTCAATCAGGCACCGCCGATGTCGCTGGGCACGATCGAGCAGGCTCGGGCCAACTTCAGCCGGATGAGCACGGCCACCGCCGCGCTCGGCCCGGAGGTCGAGGTCGGCGAGATCACCGACATCGAGGTTCCCGGTGCCGTCGGTCCCCTGCCCGCTCGTCTCTACAAGCCGGCGAACGCCGAAGGCCTCCTGCCGACGCTCGTCTTCTTCCATGGTGGTGGCTTCGTGATCGGGGACATCGCCACCTACGATTCCCAGTGCAGGATCCTCTGCCGCGACGGGAGGTCGGCCGTGCTCAGCGTCGAGTACCGCGTCGCTCCCGAGCATCCGTTCCCGGCCGCAGCCGAGGATGCGGTCGAGGCGACCGCCTGGGCCCTCGACCATGCCGACGAGCTCGGCGGCGATTCCGACCGGGTCTCGGTGGGAGGCGACAGTGCCGGCGGCAACCTCGCCGCGGTGACCGCGCAGGCCTTGCGCGGTCACGAACCCTCGCTCGCGGGGCAACTGCTCCTCTACCCGGTCACGGACTTCTCCGAGGAACGTCAATCCGTCGCCGAGAACGGGGAGGGCCTCTTCCTGACCGCGGACGACATGCGATGGTTCCGCGAGAAGTACATCGGCGACGCCTCCCCCACGGACCCGCAAGCGTCGCCCCTCCGCGCCGAGGATCTCTCCGGCTTGCCCCCGGCGCTCATCGTCACGGCCGAGTTCGATCCCCTTCGCGACGACGGTGAGGCCTATGCCGACGGGTTGGAAGCCGCCGGCGTGCCGGTCGTCAGGCGGCGCTTCGACGGCCTAGTCCACGGCTTCTTCGGGATGGGCGCGGTGAGCGATGCCGCTGCCGACGCCATCGAGGAGGTCGGCGCCTCGCTCCGCGATCTGCTCGATGCCTCGAGCGTTCGTGCGTAAGGAGCACGGAGGCGGGTAAAATGGAACGCGTGAGTCCCACTACGGCCGAAGCGCCGACTTCGATCGAGGCGCTGGAGGCGCTTGCGAGCCGCTTCGAACCCGACGACATGGACGTCCCCGGGGGCAAGGCGCGCATCCGCCTCGTCGTCACCGACGGGCGCGATCACGACGCCATCATCAAGGGCGATGAGCTGGTTCTGAAGCCGGCGAACGACGGCAAGGGTCCTGACGCCCTGCTGAGCGCCGATTCCGACACCTGGGCATCGATAGCCGATGACGTGCGCGGCGGCATGGACGCGTTCAGGGCAGGTCGCCTCGATGTCCGCCAGAACCTGCACCTCGGGATCGGCTTCCTCGCGGCGACGAACGGCTCGAGGGAGCCCGAGCGACTTCGCTTCGACCGGGTGAAGACGGCCAACCACGACATCTCGCTGCTCGAGGCGGGGGAGGGTAAGCCGATCGTCTGCATCCACGGGCTCGGCGGCACCAAGGCATCGTTCATGACCACGGTCAGCGCCCTGGCCCCTCTCGGGCACCGGGTCATCGCAATCGACCTTCCCGGCTTCGGCGACTCCGGCAAGCCGCGGAGCGCCCCCTATAACGCGATGTGGTTCGCAAACGTCGTCACCGAGCTCCTCGACGAGCTCGGCATCGAGAAGGCGAGCTTCGCCGGCAACAGCATGGGCGGGCGGATCGCGATCGAGCTCGGTATCACCCATCCGGAGCGGGTCGAGAAGCTGGTGCTGCTCGCACCGGCGCTCGCCTGGCTCAAGGAGCGGCCGTGGAAGTGGCTGCTGCAGATGCCGCTGCCGCGACTCGGGTTCATCCAGCCGACGCCGCGGTGGGCCGTCGAGCCGGTCGTCCGCAAGATCGTCCCCGGCGGGGAGCAGGGCTGGACGGCCGCCGGAGTCGACGAGTTCCTGCGCGCCTACTGCACTCCCGCCGGCCGTTTCGCCTTCTACGAGTGCGCCCGCAACATCTACATGGATGAGCCCTACGGCGAGAAGGGTTTCTGGACCCGACTGAAGAAGCTCGGACCCGAGTCGCTGTTCGTCTGGGGGACCCAGGACAACCTCGTGCCGATCTCGTTCATGCGCCACGTCGAGCGGGCCCTGCCACGCGCTCGGCATCTCGAGCTCGGCTGCGGCCACGTGCCGCAGATGGAGCGGCCGGGCCAGACCCACGAGGTGATGGCGGACTTCCTCGGAGACTGAGTCAGGCGGCTGGTGCTCTGACCGTGCTGACCTCGAGGATCAGCTCGGCGGTCCGCTTCGGGTGGTCGATCTGCGGCAGATGGCCCGCTCCCTCGATCTCGATCCACTCTGCATCGGGCAGCAGGCGCCGCAGCCTCTCCGAGAGCGTCCTCACCGGGAGCAGGCGGTCATTGGACCCCCAGGCGATGCGCACCGGGCAATCGATTTCCTCGAGGTCCGGGTAGCCGTCGCGGCGGGACTCCGTCAACAGCGGCAGAGCGGCTGGGCAGTCAGCGGCCCCGCGGACGAGGGCCGTCGCGAGCCCGGCGGGAACGGCAGGGGGGTCTGAGACGAGGTTGCCGAGGACGAGCCAGCGTCCGCGCGGCCTGGTGGCCAGGTTCAGCGCCAGCGGCGCGCCGAGCTTCAGGAAGCGTTGCGTCAGGATCAGATCCCAGTAGGTCCTGATCGCCCGGCGGCTCCCCACGTCCCAGCCGCCGGCGGGGGAGAGAGCGACGACCGAGCGGGCCCTTCCCCGCGCGGCGAGCTCGAGCGCCACCCAGCCGCCGAGGGAGTTGCCGACGATGTGGGCGGTCTCGAAGCCCGCGGCATCCATGTCGCGCTCCGCCTCGTCGACCAGGTCCTTGAGCACGATCTCCCCCGAATGCTCCGGAACCCGTCCGCCCGAGTGCCCAAGCAGCGTGATCGCGAGGACGTCGTGCCGCTCGGCGAGCGCCGGGAGCACCAGCTCCCAGGTTCTCCAGGTATCCGTGATGCCGTGTAAGCAGAGCATCGGCTCGCCCTGACCCTGACGGTGGAAACGACCGCGCGAAGGCATGGCCGGCTCCAGCGCTCGGGTCTCGGTGGAGCTCATGCCGCGAGCCTAGATCAGTGGCGGGTGCCGTGACCCGGCGAGCGCCGGGAGCGACCATGGCTATCCTGCTCCGGCAGCTCGGGAGGCGGCTGAGCCACAGACCAGGAGGCAGGATGAGACAAACGACAACCAAGGATTTTCGAGTGCGGGTGGCCGGCGTGGCGGCCTTCGTCGTGCTTGCCGTAGCCGGCATCGGTGCTCAGGGTGCGTCGGCTGCCGCAGTCAGCATCAAGGCCAAGCCCGAGGCGATCACCTACGGTCAGGGGACGATCAAGATCAAGGGCTTTCTCACGGCCGACGAGGGGGTTTCGGCCGGAGGTCGCACGCTGAAGCTCTACGAGCGTCCCTACCCGTACAAGTCGTCGAAGCTGATCGCAACCACAACGACCGGCCCCGACGGCCGCTACCTCTTCGCTGACGTCACGCCGGATCTGAACAGCACCTACAAGGTCGCGATCAACGATCCCGACCTCGCGGCGCGCAGCAGGTCCCGGCAGG
This sequence comes from uncultured Solirubrobacterales bacterium, assembly GCA_963826475.1. Lineage (GTDB taxonomy): Bacteria > Actinomycetota > Thermoleophilia > Solirubrobacterales > 70-9 > RHKX01. The sequence goes on along the minus strand of CAWGXC010000003.1, from coordinate 1,526,798 downwards.
TCGTCGTCTTCGCCGAGGGCAAGCTCAACGTGCGCACGACCCGAGATCGCCACATCGCCTCCCGATTCAAGTTGAAGTTTTCGCCGAAGCTGCGGACCAACCTCGCCAATCGCAGGGTGCTCTGGTACTTCAACAAGATCGGCAATGCGCGGTTCGTGATCAAGGACAAGACGCGGGCCAAGACCCCGCGCAAGGGCATGCTCACCGGAAAAAGCCGCTTCCAGGCTCCGCCCGGCAATTACCGCTTCCAGGTCACCTACTGCATCGACGCCCCGAATCAGAGGGACATCGGCGTGGGGCCTCCGGGGGCCTCGCGCAAGTGTCCGCGGTCGTTCCCGGCCACGGCGTCGAGGGCCCTCTCGAGGGCCGGGGCCAGTGCGACGTCCGCGGGTTCGTCCATAGCCCGCTGAGGAGTCGTCGCCCGGCTCAGCGCCCGGCCTTCTCCAATCGACCTGCCAGCTGGCCCATACCGGCCTTGCTCGCTGCCTTCGCGGCTTCGGCCCAGTCGGTTTCGCGGTCGGGTGGGCGCTCGACCTCGGCGTCCTGGAGGCGGGCGATCTCGCGGTAGGCGAGTAGGGCGTCTCGATTGTCCTTGAGGACGCCGCGGATCCTCGGGGTGCTGTCGGCGAGGAAGTCATCGAGGATCGCATCGAGGGAGCCGTGGCGATTGAGTAGCTGGGCGGCGGTCTTCTCCCCGATGCCCGGCGCGCCGGGGATGCCGTCTGAGGGGTCGCCGCGGAGGGCGATGAAGTCGGGGACCTGCACGGGGTCGATGCCGTAGCGCTTGCGGACCTCCTTGGCGTCGACGAGCTCGGCGCCCGGGCTGCCCGTCTTCACGTAGAGGACGGTGACCCCGTCGCGGGCACACTGATACATGTCGCGATCGCCGGTCATCAGGAGGGCTTGGCCACCGGCAGCGACCTCGGCGTCGGCAAGGGAACCGAGGACGTCGTCGGCCTCGAGGGTTTCCGTTCGGGCGGGCGCCCAGCCGAAGGCCTCGAAGAGGTCGGGCGCGGCGGCGAACTGAGGAACCAGCTCGGCCGGCATCTCCGGTCGATCGGCGTGGTAGCCGGAGTAGAGCTCGACCCGGTAGTCGGCGGCATCGGGCCCGAAGCAGAGGACGACGGCACGGGGCGAGTGCGCCTCGATCTCGCGGAGGATCAGGTTGGCGGTGCCGAGCAGAGCGTTGACCGATTGGCCCTTGTCGTCGGTGATCGTCTTCGGTAGGGCGAAGAAGGCGCGGTAGAGCATCGATGGCGTATCGACCGCAAGGAGTGGAGCCGGCATGGCGGGACCGTATCGCTACTCTCGGAGCCCGGTCGGGGGTCAAGGCGAGCAGGGAGAGACGAGTTGAGCAACACGGACGGGATTCGCCGACGCGTGATCACCGTCGTCGCGATCGCCGCGCTGGCCGTGCCCGCGAGCGCCTCGGCGATCACCGACACGATCACCGCGGAATCGAACACCTCCTATTCGGGGAGCACCGATCCGAACGGATTTCTCCTGGACGCGGGCCGGACTCCGGGGTTCGTCAACGCCGATCCTCAGGCCACCACACAGCACAACGTCGTCGCCACCGGGGACGGCCCCGACGGCGAGGAGCTGTTCAGGAGCCCGTTGATTCCCGGCGGTGCGAGTGCCCGGGTCGAGGGCGCTCAGTACCTGACACCCGCTTCTTATCCGTTCGTCTGCACGATCCATGCCGACATGAGAGGCACGCTGATCGTCTCCGGCGACGGCGCGGTACCCAGGCCCTCGATCGACGCCGCCGTCGCGTCGAGGAAGCTGAAGGAGCTGCGGCGGACAGGCAAGCTCAAGGTTCGGGTGAGCGCGACGACGCTGAGCGAGGGCGTGAGCTTCCAGGCGAAGGTGGCCGGCCACTTCGTCGGGTCCGGAAAGGGGATCGACCTTGCAGCAGGGCAGAGCCGGAAGCTCACCGTGAAGCTGGACAGAGCCGCGAAAAAGCGGATCAAGGGCCTCGAGAAGGCGAAGATCAACGTCAGCGCCGCGGTCCCCTACGGAGCGCCCGCGATGGCGAAGTCAGTGCTGAAGGGCTGACCGATGGCCGGTGATGAGGTTGGTCGAGCAGAGGCTGAGCGCTCGATCGTCGCTCTGCTCGAACAGCGGGATGAGGGCAAGACGATCTGCCCCTCGGACGCCGCTCGAGACCTCGGCGGCGACGACGGCTTCCGCCCGCTGATGTCGGTCGTCCGGGAGGCGGCCCGGGCGATGGTGGCTCGCGGCGAGCTCGAGGTGACGCAGGGAGGGAAGGTCGTCGACCTCGACTCCGCCCGAGGCGCGATCCGCTTGCGCCTACCCGCCAAGTCAGCTCAGGCGATCAGCTCGAGCTGATCGCGGTGCACGCCCCGGGCCGCGAGCTCGGCCTCTCTCGCATGCCGCCGCTCGAGCGCTTCGGCGTAGGCGCCGTGGTAGGCGTTGCGCGCTTTGACGCCGGTGATCCCGTAGGCCTCCTTCATCGCTTTGCGCAGCGTTTCACTGAACTCGCGCCCGTGCCAACGGCGCGCTCCGGGCGAGCTGCCGACCGCGAGGTGGACGAGCTCGTGGAGCAGGGTCTCCTCGATGTCGCCGCGACGGATTCCCGGATAGGCGGTGACCGAGAGCCGGTGCTCCTCGGGCACCGCGAAGCCCAGCCGGCTGCGCGGACGCTTCGACGCCCGGCGAACCGCGAGCTCGGGAGGGGTGCGGCTGAGCGGCCCGTCCGGACCGCCCAGTGCTGCGAGGGCGCAGAGCCGCATCATCTCATCGCGCAGGTCGACGCCGGCGACCGCGTAATAACGGGCGGGCCGGTTGCCCACGGGTCGCCTGCGCCGGGCGGCCGGAGCGGTGGGGCGCTTGGTGGATGTGATTCTGAGTCGGCGGCGCATGTGTCGGCCCCGCGATTGCGGGAAGCGTGGACAATGACCTATGGCCCAGTCCGAATCGCCCTCAGCCGAACCCCTCGACCCCGACGAGGCGGAAAAGGTCCTTCGCGCGCGGCTCGAGGAGCTGCGCGGTCGTGAGGCTGAGCTGAAGAAGCCTCCCGAGCGCGGCTCGAACATCAGCTTCGGCAAACGCATCGGGGACGGCACGACCGAGGCCATCGGGCGGATCACCGAGGTCGGCGTCGCTGATCGGCTCGACAAGATCGAGGAGCGGATCGTCCGAGCCTTGGAGAAGGTCGAGGACGGCACGTACGGGATTTGCGATGTCTGCGGCGAGGAGATCCCGGCCGGGAGGCTCCGGAGCGCCCCGGAGAGCACGCTCTGCGTCCGGGACTCGGAGGCGGCTCGGCCCAAGGTCTGAGGCTCCCGGGAGGCGAACGGTCGTTTGCCTCACTGTGAGGAGGGTATGCAGGGGCTGAGGTCAGTCGATGAGCCGACGCGTCAATTGGCGAACGCCGAGCCGCCACATCACCAGCGAGAAGAGCATCAGCCCGACGACCCGCAGCACGTCCATCCCCTCGAACCCGAAGGCGGCGTGGCGTACCAGCTCGACGAGCTGATGGAGCGGGTTGAACTGCGCGACGACCTGCGCGCCCTTCGGCAGGCCTGAGATCGGGAAGAAGGTGCCCGCGACCAGGAACAGCGGCGTGATCAGCAGGGTGGTGACGTAGTTGAACTGGTCGATCTTCGCGACGGTCCCGGCGACGGCGATCCCGAAGCCGGCGAACCCCAGGGAGGTGATCAGGCAGAAGAACGGGACGAGCAGCATTCCGAATGACGGATCGAGGCCGAAGAACACCATCGTTATGACCAGCGGAAAGCAGCCGAAGACCCCGGCTCGCAGCCCGATCCAGAGCATCTCCGCCGTGACGAGCTCCTCGACGTCGACCGGCGCGGCCAGGATCGCGTCGTAGGTGTTCTGGAAGCGATGCTTGACGAACGTCCCGAACATCGCCGGGAAGATGCTGGAGAAGATCACCGCGGTCGCGACCATGCCGGTGCCGACGAATTGCGTGTAATCGAGGCCGTCGACCGTGTCGATGAGCGTCGCGCCGAGCCCCACGCCGAACGCCAGCAGGTAGACGATCGGCTCGATCGTGCTGGAGAAGACGGTGCTCTTCCAGAAGGTGCGGAAGTTCGCGACCTCGCGACTCATCACGCCTGCGATCGCCGCGGGCTCCAGGCGCCTCATCGCTACTCGAGCTCCTCGCCGGTGAGCAGGACGAAGACGTCCTCGAGCGAGGCCGGGCGGATCACGGCGTCGTCCGGGACCACGCCGTCCGGCGCGCGCTCGGAGCCCACGATCGCGATGGCCGGGCCGGCCGGGCGCACCGATAGGCCGGCCTCCTCGGCGGCTCGGCGCACCTCGGCTCGGCGCTGCGGCGGCGCGTACACCTCGGCCGTGCGGCCGCCCGCATGCTCGGCGATCAACTCGGCGGGCGTGCCGCGTGCGATGACCCTGCCCTTGGCCATCAGCGCGACCTCGTCGGCGAGCCGCTCAGCCTCCTCGATGTAGTGCGTCGACATCAGGATCGTCGTGCCCTCGGCCTTCAGCCCCTCGATCAGATCCCAGACCTCCGTTCGAATCTGCGGATCGAGCCCCACCGTCGGCTCATCGAGCAGGAACAGCCTCGGGCTGTGGACGAGCCCGCGCGCGACCAGGAGGCGCCTGCGCATCCCGCCGGAGAGCTCGTCGACCGCATCGCGGCGACGATCCTGCAGTCGAGCGAGGTCGAGCGCGCGGTTCACCGCCACGTCGATGTCGCGCACCCGGTAGAGGCGCGAGAACACGCGCAGGTTGTCTTCGACGGTGACGTCGATGTCGAGGTTGTCCAACTGCGGGACGACGCCCATCTGCGCCCGGGCCTCCTTCGACTCGCCCGGCAAGTCGTAGTCGAGGACTTTCAGCGAGCCCGAATCGGCGATCGCCTGGCCGGTCAGCAAGCGCATAGTCGTCGACTTGCCCGCCCCGTTGGGGCCGAGCAGCCCAAGGCAGATCCCCTCGGGAACGTCCAGATCGAGGCCGTCGACCGCCCTGATGGCGCCGAACGTCTTGACCACCTGCTCGAGCTCGATCGCCGCCATCCACATGGACCCTGCCAGAAAGACACCTCCGGCCAGATCCTCCGCTTCGCGTCAGATGCACCCGGCCAGATCCTCCGCTTCGCGTCCGGTCTCGCCGGTTGGAGGACCACCGTGGCGGGAAGTCCTGTCGATGACGTGGGTAGGGTCAGCCACTTGGGGACCGTGCAGGACAACGAATTCGAGGCCTGGGAGGTCGACCTCCACGGTCACCGGGCGGTCTACCGAGCCGTGGGCAGCGGGCCTCCGGTCGTGCTCATCCACGGGATGGTCAACTCCTCCCGGCACTGGCGCGACGTCGCCCTTCGGCTTGCCGAAAACCACACCGTCATCGCTCCCGACCTGATCGGCCACGGCGACTCCGCCACGCCGCGCGGGGACTACTCCCTCGGCGCGCACGCCGCCGCGATCCGTGACCTCCTCGTCGCGATCGGGGTCGGGCCGGCGACGATCGTCGGCCACTCGCTCGGCGGCGGCGTCGCGATGCAGTACTTCTGGCAATTCCCCGAGCGCGTGGAGCGCCTCGCGCTCGTCTCGAGCGGTGGGCTCGGCGCCGAGGTGAGTCCGATGTTGCGGCTTGCAGCCCTGCCTGGTGCCTCGGTCGTGATCAGGCTCGCTGCGAGCAGGCGCGCTCTGGCGACGCTCGAACGGACGGCGGAGTGGCTCGACGGGCGTGGCTCCCGGCGCGGTCCGTACGTCCGCGCCGTGGTGCGGGCGATGCGACCGCTCGAGCACGCGGGCGGGCGCAAGGCCTTCGTCGAGACTCTGCAATCGGTGATCGACTCCCGCGGCCAGCGGGTGAGCGCCGTCGACCGGCTCTATCTCCTCGGCCCGGTGCCGTCGCTGATCGTCTGGGGCGAGGGCGATCGCACGATCCCCCTGAGGCACGGGCGGGAGGCCCATGAGTCGATCCCCGGCTCACGGTTCGTGACGCTGCCGCGCGCCGCTCACTTCCCGCACCTCGAGGACCCCGGGGGCCTCGCGGCCGCGATCGCTGAGTTCATCTCCGCGACCACTCCGCATCGGCTCAACGAGGGCGAATGGGCGGAGCTCATCGCCTCGCGGACCGTGCGCCGCCGGCACCTTCGAGCAGCATGATCGGCGCGCTGGGATGGGGTGCCCTGGCGGCGTCCTCGCTGGTGGTCGGCGCGGTGCTGGCCTTCGCTCGCACCTGGCCCGCGAAGCAGGTCGGCGCGGTGCTGGCCTTCGGGGCGGGCGCGCTGATCAGCGCGGTCAGCTTCGAGCTCGTCGAGGAGGGGAGCAGGGTCGGGGGCCTCGGTTTCACCGCCGCCGGGCTCGGGCTCGGTGCGATCGCCTACTTCTTGGCCGACGGCTTCATCGACCGCCGTACCAAGGGTTCGGGCGGGACCTCGCTGGCACTGGGAGCGTTCCTCGACGGGATTCCCGAGCAACTCGTCCTCGGCATCGGGCTGGCCGCGGGAAAGGGCGTGGGCGTCGGTCTGATCGTGGCGATCTTCGTCTCCAACCTGCCCGAAGCGATCGGGTCCGCCTCGGAGATGCGCAAGGCCGGAACGGCCAAGCAGAGGGTCCTCCTGCTGTGGATGGCGGTGGCGGCGATCTGCGTCCTCGCAACCCTCTGCGGCTACGCCGTGGCGGACGTTGCCCCCGATCAGCTGCAAGCCGCCATCAACGGCTTCGCCGGGGGGGCGCTGCTGGTCATGCTGATCGACTCGATGATCCCCGACGCCCGCGAGGACGCCGGCCGCCCAGCCGGGCTGCTGACCGTCCTCGGCTTCGCCGTGGCGGCCGCGCTCTCGAGTCTCTCCTGAGCTCGCTGCCTAGCGGAACGCACCCATGATCGCCAGCAGGACGAGGGTGGCGACAAGCGACACGAGGACCGATCCCATGCAACCGAGCCGGTTGGAGAAGAAGAGGAACATCGCGTCGCTCGCCGTCCGTGCTCAGCTGTCGCTCTTGCGCTCGGCCTTCGCCGTCGCGGCAGCGTCCGCGAGGCGCTTGGCCTCGGCGGCGGCGTTCACCGCCTGCTCCTTCTCGGCCAGGGCCTCCTCCTTCGCCTCGAGCTGAGCGAGCTTCTCGCGCTTGGTCCGCTCGGCGGCCTCGGCCTTGGTCTCGGCGGCCTCGGCCTTCGCGCTCTGCTTGCGCTTTGCGGCCTTCTTCGCCGCGGCCTTCTTCGTCGTCTCCTTGCGCTTCTCCGCGGCCTTCTTGCGACGCTCCGCGGCCTGGGCGGCCTTCTTGCGGCGCTCCTCGGCGGCCGCTTCGGCTTCCTGCGCGTTCTCGTCGGCCTCGGCGGCGTGCTCGGTGGCGACGCCGCGCAGGCGCAGCGCGCGCTCTCGCTCCTCAGCGGCGGTGCGACGCTGCTGCGCGTCGTCCTTGAGGTCCTGGTCGCGAAGCGCTGCGCCGGCTACGCCGCGAGCGGTCGCGTCGGCGCGATCGAGCTTGACGGCGAGCGCCTTCGCGCGATCGCTCGTGCCGCGCTTCAACACCGCATCGGCTGGAGTTCGGACGACCTTGATGTAGCCGTCGACGGCTGTCCTCGTGATCTTCTTCAGCATCTTCAACGCTCCTGGGGGTCGATGGCGTCGGCCTTGGCCTCCGCGCTTTGTGCTTCCTGCTCCAGCTTCTCGGCGAGCTGCTTCTCGGCGGCGCGCTGCTTCTCGGCGGCGCGCTGCTGCCGGTCGGCCTCCGCCTCGGCGGCCTGCCGCTCGCCCTCGGCCTTCTGGCTCTCCTGTTCGGCCTCGGCCTCGGCCTTCTGCTCGGAGCGCTCCTGCTGGCTCTCGGCGGCAAGCTCCTCGCGCTCGGCATCGACGTCCGCGCGCAGCTCCTCGATCTCAGCGCGCGTCTCGACCTTCTCCTGCTCCAACTCGGCTTCGGCATCCCGCCGGCGCGCCTCGGCGTTCTGCTCGGCGGCCTCGAGCCCGGACTCGGACTGGGCCTGCTGGAGGCGTCCTTCCCGGGCGAGGTCGTCGTTGCCGAGCACCTCGCCGGCTGCCTCCTTGGCCTTTCCGGCCACCTTGCCGACGAGCCCGCCGGTCGTCTTCTCTTCCTCGGTCATGAGCTGACCCTTCCGTTCGCTTGCAAAGGAAATGCGCTCGACGAGTCGCTCGGGACCCGATCTGCGCTTGCGTACCCAATGCCCCATGGACGCGCCCCGAAACAGCGCAGACTGTGACGTGGCTCCGCTTGAGGCTGCCGGGAGACCGCCCTCGCTACCGTTGATCGATGCCTCCGATCTCCGTTCTGGATCTCTCTCCGGTCGCCGCCGGTTCGACCGAGTCGCAGGCGCTCCGCGACACGATCGAGCTCGCCCGCCACGCCGAGCGGCTCGGCTATCACCGCCTCTGGCTGGCCGAGCACCACGGCGGCGCGATGGTCGCGAGCTCCTCGCCGGAGCTGATGATCGGCCAGGTCGCGGCGGCCACGGACACCATCCGGGTGGGCTCGGGCGGAGTGATGCTTCCCAACCACAGTCCGCTCCGGGTCGCCGAGCAGTTCAAGGTGCTCTCGGCGCTCTTCCCGGACCGGATCGACCTCGGCATCGGACGCGCGCCCGGGACCGACCAGATGACTGCGATGGCGCTGCGGCGAAGTCGCGAGGCGATGATCGCCGATGACCTCCCGACCCAGCTCGGCGAGCTGCTCGCCTTCGCCGGATCGCGTCCCTGGCCCGATAACCATCCGTTCTCCGGTGTTCGCGCCGCGCCGTTCGAGGCGCCGCTGCCCCCGATCTATCTGCTCGGCTCGAGCGACTATTCAGCCCAGCTTGCGGCGGCTGCGGGGCTCGGCTTCGCCTTCGCTGCCCACATCAATCCCGACCTGGCGATCGACGCGCTCCGCCTCTACCGTGAGAAGTTCGTCCCCTCTGCTGACATCGGGCTCAGCGAGCCCTATGCGATCGTCGCGCACGCGATCATCGTGGCCGATGACGACGATCGAGCACGCGATCTTGCGGCACCGGCGCGCGTCGCATTCCGGAGGCTCCGCGCCGGGCGACCGACGCCGTTGCCGACCGTCGGGGAGGCGCTCGCCGAGGAGGGCGGACCGCCCCCGCCCCGAGGTCACGGAGCCGAGCGGATGATCGTCGGCTCGCCGGACTCGGTGCGGGACCGTCTCGATGAGCTGCTCACGCGCAGCGGCGCCGACGAGGTGATGGCGATGACCAACGTGCACGGATTCGAGGACCGCCTCCGCTCGCTCGAGCTCCTCGCCGAGTCGTTCATGCTCGAGCCGTCGCAGCCGGTTCCGGCCGAGCGCTAGATTCCTCCGGCCACTTCCGGCGGGACATGGAGGAGAGATTGATGCGCCGACCCCTTTTCATCTGCGTGCTCGCGTGCACGCTCCTCGTCGCGGTGGCGCCGGTCGCATCGGCCGAGCCGACCAGGCCGACCGCGGGACCGGAAGGGCCGGCGTTCTACGCCGTCCCGAAGAAGGCGAACCCGAAGAAGCACGGCACGCTGATTCGCTACCGCTCGACGTCGATCTCCCTCGGCACCGACTCGGGGAGCAGGGCCTGGAACCTGATCTACCGCTCCCGCGGGGCGCAGGGTGCGCCCGACGCCGTCGCCGGCACCGCGTTCGTTCCGAGCGCGACCTGGGAAGGTCCCGGTGCTCGACCGATCGTCAGCTTCGCCGTCGGCACGCAGGGGCTCGATGAGTCGTGCGCTCCCTCGCGGCAGTTCGACGCCGGCAGCGAGTACGAGAACGCGAACATCTCGGCTGCGCTGGACAGGGGCTGGGCGGTGCTCGTCACCGACTACGAGGGCTATCTCGACGGCCAGACCCCGACCTACTCCGCCGGCCGTTCGCAGGGCCATGCCGTCCTCGACATCGTTCGCGCCGCCCGGAAGTTGCCCGGAGCCGGCCTCAGCCGCAAGGCCAAGATTGCGCTCTGGGGCTACTCGCAGGGCGGTCAGTCGGCGGCATGGGCGGCTGAGCAGGAGTCCGCCTACACGCCCGAGGCCAAGGTGAAGGGGGTCGTTGCGGGCGGCGTTCCGGCCGACCTTCTCGCCGTGGCCCGGGGCCTTGACGGCAATGTCGGGGAGGGTCTGCTGCTCGCCGCGAACATCGGAATCGACCAGGCATACCCCAGGGAGTTCAAGCTGAACTCCCTGCTCAACGACGCCGGCAAGGCGGCCGTCGAGGCCATCAAGGGCCAATGTGTCGGCGAGACGCTCGCGACCTACGCCGGACACAGCCTCAGCGAGTACTCCAAGGGCCACAAGACCCTCGACCAGCTCGTCGCCCGCAAGGGAATCAAGAAGGTCTTCAAGCTCAATAAGCTCGGGCTCGGCAAGCCGAAGGTCCCGGTGCTCCAGTACCACTCCCGTAGCGACGACATCGTCCCATTCGGACAGGCCGTAGACCTTCGCGACAGATACTGCCGAAAGGGCGTGAGAGAGCAGTTCACGACCTACCCCGGCAACCACGTCACCGGAGCCTTCGCCGGCTCCCAGGACGCCGTCGACTGGATCGGCGCCCGCTTCGCCGGCGACCCCGCTCCGGAAAACTGCGATGAGGCGATCACCCAGCCACCGGGCTGAATAGCGGAGGGAGAATCCACTCAGTGCCCCTCGCCCCCGAGCTGACGGATCTTCGCCTCGAGGAGCTGCGCGAACGAAGCAGCGCCAAATGGTCGTACTACGGCGCCGACGTCCTTCCCTCGTGGGTGGCGGAGATGGACTTTCCCCTCGCCCCGCCGATCGCCGATGCCCTCGGCGGGGCGGTCGATCGCGGCGATGTCGGCTACGCGAACGCCGCGGCTTCGAACCTCGCGACCGCCTTCGCCGGCTTTGCGGAGCGGCGCATGGGCTGGCGCGTCGATCCCGAGCAGGTCATCGCCTGCACGGACGTGGTCGGTGGCCTTCGGGACCTGCTGCGGGTGCTGCTCGAGCCCGGGGCGGGGGTGGTGATCACGCCGCCCGTCTATCACCCGTTCTTCAGCCTCGTTCCCGAAGCGGGCTGCTCGCTCGTCGAGGTTCCGTTGCTCGGCGGGCGCGACCTCGACCTCGACGGGATCGTCGCCGCATTCGCCGCGGGCGCGCGCGCGATGATGCTCTGCAACCCGCACAACCCGACCGGGGCAGTGGTTTCGCGGGAGGAGCTCGAGCGGCTCGCCGAGATCGCCGCCGAGTACGACGGCTGGATCCTCTCCGACGAAATCCACGCTCCGCTGACCCTTCCGGGCGCCGAGCATGTGCCGTTCCTCGGGGTGAGCGAGCACGCCGCCGCCAGGGGCGTCGCCTTGGTCTCCGCCTCGAAGGCCTTCAACCTGGCCGGCCTCGGCTGCGCGCTCATAGTCACCACCGGCGAGGCCGCACGCGCCGCGGTGGACCCGCTGCCCCTCAGTGCCCGGCATCCGGGGCATCTGGGGGTGATCGCGGCCGAGGCCGCGTTCGAGGCCGGCGACGAATGGCTCGATTCGGTGATCCAGGTCCTCGACGAAAACCGCCGCGCGATCGCCGAGCAGCTGCTCCGCGAGCTGCCCGAGGTCGCCTACGTTCAGCCGATGGCCGGCTATCTGGCGTGGCTCGACCTCGCGCAGCTCGAGCTCGGCGCTGATCCCGCTCCTCGGATCCTCGAGCGCGGCCGGCTCGCGCTCAGCCCCGGCCCCCAATTCGGTAGCGGGGGAGAGGGGCACGTGCGGCTCAACTTCGGGACGTCGCCGGCGCTGGTCGCCGAGGCGATCGATCGGATCGCGCAGGGCGGTGCGATGACGGATCCGGTCGATGCCGCGTTGCTGCCCTGGTGGCGGTCGATGAAGGCCGCGTTCGGCCCGCTCGAGCTCTTCGATGCCCACACCCACGTCGGCCAGAATGACCCCGACGGCTTCCATCAGACGCCCGCGGAGCTACTCGAGGCGCTCGACCCGATCGGGGCCCGCGCGGCGTTCTTCGCGATGCACGAGCCCGAGCGGCTACCCCGCGGCCAACGGCGCCGTGCTCGCGGCAGCCGAGAAGAGCGGCGGCAGGCTCGTTCCGTACTGCCGCGTCAACCCGCGCGCAGAGGCGGTCACCGAAGCGAAGCGCTGCCTCGACGCCGGCGCTCGCGGGATCAAGCTGCACCCGCGCGCCGAGGACTTCACGCTGGCCGAGCCGGCCATTCCAGAGCTCGTTGCGCTCGCCCATGAGCGGTGCATGCCGGTGCTGATCCACGCGGGACGCGGGATCCCAGCGCTCGGCGAGCACTCCGTGAAGCTCGCCCGGCGGTTCCCCGACGCGCGGCTGATCCTCGCCCATGCGGCCGTCTCCGATCTCGCCTGGCTCTGGCGGGAGATGCCCTCCCATCGGAACCTCTTCATCGACACCTCGTGGTGGAGCCCGGGGGACATGATGGCCCTCTTCTCGCTGGTGCCCTCGGGCCAGATCCTCTGGGCGAGCGACTCGCCCTACGGCCGGCCTCTGAGCGCCGCTTTCGAGCATCTCGCCTTCGCGATCCAGGCCGGCGTCGGCCCCGACTCGCTGCGCGCGATCGCCGGCGCGACCATGGAGAAGATCCTCGACGGATCCGAGATCCCGTCGACCGAACGGCCGAGCGGTGAGCTCGAGACGCTCAGCCCTCACCTCGAGCGCGTCGTCGCGCATCTCGTCGCCGCGATCGGAGCGGCCGTTTCGCTGGGCGATCCAGCCGAGCACGCATCGCTGGCGCGGCTGGCATGCGATGTCCGCGACGAGCCGCATGCCGACCTCTTCATCGAGATCCTCAAGCTGCTCGATCTGTCGGAGGAGCTGCGCGCGGCAGAGCCGCCCGAAACGCGCTTCGGCGCTTCGGTCCGGGCCCTCGTGGCCGCAATGACCGTCGCCAGGACGCCCGCCGCCCCGCTCCCGCTCGCCTAGCGGTCGCCGCCGGGGTTAGCCCGGATTGGGGCGGGTAGACGTTGAGTGAACCGAAAGCAACGATCGGAGTACCGACATGTCAGACGAACTCAAGGGGAAGAAGGTCGCCATCATCGCCGCTGAGGGGGTCGAGGAGGTCGAGCTCACGCAGCCGCGCGACGCGGTGACTGAGGCCGGTGCCGAGGTCGAGCTCCTCTCGATCGCCGAGGGCGAGATCCAGTCGCTCAATCACATCGACAAGTCCGAGACGTACGCGGTGGACAAGCTGGTCTCCGATGCATCGGCGAGCGATTACGACGGGCTCGTTCTCCCCGGCGGCGTGCTCAACCCCGACAACCTCCGCCAGGACGGTTCGGTCATCTCGTTCCTACAGGAGTACTTCAAGGCGGGCAAGCCCGTCGGCGTCATCTGTCACGGCGCCTGGACGTTGGTCGAGGCCGATCTCGTCCGTGGCCGGACGATCACGTCCTGGCCGAGTTTGAAGACCGACATCGTCAACGCCGGCGGCGAATGGGTCGACGAGGAGGTCGTCACCGACGAGGGTCTGGTCTCGAGCCGTAATCCCGACGATCTGCCGGCGTTCTGCGCCAAGATCGTCGAGGAGTTCGCCGAGGGCGCGCACGAAGTCGCCGAGGCGGGCGCCACCGCCTAGGTCGATGCGCCGAGTCGGGGGAACGCTCAGGGCGCGGCTGCGCCCTGAGCGGCCTCGGCCCCAAGCTCCCGGGAGAGCGCGCGAATACGCTTGCGCCGGGCCAGGAGCTCCGCCTCGAAGCCCTCGAGCTCCGACTTGCGGCGCCGCACGAGCTCGAGCTGATCGGCCAGGTGGGCGAGGGCCTCGGCGAGGATCTCCTCCCGGCGGCCGGCGCTCGGGGCCTCCTCGTGCCACTCGCGGCGCAGGGCGGCGCGAGCGCTCTCTGCGGTCGCGATCTCGCCCAGCTCCTCGAGCGTCACCCCGAGCAGCTCCTTCAGGCGAAGCAGCTCCTCCAGCCGTTCGACGTCATCGGGGCCATAGAGGCGATGGGAGCCCGGCTCGCGACCCTCGGTGGAGGGCAACAGGCCGATCTCCTCGTAGTAGCGGATGGTTCTGGGGGTCGTTCCGGTGCGCTTCGCGATCTCGCCGATCCGCAGCCGGGGCGAAGCGGTCATGGGAGCACCTCCTTTGCGATCCGCGGCGGACCGGGCTTGGCTCTCGCGCCCTCCGTGGGCTCGCCGGTGCCCACGTGCTTGCCGCGCATGAGCGAGACTGCCGCGCCCACGACGGAGGTGATCGCGAGCACCAGCAGAGCGGTGTGCATGTTGGCGATGAAGGGGGCCAGCTGAGCGTCGGAGAGGCCGGATGCGACGCCGGAGAAGATCTTCAGCAGCACATCGGTCGGTACGGCGGCAGTGATGATGGCGAGCACGAACGCGATTGAGATGACCGCGCCCGTGTTCTGCAGCATCGTCCGCGCCCCGGCCGCAATCCCGCGGCGATCCGGCGGCACGGTGCCCATCATGGCCGCCGTGTTGGGCGAGTTGAACATGCCCGAGCCGACGCCGACGACGAAGAGCCAGAGCCCTCCCTGCCAGTAGGCGGTGTTCGCCTGAAGGGTGGCCATCAGCGCGAGCCCGGCCGCCTGGACGAGCATCCCGGCGGCGGCCAGCGCACGCGAGCCGTGGCGGTCGGCCCAGATCCCGGCTGGGGGCGAGGAGATCAGCATGCCGATGGCGAGCGGCGCGAGCTTGACCCCGGCCGTTATCGGATCGTCGCCCTGCGCCCCCTGGTAGTAGAAGACGAAGACGAACATCAGGGCGAAGCGAGCGAGGCCGTTGATGAACGCCGCGGCCGTCGAGGCGGCGAAGAGGCGATTGCGGAAGATGCTGAGATCCAGCATCGGAGCGCGACCGCGATGCTCGATGAAGACGAAGAGCGGGAGGAGGATCGCGGCGGCGATCAAGCCCCCGTAGACGATCGGGTCGTTCCAGCCGGAGACGCCTCCCTTGGAGATCCCCAGCACCAGACCGGTCAGACCGACGACGAAGGTGAGGACGCCGGGGAGGTCGAATCCGCGGACCGAGTCCGGCTTGGCGAGCTCGCGCAGGATCACCGCGCCCCATATTGCCCCGGCGAGGCCGAAGGGCACGTTGAACCAGAAGACCCATGGCCAGGAGATCTCGACGAGCAGGCCGCCGAGGATCGGGCCGAGCGTCAGCCCGATGGCCGCGACCATCGTGTTGGTCCCCATCGCCAGCCCGAGTTGCTCCCTCGGAAAGGCATCGGTGACGAGCGCCGCGGAATTCGCGAAGAGGAAGGCGGCCCCGATTCCCTGCGCGATCCGCCAGAGGATGAGCTCGGTGCCGCTGCCGGCGAAGCCCGCGCCGAGCGAGGCGAGCGCGAAGACGACGAAGCCGGCAACGTAGGCCTGCTTGCGGCCGAAGAGATCGGAGAGACGACCCGCGGTGAGCACCAACACGGTCGAGGCGATCATGTAGGCGAGGATCACCCAGACGAGCTGCAGGATCGACGTGCCGAGGGCCTTCTGCAGATCGGGCAACGCGATGATCAGCGTGCCGGAGTTGATCGTCGCCAGCAACATCCCGAGGCTGGTGCAGGAGAGAGCCCACCATTTGTAGTGGGGGTGGTCGGATTCGACCCCCGGTCTGAACCTGTGCCCCGCTGCCGGCGTCCCGTCGGTTTTCATGAAGCTGTTTCTTACGTTCACGTCAGGTTAGGCTAGCACCACAAGATCTCAGCGCCGCCGAGCTCACGTCGAGACGACGATCTCCTCGTGTGCGAAGGAGGCGAAACCCGCCACGCGGCGAGCGTCGTCGAAGGGGTCCGTGTAGGAGAAGGCGGCGTTATCGAACGCCTTGCCTCCGGCGTTCACCGACCAGTGCCGTGCGTCGCCCTTGTAGGGGCAGTGGGTCCTCTCGTCGGTCGGCTCGAGCACGTCGCGACGGACGTCGTCCATCGGCAGGTAGAAGCGGTTGGGAAACCCGGTTTCGGAGAGGACCATCGCGCTCGCGGACTCGGCGATCTTCTCTCCGCCTGCGCTCACCGTGACCGGGCGGCTCGAGCGCCTCACGTCGACCCGGTGAAAGGGATCGCGGAGGTGCTTGAAGACCTCCTCATCCTCGTCGAACCAGGCGTCGAGGCGATCCCAGTAGAAGGCGTAGTGACCGCTCAGCCAGTGGGCCTCCGGATTCGGGTCGAGGTAGGCCCACGCCGCGTCTGCGGAGACCCGGTCCGCGGCGCTGACCGTCCAGTAGCTGGCGTCGCCTTTGAAGGGGCAGAAGGTGCTCGTGGCGGCGGGGGCGAGCAGGTCCGTGGCGACGTCGGACTCGGGCACGTAGAGAACGGGCAGGATCTGGCTCTCGTGCAGGAGCCGCCCGGCTGACGTGTCGAAGACGGTCGCCCCGCCGAGCATGCCGCGGACCCGGCGCGGAAACGCGTCCCAGAGGATCCGGTGGGCCGGTCCCACGATCTCGTAGTTCGAGCTGGGCGGGTCCTTGGCGGCAAGCGGGCCGCCTCCAAGGGTGAGGGACATGAGGCAATCATGCCCAACCCCAGAGTCGGGCTGCCGCCTAAGGCATCCCTCTTGCCGCAAAGGCGGCCATCCATCCGGGGGAAGCGGAGCATCCCCTCGGAGTCATCTACTCGCAGCCCCCGCCCAGCTTGTCCTTCTCGTCGGCGAACACCTTGTCCTTGCCGGGCCCGCACTTGATCACGTCGCGCCCTCCGCCCTTTGCATGGATCACGTCGCGTCCTGCGCCGGCGCCCAGGACATCCCTGCCCGGGCCGCCGTTCAACCGGTCACGCCCGCTGCCGCCTTTGAGCTTGTCCCTGCCGTCGTTGCCCTTGAGGCGATCCCTGCCAGCTCCTCCGTAGAGGCAGTCGTCGCCCCCGCCACCCTTGAGGCGGTCGTTGCCGCCGGACCCGCGAATCGCATCTCCGGAGTCCGAGGGAGGGAGCGTCTTGGGGGTGTCCTTCGACTTCGTTCCCAGCTGCGCAAGCCCACAGGCCGGCGCCTCGCTGGGACGTGAACCCTCGTCCGCCGGCGCCGAGTAGGCGTCGCTGACGAAGCTGTATCCGGGCGGCAGGCCGTCGGGCGCCATCGATGCGCAGCCCGCGCGCATGTCGTCGCAGCTGACGGCGGATCCATCTGAGGTCTTGAATGCGTAGCGGGACCGCTTGTAGAACGAGTAGACGTTCGGGTCGCCGTTGTTGTCCACCTGGCCGCTGCGCTCGTCGTTCCGCCAGCGGTCGGTCAGCAGTCGCCGGTCGGCGTCGGCTTCGCACGTGGAGCCGTCCGTGCACTTGACCTCCTTGTCGAACCAGGCGGTCGAATACCAGGCGACCAGATCCGAGCCGCGCAGGGACGCGAGCCCGAGCACCGGGACCGTCATCCCCGGGATGAACGCCGACTCCTCGTGCGTGCCGCCTCGGATGACGAACTGGAGGGAGTCGATTCCGGCTGCTTTGTATGCCTGAAAGCCGGCGGTCGCGGCCTGCGGATCGGGGTCGGAGGTATTGGGGGTGGGGGTGATGCCGTAATCGTTGGAGATGCCCATCGCCGGCTTCGTGATCGGCACCGATGCCGGCCGTGGCGATGAGCCGGAGAGGCAGACCGGCGGTCCGCCGGGACCCGAGCCCGGATCCTGTGCACCGTCTGAGGCGCGTAGGTTGTCCCAGGCCACGATCCCGTCGACGCGATCGTCGAGCTGACCGACGTAGGAGACCGCAGCGGCGCCGAGGGAGTGGCCGGCGATGCCCACGCGCGTCCTGTCGACCATGTTCGCCAGCGGGTTGTAGGCCGCGTCGAGGCCGGCGGCGACGCGACGATCCTGCTTGGCCGAGTGATCGGTTCCGGTGGTGCAGCTCGGCCGCGGGTCGTAGGGGTGATCGGCGCTGGAGAGGGCGAAGTCGAGCGCGTCCTCGGTGTTGTCGTAGAACGGCCTGCCCTCCTGGGAGGGAACGCCGTCGGAGGCGTCGACTCCCTCCCCCGAGGTGTCGGATCGACCCTGTCCCTGGGGGTCGTAGGTGAGCACGACGTAACCGTGTTTCGCGAGGGTGGCGGCCTGGCCCCAGTAGAGCTGCTCGGGAGCCTGAACCGAGCCGTTGGTGATCACGATCAGCGGCTTCTCGGCGGGACCGCCCTTCGTCGCCCACACGTGTCCGGAGAGGGTCGAGCCGTTGCGGGCCGTGAACAGGACCGGCTTGACGATGCCGAAGCCGTTGTCCTTCCAGTCGTAGAAGCGGACGTCGCCCGCGCACTCCTGCCCGCCGTTGGCGCAGACGTTTCCGGAGGAGTCCCGCTCCGGGTCGCTGGCCTTGATCGCGGCGTAGGACGCCGCGTTGTCGGTATTGGCCTGAACCAGGCGCGACTGGAACTCGGGCGTCAGCGTGACGTACTGCTCACGTTCGCTCGTCTTTGCGAAGTTCTTCGCCTCGAGCGCCGGGTCGAACGCTTGGGCGACCGTCGCGAAGAGCAACGCTCCGAGGACCGCGGCGGCGACCGCGACTCTCCCCGTGATCCAGACCACGTCATCTCTCCGCCTCGACTCCGTGCGCATCACGCCTCGACCCTCCCGTTCCGCCGGAGCCCACCGCCCCGGACGGCGAAATCGTATTCCAGGGGGGCTCAGCCGGCGCCGGTGAAGTCCGCGGGCGTCAGCCGGGGCCGCGAGGTGCTGTAGAGCCACTGGTGGAAGTAGTCGCCGAGCTTCGCCTGATCTGCCGCATCCAGGCCGCTGGCCCTCTGTGCCGCCGTTACGAACTGGACCTCGGTGATCGTCGAGTGCCCGTACTCGCTCTGTAGTTGCTTGGCGAGGGCGATGAAGTGATCCTCGCCGATGATCTCGCGCAGGCCCTCGAGCATCGCCCCGGGGCGGTTGTAGACCGGGAAGCCGGCGAAGAGGTTGGCGGGATCGTCGTCGAGGACCGCGGGCGCGATCGCCCACGCATCGTCGGGTGCCGCGTAGACCTTGTCGAAGAACTCCTCAGGACTCATCTTGCCGCCATCGTCGCGGAACTCGAACAGGACCTCCGAGATCGTCGCCCAGCCCTCGTTGAACCAGATCTGATGCCAGGTGGCGGGGGAGACGCTGTCGCCCATCCATTGGTGTGCGAGCTCATGGGCGAGGTCTCGCGTGCTCAGCTCCGGCCCCTCCTCGACGCCGGCGAAATGCGGCTTCGTCTCGTTCTCGAGCGCGTAGCCCACGCTCGGCACCCAATCCGCCACCAGGCCCGTCGAGTCGAAGGGGTAGGACCCGAAGATGCCGGTGAGGAAGTCGGTCATCTGGGGGATCCGGGCGGCCTGGGCCTTGATCGCCCGCTTACGGGCACCCGTCCCAGCGCTGTCGATGGCGGAGTAGAGGGGGAGGGTCCGGCCGTCGATGGTGGTCATCGTCGTCTTCGCGAAGTCGAAGCGGCCGACCGTCGCGCTCGTCAGGTAGGTCGCGGTGGGGCGCTTCTCGATCCAGGTCCAGGTGGTCGTGCCGTTGGGATGCCTTCTGCGCGAGGTGAGCTCGCCGGCCCCGAGGGCGACGCGATTCGAGGCGGTCGTGATCGACGTCTTGAACTTGGCCTTGTCCGACATGTAGTTGTTGGACGGGAACCAGCTCTGTGCGCCGATCGGCTCGTTGACGACGAACGAGCCGTCGCACTTGCCCGGCTCCGAGCACGCCCGGACCCAACCTTCGAGGGACTCATCGGCATCGACGACGGCCTTCGGCCTGCCGTGGTAGAGAACCCTGACCCGGAAGGGAGCGCCGTTGTCGATCCCCTTGCCGAGGGGCAGCCGGACGAGTAGCTTCATCGGTTGCGTGACCTCCGGATTGTCGGAGAACCTGGGGGTTGCGACCACCTGCTTGAACTCGACGGGCGCGCCATCGACCGTCACCCTCGAGACATTCAGGTCCTGGAAGTCGAGGGTGAACGAGGAGAGGTCCTGCGTTGCGCGGGCGGCAATGGTCGTGCTCGTGCCCCTGCGGAAGAAGTTCGATCTCGGGTCGTAGCTGAGGTCGATCGCGTAATGGAGGGCGTCGTAGCCGCCGTTGCCGATCTGCGGGAAGAACCCGTCGCCGAGCGAGCGGTCACCGGGGTGGTACCGCCCGACTTCGTCCTGGCCGCCGATCATGGTGGCGCGCGGCGCGGCTGCGATGGCCCCAGCCGAGGTGAGCGCCGATACCGCAGCTGCTACGGCCAGCAGGCGTTTGATCGGAAGCCGAGTCACCGGGGGGAGACTAGACAGCGGGTACGGGATTCAGCTGGTCATCCGCAGGGTAGAGGCCCCGGTATGAGCTCTCCGATCTCCTCGGCGGCTGTCCTCGGCACCGGTGTCATGGGGGCGGCCATGGCCCGCAACCTCAACGCCGCCGGGCTCGATGTGACGGTCTGGAACCGCAGCGCCGAGCGCGCGGAGTCGCTCGCCGAGGACGGGATCACGGTCGCATCGAGCGCCGCCGCAGCAGTGGACGGCGCCGAGGCCGTCCTCACCGTGCTTGCGGGCGGCGACTCGGTGACGGAGGTGATGGCGGATGGAGCTCTCGACTCCATGGCCGGCGAAGCGATCTGGGTGCAGCTCAGCACCGTGGGCCTCGCCGCGACCGAGCGCCTCGCCACGACGGCCGCGGACGCTGGTGTCACCCTCCTCGATGCTCCGGTGCTCGGCACGAAGAAGCCCGCTGAGGACGGCAAGTTGATCGTCCTCGTCTCCGGTCCCGCCGAGGGGATCGAGCGCTGCGGCCCGGTCTTCGACGCGATCGGCTCGCGGGTCGTCGAGCTGGGAGACGAGCCCGGCCCGGCGAGCCGGATGAAGCTCGTCCTCAACAACTGGCTGCTCGCGTTGACCACCGGCTTGGCCGAGTCCCTCAATCTCGCCGAGGCCCTCGGCGTGGATCCGGAGGAGTTCCTCTCGGTGATCGAGGGCGGCCCGCTCGACGTCGATTACGCACACTTGAAGGGCGCGATGATGATCAGCCGCGATTACGACGCGAGCTTCACCCTCGCGAACGCCGCAAAGGACGCCGGCCTGGTGCTCGAGGCGGCGGAATCGAACGACCTCGAGCTGTCGGTCGCCGTCGCTGTCCGCGCGCGCTTCGAGGAGGCGATGGATCGGGGCCTCGGCGAGTCGGACATGTCCGCGATTCACGAGGTGGGCTCTCCGCAGGCCGGCGGCCGGCGGGCGGCTGCCTCCTAGAGCCAGACGTGCTCGAACCTCGGTCGGCCGCCCGGGCCGACGACCGCTCCGCCGAAGGAGCGCCTGGGCGCTCTCCGGCGCTCGGTGGGGCTGCCCGGGTTGAAGATCTGAAAGCCGTCGGGCGCCGTCTCGTGCAGCGGCAGATGAGAGTGCCCGAAGAGGACGGCGTCGGCGCCGGGAAAGCGCCGCCTCATCCGCTCGAGCCGGCCCTTGCTCGGTCCGGCGTCGTGAATCAGCGCGAATCGCGCGCCACCGTGCTCGAACTCCGTTACGTGAGGAAGCCGCTCAGCCAGATCGGGCTCGTCGACGTTGCCGTGGACCGCGATCACAGGCGCCCCGATGGTCTCCAGCATCGCGAGGACCGAGGAGGCGCTGAAGTCCCCGGTGTGGACGATCAGGTCGGCGGTCGTCAACGCTCGGACGCAGGCTTCCGGGAGCTCGCGCGAGCCCTTCGGCATGTGGGTGTCGCCGAGGATTGCGACGCTCATCGAGGGCAACGCTACCTCCCGGCGAACCGGTCGCTTAGGCTGCTGGGAATGAGCGCCGGCGCCTTGCGAACATGTTTGATCGGCGCCGGATCGACGGGCATCGCCGTCGCTAAGGCGCTGCACGAGCGGGGCCTCGACTTCGACTGCTTCGAGATGGGCGACCGGATCGGCGGCAACTGGGTCTACAGGAACTCGAACGGCGTCTCAGCCGCCTACAAATCGCTTCACATCAACACCTCGCGGGAGCGGATGGAGTTCTCCGACTTCCCGATGCCCACGAGGTATCCCGACTTTCCGCGCCACGACCACATCGCCGAATACTTCGATGCTTACGTTGACCACTTCGGCTTCGCTGACGCCATCCATTTCAACCTTGCCGTCGAACACGTGCAGCCACTTCCCGGCGGCGGCTTCGAGGTGCGGACCAGCGACGGCGAGGTGCGGAGCTATGACGCGGTGATCGTCGCCAACGGCCATCACTGGGACCCGCGCTGGCCTGAGCCCGCCTTCCCGGGGTCGGAGACGTTCGAGGGCGAGCAGATGCACTCCCACTCCTACGAGCACGAGTCCCAGCTCGCCGGTAAGGACGTCGTCGTGCTCGGCATGGGCAACTCCGCGATGGACATCGCCGTCGACGCGTCCTACCACTCCGAGAGCACGATCCTGGCCGCTCGACGCGGTGCTCACGTCGTTCCCAAGTACGTATTCGGTCGGCCGCTGGACCGCAGGAGCCCTACCGACCGTCTGCCGCCGAGGCTCCGCTTTCCGCTGATGAGGGGCATCCTCAAGACGCAGGTCGGCAAGATGACCGATTACGGGCTCCCCGAGCCCGACCACAAGTTCGGCCAGGCGCATCCGACCGTCAGCGGCCGCATCCTCGATCGGCTGGCGCACGGGGCGATCACGGTGAAGCCGAACATCGCGAGGCTGGAGGGCGAGACGGTCCACTTCGTCGACGGGTCGGAGGCCCACGCCGACCTCGTCGTCTATTGCACGGGCTACAAGATCACCTTTCCGTTTCTCGACGACGACGTGGTCTCGGCTCGCGACAACGAGCTGCGCCTCTATCGCAGCATGTTCCATCCCGAGGTTCCGAATCTCTTCTTCCCGGGACTGGTGCAGCCGCTCGGCGCGATCATGCCGATCGCGGAACGGCAGGGAAATCTGATCGGCGAGGCGCTCCTCGGCCGCTACGCACTGCCTCCCAGAGCGGCGATGGAGCGCGACATCGACCGGAGGCAGGCAGCGATGAAGAAGCGCTATGTGGCCTCCAAGCGACACACGATCCAGGTGGATCAGGAGATCTACCTCCGCGAGCTCTCGAAGGAGATCGAGGAGGGTCGCAAGCGCGTGGGTGCCGGCGCTACGGCGTAGCTAGGGCGTGTAGCTCGTCGGGTATCGCTCGCCCGGGGTTATCTACTTGATGAACAGGATCTCGGAGTACTTCGGCAGCGGCCAGAGGTCGTCGGCAACGACCTTCTCCAGCCGATCCGCGGTGACTCGAACGTCGGCCATCGCCGTCAGCTGCTTGTCGCGCGCGTACTTGGCGAGCTCGAGGCCCTCGACGCCGTCGGGATAGGCGTTGGCCTCCTCGAGCGTGCCGATCTGCGTGATCAGCTCGTCGACCAGCGGCCGCACCTGCTCCTCGAGCGCCGAGACACCCGCCTCGCCGATCTGAGCGAGGTATTTGATCGCCGCGGGCAGAATCATCGTCTTGGCCATCGACGTGGCGGTCTCCGCCTCGATGTTGGCGAGCGACGAGTACTGCTCCGCCCAGACTTCGAAGCGAGCTTCGAGCTCGCGCTCGGAGAGCACGGCGTAGTCCTCGAACGCCTTGATCGTGTCGGGGGCGATGATCTCGGGGAGCGCGTCGGGCGTGGTCTTCAGGTCCTTGAGCCCGCGCTCGAGAGCCTCGGCGTGCCATTCCTCGGAGTAGCCGTCGCCGCCGAAGCAGATCACCTTGTTCGCCGAGTAGGAGTCCTTGACCACCTCCGAGACGGCCTCGCCGACGTCCATTCCGTCGCCGACCTTGGCCTCCAGCTTGCCCGCCAGGTCATCGATGGCCTCGGCGACGATCGTGTTCAGAACCGTGTTCGTGAACGCGATCGACATGCTCGAACCCAGCGCTCGGAACTCGAACTTGTTGCCGGTGAAGGCAAATGGCGAGGTGCGGTTGCGGTCCCCGCCGTCCATCGGCAGCGGCGGCAACACCGGGGTACCGAGGCCGAGGACCGCGTCCTCGGTGATCCCGTCGCCCTCGCCGGAGACAATCGATTCGAACGCCTTGTCGAGCTCCGCGCCGAGGAAGATCGAGATGATCGCCGGCGGCGCCTCGTTGGCTCCCAGCCGATGATCCTGGCCGATGTTCGCGACCGCGGCACGGAGGAGTCCCTGGTGCTTGTTGACCGCCTGGATCACCGCTGTGCAGAAGAACAGGAAGCTCGCGTTCTTCGCCGGGGTGTCCCCGGGGTCCATCAGGTTCGTCCCGGTGTCGGTTCCCATCGACCAGTTGTTGTGCTTGCCGGAGCCGTTGACGCCGGCGAAGGGCTTCTCGTGCAGGAGGCAGACGAGCCCGTAATGGCGGGCGACGTTCTGCATGATCTGCATCGTCAGCATCTGGTGGTCTGAGCCGAGGTTGGAGTTCTCGAACATCGGGGCCAACTCGTACTGAGCCGGGGCGACCTCGTTGTGACGGGTCTTCACCGGCACGCCCAGCTTCACGAGCTCGCGCTCGGTCTCGAGCATGCAGGCGAGCACGCGCTCGGGAATCGAGCCGAAGTAGTGGTCGTCGAGCTCATGGCCCTTCGGCGGCTGGGCGCCGAACAGCGTCCGGCCGGTGGTCACCAGGTCGGGGCGCTCGAAGTAGTACTGCTCGTCGATGAGGAAGTACTCCTGCTCCGGACCCACAGTCGTGTAGACGTGGGCGACGTCGTTGTCGCCGAGCAGATGCAGGGCCTTGACGGCCGACTTCGATAGCGCCTCCATCGAGCGCAGCAGCGGAATCTTGGCGTCGAGCGCCTCACCGGTCCACGAGGCGAAGGCGGTGGGGATGCAGAGCAGCGTTCCGTTCGGGTTCTCGAGCAGGAACGCGGGGCTGGTCGGGTCCCAGGCGGTGTAGCCACGTGCTTCGAACGTGGCGCGGATTCCGCCCGTCGGGAATGACGAGGCGTCCGGCTCACCCTGGATCAGCTCCTTGCCAGAGAAGCCGGCGAGCGCGCCGGAATCACCCTCGGGCTCGAAGAACGAGTCGTGCTTCTCGGCGGTCGAGCCGGTCAGCGGCTGGAACATGTGGGTGTAATGGGTGGCGCCGCGCTCGAGGGCCCACTCCTTCATTGCGTCCGCGACCTCGTCGGCGATCGAGCGATCGAGGACCGCGTCGGTCTCGAGCGTCTCGAGCAGCCGCTTGTAGGTCTCCTCGGAGAGGCGCTCCTTCTGCACGGCGGGCGAGAAGACGTTCGCGCCGTACTCGTACTTCGCGTTGTCGCGGAGGTCACTCGTCTCGAAGGCACCGCCGTTTGCGCTCCACGTTGAGGCGGCGGAAAGGTTGTGCTTGCGGGCCTTGGTGATGTTGGTCATGCGGTCTGGTCGCTCCTCGTCTCGTGGCAAAGGCGCGTCCCGTCGGGAGCGCCGCCGTGCTTCGTGGGCAAAGGGTTGGTGCGCCCCCAACGGTAAAGCCTGGCGGCTGATGGTCCTTTATCCCGTCGTACAAAGTCTTGCGCTCCAGGGGCTCCGCGACGGATGCCGACCACCCCTCGCGTGGCCGTCGAGAACCTTTGCAGCCCGGAGACAATTGCCTTCCCCCGCCTGGGATTTCTCTACGATGCATCTCCGCGCGCGGAATCGGACCCCTCATGAGTGACTCGGCCATAGCCCCCGCGGGAACCGTCCCGGCTCCCGATAACGATCCCTACTGGCGTGAGGCCATGTCGAGTTACGCGCGGCCGCGCCTCTCCCGGACGCTGCTCGACATCGCAACCTCGGTCGTCCCCTTCATCGTGCTCTGGGGACTCATGTACTCGGTGCTCGAAACCTCGTACTGGCTGGTCCTCGCCCTCTCGCTTCCGGCCGCCGGATTTCTGCTTCGCACCTTCATCCTCTTCCACGACTGCACGCACGGCTCGCTCTTCGAGCACAGGTGGGCGAACAGGTGGGGAGGCCGGATCTTCGGCCTGCTCGTCTTCCAATGCTTTGCCAAGTGGCGACAGAGCCACCTCTTTCATCACGGCTCGGCGGGGGACCTCGATCGTCGTGGCACCGGTGACGTGATGACCTGGACCGTCGCTGAGTACTACTCGAAGCCGACCAGGTCGCGCGTCTTCTACCGGCTCTTCCGCCATCCGGCGATCATGTTCGGCATCGGTCCGCTCTGGTCGCTGCTGATCGGCCCGCGGATCTGGGCCGGATCGAAGCCGGGCGGCAAGATGCGGCACAGCATCCAGCTGACCAACGTCGCGGTGGTTTTGATGGTCGGGACGGCGATGGCCGTCTTCGGCGTCGTCAACGTCCTGCTGATCGAAGCGCCGCTCGTGGTCCTCGCCGGCACCGCGGGCGTCTGGCTCTTCTTCGTTCAGCACCAGTTCGAGGACGTCTATTGGGAGAACGCCGACGGCTGGGATTATTCCGTGGCCGCCCTGCGAGGCAGCTCCTATCTGAAGCTTCCCCAGCCCCTGCAGTTCTTCACCGGCAACATCGGGCTCCACCACGTCCACCATCTGAGCTCGCGCGTCCCCAACTACAACCTGCAGCGTGCCCACGACGAGATCGAGGCCTTCGAGCAGGTTCCCGTCCTCACGCTCGGAAAGTCGCTGCGCTGCTCGCGGCTGAAGCTGTACGACGAGCGCTCGAAGGGCCTCGTCACCTTCGCCCAGGCCCGAGCCAGCATGGCTCAGGCGCCCAGCTCCAGCCCGGTTCCCGCCAGCTCCTGATCTAGGAGGCCTTGGCGATGGCAGCGTCCATCGCGGCCGCCGGGGCGCTGACGATCTTGCCGTGACCGGGCGCCAGCGCGGCGGGGTCGAGTGCGCGTAGGGTCCTCGCCGTCTCGAGCGCCGTCGGCTTGTGCCAGGTGGCGACGCCGGCCAGCGGGAAGAGGGGATTGATCCTGGCGGTCGTCGCCACCCCGCCGAGGGTCGAGTAGGCGTCGCCGCAGAAGAGCGTGCGGTCACGGGAATCGAGGAAGGCGAGGTGTCCCGGGGTGTGACCGGGGGCGGCGACCGACTCGAGTGACCCGACCTTCTCGCCGGCCGCGACCGTCCGCGTCGGCTTGGTCTTCGCGCCGGGATAGCTGCCGCGCAACTTGCCGACCTCCTCGCCGGGGTCGAGCGTCTTGTCCTTGGCGAGCAGCCGTGAGTCGCGTGCGGAGATCAGCACCTCCGCGTCCGGCAGCCTCGCGGCGAGTGCATCGAGAGAGCCGATGTGATCGCCGTGGGCATGGGTGAGCAGGATGCGCACGATCGGGGCGCCGAGCTTCTCCGCTGCGGCGAGAATCGCCCTCGCGCTCCCGGGGACCACGGCGTCGATCAGCGTCAAGCCGTCGTCCTCGCGCACGAGGTAGGCGTTGACCACACCGAAGCGGGTGATCTGGACCGAGTTCGTGGTGCTGTCGCTCATGTGCCAAACCCTAGCTACGGGTACGCTCGGCTCATGACCGTAATTCTCATCGCCGTTGCCGTGATCGTCGTCCTCCTGTTCGTCGCGCTCTTTCTGCGCTACCGCGCTGAGGCCAGGCGGGAGGAGCGTGAGCGGCTGCGGACCGAGGCCCGCGCGCATCGCGAGCAGGCCGACAACCAGGCACGCCGCGCCGAGAGCCTCGCCCCCGAGGCCGCGCAGGCGCAGGAGGAGGCCGACAAGCACCATCAGGAGGCCGAGATCCATCGCGAACAGGCCGAGCGCCACGAGGCGGTTGCCGGTGAGAAGGAGCAGGAGGCGGAGGAGATCCAGAAGGCGATGAAGCGTTCCGGGGACGCCGCCGCCCGTCACGACGACGAAGCCGCCCGCCGGGAAGAGGAGCTTTGACCCTCAGCGGTTCTACTCACCCCGGGCACGTTTCCGCGTGAGCCCGACCACCACCGATTCCCGCAACGATGTCGCCCGCAGCGAGAAGGTGCTGCCCGGCGTCTGGCGTCTGCGACTCCCCTGCCCGTGGCCCGGCGTCCCGCACGTCAATGCCTGGGCGATCTCGCGCGGTGACGGATGCGTCCTCTTCGACACCGGCATCGCGGGTGAGGACGGGCTTCATCAGCTCGAGCTCGCGCTCGGCCAGGCGAAGCTGAAGCTCCGCGACATCCGGCTGCTCGTCTGCACGCACGCCCACACCGATCACTACGGGCTCGCCGGGCCGATCGTCGACGCCGCGGGCTGCGAGCTCTGGATGCACCCGGCGTGGGAGCACATCCGCAACATGGCGGAGAACCCCGAGCGCTCGCTCGAGCGGCGGATCGAGGTCGCCCGTCAGAGCGGCGTGCCCGCCGAGGCCCTGGAGCGCTACGAGGAATCCCACAGGGACGACGAGCCGCTGATCGCCAGGGTCGTGCCGCCCGATCGCGAGCTCGTCGACGGGGTCGAGGTCGGCACCGACATGGGCTTCTTCCGGGCGTACGAGACACCCGGTCACGCGCCGTCGCACGTCGTTCTGCACGAGCCCGAGAGCGGCCTGCTGATCAGCGGCGATCACCTGCTCGGCCGGATCTCGCTGTTCTTCGACTACGGCCACACCGGCGATCCGGTCGGCGAGTTCCTCGACTCGCTCGACATCGTCGAGGAGCTCGACGTGAAGCTCTGTCTCGCCGGCCACGGCCGCACCTTCCGTGACGTCGACGCCAAGATCGAGGCGAACCGCGCCCTCGTCGCTGAGCAGCTCGGTCGCATCCGCGCTTCTCTCAAGAGCGGTCAGAAGACGGCGTTCGAAGCCGTTGCCGATCTGCTCGGCGAGGAGAACGTCACCCCGGCCACCGCCGGCTGGGGCCTGCAGATGGTGCTCGCCTACTTCGACCATCTGGCAAAGCTCGGCGAGGCGGAGAAGGTCGAGGGGACCGACCCCGTGGCCTGGCGTCTACGCGACTGACACACCGACGACCGGCAATGGCGTCTGGGACGCGAAGCGGCGCCTGGGCTCGGGGCGCATCCCTGGCTGCGGCGACTAGACCGGGCGGAAGCCCGAGCAGACCACCCGCATCCAGGTGATCCGACCCTCGCTCGAAGCGAGATAGGCCTGCTGCTCGACCACCTGCGGACCATCCTCGTTGCTGATGCGGAAGCGGTAGCCGACGCGTTCGCGGTCGGCGAAGGAATCCACATCGACGTGTTCGAGCGACTCGATCTCGTCGGAGTCCTCGAACCACTGCTGCAGGACGTCCGTGACGACCGAGTCCGGATCGCTCGCCTGCCAGTCACGGCTCGGAGTCAGCCCCCGGAAGTCGATCTCGGGGGCCAGCAGTGAGCGG
Organism: uncultured Solirubrobacterales bacterium; assembly: GCA_963826475.1. Lineage (GTDB taxonomy): Bacteria > Actinomycetota > Thermoleophilia > Solirubrobacterales > 70-9 > RHKX01. Next base: position 1,497,856 of record CAWGXC010000003.1, on the reverse strand, counting down.
ATCCGGCCGAAGTCCTTCGCCGCAAGCGCCCTGGCGAACTCGGCTCCGACTGTCGTCGTCTCGTTCACGCGACGATTGTGACAAAAGGGGCGTACGATCGCGTGATGGAGTCCGGTGCCGCAAGCAAGGGCGTGGTGGCCGCGGAGAACGAGGAGGCCACGGAGGCCTGGAGCGGGGTGCTCTTCGATCGTTTCCTCGAGTTCCGCGACCTGATCGCGACGAGTCTCGCCCTTCACGGCAAGGCGGCGCTGGAGGCCTATCCGCCTGGGCGCGGGGACCGGGTGCTCGACATCGGCTGCGGATTCGGCGACACGACGCAAGCGCTCGCCGGCCTGATCGGAGCCGAGGGAGAGGCGGTCGGAGTCGACGTCTCCATGCCGTTCGTCGAGGCTTCGATCCACGACGCGCGGGAGAAGGGGGTAGCCAACGTCAGCTTCCGCGCCGGCGACGTTCAGATCATGGATCTCGGGGGACCGTTCGACTACGCGTTCTCGCGAATGGGGATCATGTTCTTCGCCAATCCCGTCGCGGCTCTGCGCAACATCCGCGACTCGCTCGTTCCCGGCGGCCTGCTCGTCGGCGTCGTCTGGCGGCGCAAGCTCGACAACCCCTGGGTCCACCGTGCCGAGCTCGTCGTTGACAAGTACCTCGAGGAGCCGGAGGAATCTGACGAGCCCACATGCGGCCCCGGACCGTTTTCGATGGCGAACGCCGACACGGTCACGGAGCAGCTTCGTGTCGCGGGATTCGAGGCGATCACGCTGCGGCGCTGCGACCTCCCGATCAAGATCGGGAGGGACCTCGATCACGCCGTCCGCTTCAACATGGCCATCGGCCCAGCGGCTGAGGTGATCCGGCTCACGGGCGAGAAGGCGGAGGAGATCAGGCCGACGCTCGAGGCCGAGATCCGCGACGCGCTGAGCGAGTTCGGGGAAGGTCCGGAGGGCGTCATGGCGATGGCCTCGACCTGGATCGTCACGGCGACGGCCCCTTCCTAGCCACTGCGGACAAAGGTTTCGTACAACTTTGTCCGCAGGCGCAGCCCCAAGCGTCCCGACGGTCGGATAGCGTCCGGCCAGTCCCGTCCCCTTTGTACTGATTGGCAAAGGCCGTCTCCGAAACAGCAGTCATCGAGGAATCGCCCGCCGGGGTCGCCGACGTCCGGCTCGTGGGCGTGCGCAAGACCTACGGCAAGGTCGTGGCCGTCGCGGACGTGGACCTCGAGATCCGCCGCAACGAGTTCTTCACGATGCTCGGCCCATCCGGCTCGGGCAAGACGACGATGCTGCGGATGATCGCCGGCTTCGAGGTTCCCGACCGCGGCTCGATCGAGCTCGGCGGACGCGACGTCACCGAGCTGCCGGCCTATGACCGCGAGGTCAATACCGTCTTCCAGGACTACGCCCTCTTCCCGCACATGTCGGTCGCCGAGAACGTCGAGTACGGGTTGCGCATCGCGAAGGTCGAGCGGACAGAGCGCGAGAGCCGCCGGGCGGAGGCGCTGGAGATGGTGCGCCTTTCCGGCTACGACGATCGCAAGCCGTCCGAGCTCTCCGGTGGCCAGCGCCAGCGCGTCGCGCTCGCCCGAGCGATCGTCAATCGGCCACGGGTCCTGCTGCTCGACGAGCCGCTCGGCGCGCTCGACCTGAAGCTGCGCGAGCAGCTGCAGATCGAGCTCAAGCAGATTCAGCGGGAGGTCGGAATCACCTTCGTCTACGTCACTCACGATCAAGACGAGGCCCTGACGATGTCCGACCGCATAGCCGTCTTCAACGAGGGCCGGATCGAGCAGGTCGGCGAGCCCGAGAGCGTCTACGAGCGTCCCGACAACCCGTTCGTAGCGGGTTTCGTGGGCATCTCCAACATCGTTGAGCGGGAAGCGGGCAGCTTCACGATCCGGCCGGAGAAGGTGCGCCTGCTCCGCGAGGGGGATTCGACCGATGGCCTCGAGGTCGAGGAGGGGACGATCACCGACGTGCATTACGCGGGGATGGTCACCCGGTTCCACGTCGAGCTCGCGAAGGGCGGGCGGATACAGCTGGCCCGCCAGAACGTCGAGCAGACGACACACGAGGACGAAGGTCTGAGGGGACGGGAAGTGAAGGTCGGCTGGCGCCGTGAGCATACGGTCGCCGTCGTTGGAGAAGAGAGAAATCCGGGGTACCCGGGCAAACGATCCAAGGAGGAAATGGAATGAACACCGATGCGCGCTCTGCGCGATGGGCCTGGCTCATCGTTGCGGGCCTGAGTGCCTTCATGGTTCTGTTCGCAGTCGGCTGCGGGAGCAGCGACTCGAGCAGCAGCAGCAGCAGCGACGCCGCGATGCCGACTTCACTCGGGAAGGGCGAGGGCGAGCTGAACATCATCGCCTGGGCCGGCTACGCCGAGGACGGCTCCACCGACCCGAAGGTCGACTGGGTCACGGACTTCGAGAAGGAGACCGGCTGCCAGGTGAACGTCAAGATCGGTAACACCTCCGACGACATGGTCAACTTGATGCGCACCGGTCAGTACGACGGCGTCTCGGCCTCCGGTGACGCGACGCTGCGGCTGATCGACAACGGCGACGTTGCCCCCGTCAACACGGATCTCGTGCCCAATTACGCGGACATCTTCCCCGGGCTCAAGGACCAGCCCTACAACAGCGTCGATGGGCAGATGTACGGGATTCCCCATGGTCGCGGGGCGAACCTGCTGATGTACAACACCGATTCGGTGAACCCGCCGCCGACGTCGCTGAGCGCGGTGTTCGACCCCGCTGAGGCGTCCAAGTACGCGGGCAAGGTGACGGCCTACGACAGCCCGATCTACATCGCCGACGCGGCTTTGTACCTGATGAAGACGCAGCCCGATCTGGGGATCACGAACCCCTACGAGCTCGACGACGATCAGTTCAACGCCACGATCGACCTGCTCAAGGAGCAGAACTCCAACGTCGGCGAGTACTGGGCCGACTACACGAAGGAGATCTCGGCGTTCTCGAACGACGACAGCGAGATCGGCACGACGTGGCAGGTGATCAACCAGCTCCTGCAGGCGGATAATCAGCCGGTCGACGCGGTCCTCCCCGACGAGGGATCGACCGGTTGGTCGGACACCTGGATGGTCAGCTCGAAGGCTGCACATCCCAACTGCATGTACATGTGGATGAACCACATAACCGACCCGAAGGTCAACGCGCAGGTCGCCGAGTGGTTCGGCGAGGCGCCGGCCAACGAGAAGGCGTGCGACGAGACCGCCGATCCGAACCACTGCAAGATCTACGACGCCGATGGCGCGCAGTACCTCGACGACCTCTACTACTGGACGACTCCGGTCTCCGACTGTGGGGACGATCGAGGTGACGTCTGCAAGACGTACGACGACTGGAACCAGGCATGGACGGAGATCAAGGGCTAGCCGCTGCGATCTCCGCAGCTGGGTAAAGAGTGAAGGACGACTGAGTGGAAGCGTCGGGCGCCAGCGCGCCTGCGCCGCGGAGGTCGGCGGGCTACAGGCTCGCCGGCCTCTTCCACGGTCGGCCCCGGCTGCAGATCGGGTCGCTGCTGGCTGGGCCGGTCGGCTGGCTGGTCATCGGCTATCTCGGCTCCCTTGCGGTCCTGCTGATCGCGGCCTTCTGGTCCTTGGGTGAACTCAGCGGAGCGGTCGAGCAGACGTACTCGCTCCACAACTTCCAGACGCTGGTCGAAGAACCGGTCTACCGGACGATCACCTTGCGGACCGTCGGCATCGCGGCGGCGGTGACCGTCACCGACGCGCTGCTGGCATTGCCGCTCGCTTTCTTCATGGCAAAGGTGGCGCGGAATCGGTCGAAGGGGTTGCTCGTGGTTGCGGTGCTGATGCCGCTGTGGTCCTCCTACCTGGTCAAGGTCTACGCCTGGCGAGCGATCCTCAGCGAGGACGGCGTCCTCAACTGGGCGCTTCATCCCTTCGGCCTGTCGGGACCGGGATACGGCAACGTCGCCGTCTGGCTGGTCATGAGCTACATCTGGCTGCCCTACATGATCATCCCGATCTACGCGGGACTCGAGCGCATCCCGAACTCGCTGCTGAGCGCCTCCGATGACCTCGGCGCCCGTCCCGCCTACACGGCTAGGCGCGTGCTCTGGCCCCTCACGTTCCCGGCAATCGTCGCCGGCTCGATCTTCACCTTCTCGCTCACGCTCGGCGACTTCATCGCACCGTCGCTGGTCAGCAAGACGCAGTTCATCGGCACCGTCGTCTACTCGAACATCACCACCAACCTGCCGCTGGCGGCGGCGTTCGCCACCGTTCCGATCATGATCATGGTCGCCTATCTGCTGCTGGCCAGGCGACTCGGCGCCTTCGAGCACGTATGAGCCGCAGTCGGTCGACATGAGGCTCTCGCGGCGCACCGAGCTCTTCCTCCGGATGGCCTCCGGGGTGACCCTCGCGTTCATCTACATCCCGATCGCGATCATCGTGATCTACGCGTTCAGCACGAGCCTGACGTTCGAGTGGCCGCCGCCGGGGCTGACGACCGAATGGTTCGGCAAGGCGATCGACAACAACGGCGCCCGCGACGCGTTCGTCCTGTCGCTGGAGGCCGGCGCACTCGCGACCGGGATCGCGCTCGTCCTCGGCACCCTCGCCTCGCTCGCCGTCGCCAGGTACCGGTTCTTCGGCCGCGAGACCATCTCGTTCCTGGTGATCCTGCCCATCGCCCTGCCCGGGATCGTCACCGGCGTCGCGCTGAATACCAGCTTCACCCAGATCCTCGGGATCGATCTGAGCCTCTTCACGATCGTCGTCGGCCATGCAACCTTCTGCATCGTCGTCGTCTACAACAACGTCGTCGCCAGGATGCGCAGGCTCTCGGGCTCGCTCGAGGAGGCCTCGGCCGACCTCGGGGCGAACCCCTGGACGACGTTCCGGCGAATCACGCTGCCGAACCTCCAAACCGCCATGGTCGCAGGCGGCCTGCTCGCCTTCGGCCTCAGCTTCGACGAGATCATCGTCACCACGTTCACCGCCGGAACCGGTGAGCAGACCCTGCCGCTTTGGATCTTCGCCAACTTCTCCCGCCCCAACCAGCTGCCGATCGTCAACGTGGTCGCCGTCCTGGTGATTCTGCTCTCGATCATTCCCGTCTACTTCGCCAATCGCCTGACGCGGGAGGAGGGTGGAGCCAACCCGGGTAGGGGTGGGGCGCTCGAGCCGGAGGTGCCGGCGGCACCCTAGGGGCCGCCGGCGCGGGTCGTTGCGCTCGAGCTGCGGGGCTCGGACAGCGTGCATGAGCCCCGCGCTAGGGTTGCTCCGTGAAGCGCGAGGTCGTCAGCGGGCCAGGGATGCCGCCGAAGATCGGTCCCTACTCGCAGGCCGTCAAGGCCGGCGGATTCGTCTTCGTCTCGGGGCAGCCGGGGGTGGACCCGAAGACCGGGGAGGCGGCGGGACCTTCGTTCGGCGAGCAGGCACGTCAGGCGTTCGACAACCTCGAAGCTGTGCTGAAGGCGGCGGGCAGCCGCCCGGACATGGTTGTCAACGTGACGGTGTTGGTCGCGGATCAAGCCGACTTCCCGGAGATGAACGAGCTGTTCGCTCAGTTCTTCCCCGACGAGCCGCCGGCGCGAATGACCATGCAGGTGCCGCTGCCGCTCGGTTTGCTGATCTCGATCGGCTGCACGGCGGTCGCGGAGAGTGATTGAAGGTCCGAACATCGGCCTGCGGCCGGTCAGGGAGGAGGCTGAGAGGCTGGGATCGACTCAGTCGAGGCGAGAAAGCCGGCGATGACCCCATTGGTCCGTTCGGGGTCTCGGCAATGGGGCTCGTGCCCGCCGCCGGGCTTCACGATCAGCTGAGCGCCGGTCAGCTCGGCGAGCTTCTGTCCACGGGCAAGGGGGCTGATCGCATCGGCGTCGCCGTGAATCACCAGCGCCGGGCAGCTCAGGGCACTCGCGTATTCCTCGGCGCGCTCCGTATCGAGATTGTGCTCGGGGACCCCAGCGGTGGCGAGCAGGACCTCGGGTGTCGTCTGCATGCCCATCTCGAAGAAGTGCTCGATCTCCGCCTCGGAGTCGGGCTCGGTGAAGCACTGCGAGAAGAAGAAACGGAGGAAGTCGGGAAAATCCGCGAGCCAATGAGCGCGATTCCACTTGGCCCATCCCGGATGCTCGGCGAGCTCATCCATGAATTGCTCGTTGGCGGCGACTCGCTCCGGGCGCCCGGGAGCCAGCGGCACGGCGGGCCCGATGAATACCACGCCGTCGACGCGCTCGGGATGCCGCGCGGCAAGGGCCAGAGCCCAGGCGCCACCCTGCGAGGAGCCCATCACGGTGGCGCGCCCGACGCCACAGGCATCGAGCACCGCAGCGCCGTCGTCAGCGAATGGAATGTCCCCGTAGAGCGCTGGGTCGGTTGGCCTGTCTGAGGCCCCGTTGCCGAGCCCGTCGAAGGTGATCACCCGATGGCGCTCGCTCAGGAAGGGGACCTGGTGCCGCCAATGGTCGGTATGGACGATCGACCAGGTGGGGAGCAGCAGGATGACGTCATGCCCCTCGCCGAACTCCTGCCATGCGATCCGCTGGCCGCTGCGCTCGATATAGCCGGAGCGGGCCGGCTCGATGCCGGCGATCGTCACTTGCCCGGGCGGCGCTGCCAGAGGACGTTGACCAGCAGCCACTTGTCATCGAGGCGGGCCAGATGCAGGTAGTCCATGTATACGGAGGACAGGACCCTCACGGTGGCGATGTCGCCGAACGCGTCGAGGATCGTGGTCTCGTAGGGGCGCTCGTAGCGCTTGCCGTATCCCTTTTCAGTCGCCGCCACCATGTCATCGCGGGAGATCGTGTCGAGGTGCGCGCCGGAACCGGCGTCATCTTCGTATTCCACCTCACGCTTGACGAGCTCCGGGTGCAGGCAGCGACCCATCCGTTCAGCGTCGCCGTCGAGCCATGATTCGATGTAGTCGGCCGCCGAGGCGAGAATGGCCGCGCGGCTTTCGGCGTCGATCTCCCCTTCGTGGGCCACCCTCCGATCCTATCCGGCCAGAATGAAGCCATGAAGACGCAAGAGTTCGAGGTGACGTCGAGCGACCCGAGCGCTCCGGAGGCGCTTGCGCTGGTCAAGGCGATGGAGGATGAGATCGAGGAGCTCTACGCAGACCGCGGCGGCTCCATCCACTCCGTCGGCGCCGGACCGCAGGTGATGGGCCCCCCTGGAGGGGCCTTCCTCGTGCTTCGCTCCGATGGTCGCGCCCTTGCCAGCGGCGGGCTCAAACGGATCGGAGAGCACGCCTGCGAGATCAAGCGGATGTACGTGGTGCCGGAGGCGCGTGGACGAGGCCTGGCGAGGGGGCTGCTCGTTGCGCTCGAGGACCGTGCGCGCGAGGTCGGCTACACGATCGCGAGGCTCGACACGGGCGATCGCCAGCCGGCGGCCAAGCATCTGTACGAGAGCGCTGGGTATCGCTCGATCCCGGACTACAACGGCAACACGATGGCCCGCTTCTGGTACGAGAAAGACCTGTAGCCACGATGATCGTCTCGCCGGTTCTCAGAGCTGAGCCGCGATCGGGTCGTCGGCGGTGATGTCGTGGAAGTAGACGGAGAGTCCGCCGTTCAGCGGGCTGGCCTTGACGGAGAACGAACGTCCCAGCGGCTCGTAGTGCTCGATGAACGTCTCGGAGGCCCCGGTGGAGAGGACGCGTAGAAACACCTCCTCGAACGTCGAGCCGGCCGTCGAGGGAAAGAGCGCCAGGAGCTTGCGACCCAGGAGCTCCGACGCGGTGTGGCCCAGCAGCTTCTCCGCCGGCTCGTTCACGTAGACGAAGCGCCACTCGTCGTCGATCACGTAGAACGCCTCGGTTATGCCCGCGAGGATCGCGTCAGCTGAGATCGAGACGCGCTGCTTGCGGTATTCGATCAAAGCCTCCGGGGACGACTCCTCGAGCGCTACGGCGGGCCGCAGGAGCTTGCGCTGATACAGGTCGGTGTCGGCGATTCGGTAGAGGGCGTCAAACGTCGATCCATGCTCAGGTGCGCTTGCCCGCCCGAGGCAGAACGTGGCCCTGGAGGTCAGGGCGGCTTCGATCCGGCTGACGACCGCCTCGGCCGCCCCGCGGTCCGTGTCCGGCAGCAGCACGGCGAATTCGTCGCCGCCGAACCGCGCAACCGAATCGGTGGGACGCACGGCCTCGCGGAGCCGCTCAGCGATCCAGCGCAGGAGCTCGTCACCCGCGTGATGTCCGTGGGAGTCGTTGTAGGCCTTGAACAAGTCGAGGTCGATGATCAACAGCGTCACCGGCCGGTCGTGGCGGGCCAAGGCGCCGAACGCGGCGTGAGACGCGACTGCGAAGCCGCGTCGATTCAGCAGCCCGGTCAGGGGGTCGGTGCTCGAGCTGCGGGCCAGCTGCCGCCGCCAGGAGTCGTGATTGCGGGCCTGCCACACCGCCAGGATCGCAGTGCCGCTCAGCGCTGCACAGAAGATGAGGACGGAGCCGTCACTGGACGTGTGACCCGAATCGAACAGGAAGAGCAGAAGGACCGCTCCAACGGCGAGAGCCGCCACCGCGCCAACGAGGCGAATCGGGTACGCGAGGGAGGCGAAGACCGCCGGCAGGAAGAGCATGAGCGCGAGCGGGCTGTCGATTCCACCGTCGAGTGCGGCGGTGACGGCGACGATCGTGATGGTGGAGACGCTCCAAGCAAAGAACGCGTGGGTTCGCCATCGCGACGCGATCACTCGGCGCCAGGGGATTCCCCAGAGGGCCACGGCGCCCCCGATCGCAGCGATCGCGATCGCGATCGACACGCCGAGCCGGTGATCATCGCTGGCGTAGAAGGCGGCGTAGAAGGCCCCGACGAGGCACATCAGGAGCGTTACCCATCCACCAGCCGCGACCATGCTGAACCAGAAACGGTCCTCGAAGTCGTCGCGCATCTCGCTCTCGCGCCGCATCAACCTTTCATCGGGCGCCGGGGCCTCCTGCTTGAGCCACGGCTGCAAATTTGTGGACCCCGCGACACCGAGGGGCGATCAACAATTTGTCCAGTCCGCTAATCAACCGCGGATCGGGCGTCGATAGCGCATGTGATGGCTGCCCTCCTGCTCCAAGAACCCGCAGCCCCTCCCGAACGAGAGGGGTTCCTGCACCGGTGGATGGATCAGCGGATCCCCACCTGGTTCGTGGCCGGCCTCGCCGCATTCCTGTTCATTGCGGTCTTCGTCGCCAGGGTCGCCGGCGCAGCCACGGCGGACGCTGCGGGTGTCGGTGACGCGACCCTGGTTCTCTTCGTGATCCCGATCGCGATCTGTGCCATGGAGTTCGGGCTCCGCGGCGGATTGGCGGCCGCGGCGTTCGCGCTCGGGCTCGCGGCCGGTTCGGACGTCACCACGGATCAGAGCATCGGCATCTTCGGCATCGCGACCGAGACCACCGCATTCCTCATCGTCGGTGGCGTGCTCGGCAAGTTCGTCGACGGACGCCGTGAGCTCGAGGCGAAGGTGGACCGACACTTCGCCCTCTCGCTGGACCTCTTCGGGACCGCCAGCTTCACCGGCTACCTCGAAGAAGTGAACCCGGCCTGGGAGGAGACGCTCGGCTACCCGGCCACCGAGCTGATCTCACGACCGATTCTCGACTTCATCCATCCCGAGGACCGGGAACGCACCGCCGCTGAGACCGAGCGGATGGTCGAGGGCGCCGAGAGTGCCAGCTACCGCAACCGCTTCAAGCGGGCTGACGGCGAGTACCGCTGGTTGGAATGGGCTATCCGCCCCTTCGCCGCGGAGCAGCGCCTATATATGACGGCGCGCGACATCACGACCCAGCATCAGGCCGAGGAGGCTCTGCAGAACCAGAGTGACATCCTCGAGCGGACCGTGCGTGAGCGCACCGATGCCCTCGAAGAGTCCCGTCTCGAAACCCTCCAGCGGCTGGCCATCGCGGCCGAGTACCGCGACGACGCCACCTACCAGCACACCGAGCGCGTGGGACGCACGTGCGCGCTGATCGGCCGGGGCCTCGGCCTCAGCGAGAAGGACGTCGCATTGCTACGCCGGGCGGCGCCGCTGCATGACATCGGCAAGGTCGGCGTGCCCGACCAGATTCTCTTGAAGCCCGGAAAGCTGTCCGCGGATGAGTGGCATCTCATGCAGGAGCACACCGAGATGGGGGCGAGGATCCTCGGCGAGGGGACGTTCCCGGTCCTGCGGATGGCCCAGGAGATCTCACTGACCCATCACGAGCGCTGGGATGGCGGTGGCTATCCGAACGGCATCGCGGGTGAGGAGATCCCGATCGTCGGCCGAATCGTCGCGGTCGCCGACGTCTTCGACGCCCTCACCCACGAGCGCCCGTACAAGCGTGCATGGCCGGCAGCTGAAGCGCTGGCGGAGATTCAACGCTGCAGCGGAACTCAGTTCGACCCGCGGGTCGTCGATGCGTTCATGAGGATCGAGCCCTCGATCCTCCTCGATGACGTCGGCGTCTCGGAGCTCGATTCCCCGGCGCTTCCGCACAAGTCCAGCTACGCCCAAGTTCCGCCCCCACCCCTCTGGGACGACGATTCCGTCGAGGTTTACCAGCCAGATCTCGACGCTCTGCGGGCGCTCGTCGGCTAGAGGACTGACGCTCGCGATCCCTCGCCGGGGCTAGGGTGTCGGCTCCGGTGACCGTCGCAAGCTCCGAACTCGCGCCGACCGCCAAGGCCTCCGCGCTCGTCGGCTCCGCGCTCGAGGTGGTCACCGCGGAGCAGCGGCTCCTCGGACCGGTGAACTTCTCGCTGCGCACGGGCGAGCTGGTCGCGGTGATCGGGCCCAGCGGCTCGGGGAAGACCACGCTGCTTCGTGCCCTGGCGGGTGTCACCGCGCTGGGAGCCGGCACGGTTACGCTCGACTCCGACCCGATCGCAAGCCGGGCTCGCGACGTCGGCTTTCTGCCGGAGAACAGCACGGTGCACCCTCTGCTCACCGTCCGAGAAGCGCTGAGCTACACGGTCGCGTTGCGTCGCCCTGACCTCGACCCCGTCGATTCCGGGCACATTGACGAGGTCACCGCTGAGCTCAACCTCACCGAGCGGGCGGGCGCGCGGCTCGTGGAGCTCTCCCGGGGCGAGCGCAAGCGGGCGGAGGTGGCGGTCGAGCTGATCGTCGATCCAGAGATGCTGCTTCTGGACGAACCGGGTACCGGGCTCGACCCCGGGCTGAACCGTCGCCTGATGCGGACCCTGCGCTCGATCGCCGATCGCGGGCGCGGTGTCTGCCTGATCACCCACGAGACCGGATCCATCGGCCTATGCGACCGCGTCGTCGTCATGGCACCGGGAGGCTCGATTGCCTTCGACGGCGCACCGGCCGATGCCCCGCACCACTTTGCGGTCAGCGATCTTGACGCCATCTACGAGGAGCTCGAACCGGCGCTCGAAGCGCCCGAGCCGGGGACCTATGAGGAGAGCCGGCTCGAGCGGGCGCCGCTCGCACTCGATCGGCCGTTCGGCCGCCAGGCGCTGATTCTGGCCGACCGGGATCGAAGGCTCCTGTTCCGCGCGTCTCGGACCCTGGTGCTGACGCTGGCTCAGGCGCCGTTCATCGGACTCCTGATCGGACTGGTCCTGCCGACGAACGTGCTTTCGAATCCGGCGCTCGCCGGATTCAACGGAGTCTTGATCTCCTTCATGCTGCTGATCGGCGCAATCTTCATGGGCGTCAACGCGACCGCTCGCACGATCGTCGGAGAGCTCAGCGTGCTCGAGCGCGAGACGGCCGCGGGGGTCAGGACGGACGCCTACATCGCCGCCAAGGCGCTCGTCGCCTTTCCGCTGGTCATCGTTCAGGCGGTCGCCCTGTTCGCGGTCGCGGTCCTTCTACAACCGCTGAACTCGCCCGTGCAGGTGTACACCCAGGTACTGGTCCTGGTGATTCTGGCGGGAGTCGCGGCCGCCGCGATGGGCCTCGCGGTCTCTGCGCGCGTTCGCACGACCTCACAGGCGGCCGCCTCGGTGCCGTTGCTGCTCATCCCCCAGCTCCTCTTCGCCGGCGCCATCGTGCCGGTCGCGGTGATGCCGCCCGTGGTGAACCTGATTCCCAACCTGACGATCGCCCGCTGGGGGCTGGCCGGAATCGGAGAGGCGCTCGGCCTGTCAGACGGCGTCGCCGGCGACGTCAGCTCGGTCGCGGGCTTCGACCCGTCGTTCTTCGTCACTCCATCCGGGATCAGCGTCGTCGTCCTCGTCGGCGCGACGATAATCGCCCTGTCCATCGCGGCCGGCGGCCTGAATCGCAAGTTGGTCGGTTGACCACGGACGTCCCCCACAACCGGTATGAAGACGAGCGATGACCAAGCTCCTCACCCTGCTGGCCACATCCGTGGTGCTCTGTGCGCCGAGCGCTGCCATCGCAAAGCCCCCGCTCCCCGATTTCAAGAAGTTCCCCCGAAAGGACGAGCAGCGCGTGCTCGAGCGGGTACGCGATGCACCGAGGCCCTACCGTCGCCTGCTGCGCGCGACCTATCCCCAGGTCGTGGTTCGCGCGTCGTACGAGTACAACGCAAGCTCCGTCACGACCAGGAAGCGCGGCGGCGAGAAGCGCTACATCGTCGACCTGGACGTGCTGGCCCGGAAGGGCGGGGCCTTCGCCGATCACCTCACCCTCCACGAGCTCGGCCACGTGATCGCAAATGAATGGTTCGACGACGCCGACTACGAGCGGTTCTTCGACCTCTTCCGCCGGTCGCCGAACTGGCGCGACTGCTTCAAGACCGAGCCCGGGTACCCGATCCCGTGCGACCTCGATACTGAGATCCTCGCCGACCAGCTCGCCTTCTACGCGACCGGCAACCTCAAGGTCAGGAGCTCCTACGACATTCCGCCGCTCGCCGACCGACGATCGATGGCTGAGGCGATCAGGGCCGGGAGCTGAGCGACCGGAAGCCTCCGCACACCAAGGCGATATTGAGAGGATGGTGAGGTGAGCACCTTCATGCTCGTCCACGGAGCCTGGCACGGAGCCTGGTGCTGGGAGCTTCTGGCGCCCGAGCTCGATTCCCTCGGGCATCGCACGCTCACCGTTGACCTCCCGAGCGACGACCCCGCCGCCACCTTTGAGACCTACGCCGACCACGTCGTCGAGGCTTTGTCCAGCGAGGACGATGAGGTCGTCCTCGTCGGACATTCGATGGCGGGGATGACCATTCCCCTCGTAGCTGCCCGGCGTCCGATTCGGCGTCTCGTGTTTCTATGCGCGCTGGTTCCGTCCCCGGGGCACAGCCTGGTCGAGCAACTCCAGGAATCCGGCGTGCTCCTGCCGGAATATGCGGGCGGCCTCGACGAGGACGAGAACGGAAGCGCGAGGTGGATCGACACCGACCTAGCTCGCCAGATCCTCTACGCGGATTGCGACGAGGACGCCGCCGGTGCGGCGATCAAGCGGCTTCGTCCCCAGGCAAGGACTCCCTATGCCGTCCCGTGCCAACTCGACGAACTCCCGGACGTAGCGCGGACCTACGTCGTCTGCGGCGAGGATCGTCTCGTCAATCCTGATTGGTCCCGCCGTGTTGCGACCGGTCGCCTGGCCGCTGAGCTGGTCGAGCTTCGGGGCGGTCATTCTCCGTTTCTCTCTCGCCCGAGGGAGGTCGCGGAAGTTCTGCACCGCGTAGCAGCTCATCGATGAACGGACCGAGCGTCCGCGCGATGTCCGCCGCCGTCCGCTTCGGTGGTCCCGTCGGAAGCACTGCATGACTGATCGCCAGGCGCACCAGCGTCGCTGAAAGCAGTCGCGCTCCCTCCGGCTCCACCTCGGGCCAGTTCGACAAGATCAGCTCGCTGAGGCGGTCCGTCATCGCCGTCAGCAACGTGCCGCCGCGAGTCGTGGCCATCGCGACCAGTTGCTCGCCGTCCTGGCTCGAGAGGGCTCGGACCATCGGGTGGGTCGAGACGAGCGAGAGGAAGAGCTCGGCGGCCTGGATCAGGGCCCGCCTCGGATCGTCGGCGTTGCCCACCACCGCTTCCTCGATCGCCTCGAGGAAGCGCCCGGCCTCCCGCATCAGGTAGGCCTGCGCCAACTCCTCCCGGCCCCCGAAGGCGTTGTAGAGGGTCTGTCTGCTGACACCCGCACGGCTCGCCACCTCGGCCATCGTCACGTCGCTCCAGGCGTCATCGGCGAGGAGCTCGCCGACCGCGTCAAGAACGGAGTCGCGGAGCAGGATCCTGCTCGCTTGGGCGTAGCTGGTTCGGGGCGCGGCGATGGCGTCCATTCTGGTCACTCGGCTTTCTCGGCCAGGACGAAGTCCGGCTTCTCCCTGACGGAGCAATCCGGGCAGGTCCAGTCCTCGGGCACGTCGCTCCATGGGGTGCCGGCGGGAAACCCCTCCCGCGGAGCGCCCTCCGCCTCGTCATAGACGTACTCGCAGACCGGGCACAGCCAGGCGGCCATCGTCGTGCCCTCCTAGGCGGTCGCGCCGTAGCGGGCCAGGATCTTCTCGCGCCGTCTGGGGTGGATGTTCGCCCGGGTCACGTCACCCCCATAGTGGGCGAGCACCTTCGGGTCCATCACCCTCCGCCACAGCGGCGTCATGTAGGCGAGCACGATCATGGTCGCGTAGCCCGAGGGCAGCTCCGGCACCTCCTCGTAATGCCTCAGCGCCTGGTAGCGCCGCACCGGATTCGCGTGGTGATCTGAGTGCCTCTGCAGGTGGTAGAGGAAGACGTTGGAGGCGACGTTGTTCGAGTTCCACGAGTGCTCGGGACGGCAGCGCTCGTAGCGGTCCCTGTCCTCCTCGCGCTGCCTGAGCAGGCCATAGTGCTCTAGATAGTTGACGACCTCGAGCAGCGAGAAGCCGACGACCGCCTGGACCAGCAGCCAAGGCAGGACCTCGACGCCGAAGCCGATCGTGAGTCCCGCGAACAGCACCACGGTCATCGCCCAGGCGTTGAGGACGTCGTTGCTGATCGTCCAAAAGCCGTTGTGGCCGGCGCGCTCGAGCCTGACTCGCTCGAGGTGGAGCGCGGACCTGAGCGAGCCGGAAACGGTCCGTGGCAGGAACTCCCAGAAGCTCTCCCCGAGCCGGGAGCTGGCGGGATCCTCGGGCGTCGCGACCCGCACGTGGTGGCCGCGGTTGTGCTCGATGAAGAAGTGTCCGTAGCCGGTCTGGGAGAGGGCGATCTTCGAGAGCCAGCGTTCGGCGCTCTTGCGCTTGTGGCCGAGCTCGTGGGCCGTGTTGATCGCGATTCCGCCGACCATCGCGACGGTGAAGGCGAGGCCGAGGCTCTCGAGGATGCTCAGCCCACCGCTCGACCACTCGGCGCAGGCGAAGACGAGCGAGGAGAACTGCAGCGGCAGGAACAGGTAGGTGCACCAGCGGTAGTACTTGTCCTGCTCGAGCCACTTGAGCGCGGAGTCGGGGGGATTGGCCGCGTCCTTGCCGATCAGGAAATCCAGCGCCGGGATGAGCCCGAAGATCAACACCGGTCCGAACCACCAGAAGACGCCGAGGCCGGTGGCTTCGACGAGCGCCCAGGCGATGAACGGGACGGTTGGAACGATCAGGCCGAGTAGCCAGAGATAGCGCTTCGGGTCGGACCAGGCGGCGAAAGGGGGCGGCTCGGCGGGCTCGGCGTGGGCGGTGGCGGCTTCCATCATGCTCCCTCGGCTAGTGGACAGACTGAGTGCATCTGTCGATCAGCTTTACATATATCCCCTCAATGTCAAGCGGTGGGATCGACGGGCTGATCGCCCCGCGACTCCGCCTCGGCGTGGAGCCTCGCCTCGTGTTCGGAGCCAAGCAACGGCAACGTCCTGCGGGTGATCAGCAGGAGGAGGATCAGGACGATCGCTCCGCCCCAGATCACCGGATCCCCGGGAGATAGGTCTTGGAGCCGGCTGCCGAGGAGCACGAAGAGGCCCGTGAGCGGGATGAAGCCGACCACGGTGGTCCAGACGAAGGTCGTCAGGGGGACGCGGGCGGAGCCGGCCACGTAGCTGAACAGGCTGAAGGGCACGATCGGCACCAGGCGCATCGCGATCAGGAGGGTGACTCCGCCACGCTCGACGGCGCGTTCGTAGCGCGCGATGCGCTCCTCGCGCAGCAGCTTCAGCAGGACGGGGCGGGCGGCGTAGCGGCCGACCTGGTGGCAGAGGACCCCGCTCGCCAGCCAGGCGGACATCATCAGCGGCATGCCCCACCAGAAGCCGTAGACGAACCCGGCAGCGGCGTTGAGGATCTCGGCGGGGAAGAAGATCACCGAGTGAGCGAGCGCGAGGGCGAAGATCATCGCGACGCCGCCGGCACCGAGACCCTGAAGGTCCGAGCGAAGGGCGGCCGTATCTCCGCTGAGCGCGTCGCCGATCGCCTGACGCAGGGGATGGATGAGGAGAGCGAGCAGGGCGAGCGAGACGAGACACGCAACGGATGCGATGACCGCGAGCTTCGTCGGAGCCTCGCCGGCGGTGGCGGCGCTCTCGCTCTCGATGACGCCGTGCACGACCCGAGTTTCGCGGATGGCGCCGGTCGGCAGGGCTCGGCCTCGTGGTGGCGGCGGTAGAGTCGAGCGCTCCGCAGCGAGGCATGAAGCCCGCGGGTGCGGGGGATTTCGCATGTCAATCGTTGGAGATCTGATCACGCGTCCGGCCGGGAGGCTCGGAGCCGCAGCGCAGAACGCGCTCGAGGTCGCGCGCTTCGGCGGGCTCGAGACCGACGAGCAGCCCTCGCCGTTCGAGGTCGTCTCGACCCGGCGGGTCTACAGGCTGCGTCGCTATTTCGCCCCCGGCAAGGACAACGGAGCGGCAACCGATCGGCCGGTGCTGCTGCTGATCCCGCCGCTGATGCTCGACGCCGACATCTACGACGTGGCGCCGTCCACCAGCGCCGTCGAGATCCTCCACCGCAACGGGATTGATCCCTGGGTCGTCGACTTCGGCGCGCCCGAGCGGGAGGAGGGGGGACTCGAGCGCTCGCTCAACGATCATGTGCTCGCGGTCGACGAGGCGCTGGATCGCGTTCGCAAGGAGACGGGACGCGAGAAGATCCACATCGGTGGCTACTCCCAGGGCGGGATGTTCTGTTACCAGGTGGCCGCCTTCCGGCGCTCTGAGGGAATCGACTCGATCGTCGTCTTCGGAAGCCCCGTCGACACTCGTGGCACGCTCAGCTTCGGGCTGCCCGAGGAGGCTGCCATCGGCATCGCCGCCTTCCTGGCCGAGCACGTCTTCGCGACCCGGGGAGTGCCCGCCTGGATGAGTCGCACCGGCTTCCGGCTCATGGACCCGGCGAAGTCGTTCCAGCAACGGCTCGCCTTCGTCCGTCAACTCCACGACCGCGAGGCGCTGCTGCCACGCGAACGTCAGCGCCGCTTCCTCGAGGCCGACGGCTGGGTCGCGTGGCCGGGCCCGGTGCTCGCCGACGTGATTCGCCAGTTCGGCGTCCACAACCGGCTCGTCTCGGGCGGCTTCGTGATCGAGGACCGCCTGGTGACGCTCGCGGACATGACCAATCCGATCCTCGCGTTCGTCGGCGAGAACGACGAGATCGCCCCCGCGCGATCCGTCCGCGCCGCGCGCTGGGCCGCTCCCCGCGCCGACGTCTACGAGGTTTCGCTGAAGGCCGGTCACTTCGGCCTCGTCGTCGGCTCGACGGCCGTCGACGTCACCTGGCCGACCGTCGCCGCCTGGCTCGAATGGCGCGCCGGCGACGGCGACCTGCCCGATGGCGTCGTGCGGATCGAGGAGACCGTTGAGCCGGCGGACGGCGGAGCCGGTCGCCTCGACCGGATCGGGGCGGGCGCGCAGCTTGCGGTCGGCGCCGGCATCGGCGCGGCGCAGGGGCTGGTCGGCGCCGCGATCGGCGCCAGCCGGACGCTGCGCGAGATCGTCGGCGACACCGCCGGACAGCTCGATCAGCTCAATCGCCTCGGCCGCGTCGGCGCACGGACCCGGATCTCACTTGGGCTGTTGCTCGACGAGCAGGCAGATCGTGCGCCCGACGACGTCGTCCTCCTCTTCGAGGATCGCGCCCACACCCACGAGGCCGTCAAGGAGCGGGTCGACAACGTCGTCCGCGGTCTGATCGAGATCGGCGTCCGCCAAGGCGAGCACGTCGGCGTCCTCATGCAGACGCGCCCGAGCGCGCTGACGGTCGTCTCGGCCCTCTCACGGCTCGGCGCCGTCGCCGTGCTGATGCGCCCCGATGGCGACCCCGCCCGCGAGGCCGAGCTCGGCAGGGCGGCGCGGATCATCGCCGATCCGCAGAACGCGGAGGCCGCGAACGAGGTGACCGGCCTGCAGGTGTACGTCCTGGGCGGCGGTGGCAAGGAGCGGACCCTCGCCCGCGGTCTGATCGACATGGAGCGGATCGATCCCGCTGCCGTTGAGATCCCCGCTTGGCACAAGCCCAACCCGGGGCTGGCAGGTGACCTCGCGTTCATCCTCTTCACCGGCAGCGGCGAGCGCACGCTCGTCAACCGGATCACGAACCGGCGCTGGGCGCTCTCGGCGTTCGGCACTGCCACCTCCGCGTCGCTGACCTCCAGCGACACGATCTACAGCGCTTCGCCCGTCTACCACCCTTCGGCGTTGCTGATGAGCGTCGGCGGCGTGGTGGCCGGAGGCGCCAGGTTGGCCGTCGCCTCCGAGTACGACCCCTCGACCTTCTGGGATGAGGTCCGCCGCTATGGCGCGACGGTCGTCTCCTATACGTGGGCGATGCTCGACGAGATCGTCGAGGCGCCGCCCAATCCGGGTGAGGTCCATCACCCCGTGCGACTGTTCATGGGCTCGGGGATGCCGAGCGGACTGTGGCGCCGCGTCCGCGAGCGCTTCGCTCCCGCCGGAGTGCTCGAGTTCTACGCCTCGACCGAGGGCGACGCCGTGCTGGTCAACGTCACGGGGGCGAAGCCGGGGAGCAAAGGACGGCCGCTGCCGGGAAGCGCCGAAGTGCGGATCGCCGCCTACGACCCGGAGGCGCGTCGCTTGACCCTCGGCAGCGATGGATATGCGATCGCGCTCGCCAAGCACGAGACGGGAATGCTCCTGGCACGGGTCCGCCGCGACGCGATCGGCGCCGGCGACGGGGTCCTGCGAGGTGTGTTCGAGTCGGGGGATGCATGGCTCGAGACCGGCGACCTCTTCCGCCGCGACGGCGACGGCGACTTCTGGCTCGTCGACCACGTCCCGACGTTGATCCGCACCGCGCGCGGCGTCGTTCCATCGGGGCCGATCCAGGACGCGCTCGGGGCCGTCGGCTCGATCGCCCTGACGGTGGCCTACGGCGTGCCGACGAGCGATGGCGAGTCCCAGATCCCGTGCGTTGCGGTGACGCTTCGCGGCGGCGGTGAGCTCGACATCGCCGAGGTGCAGCGTGCGCTCAGCGATCTCGGCGACGCCGGCATCCCGCTCGTGATCCGCATCGTCGACGAGATCCCGCTGACGACCTGGTACCGGCCGCAGAGCGGCCCGCTGCGGGCCGAGGGACTGCCGGAGCCGACCAAGCCGCCGCGCTCCTGGTACTGGGACCCGCGCAAGGGCGGTTACCGCCCGCTCAGCAAGGCCGCGATCGCGCGGCTCCTCGCCGGCCGCGTCTAGGCTCCCGGCGGCGATGGCCGAGCTCACCGTCTCCCGACACATCAACGCGCCCGCGGACGTCACCTTCGACGTTTTCACGGACGCCCGCCGCTATCCGGACTACACACCGATTCGCCGGGTGGAGTTGGAGCGCGAGGGTGAGCCATCCCCCAACGGCAAGGGCGCGATCCGGGCGCTACACGTGCGTTCGGCCCGACGATCCGGGAGCGCGTCATCGAGCATGAGCGCCCGAGCCGCTTTCGATTCGAGGTCCTCTCGGGCGCCCCGGGAGTGCGCACCTACGTCGGCTCTCAGACCTACGTGGCCGAGGCACACGGGACGCGGGTGACCTATCGGGTGGAGGTTGATCCGGCTATCCCCGGGACGGGCCTGGCGGTCACGGCGGCGATCCGCGCCGCCATCGAGGTGCTGATGAAGCTGGCCGATCGCGAGGCCCAAAGGCGCGTCGGCGAGGCCGGGGGCGACTGAGGCCGTGACGGCTACCCGAACTCCGAGGCTCGATTCTCAGCCGACGATCCGGATCCTCTTCGTCTGCCTCGGCAACATCTGCCGGTCCCCGACCGCCGAGGGCGTGATGCGCCACAAGCTCCGAAGGGCGGGACTCGTCGACGTCGTCGACGTCGAGAGCGCCGGCACCGGCGGCTGGCACGTCGGTCACGCTCCGGATGAGCGCGCGACCGCCGCCGCCGCCGCTCGGGGGATCGCGCTCGAGAGCCGGGCACAGCGCTTCGAGGCGACCCATTTCGATGACTTCGATCTGATCCTCGCGATGGACCGCCAGAACCTCGCCGACATGAAGGCGCTCGCGCCGCACGCCGACCTCGAGGGCAAGCTCGGCCTGCTCCGGGAGCACGACCCCGACGCGCTCGCCGCCGGGGAGCTCGAAGTGCCCGACCCCTATTACGGTGGCGATGACGGGTTCGAGGACGTCCTCGACATGGTCGAGCGAGCGTGCGACGGGCTGCTCGCCGAGATCCGCGGAGCCGCGGGAGCTTGAGCGACGATGCGGTTGTCGCCGCGGCCGTCCGGGCGCTCGGCCAGCCGCTCGAGCGCGCCTTGCGCGTCGGGGGCGGCGATATCAACGAAGCGTGGGCGCTCGAGCTCGGCGACGGCTCTCGGGCGTTCCTGAAGACCCGCGGCGACGCTCCCGGGGACGAGTACGCCGCAGAGGCGGCCGGGCTGCGCTGGCTCGGAGAGGCCGGAGGCCTGCCTGTTCCCGAGGTGCTCGCCGTGCTCGACGAGCCGGGTGTTCGCGGACTGGTCCTCACTTGGATCGAGCCCGGGCGGCTCGGCGGCAAGGGGGAGGAGGCGCTCGGCCGGGGGCTGGCGGAGGTCCATCAAGCCGGCGCCGAGGCCTTCGATGCGCTGCCGCCGGGCTCGCCACGTCGTGCGCTGCGCTTCGGTGGCGTCGAGCTGCCGGTCGGGACAGTTCCGGCGGGCTCGCCCTGGCCAGCTCACTACGTGGCCAGGCTCGATCTGCTGAGCCGCGTCGCCCGCGACCGCGGGCGGATCGACGGGGGGTGCGCGGCGGCGGTCGGCCGGGTCATCGAGCGGATCGATGAAGTCGCCGGACCCGCCGAGCCGCCGGCTCGGGTCCACGGTGACCTCTGGAGCGGGAACGTCCACTCCGGCGCCGACGGCCGACCCTGGCTGATCGATCCCGCGGCCCATGGCGCCCACCGTGAGATCGACCTGGCGATGCTCGAGCTCTTCGGCCGCGTGTCGTCGCGGACTTACGCGGCCTACGGGGAGCTGGTCCCGCTCGCCGAGGACCACGAGGAGCGCATCGGCCTTTGGCAGCTGCAGCCATTGCTCGTCCACGCGATCCTCTTCGGTGGCTCCTACGGCGCGGCCGTCGCCCGCACCGCCGGCCGCTACGTCTGAAGAAGGCCGCAGCCGAGGCACTCGACCCGGCTGCCACACTTGGGCGGTGGACCTCGACCGCCTCACCTTGCTTCTCGCCGACCTCGGCGAGCCGGCCTTCCGCTCCACCCAGATCTGGGAGTGGATCGCGCGCGGTGCCAGCACCTACGACGAGATGACGAACCTGCCAGTCGAGCTGCGCAAGGCGCTCGCCCACGAGCTGCCGCTCTCGACGCTGACGGTCGATCGCGAGGTGAGCTCCCGCGACGGCACCCGAAAGGCATTGTTCGAGACGGCCGACGGCCGCCCGATCGAGACGGTCCTGATGAGCTATCGCGACGGCCGGCGGTCACTCTGTCTCTCGAGTCAGTCGGGATGCCCGCTCACCTGCAACTTCTGCGCGACCGGGCGGATGGCCTTCGGCCGCAACCTGACCACGTCGGAGATCCTCGACCAGGCGTTGCATTTCCGGCGAGGAACGGACGTCGATCACGTCGTCTTCATGGGCATGGGTGAGCCGTTGATGAACGTCGACAACGTGCTCGGCGCCTGCGAGCGGCTGCCGGAGATCGGCGTATCCGCAGCGCATACGACGATCTCAACCGTCGGCTGGGTCCCGGGGATCGAGCGCTTGACCAACGAAGGCCCGCGCGTGCGGCTCGCGCTCTCCCTGCACGCCGCCGAGGGCGACGTGCGCAGCGCGCTGATGCCGGTCAACGATCGTTACCCCCTGACCGAGGTGATCGATGCCTGCCTCGCCTGGCGCGAGGCCCGCAACCTGAAGGTCTACATCGAGTACCTGATGCTCGCCGGCGTCAACGACGACCCCGAACAGGCCATGGTCCTGGCCGAGGTTCTGAAGCCGCGCGACGCCTTCAAGGTCAACCTGATCCCCTTCAACCCGACGCCCGGGGAGTTCACCGGAAGCTCGCGCGCGTCGATCGCGGCCTTCCGCTCGGTGCTCGAGCGCAGCGGCGTGCCGACGACGATCCGCCTCACCCGCGGCCGCGACATCGATGCGGCCTGCGGGCAGCTCGCGGCATCTGGCGGACCCGGCCTCGCCGGCTGACTATTCTGAAAGCTCGATCTTCTCGATCACCTGAGGCGTGGTCGGGCGATCACCCGGTCCGGTCTCCGTGCCCTCGATCGCGTCGACGGCGTCCATTCCGTCGGTGACGGTGCCGAAGACCGTGTGCTTGCCATCGAGCCAGGAGGCGGCGTCGATCGTGACGATGAAGAACTGCGAGCCGTTCGTGTTCGGGCCCGCGTTCGCCATCGCAAGAGCGCCTCGCACGACCTTGTGGTCGTTGAACTCGTCCTCGAACTTGTAGCCCGGGCCACCGGTTCCGGTGCCCTCGGGACAGCCTCCCTGGATCATGAAGTCGGGGATCACGCGGTGAAAGATCAGCCCATCGTAGAAGCCGTCAGCGGCCAGCTTTCGGAAGTTTTCGACGGTCTTGGGAGCCTCCTCGTCGTGGAGCTCCACCTCGATCGTCCCAGCGTTGGTGTGCAGCGTTGCCTGTGACATGGCGATGAGGGTAGCGCGTCCCCGCCAAGGCAAAGGCCGTCATTAGCGATCGCTAACATGCCGCCTCTCCCGTGGCCGCCATGGGAGGCGGGGATGCGACCGCGACTTACTCGCGCGCCGACTGTTAGCTGCGACCAATGGGCTCCTCACCGACAAGCCTGCGACGAACGCGCCTGCTCCTGCTGGCCGCGGGCCTTTGCGCTGCTCTGGTCTGCCTGGCCGTCGCCTCGGGTGAGCCGGCTGGGGCCGCCGGCAAGCCCCAGGGCCACGGCAACGGGGGCAAGGGCGGGAAGCCGCACAAGCCCAAGAAGCCCAAGAAGCTCGAGCACCCCAACATCGTGATCGTCGAGAGCGACGATCAGGCGAAGTCGACGATGAGCCCCGAGACCATGCCGAACATCTATTCGAAGCTGGCGCCACGGGCGACATCGTTCTCCGACTACATCGTGACGACCCCCCTTTGCTGCCCTTCGCGCTCGGCCAACCTGACCGGGCAGTACGGCCACAACAACGGCGTCCTTCGCAACTTCTACCCGGACCTCAAGCAGAAGCAGAACGTCCTGCCCGCCTGGTTGCAGCGGGCCGGCTACAACACCGCTCACGTGGGCAAGTTCCTCAACTCCTACGAGCAGGGCGACCTCGGCCCGACCGCCGTTGCGCCGGGCTGGGACCTGTGGTTCACCGAGCTCGAGAAGCGCCGCTATTACAACTGGAAGGCCTCGTTGAATGGGAAGGTCCGCCACTACGGGACCGACGACGAGGATCACGTCACCACCGTGACCAGCGACTACGCGACGCGCTGGACCAAGCGGCTCGTCAAGAAGAAGGCCCCCTTCTACATGCAGGTCGACTACTACGCGCCGCACACGTCGACCGGCCGCGACACGCGCTGCGCCTCCGGGCCCGTTCCAGAGGCACAGGACGAGCACCGCTTCGATCTTGCCGCCCTGCCGCAGCCACCCAGCTTCAACGAGCAGGACGTCTCCGACAAGCCGGAGAACATCAAGGGCCGCGATCCGCTCGACCAGGACACCCAGGACGCGATCGCGCGTCGCTATCGCTGCACGCTGGAAGCGGTCTACGGGGTCGATCGTGGCTTCGGCCGGATCTTCGATGAGATCAAGCGCAAGGGCGAGCTCAACCAGACCGTCTTCATCTTCACCTCCGATAACGGTTTCTTCTACGGCGAGCACCGGATCTCGAAGGGCAAGCCCGACCCCTATGAGGAGAACATCAGCATGCCCCTGATGGTCTCCGTCCCGCCGCACTACCGCAACCGCGCGACCCTGGTCCCGGACAGTGGCGCGCCGGTGGCCAACATCGACCTGGCGCCGACGATGCTCGATCTCGCCGGTACGACCCCGTGCCGGAGCAAGCGGGTCTGCAGGACCATGGATGGCCGTTCGATGATGCCGATCATCGAGGGCACCGGCGACTTTCCCGACCCGCGCGCGATCGAGATCGAGCTCGCGGACTGCCAGTACAGGGGCGTCCACTTCGACCACCAGGACTACATCGAGTACTCGAGTGGAAATCCCTACAACGATGAGGTGTGCAACCGCACCGACACCGAGTACTACGACCTCGCGACGGACCCCTATCAGCTCGAAAACGGGTTCCCGGCCCGGCCCGGCTCAGCCGCCGCGGATGCGATCGACCGACTCGAGGGATTGACCGAGCGGCTCGGCGACTGCTCCGGGATCAAGGGTCGGGACCCCAGGCCGACGACGGGTCATTTCTGCCAATGAGCGCCGCGGCGCCGGACGTAGCGTTCAGCGCCCCCGTTTGAACCAGACGCGAACCGTGTTGAGGCCGCTCCCGGCGCTCCGCAAGCGCTCCTCGTTTCCGCTGTCGTCGGCGGCGCGAGCCCTGATCAGGTAGTGACCTCTCGGTAGATGCCGAACCTTGAGCCTGAGTCGCCAGTGCTCGAGCCCGACCGGGACGAGGTCGATCGGCTTCGAGCATCGATGGTGGCGCGTCTGCAGCCTTCCGCGCGGTCGCAGGAACCGGCAACGATGACTGCCGCTGCGCTTGGCTACGTCGAGCCGCACGTCGGCCACAGCCCCCGGGCGCGCCAGGGTGCCCGGGTCGTCGCAACCGGAGTCGGTCGCCCTCCCGGCGATCCGCAGCTGGTGCTTGCCGCGGAGCAGGTGCACCCTCGTGATCCGTGAGGTCGGCGGCCGGCGATCCGTACACGGCGGGAGGTCGGAGCCGTGGGCGCGTCCAAGCGGCGAGCTGCTCAACTTGGGATAGACGTCGAGGTAACGGCGGCTCGTGATCTCTGGGGAACCATTCGCAGGCGTCAGCATGCCCCGGCTCGAGAGGTCGGGGCCGGGCTGAGCTTGACCGTCGTAATCCATGAAGCTTCCGGATTCGTCGACGGGCTGCTCGCCGAATCCCGCGATGCCCGGTAGAGCGATGATCGTGCCCGTTCCGGGCACCAGCGAGTCCGCGCCGGGATCGGCCAGCCAGACGCCCACCGCGTCCTCGCTCCCCCCGCCGAGCGGGCGCTGGTCGCGTCGCGAGACCGAGCCGTCCGCGAAGAGGTAGCGGCCGCGCCTGATCCCGGCCAGCGGGTCGGGATCGAGGTCGGCGAGCGCCGTCAAATGCTCGGCGACCAAGTTCGAGGCGGTCGGACCCGCCCCCTCGGTCTCGAGCTTGTGCTGATGACCCGCGGCATCGACGTCGTCGGCGTCGTTGAAGCAGGTCGCCGGTCCGCCGTTGTCAGGCGGCCCCTCGTAGCTGAAGGCGCCGGGACTCGAGGAATACGCCCAGGCTGGGATCTCGTAGCCGATCAGGTCGTTGGCGAGACCGACCTGAAAACGGTAGGTGGCGTTCATGTGCCAGGCCGGCACCGGCGGATTCGGTCGATCTGGGCAGCTCGCGTCCTCGATTCCCCAGGGGCTGCCGAGCATCAGCGCCGGGAACGCCTCACCCGGATTGGTCATCAGCTGCAGGTCGGGTCCGATGGAGATGACGTCCGTTTCGGTCTGGAGCTCGTTCCCGGCCCGCCCCGCCGGCACGCCGTTCAGGTAGGTCTGGCGCTCGCCGAACAACCCCGCGGCTGCAGCGGCCTTGAACAGGTTGTTCTCGAGCGGGACGAAGAACTGATCGCGTCGCACCCCGATTGCGCCGCCGCGGAGCGTTCGAGCATCGCCGAGATGGTCGGCGACGGCGTGGGCGAACGCCGTTCCGGTCGCATCGGCTTGCGGGTAGCAGCCGTCGCTGCATTCAGGGTGGGCGACCACGTCGACCGGTGGGACCGTGGTCGGGTCCTCCTCGGAGCCGTTGTCGCCGGCGAGGAAGATCGCCCTGCCGCCGACGAGCCGCTCGAGCTCATCGTGGAAGTAGCCGGGCCAGTCGGAGCTGAGCTCGCGCCCGAGCGACGCGGAGTGGCCGATCTCCTGGTTGTGCGCCGCCAGGTTCATCGTCGTGAAGATTCGCCTCCCGGCGGCGTCGGTGGCGGTCAGCACCCGGACCTTTGGGTCGATCGCGGCGGGGCTGCGGTCGTCATTGGTCGTCGGGAAGTTGTTGGACAGGTTGATCTTCAGGCTGGGCGGGACGCCGAACTGGCTGACAGCGAGCTCGGCCGGGACGCGGCCGTCATAAGCCTGCGCGGCGGCTTGGGCGACTCGATCGACCAGGAAGTCGATGTAGTAGTCGTCGATTCCGGAGTTCGCGCCGGTGACGCCGCCGACCTCGGGGCCGCCATATATCCCGATCGTGTCCGGCGAGCTCTCGTTGTGGTTGGCGCTGACGATCAGGTCATCGACCCCGGGGGCGAGCTGGGCGAGGCGGGCGCGCATCGCCGCCGTGTAGTTCTCGAACAACCCCTGGGCGACCACGGAGACAACGACCACCGAGCGCGTGCCGTCAGAGATCGCGAAGGCCCGGGCGTCGATCGGGTCGTGGACGCTGCGGGCGAGTTGGTCGACGCCGCCCGAGTCGTAGATGCCGTCGTATCGCCCGTTTGCGTTGGCGTCGCAGAACGGCTCCGGGACCGCGTTCTGGCCCACCCCCATGTAGCTGAACTCGCCGTTGCCGTCGACGTCGATATATGGCTCGCTGAGAGCGAACACCCGCGGCCCGGTGAAGATCGCCGTCGAGCATGTGGGAAACGCCGCAGCGTCGGCGGCGGCGTCGAAGAGCGGCGGGGTGGTGTCCACCGTCGCGGCGCCCGCGAGGTAGGGCGTGGCCGCTGCGGCGGAGACGGGGGCGAGACAGAGGAACGACAGCGTGACGGCGATCGCCGCCCCGGCTCCCTTCCTTCCCCATCCCCGCATAGTCGCGACGAGCCTAACTCGATTGCACCCTGCGATGTGCCATCGACCGGCGCAGGGGACGGCGCGGCGGGGTAGGGTCTCGTCCTCGTGGGGAGGGAATTCGGCCAGTCAGGCGCTGGGGGACGGAGGTCCGGCGGCGCGCACACGCGGCTCTCGCGGCGTCGCGGGCTGCTCCTCGCGCTGCTTACCATCGCCGCCTCGATCGCGATGACGGCGCCGGCCTCCGCCGAATTCCCCTACACGAGGGCCGGCGGGGATCCGACCGACCCCACCGATCTCTACCTCAACCCCGGTGGGCCGGTGCCGAACGACCTCGGCGGCAACGAGTTCAAGTTCGCGGCGACCGCCGATTCGGCCAACGGCCCTCAGATCAACGGCAACCCGGTGGAGCTGAACGGCGTCCGCGGCGCGCACGTCTTCGACGCGGACAACGTGTCGACGGCCTTCACCCAGACGACCGGGAGGCCGGACGTGACGATCGCGATCCTCGACTCGGGGATCAAGTGGAACGACGCGGGGGCGATGAACGACCTCCGCTTCAAGATCCGCCTCAACAAGGACGAGCTCCCGCTCCCTAACAGGAACCGGGGTCCAAGCCCGAACGAGCCCGGTGAGAATTGCTCCACCTACACCGGGACGGGTATGGGCGGCTACGACGTCAACGACGACGGCGTCTTCAACCTCCGCGACTACGCCTGCGACTCGCGGGTCGACCCGGATCCCTCCGACGGCGTCGGTCCCGTCTTTCCGTCGGGTCCGAACCAGGGCGTGCCCATGCTCGACCCCCAGGACGTGCTGATCGCATTCAGCGATGGCGTCGACGACGACGGGAACGGCTACGTGGACGACATCGCCGGCTGGGACTTCCTCGACGACGACAACGACCCGTTCGACGACGTCCAGTACGGCCACGGAACCGGCGAGGCTCAGGATTCGATCGCGGAGGCGAACAATGGCGGCGACCTGAGCTCGTGCCCGAATTGCATGGGCATCCCGCTGCGGGTGGGTGACAGCTTCATCGCTGACGTGAGCCGCTTCGGAGCGGCGGTCACCTACGCCACCGACAACGATGTGCAGGTGGTCCAGGAGGCCCTCGGCACGCTCAACAACTCGAGCCTCGCCCGCCAGGCGGTCAACTACGCCTACCGGCACGGTGTCGTGGTGATGGCGTCGGCCGCCGACGAGGCCGCGCAGCACAACAACTGGCCATCGACCCTGCCGCACACGATCGTCGTCAACTCGGTCCGTGACACGCCGCTGCCGGCTCCGGACAAGTCCTATCTGGCGTTCAACGGCTGCACCAACTTCAGCGCCAAGATCACCCTGTCGATTCCGAGTACGAGTTGCTCCTCCAACGCCGTCGGGCTGGCCGCCGGCTTCGCGGGGCTGATCTACAGCGCGGCGCTCAACGCCCGGGAAATGCACCAGCTCGACACCTATCCGGACACCGCCGCGTGCGAACAGACCAACGGCGATCCCTGCGTGATCACCCCGAACGAGGTGCGTCAGCTGCTCGCTTCAGGAACCGTCGGCGGCGAGCTGACATCCGACGACGTCGACTTCGTCGGAGTGCCGGGAGATCCAGAGCCTCCTACGGGCGAGCCGTCGTGCGCCCCCGTCCCCGCGCCGGGCTGCACGAGCCCCTATGGAGTCGGTAACACGATCAGGGCGGCGGTCAACGTGACGCGGCCCGCATATGCGCCGGGTGCATCCGAGAGCTATCCCGCTCGCTTCGGCCACGACCAGTTCTACGGTTACGGGCGGGCGAACGTCGACAAGGGCACTGCCGCGCTGGTCGGAGCTCCGGCCGGCCGCTACGCCGCCGCAGCCGAGATTCCGCCGGAGGCCGAGATCACCTCGCCGGAGTGGTTCCAGCCGGAGGATCCCGGCCAGGCGTCGATCGACGTCAAGGGTGAGGTCTTCGCCCGGGGTGCCAGCTACAAGTGTCAGGTCCTTGTCGCGCCCGGTCAGTACCCGAACGAGCACACGACCGATGAGGTTCCCCCGGGCGACTTCAAGCCGCTCGACAGCGGCTACTGCGACGGCACGACGATGCATTCAGGAGCGGAGGCGAGCGAGCTCCACGCGGGCACCCTCGCCGCGATCGACGTCGCGGCGCTGAAGGCGCAGTTCCCGCCCGACGCCGACTTCACCGGCCCGAGCCCCGCTGCCTCGCCCGCGACCGGCAACGGCCGCCCGTTCTTCGCTCCGACGGCGTTCACGTTCAAGGTGATCGTCTCGAGCGGGTCGGGGCCGGGCGCGATGACCGGCGAGGACGAGCGCTCCTCCTACCTGCACCGGGACGCGGATCTCATCGACGGCTTTCCGAAGGGAATCGACGCCGGGGGCAGGATCGTCGACGGGCCGCCGACCGGTGACGGCGAGTCATCGCCCGCCTTCGCCGACCTGGACGGGGACAACCGCAACGAGATGATCTTCGGCAGCTCCGATGGCTTCGTCCACGCGTTGCGCCCCGACGGCTCGGAGCTTCCCGGCTGGCCCGTGCGCGGCGACTCTCCGGGGTTCATCTCCCAGCATGCCGCAAGCCCGGCCTACGCATCGGGGGCCGTCTCGCCGAACGTGGGAGGCGCGATCCTCTCCTCCGTCGCGGTCGGAGATCCCGATGGCGACGGCATTCCGGCCGTCTACGCTGCCGACTTCGAGGGGAAGCTCTACGGGTGGAGCCCGTCCGGTAAGCGCGTTTTCACCGAGGAATCGAACGTTCAGTTCTCGGGCAAGCCGCTGACCCCGTTCAACAACGTTCGGCAGGGCAAGACCAACCGGACCCAACACGGCTTCTTCGCCTCCCCCGTGATCGCCGATCTCGACGGGGACGGCAAGGAAGAGTTGATCGCAGCCTCGATGGATCGCCACGTCTACGCCTGGGAGGCCGCCGACAGCAACCCCGATTCCCCTGGGGGCGCCTCAATAATCGCGGGCTACCCGCTCCTCGTCGTCGATCCCGCGAAGGTTCAAAGCGTCGCCCAGCGGACTGACGCGATCACCTTCAAGCCGAGCGCCAACTCTCAGCAGCAGGGCGCGATCGTCGACACGCCGGCGCTCGCCGACATCGCCGGCGACGCACGCCCGGAGATCATCATCGGCACCAACGAGGAGTACACCGAGCCGATCAACGCCGGCAACGTGACCACCGCCTCGTTCGGGCTGCTCGGCCCGACCGGGGTGCTTTCCTTCGGTAACGCGAGGGTCTACGCGCTCAAGCCCGGCGGCGGCACCGATAACGACCCGTTGCCCGGCGACGCGATCCTTCCCGGCTGGCCCTTCTCGGCCGGGATCGCGCTGACCGAGCTGCTTCCCGTGGTCGGCGAGGGTGTCACCGGAATGCCCGCCGTGGCCGATTTCACCTGCCCGAGCGGCGGGGCGGGCCAGAAGATCGGCGTCCAGGCCAACAACGGGCCCGCCTACATCCTCAATGCCGACGGGACTTCCTGTTACGGCGATGACGGGGGCGGCAAGCCGAACGCGCTCGAGTCCGACTTCGCCGCCGGCCCGGGGCAGGTCGATCATCCGGTCCTGCCCGCCGTCGGACATCCGGCCTTCGGGGACCTGGGCGGCGCGGCGCCCACGCTCCTCGCCCCGGCCGCGGGGGTCACGAGAGCGCTTGACCTCGTCCTTCCCGAGTACCAACCCAGCGGGCAGGACTTCCTCGCCGGCTGGGACTCGACGACGGGCCAGTTTCGTCCCGGGTTCCCGGCGGCCGTGAATGATCTCCAGTTCCTGACCGGACCATCGGTCGCCGATATCGATGGGCTTCCCGGCGAGGAGACGATCGAGGGCACCGCCAGTCAGGACTTCGCCGCCTTCAGCGCCGCGGGCACGCCGGTCCCCGGATGGCCGAAGCTGTCGACCGACTGGGCCGTCACCAACCCGCTGATCGGATCCTTCGGTGAGGCGCGAGAGACCGACCCGGCCGCGACCAAGGTCGTGGTCACGATGACCCGCTCCGGCTACATCGATGCCTACGCGACCGGGGCGCCCGCCTGCTCGCCCTCTTCATGGCCGCGCTTTCACCACGACAACGCCAACTCGGGTGACTACTCACGCGATGCGGTGCTCCCGGGCAGGCCGATGGGAATTGCGGCGGCCGGCGGCGGCGGGTCGATCAGCTTCGAGGCCCCCGGCGACGACCTCCTCTGCGGGATCGCCGATCACTACGAGATGGCCACCTCGGCTCAGCCGATCGACGAGTCGAGCTTCGCCGCCGGCACGCGGCTTGCTGACCCGCCACAGCCAGATGCCCCGGGGGGCAAGCAGTCCTACGTGCTGCCGAAGGGCATCGAGCGCTACGTCGCGGTCCGCGCCGTCGATGAGCAGGGCAACGTCGGCCGTGTCGCGCAGGTCGACCTGGGGCCGAAGGGCGGAGGCGGCGGCGGAGGCGGCGGAGGCGGAGGCGGCGGGCGGAGGCGGAGGCGGCGGCGGATCCGCACCCTGCAGCGATCGCCTCGATGGCACCCAGGGGCGCGACCGGATCGTCGGAGGCGCCGGCAGCGAGCGGATCCGCGGACTCGATGGTCGCGACCGGATCAGAGCGGGCGGAGGTGACGACTGCGTCGCCGCAGGGCGGGACCGCGATGATGTCGGAGGCGGCTCCGGAGCCGACAAGCTGCGGGGTCAGGCCGGAAACGACAAGCTTCGAGGGAACGGCGGTGACGATCTGATTCGCGGCGCCGCGGGCAACGACAGGCTCTTCGGCAACGGAGGCGACGACCGGATTCAGGGCAGGACCGGTCGTGACCGGATCTCCGGCGGCGGCGGCGATGACGTGCTCAAGGGTGGTCAGCGGCCCGACCGGATCTCCGGCGGTGGCGGCGATGACGCCATCAACGTGGTCGGTGGCGGCAATGACCAGGTCCGCTGCGGCGGCGGCGACGACGTCGTCCGGGCCGGGCGCGCGGATCGGGTCGCCGAGAACTGCGAGCGCGTCATGCGCCGTGGCAAGGGCCGCGGCTGAGCGCTGGACGCGGACGGCGGGTGCAAGCGGTCCACCCCGGGAAGTGAGCCCTTGGGTCTACCCGCGGTTGGCGGCCTGGGCCAGCAGCATCCGGTTCTGAGCCGGTTCGCCGATCATCGGCTCGCTGTGGCCGGCGGCGACGATCCGCGGCTCCAGGGCCGCGAGCTTGCGGAGGCTCTCGCAGGCGGCACCGTGGTCCTGGTTGAAGACCCGATTCGGGACGTTGGGCCAATCGACCGGCTTGAACTTCATCGAGTCGACGAAGTAGGTGGTATCGCTGCAGATCGCCAGGCGATCGCTCTCGCGCCAGAGGCCGATCATGCCGGGAGCGTGTCCGGGAAAGTGCTTGACGACGAATCCGGCGATCTCATCGCCCTCCTCGAGCGTTTCGGACACTTTGGCCGGCCCGCCGTCCCAGTGTCTGAGTAGCCGGGGATAGACGGTGCGCGGAAACCGAGCCGGAATCCGGTCGAGCTTGAAGTAGTGCATGCCGCCGTCGCCCTCGACGTCGGCGCGCTCCTCGGCGTGGCAGATGACCGGCACCCCGAGCGTTGCGGCGATCCCTCGGTGATCGGCGTGGCCGTGGCCGAGGACGATCCGTTTGATCGGCCCGATCCTCTCGGCGGCCTTGCGCACGCCCTCGGTCATCGAGGAGGTACCGCCGTCGAAGACGGTTACGCCGCCCTCGTCCTCGAGCAGGTAGACGTTCATGCCGTGCTTGAGGTCGCCGGCGTGCCGCCAGACGCCGGGCGCCAGCTCCTCCGTGATGGGCTTCAGCGGGTTCAGCGCCATGGGCATCACCCTACGACCATCTAGGCTTGCCGAGTGCCCCGCTCGTGGATCGTCGCGATGGTGATCCTGATCGCCTGCCTGATGGCATCGATGATCATCGCCGCCGTCAAGCTCCTCTAGGCAATCGCAGTGGCCGGAACCCCCGCTGCACCACCGGAGGAGGACGAGCGATTCATGCGCCTCGCCCTCGCGCACGCCGCGGCCGCTCCGGCCCACGGCGACGTCCCGATCGGCGCCGTGATCGCCCGAGGAGGCGAGGTGTTGGCCGAGGCCGCGAACGAGCGCGAGCTCCGGGCCGATCCCACGGCCCACGCGGAGGTTCTCGCGATCCGGCTCGCGGCGGAGCGGCTGGGCGGGTGGCGCCTGCCCGGCACCACGCTCTACGTGACGCTCGAGCCCTGCGCGATGTGCGCAGGGGCGATCGTGCTGGCTCGCGTGCCGCGGGTCGTCTACGCGGCCGCGGACCCGAAGGCCGGGGCCGCTGGGTCGGTCCTCGACGTGCTCGGCGAGCAGCGGCTCAACCATCGCCCGGAGGTCCTCGGCGGGGTCCTGGCCGAGGAGGCCGGCGATCTCCTGCGCGGATTCTTTCGCGAGCGACGCGGCTGAGGCTCAGGCGGCCGGGGACGCAGCGAACCCGACGCGGTCGGCTCCGGCCGCTGGCAGGTAGACGGAGACCGTCGTTCCGGACCCGGGCGCGGTGTTGATCCGCAGATCTCCGCCGGCGGCTCGAGCGAGATCGCGAACCGTGGCGAGTCCGAGTCCCGACCCCTCTCCGGATGCCTTGGTCGAGAAGTGCGGCTCCATGGCTCTGGCGGCCACCTCCGGCGTCATTCCGGTCCCGGTGTCGGTGACGGCGATTCGCACGAACCAGCCGGGATGTATGGCGGCGTCGCCGGGGGCGACCGGTACGAGGCTCGTGCGAATCGCCAGCGAGCCGCCGTCGGGCATCGCGTCGCGCGAGTTGGTGGCGAGGTTGATCAGGATCCGCTCCAGCTCACCCGGGACGAGGCGGACCGGCGGGAGGTGACCGTCGGACGTGAGGCTCAACTCGACCTCGCTGCCGACGGTCCGCTTGAGCAGCCCGAGCCCGTCGATGATCGCGACGTCGATCGCGATCGGCTCCGGCACCTGGGCCTCGCCGCGCTCGTCGCTGATCAGCCGCCGGCTGAGCGCGGCCCCACGTTCGGCCGCAGCGCGGATCTCCTTGGCCCGCCCGCGTTGAGTCTGGTCGCCCGCGGCCGCGGCAATCTCGTCTGCGCATACGAGGATCACCGAGAGCAGGTTGTTGAAGTCGTGGGCGACGCTGGCGGTCCGGCGGCCGATCTGCTCGAGGCGCGATCCGGCGGGGAGCGGGGGGGCCGTCGCCTCGCGATCGATCGCCGCCATCACCGCTGGTGCGTGGCCCTCGGCGGCGCGGGCGAATCGGGTCCATTCCGGCTTGGCGGATGGAGTCGTTCGGGAGGCTGTTCGCTCGACGGCAGTCATCGGGATCGCGAGGGCGCCGCGATCTGCCGCGCCTCAGGCGACTCTTCGCCGCAGGCGCTCAGCTCCCTTGTGCTCGACCCGTCCGGCGCGTGGCGGACAGAGATTCGAGATGCGTTCCCGTTTCAGCGGAGAGGGTGGGATTCGAACCCACGAGGCAGTTTTCGCCGCCCACACGATTTCCAATCGTGCACCTTAAGCCACTCGGTCACCCCTCCAGGTGAGGCGAGGAGGTTAGCGGGGGAGGGGCCGAGGTTCCCGCGCTCAGGCGGCCGCACCATGCCGCGAACAGCGCGATCGCGATGACGGCGCCGAGCCAGTGAACGCCGATCAGCACCGCGATCAAGCTCGGCAGCCCGGCGAGCGCGGCTCCGAGCAATGCCCGGCCACGCGGCAGGGCGAGGAGCGAGGCCGTGATGAACGCGCAGAGCATCCATGCGCCCGGCCCGGCCAGCCATCCCCAGTCCTCGAAGAACGAATGGGGCAGCGCAATGGCGAGGACGATCGAGAGCACGGCCACGAGTGCCGCCTGGCAGGCGGCGGCGCGGATGGCGAGGGATCGGTCCATGCACGGATTATCGGGGCCCGTCCCGCGCCGGTAATGTCAGGCCGGTGAGCGAGCATGAAGCAGAGCGGACCTGGGTCGTCTATCTGGCCGGGGAGATTCACTCCGACTGGAGGGATCGGATCGCCGATGGGATCGAGGTGGCGGGCCTGCCGGTCGTGCTCACGAACCCGGTGACCGACCACGCGGCGAGCGACGATTGCGGCGTCTCGATCCTCGGGCCCGAGGAGGAAAAGTTCTGGGCCGATCAGAAGGGCGCCGGCATCAATGCCATTCGGACCGGAGCACTGATCCGCGACGCCGATCTCGTCGTCGTACGCTTCGGGGAGCAGTACAAGCAGTGGAACGCCGCCTTCGACGCAGGCCAGGCGGCGGCCCTGGGGACTCCGTTGATCACCCTGCATCCCCCCGAGCACGATCACGCCCTCAAGGAGGTCGATCGAGCGGCCCTCGCGGTGGCGCGTGAGCCGGAGCAGGTCGTGCTGATCATCCGCTACGTCATCAACGGCGAGATCTGACGGCCTGACGGGCCGGGAGCGCGCAGCTCGGCGTCATCGCCCGGCTCACGGCCAGGTGGCCGCATCGCCGGACTCTTCCTTGATCAGCGCGCTCCCGACCTCGTCAGAGGTCCCTAATAGCGGTAGTGGTCTGACTTGTACGGGCCGTCGACCGGCACGCCCAGGTAGTCGGCCTGCTCGGGGCTGAGCTCCGTCAGGTGGATGCTCAGCGCGTCGAGGTGCAGGCGCGCGACCTTCTCGTCGAGGTGCTTCGGCAGCACGTAGACCTGCTTGTCGTACTCGTCGTTCTTGGTGAACAGCTCGATCTGAGCGATCACCTGGTTCGTGAACGAGTTCGACATCACGAAGCTCGGGTGGCCCGTGGCGTTGCCGAGGTTCAGCAGGCGACCCTCCGAGAGGACGATCACGGAGTTGCCTCCGGGGAACGTCCACTCGTCGACCTGCGGCTTGATCCGGGTGCGCACGACGCTCTCGTCGCTCTCGATGCCGGCCATGTCGATCTCGTTGTCGAAATGACCGATGTTGCCGACGATGGCCTGGTGCTTCATCCGGCTCATCTGCTCGGCGCTGATCACGTCCTTGTTGCCGGTCGCGGTGATGAAGATGTCACCGGTCTCGAGCACGTCGTCGAGGCGGACGACCTCGTAGCCCTGCATCGCTGCCTGGAGGGCGCAGATCGGGTCGATCTCGGTGATCTTCACGCGGGCGCCCTGACCGCGCAGCGACTCTGCGCAGCCCTTGCCCACATCGCCGAAGCCGAGGACGACGGCGACCTTGCCGCCGATCATCACATCCGTGGCGCGGTTGATCCCGTCGATCAGCGAGTGACGGCATCCGTAGATGTTGTCGAACTTCGACTTCGTCACGGAGTCGTTGACGTTGATGGCCGGGAACAGCAGCTGTCCGTCCCGCTGCATCTGGTAGAGCCGGGCCACGCCGGTGGTCGTCTCCTCGGTGACCCCCATCAGGGATTCGCCGATCTCGGTCCACTTGCCTGGGCTCTCCGCAAGCGAGTCGTTGAGCAGCTTGAGGAACACCTTGAACTCCTCCGACTCACCGGTGGAAGGGTCTGGTGCCTCCCCGGCGGCCTCGAACTCGACGCCCTTGTGGACGAGCATCGTCGCGTCGCCGCCGTCGTCGAGGATCATGTTCGGCGGGCCGTCGGGCCAGGTCAGGGCCTGATCGGTGCACCACCAGTACTCCTCGAGGCTCTCGCCCTTCCAGGCGAAGACCGGCACGCCCTTGGGCTCGTCGACGGTGCCCTCGGGCCCGACGACCACCGCGGCGGCAGCCGGGTCCTGAGTCGAGAAGATGTTGCAGCTGGCCCAGCGGACCTCGGCGCCGAGCGCGGTCAGCGTCTCGATCAGCACGGCCGTCTGGACGGTCATGTGGAGCGAGCCCATGATCCGCGCGCCGGCCAGCGGCTGCGAATCGGCGAACTCCTCGCGGGTGCTCATCAGGCCGGGCATCTCGTGCTCGGCGAGCTGGATCTCCTTGCGGCCGAGCTCGGCCAGTGACAGGTCTGCGACCTTGTGGTCGACCCCGGTCGAAACGGTTTCGGTCGTTCCCATTTGTTGTCTCCTAACGCGTGGTGGGGCCGAGGCCCCGGATTCAAAGGTCAAATCCTGCGAAACACCCGGCAGCACGTAACCGGAGCCTCTCCACCCGCGTTGGGCGATGGCGCGCATCGGATCTTGTTCGTGCCCCCGGAAGTATGCCGAAGTGTGCAGCGGTTGTCAGGTGCAGTCCCCCTGCCCACTTGCGCCGGAGGCGTCCTTCGAAGAGGATCGGGCTGACCCGCGAGACAGGAGCACTTCGTGACCATGAAGCCGTCGACGCGCATCGTGATCCGGCGAGCCGCGCTGGCCGCGCTGACGTCCGCGACACTCGGCCTTCCGGCTCCCGCCGTCGCTGCGAAGCAGCTCCCCAGGCCCTCCGATCCGACGATCAAGGTGCCTGTGTCAATCGGCGGCGTGGGGCTCGGCGGCACCATCAAGAAAGCGGCGAGAGCTTGGGGAACGCCGAAGCGGGACTGTGCGGCGGCCGGCTGCTTCTACGGGAACGATTTCGGCGAGACCGGCACCGCAGAGATCTCGAAGGATCTCTCGGGTGCAGGCAGGGTGGACGGCGTCAACATCTATGCATCCGCGAAGAGGAGGGGTTTGAACAAGCCGATGTTCAAGCCCGCCCTCGGGAAATTCAAGACGAAGGAAGGCATCGGCCTGGGGAGCAGGTTGGATGCGCTCAAGAAGGCTTATCCAAAGGCGAGAAGGCATGGAGAGAAGCCTTTCATCGACTGGAGGGTCGAGGGGAAGGGCGAGAGCTATATGAGCTTCGGCTTCGATCGGTTCAACGGCCGGAACCTGATCACCTCGATCACGCTCAGCGACGGTAAGTAGGTGACCCATTACGCTGGATCCATGTGCAGAAACATCAGGACACTCCACAATTTCGAACCGCCCGCGACCGAGGACGAGGTCCAGGCGGCGGCGCTCCAGTACGTCCGCAAGGTGAGCGGATCGACGAAGCCCTCGAAGGCCAACGAGGAGGCGTTCAACGCCGCCATCGATGAGGTCGCAAGGGCAACTTCGAAGCTGCTCGGACAGCTGGTGACGACGGCGCCGCCCAAGGACCGCGAGGTCGAGGCCGCCAAGCGCCGCGCGATCGCCGCCAAGCGCTACGCGGCCGCCTGAGCAACGCGCCCTCGGGCCGGTACCCTTCCCCGCTGCGCCTCGGCGCCCTTGGAGGGGTGGCAGAGCGGTTGAATGCGGCGGTCTCGAAAACCGTTTTACGTCTTATAGGCGTAACGAGGGTTCGAATCCCTCCCCCTCCGCTCTAGACGCTGCTCGGCCCTGGGGCTGGAGGCATTCGGCCCAGGGCTGGTCGCCGGGACGCAAACGCGTTAGGGTTGCCTAACGATGAGTGGCGCAAGCGCGACGGAAGCAACTCGATCCCGCCTGTCGGGCAGGGCGGCGTGGTGGGCCGGCGGGGTTCTCGTCGTCTCGTTCCTCGTCTACCTGATGGCGACGGCGGAGACCGGACCCGCTGACCCGACCAGCGCCGGGTCCAACGTCAGCCACGGGACCGTCGTCTTCAACTCGGGGATGATCGTCTTCCGGGAGGGGCTGGAGGCGGTCCTCATCCTCGCCGCGATCACCGCAAGCATGATCGGCACGAATCGCCCCCGCCGCCGGCCGGTGTTCGTCGGGGCGGGCGTTTCGTTCTTGGCGGCCATCGCCACCTGGTTCGCCGTCGGAGCGCTGCTCGACGTCGCCTCGCCGCTCGGCCCGAAGCTGGAGGCGATCACCGGGTTCATCGCGATCGTGGTCCTGCTGCTGGTCCTCAACTGGTTCGTGCACAAGGTCTATTGGTCTGACTGGATCGGGCGCCACCATCGCCAGCGCGGCAAGCTGCTGGCGCGGACCGGGCTCGGGGCCACGATCGGGCTCGTGGCCCTCGGGTTCACGGCGGTCTACCGCGAGGGATTCGAAGTCGTGCTGTTCGAGCAGAACCTGAAGCTCCAGCAGGGCACCGCCGCCGTGCTCGAGGGGGTCGCCATCGGGCTCGTGTTGACCGCGGTCGTCGGGGTGCTCACCTTCTGGCTCCATCACAAGCTGCCCTACCGGAGGATGCTCGTCGCCACCGGCGTCCTGGTCGCGATGGTGCTCGTCGTGATGATCGGCGGGACGGCCCTCTCGTTCGCCGAGCTCGGCTGGATTCCTCAGACTCCGACTCCGTTCGGCGTCCCCGAGTGGATGGGGTCCTGGTTCGAGATCTATCCGTATTGGGAGACGATCGGTGCTCAGGTCCTGGCGTTCGGGCTCGTGGTCGGCTCCTATTACGCGGCGGAGTACGTGAAGGTCAAGCGCCCGGTCAAGCGCGGCCTGCGGCCGAAGGCGCAGAAGTCGACCGCTCCCGTTCAGCCCGCCCAGACCGCCTGAACTCTCAGGAGTCGTTCAGACCATTCCTGGGAGCGTGGCCGCCATGCCAACTCTCACCCAGCGGATCCCAGCCGCCGCAACCGGCCGGGGATCCATCACACGTCAGATGCTCAACAAGGTTCCGGAGGTCACGCTCTACTTCTGGATCATCAAGATTCTCTGCACGACCGTCGGCGAGACGGCTGCCGACTATCTGAACGACACCCTCGGGTTCGGGCTGACGAACACCAGCTACGTGATGTCGGCCCTGTTGATCGCGGTTCTGGTGTTCCAGTTCCGGGCGCGGAAGTACGTGCCGGGGATCTATTGGCTCGCCGTCGTCCTGATCAGCGTCGTCGGCACCCTGATCAGCGACAACCTGGTCGACAACCTCGGCGTCGCCCTGCAGACGACGACGATCGCCTTCGGCTTGGCCCTGGCTGCGACGTTCACGGCCTGGTACCTGAGCGAGCGGACCCTCTCGATCCACTCCATCGTCAGCACCCGGCGCGAGGCGTTCTATTGGCTCGCGATCCTGTTCACGTTCGCACTCGGCACGTCGGCCGGCGACCTGGTCGCGGAGAAGGCCGGACTGGGCTACGGAGTGTCGGTGCTGATCTTCGCCGGAGCAATCGCCCTCATCGCCCTCGCTCACTTCCGAGGACTGCTCGGCGCCGTGCTCGCCTTCTGGATCGCCTACGTCCTGACGCGACCGCTCGGTGCATCGATCGGCGACCTGATGTCGCAGACGAAGGCCGACGGAGGCATCGGCCTCGGCACCACCGGAACCAGCGTGATCTTCCTCGTCACGATCCTGGCGCTGGTGGTCTACCTATCGATCACGAAGCGGGATCAGCAGCCGCCGGTCCCGGTGCCAGAGGCAGGCTGACCGCGACGCTCGCACCGGCGGTGGCGTCCTCGAAGTGGACGTCCCCGCCGGTGGCCCGCGCGAGCCGCCGGGAGAGCGCCAGCCCGAGCCCGGTACCCGCGGGCGCAGCGGCGTTGCGATCGCCACTTCCTCGGCGACCCGGCTCGAAGACCGACTCGCGCTCGTCCAGTTCCACGCCGGGGCCGTCGTCGCCGACCACCACGATCGCCTGGCCGCCAGTGCGCCGAACGGTGATCAGCACCCGGGAGCGCGCGTACACGCACGCGTTCTCGAGCAGCGGGGCGAGGATGCGCTGGGTGGTCTCGGGGCTGACCTGGGCGAACGTCCCAGGCGGTATCGGTGCCGCCTCGACGGTGACCCCACAGCGCGCTGCGAGGTCGGCGTTCGAGTTGATGGCACTGGCGACGGCTGCGCCGATGTCCGCCGACTCGGTGGCGGTGGAGTTGCCCTCCGCTCGCGCGACGGTGAGCAGCGTCTCGAGGATCTCCTCGAGCTCTGCCGACTTGGAGGAGATCCGCTCCATGGCCTCGCGGTACTCGTCGGGCTCACGGTGGCGACGCAACGCGACCTCAGCCTCGGCGGCGATCGACGACAGCGGAGTGCGAAGCTCGTGAGAGACCTCGGCTGAGAAGTTGCGCTCGTGCCGAAGCATCGCCGCCATCCGGTCGAGCATCGAATCGAAGGTCGAAGCGAGCCCTGAAAGCTCGTCACGCGGGACGCCGACGTCGAAGCGCCGTTCGAGGTCATGCTCGCTCCAGTCGGCCGCGGTCGCGGTCATTCTGGCGACGGGGCGGAGCGCGCGGTTGACGACCAGCCTGGTGGTGATGCCGATCAGGATCAGCAAGACGACCCCGAGCAGGACCCCGGCGATCAGGGCTCGCTTCCCCGTCCGCTCGTACGGCTCGACGGAGATCCCGGCGACGACCGTGCCGACGGTCGCGTCACCATCCTTCACCGGGAGCGCGAACAGCCTGGTGTCCGTCGTGCCGTCCTCGATGCTCCCGCCGTGCTTGGCCGCGAGCGAAGCGGCGAGCGCGTCGAGGGAGGGGGATGACTGAGGTTGCTCGAGGGTTCTCGACCCTTGGTAGATCCAAACCTGGCCGTCAGGGGCGCCATCGTCGGACGCCTCGCGGATCTGCAGCTTGCCGTCAGCGACGTCGATCCCCTCGAGCGCGGCCTGCGCTCTCGCCCTGAGGAGGCTGGCGGCATCGGCGTTGAGGCTGGAGCGCAGGGCGACGTAGAAGCCGCCCACCAAGAGGCCCAGCGTCAGGGCGGACGTCGCCACGACCGTGAGCGTCAGGCTGCGCCGAAGCCCGCCCTTCATCTCAGGCGGTAGCCGACACCGTGAATCGTGTGGATCTGCGTCACGCTGTCCAGTCCGGAGAGCTTGCGCCGGAGACGGCCGACGTAGACGTCCAGCGTGTTGTCGTGGACGATCGCGCCGCTGGGCCACGCCGCCGCGACCATCTCCGTGCGCCGAACAGCCTCGCCGGGGCGCGACACGAGCACGCCGAGCAGGCGAAACTCGGTTGGGGTCAGCTCCGCTTGCCTGCCATCCGCCGAGACGGTGTGGCTGACGGGATCGAGCCGCAGATCCCCGACGGCGCCGTGCCGCTGCGGGGGCGAGCGGCGTTCGAGCGCACGGAGTCGCGCGACGAGCTCGGCGAACTGAAACGGCTTCGTCAGATAGTCATCGCCGCCCGCCCCGAAGCCCGAGATGCGGTCGGCACCCGTGTCCCTGGCGGTCAGAAAGAGCACCGGGACCTCGACGCCGCGAGAGCGCAGCGCCTGGCAGACGTCGCGGCCATCGGCGTCGGGAAGGCCGATGTCGATGACGATGAGATCGGGCGGGATCGACTCCGCCGCCTCCAGGGCTTCGGCGCCGGTTCTCGCAACCGTGACCGCGAACCCCTCCTCGTCAAGACCCTTGCCGAGGAGCCTCCGCAGGTCAGTGTCGTCCTCGACGACGAGCACGCGAGAATTCATCTGCGGCACTTGCAGAGGGGCGGGTCCATGGTCGGATGGTCGCGCACTCTCCTGAACGGCGCCTGAACGGGCCTGGTCGATCCATGGGTTTATGGCTCCACGGGCTCTAGCCTACGGGGGTCGAAAGGAAGCCCAATTGGATTTTTCCCTCTACGAGAGCCTCAACGGATTCGCCGCGCGCCACGACGGCTTCGAGGACGTGATGCGCTTCTTTGCGATCGACGCGGAGTACTTCTTCATCGGTCTGCTCGCCGTTCTCTTCCTCGCGCGCGGCAAGTGGGCGTCGCAGAACGCGAGGCGGGGCGTGGTGTCGGCGGGCTTCAGCGCCGCTCTCGCCCTCGGGATCGCTCAGGCCATCTCCCACATCGTCGAGCGGCCGCGACCGTATCTCGCCCACCCCGGGTCCTCGCATCTCTTCGTTCCCGTCTCCGCCGATTACTCGTTCCCGAGTGATCACGCGACGGCCGCGTTCGCGATCGCCACCGCGCTGGTCCTGCGCAGCCCGAAGGTGGGCTACCTCGCCCTCGCCATGGCGGTGGTGCTGTCGGTCGCTCGGGTCGCGATCGGGGTTCACTACCCCGCCGACGTGCTCGCGGGAGCGGCGCTCGGGAGCCTCTCCGCCCTTGTGCTGAACCTCCCGGCCATCAGGGCTCAGCTGCAGCGCCTCGCCGATTGGGCGGCGGGGATCTACGAGCGGCCCTGGCCGTCAGCCAATCGCTGACCGACGCCTCGGCGTTCAGAGCGTGCTCAGCGGCACTCCGATGATTTCGAGGCGCCTTGTGAGCCCGCCCAGAGCGAACTCGCGGATGTCGTCAGAGCTGACGCCGAGCGCGTCGAGATCGGGGCCATCGCCGTTGGCCGCCGGACTCAGCGACTCCGCGACGGAGGGCAGCAGGCGCCGCAGCATCCCCCGCACGGCGTCGGCGGCCTCCGGTTCGGCGGCGACCCTCTCGCGGAGAAACCAGACCCCGTAGCCGATGTGGCGGGTCTCGTCGTGGTGGATGTGGGAGTACCCCTCGACGAAACCGGGCAACAGGCTCTCCCGCCGCAGATACTCGGTGACGAAGTTGAAGGTCGTCAACCCGAGGGTGCTCTCGAGGATCAGGTGGTACAGCGTCACGAAACCGATTTTTGCGGTCAGGTTGCGGGGCTCGGCGACGAGCAGCTCGTGTGCAGCGACGAGCTCCTCGTCGAAGATCCGGCGAAAGGCCGGGGAGATTTCGCGCCGCGCCCGCTCGACGTGCGCCGCGACGAGCGCGGGCTCGGCGATCACCTCGTTCTGGAAGCGCGCGTAGAACTGCATGTGGCGCGCTTCGTCGACCTGCTGGGTGGCCAGGAACGTGGCCTCCTCCTCGCTGCCATGAGCCCCGACGAGGCCCGAGAACTTGGTCGTGATCCGCTCCTCGGCGACCATCAGTGACGAGAGGACCCAGTGGACCAGGCTCCGATCCGCTTCGGCCAGGACGGCCCATTGCTCGACGTCGCGCCGTCAGGTCGATCTCGAACGGATTCCACTGCGACTCCTCCCAGCGCCGATAGAGCGCTTGGGGGTCGTTGAGCTGGATCTCCTGCTTGCTCATCCGGGAAGCGTCGCGCGGACGATCGCCGAGGCGGCCTGATCGTGGACGCGATGAGTCTCCACTATCTCGACCTCGGCGAAGCCCGCAGTCGTGAGCTCCCGCTCGAACTCCTGGCGGGTCAGGGCGCCGGCGATGCAACCGGTCCACTGCTGCATGTCCCGTCTGGTCGCCTCGTCCATCTCGGGGTC
Organism: uncultured Solirubrobacterales bacterium; assembly: GCA_963826475.1. Taxonomy (GTDB): domain Bacteria; phylum Actinomycetota; class Thermoleophilia; order Solirubrobacterales; family 70-9; genus RHKX01. Next base: position 1,453,760 of record CAWGXC010000003.1, on the reverse strand, counting down.
CGCGATCACGTCGGAGACGGCGAAGCGCCCACCCGGCCTGAGCACCCGCGCGGCCTCGCGCAGCACGCGGGGCTTGTCTCCGGAGAGGTTGATGACGCAGTTGGAGATGACGACGTCGACGGAGTCGTCCGGTAGAGGGATGGCCTCGATCTCGCCCTTCAGGAACTCGACGTTCTCGACGCCCGCCTCGCGCTGGTTTCGCCGGGCGAGATCCAGCATCTCATCGGTCATGTCGAGCCCGTAGGCCTTGCCGCCGGGCCCGACCCGGCGGGCCGAGAGCAGCACGTCGATGCCTCCTCCCGATCCGAGGTCGAGGACGGTCTCGCCTGCCGTGAGATCGGCCACCGCGGTCGGGTTGCCGCAGCCGAGCGAGGCGAGCTCGGCCGCCTCGGGCAGGGCCTCTCGATCGTCGCCGGAGTAGAGGCTCGAGCCGAAGACGGCCCGCTGCTCGTCGGAGATGACGGCGGCCTCTCCACCGCAGCAGGACGAGTCGCGGTCATCGACGTTCACCGCCGCGGCCGCGTAGCGCCTGCGAACGCTCTCCTTCAGATCGGTAGCGGTCGCCGGTTCATCGCTCAGCTCAGCCATGCGCTCAACTCCTCCAGTGCTTCGGGCTTGACGTAGTAGTAGGCCCACAGCCCCTTCCGCTCGGAGCCGACGATGCCGGCGTCGCGCAGCTTCTTCAGGTGGTGGGAGACGGTGGGTTGTGAGAGATCGAAGAGGGGGACGAGCTCGCAGACGCAGACCTTGCCGGCGTGCTTGCGGAGGACGTCGACCAGCTGGATGCGAACCGGGTCGCCGAGCGCCTTGGCAACCTCGCCCATCCGCTCGGCCTGAGCGCGCTCGACGTCGGGGAAGACGACGGGCGCGCAGCAGGCCGACCCGTTTGCGCGCTTCTGCTTCGGTGCCAGCTGAAGGGTTGAGGTCATGCGGGGATCCGCCCATCTCGGTTGAAGCTCATCTATCTACATATATCTATTGAAATGATAGTTGTCAATCTAATATGCTCGTGCGGCCGATGGCAGCGCTGACCCGAATAGGCATAAACGGCTTCGGGCGGATGGGCCGGCTGGCCCTCCGGGCCGGCTGGGGCGACCCCGGCCTCGCCTTCGCGCAGATCAACGAGATCGCGGGCGATGCCGCGACTGCGGCGCACCTGCTGGAGTTCGATTCAGTGCAGGGGAGATGGGGGGGCGAGCTCTCCGGAGGATCGTCGCTCGTGATCGACGGCACGTCGATCGGCTTCACGAGCGGAGCGGACCCGGGTGCCGTGGATTGGGACGTCGATGTGGTTCTCGAGTGCACGGGTAGGTTCAAGACGGTCGAGTCCCTGGCCCCCTACTTCGCTCGTGGGGTCAGGAAGGTGATCGTCGCCGCACCGGTCAAGGTCGGTGCGCTGAACGTGGTCGTCGGTGTGAACGACGACGCGTACGACCCCGGGTCGGATGCCGTGATCACCGCGGCGTCATGCACCACGAACTGCCTCGCTCCCATCGTCAAGGTGCTCCACCGGGGGATCGGAATCGAGCGTGGGTCGATCACCACGCTTCACGACATGACCAACACGCAGGTCGTGGTCGACGCTCCCCACAAGGATCTGCGCCGGGCACGTTCGGCCAGCCTCTCGCTCATTCCCACGACGACGGGATCGGCGACCGCGATCGGGCTGATCTTTCCGGAGCTGGAGGGCAAGCTCAACGGGCTCGCCGTCCGCGTCCCGATGCTCAACGCCTCCCTCACCGACTGCGTCTTCGACGTCGCCCGCCCGACGACCGTCGCGGAGGTCAACGCCCTGCTTGCCGCAGCGGCCGCCGATGGACCGCTCGCCGGCATCCTCGGCTACGAAGAGAGGCCGCTGGTCTCCGTCGATTACCGGGGCGACCCCCGTTCCAGCGTCGTCGATGCGCTTTCGACGATGGTGATCGACGGGACCCAGGTCAAGGTCCTCGCCTGGTACGACAACGAGTGGGGTTACGCCAACCGGATGGTCGACCTCGCGCGCTTGGTGGCCTCGACGCTTCCCGCGCCCGCCGATGGCTGAGACGGCCGCGGCCGAGGGCGACCTGCGCAACTACGTCCTCGTCACCGGGGCGTATTGGGCCGACACGCTCGCCGACGGCGCAAGCCGGATGCTCGTGCTCTTCTACTTCTACGAGCTCGGCTACTCCCCGTTCGAGGTCGCCTCGCTGTTCCTCTTCTACGAGGTCTTCGGCATCGTCACCAACCTCGTGGGCGGTTGGCTCGCCGCCCGACTGGGCCTCAAGACGACGCTTTTCCTGGGCCTTGGCGTCCAGATCGTTGCGCTCGGGATGCTCGGGCTCGCTCCCGACGCCTGGCTCGTCGTCCCCTACGTGATGGCGGCGCAGGCCCTGTCGGGCATCGCCAAGGACCTGACGAAGATGAGCTCCAAGAGCGCGGTCAAGCTCGTCGTGCCGGAGGGCTCTGAGTCGTCGCTCTACAGGTGGGTGGCGATCCTGACGGGCTCGAAGAACGCCCTCAAGGGGGTCGGCTTCTTCCTCGGCGGCCTGCTGCTGACGTTGATCGGCTTTCAGGCGGCGATGCTGGCGCTCGCCGTGATGGTCTTGATCACGCTCGGCACCACGGCCGCCCTCATGCATGGGGGGCTCGGCCGAACCGATGCCGAGGCGAGGTTCCGTCAGATGTTCTCCAATGACCGAGCGGTCAATCTTCTGGCGGCGGCGAGGATCTTCCTCTTCGCCTCTCGCGACGTCTGGTTCGTCGTCGGCCTGCCGGTCTATCTGCGGAGCGTTCTCGGCTGGAGCTTCTGGGAGGTGGGAGGGTTCCTGGCGATCTGGGTGATCGGCTACGGCGCGGTTCAGGCTTCGGCACCTCGACTGCTGCGCCGCCGGACCGTGCTCGAGAGCGGCGAGCCCGACGGGGCGACGGCGACGCGGCTCGCCTTCGTGCTCGCGGCCTTTCCCGCGGTGATCGCCGTCGCGCTCGGCGCCGGCCTTGATCCGGCGACGGTCCTGGTCGTGGGCCTGATCGCATTCGGCGTCACCTTCGCGCTCAACTCGGCCGTCCACTCGTACCTGATCCTCTCCTACGCTCGCAGCGACCGCGTCGCGATGAACGTCGGCTTCTATTACATGGCGAACGCCGGGGGGCGACTGCTCGGAACCGTGCTCTCCGGGCTGCTCTACCAGTGGTCGGGGCTGGTCGGCTGCCTCTGGGTGTCCGCTGCGTTCGTGCTCGCCGCGGCCGTGATCTCGACGTTCCTGCCGGCCCGTTCGGCCGTGCGACCGAACGTGTCGCCATCTACCTGACGGCCAAGTGCGCCGGCGTCACGCGATCAGCCGCGCAGGTCGCGGAGCCTGAAGCCGATGACCGCGACGGCGGTCAGGGCCAGGGCCGCGCTACCGAGCACGACGAGGTCCGTCGGATCGATGCCGTTGCCGATCGGATCATGGCCGGCGTAGTAGTGGAACGGCGAGAGGTACTTCAGCCAAGTCAGCCCGTCGACGAGCGGCGCGAACCCGTTGATCAGAAAGCCGAGGATGAAGAGCGCCGCTGCTCCGCCCGCGGCGACCGCCCTCCTGCCGGTCACTCCCGCGATGGCCAGCGACAGCGCGCCCGCGGTGAAGCCGAAGAAGGCGAGGTGGATCGCAAGCGCGCCGAGGTCACCGGCGGCGACCCCGCCGCCGCCAACGGCAACCCCGGCGAGCAGGCCGACCCAGGTGGCGACGGCCACGAGCAGCACGCTGACCGCGACCGCAGCCGCCTTGGCGAGAATCAGGTCGGAGCGGCCGATCGGGTGCGCCAGGATCAGCCCGAGGATCCCCTCCTCCTCCTCGCCCGCAGTGGAGCCGGCAGCCGCGGTGATCGCAACTGCGGCGATCACGAGCGGTCCGTAGATCGCACCAATCTCGCTGCGCATCCATCCCGCGAGCGTCCCGTAGTCGGCACCACCAAGTAGCTGGGAGACGCCCTTGGGGAGATCGAGCTTGCCGATCGAATCGCCGACCGCCGGAAACAAGGCCCCGACCATCAGGATCACCAGGCCCATCCCGATCGCCGCCGCGGTGGTTGAGCGGAACCGCTGCCGCAGGGCCATTCGGAAGGTCGGTGCGCTCATCCGTCCTCACGCTCGCGGTAGTAGCGCAGAAAGACTTCCTCGAGTTCGCCGTCGTGGCTGCGGACGGACCTCACGTCATGGGTCGCGATCGCCTTGACCACCGGGTCCGCCGAGCCCTCGTAGGCGATCGCGAGGTGCGAGCCCTCCAGCTTCGCCTCGCGGACGCCCGGGAGCCCGCGTAGCGATTCGATGTCGGGCAAGTCCCCCGCGAACTCGATCTCGAGCCTGCGGAGGGCGATGGCGTGGAGGTTCTCGAGCGAGTCCACGACAACCAGCCGTCCCTCCCTGAGGACGGCCACACGGTTGGCCACCCGTTCGACCTCCGACAGGGTGTGAGACGAGAGGAAGACGGTTCGTCCTTGGGCGGCGATCTCGATGAGCAATGCGTGGAAGCTCTGCTGGACCAAGGGATCCAGGCCGGTGATCGGCTCGTCGAGGATCAGAAGCTCCGGCTCGTGCATCAGCGCCTGAATCAGCCCGAGCTTTTGGCGGTTCCCCGTGGAGAGCTCGCTGACCGGCCTGTGGAGGTCGGCGCCGAAGCGATCCGCGAGATCGTCACAGAACCTCCGGTCGACCCCGCCGCGCAGGTCGGCGAGGTAAGCGAGCACGGCTCCGCCGCTGAGATTCGGGTACAGCTCGAAGTCGCCCGGAAGGAAGCCCGTCCGTCGCCGAATCTCGAGGCTGTCGCGATGACTGTCAAGCCCCAGCAACGTGGCCGACCCTGAGGTGGGAGCGCTCAGATCGAGCAGCAGGCGCATCGTGGTCGACTTGCCTGCGCCGTTGGGGCCGATGAACCCGAAGATCTCCCCCCGTTGGATTTCGAGGTCGAGGTCGAAGACTCCGTGACCCCGACCGAAGTCCTTGGTCAGCCTCCGGGTTCGTATCGCGTTGGAATCGGACACCTCTCGTTGACGAGTGTCGGTGGTCCTACGACCAAAGTCCAATTGAATCCGCGACCCAGCTCGATGAATCCTGCCTGCAAGCCGTCCCCTCATCCCAAGGAATGACCTTGCTCAAGCGACTTCTGGTGTCCCTCGCCCTCCTGGCTCTCGCCAGCTTCGCCTTCGCAGCCTGCGGTGGAAGCGACGACTCCTCCAGCACGACTGCCGCGAGCGCCGCCTCCGGTTCAGCCGACGAGGACGCCGAGACACCCGCGGCGACCGGCGACGGCGGCGACGCCACCATCGATATCTCCGCTGACCCGAGCGGCGCCCTGGCGTTCACGAAGACCGCCCTGACGACCACCGCCGGCTCCGACACCATCAAGTTCGACAACGAGTCGCCGACCGGTCACAACGTCTACGTCGATGACGCCGGCGGCAGCAACGTGGCGGAGATCGAGACGATCACCGGCTCAAGCGCGACGACCGTGGCGGATCTGAAGCCGGGTACCTACACCTTCTATTGCGACATACCTGGCCATCGCGAGGCGGGGATGGAAGGGACCATCACGGTCAAGTAGGCGGCGTAGGCTCGAGGCGGGATGTCACCATCCCACCTCAGCATGAGTTCATCGCGCCCCCAGCCAGTCTCGATCGAGAACGGGGAGGTCGAGGACGTCCCCGCCCTGCGTGAGCTCTGGCTCGAGCTTCACCACCACCACGCCCGCGTTGCTGCCCAGCTCGGTCCCTACGCCGACGACGACTCATCGTGGGCGGTGCGGTCATCCTCCTATCGCGAATGGCTGTCGGACCCGCGCTCGCCTCTGCTGCTCGCCCGCGACGAGTCGGGCGTCGTCGGTTACGCGCTGGTGCGCGTGATGGAGGCAGGGCCCGAGCTCCGGGATTCCTGGCAGGTGCCCGGGATCGTCGCCGAGCTCGAGACCCTGATCGTCGCCGAGCGGAGCAGGGGTGCAGGAGTGGGCACGCGCCTGCTCGACGCGGTCGACGCCGAGCTCGAGCGCCTCGGCATCGAGGAGCTGATGGTCGGGTTGATCCCGGACAACGAAGGCGCCCGGCGCCTCTACGAGCGGCGCGGCTTCAAGCCAAGGTGGCTGGGGATGGTCCGGCGCCGGCCGCCGACGCGATAATGTGACCAGTGGTCATATGACCGCGGTCAACGCGTAGGGAGGTTCACAGCGGATGGGATTCATCGCGCCGTCACCGCCGCCGGTGGACGTCGAGCAGTGGAAGGACGAGCCGCACCTGTCTCGGATCAAGCCGCTTGCACAGGACTGGGGCATCAACGGCTTCGGCACACCGTATGCCGTGTACCTGCTCTACATCCTCAAGCTCGTCCTCTTCTCGTTCGGCGGTTTCCTGCTGATCTCGGCGACCACACCGGGCATCGGGGGGCTCGGCGACTTCGGCGATTGGTGGACGGAGCCCATCGTCTTCGAGAAGATCGCCGTCTGGCTGTTGCTGTGGGAGATCATCGGCCTCGGCTGCGGCTCGATGCCGCTCACGTTTCGCTTCATCCCGCCGATCGGCGGGATCCTCTATTGGCTGCGACCCGGCACCGTGCGCCTGCCTCCGTGGCCCGACCGCGTCCCTGGCACGAGCGGCACCACGCGCTCACCCCTCGACGTCGCCCTCTATGCGGGGGTGCTCGCGAGCGCCGTCTACCTCCTCGTCTCCGACGGCGAGGCCGTCGCCGGCACGGCAGCAGGCCGGCTCGACCCAGTGGCCATCGGGGTTCTGCTCGTCGTGCTCGGGCTGCTCGGGCTCCGCGACAAGGTTTCCTTCCTGGCGTCGCGGCCCGAGGTCTACGGGCCGCTGCTGGTCGCCTTCCTGTTCCCGATCTCGAACCTGGTCGTCGCCTCGCAGGTCGTGTTCGTCTGCATCTGGCTAGGGGCGGCTTCGTCGAAGCTCAATCGGCACTTCCCGTTCGTCGTCGCGGTGATGATCTCCAACACGCCATGGAACAAGTCGCGGAGGGCGAAGGCGAAGCTCTGGCGCAAGCATCCCGAGGACATGCGGCCCTCGAAGGTCGCCGAGTTCGCGGCCCACTCGGGGACGGCGATCGAGTTCGCCCTGCCGATCCTGCTGCTGCTCACGAGCAGGGGGCCGCTCGGGATCGCGGCGATGATCGGAATGATCATCTTCCATATCCACATCACCTCGACCATTCCCCTCGCCGTGCCGTTGGAGTGGAACCTCTTCATGATCTTCGGGCTCCTGTTCCTCTTCGGTCACTACGGGGACGTGCCCCTCTCGACGCTTGACGACCCGCTGTTGATCGCGTTCCTGCTGACCTGCTGCGTTGGGATCCCGATCCTCGGCAACCTGCGGCCGGATCTGATCTCGTTCCTGCCGTCCATGCGTTACTACGCGGGCAACTGGGCGGCGAGCCAGTGGCTCTTCAGCAAGGAGAGCGGAGCGGAGGCGAAGCTCGACGCCATGATCAACAAGCCGGCGCCGATCGTCGTCGAGCAGCTGACCACGGTCTACGACGGCGAGACGGCCGAGCTTCTGCTCGCGCAGGGGTTGGCCTTTCGCTCGATGCACCTCCACGGTCGCGCGATCAACGGCCTGCTCCCGCGCGCGGTCGATGACGTCGAGGCCTACCACGTGCGCGAAGGGGAGCTGATCTCGGGCGTCGTCAACGGCTGGAACTTCGGCGACGGTCATCTCCACAACGAGCAGTTGCTCGCCGCGGTCCAGGAGCGGTGCCGATTCGAGGCGGGGGAGGTGCGCGTGATCACGCTGGAGTCCCAACCCGCTCACGTGCAGCGTCAGCGGTACCGGATCTTCGACGCCGCGGAGGGTCTGATCGAGGAGGGTTTCGTCGAGATCGCCGACATGGTTGAACGGCTGCCGTGGCTGGATGAGTCGTGGGAGTTCCCGGTCCAAGTGACGAAGGGCCGTGTGGCCGGCCCGGAGGCCGGCTCCCCCGCATGAGCACGGCGATCGTCGTGGGCGCGGGTCCCAACGGGCTGTCGTCCGCGGTCGCGCTGGCCCGCGAGGGGGTCGAGGTCACCGTGCTCGAGGCCGCCGAGTCGATCGGCGGAGGGACGAGAACGAGCGAGCTGACCGTCCCGGGGGTCCTGCACGACCACTGCTCGGCCGTGCATCCGATGGCGGTCGGCTCCCCGTTCCTCAACTCCCTGGAGCTCGATCGGCATGGTCTCGAATGGCTGTGGCCGGAGGTCGACCTCGCTCACCCGCTCGAGGATGGCAGCGCCGGGGTGCTGCTGCGCTCGATCGATCAGACGGCGGAGGGCCTGGGTGATGACGGCGCGGCTTGGCGGCGCCTCTTCGCCCGCCCGGCAGCCGGCTTCGCCGGCCTGTCCGACGACATCTTTCGGCCCGTGTTGCACGTGCCGCGACACCCGCTGCGACTCGCTCGCTTCGGCATCCCGGCGGCCATGCCCGCCACGCTCCTGACGCGAATCTGGCGCGGGCCCCATGCAAAGGCGCTCTTCGGCGGCGTCGCCGCTCACGCGTTCAGCCCGCTGAGCCGGCCGATGAGCTCGTCGGTCGGGATGGCGCTGACGACCGCCTGCCACAGGTTCGGCTGGGCGGTCGCCCGGGGAGGCTCGCGCTCGATCACCGACGCCCTCGCCTCCGTCCTGCGCGAGTACGGCGGCCGGATCGAGACGGGCGTGAGGGTTCGCTCCCTCGCGGAGCTGCCCCGTTCGGATGTCACCGTCTTCGATCTCGCGCCGGCCGAACTCGCCGAGATCGCGGGGGAGAGGCTGCCCGGCCACGTCGCTCGCGCTTACCGCCGCTACCGCCACGGCCCGGCCGCGTTCAAGGTCGACCTCGCCGTCGAGGGCGGGGTTCCGTGGACCAACGAGGCTTGCCGCCGGGCGGGGACCGTCCACGCGATCGGGTCGTTCGCGGAGACCGTCGTCGCCGAGCGCGCGATCAACCGCGGGCGGATGCCGGAGCGCCCGTTCGTCCTCGTCTCTCAGCAGTACCTCGCCGATCCGAGCCGCTCGGCCGGCGACGTCCACCCGGTCTGGGCCTACGCACACGTCCCAAGCGGCTACGACGGTGACGGCGAGCGCGCCGTGCTCGACGCGATCGAGCGGTTCGCTCCCGGGCTGCGCGAGCGGATCGTCGGCGCCTCCACCCGCTCGCCCGCCCAGCTCTCCGCCTACAACGCCAACTACGTAGGCGGCGACATCATCACGGGAGCGAATACGCCGCTTCAGGTCCTCTTCCGCCCGCGCATCGCAATCGACCCCTACGCCACCGGCATCCCCGGCGTCTACATCTGCTCCGCCGCGACCCCTCCCGGCGCCGGGGTCCACGGGATGAACGGCTACAACGCGGCGCGATCGGCCCTCGGGTACCTGGAGCGGGGCGGGGGCTGACCTTGCCGACCGCGACCTGGGAGCGATTGCCGGAAGCCCGCCGCCGAGCGGTCCTCGCCGCCGCCGAGGCCGAATTCGCCGCGCGCGGGTTCTCAGGCGGCAGCCTCAACACCATCGTCCGCGAGGCGGGGATCGCCAAGGGCAGCCTCTTCCAGTACTTCGAGGACAAGGCCGACCTGTACGCCCACCTCGCCGAGCTCGCCAGCGTCAGGATCCGCGCCCGGATGGAGGAGCACATCTCGGGGCTTGACTGGAAGGGCGACTTCTTCGCCGCGCTCGGCAACATGATGCGCTTCTGGACCGAGTACTTCGGCGAGCACTCCGTCGACCGGGCGATGACGGCTGCGGTCAACCTCGAGCCGGAGGAATCGACCCGCACGGCGGTCCGGGTGAAGGTCAACCGCCACTACGTCGAGGTGCTGGCTCCGCTGGTCGCGGATGCCAAGTCGAACGGCTCACTCCGCCCCGAGGCGGACACCGAGGCCTTCCTCGCGCTATTGATGTTGATTCTGCCCCACCTTGCCATCGCGCCCCATCAAGCCGGACTCGACCCGGTCTTCGGCCTCTTCGACGCGGGGCCGAATGGGCGAGGCGCGATCGTCGCCAGGATCAACGATGTTTTCAGGACGGCGTTCGGGCCGCTGCCGTGAGCGAAGGGCGTCAGGTTCTCCCGGAGGCACTCGGCGAGATCGCCGCGGAGCTCGGAGCCGTCCGGCTAGCGGCGGAGCTATTCGACGACGACTGGAACCTCCTCTGGGTCTCCGACGAGCTCAAGACCCTGCTCGGCGAGCAGGACGAGGCCAAGCTCGGGACCGGCACCCACTGCCTGGAGGCGCGCCGCAACGAGCTTTGGAGCCGGACGGCGACCGCGGAGTCCCAGCTCGTCTGGCAGCGCGCGAACCTGTCCTACGTGCTCTATGAGACATCGTCCGAGATCCTCGGCCGGATCGAGATGCCGACGGATCCCAGCGCGCTCGAGGGCATCGATCCGCGGCCCGCTCCGCCGGCCTGGACTTATGAGCTCGCCTACCAGCGGCCCGGCTTCGCGCCGATGCGGACGACCTGTTTGACGGTGCGACTGAATGACACCGACGGCAGACGGATCGGCGCGGCGAACGTCTACGTGCCCGCGCTCGCGGCCACGCTCGTCGATCTCCTCGCCCGCGGCGACGAGCGGATGTTCGAGCGGATGGCACGGCTCGTCGAGCCCGATCGCAGGCCCGCGGCGATCCTCTTCGCGGACCTGCAGTCATCGGGGACGCTCTCGCGGCGGTTGCCCAGCGCCGGCTACTTCCGGCTGATCCGGACGCTGACCACGGCGATCGACGAGGTCGTCGGGGAGTTCGGCGGCATCGTCGGCAAGCACGCCGGCGACGGGGTGACGGCCTTCTTCCTCGTCGACGACCTCGGCTCCCCGTCGGAGGCTGCTCGCTGCGCGCTCCAGGCTGCGGTTGGCATCGCCGCGGCGGCCCGCGCGACGGCCGAGGCGGTCAGCGACGACGGAGCTCCAGTCGAAGCGGCTGATGTGCTGATGAACGTGGGCATCCACTGGGGCGGGACCCTCTACATGGGGCAGGTCGTGACCGGCGGACGCCTCGAGGTCACGGCGCTCGGAGATGAGGTCAACGAGTGCGCGCGAATCCAGCAGTCGGCTCGCGACGGCGCGGCGTACGCGTCGAAGGCGCTGATCGAGCGCTTGTCCGCGACTGACTCGATGGCGCTCGGCATCGATCCCGAAGCGATCGTCTACACAACGGTCGCCGAGCTGCCGGGCGTCGATCCCAAGGCGATTCGCGACGCCGGTGGCATCGCCGTCGCCCCGCTCCCCGACGGGCCGAGCGCGGACTAGCCGCCGCAGACCCTCGGTACGGAGCCGGCCACCGTCACGATCCTGCCGTCGAGCACGGTCACGTTCGCATCAACGGGGGTTTCCGCGCCCTGGTTGAGCCGATCTCGGGCAACGCGAAAGCGCAGCGGCCGCCTGCGGTCCTCGGTCGTCGATCCCGGCACGTGAAAGGCGGCGCTGACCGCCTCGCCCGCGTCGGCGCCGGCGATCGTCAACTGCACCCCCGAGGTGACGCACCGGTGTCCGTGCACGCGACTCTCGTCGTACGCGAGGCCGAGCTGCAGCGCGGGCCTCTCCCGGCACGCGGTGCCGTGGCAGTCCCTCAGGTCATCGAGCAGCTTCGCCAGGGCACGGCGTGGGGCCGAGTACCGGGAACTGCGCTGAAGGCTGCGGAGCTCGTTGGGGTCGCGCTGGAGGTCATACATCTCGCGCTCGCCGCTGGGGTACTCCATGTACGCGTAGCGGTCGGTGCGCACTCCCTGGTAGCGAGGGGTGTCGCCGTCGAAGCAGGACTCCTCTACCTGACACCAGTTCTCGAGCTCGATGGCGCGTCCCGGGTACAGCCGTCTGTCCTTGATCAGGGGGACCAGGGAGCGGCCATCGGGCCGCCGGGTCGTCACGGCGCCGGCAAGGTCGAGGATCGTTGGCGAGAGATCGATGTTGGCGGCGGGCTGGCGGCGAACCTGGCCCTTGGGGATCCCCGGCCCGCTGATCATCATGGGCACTCTGATCGACGGGTCATAGGCGTACTCCTTGCCGATCCGGATGCGGTGCTCGCCGAGCAGAAAACCGTTGTCGGACGTGAAGACGAATATCGTGTTGTCGAGCTCCCCAGTGGCCCGCAGGGCGTGGACCAGGCGGCCGACCATGTCGTCGACGGCAAGCAGGCTGCCTAGCCGCGAGCGGTATCGCTGTCGGAGGACCCCCCGCACCTGTCGCGTGATCGGGCTCATGGCCCGGATCGCCGCGGGCTTGTCGGAGACGTCACTCTCGTTGAAGGCCGGGTTGTGGGGCAGCTTCTCGTGCCGGAATGCATTGGCGTCACGGGGAGCCGGCCGGGGATTGGGGAAGGTGGGCGTCGGGAAGTCGTCCTCGCCGCCGTTGCCCCGATTGAAGACCTCGACGTGAGGAGCGAGTGGCGCGATGTTGAGGAAGAAGGGCCGCTTGCGCGGGGCCTGTCGCTTGATCAGGTCGACGGCCAGCCGCGAGTAGACGTCGGTCTGGTAGGTCGCCGGGTCTGCGATGTCGTAGCTGCCATAGGTCAGCAGGTCGCCGTTGTCGTTGAGCGTGTAGCCGAACATGCGGTAGGTCGAGCTGTCGACTGACCCCTCCCAGTTGTCCCAGCCCGGAGGGATCCCGGTCGGATCGGTGCGGAGGCCGTAGCCGTTCAGGTACTTGCCGATATGCGCGGTGTAGTAGCCGCTCCGCTGCAGCGCGACGGGCAGGGTCTCGGCCGGATCGAGCGCCTCGATGCCGCCGCTCGGCGGGCTGTTGCGGAAGACGCCGTTCGTATGGGAGTACTGGCCGGTGAGATAGCTGGCGCGCGACGGGCAGCAGACCGGATTGCCGGTGTAGAAGTTGGTGAAGCTGATGCCGCGATCGGTGATCAACCGCTGCAGCTTCGGCATGACGCGCAGCGTCTCGTTCGTCTGGTCGTCGGTGGTCAACACGACGATGTTGGGCTGCTCACCCGGCTTGGCGCTGAGTTCCTCGGTGACGGGGCCGGCCGGCACGCTTCCTTCGCCGCCGATCTCGTCGCCTCGACCGCCCGATGCCAGGGCGGCGGTCGTGAACACGGCGGCAGCGGCAACCGCAGCGACCGCCCTCCTGATTCCCCGCTTGTCCCTCACGTCTCCCTTCCCGGCCGAGTTCTCTTTCCCATGGTGGCAGGTGAAACGGTGTGCCCCTCTACCCTTGGCCGGGGAGATGAGAGCGCCGTGGAACAGGGGAGAGGCGGATGACGAGCCCTCCGTCGCGGCCGCGGTCAGCAGGTTCGCCTTGGCGGGCGTGGTCGCCCTCGCCCTCATCGGGCTCGCGAGCTTCCTGCTGACTCGGAAGATCGGCACCGATCAGGCGATCGACAATGCCAATGAGCTGACGCGCGTGGTCGGCGAAGGCATCGTCGAGCCCAACCTCGATGCTGGAGTCGTTCGTGGAGACCCGGGGGCACTGGCGCGTTTCGATGGGCTGATGGGGACCCGTGTGATCGGCGATCCGATCGTCCGGGTGAAGCTCTGGACCGCGGACGGCCACATCCTCTACTCCGATGAGCCTCGCTTGATCGGACAGCGGTACGACCTCGGGGAGGGCGAGCTGGACGCCCTCAGGACGGGCGCGGTGGACTCCGATGTGAGCGATCTGACCGAACCGGAGAACCGCTTCGAGCGCGACCAGGGCAAGCTGCTCGAGGCCTACACGCGGGTCGAAGCACCCAGCGGCCGGCCGCTGCTCTTCGAGGCCTACCAGCAATTCAGCACGGTGACCTCGAGCGGGCGCAGCCTCTGGCTCGCGTTCGCGCCGGCTCTGATCGCGGCTCTGATCCTGCTCGAGCTGATCCAGGTGCCGCTCGCGTCGTCACTCGCACGTCGGGTACGCGACGCGCATCGCGAGCGCGTCCGCCTACTCGAGCGCGCAGTCGATTCCTCCGACCGCGAGCGACGTCGCATCGCCGGGGACCTCCACGACGGGACGGTCCAGGACCTGACGGGTGCCGCGCTCTCGCTCGAGGGGGCTGCGAGGCGCCTGGACGGGACTGATGCCCTCTCCGCCGGTGCGCTCCGGCAGGGCGCGGAGTCGATGCGCGGGAGCGTCCGCTCCCTGCGCAGCCTGCTCGTCGAGATCTACCCGCCGAGCCTCCAGAACGCGGGCCTCATAACCGCCCTCACCGACCTGCTCGCGCCCCTCGAGGCGCGTGGGGTCGCGACGAGCACGGACTTCGATGAAGGCGTCGAGATGACCGAGGAAGAGGAGAGGCTCGCTTTTCGGGTCGCTCAGGAGGCCGTCCGCAACGCGGCCCGACACGCCTCACCACAACATGTCTCGATTCGGCTTGCAACGGTCGATGGGGACGTCGCGATCACGGTCACCGACGATGGCCTCGGGTTTGACACCGCCGCCCGGGAAGCCGGTCCCGAGCACATCGGCACTCAGCTCATGCGCGACCTCGCGGCGGAGATGAGGGCCGACCTGCGGATCACGTCCGCGCCGGGGTCGGGCACGACGGTCGAATTAAGATTGAGGCGGCCGTGATCCGCGTTCTGCTCGCTGAGGACCACCCGATGGTTCGTTCGGGCCTGGAGGGCCTCCTTCGCTCGGAGGAGGACATCGAGGTGATCGCGGCCGTGGGCAACGGACGGGAGGCCCTCGAGTTGGTCGAGGACACCCAGCCGGACGTGATCCTGCTCGATATCTCGATGCCGGAGATGGACGGGATCGAGGCGACCGCCAGGATCGTCGGCCTGCTCCCCGATGCTCGCATCGTGATCCTGACCGCTTCGGCTGGGCGCGAGCAGATCATGGCCGCAATCGACGCCGGCGCGCTCGGCTATCTGCTCAAGGACGCCGAGCCGGAGGAGCTGCTGGAGGGCATCCGCGCCGCCCATCGGGGCGAGGCGCCGCTGGACCCGAGGGCAGCCCGGGAGCTGATCGCCCAGCGACGGGGTTCGCGCACCCCTGAGCTGACCAGCCGTGAGCTCGAGGTGCTTGCCCTCGTCGCGGAGGGACTGCCGAACAAGCGGATCGCAACCCGGCTCGAGATCTCCGAGAAGACCGTGAAGGCGCACTTGACCCGCGTTTACGAGCGGATCGGCGTCAGCGACCGCACCCAGGCCGCACTGTGGGCCCGGGCGCGGCGCATCGGCGCGGGGGGTTAGCCGTGGTTGGCGCCGTGCTCGGCGCCATGGTGTTGGTGATGGTGATGGTGGTGTCCCTGGTGGTGGTTCGCCTCGTGCCCGGGCGGGTCATCCGCACCGTTGCTGGCCTGTGCGACGCCGGCCCCGGCGACGCTGAGGGCGACGCCGGCGATCACGCTGGCGGTCAAGCGCATGGTTCTGGTCAACATCTCATTCTCCGTTCGTTGCCTGCTGTGGACGGTTCCCAGGCTGGCGGGAGGCCGGTCGGACTTTCAATCGGACATTGGTCCTAGGACCTCGGGGATTCGCGGGCCGGCGGGACCGAGTCGCTATAAACCCTCGCAATGGACGGCTACTTCGCATCGGATTCGATGCTGCGCCGGGTCCAGGGGGAGCGGGTCGTAATGATCTCGGGGCCACGCGCTCTGCTCATGCAGGCGGCTCACCCGCTTGCAGTCGAAGGCCTGCTCGCGCACACCCAGGGGCTCGACGACCCATACAAGCGCCTCGAGCGCACCGCCGAGGTGATGAACGCGATCGGGTTCGGCTCCCGCGAGGACGCCGATCGGATGACGCGCAGGGTTCGCGCCATGCATCGGCGCGTTCGCGGCGAGCTCGACCGTGACGCCGGTCCATTCCCCGCCGGCACCCCGTACGCGGCCGACGATCCCGCCCTGCTGATGTGGGTGCTGTTCAGCCTCGTCGACTCCGGGATCGTGGTCTACGAGCGGTTCGTCAAGACGATGCGAAGGGCGGAGAAGGAGGCCTATTGGCGGGACTTCCGGGTCGTCGGGAGCCTGTTCGGCCTGGCCGAGTCCGAGATGCCCGCCGATCTCGAGGAGCTCGATGCCTACCGTCACGACATGTACGCGAGCGGTGACCTCGTCGTCACCGGGTGGGCGCTCAGGAACGCCCGCGAGATCGTGCTCGAGCCCCCGGTGCCGATGCGCTTCCGGCCGCTCGTCGAGGCCGTCAACTTCGTCACGGTCGCGCTGCTTCCCCGGCAGATCCGCTCGCAGTACGACTTCTCGTTCCTGCCGCCGGCGCCGGTGCGCGAGGTCGCGGTGCGTGCGTACGCCGAATACGTGAAGCGAGCGGTGCTGCCGCTGGTGCCGGCCAACCTGCGGCGCATGCCGATCGCCCGAGCGGCGTGAGGAGATGAGCGAGGAACTCCCACCCGAGGGAGGCGGCGATCCCGGTCAGGGCGACTCGCCGAAGATCCGCACCAGCCGGATCGGCCGGACCGCGGGGGTCGGAGGCATGGTGGCGGGCCAGGGACTGCGGTGGGCCGGTACCCGTATCGCCAACATGACCCGCGACGATGAGCGCTCCCAGCGTGCGACCGACGACCGTGTAGCGGCGGTGGCCGTCCAGATCGCTCGCCAGCTCGGTGAGATGAAGGGCGCGGCGATGAAGATCGGCCAGGTGCTCGCGACGGTGGAGATGCCTGGCCTCTCCGAGGACGGCCAGCAGGAGTTTCGCGAGGCGCTCGCCCAGCTGCGCGACAACGCTCCGAAGTTCGGCTACGAGGACATTCGCAAGGTCGTCGAGGGGGACCTCGGAAGTTCGATCGACGATCACTTCTCCGAGTTCGAGCGTGAGGCGTTCGCGGCCGCTTCGATCGGTCAGGTCCACCGCGCGCGGACGCTCGACGGCGACCTCGTCGCGGTCAAGGTCCAGTACCCGGGCGTCGCCGAGGCGGTGGAGATCGACCTGCGCAATCTGCACCTGATCCTCAGGCTCGTCAAGCGCATGGCGCCGGGCCTGGACGTCAAGGCGGTCGGAGGCGAGGTGCGGGAGCGCATCTCCGAGGAGCTCGACTACGAGCTGGAGGCGCAAAACCACCGGGCGCTCGAGCGCACCTTCCGGGGCCATCCCTTCGCCGTCGTGCCGAAGGTGCACACGGGAATTTCAAGCCGGCGCGTGCTCGTCACCGACTATCTCGAGGGGATTCGCTTCGACGACGTCAAGAATCTCGGTGATGCCGAACGGGACAGCTACGGCGAGATGGTCTTCCGCTTCTTCTTCGACCGCGAGCGCACGCTGATGGTGCTCGGCGACCCCCACCCCGGCAACTACCTGCTGCTCGCGGATGGGCGGGTCGGATTCCTCGACTTCGGGATGGTCAGGCGCGTCCCCGCAGAGCATCTCGGGCGCGAGCGAGCGCTCGGCAGGGCCATCGCGGATCGCGACGCCGCCGCGGTTCATCAACTGATGTCCGAGCTCGGCTACCTCCCGGATCCTGCTGAGTTCGATCCGAACGAGCTGCTCGACCAGGTATTCGGCGGCGCCCGCTGGTTGTTCGAGCCCGGCTTTCGGCGCCTCGACCCCGATTACGCCCGCGAGCTGATCGAGCTCAGCGGCTCACCGCGAAGCCCCCACTACGAGGCGATGAAACGCCAGACGCTGCCGCCGGCATCACTGCTGATGCGGCGACAGGAGGGGCTCATCTTCATCACTCTGGCCGATCTTCGCGCCGGCGCCGACTGGGCCGCGATCGCCGCCGAGTACTTCTGGGGGGCGGAACCTTCGACCGATCTCGGCCGCGCTGAACGGGAATTCTGGGTAAATGGTCGAACTACCGGGTAAGAGAGAAGGAATCCAACGACTCGAGGAGGTCGTCTTGTCCCTACCCCTACTGCTGATCGTGATCGGAATCGTCTTGGCCGTCCTGGTCAACTACGTGCTTGGAATCATCCTGATCCTGGTCGGATTGGCGATGTTGCTCGTTCCCCAGTTCCAGGGCCGCGGCGGCCGGGTCTGACCGCCTGCGCCGTTTCGCCGTCCCGGCGCTTCAACGACCGGGACGGCGGAACTGCGTCGCCATCACGCGGTCCCACATCCTGTCGCTGAGCATCCGCCGCAGGACGATCACGATTTTCGCCGACGGGGTCACCGTGTACCGAGCCCGTGGCCGCGAATCGGTCAGCGCCTTCTCGATCTTCTCGGCGACCGCCTGCGGGCCGGCGCCCAGCTTCGCCATCGGCCCGCTGTAGGCCTCGGCCGTCGACTTCGCGACCGCGGCGTTGAACTTCCCGTAGGGACCTTCGTCAGGCGCGGCGCCGATCGAATCGACGGCGGTGTCACCGAAGCTGGTCGTGATCAGCCCCGGCTCGATCAGGACGACGTCGACGCCGAAGCCCTTGACCTCGAAGCGCATCGCGTCGGAGAGAGCCTCAACCGCGTACTTCGTCGCATGGTAGGCGCCGCCCCCCGGAAACGTGAACTTGCCGCCCATCGAGCTCAGGTTCACGATCCGCCCCTCGCCTCGTCCCCGCATGCCCGGGAGCACGAGTTGCGACAGGCGAACGAGTCCGAAGACGTTCGTCTCGAACTGGCTGCGCAGCGACTCGATCGGGATCGACTCGACGGCGCCTGACTGGCTGTAACCGGCGTTGTTGATGAGCGCCCAGACGCTGCCGTGCTCCTGCTCGATCTCGGTCACGACGCCCTTCATCGAGGCCTCGTCGGTGACGTCCAGCGCCATCGTCCTGCAGCCCGCCCGCTCGAGCTCGAGCAGGGACTCGAGCTTGCGCGCCGTCGCGTAGACCGCGTAGTCGCCGCGCTCCGCCAGGTGCAGCGCGGTCTCCCTCCCGATGCCGGTTGAACACCCGGTGATCAGAACCGCCTTCGAGTCGCCTGACCCATCGCTCACTGCGTCCTCCTCGATCGGCGCCAGGATCGACGCGAGCCGAGCGTAGTACGTTGCCGGGCGCCGATGGAGCAGCCCGCCGAGATCGACTTCGACGACTTCATGGCCGTCGACATGCGAGTGGGCAGGATCATCGAGGTCGAGGATTTCCCGGAGGCGCGTAAGCCGGCATGGAAGCTGCTCGTGGACTTCGGCGAGGAGATCGGCCGCAAGCGCTCCTCGGCCCAGATCACGAACTACGGGCGCGAGGAGCTCCTCGACACGCTCGTCGTCGCCGTCGTCAACTTCCCGCCTCGGCAGATCGGGCCGGTGCGCTCCGAGGTACTGGTGCTCGGCGCCCTGGACGAGGAGCATGGCGTTGTTCTCCTGCGGCCGGACCGAGAGGCGGCCGTGGGGGACCGCATCGGCTGAGTCCTGGGCGCCTTCGAGGGGGAAAGCGGCACCGAGAGGTCTGGTTCCGTGACGGCGCCGCCGCCAGGATCGCCAGATGGAGGTTTCGTCTCGAGTAGGGGTCGCTATGGACCCCCGAACCGCAACGAAACGAGCGAGTGACCTCGCGGGACGGCAGTTTGGCGCGATTTCCCGGCAGCAGCTGCTGGAGGTGGGATTCTCGCCGACGCGAGTTCGCGGCTGGGTCAGGGGCGGCCGCCTCCATCCCACCCACCCTGGTGTCTATGCCCTCGGCCGCCCCCCTCCCGGCGAGACCGGACGCGAAGCGGAGGATCTCGCTGGAGACATATATCCTCGCGCGCCTCATGAATCTCACAGACGCAGGAGCAATTGTCAGCGGGGGCGCATCCGGACTCGGCGAGGCCACGGTGAGGCGCCTGCACGACGGAGGCGCGCACGTCGTGATCGCCGACCTCAACGCGGAGAGGGGCGAGGCGCTCGCCTCCGAGCTCGGCGAGCGCGCGAGCTTCGCCGAAGTCAACGTGACCGATGCCGAAGCGGTGACGGCTGCGGTGAAAAGGGCCGGCGAGGCTCCCCGCGGCCTGCGGATCGCGGTCGGTTGCGCGGGCATCGGCTGGGCTCAGCGCGTGACCGGCAAGCAGGGACCCCATCCGCTCGACCTCTTCCGCAACGTCATCGAGGTCAACCTGATCGGAATGTTCAACCTGATGCGCCTGGCCTCCACGCAGATGAACGAGAACGAGCCCGATGAGGAGGGCGAGCGCGGCCTCTTCGTCAGCACCGCTTCGGTGGCGGCGACGGATGGGCAGATCGGCCAGATCGCCTACTCGGCCTCCAAGAGCGGCATCGTCGGGATGACGCTTCCCGCCGCACGCGATCTCGCCGGCCGCGGCATCCGCGTCGTCGCGATCGCTCCGGGCCTCTTCGACACGCCGCTGCTCGCGGCCCTTCCGGAGCCGGCGCGTGAGGCGCTCGGCCAGCAGGTGCCGTTCCCGAGTCGCCTCGGCCGTCCGGCTGAGTTCGCCGACCTCGTCGCCTCGATCGCCGCGAACCCGATGATCAACGGCTCGACGATCCGCCTCGACGGCGCGATCCGGATGCCGCCGAAGTAGGCGGCCGCCCGGGCTCAGTCCTCTTCGGGGTACGCCAACTGGACGTGCGCGGCGCCGACGGCGATGAACTCGCGCTCGACGGCGATGGCGCCGGAGGGGCGGCGGTCCATGATCGTCGCATTGCTGAGGGGGATGAAGGCCAGGTCGCTCTGGTTGAGGAAGTCCGAGATCCGGCTCCGGTATCCCTCGCGGGGAAGGGTCAACTCGCCGACGATCTGATGCTGGGCGGTCTCGAGCACTACCCGCTGCGTATGCATATCCATTCCATGGTTGTACTGGGTATGGGGCATCGGCGGGCATTTCCGATCCGCGCGCCGCGCCTCCGAGCGTTTCGCAAGCGGCTCGCTCGGGCATGATCGAGCCCGGAGAGAGAGGAGTTCGAGATGACCGAGGTGACCGACACGGGCGCGCGAGCTCCGAGCTCGTATGAGGAGGCATGCGCCGAGCACGAGTGGAGCGTGCCCGAGCGCTACAACATCGCGGCTGACGTCTGCGACAAGCACGATCGCGAGAAGCGGGCGATGCTCTGGGAGCGTCACGACGGCGCGAGGCGGGAGGTGTCTTGGGGCGAGCTGCAGGACCTCGCCAACCAGGCCGCTCACGTGCTCGCCGACCACGGCATCACCAAGGGGGACCGCGTTGCCGTCGTCCTGCCGCCGACGCCGGAGACGGCCGCGATCTTCTTCGGCACGTGGAAGCTCGGCGGCATCCTGCTCTCGATGTCGGTGCTCTACGGCGATGACGGAATCCGTCACCGCCTCGAGGACTCCGAGCCGAAGCTCCTGATCACCGACTCGGCGAACCTCGATCGCTTCGACGAATCGCTCGTCGACGAGATCCTGGTGCTCGACGACGGTCTGCTGGATGGCGCATCGACTGAATTCGTGTGCGAGGACACCCTCGCCGACGATCCGGCTCAGCTCTATTACACCTCGGGGACGACCGGTAAGGCGAAGGGCATCGTTCACGCCCACCGCTACATCCTCGCCCACGAGGAGTTCATCTACTGCCACGACGTTCGCGAGGGCGAGCTCTTCCACGGCATGGGGGAGTGGGCCTGGGCAGCCGGAATAGCGCCGCTGCTCGGCCCGTGGCGGCTCGGCGCCGTGCAGGCGGTCTTCCAGCGGGAAGGCGGCTTCGACCCGCGCAAGCAGCTCGACTTCCTCTCGCGGAACGAGGTGACGAACGTCTTCACGACCCCGACTGCGATGCGCGCGATGATGGCCATCGAAGGCGCGGGGGAGACTTACCCCCAGAAGTTCCGGATCGTGTGCAGCGCCGGAGAGCCCCTCAACCCCGAGGCGATTCGCTGGTTCCGCGAGCAGTACGGCGTCACGGTGCTCGACTACTACGGGCTGACCGAGTCGTATCCGCTTTGCGCGAACTTTCCCTTCATGGAGGTGCGCGAGGGCTCGATGGGGCGGACCATGCCCGGCTGGGACGTCCAGCTGTTGGACGAAGATGAGAATCCCGTCGCCCGTGGAGAGCGGGGGGAGATCTGCCTCCGCGCCCGCTCCAACCCGCACTACCCGCTCGGCTACTGGCGCGACGATGCGGCCGGCGAAGAGACGTTCGGCGGTGATTGGTTCCACTCCAAGGATGCGGCAACCCAGGACGAGGACGGATACGTCTGGTACGCCGGTCGCGCCGATGACGTGATCATCGCCGCCGGCTATCGCATCGGTCCCTTCGAGGTCGAGTCCGCCTGTCTCGAGCACGAGGCCGTCGCCGAGGCGGCTGCGGTCGCCTCCCCGGACGAGGTCAAGGGCAACGTCGTCAAGGCGTTCATCGTCCTCGCCGACGGCCACGACGGATCGGACGAGCTGGCCACCGAGATCAAGTCGTTCGTCCGCGGTCGTCTCAGCGCGTACGCGTACCCGCGCAGGATCGAGTTCGTCAGGGAGCTGCCGAAGACCCTGACCGGCAAGATCCGCAGGATCGAGCTTCGCGAGCAGGAGCGGGAGAGGGCCGGCGCCTAGGCGGCCTCGCCCGCTCCCTTGTCATCGAGCCCTTAGCCGCCGTCCCTCAGCGACACGATCCCGCCGATCGTTCCCAGGTAGGCGGTGCCGTCATGAGCGAGGGCGAGGCCGGCGTAGTTGTTGTTGAAGCCGAGGCCCGACCCGGAGTACTTCATCCACTTCGTCTTCCCGTTGCGGAAGTCGATCGCGGTCCAGTAGTACCCCTGAGCCGAGTCG
Organism: uncultured Solirubrobacterales bacterium; assembly: GCA_963826475.1. Taxonomy (GTDB): domain Bacteria; phylum Actinomycetota; class Thermoleophilia; order Solirubrobacterales; family 70-9; genus RHKX01. The sequence continues at coordinate 1,431,337 of CAWGXC010000003.1, read as the reverse complement.
TCCGGCGGTTGGGTGTAGGCGTAGATGAGTCCGGTCTTGGTCGACAACTTCGGCACGACCGTTGACGCCCGCGCATCGTGGTTTGTCCAGACGAGCTTGCAGCGGGTCCCCTTCCGGTTCAGGTCGACGCGGGCGAAGCCGGGCTCGCTGACGGCTCCTGAGTTCGGGCCGAAGGGATCCTGATACCCGTAATTGTTCTCGACGACCAGCGAGCGACCTGCGGTGATCAGCGAGTTCTCCGTAGCGCTCGCGTCCGGGGCGAACACGGGCTGTTGACAGACCTTGCGCTTTTCGCCCTTGTGGAGCTTCCTCGCGGTCCGGTAGACGACCACGTTCATCCTCGGCGCGGCGTTGTCGGTGATCGCCACGTAGCCACCGTCCATGATCGTCGGTGTGGTCCCGGAACCGGCGTCGACCTGGCTCGGCTTGACGATCCCGGAGTTCTTGTAGCCCGCCTGCCAGACGATCCTGGGCTTGCCGCTCTTCCTCGCCTTGAACCGGTACATGCGCTTGTCGGAGACGATGTAGATCCCGTCCTCACCGACCGCGAAGGAGTTCTCGATCTCCTCGCCCGTTCTGATCAGCTTGATCTTGCCGGTCTTGGGGTCGAGGGTGCCGACCTTGCCGTTGGCCTTCGAGACGAACCAGATCAGACCGTGGAAGTCGGGAAGGGCCGAGGTGATCCGCTCGGTCGCGAGATCGAGGACCGACGTCAGGTCGAAGTCCTTGTCCAGGGTCAACGTGTTGCCGTCGGGCCCCTCGCTGATCACGTAGATGTGATCGTTCTTGGTGGCGACCCAGATCCGATCCTTGTCGTCGAGGAAGAAGTAGCCTCCGCCGGAGAAGTTCTGGTAGGTCTTCGTCCCGGGCGGATCGGTGTTGTTCGGCAGGATGAAGGTCGAGACGGTCTCCATCGTGCTCGGATCGATGATCCTCGCCTCGGGAGGCGCAAAGGCCGACGGGCATACCGTGACGATCCGGGCCTGCTTGTCGAACGCGAGCGAGCCACATAGCGAAGGCGGCTCCGACGTCGAGCTCGCCACGAGGTCGTTCCCCAGCGGCCCGCCGCGGGTGTAGGCGTCGGTCATCCAGGTGTCGTCGTGGATGTTCGAGTTCGGCGTCTTCGCCATGAACGGGTTCTGCGGAGGGTGCGAGCGTGCGACCTTGTGCGCCTTTGCCGCCGCCCCGGAGAAGTTGGGAAGCGAAGGGAGTCCCGCGTCGGGAATGGGAACCGCGGCGGCCGTCCCGACGAGGCCCAGCAGGGCGATGACAGCGGTGGCGCTGAAGAGCGCCGCGGTCCGGAGACCGGGGAGTGGAACGTGCACTTGGTCTTCCTCCAGGGTCGTGGTGCGTGAGCAAGCTAAACCACTTCGCACGAGGAGCGCCGGCTCGGCCTGAATCAGGCGGGATCCGCAAGCGCCGCGATGCGCTGAGCGTCGGCGGCGAAGCGGTCGATCTCCGCTCCCGGCGTCGTACCCGAGGTCTGCACGTAGACGCAGATAGCGTTCTCGGAGGTCGCGAGCCCATAACCCGCCTCGGCGGCGGCAGCAAGGGCGGCCTCGGGCATCCCCTCGCCGACACCGGGCACGCCGACGTCGACGTGGTCGACCCACCCCGGCGTCAGTCTCGCCGTGGTCGGGGTCGCCATGGCCACGTATTCGTGCTCCGTGTCGACATCGCTGGAGAATTCGAGCCAGGCCAGGCTCCCCTCCCGGCCGCCTCCGGGGAGGGCCCCCGTGGCCACCGCCGTAGCGGCCCCGGGCATGGCGAGACCGATGTAGCGGGCGTGGAAGTCGGCGGGGGACTCGGTCCGCAGCCCGCGTTCAGCCGCGTACTTGGAGATTCCGTCGTCGGCTTCGGTCCAGTGCGCCGCCCAGAGGATCGCCCTGACTATTCGTCCGTGCCGACGCGCATTCGCCCACTTCGCGTAGGCCGCGGCGCTGTCGACGTGCTCGCCGATTGAATCGGCCTCCTCCAGGACCTCGTCGCGGATCCGCGAGGCGACCCGCCCGCCGCTCTCGGTGAGCATGTCGAGCGCAGCGAAATCGACCTCGCCGTCGAGCGAGCCGGGCTGCCCACGCCATTGCGGCGTCTCGCATGTGAACACGCCGAGGTCGAGCTTGAAGCCGAAGTCCTGAGGGGTCGAGCCGGCGAGCCAATCGATGAAGGCGGGGGTGAAGAGCTGAAACATCCAGTTCTGCGACTGGCCCTTGGCCACCTCGATCACGTAGCGGCGATCGAGCTCGGCGCTCTCGAACTTCTGCGACTGCCGTGGCCGCTGGTCGCCGCCCCAGTAGTACAGGCCGCCGGTCAGCTCATCTGGACGGCAGCAGAGCATCGGGACGTAGCCGACGCTCTCCGGGATCCGGCAGACCATGATCGTGTGCTGGCCCTTGACGTCGATCCCCAGTGTCTTGCCGAAGATCGCCTGATGGCGCAGTCGCCCGACCGCTCCCCCGGGGAACTGCCCGGCCAGCGACCAGATCGCATGCTTGACCGGGCCGGGCTGTTCCGCCGCCGGAACGTAACCGGGATAAGGATGCTCCTCGCGCAGGATCAGACCCCGGCCGTCCGCGTACTCCCGCAGCTTGGCCTCGCTGCGACGCAGCCCTTCGAGGGCCTCCGCATCGGCGCCGAGCAAGGTCCGCTCAGCGCTCCTCGAAGCTGACCATGCCGGACACGGTAGTCGCCTGATGCCGGGGAGCGGGGCTCGGGCCATGGGCGCGGCTGGTTTCGAACCAGCGACCTCTCGCGTGTGAGGCGAGCGCTCTCCCACTGAGCTACGCGCCCTGGGGGGGCGATTCTAGGGACCTTCGTGGCCTCGAACGTGCGGAGGTGGAACGATCGGTCGGTGAGTGAGCGCGAGAAGATGTTGGCCGGGCTCGGCTACGACGCCCGCGATCCTGAGCTCGCGGCGGAACGCCGCGCCGCTCGGGCCGTGCTCCTCGATTTCAACCGCGAGCTCGATGAGGACCGCCGGATGGCGATGCTGGGTGCTCTGCTGGGCTCGTTGGGCGAGGGTTCGTTCGTCGAGGCGCCCTTCTTCTGCGACTACGGCACGAATACCCACATCGGCCGGGGTTGCTTCTTCAACGTCAACGTGGTCATCCTCGACTCGGCGCTGGTCACGGTCGGCGATCGCGCTCAGGTGGCGCCGGGCGTGCAGCTGCTCACGGCCGACCACCCACGTGACCCAGCCGAGCGCGCCGCCGGCGTGGAGCTGGCGCAGCCGCTGACCATCGGCGACGACGTCTGGATCGGCGCCGGGGCGATCGTCTGTCCGGGCATCAGCATCGGCTCGGGATCGGTCGTCGGAGCCGGAAGCGTCGTCACTCGCGACGTGCCCCCGGCGACGATCGCCGCAGGGAATCCGTGCCGGGTGGTGCGGGAGCTTCGCGCCTGAGGGCGCTCAGCGGTCGCGGCGGCTGACGCCGCCGTGCTCGACGACCGGTGGGCCCGCGCGATCGATCGAGCGGCTCGCGCGACCGACACCGGTCCCGCCGCTCGTGCCCCCGGTACCTGCTCCGGGCTTGACGCCGCCGGCGGGTCCGTCGTGTCTACGGCCGCCGCGCCTGCCGCCGCCGGTCGGGGTCGGATCGGCCGATCCCGAACCGCTGCGGACCGGGGTCCCGGGGCAGCGCATCGTGTAGACGCTCCTCGCCGGATGGCCGGGCTTCGTGTCGGAATGATCCCAGGAGAGATGAAGGTGGTTTCCTCGCCCGTGGCCCGCATCGCCGTTGTAGCCGACCCAGCGGAACGGCGACACCGTCTGATTCTGAACCGGCTCGGCGTACTTGGCGAGTGCCGTGATGTCCCGCCAGGTGCCGCCGGCGGCGGTGTTGGGGACGATGTCCACGGCCAGTCCGATCGGGTGCTCGCCGTTGGCGGCATGAACGGGGTCGTCGGAGAACCCATCGGTCACGAAGATCTTGTATCGCTGCTCCAGATACTGCAGGTCGGTCAGCAGTCGCCGATCGATCCGCTCGCCTGGGAAGCCCGGAATCTTCACGAAGCGGCCCCCTCCCGTGGTCAGGCAGGTGCCGTCGGCGAGCCGCTGGCTGCGCATGGCACCGGCAGCGGGAGCGGCGAGGAAGGTGGCCGCGAGGAGGGCGGCCGCGCCGAGGAGGAGATGTCGGGTCCGTGAAGTAGTCATCCGGTTCGAGGATGGAGTCGGACGAAACGCCGGATGCCTTGAGGACGCGGACGTACCTGGGCAACACCTTGCGCCCGAGTCTCTAGCCTTCCGGCGCGTGTCAGACATCTTCTTCAGAGAGGGCTCCAAGCTGGCCGACGGCCGCTATCGGCTCGAACGCAGGCTGGGCGCGGGCGGGATGGCGACCGTCTGGCTGGCTCTGGACACGCGGCTCGCCCGCAGTGTCGCGATCAAGCTCCCCTCGGAATCCCTCGCCGCGGACGAGACGTTCGCGATCCGCTTCGAGCGGGAGGCGCAAACCGCCGCCGCGCTCTCGCATCCGCATCTCGTCTCGGTCTTCGACTACGGCACGGAGGGTGACCGCCCCTATCTCGTCTCCGAGTACATCGACGGCCTCAACCTCGCCCAGATGCGCGATCGCAAAAGGGCTCCGGAGACCGAAGCGCTGGCTCGCACGCTGCTCGAGGCGCTCGCTCACATTCACCGGGCAGGGATCGTCCATCGCGACGTCAAGCCCGGCAACGTCCTGGTCGACCGCGAGGGCAAGATCCTGCTCACCGACTTCGGGATCGCCCAGTCAACCGAGGAGACGAGCCTGACCGCTGCCGGCCACGTCGTCGGCACGCTCTCCTATCTCGCGCCCGAGGTGAAGCGCGGCGAGAGAGCCGGCCCGAAATCCGATCTCTACTCCCTTGGCGTGCTCCTCACCGAGCAGCTCGACGAGGAGGATCCCGATCGGGTACGACGGCTGGCCGACGCCTTGACCCGTCAGGATCCGACGGAGCGGCCGGCTGATGCCGAGCGAGCGCTGGAGATGCTCGAGCGCCAGAGCGTCGTCGTCGCCCCGACGGCACAGATCCCGATCGAACGACCCACGGTCGCCGACCGGGTGCGGCGCGAGACGACGCAGCCGCGACCGTTTCCCTCGCCCGCGACGGCGACGGGCGGATCGGGCGGATCCCGGTCCCGGCTGATCGCCGGCGGCGTGATCGCACTCCTCCTCGGCGTCGGCGCCGCGGTCGTGATCGCCTCCAGCGGTGGCGGTGGCGGTGGCGGAACGACCACCACCCCGAAGGAAAACAAGAGCAAGGCACCTGTGGCCCAGGCCTCGACGACCGAGACGAGCACCACCACGGATCCGACGACCACCGTTCCGGTGGAGCCCGACGCGAAGACGCCCAAGGAGCCGAAGCCGGCGAAGACGGATCCCGCGAAGGGCGCGGCGCTCAACAACGAGGGTTACGCGTTGCTGCAGCAGGGCGACGTCGCCGGGGCGCTGCCGAAGCTCCAGGAGGCGGTCTCGCTGTTCCCGGAGGACAGCACGGAGATCGACTACGCCTACGCCCTCTTCAACTACGCCCAGGCGCTGCGGCTCTCCGGCGACCCGGCCGCTGCGATCCCGCTTCTGGAGAAGCGGTTGAGCTTCTCCGACTTCAAGGTCGACGAGGTCGAGGCCGAGCTTGAAGCCGCGAAGCAGGACGCCGGCCAGTAAGCGGCCCGTCAGTGCCGAGGACGCCCGAGCCGCGAACGGTCCGGGCGCCACGGCCTCTCGTCAGCTGCTCGGCAGCGGTTCCTTCTCCCGTTCACCGGCCTGGTAATCGGACGCCGGCTCGAGCCCGCTGCGGATCATCTCGCGCAGCTCTTCCGTGTCCTCGTGCCCGTGGACCGCGGCCGCATGCTGACCTGCGGCGGCCACGACCTCTTCCTCGTCGCCGAGGATCGTCAGCGAGCAGTTGGACTCGCTCTCGAACCGGCGGCAATCGGCCATCACACGTCCCATCGGAACTCCTTTCGGTTCGTCGGAGATCGAGGACTCAACCTTCCTGCTTCGGCTGTCCGAAGTCAACCCTTTTCGCGTCGACGATGGTTGAAGCTGAGCCGCTGACGGCACCAGCCGCTACCATGCTCCGCGGACCGTGCTGAGCGGGGAGGTAGCGGAACCCTGAACCCGCAATCCGCTCTAGCGGGGCTGAACGCCCGTCCGAGGATGCGGCCCTTGGGGTCAGTACGCCGCGGGCAGTGTTGACGGTCAGGTCCCGCGCGATGTGAGCCCGCGAACCAGGTCAGGTCCGGAAGGAAGCAGCCTTAAGCGTCAGCCCGCAAGCGCCGCGGATCAGCCTGACCTGAGCCAGCCACGGCGGGAACGCCCGGGGGCTCGTCATACAAAGGCGAGCTGCACGGTCCTGCCCTGATTCGAACCCGACGCCGGATGCGCGGCGAGCCGCACGCTCCGGCACCCGCTGGAGCCTACGCCAGGCCCTCGACCAGCGCCGGGCCGCCGGTCTCGTGGACCTCGCCCGGTTGCAGGCCCGCCGCCCTGAGCAGACCCTGAAGCTCGGTCACTGATCGCTGACGGCCGCCATCGCACTGAGTGAGCATGTGGATGTCAACGGCGGCCGCGATCGGGTCGGGATCGTTGGGCTCGATCGTCTGCTCGATCAGGACGAGCTTGGAGCCGGAGGGCATTGCGGCCGCGACGGTGCGCAGGATCTGCAGGGATCGCTCGTCGTCCCAGTCGTGAAGGATGTCCTTGAGGACGTAGACGTCGGCCTCGGCCTCGATCCGCTCGAAGATGTCGCCCTCGACGAGGTTCACCCGGTCGCGGACGCCGGCGCGCGCGAGGTGTCCGTCGGCCTCGGCCAGGACCCCGGGCGCCTCGACGAGCAGGCCCCGGACGCCGGGACGGGCCCGAAGGACGCCCGCGAGCACGGGCCCCGAGCCGCCCGCGATGTCGGCGAGGACGCCCCGCCGCGGCCAGGGATAGCCCTTGACGATCCAGGCCAGGGTCAGCGCCGAGAGCTCGCGCATCGAGTTGGCGAAGAGGCGCTCCTCGTCGGGGTGTTCGGCGAGGTAGGCCCAGACCGACTCCCCGTGTACGGCCGGGAAGGAGGGGTCTCCGCTGCGCACGGTCTCCGGCAGCTTCGCCCAGGCTGACTGGACCGCATCGGTGTTCAGGTAACGCAGCCAGGGTGCGAGCGTCGGCGAGGCGCTCGTCCGGAATGCGGAGCCGAGGGGGGTGAGCGAGAACCGGGCCTTGCCATCGATCTCGGTGAGGCCGTGAGCTGCCGCGAGCCGCAGGGTCCGGTGCAGGGTGTCGGCGTGAAGCCCGAGACCGGCGGCCAGCTCCGCAGAGCTGCGCTCACCGTCGCCGATCGCATCGATGACGCCCAGCCCGACGAGCGCCCCGGCGACCCGCGTGCGGAAGAAGGAGATCGACTCCTCGTAGGCGATCACCTCCACGGGTACCAGGGCGTCAGCGGCGCGCCGCAGCAGACCGCGGAGGCGCAGCGCTGCGCGGACCGCGCGCGGCGGGGGCGCGGCCTCGAGGTTGATCAGCCCGCGACGCCTTCGATGGGGCTTCGCCGAGGCTGTTGAGAACGGGGGTCGATCAGGTTTCACGGCGCTTTCCTCCGGGTTTTGCGGTTGAACACTGCCAGGGCCCGGGCGGTCCCGGGGGCGCCCTCTAGACTGGCCGATTCGTGGCCGAGCAGTCTCTCTACCGGCGCCATCGCCCCCAGTCCTTCGCCGAGGTGGTGGGGCAGGAGCACGTCGTCAGGACCCTCAGCAACGCGATCGAGCGCGACCGCGTTCACCACGCCTATCTCTTCGTCGGCTCCCGCGGAACGGGCAAGACCTCGATGGCCAAGATTCTCGCCCGGTCCCTCAACTGCGTCGACGGGCCGACCCTGTCGCCCTGCGGGGTCTGCGAGTCATGCCGCTCGATCGCAGCCGGATCGTCGATGGACGTGATCGAGATGGACGCGGCCTCCAACCGCTCCGTCGACGACATCCGCGAGCTGCGCGAGCGGGTCGGCTACGCGCCCGCCGCCAGCCGCTGGAAGGTCTACATCCTCGACGAGGCTCACATGCTCACCCGCGAGGCCTGGAACGCGTTCCTGAAGACGCTCGAGGAGCCGCCTCCCAACACCGTCTTCGTCCTGGCGACGACCGAGGCGCACAAGGTGATGCCGACGATCGTCGACCGCTGTCAGCGATTCGACTTCGCGCGCCCCTCGCCCGAGGCCATCGCGATCGTGATCTCACGCGCGGCCGACGCCGAGGGCTTCACGCTGGGCGATGGCGCGGTGGCGGCGATCGCTCGGGCCGCAAACGGCAGCTTCCGCGACGCGCTCGGCACGCTCGACCAGCTCGTCGCCTACAGCGGCAACGAGATCGCGACCGACGATGTCCTCGCGGTGCTCGGCGTGGCCGACGCCGAGCTCCTCTTCGCTGCGGCGGAGTCGATCTCGTCCGGAGACGGTCGCGGGGCGCTCGAGGTCATCTCAGCGCTGGCGCGCTCCGGCCGTGATCCAGCCCGATTCGCCACCGATCTCGTCGCCCATCTCCGGCAGCTGATCGTGATCGGCACGCTCGGGGAGATCCCAGATCACTTCATGGTGGTCGCCGAGCACGAGGGACGCCTCTCCGAGCAGGCCCGCAGCCTTGGAGCCGTCGCGCTCGTCCGCGCAATCGACATCCTCTCCGAGGCCACCGCCTCGATCCGCGAGGGCGACGAGGCCCGGATGACCCTCGAGCTCGCCCTGCTCCGCGCCGCCCGACCGGAGATCGACCCCTCGCGAGCGGCTCTCGCCCAGCGCCTGGAGCGGCTCGAGCGATCGCCGGGCGAATCGGCGCCCGCCAACGCCGCTCCAGCTCCGGCAGCCGCTGGAGAACCGGCCGTCTCATCACCCGTCGCGCCACCCTCGGTGTCACGCCCGGTCACGGTTCCGCCTCCGGAGAGCTCTCAGCCCCGTGCTACGGAGGAGCCGACCGAGGGGCCGATGAGGGGCGACCCGCCCTCGAGCGTAGCTGCGCTTGCGGAGGGTGCGGTCGCCACGGCAGAGCAGGAGCGCGCCCACCTGGGCCCCGCTGCCGAGGCGCCCCCCGAGGTCGTCGACCTCGATCGGATCGCGGGGCTCTGGCCGGCCGTGCTCGATCAGATGCGACAGTCGGGCGCCGGGCTTCTCTCCGCGGCGATCGGAGCCGCCCGCCCGGTCTCCTACGACGCGGAGACCTCAGTCGTCGAGGTCGGCTTTCCGCCCAGTGCCGCATTCAACCGGCGCAAGGCCGAGGTCAAGGAGAACCGCGATCGGCTCGTCGATGCGCTGCGTACGGTCGTCGGGGTGCCGGTCACGCCCACCTACGTGACGCTCGACTCCGAGCCGGCCGGTTCGGAGTCGGACCCGGCTGCGCCAGACGTGGAGCTCGGGGGGGAGGCGGCCCTGCTGGAGCGATTCGTGAGCGAGTTCGATGCGGAAGTGCTGATCGACGACGAACCCAAGGAGGAGACAAGCTGATGGCACGAGGACGGCCCGGCCCGGGCGGGATGGGCGGCGGTATGGACATGGGGGCGATCCTGAAGCAGGCGCAACAGATGCAGGCCGACATGGCGAAGGCGCAGGAGGAGCTCAAGGACGAGGTCGTCGACGCCAGCGCCGGCGGCGGCATGGTCAAGGTGAAGGTCACCGGTGACCTCGTCATTCAGGAGATCACGATCGATCCCGACGCGGTCGACCCCACCGACGTCGAGATGCTCCAGGACATGGTTCTCGCGGCGGTCAACGAGGGGATCCGGGCCGCGCAGGAGCGGGCGGAGTCGAAGATGGGTGGGATCGCCGGCGGCCTCGGCGGCGGTGGTCTGGGCGGGCTATCGCTGCCCGGTATGTAGTTGCACCCGCCTCCCGTCGATCGGCTGATCGCCGAGCTGGGCAAGCTGCCGGGAATCGGGCGGCGGACCGCTCAGCGCCTTGCTTTCCACATCCTGCGCTCGAGCGACGATGACGCGTTCGCGCTGTCTGCTGCTCTGCGCGAGGTCAAGGAGCAGATCGGCCTCTGCGAGACCTGCTTCAACCTGGCCGAGGGGACGGAGTGCGTGATCTGCGCCGACGGCCGCAGGCGCCGCGAGCTGATCTGCGTGGTCGAGGAGCCCCAGGACGTGATCCCGATCGAGCGGACCGGGGAGTACCGCGGGCTCTATCACGTGCTCGGAGGCGCCCTCTCGCCGATTGACGGGGTCGACCCGAGCGACCTCAAGATCGAGGAGCTCGTGAGGCGGGTCGCAGAGAACGACATCGAGGAGATCGTGATCGCCACCAACCCCACCACCACCGGTGAGGCGACCGCGCATCACATCGCTGATCGCCTGCGCGATCAGGTCGTCCTCACCCGCCTGGCGAGCGGGCTCCCGGTCGGAGCCGATCTCGAGCACGCCGACGAGGTCACCCTCGGGCGCGCTCTGATCGGCCGCCGAACGCTCTAGCGCCGCTAATCCTTCGCGCCGAGCGAGCGAGCGAGCGTGCCGACCCGGCCCGCCGCTTCGCTCATCCGGCTCTCGCTGATCTCGCCGCTGCGAAGCGCCTCGAGCAGCGCGAGGCGAACCCGCTTGACGTCGCCGGGATCGGAGACCTGTACGAGGTCGATGCCGGCGTTGATCGCAGAGACTGCGGATCGTCCGGGCTGACCGCCGGCGCTGAGGGCGCCGGCGTCGAGATCGTCGCTGATGGCAACGCCCTGGAACCCGAGCTCGTCACGGAGCATGTCGGTGGTGATGGTGGGGGAGAGTGAGGCCGGGGTGATCGGATCGAAGGCGGCGTAGAGACCGTGTGAGACGACGACGGCCGGCGCGTCCGCGGCGAACGCTGCCCGGAAGGGCACCAGGTCTCGCCTGCGCAGCGTCGCTGCATCGAGGCCGACCGTTGCGGGTCCTTCGTCGGTGTCCTGCGACGCGGCTCCCAGGCCCGGGAAGTGGGCGACCGCGCACGCGACGCCGGCACGCTCACAGCCCTGAACGGCCGCTGCGGTCATCGCCGCGACCACACCGGCGTCGTCGGAGAACGTCCGGCCGGCGACCGGGCTGTTGATCGACCCGACGTCGGCGATCGGCGCGAGGTTCAGATCGATCCCGGCTCGAGCCAGGTCCACACCAGCCGCCTCGGCCCAGTCCCGAGCGGCACCGGCATCCGCGGCGGCGCCGATGTCGGCCTCCGAGGTCTCCGGGCCGATGCTCGAGAGGGTGCGGTTGTCACCACCCTCCTGGTCGATGGCGATCAACGGAGCAGGGAGGCCTGCCCCCTCGACGCTCGCTCGAAGGGCGTCCGTCAGCTTCCCGTCGGCCTTCGAGGCCTGCCAGTTCGAGGCGCCGATCAGAACTCCCCCGTAGTGGTGGTTGCCGAGCTCGGAGACGATGTCGGCCTCCGGTCCCGAGCCATCGAAGCCGACGAGCATCACACGGTCGACGAGCGCACCGGGCGATTGCACGGAATGCTTCCCTGCCGCCGGCTCATGCCTCGCCGCCGGCCGCGGGGGTGATGAAGTGGCTTCGGCCTGCTCCACCCGGCTGCCGACGCCACCGCCGCCGCCGAGCATCAGCCAGCTAAGTCCGAGCACGGCGAAGGCGATCACAACGGGGCCGGCGCCGTGGCACACGACCTTCACTCCTCTTCCCACGATTCGAGGAAAGCAGATCGGAGACCGTCGGGACCCCGATTGGCGACGCCCCCGAGGTCGGCGATGTCGGCCCGTTTTGCGATGACCGTTCACCAGCCCGCTGTCAGCCGGTCGAACCACGGAGCCGAAGCGCCCGCCGCACCTCCTCGGCGACGCGCCCGGACTGGAACTGCACCGCGTCCCAGGTGAAGCGGATCACGGTGAAGCCGCGTCCCTCGAGCCACCGCTGCCGTCGGGCGTCGGCGATCAGCTGAGCCGGGGATGAATGCGCGTCATCTCCATCGAGTTCGACGATCAGCCGAGCATCGCGCCACAGCATGTCCGGCCGGTAGCGCCCGATGCGGGGGTTGGGCTCGGGGATCGGGAGGGAGTGGGCCTCGCAGAGGAGCACGAAGTCGATCTCGAAGTCGTTGGCGCACATCGCGAGTTGCGGTAGATGGGAGGCGAGCGCGGAACGCAGTGCTCTGCTGCCCGGCGTGCCGCCACGACAGGCCGAATGCAGGGAGGGGAGGTCGAGAATGCCTTTGAAGTCGGCTCGGGCGAGAACATTCCGCAGCGCGTTGTGGCTGAGGGAGCTCGCGGCGATCAGGACGGCGCGGGGGAGGGGGACCACCGGCAGGCCTTCGCGGTCGTGGCACTCCACCCGGAGTGCCGGGTGCCGGATCCGCAGGCCACGGCGGGAGCGACTGCGGCCGGGCGCGTCGATGTGGATGGCGGTCGGGCGGTCGCCGAGGAGCTCCTGCCACCAAAGTGCCGTCAGGCCCGTGAGCGCGGAGCCCCGTCCTGCGAACAGGAGGGCGGCGGCGTGTTCACCCTTCTCGTCGAGGGCGGGCCGGCCCCAGGCGTACACGCCGGGCAGGTGGGGGTGGAGGCGGCCGGTGGCGAGCCAGCTGCGAATCCGTGCCTCGGAGAAGCCGAGCGAGCGAAGTTGCAACCGCGCGATCGCCCACGCCTGCCGCTCGGCGAGGACACTCGCGCGATCAGCTGCCATTCGCTGTCGTCCATGGTCAGTAAATGGCAGCTCGCGGGCCATGTGGCGAGGTTGCGGGCCGCCGCCGAACGCATCCAGGCCTGGATGTCACGCAATCAGCACCGCCGTGTGACGTTTCTCGCCGGTGGCGCGCCGCGCCGCGGTCAAGTCGGATGGCGCATGCTCCGCTCTATCCTCACCGGTTCCATGGCAGCCGAAGCCACATCGCAGTCCCGCCAGACCGTCGTCATGAAGTTCGGCGGCTCCTCCGTGGCCGCCCCTGACGACCTGAAGCGAGCCGCCGCGCGGATCGTCGCCGAGCGCGAGCGCGGTTCCCGGGTGGTGGCCGTGCTCTCCGCACGCGGCAAGACCACGGACGAGCTGACCAACATGGCTCGTGAGATCTCCGACCGCCCGAGCCCACGGGAGATGGACATGCTGCTCTCGACGGGCGAGCGGATCTCGTGCGCCCTCTGTGCGATGGCGATCTGGGACCTGGGTCACCAGGCGATCTCGCTGACGGGCTCCCAGGCCGGCATCGTCACGGATTCCTCGCATACGAAGGCCCGGATCATCGACGTGCGGGCCGATCGCATCCAGGCCGCCCTCGAGGAGGACAGCATCGTCCTGGTCGCCGGCTTCCAGGGCGTTTCGACCGACTCCAAGGACGTCACCACACTCGGCCGCGGTGGCTCCGACACCACGGCCGTTGCGCTTGCGGCGGCGCTGCAAGCGGACGTCTGCGAGATCTACACCGACGTCGCGGGGGTATTCAGCGCCGATCCGCGGATCGTGCCAAATGCTCGCAAGCTCCCCGTCGTCTCGTTCGAGGAGATGCTCGAGATGTCGGCCTCCGGCGCAAAGGTGCTGCAGTTGCGCAGCGTCGAGTACGCGCGCAACCATGGAATCCCGATCCATTGCCGTTCATCGTTCGACGAGAGCACCGGTACCCTCGTTGTCGCCGAGGACGAAACCATGGAACGCCCGCTCGTAACAGCCGTAACCCATTCCGACGAGGAAGCCCGAGTGACGCTCGCCGGCGTCGAGAACGAGCCCGGCATGGCGGGTCGCATCTTCAGCGCCCTCGCGGATGCGAACGTCAACGTCGATGTGATCATCCAGAACGAGCCCGTGTCCACCGAGCACGGCGCCGACCTCTCCTTCACGGTCACGCGTGACGACCTCCGGAGCGCGATCGAGACGCTCGAGGGCATCGGGCTGAGCTCGGGCGAGATCCTCACGGACGAGCGGATCGGCAAGGTTTCGATCGTCGGGGCAGGAATGCGCAGTCATCCCGGTGTTGCCGCCCAGGTGTTCACGGTGCTGGGCGATGAGGGGATCAACATCGAGATGATCTCCACCTCGCCGATCAAGATCTCCTGCGTCATCTCCTCCGATCGGGTTGCCGATGCCGTCCGCGCCCTGCACGAGAGCTTCGGGCTCGGCATCGACTCGGTCCATCGCGAGGAGCCGACCGGCGTGCATCATCGTCCCCGCATAAGCCGATGAGCGGCTACCGGGTCGGCGTCCTCGGCGCGACCGGGGCGGTCGGCTCGACCGTCCTCGACGTCCTCGCCGAGCGGTCCTTCCCGATCAGCGAGCTCGTCCCGCTCGCGAGCGAGCGCTCGGCCGGTAAGCGTCTGCCCTTCGACGGCGGCGAGGTCGAGTGCCTCGCGCTGTCGGAGGAGTCGATCCGGGGATTGGACATCGTCATCTCCTCCGCCGGCGGTTCGGTCAGCGCCGAATGGGCGCCCCGCCTGATCGCCGCCGGGGCCGTCGTCGTCGACAACACCAGCTACTGGCGCATGCACGAGGCCGTCCCGCTCGTCGTCAGCGAGGTGAACCCCGAGGCGGCCGCCGATCACCGTGGGCTGATCGCCAACCCGAACTGCTCGACGATGCAGATGGTCGTGGCGCTGAAGCCGATCATCGAGGCCGTTGGCATCGAGCGCCTGGTGATCTCGACCTACCAGTCGGTTTCGGGCACCGGTCAGCGGGCGATCGAGGAGCTGCGCACCCAGTCGGGGGCGATCCTCGCCGGTGAGGAGGCGGTCGCGAGCGTCTACCCGAACGTCATCGCCTTCGACGTGCTGCCGCAAGTCGAGACCTTCAAGGACGGCGACGATTACACGACCGAGGAGCGAAAGATGATGGCCGAGACGCGCAAGATCCTCGGCGCGTCGGAGTCCGAGATGGGGATCTCGGCCACCTGCGCCCGCGTACCGGTCTTCAGCGCCCATTCGGAGTCGGTGAACGTACAAACGCGCGAGCCGCTCGACCCCGTCGCATGCCGCGAGCTGCTCGCCGCCGCACCCGGTCTCGTCGTCCTCGACGACCCCGCCGCCGGCGTCTATCCGATGGCGAGCCTCGCAGCCGGTCGCGATGACGTGCTCGTCGGGAGGATCCGCCGCGATCCGTCCCACGAGCGCTGCCTGAATCTCTGGATCGTCGGCGACAACCTGCGCAAGGGCGCGGCGACCAATGCCGTGCAGGTGGCCGAGGTGCTCGTCGAGCGGGACCTCGTCCGCGTCCCCGGCGAGCCCGCATTGATCGCTTCGTTCCCTTGAGCGAGCCGCCTCGCCGGTGACGAAGTGATCGGCGCCTACGGCACGCTGCTCCTCGTCCTCGGCGCCTCGCTGCTGATCGGACAGGCGCTCGTCGCCCTCGCCACCGGCGGTGGGAAGGGCACTCGGTGCGCCCTCTCCTGGATCGCGCCGGCCTACGGGATCGCCGCCCTCCTGGTGCTCGGCGGGGTCGCGATTCGGCTCCCTGGTCATGCGATCACAGCCGGGGCCGTTCTCGCGATTGCGACGATCGCCGCGGGCGCCTATCTGCCGGGACGGATCGAGGTCAGCCGCGCCGCGCTGACGACCGGCGCTCCGGTCGTCATGGCGACGGTTCTCGCAGCCTCGCTGCCGTTCGCGCTCGCCGGCCACGTCGGGATCCTCGGCGTGGGGCTGGTCAACGACGACATGGCCTCCCACCTGATCATCGCCAACTACCTGAGCGACCCCTCGGGACCGGTGCCCAGCTTCGTCAAGGGTGGCTACCCGGTCGGGCCGCACGCGATCGTCGCCTCCATCGGAGAGGCGAGCGGTTTCGGGCTCGTCGACGTCTGGGCCGGCTTCACGCTGGTGCTCGCCCCACTGCTCGGCCTGGTCGGCGTCGGGCTGCTCGAAGGTCTGCCTCGCGTCCGGAGGGTAATCGGCGCCTGCTTGATCGCGCTCTCATATCTCGGCGCGTCCTATCTCTTCCAGGGGGCGTTCAAGGAGCCGCTTCAGGCGCTGCTGCTGATCGGCTTCGCTGCGGGCCTCGCGAATTTGGTCGGGCTGGAGAGGAGGGACGCGATGACCCCGAACGCTCAGCCACTCCTCAGGGTCCTCCCGCTCGCCTTGCTCGTCGCGGCCAGCTTCTTCAACTACAGCCTGCCGGGGCTGCTCTGGGTCGGCGCGGTGGCGGTTGCCGTAACCGGGGCCAGGTATCTGCTCGTCAAGCCGCGGCCCGTCCTCTCCGAGGACTGGCCGCGCAAGCTCGCGCCGTACGCCCTCGGCGTCGTTGCGGTCGTGGCCCTTGCCACCGTCCAGGACTGGAGCCGCATCGCGGACTTCAGCCGCCTATCGGCGCTCAACCCGGATCGATTCGGCTCGCAGCTCGGCAACCTCAAGGGCTCGCTCTCGCCGCTGGAGGCGCTGGGAATCTGGCCGTCCGGCGACTTCCGCATCTCCGCATCCGCCGCGGGCGCGCCGGCGATCGCCTTCTATGCCGGGGCGCTGCTCGCTGCAATCGCGGTCGGCCTCGGCGTCGCGCGCAGCTCGCGCGATGGTCGCCTCTTCCTCCCCGCGGCGGCGCTGGCGACCATCGGCGTCTGGGTCCTCCTGGCGATCGCAGGCAGCCCCTACATCGCGGCCAAGGCGCTCGCGATCGCGGCTCCGCTCGTGATGGCCGTCGCCCTGCGGGGGACGCTCGGAGCGAGGGGTCCGGCCCTCGCCGTCGGGGTGTTCGTCGTGTTCGCCGGGAGCCTGTCGACCTTCCTCGTCCTGCGCCAGGCGCCCGTGGGTCCGAACGCGCATTCCGATCAGCTCGAGCGGATTCGCAGCTCGGTGGCCGGCCAGGACGTCCTCTTCCTCGGTCGCGACGACTTCATCGGCTGGGAGCTCCGCGGCTCGGCGGAGATCACCGGAGTCGTGACGAACTTCTATGACGTCGAGGATTCCAAGCCCCGATTCAAGAAGGGGAAGGGGGGAGGGGAGAAATTCGACGTCGATGCCGTCTACCCGAAGACGCTGGACGACTTTCGCTACGTGCTCGCGACGACTGGTGGTCCCGCCTCGAGCGTTCCGCCTCGCTTCGACGAGGTCATGCAAACCCACGACTACGTGCTCTACGAGCGCACCGGAGCAACCGGCAAGCGAAAGACGCTCGACGAGGGCACCGATCCGGGTGCCGAGCTCAATTGCGACCACGTCGGCGGGGCGCGGATCGCCCGCGGCGGCGGGTCGGCGATCGTCTGGGATCCCGAGCCCGTGATCGACGACGCCGATGGATGGCAGCCGTCCGCTGAGACGAGCGACGGCGCACCGGTGAGCCAGGTGCTCGACATCCCGCGGGCCGGCGCCTGGCAGATCTCGCTCGCCTACGACAGTCGCCGTCCCCTGCACGTCACCTCTCCGGATCTCGGCATCGATACCACGGTGGTGGCGAACCTCGACTTCCGCGGCGAGACCCCGACCTTTCCGGTCGGTGACGTCGAGGTCTCCGGCCCGACCAAGGCCGTGGTCACGGTCGAGCCCGAGGAGCCGAACCTCCTCGCCCGTCTGCTCCGGGCTCCGAACGAGGCACACCTGCGGTCGCTCACCGCGACGCCGACGAATCCAGACGCGATCAGGCGCGTGCCGCTCGCCGACGCCTGCGGCAGCTACGTCGACTGGTACCGGACCGGCTGATGGCCTGGCGCGGTGGCCTCGCCACCGTCGGCGCCGGCCGCACCGGGCTGACCGCCGCCTTCAGCTCTTGCCGGCCGCGTCGAACTTGATGACGAGCTCGGCGAAGAAGTCACTTCGCGTCACCACCGACGTGATCCTGCCGGCGGTCGCGATCGGCACCACGAGCACGCGATGGTGGAGGAAGATCTCGGCCAGCTGGGTGTCTGAGTACTCGTCGGCGACCATCACGTGATCCGTAGTGAGATAGCGACGGATCGGCTCCAGGCGGCAGGACTCGCGCCGCTCGATGGCCTCGTCGAGTGAACGGCGGATCATCGCCGCGGACGCCAGTTCGCCGAAATAGCCCGGAAACAGCGCCGCCATGAACTCGCGCTCGCCGAAGATCCCGGCGAAGCTCCCGTCGCGTTCCACCGCCGGCAATGCAGGAAGCCCCGAGGCAGCGACGAGGCGGGCGGCATCGCCGATCAGTGCATCGGCACCGAGGGGCTCCACGGGCCGCAGCGTGGACTTGATGATCGAATCGGGCATATGGCTATAGAACCACGTAGCGGAACATCACGTAGGCGGTCGCCATCAGCATCGAGACGATCGTCACCGGGATCCCGATCCTGAGGAAGTAGACGAACCCGATCGGGCGCCCGGCGCGCTCGGTCAAACCGGCCGCGGCAACGTTGGCGGCCGCGGCGATGATCGTCGCGTTGCCGCCGAAGCAAGCGCCCAGGGAAAGGGCCCACCAGTAGGCGGGGTCGTTTCCGCCGGCTTGCAGCTCACGGACGACCGGAATCATCGCCGTCGTGAAGGGGATGTTGTCGACGATCGCCGATCCGATGCCCCCGACCCAGAGGATCCCGATCAGCTCCGCGGTGCGATCCCCCCCGGTGGCGTTCCTGACGCCGTCGGCGACTTGCGCGAGCGCGCCCGCCGACTCGAGCGCTCCGACCATGACGAAGAGGGCCACGAAGAAGAACAGCGTGGGCCACTCGATCTTCGACAGCGCCTGCTCCAGCGGGATGCGGGTGACGAGCAGGCCGATCGCGGCTCCGGTCAGCGCAACCGTAGCCGGCTCGATGTGCAGAAGCTGATGGACGAAGAACGCCAGGACGGTCAGGAGGAGCACCGGGAGCGTCCGGCGCAGCTCGTCGGGATCGCGGATGGAGGCGTTTGCATCGAGCTCCATCACGAGCCGCTTGTTCTTGGGTTCGATCTGGATCCGCTTGCGATAGAAGAGGTAGAGCCCGGCGATCACCACCGCGAACGTCAGCACCACGATGGGCGCGAGGTTGACCAGGAACTCGTTGAAGGTGAGCCCGGTGGCCCCGGCGATGATGATGTTCGGCGGGTCGCCGATCAGCGTCGCCGTGCCGCCGATGTTGGATGCGATCACCTCGATCACGATCAGCGGGATCGGATCGATGTCCAGGGCGTCGGCGAGCAGGAAGGTGATCGGGACGATGAGCAGGATCGTCGTCAGGTTGTCCAGAAACGCGGAGAGAATTGCCGTAGTGAGGGCCAGGCTGAGCACGACCCGCAGCGGCTCGCCCTTCGAGATCTGACCGGCACGGATCGCCACGTAGTCGTAGACGCCGGTCTGCTGGGTCAGGTAGACGAGGATCATCATCCCGGCGAGCAGGCCGATCGTGTTGAAGTCGACCGCTTCGATCGCCGCCTCCTGGCCGAAGCCGGGCACGAAGAGGACGGCGATGGCGGCGCCGAGCAGGGCGACCTTGGTCCGGTGCAGCCGCTCGCTGGCGATCACGCCGAGCGCGATCAAGAAGGTCGCGACGGCTATCGCCATGCTTCAGGGCTCCAGGATCGGATGAAAATCAGATTCGGCAAGATGTGTTGCCGACCAGCCTTCCCGGCGCACCGCGAACACCGTACCGTACCCTCGGATGAGTCGACCCAGGGCCTCACGGGTTCTCGACCCGATCGCGGAGTTCCTGCGTGCCGAGGCCACAGGCGGGCTCCTCCTCCTGGTGGCGTCGGTCGTCGCGATGGTCTGGATCAACAGCCCGCTCGGCGACTCCTATACGGATCTCTGGTCCGCGAAGCTGACGGTCGGCCCAGGCAGCCTGTCGATCACCGAGGACCTCCGGCATTGGGTGAACGACGGTCTGATGGCGATCTTCTTCTTCGTCATCTCCCTCGAGATCAAGCGGGAGCTGATCGTCGGAGACCTGCGCCATCCTCGGGCGGCGGCGCTGCCGATCCTGGCGGCGACCGGCGGCGTCCTGTTGCCGGCGCTGATCTTCATCGCGATCACGAGCGGAACCGGCGCCGGCGGCGGATGGGGGATCCCGATGGCAACCGACGCCGCCTTTGCGATCGGCGTCCTGACGCTGCTCGGCGACCGGGTGAGCGATGGTGCCAAGCTCTTCCTGGTCACGATCGCGGTCGTCGACGACGTGCTCGCCATCCTCGTCATCGCGGTGGTCTACACGGCCGACCTGACGCCGGCCTGGCTGGTCGTGGCGGCGGCCGGCCTGCTGCTGGTCGCCCTCATGCGCAGGCGCGATATCGCTTCTCCGCTCGCGTACGTTCTCCCGGCACTCGTGATCTGGGTGGCGACGCTCGAGTCGGGGGTCCACCCGACCATCGCCGGCGTCGCGCTCGGGCTGATGACCCCCGCCACCCCGATCCGGGGCCGGATGGTCCTGGAGGAGCTCGAGCACCGGATCCACCCCTTCACCAGCCGGCTCGTGCTGCCCGTCTTCGCGCTCGCCAACGCCGGCGTGGCGCTCGGTGGATCGGCGCTCGGAACGGACGCGGAGACGCGCGTTGCGTTCGCCGTCGCCGCGGGACTGGTCGTCGGCAAGCTGCTCGGCATCGGGGCGATGACCTGGGCCGCGGTCAAAACCGGTGTGGGGCGGCTGCCGGAGGGGGTCGGCGGCCGCACCGCCCTCGGCGTTGCGGCGCTCGGCGGCGTGGGGTTCACGGTCTCCCTCTTCATCGCCCCGCTGGCGTACTCCGAGCCGGCCCTCGCCGATAGCGCAAAGATCGGAGTTCTCAGTGGGTCGATCATCAGCGCCGCGATCGGCGTGCTGATCCTGGCGGGAGGACCCGGAGGGCGCAGCGCCCTGGAGGCTGACGAAGGCTGAGGCCGCGAAGAACCCCCGTCGGCTTCAGTTGCTGATCAGAGCGCCGATCATCCGCGGGTGCCCGTCGATCGTCGGCGCATCGAGGAGCTCGAAGCCGGCGAAGCCGGCGTGGCGTGCCATCGAGTCCAAGCCCGTCGGCGTGAAGCCCCAGAAGACCTGATCGTCGTTGGAGTAGGTGCCGCCGGGCTCGGGGATGTGCACCGCGCTCATCCCGTCGAGACGGGCGTCGGCCGAACCGTGGGTCTCGAGCAGCACCCGGCCACCCTCGGTCGTCCGCCGGCTGAGAATCCTCATCAGGCCGAGCGGGTTCTCGACCCGGTGCAGGATGCCGAGGCAGAGGACGAGGTCGAACGTCTCCGCGACCTCGTCGAGGTCGAATGCGTCGAGCGTCCGGTAGTCGACGCGCGAGCCGATCAGGTCGGAGATGGCGGCGAAGCCTTCGCCGCCGGCGAGGTCCGCGCCCCAGCGAGCGCTGATCCACTCGCGATATTGCTCGTTCTCGACCGCCATCACGAAATCGGCCCCGCGGGATTCGGCCAGGAAAGAGTAGAAGCCGTCGAAGGCGCCGATGTCGAGGACTCGCATACCGGTGAAATCCTCGGGGAGGAACGGGATGCGGTAGCGGTGGTCGCGGGCCATTCCCGGCGTGTAGAGCCGATCGTCGCCCGTGTCGATTGCGAAGGTGTGGAACCAGAAGGGGACGCTCGCGAGGGCGGCGGCTGCCGATCCGGACTCGGCTTCGATGATCATGAGGTCGGCGACCTCGCGCTCGGCGGCGGTCGGCTCGGGAGCGATCTCGTACGGGCGGGGTTGGGGATGGTCGGTGGTCGAGGGAGCTACGAATTGGAATGACATCGCCTCTGGTACTCGCCAGAGGGCTCCAGCGGATCATTGGCGGGCCCGGGTCACGTTCGTTCTCGCAGGATCTCCAGGATCTCGGCCGCGACCTGGGGCAACCATCGCTGGGATGACACTGTGTCACCCCACGCGATCGGTGCCGGCGCCGGCCGTCAGATCAGGCCAGCGTCGCGACGCGGTCGTTGACGGTGACCGTCGAGGCGATGTGCTTGGGCATGCCGAGCTGCTTGGGGTCGAATCCGAGCGCCAGGCCCACGAGCTGCGGCAGGTGCAGGACGGCGAGCCCCAGGTCGCGGCCGACGACCTTCTCGGCCTCGGGCTGTTGCATGTCGAGGTTGAGGTGGCAGAGCGGGCAGGGGGTGACCAGGCAGTCAGCGCCGGCGTCGATCGCGTCGCCGACGTGGGTGCCGGCCTGGCGCAGCGACGTCTCCCGGTTCATCGTGATCACCGGGAAGCCGCAGCAACGGCGGGCTCCGTCGTAGTCCACGACGGTGCCGCCGAGCGCCTCGATGACCCGCTCGAGGTAGAGGTCGCGGTCGGGGAACTCGTCGTAGCCGAGGCGGGTCTTGGGGCGCAGCACGTAGCAACCGTAGAAGGGGCCGACGCGGAGGCCGCCGAGCGGGCGCACGACCTTTTCCCTGAGCTTGTCGAGGCCGTAGTCCTCGACGAGCAGCCAGAGGAAGTTCTTGTTCGTCCAGCCCTCCTTGCCCTTCTCGTATTCGATGCCCTCGGGCGCGAGCGCCTCGTTGATGTGCGCGCGATACGAGGCGTCGGCGTCGAGCCGCTCCTGGCACTCCGACTGAGCGCCCTGACAGGTCGAGCAGATGTTCATCATCGCCAGGCCGGTGTCCTGGGCGAGGGCGAACGTGCGCGCGTTGAGGCTGTCGGCGAGCTCCTGGTTGTGCTCGGCGATCACGCCCGCACCGCAGCAGTTGGCACGGTCGAGGGTGACGAGCTCGATGCCTAGCGCCTCTGCGGTCAGCGCCATCGAGCCGTGCAGCTCGGGGGTGAAGCCGCGCGAGACGCAGCCGGGCCAGTAAGCCAGTTTCATCGGGTTCGCTCCTTCGTACTCGAAATTTTCATAGTGCCTCCTCGGCCTGCGCGGCGGACACGATGTTGGCCGCCGGGCCCTCCTGGCCCGGGAGGTGCTCCTCCTCGCCGCCCTCCCCGATGACGTACAGGTTGAGCTCGATCCCGCTCTCCTCGGCGCGCCCGTAGATCCGCTTCACGTGATCCTGAGCATCGCCCGGGAGCTTGTGGTGCACCCCCGGAATCAGCTTCGGGATCGAGCGCATCTTGCCCGTCCTGATGCCCCGGATAGCGGTCGGAATCGATTGCAGCATGCCCTTGATCGAGGCCAGCGACGGTTTCAGCTTGCCCATGACCCCGGGCGCGAAGGACTCCTGGAGCAGCAGCGACTCGTCGAGCGTGCCCTTCTTCTCGATGATCTTCGTGAAGGCGATCTCGTGGCGATGGCCGTTGTTGACGTCGTCGACGCCGGCCTCGCCGGCGAGGCGGCGCAGCCGCATGATCTGGTTCATCGGCGCGACGCCCTTGGGGCAGGCCTCGATGCACGAGAAGCAGTGGGTGCAGTCATAGATTCCGTGTGGGTCGTTGGCGAGGTCGTAGAGGCGCTCGGTGGCTTGGCCGTCGCGGGGATCGCCGACGAAGCGGTAGGCCTTCGCCAGCGCGGCAGGTCCGATGAAGCCGGGGTCGGCCTCGAGGGAGAGACAGGCCGAGACGCAGGCGCCGCACTGGATGCAGGCAACCGACTGGGTCACGTCGACCATCGCCTCCGGCGGCACGATGTACTCGCGCTCCGGGGGAGGGCCCGACGGAAGCAGCCACGGCGTCACCCGCCGGTACTTCTCCCAGTGGGTGGACTCCATGTCGGTGACGAGGTCCTTGATCACCGGCATGTTGCCCATCGGCTCGACGACGATCTCGGGTCGGGAGCCGTTGGAGCCCTCGGCTCCCTGGGCCGCATCGCCCTCGCGGCCGATCGCGCCGCTGTTGTCGACTCGCGCGATCCGGGCGGCCTCCTCCGCGGCCTCGCCAAGCTGGGTCTTGCACGCGAGGGTCGACTGGCCGTTGACCTTGACGCCGCATGAGCCGCAGATGGCGGCGCGGCACGAGCAGCGGACCGCGAGCGTGCCGTCCTGGTCGTTCTTCGCCTGCAGCAGGCCATCGAGGATCGAGAGCGTGGGATCGAGCTCGACGTCGAACGTCTCCCAGAACGCGCCGCGCTTGTCGTCGTCGGTCGATTCCGGCTGGTAGCGCCTGACCTTGAGCGTGTAGCTGGCCATCTAGTAGGTCCTCTCCTGCGGTTGCCAGTCGGTGATCGTGACCGGGGAGTAGCTGATCTCCGGCTTGTCGCCCTTGAGCGTGACGTCGATGTGCTTGAGCCATTCGTCGTCGTTGCGCTCGGGGTAGTCGGTGCGGAACTGGGCCCCGCGGCTCTCCTTGCGCTCGAGCGCCGCCATGCAGGTCGCCTCGGCCTGATCGAGCATGTTCTGCAGCTCGATCGCCGCGAGGACGTCCTGGTTGAAGATCACGCCGCGATCGTCGATGTAGGCGCTCTTGGACTCCTCCTTGAGCTGCTTGACGGTCTCGAGGGCCTCGCTGATGCCCTGCTCATCGCGGAAGACGGCCACCTTGGCGTCCATCGTCGCGCCGAGCTCAGCCTTGATCTCGGAGACCCGGCGACCGGAGCCGCGGTCCCGATTCATGATCGCGGTCACCCGCGCCTGCTCGTCGGTCAGGGCCGAGCGCGGCACGCGATCGAAGCCGCGGCCCTTGGCGTGCTGGGCGGCATCCTCGCCGGAGCGGCGCCCGAAGATCAGCGTGTCAAGGAGGGAGTTGGCGCCGAGGCGGTTGCCGCCGTGGACGGAGACGCATGCGACCTCGCCGGCCGCGTAGAGCCCGGGGATGTCGGAGCGGCCCCAGACGTCGGTCTTGACGCCGCCCATCGTGTAGTGGTTGCCCGGCTTGATGTGGATCGGCTCGCGGGTGATGTCGACTCCGGCGAAGTCGCGGCCGACGAGAACGATCTCGCGCAGCGCCTCATGGATCCGCTTGCGCGGTACGACCGTGATGTCGAGCGCGACGGTTCCGTCGGGGAAGCCGCGGCCCTCGTTGATCTCGGTTTGCTCGGCGCGGGAGACGACGTCGCGGGAGGCGAGCTCCATCTTGTTGGGCGCGTAGCGCTCCATGAAGCGCTCGCCCTTGGCGTTGAGCAGGTGCGCACCCTCGCCGCGGGCACCCTCCGTGATCAGAAAGCCCTTGCCCGCCAGCGTGGTCGGGTGGTACTGGATCATCTCCATGTCCATCAGCGTGGCGCCGGCCCGGTAGGCCATCGCAATCCCGTCGCCCGTGCAGATCAGCGCATTGGTCGTCGGCTGCCAGATCTGCCCGTTGCCGCCGGTCGCGAGGATCACGCTCTTGGCCTCGAACAGCTCGATCGAGCCGTCGCGGATGTTGCGGGTGATGGCGCCGATGCAGTGGCCGTTCTCATCCATCGCGAGATCGGTCGTGAACCACTCCTCATAGCGGTCGATCACGTCGGCGTGCTTCATCAGCTGCTCGTAGAGCGTGTGCATGATCGCCTGCCCGGTGATGTCCGCGACGTAGTAGGTGCGGGCGACGCTGGCGCCGCCGAAGGCTCTGGTGCCGAGCTCGCCCTTCTCGTTGCGATGGAAGGTGACGCCCATGTGCTCGAGGTTGAGCAATTCGTCGGGCGCCTCGCGGCACATGATCTCGATCGCGTCCTGGTCGCCCAGGTAGTCGGATCCCTTGATCGTGTCGAAGGCGTGGGACTCCCACGAGTCCTCGGCTGCGAGGGCGGCGTTGATGCCGCCCTGCGCGGCGTTGGAGTGGGAGCGGACCGGGTGGACCTTGCTGATGATCCCCACGGAGACGCCGGCCTGGGCGGCGGATAGCGCGGCTCGCTGTCCTGCGAGGCCTGCGCCGATGACGAGTACGTCGTGTGCGGGCACGGCGCGGCATGTTATTGAGAGGCGAGGCACGGGCGCAGGTGGCGGTCGCGGCGGACCCTCCGAGACGGGCGCTTCGGGCCTCTATCCTGAGTGCCCATGGCATCTCGGGAGGAACAGAAGCGCCGCGCCCGCGAGGAGCGCGCCGCCGCCGAACAGGTCGAGAGCGCCGCTGAACGCCGCCGCCGGCTGCTCTCGGTGCTCGGCGGGATCCTGGTGATCGCCGCGATCGTGGTCGGCGCGCTCATACTGGTCAGCCAGTCGAGCGACGGCGGCGACAACACGGCGACGGCGAGCGGCACGCTCGATGGCATCTCCGAGGACGGGATCGCGCTCGGCGACCCGAACGCCCCGGTCACCCTCGTCGAGTTCGCCGACCCGCAGTGCCCCTTCTGCGCGCAGTACACCAACGATGTCTTCCCCTCCCTCGTCGACCGGTACGTGAAGACGGGCAAGGTGCGAATGGAGCTCCGCCTCCTCAGCTTCATCGGTCCTGACTCCCAGACGCTGGCGGCGGACGCCTACTCGGCTGCCGATCAGAAGGGGCTATGGAAGTTCATCGAGCTTGCCTACGCGAGGCAGGGGACCGAGAACACCGGCTACGTCACCGAGGACTTCGTCCGCTCGGTGGCCTCCGACGCGGGCCTCGACGCCGCCGAGGTCGTTGCGGGCGCGGACTCGAGCAAGGTGCAGGCTCTGCTCGCCGAGGCCGACCAGCTGGCTCAGAAGGAACAGATCAGCTCCACGCCGAGCTTCCTCATCGGTCCGACGGGAGGTACGCTCGCGCCGCTCAACCCCTCCTCCCTGAAGGTCGACTCCTTCACCGGCCCCATCGACGACGCGCTGAGCGCCGCCGGTGGCTCCTGATCGCGCAGACGGCCTGACGCGCCTGATCGGGCTCCTCTGTCTGATCGGGCTCGGAATCGCCGGCTACCTCACCTACGTCCACTACGCGGGCATCCAGCCGGTCTGCACCACGGGCGGCTGCGAGAAGGTTCAAGCCTCCACCTACGCCGAGCTCGCCGGCGTCCCGGTCGCGCTGCTCGGCCTGCTCGGATACCTGGGCATCGGCGGCTCGCTGTGGTTTCGCGGCGACCTCGGCAGGACGGCCACCGCGGCCCTGGCGATCATCGGCTTCGGCTTCAGCGCTTATCTGACCTATCTCGAGCTCTTCGTGATCGACGCGATCTGCCAGTGGTGCGTGGCGAGCGCCGTGCTGATGACGCTGCTGGCCGTGGCGGCCGTCACGCGCATGTTGAGATAACTCTGCGTCTTCCGGCCCGCTCTGAAACGATGGCCCCGATGACTCTCTACACCTGCGGAGCCAAGAAGTCCGGGGCGCCACTTCACCCGTGCGGGCGGGCGGCTAGAGCACTCGACGGAGCCGGCTGCGAATACGAGCTCAAAACGGTGCCCGGGTACAAGCTGATGCCTTGGACCCGCCGCGGCGACGCCCGCGACGAGATCGAGCAGCTGAGCGGCCAGAGCGATGTCCCGATCCTGGTCCTCGACGACGGCGAGGTGGTTACGGGAACCGGCGCGATCGTCAGGTGGGCGAACGCCGGCCGTGAGGCTACTGGGGCTTGACCGAGCCGCGGCGGGCTCGCAGGCGGTGGATCATCGCCTTGCGGTAATCCGCGTAGAGCTCGCCGATCACCTTGATCGAGATCTCCTGCGGGCAGACGGCCTGGCACTCGCCGAAGTTCGTGCAGCCGCCGAAGCCCTCGGCGTCGTGCTGGGCGACCATGTCGTGGGCGCGGTCGTAGCGTTCGGGCTCGCCCTGGGGCAGCGAGTTGAGGTGGGCGACCTTGGCGCCGGTGAAGAGCATCGCCGAGCCGTTCGGGCAGGCGGCGACGCAGGCGCCGCAGCCGATGCAGATGGCGGCGTCCATCGCGTGCTCCTGGTCCTCCGGCCGGACTGGGTTTGCGTTCGGCTCCGGCTTCGGGCCGGACGTGACCGAGATGTAGCCTCCGGCCTCGACGATGCGGTCGAGCGGGCTGCGATCGACGACGAGGTCGCGGATCACGCCGAAGGCCGTGTTCTGGAACGGCTCGACCTTGATCTCGGCTCCGTCGGGGAAGTCGCGCATGTAGGTCTGGCAGCTGGTCACGCGTCGCGGGCCATGTGGGATGCCGTCGATCAATAGGTCGCAGGAGCCGCAGATCCCCTCCATGCAGTCGCGGTCGTAGGCGATCGCAACGCCGCCGTCGTGGACGATCCGCTCGTTGAGCACGTCGAGCATCTCCAGGAAGGAGGCCTCGCCGTCGATGTCATCGACCTCGTGACGCTCGAACGCGCCCGCGCTCTCCCCGTCCTCCTGCCTCCAGATATTCAGGGTGAAGTTCACTTGTAGCTCCTCTGGCTCGGCTCGACGACCTCGAAGCCCAGATCCTCGAACTGCAGCTCCGGCTCGGCGTCGGCCCCTTTGTGCTCCCAGACGGAGACCTTCGCCCAGTGCTCGTCGTCGCGCACGGCCTCGCCCTCTTCGGTCTGATGCTCCTCGCGAAGGTGGCAACCGCATGACTCGTCGCGCTCGATCGCGTCGCGGCACATCAGCTCCGCGAGCTCGAAGAAGTCGGCGACGCGGCCGGCGTGCTCGAGGCTCTGATTGAGCTCCTCGCCCTCGCCGCCGACCCGCAGGTCGCGCCAGAACTCGTCGCGGAGCTCACGGATGTCGTCGATGGCCTCACGCAGTCCCTCGGCGTCACGGGTGATGCCGCACTTGTCGAGCATCAGGTGCCCGAGCTTGCGGTGGAAGACGCTCGGCGCCGTGGTGCCCTCGATCGACAGCAGGCTGTCGATGCGCTTGCGACATTCCTCCAGCGTCGACTCGTACGCCGGGTCCTCGTGATCGAACTCGTCCTCGAGTCGTGCCAGATAGTCCGTGACGGTGTGGGGGAGGATGAAGTAGCCGTCGGCGAGGCATTGCATCATCGCGCTGGCCCCGAGGCGATTGGCGCCGTGATCGGAGTAGTTCGATTCACCGATCGCGAACAGTCCGGGGATCGTCGTCTGTAGCCGGTAGTCGACCCAGAGCCCACCCATCGAGTAGTGAGGTGCCGGATAGATCTTCATCGGCGTCTCCCAGGGGCTGTCGCCGGTGATCCGCTCGTACATCGAAAAGAGGTTCCCGTAGCGGCCGGCGATGGTCTCCTCGCCCTTCTCCTCGATCGCATCGCGAAAGTCGAGGTAGACGCCGCGGCCGGTGCCGCCGACTCCAAGGCCTTCGTCGCAGACGATCTTCGCCTGTCGCGAGGCGACGTCGCGGGGAACGAGGTTGCCGTATCGCGGGTAGCGCTCCTCGAGGTAGTAGAGGCGCTCGTCGTCGGGGATGTCCTCAGGCGGGCGCTCCTCGTCGGGGTCCTTGGGGACCCAGATGCGCCCGTCGTTGCGAAGCGACTCGCTCATCAGGGTCAGCTTCGACTGGTAGTCGCCCGATTGCGGGATGCAGGTGGGGTGAATCTGGGTGAAGCACGGGTTCGCGAAGCCGGCGCCCCGCTTGTGGGCGCGCCAGATGGCCGTCACGTTGGAGTTCTTGGCGTTCGTCGAGAGGTAATAGACGTTGCAGTAGCCGCCGGTCGCGAGGACCACCGCATCGGCGACGTGCGCCTCGAGCTCGCCGGTCGTCAGATCGCGGGTGACGATGCCCCGCGCATGTCCGTCGACGATGACCAGGTCGAGCATCTCGTGGCGCGTGTGGATCTCGGCCTGGCCGTCGGCCACCTGCTTCTGCAGCGCCTGGTAGGCGCCGAGCAGCAGCTGCTGTCCGGTTTGACCGCGGCAGTAGAAGGTGCGCTCGACGAGCACGCCGCCGAAGCTCCGCGTGGCGAGCATGCCGCCGTACTCGCGGTTGAACGGGACACCCTGAGCGACCGCCTGGTCGATGATCCCGGTCGAGAGCTCGGCCAAGCGCCAGACGTTGGCCTCACGGGCGCGGAAGTCGCCGCCCTTGATGGTGTCGACGAAGAGCCTGTGGACGGAGTCACCCTCGTTGGCGTAGTCCTTGGTCGCGTTGATTCCGCCCTGCGCCGCGATCGAGTGCGCGCGGCGGGCGGAGTCCTGCACGCAGAAGCACTCGACCTTGTAGCCCATGCCCGCCAACGTGGAGGAGGCGCTCGCGCCCGCCAGGCCGGTGCCGACGACGATCACCTTGTACTCGTTGCGATTGCGCGGGCCGACGAGCTTGTGCTCGTCGAGCCAGTGCCGCCATTTCTCCTCGACGAGGCCCTCGGGAATCTGAGAGTCGAGCTTCAGCGTCATCCGGCACCCTCCGCGCCGGCGGAGACCACGGAGGTGGTGCCCCCGCCATCGCCGCCCGAATCGGGCGCCGGCAGGGCGCCCGAGAAGAACAGGATCGGGATCAGAGCGAAGAACCCGGCGACGAGCACGGCGGTTGCGGTGGCGCCGCGCCGAAAGGTCGGGTTGCGGTTCGGCTTCTCCCAGCCGAGCGTCTGCAGCAGGCTCCAAAGGGCGTGGCGGAGGTGGAAGAAGAGGATCACCATGGCGGCCACGTAGATGGCGACCAGCCACCAGAGCTGGAACGTGTTGTAGAGGTTGGCGTAGACCGAGCCCTGCACGAGCGGCGCCGGGTGGATCGTCAGCGTCGTGAACTGCAGGACGTGGAAGATGATGAAGGCGAGCAGCAGGTAGCCGCTGTAGGCCATCGTCCGCGAGGAGAGGGAGCGCTCGACGACCTTGGCGGGAGCCGGCCTCGCAGCGCGGTTGCGCTTGATCAGCTGGGTCACGCCGACGATGTGGATGACCAGCGCCACGATCAGGATCCCGCGAACGATCC
The DNA here is from genome assembly GCA_963826475.1 of uncultured Solirubrobacterales bacterium. Lineage (GTDB taxonomy): Bacteria > Actinomycetota > Thermoleophilia > Solirubrobacterales > 70-9 > RHKX01. The sequence goes on along the minus strand of CAWGXC010000003.1, from coordinate 1,401,082 downwards.
AGAGCACCCCGCTTCGCGGAATCGCCGGACCTCCGACCGTGCGCAGGAACTCCGCGTACTGGTCGATCGCCGGGTCGCCGCCGCCGGGGCCCTGCAGGCCCTTGAGGTTGCCGAGCGCGTGCAGGATCACGTAGCCGGCGAGCAGCACGCCGGTGATCGCGACGAGGATCTTCTTGCCGAGCGTCGACGCCCAGACCTCGCGCAGCCAGCGCAGGCGGGGCTGCTCCCCCGATCCCGCCGCCCCGCCGAGGCTGGGGGCTTCCGAGCTCACCTGAGTTCGCTGCGAGGTCTCGGAACGGCCATCGATCGGGATTCTATTCGGGCGGCTCCGGCCCTCTACCGAACCCCCCCGCCCGCGTCCCGACCACGTCGCGGAGAGCCCTGCCGAGGCGGTCGACGGTGATCACCCCGAGCAGCCGCCCGTCGGCGTCGACGGCGGCCAGGCCACCGAGGCGCCGGAGCTCGAGATTGGCGAGGAGACTCTCGATCGGAGCATCGGTCCTGACGGTCTGTGCGCCGGCCCCCTCGTCGTCGCCCATGACGTCGGAGACGGTGCTGTTGGTCCGGTTGACCTCGGGGACGGAGTCGGCGGCGCCGCGGTTGATCAGCCCGACGAAGCGCTGAGCGGCGTCGACGACCGGGAACCAAGGCCAGCGATAGCGCAGGAAGTATTCGTCGAGCGCGCGCTCGATCGTCGTGTCGGCGGGGATCGCGACGGGCTCGTCGTCCATCACATCGGCCACGAGAAGGCTCCCGAGCCGGCGGTTGAGCTCGCTCCGCACCGCCGTCGCGCGGGCCGAGGAGCCGAGCATCCAGCCGATCAGGGCAAGCCAGACGCCGCTGATGAACCACCCGCTCAGCATCAGGACGACGCCGACCGCGATGAAGATGAGCGCGAAGCCCTGGCCGAGCCGGGCGGCGAAGGTCGTCGCCCGATCGCGATCGCCGGTGACCTTCCATGCGATCGCGCGCGCGATCCTGCCTCCGTCGAGCGGGAAGGCGGGAAGCAGGTTGAAGACGAGGATCGCCGCATTGATGTTGCCGATCCAGGCGAGCACGGCGACCGACGACGAGATCGAGGCCCCCTCGTCGAAGGTCGCTCCATCCCAGAAGGCGCTGCCGTCGATGGCGGCGCCGGCACCGAGGCATGCCGCCCCGATGACGAACGTGACCAGTGGGCCGGCGGCGGCGATCCTGAACTCCACCCCGGCGCTGTCGGGATCCTTCTCGAGGCCGGCGATGCCCCCGAACATCCACAGCGTTATCTGCGTGATCCCGATCTTGTTGCGCAGCGCGACGACCGCGTGCCCGAGCTCGTGCAACAGGATCGAGCCGAAGAAGCCAGCCGCGCTGATCACGGCCAACAGGTAGGGCTCGATCGATCCATCGGGTCCGCCGAGGAGGTCCCGGTAATAGCCCGAGAGCAGCCAGATCACGAGGAAGAGGACGAAGAACCAGCTCCAGTCGACGCCCACCGGGATCCCCCGGATCGTGAGCAGAGTGAACTTGCTGCGCCGCGGCATCAACCAGATGTTACGGCCGCCCAGCTCCGGTCAGGAGCCCCGGAGCCGAACGCCCAGCTTGCCGACCCCGGCAAGCGCGCTCTGGATCGGTGCCAGCGTGCTGCGCAGCGCGCGGAAGTGCCGATCCAGCCCCGCCATGTCCTGCCGCAGCCCGACGAAGTGCGTGTCCAGCGTCTCGGTGTTCGCGTTCAATTCGCCCACCGATTCGCCGAGCGCATCGACGCCCTCCCGCATGCGTGAGACCTCGGCCGACATCTCGGCCACGTGAGCGTCGAGGGCGATCAGGTGATCGCGGACCTCCGGAAGCACCTCGACGGCGTTCGCGATCGCACGCAGCTGCCCGACCAGTCCATTGCCTCCCGCCATCGGGGGAGCGTATTCCAAGGGGAGGGCGGGGCGGCGCCTAGCTCGCGTCGTCGAACTCGGCCGGCTCGTTCGTGAACGCCGCCTGGACCGCCTTCATCTGGTTCGGCGATCCGAGCAGCTCGCGCTGGAGCTCCTCCTCGAGCGCCAGGGATTCCTCGGGTCCCATGTTCCAGCCCTGCTCGAGCAGCCGTTTGGCGCGCCGGATGGCGTCCGGCGAGCGGGTGGCGATCTCGGCCGCCAGCTCTCGTGCGGCGGCGAGGGGATCATCGGCGAGCTTCGTTGCAAGACCGATGCGCACGGCTTCCTCGCCGTCGAGGATGCGAGCCGTCAGGACCAGCTCCTTGGCCACGTCGGCGCGGACGAGCCGGGGTAGCGAGCGGGTGATTCCCATGTCGGGAATCAGGCCCCAATGGACCTCGCGGATCGAGATCCTGGCGCCGGGCTCGATCAGCCTGACATCGGCGCCGAGCGCGATCTGGGCTCCGCCGCCGATGCAGTTGCCGTGGACGGCGGCGATCACCGGCATCGGGAGCGTCTGCCATCCGTACGCAACACGCTGGGCGAGGTTCGCGGCCTCTCCCTCGCGACGGGAGAGCATCTCCTCGACCGGGCGGCCCTCGGCGATGAAGCTCGGGAAATCGAGTCCGGAGCAGAAGCTCGGACCCTCTCCGTGCAGGACGACGGCGCGAGTGCTCGCATCCGTGGTGAGCTCGTCGATCGCCTTCCCGAGGGCCTCGAACATGGCGAAATCGAGCGCGTTGTGCTTCTCGGGCCGGGAGAGCCTCACCTCGGCGACGTCGCCACATCGCTCGATCCTGATCCGCTCTGAAACCGTCTCGCTCACACCGCCGAATGCTAGATGCTCGCCGGCCGGCTGAGCTTTCGAGCCGCTCGCTGTCAAAATGCCCTTCACCCCATGGCTCGAGGCATCGACCAAGACGGAGGATCAGGCGAAGACGTGACGGTTCGCCCGGATGCCGTACGACGGGAGCAACTGCGCCTGACCGCATCCGAGCGGGACCCTTACGTCGATCCGCTTCCTCGGCGTCGCCGGCCGCTCGGGCTCAGCGAGCACCGGATTCCACGTTCGCTCTCCCGCCGCGCCGCTCTCGGCAGGGCGAGGGTCCTGCTGCCCGCCGTCGGCGCTTTCATCGCGGGGACGATCACCGCTGGAATCGGTCAGGGGCTGCTGCTCGGCGCAGCGGTCGCCCTCGTCGCCGCCCCGCTGCGGCGCTTCCCCATGCCGCTCCACCTCATGCCCACGACCCGCATCCTGCTCGCGCTGATCCCGGCTCTGGCCGGCTGTGGGATCTTCGCTCTCGCGGACCTGATCGGCCCGAGGACGTTCGAGATCGGCAGCGGAACGGCCCTGTTCGCGGCGCTCATCACGGCGGAGGTCGCCCTTGCGATCGAGCTGGCCGCGCCCCGCTGGCTCCGCCGATGTCCGGTGCGGATCGCAACCCTCGGCTCGCCCGAGTTCGCACTCGCCCTCGATCAGGAGCTGCTCGAGACGGGCATCGAGCACGCGGAGATGATCGGCTGGATCGATCAGACGGGCGCCGGCATGCTTCGCGACGTCGTCCTGGCCAACCGGGTCGACCTCGTCGTTCGAGTCTCCGGTCCGCGCGGAGCACGCTCCGCCCGCCTCCCCATCGAGGACGGGTTCGAGTCACTGCTCGACCTCCCGGTCCGGACGATCGGCGCCGATCAGCTCTATGAGGATCTCTTCGGGCACGTGCCGATGGGAACGATCGACACCCGCTGGTACCTGTATCTGCTTCATCCCGAGTTCACCTCGACGAGGCCGCTTTCGGATCGCGTCGTCGAGCTCGCTGTCGCGATCCCCGTGATGATCGTGGCGGCGCCCTTGGTCGCGTTGGCGGCGCTGGCGATCAAGCTCACCGACCGGGGGCCGGTGATGTACAGGCAGACCCGCGTCGGGGCGGGAGGGGCCGAGTTCCAGATCCTCAAGCTGAGGACGATGTCAGCTGCGGCCGAAGCGTCCGGAGCGGAGTGGTCACGACCTGCCGATGCCCGGGTGACACGGGTCGGGCGCGTGCTCCGACGACTCCACTTCGATGAGCTTCCGCAGCTCCTGAACGTCCTGCGCGGCGACATGACCATCGTCGGACCGCGGCCCGAGCGACCCGAGATGGTCGCCGACCTCGAGCGCGCCTTTCCCCATTACCGGCGTCGCCACCTGATCAAGCCCGGCGTGACCGGATGGGCGCAGGTCCGTTGTGGTTACGCCGGTTCGACGCTCGGTACCGCCTGGAAGCTCTGCCACGACCTCTATTACATGAAGCGCCGCTCGCAACTGGTCAACCTGATGATCGTCTTCGAGACGCTCACCATCGCCGGCCTCGACGCGCATCGACCCCTGCGCGTGCCGGCCAGCCAGCTCTTCTTCGGCTACGACCTCGGCCTCGATGTCAGCGAGGACGTGCCCGAGCCGGTGCCCGATGGGCTCGCTGACCTGCCGCTGGCGGGCACCGGCGCGGTGCCCACGGACTGACCGCGGCCTTCAGCCCACTTGGGGCCGGTGTCGCTCGACGATCCGAGCATGGTCGACGCCCCGAGGGAGGGTGCCGAAAGCGTTTCCCCAGTCGCCCTCGAGCCTCGTCGCGCAGAAGGCGTCGGCCACCGCGGGATCGCCGAAGCGGACGAGGAGCGATGCCTGCAGGGCCAGCGCCATCCGCTCGACCAGGCCGCGGGCTCGGGATTCCATCTCGTCGACGTCGGCGAGGTCGGCCGCCAGGGCGGCTCCGTAGCGGTCGAGCCGGGGCTCGGTGCCGGCGGCGGCACCGACCTCGTCTGCGAACGCCTGGGTTGCCGCGGGACTCTTGACCATGGCCCGCAGAACGTCCAGGGCCTGCACGTTGCCGGAGCCCTCCCAGATCGAGGAGAGCGGCGACTCGCGGAAGAGCCGCGGCATCCCCGACTCCTCGACGAACCCGTTGCCGCCGAAGCATTCGAGGCTCTCGACCGCGTGCCAGGGAGCGCGCTTACAGACCCAGTACTTGAGAACCGGGGTGGCGATGCGGCGGATCAGCCGCGCGCGCTCGTCGCCGGCATGTGCCTCATCGAACTGCCGGGCGAGCCAGATCGACGAGACGGTTGCCGCCTCCGACTCGATCGCGAGGTCGGCGAGGACGTTCGCCATCAGCGGCTGGTCGACGAGCCGCTTACCGAACGCGGAGCGGTGCTCGGTGTGCCAGATGGCCTGAGCGGTCCCGGCGCGCATCCCTGAGGCGGAGCCGGTCGTGCAGTCGAGGCGCGTGTGGCTGACCATCTCGATGATCGTCGAGACGCCCCGGCCCTCGTCCCCCAGCAATTGCGCCCAGGCGCCGCGGAACTCGACCTCGCTGGAGGCGTTCGAGCGGTTGCCGAGCTTGTCCTTGAGTCGCTGGATGTGAAAGCGGTTGCGCTCGCCGTCGGGCGTGAACCGAGGGAGGAGGAAGCAGGAGATCCCACCATCGGCCTGGGCGAGCACCAGAAACGCGTCGCACATCGGGGCCGAGCAGAACCACTTGTGACCGGTGATCTCGTACTCGGCGCCGGGTCCACCGCCGTTGAGCGGCGCGGCCGTCGTGGTGTTGGCGCGAACGTCTGAGCCGCCCTGCTTCTCGGTCATCGCCATCCCGCACAGGGCGCCGGCCTTCTCCGCGGGATCGACCATCCGCGGGTCGTAGACGAGCGAACCGAACAGCGGCTCCCAGGCGGCGGCCACTTCGGGTTGGGTTCGCAGCGCCGGGATGGCCGAGTACGTCATCGAGATCGGGCAGCCGGTCCCGGCCTCGGCCTGGGACAGAGCCATGAACGCTGCAGCCCTCGCCACGTGGGCGCCGGGCTCGGGCTCGGTCCAGGGCAACGAGTGCAAGCCGTGGCTGACGTGCATGTTCATCAACTCATGCCAGGCCGGATGGAACTCGACCTCGTCGACGCGGTTACCGAAGCGATCGTGGGTCTTCAGCTTCGGCGGGTTCTCGTTGGCGAGCCGCCCGAGCTCGATCGTCTCGGCCCGTCCCGCGATGGCGCCGACCGCTCGGATCCGCTCGACGTCGTAGTCGCCACCCTCTCTGGCCACGGCCTCGACCAGCGTGCGATCGGCCTCGAAGACGTTGTAGTCGGACAGCGGCTCCGACTGATTGAAGACGGAGTGGGTGGCTTGCTGGACGGATGAGGGTGCGACTGCCATGCCCTGATTCTCGCACCCTTGACCGGGTATGAACCAGACAGTCAATTAGGGTGCGACGCCCCGACCCCCGGAGAACAGAAGGCACATGGCGAAGATCAAAGTCGAAAACCCGATCGTCGAGCTCGATGGCGATGAGATGACCCGAATCATCTGGTCGTTCATCAAGGAGAAGCTGATCCTTCCCTATCTCGACGTGGAGCTCCTCTACTACGACCTCGGGATCGAGAAGCGCGACGAGACCGACGATCAGATCACGGTCGACGCCGCCAACGCGATCAAGGAGCACGGCGTCGGCGTCAAGTGCGCCACGATCACTCCGGACGAGGCGCGGGTCGAGGAGTTCGGGCTGAGCCGGATGTACCGCTCCCCGAACGGGACCATCCGCAACATCCTCGGTGGGGTCATCTTCCGGGAGCCGATCGTGATCTCGAACGTCCCCCGCCTGGTTCCCGGATGGACGAAGCCGATCATCATCGGCCGTCACGCCTTCGGCGACCAGTACCGGGCCGAGGATCTCGTCGTTCCCGGAGAGGGCAAGCTCACGCTGACCTTCACGCCCAAGGATGAGGGCGATCCGATCGAGATCGACGTCTTCGACTACCCGGGGCCCGGAATCGCGATGGCGATGTACAACCTCGACGAGTCGATCCGCGACTTCGCCAGGGCGTCGATGCGTTACGGGCTCGACCGCGAGTATCCCGTGTACCTGTCGACGAAGAACACGATCCTGAAGAAGTACGACGGTCGCTTCAAGGACCTGTTCCAGGAGGTCTTCGACTCCGAGTTCAAGGACGAGTTCGAGGCCGCCGGCATCACCTACGAGCACCGCCTGATCGACGACATGGTCGCCGCGGCGATGAAGTGGGAGGGGGGATACGTCTGGGCCTGCAAGAACTACGACGGCGACGTCCAGTCCGACACCGTCGCCCAGGGCTTCGGCTCGCTCGGGCTGATGACGAGCGTCCTGATGACGCCCGACGGCAAGACCGTCGAGGCCGAAGCGGCGCACGGAACCGTCACGAGACACTTCCGCCAGCACGAGCAGGGCAAGCCGACGTCGACCAATCCGATCGCCTCGATCTTCGCCTGGACCCGCGGGCTCGACGCGCGCGGCAGGATCGACGCGACCCCTGAGGTCCAGGAATTCGCGCAGACCCTCGAACGGGTTTGTGTCGAAACCGTGGAGAGCGGGAAGATGACCAAGGACCTCGCCCTTCTGATCGGCGAGGACCAGGACTTCCAGACGACCGAGGAGTTCCTCGAGTCGATCGACGAAAACCTTCAGAAGGAGATGAATCTGTGACTACATCCCAGAACACCGTCAAGGTCACCGTGACCGGCGCCGCAGGCCAGATCGGCTACGCGCTCCTGTTCCGAATCGCCTCCGGACAGATGCTCGGGCCCGACACGCCGGTGCACCTCAACCTGCTCGAGATCCCGCAGGCGGTCAAGGCTGCCGAGGGCACGGCTATGGAGCTCGACGACTGCGCGTTCCCGCTGCTCGCCGGCATCGACATCCACGATGACCCGAAGGCCGCGTTCGACGGCTGCAACGTCGGTCTGCTGGTCGGCGCCCGCCCGCGCGGCCCCGGCATGGAGCGCGGCGATCTGCTCGAGGCCAACGGTGGCATCTTCAAGCCGCAGGGCGAGGCGATCAACGCCGGCGCCTCCGATGACATCAAGGTGCTCGTCGTCGGCAATCCCGCCAACACGAACGCTCTGATCGCCCTTTCGCACGCTCCCGACGTACCGCGCGAGCGGTTCACCGCCATGATGCGCCTCGATCACAACCGGGCCATCAGCCAGCTCTCGGCGAAGCTCGGCGTCGGCGTCTCCGACGTCGCGAAGATGACCGTCTGGGGAAACCACTCGGCAAGCCAGTACCCCGATCTCTTCCACGCCGAGGTCGGCGGGGAGAACGCCGCCGAGAAGGTCGGCGATCAGGAGTGGCTCGAGAACGAGTTCATCCCAACCGTCGCCAAGCGCGGCGCGGCGATCATCGATGCCCGCGGCGCCTCCAGCGCCGCCTCCGCGGCGAACGCCGCGATCGACCACATCCACGACTGGGTGCTGGGAACGCCCGACGGTGACTGGGTCTCCATGGGCGTCCCTTCGGACGGCTCCTACGGAATCGCCGAGGGAATCATCGCCGGGCATCCATGCACCTGCGCCGACGGTGAGTACTCGATCGTCGACGGCCTCGAGATCGACGACTTCTCGCGGGGCAAGATCGACGCCAGCGTGGCCGAGCTCGAGGGCGAGCGGGACACGGTGAAGGGCCTCGACCTGATCTAGGGCCGGGGGCCAAGTCCCCGGTTGGGGTGACACAGGCCGTATCTGTGGTCCGTGTCACCCCAAATGGTCGCCGCTCGCCGGCCCCACTCAGCTCGCGACGGCCTCCGCCTGCTCAGCCTGCTCGCCGGGAGCATCCGAGGAACCGGTGGCGTGGTAGCCGCGGCCCTTCTTGGCGACCCTCCCGTCCTCCTGCAGCTCCGACATCACGCGGTAGACGTAATTGGGCTTGATGTTCATGTTGGAGGCGATCTCCGAAGCGCGGATGCCGGGGTTGTCGGCGACCTGCTTGAGCGCTTGTTCGGCCCGGGTGCCGCCGCGGCGACGACGACGGCGCTTGGGAGACGAGCCGCTGCGGCGACCGGCGCCGTTTCCGCCAGAGCTGGTGGCACCCCGCGGACGACCCGGTCCCCTGCGGGTTCCCTTCAGGTCGGAGAGCGCACGCTCGAGGCGGCTCCGCTCCTCGTCCAATTCCTTCAGTCGCTCCTCGATGAGGGCGCGTGCCTTGTCGAGGACGTTCGATCCTTCGGCCATGTATTCCTTTCACAGTGTGGGTGGTAATTCCGCAAACGGCCCCCCACACCACGAGCGGTGTCGTCAGTCCACTGTAACCGAAAGTGTGAACTCTGGATTCACAACTTCTGTAATTCGTGCAGCTGGGAAATTCAGGTTGCGCGCCGGCGCGCAGGCAGAGTGCGGAAGACCACATCCCAGAGTGGGGTGGAAACTCCGTATCCGTAACGGTGGTCCTGGAAATGGTGGCGCATGTGCTGCTCGCGGAGCCGCTTGCCCGCCTTCGTGCGCGGAACGTGGTGGTGTACGTGGTAATGGGTGTAGTCGTAGGCGAGGTAGCCGACGATGAACCCCGCGAAGAGGGGGTAACCGGCCGCCGCTCCGAACGTCAGCAGGAAGAGGGCGAGGAAGAGGGCGGCGAGGGGGATGCTCACCGCAGGCGGCATGACGAGGCGAAGCCGGTCATTCGGATGATCGTGATGAACGCCGTGCATGATGTAGTGGAGCCGGCTGCCGAGCGGATGGTCGGGCTCCCAGTGGAACACGAGTCGGTGCAGCCAGTACTCGGTGAGCGTCCAGATCAATCCGCCGATGAGGACGAGCCCGACCGCCGAGAGCGCCGTGTAGCCCCGGTCGACGCCGAGCGCGAAGCAGAGGACGACGACGGGAACGAAGATGATCGCCGGAATCGAGGGATGGACGCGAGAGAAGAAGTCGAGGAACCGACTCTCGAAGAGTGGGGGGGAGGCGCTGAGTCGGTCTGAGCGTTCGTGGGCCATAGAGCTGATTGTACCCGCGTGCCCGTCGACGTCGAGGACCGATCACCTCCCTAGAACGTCGGATTCGTGACCCCCCAAACTGCGACTATTCGTCGCATGAAGCCGGGTTTTGCGGTCGATCCCTGAGCCCGGGCGAACCCGGTATTTGCGTCCTGGCCACGGACACGGCCGCGCGGTGAGTGCCACGCTCTCCGGCAGACGCCGAGCACCCTCGAAACCCCCTCAGGAGATCCACAGCTTGTCCAACAAAGTCGCATCCGCCGCCCGCACCCGCCGACCCAAGCCGACGTGCGAGACCTGCTATTTCGGCTTGCGGATGTTGTGCGCCCTCGAGCTCGGGGGCCCGTGCAGCACGTTCCGGCCCGACTCTCCTCACGGTCTGATGCCGCCGAGCCAGCCGATGCTCCTGATCGGGGCCGATGAGGTCGTCGCGGCCCCTGAGCTCGCCGCCGCCTAACCAGCGGTGGGCGACGGATCCTCGACGGCCGCCCTGCGGTCACCCGGATCGAGGATTCCGTCCTCGATCCAAGTGTGCCGACCGTCCAGGATCGCCAGCGCGGCCTCGTAGTTCTCGTCGTCATCGTTGAACCAGAGCTGGTGGAACAGGGCCTCGACGCGGCGCCGCGCCTGCAGGCAGAACAGCTCGGCCAGCTCCCCGGCCTCGGTGGCGCGCTCGGGATGCTCCCGCTGCAGCGTGTCGGCATAGACGACCGCGGCGGAGATCGCGAACAGCTCGGCGCCGATGTCGACGATCCGGCCGAGGAACGACTGGCGCTTCTCGAGCCCCGCCTGCCAGCGGCTCATCCCCCAGAACGTCGAGCGCGCGAGCTTGCGTGAGTTGCGCTCGACGTAGCGCAGGTGCTTGGCGAGCGACCCGAACTCCTCGTAGGAGTTGGGGTTCTGGCCCTTGCCGACGGTGAGCTTCGGCAACCAGCCCGCGTAGAACTGGGACGCGCCGACGGCGAGCTTGGCCTTCTCGGCGAGCGACCCGTCGCCTTCGAGGATCTCGCCGGCGACCTCGAGGTGCTTGTCGACCGCCTCGCGGGCGATCAGCAGGTGCATGATCTCGGTCGAGCCCTCGAACGTCCGGTTGATCCGCATGTCGCGCATCGCCTGCTCGACGGGAATCGGCTTCTCGCCGCGGGCCTTCAGCGACTCGGCCGTCTCGTAGCCGCGCCCGCCGCGGATCTGCATCAGCTCGTCGGTGACCCGCCAGCCGATCTCGGAGCCGTAGAGCTTGGCGATGGCGGCCTCGATGCGGATGTCGTTCTTCTTGTCATCGGCGAGGCGGGAGGCGACGTCGAGCATCGCCTCGAGCCCGAACGCGCTACCTGCCAGGAAGGCGATCTTCTGGGCGACCGCGTCATGCTTGCCGACGGGCTGACCCCACTGGACTCGCTCGGCGGCGAACTCGCGCGCGACCTTGGTCGCCCACTTCGCCACGCCGACGCAGATCGCCGGCAGCGCCAGGCGCCCGGTGTTGAGCGTCGTCAGGGCGATCTTCAGCCCCTCGCCCTCCTTGCCGATCAGGTTCTCCTTCGGTACGACGGCGCCGTCGAGCAGCGTCACCGAGTTCTCGATGCCGCGCAGGCCCATGAAGGCGTTGCGGTGCTCGACGGTGACCCCCTCGGTGTCGGTGGGGAGGATGAAGGCGCTGATCCCGCCGCGCGAGCTCTCGCTCCTCGGCACCTTGGCCATGACCACGACCACGTCGGCGATCGCGCCGTTGGTCGCCCACAGCTTGCGGCCGTCGAGCCGGTACCCCGCGCCATCATCGGTCGGGGTCGCGGTGGTCCCGAGGCGCGCCGGGTCGGAGCCGACGTCGGGCTCGGTCAGCAGGAACGCGGAGACGTCCTTGGTGCTCACCCGCGGCAGCCACTCCTGCTTCTGCTCCTCCGAGCCGAAGAGCAGCAGGGGCTGGGCGAGACCGATCGACTGGTGAGCCGAGAGCAGGGTCGAGATCGACGCGTGCCAGACGCCCGAGATCGAGAGGGCGCGGTTGTAATAGACCTGCGAGAGGCCGAGGCCGCCGTACTTCTCCGGGACCTTCATGCCGAGCGCGCCGATCTCCTTGAGGCCCTCGATCACGTGCTCAGGAATCTTCGCCTCACGCTCGATCTGCAGCGGGTCGACTTCGTTGGCCAGGAAGTCCTTGAGCCGGGCGAGGAACTTCTCGCCCTTGTCGACGGCATCCGGGTCGAGCTTCGGCTGAGGATGGATGAGGTCGAGCTGGAAGTCGCCGAGGAACAGGCCCTTGCCGAAGCTCGGCAGCTCCCAGTCGCTCTCTCGAGCGTCCTCGGCGACCTGTCGTGCTTCCTTCTCGCTGACTTCGGCTGTGGCCACGGTGTACTCCTTCTTTGGGATTCGTTCGGAAGAGCTATCTCGCCGGGCCGTCTCGGGCGCGGCGATTCACCCTCCATGTTCCCAAGTGGTCGCTTTCCACTCGTGGCTAGATTTCCGCTCGAATGCGATTGACGGTCCTCGGTAAGTCACCGGCCTGGTCGGATGCGGGAGGCGCGTGCAGCAGCTACCTGCTCGAGAAGGGCGCCCACACGGTCGTGCTCGACTGCGGTAACGGCGCGTTCGGCAAGCTGCGCGAACGGGTCGACTACCGCGAGGTCGAGGCGGTCGTGATCTCGCATCTGCATGGCGATCACACCCTCGATCTCGTGCCGTTCTCCTACGCGCTCACGCTCGGCCCAGGGGCGTCGGAGCGGGCGGTGAAGCCTCGGCTTCTCGCGCCGGTCGGTGCCCTGGCGTTCTTCGGGCGCATCACCGGTACGTGGGACGACGCCGACCTCGTCGCCGCCGCGTTCACGATCGAGGAGTACGAGCCGGGTGCCGAGCTAACGGCCGGCGGGATCGACCTCCGCATGCACCCGGTTCCCCACTACGGGCCGACCCACGCGGTCGAGATCTCGGCGCCGGGGGGCGGGCGGATCGTCTACGGCGCCGACGGCCGGTACTCGGATGAGCTGATCGCAGCGGCCACCGATGCCGACGTGCTGATCGCCGAGGCGACGCTCGTCGAACCCGATCCCGCTCCGCTGCACCAGCGCGGCCACATGAGCCCCGCGGAGGCGGGCACGCTTGCGCGTAAGGCAAACGCCGGTCGCCTCGTCCTCACGCACATCTCCGACGAGCTCGATCCCGAAAGAGCGCGCGCGGGGGCCGCCGAGGCCTTCGGCGGACCCGTCGAGGTGGCCCGCGAAGGTCTTGCCGTCGAGGTTGATTGAGCGCGCTCGGATCCGATCTCACCGGTCCCTCTAGTCTCTGATCCCAATGGCCCGACAGCGCAACCTGCTGGTCAACATCGAACGGATGCGTCGCGAGATGGATGAGCTGCTCGGAGACAGCTGGGCGGCGAGTCGGCCCCTGAGTCATCCGGGCAGCGGCTTCTCGCCGCGAGTCGACGTCTACTACTGCGAGGGGCCGATCGGGGATGGGGACGAGTCCGTGCCCAAGGCCGTGGTCACGGCCGACCTCGCCGGCGTGTTGACCGATGCCGTCGGGCTCGAGGTCTCCGGCCGAACGCTCGTGATCACCGGCAGCCGCCCCGTCCGCGAGACCGAGGGCCGCGCCTACCAGCAGGTCGAGATCCCGACCGGAGCCTTTCGCCGCGCGATCGAGCTCGGCGTCGACGTCGAGGCCGAGCGGGCACGAGCCGTCTTCAGCGATGGCCTGTTGCGCGTCGAGCTGCCGATCCGCATCCCCGACGCGACCTCTCGGAGCGTCCGGATCGAGCCGAGCTAGTGGGCCGCGCCCAAATGGCCGGCCTCGAATCCGAGGGGGACATCGGCGCCGCCTCGATCGAGATCGTCTCCTCCGACGGGATCGACGAGGCACCGATGCTCGAGAGCGGCGACCTTCCCGACGCTCTGCCGATCCTGCCTCTACGCGACATGGTCACCTACCCCGGGACGCTGACCCCGCTGGCGGTCGGGCAGAAGCGGTCCATCAGGCTGGTCGACGAGGTCCTCTCAGGTGACCGCGCGCTGGTCATGGTCGCCTCCAAGGATTCCGACCTCGAGGAGCCCGGACCCGATCAACTCGAGCGCGTCGGCGTCGCCGGCGTCGTGGCGCGGATGTTGAAGATTCCGGACGGGACCGTCCGGATCCTCGTTCAGGGAACCCAGCGGGTGCGACTCGATGAATTCATCGCCACCGAGCCGTACCTGGTCGCCAAGGTGACCGAGCTTCCCGATGTCGTCGAGGACAGCACCGAGCTGCAGGCCCTGACGCGCAACGTCCAGCGGACCTTCAGCGAGATCATCGAGCAGATCCCGTACCTGCCCGAGGAGCTCCAGCTCGCCGTCACCAACGTCGACGATCCTTCGGCGCTAGCGCACCTGATCGCGGGCGCACTTCGCATCTCGACCACCGAGAAGCAGGAGATCCTCGAGCAGGTCGACGTCGCGGCACGCCTGCGGCGCCTCTCGGAGATCCTCGCCCGCGAGCTCGAGGTGATCAGCCTCGGCTCGAAGATCCAGTCACAAGTTCAGGAGGGGATCGACAAGGGGCAGCGCGAGTACTACCTGCGGGAACAACTGCGTGCGATCCAGCAGGAGCTCGGTGAGGGCGACGAGCAGCAGGCCGAGATCACCGAGCTTCGGGAGCGGATCGAGGCTGCCGGGCTGCCCGAGCAGGCGGCGAAGGCGGCCGCCCGCGAGCTCGGCAGGCTCGAGCGCTTACCACCGGCGGCCGCTGAGTACGGAGTGATCCGCACCTACATCGACTGGATGCTCGACCTGCCGTGGAACGAGCGCACCGAGGATCTCATCGACCTCGAACACGCGCGGGACGTGCTCGACGCCGACCACTACGACCTCGAACAGGTCAAGGACCGAATTCTCGAATATCTGGCCGTTCGACGTCTCAAGCCCGACTCCAGCGGACCGATCCTGCTCTTCGTCGGTCCCCCGGGGGTCGGTAAGACGAGCCTGGGCCGATCGATCGCCCGCGCGCTCGGTCGCAACTTCGAGCGGATCTCGGTCGGCGGCGTTCGCGACGAGGCGGAGATCCGCGGTCACCGCCGCACCTACGTCGGGGCCATGCCGGGCACCATCGTCAGGGCGCTTCGCGACGCGGGCTCGCGCAATCCGATCTTCATGATCGACGAGATCGACAAGATGGGAGCCGACTTCCGCGGCGACCCGGCGAGCGCGATGCTCGAGGTGCTCGACCCCTCGCAGAACGATTCATTCCGAGACCACTACCTCGACCTCGATTTCGATCTCTCGGAGGTGATCTTCATCGCCACCGCGAACATCCTCGATCCGATTCCGCCCCCGCTGCGCGACCGCATGGAGGTGATCCAGCTCTCCGGCTACACCGTCGACGAGAAGCTGCACATCGCCAAGCGTTACCTCGTGCCGCGCCAGATCTCCGAGAACGGGCTCAAGGCGAGCCAGGCGCGCTTCGGCGATGCGGCCCTGAGGGCGATCATCGAGGAGTACACGCGGGAGGCCGGCGTCCGCAACCTCGAACGCCAGATCGGGACCGTCTGCCGGAAGATTGCCCGCGCGATCGCCGAGGGGGGCTCGGCGAAGGCCGCGACCGTCTCGGCGAAGCGGGCGCGCGAGCTGCTCGGCCGCCGGCTCGCGTTCTCCGAGACCCGCCGCCGGACGAGGCGCCCGGGCGTGGCAACCGGCCTTGCGTGGACCCCCGTCGGCGGCGAGGTGCTCTTCGTCGAAGCGACCGCGATGCCCGGATCGGGCAGGTTGACCATCACCGGCCAGCTCGGTGACGTGATGAAGGAGTCTGCGCAGGCCGCTCTCTCCCTCCTGCGGAGCCAGGCGGCGGAGTTCCTGCCCGACCTGGAGCCGACGTACTTCGCCACCCACGACATCCACGTGCACGTCCCGGCCGGAGCAGTCCCCAAGGACGGCCCGTCGGCGGGGGTCGCGATGGTCACGGCGCTGAGCTCGCTGCTGAGCGGCCGGCCGGTCCGCAACGACGTCGCGATGACCGGCGAGATCACCCTCACGGGTCAGGTGCTGCCGGTCGGCGGGCTCAAGGAGAAGTCGCTCGCCGCCCAGCGCGCCGGGATCAAGCGGGTGATCGTCCCGGATCGCAACGAGGGCGAGATTCTCGAGATTCCCCCGCACGAGCGCAGGGAGCTGGAGTTCGTCTACATCAGCGAGGCGACGGAGGCGCTCGACGTGGCGCTCGAGCCGAAGCGACGCCGCTGACGCCGACCTAACCTCGGACGGCCGTGGTTTGGAGGCTATGCTGGCGGGAAGAGCCCGAGGGAACCCGAGCGAGCACAGGAGAGACTTATGGCGAGCAAGAAGAAGATCGCAGGCAAGGCAGCCAAGAAGGCTGGGAAGATCAAGGCGAGCAACGCCGCCGACACCGCGCGGCCCTACGTCCAGCGCCTGATCGAGGACGACGAGCTCCGCGACAACCTGCGGGAGGCCTACGACGCCGGCCGCGACGCATACTCGCGCGCATCGGGAGCCAAGCGGCCCTCCGACGTGCTCGAGGACAAGAAGCTGCAGAAGGACCTGCGCAACGCCAGCGAGGCGCTGCGGGCGGCGTCCGACGCGCTCCGTGAGCCCGAGAAGAAGGACGGCGGCGGCACGTTCGGCAAGCTGCTGCTGCTCGCGTTCGTCGGCGCCATCCTGGCCCTCGCGCTCAGCGAGGACCTGCGCAAGACGCTGCTGGACAAGCTGTTCGGAGCTGAGGAAGAGTTCGAGTACACGTCGACGACCACGTCGGCGCCCAGCGGCGAGACCGCCTCCACGGCCTGACTTCGCCAGCCACCCGCGAACTCACCGGCGATCGCGCTCAGCGCATCGTCGACGCGATGCGCTCCGGCGTTGCCTCCAGGGGCATCGCCGGAGCGACGTTCGAGTACGTCGCGAGCGAGGCTGGCGTCAGCCGTGGGCTGCTGCACTACTACTTCGGGACGAAGGAACGGCTGCTCGTCGAGGTCGTCCGCCGCGACAGCGAGATCCGCGTCGCGCGGCTCGCCGAGCCGCTGGCGAATGCGGACACTCCCGATGCGGTCCTCGGCGCCCTGGTCTCCAGCCTGCTCGACCTGATCGACAACGAGCCGGGCTTCTTCGTCCTGATCTTCGAGTTGTTCACCGCGGGCAGGCGCAACCCCGAGATCCAACGTGAGGTCGGCCAGCTGTTCCGCAAGACCCGCGAAGAGGTGGCGGCGACGCTCGAGCGCAAGCAGGCCGAGGGCACGATCGCGTTGCGTTTCGGGGCGGAGCCGACCGTCGCCTACCTTTTTGCGATCGCGGACGGCATCGCAGTTCAGGCGCTTTCGGACGAGGATTGGGATCGGGCGCCGCTGCTGGAGGCGGGTCGCGAAGCCGCAAGGCATCTGCTGACCTCTGGCTGACGCATCCAGGTTCCGCCCGGCTCGGATGCAGCCTGACTCGCCTCGACGGGGGGTTGGTCCTATTCGTCCGCATCTGCCGCCGGTAGGCTGATGATGCGGGGTCAATTGAGGAGAGCGAGTTTGAGGACAAAGCTTTGACCGAAGAGCGTCGGGATTCCGATGGCTCGTTTCCGCGGAAGGAATCCAACCCCGATCGATCTCCTCAGGAGCGAGGAGCATCGGCCCCTGCGCGGATCTTCGCCGTCCTCGCCGTGCTCGTCGCGTTCGCCGTGGCGGTCGTCCTTCTCTTCGGCGCCGATGGAGGGCACAAGTACCGCCTGCTGTTCCAGACCGGGGGTCAGCTGGTCCCCGGCAACCAGGTCCTCGTGGCCGGTCAGCCGGTCGGCACGATCGACAGCATCGACCTGACCGACGACAACCAGGCGGCGGTCTCGGTGACGATGGACGATCCGCTGCGCGAGGGTACGAGCGCGATCATCCGCGCAACCTCGCTGTCCGGCGTCGCCAACCGCTACATCTCGCTGACTCCCGGCCCCAACAACGCCTCCGAGATCGCCCCCGGGGCGACGATCACGGGCGAGGACACGACCGCTCCAGTCGACCTCGACCAGCTCTTCAACGTCTTCAAGCCGAAGGAGCGGCAGGCCCTGCAGAAGTTCATCCAGGGCAACGCGACGGTCTACACGGGCAACAACAAGCTCGCGAACCGCGCCTACAAGTTCCTCAACCCCGCGCTCAGCTCCTCGACGCAGCTGTTCACGCAGCTCTCGGGCGATTCAGTGGCGCTGGAGCGCTTCCTCGTCTCAGGCTCGCAGGCGTTCGGAGCGCTCGCGGCGAGGCGCGACGACCTGACGTCGTTGGTGACGAACGCGAACCAGACCTTCAGCGCCATCGCCGACCGCAACGAGGACCTCGACCGCACGCTGACGGCCTTCCCGGGAACGTTGCGCCAGGCCAACACGACGTTCGTGAACCTCCGCGCCGCACTCGACGATCTCGATCCGCTCGTGTCTGCATCGAAGCCGGCGACGAAGAACCTGGCGCCGTTCCTGCGTCGCCTGCGTCAGGTCTCGACGCGGGCCGTGCCTGTCTTCAGCGACCTCTCCGACGTCGTCTCGCTCGACGGTCGCGCCAACGACCTCGCCGACACCCTGTCCGCGCTGCCGGCCGTGCAGAACGCCGGCACCAAGGCGCTGCCGGCCGCGGTCAGCGCAATGAACGACTCGCAGGAAAACATCGCGTTCCTCCGTCCGTACGCGCCTGACGTCCTCGCCTGGCTCTCGAAGTTCGGGGAGGTCACCGCCTACTACGACGGCAACGGCCATTACGCGCGAGCGATGCCCGCGGCCAGCAATGTCTTCGACTACAACGACAACGGCGCGGGGGCCGACACGCTCGATCCCCAATACGTCCAGCCGGCCGGCTCCCAGGAGCAGTTCCAGGACATCACCACCCTCAATCCCGTCACTCGCTGTCCCGGCGGGGGTTCGGCTCCGGCGGCCGACGGCTCCAACCCCTTCAACGACAACGGCAACCTCGTCTTCGGGACCGGCAGCGGCGCCGACTGCGATCCCTCCGACATCCCGCCCGGCCCATGAGGAGGATCGTCCTCATCCTGCTCGCCCTACTCGGGCTCGCGGCGCTCGTCGCGACGAGCGCGTCCGGCGACGGCGAAGACGCCGGCGGCGATTACCTGGTCCGGGCCTACTTCGACAACGCCGGCTTCCTCGTCCATGGCGAGGAGGTGCGGATCGCCGGCGCCCGGGTGGGCAGCGTCGAGGAGGTCGACGTCTCCCTGCCCGGCGAGGCCGTCAGGGAGGATGGCTCCGAGGATCCGGGCAAGGCGGTCGCGGTGCTCCGGATCGATGACCCGGGCTTTCAGGACTTCCTCACCGACGCCTCGTGCCTGATCCGCCCGCAGTCCCTGCTCGGTGAGAAATACGTCGAATGCGATCCGACCCAGCCACGCGCCCCTGCCTCGCCGGTGCCGCCGGAGCTCAGCAAGATCGCCGACGGCGAGATCGGCGCAGGCGAGTACATGCTGCCGCTGGAGAACAACGGCAAGCAGGTCGACCTCGACCTCGTCAACAACATCACCCGGGAGCCCGAGGCCGACCGGCTGCGGCTGATCCTCAACGATCTCGGCGCCGGCCTCTCGGCTCGCGGCGCGGACCTCGCCGAGGTGATCAAACGAGCCGATCCCGCCCTGCAGGAGACCGACAAGGTCCTGGCGATCCTCGCCAAGCAGAACAAGGGACTCGCGCGGCTCGCCAGCGACTCCGATGCGATCCTCGGGCCACTCAGCCGCGAGCGGGCTCACGTTGCCGGCTTCATTCGCAACGCCGCCGATGCCGGTGCTGCGGCGGCCGAGCGCCGGGCCGACATCTCCGCGGGCTTCCGACGCTTCCCGCCGGCGCTCGAGCAGCTGCAGAGCACGATGGTGCAGCTGCGCCGCTTTGCCGATCAGGCGAAGCCCGTGGCGACCAATCTCAGCGCGGCCGCGCCCGGTTTGACCGACGCCACGAAGGCGCTCGGCCCCTTCTCGCGCGCCGGCGTCCCCGCGCTGCGCAGCCTCGGTCAGGCCGCCGACGCGAGCGGAGCCAATCTCGCGGCCTCCGATTCGGTGATCACGGACCTGCGCAAGCTCGGGCTCACCGGTACCGCTCCGTCGAGGAGCTTGAAGAAGCTCTTCGGGAGCCTGCGCAAGACGAAGGGCATCGACTACCTGATGAGCTTCATCCTCAACTCGTCGAACGTGTTCAACGGCTTCGACGACTACGGCCATTACCTGCGGGCGCAGCTGCAGATCACCAACTGCGTCGAGTACGTGACGACGGTCAAGACCGGCTGCGCCGCGAACTTCAGCCAGGTCCTCTCCTCTGCCGTCGCCTCCGCTGCGCCGACTCCCGAGTCCTTCGGGGCCAAGGCCCCGAGCGACGGAACCTTCGGCACGGCGCGATCCGGCAGGGCGACCACCGGCGGCACGGGCTCGGCGTCGACCAAGGGCACCAAGGACCTGCTCCAGTTCCTGGTCGGGGACGGTGACGGCAGGTGAGGCGGGGACGGAGCAGCCCGCTCAACGCGGCGGTACGCAACCCGACCGTGATCGGCGCGCTGACGGTGCTGATCACGATCCTGGCCGTCTTCCTCGCCTACAACGCGAACAACGGCTTGCCGTTCGTCGCCACCTACCGCGTGACGGCGCAGGTGCCCGATGCCGCCGCGCTGGTGCCCGGCAACGAGGTCCGAGTGGGCGGCGTTCGCGTCGGCGTCGTCGAGGGGATCAGCCCCGTAGCGCACGAGGACGGCACCACGGCCGCTGAGCTGTCGCTGAAGCTCGACAAGACCGTCGAGCCGCTACCGGTCGACTCGACGCTGATCATCAGGTCACGCTCGGCCCTGGGGCTGAAGTACCTGCAGATCGTGCGAGGCACGTCCGATAAGGGCTATCCGGCGGGTTCGGTGCTGCCGCTCACAGCAGCCAAGCCCGAGCCGGTCGAGATCGATCAGGTCTTCGGCACCTTCGATGCCCCGACGCGCCGGGCGATTCAGGGCAACCTGACCGAGTTCGGCAACGCCCTCGCCGGCCGCGGGCCCGACCTGAACGAGGCGATCGGAGCCTTCAAGCCACTGCTTCCGCGCCTGCAGCGGGTCGCGCACGTGCTCGCCGATCGCCGCAGCGGCATCGGGCCCTTCTTCAGCGCGCTGCAGCAGGCGGCGGCCGAGGTGGCGCCGGTCGCCGAAGTCCAGGCGCAGATGTTCGTCGGCCTCGATACCACGCTCAAGGCCTTCTCGGACGTCGCCAGGCCCTACCTGCAGGACACGATCTCCAAGACTCCCGACACCCTGCTGACCACGACGCAGACCGCGCCGCGCATCAGGTCGTTCCTGGTCAACTCCCGCGGTCTCTTCGCGGACCTCCAGCCGGGGACACGAGCGCTCGCGTCCTCCTCCGACACCATCGCGGCGGCGCTGCGCACCGGCACTCCGGTGCTGCGCGCCTCGCCGATCCTCAACGATCAGCTCGGCCCGACCTCGGCGTCGCTGCGCGGCTTCAACGATGACGCCAGCGTCCGCACGGGCATCGACCGGCTGATCGACCTCAACGACGTGCTCGGTCCGACGCTGCGGTTCATCACCCCTGCGCAGTCCGTCTGCAACTACGCGACGATCCTCTTCCGCAACGCGGCGAGCGCCGGCAGCCTCGGCAACCCGCTCGGGAACTGGCAGCGCGCGAACGCCCTGAACAATCCGTCGGGTCCCAACAACGAGGGCGGCCCGGCGTCGAAGCCCGCCAACGGCGCGGGCGGAGACGTCCGCAACTACCTGCACGTGAACCCCTATCCGAACACGGCCTCGCCGGGCCAGCCGCGCGAGTGCGAGGCGGGCAACGAGCCGTATGCGATCGGCAAGCAGGTCATCGGCAACATTCCCGGCAATCAGGGGACCGTGACGTCCGGTCAACTCAGCAGCAAGGGCGGCGGCTGATGGCCTTCTACAACCGCGCCCCGCGCCGGCCCAAGCCCGGCGTCAAGGAGTTCAACGAGGGCATCTACCACCGCCCGCCAATCGGCTTGAGCTTCTTCAAGACCGGGGTCATCGCACTCGTCGTGATCGTCATCGGCACCTACCTCGCCTACACGAAGAAGCTCCCCTGGAGCGAGCCCGGCTATGAGGTCACGGCGACGTTCGCCAACGCCACGACCCTGCAGCCGAACTCGCCGGTCCGGATCGCCGGAGTGAACGTCGGCAAGGTCACCGACGTGGTGCCCGATGGGTCCAACGCAAAGGTGACCTTCACCGTCGACGACGCAGGACTACCGCTCCATACCGATGCGCAGATCACGATTCGCCCGCGACTCTTTCTCGAGGGCAACTTCTTCCTCGACCTCAGGCCGGGGAGCCCGAGTGGACCGGACCTTCCGGACGGCGGATCGATCCCGATCACCCGGACCGCCACGGCGGTGCAGCTCGATGAGGTCCTCACGGCGCTGCAGAAGCCCGACAGGCAGAACCTGGGCCGGCTGCTCAACGGCTACGGCTCCGCCCTTGCCGACGAGCCGACCGCCGCGCAGGACGTCGGGCAGGACCCCGACGTCCAGGGGAAGTCGGCGGCGACGGCGATCAACCAATCCTTCAAGTACGGCGGCCGCGCGGGCAAGGGCACAGCACAGGTCAATCAGGCGCTCCTCGGCAACGAGGCCGGGGACCTGCGCGGGTTGATCACCGCCAGCGGCACGGTCTTCAGCGAGCTCGCGTCCCAGGAGAGCGACCTGAGCGACCTGATCACGAACCTCTCGATCACGACCGGCGCGTTCGCCGACGAGTCTCAGAGCCTCCAGGAAACCCTGGCCCAGCTCGCGCCCACGCTCGAGCAGGGCCGGGGCCAGCTGGTGGAGATAAACAAGACGTTCCCGCCGCTGCGGACGTTCGCCCGCTCCTTGACGCCGGGCGTACGCGAGCTGCCGGCGACCATCCGTGCCGGCAATCCCTGGCTCGTGCAGGCGAATCAGTTGCTCACCCAGGGTGAGCTGGGCGGCATCGCGAACGATCTGCGAATCGCCACCCCGAACCTCGCCCGTGGCACCCAGAACCTGATCGGGCTCTTCAATCAGCTCGGCCTGACCAGCCGCTGCGTCTCCGACGTGCTCGTGCCGACCGGAAACGTCGTGATCAACGATCAGTTCGGCACCGGCGAGGAGAACTACAAGGAGTTCTTCTACGGCGCCGCGGCGCAGGCGGGCGAGGGCGCGAACTTCGACGGCAACGGTCAGTTCCTCAGAATTCAGCCGGGCGGAGGGCCGGTGCAGGTGTCGACGCCGATCCCGGGCGGCAACGCACTCCTCCAGGACGACGTCCTCTACGGGAACACGATCACGGCGCCGACCGGGACCCAGCCGTTGAAGCCCGCGAAGGCCCCCGAAGTCAATCTGACCACCCCGTGCTACACGAACGATCTCTCGGCCCTGAACGGGCCGCAGGCGGCGGTCGGTGCACCGAATCCGGCGGCGACGGCTCCATGAAGAAGGCGCTCCGTACATACACACGCGACTTCATCGCCGCGCTGGTCCTGGGCGGCATCGGCATCGTCGCGCTGTTCGTGATCCTCTCCCAGCAGAGCAGCGCGCTGCCGCAGTGGTTCCCCCTGCTCGGCGAGAACCGCTTCGAGCTGAAGACGGAGATCCAGACGGCGCAGGCGGTCACGCCCGGTCAGGGACAGACGGTCAACCTCTCCGGCGTCAAGGTCGGCGACATCACCAGCGTCGATCTCGAGGGCGGCGTCGCCGTCGTGACCATGCAGGTCGATCCGAAGTACGCGCCCCTGATCCACCCCGATGCCTCGGTCCTGTTGCGGCCCCGCACCGGCCTGCAGGACATGGTCCTCGAGGTCGATCCGGGGACCGAGGGCGGCAGCGTTCCCGAGGGATTCACGATTCCGCTCGCCAACTCCGAGCCCAACGTCAACTTCGACCAGATCCTTTCCTCGCTCGACGGCGACACCCGCGCTTACCTGCGACTGCTCCTCGCCGGTGGCGCCGAGGCGCTCGGCACCCGAAACAAGAGCGAGCGCTTCTCATCGGTGCTGCGCAGGCTCGAGCCGACCACCCGCGACCTCGCAAAGATCAACGGTGCGCTGGCGGAGCGGCGTCAGAACCTGCGGCGGATCGTCACCAACTTCAAGCTCCTGGCCGAGGAGGTCGGCAAGAGCGACACCAACCTCGCCGGCTTCGTCTCCTCTCAGAACGCCGTCTTCGGAGCATTCGCCGACGAGGAACAGAACATCCGTGCCACCCTGCGCGGCCTGCCGGGCGCGTTGAAGCAGACTCGCGGTGCCCTCAACGCCTCCGCCGGCCTGTCGCGTGAGCTCACCCCGGCACTGACGAAGTTGATCCCCTCGGCGAAGGCGTTGGCGCCCGCCCTGCAGCAGACCAGGCCGTTCTTCCGTAAGACCACGCCGTCGATCCGCGATCAAATCCGTCCGTTCACCGGCCAGGTCGACAAGACGATCAGCGATCTGAAGCGCGCATCCGAGCCGCTCAAGGACACTTCGGGGGCGCTCACGGGAGGGCTGACGCAACTGAACTCGCTGCTCAACGCGCTCGCCTACAACCCCAAGGGCGAGCCCGAGAGCTACCTGTTCTATCTGTCCTGGCTCAACCACAACACCAACGGCGCCTTCCTCAACCAGGACGGCCTCGGACCGCTCAGGCGAGGCATGTTCATGTACACGTGCTTCACGTCCGGACTCGCCGACAACCTCGTCTCCACGCGGCCCTCCCTGGCGACGGCCCGCGACATCGCCCGCCTTCCGACGACCGCACAGATCTGCAAGACCCCGACCTTCCCGACCACCCCCTGAATGGAAACCAGCGCCCCCTCATTCGGAAGGATCGCGATCGCGGCGGGCTTCGCCCTGTCCTGCTTCGGACTGCTGCTGTTCCTCTGGCTCGCGTTCGGCGGCCCGGTGCCGCTGAAGCCCGAGAGCTACCGGGTCGACATGCACTTCGACGAGGCGAGCCAGCTCGCGGTCGAGTCGGACGTGCGGATCTCGGGCGTCTCGGTCGGCAAGGTCAAGCAGATCAAGCTCGGCGACGACGGCCTCGCCGACGCGACGATCGAGCTGGATCCCAAGTACGCGCCGATCCCGGTCGACACCCAGGCGATGCTGCGCCAGAAGACCCTGCTCGGCGAGACCTACGTCGAGCTGACGCCCGGTGACAAGGACGGCCCGGTGATCCCAGAGGGGGGGACCCTGCCGCAGGCCCAGATCTCGGATGCGGTCCAGCTCGACGAGATCTTCCGAACCTTCGATCAGCCGACCCGCATCGCGTTCCAGAACTGGATGGCCGGCGCCTCCCAATCCCTGAAGGGCCGCGGTGTCGACCTCAACGCCGCGCTCGGAAACCTCGCCCCCTTCGCCGAGCGGGCCGATGACCTGCTTCGGGTACTCGACACCCAACGGGTTGCGGTCAAGCAGCTCATCGATACGGGCGGCCAGACCTTCGACGCGCTCAGCGATCGCCCGGGGGAGCTCCGCTCCCTGATCGAGAACTCGCAAAGGGTCTTTTCGACGACGGCAGCTCGCGACGCCGAGATCCGAGCGACGTTCCAGGCGCTGCCGACCTTTCTCGATGAGTCGAAGCTGACGCTGGAGCGGCTCTACAAGTTCTCCGGCGACACGAACCCGCTGGTCACGCAACTGCGGCCGTCGGCCCGCGAGCTCAGCGGAACGTTCCAGCAGCTGAAGGCGCTCTCACCACAGCTACAGACCTTCTTCCGGGGCTTGCGTCCGGTGATCCGCAACGCACAGAGTGGCTTCGGCTCCCTGCGCACCGTCCTCGACGATCAGCTGCCGGCACCGCTCGGTCGGGTCGACCAGTACTTCAACGACCTGATCCCAGCTCTCCAGACCGTCTACCGTTACCGCCACGAGGTGACCGCCTTCCTCGGCAACGTCGCCGCCGCTACCAACGGCGAGAGCATTCCGGGCTCCGCCGCCAGCGCCGTCAAGTACCTGCGCGCCACCGGCCCCCTCGGACCTGGCGCACTTGCGTCGCCGCCGAGCCCCTACAAGACGACCCGCACCAACGCCTACGTCAAGCCCGGGGGGTACACGAAGCTCGCGAAGGGGCTGGAGAACTTCTACACCTCCCAGTGCGATTCCGGCCGGAGCGCGACGCTGAACGGGCCCGGAGATCTGCCCGGAGACCTCTACGAGCGGATCCAGCGCTACGCGATGGGTGGTGAGGGCATCGTCAACACCGACGACGTTCCGACCCCTCCGTGCACGCAGCAGGGGCCCTCGAAGTCCATCGGCGGAGGGCCCGAGGAGAGCACCCAATACCTGCACGTCCATCCGCAGGGCTGAGCCTCGGCGGTGCCGGCGTCCACGCGCCCTCCCAAGGACCGCAACTATGGCTGCGGGCGGTGTTCAGTCGTTAGAGTGCCTTTCCCGACCGGCCCCCCGCCGGACGGGAGTGTCCTATGGAGAGATTGAAGGGCGGGGCGGCGCATGACGCGTCGCCAGATAAACGCCTTTCCAAGGAGGAAGAATGCGGAAATTTCTAGCTCTCGCCTTTGCGGGAGCCCTGGCGATCGCGGTGGCAAGCTTTGCCTTCGCGGCCGACAACAACGTTCAAACGATTGATGCGCAGCTGACCCCGACGAAGCTCGACAAGAAGAAGTTCAAGCCGGCCAAGATCGTGATCGACATCCAGACGTCGAACAACGATGAGGACACGACGCTCGAGCAGCCGCCGAGCGCCGTGAGGACCGTCGTCGACTTCCCGAGAAACATGAAGTTCGACACGGGCGCGGTTCCGAACTGCAAGGTTTCGGATTCGGCTCTGGACAACACGACGACCGACCAGGCCATCGAGAAGTGCGGCAAGGACTCGGTCGTCAGCAAGGCCAAGGGCACGAGCGCAGAGGTGACCGCGGATCTCGCCCCCGGCGTTCCCGGTGGCACGACCGCAGTGCCGGTCGTGGTCACGGCGTTCAACGGCCACAAGCCGGACTCGATCTACCTCCACGCCCGCGCTGACGCGTTCAACAACACGTCGATCCTCGTCGGCAAGCTGGTCAAGGGCCCGAAGGGCTTCGGGCGTTCGCTCGACGTCACGATCCCGCCGCTTGACGCCGGTGCCATCAGCGACTTCCTGACCACGGTCAAGGCAGGCAAGTACGTGCAGGCGCGCTGCAAGTCCAAGACGAACAAGTTCCAGGCCCGGACGACGTACAGCAACCACGCGTCGACCACGGCTACGGACCAGTCGAAGTGCAAGCAGAAGAAGAAGCACAGGAAGCACTAGCTCCTCGGAGCAGAGTTCCCGGCTTCCCGTAGGGAGGCCAACGTCATGGGGCGGCCTTCGGGCCGCCCCGTTTCGTTCAGCTGACTTGGCCCTTCAGCCAGTCGGCGATCCGGGTGCCGATCTCCTCGCCCTGGTCCTCCTGCAGGAAGTGGGAGGCGTTCTCGATCACGTCGGGCTCGCTGAGGTTCAGGCGCGCGGCCACCGCGCGGCCCACCTCGATCGGGATCACCGGATCGGAGTCGGCCCAGAGGCATAGCGACGGGCGCTCGTGTGCCGCGATGGCCTCGGCCGTTCGCTCGCCCGCGTCCGCGCCCGGGGCGCCGGGGCTCGTCGGCAGCATCAGTGGCAGCGCCCGCGCGCCGGCCTTCGAGGTCGGGGACGGGAAGGGGGCGTCGTAGCCGGCGGCGATCGCGTCGCCGGGATCGGTTGCACAGGCTCCGCGGACGAGCATCGAGACGGGCAGATCCTCGGTTCGCGCGACGAAGTCGCGAAACGCCTTCCAGGCATCGGTCATGCGCTGGCTCCCGTTGAAGACTCCGGTGTCCATGACCACCATTCGCGCGCACATCTCCGGGTTCTCGGCCGCGACGCGCATTCCGATGGGGCCGCCCCAGTCGTGGACGACGAAGGTCGCGTCCCGGATCTCGAGCTCGCCGAGCAGGTGGCTCATCGCCTCCGCGAGGCGGTCGTAGGAGTACCAGTCGATGGCCGTGGGCTTGTCGGAGCGTCCGAAACCGGGCATGTCCGGAGCGATGCAGCGATGGCCGGCCGCGAGCAGCGGCGGGATCACCTTGCGCCACAGAAACGACCACGTCGGCTCGCCATGGAAGAGGACGATCGGGGCGCCCTCGCCCTCGTCGATGCGCGCCAGTCGCAGGTCTTCCCAATTCGAGTAGTGCGGTTCCCAGGGGAAGTCGGGGAGGGAGGCGAACCGGTCCTCCGGCGTGCGGAAGGCGGCCGTCATCGCGTCAACCGAAGACGCGACGGAAGCGGAGCAGGTTCCGCGGCCCGCCGTTGAGCTTGAGCCGGCGTTGCAGAAGCGCCTTCGGCGGTGCCACCGCGCCCTTGCCGATCTCGATGAAGTCCCGCCAGGTCGACTCGATCGTCACGTCGGCCGCTCCCGCGTCGCCGGCGACCGCGCGGGTCGAGCCGTTGTCGACCACGACGTGCCAGGGCGCCGCGTCGGTGAACTTCCACTGGACCGTGAACGGGCCGCCGCCGTTGATCGCGCTGGGGTCGGCTGAGCGGCTGACGACGTCGAAATACAGCTCCTGGATCTCCGGGGACGAATCGGGTTCCTGGCCGGGCTCGCCGATGACTCCGGCCTCGGCCATCTGCAGCATCCGGGCTGCGCGCTCGCGCTGGGACGTCGTCATGTCCATCGGAAAGACCTTGGACGGCATGGTGTCCATGGGGTAGCCGATCGCCTTCCATTTCATCTCGACGGCCTTGATGCCCCACTCGGCGATGTCCTCGAGCTCGAAGCCGTAGCAGCGGGTGTACTCGCGGTCCCAGTTCGGCGGGACGAAGACCGAGGAGGTCCACGGCATCACCTCGGCGAGCAGCTCGTCGATCGCCGCCTTGCACTCGTCGGTTTCGCGGACGAGCTCGTTGAGCACCTTGACGCCGAAACCGATGTGCCGCTGCTCATCGCGTGAGATGTTCTCCATCCCCTCGGAGAAGCCCGGCATCGAGCCGTCCTTGACGAAGAAGTCCTCGATGAAATGCTGTCCCGGCTGAGCCAGGCTGGCCTCGACGATGAGGTGATAGAGCGTGATCGCCTGGGCGAACTTTGGCAGGGAGCGGTCGCGGCGGAGCTCCGACGACATGCGGTCGAGCCGGTCGAAGACCTTGCGATAACCCCAGCCGAGGTGCTCCTCCGTAGCCGCGAGCGTGCTCTGGATGTCCTCGCCGGCGCCGATGACCTCCTTGAAGAATCGATGGAAGAAGATCGCGTGGCGGGCCTCATCGACCTGCTGGGTCGCGAGGAAGTACTTCTGCTCCTCGCGGGGCGCGGCGTCGATGTACGGGGAGAGGTTGTCCGCGACGGAGTCCTCGCCGTAGAAGAACATCGAATAGATCCACATCGCCGAGGCGCGCTGCATGTCTGAGAGCGCATCCCATCCCGCGCGATCGCGGGTCAGGTCGATCGACGTCGCGGACCAGTTGTTCTGCTCCCAGCGCCGGTAAAGGTCGTCGTACGTGATCCGGTCGGTCAAGTTGTGCTCGGCTACTGACATCGTCCCTCCTCGAGGGTTTGGCGCGGTTCTGAGGCGCCGGATCGCGGGTGCCTGCGAGAGCTTATCCATGAAACTGGCTACCCGGCCAGTCTTGGTGACAAACCTCACACAAGCCTGCCCCGGGGCGAGATCGAGGTCGGGCGTCACCGTGCTCCGATCGTGTCTATGATCGCGGCGCAGTGGAGGGGTCAGTCGTGCAGGGAGAGGCCGTGAGGCCCGCGAAGGCGGGTGCCGGAATGCGCGCTCTCGCCGTCGTCCTGGCCCTGGTTCTCGCCTTCGTCACGGCGGTGGCGATCATCGCCGCGCTGAACATCGGAGACCTGACCCCATGCGAGGACGTCACGAGTCCAAGTCAGCTCAACAGCGACGGCGAGTGCTTCGACGGCTCCAGCACGACGAAGCTGATCGCGCTGATCTTCGGCTGGCCGGGTGCCGTTCTGGCGGCGGTCGCGACGCTGCTGGCGCTCGGATTCGCCGCGCGCGGTCGTGGCGGCAGGCAGCTGATCATCGCGACCGTGGCCGCCGCTGTCCTCATGGGCCTCGCCCTGGCCATCGGATAGAGCTTGCAGGCTCCAGATCCATCAGAGGACGAGACCGTGGTTTCCGAAGCGCCGGGTAACGAGACCGTCGTGTCGGAGACGCCGACCCGTGAACCGGTCGCCGGCACTCCCTCGAAGGTGGGGATGCCGGCTCGCGCGCTTGCCGTGGTCGGCGCGCTCGTGCTGGCGTTCGCCGCCGCCGTCGCCATCATCTCGATGGTCGACATCTCAGGCCTGACTCCGTGTTACGACGCCAACCGCGATCCCAACTTCACCGGAACGGACTGCTTCGACGGCTCCTCCAAGCGCAAGCTGCTGACGTTGCTGCTCGGCTTCCCGGGAGCGGCCCTCGCCGCGATCGCGGTGGCGCTCGCGCTCGCGTTCGTCGTGCGCGGGCGTGGTCTCAAGCAGGTCGGCATCGCCGCGGGCGCGGCGATCGTGCTCTACGGGCTTGCGCTGCTCGTCGGCTCGACTGGCTAGCGCAGCAGCTGACGGAGCACCGGCAAGGGCCGGCAGGGCTCCGCCCGGTCGCGAAGCCGGACGGCCCCTAGCCCTTGGGGCTGACCCAGTCCTCTTCCAGCTTCGCCAGCAACATCTCCGCCAGGCCACCGATCGGCACGCGTTCCTGCTTCAGCGAGTCCCGGTCACGAAGCGTGACGCAATCGTCGGTCGCGGTTTCACCATCGATCGTCACCCCCCAGGGGGTGCCGATCTCGTCCTGGCGCCTGTAGCGCTTGCCGATCGATCCCCCCTCGTCGTACTCGGTGCCGAGCCTGCCGCGCAGGGACTCGAAGACCTCGCGCGCTCGCTCAGGCATGCCGTCCCTGGAGACGAGCGGCAGCACGGCGACCTTCACCGGGGCGAGCTTGGGGTGGAGCTTGAGCACCGTGCGCTTGCGTCCTTCGACCTCCTCGACGTCGTAGGCGTCGACGATGAAGGCGAGGGTGGCTCGATCGACTCCGGCGGCGGGCTCGATCACGTAGGGCACGTAGCGCTCCCCGCTCTGCTGGTCGAAGTACTCGAGCTTCTCGCCGCTGAACTCGGCGTGCTGGGTGAGGTCGAAGTCGCCCCGGTTGGCGATTCCCTCGAGCTCGGAGTAGCCCATCGGAAAGAGGTACTCGATGTCGGAGGTTGCGCTCGAGTAGTGAGAGAGCTCGTCATCGTCGTGCTTGCGCAGGATCAGGTTCTCGGACCGGATGCCGAGATCGGTGTACCAGCGCATCCGGGCGTCCATCCAATGCTGGTGCCACTCGTCGGCATCCGCGGGCGGGCAGAAGAACTCCATCTCCATCTGCTCGAACTCGCGGGTGCGGAAGATGAAGTTGCCGGGCGTGATCTCGTTGCGGAACGACTTGCCGATCTGCGCGATTCCGAACGGCGGCTTCTTGCGGGCGAACTGCAGGACGTTCTTGAAGTTGATGAAGATTCCCTGCGCAGTCTCGGGGCGGAGGAAGGCCTCCGAGCCGGTCTCGGCCACCGGACCGACCTGAGTCTTGAACATCAGGTTGAACTCGCGGGCCGCGGTCAGCTCGCAGTCCGGCCCCTCGCCCGCTTTCTTGGAGGGCTTGCGACCACATGGCGAGGTGGCGAGGTGGTCCTCGCGGAATCGCTGACCGCAGGTCTTGCAGTCGACCATCGGGTCGGTGAAGCCGGCGACGTGTCCGGATGCCTCCCAGACGCGGGGATGCTGGATGATCGCCGAGTCGATGGCGACGATGTCGTCTCGCTCGGTGAGCATCGCCCTCCACCACTGGTTTTTGACGTTGTTCTTGAGCAGCACGCCGTAGTGGCCGTAGTCGTAGGTCGAGCCGATCCCGCCGTAGATCTCCGACGAGGGAAAGATGAAGCCGCGGCGCTTGCAAAGGGCCACGATCTCGTCGAGCGTTGCTGTTGAGGTGTCTGCGTCAGGCACTCGGGAACCGTATCTGGTGAGTCTGCGGTGCTCCTCGGCACCGCCGGCGGCCGTCGTTCCCCGGCCGGTGCTCCGACGACCTCTCGTATCATGACGACCCACGATGCCCACCTACGTCTACAAATGCGAGAACGGCCACACGTTCGAGGTGCTGCAGTCGATGTCGGAGGACTCGCTCGACACCTGCGAGACCTGCGGCGCACCCGCACAGCGGGTTCTCTTCGCTCCCGCGGTGCACTTCAAGGGGTCCGGCTTCTACACGACCGACTACGCCCGCAAGGGCAAGAACAACAAGGTCGGGGCCTCCGACTCCGGCGGCAGCGATTCGTCGGGATCCGGCTCCTCGAGCGGGGACTCGAAGAGCTCCGACTCGAATGGCTCGGGGACGAAGAGCTCCTCGGATGGAGACGGCGGCTCGAAGTCCGAGAGTAAGAGCAGCAGCAGCGACTAGCCCGCGGGCGAGCACTTCGGCGGACGCGGCCCCGCGTCGCCGAGGAAGTCAGCGACGGCGCGACGGCACTGTCGTTGCGCGACGATCAGCTCACCATTCCCCGTCTGCCCGGAGGGATTCAGGATCTTCGTTCCGGAGTCTCCGCCGATCGCCACCGAGAGCGCGAGCTGCGGCAACGTGAACGCGCCCATGTCACTGATCATGGCCTTGGGCATGTTCCAGGCGATCAACGGTCCTCGCAGGAAGTTGATCGGCGCCCGCCAGGGGCTGGTCAGGCGATTCTTGATCCCGGCGAGGATCAGCTGCTGGCGGCGGGCACGATCGGTGTCGTCCTCGGCGGGGTTGGCGCGGTTCTCCCGGGTACGGGCAAGTGCCAGGGCCTGAGTCCCGTTGAGGTGGTTGTCGCCTCGATCCAGCTTCAGCGTAACGCCGCCGTTTGCGCCACCGCCGGCGATCACGGAGTGCACCCTGTCGGGAAGGGTGACGTCGACGCCGCCGATCGAGTCGATGAAGTCGGCGAAGCCCTGGAAGTCGAGGATGACCACGTGATCGATGTTGATCCCGAGGAACTGCTCGACGGTGCGGATCTGCAGCGCGGCCCCGCCGAAGGAGTAGGCGGCGTTGATCTTCTGGGCGCTCTGGCCCGGAATTTCGGCGTAGGTATCACGCGGGATCGAGAGCTTCTGGAACGCTCCCCCACCGGCGCGGACGAGCATCAGCGTGTCGGCGCGCGTCCCGAGGCAGCTCGATGGATGGGGGCTTCCCGATGCGGCCGCGTCAACGCATTTCTTCTCCGTCGGATCGCCGTTCTCGTCGGGCACGCCGACGGGCCTAACGTCGGTACCGATCACGAGGATCGTCTCGCCCTTGGCGACCAGCAAGGGAAACCCGCCGAGCATGTCGGCGGCCTGCCCGTCGAGCTTCGATTTCTGGATCTGGGCGGAGACCGCGAACAAGACGACGCTCAGCAGCAGCCATGCGCCGGCCGCGATCAAAGCCCATCGCAGGCCCTTGCGCCAGCGCGTGGATTCGCCCGCCGTCCCGTCGCCACCGCCTCGGAACCGCTCACGCAGGCCGCCGAGATTCGGCGCACCGGGGCGCTTGAAGCCGCGCCTCGCCTTGTAGACGGTGTAGCCCGCACCCTGCTGGGGAGCATCGTCCTTGGCTCCCTTCCCGTCGCCCGCGCCCGCCGACTCGCCTCCCTCAACGGGGCCTTGCTTCGCCGATCGTCCTCGTCCAAGGCCCTTTGCTCCGGCTCGGTAGACGTTGTATTCGGGACGGTCCGGGCGTTCGGGGTCGCCGGGTGCCATGACGCGGTAATACTGCCCCATGGCCTCCCGAAGTCCTGCCTCGACCCCGGACCCCACATGAACGGGGCGAAAGCCGTCGGCGTCGACCTGGGCGGCACGAAGATGCTCGTCGGGGTTCTTGCGGAGGATGGTGAGGTGTTGCATCGCCGCGAGGTTCCGTCCACCGGCCTCGACCAGAAGGGCGTCCTCGCGACGCTCGAGCAGCAGATCCGATTGGCGATCGAGGCCCATCCCGCCGTCGCGGCGATCGGCCTCGGCGTGCCCTGCACGATCGATCGCGAGCGCGGCCTCTGCATCAATGCCGTCAACCTGCCGCTGCGCGACGCGCCCATCCGCGACATCGTCTCCGAGCGGCTCGGCCTGCCGACGGCCATCGACAACGACGGCAACCTCGCGGCCCTCGCCGAGCACCGGCGCGGCGCCGCCATCGGAGCTGAGAACGTCGTGCTCTTGACGATCGGAACCGGGATCGGCGGCGGGCTGATCATCGACGGGCAGCCCTACCGCGGCTCGAGTGGAGCGGGCGCGGAGCTCGGCCACATCGTCGTCGACATCGACGGCCCGCCCTGTCAGGGGAGCTGTCCGAACAGAGGTTGCATCGAGGCGATCGCCTCGGGAACCGCGATCGCAGCCGAAGCATCTCGCGCCGCTGCCCGGGAGCCGGGCTCCGGCCTCGGCCGGGCCAGCGCTGCCGGAAGCGCCGTGGACGCGCGGCTCGTCACGGCTCTGGCAGAGGGCGGCGAGGAGGGCGCGATCGCGGTTCTCGCGACGATCGGCCGGCGGCTGGGCGCGGCTCTCTCGGGACTCGCCAACGTCTTCGATCCGGACGTGATCCTGCTCGGCGGTGGCGCGATGGCCGCCGGCGAGCTGATCGCCGGGCCCGCTCGCGAGGAGTTCAGAGCCCGCGCGCTGCCGCCGCAGAACGAGACTCCGATCGAGCTCGCTCACTTCGGGCCCGACGCCGGCATGGTCGGCGCGGCGATCATGGCCCTCGAGGAGCTCACCCCGGCCGGAGCGCCCGGCTGATGTCCGGGCGCCTGATCGTCTGCCCGACGCCGATCGGCAACGTCGGGGATGCCTCCCCGCGCCTGCGACAGGCACTGGCCGACGCCGACCTGGTCGCCTGCGAGGACACCCGCCGCGCCGGGCGGCTCTTCGAGCGGCTCGAGATCGAGCCGCCCCGGTTCGTCTCCAACCACGACGCCAACGAGGAGGGACGGGCGCCCCAGCTCGCCAAGGCGATCGAGCGCGGAGCACGGGTAGCACTGCTCAGCGACGCCGGCACCCCAGTCCTCTCCGATCCCGGCTACCGCCTGATCACCACCTGCATCGAGCGTGACATCGAGATCGAGGTCCTACCCGGCCCGACGGCGATCACGACGGCGCTCGTCGCCTCCGGGCTCCCGGCGGACCGCTGGCGCTTCGAGGGCTTCCTGCCGCGGCGAGCGGGTGAGCTCGAGCGCATCCTGCAGTCGACCGAGACGGTCGTGGCGTTCGAGTCGCCGCGGCGACTCCCCGATTCGCTGAGGGCGCTCGCCGCGCTCGCGCCGGACCGCCCGGCCGCCGTCTGCCGCGAGCTGACCAAGCTCCACGAGGAGGTCGTGCGAGGTCCGCTCGGGGACCTCGCCAGGCACTTCCGGGCCGACGTCAAGGGGGAGATCGTCGTCGTGCTCGCCCCCTCCCGCAAGCGGGCCTCGGCTCCGGACACCGCCTTCGCCGTCGATGCCCTGCGCCGCCTGGTGCAGTCCGGGGCGCGACCGCGCGCAGCCGCCGGCGTGGTTGCGGCACTGACCGGCACGCGCCCGAATGAGCTCTACCGCGAGCTCACCGGGCGCGAACCACGCCGGTGAGCTCCGCGGCGAACGCCCCCGAGACCCTCGGCCGTGGGGTCATCACCTCCGCCGGCGCCGCGGTTCCCGAGCCGTGGGCTTCGATCGATCCGGTGACGATCGACGAGGGGACGCTGCGCGCACCGGAGGAGGTCGTCGAACGGCTGCACCGGGCCTGGTTCGCGCGCGAGCCCGTGGTCGTCTCCCTCGTCGTCGACCCAGGCAGCTTTCGCGCCCCCCAGGTGATCTCGGCACCCCCGTTCTCCATCGACCCGGGCCTCGACCTCCCGCTCGACCGGCTCCATCACCTGGTCTGGGCGAACAACTACGACGCCCGCTCGGGCGAGCTCATCTGGTGGTGGGCGGCGAAGGCGGCTCGCGTCGGCGCGACGGCGGGCGGGGCCGCTGACGTCGTCCTCGCGGATGGCCGCGAGGCGTGGATCGACGGCGGCCCGCGCTGGAGCGTGCCCCGGCTCGAGGCGGCGGTGGTCGAGTCGGGGGCGGTCGACGCCGGCGTCCTCGATCCGGTCCCCGCCGAGCAGCCAGGGCCGACGTCAGAGCTCGCTCCCGATCAGCTCGCCGCGGTCTCCCATCACGGTGGGCCGGTGCGGGTGATCGCGCCGGCGGGGTCGGGCAAGACGCGCGTGCTGACCGAGCGGATGCGCCACGTGCTCGCCGACCGCGGCTATCGCCGGGAAGCCGTGATCGCCGTCGCCTACAACAAGCTCGCCCAGAACGAGCTCGAGACGCGCCTCGAGGCACTCGCCCCGAGGACGCGGACCCTGAACTCGCTCGGCTATTCGCTGTTGGCCCGCCATCGCAGGAACCGGCCGCGCGTGTTGAGCGAGCCCGACGTGCGGCGGGTGATCGACGAGGTCTTCCCGATCCCGCGGCGACGGCTGGCGAACACCGATCCCGTCGGGCCGTACCTCGATGCGCTGACCGTCGTCCGCCTGGGCCTCGCGGATCCGGCGATCGTCGAGGAGATGCGCGACGACGTCCCCGGGCTCGCCGAGGGCTTCGAGCCGTTTCGCCGGCGTCTCTCCGGGCTCGGTGCGATCGATTTCGACGAGCAGATCTACGGCACGCTCGAGGCGCTCCTTCGCGACGGCGAGTTCCGCCGGCGGGTTCAGGCCGAGCACCGCCATCTGCTCGTTGACGAGTTCCAGGACCTGACCCCGGCGCACGTGCTGATGATCCGCCTGCTGTCGATGCCCGCCTTCGATGTCTTCGGCGTCGGCGACGACGACCAGACGATCTACGACCACGCCGGCGCGGACCCGCGCTTCCTCGTCGACTACCCGAGCTTCTTCCCAGGCGCCGAGGCGAGCGCGCTCGAGGTCAATTACCGCTGCGCCGAGGCGATCGTCACCGGCGCGTCGAACCTGCTCGGCTACAACCGGGTCCGCGTGCCGAAGGCGATCCGGGCGGTCGACGGCGCCGACGCCGATCCGGCGTCGCTCGAGATCGTCACCCACCCTGGTGCCGAGGCCGCCACGACCCTCGTCGATCTCATCCGGGGCTGGCTCCGGGAGCCCGACGGGGATCCCGGCGAGACGGCCGTCCTCACCCGCGTCAACTCGCTGCTGCTGGCTCCCCAGGTGGCGCTTTGGGCCGCCGGCGTTCCGGTCGCCTCGGCGGTGCGCGGGGACGTGCTGGAGCGGACCGGGATGGCGGCCGCGCTCGCCTGGATTCGGATCGCCGTCGACGCCGACTACCTGCTTCCGTCCGACCTCGAGCTGATCCGCCGCCGCCCGAGCCGCGGCTTCCCGCGCTGGATCAGCAAATGGTTCGCCAACTGTCGCTCCCTCGATGACCTGCGCGTCGTCGGCCGGCGCGTCGACGACGCCAGGGTCGCGGGCAAGATCGACGAGATGGCCGACGACATCGGGATGCTCGCCGGGTTGGCCGGCGGCGGCTCCACGACCCGCGAGCTGCTCGAGGCGGTCCGTGACCGGATCGGCCTCGGCGGCGCGATGGAGATGCTCGACGGTTCGAAGGGCAGCGAGTCGACCGCGAGCCACCTCGACGACCTCGAGGGCCTGATCCAGGTGGCCGACCTGCACGCCGACCCCGGCGGCTTCGAGCCGTGGCTGCGCGCCTCTCTGGAGTCCTCCGCCGGAGGCGAGGGGGTGCGCCTGGCGACCGTCCATCGCGTCAAGGGCCGGGAGTGGGATCGGGTCGCGGTCTACGGAGCCAACCAGGGTCTGCTGCCTCACCGGCTGAGCGAGAGCTACGAGGCCGAGCGGCGAGTCATGCACGTCGCCATCACCAGGGCCCGTCACCGCTGCACCGTGCTCGCCGACGCCGAGCGGCCTTCGCCGTTCCTCGCCGAGCTTAAGGGGGAGGCGAAGGCGGCCGCAACCAAGCCCGCACCCGTATCGGTGGCGGCACTCGGTCGGTCGACCGCCCGCTCGCGGGAGAAGCTCGACCTCACCGACGCGGCGCCCGGCGCCGTCGCAGCGGACGTCGCCCTGCGCGAGTGGCGAAAGGCCCGCTCGGACGCGGATGGCGTCCCGGCTTACGTCGTGCTCTCCAATCGCCAGCTCGAGGGAGTGGCGGCGGCGATGCCGGCGGACGCCCGGGAGCTGGCGGCTTGCGATGGGATCGGTCCGGCGCGGCTGGACAAGTACGGCGACGAGATCCTCGGCGTGCTGGACGGCGTCAGGGGCTGAGTCCGAATCAGTGACGAGCCGGACGGCACCGATCCGTGGCCCGAATAACCTTGAAGGCGGATGTCCTACTACGTCACCACGCCGATCTACTACGTCAACGCCCAGCCCCATCTCGGGCACGCGTATACGACGATCGGCGCCGACATCCTCGCCCGGCACATGCGCCAGCGTGGGGAGGACGTCTTCTTCCTGACGGGCACGGACGAGTTCGGGGAGCCGGTCGCGCAGGCCGCCGAGCGGCTGGGGGTGACGCCGCGGGAGCTCGCCGACAGGAACTCGCAGCGCTTTCGCGACCTGATGCCGAAGATCAACGCGTCCAACGACTTCTTCATCCGGACCAGCGACCCCGAGCATGGGGCGAAGGTTCAGGAGGTGCTGCAGCGCGTCCACGACAACGGCTTCACCTTCGAGGGCAGCTACGAGGGCTTCTACTGCCCGCGCTGCGCCGACTTCAAGACGCCGACGGAGCTGCTGGAAGGCAACCGCTGTGCGATCCACGAGATCGTCCTGGAACTGGAAACGGAGCAGAACTGGTTCTTCAGGCTCTCGGCCTTCCAGGACCGGCTCGAGCAGCTCTATGCCGACCAGCCCAGCTTCGTCCGGCCCGACTTCCGTCGCAACGAGGCGCTGGCGTTCATCAAGGGCGGGCTTCAGGACGTCTCGCTGTCGCGACCGAAGCTGACCTGGGGAGTGCCGCTGCCGTGGGCGCCCGATCAGGTCATGTACGTCTGGTTCGACGCGCTCCTCAACTACTACACGGCGCTCTCGTACGCGCGTCCCGGCGAGGACCTGACCGAGCGCTTCTGGCCCGTGACCCTGCAGGTGATGGCCAAGGACATCCTCAAGTTCCACTCCGTCTACTGGCCGGCGCTGCTGATGGCGGCCGATCTGCCGCTGCCGGGCGGCCTCTACGTCCACGGCTACCTGCTGATGGACGACAAGAAGATGTCGAAGTCGCTCGGCAACGTGCTCGACCCGTTCGAGGTGATCGAGCGCTTCGGCGCCGACGCGCTGCGCTTCTACTGCTTCCGCGAGGTCTCCTTCGGGCAGGACGGCTCGATCTCGCCGGCCGGCTTCGAGTCCCGGTACGAGTCGGAGCTCGCCAACGACTACGGCAACCTCGCCAGCCGGACGCTCGCGATGATCGAGCGCTACCGCGACGGGGTCGTTCCGGAGGCGAGCCCCGACTCCGCGCTCGCGGACGGCGACGACGGGCTGGCGAGCCTGCGTGGGCGGGTCTGCGGGCTGCTCGACGCAGCCGAGATCAGCCGCGCGCTCGAAGCCTGCTGGGGCGCCGTGAGGCGGCTCAACCGCTACGTCGAGGAGAAGCAGCCGTGGGTGCTGGCCAGGGACGACGAGCGGGCGGGAGAGCTCGACGCGGTCCTCTACAACCTCGCCGAGGGCCTGCGCATCGTGACGCTGCTTCTCAACGCATACATGCCGGCCTCGACGGACCTGCTGCTCGCCGCGCTCGGCGAGGAGGGCCGCGGGCTCGCCGACTTCGGCTCCCAGGGGGGTGGTCGATCCGTCGAGCGCATCCCGGCCCTGTTCCCGAAGCTCGAGCCCGTCCCCGAGTAGTCGCTTGGCCGGAGGGATCTCGCACCTCGGCGCTCCGGCGCTGTCCATCCGGGGGCTGAGCAAGAGCTATGGCGAGGCGGTCGCCCTCTCCGGCGTCGATCTCGAGGTCCCGGCCGGTCACCTCGTCGGGCTCCTCGGTCCCAATGGGGCCGGCAAGACGACGCTGACGAAGATCGCCTGCGGGCTGACGCGCCCCAGCTCCGGTCAGGTCGAGGTCTGCGGTGCTCCGGCCGGCAGCCTCGAGGCCCGAATCCGCACCGGCTACCTCGCCGAGCTCTTCCGCTTTCCCGGATGGCTGTCGGCCGACGAGCTGCTGGGGCTCCACCAGCGCCTGGCGGGTTCCGACGGGGGAGAGGCGGAGCGCCTCGAGTTGCTCGAGCTCGTCGGGCTCGCCGACGCACGCGCGCAGCGGATCGAGCGGATGTCGAAGGGAATGCAGCAGCGGCTCGGGATCGCCCAGGCACTGATCGGCTCCCCACGGCTACTGCTCCTCGACGAGCCGACCTCGGCCCTCGACCCCGGCGGACGGCGCATCGTCCGCACGCTGCTCGAGCGGTTGCGCGAACGCGGGATCGCGGTCCTGCTCAACTCACACCTGCTCAGCGAGGTGGAGAAGGTCTGCGACTCGGTGACGATCATCGCCCGCGGCGCCGTGGTCGCGAGCGGCCGGGCGTCGGAGCTCTCCGGCACCCACGGCGCGGAGGTCGACACCGACCGCGGGCTGCGGCGATTCGAGGGTGTGTCTCGGGAGGGGATTCCCGCGATCGTCGCCGAGCTGATCGCCGAGGGTCGCAGCATCTACGGGGTGCGTGAAACCGGCTCGACGCTCGAGGACGCCTACCTCGAGGCGGTCGGGAGCGAGTCCCGATGAGCGCGATCGCGACGCCCCCGAGCCAGGCACGTGCCGCGGTGATCATCGTCCGCCACGCGGTTCACGAGGCTGTGCGCCGGCGGGTCCTGCTCGTCGTGATAGCGCTCACGGCTGCATTCCTCGTCCTCTACGCGGTCGGTGCGCACTTCGTCTTCGACGAGAACAACCTGCGGCTTGCACCCGGCAACGTCGACGGACGTGCCATCGACGGGGCGACCCTGGTCGGCCTGGCGATGTTCGCCACCCTCTTCCTCGGCGCGATCCTCGCGACCTTCCTGACGATGGGAGTGGTTCGGGGGGACGCCGAGACCGGCATGCTCCAGCCTCTCGTGGCGCGCCCCTGCGGCCGCGTGACGATCCTGCTGGCGCGGATCGCCGGGGCCGCTGCGATCTCTGCGATGTACGTGGTGACCGTCTACGCGGCCAGCGTCGCGATCACCTCGGTGATCGGCCACTGGACGCCCGATCGCCCCTTCGCGGTGGGCGGGATGCTCGCCCTCGCGGTCGTCGTGATCGCGTTCATCTCGCTGGTCGCTTCGGTCTGGCTGAGCGGGACGGCCCAGGGGATCGCGGTCCTGATGACCTACGGCGGCGGGATCACAGCCGGCCTGCTCGGCCAGATCGGAGACACCCTGAATTCTCATCCCCTGGAGCGGATCGCGGATTGGGTGAGCTGGGTACTCCCGTTCGAGGCGTTGTATCGGAGCGGGCTGCACGCGCTCACGGCCGATACGGGCGGTTTCACCGGAATCGTCCTCAACCTCGGGCCGTTCGGAGGTGGCAGGGCCGGGGGCGCCGGCATCATCCTCTGGACGGCTCTCTATCTGGCCGCGCTCGCCACGCTGGCGGCCTGGGGATTCCGCCGCCGCGACCTTTGATCGCAGCTTTCGCCGCGATCAGACCGCGAGCCGGACGGCGCCGGTCTCGTGCTCGAGCAGGAACCGCTTGCGCTCGAGGCCGCCGCCGTAGCCGGTGAGGCTGCCGTCGGCGCCGATCACCCGGTGGCAGGGAACGATGATCGAGATCGGGTTGCGAGCGTTGGCTGAGCCGACGGCCCGCGCGGCATCGGGGAAGCCGATCCGCTTCGCGATCTCGCCGTAGGAGGCGGTCTCGCCGTAGGGGATCCCGGTCAGCGCGTCCCATACGGCGCGCTCGAATTCCGGCCCGGCGGGCTCGAGCGGCAGGTCGAAGTGGGTCCGTCCGCCCGCGAAGTACTCGTGGAGCTGGGCGACGGCCGCCGCGAACGGCTCCTCCGCGCGGTGCCAGCCGGGCGCGACGCGCTTCGGTCGTGGTCCGGCCTGCATGTACACGCCGCGCAGGGCACGCTCGTCGCCGACGAGGAGCAGCTCGCCGATCGGGCTGTCGGTTGTCGTGTGCAGCAGCTCCATCGTCGTGATGAAAACGCACGAGTCGGCGAAAGCGTGAGATCGGCCCGCCTAGACTGCCGTCGATGATCGATTCCCACGCCCATCTCGGAGTCTGCAAGCCACCAACCGGTGAGCTCGTGTCCGATGCGAGGAAGCTCGGGGTTCAGCGGATCCTCACGGTCGGCCTCGACGAGAGCTCGAACGCAGCCGCGATCCGGGCGGCTCGGGAGTTCGAGGGCGTCTTCGCGGCCGTCGGGCGCCATCCGAACTCGGCGACCGGCTTCGACGGGGCCGCGGCCGATGCGATCGAGGAGCTCGCCGCCGACCCGATGGTCCGGGCGATCGGTGAGACGGGGCTCGACTTCTTCCGCGACAACGCTGCCGAGGAGGATCAGGTGCGGGCGTTCGAGGCCCAGATCGGGATCGCGTCCAGGACCGGGCTTCCGCTGGTCATCCACATGCGCGACAGCGGCGGACCCGGCGCCGGCCGGGCCGTCGCCGATACGTTCGAGCTGCTCATGGCCGAGGCCGGGGGCGTACAGGTGATCCTGCATTGCTTCTCCGCCACGGTGGAGCGGGCGCAGGAGGCGGTGGCGCGTGGCTGGTACGTCTCGTTCGCCGGCAACGTCACCTACCCGAAATCGGAGGAGTTGCGCGAAGCGGCCGCGCTCGTTCCCGACGATCTGATCCTCGTCGAGACGGACAGCCCGTTCCTGACGCCTCAGGTCGAGCGGGGGAAGCCGAACGCGCCGGCCAACGTGACGCTGACGGCCGAGGTCGTCGCCGCGACGCGGGGAATCGGCTACGAACGGCTCGACGAGCTCGTA
Organism: uncultured Solirubrobacterales bacterium; assembly: GCA_963826475.1. Classification (GTDB taxonomy): domain Bacteria; phylum Actinomycetota; class Thermoleophilia; order Solirubrobacterales; family 70-9; genus RHKX01. The sequence continues at coordinate 1,358,646 of CAWGXC010000003.1, read as the reverse complement.
ACCGCCAACGCGTCTCGCCTCTTCGCCTGGTGAGCTCGGAGTCCAGTTGGTCCGGCTAGGGCAGAACTTCCTCGCCGACCCGAACCTGCTCGAGGCCATCGTCGCCGACGCGGCGCTCGAGCAGGCGGACGTCGTGCTCGAGGTCGGCGGGGGGGAGGGCGTGCTCACCGAGAGGTTGGCGGAGCGCGTTCCGCACCTTCACGTGGTCGAGCTCGATGAGCGCCTGCGGGCTCCGCTGGAGCGGATCGCTGCTGCCGGCAGGGGTGTTCAGCTTCACTGGGGCGATGCCATGCGCGTGGATTTCGACGAGCTCGACCCGGCGCCGACCGCGATGGTCGCCAACCTGCCGTATGCGATCGCCACGCCGCTGTTGCTGCGCACGATCTCAGAGCTCCCGTCGATCGGCCGCTGGACCGTGATGGTGCAGCGGGAGATCGCCGAGAGGCTTCGCGCCCGGCCGGGATCGAAGACGTACGGCTCCCCGAGCGTGCTGGTTCAGCTCGCCTGCGACGTCCGGATGCTGCGCGCGGTCGACCCGGCGGTCTTCAAGCCGCGCCCGAAGGTGGAGTCGGCCGTGCTGGCGCTGCGGCGCCGGGCGCCTGCCCCTCCCGAGCGCGTCCGCACGCTCATCCGGGATTGCTTCGCCCATCGGCGCAAGACGTTGCCGCGCTCACTCGAGATGGCGGCGAAGCGGCGTGAGAGCGAGGCGCTTCGGGCCGGGGAGCCGCCGCCGCGCCCACGCTCGAGCGAGGTGCGCCACGCAGCTCGTGAGGCGCTCGGCAAGCTCGGGCTGCCGCTCGACGTCCGGGCCGAGATGCTCACCCCGGTCCACCATCTGGCGCTTGCCGAGACGATCGCGGAGCTCGCGTGATCGCCCCGGCCAAGCTCAACCTCTGTCTCTACCTGGGCCCGAGGCGGGCCGATGGGTTGCACGCGATCTGCTCGCTGTTCGTGCCGCTCTCGCTCGCCGATGAATTGCGGATTTCGGCCGCCCCGGCCGATGAGGTGATCTGCCCGGGGATCGAGAGCCCCGACCTGACCGCGCGGGCGTTGACCGCGCTGCGAGAGGCGGGGTGGGGGCATGCGCCGCTGCGCATCGAGGTCGACAAGCGGGTGCCGGTCGCCGCGGGGCTCGGTGGCGGGAGCGGCGACGCCGCCGCGGTGCTGCGGCTGGCGCGTGGGGAGGTCGTCGAGGGGCGGCTCCATGGGATCGCCGCCGCGCTCGGGGCGGACGTCCCCTCCCAGCTCGATCCGCGCTTCGCGCTCGTCGGCGGAGCGGGAGAGCGGGTGACGCCGCTGCCGGACCCGGAGCAGTTCTTCGCGGTCCTGCTCCCCGATCCCGAAGGGCTTTCGACCGCGGCCGTCTACGGCGAGGCCGACCGGCTCGGGTTGAGCCGCAGCGCCGACGAGCTCGAGCATCTGCGAGGCGCTCTGGCTTCGGCCGCGGCGGACGGCGCCAGCCCGCTCGCTTACCCGGAACTGCTGGTCAACGACCTCGGCGAGGCGGCGATCTCGATGCGACCGTCGATCGGCGCGGCGCTGTCGGCGTTGCGCGACGCCGGGGCCGACATCGCGATCGTGACCGGCTCCGGACCGACCGCGGTCGGGTTGTTCGCCGATGGCGCCGTGGCGGAGGAAGCCGCGCTTCGGCTGCGCGCCGGTGGCCGCGAGGCGATCGTGGCGGCGTCGAGGGTCGGGATCTGATGGAGCTGCCCTCCGACCGCCGCGGCTGGCTCAAGCTGGTCGGCGCGCTCGTCGCCCTCTACGTCGCCTACCGGCTCGTCAAGTTGGCGCTCCCGCATGTCGATGCTCAGAAGGTGCTCGAGGACGTCTCGGGTTCGCTCGGTCACTGGACCTACGCGATCGTCGGCGTCTTCGCCTTCCTGGAGACGGGCGCGTTCGTCGGGTTGATCGCCCCGGGGGAGACCGTGGTGGTTCTCGCCGGCGCGGTCGCCGGACAGGGCGGGACGTCGGTGATTCTGACGATCGCCATCGTCTGGGCGTGCGCGTTCGCCGGCGACTCGGCGAGCTACCTGCTCGGCAACAAGCTGGGCCGCAATTTCGTGCTCGAGCACGGCTCGAAGGTGAGGATGAGCCGTGAGCGCTTCGCACAGGTCGAGGCCTACTTCGACCGCCACGGCGGAAAGACGATCCTGATCGGTCGCTTCATCGGCCTGGTGCGGGCGCTCGCCCCGTTCATCGCCGGCAGCTCCGGGATGGCGTACCGCGCCATGGCCCCCTACAGCGTCCTCGGCACCGGCTTGTGGGCGACGACGTTCACGCTCCTCGGCTTCTACGCCTCCAAGAACATCGACGCGGTCCTCAAGGGGTCGTCGCGGGCCCTGCTCCTCTTCGCGCTGGTCGTCGCGCTGGTCGTCGGCACGGTCGTGGTGGTCAAGTACCTGCGCGTTCCGGAGAATCGGGCGAAGGTCGCAACGTGGATGGAGGAGCGGGCGGTGTTCCGCAGCCTCCTGGCCCTCGGCAGGCGGCTCGGACCGCAAGCGCGGTTCCTGTGGATGCGGCTGACGCCGGGCGATCTCGGTCTGGAGTTCACGACGGCCATCGCCATTGCGGCGGTCGGCTCGTTCCTCTGCGTCGGCTACGCGTTGCAGATCGCCGACGCGCCGGGCCCGACCACCGCTGACAGAACCGCGATCGACCTGGTCGACGGCCTCCGGGCCGATTGGCTCACCTCGGTCGCCAAGGTGATCACGGCGTTGGGCTCGGGCTTCGTGATTTCGATCGTCGCGGCGGCGACGGCGATCTGGCTCGGAGTTCGGCGGCATTGGCCGGAGCTGATCGTCCTGCTCCTCGCCTTGATCGCGCTCCTCTTCGGCACGACGCTGATCAAGGATGTCGTCGATCGGCCGCGCCCTGCCGGAGGGCTCGTCGATGCGCCGGGGTATGCCTATCCGAGCGGGCACGCTGCCCACTCGGTCCTGTATGCGTGGATCGCGCTGACGATCGCGCTGCGGCTTCGCCCCGGAATGCGGCGGGCTTCGGCGCTCGTCACCGGCGGGCTTCTCGTCGCTGTGGCGATCGGCCTCTCGCGCGTCTATCTCGGGGTTCACTACCTCAGCGACGTCGTCGGCGGTTGGGGCTTCGCCGCCGCTGTCTTCGCCGTGCTGTCGTCGCTCACCCTGCTCGTCGGGTACATCCGGCAGAATGGCGACGGATGAGGGACATGACCACCCCGCGCGATCCGGCCGCGGCCTCGCGGGCGTGGCTCTGATGTCCCCCGAGCTCCTCATCTTCGGGGGCGCCGGGGTCATCTCCCTGGTCGCGTTCGCAGTGCTGATCCTGGTTCCCGCGGTGGGCTCGTTCGGGCGGGGGTGGGAGAAGACGACCGCGGCGATGCTCTCGTTGCTCGTGCTCTTGGCCCTGGTCGCGATCGGCGTGGCGATCGGCGTGGCCATCGTCTACTACTGGGACGACCTCTCCGCCCTCGTCTGACGGCGCGGGAGACGCCGGCTCGGCGTCATCCTCAGCTCACTGCCGGAGGCAGCATCGCCTCGTCTTCCTTGATCTGGCGGCTCCCGCACTCGTCTGACGGCGCGGGGCCCGCTGCTCGGCGTCCTCGTCGGCTCACGGCCTGAGGCCGCATCGCCTCCTGCGTCCTTGATCAGCGAGTCCCCGCACTCGTCAGAATCTGCTTGAGCCAGTCCCTGGCGCCTCGTCCTACTATTTGACGGTGGCAGTCACCCCGAAAGCCGGCGACGAGGCCAGGCCTGCGGTACCGGCGGGGCCGGGGCTCGACGAGCTCTCCGAGGCCATCGAGTCCGGCGCCGGGCTGCCGGCGGTCGCGCGCGCTGCCGCCAGCGCACTGAATGCAAGCGTCGCTCTGATCGACCGCTCCAGCGCGGTTCTCGCGGTCGCTGCGCCCTCCAGCGCCGAGGAGGAGCGGCTGCTCGCCGTCGGTTCCGGGGTTGAGACGACCGAGCTGCGGGTGGCCGACGCCTTCGTCGGCGAGCTCCGCTGGCGCAGTCGCGGCGGCTCGGGGACGACCTCGAGCGCGTTGCGCATGGTCAGCACGCTGCTCGGGCTCGAGGTCGAGCGTGCGCGGGCGCCCGAATGGGCGAGCGACGAGGCCGCCAACGACTTCGTCCGGGCCATCCTCAGCCGCCGCCTCGCGAGCGCCGAGGACATCACCGCCCGGGCCTCGGAGCTCGGCAGCGACCTGGCTGGCGGTGGTGGCGTCGTGATCGCCCGTGCCGCTCCCCACGCGGCGCAGACCGGCGACTGGCGGGCCCGCGTTCTCACCCTGACCCTGCGAGCCGTGCGCTCGGGAAGCAGCGGCGCGCTGGCCGCCCTGCTCAGCCGGGAGGGCGGCGACGTCGCGACGGTCCTGCCCAGCTCCGATGCATCCCAGATCGAGCGCGCCGCGCTCGCCATCGAGAGCGAGCTGGTCAGCTCACTCTCGGGCTTCTCCCTCAGCATCGGCTTCAGCCGCCATGCCGCCGACCCCGCTCAGCTCTACCGGGCCGGGAAGGAGGCGCTGATGGCCGCGAACGTCGGCGACGCCGAGGGCCGCTCCCCGCTCGCCTTCGAGGACACCGGCTCCTACCGACTCCTGCTGCCCGCGATGAGCGAGGACCCCGCCGAGCTGGAGCGGTTCTTCGACGAGACGGTCGCACCGCTCGCCGCCTACGACGACCAGTACGAGACCGAGCTCGTCGCCACCGTCGAGGCGTACCTGGACAACAACGGCAACGTCACCCCGACCGCCGAGACGCTCTTCACCCACCGCCACACGGTTCGCTACCGGCTCGAGCGTGTCCGTGAGCTCTGCGGGCACGACATGAGCTCGACCGAGGGCCGCGAGAAGCTCGGTCTCGGTCTGAAGGCGATGCGAGTCCTGGGGATTCCGTCCCCGCGCGGCCCGGCCTTGGAGCGCGGGTCGAAGGGCGGCAAGCCGGGGCGGAAGTAGTTCCGGGGGAAGGACTTGAACCCTCGCTTGGGCAGCCAAAGTGCCCTGTGCTAAGCCAACTACACCACCCCGGAGTGGGTGCGCCGAGTCTAGAACGTCGCGCCGGACAGGGCCTCGGTCCGTCCGAGACACGAACTAGTGTTCGTCCCGTGCCGAGGTACTCACGACAGGAGGCGGAGCAAGCTGTTCGTGAGTCGCTGAACTATTCCGAGGTCCTCCGAAAGCTTGGGATGAGGCCTGCCGGCGGCAATCACAAGCTCCTTCGCCACTGGGTAGATGAGGTGTGGGCGATTCCGACGGACCACTTCGACCCGGACGCAGCAAGACACAAGGCTCTCCACAAACCGCCGGTGCCGCTTGAAGTGGTGATGATCGAGAATTCGACTTACAGTCGCGCGCACTTGAAGCGGCGGCTCTTCTCCGAGGGCATAAAACAGCGGAGTTGTGAGCAATGTGGACAGGGCGAGGCGTGGCGCGGGGGTGTGATGGCTCTGATCCTTGATCACATCAACGGTGTCCCGGATGACCATCGCCTGGAGAACCTGCGAATCCTCTGTCCAAACTGCTCGGCGACCCTGGAAACACACTGCGGGCGCAAGAATTTCGTGATGATCACGCCACGCAACTGTCTTCGTTGCGGCAAGGAATTCCGTCCCGGTCACCGAGGCGCCAAGTACTGCTCCCGTGAGTGCGGCATTCGGTGGGATAGAAGTGGCCGCCCGAGGCCGAACTCGCGAAAGGTCGAGCGCCCGCCCTTCGCGCAGCTCATGAGTGAGATCGCCGCCACCAACTACTGCGCCGTCGCCCGCAAGTACGGCGTCAGCGACAACGCGATCCGAAAGTGGGTCCGCGCCTACGAGCGCGAACCCTGACCCTCGTCCCCCGCCCCAATACGATGCCCCCGGTGAGCGCGCCGACCGTCCTGATCATGGCCGCCGGGCAGGGAACCCGGATGCGCTCGGCGATCCCGAAGGTCCTCCATCCGATCTGCGGGCGGGCGCTGGTCTCCTGGCCGATCCTTGCGGCGCGGGAGGCGGGGGCGGGACGGGTAGCGGTGATCACGTCTCCCGACCGGGACATCTCGGGCGCGTTGCCCGAGGCGATCGAGTCGATCCACCAGCCGGAGGCCAACGGGACCGGGGGAGCCCTACTGGCCTCGAGCGCCGCCATCGAGGGCTCGGAGACGGTGGTCGTGCTCTCCGGCGACGTCCCGCTGGTCGACGCGGAGTTGATCAGGGCGATCGTCGCCACGCATGAGCGTGAGGGTGCTGCGGCGACGCTGGTCACCGCGATCCTCGACGACCCCGGCTCCTACGGCCGCGTGATCCGCTCCGCCGACGGCAGCGAGGTCGAGCGCATCGTGGAGGCCAAGGCCGAGGGCGACGCGACCACGGAGGAGCTCGAGATCGGGGAGATCAACGCCGGCATCTACGTCTTCGACGGCCCGCGCCTGGTCGCCGCGCTGCCACATCTCACCAACGACAACGCGCAGGGTGAGTACTACCTGCCGGACGTGCTGCCGTTGCTGCGCGCCGAGGGCGGGCGGATCGTCGCGCACGTCTCCGCGGACCCGAACGTGATCCTCGGGGTCAACAGCCGCGCCGACCTCGCGCTGGTCGAGGCCGAGGCGCGCCGCCGGATCCTGCGGCGCCACATGCTCGCCGGCGTCACGATCGTCGATCCGGGAGCGACCTGGATCGAGGCGGAGGTCGAGATCGCCGCCGACGTCCGGATCGAGCCCGGCTGCTCGCTGATCGGCGCCAGCTCGATCGGCGCCGGCTCGGTCGTCGGCCCGCACACGACGATGATCGATGCCCGGATCGGCGCCGAGGTCACCGTGCCGCACTCCTATCTGCTCGAGTGCGACGTGGCGGACCGTTGCACGATCGGCCCGTTCGCCTACCTGCGGCCGAAGGCCGAGCTCGCCGAGGGCGCCAAGGCGGGCACGTTCGTGGAGATCAAGAACTCGAGGATCGGCGCCGGGACGAAGGTCCCGCACCTCTCCTACATCGGCGACGCGGACGTCGGCGAGGGCACCAATCTGGGAGCGGCAACGATCACCGCCAACTACGACGGCACCCACAAACACCGGACCAAGATCGGCGACCGGGTGCACACTTCCGTCGACACGACGCTGATCGCACCGGTCGAGATCGGCGACGACGCCTACACTGGCGCCAACTCGGCGATCACCGAGGACGTTCCTCCGGGCGCGCTGGCGATCGCCAGACCCGCGCAGAAGATCGTCGAGGGCTACGCCGACCGCAAGGCCAAGGAGAAGGAAGCCAAGTGAGCAACGGCGACGCCGCCAGCCTGACCCATCCACCCTCCGAGCTCGGACCGCTCGAGCATCCGCACGCGCCGAGCTCGATCAAGCAGGAGTACACCAAGCGGCTGATGGTCTTCGGAGGTCGCGCCTCGGGCGAGCTCGCGGCGAAGATCGCCGGGCACCTCGACGTCGACCTCGGGCAGGTCGACCTGCGCACTTTCGTCAACGGCGAGGTCTACTGCCGCTACGGCGAGTCGATTCGCGGCGCCGACGTCTTCATCGTCCAATCCACCGCGCCGAACGAGAAGACGGGAATGACCCCGAACGACGCGCTCATGGAGCTGCTCTGCATGATCGACGCGGCCCAGGGTGCCTCGGCCCACCGGATCATCGCGGTGATGCCGTGGTACGGCTACGCCCGCCAGGACAAGAAGTCACAGCCCCGTGAGCCGATCACCGCCCGGATCGTCGCCAAGATCCTCGAGGAGATCGGCGCCGACCGCGTGCTGACGATGGACCTGCACGCCGGACAGGTCCAGGGCTTCTTCCACGTCCCCGTCGACCACATGACCGCCATGCCGATGTTGACGCAGTGGTTCATCGACCAGAACCTCAAGGACGACCTCGTGATCGTCAGCCCCGATGCGGGCAGGGTCAAGGTCGCCCGCAACTTCGCCCGCAAGGTCGGCACGCACTGGGCCGTCATGGAGAAGGAACGTCCTGCGCAGCAGGTGGCCGAGATCGGCTACGTCGTCGGTGACGTCAAGGACAAGACGGCGGTCCTCGTCGACGACATGATCGACACCGCCGGGACGCTCTGCGCTGCCGCGAAGACGGTGCTCGAAGCAGGAGCGAAGCGCGTGATCGCCTGCGCGACCCATGGAGTCTTCAGCGGCCCGGCCTACGAGCGCCTCGCCTACGAGAATTCCAGGATCGAGCGGATCGTCGTCACCGACACGGTTCCCCTGCGACCGGGCGCCCCCGACAACATCACCGTCCTTTCGACCGCGCAGACCCTCGCCGACTCCATCCGGAGGATCTTCACCGACGACTCCGTCAGCGAGATCTTCGCCGGCGAGAACCAGCTCTTCTAGGCGGCCAAATCGATGGATCGCTCAACGCTCGAGTGGTACGAGATGCTGGCCCGGGGCCTGATCGGGCTCGCGGGCATCGTGCTTCTGCTCGCGGTGGTCGGCGCGGTTGTGATCGCCGGCTCGAGCGACTCGCTTGGCGTGCTGCCGGGGAACGTCGAGCGCCAGGGTCGCGGAGTCGCAGCGCTCGCGTCGCTCGGCGGCGGCCTCACGGCGGCGGGCATCCTCGCCGCGCTCGGAGCGATCCTCCGTCTTCACGTCGCCGACCACATGCCGTTGCTTCCCGAGCGGCCCGCCCAGCCGGGTGAGCCGGCTCCCGGGGCCGCCAAGCCGGCGCGGCGCAAGCGTTCCCCGTCACCCGACGATCGCCCCCGCTCCAGGGGCCGCGGGCAGCGAGCGAGCGGCGATCGCACGACCGAGGATCGCGAGCAGGAGTGAGCGGCTCGAGCGGGCGGGCGGGGTCTCTGCGTCGCGTCGGGCACAAGGGCGCGGGAGACCTCGTCACCGGAAACACGATCCCAAGCTTCGAGCGGGCGATCGAGGTCGGCGTCGACATGATCGAGTTCGACGTCCTCTGGCCCCGTGACGGGGCACCGGCGATGCCGGCCCGCTCGCGCTCGCCGCTCGTGATCGCCCACGACTGGCACGACGCCTCCACGCGAGCAACCCTGACCCTCGGCGAAGCCCTCGATGCATTCACGGAACCGCCTCTCGACGAGGTCGAGATCGACTGCGACCTGAAGCTGGTCGGCCGCGAGTCCGACCTCGTCGACGCGCTGCGCGAGCGCGACCTGATCGAGCGGGCGATGGTCTCCACCATGTACACGGAGAGCCTTGGCGCGATCGCCGCGCTCGAGCCCGCGCTCCGACTCGGATGGACGTTTCCGCTGGTCACCCGCGCCTGGGACCGCAGCCGCCTCGCCCGCCCGGCCGTCCTGGCGGCGCTGGCGTCCATGCGCAAGCGCTTTCCGGAGCAGGCCCGCCGCCGCGCGCCCGAGATCGGCGCATCGGCGATCTGGCTCTATCACCAGCTCGCCAGCGCAGAGCTCGTGGAGGTCACTCGCGAGCTCGGGATCGAGCTGATCACCTGGACCGTCGATGACGCCTCGCGGGTCGCGGAGCTGCGCGAGCTCGGCGTCGACGGGATCTGCTCCAACGACCCGCGGCTCCTCCAGCCCACGGGTTCGCGGGCTGAAACGGGCTGAAACGCGCGCAGGCAAGGGGGTGAGCGACCGGGCGCGCTATCCTGCCGTCCCCGATGGCCGCTTCCCGCCCAAAGCTGAAGGTTGCCGAGCGCTCCGAGTTCGGCTCCCGCACCACCCGTCGCCTTCGCCGCGAGGGGCTGGTCCCCGGCGTGGTCTACACGTCCGGAGAGCCGGCGCGTGCCTTCCAGGCCGACGCCCACTCCCTGAGCCTCTTCATCGGTGAGGGTCACGCCCTCTTCGACCTCGAGATCGAGGGCGCGGGCACCGTCCCGGTGGTCGTCAAGGAGGAGCAGCGCCATCCGGTCCGCGGAGACCTCATGCACCTCGACTGCCAGCAGGTCAACCTCGATCAGGCGATCCACGCGGATGTGAGCCTCGATCTCGAGGGTGTCGACGACTCCCCCGGCGTCAAGGAGGGCGGAATCCTCGAGCACGTAACCCGCGAGATCACGATCGAGGCGCTGCCCGGCGACATTCCCGACGGCATCACCATCGACGTGTCCGAGATGGTGATCGGCGACACGATTCAGCTCGACACGATCACCGCCCCCGAGGGCGTCACCTTCCTCGCCGAGCACCTCGACGAGATCACGATCGCCACGCTCAACCCGCCGCGACTCGCCGAGGAGGAGCCGGAGGTCGAGACCGAGACCGAGGTCATCGGCGAGGAGTCCTCAGACGAGGGCGACGACTCCGGCGACGCCGAGGCCGACGGGGGCGACGACGGCGACGAGGGTTAGTCCCTCTTGCGTCCTTTCGGCCGCCGCAGCGGCGGCGACGACCGCGCGGACCGCTCCGCGGGCTCCCCGGTCCTCGTGATCGGCCTCGGGAACCCGGGCACGCGGTACGCATCGACGCGCCACAACGCGGGCTTCGAGGTCGCAAGCGCCCTCAGCGCTCGCTGGGATCTGCCGCGCGCTCGCAGGCGCTACGGCGGCCTGATCGCCGACGGGCGAACCCGCCCCGGTGGTCCCCGGGTCTCGATCCTGCTGCCGCAGACCTTCATGAACGAGTCGGGCGATGCCGCCGGGCCGGCGCGCGGTGACCTCGGCATCGGCCTCGAGCGGATCGTCGCCCTCCACGACGAGATCGACCTTCCGTTCGGCGAGATCCGAGTCAAGAGCGGGGGAGGGGTGGCGGGCCACAACGGGCTCAAGAGCCTCGAGCGCGGCCTGGGCGGCCGCGATTTCTGGCGTGTCCGGATCGGCGTCGGCCGCCCCGATTCGACGGATCCCGAGATCGTCTCCGGCTACGTGCTCGGCCGCTTCAGCGAGGGCAGGGAACGGGTACAGGAGCTCTTCGCCGACGCCGTCGAGGAGACGGACCGCCTCGTCGAGCGCATCGACGCAGGAGAGTCGGAGGCGGAGGCCAGATGAGCGATCCCGTCACTCAATACGACGTCGATCCCGACGGCGTCGCCCTGTTGCGGATGGACCGGCCGGCCTCGCGCAACGCGATCAACACACAGATGCTCGAGGAGATGCTCGCCCACCTCGAGGCGGCGCGTAACGATGAGAGCGTGCGAGCCCTGGTCGTCTCCTCGACCGACCATATGGGTCTCTCCGCCGGCGCCGACATCCGCGAGGACCTCGACCGTGAGGGCGCGATCCGCCGGATGCAGCTCTTCGCCGACCTCTATGACGGCCTGGTCGCGTTCCCTCACCCGACGGTGGCCGCCTGCCATGGCGCCTGCGTCGGCGGCGGTGCCGAGATCGCCGTCGCCTGCGACCTGCGAGTCGGCGGCTCCAACATGCGACTGCGGTTCCCCGGCGCTGGGCTGGGCGTTCCGGTCGGCCCGGCGCGGCTGGTGACGCTCTGCGGCCTGTCCGTCGCCAAGTATCTGCTCTTGACGTCCAAGGAGCTGGCGGTCGACGAAGCACACCGCTGGGGTCTCGTCTGCAAGGTCGTATCGGCCCCGCGGACCGAGGAGGCGGCCCTGCAGCTGGCGGCGCAGATCGCCGTCCATCCCCCCGAGTCGGTCTCCCGGATCAAACGGATGCTGCATGAGTGGGACGGGGTCGAGGAACGATCTCGGGTCGAGGGGGAAGGTCAGGTCGCCTGGCAGAGCCAGGGCCAGGGCCTCGGCTACAGGGAGTAGGGAGCGGTGTCGCTGCGCCCGCTGCTCGAGCTGGCACACGCTGATGCCGGGCTCGGCAAGCTCGGTGGGGAGCTGGCATCGGCGACGCCGAGCACCCCGATCGACGCTCACGTCTCACCGGGCCTGCGCCCCTTCCTGATCGCGGCGCTTGCGGAGGAGGATCCCGGCCTCGCCGGGCGCCCGATTCTCTGCGTCGCCGCCGACGATCGCGGCGCCCGCGACCTCGCCACCGAGCTCGGCGCCTACCTCGCTCCCCGGCGCGTCCGCTTCTATCCCTCGCGCGGAACCGGCTACGAGTCCCACCTCGCACCGCCGCCCCATCTCGTCGGTCTGCGCATCGCCGCACTGGACGCCCTTGCCGAGGGTGGCGACGACCGAGCTCCGATCGTCGTCGCCAGTGCGATCGCCCTCGCCGAGGCGGTTCCCGACGCATCCCTGCGCCCCGCCGGCTTCACGCTCTCCGTCGGCGAAGAGGTCGATCTCACCGACGTCGCCGAGCTGCTCGCCGGCTGCGGCTACGAGCGGGTCGAGCAGGTCACCGACCGCGGCCAGTTCGCCGTCCGCGGCGGCATCCTCGACGTCTTCGGCTCGACCGAGGACCGGGCGGCCCGGATCGAGCTGTTCGGCGACGAGATCGAGACGATTCGCTACTTCTCGACCTTCACCCAGCGCTCGCTCGCCGACGCCGAGCGGATCGAGCTCGATCCGGCGGCCGAGATCGATCCCGACCACCGGATCCTCGCCGAGGAGGTCCTCGCCGACGCTGACGACGACGGCCCCGAACGCCCGCTCGCCGAGCTGCTGCCGACGGACCGGTTCGGCGCCTTCCTCGATCTGATCGACGACCGGACGGCGGTGATCCTGACAGCCCCCCAGGAGCTCGACGCCGCTCTCGGCGATCATCTGACCGACGTCAGCGCCGCGATCCATGACGAAGACATCGCGAAGCTGTACGTGCCCGTGAGCGAGCCGCTCGCCGAATGCTCGCTCCTGCGCCTCTCGAACATCGACGACACCCTGGACGTTCCGGCCGAGCATACGTTCCGTGCATCGATTCCCGTCTCGGCGGCCCGCAGCCTCGCCGAGGCGGAGCCCGAGCTCGAAAAGCAGGGCCGCTCCGGATACGTGACGGTCGTCGCCTTCGAGCGGATCGGCGAGGCCGAGCGCGCCCGCTACGGGCTCGAGCGCCTCACTCCGAAGATGCTCGAGGACGGGCCCGCCCCGGTCAATCCGGGCGTCTTGTTCACGGAGGCCCCGGTTGCCGACGGATTCATATCGCCGTCACTGCAGCTGGCCGTAATCCCTTACCGCCGCCTCGTTCATCGCCGTCGCGCCGCCGCGCCCGCGCCCGCCGGAGGCCGCCTGGCATCGCTCGGCGACCTCGCCGCCGGGGAGCACGTCGTCCACGAAGACCATGGCGTCGCCCGCTTCGCGGGGTTCGACACGCGGACCGTCGCCGGGATCACCCGCGACTACCTGGAGCTCGAGTACAAGGATGGCGACAAGGTGCTGGTCCCCGCCGACCAGCTCGCCAAGATCACCCGGTACGTCGGCGGCGGCGAGAACCCCGAGCTCTCCAAGCTCGGCGGAAAGCGCTGGCAGCAGATGAAAACGCGCGCCCGCCGCGCCGCCCGCGAGCTGGCGGGCGAGCTGATCAACCTCTACGCCGAGCGGCAGGCACGCCGGGGTCACTCCTTCCCACCGGACGGCGAGTGGCAGCTGCGTCTCGAGCGTTCCTTCCCGTTCCGCGAGACCCCCGATCAGCTCGATGCGATCGAGGCGGTCAAGGCGGACATGGAGTCTGAGCGGCCGATGGACAGGTTGATCTGCGGGGACGTCGGCTACGGCAAGACCGAGGTGGCGATCCGAGCTGCTCAAAAGGCCCTCGCCGACTCCAAGCAGGTGATGGTGCTCGTCCCGACGACGATTCTCGCGACTCAGCATCTCGGCACGTTCACCGAGCGATTGCGGGACTTCCCGTATGAGATCGAGATGGTCTCGCGATTGCGCAAGCCGGCTGAGACCAAGGCCGCGCTCGCCGCATTCGCCGACGGCTCGCTCGACATCCTCATCGGCACCCACCGGGTGCTCTCGCGCGACGTCCGGGCGAAGGATCTCGGCCTGCTCGTCATCGACGAGGAGCAGCGCTTCGGCGTCAAGCAGAAGGAGCTGCTGCGGCAGCTGAAGCTGCGGGTGGACGTCCTCTCGATGTCGGCGACCCCGATTCCCCGCACGATGCAGATGAGCCTCGCCGGCCTGCGTGACATCTCGGTGATCGAGACGCCCCCCGAAGGGCGCAGGCCGGTTCGCACCTACATCGGCCCCTACGACGAGGAGCTCGTCCAGGGAGCCATTCAGCGCGAGGTCCGCCGCGACGGACAGGTCTTCTTCCTCCACAACCGCATCGACTCGCTCCACGACACCGCCGAGCGGCTCCGCGCGCTCGTGCCGGAGGCCAGGTTCCTCGAGGCCCACGGGCAGCTCGACCCCGGCGAGCTCGAGACCACGATGCTCGCCTTCATGCGCGGAGAGGCGGACGTTCTCGTCGCGACGACGATCATCGAGTCGGGGATCGATGTGCCCGCCGCCAACACGCTAGTCGTCGAGCGCGCCGACACGCTCGGTCTCGCTCAGGCCTACCAGATCAGAGGCCGCGTCGGCCGTTCTCGCGAGCGCGCCTACGCCTACATGCTCTATCCCTCCGAGGAGGGGGTGACCCGTGAGGCGGGCGCTCGCCTGGCCTCGCTCGCCGACCACACCGAGCTCGGCTCCGGATTCCGCATCGCGATGCGCGACCTCGAGCTCCGAGGGGCCGGCGACCTGCTCGGCGCCGAGCAGTCGGGGCACGTGGCCGCGATCGGCTTCGAGCTCTACGTCGAGATGCTCGACCAGGCCGTCGCCGAGCTTCGCGCCGAGGGAGAGGGCGGGGAGCGGACCGAGGAGGAGGTCCGCGTCGACACCGACATCTCCGCCTACGTGCCCTCCGCCTACGTGCCCTACGAGGCGGCGAAGATCGACGTCCATCGCCGGATCGCCGGCGCGCACGCCCCCGGCGAGTTGCGGGCTCTGCGGGACGAGCTTCGGGATCGCTTCGGGCCGCCGCCCGAGCCGGTCGAGGCGCTGCTCGCGATCCAGCGCGTCCGCATCGAGCTCGGCCGTGAGGGTGCCCGCAGCCTGCAGCTCCGAGGAGCGCGGATCTCCTCCGAGCCGCTCGAGCTCGACTCCGACCGGGTCGGGCGCCTGCGCGAGCGCATCCCGGAAGCGATCTTCAGCTCTCGCGAGCACACCCTGACCCTGCGAATCACCGATGCCGAGGACGGCGATGGGGCCAAAATCGCAGCGCTCGAGGCGCTTGCCGACGCGGTTTCCCGGTCCCGGGGGACGACGACGGCGGCCGCCTGAGCGCTACCGGCCAGGACGCGTCGCTCCCCCGCTATCGTTCCGGCCCGTGCGCGTGACCTCAAAAACCACGAAGCGCCGCATCGCGGCGGTTCTGGGCCTCGTCCTCGTCGTGATGCTGGTCGTCGTCGGCGTCAGCAGCGGGCTCGGTCATCCGAGCGTTCCCTCAGGTGACGTGGCGATCGTCGACGGCGTCGACGATGGCACCGTCACGCAGGATCAACTCGACACCGCCCTCAAGCAGGCGGCGACGCAAGCCGGCCTCAAGGACGTCCCGGCCACCGACGATCCGCAGTATCAGAGCCTCCTGAGCCAGGCGATGCAGAGCGTCCTGTTCCCGATCTGGGTCGACCAGGAGGCGAAGGAGCGCGGCATCACGATCAGCTCCGAGGACGTTGACGCCGACCTCGCGGCGAAGAAGAAGCAGAGCTTCAAGAGCGAGAAGGAGTACCAGCAGTACCTGAAGAGCTCCGATCTGACCGAGGACCAGGTCAAGGAGCAGCTCCGGCTGCAGCTCGTCCAGGACGCGCTCGCGAAGAAGATCGTCCCCGCCAATGCCGATCCCTCGGCGCCCGCGTACACCGATGAGGAGCTGGCCTCGATCTACGGCGTCGACGACGACGCCGTCCAATCCTTCTACGACGCCAACCCCGACTCGTTCGCGCTCACCGCGAGCCGGGATGCGAGGGTGATCCTCAACAGCTCGGAGGCGAAGGTCAATGAGGCCAAGAAGGCCCTCGAGGCCGACGACTCCGATGCGAGCTGGAAGAAGGTCGCGGCGAAGTTCTCCCAGGATCAGGCGTCCAAGGATCGCGGCGGCCTGCTCCAGGGCCTCACCGAGGGCGCCGGCGATCCGCAGCTCGACGATCAGGTCTTCTCCGCTGCCAAGGACGATCTCGTCGGACCCTTCAAGACCGATCGCGGCTACTACTTGATCCAGGTCACCTCCATCACCGACGCCGGCACCCAGCCGCTCGATGCCGCGACGAAGACGGCGATCCGCCAGCAGCTCGTGTCCAACGCCCAACAGCAGCGCGGCAACGAGTTCCGCAACGACTTCGTCGACAAGTGGACCGCGCGGACGACGTGTGCGCCCGCTGACGTGATCGAGCTCTGCGAGAACTACGTGGCACCCGTCGCCGCGCCCGTCGCCGGACAGCCCGTGGCCCCGCCGGTCACCGCGACGAAGCCGATCGAGCCCGGCACGGCGACCATCCCGCTCGACGGGACCGCCCAGCAAGGTCTTCCACAGGCTCCCCACGGCGTCCCCTCGCCGGCCGCGACCGCAGGCACCTTGCCGCCCGGGGCCGTGCCGGTCGGCCCCGACGGTCAGCCCACGAGCGGCGCGACCGATCCGGCAGCCGCAGCCGCCGCAGCCGCCGCCGCGCAGCCGGGAGCGACGCCCTCCGCGGCTCCCAGCGGCGCGGCTCCCACCCCGTAGCGGTCCGGTGACCGCGGAGGGGGACGGTGCCCGGGCCGCCGACGGTGCCGCCGCGGTCGCACGCCTCGATGCGATCACCCGCCGGCTCCGCCGCGACTGCCCCTGGGACCGCGCCCAGGATGAGCGCTCGATCGTTCCTCACACGGTCGAGGAGGCGTACGAGCTCGCCGATGCCGCGGACTCCGGCGACGATGCCAAGCTCCTCGACGAGCTCGGCGACGTCCTCTTCCAGGTCCACTTCCTCTCCCTGCTGCTCGAGGAGCGCGGCGCCGGCGATCTCGCCGCCGTCGCAAGCGGCACGACCGAGAAGCTGATCCGGCGCCACCCGCACGTCTTCGGCGATGCGGAGGCGAAGGATGCGGGGGAGGTCCTGGTCAACTGGGACCGGATCAAACGGGAGCAGGAAGGCCGGCAGGCAGACGATCCGTTCTCCGATGTTCCCGAGAACCTGCCCGGCCTGCTGTACGCGCGAAAGCTGCTGCGCAGGGCGCGATCGGCCGGGCTCGCGGGCCCCTCGGATGATCTCCAGAGCGCGCTCGGACGCGCCGACGCCGCCCTGCCCGGGCTGCGGAGGGCTCCGCTGGACGACGCCGAGAGGGGCGAAGGGCGAGATGCCGCCGAGCAGGCCGTGGGCGAGCTCCTGCTCGCCGTCGTCGACGTCGCCAGGATCGCCCGGGTCGATCCGGAGCTGGCACTCCGCAAGGCCGCGAATGGCATGAGAGACTGCGCCGTCGAATGAGCGTCATCGAACGGATCCACGCCCGCCAGATCCTCGATTCACGGGGCAACCCCACCATCGAGGTCGAGGTCGTTCTCGAGAACGGCTCGGCGGGCCGCGCCGCGGTCCCGTCGGGCGCCTCGACCGGCGAGTTCGAGGCGACCGAACTGCGCGACGGCGGGGAGGCCTGGGGCGGCAAGGGGGTCGGCGACGCCGTCGCCAACGTCAACGGCGAGATCGCCGAGGCCCTGGCCGGCGCGCGGGGTCCCGACCAGGGCGCCGTCGACCAGACGCTGATCGAGCTCGACGGAACGCCGAACAAGTCCCGCCTCGGTGCCAACGCCATCCTCGGCGTCTCGCTCGCGGCGGCGAAGGCCTCCGCTGCCTCCGCGGAGCTTCCGCTCTACCGCTACCTGGCAGCGCTCTACGGCGGCGCGGGAGCGGGCGATCCCTCCACGCTTCCCGTGCCGATGATGAACGTGGTCAACGGCGGGGCCCACGCCGACAACTCGGTCGACTTCCAGGAATTCATGGTGGTGCCCGCCGGGGCGCGGAGCTTCTCCGAGTGCCTGCGCTGGGGCACGGAGGTCTTCCACGCGCTCAAGGCCCACCTGAAGTCCCAGGGCCTGAACACCGCCGTCGGCGACGAGGGAGGCTTCGCTCCCGATCTCTCGTCCAACGAGGCCGCTCTGGAGGCGCTCGTCGCGGGAATCGAGGCCGCCGGGTACGAGCCGGGCGAGGACGTCTTCATCGCCATGGACCCGGCCACCAGCGAGATCTTCGATGACGGTGTCTACGACCTCGCGAGCGAGGGCCGCAAGCTCACGCCCGCCGAGCTCGTCTCCTACTGGCAGGACGTCGCCGGCCGTTACCCGATCGTCTCGATCGAGGACGGCATGGACGAGGAGGACTGGGACGGCTGGAAGGCACTCACCGATGCCCTTGGGGACCGCTGCCAGCTCGTCGGCGACGACCTCTTCGTCACCAACCCCGAGCGCCTCGGCCGTGGCATCGAGGCGGGCGTCGCCAACTCGATCCTCGTCAAGGTCAACCAGATCGGCACGCTGACGGAGACGTTCGCCGCGGTTCGCATGGCACAGGAGGCCGGCTACTCGGCGGTCATGTCGCACCGCTCGGGTGAGACCGAGGACACGACGATCGCCGACCTCGCCGTGGCCACAGGCTGCGGCCAGATCAAGACCGGTGCCCCGTCGCGCTCCGATCGGGTCGCCAAGTACAACCAGCTGCTGCGGATCGAGGAGCAGCTCGGTGAGGGTGCCCGGTTCCCGGGGCTGGAGGTCTTCCGGGGGAGGTAGTCGCTGCGGATTGGCCTGGCGGCCTAAGCCCCCGCCAACTCCTCGTACAACCCCCGCACCCGATCGAAGATCTCCTCCGCCGCCTCCTGCTGCCGCTCGCGCGAGGGCTCGGGCTCGACCGCGAAGCTGAGCGGCTCGCCGTAGCTGACGCTGACCCTCGGGAAACGGAGGCGCTTCCAATCGTGGGCGCCGCTCGAGCCGTGGATGGCGACGGGAACGACGGGAGCACCGGACTCGAGGGCGAGGCGGCCGACGCCGCGCCGAGGCTCCCCGAGGCCCCCGGTGCGCGAACGGCCCCCCTCGGCGTAAATGCCGACGCAGCCGGAGCGCTGCAGGATGGAGTTGGCGGTGACGAACGCCTCCTCGTCGTCGTGGCCCCGTCGCACGGGGAAGTGGCCGGACACCCGGAAGAGATAGTCGAGTGCTGGGTTGGCGCCGAAGAACTGGGACTTGGTCATGAAGCGGATCTGGCGGCGCAGGCGGACGCCGACGAAGAAGTGGTCGAGGTTTGAGAAGTGGTTGGGCGCCAGGATCATCGCCCCGCCGGCGGGGACGTTGCCGAGCCCGTGCGCGCGACAGCGGTACAGGAGTAGGGCGGGGGGCGACATCACCACCCGGACGGCGGGGTAGGTCCACCCGGGCTCGTGCGTGCGCGCCCACTCGTGGGCCGCCACCATCGACTCGGCGGGGCGCTCGTCGCGATAGACCTGCGGTGGCAGTGCCTCGCCGTCGCGGCCCTTGCGTTTTTCAGCCTGCATCGGCTTTCCAGCCTAGACGTGCCGTTGTCCGGCGGCGCTCGGCAAGTCCTCGACCGTAGGCAGGGAACCGTCCTCGCACGCGGAAAGCGAGCTGCAATGGCCGCCGCCGCTCAGCCTCGCTACCGCCCGCGCGTGGTTCCTCGTGCTGCCGGCGGCGCGCGAGCATCGCGAATTCGCTGGGACCGCTTTGGTCGGGTCGTGCTGCTACTGGTGCTGTTCGCGGTGCTGATCTCCTACATCAGCCCGACCCTGCACGTCTTCGACAGCTGGCGTCAATCGAGGGCCGCCGAGTCGCGCCTCGCCGAGCTGAAGCAGGACAACGGCCGCCTGGAGCGTCAGGTCCGCGAGCTCGACAAGCCCGCCGCAGCGATCGCGGAAGCGCGCAAGCTGGGCATGGTCGCCCCCGGGGAGCAGGCCTACGTGATCGACGGTCTGAAGTAGCAATCGGACGTCCCGCCTAGGGTCCTCTAACCTTTGCCGGCCCGGGGCGAGGATCGTCACGGGCACGACGCGCACCCCGCGTTCTCTTCAGCACCGATGCCGACCGGACTCGACACCGAGGCTGCGCCTGACCGCGCAGCCGGATCCGACTCAGACGAGCCGGCATCGCCTCCGTGCGCCGGAGCGGGAAGGGCTGACCGATGAACGACCTTGCGGCGGAGCGCCCGGCGAATCCTGAGCTGGTCTTCGTCGGCGGCACCGGCCGCTCGGGCACCCACGTGATCTCCCAGCTGCTCGCGAACCACTCACGCTATTCCCGGGTGCCGATCGAGGCCCGATTCCACGTCAACCCTCAGGGCTTTCCCGATCTCCTCTCCGGCGAGGCGACCCCCGATCAGTTCCTGCGCAAGCTCCGCCGCTTCTGGTGGCGCCGCATCCGGGCCGGCGAGGTCGCTCCGGTCCTGGCCCGCAGGCTCGCCTTCGGGCGCAAGGTTCGCGGTCTGCACAAGGTCGTCGAGAAGGATCGTTTCGAGGCCGCGATCGCGGAGTTCGAGCGGACGCACCCCGCCGACCTGGAGCTCGCAGCACGCAACCTCTTTCTGGACCTGCTCTGGCCGATCGCGGCAGCCGAGGGCAGCCCCGGCCTGATCGAGATGAGCTGCTTCACCATCGCCGAGGGTCCCACCCTGCTGCGGCTCTTCCCGGAAGCACGGCTGATCCATACCGTCCGCGATGGGCGTGATGCCGGCTCGTCGAAGGTCTCGAAGCGACAAAAGCGGAGCCATCCCAGAGACGGCTCCGAGGGGCTGCGCTGGTGGGAGGGCAGGCTGCGCCGGATCGAGGCGGGCGTCCGCGAGATGCCGGATGAAAAGCTGCTGACGATCAGCCTCGACGAGCTGGTCGCCGGGGATCGCGAGGGCAACTACGGCCGTTTGCTCACCTTCCTGGAGCTCGAGGACGAGCCCCCGATGCGTCAGTTCTTCGACGAGGAGATGAGCGCCTCCGCCGCTCACAAGGAGCGGTGGCGCGAGGGCCTCTCGCCGCAGGCTCAGGCCGCGCTCGAAGGTGATTACGAGAAGACCCTCGAGCGGCTGGAGCGCGAGGGCTTCCACTGCGCCGCCGAGCTTCGGCGGGCCTACTCGCGTCGGCCGGCGTGAGCCTGGACGATTCCGCGCCCGGCGCAGGGACCCGGGCGAACGCCGACGGGTCGGGCCTGGTCTTCATCGGCGGCACCGGCCGCTCCGGCACCCACGCGCTCGCGCAGCTGCTCGGCCGCCACAGCCACTTCGCCGACGTTCCGATCGAAGCCCGCTTTCACTGCAACAAACGGGGGATGCCTGACCTGCTCGAAGGCCGGATAACCCTCCACGGCTACATCGAGAAGCTGCGGGGCTTCTGGTGGCATCGGGTTCGGGTGGACGGCCAGCCCCGGGGGCTCTACAACTTGTTGCGGCAGGCTGAGTTCGACCGGGCGGTGGCACGGTTCGAGGGGGCCTTCGTCAACGACCCCATCGACGCTTGCCGAGGTCTCTATCTCGACCTCCTCTGGCCGCTCGCGGCGCGGCGCGAGAAGCCCGGGCTGGTCGAGATGTCCTCCCACAACGTCCGCGAGTCCCAGACGATCCGGCGGCTCTTTCCGGAGGCGCGGATCATCCACGCGCTTCGGGACGGCCGCGACTCCGCGTCGTCGGTGACGACCAAGACGTGGGGGCCGCGGTCAGTCGGCGCCGGAATCGGCTGGTGGGCCGATCGCCTGCGGGCGATCGAGGCCGGCGTCCGCGGAACCGAGGACGGAGCCGACTACTCGATTCCCTCGGATCGATTCCGCGTCGTCATGCTCGATCAACTCGTCGGGTCGGACCGGGAGAGCACCTACGGAGGCTTGTTGAGCTTTCTCGGGATCGAGGACGAACCCGCGATGAGGGAGTTCTTCGAGCGCGAGATGACCCCGACCCAGGCCCACGTGGGCCGCTGGCGGGAGCAGCTGGGGCCTGCCGGTCGGATCCTCGTACAGCGGCGCTATGAACGCACGATCGGGGCGCTCGAGCGAGAAGGCAACCACGCCGCCCCCGATCTGAGGGCCGCGCTCGAGCGCGAGGCCGCGAGGGCCGGATAGTGGCGGTTGCCCATCGCGTGTTGTTCGCGACCAGCAACGGCACGGGACTCGGCCATCTCAACCGGGCGATGTCGATCGCGAGGCGACTTCCCGACGATTACGAGGCGAGGATATTCACGCTCTCGCAGGCCGCGCCCGTGGTCGCCGCCAGTGGGTTCGAGGTCGCCTATCTCTCCTCCTACCGGCGCCCCGGCTCCGGCACCGACCGTGCCTGGAACCTGCGGCTGCGCAACGTGTTCGCCGAGATCGTCGGCGAGCTCTCGCCGGACCTGATCGTGTTCGACGGAGTCCATCCATATCGAGCGCTGACCCATGTGCTCAGCGCCCGCGGGGCGCCGCCGTCCATCTGGTGCCGGCGCCCGATGTGGCGGGCCGACTCGAGTCGCGCCGCGCTGCAGCGAAGCGGTGCCTTCGACGCCGTGCTCGAGCCCGGCGAACTGGCCGCGAGCGCCGATCGAGGTCCGACGGTCGCGGAGCGCGGCCACGCGCTGTGCGTTGACCCGATCGTCTTCCTCGACCGTTCCGAGCTGCTGGACCGCGACTCGGCCGCCTCGGCGCTCGGCCTCGACCCGGCCAAGCGGACCGCGCTCGTGGCGCTCGGGCAGGGGGGCGAGGTAAACCGTGCCGTCGCCCGCACGCTGCGGGCGCTCGTCGGCGTCCCCGACCTGCAGGTCGCGACGCTTCAGTCGAGCATCGCCGCCGGGATCGAGGTTCCCGCGGAAGTCATCCACCTCAGCCCCACCTTCCCGATGAGCCGCTATTACAAGGCGTTCGACATTGCGGTGTCAGCGGCCGGCTACAACGCTTTTCACGAGCTGCTCGCCTTCGGTGTCCCGAGCCTCTTCGTGCCGATGGAGCGGAACACCGACGATCAGCGCGCCCGCTCCACCTGGGCGGCGGCGGAGGGGGTGGCCCTGGCCGTCGACGGCGCGGCCGATGAGCACCTGGAGGAACGTCTGCGCCAGCTGGCCGACCCGGGCGTCGATCGCCAGCTCAAGAGTCGTATGGCCGAAGCGGCAACCGGCAACGGTGCCGCCCGTGCCGCCGCGATGGTCGTTCGCATGGTCGCGGGAAGGGCGGGGGGGCCGGAGGTACGCAGACGGGGCCACCTCAACCGCTGGCTGCGCCTGTCCGCCCATGCGGTGGGCCCGACCCTGCCGCTCGTCGCCGCACTTGGAGCGCGCGATCTGCTCCGACACCCCGAGCGTCGCCGGCCGCGACTTCTGATCCTCGCGCTCGGGGTCGCCGACGACGCGCTGATCAGCCGGATCAAGGCGGCGATGGCGCGGGCGGCCGTCCCGCCCGATCGCGTCCTCGTGCTGACCGACTCGCTGCTGTTCTCACAGCTTCGGGCTCTCGGCGTCGGCTTCGAGCTGCTGCCTCGTCACCTTGCCGCCGACGCGTCCACCGACGGTCGCGAGGTCGAAGCGCTGAGGCGTCGCGTACGGCTCCTGACCGCGGGCCGAAGGCCGCTGGAAGCGGTCTCGATCGGCCTGCACGGGTCACGGATCATCGGCGCGACAGACGACCTGATGGACCGGACCTGAGCATGCGCCCTGCGATACGCTCGGAGGCATCCATGGAGGCTCCGGCGCCAATCGAGCCTGGCGTCGTCGAGCGGGGAGACGGCACCGGCGAGACCGAACCCACCCTGCCGAATCTGATCGTGATCGGAGCGCAGAAGTGCGGGACCAGCGTGCTGCACTACTACCTCAGCCTGCATCCCGAGGTGTCGATGTCGAACCCGAAGGAGCTCAACTACTTCATCGAAGAGCGCAACCTCCCCCGTGGGCTCGAGTGGTACTCGCGCCACTTCGACCCATCGGCGACGTGCCGCGGGGAGTCATCGCCCAACTACACGGCCTATCCCCAGCATCTCGGCGTTCCCGAGCGGATCGCCGCCACGGTGCCTGACGCCCGGCTGGTCTTCATGGTGCGCGACCCGATCGAACGGATCACGGCGCACTGGATCCACAACTACGCGAAGCGACGGGAAAAGGGCGACCTCCGGGAAACGCTGCTGCATCCGAACACCTCGTACGTGAGCCGGAGCAAGTACTTCATGCAGCTGCAGCGATACCTGAAGCACTTCCCCGAGGAACGGATCCTCGTCATCGATCAACGCGACCTGCGCGACGACCGGACGGCCACGCTGCGCCGGCTCTTCGAGTTCGTCGGAGTCGATCCGGACTTTCAGCACCCCAAGTTCGAGGACGTCCGCCACTCGACCTCGCGCAAGAAGCGGGCCACGCGACTCGGCATGCGGATTCAGAAGGCGAGCCGGACTCGCTTCGGCCGGCGGTTCCCGAGGCGCTTCTGGTTGGCTCTCGACGTCGCCCTGCCGCTCTCCAAGCCGATTGCGAAGCCCGACGGGGTCGCCGAGGCCCTCGGCCCCGAGGTGCTCGAGGTCCTGCACGAGGACGCGCAGCGGCTGCGGGAGCAAACCGGTCGCACCTTCGCCCACTGGTCCGTCTGACGGGCTCTGACGGACCGGGAGGCCGCTGCTCGGCGTCCTCGGCTCACTGCCAAAAGGCGGCATCGCCTCCTGCGTCCTTGATCAGCGGGCTCCCGGCCGCGTCAGATGCGGGGAGAGGTGTCTATTCGGCGGCGGAGTTGCCGTTGCCGGCATCGGCACGACGAATCGTGATCTGATCCGCCTCGACCGTCACGCGCATCGAGCGGTGACCGGCCCAGTTCTCGGCGTAGACGGGGTTGTCCTTGATCGCTGGATCCAGCCAGAGGCCGTATCCGTCCTCCTCGCCGTGGTCGAAGGTCGCCTCGAGAGCTGCCCCGCCACGCTTGCGGCCTCGGCCGCCACGACGCCTGCGACGGCGTTTGGGCCGATCGTCGCCATCCTCAGAGGATCCCTCGTCGTCGTCGTCCCCGTCATCGGAGTCGTCTGCAGGTTGAACCTCGGACTCGCTGGCCTCTGCGGCCGCAAGCGTCGCGGCCTCGACCTCAGCTTCGATCTCGTCGCGAAGGTCGTCCGATGTATCGGGCTCGGAGTCGGGCTTGAGGTCGTTGCGACGGCGAAATTCGCGGAGCTCCGAGGCCGAGATCTCCAGCTGATGGGCGATCCAGGCATCGGTCCGACCCTCGCGCACCCATGCGCGGATCTGGTTCAACTGGGATCGGAGAGGTTTTCCTGCCATACCGGCGCGCGAGTCTACCAGCGGGCCGCTGCCGCGCTTTCGCACCCACGGGAAGCGCGGAGGGTGGACGGGCCCATGCCCGCTCCGCTAAGGTCGCACAGGACGGGGGATGCCAGCCTCCGTGTAAGTGCCAGCCACAACCTTTAGCCCAGGCAGAAGGCAGGAACAAACCATGCTCGTACTCACACGGAAAACCAATCAGAGCATCATGATCGGTGATGACATCGAGGTGTCGATTCTGTCGGTTGCGGGCGACAAGGTCCGCATCGGGATCGACGCTCCGCGGGATATCGCCGTCTTCCGCAAGGAGGTCTACATCGCGATCGACAAGGGCAGCGCCCCTGCCGACGAGGGGGTCGACGCTTCGGTCGACTCGGAGCTCGGCAAGCTCTCCTAGCCGCCGACGATCCAGGCGAGCGTTTCGAACATGACCACCACGACCGTGACCGCGGTCGCGGTC
Organism: uncultured Solirubrobacterales bacterium; assembly: GCA_963826475.1. GTDB lineage: Bacteria > Actinomycetota > Thermoleophilia > Solirubrobacterales > 70-9 > RHKX01. The sequence goes on along the minus strand of CAWGXC010000003.1, from coordinate 1,333,255 downwards.
AGAGCGACGACGAGGACGCTGAACCGCACCCGCCCTCGTTGCTCAGTCTTGACGATGTGCCGCGCGCGACTGCGATTGGCGGCGCGCTGGCGTAGGTCGCGCCGGCGCTTCTCCTCGATCGCCGACTCGCGCTCGAACGCCTCCTCGAACTGATCCATGCTCTGGCGCATGCGTTCCTGGGGTGCACGTCCGACGTCAGTTGCCATCGCTTGCATCTTACCCTTGTTCAAGGATTTGGTTACGAGATGCCAACAAAGTCGTCTGCTCAGCAGGCTCCCCAAAGTCCATCGCCCTGTTCGCCGGCCCGGGCCGCCAGCTCGGCGAGCCGGCCGGCCCTTGAGGTGTTGGGCTCGATCTCCAGCGTGCGCGCAAAGCCATCCCGCACCAATTCGGCGTTGATGAACCGAGTGTCGACGAAGACGTAGGCGAGCAGCCGCCCGTAGACGTCGCGGCGTTCCCGGTCGAACTCGAGACGCACCGTGCGCCCCTCGACGAGCTCGTGGTTGCGCTCCGAGGCCTCGGGCCCGAAGCACTGGACCGGCGTTCCCGGCTTCACCGTCTCCGGCGTGTCGATGCCGATGTAGCGAACGTCCTCGCTCTCGCCGCGAAGGTTCACCTCGATCGTGTCGCCGTCGATGACCCTCGTCACCTTCGCCGTGACCGGAGCGCCGGAGGGACCCGCGTCGTCGAAACCCGGATGTCCGGTGTCACCGCCGCCGAACAGGAGGATCAGCAGGAGGACGGCGAGAAGGGCGAGGGCGCCACTGACCCGATGGATGGGCATAGAGGAAAGAAGCCTTTTCGTCCCGTTACTGCCCCGTGCGCGCAGATTTCCCCTTGAATGCGGCGAGGGGAGACTTTCCCCCCTCCACGGTGGAAAAGTCTCCCCTCGTCCTGAAACCAGGACCAGCCCGAGCCTCTCAGGAGGCCGAGGAAGTCGTGACCCTCTAGGGGTTCCGGGTCACGCTCGAGAGCATGATCTCCTTGATCTGCTCGACGATCGAGACGGCCTCGCTCAACTCACGCTGCCAGATGTTGCGGCCATAGATGACGCCGGACCCGCCCGCCTCCATGACCGCGCGGGTCTGCTCGAGGACCTTGTCGTCATCGATCTTCGAACCGCCCGAGAGGACGACGAGCGAGCGGCCGGCTGACTCGACGCAGTGCGCGATCGCGTCCGCGGTGCTGAAGCCGCCCTCGTTGTAGGGGGCTGGAGCGTCCTTGTCCCTGTCGGGGTCGATCTTGGGCATGTTGAGCTTGACGATGTCGGCGCCCATCTCCATGGCCATTCGGGCCGCGTAATCGATGGCGTAGAACGAGTTCTGCCCGCCCTTCGCCTCGACGGCTTCGCCGCGGGGATACGCCCAGATCACGAGCGGCATGCCGAAGCGGTCGCAGTCCTCACGGACGCCCTTGAGCTGGAGGAGATCCTCGTCCTGGCGCGGGGAGCCGACGTAGAGCGTGTAGCCGACGGCGTCGGCGCCGACGCGGACGGCGTCCTCGACGGAGGCGTTCAGCGTCGATAGGGCCCTGGCGCCGGAGGGGAGGTCGGTCTTGCCGTTGACCTTGAGGATGAGCGGCACGCTGCCGGCGTAATCGGGGTAGTACTTGGTGGCCAGGCCGATCTGGCAGGCGATCGCGGAATAGCCGGCCTCGGCGGCGAGCCGGAACTGGTAATCGGGGTCCTTCGAGTCCGGGTTCGGGAAGAAGTCGCGTGGGCCATGCTCGATTCCCTGGTCGATCGGCAGCAGCATCAATGTGCCGTTGCCGGGACCGAACTCGTAGAGCAGACGGTGCAGGCGGGTCCGCTTGCCGGGGGCGAGGGTCTCCAGAAGCGACTTCTGCTCGGTGATGCTCTTGACCTCCACGGTGACTCCTTCAGTTCTCTTGCGTTCGGAAAGCCGGGCGTCCGCGCTCGGCGACGGTCCGGAGGGCCAGTATAGGCGCGTCCCGCGGGCCTCGATCGGGCGGTTGAGACGCCTCCGGGCGGGGTAGGATCGGCTTCAGACGCCGATCCCGCGGACCCAGCGAGACGACGAACGGACCCCCAGGTGCTTGAGCACAGCTTCAATGGAACGCCGTTCACGATCGGCATCGAGGAGGAGCTCATGCTCCTCGATCCGGACACGCTCGACCTCGCGAACGGGATCGAAAAGGTCCTCGCGGATGTCCCCTCCGAACACGACGAGGGGGTTCAGCCCGAGCTCTTTCAGTCCGTCCTCGAGATCGCCACCTCACCCTGCGCGGACGTCGCGGAGGCGACCGCTCAGCTGCGGGAGCTGCGGGACATGGTCTGTGGGATCGCCGAATCGCACGGAATGCTGGTTGGGGCCGCCGGAACCCACCCCTTCGCGCTTTGCCGGGACCAGCGGATCGTCGAGCGCGATCGTTACTCCAGGCTCGTCGGCGAGCTCGGTTTCATCGCGACCCGCGAGCTGATCTTCGGGACGCACGTGCACGTGGCCATCGACGGACCGGACAAGGCGATCTACGTCGCCGACGGAATCCGCCGCTACCTGCCGCTGTTGCTGGCGCTCTCGACCAACTCGCCCTTCTGGGAGGGCGAGCGGACCGGCCTGATGTCCGCGCGCACCCCGGTATTCAGGGCATTCCCGCGCTCGGGGGTTCCACCCCACTACGGGAGCTGGGAGATCTACTCGCGCCGGGTCGGGCGGATGGTCGGCTCAGGGGCGATCTCCGATTACACGTTCCTGTGGTGGGACGTGCGGCCCCATCCGAACCTGGGCACCGTCGAGACGCGCATCTTCGACCAGGCCACGCGCCTCGAGGACACGGCTGCCTTCGCCGGGCTGACGCAATCCCTCGCGCATCGGTTCGCCACGATGTTCGACGATGGCGAGCCGATGATCGAGCAGCCCTGGGAGCTGATCGATGACAACAAGATCCGCGCCGCGGTGCGCGGAATGGAGGGTGAGCTCGTCGACTTCAGCCTCGACCGGCATGTGGTCGCGACGGAGCTCGCGGAGCGATTGCTCGGCGAGGTTGCGCCGAGCGCGGCCGAGCTCGGTTGCGAGCGGGAGATCGAGCGGGTGCGAACGATCATGGCCGAAGGCACCGGGGCCAGGCACCAGCTGGCCTTCGTCGAGGAGCACGGGCACGACTTGCGAGAGCTCGTCAGAGCGGTGGTTGCTCTGACCGCCTGACGTCAGGGCGCGGGTATCCTCGAGGGGTGCCCGGACCCGAGCTGAGCGTCGTCTGCAGGAGTTGTGGCTCAGAGGTGAGCCCCTACGTGACCGAGTGCCCCTACTGCGGTCACCGGCTTCGCAAGCGCGCCCCGAAGCTCGAGCGCGAGGGCGATGAGATCCGCGTGCACCGGTCCAAGCGCGAGAAGCGCCGCCGCGCTCGCGCCGAACGCTCGACCGCGCGCACGATCGATCTCGACGGGCGTCCGGTCGCGACCGCCCTGACCATCCTCGCCGGCGCCCTGATCCTGATCGTGGGCCGCAGCGTGCCCCTCTCGCTCGACGGAACCGGCGCGATCGTCGGTCCCGTCGGCTCGGAGGCCTGGCGTTACGTCAGCGCCCCGTTCGTCTACGACGACGTCGGGGCCTTCCTCGTCCTCGCGACCGCGATCGGCGTCTTCGGCGCCTCGATCGAGCGACGGCTCGGCTCGCTTGCGACGGCGATCCTGATCCTCGCCACCGGCACGCTGGGGATGCTCGCCGCCTCGGCGGCCTCGTCGGGCGGGCTGACCGACGTCCTCGTCGCCGCCGGCGGCAACGGCGTCGCCCTCGGTCTCCTCGGCGCCTGGTTGATGCTGTGGCATGCGGAGGCCAAGACCCACTTCAGCGAGCCCCTCGACACGATCGGGGTCACGGTCGCAGCGGTCGTCCTGCTCCTGATTCCCGCCTTCGAGATCACCGCCGACCCGATCGCCGGCCTCGGCGGAGGGGTGGTCGGCCTCGGGATGGGCTGGCTGGCCGCCCGGCGCGGCGCGCCTGGGCCGGGCTGAGGCATGCCGTCATCCCCGCGATACCCGAGCGATGAAGTCGAAGCGGCCGTCGAGCGCCTCACGGAGGGCTCGCGCCTGCAGGAGGCCGAGGCCAGCGTCGCCTCCTCGGCTCCGGCTCTGCAACGGGTCCTCACCGAAGCGCTTGCGGCCGGAGGGTGGTTCGAGGGGCCGCACCGGGAGGAGCTCGAACGCGTTGCCGCAATCGAGGATCCCGAGGAGCGCCTCACCGCCGTGGCGACCCTCCTCGCCGAGGAGACCCGGATCTCGATGATGGTCGGCGTAGCCGTCGGCTGGGCGGTAGCGGAAGAGCTGGCGGCCGGCCCGGCCGGCGTGGGCTAGCCGGCGCCGATCAGCAGTCACCCTCCTGCGAGCCCCGCTTGAACCAGACCGAGCGGTCATGCCAATCGTGGGCCATCAGGATGGATCCGAGCAGAGCCCACTCGAGGCCTCCCCTCGGGCTGAAGCGGCGCACGGCCAGGCCGGCGATACCGAGCCCGGCGGCGATCGCCCCCGGCGCCCCGTGGTGGAGGCGCTGGTTGCGGACCCAGACGCGACGCCTGAGGGCGTCGTAGCGGACGAGGCCTCTCGCGAACAGCAGCATCCTCTCCTCAACGGCGGGGGCGAGACTGTCGATGACCTGCGCCTGGGCGATCATGCCCTCCCCATCGTCCCCTGAGGACCTCCCCTTAGGGGCGTCCAGCGTGCCTGCAACCCGGGTTGTGCAGCCGGTCGTCCCGGCGCAGCGAAATCAGCCGGACGGCGTGGTCGACCCCGCGGGCGGGGTCGAGGCGTCGGAGCTCGGCTCGGGCGCCGGCTCCTCCGGAGCGACGGTTGCTGATGTCGCTGCGACGACGACGGTCGTGGTCGCGGTGGTGGGCGGGGCGGGCTCCGTCTGGGATGGCGCGGTCGCGGTGGGAGCGGGGGTGGGGGTGACCGGCGGCTCCGCGGGCGTGCTGCCGGTCTCCTGATCGCCTCGGCCCTCGTTCGCCGGCACGGTGGTGCCGATGTCGACTCCGTCCTCGGATGTGGTCGCCTCAGCCGTCGGGGTCTGCGCGGAATCCTCCGGAGCGACGTCCTGCTCGGCGAGCTTGGGCTCATCGGAACGCGCCGGGCTGGGCTCCGGCGAGTCGGATCGCACCGGCGCGGCCGGCGAGCCTCCGCTGCTCGAAGAGGGGGATGATGAGCCCGGCGACGAGGGCGCAGCGACGAATTGAGGGACGTTCGCGTGTCGCTGGTTCGGCTGGGGCGCCGAGGGCGAGGAGGCGACCGGTGTCGCCTGAGTCGGTGGATCGGCCGGTGCGGGGCTGGCGATGTTGCGAACCTCGACCGCTCCGGCCGTGAGCAGGGCGGCCGTGGCCATCCCGGCCGCGGCCTTCGCCCCGAGCGCGCCGCCGAGGATCCCGACCCCGCCGGAGAAGCCGGATGCACCGCCGACGGCGGAGGCGCCTCCGACCGCTGCCGAGCCGGCGCCGGCCGAGCCGCCCGCGGCCGTCCCGCCGAACAGCTTCGAGAGCAGCCCACCCTTGATGAAGGCGAAGGGGCCGAGCGGGAATAGCGCGGCGAGCGCCTTGCGATCCGAGCGCAGCTGGCCGCGGAACTCCTTACACCCCTCACAGGAGCGGACGTGCTTGCGACCCGGACCGGAGACCTTGAGCAGGCCCTCGGAGGCCTCGGCGAGCTCGACCTGGACCTCGTCACAGGTGAGCAGCCGCGCCTTGCTCGACTCGGCTAGGGCGATCCTCGCCCGGACGAGCAGGGACTTGACCGCCGGGATGGTGGTCTGCATCGCCTGGGCGATCTCCTCATAGGAAAGCTGGTCGATCTCCCGCAGGAGCAGGGCTGTGCGTTGCGTCTCAGGGAGGGTGCGCACGTCATCGAGAACCTGGCGAAGCTCTTCACGGTCCTGTACCTGCTCGGCGGTGGTCGTCCCGTTCGAGTGTGGATGTATGTCCATCGAGTCCTGGCCAACCGGAACGGGGCGGCGAAGGTGGTTGAGGCAGCGATTGCGGGCGATGCGGTACAGCCATGGCCGAACCGTGATCGGCCGCTCGTCGCGGAGCATCGCCGCATGGGCGTTGGCGAAGACCTCCTGCAGGACGTCCTCGGCATCCTGGCGGCTCTTCAGCATCGACTGGCAGAACGCCAGCAGCCGTGAGTGGTAGCGGTTGAACAGGACCTCGAACGCGCCATCGTGGCCGCCGCGGATCAGGCCGACCAAACGGATGTCGCTCTCGAAACGAAGCAGGGGCGATCTGCGGGCGAGGCGCCCACGGCCGGTAGCGCGTGCGAGTGCGGAGGCTTCCAAAGCTGGTCGGGGTACTCGGTGCTTCCCCTTGAGACACGGTAACAACGGGTTTGTTGCGATTCCGTGAAGTCGAGGGTGTGACCTCCATATGTCCAGATAGCCTGCCCGCAAACGCGCCGGGGTGGCGGAACTGGAGATACGCGGCCGACTTAAAATCGGCTGCCCGAAAGGGCTTGAGGGTTCGAATCCCTCCCCCGGCACTGATCCTCGCCGAGGGTGGCGCGTTGCGCGGGCCCATTGCAAGGCCGTTCCCGCGTGCCGCCTCTCGCTAGCGTCGAGGTCGTGGAACGGTCCCAGGACGAGAAGAACCGCGTGGAAGGGCGCGCCGAGGCCGCCTACGACGGGCTGCGCAGCGGCCCGCGCCGCGCCGGCGGCATGGACCCTGACAAGGTCAAGGAGCCGACGCCGTTCCTCGAGCGCCGGATGCCCTCCTCGCCGTTCCCGGCGATCGCCGACTACGCGTTTCTCTCCGATTGTCATACCGGCGCGCTGGTGGCTCCCGATGGCACGGTCGAGTGGCTCTGCCCACCGCGCTTCGACTCCCCGAGCGTCTTCGCCGCCGTCCTGGACCGCTCGGCCGGCGGCTGGCGCTTCGGCCCCTCCAACATGGGCAAGCCGGTCGGGCGGCGCTACGAGCCGGGGACGAACATCGTGGAGACGACCTGGATGACGCCGACCGGCTGGATGATCGTCCGCGACGCGCTGGTGGTGGGCCGGTGGAGGTCGCGAGAATCGACGAAGGCCACCGCGCACACCCGCCCGCCCTCCGATTTCGACGCCCACCACGTGCTCGTCCGCACCGCGCGTTGCGTCCATGGGAGCGTGCAGATCGAGCAGGTCTGCGAGCCCGTGTTCGGCTACGGCCAGCGACCGGCGGGCTGGTCGCGGCCCGGGCCCGAGCACGGGATCGCCGACGCCTCCGACGGCGAGACCACCCTGCGCCTGCACTCCGACGTGAACATCGGCATCGAAGGTGGTACCGCGCGAGCTCGCCGCCGCCTCGACGCGGGTGAGGGCTGCTTCTTCGCGCTGTCATGGTCCTCGCTGCTCGATGGCCCGACCAGCTACGAGGACGCGACCGAGCAGCTCGATCAGACCTCGCGCTTCTGGCGCACCTGGCTCGCGTCCGGCGATTTCCCCGATCACCGCTGGCGCGAGCACCTGCAGCGCTCCGCGCTCGTGCTCAAGGGCCTGACCTACATGCCGACGGGAGCAATGGTCGCCGCGCTGACCACCTCGCTGCCCGAGACTCCCGGTGGCGAGCGCAACTGGGACTACCGCTACACCTGGATGCGTGACGCCACATTCACCCTCCAGGGCCTGCACGCGCTCGGCCTGAGCTGGGAGGCCGACGACTTCATCCAGTTCGTCGCCGACGTCCAGCGCAACGCTGACGGCGGCCTGCAGATCATGTACGGGATCGGCGGCGAGAAGGAGCTGCCCGAGTCGACCCTTGACCACCTGACCGGCTATCAGGGAGCCAAGCCGGTGCGCATCGGCAACGGGGCTCACGATCAGCGCCAGAACGACGTCTACGGCGCGGTCCTCGACTCGATCTACATGCACCAGAAGGAGTACGGCCACAACTCCTCGCGGCTCTGGCCGGTTATCGAGGACCAGGCGCGGTGCGCCGCCGCCGTCTGGCGCAAGCCCGACCAGGGGATCTGGGAGGGGCGCGGCGAGCCGCGGCATTACGTCGCCAGCAAGGTGATGTGCTGGGTCGCCCTCGACCGCGCCGCTCGGCTGGCAGCGCGTCGGGGCTACGAGGGGCTCGCCGATGAATGGCGACTCGTCGCGAACGAGATGCACGCCGACGTGATGGCCAACGGCCTCGACTCGCGAGGCGTGTTCACCCAGCACTACGAGACCGACGCCCTCGACGCTTCCAACCTCTTGATCCCCCTCGTCCGGTTCCTGCCCCAGGGCGACGAGCGCGTGCGTTCGACCGTGCTCGCGATCGCCGACGAGCTGACCGAGAACGGGCTCGTCCTTCGCTATCGCACGGAGGAGACCGACGACGGGCTGAGCGGCGAGGAGGGCACCTTCCTGATCTGCTCCTTCTGGCTCGTCTCCGCCCTGTTGGAGGTCGGCGAGCGCAAGCGCGGCCGCGAGCTCTGCGAGCGCCTGCTCAAGGACAGCAGCGCGCTCGGGCTCTATGCAGAGGAGCTCGACGCCGCCTCAGGTCGCCATCTGGGCAACTTCCCGCAGGCGTTCACCCACCTCGCGCTGATCAACGCGGTCACCCACGTGATCCGCGACGAGCGGGCGATGCCGAGCCTCTCCGAGGACCTGTTCCTGTAGGTCGGAGTGTGGCCTCCCGAGGGCCCTAATTTCATAGTGGATGGCAAGAACCTTCACCTGTGGTCAAGCTTCTTGCCATCGAGCACGGCCGAAGCCCTAACCAACCTCACCCGCCGTACGGTCGGCGACAGCTGACGACCGTGAAGAAACCCGCCGTCAGGAGCCGTTGCTGAGCCAGGGCCGGAGGTTGCGGGCAAGCTCGTCGGCCTGAGCGAACAGCGCCTCGGGGGCGCCCGGCTGGATCGTGGTGGCGAGGTAGAAGCGATAGGGGCCGGAGGCGCGGAGGGTGACGCGGTAGGTCGAGATCATCTGCTGGTCCGACGGGACCAGATCACCGCCGACGGGAACGTCGGCCCCAAGCTGAACGCTGCTGTCGGCGATCGTCGGGCCATCGACCCTGCTGAGCACCTCCACGTTGCGCCCGAGCTTCCTGACGCTGCGCTTCGAGCGCTTCTCGAAGGTGTCGAAATCAAGTTTGGGCTGGCGGCGAATCCAAAGGGTCGTGCTGGCGAGCCCATCGGCGGAGGTCGCGGCGAAGGCCGAGCCCGGAGGACGGGGCGACGTGCGCCAGTCGCCGGGGAGGGTGAGCGAGTAGCCGCCGACGCTGACGAACTTGCCCTTCGCGGCGGACTGCTTCGATTGCACCGAATCGGCTGAACCGTCCAACCCCTGCTGAGGGGGCTGCGGGACTTCCGCGGCGGCGTTTCCGCCGCCCGGCCCGGGGAGGACGATCACGAGCAGAACGGCGAGCGCCGCGGCACTGGAGGCGTAGATCGCGGACCGGCGCCGGATCAGGTCGACGAGGTCACAGGCGATCAGGACGAGGCTCCAGCCTACGGCTGAAATGACTCCGCCGCTCTTGCGTAAGCGCTTCATATGGGTCCTGATCGGCATCCATGCGCGAGATCCTTAAGCGGCGGGCGACGCTGCCAGCTGACGCCCAGTTGCCGGCGAGGTCGACTTCGACCCACGATCGGCGTTATTGAGCCACAATTGAGGGGTGCTGTTCGCTCCCTTCAGCTGGTTGTACCGGAGGCTCGGGCCGAGGTATCCGATGGCGTTCGTGGCTCTGGAGCTGCAGGCGGGGTTCATCGTCACCGGCGCGACGACGGCGCTGCTCGCCACCTATTACGACGGCTCGATGGGGGACTTCCTGACGCTGCTGGCGGTCTCGCTCGGGCTTACCGCGGTTTCGATCGGCTACGGGCTGCTTCGCGTGTTGCCCACGCTCCGGCCGGTGAGCGCCTGGATCGGCGGTGCCCGGGGGCCTGAGCAGACCGAGCGCGCATGGGCCGCCGCGATCGGGTTGCCGCTCTCCCTCGCCCGCAACGACATCGTGATCCCGATCGCCGGCGTCGTCGTCCCCTCCTGCGTCGTCGCCGTCGCGGTGTATGGGCTCTCCTGGATCTCGTTCTTCCCGCTCCTCGCCGCCGGCCTGGTCGCGGTCGGCTACGGGGCGATCCTCCATCATCTGACCCTCGAAGTGGGGATGCGCCCAGTGCTCATCGACATCAATCGTGCGGTGTCCCCGGGGCTCGTCTCCCAGGTCACGGCGATCCCGATCCGAATCCGGCTGCTCGCCGTCCTGCCGATGATCAACGTGATCACGGGCGTGGTGGTGGCCGCCATCGCCGGGGCCGACAGCCTGGGGGTCGCGGTGCTCGCCGCGATCGGCGTTGCGACAACGATCTCGCTCGAGTTGACGATCCTGCTTTCACGCTCCATCCTGGAGCCCCTCGCCGATCTGCAGCGCGCCACCGACGCGGTCCGCGACGGCGACTTCGACGTCGGCGTCCCGGTCACCACCGCCGACGAGCTCGGCGAGGTCGCCGCGTCCTTCAACGAGATGGTCACCGGGCTGCGAGAGCGCGAGCGGATCCGCCAGGCATTCGGGACGTATCTCGACCACCAGGTGGCCGAGCACATCCTCAGCGAGGGCTTCTCCGAGCAGGGTGAGGAGGTCGAGGTCTCGATCCTCTTCTGCGACGTCAAGGATTTCTCCGGCTTTGCCGAATCAGCCGAAGCGCACGTCGTCGTCGCTCGCCTGAACGAGCTGTTCGAGGTGGTCGTGCCCCTGATCGCCGCCGAGGGCGGGCACGTCGACAAGTTCGTCGGCGACGGTCTGATGGCGGTCTTCGGGGCCCCGCGGCAGTTCGCCGACCACGCCGTCCGGGCGGTGCGCGCGGCGGCCGAGATCGACCGGCTGGTCAACCGGGAAGGGGAGGGCGGGGGTTTCGCGGTCGGCGTTGGAGTCAACACCGGACCGGTCCTCGCGGGTTCGATCGGCGGCGCCGGGCGACTCAACTTCAGCGTGATCGGAGACGCGGTCAACGTCGCGGCGCGGGTGGAGGAGGCGACCCGGACGATCGGCTACGACGTGCTGGTCACCGGAGCGACTCGGGAACAGCTGCCGGACGATCTGATCCTTGCGGCATGCGGCGAGCACGACCTGCGGGGCTTGGAGCGACCGGTGACGCTGTTCGCTTTGCCGAGCGGCGAACCTCAGGGATTGCTCGACCCGGTCGGCGCCGTCCGCGCCGTGTACGCTCGCGTCCGTGGCCACCGAGGAGAAGGCTGAGAGCAAGGGGGTGGCGAACCCGGGCGCCCGCCATGGCGGGCGACTGGCGGCGAAGGCGCTCCGCGCGCGTGGCGTCACCCACCTCTTCACGCTCTCGGGCGGTCACCTATTCAGCCTCTACGACGGCTGCCGTGAGGAGGGGATCGCGGTCATCGACGTTCGCCACGAGCAGGCCGCCGCGTTCGCCGCGGAGGGATGGGCGAAAGCGACCCGCACCCCGGGCGTCTGCGCGCTGACGGCCGGTCCCGGAGTGACCAACGGCATGAGTGCGATCGCGAGCGCCCGGTCGAATGGGACCCCGATCGTCGTTCTCGGCGGTAGGGCCCCGGAGCTGCGCTGGGGCTCGGGCAGCCTTCAGGAAATCGATCATCTGCCGTTCGTCGCGCCCCTGACGAAGTCCGCCGAGACGGTCAAGGAGACCGCGCTGATCGGAGAGGCGACCGCGCGCGCCTTCGACGTCGCCGGCGCCGCGCCGACCGGGCCGACCTTCCTCGACTACCCGCTCGACATCGTCTTCATGGAGGGCGACGCCGACATTCCCCCGGCCCCCGAACCGGCGGATCCCGACCCGCCGGCGGGGATCGAGGAGGCGGCGAAGCTCCTGCTCGCGGCGGAGCGTCCCGCGATCATGGCCGGGACCGGGCTCTACTGGGGCCGAGGAGAGCAGCAGATGCAACGTCTCGCGGAGGCGGTGGGGATCCCCGTGTATCTGAACGGGATGGGCCGCGGCTGCCTGCCCGCCGACCATGAGCTCGCCTTCAGCCGCACGCGCGGAACTGCCCTCAAGGGCGCCGACGTGGTCGTCGTGATCGGCGTCCCCCTCGACTTCCGCCTTGGATTCGGTGCTGCCATCGGTGAGGAGGCCAAGCTGATTCGCGCCGATGTCGAGCCGAACCGGCTCGAGCGCAATCGCAAGGCCGACGTCGACCTGGTCGGCGACCTCGGGGCGACGCTGAGCGCGCTCGCGGAAGCGTGTTCACGCGCCGAGGGCGGACGGACCAGGCCCTGGCTGGAGCGGCTGCGCGGGGACGAGAGCGAAAAGCGCGCGGCCGAGGCCGAGGATCGCTCCGACCCTCGCGGCCCGCTGCATCCGATGCGCCTCTACGCGGAGCTGGAGAGCGTTCTCGACCGCGATGCAATCGTGATCGGGGACGGTGGCGACTTCGTCTCCTACGCCGGGCGCGTGATCGATACCCACGAGCCCGGAACCTGGATGGATCCCGGGCCCTACGGCTGCCTCGGCGCCGGGCCCGGGCAGGCGATCGGAGCGGCTTGCGCACATCCCGGTCGCCAGATCTGCCTCCTGCTCGGGGACGGGGCATTCGGCTTCAGCGGACTCGAGTTCGACACGATGGTCCGCCATGGCCTCCCGATCGTCGGGGTGATGGGCAACAACGGGATCTGGGCCCTGGAGAAGCACCCGATGGAGTACCTCTACGGCTACTCGATCGCCGCCGAACTGCAGCCCGAGACGCCCTACCACAAGGTCGTCGAAGCCCTCGGCGGTCACGGCGAGCTCGTCAGAGAGCCTGACGAGTTGCGCCCGGCGCTCGAGCGCGCCTTCGCCTCCGGTAAGCCGGCGCTCGTCAACGTGCTCACCGATCCCGACGTCGTGTATCCGCGTCGCGCCGTCCTCGTCTAGGACGGGCCGGGACGGCCCGCCGGACGCACCCCTCTATCTTCCTGCGGCAATGGGGCTGCGAATCGGGCGACACAACTTCACCTACGTCACATACGACGCCTCCAGCGACGTGATCTACGCCAAGCACGATGCCTCGCCCTCGGCGAGGCGCGAGCCGACTCCGGAGGAGCACGTCTGGTTGTTCGACTCCGACGACAAGTTCCACGGCATCGCGCTGATGGAGCCTCGCGAACGGCTCGACCGCGACGGAGCCGTCTTCGTGACCCTGCCCAGCGGTGAGCTCGAGCGCGTCGGCGGCATCGAGTTCGCCGTGCGCGGCGGCAACCCGCTGAGCGGGTTGTCGTAAGCTCCGGGCGTGAACTTCCTCTCCCTCGATTCGCTCTCGCTTTGAACGAAAATCCGGAGGCGGGGCAGGTCACTCGGCCTGAGCTCGCCCGCGAGACCGACGAGCAGCTGTTCGAGCGCTTCACGAATACTCGTGACCAACTTGCGCGGGAGGAGCTGGCGACGAGGTTCCTGCCGCTGGCGGCCGGGCTCGCCAACCGCTACCGCGACCGCGGCGAGCGCATGGAGGACCTCGAACAGGTGGCGCGGCTGGGCTTGCTCAAGGCGATCGACGGCTTCGACACCGATCGCCCGAACGGCTTCGCGGCGTACGCCACGCCGACGATCCTGGGCGAGCTGCGACGGCACTTCCGAGATCGATCCTGGGCGATGCGGGTGCCACGCGATCTGAAGGAGGCAATGCCGCGCATCCGTTCGGCGATCGCCGATCTCGCGACCGAGAAGGGCCGGATGCCGGACGCGGAGGAGGTTGCGGAAGCGACCAACATGGAGCCCGTCGAGGTGCGCGAGGCGCTCGAGGCGTCCCGCGCGGCTCGACCGGCGTCACTGGACGCCCCGGCATCCGCGCGGATGGCGGAGGAGGGAGCCGTTCCGCTCGTCGAGCAGGTCGGCGTGAGCGATCAGAACTTCGATCAGGTCGAATACAACGTGATCCTCGAGGAGCGCCTCGAGGGGCTCTCCGACCGGGATCGCGAGGTGCTTCACCTGAGCTTCGTCGAGGACCTCACCCAGAGCGAGATCGGCAAGCGCGTAGGGGTCTCGCAGATGCAGGTGTCGCGAATCCTGCGCGCCGCGCTGGACCAACTTCGTGGCGACGGCATCAGCTAGAGCCGAAAAGCCATCGTCTTGTAGGTACCTCTAAGTTGCGCGCTCTGAGCGCAACCGAGTCGACAGATTCACCCGGGGCGGGGCGGGGCATAGTTCAAGTGGTACAAAGCGGTGCAAGCCGTTTGGACTTTCTTGGGAAGTGGGGACTCCCAAGAAGCCAGTGAGGGATGCCAGCACACAGCGCGGAGTCGTGGGCGAAAGCCCCCTCCGCGCTAGTGCTTTGTGGGGGCGATCGAGATCGTCGCGGCAACGGTCCCATCCGGAGCGGAGATCCAGAGCATCGTGCCGGCCCTTGCGACGTGCGCCTTACCGGGGCCGATTCCCGCCCTGTATTCGGCCTCGAAGAGTGCGGGCCCCCCGTCCAGCACCGAGAGGTCCAGGTACTCCTCCGCCACGCGCCAATAGAGCGTGTTGTTGACGTGTGCGGCAAGGTCGATGTCCGCCATCGCGAAGAACCACTCGAACCGCTCGGCGCCGGCCGGCGGCTCGGCGGGGTGGCGTAGTGAGCTGCGCGGCCGCCGGCCCGCGGCGCTCTCGCCGTAGACCTCGTGAAAGCGCTGCGGCAGGCGCGCCGGCCTGCGCGCATCCGGATCGACGTGGACCCAGATCGCCTCCGCCTCGGCGATCGACCCCTCCGCGGCGCGAATCGTGGTCCGGCGCTCGGCGACGCTCTTCGCAACCCCGCTGCACCAGGTCACGAGCTCCAGCTCCTCGGTCACGCGCGGCAGTCGGTCGACGGTCATCGTCGCCCGGCGGATGATCCAGGCGCCATCGACCGCCATGCCGGCGTCGAGCCCGTCGGCGACGGCCGCCTCACCGAGCCAGCGGGCGATCGCGTACGGATGTGCGGCCCCCTCGGGGTCGACGTCGGATCCACCGACGCGATGAGGATGGGTGTAGGAGCGCCCGGGAGCGATCAGCCCGCGGACTCGACGCGCTCTTTGAGTCCCTCAGCCGCGCCCTTGGTCAGGAACTCCTTGACCTTGCCCTCGACCGGCCCGCGCACCAGCATCCCGAGCATCCGGCCCGGATCGATCCGCAGATCGTAGGTCGCCTCGGTCCGGTCGCCTCCGAGGTCGGAGAACTTCCAGCTTCCATGCAGCGACTTGACGTCGCCCTTCTCCTGCTTCCAGCTCATCCCGCCCGGCTCCTGATAGGAGAAGCGAAGGCGCTGCTTCGTCTTCCGCACGACTGCGTCGGCTTCGGTGTCGACCACGGTCGAGCGGCCCTCGGCGTCGGTCTCGATCGTCTTCACCGTCTCCAGGGAAGGTTGCCACTCGGGAGAGTTGGGAACGTCGGCGGCGACCTCCCAGACCCGTTCCATCGGGGCGTCGATCTCGACCGTCCAGCTCGCCTGCAGCTCTCCCATCGCCGCCACCATAGCCGGACACTCGCCGAAGGCATCCATAGAGTTGCCGGCACCGTGGCCGCCGACCGACCCGACATGCCCCCGTTCGGGGAGTCAGACCTCGCCGCCGACCCCTTCCAGCTCTTCGCGAGCTGGTACGAGCTCGCCGCCGAACGGGTGCCCCTGGCGGACGCGATGGCCCTGGCGACCGTCGACTCCGCAGGCGCTCCCGACGCGCGCATGGTCCTGCTCAAGGGCTTCGGTCCCGAGGGCTTCCGCTTCTTCACCAACCGCGAATCGGCCAAGGGCGATCAACTCCTGGCCCGTCCGAGCGCCAGCCTCGTCATCTTCTGGCGCGAGCTCGACCGCCAGGTCAGGGTCCGCGGACGGGTCGAACGGCTCGACGAGGACGCATCCGACGAGTACTTCTCCAGCCGCGCCCGCGAGAGCCGCGTCGGCGCCTGGGCCAGCCCGCAGAGCCGGCCGATCGCCGACCGCGAAGCGCTCGATCGCCTCGTCGCCGAGGTCGAGGACCGTTACGAAGGCGCCGACGTCCCCCGCCCGCCTCACTGGGGCGGCTACCGCGTCATTCCCGACACGATCGAGTTCTGGCAGGGCCAGGTAGGTCGCCTTCACGACCGCTTCCGCTATCAGCGGCAGAGCGGGGGTGGGTGGGAGGTCGAGCGGTTGGCGCCTTAGGGTCGGCTCCCGACGAAGGGCGAGTTTCGGTCGGTAACCGGCTCAAACTCGCCCCTCACCGCTACTCCTCGGCCGCCGCCAGCGCCGTCCCGTAGAGGATGTCTCGCTCGGATACGTCGATCTCCGTCAACCCGAACGTCCGCATCACCTTGATCAGGATGACCACGCCGGCCACGATCGTCGGCGCCCGGTCGGGGTCGAGGCCGACGACCTCACGTCGCTCGGCCAGCGGGAGCGAGGACAGCCGCGAGCAGGCTTGCTGGACGAAGGGGAGGGAGAGGCGATGTCCTTCCACGGCCTCGGCGTCGAACTTCTCGAGCGCAAGCTCGATGGCCGCCAGCGAAGCCGGGGTGCCGGCAACGGCGATCGCGGTGTCGGCGCTGAGGCCCGGGCTGGAGACGAGCTCCGTCTCGAGCGACCCGCCGACGTCCTCGGCCAGCGCCTCGAGCTCGTCCGAGCGGGGTGGATCGGAGCGCAGATGGCGCTCGCTGTGACGGACGACGCCGACCTGAAGCGAAGCGTGGAAGGAGGGCTCGGGGCCGGAGCCGACGATCAGCTCGGTCGAGCCGCCGCCGATGTCGATGACGAGCGTCTTGCCATCCGGGCGGCGCTCGCTGAGCGCTCCCCGGTAGGTGAGCTGCGCCTCCTCCGAGCCATCGATGACGCGGCCTTGCAGCGAGAAGCGCTCGCGCAGCTCGGCCAGGAAGGCGTCGCCGTTTGAGGCGTCGCGGACGGCGCTGGTTGCAACCGCCACTGTCCGCTCGGCCCCCAGCTCCGTCGCCCTCGCGACGTAGTCGCCGATGGCCGCGCAGGCGTCCTCGATGCCATCGGTCGAAAGTCGGCCGGACGTCTCGACACCCCTTCCCAGGCGAGTGACGCGGGATTCACGGCAGATGGAATCGACCCGTCGATCCGCGACGTCGCCGACGAGGAGTCGCGTTGAATTCGTCCCCATGTCGATCACGGCGATTCGCAAGAGCGGCGATGCTAGAGGGACGTGGAAGCGGGGACCGCCGCGTGGGCCATGATGCTGCCGCAATGAGCATCCGGAAGTCCACGCTGCCGACCCGCCACGACATGCTCGCGGTCGCCCTCGGCGGCGCCCTCGGGGGGTTGCTGCGAACGGTCCTCGCAAACGGATACGACCCGGGCAATGGCTGGCCCTGGGTGACTTTCGCGGTCAATCTCGCCGGTACCCTGCTGCTCGGCTTCGTGGTCACCCGCCACCACGAATCCGCGCCGCTTCCCGCTTACCGAAGGCCGCTGGTCGGTAACGGCTTCTGTGGCGCGTTGACGACCTTCTCGGCATTGCAGCTCGAATTGCTGGAGATGATCGACGACGAGCGCTTCGCCATGGCCTTCGCCTACGCGGGTGCGAGCCTCGCCGCAGGCCTCGTGGGCGTCCACCTCGCGACCGCGGCGACCCGGCGGCTCGGGTTGGTCCCATGAGCGCGGGGCAACTGCTTGCGGCGGCCGCCCTCAGCGGGTTCGGAGCCGTCGCCAGATTCACCGTCGACAGCGCGATCAGCGCGCGCGGCCGCGGCGAGTTCCCCCTCGGCACGTTCGTCGTCAACCTCAGCGGAGCGTTCCTGCTCGGGTTGCTCGTCGGCCTCGAAGCGCGGGATGGTCTGCTGCTGCTCGCCGGCACGGCCACGGTCGGCTCCTACACGACGTTCTCGACCTGGATGCTTGAGTCCCAGCGACTCGGCGAGGACGGTGAGCGGAGCCTCCTCGCGATCAACGTCGCGGTGAGCCTGGGCGCGGGCATCGCGATGGTCGCGCTCGGCCGAGCGCTCGGGGGGCTGCTCTGAGGGCGAGCTTCGGGGTCAGGCCGAGACCGGTTCGGTGACGCCGGGCCGGACCGGATAGGCGTCGCGAGCGTCGAGCCGTTCTCCGCAATCCCGACAGGTCCCGCGCCCGTCGACGATGCCGTCGCAGGACTTGTGGCGGACCACCATGGGTGGGCCGTCGGGGCCGGGCGCGTGCCGGTCCCCCCACTCGAGCATCGCGATCAGGATCGGCCAGAGGTCGATGCCCTTCTCGGTCAGGCGGTATTCGAAGCGGGCGGGACGCTGCTGATAGGCGCGCTTTTCGAGGATTCCCTCCTCGAGCAGCCGTGCAAGACGGTTGGCGAGAACGTTGCGCGCGACGCCGAGTCCATCCTGGAGCTGATCGAAGCGTCGCCTGCCGTTGAAGACGTCGCGGACGATCAAGAACGTCCAGCGCTCGCCGAGGATCTCGAGCGATCGCGCGATCGAGCAGTCCTGGTTCTCATAGGTCCTGTTCAGCATCAGTGTGACTCTTGCACAGAGAGTTTCATCACGCAACCCTGATACTCTGCGTTTCGTCAAACAACTCTGGTGCTGTGGGACAGGCGCCTCCCCTGGAGTCACGATGAACCGCATCGAGACAGCTCTGAAGACCAAGGTCCGACCGATGACGATCACGATCACCGAGTCTGAGATCCTCGCCGACCTCAGATATCCCGCCCAGGCGCCGATGCCCGTGCCGCCCAAGTCCCGCTCGAGTGCATGATTTGATCGACCGGCTTTAAATCTCGGCGGAGCGATGGTCCGCTGCTAGGATTCAGCGCACGCCGCGGGGTGGAGCAGTCAGGTAGCTCGCCGGGCTCATAACCCGGAGGTCACAGGTTCAAATCCTGTCCCCGCTATACGAAGGCCGCCTCTCGCCAGGCGGCTTTCGTGCTTTCTGGGGGCGAGCGGCAGACTAGCCTTGTCGCCGCCTGGGTCGATCCATCAGCCGAGCTGGGTCGGATAGACGTTGCCGCAGTCGCGCCGCTGGAGGATGGGATGTTCGAGAAGCTGCAGAGCTTCGACCACGAAGGGTCTGGCTAGGGTGCCCGGGGCAGGTGAGCCCTCTCGCACCGAGGACGGCCGCTACTTGTTGATCGGTGGCCGGCGTTGGCGGGCCAGCGATCCCTCGATTCCCGAGACGCTGCGTAAGCAGTTGGTCCGGGAGCTGATGGCAGCCCGGCGCGCGGTCGGGGCGGCCGAGAATGAGTCCTCTGAGCGTCTCGCGCGCTCGCGGGTGAGTGATGCGAAGGTTGCCCTGGGCGAGCGCGGCGAGCCGTGGTGGGAGACGCCCAGCGACGAGGGCCGACGGGAGCGGCTCGCGGCCTGCATGCGGGCGCTGCTTCGCTCGCGCGATCCGGGGTCGACAATCTGCCCCTCGGAGCCCGCCAGGGTGATCGGCGGTGATCGATGGCGCGACTTGGTGGGCCTCGCCCGTGAGATCGCAGCCGAGGGGACCGGCGAAGGGGTACTGGAGCTGCGTGGCCGCGGCAGAACTGAGGTTACGCCCGGCTCTGGTGGGCCCCTGAGGATCGGGCGTGGTGAAGGGTTTTCGGCTCGGCCCGGTGGGGATGGGTCGCAGAAGTGATCGGCAGTGGTGCCACCGCAAGGGGAGCGCATCTGGCTGCGCACAGCCCGGGCAGGCCCGCCCCAGGCCGCTAGGTCTTGGCGCGCGTGGTCTCGCTGCCACCGACGAACTTGCGGTACGCGAGGAGCAAGATCACAACGCCGATGATCGCTCCAACGAGGCCGCCTAGGTCGAAGGCGTCGGTGTCGCCGATACCGAGCGCCTTGGTAAAGATGAGCCAGCCGACAGCCGCGCCCGCGAGGCCGAGGAGGATCGTCGCGAAGAAGCTGCCCGGATCCTTGCCGGGCATGAGGGCTTTTCCGATGAAACCGGCTGCGAGGCCGAGGATCAGGGCGCCGATCATTTCGTTCTCCGTCTGTCGAAGGCCGAGGGCAGTGTAGGGAGGGCCGTTGCGCGGAGCTGAACTCTGAGAGAGTCCCGACCGATGGGTGAGCTATGCCGAATTCCTACGCCTTCTATGCAGACGCGTCCCCGCCCCAGGGCTGGCCACGGCGTCTGTGCAGATGCCCGCCGCACGTGATCGGCGCCCCGGACCGGCCCGAGACCGGTGGTTCGAATCCGTGAGCGTCCGCCGTCTCGGCTTCGCGGTCAAGGTGCTGGGAGGGGGCGGCCTGCCGTCCCACGACACCCGCCGCTGGCAGTCTGATCCGCACCTGAGCGTCTCGCTCGAGCGGTTGCGGGCGATCCTCGACTACCTCGCGGAGCACCGGATCGGGATGTACCGAATGCCGAGCGGCCTGGCGCCCTACGCTACCCACCCCGAGTACACCCAGTTTCACGGGCAAGTGGCAGACTGCGCAGAGCAGCTTGCCGCGGTTGGTGCGCTAGCCACCGAGCTCGGCATCAGGCTCTCTTTTCACCCGGGGCAGTACACGGTGCTCAACTCCGAGAATCGGGATGTTCGCGCCGCCGCGATCGCTGATCTCGAGTCCCATGCTGCAATCCTCGATGCGATGGGTCAGCCGGCGGAGGCTGTAATCGTCCTCCACATCGGCGGCGCTGCGGGCGGAGTGGAGGCCGGGATCGAGCGTTTCGAGGCCGGCCTCGAAGGTCTCTCCGCTGGTGCTCGCGGCCGGCTGGTGATCGAGAACGACGATCGCAGCTACGCCCTCACGGACCTTCTGCCGCTCGCCGAGCGCGCCGGACTGCGGGTCGTCTGGGACATCCTCCACCACCACTGTCACGACCCCTCTGGGATTGCCGATACCGAGGCGTTGGCGCTCGCGCTCGCGACATGGCCCTCCGAACAGACGCCCAAGATCCACTTCTCCTCGCCCCGCCTGGACGTCACCGAGAGCAAGCGCAGGGTCGGCCGCCGGGTCGAGCGCCGCCCCGTTCTACCGCAGCTTCGCGCCCATGCCGACCTGATCGATCCGATCGCATTCGAGCACTTCCTCGCCGACTCCGCCGTCACTCGGGAGTTCGACGTGATGCTCGAGGCGAAGGCGAAGGACCTCGCGTTGCTGAGGCTGCGGGAGCAGCTCGCAGCGCGAGGGCTGGACGGAATCCGGGCACCGACATACCGCAGCGCAGAGCGGCCTGCGCGATAGATGTCGCCAGAGCGGTGCGCGCTCATGTATTTGAGGGCGCATAGGTCAGCAGCCTGGAAGATCAGGCCCTCAAGATCGTTCGGTGCCAGCCGTGGTACCGAACCGGGCGAATCTAAGTGATCACCCAGTTCATGCCTGAGGCGAGCGTAGAGTTGTTGAGAAGCTCGCCCGATGGCATCTCACAATCCGGAGATCACAGGTTCAAATCTGTCCCCCGCTGTACGAAGGCCGCCTCTCGCCAGGCGGCTTTCGAGTTTCCCGGGGCCAGGGATGATGGGTCAGGCGTATCTGGTTGTGGATGATGGTCGTCTGATCCTCGCGGTGATCCGGCCTTTCGATCGGCGCCAGCGTTGACGACGCATCGGACAAGCGTGATGAATGAATAAAAAATCGGGTTGACAAGTACTGGTTTAGGCCATATTTTGCGGTCGTAAACTAGGGTCGGGGGCAAATAGATGCGTGATCGGGGAACTCGACGGCAGGCGATCACCGCGTGCGCAGTGTTCGTACTTGTTTTCGTAATTGGGGGAGTCCCAGCTGGCGCTGTCGCCGGGGGCAAGCAAGCTCCCGTCCCATTCAACGGGACGACGACCGGTGAACTCCACGGTCGCCACGTCTACCTCGTCCCCACCACCGTCGAGGGCAAAGCTGCGATGGACGCGGCCAATGCCGAGACGATCGCGAGCTATCCCTCGTTCGTCCTCGTCTCGGCAGACGGTTCGGCCAATGACGGGCTTGCGGATGCCGGGGCCGATCTGCGCGACAACATGTCCACGGTGGCGGTCGCCGACGGGCAGATTGATCCTTCAAATGAGCCCGAGCTCACCGCGAGTGCCGACTCAACCCTCGCGATCGTGCAATTCGTCGGGCCCATCAAGGATTCATGGCTCGCGTCCCTCCGCAAGACGGGTGCGACGGTAGTCACCTATATCTCAGAAAACGCGTACGTCGTCTACGCGACGGGGGCGCAGACCCGAGCCCTCGCCGACCTCGCCGACAGGGGCGAAGTTCGGGGCGTGACGCCGTTCACGGCGGCGGAAAAAACCGCACCGGGGATCGACTCCGCGGGCACGGTCAAGGTCGCTGTAGAAACGCTCGCCGGTGCGCCCGGTGCGGGCGCACGCAAGGTGCTCGCCGGGGGCGAGGAGCTTCGCGCACATGCGGTTTACGGCGGCACGGTGACGGAGTTCGCCGCGCTCCACGCCGATGACGTGGATGCGCTGGCTGCTGATCCGGGCGTGGTGAGCGTCGAGCCATGGATCGAGCCCGAGCTGCTCGATGAGCGCGCCGCGGCGATCGTCGCTGGGCGCGTGAATGCGGGGGGCACAACGCTCTCGCCGCCGAACTATCTGAGCTTCCTCACTACGAACGGCTTCCCGGCGTCGCTTGCTCCGGACACGATCGACATCACCGACGAAGGCTTGGACAAGGGGGTGGTCCCCGTTCCGGCCGGCTCCCACAGCGACTTCTACATCAATGGAAACAACACTTCAGCGAGCCGGATCAAGTACGCACAGGAAGCAACCGCCGCAGACTTTGACGCCCGCGATTGCGGCGGTCACGGTACCAACGTCGCGTCGATTGCGGCTGGCTTCAACAGGCTCACAGGAGCCACTTTCGAGGACGCCGGGGGTTTCAACTACGGGCTCGGCATCGCGCCGAGGGCGCGCCTCGGCGCAACCAAGATCTTCAACTGTATGGGTTCCTACGACGTCACGACGAGTTTTTCGAGCCTCCGCTCGGCGGCGTACACAGCCGGAGCGAGAATCTCCAATAATTCGTGGGGCGCGGCTGTCGGCGGCGCCTACACGGCCGACAGCCGAGAATTCGACTTCCTGGTGCGGGACGCTCAGCCCGGAGTGGCCGGAAATCAGCAGATGACGAACGTCTTCTCTGCAGGTAACTCCGGAGCAGGCGGAAACACGATCGGATCGCCGGGTACCGCGAAGAACGTGATCACGGTGGGCGCTTCAGAGAACGTTCGTCCAATCGGCGGCAGCGACGGCTGTGGCGTGCTCGACTCCGGTGCTGACAACGCGAGGGACATCATCGACTTCTCCAGCCGCGGTCCCACCGACGATGGCCGGCTGAAGCCTGATGTCGTCGCCCCCGGCACCCACGTGACCGGCGCTCAGCCGCAGACGGGAGCGGATTTCAACGGGTCCGGCACCTGCAACCCTCAGTTTCCGGCGGGCAGTGCCGTCTACACACTCGTCTCCGGCACATCGCAGGCGGCCCCGGAGGTCAGCGGCTTTGCAGCGCTGATCCGCGACTGGTATCGCCGCGAGGTTGGTGGCGGTACCGCCGTTCCCTCCCCGGCGATGACCAAGGCTCTGATGGTCAATACCGCTGTTGACCAGGTCGGCGGTCAGGACGGCGCAGGAGGCATCAGCGGCAACGCTCCGACCCAAACCCAGGGCTGGGGCCGCATCAGCCTGAAGAACGTGCTTGACGGAACCCAGCGCGCCTATCTCGATCAGAGCTCGCGCCTTTCCGCGACCGGCCAGTTGCGCCGCAGCACCTACGCGATCGCGGATACGTCCAAGCCGCTCAAGGTCACTCTGGCTTACACGGATGCACCGGGGCCGACGGCGGGCAACGCGTTCGTGAACGACCTCGATCTGATCGTCCACGCCGGAGGTCAGAGCTATAAGGGCAACGTGCTCTCAAGCGGCCAGTCCGTCACCGGCGGTACGGCAGACCCCCGCAACAACGTGGAGAACGTCTTCTTGCCGGCGGGCAGCACGGGCCGCTTCACGGTCGACGTCAGGGCTACCAACATTCCGGGCGACGGCGTTCCCGGCAACGCCGATACGACCGACCAGGACTTCGCGCTGGTCGTTTCCAACGGCAACGTCGAGACGGGTCCGGTGCTCGTCCACGACAACTCAGGGATAACCGAGGTCGGCGACGGTGATGGCTACATCGAACCCGGGGAACAGTTCCGGCTGAAGGAGCGGCTGCTCAATGTCGGTACATCCACGGCGTCGGGGATCAGCGCCGTCCTGGGCGGCCCGCCGAGGACCACGGTGCCCGTATCGAGCTCGGCCTACCCGGATATCGCCGTGGACGGAACGAAAACCAACACGACTGCTTTTCGCGTGCGGCTCGCGAGCAACTACGTTTGCGGCAACCCGGTCGATCTGGTCCTCGATCTGACCACGGCGCAGGGCAATGGGTCCGTGGACATTGCGGTTCCGACTGGGGGGCCGGGAACACCGGCTGACCGCGACAGCACGGACGTGCCGAAGACGATCCCCGATAACAACCCCGCCGGCGTGACCTCGAATCTGGTGGTCAGTGGTGGTGGCAAGATTCAGGACCTCGATGTCAGGATCCCGAGCCTGACGCACACATTTGACAGCGATCTCACGATCTCACTGATCGCGCCGGACTCCACCACGGTGGCGCTCGCTGCCCACCGGGGCGGCTCTGGCGATAACTTCATCAACACGGTGTTCGACGACGAGGCCGCGACCGCCGTCGGCGCCGGTGCGGCTCCGTTCACCGGCTCGTTCCGGCCCGAGCAGCCGCTTTCGGCGCTCGATGGCACTCCTGCCGCCGGCACCTGGACGCTGAAGGTCGTGGATAGCGCCGCAGCAGATATCGGCACGCTCCAGAACTGGGGCATGCGAGAGACTCGTACCGCTTGCGGGTAGCGTTAGCGGTCTGTCTAACAAGACGGAGAAACGAGACAGCGTCGCCGGTCGGTTCGTGAGGATTCGAGCAGGACGGGCCGCGACCGTCGGGGGACGAATCAGCATCAGCATCTTGTCGCTCGACGCTCTTTGATCCGAGCGCATGGACGGATGGTCGGTTTCGAGCGCGAGGTCCAATGTTCCTTCCCGCCGCTGCCGATGGGGTGAGCGCCCGGCCCAGAGCCGGTTCGAACCCGATGCAGAAGGAGTGGACCTTGAAGAAGTTCGCAATCACCGGCGCTGTGGTCATCAGCTCGATGCTCATGTCCGCATCTCTTGCATCGGCCGCCAAGCCGGCCGACGGTCAGACCGGCGGCAAGAGCGCCATCGCCAAGGCCTGCGCCGCCGAGAAGAAATCGGACAAGACGGCCTTTAACGTGAAGTACGGCAAACACGCGATGCGCAGCTGCATCAAGGCCACCCGGTCCGTCTCGGCCGAGGAGAAGGCGATCGTGAAGAACGCCGCGCAGGAATGCAAGGCGGAGCGTGCGGCCGACCCGATGGCCTTCGAGGCCGATTACGGGACCGGCCGGAATGGCAACGACGCCTACGGAAAGTGCGTTTCGTCGAAGGCCAAGGACGCCACTGCAGCTTCCGACGATCCCGCCGAGGTCGACGACGACTATGGCGAGGGCACCGACCCCGACGACGACTATGGCGAGGACACCGACCCCGATGACGACGATGCCGTCTAAGGCGACGCTCGCCGGAGGCTCAAGACCTCCTGAGGGGCCCTCGGCCTAGGGCTTTCCCGACCGGACCAAGGGCGACTGGTAGATCGTCCGCACCACATCACCGTCGAGCCAGGCGCTGAGGCGCTCGGCGACATCATCCAACGAACGCTTCGCGTCCGGCGAAAGTGACCCGATGGGCACGACGACCACCTCCCCGTCGTCGGTCTGAGTCCACCCGCCGACGACTCGCCCCTCCCACCACGCCGTCGGGCCTGCGTTGCCGTTGCGATCGAAGACCAGCGGGGCGTGCTCGCCCAGGTAGAAGCCGCGCTGCTTCCAGCCCATCGTGGTCGGATCGAGCGCGGGGAGGAGGGCAGCCCACGAGGCCGGCGCAGAGACCACCTCCGTATCCGCGGGGTGCACCCATGCCGGAGTGCCGTCGCCGAGCTCGACGGCCACTGCCTCGACGTCGCCGAGCGCCCGGCGCACGGCGCCCTTCGTAGCGCCCAGCCACCAGACGATGTCGGCCTCGGTTCCCGGACCGAACCGCGCGAGCCACCGCGCAACGAGCTCGGCATATCCCGCTCGCTCGTCGAGCGTCTCGGGTTCCCCGCCGAGCCACTCCTCCGCTGCGGTCCAGAACGGCCGCGAGACCTTCCAGCCGGCGGCGTTGCGCCCGCGCATGACCATCCCACCGGCGGCCAGGGTCGAGAGGACGCGCGGTGCGATCGGAAATTCGCCGCCCCACTTCGTGCCCGGTGCCATCTGAATGCGCTGCTCGAGCGCCGGTAGCGCCTCACGCAATTGCGCGGTGGTCGCGGGGCGCCCGCGCAGCTGCCCAACCACGTCGGCGCATGCATCCCGGACCCAGGCGGCTCCGTCCTCGGCGAGCCCGTTCGCCTCGACCTCCTTCGCCAGCCGGGTCGTGAGTTGTCCGGCCACGCGGGCCGACGCGCTGCCGCGTACCGCCGGGAGCAGGTCGCGCGGGAAGGCGAAGACGGTCCGCCTCATCGCCAGCTGCCGGACGATCACGCGGTCTTCGTAGAGTGCTCGGTCGATCTCGTCGCGCGAGGCGCCGCAGCGGGCGAACGCGGAGAGATAGACGTTCGCGGGCTCGGTGGCGTGCAGGCAGACGACCGCCGATGCCGCCTCCTCGACGGAGCCCGCCGGGTCGGCCAACGCGTGTCGCAGCCCGAGTCTGGCCCGGCGCTCGTCGTCGCTGATCACCCGCATCGGGTCAGCCGGCTGCCGCCTCCGCGACGACGTCGGAGCCCGGTCGCGCCGCCTCGTCGCGACGCTTGATCAGCAGCCACCGGGGCTTCTCGCCGGCGCCGGTCCGCTGTAGGGCGAAGCCACCCTCGAGTCGCTCGCCGTGAAGGACGAAGACGGCATGGCCGCGCTCCAACGCCTCGGGCCAGGGGACGCGGCCTCCCTGCTCGTAGGTGCCGCGATCCCAGATGCGCACCCAGCCGCCCTCGGTTTCGCCCTCGAAGTCGTTGTGCTCGATCGAGTGATCCGGAACCTGGATTGCCATGCGCTTGACCGCGGGATCCATCGATGGGCCCTTCGGGACGGCCCAGGAGCGCATCACTCCCTCGACCTCGAGTCGCAGGTCGAAGTGGTGCGCGGTGGCCTGGTGCTCCTGGACGACGAAGGCGCCGGCGCTGAGCCCGCGGATCGCGAACTGCTCGTGTCCCTCGGGCTTGACCTCCTCCACCTCGACCTCGCTGACTTGGGCCCCTTCGGGTCCCTGCCGGAGGAACGCGAGCAGGGACCCGACTCCGTCGCGATCGCCCTCGGCGTGGACGAGGACGTCCTCGTCGGCGCTTCTGATCCAGCCGCGCACCCCGAGCTCTCCCGCGCGCCCAGCGGTTGCGCGGCGGTAGCCGACCCCCCGCACCTCGCCCGTGACCCGGGCGCGGATCGCCCGCTCGGCCTGCGGCGTCACCTGATCGCCGCGTCGACGGCTGAGGGCGCGAGCACGTGTTCGATCATCATCACCGCGGCGCCGATCACTCCGGCGCGGTCGGCAAGTTCGCTGGGAACGATCCGCAGGTGGCGGGTGGCGAGCGGCAGCGAGCGCTGGTAGACGACCTCGCGGATTCCCGCGAGCAGCTGTTCGCGAGCGAAAGCGATATCTCCGCCGACCACGATGACCGAGGGGTTGTACAGGTTGACCGAGGCGGCGAGGACCTCGCCGATCAGCCGCCCCGAATCGCGAACGATCCTGATCGCCGCCGGCTCCCCGGCCCGGACCAGGTCAACCACGGCGCGCGCTCCGTCCGCATCGAGTCCCTCGCTGCGCAGGCGCGCGGCCATCGCCGCGCCGCCGGCCTGTGCTTCCAGGCAGCCGACGTTGCCGCAGGAGCAGACGATCTGCTCGGTCGTCTCATCCGTGGCGATCCTGATGTGGCCGATGTCCCCCGCGGCTCCCTCGGCGCCGCGATGGATCTGACCGCCGAGCACGACCCCGCAGCCGATGCCCGTAGCGACCTTCACGTACAGAAGGTGTTCGACCCGACTCCAGCTGGTCCAATGCTCGCCCAGCGCCATGATGTTGACGTCGTTGTCGACCAGCACCGGCACCTCGTAGCGGTCGGCGAAGCGCTCCGGGATCGGATAGCCGTCCCAGCCGGGCATGATCGGCGGGTTGCGCGAGCGGCCGGTTGCGTGCTCCACCGGGCCGGGCACGCCCAGGCCGATGCCGCGAACGTCCCGGTCGGGGCGATCGATCTCGCGGAGGAGTTCGCCGAACCGTTCCGCAGCCCATCCCAGCACCTTCTCGGGACCGGCGGCGATGGCCATCTCGCCACTCTCCTCGGCCAGCACCTTTCCCGCCAGGTCGGTCACCGCGAGCCGCGCGTGGGTCGCCCCGAGATCGGCGGCGAGGATCACGCCCGCATCCTCGTTGAAGGTGAGGAGCATGGGCGGGCGGCCACCGGTCGACGCGCCCCCTCCGGCCTCGCGCAGGAGGCCTCGGTCCTGGAGCTGCTCGAGTCGCTGAGTGATGGTCGATCGTGCCAGCCCGGTCCGCGCCGCCAGGTCGGCGCGGGTGGTGCCTTCGCCGGCTCGGATCAGCTGCAGCAGCGCCCCGGGGCCGAGCAGCGCGGCGCTTGAAGCGGGTCCGGCGACCATCGGGGGGAGTGAACCAGCGCGACTTACAGATGTCAACAAGGCGCAAGTTCTTCGCGCTTCATGCGTAAACGCGGGTCTTCCGTAGGAGCAGCAGGGAACTTTTGCTTGACATACAGGCAGAAGCGGGTTAGGTTCGGAATCGGATGGAGGAGGAGAGAGGTTTCGCGCTGACCGAGGCGCCGCCGAGCGCCGGCGGCGACGAGGTGCGGCGGCTGAACGTCGGCGTCGTCGGCACCGGGTTCATCGGTCGCGTCCACGCCCGCTCGGCCCTCCTCGCCGGCGCCCGTCTCGCCGGCGTCGCAGCTTCGACCCCCGAGCGGAGCGTCACGGCGTCGATTGAGATGAATGCCGAGCACGGCTTCGCGAGCGCCGAGGAGCTGATCGCCTCCGAGCGGATCGACGTGGTGCACGTGTGCACGCCGAACAATCTGCACCTCCCACTGGCGCTCGCCGCCATCGCGGGCGGCAAGCACGTCATCTGCGAGAAGCCCATCGCGCTCGACGTCGCCGGCGCCACCCGCCTTGTCGACGCGGCCCGGGATGCGGGCGTCGTCGCCACGGTCCCGTTCGTCTATCGCTACTACCCGACGGTCCGCGAAGCTCGCGTCCGCGCCCGCTCGGAGCTCGGCGAGCTGCGCCTGTTGCACGGCGGCTACCTCCAGGACTGGCTTCTCGGGGCCGATGACGACAATTGGCGCGTCGACGCGGAGGTCGGCGGGCCGTCCCGCGCGTTCGCGGACATCGGTTCCCATTGGTGCGATCTGGTCGAGTTCGTGTCCGGCCAGCGGATTCGCGGCCTCGCGGCGCGCACCGCTGTCGCCCACCCGCAGCGCAGCCGCACGGAGGCGCACTCGTTCGCCCGCCCTGCGGGTGCCGGGCCATCCCGCTCGGTGGAGACGGAGGACATCGCCGCGATCATGTTCGAGACCGACGGCGGATTGATCGGGACTGCGGTCGTCTCACAGGTCTCCGCGGGCCGCAAGAACCACCTCTGGTTCGAGCTCTCAGGTTCGCGGGAGTCGGTCTACTTCGATCAGGAGGAGCCCGAGTCCCTCTGGGTCGGCCGCCGCCGCGGCAGCGAGTCGATCCCGCGCGATTTCGACACCCTGGCTCCCGAGGCCGCAGCCTACGTGACGCTCCCCGGCGGGCATCCGCAGGGCTATCAGGACTGCTTCGATGCCTTCGTGGCCGAGACGTACGCCGCGATCTCCGGAGGAGACGCGGCGGATGGGCTGCCGATGATCGCTGACGGCCTTCGCGCCGCCACGATCACCGAGGCCGTGCTCGATTCGGCGCGCCGGCGCGAATGGGTGGCCGTCTCGTGAAGCTGGGGCTGCTCAGCTCCTGCATGCCGGAGCGCTCGCTCGAGGAGGTGGCGACGTGGGCCGGAGCCAACGGGTTCGAGGCCATCGAGCTCGCCTCCTGGCCGCGGCTTGGCGATCGGCCGTTCGTCGCTCGCCACATCGCCGCCGATGGCTTCGATGAGGCCGAGAAAGAACGGGTCAATCGTGCGCTCGAAGACAATGGACTGGAGCTGTCCGCGCTCGCCTATTACGACAACAACCTGCACCACGACGCCTCGCAGCGCGAGGCGATCCATGGACACCTGCGCGCGTGCATCGACGCCGCGGCGGCGCTCGGCGGCGTCCCCGTCGGCACGTTCATCGGTCGTGACAACTCCCTCAGCGTCGCCGAGAACCTGCGCGAGGCCGAGCGCGCGCTGCCCCCACTCGTCGAGTACGCCGGCGAGCGCGGCGTCAAGCTCATGATCGAGAACTGCGTGATGGAGGGATGGCATCCCGATGGCTATCCCGGGAACCTCGCGTACTCGCCCGAGCTCTGGGAGTGGATGTTCGGGCTGGGCTTCTGGCTCAACTTCGATCCCTCTCACCTGCTCTGGATCGGCATCGACCCCCTCGCGGCCCTCCAGCCCTACGTCGATCGCGTCATCCACGCCCACGCCAAGGACGCGGAGACGTTTCCCGCCGAACGCAATCAGTACGGCTTCTTCGGGCGACTGAGTACGAGGGAGCTCGATCCCTGGGACATGGGCTGGTGGCGCTTTCGCGTTCCGGGCCTCGGCCAGGTCGACTTCGCCGGATACGTCGAGACGCTGAAGAGGGGCGGCTATGACGGGGTCCTCTCGGTCGAGCACGAGGACCCGGTCTGGACCGGGACGCCGGAGAAGATCGAGTCCGGCCTGAAGCTCGCCGCCGGCACCCTGCGCCCACTGCTCGCCGCCTGATGACAGCCCTCGCCGAGAAGCCGATGGTCCTCGAGGTCCGCGACCTGTTCAAGGAGTACCCGGGCGTCAAGGCGCTGAAGGGCGTCAGCTTCGACGTCCGCGCCGGCGAGGTGCATTGCCTCCTCGGACCGAATGGTGCCGGCAAATCGACGCTGATCAAGTGCGTCTCCGGGGCGGTGGAGCCCACCGGCGGCGAGATCCTCTTCCTCGGTGACCCGCTGCCGCCGGGCGACCCATCCGGAACCCTCGACCGCGGGGTGGCGACGATCTACCAGGAGCTCGACCTCGTCGAGGACCTGACCGTCGCCCAGAGCATCTTCCTCGGCCACGAGGCACGTCGCGGCCGCCTCCTCCTCGACCGCGCTCTGATGCGACGGGACTCCGAGGCCCTGCTGGCCAGGCTCGGACACGAGGCGATCGATCCCGCGACGCGAGTCAGCGCGCTTCGCCCCGCCGCTCAGCAGGTCGTCTCGATCGCCCGCGCCCTTTCCCACGACCTCCGGCTGCTGGTCATGGACGAACCGTCGGCGATCCTCGACCAGGGGGAGATCGAGACGCTCTTCGAGGTCGTCCGCCGATTGACCTCCGAGGGGGTCGGGGTCGTCTACATCTCTCACCGTCTCGACGAGATTCGCCGGATCGGGGATCGGGTGACGGTCCTCAGCGACGGTCGCACGGCGGCCACTGGATTGCCCGCCTCGACGCCGACCGACGAGCTCGTCGAGCTGATGGTCGGTCGCAAGGTCGGCCAGCTATATCCCGCCCGGCCCGTCGGAGCTGGTGACATCTTGCTCGAGGTTCGCTCGATGAGGCGCCTCCCAGCCGTGCGCGGGGTCAGCCTCGAGGTCCGTGCCGGCGAGATCGTCGGACTCGGCGGGCTGGTCGGCTCCGGTCGCACCGAGTTGCTCCGCCTGATCTATGGGCTCGACACCCCCGAGGAGGGTGAGGCGCTGCTCGACGGCGAACGCCTTCCGCCGAATCGCCCTGATCGCGCAATCGCCGCCGGCCTCGGGCTCGCGCCGGAGGACCGCAAGTCGCAGGGGCTGCTCCTCGACTGGAGCCTGACGAAGAACGTCAGCCTCTCCGACCTTGCGCGCTTCAGTCATCCCCTGCTCAACGTGCGGTCCGAGCGGACCGCCGCGGGCGAGCAGCTGCGGGCGCTCGGCACGGTGCCTGACGATCCCGACCGGATCGTTCGCGAGCTCTCCGGTGGCAACCAGCAGAAGGTCGTCCTGGCGCGCTGGCTGATGCACGAGTGCCGTGTGCTCTTGCTGGACGAACCGACGCGCGGCGTGGACGTCGCGACCAAGGCCGAGCTCTACCGGCTCTTCAGCGGCCTCGCGGCATCCGGTCTCGGGATCCTGGTCGTCTCCTCCGAGCTCGAGGAGCTCGTCGGCATCTGCAGTCGCGTGCTCGTCATGCGCGAGGGCGAGATCGTCGCCGAGGTCGCCGGGGCCGACGCCACCGAACGCGAGCTGCTCCGTCATGCCGTTGCCCCTACTGAATCCACCGATCTCGTCGAGGAGGTTCGATGACCGCCCTGCGCACCCGTTTCGGGACGCTCCAGTTCCAGGAATACGCGCTCGCGATCGTGGTCGTAGCGCTGTTCGTAGTCGGTGCGATTCTCAAGCCGGACACGTTCCCGACCTGGGACAACATCCGCAACATGCTGACCCAGGCGAGCGTGGTCGGGGTGATCGCGATCGGGATGACCTTCGTCATCGCGACCGGGGGAATCGACCTCTCCGTCGGATCGATGCTCGCTGCCGCCGGCGTATTCGGCGGGGTCATGGTCGACCCCGACGGCAGCACCTGGATGTTCGTCCTCGGAGCAGTCGCCTTCGCGACCCTCCTCGGCGCGGTCAACGCCACCTCGATCTCGTTCGGCCGCGTCGCCCCGTTCATCGCCACGCTCGCCATGTTCTCCATCGCCAAGGGCCTCGCTCTGCTGCTCCACGACAAGCAGCCGGTCGGCCTGCTCGACCTCAACGGAGGCTCGTTCGGCGATCCGTCCGCGTTCTCGCTGCTCTGGTTCGGGACCGGCAAGGTCGCTGGGGTGCCGATCTCCGTCTTCGTCTTCCTCGGCATCGCGATCGGAGGCTGGATCCTGCTCAACCGCACCAGCTATGGGCGCCACGTAGTCGCCGTCGGCGGCAACCGCGAGGCCGCGCGCATCGCCGGCGTGTCGGTGCGCAAGGTGATCTTCAGCGTCTACGTGCTCTCCGGCTTCCTCGTCGGGATCGCCACGGTGCTGCTGTGCGCGCGGCTCGGCAGCGCCTCCCCGGTCAGCGGCAACCTCTACGAGCTCGACGCGATCGGCGCGGTCGTGATCGGCGGCACCAGCCTCGCCGGCGGCCGGGCCACGATCGTCGGCACGTTCCTCGGCGTCCTGACCTTCGCGCTGATCTTCAGCCTGATGACCCAGCTCAACCTCTCGACGGAGGTCCAGCAGGTGACCAAGGGCGCGATCGTGCTCGGCGCGGTCCTCCTCCAGCGGCCCGAGGCACGGCTCGGATGACACGAATGCTTTCACCCACACAGATCAGGCAATCCACAGGAGGAGAGGTATCTCATGTCGCATAAGCGACTTTCAATCGCGATCATCACGGCGGTGGCCGTGGCGCTCGGAGTCGCCGCTTGCGGCGGTGGCGAGACCACCACGACCGTTACGGCCCCGGGAGCGTCGAGCAGCACCGGAGGTGGTTCAGGCAAGACGGTGAGCATCGTCGCCAGCGTCCCGCCGACGGACCACGGCTGGCTCGGGGCGATCTCGAAGGACGCCCAGGCGGCGGCCGACCAGTACGACGACGTCGACTTCAAAATCGTCGAGGCGGCGGACTCCGATTCGCAGGCTCAGCAGATCGAGCAGCTGATCTCCGACAAGCCGGACGCACTCGTCGTCCTCCCGCAGGACGGGGAGGCGCTGACGCCCGTGGCGCAGAAGGCGGAGGCGGCCGGGATCCCGGTCGTGAACATCGACCGGTTGTTCTCCGAGCCCGACGCCGCGACGGCCACGGTCCTCGGCGACAACTACCAGATCGGTGTCCTGGCGGCCGACTACATCTCCGATCAGCTCAGCTGTGAGGGCAACGTAGTCGACATCCAGGGCCTCGCGGGGATCTCGGTCACCGATGACCGTACCCAGGGGTTCGAGGACGAGCTGAAGAAGGCGTGTCCCGACGGTGGCATCAAGATCGTCGCCACCCAGCCGGGGGACTTCAACCCCGACACCGGGCTGAAGGTGATGGAGAACATCCTCACCGCCCAGGACAGCATCGACGCCGTCTACACCCAGGACGACGACATGGCCCAGGGTGTCGTTCAGGCCATCCGCAACTCGGGACGGGACGACGAGATGTTCCTGACCGGGGTCGGCGGATCCCAGGACGCCATGGAGCAGATCAAGGAGGGCGGCCTCTACCGGGCGACGTTCCTCTACAACCCGAACATGGCGGGCACCGCGGTCAACATGGCACGCCTGCTCGCGCAGGGCGAGGGCTTCTCGGAGCTCGTGCCGCCGGAGGTGCCGCGTCAGGTCATCGTGCCCGCCGCCGTCGTCACCCAGGACAACGTGGACGACTACCTCAAGTACGCGTTCAACTAGACCTCTCCTCTGAGGGGAAGCGGGAGCCCGTCGGGTGCGTTCAGCGCCCGGCGGGCTTTCTGCGTTCCCGGCTCACCAGGCTGACGGCTTGTAGTCCTTGAGAAAGCAGCCATACAGATCCTCGCCCGCCTCGCCGCGAACGATCGGGTCGTAGACGCGAGCGGCGCCGTCGACGAGGTCGAGCGGCGCGTGGAAGCCCTCGCCCGCCATCCGCATGCGGGTCGGATGGGGCCGCTCGTCGGTGATCCAGCCGGTGTCGACGGCGCTCATCAGGATTCCGCTCGTCTCCAGCATCTCACCGGCGCTGGTCCGGGTCAGCATGTTGAGGGCGGCCTTCGCCATGTTCGTGTGCGGGTGGCCCGGGCCCTTGTAGCCACGACTGAACTGCCCCTCCATCGCGGATACGTTCACGACGTACTTGCGCCGCGCCGGCGACGCCTCCATCGCCTTTCGCAGCCTGCTGATCAGGATGAACGGCGCGGTCGAATTGCAGAGCTGTACCTCGAGCAGCTCGATCGGATCGACCTCGTCAACGCCCTGAACCCAGCTGTTCGAGGCGTCGAGATCGGGGACCAGCCCACCGGCGTCGATCGCGGTGCCGGCGTCGATGCGATGTGGAGCGGCCGAGCCCGGCTGGAGCGCGAGCGCGGCGATCGCATCGGGGGTCGGGGACCAGTGCCGGCCCTGCTCCGAAGCGGGATCGAGCTCGGCGACGCGCCGGCCCTCGCTCGCGGGGCCGATCGTGCATATCTCGGGAGTCGGCCCGGTCGGCAGGGCGGCCCGCTCCGCCTCCGCCAGCAGCGCATATGAGCGAGGTGACCGCCTCACCGTCTGCGCGGCGTTGTTGATCAATATGTCGAGCGGGCCCCGCTCGGCGACCGAGTCGGCGAGTGCGACCACCTGGCCCGGGTCGCGCAGGTCGATGCCGACGATCCGCAGACGCGCTATCCACTCGGCGCTGTCCGGCGCGGCGCGAAAGCGGCGGGTCGCGTCGCGGGGGAAGCGCGTCGTGATCGTCGTGTGTGCTCCGTCGCGAAGCAGGCGCAGCGCGATGTACATGCCGATCTTTGCCCGGCCTCCGGTGAGCAGCGCCGTCTTGCCGCGGAGGTCGGTTCGCGCACCGCGCTTGCCGTGGCTGAACGCCGCGCAGGCCGGGCAGAGTTGGTGGTAGAAGGCGTCGACCTCGACGTAGCGCCGCTTGCAGACGTAGCAGGGGCGTGGCTCGAGGAGGGTGCCGGCCGAGCCCCCGGCGGCGCGAGTCCCCAGTGGCACGCCGCGCGTTTCGTCATCGATCCGGTCGGGTGCCCCGGTCGCGGTCGCGGCGACGACGGCCCGGTCGTTGTCCTGGATCGCCTGGCGCCTCTGCGCCCGCCGCCGCTGGCGCACGGTCTTGTACAGACGCGAGGTCGCGCGCTGGACGGCCAGCGCATCCGGATGGTCGATCGGCAATTGGTCGAGATCGGCGATCACCCGCAGGCAGACCTCGAGGTCGGCGTCGTCGATGCGAGTGGCGGGGTCAGGCACGGGGCGGACTCTAAGCGGCTCCGAATTGGGCTGATCCGCTCGCCTTCGGGCCGAGTAGACCATTCATAGGAAGTCTCTATCCTGAACGGAGAGCAATCTCCGTGCCTCGAGCGGAGAAGGGGAAGCATGAAGGGGGTCGCGATGTCCTCAGACGGGGATCGCAATGAGAACGATCGGATGGGGGCCACGGCCGATCAGCCGGCCGCCAACGATGACGAGGAGCGTGCCGATGCCGATCAGCGCGCCGATGCCGATCAGCGCGCGTCAGACCGCGATCAGGCCGCGTCGGAGGCGGATCAGGTCGCGTCGGACCGTGACCAGGTCGCATCCGATCGGGAGTTCGACGCCGCGCCGGGGAGCGAGGCCACCAGGCAGGTTCACGAGGACGCCCGGGCTGAGCGCCTCGAGGCGACGCTCGGCAGGGACGAGACCGCCCACGAGCGGTCGCAGACCCGATCGTTACGCGAGGAGCGAGCGATCCAGCGCAATCAGGCCGCGATCCTGCGGGACCAGATCGCCGATCAGTGCGATCGCACCGCGGAGCAGCTGGATCACGAGGAGGAGCGGCTCGAGGAGCAGCTCGCCGCCGCCAATCCCGGCTCGCTGGCCGCGCTTGACGTCGCCGCCGCGGTGCGTGCGCGAGGCGCTGCCGACCGGGCCCGGGCGGCTGCCAACCGGGCGCGGGCGGCGCGGGATCGGGAGGAGTCGATGCGCGAGCGCGCGGAGCTGCGGGACGAGCTGCGCCTCTCCGGGCTCGATGACCTCACCGGCGCTCACCGGCGCGGGATGGGGGTGGGAATCCTCGAGAACGAGATCGAGCGGGCGCGTCGTTCCCACCTCGAACTGATCCTGGCGTTCATCGACGTCGACGGGCTGAAGCACACCAACGACGAGCATGGCCATGAAGCCGGCGACGCGCTGCTGCGGGATGTCGTCGCTTCGCTGCGGGCGAGGCTCCGCGCCTACGACCCGATCGCGCGCTGGGGCGGTGACGAGTTCGTCTGCGCGATCACCGGCATCGGCATCCAGGGCGCAAGGGATCGCTTGAACGAGGCGGAGTCCGTTCTGAACCTGACCCGACCGGGGGCTTCGATCAGCATCGGCCTTGCGGCCCTCCAAGAGGGCGACACGCTTCTGACCCTCGTCGATCGGGCCGACAAGGCGATGCTCGAGGCCAAGCGAAGGCGCTAGGCGCGCGCGGCGAACAGCTCCAGCGCATAGCGCCCGCCCGGATGCTCGCGCGCCCGCTCGACCAGCTCGGCGATGTGGGCGGGCAGGATGTCGGGCTGAGGGAGCGGCACTCCGTACACGGGTGGCACGACCACCGCCGCACAGAGGGCGGCAAACGTCAGGTCGGCGGCGCTGAAGCGATCCCCGCACAGGTGCACTCGGCCGTCGGCCAGCAGCCCGGCCGCGAAGTCGAGCTCATGCCAGACGGAAGCCTCGTCGCCTCTTTCGACCCCCGGGCTGATCGCCAGCTCCCGTCGCACCCAGCGCACGGCCAGCGGCCATCCGAGCCGCAGCGCGCGGTCCTCCCAGCGCGGCACGCCCTCGTTGTTGAAGCGCAGCATCAGCTCCGGCTGGGCGAGCATGTTCACGTACATCAGTCGGCGGCTGGTCGGCCCAAGGCGCTCATCGAAGCGCCGGCTGAGGCGCTCGACCTCGGCGCGCTCGGACGCGCCCGCCGGGAATAGTCGCTGCTCGGACGGGAGCTGGGTGTCAACCCAGTTGAGAATCTCCTCCGACTCCCCGAGCGCCCTCTCGGGGGTGACCAGCACAGGGACGGTGCCGCGCCCGCCTGCGCGGCGCGAGGCGAAACGATGGATGCCCTGAACGTGGCGCTCCTCGTTGAATGCGATACCCGCGCGCTCGAGTGCCCAGCGGGCCTTCTCGCAGTAGTGGCTGATCGGGATCGTGACGAGCCGCAGCGGGTCTGTGGTGGCGATGCTCCCTCACTCCTTTGCCGGATCCGGGATTATGGCGCGGCGGGCTGCAGTCGGGCGGACGAGGCCGGCGCCAGTCGTCCGCGCGCTGAGTAGTGTCGCCGGTAGTGCAAAACCGGAGTGACCCACCCGATCGTCGATGTGGTGCTTGACGCGCCGCCGGATCAATTCGCGGGGAGACCCGCTGGGGACGGGCCGCCCGGTCATTCTCGGGGAGGCTCGCGCTGTTCAGTCAGCTCTAGCCGTGACCGGTCAGCCGCGAGGGCGGGCGGGGCTCCAAGATCAAGGGAGACACAATGGATTCGAAGCGGATTGCGCTGGTATGCGTAAGCATCGGGATGCTGATCGTGCCGGCGATGGCCCTGGCGGGCAAGCGCCCGCCTGAGGGAGCCACCTACACGAAGACCGGAACGTCCAACATCGCCACGACCAAGGCGGACAAGGACGGCAACTCAGCGGCGGAGAAGGTCGACCTGTCGGTCGCCGCCTACGAATGTGGCAACGGCGTGCCGATCGGCATCGACGGAGTCAAGATCAACAAGAAGGGCAAGTACAAGTTCGCGGGCAAGGCCAAGAACCTGGCCGGGCAGAAGGTCAATCTGAAGGTCGTCGGCACGTTCAAGAGCGCCAAGAAGCTCGTGCAGAAGACGACCGTCTACAAGGGCAACTGCGAAGCGACTGACAAGGTCGTGATGAAGCGTCAGTAGGCGGAAGGGCGTCGGGGGCGCTCTGGATCGCGGTCCCGCCGGGGAGCGGGGCCGCGAGCCGTGCGACGACTTCCTCCTTGGTCGGCGGGGATAAGATCCCGCAGGTGCGTCGTCGGGTAGGTCCGGGGCATAACTTGGGGGTGACCGTGGCTGCTGTCACGACGATCGCCGCAGCCGTAGCGATTCCTTCGCTGGTCACCGGGCGAACGCCCCCGGCGCCGGGGGCCAGCACGGGGAAGGCCTCCGACGTCGAGTCGATCTCGGCCCTGGTGCATGGCACCGTCCGGCCGAACGGCTTCGCGACGACATACAAGTTCCGCTACGGGCCGACGACCGAGTACGGCCGGCAGACCGCCCCCGCGACGATTCCCTCCGGCACCGCCCCCGTCGCAGTCGAAGCTCGCCTCTCCGGCCTCCAGCCGGGCGTGGAATACCACTACCGCCTCGTCGCCACCAACGAGTTCGGTGCTGCCGAGGGGGATGACCGCACGTTTCGCAGCACTGCCCCGACCTTGGACGGGGTCTTTCGCGTGGAGATTCGGGTCACCGCCGGTGGGCGTCCGTTCGGTCAGCACCGCGGCGACGGAGGCGTTCGCCGATACCGGTTCAGGGCTCGGTGCGCTCCGCGGGTTCGCGGCGGCTGCGCCGATGTAAGGCTGCGGCGGTCCGCCCAGCGTGGAAAGTTCGCCAGCCTCCTGAGCGAACGCGGCAGCGGACGGTGGGGCGGCATCGAGACCCATCATGGGTACTGCGACAACGGGTTGGAGTTTCGCAGTCGGACGGAGATCGACATTCGCGCGACGAGGGCGGCAGCCGCCGGGCGCGTCAACCGAATCACCGGTCAGATCCACACCGTCGTGAGGGGCTGCGTGAGCGGGAGCGAGCGGGCAGTGCTCACGGGGAGACCCCTATGACCGCGCTCGCCCCCGCGTTCGCCACCGCCGCAGCGCTGATCGTCGTCGCCGGTCTGGCGAAGCTCAATGCGCCCGCTCCGGCCGCCCTCGCCCTCGGCCGGCTGGGCCTGCGGGGCACCCCCGAATTCGTCCGTCTCGTCGGCACGCTCGAGGTCGCGCTCGGAGCCGGCTGTCTCCTCTCGCCGGGGCCACTATCCGCGGCGCTGCTCGCGGTCGCCTATCTGAGCTTTGCGCTCGCCATGGCGGGACTGCTTCGCCTCGACGCCGGCTCGGTGCCGTGCGGCTGCTTCGGCACCGGATCCTTCACGGCCACCCGCGCTCACCTGGCCTTCAACCTGCTCGCCGCTGCGGTCGCGGCGGCATGCGCCGTTGCTCCGCCCGCAGGCCCGCTCGACTGGTTCGACAGCCCGCTCGCCGGGACCGCGGCCCTCGCCGCGGTCGGGTGCTCGACCTGGCTCGCCTACGTCATCTTCACCCTCGTGCCCACGCTATGGACGCCGGAGGCCCGATGACCGACCGCCTGCTGCAGTCATCCGGATCGCTGCTCGAGCGCCGAGTCTCGAGACGCGGCGCGCTGGCCCGCTTCGGGCTGATCGCGACAGCGCTCAGCGTCGCGCCCCTCCGGTTCCTGATGCGCCCGATCAGCGCGTGGGCGGCAATCACCCGCGACGACTGTTCCAGCGGCTCACTCTGCGGCGATGGCTACACCGAGTTCTGCTGCACGATCCGCGAGGGACGCAACAGCTGTCCCTCCTACACCTACATCGGTGGTTGGTGGAAGTGCACGGACTATCGCGGCGACCGTCTCTGCGGCGACCAGCACGTCCGTTACTACATCGACTGCAATGTCAAGCCGGGCGATCACGCGCCGGGGGGATGCCGGTGCGCCGAGGGCAAGTGCTCCAATCGGAGCATCAACTGCAACCAGTTCCGCTACGGCCAGTGCAACACCCAGATCCGCGGGACCACCCCCATCGCCTGCCGCGTGATCACGTGCGCGAACCCGGCGACCATTCCAGGCTTCAACTGCAACCCGACGCTGTTGACCGACAACAAGACGTGCGGCCACGACGCGCCCTGCCTCAGCGACGGAAACGTCGCGGTGCTCGGTGCCAGCCCGGGGGCCTGATCGATGACCGTGCTCGTCGCCGCCGAGACGCTGCTGCTTGTCCTCCTCTCCGTCGTCGTGGTCGCCCTGCTCCGCAGTCACGCCGAGATCCTGCGCCGGCTCGAGGACCGTCCGGGATCCGCTTCCTTCGATCCTTCTCTGCCGCGTCCGCGCAGTCGCGATGGGGGGCTTGCGGCGCCGGACCTCGCCGGCACCAGCCTCGCCGGGGAGGCCATCCAGATCGGCCTGAGGGCCGGCGGGCCCCCGACCTTGATCGCGTTCCTCAGCAGCGGTTGTTTGACGTGCCGGCGGTTCTGGGAGTCGCTCGGATCCGCCGAGCAGCCGGCGATCCCTGGCGGGGGTCGGCTCGTGGTCGTGACTCGCGACTCCTCTCATGAGAGCCCGTCGAGATTGCGTGAGCTGGCACCCGCAGGCATCCCGGTGGTGATGTCCTCCGACGCATGGGAGCGGTTCGAGGTTCCGACCTCCCCGTACTTCGTCTACGTGGACGGGCCCAGCGGGACGATTCAGGGCGAGGGTGCAGCGTCAGGCTGGGAGCAGGTCATCTCCCTGCTCCGCGATTCACTCGACGACGCCGCTTACCATCCGGGGCGCACCGGCGGCGATCGCGGCGAGCGGGTCGAAGCCGATCTCAGGCGGGCCGGCATCACTCCCGGCCACCCGAGCCTCTATCCGGGCGACGACTCGGCCGCCCGCCGGCGAGGCGGCAGTTGAGCATCCCGATCGTGGCGACCGGCGCCGTGCTCGCCGTTCTCGGCGCGGTCAGGTCCGCGTGGTCACCCTGAGGCGAGTCGATGCTGACCAGCATCACCCCGCTCGGCGAGCGGGGCCGCGGTTCCAGCTGGAGCGTCACCGTGGCGTTCCTGATCGCCGGCGCGCTGATCGCGGGCGCCGGGTCTGGGGCACTCGCGGGTCTGCTCGGCCGGTTGGCTTGGCACCACGGCAGCGACGGTCTACGGCTCGTCGTGCTGGGTGTGGCGGTCGTGATCGGGCTGGCGCTCGAGCTCAGGCTCTTCGGATCGACGCTGCCGACCATCCGCCGCCAAGTCAACGAGAACTGGCTCGGCGCCTATCGCGGCTGGGCCTACGGGGCCGGCTTCGGCTTGCAGCTCGGGGTCGGCGTCGCGACGATCGTGACGACGTCGGCCGTCTATCTGAGCCTGGTGGCCGAGCTTCTCTGCGGGAGCGCGGCGGGCGGTGCGCTGATCGGCGGAGCCTTCGGCCTCGTCCGTGGCCTGACCCTGCTCCCGGCCCGACGGGTCCGCACTCCGGAGGACCTTGTAGCCCTGGCGCGGGGACTACGAAGGTTCGAGCGGCCGGTGGCCCGGCTCACGTCGGCTGGGATCGCAGCCTGCGCGGTTGCGCTGATGGTGATCCTGGGAACGTGAGGCGCGGATGGTGATCGAGGCGGAGGACGTGGGAATCGAGCTGCCCGGGGGATGGGACGGGCGCGTGCGCCGCCGGCGGCGCAACGCGCTGCCGGTCGGCGACCCCGCACTCGAGCTCTTGGGCAGGCCGCTCCGCGGGCACCTCGTCACCGCGCACGCCGCAAACTTTCCGCTGCCTGCTGACGATGGCGATTTCGGCACCGGGGCGACCTCGATGATGCCGCGCCGGGGCGTGTTCGCCTCGCTCGTCGAGTTCCAGCCCGGCGGGGGGCTCCTGCCGGGGGTCGGTCTCTACGCGCCCGCCGGCGTCCCCGGGCCGCTGGCCGCTCATGACTTCGATCCGAGCTCGATGCTGCGGGCGCTGCCGGGCCAGGCCGGCGTGCAGCGGTTCTTCACTGCCGCCGGACGCCCGTTCTGCCTCTACGCCGTGGTGGGTTGGCACCGCGAAGGGGTCGCGCTGGTCCCGCAGATCAACCAGCTGCTGGCGGCGATCTCGATCAGGTGACGTCGCGTCGCTCAGGCGTCGGGCGTCGGACGGGTGAGCCCGCCGACCAGGACGCCCGAGCCGAGGTGGGTTCCCAGAACCGGGCCGACCTGGGTGCAGAAGAGCGGGGGGGACCCGAAGACCTCGGTGCCGTGCTCGACCAGGCGATCCGCGTCGCCTTGCGACTGGGCATGCTGGACCATCCACTCGGTGGCGCCGCGCTCGTGAAGCTCGGATAGGTATGAGTCCATGCGGGCCAGCGCTCGGCCGTGGGTCCGGACCTTCCCGACGGGCGTGATCTCGGTTCCGAATGTCAGGATCGGCTTGATCTTCAAGGCGGTGCCGACCAGCGCCTGCGCGGCGCCGATCCGCCCGCCGCGGCGCAGGTACTCGAGCGTGTCGAGGCAGAACCACATCTCGAGGCGCTCGCGGGTGCGACGGACCTCGGCGACGACCTCATCGGCGCTCGCTCCACCCTGAGCGGCCCGCGCTCCCGCGAGCACGAGGCAGCCGAGGCCGCCCGCGCCGGTCTGCGCGTCGATCACCTCGATGCGACCGGGATGCCCACCCGCGCCCAGGGACCGAGCTGCCTCCTTGGCGCTCTCGTAGGTACCCGAGATGCCCGCGGC
The DNA here is from genome assembly GCA_963826475.1 of uncultured Solirubrobacterales bacterium. Lineage (GTDB taxonomy): Bacteria > Actinomycetota > Thermoleophilia > Solirubrobacterales > 70-9 > RHKX01. The sequence goes on along the minus strand of CAWGXC010000003.1, from coordinate 1,290,213 downwards.
GATGTGCACGGCGACGACGTCATGGCCGGCGCTGATCAGCGGCTCGAAGACGGCTTCGAAGTCTCCGACGGATGGCTGCGACGTCGTCGGCAGGCGGGTCGTGTCGCGCAACCTCTCATAGAACTCGTCGAGGTCGTCGTAGTCGTCCTCGCGCTTCATCTCGCCCTCCCAACCGACGTAGAGGCTGACCCGCTGGACGGCCAGCTCCGCGATCAGCTCCTCGGGGAGGTAGGTGGTGCTGTCGGTGACGACGACGACGCGTTTCGATTCCGGACTCACTCACGCGGAAAACTACGCTTAAGCGCGACGGCGAGTCACGCTCGCCCAATAACTTGGGACGGTGAGCTCGATCCGGCCCATGTTCTCGCGGGACGTCCTCGTGGCCTCGGTGACTCCGCTCGCCTCGATTTTCGGGAGTGGGTTCCTGATCATCGTCCCGGTGCTCGAGCGTACGCTGGGAGCGCTCTCGATCCTCGGGATCGGCGGCGTATGCGCCCTCGCGTGGTTCGTGGGCACGGCGATCCGGCACAACGTCGGCACCGTCGAGGCGCTGAACGACGCTGGTGACCTCGATCCCTCGACCGAGCGCATAGATCAGGCGTCGGACCTGGTGATCGTCGTCGCCTACGTGATCTCCGTCGCGCTCTACCTGCGGATCATGTCTCAGTACGTCGTCGAGTTCGTCGCCTCCGGGTCGGTCGGCGCGGAGCGCGCGCTCGCCTCCGGCGCGGTGCTCGTGATCGTCGGGGTCGGTCTCGTCCGAGGCTTCGGCGGTCTCGACGCGATGGAGCGGGCCGCGCTCGGCGCGGTGCTGGTGCTGATCACGATCCTGGGCGGGGCCCTGTTCTTCCACGACGCGGCCGATCTCGCGGGCGGCGGGATCGACCTCCCGCCGGTCCCCGACAGGGGAATCGGCCAGGTGCTCATGGCTCTCGGCGGGATCGTCATCACCGTCCAGGGCTTCGAGACCGTCAGATACCTGGGCGAGGAGTACGACCGCGAGACGCGGATCCTCTCCTGCCGGCTCTCGCAGGTCGTATCCGCCCTGATCTACGTCGGGTTCGTCGCCGTGGCCACCCCCGTCATGGGCCTTGGAACGGGGGACGGTGCAGATGGCACGCTGCTCGACATCACCAGCCGGGTCGTGCCGTTGCTGTCGCTCCCGATCGTGATCGCGGCCGTGCTCAGCCAGTTCAGCGCAGCGACCGCCGACACTGTGGCGGCCGACGGCAACCTCCACCGCCTCGCCCCTAAGCTGATGTCCGGGCCGCGCCCCTTCGTCCTCAGCGGAATCGCGGCCGTCGTTCTCATCTGGTCGATCCCGACCTTCACCATCATCGCGATCGCATCCCGCGCATTCGCCGCCTATTACGCGTTGCAGTGCGCGGTCGCTCTGCGGACCAGCGAACGAACGTCCGCCAAGGTCGGTTTCGGGCTGCTCGCGGCCATCCTGGTGGCGATCACCCTGCTTGCCCGGCCCGCCGGTTGACATCGGGGGCCGCGGCGCGGGGGGCGCGATCGGAGGCGACCCCCTCGCCGCCCTCCAGCGAGATGTCGGGGAGGATCCGGTCGAGCCAGCCGGGGAGACCCCAGGCCCGGTCGCCGAGCAGCATCATCACTGCGGGGGCGAGGATGAGCCGGACTACGAGGACGTCGATCAGGATGGCTGACGCCAGCCCAAGGCCGATGGTCTTGACGACGACATCGGGGTCGCTGACGAACCCGAGGAAAACCGCGGTCATGATCGCGCCGGCAGCGAGGATGATCTTCGCCACCCGGGAGAGGCCGAGTACGACGCTCTCCTGCGGACCGGCCCCGCGCATGTACTCCTCCCGGATCCGCGACTGCAGGAAGACGTTGTAGTCCATGCTCAGTCCGAAGAGGACGGCGAACATGAACAGCGGCACGAAGCTGACGATCGGCACGTCCCCGCTGACGCCCAAAAGCGAGCTGCCCCAGCCGTTCTGGAAGACCGCGACGACGACTCCGTAGGCCGCCGCGATCGAGAGGAGGTTGAAACCGGCCGAGACCAGCGGCACCCAGACCGAGCGAAAGACCGCCATCAGCAGCAGGATCGACAGGCCGACCACGAGGGCGATGAAGATCGGCAGCCGGTCGGCGATCTTCTGGGCGAGGTCGTCGAACGTGGCCGTGGCGCCGCCGACGTAGACCTCCGTACCCGTGCCGGCGGTCGCGGAGGGGAGCACGTCGTCGCGCAGGGCGGTGACCAGATCGGAGGTCGCCTGATCCTGCGGAGAGCTCTTCGGGATGACCGTGATCGTCGCGGCGTCCCCAGCCTCGTTGAGCTGAGCCGGTGCGACGGCGGCGACGTCCGGAGCAACAGCGATCCGCTTCTCCAGTCGTGCGAGCGAGGCCTGTGAGTCATTGGATGGGGGCAGCGACGCCGCCAGGATCAGCGGCCCATTGAACCCTGGGCCGAAGCCCTCGGCGAGCCGGTCGTAGGCGATCCGCGTGGTCGTGTCGGTGGAGTCGTTGCCGTCATCGGGCTGACCGAGCCGTAGGCCGAGGAAGGGGGTGGCGAGGACCAGGAGGATGGCGGTGCCGACCCCCGCCGCGATCCAGGGGCGGGCGGTGATCCGCTCTGCCCAGCCGGCGAAGAGCTTCGAGGGAGCAGTGTGCTTGGCCTTCTTCGGGCGCAGGCGCTCGCCGGCGGCTCCCATCATCGTCGGCAGTACCGTCACCGCGCCGACGGCGACGACCGCGATCACGATCGCCGAGCCGACCCCCATGCGCCCGACGAAGGGAATCCCGGTCGCGAGGAGGCCGGAAATCGCGACGACGACGATCGCACCGGCGGCGACGACCGAGACGCCCGCGGTCGAGTTCGCGACCCTCGCCGCGTGGTGGAACTCGTCGCCGGAGGCGAGCTGCTCGCGATAGCGACCGACGGTCAGCAGCGCGTAGTCGATCCCGGCGCCCAGCCCGAGCATCACGCCGAGCGTCGGCGCGAAGCTCGGGAAGTCGGCGAAGGCGCTGCCGAGCGTGAGCAGCATGAGTCCTCCGGCGAGAGCGATGATCGCCGAGATCAGAGTGATTCCCATCGCGGCTGCGGAGCCGAATACGAGGGTGAGGACGATGATCGCGACGGCGACGCCGATCAGCTCGCCGACGGGGGCGCTCTGCTGTTGGGCGATGTCGATGACCTGACCGCGCTCGGAGACCTCGATCCCAGCTGCCTCGGCGGGCGAGCCGACGTCGAAGAGGCGCTCTCCCGCCTCCTTGCCGAGCTCGCTCGCGGGCTTGTCGTATTGGACGGTGACGAACGCGATCCGCCCGTCCTGCGAGACCTGCCCCTTGCCGGCGGCCGAGAGCGGGTCGACGGCGGAGGTGACGTCGGGCTGTCCCTGGATGTCGCTGACGACCTGTTTGATCGCGTCGGGACGATCGCCGTCGGCGAGGGTTCCCCCGTTGACGGCGAAGACGACCGTAGCGGTGTCGCCGGCCTGCGAAGGGAAGCGGTCCTGGAGCAGGTCGAGCGCTGCCTGAGACTCGGTCCCGGGGGTCTTGAAGTCGTCGGAGAACGTGCCGCCCGCGGCCTGGCCGATCGCGCCGAGGGCGATCAGCAGGACCACGATGCCCACGAGCGAGCGCTTCCAATGGATGCTGACGCTGGCGGCGATGTTGCCGAGGAAGTTGCTCATGGTGAGGATCCCTTCGAAGACGTGTCGTTTGCCGGCTCGGGCGAACCGGTGCGCGGAGCACCTTTGCACAGAGCGCGCAAAATTGCAAGCGGTGCAAAGTTGCCATAGATGCGAAACATTGTTAGACTTGCGTCATGGACACCGTCGTCGAGGGACTGCGCGAACGTAAGAAGCGCAAGACGCGCGCGGCGATCGTCGACGCCGCGATGTCGCTCTTCGAGGAGAAGGGCTTCGACGCGACCACGATCGCCGAGATCGCCTCGAAGGCGGAGATCGCACCCCGGACCTTCTTCGCCTACTTCCCCTCCAAGGAGGACGTCGTCTTCTCTGATTCCTCCGAGGCGCTCGCCTCGATGCGGGTTCGATTCGCGTCGAGGGGACCCGGCGAGGACGCCATCGACGCCCTCCGTGGCTGGATCGCGGGAATGGTCGAGCAGATGGATCCCCTCGACAAGCGCAAGGAGTGCCAGCACATGCTGATCCGGGAGAACCCGGACCTTGCCGACCACCACCGGGCCCTCCGCGGACACTTCGAGGAGGAGCTCGTCAACGCCCTCCGCGAGGACTTCGGCGACCGTGACGACCGCGACGTCCGAGCTCGCATGGTGGCCGCCGCCGCGGTCTCGGCGCTCTCCGCCCTCGATGACGAGCACGCATCGATGGGCAAAGGCGAAGGCGAGGCCCCGATGGCCATCGTCGACCAGGCGCTCGCCTTCGTTCGTGGCGGGATCGCGGCGCTGGAGGAGCGCTAGCTCTGATGGAACCGATGAGGCGCCTCGACGAGCTCGACCTGCCGGAGATCGACCTGACCAATCCGGCGCTCAGCGGCGATCTCTGGCATCGGTCGATGCGCGACCTCGCGGCGAGCGGCGCGTGGCTTGCGCGCTCACCGCTGGCAACCGTGGTCCTCGACCGCGCGGCCGGGGAGTTCTTCCTCCGCAACAAGTCCTCGGTGTACCCCGGCGTCTATCTGGCCGAGCTGTTCTCGATCAGGGAGGGCCCGCTGCACGAACAGGTCGTCCACAACATCATCAACCGCAACGGCGCCGATCACGGTCGGCTGCGGCGGTTGCTCAACCCGGCGCTGTCGCCGCGGGCGGCGGATCGCTACCGGCCGGTTATGCGCGAGATCCTCGGGATGCTCTGGGAGGACTTCGGGGGCGACGGCCGCTGCGATCTGGTCGAGACGCTGACCCGCCCCTACCCGGCGCTCACGATCGCCGCGGTCATGGGCGCACCGGCCGAAGACGCGGACCGGCTCCACGACTGGTCCATGTGGATCCAGCGGCAGTTCGATCCGATCGCGCTCAGCGATCCCGTCCAGTTGGCCACGATCAACGAAAAGGTCGCGGAGTTCTACGCCTGGGTGCGGCCGATGATCGCCGCCCGCCGGGAATCTCCCTCCGACGATCTGATCTCGAAGCTGATCAGCGCCGAGCAGGAGGGCGACAAGCTCTCGGGGGTCGAGCTCGAGAACCTCGTCCTCAACGTCCTGGTCGGCGGCGTCGACACCAGCCAGAGCCAGCTCGCCCACGCGCTGCGACTGCTCGCCGCCCGGCCCGAGCAGTGGGCGGCGTTGCGAGCCGATCCCGAGACGCTCGCGCCGCGTGCGGTCGAGGAGGCCATTCGCTACGAGCCGATCACGCCGTTCACCGGGCGCATGCTGAGCGAGGACGTCACCTACCGGGACGTCACGTTCCCGGCCGGCACGGTCTTGGTGGTCTGCGCGTTCACCGCGAATCGCGACCCCGAGGCGTTCGCCGATCCCGAGGACTTCGACATCACGACCGAGCGCGACTCGGCGCGGGTGCTGACCTTCGGGGCCGGGATCCACTACTGCGTCGGTGCCAACCTGGCCCGGGCCGAGCTCGGCGAGGCGTTGACGTTCCTGGCTCGTGAGATCGAGACCCTCGAGCCCGCCGGCGAGCCCGCCCTGCAGAACATCAGCGGGATCTACGGCGTCGACTCGTTGCCGGTGACGTTCGGCTGAGAGGCGGCTGAGGACGTGGCGGCCATCGACCCCATCGCTCGCCCTCACGCTTCGCTAACACTCTGCTAACCTGCTGGCTCAATTCCTGCTGAGTCCCTCTCGCACATAGGCGAGGGAGAGCGGGGGACCCACATGTTGGGGTGAATCGCGACCACTCGTCGCGTAGCGCCGGCTCTTTGGCGCGAACCCGTCAGCTAACCCCGTAAGCGCTGAAAGAGCGGAGCCAACCTTGAAGTTCTTCGACGCCTCGACGACCTCGAAACCCAGACTTCTGATCGCCCTGAGCGCGGCCCTCGCCGCCCTGGTGATCTCCTCCATCGCCATGGCCGGCATCGCCGACGCCCGGGGCGGCGGCACTCCGGTCGGCGACGGCGATCCCACGCCCTCCACCAAGCCGGCTAGAACGGTCAACGAGCGCAAGTACGCCCGGATCTGGTCCAAGGTCCCGACCCGGGACAGGCGTTGGGCGAAGTCGACCAGCAGGTGCGAGTCCGGCGGCAACCCCCACGCGATCGGCGGCGGCGGCGCTTATCGCGGCGCGTTCCAGTTCACCAAGTCGACCTGGAGAACTTCGCCGAAGTCGCCAGGCGGCGACCCGATCAGCTACAGGTTCAAGACCCAGGCGGTCGTCGCGGTTGCGCTCAAGCACCGCGAGGGCACCAAGCCCTGGCCGGTCTGCGGCTAGACCTCCGGCCGCAGGCCCACTCGAGTCGCCGGAAGGCGGCTTGCAGTCCTCGCCCAGCACGGGTTCAGGTGACTGACCCGCCGGCCCGTCTCGTTACCATTTTCGGGTTCACCCATGTCCGTCCGATCCAGAAAACGACACCAGCGCTCGAAGGGCTCGGCGGGCAAGAAGGTCCTCGGCGTCCTGCTTGCGGTCGTCTCGCTGATCGCTCTCGCGGCTGGCGGGCTTGCCGTGTGGGTGCTGGACGTGGCCAACTCGGCTCCCTCGATCGCGACGCTCAAGCCCAAGCGCGAGGGCGCGAACACGAAGGTCTACGACGCCTCGGGAAAGTCGCTCGGCTACGTGCAGTCGCAGATTCTCAGCACGCCGGTGAAGCTCGATGAGATCCCGCTGCAGCTGCAGCAGGCGACGATCTCGATCGAGGACGAGCACTTCTACGAGCACAACGGAGTCGACAAGGGCGCGATCATTCGCGCGGCGATCAAGAACTTCGAGGCCGGCAAGGTCGAGCAGGGAGCCTCGACGATCACCCAGCAGCTCGTCCGCAACCTCTACATCAAGGATCCCCAGGACACGATCGAGCGCAAGATCCAAGAGGCCAAGATGGCCATGGACTACGAGAAGACTCACACGAAGTCCCAGATCCTCGCCAAGTACCTCAACACCGCTCCCTACGGCACGACGACCGGCCGCTCGGCCATCGGCGTCGAGGCGGCTTCGGAGGTCTTCTTCAACAAGAGCGTCAAGGACCTCGGACTGCGGGAGGAGGCGCTGCTCGCCGGCCTTCCGCAGGCGCCGAGCGAGTACAACCCGACCCTGTACAAGGACGCGGCGATCACGCGGCGCAACCAGGTGCTCGACGCGATGGCGCGCCAGGGGTACATCACCCAGGCGAAGGCCGATCAGGTCAAGCAGGACGGTCTCGGCCTGGAGCGGGGTTACCGCTACGAGAAGCGCGACGAGCAGTACTTCTTCGACTTCGTCCAGGACGAGTTGATCAAGAAGTACGGAACCAAGACCGTTCAGAACGGTGGCCTGCGCGTCTACACGACGCTCGACCCGACCCTGCAGGCGGCGGCACAGACGGCGGTCGCCGCCCATCCGACCGTCAACGCCGCCAACGCGCTCGTCTCCACCGACACCCACACGGGCGCGATCCTCGCGATGGCCTCTTCGAGCACGTATGACACCAGCCAGTTCAATCTGGCGGTTCAGGGCGAGCGCCAGCCGGGCTCGTCGTTCAAGACCTTCCTACTCACCGATGCCGTCGATCAGGGGATCGACCCTGATTCGACCTTCTACCCGGCGCCTTCGACGGCCTACCTGGACGTGGGAGCGGCGGAGCCCTGGGACGTCGCCGGCGACGTCACTGCCAGTGCCCTCAGCATCAGCGACGCCACCACCTACTCGGTCAACACCGTCTTCGCGGAGCTCGGCCTCGACCTCACCCCGGCCTCGTTCGACGAGATGGCGCACAAGCTCGGCGTCACGTCCGAGCTTGACGCCCTGCCGGCCGAGGCGATCGGCGGAACCACTAATTGCTGCACGGTCCTCGAGATGTCGAACGCCTACGCGACGATCGCCAACGGCGGCGTCCATCACGATCCCACCGCGATCACCAAGGTCGTGTTCCCGGGCGGTCGCGTCGACAAGCCCGAGGATGCCGAGGGCCAACGGGTGATCACCGACGGGGTCGCCTACGTCGTCGCAAACGTCCTCAAGGGGCCCCTCGGACCGGGTGGCACGGCATCCGGCCAGGGAATCAGCTGTCCCGCCGCCGGGAAGACGGGTACCTCGGAGACGCAGGTTGACGCCTGGTTCGTCGGCTTCACGCCCAACGTCTCGACGGCGGTCTGGACCGGTAATGCCGTCAGCCGAGTTCCTCTGCCCGGCTACGGCGCCGACCTCTCGGCCCCGATCTGGCACGACTACATGGAGGCGACGATCGCCAAGTACGGCTGCGACGACTTCCCGGCACCGAAGCACCCTGCAAGCCTCACGCCGTACACGAGCAGCTACACGGGCTCGGTTGAGGTGCCTCAGGTGGACAAGTCGTCCTCCAACGACGGCACCGATACCGGAGGAGTGATCGCCCCCGACGGGGGAATCGATGCAAACGGGGACGGCTACCCCGACGGCGCCTACGCGCCCGGTGTCCAGGACCCTCCATCCGCCGGCGGCGATACCGGCGGGGGATCGCCCGGCGGCGGCAACGGCGGCAAGTAGCCCCCTGCCGGCCGTCGTGGCCGGTCGCGGCGCCCTACGAGGGCGGCTCGGGCCTCGGGTGCGCGGCCATGCCGGCGAGGATCCGCCCGAGAGCTTCGAGGTCCTCCGCGCTCAGGGCACTGAGCTGCGGAGGGGGTGTTCCCAAGATCGAGTCGGCCCTCCGGGCCATCGCTCTGCCCTTGCGCGTGGCCTCGACCACCTTGGCCCGACGGTCGGTCGGATGCGGCTTGCGTCGCACCAGCTTCTGGGATTCGAGATCGTCGACGACGACTGTCGCGTTCGTCGGGTCGATTTCCAGGGCCGCGGCCAGCTCGCCCATCGACATCGGCCGGCGAGCCAGCCGGCGGAGCGCCCGGGACTTTCCGAAGCTGATGCCGAGCGCTTCGGTCACCTTGCGCCGCCTCTGGTTGTCGAGTACGAGGTCACTGATCAGCAACCACACCTCGCGAGCGGTCTCCGGGGCGGGGTCGCTCGACGGATCCTCAGGAGAGCTCGCATCCATCCGCCACCACCCTAGTGAGCGAGGGCTTCCGGATTGAGCGCAGCCGCCGTCCGCCGAGCCGAAGCCCTGGCTCGGCCGCTGGTGGCCGTGAAGCCGAGCAGGAACACGACGCCACCGCATGCGGTCAGCGTCCACCAACCGCGCTCGCTTGCCGCGGACAGGTCCGCATGGACGGACCCACCGACCCCGGCGGTGACGAGCGCTCCGACCACGGCGACGCCGAGGGTCTGGCCGAACTGCCGGGAGGTCGTGGCGATCGCCGCGGCGACACCGGCTTGGGCACGCGGCATCCCGGAGACCGCCGCGTTGGTGATCGGGGCATTGACGAGCCCGAAGCCGAGCCCGAAGAGCGCGTACGCCGAGATCAGATGGCTGAACGGAGTCGAGGAGTCGATTCCGATGAGCATCGCGCATGCCGTCACGAACGCGACGCCGGCGGCCATCAGTGGCAGTCGGGGGCCGTGACGCCCGACGACGCGGCCCGAGAGCGGCGAGGCCAGCATCGTCATCAGCGCCATCGGGACCGTTGCGACCCCGGCCTGCACGGGAGAGAGGCCACGGACTTCCTGGAGGTACAGCGTGTTCAGGAAGAGGAAGCCGCCGAAGGCGGCGAATGCCGCCACCGAGATGACGATGGCGAAGGTGAACGGGATGGAGCGGAAGAACCGGAGGTCGATGAGCGGATCCTCTCGACGAGGCTCGTACCGGAGCAACGTTCCGAGCGCCAGCGCCGAGCCGGCGAACGCGAGCAGGATGATCGCCGAGGACCAGCCCCGGCCGGGGGTCTCGATGATCCCGTAAGTCAGCCCCGTCAGGAGCACGATCACCAGCGATTGTCCGACCGGGTCGAAACGGCGAGGTGTCGGTGCCTTGGTCTCGGGGATGAAGCGAAGCGTCAGGGCGATGGCGATCAGACCGAGTGGGATGTTGATCCAGAAGATCGAACGCCAGTCGAGCGAGGAGACGAGCGTCCCCCCGACGATCGGGCCGAGCGCCAGTGAGATGCCGAACACGGCGCCCCAGATGCCCACCGCCTGAGCCCGCTCGCGCGGGTCGGTGAACGTATTGGTGATGATCGACATGGCCACCGGATTCATCATCGATCCGCCGATCGCCTGAAGGACGCGGGATGCCACCAGCAGCTCGACGCTCGGCGACACGCTGCAGAGAAACGATCCCGCCGAGAACACGGTGAGGCCGGTGACGAACGTGCGCTTGCGGCCGAACCGATCCGCGAGGGAGCCCGAGAGCATGAGCAGGCTCGCCATCACCACGGTGTAGGCGCTGATGGTCCACTGCAGGCCGGAGATCCCGGCGTGGAGCTCCCGTCCGATGGAGGGAAGCGCAACGTTCACCGCGGTCACGTCGAGCCCGACGATGAGCAGGCTCGAACAGCAGATCAGCAGGATGCCCGCCTTGCGACCGCTGGTTAGGCCGGTGATAGGTACTTGTGTTTTCATAACCATGATGAGAGTATCAGGATTTGTCGACCGCCTCGGGAAGCGGTTCGGGGTCCGGGCGGGATGGGTTGCACCGGCCGGGGGGGCACGGTGGTAGCGTGGCGCCCGCCAGGTCGTGTCCTGGCGCGAACTTCTTGGGAGAGGAGCCCACTTGATCAGGACCCTTCGTCTGCTCGCGGCGCTGACCGCGGTTGCACTGTTCGTCGTTCCCGTCTCATCGGCGCTGGCCGGTGGCGGATCCCACCACGGGAGCAAGGGTCACGGCGGCAAGAAGGCCACCGTCAAGATTCTCAGCGCGAGCCAGAAGGAAATCCTCAGACACGGCCTCCGGGTCAAGGTCAAGGGATCAGCGAAGAAGGTCAAGGTGATCGCGAAGTCGAACACCTTCGACTCTCCGCACTACACCAAGCTGACCAAGCCGAAGAAGGTCAAGCTCGGTCGAGCGAGCTCGAGGCGGGTCAAGCTGAAGCTCTCGAAGAGCGGCCGCAAAGCTGTGAAGGGTTGCGAATCACGCTCGCTGCGCGTCAACAAGGGCGCGAAGGGTGGGAGGGACCTCATCCGCGACACGAACAAGTGCAAGCCGAAGAAGGTCAACCTGAAGTCCGCCAAGACATGTGACTTCATCGGCGACCAGGACGGCTCCCTCTGTCTGCTGCCCTTCCCCGACGATTACTACACAGTCAAGGACAAGACCACCTCGACGGGCCGCCGCATCAACCTGAAGACCGCAGGCATGCCGCAGAACGGGGCCGGCGTGTCGATCGACGCCTCGCCCTACAACCTCAACGACGGATTCAGCCCGGGACAGTCCATCGTCGTCAAGGTGCCGGGCCTCGACACGCTCGGCGCGATGGCCAAGACCGGCGCCGTGTCGCTGAGCAAGCTCAGCGAGTACAAGGCCAAGAAGCAGCCGATCGTCGTGATCGACACGACCACCGGCAAGCGCTGGCCGATCTGGGCTGAGATCGACTCCAAGTCGAGCACGCCCAAGAGCGCGGCCGTGCTGATCCACCCGGCGAAGAACTTCGCCGCAGGGCATCGCTACATCGTCGCGATGCGCAAGCTGAAGAACGCGAAGGGCAAGGTTCTCTCCGCGCCCGAGGGCTTCCGCTACTACCGCGACGACCTGCCGACGAAGAAGGGCGCGATCAAGCATCAGCGCAACCGGTTCGAGAGCATCTTCACGACGCTGCGCAAGGCCAAGGTCCATCGCTCCGACCTCTACCTGGCCTGGGACTTCACGGTCGCCAGCGACGAGAACATCGCCGGGCGCATGCTGAAGATGCGTGACGAGGCTTTCGCCCATCTCGGCGACACGGATCTGACCGACCTCACGGTTCAGGGCAGCTCTCCGGCGTTCACCGTTACGTCCACGACCAACTACACGTTTGCGGAGGACGCTGAGATGGCGCGCAAGGTGGAGGGCACGTTCAACGTGCCTTGCTATCTGGCGCCCAGCTGCGCGGCCTCGGCCTCGGGAAGCACGTTCGAGCTCGGCGCAGACGGGCTGCCGACGCAGACGGGGACGTACAGCGCCAACTTCACCTGCATGATCCCGCGCTCCGCAGTCGATTCGCCGGCCAGAGCCGCACGGCCCTCTCTGTACGGGCACGGCCTGCTCGGCGATGCCGGTGAGGCCACTTCAGGTCCGCAACGGTCCCTCGGCAACTCCTATGGCTTCGTCTTCTGCGCAACCGACGAGCTCGGGCTCTCCGAGTCCGACATCCCGAACGCCTACGCGATCTTGCAGAACATGAGCAAGTTCCCGCAGCTCGCCGACCGCCTGCAGCAGGGTCTCCTTGATGAGCTGCTGCTCGGTCGCCTGATGATCCACCCGAATGGATTCGTCAGCAGCGGCGCCTTCCACGCCGATGGCACGACCGCCAGCACCCCCGTCATCGACATCTCGCGGCTCTATTACAACGGCAACAGCCAGGGCGGCATCGAGGGCGGTGCCCTGACGGCGATCGCGCCCGACTTCACCCGCGCCTCGCTCGGAGTTCCGGGGATGAACTACTCCGTGCTGCTGAACCGGTCCGTCGACTTCGACCAGTACGCAGAGCTCGCGTTCGAGCCGTCCTACACCGACGAGCTCGAGCAGCCGCTCGTGCTGTCACTGATCCAGATGCTCTGGGACCGAGGCGAGGCGAACGGCTACGCCCACCGGATGACCACCGATCCGTTGCCGAACACCCCGCCGCACGAGGTTCTGATGAACGTCGCCTTCGGCGACCACCAGGTATCGACGTTCACAGCAGACACCGAGGCCCGCACGATCGGCGCGCAGGTGCACATGCCGCTCGTCTACGACGGTCGCTGGCCGAACTACGAACCGTTCGGCCTCGAGCCGCTGCCCGGCCCCTACGTGCCCAACGACCCGTCCGTCGGCTCGGCGATGGTCTACTGGGACAGCGGCCCGGTTCGCGACGATCCGAACTCGACCGATGCAGCGGACCTGCTCGGAACCGACCCGCCGCCGATCGAGAACCTGCCCAACCGCAGCGGCAAGGATCCTCACGGCCTGCCGCGGGCGACGCCCGCCGAGCAGAAGATGGTTTCGGACTTCCTGCGACCGAACGCGCAGAGTCAGGTCAGCGAGACCTGCAACAGCGGGCCCTGCTTCGACTTCAATTTCGCCGGACCCTGACGGGCTGGAAGACGCCAGCTCGGCGTCATCCTCGGCTCACTGCCGGAGGCAGCATCGCCTCGTCTTCCTTGGTCTGACGCCTCCCAGCCTCGTCAGGAAAATGGCCCTGAGCAGGGCGATTTCTCGCGTCGGCTGCTGAGCCTGCTACCGTTCCCGGCGTCGGGTTGCCGCTGTGGCGCCCGAGAGGTTCAATTTTCTCGCTGCGCCTTCGCGTCTTCGGGTCCTGTCGAATCTCCCGAAAGACTGAATCGGCTTCCAATCGGAGGCCGGTCAGAAACGCTCAAAAGGAGCACGAATAACCATGAGTAAGACGTTCGCCGATCTCGGCGTATCGCCCGCAGTCGCCAGGGCTCTCTCCAAGCGCGGCATCGAGACTCCCTTCCCCGTCCAGCAGCTCGTCATCGAGGACGTCCTCGCCGGCGAGGACGTCCTCGTCCAGTCACCGACCGGATCGGGCAAGACGCTCGCGTTCGGCGTGCCGCTGGTCGAACAGGTCGCCGCCGACGCTCGCCGCCCCGCGGCCCTGGTGCTGGCTCCGACCCGCGAGCTCGCTCGCCAGATCGTCGACGAGATCGACTCGATTGCCCGCGCCAAGGCGCTGAAGATCGAGGTCGTCTACGGCGGCGTCGGCATCCAGCCGCAGATCCGCGCCGCGTCGAAGGCCCACATCCTGGTTGCGACGCCGGGCCGCCTCGAGGATCTCCTCGAGCGCCGTGCCCTGACGTTGAGTCACGTTCGGACGTTGGTCCTCGACGAGGCCGACCGGATGCTCGACATGGGCTTCAAGCCCGCGGTCGATCGCATCGTCAGGCTGATTCCGAAGGACCGCCAGACGCTGTTCTTCTCGGCAACCCTCGAGGGAGCCGCCGGCAAGGTAGCCGCCGCCTACACCCAGAACGCCCGCAAGCATGTCAACGCCCCCGTCTTCGACATCAAGACGGCCATTGAGCACCGATTCATCCAGACGGCGAGCCAGGGGGCCAAGATCGACCTCCTCGTCACCGAGCTCCGCAACGCCCAGGGTGGGCGATCGCTCGTCTTCGTCCGCACCAAGCGCGGCGCCGACAGGCTGATCAAGCGGCTCAAGGAGAAGAACGTCCACGCGCTCGCCATGCATGGCGACAAGAGCCAGGCGCAGCGCCAGAAGGCGCTCGCCAAGTTCGATCGCGGTGATATCGACGTCCTCGTCGCCACCGACGTGGCCGCGCGCGGCATCGACGTCCCGGAGATCATGCAGGTCGTCAACTTCGACATGCCTGAAGACAGCGACACCTACACCCATCGGGTCGGCAGGACGGGCAGGGCGGGGCTCAGCGGCCTCGGCATCAGCTTCCTCCTGGGCGACCAGGCTCACGAGTTTCGCCGGATGGCATCCGACCTCGGCCTCTCGACGGAGTTCGACCGCCGCGAGGGCGCTCACCTGAGCCCGAGCCGACCGTCGCCGAGCAGCGATCGCGACGGCGGCAGGGGGCACTCCCGCCAGAAGTCGCAGGGTGGCAACAATCGTGCCCGGAACCAGGGTGGAGGCGGATCCACCGGCCCCAAGCGCCGCCGCCGCAACCCCTCCGGCAACAACCGTTCTCAGGGCTCCCCAAGGTCCTGAGAGACGACGATTCGCCGAAGCGCGCGCTCTCGCGAGGGCGTGTTTCGGCGGATCACTAGAAGGGCACCCGCCAAGGGCAGCCGGCGCTCGCCGGAACCCGAGTTTCGAGAGGTGTTCGAGTTTTATGAAGGCAGTCGTCTGGCACGGTCCCGCGGACGTCAGGGTTGACGAAGTACCTGACCCCACCATCCAGGAGCCCACGGACGCGGTGCTCAAGATCACCTCGACGGCCATCTGCGGCTCCGACCTCCACCTCTACGAGATCCTCGCCCCGTTCATGACCGAGGGCGACATCCTCGGACACGAGCCGATGGGGATCGTCGAGGAGGTGGGATCGGAGGTCACCCACATCAAGCCGGGCGACCGGGTCGTCATCCCCTTCAACATCTCCTGCGGCAACTGCTGGATGTGCAATCAGGACCTCTTCGCGCAGTGCGAGACGACCCAGAACCGCGATCAGGACAAGGGCGCGTCGCTGCTCGGCTTCTCGAAGCTCTACGGAGCGGTACCGGGCGGCCAGGCTGAGTACCTGCGCGTCCCGCAGGCACACTTCGGGCCGATCAAGGTTCCGGAGGGACCGCCGGACGACCGCTTCCTCTATCTCTCCGACGTGCTTCCGACGGCCTGGCAGGGAGTCGAATACGCGGACGCGCAGTCCCCCGATGGCCCCGGCACCCTCGCCGTGTTCGGACTAGGACCGATCGGGCAGATGGCGGCGCGCATCGCCAAGCACAAGGGTCAGCGGGTGATCGCCGTGGACCTGGTGCCCGAGCGCCTGGCACTCGCCGAGAAGCATGGGATCGAGACCCTCGACGTCACCGAGCATGACGAGATCTCCGACGTCATCCGCGAGATGACCGACGGCCGCGGTGCCGACTCGACTCTCGACGCGGTTGGCATGGAGGCGCACGGGGCCCCGATCGGCGGGCTCGCGCAGAGGGCCGCCGGCCTCCTACCCGACAAGGTCGCCGAAATGTTCATCGAGAAGGCCGGGATCGACCGGATGTCGGTGATCTACCACTGCATCGACTCGGTCCGCCGTGGGGGCACCGTCTCGATCAGCGGCGTCTACGGAGGCATGGTCGACCCGATTCCCCTCTTCCAGCTGTTCGACAAGGGAGTGCAGGTGAGGATGGGTCAGGCGAACGTGAAGCGCTGGATCGAGGACCTGATGCCACTCGTGACCGACGATGCTGACCCACTGGGCACCGCCGACCTCGCCTCCCACAAGATTCCGATCGCCGAGGCGCCGCGCGCCTATGAAATCTTCCAGAAGAAGGAAGACGGCGCGACGAAGATCGTCATCGAGCCGTAGCGCTCAGTTCGCGTCGGCCCCGGAGCGGCGGTCTCTCCTCATAGGCGAGGGCCCGCCGGCCGGCGGGCACGCCGGCCGGCAGGGACGGAGCCTGCAGCGGCGCCGGCTCCTCCGTCAGGCCGCTGATTCGCCGCTCGGCCGCGATCAGGACCTCGTAGGCCATCCCGCTGAGCGCCTGCAGGGATTGGTGGCGGTTCTGCCTGGTTCCCAGACGTACCTGCCCGATCGAAGCGGCGCCGGCGATCTCGGCGACGTCGATCGCCATTGCGATCTCCACGCCGTAGCCGACCGGCACCGCCAGCTGCTCGAACAGCTCGCGCCGGATCGCGGCCTCGCCGGCAAGAGGTTGCTCGAGAAACGCGAGGTGCGGGAAGTGGAGGTTGAGAATCGGCCGGGCGAGCAGCTCTGTGACTCGCCCTCCCTGGTGCGGGAGCGTCGCGTCGCCCGTGGCGAACGGGCGATCGAACGAGCCCTTGACGAGCTCGATCTCAGGCTCGAGCAGCATCGGCCCCAGCAGCCCGGTCACGAAGGCCGGGTCGAAGTCCACGGTGTCAGCGTCGGCGAAGACGAGCACGTCGCCGCTCGCGATGGACGCGGCCCGCCACATCGCATCCCCCTTGCCGCCGCACCTGCCGAATTCGCTCATCAGGCTGGATTCGTCGACGACCGTGGCCCCGTGAGCGCGGGCCACCCCGGCCGTCGCGTCACGAGAGCCGGCGTCGACGACCAGCAGCTCATCCAGAAGGCCGGCGTCTCGCAGCGGATCGACGGCCGCGAGGATCCCTCCGATCGTCGCCGCCACCTCCCGCGAAGGCAGGATCAGCGTGATCCGCTCCCTCTTGGCAGCCAACAGCCGGTCGACCGAGAACTCCGACGTCTCCCAGGTCCGGGGCGGCGCCCCCAGGTCGCGGGCTCGTCTGCCGGCGAGAGAGCTGACGGTTCCTTCGGCGGTCATGACGCCTCGGCGATCGCGTTCTCATCGATCTCCTCGCCCCCGCGGACAGCGAGGAGCAGCTTGTCGAGCGATGATCTGAGCAGCCGCGAGACCTGCATCTGCGAGACGCCGATCTCCTCGCCGATCTCCCGCTGCGTCAGACCCTCGTGAAAGCGCAGGTGAAGCGCCTGGCGCTCCTTCGGACGAAGTTCAGCGCCCTTGCTGGCCAGCTCCGACTCCGTTCGCTCGAACCCTGAGTCCACGTCGCCGATCGTCTCGACCATGGGGGCCGAGTCCTCCTCGCCCCGGGCCGACGGGAGGTCCAGGGAGGTCGTGCGCCGGGCCCGATCGGCCTGCATGGCCTCGATCACCTCGTGCTCGCGGAGGTCGCAGTGCTCAGCTACCTCGGCGATGGTCGCCGAGCGGTGGAGCTCGCCGCGGATCTCACGCGAGGCCTCGGTGATCTTCATCGAGCGCTCCTGCAAGGCCCGCGGCAGGCGCACGCTCCAGGAGCGGTCGCGGAAATGGTGGCGCAGCTCGCCGAGGATGGTCGGCGCGGCGTACGCGACGAAGTCGGAGCGGATCTCCGGGTCGAAGCGATCGATCGCCTTCACCAGTCCGAGGTACGCGACCTGGATCAGATCATCTGACGACTCCCCGCCGCCCCGGTAGCGCATGGCAAGCGAGCGTGCGAGCGGCATGAACCGCTTGATGATTTCGTCTCGATCTCGGGGATCCCGCTTCTCGGCGAATCGCCGGAGAAGCTGTCGCTCGAGATTCCGTGAGCGGTGATCAGCAGGGCCTGAAATGTCGCGAAGATGCGTGGGGGTACGCACAGCACAGCGCCTTTCGATTCGATGTGTTGCGAACCGTGACGTTGGGCCCCCACTGAAAACCCCAGCCGCGTCTTGGCTTAGACACTCTGTTTTCGGGTCGCGCTCTGGCTGCTGACCACGGCGACTGATGCGGAGATTACCCGATGGCATCGACGGACGCCAGTCACCCGGCGTCAGGACGCCTACTTCCGAGATCCGATCCCGCTGAGCAGCTCGCGGATGCGAAACGGTCCGCCGGCGTCCGGGCTGAGGGGCGGCGTGTTCTCTCCGCTGCGGTCCGACATGCCCTCCAACACCTCCCGAATGGCCTCCTGCGAGGAGTGGCGCGGGTTCCAGCTCAGCTCCGTGCGGGCGCGATCGGTGCTCATCAGCGGCGAGTGGACCGCCATGTCCACCCAGCCGGGGGACGTCGGCTGCAGGTGCACCCTCCACGTCGTCGCGGCGAGTCCGCGGACGAGTGCCGCCGGCAAGGGGATGGTGCGGGCACCCAGCGCGTCGCCGATCGAGCTCGCGTCGAGCACCGGCTCCGCCGCGATGTTGAAGGCGCCCCGGGCGTCGCCGACCGCGGCGAGCCGATAGGCCTCGCCGACGTCGTCTGAGTGGACGGCCTGGGTGCGGAGCCCTGAGATCCACGGGACGACCGGCAGGCGCCGGGGGTCCACCAGGGTGGTCGGGACGAACGGGCCCCCGAACAGCCGGCGAATCTCGCTGCCCGCGCCGCCTTTGAAGATCAGAGCCGGACGCAGCCGGACGACCCGGATACCGGAATGCTCGGCCTCGAAGCGGTCGAGGGATGACTCGACGAGCGCCTTGTGGCGGGAGTAGAAGGAGGTGGGGATGCCGGTGGTTGGCCAGCTCTCGTCGACCGGATCGTCATCGCGATCGGCGGGTCCGTAGGCCCCCACCGAGGAGGCGTAGACGACCGCGCCGGCTCCGGCTGCGGCAGCCGCGCTGAAGACGCGACGGCTGCCGTTGACGTTGACAGAGTAGGTCGTCACCTCATCTCTGGAGGGCTGAATCGCCCAGGCGAGGTGGATGACCACATCCGCGCCGTCGAATGCCGGCTCGAGGCGGTCATAGACGATGTCCCTCTCGGCCCATTCCACCTTGTCGAGCTGCCACTCGGGGAGCCGGCGGGCGACGCCGAGGATCGAATCGACGGCCGGATCGGCCGCAAGTGCCCGCAGCACGCTTGTCCCGACGTTTCCCGTTGCTCCGGTGACGACGATCCGCATGTTCGTGCGGCTACCCTCGGGGAGCCGGGTGAACCGCGAGGCGGGCTAGGAGTCGCTGGCCGCGCGTGCGCGACGCGATGCTCTGACGCGATCGGTCTTCGAGAGCTCGACCTTGCGCAGCCGCACGTTCGCGGGCGTGATCTCGACGCTCTCGTCCTCGCGCAGGAACTCGATCGCCTGCTCGAGCGAGAGCAGCTTGTGCGGGATCAGCCGGACGTGCACGTCGGCGCTCGCGGCACGGACGTTCGTCTGCTGCTTCTCCTTGGTGGCGTTGACGTCGAGGTCGTCCGCACGGGCGTTCTCGCCGACGATCATGCCCTCGTAGACGTCCTCGCCGGGCCCAACGAACAGCGACCCGCGCTCCTGCAGGCTGAACAGCGCGAAGCTTGCCGTCTTGCCCTGGCGGTCGGCGACCAGCGATCCCGTGGGCCGGGTGCGGAGCTCGCCGGCCCATGGCTCCCAGCGATCGAAGACGTGATGCATGAGGCCGGTGCCGCGGGTCTCGGTGAGGAACTCGGTCCGGAACCCGATCAGGCCGCGGGCGGGGACGAGGAACTCCAGCCTGACCCAGCCGGTCGAGTGGTTGACCATCTGCTCCATCCGGCCCTTGCGGACCGCGAGCGCCTGGGTGACCACCCCGACGAAGTCCTCGGGAACGTCGATGGCGAGGCGCTCGACCGGCTCGCAGGTCTTGCCGTCGACCTCGCGGGTGACGACCTGAGGCTGCCCGGCGGTGAGCTCGTAGCCCTCGCGGCGCATCATCTCCAGCAGGATCACGAGTTGGAGCTCACCCCGGCCTTGGACCTCCCAGGCGTCGGGGCGCTCGGTGTTGTTGACGCGGATCGAGACGTTGCCGACGAGCTCCTGCTCGAGGCGACCCTTGATCTGACGCGCGGTCAGCTTGCTGCCCTCGCGCCCGGCGAGCGGGGAGGTGTTGATCCCCACGATCATCGAGAGCGATGGCTCGTCGACCGTGATGATCGGCAGCGGGCGAGGATCCTCGGGATCGGCGAGGGTCTCCCCGATCGTGACGTCGGGAAGACCGGCGACGGCGATGATCTCGCCGGGTCCGGCCTCCGCCGCCTCGACCCGATCGAGGGCCTCGGTTATATAGAGCTTCGAAATCGTCGCGCGCTCGATCGTCCCGTCGGAGCGGCACCAGGCGATGGGCCCTGTCTTGACATGACCGTGGCGGACCCGGCAGAGCGCGAGGCGGCCGACGTAGTTGTCCGCGTCGAGGTTCGTCACATGCGCCTGGAAAGGGTGGTCGGGGTCGTAGGAGGGCGCTGGGATGTCGGCGATCATCAGGTCCATCAAGGGCGTCAGATCGGTGCCGACCTCGCCTTCGGTCATGGAGGCCCAGCCCTCCTTGGCGTTCGTGTAGACGATCGGGAACTCGATCTGGGACTCCTCGGCATCGAGGTCGAGGAACAACTCGTAGACCTCGTCGACTACCTCGGCGATCCGCGCGTCGGGACGGTCGACCTTGTTGATGACGAGGATCACCGGCAGGCGGGCCTCCAGCGTCTTGCGAAGGACGAAGCGCGTTTGGGGGAGGGGCCCCTCGGAGGCGTCCACCAGGAGAAGCACCCCGTCGACCATCGTCAGCCCTCGCTCGACCTCGCCGCCGAAGTCCGCGTGGCCGGGCGTGTCGATGATGTTGAGCTTCGTCCCGCGGTAGTCGACTGCGGTGTTCTTGGCCAGGATCGTGATCCCCTTCTCGCGCTCGAGATCCATCGAGTCCATGACCCGATCGACGACCACCGAGCCGGTGCGGAAGGAGCCGGCCTGACGCAGCATCCCATCGAGCAGAGTGGTCTTGCCGTGGTCGACGTGCGCGATGATCGCGACGTTACGAAGGTCGTCTCGTTGTTGAAGGCTGGTTGCCATGGGGGCGGACGATGGTAGGGGGTCGCCCCCGTTGCCCCCTGCTCCCTCACCGCTTCGTGACGAGGCCACACTTCCCCCGAGCCAACAAATAGGGTGGACGGGTGACTGAGGGGGCCGCCTACGAACGGAGGCGCTGGCAAGCGCTGGCGCTCGTCTGCGTGGCCCAATTCATGGTCATCCTCGACGCCTCGATCGTCAACGTGGCGCTGCCGACGATCGGCGATGCGCTCGCCTTCAGCGAGGACAACCTCTCGTGGGTGATCAACGCTTACGTGCTGACGTTCGGCGGCTTCCTGCTGCTCGGTGGCCGCCTCGCCGACCTGCTCGGCAGGCGCCGGATGTTCATGGGGGGATTGCTCCTCTTCGCCCTCGCCTCCCTGGCCGGCGGGTTCGCCCAAACCGACATTCAGCTCGTCATCGCCAGGGCCGTTCAGGGCATGGGGGCGGCGATCGTCTCGCCGGCGGCTCTCTCGATCATCACGGTGACCTTCCGCCAGGGCTCGGAGCGCAACAAGGCGCTCGGTGCGTGGGGTGCGGTCGCCGGCTCCGGCGGCGCGGCCGGAGTGTTGCTCGGCGGCGTCCTCACCGATGGGCTCGGCTGGGAATGGGTCCTCTGGGTCAACTTCCCGATCGGTGTCGCGGCCGCCTTCCTCGCCCCGCGTCTCATCGCCGAGAGTCGTTCCGAGAACGAGACACGCTCGTTCGACATCCCCGGGGCCGTCTCGGTCACGAGCGGGCTCTCGATTCTCGTCTACGCGATCGTCAACGCCGAGCAGGCAGGGTGGGGCTCAGCGGAGACGCTGATCCTGCTCGCGGTCGCGACCATCCTGCTCACCGCCTTCGTGGGGATCGAATCGAGGACCCGGGCACCGCTCGTGCCGTTCTCGATCTTCAAGATCCGCACGCTCACCGGCGCCAACATCGTCGGGCTTCTGACCGGCGCGTCCCTGTTCGCGATGTTCTTCTTCGCCAGCCTCTACATGCAGAAGGTGCTCGGCTACAGCGCGATCAAGGCGGGGCTCTCATACATCCCGCTCTCGTTCGGCATCATGGCCTCCGCTGCCTTCGGCTCGCAGATAGTCACGAAGGTGGGCTTCAAGCCGGTCCTCGTCGCCGGCATGCTGCTGATCACGATCGCCTTGTTGTGGTGGTCGCGCGTCTCGCCCGACGGCACGTTCCTCGCCGACATCCTCGGCCCGTCGTTCGTGGCCGCAGTGGGGCTAGGGCTCTCCTTCGTCTCGGTCACGATCGCAGCGGTTGCCGGAGTCAGCGACCGCGAGTCCGGTCTCGCGAGCGGACTGATCAACACGATGCAGCAGATCGGCGGCGCGCTCGGTCTCGCGATCCTCGCGACGATCGCCAACTCGACGACTCAGGACTCGCTCCAGTCGACCGGGGGTAACCCCTCAGACGCTGCCGCGGCCCTGACGAGCGGATTTCAGGACGCGTTCCTCGGCGGCGCCGTGTTCGGCGCCGTCGGCCTCGTCTGCGCCCTCACCCTCATTCGAAGCAGTGACAGCCGCGCGATGATCGGCGTGGAGGGGACCCTCGAGAGCGACTCCCGCTCGACCGCTGCGTGAGCGGTCAGTTTCCGCTGTAGCCAGGCGCCCCGACGAAAGGCAGCACCGCGGTGCACGGTGGATCCGGCGCATCCTCCGGATCGAGCGCCCGGTAGATGAAGCCGGCGGTGACCGGATCGGCGAAGACCGACAGGTGCTCGGCCTGATCCAGCGGGCAATAATCCTGCAGCACCACGTTGGTCACGTTGGGAGCGGCTGCGAGCAAGCCGCTCGTGTAAGGCACGACCAGCTCGTCGTTCTTGGTGACGATGCTCGTGTAGGTGACCTTGCGGGACGTGATTCCGCGGGAATGGAGCCGCGCGAAGAACCTCGAGCCCTGAAGGAACTGACGGCAGGAAGCGCACTTGGTGTCGACCGTGGCCGCGAGCGCCGGGTCGAGTCCGAATTGCATGGCGAGCTGATTGAGCGTCGCGAGGCCCCCGGTGTTCGTGCCCTCCCAGAGGGTCGTCATCCCGACGTAGTCGTCGACGACCTTTGCCCCGCCCAGGAAGCGGACGTACCAGCTGGGCATGATGCTGCCCTCGGAGTGGCCGACGATGTCGACCTTCTCGGCGCCCGTCTTGCGCAGGACGCGCTCGACGAAGGCCTTCAGCTGCTTGGCGCTCGCCTGCATCGCCCGCAGTCCACCCGGTTGGTAGAAGGGCGCTGAGACGTCGTCTTTGGTGCCGTAGGTCAGCGAGAAGACGCAAAAGCCGCGATTGGCGAGGAAGGGCGCGATCGTGCGCCAGTTCACGGTCTGGTTGGCGAGCAGCCCGTGGACGAGGACGACCGGCTCGGGGTGAGCCCTCGACGGCTTGCACCGGAAGTCGTTGGACCCCGGCGGAGCCGCGCCGGGATTCGCCCCCTGGGCGGCGAGTGCGGCGTCGACGGTCCAGGGGACCTCGTAGGTGGCCGCGCGCGCGGTACCGGCGCCGAGGGCGAGCAGGAACATCGCCGAGACGAGTGCGGCGCAGCCGGCGATCGAAGGCGATCTGAGCCCTTTCCTCACGTCCCTAAACGTAACCGAGTGGCCGCCGGAGGGTGACGACCGTTCGAGCACCCGCGCCTACGGAGCGAAGAGCGTCCTCATCCCCCACGGATCGGTGGCGAGCAGGCCCTCGCCGACGACCCGGAACGGAACCCCGGCTCGCTCCAGGCGCTCCCGCAGGGCTGCGATCGCCAAAGCGTCGATGGTGACGGTCCAGTGATCGAGCCCGACGGCGTCGGGGGGCGCCGGCGCCACGCCCTGCCCGCGCCAGACGTTCAGCCCGAGATGATGGTGATAACCGCCGGCGGCGATGAACGCGGCGCTTCCCATGTCGGTCATGACCTCGAAGCCGATCACGTCGCGCCAGAAGGCCAGGGCCTCGGGAACGTCGCCGACGTGCATGTGGAGGTGGCCGACGCGGAGGTCGCGATCGGCGTATCGCGGCAGCTCCTCGGAAGCGATGGGCTCAATCAGGCCGGGAAGATCCAGCGGCGCCGGGCCGATGGTCGTCGGGTCGCGGAGATCGCCCCAGCGATCGGGCGGACGGTCGGCGGCGAGCTCGATGCCGTTGCCGTCAGGGTCAGGTAGATAGATCGCCTCGGAGATACCGTGGTCGGATGCCCCGCTGATCGGGGTGCCGGTCTCAGCGAGTCGGCGTGCCGCCCGGCCGAGCTCCAGGCGGGTGGGGTGGAGGAGGGCGAAGTGATAGAGCCCCGCATGACGCCCGGCGGGCTTGGCGTCGCGGCGTTCGTGCAGGACGAGCAGGTCGCCGGCGCCGGCGCCGAGGCGGACTTCATCGCCTCCGCGAGCACCCGGTCGCAGGCCGACCGATCGCTCGTAGAAGCGGGCGGAGCGATCGACGTCGGTGACCGTGATGTGGACCGGACCGAGCGTCAGGCCGCCCGGAAGGAGCGCGTCGCCCGGGGGTCTCTCGCCGAAAAGGTTGTTCATGCAACTATTTTGCCACACGTGGCAAGGGACCCGGTGAACGTCAGTCGAAGATGACCGCCTGGCGAACAGCTTCGCCACTCGCGAGCCGATCGAAGCCCTCGTTGATCTGATCGAGCGGAAGACGATGGGTGAGCAGCCTCTCGACGTCCAGGCGTCCGCGCCGATGCAGGTCGATGAACCGCGGCAGATCCCTGGCCGGCACGCTGGAACCGAGGTACGAGCCGCGCAGGGTCCGCTCCTCGGCGACGAGGCTGACCGCGGGGATGCTGAGCATCTGGCTGGGATCGGGGAGGCCGACGGTCGTGGTCGTGCCGCCGCGGCGAGTGGCGGCGTAGGCGTCGGCGAGGACCCGAGCGCTGCCCACGGTCTCGATGGCGTGGTCGGCGCCCCCTCCGGTGGCTTCGCGCACCGCCTCCACCGCGCCCTCGCCGGCGGCGACGGCGTGGGTGGCCCCGAGCTCGAGGGCGAGCTCGAGCTTCTCGGGGATGACGTCAACGGCGACGATCGTGCTCGCCTCCTGCAACACGGCACCGAGCAGGGCCGAGAGCCCGACTCCACCGAGGCCGAAGACGGCGACCCGCTCTCCGGGAGCGATCCGGGCCGCGTTGACCGCTGCCCCGACGCCGGTCAGGACGGCGCATCCGAACAGGGCGGCGAGCTCGAACGGGAGCTCGGGATCGACCTTCACGGCGGAGGCCTCCGAGACGACGATGTGGTCGGAGAAGGCGGACACCCCGAGATGGTGGTTCATCTCGCCGCCGTCCGGCTCGTGCAGGCGACGCTCGCCGCTCAGCAGGGTTCCCGCGGCGTTGGCGGCCGCTCCCGGTTCGCACAGCGCCGCTCGGCCGGCACGGCACGGCTCGCAGTCTCCGCAGGCGGGCACGAAGGCGAGGACGACGTGGTCACCCTGCTCGAAGTCGGAATCACCGGGTCCGGTCTCGACGACCTCGCCCGCCGCTTCATGGCCGAGCGCCATCGGCATCACGCGTGGCCGCGAGCCGTTGATCACCGAGAGGTCCGAGTGGCAGAGGCCGGCGGCCCGCACCTTGACGAGGAGCTCGCCGGTGCCGGGCGGATCCAGGTTCAGCTCGACGATCTCGAGCGGTCGGGAGTCGGCGTAGGGAGGAGCTGCTCCCATCTCACGAAGGACGGCGCTGCGAACCCTCACTCGCCGCTCATCCCCTCGGGGATCAGGCGCTCGAGCGAGGCGCGGAGCCGCTCGGGGATCGCAATCGGCCGGCGCGTCCCGGCATCGACGAACACGTGCACGAACCAGCCGGTCGCCGACGGCTCCTCGGCGCCGGTCGCGAACAGCCCGATCTCGTAGCGGACGCTCGAGCGACCGAGCTTGCCGACCCGCAGGCCGGCTTCGACATCCTCGGGGAAGCTGAAGCCGTCCTTGTAGGTGCAGTGGGACTCGGCGCAGACGCCGATCACGTCACCGGCGTGAATGTCGAGGCCTCCCTCGGCGATCAGCCAGCGGTTGATGACCGTGTCGAAGAACGCGTAGTACTCGACGTTGTTGACGTGCCCGTACACGTCGTTGTCGTTCCAGCGGGTCGGAATCGTCAGGCGGTGCGGGTAGGACCCGCGCCCGCCTGATCCCTCCGTCATCGTTTCTTCGGATGCGCTCACCTAGTCGGCGAGCTTAGCCTCGAGCGTGATCTCCGGGCCGGTCAGCGCCTTCGAGACGGGACAGTTGACCTTGGCGGTCTCAGCATGCTCCTTGAAGTCCTCCTCGGAGATGCCCGGCACGGTGCCGACCGTCGAGAGCCCGATCCTCGATATCTCGAATCCGTCCTCGACCTTCTTGAGCACGACCTTGGCGTCCGTCTCCACGCTCTGCGGGTCATGGCCGGCCTCGCTGAGGACCAGCGTCAGCGCCATCGAGAAGCAGGCGGCATGCGCTGCCGCGATGAGCTCCTCGGGATTGGTGCCCTCGCCGTCGCCGAAGCGCCCGGCAGCCGTGTAGGTGCCTCCGACCGCGCCGCTGCCGGTCGAGATCTCACCCTGGCCGCCCTGCACGTCGCCGGTCCATTTTACGTTTGCGGTGCTCGCCATCGCGGTTCTCCTTCAGTTCGTTTCGGGGCACGGGACATGCCCCGGGAGTTGGTTTCGAAATCCCCCGGACGATGGATCAGTCGGGACCCCTAAGCTCAGCGGCCGTGGAAGACGATGGGAGCAAGGTTAGGCTGCGGCGAGCTCGGCTCGCCCTGATCTGTGCCGCCGCGGTTGCCATGGTCGGAGCGCCGAGCGCTCAGGCAGACGACGTCAGCGACTTCGCAGGATCCTGGGTCGATCGGGCGCTCTCGCTGCAGTACGAGCTGGGCTCCGACGTGCCGCTGCGCAACGCGCCCTACGTCGGCACCCACAACTCGTTCAACTCGACCGCGGAGATGGGGGAGTCGCTGTCCGCGCAGGACTCCAATCAGCAGCTCAACCTGGTCGATCAGCTCGACGTCGACGTCCGCGCGCTCGAGCTCGATCTCCACCGCGTGCCCACCGCCGACGGCTATCGGCCGGTCGTCTGCCACGGGCTGGGCGGCGGCGTGGGGTGCACGACCGAAAAGCAGTTCGGCCCCGTGCTCGGCGAGATCTCCGGCTGGCTCCGGGAACCTGAGAACTCCGATCAGGTCCTGCTGCTCTACCTCGAGGACGACCTCAGTACCGAGGCGACCCACGACGATGCCGCCGATTCGATTGCGAGCAAGCTCGGCGACCTCGTCTATCGCCCGCCCGGCGGTGGCTGCACCGAGGTCTCGCCCGACGTGACGCGCGACGAGATTCGCGCGGCCGGCAAGCAGGTGCTGATCGTCTCCGGTTGCGGCAAGGGGAGCGCCTGGCAGTCGTACGCGTACTCCTGGCAGGAGCACCGCGAGTCGCGCCCGTTCGGGTTCGAGGATTACCCGTCGTGCGGGCCTGACTACGACGTCCGGGAGTACGACTTCAGGTTGATCCGCTATTACGAGGACTCGACGCGATTGACGAAGGGCTCCGGATCCGCCGACGACGGGATCACGCCCCCGACGGCGGCCGCCATGGCCCGCTGCGGCGTCGACTTGATCGGGCTCGACCAGGTCGAGCCCTTCGACGGGCGGCTGGAGAGCCTGGTCTGGAGCTGGGCCCCTCAGCAGCCCGGCGACGGCCGTTGCGCGTTGATCAAGACCGGAGCCAAGCTGCCGTACGGGCGCTGGTTCGCCAAGACCTGCGGCGTCAAGCGCCGTCCGGCCTGCCGTCGCGGGGAGAGGTGGATCGTCCCGCGAGGTGCGGTCGAGCCCCGCGAAGCGAAACGGGCCTGCCGACGGCACCGCGCGATCTTCGCGGTTCCGCGCACGGGCTACGAGAACGAGCTCCTTCGCAGCTCGATGAACGCCCGCGGCGTCCGCTCGGCGCTGCTGGGCTATCGGCTCCGGCAGGGGGTCTGGACGGCCCTCGACTCCCGAGCGGAGCCGGCGGCCAAGTCGCCGAGGTAGTCAGCGGGCCGCTAGACGGTTTCCCGCTCGGCCATGGCGGTGAGGCCGGGGAGGACGAGGCTCATGATCCACTCGGTGAGCTGCTCCGGTTCGATCTCGGGATTGGACTCCCACCACTCCACCAGCCCCTCGTAGAGGCCGTTGAGGCCGCGGGTCAGCGCGCCGACCTCGAGCGGATCCGGCTCGCCGCCGAGCCGGCGGGCGGAGGCCAGGATGACCGCTGAGACGAGCGCGTCCTGGCGGGTGCGGATCTCAGCGATCTTCTCCTCGCCGGGGCGCGAGCGATCGTCGAGCGAGCGCGCGGCACCGAAGACCATCGACCAGGTGGCATGGCGCTCGCCGACGAAGCGGAAGAAGGCGAGGCTCCCGGCCCGGAGCAGGTCCTCGGGTTCGGTTTCAGCGATGACCGCTGCGGCCACCGCTTCGTTGAGCTCGATTCCCAGGGCCTCGATGGTGGCGACGAGCAGCCCTTCCTTGGAGCCGAATTGCGAGTAGATAACGGGTTTCGAGACGCCGGCGCGGGTCGCGAGCTCGTCCATGGACGCGGCCGCGTAGCCCCGCTCCGTGAAGAGCTGGGTGGCCAGCTCGAGGAGCTGGCGTCGCCGCAGCTCACCCGGGACCCGCCCATGGGAATGGCGCGCGAGCTCCGTATCGAGCGCGGCGCGCCGGTCCGTGGGCGATGTCTGTGTGGGGGACGTCACTTAAGGGGTTACCGATAGTAGGTTACCATCAGTAGCGAGAGGTTTGAAGTTGTTCAGCGACGGAGGAGAACCGTGGAAGCGACGACCGTGCAGAGTGACGAGACGAGGACAACCGGGCAGGACCCGCGCGAGGTCCGGATCGCGATCATCGGCACCGGCTTCGCCGGCCTCGGAATGGCCATCAAGCTGCAGCAGGCGGGGGTCGAGGACTTCGTCGTCTTCGAGCGCGCTTCCAGCGTCGGTGGCACGTGGCGCGACAACACCTACCCCGGCTGCGCGTGCGACGTCCCCTCGCACCTCTACTCGCTCTCCTTCGCACCGAACCCGGACTGGTCCCGATCCTTTTCCGCTCAGCCTGAGATCTACCGGTATCTGAAGACGGTCGCGGAGGAGCACGACCTGATTCGCCGGATCCGCTTCGAGTCCGAGGTCAGCGCCGCGACCTGGAACGAGGACGTGAAGGCGTGGGATGTCGAGACATCCCGCGGTGACTTCCGCGCCAAGTTCCTGATCGGCGGCATCGGCGGCCTGATCGAGCCCCGCATGCCTGACGTCCCCGGGCTTGAGGACTTCGAGGGCGAGGTCTTCCACTCGGCTCGCTGGAACCACGACTACGAACTCAAGGGCAAGCGCGTCGCGGCAATCGGCACCGGCGCCTCCGCGATCCAGTTCGTTCCCAAGATCCAGCCCGACGTCGACAAGCTCCATCTCTTCCAGCGGACGCCGGCGTGGCTCACGCCGCGGGGTGATCATCCGATCAGGGCGCGGCAACGGCGGCTCTACCGACGATTCCCGGTCCTTCGAAAGCTTCACCGCAGCGCGCTGTATTGGAGCCATGAGATCCTCGTCCTCGGCTTCGTCAAGAACCCCAAGCTGATGAAGCTGCTCCCCCAGCGAGTGGCGGAGAAGCATCTGCATGACCAGGTCAAGGATCCGGAGCTGCGCCGCAAGCTGACGCCGAACTACACGATCGGGTGCAAGCGGATCCTCGTCTCCAACGACTTCTACCCCGCGGTCGCGAAGGACAACGTCGAGTTGCTCACGGAGGGGCTCGCCGAGGTTCGCGGCAACAAGGTCTACGGCAGCAACGGCACCGAGCGCGAGGTCGACGCGATCATCCTCGGCACCGGCTTCGACGTCACCGGCTTCCCGGGTGCGCGGATCTTCACCGGCCGTGGAGGCGTCAACCTCGGCGAGCTCTGGGACGGCAGCCCCAAGGCCCATCGCTGCACGACGGTCAGCGGCTTTCCGAACCTGTTCATCCTGGGCGGACCCAACTTCGGCACGGGTCATATGTCGGCCGTGCAGATGGCCGAGAACCAGATCACCTACGTCCTCGACGCGCTGAGCAAGATCGAGGCCAACGACATCGCCAGCGTCGACGCCCGGATCGATGTGCAGGACCGTTTCATCGCCGAGATCGACCGGAAGATGAAGACGACCGTCTGGATGAAGGGAGGCTGCTCGAGCTGGTACGTCGACGAGACCGGCCGCAACTCGACCCTGTGGCCCGACTGGACCTTCGCGCACGAGCGCATGACCAAGTCGTTCGACCTCGGCGAGTACGAGATCGAGAAGGTCGGCGCCGGCGAGCCGGCGGAGCTGACGCCCGCCTGAGCCTGCCTGCCGGCCGCGAGGCCTGCCATCCTCGGTGCTCATGGCCGAGGAGCTAGAGGGATTCGCGAACGTGGTCGGCGCGGAGCCGATCGCCGCGGCGGCGCCTGACCCGACCGACGGGCTCCCCGGCCCGTTCGCGGTCGGCCGCTACGCGATCGGCCTGCGCGACAACATGCGCGGCCGCCCGCGGATGCGCCTGATCGGTGAGATCACCGGCCTGCGCGTGACCGCCAAGGGCGTCTACTTCGAGCTCCGCGACTCCGACGGCGCCGTTCCCTGCGCGATGTGGCGTGACGCGTGGGACCGACTCAACCTCCCCGATGCCAGCGTTCGCGACGGCGCCGAGGTCGTCGTCGCCGGCGGCCCCGACTACTACCCCGGAAGCGCGACCGCCTCGCCGTCGTTCAGCTTTCGCTGCACCTATCTGCGCCTCGCCGGGGAGGGCGACCTGCTCGCCCAGCTCGCGCTCCTGCGGCGCAAGCTCGCCGACGAGGGCCTCTTCGAGCCGCAGAAGCGATTGCCGCGGCCGGCGCTGCCGAAGGCGATCGGCATCGTCACCGGCCGCGGATCCGCCGCTGAGGCGGACGTCGTGGCCGGGCTCGCCCGGCGCGGCTGGGCCGGGCGGGCCATCTTCGCCCACCCGCCCGTCCAGGATCGCCATGCAGCGCCGCGGATCGGCCGTGCGCTCGCCGATCTGGCTGCCATTCCCGAGGTCGAGGTGATCATCGTCGCGCGGGGTGGGGGCAGCCTCGCCGACCTTTGGGCCTTCTGCGACGAGACCCTCTGCCGGACCGTGGCGCTGCTGCGCGTACCGGTGATCTCCGCCGTCGGCCACGAGTCGGACCGCACGCTGATCGATGACGTCGCCGCGTTCAGCTGCTCGACTCCGACGCACGCCACCGAGGTGTCGATCGCGATCGATGTCACAGCCGCACGCCGCCGGCTCTCCGCGCTCGGCGTCACGCTCGCGCGCGCCGGCTCGGAGTCGGGGCGGGGGAGGGCAAGGCGCCTCGCCGGCGTCGCCCGGGCGCTCGCCCACCACACCGACGGCCAGCGCCGCGACCTCCACCAGAAGATCCGCGAGATCCGCGCCTCGGCTCGGCGCGCCATCGAGGCCGGGACTCGGGAGACGACGACGCGGGCGACCGTCCTCGGGCGCAAGCGTGCCGCGGCGCAGCACTCGATCGAGGGGGCTCGACGCGAGCTCCACGCCGAGGCGGTTGCGCTCGCTCGCCACCGGACTGCGTCACCGACGGAGCGGGCGGCGGTGCTCGGGCGGCTCGCCAAGACGCTCGCCGCCCACGATCCCGCGCGCGTGCTCGAGCGCGGGTACGCGATCGTGGAGGGGACCGGGGGCGGCGTGGTCAGCACCGCGGATGCCGCGCGCCGCGAAGGACGGCTGCACGTCCGCTTCGCCGACGATCATGTGACCGCGGAGGTACTTGAAGATGACTGAGCCAGAGAAGCCGGAGAGCTACGAGTCCGCGGTCGACCGCCTCGAGGCGATCATCCTGCGCCTCGATTCGGGCAAGGCCGAGTTGCGCGAGACGCTCGAGCTCTGCCGCGAGGGCAAGGTCCTCGTCGAGTACTGCAAGGACGAGCTCGACGCCGTCTCAGGCGAGCTGCAGCGCCTGGACCTCGACGAGCTGGTTCGCAAGCTCGAGACGGCCCCGGCCGAGGTGACTTCGGACGCTTAGCCGCGCCTGGGGTGCACTGTGCCATTTGACTAGCACGGTGGGAGCGGCTACTGTGCTGCTCTGGTGGCACACCTGACGGACAGCGGACCACGGCTCGCCGACTTCCCGCTCTCGGCGGACGAGGCGGAGCGGGCAAGCCTCGTCGACTTCGCCGTCGACAGAGATGGGGAGCTGCCGCTGGGCACGCAGTTGGAGTGGAGGATCCGGGGGATGCTCGTCCGCGGCGCGCTCCGCCCCGGCGATCGCGTCCCCAGCGTGCGCGAGCTCGCCGACTTCGCAGCGGTGAACGTCAACACCGCGCGCGCCGTCTACCGTGAACTGGAGGGGGAGGGTCTGATCGTCTCCCAGCAGGGCAAGGGCACCTTCGTGACCCAGGCGGCCGCCGGCCTGGCCGAGGCCGGCGCGATCGCGGCCGAGGCGTTGGCCAGGGCTCGCGAGCGAGGTCTCGACCCCCGGACCCTGGCCCTCGCGATCTACACCGACCGCACCGGCGCACCCGCCGGCCCGCCACTTGCGCCCTTCCCGGAGATCGAGCCGAACGCGGATCCGCGCCTCGTGCGGGACGCACTACGCGACCAGATCGGTCGTCTGGAAGCTGAGATAGCCGCCTACGCGTGGCATGACCCGGCCATGCCTCCGACCCCGAGACCGGTCGGTGGGCCGCTCGGCAGGGTGGCCGGCGTCGAGGATCTCGAGCGGGTCCGGGCGGAGCTGATCGACCGCCTCCGGGCACTGCGAAGCGCAGCCGCTCGTCGGGGCAACCGCCAGGATGCGGTGCGGGCACACGTCAACCGGATGGTCGACGACCCGGGCGCTCACAGGTGGGAGGTCGTCAGCAACGACGCGACCGGCGAGGCGGGGTGCGGCGAGACTCGCGTCGTCCCGACCTGGGGCCCGCTCGGGGCGATCATGGGCTGGTGGCGGGTCAAGGTGTCGTCGGGATGCCCGTTAGCCGAGCCGCTTGCGGCGGTCACCGATGATCAGGGCGGTCGCCGATCGGGCGTTCCTACCCGCAAAGGGCCTTTTCGAGCAGGTCGGGAACATGATCATCCTGACCGGCAAGACGATCACCGCGATCGTCAAGCCCCCCTACCCCTATGGCGGCGAGTTCGTCAGCCAGTTCATCTTCGCGTTGAAGCTCTGCTGGTTCCCGATGCTGATCAGCACGGTTGCGGTCACCTTCGGCGCTCCGGGCTTGCAGGCCGCCAACTTCCTCACCCTCTTCGGCGCGCTCGACCGCCTGGGCGGGTTCTTCATCCTCGCCTCCGTCCGCGAGTTCGCGCCCCTGGTCACGGCGGTCGTCGTCGCCGGGGTGGCCGGGACGGCGATCACCGCCGACCTCGGGGCGCGCAAGATCCGCGAGGAGCTCGACGCGCTGATGGTCCTCGGCGTCGACCCGATCAAGAACCTCGTCGTGCCCCGGTTCCTCAGCCTGATGATCCTCACCGGGCTGCTCAACGTCTACGCGATCATCTTCGGGATCACCGGCGGGATCCTGGCCGAGCTCTCCTACGGCCAGCCCCTCGGCGGTTTCTTCGCGACCCTCTTCAACAACGCCTCGATCGCCGACCTCTGGGGCTCCGTCCTGAAGACGAGCCTGTTCGGCGCGATCGTCGCAATCGTCTGCTCCTATAAGGGAATGAACGCCTCCGGCGGGGCGCAGGGAGTCGGCATCGCCGTCAACGAGGCAGTGGTCGTCTCCTTCATGGGCATCTTCGCGTTCAACTACGTGTTCACGCAGACGCTGTTGGCGACCCATCCCGAGATCTCGGTCGCGAAGTAATGGGCTGGCTCGCAGTACCAAAGGACTGGCTCACCTCGATGGGCGAGATCTTCCGCTTCTGCGGCAGGGTCATGGGCCTCGTCTACTCCGGCCGCGTCTTTCAGTTCTTCGGCGAGACGCTGCGCCAGGCCGGCGTGCTGATCTTGGGCTCGACGATCGTGATCTGGGGGCTGGTCTTCATCCTCGGCCTGCAGTGCGGGATCGAGGGCGCCTACTTCACCCGCTCGGTCGGCGCTCCCGCCTACGCCGGCAACTTCGCCGCCTGGTGCGATCTGCGCGAGGTGATCCCCTACGCCTTCGGCTACATGATGAGCGCCAAGGTCGGCACCGGCATCGTCGCCGAGCTCGGCGCGATGCGGATCTCCGATGAGATCGACGCGCTCGAGGTGATGGGGATCCAGCCGGTCACCTTCTTGGCCGCGACCCGCCTGCTGGCCGCCTGGATGACGCTCCCGTTCATGTACCTGGCGGCTATCGGGGTCGGCTTCTTGGCCTCCTACATCGCCGTCGTCGAGCAGATCGGCGACACCTCCTCCGGCGGTTATCTACTGATCTTTTGGATGTTTCAGAACCCACCCGACCTGATCTTCAGCGTGATCAAGGGGATGACCATGGCCACCGCCATCGTCTTGGTCGGCTGCTACTACGGCTACACGGCCGGAGGTGGGCCGGTCGGCGTCGGCACCGCCACGGCCAAGTCGATGGTCTTGAACATCGTCTTGGTCCACATCATCGGGATGATGGGAACGCTTGTCTTCTGGGGAGCAAATCCGCGCGCGCCAATCGGCGGATGATGGGACCGATGGCCATCGAACGGGTGCCGGGAGGTGAGGACTCGATGCCGAGCGCGACGAGGACGAGTCGCCTCGGCGCCTCCTTCGTTCTGGCGCTCATCGTCGGGGGCTGCTTCGTCCTCTGGATCGGGGCGCCTGCTGGGGCATTGTGGTTGGCGGGGAAGCTCGCGAGCCTCGACCGGCGCGCACCTCGTCCTCGGATTGGCGCTGTCGATCGGGGGGATGCTCGTGGTGGCCGTCGTCCTCACCTGGCTCAACGGCCTCTACCTGCGAATGACGGGCGGCGAGATCGAATGGAATGGCCGCTCACCGATCCGGCGACGCGGCCCGCTCGAGCCCCTTCTCCTCCTCAGCATGGTGCTGGCGATCGTCGCCGCGGCCATCTGGTTCTTCGTGTTCGCCGAGAATCCCGCGGTGAGCGTCTACTGAGTCAGATCCGGGCTCCGGCGGCCGCGGCGAGCAGACCGTTGAGGCCGCGCTCCAGCTCGTCGGTCTCCGGCCAGGCGAAGCCGAGGCGAAAGGAGCTGCGGGGTTGGTCGAACCAATGGCCCGGGCCGACGTAGGTGCCGTGCTCGCCGAGCAGGTCCCGATAGAAGCGGTCGATGTCGATCGCCTCGGGCTGGCGGAAGCGCGGCATGCCGACCACGCCGGCGCTCGGCTCGATCCACTCGAAGGTGTCCTGAGCTGCCATCCACGCGCGCACGATCCCGAGATGCCGCTGAATCTTCTCCCGCACCGGGGGGAGGATCCGCCCTCGAGCGGCGAGGATCCGCGCGGCCATCTCCTCGTCGATCGTCGAGCCGCAGATCAGGATCTGCTCCTTGGCGGCGAGTAGGGTCTCGTCCAGCTCCGGGTCGCGGCAGACGATCCAGCCCATCCTCAGGCCCGGCAGCCCGTAGGTCTTCGACATCGACGAGACGCTGATCGCTCGCGTCGAGAGGCCGGCGGCGACCGGCAGCAGCTCCCCGTATGCGAGCTCGCGATAGGTCTCGTCCACGAGCAGGCGCGCGCGGGGGTGGGCCTCGACGACCTCGACCAGG
Source organism: uncultured Solirubrobacterales bacterium (assembly GCA_963826475.1). Taxonomy (GTDB): domain Bacteria; phylum Actinomycetota; class Thermoleophilia; order Solirubrobacterales; family 70-9; genus RHKX01. The sequence goes on along the minus strand of CAWGXC010000003.1, from coordinate 1,254,625 downwards.
CGCAGGAGCGTCGCGGGTTCGATCATCGCGCCGGTCGGGTTGTGCGGGTAGGTGAGGCTGACCAGCTTGGTCTCCGGTCGCAGCTGCGCCTCGAGCCGTTCGGGATCGAGCGCCCAGCCCTCCTCGAAGCTGAGAGGGAGGACCTCGACGTCGGCCCCGATTGCTCGCGGCGTCTCCAGGTTCGTCGCGTAGTTCGGCCCCGCGACGAGCACGTGATCGTCGCGGCCGAGCAACGCCGTCGCAACGATGAAGAGGGCGGCCGCGGCCCCCGCCGTGACGATGACGTCGTCTGGGCTGAGCTCGGTGGCGTCCCCGGAAGCGGCGATCTGCTCGCGGAGCTTCGGGTTGCCGCGGTGGTCGCCGTATTGGAGGAGCAGGGACTCGACGCCCGTCTCGATTCCGTGGTCGGAGAGCCGCATGTCGGAGAACGAGCTCTCCGAGAGGTTGTTGGCGATGGCGTCGTAGCCGAGCTCCTCGGGAGATTCGACCTCGATCGGCATCCGGCGGTAGCGCATCCGGCGGGAATCTAGCCCTACCCGGGCGATGGCGGGTCGCGGGCGGTATTTCTCCGCAAACAGCGCTTTCGTGCCTTGCGCCCCCTGCCCGGCTGTGACATGTTGATCCTGCGGTACGGGAGAGAGAGGAACTTCACGGAAGCCAAGTGAAGGGAGACTCTCGAGCCGACTCGAAAGGCTTTGAACGCGCGAAGGCTACGCGCGAGGCAGGCCAGAGAGTCGCCCCGTACCGCGTTTTTCGTTCTCCTGGGGAGCGTGACGCTTCGCACCGAAGCCGTCCGGCCCCCCACTTAGCGTTCCCGGTGCGGATCGGACCTCAACCCCCTGATCCGCCGGCCATCAGGAGCAGCCTGCCGCTCCGGCCGAGCGACCGGGCGCTATCCCGGGAGCAGGCGCCGAAACGCACCCCGGGGCCCCCGTTTCGGTTAGCCCGCCTCGCTCCCTCCTCCAAGCGGGACTTGAGTTCGCGCAGATCGTTCGCTAAGCTAATTAGCAGAGCTAACCAATGCCGACGACCTCACCGACATCCCCTCCAGAGCTGACCGAGCGCGCCGCTCGGCTTCGCCTTGCGATCACCCGCACGGCGAGGCGGATGCGGCAGGAGGCCGGTTCGGAGCTCGGCCCCGCGTCCGTCTCGGCGCTGGCGACGATCGACCGCCTCGAAGCGCTCACCCCGGGGGAGCTGGCCAGGGCCGAGCGGATCCAGCCGCCGACCGCCACCCGACTGTTGGCACGGCTCGCCGAGGAGGGCCTGATCATCAAGGCCCCCGACCCCGACGACGGCCGCTGCTCGATCGTCTCAACCACCGCCGAGGGCCAAGCGCTGCTCAAGCGCCTCCGCGGTCGCAAGAACGCCTACCTCGCACGCCGCATGAAGCGACTTTCCGAAGACGACGTGGACGCGCTCGATCGCGCCGCCGAGATCCTCGAGCGGGTGCTCGAGGAGAACGATTCTTGAGCGCCGCCCTCCGTAGGTCCTTCGCCTCCCTCTCCGTACCCAATTACCGCCTCTACTTCGGCGGTCAGGTCGTCTCCCTGGCCGGCAACTGGATGCAGATCGTCGCCGAGCTCTGGCTGATCCTCAAGCTCACCGACTCCGGCGTCGCCGTCGGCTTCGCGACCGCCCTGCAGTTCACCGGGATCCTCCTCTTCGGCGCCCTCGGCGGAGCGCTCGCCGACCGCGTCGACAAGCGCAAGCTCCTGATGATCAGCCAGACCGGCATGGCGGTCCCCGCGGTCGCCCTCTTCGTGATCGCCGCCACCGGCGTCGCCGAGGCCTGGATGGTCTTCGCGCTGATCGGCCTGCGCGGCCTCGTGCTCAGCGTCGACAACCCCGCCCGCCAGGCCTTCGTGATCGAGATCGTCGGCCCCTCGCGGGTCGTCAACGCCGTCGGCCTCAACAGCGTCCTCGTCCACTCCGCCCGGATCTCCGGACCCGCGGTCGCCGGCGTCGTCATCGCGCTTTGGGGGGTGGCCCTCTGCTTCCTGCTCAACGCGCTCAGCTTCGTCGCGATGCTCATCGCCCTGTTCCGGATGGACCCGGAGAAGCTCGCCCATCCCAAGCGCGCCACGGCAAGGGGAGGGGTCCGCCACGCCTTCCGTTACGTCATGCGAACGCCCGAGCTGCGCGTGCCTCTGCTGCTGATGGCCGCCCTCGGCACCCTGGGCTTCAACTTCCAGGTGATCATTCCGCTGCTCGCCGACCGCACCTTCGGCGGCGCGGTCTCCGCCTACTCGCTGCTGATGATCGCGATGGGCGTCGGCTCGATCGCCGGCGCTCTCACGATCGGTGCCCGCACCCAGGCCAGCAGGAAGCTGATCACGACCGCGGCCCTCGGCTTCGGCATCGCCGCGCTCCTGGCCTCGATCGCCCCGACCCTGCCGCTCGAGATGGCCGCACTCGCCCTGCTCGGAGTCTGCTCGGTCACCTTCGCCGCCGGGATCAACTCCGGCCTGCAGCTCGCCGCCGCTCCCGAGATGCGCGGCCGGGTGATGGCGCTCTACTCGATCGTCTTCCTGGGCTCGACCCCGCTCGGCGGGCCGCTGACCGGCTGGCTCGGCCAAGCGGTGAGCCCGCGAGCGCCCCTCGTCATGGCCGGTGTGGCGGGGATCCTCGTCGCCGCCGGAGCGGCCTTCGCCTGGAGCGAGCGCAAGCTGCCGAGGCCGGCGGTTACGGCTCGGAGGCGCCCACCAGTGGTCCCCGAGCAGCCCGAATGCTTGGCCGCGACGCCGCGCGCTGTGCCCGCGCCCCGCGCCCGAGCAGCCTCGGCGCACGCATCCCGCCGAGAGAGGGAGCGGGAGCCCGTAGGCCGCTGATCGGCACACTTGCCGAATGGCGAGCGCTCACGACATCGAAGCCGACCTCGACGAGCTCTACGCGGGCCCGGCGGACGAATTCGTCGAGACCCGCAACGCCCTCGCCAAGCGGCTGAGCAAGGAGGGTCGCAAGGAAGCCGCCGCCGAGGTTCGCGCCCTGCGCAAGCCGACAAGGGCCGCGGCCCTCGTCAACGAGCTGAGCCGGAGCAACGCCAAGCTGATCGGCTCGCTGGTCAAGGCGGGGGAGAAGCTGCGCGACGCAGACACCGTCTCCGACCAGAAGAAGCTCCGCGCGGCCGTCGCGCGCGAGCGGAAGGCGCTGCAGGAGTTACTCGACACAGCCGCGGCAATGGCGGCGGACGACGGGACCTCGAGCGCGACCCTCGATCGCGTGGGGGAGACCCTGCGGGCGGTCGTCAGCGATCCGGAGCTCGCCGAGCTCGTCGGCTCAGGCCGCCTCGACGCCGAGCGTGAGGCATCGACGATCGGGTTCGAGCTAGCCCTGGCGCCGGCCGCGAGCGGAAAGGGCAAGTCCCGGGAGAAGGTCAGGAAGAAGGCGGAGCAGGCCGCTGCAAAGCGGGAGAAGGCGAAGCTCGTCCGCCTGATCCGCGAGCTGGAATCCGCCGAGAGGCTGGAGCGCGAGGCGAGGGAACGGGTCGCGCTGGCGGAGGGCCAACTCGATCGCGCTCGGGATGCGGCCAAGGAAGCTGCTCAGAAGGCTGAGCAGGCCACGGAACGTGTGGCGAAACAGCGGGAGAAAGGCGCCTAAGCCGGCATCCCGTCCCAATCCGGTGTGCCGGTGCCCTTCAAAGTGCGCAATTTGCGGGTTTTGAGGCGGACTTTCCACGCACTTCTGGCTATCTCCGGTTATTTTTTTCACGTCATCTCGTAGCGCACGAGGTGACTTTTTTGGCAAGTCGGGGATCTGGGACATAGGGGAAAGCCGATGCATGATGCTGGTGCTGAGTTCCCGGCGACGGTCATCGCCGAGGGGGAGCTCCGGGGGTACGGGGGCACGACGGGAGGTGGCGGGCTTGGAGGAATAGACCGCACGCACGTCGACTCCGAGATCTTGCCCCAGGAACGATCCGCACCCACGAGGTCCCGCTCGCTCAACCGACCGAGTCGGTCGTGGCCCGAGCGTTGCGAGCACCTCTTCGAGGACCTCCGCCGGCCCGCGCGGGCAATGGTGAGCCGAGCCTATGGGCGGGCCCTTTCCGATCACGAGCTGGACGACGTGTACGCCGCAGCCTGGGCCGCGACGCTCTCGGCACTTCGGACCCGCGGTGAAGCCATGGCGGACGACGAGCTGAGGGCGTACGTCCTCACTGCGGTCGCGAGTCACGCAAGCAAGGAACTGCGTCGCAGGTCGCGCAAGCCGACCGGTTCGCTGGAGGATGCTCACGAGCAGGTCCTCTTCGACGCCCACTCTCCGCTGCCCGATGAGCGTGTGATCGGTTCGGAGTCGGGCAGCGTCGCGCGCGATGTCCTCTCGAGCCTCCCGCCGAGGCGTCGGGCGGTGATGCTGCTGCGGTACGGGTGGGGGATGAGTCCCAAGGAGGTCTGCGGGCTGATTGCGGGCCTTTCCCCGCGGGCGTACCGAAAGGAGATCACCCGCGGGGTGGAGCAGTTGATCGAGCGCCTCAAGGAAGTCGAGAACGGCAAGTGGTGTGAGAGCAGGGAGCCGATCCTCCGCGATTACGTCGCCGGCACAGCCGATGAGGACGCAAGTCGTCAGGCCCTCCGGCATCTCCATCACTGCAGAGCCTGCGCCGACTTGGTGTCTCGTCTCCACGGGCAGCTGCACGAGCTTGGGAGCGCCATTGCGATGTCCGCCGCGGCCGGCCAGATCGGTACTCGAGAGCCGTCGCTGGCCGATCGGTTCTCGGCGCTCATCCACCGAGGCAGGGAGGCCACCGACACGGTGGTGGAGAGGGGCGAGGCCACGCTCGGAAACGTCGCTGCTTCGGGAGGGGCCAGAGGGTCCGGCGCTGCCGGGGCCGGGGCTCTGGCAAAGATCGCAGCTCTAGGAACCGCCGGCAAGGCTGCGGTGGTCTGCGTTGGGGCAGGCGCGGCAGCAACTGCCTGCGTGGCAGCGGGAGTAGTTCCGGGCGTCTCTCCTGCTGATGGCGAGAAGGAGCAAGCTCAGCCCTTGATCACGCATCTGCGCCGGGAGAAGGCCCCCGCCCCCGCCTCCCCGGCTCCTTCGCCGGACACCATCGTCGACATCGCTGACGCCCCTGTCGGGCCGACGATCGACCCTCAGGGTTCAGGCGATTCCGACCGCCACCACACCGAGAGCGTCAGGACATCCCCGCAGGGAGCGCCTGCCGACTCGGTAGCTCCGGAGGCGCCTCCGGTTGAGCAGGAGTTCGGACTCGCTTCTTCCGCCTCGGCAACTACTCCACCATCCAGCGCCACGGGCAGCACGACCGGCCCGGCGCCGTCTTCCGGAGGCGGTACGAGCAGCGGCTCCGGGGCAACGGGGGCCGCGATCAACCAGGAGTTCGGACCATGAGCGGCCGGCTTTCTGGGATCTCGATCGGCCTTCTCGGGGCAGCCGCAGCACTGGCGGTCCATGCCGGCTCGGCAACCGCGGGCGAATACGTCGTTGCGCAATGCCACGACGTAAATCCCGCTCACGAGGCAAGCACCGATTCGGCGGATCGCGGCGACTACGCAATGAGGGACGAATGCTCCGCGGCCCCCGATCACGCGCTCAAGGTGATCACGAACACGGGTGCCCCAACCGGGCACCTCGGCTATTGGTACTGGCGCGCGCCCCCGGGAACGACGATCGTCGCGGTCAAGTTGGACGCAAAGCTCAGACGCGCCGACGGCCACAAGGCGCGCGTCTACGTCGCCGACGATGCGGGTAGACAGCTTGCCCTCGTTGCATCAGGAACCGACGGAGCCACCAACTTCGCGACCGAGCAGTGGTCCGCCCCTGCGGGGAGTTCCGGAGCGGCGCGGCTCTACGCCGCCCTCGTCTGTGACAACAACGGCGCCAACTGCCCAGTCTCCAGCGAGGCGAAAACGTTCGTGCGAAACGTCGAGATCACGCTGCGGGACGTGAGCCCACCGACGACTGAAGATATCGGGCGATGCGACAACTGGCGGATGGAAACGGGGGGAGATCGAGGCCAAGCTATTTCCGCTGGAGGCAGGAGGTGGGCTTGTATCGCGCTCAGTTTTCGTGAATGGAGTTGAGGTGGTCCCGTCACGCAGCCTCCCGTGCTCGCAGACCGCATTCGGACTGGCGATTCTGCTCAGGCCTTGTTTGACTGGCAGCGGCGTAATTGAGGCTCTCAAGCTCTCCTCGACAGGGCGACCCTTTCACGATGGGAGCAATGACCTGATCGCCTGCGTTTACGACTTCGCGTTCCAGAGCCAGTCAAATTTCGGGTGCGATCACGAAACAATCTTTACCGACAACACCAGCCCGAGTGTCGCCTTCATGAATCAGCAAGACCCGGAGGACCCCGAATTGATAAGTGCCAGTGCAGTTGATGCAGCATCAGGGCTGGTGGAGGACGCAGTTCAAATTGACTATCGGCGCGTTAATACAGAAGCCTGGAAGGCACTGCCGACCACGCTGATCCAGGGTGAGCTGCGAGCGCGCGTTAATTCTGAGGCTGAACCCGCTGGGACGTATGAATTCCGAGCATCTGCTTCAGACGTTGCCGGGAACTGGGGAAGCACATTCCTCCGCGGCAATCAAACCCCTATGCGTCTGAAGTTTCCGCTCAAGGACAAGATCGACGTTGACGCCTTCTTTCCCGGTGGTCAGGTTCGGCGGCTAGCGGAATATCGAAGACCAGCGACGGTTCGAGGGTTCCTCCGGGACGCAGAAGGTAGGGGAATTGCCAATCAGCAGATTTATGTTCGGGAGACGTTCGACGATGGAGCGCTGGTGCAGCGGCGAAGCGAGCATGTCCGAACTAGATGCAAGAGGGGCTTTCCGTTCGAAGCTTCCTGCCGGGCCGTCACGGGTTGTAGCAGTGCGATACGAGGGCTCAAACCGTTACATGGCGGGTAGCTCACCGATGCTTGACTTCAATGTGCGTAGCCACGTTGCGCTCAGCGTCGCCCGCCGGGTGAAGGCCGGCAGGGCGGTCAGGTTCAAAGGGAGGGTAGGTCGCTACTTTGCTCGCGTTCCAGCAGGCGGAAAGCTCGTGGAGCTGCAATACAAAAAAAAGGCCAAGACGTGGAATACGGCATACGAGGCCGTTGGGACATCAAACCGCGGGCGAGTGGTGATCCCGTATCGCTTTCGACGTTTCTATACACAGCCAGTTACCTTCGTCTTCCGCCTCAAGGTAACCCGCGAGTCGCGATGGCCTTACCGGGTGCCCGCCAGCTCAAAACCCGTAAGGGTGACGGTGGTTCCGAGCAGGACTCATGGAGTCTAAAATGCACCTGATGAGCGAGCGGCTCAGTTACTCGAATGTCGTGGCCACCATCGCCCTATTCATTTCGCTTGGGGCTGGTGCTTATGCTGCTGGCATCGGACGTAACGAGGTCAAGTCCAGGCACATCGCCGACGGAACAATCAAATCGCGCGACGTCAAGACCCAAGGGTCTACGGGGGAGGGACATCCACGATGAGACGCTCGACTTCAAACAGATCCGAGAGGACCGGCTGGATGTAAGTCAATTTGCGAATGTCATTGGGAATGGCGGGCTTTGCGCTCCAAATGGTGCAACGTTCGTGGACTGTGCTTCCACCGAGGCATCGGTGGAGCAGCCGAGCAACCTCCTTGTGATCGCAGCTGGCGGCCAAAGCAGTCAGAACGGTCCCGCCGCCGGCCATTGCCAGATCACGATCGACGGCTCGGTGATTGGGGGCGTTTATCCCGGTGAAGTGTCGAGCGATAATTCAGAGGTTGATGCGACGAACGGCTTCGCGATAACGGGCGTGGGCAGGGGCATCCGGCCTGGAATCCACACGGTGAGCCTGCAGTGCAATGAGCTGTCCGGCGACACCCTGATCGATGGAAGCATCTCGGTCTTGGTCCTTGACGCCGCATGATTGCTGAGATCGGGCTGTGACTCATTGGCGTTGATGCGAGCAGTCGGTGAGCGACGCCGGTAACTCGCGTCGGCCCCGCTTGGAGGCCGGTTCGATGCGTCCCAATATTCACCCCTAACCCGGTCAGGAGGACGAATTGGCAGATGCCATTGATACCCGCAGAGTGGCGCAGCTGCTGCTTCTCATCGCGGTCGGGTTGACGATGACCTTCTTGGCTGCCTCCGCGGCAGGCACAGGGAACAAGGTGGTGCTCGGTGCTGAGAAATTCGCGGCGCCCTACGGCAAGGGCTTCGGCAAGAAAACCCCTAAGACGATTTTCAACGGCGGCGATCCGAACGGCCTGGTGACCGAAATCCATTGGCGCGGATGGGGGAGGGACTCTGCCACCGGCAAAGGCCTCGGCAATCAGTTCAAGCCCGGTGGGGGCTACTACTCCAAGCATGTGAAGGTCCAGCTGGAGGCGCGCAAGCTCGGAACCTGCGGAAAGCATCGCGCCTACACGCAATTGGCGGCTCGCTTCCAACGGAGGCCGGGTGGGCACTTCGGCCGTTGGCTCCTCTGGTCCGGGGCGAAGAGCATCTGCAAGCCGCCTTATTGAGGCGGCAGCTGCAGCCCTGCCGCACGCGGGGCGACCAATCCGAACACCCTCGCTGATTTGAGATTTGGCTCCGCTGGGTGGTGAGCGCTCCGGGAGAGCAGTGCCGGGGTTCGATCGAACGTCGACTACGGGTGGGTCAGCTTCACCTTGAAGCAGCCGATCGTGCCCACGTCTAGCGATGCGAGATCCTCGACCCGTAGCTTCCAGTTCCCGCCTGTCGGGGTCCCGTTCATCCCCGCGAGCGGCGAATCCGGCTTGAATGATCCGGCGAAGGGCGCCACACCGGCGCTGATCGGCGTCGCCGCCGAGTCGGTGAACGTCGTCGGGGTGCCGGCGCAGTTGTTGGTGCCGGAGCCGTAGTTGTCGCCGGCTCCACCGCGACGATTGGAGAGCAGGACGACGGTGCCGCCCGGCGACACCAGCGAGAGCCGCAGGTCGCTATCGAACGTGTGGTTGAGGCGCACGACCGCCTGTGCCTTGAGCACGTTGCCGACGTTCGGGACCGCTACCGGAACCTCGACCATGCCCGCGTCCGGAATCGGTACCGCGATGTTCCCGCTCGAGTAGGTGTTGGTGGTACCGCTGCCGGTGACCGTCAGCGTCGCGGTGCCGGTGTCGTTCGCAGTGTTCAGGTCGTGTGATGAGGTCGTCGCGACGGCCTTCACCGTCCGTGTTCCGGCCGGGAGTCCGGCGAAGGCGTCGACCTTGACCGTCTTCGTCGTGCCGTCGGCGACGGAACTCAGCCTGCAATTGACGAATCCCTGCACCAGGCTGCACCCGGGCCCGGTTACCCCGGTGTAGGTGAGGCCGGTGACTGGGCTGAGGCTGACCCATGCATCAGAAGCCGGACCTCCGCTGGCCGTGACCTTTACCGTCATCGTGGTCGTGCTGCCGGCCGGGACCGTGGCAGTCGGAGTGACGCTGACCGAAAGGTCCGTGTCGGTTGCCGGCGTGCTGATCCTCGAGTAGCGGACGTCGGGCTGGTACTGGTGGAAGGTGTTCCCGTCCCGGTTGTCAGACCACGTGCTGTGGAAGTAGCCGCCGTCTGCGACGGTCTGGTCGTAGTCACCCATGTAGGTGGAGTTGATCACCGGGTCCTGACCGATCACGACCGGAGTGTCGAAGCCCATCGTGAAGCTGGGTCGCATCGTGAGCGAGCTGGTCTTCGTGTTCACCAGCCCCGTCCGCCCCTGGCGATGGAACAGCCCGTTGCCGGGATCATGGCTTCGGCTGTAGTAGCTGAACATGATGTTTTTGCCATCGGGCGCGATGGCCACGCTCGGGAAGAACTGGTCGCGAGCGGTGTCGTCGTTGACCTTCGCAGGCGACGTCCAAGTGCCGCCCCCGTCCTTCGACGTGACGCGGTAGATGTCGGCGTTGGTGGGGGTCGTGTCGTCGTTGTAGGTCACGATCACGTGCCCATTGACCGGGTTGACCGCAGCCTGCGGGAAGCTGTTGGTGCGCAGTCCCCCGTTCAGCTGAAGATCACCGTTGACCGTAGTCGTGTTCAAGTCCGCGACCATCACGTGCGACTTCGCCGGGAGGTTCTTGGCGCTCGATCCGGTGATCGGCCCATGGGGGGAAGCGCCGGACTCGTTGTAGGTGTTGACGAACAGCTTGTTGTCGCCGCCCTGACCGCCGCCGCCGGTGCCCTCGTAGTAAAAGGCGTAGAGGGTGTTGCCGCCCCCGCTCTGATCCTTGCCCCAGACCAGGTTGCAACCCTGGCCACCGTCGTTCACGAGGACTGAGGGGAACCAGCTGGCGCCTCCGTCGATGGACTCCGACAGCCGGATCTGCTCCCCGCCGCCGGAGGTGAAGTCCGTGTAGCACACAGCGATCTCTCCACTGAACGAGCCCGGCAGGTTGTTGACCGCGATCCATGCCTTGTCAAGGAAGTCTCCGGTTCCCGCGAACTCGGGGGTGGCGTTGACCGGGGCGCCGAATGATTGGCCACCGTTTGTCGACTTGAAGACCTGAATCGTTTCGTTCGTGTTGAGACCCAGGGTCGACATGTAAACGTTTCCGGAGTCGTCGGGAGCAAGAATCGGATCGCCGGCGTCACCATTGGTGCTGGCGGGCAGGGTGCCTCGGTCGGTGAAGGTGCCACCCGTGTTGGTAGAGCTCGCGAATCCGGTGAAGTGATTGCTGCTGCCGCCATAGGACCCGGAGTCGTTGAAGGCGGTGACGACCTTGTTGCCCCGGGCGGCAACGGTCGTTTCGCTCTGAGTGTCCTGAGCCGTCGTATCCGCGGAGGGGTCGTTGACCGCGGTGGCGTAGATGAACTGACGCGGGTCGGCGGGGAAGAGCGCTTGGGGCGAGGGCTCCGGGTTCAGCGCCGAGTCGCGGTTGATCGCAGCGCCCGAGCGCGGATCGTTGATTCCTCCGGTGAATCGTGGGTCGGGGCTCTTCGCGTTCTTGGTGGAGCCCGAGGCAATGCCAGCGGCGCCGATAACGAGGAAGAGGAGGGAGAAAAAACCGATGAGCCAGCGCGTCTTAGCGTGCATCTGAGTCCGTCCTTCTGAGGTTGCCAGCCCGTACTGGGGCTGGGTCTGCGGGCTAACCTATCCACGGGTTATCGGAATTGTCAACCCCCGATTCCAGAACGCGGTTTTCTATGCCGAACATTGGTGTCGGGCGTATTTGAAACGCCCCGCGGGAGCGGCCGCCTGGCCCGCTCGGTGATCCAGGCTGAGCTAAAGCTCGCCAGACTTTGAGCCGATCAACCAGCTGTGGGCCCACAACTGACTTCAGGCTTCCTACGCAGGCTTCGACTGGCGGAGCTCGTGACCTCGGTCTGCATCCTCGCGATGCTCACCCTGGTGCTGGTGGACCGGGCGCACGAGCATTCGTCTGCTCCGGCATCGGTCTCGATCTCCGCGCAGAGCGCTGTTCTCCACGGAGCGGCGACCGATGCGGGTGTGGTGACGACTCTCAAATCGGTGCGGACGGCGCTCCAGAGTTGATCGTGGTGGTGGCCGGCAACCGGCCCGCCCGGATATCGGATCGACGGCGCTTTCAACCGCCTGTGGCCCTGGGATCATCCCGGTCCATGACGGCTCGGCTTCGCTCGAGGTTGGGATCCGAGTCTGGGGCCGTCGCGCCGGGGACCGTGATCTATGCGGCGATCGCGGCGCTGGTGGTCTACCTGCTGCTCGGCGCGGCTCAGGCGGATCCGGCTCACTTCGGCAGGATGCCGTTTCCGGGCTCCGGTTCGATCGAGCTCAACAAGGGCGAGATCCAGGTCTATTACGCCGAGGACAACGACTCCGCCTCGTTTGCTCTGCCCGACAACGTCAACTTCGGGGTGTCCGACAGCGCGGGGACCGCCTTCAAGACGAACGTGCGGGGCGCCGACCCGAAGTCGAACGGCAGCGGAACGGCCGAGCTGGTCGGCTCGGTGTCAGTTCCCGAGGACGGGGTCTACACGGTCACCTCGGGTGGGACCCCGCCGCAGGGGGCCGTGTCGCCCGAGCTGACCTTCGGTGAGAGTTCGTTCGGGGCGATCAAGGACAGGTTCCGCTCCGTGCTCGATTCGCTGATCGGCCCGACCGGCGTCTTGGTCCTTGCGCTGTTCGTTCTGCTCTCCATGTATCCGCGGATGCGACAGGCGATGAAGCCGCCGCCGCCGACCTATTGAACGGCGAGGTCGTGGTACCGCTGGGTACCTGACGCAAAGAGAACCCTCGCCTTCCGTGGATAGCTAGGCGCTCGCCCGGCTGAACCGCTTGCGCAGCCCGGCCCGCTTGCGGTCCTTGATGATCCGCTGGGCGGCGTTGTGGCCACTCGCCGCCATCACGCCGCCGCCGGGATGGGTGCCGGCGCCGCACAGATATAGACCGTGCAGTGGAGTGGCGTACTGGGCGAGCATGGGGGAGGGGCGCATGAAGGCCATCTGCGCGATGTCCTGCTCGCCCTGGAAGATCGAGCCGTCGACGAGGCCGAAGATGTCCTCGAGGTCGGGCGGGGCGAGGACTTCGCGCTCCAGGATCGAGCCCGGCAGGTTCGTCGCGTAGCGGCCGATGTTCTCGATGCAGGTGTCGGCGTACTTCTCGCGCGAGCCCTCGGGCCACTGCTCGTGCTGGGTGGGCCCGTACTGGGTGAACATCGTCGCGATCCACCGATCGTCGTCGGTGAGCGAGGGGTCGATGGAGCTCGGCACCTCCATCTCGACATAGGGCTGCTCGGAGGGGACCCCGCGGACGGCGTCCTGCCAGGCGCGCTCGAGGTAGCCGAGGGAGGGACAGTGGTTGACGCCGGCGGTGAGCAGGTGGCGTGAGTCCTCTTCGCTCAGGCCCTCATAGACGCGGGGCCTCGCTGAGGACCATGTTGATCTTCACCGACGCGCCGCGGGTGCGGTAGGCGGCCATGTCCTCGGCGACCTCGTCGGGGAAGTTCTGCGCGCCGGCGAGGTCCATGATCGTGGTCTTCGGGTGGGCGCCGGAGGCGACGATCGGGGCGCGGTGGACCGAGCCGTCGGCAAGGGTCACGCCGGTCACCCGACCGCCACCAGTGTCCACGTCGATACTGACGACCTCGGCGCTGGTGCGGATCTCCGCGCCGGCGGCGCGGGCGGAGCTCGCAATCGCCTCGCTGATTGCGCCCATGCCCCCGATCACCTGTCCCCAGGCTCCGATCTGCCCGTCGAGCTCGCCGAGCGCATGGTGGAGCAGGTTGTAGGCGGTGCCGGGGGAGTAGGGACCGGCCCAGACGCCGACCACGCCGGTCGAGGCGATCGAGCCCTTCAGGTAGTCGTTTTCGAACATCGAGTCGAGCCAGTCGCCGACGCTCATCGTGAAGATGCGAACCAGTTGCTGGACGTCGCGCTGGGACATGCCCGCGATCCGGCCGGCCTCGCGCAGGATCCCGGCGATGTCGACCGGCGCCTTCGAGCCGAGGCCCGGGGGCTGGCGGATCATCATCGGTCGCACGAAGTCGGCGGCCATGAAGAGGAGCTCCTCGAATTTGCCGTACGCCTCGGCGTCCTTGGTACTGAAGCGGGCGATCGACTTCTGGGTCTTGACGAGGTCGTCGTGGAAGATGATCGGCCCGTCGGGAGTCATCGCCGCATATGCCGGATCGAGCGGATAGGCCTCGTAGCCGTAGCGCTTCAGCTCGAGGTCTTTGACGACCTTCGGCTGAAGCATCGAGACGACGTAGGAGGCGCGGGAGACGCGCGCCCCCGGCCAGACCTCCTCGGTCACGCAGGCGCCGCCGAGGATGTGGCGGCGCTCGAGGATCAGGGTCTTCAGCCCGGCCTTGGCGAGGTAGGCGCCGGTGGTCAGTCCGTTGTGGCCGCCGCCGACGACGATTGCGTCCCAGGAGCTTCCACCGCCCGTGCCCGGCGCCCTTCCGTTCACGGGGGCGGACGGGGCCTGGGAGGTCGCGAAGCTGGATTCCATGAGGGGGGAAGCTACCACCTTGTCCGATTGACTACAAGGTCAATCGAGGCTAAAGGCGACCCCTGGTCTTCCGGCCTTTCGGTTGTGGCCGGGAATACACTCGTGGACATGACCGATCTCCAAGAGCGCGCCAAGCAGCACCTGATGCTGCATTTCTCGGACATGTCGACCGCGGCCGAGGACATCCCGGTGATCGTCCGCGGCGAGGGGAGCCACGTCTTCGACGACAACGGCAACCGCTACATCGACGGCCTCTCGGGCCTCTACTGCCTCAACCTGGGCCACTCCCATGGCGAGGAGCTCGGCTCGCTGGCGGCGGCGCAGATGAGCACGCTGCCGTACACGAGCAACTGGACCGTGGCCCATCCGCCGGCGATCGAGCTGGCGACGAAGCTGGCCGAGCTCGCCCCCGACGGATTCGAGCGCGTCTTCTTCACCTCAGGCGGATCGGAGTCGGTCGAATCCGCCTACAAGATGGCCATCCAGTGGCACCAGGCCAACGGCGAGCCGCAGCGCAAGAAGGTCATCGCCCGCCGCGATGCCTACCACGGCGTCACGCTCGGAGCGCTCTCGTTCACCGGGATCCCGGTCTGCCGCACGCCCTTCGAGCCGCTGCCGATCCCGACGACGCACGTCTCCTCCACAAATGCCTATCGCCACCCCGCCGGTGGCGACGAGGCCGGGTTCACGAAGGCGCTGCTCGCCGAGATCGAGGAGGTCATCGCCTTCGAGACCCCCGAGACGATCGCGATGATCATCATGGAGCCGGTCCAGAACGCCGGCGGCTCGATCGTCCCGCCCGCCGGCTACTGGGATGGCCTGCGCGAGATCTGCGACCGCTACGGGATCCTGCTCGTCTCCGACGAGGTCATCTGCGCGTTCGGCCGCCTCGGCAACTGGTTCGGCGCACAGCGCCTCGGCTCCAAGCCCGACCTGATCACCTTCGCCAAGGGCCTGACCGGCGCCCACGCTGCGATGGGCGGGGTGATGATGTCCGATCGAGTAGCCGAGCCGTTCCTCGCCGGCAAGGAGGACTACCTCCACGGCCTCACCTTCGGTGGCCACCCCGTCGGCTCCGCCATCGCCCTCGGCGCACTGGAGATCTTCGAGCGCGAGCGCATCTTCGAGAACGTGATGGCCAACGAGCCCCAGGTTCGTGACCTGCTCGAAGGCCTCAAGGACATCCCGATCGTCGGCGACGTCCGCGGGATGGGCCACTTCTTCGCCATCGAGGTCGTCAAGGACCAGGCGACCCGCGAGGCGCTGACCGAGGATGACGCACACTGGCTTCTCAAGGACGTCCTCTCCGACCGCCTCTTCGAGAAGGGGATGATCTGCCGCCTCGACGATCGCTCCGAGCCGATCGTCCAGATCGCCCCGCCGCTGGTCGCCGATATGGGGGTCTTCGAGGAGATCACCGAGATCCTCCGCGACGGCCTGACTCACGCGGCCGAGCAGCTCGAGGCGGGCCCGCCCAGCCAATAGAAGCTGCAGTCGCGTGGCCAAGCTGATCTATTCGGCGATCGCGTCCCTCGACGGCTTCACCGAGGACGCGCACGGCAAGTTCGACTGGGCCGCGCCCGACCTTGAGGTTCACGCCTTCGTCAACGAGCGGGAGCGGCAGATCGGGACGTATCTCTACGGGCGCAGGATGTACGAGACGATGATGTTCTGGGAAACCTCGCTCGAGGCGCCGGATCAGTCCCCCGTCGCACGAGACTACGCCGAGATCTGGCAGTCAGCCGACAAGGTCGTCTACTCGAGGACGCTGGAGTCGCCTTCCAGCGCGAGAACGCACATCGAGGCCGAGTTCGACCCCGCCCAGGTGCGGGCGATTAAGGAGGCGGCCGACCGTGACGTCACGATCGGCGGGGCTGAGCTGGCGGCCCAGGCGTTGCGGGCGGGCCTGGTCGACGAGGTCCACCTCTACCTCAATCCCGTCGTGGTCGGCGCCGGGAGGTCGGCGTTGCCGAGCGACCTGTTTCTGGCCCTCGAACTGCTCGACGAGCGCCGCTTCGCCAACGGCACCGTATATCTGAGGTATCGCGTCGGCCGGTCCTAGGACCGGCGATCCGGCGACCTCATGCGAAGGGCGGGTTGCCCTTCGAGGCTCGCTCCGCTGCTTCGACGAGCTCGTCGCGGAAGTCGGGATGAGCGATCCGGGCGAGCTCGACGCCCCGTTGGTGGATCGTCTTGCCGGCGAGCTCGGCCGCGCCGTGCTCGGTGATGATCACGTCGGCCTGGTGGCGCGGCACGGTGATCACGGCGCCCCGCTCGAACCAGGGAACGATCCGCGACCGCAGCTCACCATCGATCTCGACGGTGGAGGGCAGGCAGAGGAGGGAGCGGTCCTCGAGCTCGAGTCCGGGCCCGGCGGCGAAGTCCTCGGCGCCGCCAATGCCCGAGTACTGGCGGGCGTTGATCGTGTCGGCGACGACCTGGCCGTGGACGTCGACCGCCATGGCGGCGTTGATCGAGATCATCCGGCGATTGGCTGCGATCCGCTCCGGCGAGTTGACGACCTCGACCGGCAGGAAGGCGACGTCGCCGTTGCCGTCGAGCCATTTGTAGAGCTCGCTGGTCCCGAGCGCGAACGTGGCGATCGATGTGCCGTCGAAGCTTCCTTTGCGGTTGGTCACTCGGCCGGACTCGTGCAGGCGCATGAGGCCGGTCGTGAACATCTCCGAGTGGACGCCGAGGTCCTCGGCCTCGCCCTCGGCGAGCAGGGCGGCGAGCGTGGAGGGGACGGCGCCGATGCCGGTCTGGATGGTCGATCCATCGCCGATGAACTCGGTGGCGTGCTCGGCGATCGCGACGTCGACATCGGTCGGCTCAGCCTCGGGCAGCTCGAGCGGCGCTGCATCGCTCTCAATCAGGACGTCGATCTCGTCGAGGTGGATCCGGTGTGGGTACTGCGGCGGCAGGCCACGCGTGCGCGGGAATCCGCTCGCGGCCTCGACGATCAGGAGGCGGTCGGGATCGAGCGCAACCCGCATGATCTCGCCGATCGAGCCGCCGGCATGGAGCGAGAGCGAGCAGTAGCCGTCAGCGTCGGGAGGGGCGGCGACGGTGCACATCACCCGCGGCTTCTTCTCCTCGTAGAGGGGAGCGAAGCGGCGGAAATCCGCGGGGGCGAAGCTGATCGCGGCGTCCGCGTCGCGCAGCGCCCGCTCGAACGGGCCGAAGAAGCCGGACAGGTAGCTGACCCCGTCGCGATTGAAGAGCTCGGTTCCCACCGAGAGGAGCGCTCCGTAGACCTGCAGATCCGTCCAGTCGTCCCGCTCGCCCAGCGCGGCCATGAAGGCGGGAGGCTGACCGGGTCCGAGCGGCAGCCCGAGCCGATCATCTGGGTCCAGCCGCGCGGCTGCCTCCTCTGCGGTCAGTCGCTCCATCCGGCGCGCAGTCTGCCAGGACGGTTTCGGGCAAGCGTGGATGGCAAGAAGGTTCCGTGGGAGAGAGCCTTCTCGCCGTCGAGTAGGTCAGGCGCGGCGCGCCAGAGCGTCGACGGCCACACAACCTGCCGGTCCGGCGATCAGGGGATTGAGCTCGAGCAGCTCGAGGTTCTGGCTGATGAGGACGTCGCCAGCGCAGGCGGCCGCGTCGGCAACGGCGGCCAGGTCGACTTCAGCACCACCGCGGCTGCCGGTCAGCAGCGCAGCGCCTCGCAGGGAGCGCAACGCAACCTCCACCCGCTCGGCTGACGCAGGGAGGGGGATGACGGCGACGTCATCGAGCGCCTCCGTCCAGATTCCACCGAGGCCGATTACCAGCGCCGGGACGACCGCATCGGCACGTGCTGCCGCCAGTAGCTCGACTCCCGGTGCCGCCATCGATTCGACCAGCAGTTCGGCACCGGCGGCGATTGGGCTAGCCAGCAGCCGCTCGACAGCTTCCCTCAGTGCCCCCTCGTCGGCGAGCGCGAGCGCGAGCGCTCCGGCATCGCTCTTGTGCTGAATGGCTGGGGAGGAGAGCTTGAGCGCGACCGGCCAGCCGAGCTCCTCCGCGGCAGCGAGGCAATCGTCCACGTCAGCGGCCAGGCGCCCCGCCGGCACCGGGATCCCCGCGTCCCGACACAGTCCTTTCGCCGCTGCCTCGCTGAGCCAGGATCCATCGCCTCCAGCGGAACGCCGCGCGGCAGCAGCGATCTCGCGCAGACGCGCCGGGTCGGCGCTCTCACGGCGCAGCGCGCTCGCGCACAGCACCGCGGTGCTCAAGCCGGCGACCGCGGCGATTCCCCGGCCCGCCAGCTCGCGGGCGACGTTCTCGTTCATCAGGTCGGGCAGGGTGGAGGCGAGCAGAGGCGCGGCGGCCGACCCCTCCAGTCCGGCGGCGATGCCGGCGCGCGTCGCCGCCCACGAAACCGCCGCCTCGGCTGAGAGGTCCTCGGGCGTGTCGTGGAAGACGAGCAGCTGGTCGATCCCGGGGTCCGCCCCGACCGTGGCGATGATGTCGCGCA
Source organism: uncultured Solirubrobacterales bacterium (assembly GCA_963826475.1). GTDB lineage: Bacteria > Actinomycetota > Thermoleophilia > Solirubrobacterales > 70-9 > RHKX01. The sequence continues at coordinate 1,236,309 of CAWGXC010000003.1, read as the reverse complement.
AGAGGTCGGTCTCGGCCCAGAGCAGCGATGTGTAGTCGAGCGGGTTGGCGACGGTGGCCGCCTCGGGAAGCATCTCGCGCAACCGGGTCCGCGTGTCCTCGGCGAGGGGCGGCAGCTCCAGATCGAGCCGCTCCGCCTCGTCGGCGGCGATCCCCGAGTCGCCGCCCGAGCAGGTCAGAACCGCAAGGCCGCCGTCGCCGCGCGGTCGTGCCCGCGGCTCGCCGAGCACACGGGCGAGCTCGAGCAATTCGTGAGGATTGCGGGCCCAGGCGGCGCCTGCCTCCTCGACCAGGCAGCGGAAGATCCGCTGATCGCCGGCCAGGGCGCCGGTGTGGGCGGCGGCGGCCCCGGCCCCGGCGGCCGATGAGCCGACCTTGAGCACCGCCACGCCGATCCCGCGATCGGCGCAGCGGGCGAGGCCCTCCGCCAGCTTCGCGCCGTCGCCGTCCGATTCCAGAAAGAGGGCGATCGAGCCGACCCCCTCGCGCTCGGCGATCGCCAGCAGCCAGTCGGTGGCATCGCACACGGTGCCGTTGCCGGTCGAGACGACGGTGTGAAAGCCGATCCCGCGCCGCGATCCAAGCGCGTTGACGGCGACGTTGCCGCTCTGTGAGATCAGCGCGACCGGTCCGGCTGGCAGCGCCTGAACCGAGTCGCCCCAGATGGCCATCCCCTCGGCAAAGGAGACGACGCCGTTGCCGTTGGGGCCGCAGAGCGGAATCGGTCCCGACGCCGCAGCCTCGTGCAGCTCGCGTTCAAGCTCCACGCCACTCTCGACCTCGCTGAAGCCGGCGGCGATGACAACCGCGCCGCCGCACCCCAGCCGCGCCGCCTCGGCGACGATCGCAGGGACCCCCGCTGCCGGCACGGCGACGGCCACGGCGTCAACGGGACCGGGGAGGTCGGCGAGCGAGGGCACGCAGGGAATGCCGCGGATGCTCTCCCGCGACGGGTTCACTCCCCAGAGCGGCCCCGCGAAGCCGAGCCGCTCGAGGTTGCGGAGGATCGCGTCGCCGTAGGCGTCGGGACGATCGGTGGCCCCGACGACCGCGATCGATCGCGGCGCCAGCAGTCGGTCCAGATCCGACATGAGCGTCCTCTAGTGCAACATTCGCTCGACGCCACGGCGCTCGAGCCCCCGGGTGACGACGAGGCGCTGGATCTCGCTCGTGCCCTCCCAGATGCGGTCGACCCGTAACTCGCGCAGGAACCGCTCGGCGACGTTCGAGCGCAGGTAGCCTCGTCCACCGAACGCCTGCACGCAGCGATCGGCGCAGATCCACGCCCGTTCGCTGGTGAACAGCTTGGCCATCGAGGCCTTCCCGTGAACGAGCTTGAGGTCGGCGCCGCGGTCGGCCATCTCGGCGACCGTCAGCGTCAGCAGGCGGCCGGCGGCCGCGTCGGCGGCCGAGTCGGCGAGCGGGAAGGAGACGCCCTGGTAGTCGAGGATCCGGCTGCCGCCCTGTTCGCGCGAAGCGGCCCACTTGACCGTCTCGTCGAGCAACCGCCACATGGCGCCGACGCAGCGGATGGCGATGCCGAGCCGCTCCTCCATGAACCAGGAGCGCTGCAGGTCATTGCCCCCGCCGATGCCGCCGATTGCGTCCTCGGCGGCGACCTCGACGTCGGTGAAGAGGATGGTCGGGTGGCCATCGGGATAGCTGTGGGTGAAGGCGGGGTCGTCGATGATCTCGACTCCGGGGGCGTCGCTGGGAATGACGAAGAGCGTCGGCAGCTTCTCGCCGCCGTCGATGACGTTCGCCATCACGATCAGGACCTGGGCGACGTCGCCGGTGGTCACGAACCACTTCTCGCCGTTGATCCGGAAGCCGTCGGCGGTCCGCTCGGCGGTCGTGGCGATCCTTGAGGGATCGGAGCCGGCGTCGCGCTCGGTGACCGCGTAGGCGTCGCGGACGTCGCCCTGCAGCGCCGGTCGGAGCCAGCGATCGATCTGCGCCTCGCTCGCGTGATGCCAGACGTTGTAGGCATTCGGGACGTGCCAGTGGATCGCGTTCGTGCTGCGGCCCCACTGCTCCTCGACCAGCGCCCACTCCATCCGGCTCCAGCCCTGGCCCCCGTATTCGGGGGGGTGCAGGCCGCCGGTCATGCCGGCCGCGAGCGCTTCCCGCTTGACCATGGCGACCGTCTCCTCGGGAAGCTTGCCGCGCCGCGCCTCAGCCTCCTCCTCCAGAGGGAAGAGCACCTCCTCGGTGAACCGGCGGGCGCGCGCCTGGATGTCCCGGGCGCGCTCATCGAGCCTAAAGGGAATTTCTGGAATCTCGGACAGCTCGGGGGAGAGGGCGTTGACTTCCATCGCGGCGACACTCTAACATGAGATTGAGCAATTGACCACAAAGTCAAGAACATCCCTCGAATTGGATCCCGATGCGGTCGCGGCAACCCTGCAGCCGCTCGAGCGGGCGTCGATGCTGCCGCCGGCGGCGTTCGCCGATCAGCGCGTTCTCGACTGGGAGATCGACAACCTGTTCTCCGGTTGGGTCTGCTTCGGTCACGCCTCCGCCGTCGCCGAGTCGGGCAGCTACCTGATGCGCGAGATCGGACGGAGCAGCGTCTTCGTCCTCGCCGGCGATGATGGGGTCGTCCGCGCATTTTTAAACGTATGCCGCCATCGCGGCTCCCGCCTCGTCGAGGGGGCTGAGGGGAGCGTCCGCCGGCGGATCCAATGCCCCTACCACGCGTGGTCGTACGGTCTCGACGGCTCGCTCGCCGCGGCGCCGCACATGGAGGGCGTCGAAGACTTCGACCGCGCCTGCTTCGGGTTGCTCGAGGTGCGCAGCGCAATCGTCGGCGGGTTGATCCTGATCGACCTCAGCGGTGAGGCGCCCGATCCCGATGAGCACGTCGGTGAGCTGCTCGACCTGCTCGAGCTGTACCGCGTCGACTCGCTCGAACGCGCCCGCGGCGTCAGCTACGAGGTCAACGCCAACTGGAAGTGCATCGCCGAGAACTACAACGAGTGCCTGCACTGCCCGGGCGTACACCCTGAGCTCAATCAGCTCAGCGATTACCGCAGCGGCGAGTCGCTCGACGGCCGCGGCGCCTGGTGCGGCGGCTCGATGACCCTCAACGATGGCGCCGGGACGATGGGTCGCACCGAGGGCCGCGTCGCGAACCGGCCGCCGATCAAGGGCCTCTCCGAGCACGAGCTCGGTTCCGTCTACTACCTCGCTCTGTTTCCGAATGCACTCATCTCGCTCCATCCCGACTACGCGATGCTCCACACCCTTTGGCCGGTATCCGTCGAGCACACCGAGGTCACATGCGAGTGGTTCTTCGAGCCGCGGACCATTGAGCAGCCCGGCTTCGACCCTTCCGACGCCGTCGACTTCTGGGACCAGGTCAATCGCGAGGACTGGCGCGTCTGCGAGCTCGCCCAGAAGGGCGTTCGCAATCGCGGCTACGTCGCCGGCCGCTACTCGGGCGATGAGGGCGACGTGCACGCCTTCGACTCGATGGTCGCGCGGCGGTACATGGCCGCTTTGCGCGAGAGTGCCGGAACGCCCGCCTGACACGGGTCTTCGGGACTTCTTAGGAGGATGAGTTTGAACGAGATCGCAGCGCAGCTCGGCGAAGTCGGGCTGCCGGAGCCGGTTGCTTCGCTGGCAGCTCGCGACTGGGACGCGGTCATCGTCGGCGGCGGCCACAACGGGCTGACCGCGGCGGCCTACCTCGCCCGAGCCGGGAGGTCGGTGCTCGTGCTCGAGCGTCGCGAGCGGCTCGGCGGCGCCTGCACCCTCGAGCGCCCGTTCGAGGACGACCGCTTCGTGATCAGCCCGTGCGCCTACGTTCTCGGCCTGCTCGACCGTCGGGTCATCGACGAGCTCGGGCTCACCGATCGCGGCCTGAAGTTCTGGATCGCCGACCCGAACCTCTGGATCCCCTTCGCCGATGGCACCTCGTTGGGCCAGTTCGCCGATCCGGCTCGGACCCTGGCCAGCATGCAGGAGCTCGGTGTCTCCGCAGCCGACATCGCCGGCTATCAGCGCTTCGAGGGTCTCTTCGACACGATCCGCCGCAAGCTCCGCAAGGGGGAGCGCGACAGCTGGCTCGGCGAGACGCCTTCGCGGGCCGAGATCGAGGAGATGCTCGGCGGCGATCAGGAGATGATCGACCTCGTCTTCGAGGCATCGATCGCCGAGGTGATGGCCGACTGCTTCTCGGACCAGCGTCTCACCGACGCCCTCTTCGGCGGCGGCATCATCGGCACCTGGGCCGGGCCTCGCGATCCGGGCACGGCCTCGGTCAAGCTCATGCACCACCAGGGCGAGCTCGACGGCAGAACGTCCAACTGGGCATACGTCGAGGGCGGCATGGGCGTCGTCTCCTTTGCGATCGCCGACGCCGCGCAGGAGGCCGGAGCAACGCTCGCCTGTGGGGTTCCGGTGGCTGCGATCAGGCCAGGGGAGGGGGTCGAGCTCGAGGACGGAACCCTGATCCGCGCCCGCGACGTGATCTGCAATGCCGACCCGAAGGTCGCGCTCGGGCTGCTCGGCGCCGACGCCGCGATCGATGCCGAGTACCGCGCCAAGCTCGAGGGATGGGACGTCCGCAGCCCCGTCGTCAAGTTCAACGCCGCTCTCGATCGACTGCCCAGCTGGAACGCCGCGGGCGGCGAGCTCTGGCCGGCGAAGGCGATGATCGAGGTCACGCACGGGCTCGATGCAGCACAGGAGGCCTTCGAGAGGTGCGCAGCGGGCGAGCCGGTCGTCGGCTTCGCCGAGGTCTACACCCAGACCGGCTTCGACCCCAGCCCGGCGCCGGAGGGCAAGCACCTGATGAGCGTCTTCGGCCAATACGCGCCCTACGAGCTGTCCGCCGGCGACTGGGATTCCGCCCGTGACGGCATCGCGCGTCAGTTCCTCGACCTGATCGGTGAGTTCGCGCCCGACATCGAGGACTGCGTGATCGACTACGAGGTGCTCGGCCCACCCGACATCGAGTCGCGAATCGGCCTCACCGGCGGCAATATCTTCCAGGGGAACGTCCTGCCCGATCAGATGTGGGAGGACCGCCTTGCGCCGCGCACCCCGATCCACGGCTTCTATATGTGCGGCGCCGCCACGCATCCAGGTGGCAGCGTGATCGCCCTCAACGGCCGCAACGCCGCCGAGGCAGTGCTCGCCGACGGCGCCATCGGGGCCCGCGACTAGGCTCGCTGCGTGGCACAGGACACCGCAGCGAGGATCCTCGACGCGGCCTGCGACCTGATCGCGGAGGAGGGGATCGACGACGTGCGCATCGCGCGCGTCGCTCAGCGTGCGGGCGCGTCCTCCTCGCTCGTCCATCATTACTTCTCCACCCGCGAGGAACTGCTCGAGCAAGCGCTGATCCATTCGTTCGAGCGGGCCGGCGACGATCGCTTCGGCGACGAGCCGCAGGGTGAGCCGGGCACGGCGGCGGAGGGCCTGGCCAGGGCGATCCGGGAGTCCCTGCCGGCGCCGGGGCAGCAGGAGCGGGATTGGGTGCTGTGGGTGGAGCTCTGGCTGCGAGCGGTTCGCGAGCCCGAGCTGCGACCCGTCGCCGCCGGGCTCTACGGCCGCTACCGCGAATGGATCGTCACGGTGATCCGCGCCGGCGTCGAGAGCGGCGAGTTCGACGCGGAAGTCGACGTGGAAGTCGCCGCAGACGTGACCATGGCGCTGCTCGACGGCGCCGGGGTGCGAGCGCTGCTCGAAGATCCGGGCATGGAGGTCGACGATGCACAGGGGCTCGTCGCACGGGCCCTGGCGCCAATGCTCGGCGTGGACGCCGCCGCGATCAGCTGAACCGCCCTCGACGGGAGGAGGCTCGCAATTTTGTACCGGTTGCCACTTGTAAGGGGTGACACGCAGGAGTAGTTTGAACGGCAGTTCAGCTTTGAGCCCTCGTCCTGCCATCGACCACATCCGCAAGCCGCAGATCCTGCGCGCCGCCGCTGAGGTGATCACCGAGCGCGGACTGACCGCCACCCGGATAGCTGACGTCGCCGCGCGGGCGGGCACGAGCACATCGGCCGTCCTCTACTGGTTTCGCAGCCGTGAGGAGCTGCTCACCGAGGCGCTGACCGCCGACGAGGTCGACTTCGACAGGATGCTCGAAGCCCGGCTCGACGGGCTCGGCACGGCCTGGGCGAAGCTGGCCGCGATCATCGACGCGACGGCCGGCTCGGTCGACTTGAGTCTTTGGATCGAGCTATGGTCGCGCTCGCTCCACGATCCCGAGAGTCGCCGCGAGCGGCGACGGCTCGATCAGGGCTGGCGGGGCCGGATCGCCTCGGTTGTCGCGGAGGGCCAGGCGGTTGGCGAGTTCGCCGCCGAGATCGACGCGGCGAGCTTCGCGATCAGCCTCGCGGCGCTGATGGACGGCCTCAGCGTCCAAGTGACGCTTGGAGACCCAGACGTCTCACCCGCGGCGATGCTCGCGATCTGCACCGAGTACTCCGAGCAACAGCTCGGCGTCCGTCTCGGCGCGCACGGGGGGAGCGACGAGGACGACCGTGAACTTCTAGTCGAAGGAGAGAGAGCATGAGCGCACCGAACATGGACAGGCTGCTGCTACCCGATCAGATGACGCGTCGCGACGCGCTCAAGGTGGGCGGCGGGTTTGCGCTCGCACTCGGCCTGAGCGCCTGCGGGGTCGGCAACGGGGCCAGTACCGGCGGCGACACGGCGCGCGTGATCGAGCCGAAGATCGACGGCGACCTCGCCTACTTCAACTACGCCCAGTACGTCGATCCGAAGCTCGTCAAGGCGTTCGAGAAGAAGTACGGCGTCACCGTTCGCGAGTCCTACTACGACTCGATGCCCGCGATGATGTCCAAGCTCGGCTCGGGTAACCGCTACGACCTGATCTTCCCGAGCGCGGAATTCGCCGACAAGCTGATCAAGGCCGATCAGCTGCTCGAGATCCCGCGCGACAAGGTCCCTGCCGCGAGCGACCTCTACTCGTTCTTCGACGACCCGTGGTACGACCCGGGCTCGGCTCACACGCTGCCCTACTCGCTGTACATCACCGGGCTCGGCTACCGCGCCGACAAGATCGACTCGATGACGGGATCGTGGCGGGACATAGCCAACCCCGACGCGGACGGACGGACGTTCCTGCTGGACGACTTCCAGGAGGTGATCGGGATGGCCAACCTGGTCAACGGCTTCGACCTCAACGCCACCGACCCCGACCAACTTGCGGCCGCGAAGGACTACGTGGTCGGTCTGAAGTCGGGACTGCGAGGGTTCAGCACCGACACGATCACGAACATGTCCTCGGGCAACGCATGGATCCAGCATCTCTGGAACGGCGACGTGATCAACATCCGCTACCGCGTCGACGATCCCCAGTCGATCCAGTTCCAGCGCAACGAGGAGGGCTATCCCGTCGGCAGCGACGTGTTCGCGATCCCGGCCAAGGCCGAGCATCCCGGCACGGCCCTGATGTTCATCGACTTCGTGCTGGAGAACTCGGCTCAGAACTCCACCTGGACCGGCTACGCGATGCCCACGAACAGCTCCGAGAAGCCCTACGCGGCCCTGGTCAAGGACGAGCCGGAGTTGCAGGTGACGGTCAAGGACCTGGAGGGCGGCGATCAGTTCACCAATCTCGAGGGCGCTGACCGCACGGCCTGGGACCGGACCTGGACCGAGATCAAGGCCTCCTGAGAGGACCGCGGGACCGATGGCCAGATCGAAGGCCCACACGTGAGCGAGCGGCGATTCGCCGGCTTGACGATGCTGCCGGCAGCGGCGTGGCTGATCTTGTTGTTCCTGGTGCCGCTCGGCATCACGCTGGCGATCTCCTTCGGGGTTTCCGACGAGCTCGGCAATGCGATCTACGGGTGGCATCCCGAAAACTACCGGCAGGTCTTCGACCCCCTGTTCGCGCCCGTCCTGCTGCGCTCAGTGGGCTACGCGGCGGCGACCGTGACCCTCTGCCTGCTGATCGGCTACCCGATCGCCTACTTCATCGCTCGCTTCGGCGGCCGCTACAAGTACCTGCTGGTCGCGCTCGTGGTGCTGCCGTTCCTCGTCAACTACCTGATCAGGATCTACGCCTGGACGGCCATCCTCTCCGACGAGGGCCTGCTCAACGGCCTGCTCAAAGACCTCGGGCTCACGACCAACGGCGTCCGTTTCCTCAACACCCCCTTCGCCGTCGTCGGGGGGTTGGTTTACGGCTACATGGCGTTCATGATCCTGCCGATCTACGCGGCGCTCGACCGCATGGACACCTCGCTGATCGAGGCGGGCAAGGACCTGTACGCAAACCGATGGCAGACGTTCCGGCACGTCACCTGGCCGGCCACGTTCCAGGGAGTCCTCGCCGGCTCGGTGCTGGTCTTTCTACCCGCGGTCGGCGACTTCGTCAGCGCCCAGATCCTCGGGGGCCCCGACACTTACATGGTCGGCAACCTGATCCAGCAGCAGTTCCAGGAGGCGAACAACTTCCCGTTCGGAGCCGCCCTGACAACCGTGCTGATGGGCTTCCTGCTGATCTTCATGGCCTTCTACCTGCGCTCGGCGGGCCGGGCAGCGGCCGAGGCACGGGCGTGAGCGCGCCCGCCACTCGGCTCGGCGGGCTGCGCTCTCGCGGCGGCCGTCCGCCGAAGGACTTCGACCGGCCCCGGTTCCTGCGGGTGCTGATGGGCACCTTCGTCGTCTGGACCTTCGCGCCGATCGTCATCGTGGTCCTGTTCTCGTTCAACTCGGGGAAGTCGCTGCAGAACTTCGACGGCTTCAGCACGCGCTGGTACAGCGACTTCTTCGGTGATCAGCAGCTACTCGACTCCCTGTTCGCCAGCCTCGAGATCGCTCTGGTGACGATGGTCGTCGCGACGCTGCTCGGGTCCTTCCTCGCCTTCGGGCTGGTTCGCTCTCGCAACCGGCTCAGCCCGATCACGAACGTGATGATGCTGGTTCCGCTGGTGGTGCCGGAGATCGTCGCGGGCGTGTCGGCCCTGCTGCTCTTCACTCAGATCGGTGTGCGTCTCTCGCTGCTGACGGTGATTCTCGCCCACATCACCTTCTCGATCTCCTACGTGACCGTGATCGTGCGCGGGCGGCTGGCGGCCCTCAACCGCGAGGTCGAGGAGGCGGCAATGGATCTGGGGGCGACGAGGATGCAGACGCTGCGGCTCGTCGTCCTGCCCGAGCTCTGGCCCGCGATTCTCGCCGCTGGCCTGCTCACCTTCGCGCTCAGCTTCGACGACTTCGTGCTCTCGTTCTTCACCACCGGCGAGGCGGTCCAGCCGCTGCCCGTCCGCATCTACTCCTCGATCCGGTTCGGCGTGACGCCGACGATCAACGCGATCGGGACGCTGATGCTGCTGGTCTCTCTGAGCACGATCGCGCTGGCCATCGCGCTTCCGCGACTGCTCGGCCGGCGAGGACAGACCGTGCTGATCGGAAAGGACGCGCTATGAGCGACGAAGTCGAGCACTGAGAAACGCGGAAGGGAGACGAACGCGACGGACGCCGGGGGTGAAGGCGACGCGATCCGCTTCGCGGGTGTGAGTAAGCGCTTCGGCGAGATGACCGCCGTCGACGACCTGAACCTGACGATCGCCGAGGGTGAGTTCTTTTCATTGCTCGGTCCCTCGGGGTGCGGGAAGACGACGACGCTGCGAATGGTCGCCGGCTTCGAGCAGCCGAGCGCCGGGGAGATCTTCCTCGAGGGCGAGGCAGTGGCCGAGGTGCCGCCCTACCGCCGCAACGTCAACACGGTCTTCCAGAGCTACGCGCTGTTCGAGAACCTCGACGTCCGGGAGAACGTCGCCTTCGGCCTGAAGCGGCGGAAGGTAGGCAAGGAGGAGATCCGGACGAGGGTGGATGCCGCGCTCGAGCTCGTCCAGCTCCCGAGCCGCTCCGACGCCAAGCCGAGGGAGCTCTCCGGCGGGCAGAAGCAACGCGTCGCCCTGGCGCGGGCGCTCGTCAACCGCCCCTCGGTCCTGCTGCTCGACGAACCGCTCGGCGCCCTCGACCTGAAGCTGCGCAAGCAGATGCAGATCGAGCTCAAGCAGATCCAGCGCGAGGTTGGAATCACGTTCGTCTACGTCACCCATGATCAGGAGGAGGCGCTCTCCATGTCAGACCGGGTCGCGGTGATGAGGCAGGGGCGGATCATCCAATGCGGGGTGCCGGAGGACGTCTACGAGCATCCCGCGGAGGAGTTCGTGGCCGGCTTCATCGGCATCTCCAACCTGATCGAGGGGGTCGTCGAGGACGCGGACACGGTCAGGGTGGGGAGGGATTTGCTTTTGAGTGCGCCGGTGCCGGAGGGCTGCAGCCGCGGCGAGCGGGTCCAGGTTTCGGTGCGCCCGGAGAAGATCGCCATCGACGATGAGATCGAGAGCGGGATGCTTCAGATGAGGGGAACCATCGAGGGGCGCGTCTACCTCGGCGTCAGCACCCAGGTGACCGTCTCGCTCGGAGAGGGGGCGAGGCTCGTCGCGCTCGAGCAGGCCACTTACCGGGCGAGCGCCGACGACCGCTGGGAGCCCGGCATGACCGTGCGCCTCGGCTGGCATGCCGAGAATTGCATCGTCCTGAGGTGACCCTGATGACTCCAGGGGAATGCTCCGCTTCGCGTCCGCTTCCCCCGGGTGGAGGGCGCGAGGGGACGGGACCCTAGGGCTCCAGTGGAGGAGGGCGTCGTAGTCATCGGGGCCGGGTTGGCGGGGCTCGCGGCCGCTGATGAATTGAAGCGGGCTGGGATCGACGTCGTTGTTCTCGAGGCTCGCGATCGGGTTGGGGGGCGGGTCTGGTCGCAGACGCTCGAGAACGGTGCCGTCGTCGAGATGGGGGCCGAGTTCATCCTCCCCGGCTGCACGGAGGTACTGGGGATGGTCGAGCGCTTCCGGCTCGGGCTCTGGGACAAGGGCATGCGGTACGGGCAGCGGGAGCCGCGCGGCGTAGAGGTGAGCTCTGCGGCCGTGGAGGCCGCCGTCGCGAGGATCGATGAGGCTCTCGCCGACGGACGCGGGGCCGGGTGCTCGGCGGCCGCCTTGCTCGCCGCGATCGAGATCGATCCCGGAGCTCGCGAGGCCATCCTCGCCAGGACCGAGGTCTCCGCGGCGGCGGCAGCTGATCGGGTTCCGGCCGCTGAGCTCGGCAGCCTCGCCCGGATCAGCTCGGCGCCGGCGCCGAGCGTCGCCGGTGGCAACGGAAGGCTCCCCGCGGCCCTCGCGGAGACGCTCGCGGGGGCGGTGCATCTGAGCGCTCCGGTCCGCGGCGTCAACTGGCAAGCCCGGGGCGTCATCGTCCGCACCGACGACAGCGAGATCGAAGCGCGGGCGTGCGTGGTCGCGGTTCCGGCGACGGCCGTCGGCGCGATCGCGTTCGATCCCCCGCTCCCGGCGGCGCACGTCGACGCACTTGCGGCGATCGGTTACGGGCACGCGGCGAAGCTGTTCGTCCCGCTCCGATCCGAGGCGGAGCCGAGCGCGACCCTGTCGGTTCCGGATCGCTATTGGGCCTGGACGGCCACCGGCGCATCCGACTCGTGCCAGCCTGTGCTCAGCTCCTTCGCCGGCTCCCCGGGCGCGTTGCTGGGCCTCTCGGTCGAGGAAGGCCCTGGCCGCTGGCTCGAGCGGATCGTCGAGTTGCGTCCGGATCTCGACCTCAGTCTCGGCGGGGCCAAGCTCTCGACCTGGGATGACGACCCCTGGGTCGGAGCCGCCTATTCGCTGGAGCCGCCGACCTCGATCCGCGAGACGCTGACCCGGCCGCTCGGCCCGATCGTCTTCGCCGGCGAGCACTTGGCCGCTGAGATGGGGGCGCTGATGGAGGGAGCGATCCGCAGCGGCGGCCGCGCGGCCGCTGAGATTCGGGTGGCTATGCTGGGAGCGGAATGAGCCTGGAGGGCAAGGTCGTCTTCATCACCGGCGGGGCGCGCGGCATCGGCGCCGCGGTCGCCGCGGAGTCCGCGCGTCGTGGCGCTCGCGTCTCCCTGGCCGGGCTCGAGCCCGAGGCGCTCGCCGAGCGGGCCGGACGGATCAGCCCCGAGACCCCACACTTCGAATGCGACGTGACCTCCATGGACTCGGTCAACGCGGCGGTGGACGGGACCGTCGAGGCCCTCGGCGGGATCGACATCGTGCTCGCGAACGCCGGGATCGGCACGTATGGGACCGCCGAGAAGGGCGACCCCGACGCCTGGCTGAAGACGATCGACATCAACCTCAACGGCGTTTACCGGACGGTCCACGCGACGATTCCCCACGTGCTCGAACGGCGCGGCTACATCGGCGTGGTCGCCTCGATCGCCTCCTTTGCGCCGCTCGCCGGGATGTCCTCCTACAACGCCTCCAAGGCGGGCGTCGAGGCGTTCGTTCGCGCCCTGCGGCAGGAGGTCGGCTTCCGGGGCGTCGCCGCCGGCAGCATCCATCCTTCGTGGATCGACACCGATCTCGTGCGCGATGCCGAGCGCGATCTCGGGAGCTTCAAGGAGGCGCGCGCAAAGCTGCCGTGGCCGGTGAACTCGACGACTTCGGTCGAGAAGTGCGCAAGGGCGATCGTCGACGGCTTCGAGAAGCGCAGGTCGCGGGTCTTCATCCCGCGTGCCGTGGCGCTCACCTACTGGTTGCGGAGCCTGATCACGAGCGATCTGGCCGAGCGCGCGACGGCCGGCGAGGCGGCAATCCTCGTTCCCAGGATGGAGAACGAGATCAAGGCGCTCGGGCGGGCCGGGAGCAGTCGGACCGCCGCGATCAACGAGCTTCCGGCGGACGGACAGGTCGAGGAGCAGAAGACGGCGAACTGATTCAGGGCCTTGGTCGCGTGGGGCAGTTCGCGGCTAATGCAAACGTCCGCAGCAGCCGAATAAAAGACAGGGGGGTGTCCGACGGCAAAAAACGATTGAAGGCGGGAAGAGTTGAAGCGCGTAGCGGGAGTATTGGTAGCGATGGGGATGATCTTCGCCCTTGCGGTGACTGCGGTCCCGGCGACGGCCCAGGACGCGTTGATCTGTCGCAAGCGGGACAAGCAGGGAGAGAGAGCGGGGGAGGTGACTCACCTGCACGGGAAGAAGGGCGTCTATTACAACGGTGGCGATGGAAACGACAAGATCTACGGGACGCCCGGCGACGACATCATCGACGGCGGCCGTGGCAATGACGTCGTCCACGGCAGGGGCGGCGATGACGTCGTCTGCGGCGGTGTCGACAACGACAAGGTCTACGGCGACAAGGGCAACGATGAGGTCTACGGTGAGGAGGGCAATGACTACCTCAACGGCGGCCCCGGCAACGACTACATGCTCGGCGCAGCTGGTCTCGATCGTCTGATCGGCTACGGCAAGAAGCACGGTGTCTACACCGATGACGGCAAGGACTTCATGGAGGGCACTTTTCTCTCCGACGTCCTCGTGGCCGGCGGGTTCGACACGATGTACGGTGGCGCCGACGACGACATCCTCTCGAGCAAGACGCCGAATAGCGGCGCGGCGCGGATGGACGGCGGCCTCAACGACGACAGGATCTTCGGATCCGATTCAGCCGACATGCTGCTCTTCGGCGACAGCGGCGACGACGTCATCCACGGCGGCGGTGGTAACGACACGATCCGCGGCGGCAACAACGACGACACGCTCTTCGGGGATAACGGCGACGACCAGATCTTCGGTGAGCTGGGGAGGGATATCCTCTCCGGGGGCAACGAGTTCGACCTCTGTGACGGCAGCGAGCAGCCCGATCGGGCCGATGACACTTGCGAACGGAAGGTGAACATCCCTTGACCAGATCGTTTCTTCGCACGGCCGCCGCCTCGCTGGCGGTCGCCGTGATCGGCGTCATCGCCGAGGCCCCGGCCCAGGCGAGCCTCAGGTACGTACCCGCCGACGAGGCGATCTGCAAGAAGCGCACCGATCAGGGCACCGGGAAGAGCGAGGTCACCCACCTGCCGAAGAACAAGCGCAACTTCTACAACGGCGGCGACGGGGACGACAAGATCTACGGCGGCAAGAAGGACGACATCATCAATGGCGGCCGCGGAAACGACATCGTCCACGGCGGTGGCGGCAACGACGTGGTCTGCGGAGGCGTCGGCAAGGACAAGGTCTACGGCGATGAGGGCAACGATCGCGTCTTCGGCGAGGAGGACAACGATCTCGTCGTCGGCGGGCCCGGGAACGACCAGATGGGCGGTCAGGCTGGAGCCGACAAGCTGCTCGGATACGGCAGAAAGCACGGGAAGGTCGTTGCCGATGGCAAGGACGTGCTCGACGGCAGCTTTGAATCCGACGTGCTCGTTGCGGGCGGCCGGGACACGCTGATCGGCGGCGCCGACAACGACACCCTCTCATCGAAGACGTCGAATATCGGCGTGAAGAAGATGGACGGCGGGATCGGCAACGACAAGATCTTCGGCTCCGATGCAGCTGACGGCCTGCTCTTCGGCGACCTCGGCAATGACCTGATCCGCGGGGGCGGCGGCGACGACATGCTCGATGGTGGCGGGGCCGACGACAGGCTCTCCGGCGGCGGCGGCACCGACAGCTGCAACGGCGGGGACGGCAGCCGTGACAGGGCCGACAAGACCTGCGAAAAGGTTACGAACGTTCCCTGACGACTTCGAGGCCTTCGTCGGCGGCCTCGAGCGGGATCGGAACCGCGCCCGGGCGCGGTTGACCGGCCCAGTGCGGCTTCGCGAAGAGCATCTGCACGTCGCGGATGCGGGTCTCGGCGAAGCCTGACTCGCTGAACGCGAGGTAGAAGGTCCAGGTGCGGCGGAAGCGCTCGTCGTAGCCGAGCTCGATCAGCCTGTCGGTGGCGGCCTCGAAGCGCTCGCGCCAGGCTCGCAGCGTCAGGACGTAGCTCTCGGAGATGTCCTGGAGGGCAACGGTCCTGAGGTCGGTCTGGGAGGCGATGGATCCCTGGATCGATTGGACCGAGGGGAGGCACCCGCCGGGGAAGATGACCTGGTTCGCAAAGCTCCTTGTGCGCTTTTCGAGCTCGTAGGCGGAGTCGGCGATCGCGATCGCCTGTAGGAAGAAGAGGCCATCCGGCTTGAGCAGGTCCGAGCACTTCTCGAAGTAGGAGTCGAACCACTCCCAGCCCACGGCCTCGATCATCTCGATCGAGACGAGCTTGTCGTAGGTGCCGGTCAGGTCGCGGTAGTCGGTCTCCTCGACGGTGACGAGATGCTCCAGCCCGGCGGCGCGGACGCGCTCCCGGGCGTAGCTCGCCTGCTCGGCGGAGATGGTCGTCGTCGTGACGCGGCAGCCACGACTCGAGGCCGCGTGGACCGCGAGACCTCCCCAGCCGGTGCCGATTTCGAGCAGATGATCGGACGGAGTCAGCTCGAGCTGCTCGCAGATCAGCTCGAGTCGATTGTGCTGCGCCTCCTCGAGCGGCTGATCGCGCGTCTCGTAGTTCGCGGCCGAGTACATCATCGTCTCGTGGTCGAGGAACAGCTCGAACATGTCGTTGCCGAGGTCGTAGTGGCGGGAGATGTTCGAGCGCGCGCCGGAGCGGGTGTTGAGCATCTTCAGGGTTGTGAGGCGCTGGAACGGGGCGAGTAACGGCGCGAAGCGGGCGCGAACGGGGTCGGCCTTGCCGATGTCGCGCGCGACGATCCGCAGCAGCGCGTAGAGGTCGTCGGTCTCCCAGCCGCGCTGAGCGTAGGACTCGCCGAAGGCGATGCTCTTCGAGCGCACGAGCTTTCCGTAGATGTCGGGGTCGTTGACCACGATCCGAGCTCGCAGCTCGGCCGACTCCGGGCCGAAGCCGACCGACTCGCCGCCCGGGAAGCGCTCCTCGACCTCGATCCGGCCGGCCTCGATGCGGCTCATGATCGAGTGGACGATCCTCCGCCAGGGGCGCGAGCGCATCACGATCCTCCCTCGGGGTGGCTGAAGTACGGGACGCCCTTGAGCTTCAGCTTCACGGCGTTCCAGTAGATCCGCGCGATCGTCGCGATCGTCATCGGCGGGTAGCGGAATAGCAGGCCGCGCATCGCGGCCGGCGTCATCCGGTGCCGGCGCAGCGCCAGCGAGGCCTCGAAGACCAGCTCGCCCTTCTCGTGATTGCGGATCGAGACGTTGAGTCGCTCGCCCGGCTCGGTCGCGCTCCATTCGTAGCTCTGCTCCATCGGCATGAACGGGGAGACGTGAAGTTGCTTGTCGAAGTTGCCCTTGAGGCCATCCGGGCCGACGTCGAGGACGTAGCAGCGCCGGTCTCCCCAGGGGGTGTTGGTCACCTCGGCGATCATCGCCTCGACACCCGCGTCGCCATGCAGGAAGTAGAAGGACACCGGGTTGATGCCGACGCCCCAATAGCGTGGGTTCGCCAGCAGCTGAACGGGCCCCGACGGACGCTTGCCGGTCCGGTCGGCGACGAGGTCGCGGGCCGCGTCGGCGAGCGGGACTGCCGGGTCGCCGAGATAGTCGGAGCGGCGGAACCTCGCTGGAGCCCGATCGCGCGCTGACCACAGCGGCATGTCGTCGAGCAGCTCGGGAAGCTCGTCGAGGTTGAAGAGCGGGAGGAAGATTCGGTAGCGAAACGAGTGGGGGACCGGAGACGTCCGGCGGTGGGCGACCCAGCCCTCGTAGATCGCTGACCCCAGGGCTGTCGGCTCAGCCCGGATGGCAGCGGGCTCGCGTTCGGCGAGTGCGGTGCTCATGCCGGCTCCAGGACGCGCGATGCACCCTCGGGGTCGCTGGCCGGGGGCTCGGTCGCCAAGCCCGGACCACGGCCGCCGAGCATCTCCGAGACGCGCAGCGCCGACCAGGCGCCGTCCTCGTGGAAACCCCAGCGCCAATATGCGCCGCAGTAGTGAATGCGGTCCGCCCCGCTGATCTCAGCCCATCGCTTCTGCGCGGCCATCCCCTCCCTCGTGTACGTGGGGTGCGCGTAATCGATCTTCCTGAGGATCTTGGCAGGGTCGATCGCATCCGTCCGGTTGAGGGTGACGAGGTAGCGCTGGTCCGACTCGAGCGACTGCAGGCGGTTCATGTCATAGGTCACCGTCGAAACATCAGGTGTCGCACCGGAGAGGTGAAAGTTCCAGCTCGCCCAGGCGCGGCGCCGGTTGGGCATCAGGCTCGTATCCGTGTGCAGCACCGCTTCGTTGGGGGCGTAGGGGATCGCGCCGAGAACCTCGCGCTCCGCCACGGTTGGCGCGACGAGCATGCTCAGCGCCTGATCGGAGTGGGCGGCCACGACGACCTCGTCGAAGCGTTCGGTTCCGGTATCGGTCGTGATCGCGACGGACCCCAGCTCACGCTCGATCCGCCGGACGGGGGTGGAAAGCCTGATCCGATCTGTGAAGGGGGCGGTGAGCGCCTCGACGTAGCGCGCCGAGCCGCCCTTGATCGTGCGCCACCTGGGCCGGTCCCGCAGCTGCAGGACGCCGTGGTTTTCGAAGAACCGGGCGAGGAACGCGGCCGGGAAGCTCCACATCTGATCGGGCGCCGCGGACCACACCGCGGATGCCTGCGGCACGATCAGGCGCTCGACGAAGTACTCGGAGTAGCCGCCATCGGTGAGGAAGTCGCGCAGCGAGGGGCCGTCCTCGGTTGCGTCGAGGAGGGTCCGGGCCTCGCGGTTGAAGCGCACCAGGTCGGTGAGCATCCGAAGGAATCTGGGGTCGTAAAGGTGCTGGGGCCGGGCGAAGATGCCCCGCGCCCCGCGCGCCGCCCACTCGAAGTCGCCACGGCCGTCGGAGACGCCGAAGCTCATCGTCGAGGGCTGCGTCGCGACTCCGAGCTCGGCCAGGACCCGCTCGAAGTTGGGGTAGTTGCGGTCGTTCATCACGATGAAGCCGGTGTCGACGTCGATGGTCCCGTCCGCGGTTTCGACGGTTACCGTGTTCGTGTGCCCACCGGCGTAGTCGGCCGACTCGAAGAGCGTGATCTCGTGGCCGGCGCGGCGCAGCTCCGACGCGGCGAGGAGCCCGGAGATCCCACCACCGACGATGGCGATGTTGAGCGGGGCGCTCACGCCTCGGCTCCGGCGAACGCGGGCGCGCTCCGCAGGCTGCCCCTCGTCAATGCGACATATCCGGCCATGTCAGACAGTGCGCGGATGGGGCGCTGTCGGATCAGTCGGCGCGGCGCTTGCGGTGCAGCCTGAAGGTCGGCAGCGCGTACCAGAAGAGGATGATCGCGCCGGCCACGCCCGACAGGGACGCGATGGTTGCGACGGTCCCGAAGACGAAGTCCGCAACGAGGGTCACCGCTCCGCACATCGCCATAGCGAGCACCGACATCCCCACGATCGTCAGGTGATGGGCGTCGCGGAGGATCCGCTCCTTGTTGTCCTCCCGGAACTGGAGCCGGTGGATCATGCTCGGGGCGATCAGCAGGACCGCGGAGAGGGCGGTGGCCAGCAGGGTCCCGAGATACACGGCGCGTTGGAAGCTCGTGACGTCCGCGAAGCGCTGGTTGAACGGTAGGACGAGGAGGAATGCGAACAGGACCTGCACGCCCGGAAGGGCCACGCGCAGCTCGTTGAGCAGCTCGATCATGTTGCGATCGACCCGCTCGAGCTCAGATTCGTCGCGCCTGTTGGCCTTCTCGTGGTTCATCGCCTGCTCTCCCTCCCGGCGAAGGCTATCCTCGCCGGTTGATGCCTGCGGAGCCCGACTTCGTCGCCGGTCGTGACCTGGTCGGGAGGGCCTACCAGCACGCCTTCCGCGCTCATTGCGGCCCTGAGAGCGAAGGCGAGACGGGAATCGACCATCCGACCTCGGTCGCGCGGCTGCTCGACGCCGCCGGGTTCGGAGACGAGGTGGTAGCGGCGGCGTTTCTGCATGACGTCGTCGAGGACACCAGCGAGGAGCTGGCTCAGATCGAGTCGAGCTTCGGCGCCGAGGTTCGCGGCTTCGTCGAGGCGATGACCGAGGACGAGCGCATTGAGAGCTACGAGGAGCGCAAGGCGGAGCACCGTCAGCGAGTCCTCGGGGCCGGTGCGGCGCCGGCCTCCATCTACGCAGCCGACAAGCTGGCCAGGGTTCGCGCCTTCGTCGCTGCGGGCGAGACGATCGACCAGCAGCGCCTAGATCACTATTGGGACACCCTCGAGCTCTTCGCGCGGCGCCGGCCCGAGCTGCCCTTTCTGTCCGAGCTGGCGGCGGAGTTGCCGGAGCTCGAGTACGACGACGATTCCGAGGAGAAGCCGGCTACCGGCTGAGCTCCTTCTCGAGTTGACGCTCGACCGCTTGGGTCATCACCTGGGCGAAGCTCGCGGCCACGGCGTCCGAGGCCAGCGGCCTGAGTCGGTCTACCGCCTTGCCGGCTGCGGCGAGATCACCGTCACCGCCGGATGCCGAGCGCAGCGGATCGAGCACGTCGGTGATGAACAGGTGAACGAACTCGCGGGCGATTGCAGTCGTGTGCTCGTTGATCGTCTCGCCGACGGCCAGGGCGTGCTCCAGCGGGATGCCGAGCTCGGCGAGCTCGCGGCCCGCTCGGAGCAACGTCGGCGACGGAACCTCCCAGGTGCCATCGCCGGTTGCCCGCAGCAGCCCGCTTCGCTCCACGCGAGCGATCAGCTTGCGATCGAGGGGCTCGCCGAGGACTCCGGCGAGCTCCTTCTCGGTGATCTGCTCGGGCGTCTCGTCGCCGAACGGGGCGAGCAGAGCACGTTCGAACTCGAGCGCGCCCGGGCTGCCTTCGCCGGCGCCGAGCTCGAGCAGGCGCTCGATCGCCTTCAGGTTGAAGCCTTGATTCTGCAGGTCCTGAATCAAACGAATCCGCGCCGCGTGCTCGGCACCGTAGAACCCGGTCCGGGAGCGGACGATCGGCGGATCGAGCAGTCCCCTTGACTGGTGCGCGCGGATGTTGCGCGCCGTCATGCCGGTCTCCCGCGAGAGCTCGTCGATCGTCCACTGGTCGGGGCCCTGCGCCATCACGGCAGGGTATCGCCCCATGCGACACGGGGCGGTGTTACATCATCGGTTCGGCCGGGGCCGCCAACGCCTCTCAGGGGGAGGGGAGGACGCTGGGCAACCCCGGTCGAACCGGGGCTCTCTCTCCGTAGCTGGAGGAGAGCGTGAACGCCCGCCGTCATGGTCGGAAGGCGTCTTGACGCTGTAAAGCATAACAACTATGTTCAAGCTATGCATAAGGTTTGTAAAAGGTCTGCAAAAGAGCACGATCACGGGCGGACCTGATGGCGGCGCCGGAGCCGGACCGACCAAGCGACGGGGGACCGCTGGTGAGGATCGGCGAGCTGGCGCGCCGCGCAGGCGTTCCCGCTGCGACCCTGCGCGCCTGGGAGCGCCGCTACGGAGTGCTCGATCCGGTGCGCGGAGAGTCCGGATACCGCCTCTACTCGCAACGCGACGAGCGCCGCGTGCGGGCGATGGCGGAGCTGATCGCCCAGGGGGTCGCTCCAGCGGAGGCCGCTCGCCGGCTCGGTCCCGCTGCCGAGCGGGCGCCGCTCGGCAGCACTGCCGGGGAGGGCGAGCCGGCGATCGCGGCGACCCTTCGCAATGACCTTCGCGGGGCGCTCCTCGCCTTCGATGGTGAAGCCGCCGACAAGGTCTTCGACCGCGCCGTGGGCCAGCTCACGGTCGAAACGTTGCTCGCCCATCTGATCCTGCCGGTCCTCAGGGACCTCGGCGACGGCTGGGCCCGCCGGGAGGTCACCATCGGGCAGGAGCACTTTGCGAGCAACCTGCTGCGTGGCCGCATGCTCGGGCTGGCGCGTGGGTGGGGTGGGGGCAGCGGCAGGCTCGCGCTCCTTGCGGCGCCCAGCGGGGAGCGCCACGATCTGGGCCTGATCGCGTTCGGCCTCTCGCTCCGCGCCCGCGGGTGGCGGATCGCGTTCTTCGGAGCCGACACGCCCCTTCATTCGCTGCTCAGCGCGGCCGAGGAGACGGAGCCGACGATCTGCGTGCTCTTCACGATCAACCACGAGCCGCTCGACGGGATGGAGCTCGAGCTCGCCCGGCTCGGGTCGGTGACGGCGCTGATGCTCGCCGGGGCCGGCGTCCCCGATGGTCTCTGCGAGCAGATCGGCGCTACGCGCCTCATCGAGGATCCGGTGATCGCCGCCGCCGCCGTCGCGGGCTGAATCCCGAGAACGGTCGCCCTCGCGATAGCTTCGCGGCATGGAGCGAATCATCGTCGATGGGATGAACGTGCTTGGGTCGCGACCGGACGGCTGGTGGCGTGATCGGCCCGGGGCGATGGAGCGACTGACGCGTCGCCTCCAGGCTCTTGCGACGGGCGAGGGGATCGATCTGACCGTCGTCTTCGACGGGCGCGAGCACAGCAGGGTGACGGCCGCGGCCGAGGGGATCGGGGTCAGCTTCGCTCCCGGCGGACCGAACGCCGCCGATCGCGAGATCGTCCGGCTCATCCGCGCCGACCCGGATCCGGCTTCGATCGTCGCGGTCAGCAGCGACAAGCGACTGCGGGCCTCGGTCAAGGCGGCCGGCGCGACCAGCGTCGGGGCCGGAGAGCTGCTGGATCGGTTGCGGGAGGCGGGGATCTGAGGGGGTGAGCGGACGTTGCCGACCCCTCCGTCTAGGATCGGCTGATGGGACGGCTGGCGCTGATCGCAGGGCACTCGATCCTCGGTGCCGAGGAGAAGGAGGGCTTCGCGCCGCTGGCGGTGGAGAGTCCCTCCGGCACGGTGGAGGTCCACGAGCGCGATGGAGTCGTGCTCCTGCAGCGGCACGGCCTCGCTCGCTACACCACGGCTCCGAAGGTTGACCACGCCCGCAACCTCGCGGCCCTGCAGAGCCTCGGCGTCGACCGGGTGCTGGCGATCGGCTCCGTCGGTGGCCTGCGGCCGGAGCTCGGCGTCGGGACCTTCGTCTGCCCCGACGACTTCATCGCCCTCCACCTCGGGTTGTCGCTCTCCGACGCGCACGGGGGAGAGCGGGTGCCGGGGTTCGATCCCGACTGGCGCGACCGGATCCTCGCGGCCTGGGGGCAGGTCGCCGAGGTGCCGATACACGACGGCGGCGTCTACTGGCAGGCGATCGGCCCCCGATTCGAAACGCCGGCCGAGATCCGATTGATCGCGGCGCACGCCGACGTGATCGGGATGACCGTCGCCTCCGAGTCGATCATCGCCGGCGAGCTCGGAATCGCCTACGCAGCCATCTGCATCGTCGACAACCTGGCGAACGGCGTCAGGGGTCAGCGCCTTGCGGTTGCGGAGTTCGAGGCCGGTAAGGAGGCCAATCGGGCGGTGCTGATGGAGACGCTCGACCGCTTGACTCCCGAGCTCCAGCGGACCTCCGCGGAAGCAGGCTGATGGCCCTCGTAGTCGAGGCGGTCGACCACCGGGGCGAGCTGGTCGGGCTGCGAGCCGAGGGAGCGGTGATCGAGGAGCTCGGACCAGGGGTCCACGCGAAGCCCGGCGATGAGGTCATCGACGGCAGCGGCATGGCGCTCGTGCCCGGAATGGTCAACGGCCACACCCACGCGGCGATGACCCTGTTCCGTGGCTACGCGGATGACCTGCCCCTGATGGAGTGGCTGGAGCAACACATCTGGCCGGTCGAGGCGCGCCTCGAGGCCGATGACGTCTATTGGGGCACGCGCCTGGCGTGCGTCGAGATGATCCGCAGCGGGACGGTGCGCTTCTGGGACATGTACTGGCAGCCGGGAGCGGTGGCGCGGGCGGCGTCCGACGCCGGCGTCCGCGCCGTGATCGGCGCGCCCCTGATCGACGGTGGCGATGGCCGCGGCCTCGGCGAGCTGCGGGCGGCCGCGGCGGCCGGCCTGGCGGAGATCGAGGGTTTTCCGGAGACCATCTCTGCGTCACTGGCACCGCACGCCATCTACACCGTCTCGAACGAATCTCTTGCCTGGATCGCGAAGGAGTCGGACCGGCTCGGGCTGCCCATCCAGATCCATGTCTCAGAGACCGAGCAGGAGGTCCTCGATTGCGTCGCGGCCAACCGAATGCGCCCCGTCGAGCTCCTCGATTCGCTCGGGCTGCTGGGTCCGCTGACCGTGCTCGCCCACTCCGTCTGGCTCGACGAGCGAGAGCGGGAGCTGATCGCGGCAAGCGGCGCCACCGTCGTAACGAACCCCGTGGCGAACATGAAGCTCGCCGTGGGCGCTGCGTTCGATCTGCCGGCGGCGCGGCGACACGGCATTCCGATCGGCCTCGGCACCGACGGCGCCGGCTCGAACAACTCGCTTGACCTGTTCGCGGACGCAAAGCACCTGGCGCTGCTGCAGAAGCACACCGCCGCCGACGCCGCCGCAGTGACCGCGGATGAGATTCTCGCGATCGCCGCCGGCGAGCTCGCCCCGCTGCTCGGAGCCGTCCCCCTGGGGGTCGGCGCGCCGGCCGACTTCCTGCTCGTCAGGACGGACGGGCCGGAGCTGGGGCTCGGCTCGCTCGCAGCCGGCCTGGTCTACGCGTCCTCCGGGGCCGTGGTCGACACCACCGTGATCGCCGGACGCGTGCTGATGCGGAATGGGACCGTAGAGGGAGCCGCGGAGGTCGTCGCCAGGGCGCGCGAGCGGGCGCAGCGGCTCGGCCTCGTTTGACCGGCCTACCGCGCCTCTACCCTGAAGCGATGGGCAAGGGCGCGAAGGATGAGGTCAAGGCGGCGGGAGGCGTGGTCGTCCGGCAGGGCAAGAAGGGGCCGAAGATCATCATGGTCCATCGGCCGAGCTACGACGACTGGTCGCTGCCCAAGGGCAAGCTCGACGACGAGGAGAGCTTCGAGGAGGGCGCTCTGCGCGAGGTCGAGGAGGAGACGGGCCTCGTCTGCGAGCTCGGCCGCGAGCTCAGCCCGGTCCGCTATCAGGACAAGAAGGGCCGCCCCAAGGTAGTCCGCTACTGGGAGATGAAGCCGCTGAGCGGCTCATTCAAGGAGAACGACGAGGTCGACGAGATCCGCTGGGTGTCGCCCGGAAAAGCTCGAAAAGAGCTCGATTACGAGCACGACCGGCTGCTCGTCGCCGAGCTCTTCGACGGGGGCTAGTCGATCGGGATGTCCTCGACCCGCTCGGCGCCGGCAGGGTCGGTGTCGAGCCGCTCGAGGTAGTGATCGATCAGCGAGCGCATCGTCAGCAACGCCTCGCGGCCGACGTCGTCGAGCTGACCACGCAGCTCGGGGGCGCCGCCGGCGGCGCGCAGAAGGTCGGCGGTCCGGCAGATCGGGCAGAGCTCCACGCAGTGGCGTGGAGGGGGCTCAGACCCGTTGGCGGCTTCGTCGCGCGGGGGCGCTTCCCGGTGCGGGCTCTGGTTCGCCATCGGGGGCGGTCCGCTGTGCTCGGGGGCGGTCATCTTCGAAGCTGATCTCCAGGGTTCCGGCCTCGAGGTGTGCCCCGGCCGGCCGGTGCCTGGCCAGCGCGGTGGGCAGGATGATAGTCCGCTTTTCGCGCCCAGCACGAACGATCAGCTCCTGACCGACCTTGCTCAGCTTCAGCTCGGAGCGGTCAGCGAACGGGACCCGGATCGAGAGCACGGTACGGCCATCGACCTCGTGGACGCGCTGGGCGAGCTCGGTGTGGAGTACCGCCTCGGGCTCGCTCGAAGCGAACAGCTCGGATCCGAGCCGGTCGAGCATCTCGGGGCCGATCACCTCCTCCGGGAAGTAGCGGGCGCAGAGGAGCGGCACGGGATGAAACCCCTCGCGGACCAGTTGCAGGTTCTCCGCCTGGCGTTCGCGCCACGACCCGAAGTAAGTGTCGTCGACCTCCTCCGGGAAGATCCGGTTGACGATCACGGCATCGGTCAGGTAGCCGTAGAGGTTGAGGTAGGTGAAGGTGCGCTGAGCCTCGCGGATCACCATCCGGTCCGGGTTCATGACGAGACGGATCGAGGTGTTCTCCCGGTCGCGGAGGATCTCGTTCATCGCGATCAGGTTGCGGACCAGCCGCTGGACGTCGGCGAAGACATCCTCACCCGGGAGCGGGACGTCGAGGAACGTCCGGGCGAACGGACGCGCGGCGGCAACGAGGCGACGCTCCCAGGGGAGGATCTTGTCGAGCCACCAGCGCGCGACGTCGGGGAATGAGAGCAACCGCAGCGTCTCTCCGGTCGGTGCGCAATCGACGACGATCACGTCGAACTCACCCGAGTCGTGCAGGCGGCGGATCTCGAGCAGGCTGAAGAGCTCGTCCATGCCGGGAGGCACGGTGAGCTCCTCGGCCGCGACCCCGAGTACACCGCGATCGGCGAGCAGCCGGCCGAGCCAGTCCTGGACCGCGGCCCAGTTCTCCTCCATCTCCCGCTGCGCCTCGATCTCCTCGGCCCAGAGGTTTTCGGAGATCTGCTCCGGCTCCGACCCGACGGCCCTGCCCAGGGAATCGGAAAGGCTGTGAGCCGGATCGGTCGAGATGACGATCGTCCGCAGGCCCCGTGCGGCGCACGCTCGCGCCGTCGCTGCGGCGACGCTGGTCTTGCCGACGCCTCCCTTGCCGGTGTAGAGAATCGTGCGCGGGGAGGGTCGCTCGCTCTCGGCGGCCAGCGGCATCGGGGCAGCGTAGAGGATCGATCCTCATTTTCGGCTTCGCAGGCGGCGTCAGGTGCGCCTGACGGACCTCTGCCTTCGCTACCCTCTTGGACCCCTCGGCGACCAAGGAGACGGCCAAGACATGAGAGATCGACGCCCCCGGATCATGCTCCTGCTCGGCCTGCTGCTCGCGGTGGCGCTGATCGCCGGATGCGGTGGGGGATCGGGTGGTGACGGAAGCGACGGGGGCTCTGATCCGCAAGCGGTTCTCGACTCGGCCCTCGGAGGCGGCGAGCCGATCAAGAGCGGCGTTCTCGACCTCGGGCTCTCGATCGAGTCAAGCGCGGCTCAGGGCGGCAAGATCACGGCTTCGCTGACGGGTCCGTTCCAGTCCTCCGGCGACGGCAAGCTGCCGCAGCTCGACCTCGACGCCAAGGCAAGCGGCGACACCGCCGGAGCACCGTTCGACTTCGACGTCGGACTGACGCTGACCAGCGACAGCGCGTACGTCAGCTACGGAGGCAGCGCCTACAAGGTCGACGATGCGACCTTCGAGCTCCTGCAGAGCTCCTATGAGAAGTCCTCGCAGCTGCAGAGCAGCCAGGACACTCAGGGCTCCCTCTCGCAGTTCGGGATCAATCCCGAGTCCTGGGTCACCGATCTGACGAATGAGGGGACCGAGGATCTCGACGGGACCGAGGTCGTTCACATCACCGGCACCGCCGACATCGGCAAGATCGTGCAGGACCTGACCACGGTCGCTCAACAGACCGGCCAGGCGAGCCAGCTCGACAGCGGGTCGCTCGACCAGCTCAAGAGCTCGATCAGCAACGCGACGATCGACGTCTACGCGAGCTCTGACGACAGCACGCTCCGCAAGTTCGAGGTCAAGGTCGATATCGCAGACCCGACCGGCGGCTCCGACACGACTTCGATCGACCTCTCAGTCGGAATCGCCGATCCGGGCGGGGACCAGACCATCAGCGCACCCGCCGATGCCAAGCCGATTCAGGACCTGCTCTCGCAGATTCCGGGCGGAGCGGGCGCGCTCGGCTCGCTGGGCTCGCTGGGAGCAGGCAGCAGCGGATCAACCAACAGCGGATCGGGCAGCTCCGCGCCGCCTACCCCCTCGTCAGGAGCAGGGTCGAGCGACGCCGCAAGCGCCTACCTCGACTGTGCCGCCAAGGCCAAGACTCCGGCCGCGGTCGACGATTGCGCCAGCCTGCTCGGCGGCTGATTCAAGTCGCGGCCACCTCAACGCGGCGTGACCATGCCGCGGATCCGCCCTCTAGGCTGAATCGCCGATGAGCGCTCCCCATAAATCGTTGATCCCCGGCTTCTTGACCGGCCCCGAGGGCTGGCCCTACTACCTGGTCCCGTTCATCCCGATCGCTGTCGCTCTCGAGATCGCCGGCGCGGCACCAACGCTGATCTTCGCCGTGGCCGCGCTGGGAATCATTCCCACGGCCGCGCTGATGGGCCGGGCGACGGAGGAGCTGGCCGACCGGGCCGGGCCGGGCATCGGCGGGTTGCTGAACGTGACGTTCGGCAACGCCCCGGAGCTGATCATCGCCCTGTTCGCGCTCGGTGCGGGCCTGCAGGAGGTCGTCAAGGCATCGATCATCGGCTCGATCATCGGCAACGTCCTGCTGGTGCTCGGGGCGGCGATGGTCGCCGGAGGCGTCGGGCGGCCCGGTGAGGTCCAGCGCTTCAGCCGTACCGCGGCAAGCAGCCAGGCGACGATGCTCTTTCTCGCCGGAGCCGCCCTGCTGATGCCGGCGATCTTCGAGCTCGTGGAGGGCAAGGGCCTGCCGTCGGTGGACGCCGAGCTCGTCGACTACGGCTCGACCGTCGAGAACCTCTCTCTGGCGGTCGCCGTCGTGCTCATCCTCTGCTACATCGTCGGCCTGTTCTTCTCCCTGAAGACCCACCGCGACATCTTCAACCCCGGCGACGACGACGTGGAGGGGGCGGACGGCGAGGAATCCTGGTCTATCCGGCGATCCGTCGGTGCCCTGGCGATCGCCGGCATCGCCGTGGGGGTGATGTCGGAGATTCTCGTCGGATCGATCAGCGAGGCATCCCAATCGATTGGCCTGAGCGAGTTCTTCATCGGTGTGATCGTCGTAGCGATCGTGGGCAACGCGGCCGAGCACTGGGTCGCGGTTCTCGTCGCCTACAAGGGCAAGATGGACCTGGCCGTCAACATCGCGATCGGCTCGAGTGCCCAGGTGGCCCTGTTCGTCGCGCCCGTGCTCGTCTTCGCCTCCTTCGTGATCGGTCCCGGGCCGATGCCGCTGGTCTTCAACGGCTTCGAGCTCGGAGCCATCCTCCTTGCCGCGCTGATCGCCAACGCCGTGACCCAGGAGGGCGAGTCCACCTGGTTCGAGGGAATCCTGCTGCTCGCCGTGTACGCGGTCTTCGGCATCGCGTTCTTCGCCGCTTGAACCCGGCGGCAGCGGGGCACTGAAGGCTCGTGGCCGCCCCACTGCTGCTGATCCTCGCCTTCGTCCTGATCCTGGGCGGGGCGCTCGCTTTCACCAATGCCGTCGAATGGCTGGGCAAGACTCTCGGCATCGGCGAGGGAGCGGTCGGCAGCCTGTTGGCGGCGGTCGGCACCGCGATGCCCGAGACGCTGATCCCGATCGTCGCCGTGCTGGGCGGCTCGAAGGGAGCCGAGGACGTCGCAATCGGAGCGATCGTCGGCGCTCCATTCCTGCTCGCGACCCTGGCGATGCTCCTCGTCGGGATCGCTTCTCACGCCTACCACGATCGTCGTGAGCAGGGCAAGGAGCTGCAGCCGCACGAGGAGACCGTCACCCGCGACATCGTCCTGTTCCTCGTCTTCGGCGCAATCGGCTTGGCGCTCGGCCTGGGGACGCCCAAATGGCTTCACTTCGTCTTTGTGCCGGTGATGCTGCTCGCTTACGTGCTGTACGTCCGGGCGACGTTGAGGGCCGGCGGCGACACGCAGGAGGAGGAGACGTTGAATCCGCTCTATCTGCACAAGTCAGCCGGGGACGGTCCCTCGACACCACGGGTCGTGGTCCAGTTCGTGGTCAGCCTTGCGGCGATCTTCTTCGGCTCGGAGCTCTTCGTGACCGAGCTCGAGAGCGTGGCCGAGTCGATCGGGCTGGAGGTCATCATCCTCAGCCTCATCCTGGCGCCGCTCGCCACCGAGTTACCGGAGAAGGTCAACAGCTTCATCTGGACCCGCGAGGGCAAGGACAGCCTCGCGCTGGGCAACATCACCGGGGCGATGGTCTTCCAGACGATGGTCCCGGTGGCCTTCGGGCTCGCGGCCACCGATTGGAATCTCGACCGCTACGCGACCCTCTCGATCGCGCTGGGGCTCGCCGGAGGCGGCGTCGCGTTTCTCGCGCTCAAGCGGCGAGCGCGGTTCCCGCTCTGGGCGATGATCGCCTGGACGGCGCTCTACAGCGCGTTCGTCGTCTTCGTCCTGGTGGCCTAGGCGAGCTCGGCGAAGGCTGTCGGCAAGGCCGGGACCCCGGTTCCATGGCGAGGGGCGAGTTTGCGTCGCATACCGATCAAAACTCGGCCCTCACCGGGCCGTCCTAAGAAAGCTCGGTGAGCGCCTTCAGCAGCAGATCATCGTGCTGCTTGGGCTGGACCTTGGGGAAGACCTTGGCGACCTTGCCCTCAGGGTCGATGAGGAAGGTCGATCGCTGCACGCCCCAGTACTTCTTGCCGTACATGTTCTTCTCGACCCAGACGCCGTAGGCGTCGGCGACCGCGTGATCGGCGTCGGCGAGAAGGGTGAATCCGAGCCCGTACTTGTCATCGAACTTGGCGATGGCCGAGACCTCATCCGGGGAGACCCCCAGCACGCGCGCGCCGAACTTCTCGTACTCCGCTGAGCGGTCGCGGACGCTGCACGCCTGGGTGGTGCAACCAGGCGTGTCGGCTCGCGGGTAGAAGTAGAGGACGACCCACTGACCACGCAGCTCCCCGAGGGAGACGGTCTCGCCGGCTTGGTCGGGCAGCTCGAAAGCGGGCGCTGCATCGCCCGGTGCGGGGGCGCTCAAACGCTAGTCCTCGTCGTCCTCTTCGAGGTCGAGATCGGGCTCGAGGGTGGCGTTGTCGGGCTCCGGCTCATCCGGGTCGAGGGCCGCGGCGGTGACGCTGCCTCCGGTCGGATGGTAGGTGCTCTGAAAGCCCTCCATGGCCTCCTCGAGGACGGTCTCGTCGACCGGAACCTCGTCGGAGATCCGCACCCACTCGGCTCCCTCGAACTCCTCCATGTTGAAGACGTCCTGGTCAACCGAGGTCGAGTCATCGACGATCACGATGACTTCGGTCTGTGGGTTGAAGTACGTCCCGGGCTGGATGGCGAGCTGCTCGAGCTCGTAGATGTCTCCGCGGTCGGCCATGGCGAGCTTTATACCCGACCGGGGCGGCGGTTCCGCGGGCTAATTGCCGAGGTCCTCGAGTTCGCCGATCTGGCGCGCCACCTCGGTGTCGACGTCGAGCGGCTCCTTGCCCTGGCGAGCGCGGCGCGCGTTGCGGGCGGCGACGAGCTGCCGCACCTCGGCGACGAGCGCCGGATCGGCCCTGACGTTGATCGCCGCGGGGGTGTTCAGCCGCTTGATCTCAGCCTCGACATCGAGCGGCTCCTCGCCGCGCTCGCGCTGACGGAAGGCCTTCGCCTCGAGCATCTGGCGGATCTCGAGCTGCTGCTCGACCCTGGCGGCATGGGCGCCGAGGCCGCCTCCGCCTCTGCCGGGCTCGTCGTGATCCATGGAGAAGGCGCCCTTGCCGATCTCGCGATAGACAGAGCCGGCGCCGGCGAATGCGATGGCGGCGATGGGGACCACGAGGAGGACGACGATGATGATCACGTCCCCGTTGCTGACGGCCAGCGGCATCCCGTTCAGGGTAACGGGCCCCCGAGTGGAATCTGGGCGGAGATGGCGCTCGGCGTGGGTTTGCGCCCATCCCGGGCAGCGGTTAGACTTCCCGATGACCGGTTGACTGACTGGTCAATCGGTTTTTCACGAGCCGCCCGAAGTGCGTCCCGACACTCAACCGTCGAGGCTCCCGGTGCCGCCGTAGAGCATCCGAACACCCTGCAAACGACCTACAAGGAGCGATCCACGGTGGTTGACTTCACGCTTACCGACGAGCAAAAGGACCTGCGGGAGATGGCACACAGCTTCGCCCAGAAGGAAATGCGCAAGGTCGCCTGGGAGTACGACAAGGAAGGCCAGTGGCCCCAGGAGATCATCGAGAAGGCTTGGGAGGTGGGTCTGATGAACACCCACACCCCCGAGGAGTACGGCGGACCGGGCCTCGATTACCTGTCGGGTTGTCTGATCGAGGAGGAGCTCGGATGGGGCTGCTCCGGCATCGGCACCTCGCTGGCCGCCAACGGCCTCGCCTCCGCACCGGTCGCCCTCGGCGGCAGTGAGGCGATCAAGAAGGAATACCTCGGCATGCTGACCGAGGCGCCGAAGCTCGCCAGCTTCTGCCTGACGGAGCCGGACGCCGGCTCAGACGTCTCCGGGATGAAGACGACCGCCACCAAGAAGGGCGACAAGTGGGTCATCAACGGCTCCAAGTGCTTCATCACCAACGGCCAGTACGCCGACTGGTACACGGTCTACGCCAAGACCGACAAGGAGCTCGGCCATCGCGGCATCTCCGCCTTCGTGGTGCCGCGCGACGACACGGTGGTCATCGACAAGAAGGAGGACAAGCTCGGGCAGCGCGCCTCCAACACGGCCACGGTCACGTTCAACGAGACCGAGATCCCCGTCGCCAACCTCCTCGGAGAGGAGAACAAGGGGTTCAAGCTGGCGATGATGACCCTCGATCGCACCCGTCCCGGCGTCGCCGCGATGGCCGTCGGGATCGCCCGGGCCGCGTTCGAGTTCGCCTGCGAGTACTCGAAGGAGCGCCAGCAGTTCGGCGTGCCGATCGCCATGCACCAGGCCGTCGCGTTCATGATCGCCGACATGGCGACCAAGGTCGAGGCGGGGCGTCTGCTCACGTGGCAGTCGGCATCCCTGCTCGACAACGGCATGCGCAACACGCTCGCCGCCTCACACGCGAAGCGGTTCTCCGCTGACTCGTGCATGGAGGTGGCGACCGACGCCGTGCAGGTCTACGGCGGATACGGGTTCATCAAGGACTACCCAGTCGAGAAGCTGATGCGGGACGCCAAGATCATGCAGCTCTATGAGGGCACGTCGCAGATCCAGCGTCTCGTCATCGCCAAGGAGGTGCTGATGGGCCGTAACGTCAACGAGCCGCTGCAGCAGACCGTCGCCAACGAGGCACAGCAAGTCGAAGAGGTCGTTCCCGCCTAGGCGGGCCGCGAGCGCCTGACTCGGCGTCCTCGTCGCCTCACGGCCTGGTGGCCGCATCGGCTCCTGCGTCCTTGATTCAGGCGCTCGCGACGCCGCCTAGAGGACCTCGAAGTACTGGATCGAAGCGCCACCGCAAGGTGGCGCTTCGCGTTTGGGGGCGGAACGCCGGAAGGTTCACCGGTGGTGGATCTCCTTGCGATCGCGTGAGCGGGAGGAGTTCGGCTCCACCGAGGGGTCGGCCATCCGGTAAGTCCCGCCACTTGCGGCCTTGGCCGCGTAGAGAGCGGTGTCGGCGCGGGCGAAGATCGCCTCGGGGTCGGTTGGTCCATCGATGAGCGCGACCCCGATGCTCGCCCGCGGGGAGATCTCCCCCGCGACCGCGTCCGACAACTGGGAGGTCAGCTTCTCGGCGACGGCGCGCGCGTTGAGGACGTCGGCCTCGGGCAGCAGCACGGCGAACTCGTCGCCGCCGAGGCGCCCGATCAGGTCGGAGCCCCTCAGGACCTCGCCCATGCGCCTCGCGGCGACGCGCAGGAGCTCATCGCCGGCGGCGTGACCGAGCGAGTCGTTGACCTCCTTGAGCCCGTCGAGGTCGATTGCGAGGAGGGCGCCCCGCCAGCCGTAGCGGCGCGTGCGGGCAAGGTGCTCGTTGAGGACCTCATGGAACTTGTGGCGGTTCGCGAGGCCGGTGAGCTGATCGTGCCGGGCGAAGTAGGAGAGCTCCTCCTCAGCGCGTTTGCGCTCGGTGACGTCGGTTGCGATCCCGTAGAGCTTGACGTCGCCGTGGCCCGTCCGCAGCCTCCAGCTCAGCCAGCGGGACTCGCCGGCCCTGGTCAACCAGCGGTTCTCCAGGACCGTCTCCTCGCCACCCGCCGAGAGCGCGATCCGCGAGAGGCGGATCGTCCGCTCGCGGTCGTCGGGGTGGACGAACTCGATTGCGGGGCGGGATCGCAGCTCCGTGGGAGTGAAGCCGAGGATCTTCGTCCAGCTCGGGTTGAGCCCGGCGATGCGGTCGTCGAGTCCGATCGTGCAGAGCATGTCCTGGGAGAGCTCGAAGAAGCTGTGGGAGCGCTCCCGCGCAGTCGCCTGCTCATGCTCGATCGCCTGCAGGGACCTGCTCAGGCGGAAGACCAGGACCACGAGGCTTCCCGTGATCGCGATGAGCAGCAGCCATTGTGCTGTTTGGGGCTCGAAGGCTCCGCGCTTGGCGGCGAGGAGGAACACGTACCCGGTCAGCAGTGGCAGGATCAAGACGGCCGGGATCAGGCGGCGAGCGAGGGTGCCCCCTGACCCCGAGGTCGAGAGGACGATCATCCAACCGCGGTCGGGCTCGGAGCCGAGGCGAGCGAGGGCGACGATCAGGAGGGCGACGGCCGTGGCAGGGGGCATGAGGGTGACGTTCGAGAGCGCCGCGATCTCCTCACGTCCCGAGATGCGCCCCACGAGGGCGGTCACCGCGAGCCCGCCTCCCAGGATCGCCAACGCCTGGCCGAGGTTCGGCGAGCGGCGATGCAGGGCCAGGATGCTCCCGGCGGTGGACGCCAGGGCCAGCAGGGTCGTCGGGCCCATCCTGTGCGGGCCCAGGCCGATCCCGAGCCCGCTGACATGATCGAAGATGGTGATCGCGCACATCGCGATCGCTCCGCCGGCGAGAACGCGAGCGCGAGCGGTCATCTGGGTGAGGGAGATGAGCCCCGCGGTGGCGATCATGAGTAGGGCGAAACTCGCGTCGGCCGTCATGAACCGCACCGTCTCGCGCGCATCGAGCAGCGAAAGTGCGAGCGTGACCGAGCTGAGCAGGACGGCGAAGGCGTAGAGGACGGGTGCGGCACGGCGCATGACCGCGACGACTCCGAAGTCGGTTCGCTCCAGCTGGGCCGTGATTTCCCTCTCCACAGCCATTCATCGGGCGTTCGGCGATTTCCCTTGAGCTCCGAGGGGCGCTGATGACGTTGAGGCGCCCTATTCTCGGCTCATGCCCGAAGGCCCTTCCAAGCCAGTCGTCGAGGCCGTTGCCGAAACCGCTCGCGCGACCGAAGGGGTGCGCAAGCGCACTCGATCGAGCGGTCGCGCCTCCGACGTGTTCGGAGGCGAGCTTCGCCGGCGAGACGTCTTCCCGCTTCTGGTGTTGCATCTCGTCGCCCGTGAGCCCGCGTACGGCAACAAGCTGATCGAGGACATCGGCGCGATCACCGAGGGTGTGATTTCGGTCAATCCGAACACTATGTACCCGTTGCTGCGCCAGCTCGAGTCGAAGGGCCAGATCGAGGGCGTCTGGGAACACCCCGACCGGCGGACGAGGCGCTTCTACTCCATCACCGAGGAGGGGCGGGCCGAATACGAGCGGATTCGCGACGAGCTCGGTCCCTTCCTCGACTCGATGATCAACACCGTGACGCTGATCAAGCGTGAGATCTATGGGTAGCCGTGGCCAGGGTTGAGGCCTCAGTCGAGATCGACGCCTCGATCGCCGAGGTGTGGGACCTCTACTTCGACCCGGCCCGGTGGGCGTCCTGGGTCGATGGCTTCGGCTCGGTTGTGTCGTCTTCCGACGGATATCCCGACCTCGGCGGGACGCTGGTCTGGCGCTCCACGGCCGCCGGCCGGGGGCAGGTGCGCGAGCGGGTGACCGACCACCAGCCGCGCGCGCTGCACAGGGTCGAGTTCGAGGACCCCGATTCGGCCGGGGAGCTCGAGACGAAGTTGGAGATGCTCCCGAGCGAGCGCGGACGGCGGCTGCGGGTGAGCCAGGTGTTGACTTACGTCCTGACCACGGGCGGACCGCTGAGACCGATCACCGATCTACTCTTCATCCGCCCGCAATTGCGCCGTTCGCTCGAGCGCTCCCTGATCGAGCTGCGGCTCGAGGCGGAGCGGTCCGGGACGACGCAACTGGGATAGCCTCCCCGGTCGCGCCCCAAGGGCGCAAGCCACCCGCAAACCAACCTTCCCAGGGAGTTTCATGTTCGTCTTCAAGGCTGCAGTCGTCGGTGCCGGAACGATGGGCGGAGAGATCGCTCAGGCGATTGCCGCCGCTGACATCGACGTCGTTCTCAAGGACGTCGACCAGAAGTTCGTCGATCACGGGATCGAGCACGCCAAGGACGTCACCAAGGGCCAGCTCGACCGGCTCGTCAAGAAGGAGAAGCTGACCCAGGAGCAGGCCGACGCGCGCCTCGCAGAGGTCATCGGCCGGATCGAGGGAACGACCGACTACGCCTCGTTCGGGGATGTCGACTTCGTGATCGAGGCCGCTCCCGAGAAGATGTCGATCAAGCAGTCAGTCTTCCGCGAGCTCGACGAAGCCACGCCCGGCCACGCGATCCTCGCCTCCAACACCTCGTCGCTGTCGATCTCGGAGATGGCCGAGGCCACGCTGCGACCGGAGAAGGTCGTGGGATTCCACTTCTTCTACCCGGCATCGGTGATGCCGCTGCTCGAGATCGTCGAGGGGCCCGAGAGCTCGCCCGAGACCGTCACCGCGGCGATCAACTTCGCCCGCAAGATCCGCAAGCAGCCGATCACGTGCGCTGAGGTGCCCGGGTTCGTCGTCAACCGGATCCTCAACTCCGCCGTCGGTGAGATCTGGCGCGCCCAGGAGGAGGGCGGCCTGTCGATCAAGTCGATCGACGAGGGTGTCGCGGCCGCCAACGTCGCGCCGCTCGGTCCCTTCGTCCTCGTCGACATGCTCGGCCTCGACACGGTCATGCACGTCGCCGAGCATCTGCGCGAGTCCTACGGTGACAGCTTCTACGTCCACGAGGGCATGCAGAAGCTCGTCGCCGACGGCAAGCTCGGCGCCAAGTCCGGCGGCGACGGCTTCTACAAGGACGGTGAGCCCCAGATCCCCGGCGACGCCGATGCCGACGGCGAGAAGCTCGCCGACCTGTGGACGATGAAGGCGCTCGTCGAGGCCTGCCTGGTCCTCGAGGAGGGCGTCTGCACAGCGCGGGAGATCGACTTCGGGATGATGGCCGGAGCCGGTCTCGATCCTCGCCGCGGCCTCTTTCCGCCGTTCATGAAGGCCGACCAGATGGGCCTCGACGTCGCCCTCGAAAAGCTCGAGGAGATGGCGGAGGAGCACGGCGAGCGCTTCACGCCGCCCACCGTCCTCAAGCGCCTCGTCGCGCAGGGCCGCCTCGGATACAAGTCGGGGCAGGGTTTCTACGCCTACCCGCAGGAGGACGAGGGCGACCAGACCGACACGGTCAAGCTCGAGACGCGCGGCGACATCGCGATCGCCTGGCTCGCGAATGCACCGATGAACTCGATCTCTCCGCAGGTGATCAAGGACCTCGGCACGGTTTGGAAGAAGGTCGAGGACGAGGGCATCCGCGCAGTCGTCATCGCCTCTGCCATTCCGGTCGTGTTCAGCGCCGGAGCCGACATCAAGGCCTTCACGAAGATGGACGAGGCCGCCGGCGGTGAGCTGATCGATCAGGGCCACGAGTTGCTGCGCAGCTTCGGGCGCTCTTCCATCGTCACGATCGCGGCGGTCAACTCGCTCGCCTTCGGCGGCGGCTGCGAGCTGTCGATGGCATGTGACTTCCGGATCGCTGCCGAGTCGGCCTCGTTCGGTCAGCCCGAGGTCAACCTGGGAATCATCCCCGGCTTCGGCGGCACCCAGCGGTTGCCGAAGCTGGTCGGCGACGCCAAGGCGCTCGAGATGAACCTCACCGGCGAGGAGATCACCGCCGGCGAGGCGGGCGCCTACGGGCTCGTCACCAGGGTCGTCCCCGACCACGAGCTCCTCGACACCGCGCTCTCCTGGGCACGCAAGCTCGGCGCGCAGGCGCCGATCGCCGTGCAGCAGATCAAGGAGGTCTCGGCCAAGGGCGATCTCGACGACGGC
This sequence comes from uncultured Solirubrobacterales bacterium, assembly GCA_963826475.1. Classification (GTDB taxonomy): domain Bacteria; phylum Actinomycetota; class Thermoleophilia; order Solirubrobacterales; family 70-9; genus RHKX01. The sequence goes on along the minus strand of CAWGXC010000003.1, from coordinate 1,199,761 downwards.
ATCGACGCCGAGAAGAAGGGCTTTGCGACCGCCTTCTTCAGCGCGGACGCGAAGGAGGGCATCTCAGCCTTCCTGGGCAAGCGCACACCCGAATGGAAGGGCGAGTAGCGACGAGGGAGGTCGACCAGCTCGCGGAGCTGATCGGCGCCTCCCGCAATACGGTCGCCCTCACCGGGGCGGGAATCAGCGTTCCCAGCGGTATCCCCGACTTCCGGACTCCCGGGGAGGGTGTCTGGGCGAAGGTGAACCCGATGGAGGTCGCGACGATCGACGCGTTCCACCGCGATACGAAGCGGTTCTGGGACTTCTACCGCCCGCGCTTCGAGATGCTCGGTGACAAGGTCCCGAATCCGGCGCACCACGTGCTGGCCGAGCTCGAGGCTCGCGGGCTGCTGGAGGCGGTCGTCACGCAGAACATCGACCGCCTCCACCGAATGGCCGGCACGAGATCGCTCGTCGAGGTACATGGGTCGGTTGCGACCTCGAGCTGCACGGCCTGCGGCGCCAGCTGGGACCTCGAGCACGTTGACGCCCTGTTCGATACCGACGGGATCGCGACGTGCACGGGTTGTCTAGGCAAGGTCAAGCCCGATGTCGTCCTGTTCGGGGAGATGCTGCCCGTGGCTGAGATCGAGCGGGCGCGCGAGCTGGCGGAGGCCGCGGAGCTGATGATCTGCATCGGGTCCTCGCTCGAGGTGTTTCCAGCTGCGGGCCTACCCGAGTTGACCCTGGCCTCGGGCGGAGCGGTGGCGATCGTGACGATCGGCCCGACGGCCTACGACGACCGGGCCGTGGTGCGCCTCGACGGTGACGTGGCGGATGAGCTGCCGGCCGTTCTGGCCGCGCTGAACTGACTCCACCCCGGAAGCTGCCTCAGTCGAGGGCGCGGCGGCGTATCGACGCCTCCGCCGCCCTGAGGGCGCGCTCCAGATCCGCGAAATCCGGCTCCGTACCGTCCAGCACTCGCTCCCGCGCCGTGCGAGCGACGCTGCGCGCCTCCTCGATTCGCGCTCGCAGAGCCTCGTTCTCCTCGGTCGGCAGAAGATTTTCGAGGCGAGCCATGGCCTCGAGGCCCGCGTGCAGCCCCAGCGCGGCCGTTGACGCCCTTCCGGCGTCCAGATCCCCTCTGGCCCTCAGCAGCAGTTCCTCGTGGGCGCCGACGCGTTCACGGCCCCCTAGGACCGCAGCGATCCGCTCCTGCGGCCGCAGCGCCTCGAAATCGCGGCTGATCAGGCGTCGCCGATCGTGCTCGGCGAGCTCGCGCGCCTGACTCCAGTGGCCGTCGGCGACCTCCTCGCCGGTGCCGTAGCCGAACCGGACGGCGAGGGAGCGGGCGGGATCGACGTCGGCGAGGTAGGGGTCGCCGGCCGCGGTTCGGTGAGCGTGCAATGCGCGGTTGAGGCGCTGCACGGCCTCGACTGCGAGCGGTCTCCAGAGGTCGCGGTCGGAGCAGACCTCGTCGAGCCACGCCGCAGCGCTCCTCGCGTCGGTGAACGGGCGGGGTCGGATGACCGTCACGCGGGCGAGCGGGAGCGGCGCGGGGGAGGGGTCGGGTCCGACGTTGCGCGTCTTCGGGCGGCGGATCCGCGAGCCGCCTCTCTGTGCCCCGAGCGTCCGCAGGACCAAGACGTCGGGGTCGGCGTCCGGATCTCCCTCCGGCCGGATCAGGTAGCGGCCGTCCGCTGGGCCGAGCCGACCGGCGAGGTCGAGCTGGGCGAACGGCAGAAGAGGCGGCAGGGGCCGGCTACTCGCCGACGTGAGCGCCGCTTGCCCGCTTGTCCTTGCCCTTGGCGGGCAGCGAGTACTTGGAGGGCTTCGTCGGGACGGTCGGCTCGTCGAGCTGGCCGATCCGGTTGAGGAGCTTGTCCCACTGATCGGGACCGAGCAGGCCCTCGCTGAGCGGCTGGCCGCCGACGGTGCTCACCGGCGTGAAGCCGACGTGGATGTGATCGGCGTGATCAGCCATTGCGAAGGTCGGGCCGCCCATCTCCATCAGCGAGATGATCTGGTGCGGCTGCATCGGGCCCTGAAGCTTGAGGAGCTCATTGATCACAGCCTCGGTGATCGTGCCCTTGCCCTGGTTGCCGAGGATCGGGATGCCGTTGACCTGAGCGATGTCCATGGCGTCGCCAGTCGAGTGCTCGGACACGTTGCCGGAGGCGGTCATGACGCCGTGGCCGCATTCGAGCGAGGTGATCGTCAGGCGGAAGCCGCGCTGCACCAGGTACTCCATCGTCGCGAGCACGCGACGGTCGATCTGGCCGGTCTGGATGTCCTCGCGGCCGCATGAGTAGATCTCGAGGTTCGGATCGTTGAGCACCTGCCTCTGCAGCTGCGCCTTGGAGGCGAGCAGGACCTGGCCGACCGTGGCGCGATCGGCGAACGGGTTCTTGCCCGCCGCGCGGTAGATCGCGGTGGCTTCGAGCAGCTTCCAGCCGTCGAGGATGGGCTTGGGGTCGATCGTGTGAGCGCCGCGGCCGGCGGGCTTGATCGAGAAGTTGACGTGTGAGGCGGAGCCGTCGTCAGACTTGCCGATGCGGCCGAGGACCGCGCCCGCCACTACCTGCGAACCCTCATGCAGAGGTCGAGCCTCCATGGTCTTCTCGTTGAACTGCAGGACGCCCGAGAAGTAGGACTTGAAGGTTTCGTATCCGGGCATGCCCTTGCCGAGCGTGGAGTCGAGCTGGCCGGTCAGGTCGGCGCGATCCTTGTTCGCGGGACGCTGCGGGAGAGCGAAGAGTCGCTGACGGCTGTCCTCGGTGTCGGTCGGGCCGGCGTCGGCCTTTGCCACCTTGGCGGCCGCCTTGTCTCCGCTCTTCGCACTGGAGCTCGTGGGCGTTCCCTCGGAATCGTTCGCGGCCGGGTGCTTGGTGTCGCTCGCCTCGATCGTGGGCTTCTTGTCGCCCTCGCCCGGAGTGATGAGGTCGAAGTCCTTGGAGCTCAGGTCGTGCTGCTTCGGTACGGGCACGACCTTGCTGACGGAGCCGAGCTCGCTGTACTGGAACTCATTGCCGTAGGCGTCGCGCAGGACGATGAACTTGCCCAGCTTCTTGCTGGTGCCCATCTTCGTCACGACCCCGTCGTTGACTGCGACGACCGGTGCGTCCTGCTTGGCGAAGATGTCGATGCCGCGGCGAGTGGGGGAGTCGGTGATCACGTCCGCTGCGTTGCCGGTGGATCCCTTCTTCGGCGTCGCGCGCTTGACCGCCTCGCGCTCGGAGATGTCGTCGGCGTAGCGAGCCTTGGCGGCCACGGGGAAGTGGGCGCCCTCGGTGAGGCCGGTGAGCGAATCGACCAAGCCGCTGGGGAGGTTGCCGTACTGCTTGGCGTAGAGCAGGACCTCGTCGACGTACCAGTCGGCGTGGTTGTAGGCGAAGATCGCCTTGTAGAGATCGGTGTCCCCGCCGGCGGCCTTGAGGTAACGGGCGGCGGCGCAGATCGAGTCGACCGGGTTGAACGGGTCCTTGCGGCCGTCGCCGTTGGCGTCCACCCCATACATCTCCCACGTCGAAGGCATGAACTGCATCCAGCCGAGCGCACCGGCGGTGGAGACGTTCAGGTTCGTGCCGAAGGCCGTCTCGATCCGGTTGATGGAGGCGAGCACCTCCCACGGGATGCCGTACTGCGTTCCACAGGCCTGGTAGATCGGGAGCAGGAACGGCGGGATCGTGAACTTGTCGATGATGAAGTTCGGGACGCCGATGGGAGCGGCCCCGAAGTCAGTGATGCTGACCGTCGGGTTGGCATCCGTCGGCGCGCCGTCGGGGCGACGGATGGGAGCCGGCTCGATCGGCTGGTCGCCCTTGTCCTCAGGCTTGGCGTCGGGATCTCCGAAGCTGTGATCGGCCGGACCCGTGTCGGCGCCGAACTGGGCTTCCGGGTTCTTCTCCGGCTTGGCGGGGGTGAAGCTGGCGCCCTTGTCGTCCTTGGCGCTGTGAAAGTCGCTGCTGCCCTCGACCGGGGCGGCGGTGGCCGGAGTCTCCTCCGCGGGGGAGGAGTCGTCCGGCTTCGCGGGGCTCGGGCTCGTATCGGCTGGGACGGTCTCCGTCGCATCCGTCTCGTCGGCGTCAGTGGGATCCGTGCAATTCGGGTCGTCGGGGTAGTCGATGAGCCCGTCGCCGTCGTCGTCGACCCCGTTCGCACACGCCGGCAGCGCCTGCTGAGTAGTGGTCGCGACGTTCGAGGGCAGGTCGACGGTGACTCCCTGGCTGTCGATCGACTGGGCACCCACGACGCCCGCCGACAGCACGGCCACGAGCACTCCGAGTGCCACAGATATAAGAAAGCGATTCCTCATTCGTCAGTTACCCCTGTGGGCGGGCACCGCCGAGCCGTTCACCGGAGCGGCGTCCTCTCCCAGGAGCAGGGAAAACCTATCCATCCGGTGGGCGGAATGCAACGCACAACCGGCCCCGGCGATCGGGAGCTCGGGCAGAGGCGCGGTTTGATCTGTGACGGTCAGCATCGAAAGCTTCATCGGCAGCGTTGCGAAAAGGCTTGAAAGCGCCTCGCGATGCAAGGCGCAACCCGCCGATCGGGTAGCTTGACAGACATGAGCAATGCACCGGGAATGTCATCGTGAGCGCCGATTCCGGCGGGTTCAGGGCGAAGGGTGAGGAGGCCATCGGCGACCTCGCACAGGCGCTGCTCGAGAACCCCCTGTTCAGTCAGGCGCTCGGCAAAGCCTTGGGGGCCGGGGAGCGTGCGGCGCAAGCGCAGCGCGCGGCCCTGGGGGCGCTCGACGTGTCCAGCGCCTCCGACACCGAAAGACTCGGTCGGAGGGTACGGGCCCTGTCGGACCGGGTCGAGGCGCTGGAGGATGCACTCGACGACGTCCGCCGCGACCTCGATCGGGCCCGCTCCGAGAGACCCTCAGGCTCAGCTTGAGGTAGAGTCCGAGAGCGCGGCGGCCCCGGTCGCCGCAAGCTCGAGGAGAGCCGCGTCCAGGGGCTCATCTTCGAGGCGCCGACCCACCGCGCTCGCGACGACCAGGCCGGCGGCCACCTCGAGTCCTCGCCGAGACGCGAATGCGAGCAACGCGGCCGTTTGGAGATCCTCGACCGGCGCCACCCCCGGGTCAACGTTCGCGCCTCTGTGCAGATCGGAGCTGCTCACCACGGTCGAGGGGAGGTTCGAGTGGCCGATCAACGCGGCGGTCAGCGCCGGATCGGCCGCGATCGTCGTTCCCGGATCGAATCCGAGGGCGGCGCTCGTGCCGTCGAGCCCGACGGCGCCCTCGACGATCAGCCTCGACCCCGCAGGCGGCGCGAGGCCCGGGGCGGTGCACGTGCCGATCCGAACGGCGCGCCTGACCCCGAGCGAGATCAGCTCTCCGAGGACCACCACGGCGCTTGGGCCTCCGATTCCCGTGGCCTGCACGGTCAGCTCGTGCCCGGTCCCCGTATACCCGTGGTAGCCCCAGAGACCCCGGTGATGATTGCTCATGCGGGGCTTGACGAGTACGCGCTGCGCAATCGCGAGGGCCCGCGAAGGATCGCCGCAGAGCAGGGCGTCGGAGGCGGTCGGGGCGCTCGGTCTGAGGTGGACGGGCACTGGGCGGGCCACGATACCCGCGAGCCGCTCCGCTCTGACTAAGCTTCGAGCAATGCAAGGGACCCCAGACGAGCACGAATCGAGCGATCCGGCCGCCCCCACGGAGGGGGTCGGGGAAGCGCTCCGCGCCGCGGTCGAACGGACGCTCGCGGCAACCGCCGATTCGGCCACGGAGACCAGACAGCGCGCCCAGGGCCTCCTCGACGACGTGGTGCGCCGCGGACAGGTCGCGCGCGAGCAGGTCACCCGCCGGGGTGAGGAGGCCGGCGCCAAGCTCGCCGAGGCCCTCGGCGAGCGCCGCGCGGCCGACCAGGAGGACCTGGGAGAGCTGCGAGCTCGCGTTGCCGAGCTCGAAAGCCGCCTGGAGCGCCTCGAACGGACGTCAGATGCGGTGTCTAACCCTCAGGTTGAGGATGAGGTTAGACCCCAGAAGCGGCGTGAGCAAACGGATTCGGCGGGTTGAGCGTGGCCGGGGGACGCCGCATCCTGATCACCGGGATCGGCAGTCATTGGGGTACTGAGCTGGCGCTCCAGCTCGAACGCCACCCGGATGTCGAGCAGGTGATCGGCATCGACATCACCGCTCCGCGGGTAGACCTCGCGCGGACCGAACTGATCGAGGCGGACATCCGCAGCCCGGTGCTGGCGCGCCTGGTTCCATCCGTGGGCGCCGACACCATCGTGCACGCGGGCATCCTCTGGTATCCCGAGCCCGGCAAACCGGCGCGGGCCCTCCACGACATCAACGTGATCGGCACCCTCCAGCTGCTCGCGGCCTGCGAGCGGAGCCCGACGGTCCAGCGGGTCATCGTCCGCGGCTCGGCGGCGATCTACGGCTGCGAGCCCGCCGGCCCTTCGTTCTTCAGCGAGGAGATGGCGCGGACGTTCCAACTGCGGACCCGGTTCCAGCGCGATATCGGGGAGCTCGAGAGTTACTTCGAGAACTTCGCTCGCCGCCATTCGCACCTGACCTGCTGCATGCTCCGCTATCAGCCGGAGATCGGACCGGGGCTCAGGAGCCCGCTGGCCCGTTACCTGTCGCTTCCCGTCGTGCCCACGCAACTGGGATTCGACCCGCGCCTGCAGCTCATCCACGCCGACGACGCGACCGGCGCCCTGCTCGCGGCGACGATGAACCCGATTCGCGGGGCCGTCAACGTCGCGCCGAGTGGATCGATCTCGCTCTCGCGCGCTCTGCGGATCACCGGGAGGAGCCAGGCGCCGCTTCCGCATCCCCTCTTCGCGCCGGCGATGGCCCGGCTCGGCGATCGGCTCGGAGCAGGCACCCTCTATGGCGATGCGGTGCGCCTGCTCCGCTACGGGCGCGGAGTCGACAACACCCGGATGCGCAAGGAGCTCGGATTCGTCCCCCGCTTCGACGCCACCGGAGCCATCCGTGACCTCGCCCGCACGAGTAAGGGGCTCCGCGTCGCCGCGGCCCCCGGCGTCGCGTCGATGCTCAGCCGGTTGGCGGGGACTCCGCGGTGAGCGGCGCCCCCTCCGCATCCGCAATGCCGGAGGCGGGCATCCGTTTCCTCCGCGGTGTCAGGTCCGCGGTTGAGGGTGGGATGGACCCGATGGCAGCGGTCGAGGCCGCGTCCTCCGAGCTCCCCAAGTCGCTGCGCGACGCGATCGAGCGGATGGCGCGGCGCCTGAACGGCGACTACCACGAGGACGAATGGGGGTTCGACGAGGAGTTCGCCGAGGCCGCGTATCCGTTCTTCGAGTTGCTCTACGACTACTGGTGGAGGGTGGACGCCACCGGGGTCGAGAACGTGCCGGCCCACGGTCGTGGGATGCTCGTTTCCAATCACGCCGGGGCGCTCTTCCCCTTTGACGCCTCGATGATCACCGGGGCGATCATGAAGCGCCACCCGCTGCCCCGCTGGCCCCGCTTCATGGTCCTCGACTGGGCCTTCCAGCTGCCATTCCTGTCCGGTTTCATGCGCAAGGTCGGCGGGGTCCCGGCAAGCCCCTTCAACGCGACGCGGATACTCGAAGGCGATGGGCTGATGATGGTGTTCCCGGAGGGGGTGAAGGGAACCGGAAAGCCATTCGCCGAGCGGTACCGACTGCAACGGTTCGGCCGCGGAGGCTTCGTCGAGATCGCTCTGCGGACCGGTTCTCCGATCATCCCGGTCGCGGTCGTCGGCTCCGAGGAGATCTATCCGAAGATCGCCGACAGCCGACTGTTGGCGAAGGCGCTGGGCGCCCCGTTCGTGCCGATCACCCCGACGTTTCCCTGGCTGGGGGCGCTCGGGCTGATCCCGCTGCCGTCGAAGTGGCGGATCGAGTTCTGCGATCCGATCGACGTCTCCCACCTCGGGCCTGACGCGGCCGAGGATCGCCGCGTCGTCTTCGAGATCTCCGAGCAGGTCCGCGAGACCATTCAGCAGAAGCTCTACGAGAACCTTGTCAAGCGGGGCTCGGCTTTCATCTGAGCGGTTGCGTCGCGTCGGGCGGTCACCTAGATTGGCCGGGTGGGGAGCGAGGCACTGATCGAAGGGTCCGCGGCGACGCTCGCCGGCTATCGGTCCAAGGCCGAGGCGCAGGAGGTGATCGAGCGGACCCTCGAGCGGATCGAGGACGACCAGTCGCTCGGCCCACATCTGCACGCGTCCGGACTGCGCGAGCGGATGCTGCTCAGCGACCTCGATCTCACCGTCGAGATCTCCGCGGGGGACGGCGACCGCTGTCTCGACTGGAGCTTCGAGCGCCACGCTCCCTTCGACCCACGACTTTCGCTCACGATGGACTCGGCGGTCGCCAACAGCGTCCTGCAGAACGCGGAGTCGATCGGCGTCGCGATAGCGCGGGGCCGAATCAAGGTGAGCGGGGAGGCGGGCGCCGCGTTGGTGCACCTGCCGGCGATGCGCCTGATCGGCGCTGAGTACGCCGACCTGATCGCCTCCGACTATCCGCACCTCGTCGTCGAGCGCTGAGTCGCCGGGGTCGCCCCCGCTTGACATCCCCGCAGGCGCTCAATAGTGTTGATCGGCACAACCTACTAAGGCCAAGAAGTGCTCTCCCGTCGCTGTCCTTTCGGCTCGGGGGGAGGCGCAAGGCGCCGGACGGCGCCGCCGGCCGACGGATGCGGGCCGCATGCCCGCTGGGGGCGACGGGGCCGTACAGGCCCCGTCGTGCCGCGTAGGGTCCGGTTGCTGTAGAAGCACCCCTTGAGGAAGAGGCGCTGCAGATGAGCCTGGACGACGGGACGATCACCATCGGCGAGGCCGCACGCCGCTCCGGCGTGCCCGCATCGACGCTGAAGCGCTGGGTGGCCCAACGAGTGCTGCAGCTCCCTGGAGGCAGCTGGACGCCCGCAGTTGCCGCCCAGGCCCGGATCGTCGCCCGGATGAGGGAGCGCGGGCACCCGCTGAGCGAGATCCGCAGGGCGGTCCGCGACGGGCGGCTCGCCTTCGGCTCGGTGGAGGACCTGCTTCCCGGCTCCGCCCATCTGTACACGCGGGCGGAGGCATCGGCGGCCGTCGGACTCGAGGAGGAGCTCGTCGAGCGGATCATGGGCCTCCTCGGAACTCCGATGGCCTTCACCGACCGGGTCAGCGAAGAGGACCTTGCGGCGCTCGCGCGGATGGCCGGGATTCTGGGTAATGGCTTTCCCCTGATCGCGCTGCTGCAGCTGGTGCGCGTCTATGCACAGTCACTTCGCAAGATCGCCGAGACGGAGGTGCGCCTCTTCCATCTCTTCGTCCACGAGCCGATGATTCGCGACGGGATCCCGGCGATCGAGATGGCCGAGCAGATGGAGGGCATGGCGAGCGAGCTGATCCCCACCGTCGCGCCGATCATGGAGTACATCCACTCCCGCTATCTGCGCTTCTACATGGAGCAGGATGTCGTCGGGCACATGGAGGCCGACCTGCCGCTGAGCCGGAGCCATCCCGATCGCGTTTCGATGGCCTTCTGTTTCGTCGATCTCAGCGGCTTCACCCGCTACACCGAGGAGGAGGGGGACGAGGAGGCCCTCGACCTGGTCGAGCGATTCGTCGAGACGGTTGAGGCGACCCTGCCCGCGGACGCGACGATCGTCAAGACGATCGGCGACGAGGTGATGATCGTCTCTCCCGATCCGCTGCTGATCACGGAGTGGGCAGTGGGCTTCCTGACGCTGTTCGACGAACGTCCCCGGCCGAAGACCGGAATCCATTTCGGCCAAGCCGTCTACCGGGACGGCGACTACTTCGGTGGCGACGTCAACCTGGCCCATCGCGTCGCCGCTCGCGCGCTGGCCGGCGAAGTGCTCGTCACCCGCTCGATCGCGGACGGCATCGGCACATCCGAATACCTTGACCTCGAGCCGATCGGCGCCGTCTCGCTGAAGGGTTTCCCCGCCCCCGTGGAGCTGTTCGTGGCCGCGACGAGCCGCAGCGGAGGGTGAGCGGCGTGCCATCGGATCCGGGTGAAGGCCTACCTATGATCCGGCCCGTGCAGAGCGCGCCGGCGATCGAGGCCCTCGCGGACGTGGTCGAGGCCGGCGGTCTCGTCGACTTCCGCACCGCTGGGATCGTCATGGTCTCCGGGGGGCCCGACTCGGCCTGCGCGGCCGCAGCGATCACCACGCTCTGCGGCCCCGAGCAGATCTCCGCCCTGCACCTCAACTACGCGCTCCGGCCTGACTCCGGTAACGACGAGCGGGCCGCTCGGGCTCTCTGCGCCAAGCTGCGAATCGACCTTCACGTCGAGCGGCCCCGGTTGGGTCCTGGAAACGTTCAGGCCCGCGCCCGGGAAGCTCGCTACGAGGCCGCCGAGAGGCTTCGCGATCGGATCGGAGCCGAGTGGATCGCGACGGGGCACACGCGCACCGACGTCGCCGAGACCGTCATCTACCGCCTTTCCGCATCCCCGGGCACTCGGCCGCTGCTCGGCCTCGCGCCCCGCAACGGCAGGATCGTCCGTCCTCTGCATTCGATCTCGAGAGCGGAGACCCGAGCAGTCGCCGAGGAGGCGGGCCTGCCCTTCGTCGACGATCCGAGCAACGAGTCGCCGCGCTTCGCTCGCAGCAGGATCAGGCGGGAGGTCCTTCCCGTGCTCGCCGAGATCGGCCCTGAAGTCGAGCGCAACATCGCCGCGACTCACGCGGAGCTGCACGAGGAGGCGGAGCTGCTCGGCATCCTCGTCGCCGCGGAGATCGACCGCCTCGGCGCGGCGGGAGCGCCCGGCATCGAGGCCGGGGACCTGGGACGCATGCACCCCGGCCTGCGCCGGCTCGTGCTGCGGGAGCTCGCCACGCGGGCCGCCGGCGGGCAGGTCGTGCTGAGCCGAGCGCGCGCGGCGGAGATCACTCGCCTGGCGAGTCGTCCCGAGGGCGGGGAGATCGAGCTCGGCGGCGGTGTCAGCGCCATCTGCGAGAGCGGCCACGTCCGGTTCCGAGCGGGCCTGGGTCAGGCGCCGCAATCGCAGTGGACACCCCCATCGGTCCGGATGTCGATTCCGGGGACCGCGAGGTTCGGCGACTGGGAGCTCCGCGCCGACGTCCTCGACGGCCCGGTGCGCCCGCGGGGCCCGGAGCTGGCGACCCTCGACTCAGCCGTGCTCGCGGACGAGGTCGAGATCCGCGCCTGGCGGAGCGGCGACCGGATGCGCCCCCTCGGGCTCGGCGGAAGCAAGAGCCTGCAGGATCTGTTCACCGATCACGGGGTGCCGCGATCCGTGCGCTCCGAGATCCCGGTGGTGATCTCCGGCGAACGGATCGCATGGGTCGCGGGGGTCGCGGTGAGCGAGGAGTTCCGACTCGGCCCGGCGTCGACGGGCGCCGCCGTGATCACCGCTCGCCTCGCGCCCCGCCGCGCCGAGGAGAGCAGGCCCTCCACCTATATCTAGGGGTTGGATCTAGACTCCGCCGCGATGGGCAACGGAGCCAGCACCGGCGGCCATGCCATCGGCGAGACCCTGATCGAGAGCGACCGGCTCCACCGGCGAGTCACGGAGCTCGGGGAGGAGATCAACGCCGATTACGCCGGACGCGATCTCGTCCTCGTGGGCGTACTCAAGGGCGCGCTGATCTTCATGTCGGACCTGATGCGGGCGCTGTCGGTTCCTTGCGAGATCGACCTGATGGCGGTTTCGAGCTATGGCTCCTCGACGGACTCCTCGGGAGTCGTCCGGATCCTCAAGGACCTCGACACCTCGGTCTCCGGCCGCGACGTGCTGATCGTCGAGGACATCATCGACTCGGGGCTCACCCTGCAGTACCTGCTGCGCAACCTGCGGGCCCGCGACCCGGCTTCGATCGAGGTCTGCGCGCTGTTGACCAAGCCTGAACGGCGGCGCGTGGACCTGCCGATCAAGTACGTCGGCTTCGAGATACCCGACAAGTTCGCAATCGGCTACGGCCTCGACTACGCTCAGCAATACCGCAATCTCGACTACGTGGCGGTGCTCGACCAGGAGTGAAGACGGTCGGAATCGCCCGCGGCGATGCGTGGCCGCGTGGGCGCGGGAATCCGCCCTGGTACGCTGACCGGGTCGTCGGGGGCTCCCCGAAGCGCATTCCGATGCGGATTTCAAGCGAAAGACAAACCTTATGAAGCGGATCTCGCGCAGTGGCGCCCTAGTCCCGATCCTGATCGTGCTCGTGCTCGCGTTCTTTGCGCAGCGCATCATCTCCCCGCCGCAGTCGGGGGACGAGCCGACCTACAGCGACTTCATCGCGCAGATCAACGACCCCCAGGAGTCCCAGAACATCGACTCGGTCTCGTTGAAGACGAGCGACAACACGGTTGACGTCACCGAGAAGGACGGGACCGAGTACTCGACCGGCTACCCCGACAACACCGAGCAGACCCTGGTCAACACGCTGGAGAACCGCGACATCAAGACCACCGTCTCCGGCAAGGGCGGTTCCTCGCTGCTCTCGCTGCTGACCTACATCCTTCCCTTCGTCCTCATCTTCGGCTTCTGGATGTTCCTGATGAACCAGATGCAGGGCGGCGGATCCAGGGTCATGAACTTCGGCAAGTCCAAGGCCAAGCGCATGTCCGTCGACGCGCCCAAGATCACCTTCCGCGACGTCGCCGGCGTCGAGGAGGCCGTCCAGGAGCTGCACGAAATCAAGGAGTTCCTCGAGAATCCGAAGAAGTTCCAAGCGCTCGGCGCCAGGATTCCCAAGGGCGTGCTGCTCTACGGGCCTCCGGGAACCGGCAAGACCCTGCTCGCCCGCGCCGTCGCCGGCGAGGCGGGCGTCCCTTTCTTCTCGATCTCGGGATCGGACTTCGTCGAGATGTTCGTCGGCGTCGGCGCCAGCCGCGTCCGCGACCTCTTCGAGCAGGCCAAGCAGAACTCACCCTGCATCATCTTCATGGACGAGATCGACGCCGTCGGTCGTCACCGCGGTGCCGGCATGGGCGGCGGTCACGACGAGCGCGAGCAGACGCTGAACCAGCTCCTCGTGGAGATGGACGGCTTCGAGATGAACGACAACATCATCTTGATCGCCGCCACCAACCGACCCGACATCCTTGATCCCGCGCTGCTGCGGCCGGGCCGCTTCGATCGCCAGATCGCCGTCGATCGTCCCGACCGCAAGGGCCGCAAGCGCATCCTCGAGGTTCACACCCGCGGCAAGCCGCTGGCGACCGAGCTCGATCTCGACATCCTCGCCGGTCAGACCCCGGGGTTCACCGGCGCCGATCTCGCCAACCTGATCAATGAGTCGGCGCTGCTGACCGCGCGCAAGGGCAACCGCGAGATCACGATGGTCGAGCTCGAGGAGGGGATCATGCGAGTGATCGCGGGCCCCGAGAAGAAGACGCGCGTGATGAGTGAAAAGGAACGGTTGATCACGGCCTACCACGAGATGGGCCACGCGATCGTCGGCCACGTGCTGCCGAACACCGATCCCGTCCACAAGGTCTCGATCATCAGCCGCGGGCAGGCGCTCGGATACACGATCTCGCTACCGACCGAGGACAAGTTCCTGACGACCCGCGCCGAGCTCGCCGACACGATGGCGATGACGCTCGGCGGCCGGGCCGCGGAGGAGATCGTCTTCAGCGAGATCACCACCGGCGCTTCCAACGACCTCGAGAAGGTGACCGAGACCGCCAAGCAGATGGTCATGCGATTCGGCATGTCCGAGCGCCTCGGACCGCGCGTCTTCGGCCACAACCGGGGCCAGCCGTTCCTCGGTCGCGAGTTCAACGCCGAGCCCGACTATTCCGACGAGATCGCCCGCGAGATCGATGACGAGATCCGCCGGATCGTCGAGGAGGCCCATCAGTCGGCTAAGGACATCCTCACCGAGCGCCGCGAGCGTCTCGAGGAGATCTCGAAGATCCTGCTCTCACGCGAGACGATCGATGCCCAGGAGTTCGTCAAGCTCATCGACGGCGGCACCGAGGAGGAGGTCTTCGGACCGGCCGACGAGGAGGACGTGACCCCGGAGCCCGAGAGTCGGCCCGAGGCCCGCAAGGAAGGCGGCCGCGAGGGATCGCGTCCGCTGCCGCGTCCGCGCCGCCCCGGCTTCGCCGCCGAGATGCGCGCCGACGATCCGCCCAGCTCGAAGAGCTAGCCGACAGCCCTCAGGAGGCGGCCGGCGGCGCGAGCGCCTCGGCGGCCGCGGCGTGGCGCAAGGTCTCGAGCCGTTCGGCCTGTGACTCGGCGCGCGCGATCAGGTCGGCGAGGTCGACCGACTTCACCCGCGCCCCGAGCGAGGACTGGACGTTCAGCCACATGGACCGCTTGCCGTTGACGCCGAGGAACAGGCCCTCCAGCTCGATCAGGCGGCTCAGCGGCGAGTAGGAGAGGAGGCTCCCGTTCAGCTTCAGGCGGCCGAACTTCTCGGCCAGCCATCCGGCGCTCGTCTTCAGCTTGTCCTCACCGATCTCGAGCTCCGCGAGCATGGTCTTCAGCTCCTCGCGGTCCGTGTCGATCTCGTCGGCGATGCGCGCGAGCTCGGGGCCGTACTCGGTCCCCTCGTTGGCCTTCGCGGCGCGCTTGGCCAGCTCGACGCCGACGGTCGATCCGGCCAGGTGGTCATTGAGATAGATCGCGAGCTCGCTCATGCACGCCTCCTTTGCCCGACGGCGACGGTCGGAAACATCTGCCCCGATAATGGCAGCGTGCCGTCGCTCATGGGAATCGTCAACGTGACCCCGGACTCGTTCTCCGACGGCGGCGAGTTCCTCGCGCCCGGCGCGGCGATAGCGCACGGTCTGGCGCTTCTCGACGAGGGCGCGGACATCCTCGACATCGGCGGCGAGTCGACGCGTCCGGGAGCGGCGGAGGTCAGCGCCCACGACGAGCTCGAGCGGGTGATCCCGGTGATCGAAGGCCTCGCCGAGGCCGGAGCGACGATCTCGATCGACACCTCGAAGGCGGTAGTCGCCGAGCGTGCCCTGGCCGCCGGCGCCGAGATCGTCAACGACGTGACGGCGCTCGGCGATCCGGCGATGGCCGCGGTCTGCGCCGAGGCCGGGTCCGGGCTCATCCTGATGCACATGAAGGGGACCCCGCGAACGATGCAGCAGGGTCCGACCTACGGCGACCTCCTCGGCGAGATCAGAGGCTTCCTGGCGGAGCGGCTGCGACGGGCGATCGACGCTGGGGTGCCGGAGGCGAAGATCTGGCTCGATCCGGGGATCGGCTTCGGCAAGACCACCAAGCACAACATCGAGCTGATCGACCGTCTCGGTGAGCTCAGCGACCTCGGCCGGCCGCTCGTCCTCGGTGCCTCGCGCAAGAGCTTCCTGGGCGCGCTCAGCGGGCGCGATGTGGATCGTCGCCTCGGCGGCTCGCTCGCCGCCGGCGTCATCGGGCTGATGCGCGGGGCCGACGTGCTCCGGGTCCACGACGTCGGCGCGACACGAGAGGCCCTCGAGGTGGCGGAGGCCATCATGGGCACGCGGCCGTGGCGATCGGCGGCGACGAGCGTGGGGGCGGGTTCGTGAGCGGCGGCGCCGATGTCCGGGTCGAGCTGCGGGGCCTCTCCGCCTTCGGCGCTCACGGGGTCAGCGAGGCGGAGCGCGAGGTCGGCCGGCGGATCGTCCTCGACATCTCCTTCACCGTCGGCGAGTGCGGGGCGGTCGGCTCCGATGAGCTCGCCGACACCGTCGATTACGGGGCCGTCGCGAAGCTCGCCACCGCCGTCGTCACCGAGCGCAGCTTCAAGACGCTCGAGCGCCTCTGCGCCATCCTCGCCGACGAGCTCACGTCGAGCTTCGACATCGACGACGTCGAGGTTCGCGCGGCCAAGCCCGATCCGCCGATCCCTCAGACCATCGGCGAGGTTGCGGTGACGCTGCGCTCCGCCGCCAGCCGGTGAGCCCGCAGCGCATCGGCTACCTGGGCCTCGGATCGAACGTCGGGGATCGCTTCTCGCATCTGCGCGGAGGCATCGCGCGACTGCGCGAAGCCGGGATCGGGGTGGAGGCTGTGTCGCGGGCATACGAGACGGAGCCGGTCGGTGAAGTTCTCGATCAGCCCGACTTCCTCAACGCGGCGATCAGGATTCGCACCGGTCTGGACCCGTTCGGCCTGCTCGATGCCTGCAAGGCCGTCGAGGCGGGGGAGGGGAGGGTTGCGGGTGGTCCGAGGCACGGCCCGCGCGTCCTTGACGTCGATGTGCTCCTGCTCGGCCGAGTCGAGCTCGACAGCGAGCGCCTCACCCTCCCTCATCGCGAGGTCACGAGTCGTCGCTTCGTGCTCGTGCCGCTGCTCGAGCTCGATCCACGCCTGTCGTTGCCCGACGGCACGCCGCTCGCCGGCGTTCTGGCGAGTCTCGAGGGCGAGCGGGTCGAGCCGGCGGGCTCCCTCGACCCGGACGCCTAGGCCGACGCCCGTAGCGGGGTCAGCCAGGCGGGCGGCAGTGCCGCGGGGGCTCTGCCCGGGAAGCCGGGCACGAGCCGCTTCGCGAGCGCCGCCGCCGGGCGCTGCGCGAGGGCCGGAGCGACGTCGTCGAGCGTCAGCAGCAGAGCGACGCTCGTCGCGATCTGGAAGTCGGCGGCGTTCGGCTCCTCCCCGCCGATGACGCCGCTCTCGATGTATCGATCGATTCGATCGAGCATCGCCGGGAGGGCTGCCAGGTCGGCGCGGACCCGCTCGTCCGAGGCCGCGTTGAAGCGGGCCGCCATCCAAACGATCGGCGCAGCGGTGGCCGCGGCGAGGCTGATCGGGATGCCGAGCCGCGCGCCCTCGAGATATGAGCGGATCGGTGCCCGGTCACGCTTGAGCGAGTTCCAGACGATTCGCCTCGGCACCGGCTGAAACACCTCATCGCCCCACAGTTCGGCCTCCTCGACGACGGCGCGCGTCACGGGATCCGCCGGCAGGAGAGCCGGCACCGGCACCAGCCGATCGAGCTCGCGCGCGATCTCCCTGGACCCCTGGATGCGACTGCCTCCGATGCGCAACGCGGGAACCGTCACCCTCGGAAAGCCGGCAGCGCGCAGGATCGGCTTGGAAACGACCGCGATCAGATCGATTCGGCTGTAGTCGATGCCCTTGTGCTCGAGCATGAGCCGGGCCGACCAACTCGGGTGGGAGCTCGGAATCGTGAACAGGCGCGCCTTCATGAGCACGAAACCTAGCTGGGCCTGAGCCGGCGACGATGCCGAGTGGAAGCTTCTCCCCCCGCCGGGTTGCCATGATCTGCCGATGCTTCTAGCTGTTGACGTCGGCAACACCCAGACTCACGTCGGGGCCTTCGAGGGCGAGGACCTCGTCGGTGACTGGCGCTTTGCCACCCGTGGCGACTCGACGGCCGACGAGCTCGCGCTCGCGCTCGCCGGATCGCTCGAGTTCCGGGGGCTGGGGCTTGCGGAGCTGGAGGGAGCGATCGTCTCGACGGTCGTTCCCCGGCTGGGCCCCGAGTACGAGCGCCTCTGCGAGCGTCATCTGGGCTCACCCTGTCTGCTGGTCGGCCCGACCGTCCGCACCGGGATGCCGATCCTCATCGACAACCCTCGCGAGCTCGGCTCCGATCGCCTCGTCAACGCGGTGGCGGCTTACGAACGCATCGGGGGCCCGTGCATCTCCGTCGACTTCGGCACGTCGATCAACTTCGACGCCGTCTCCGCCGACGGCGAATACCTGGGCGGGGTGATCGGTCCCGGGATCGAGGTCTCGATCGAGGCGCTCGCCGGCCGGGCGGCCAAGCTGCCGCGGATCGAGATCACCGAGCCGGAGGTCGCGATCGGACGCAACACGCAGGCAGCCCTTCAGTCGGGGTTCGTCTATGGCTTCGCCGGCATGGTCGATGGGATCGTGCGCCGGATGCTCGCCGAGTTCGGCGATCCCGCGACGGTGATCGCCACCGGCGGTATGGCGACCGGCATCGCCCCGCTGTGCGCGAGCGTCGAGGAGGTCGACCCGTACCTCACTCTCACTGGTCTGAGGCTGATCCATGAGCGCAACTGAGCAGATCGCATCGCCGCGGCCGCAGGCTGCACTCACCGAACCGTTCCGGATCGGCGACGTCGAGATCGCCAACCGCGTCCTGCTCGCTCCTCTCGCCGGGATCGGGAACTGGTTCGTGCGGCTGCAGGCACGTCGCCACGGGGCGGGCCTCGCCGTCTCCGAGATGGTCTCCAGCCACGCCATTCACTACCGCAACGAGCGCACCCTGCGAGAGCTCCTCGTCGTCCACCCCGAGGAGCATCCCGTCGCGATCCAGCTCTTCGGCTCCGACCCTGAGGTGATGCGAGAGGCCGCCGGCGAGGTCGGGCGTGCCGGCGCCGACATCATCGACCTGAACATGGGCTGCCCGGTCAAGAAGGTCCGCAAGACCGGAGCGGGGGCCGAGCTCCTCGCCGACCCCGACCTCGCGGTCGCGGTCGCCCGCGCCGCGGTCGAGGGGGGCGGCAGGCCCGTCACCGTCAAGCTGCGCTCGGGCCTCGTGAGCGGGGACCGCTCCGGGCTCGGTCTGGCCATCCGCCTCGTGGAGGAGGCGGGCGTGTCCGCGATCGGCTTCCACCCGCGCTCCGCCAACGTCGGCCACAAGGGGTTCCCGGACTACGCGATGGTGCGGGAGCTCACCGAGCGGATCGACGTGCCGGTGATCGTCTCCGGCGGCCTGGCCACAGCGGAAGACGCCCGTCGCGCCTACCGGCTCTCCGGCGCCGACGCGGTGATGATCGCGCGTGGCTCGTTCGGATACCCATGGATCTTCGAGGAGCTCGCCGGAACCCGGCTGACCCCACCGCCGCGCGCGGAGGTCGCCGCGGAGCTGCTCTGGGTGATGGATCGCGCGGAGGAGCATTTCGGCTCGGCACGCGCGGCGCGCTATCTGCGCAAGTTCTATCCCTGGTACCTCGATCGCCTCGGGCTGGATGGAAGCATCGGCGACGACCTGCAGCGACTCGACGACCTCGACGGAGCTCGCTCCTTGGTCGCGGCGGCAGGGGAGATCTGAGCCGCGTCGAAAGACGGTCGAGGCAGCAGTGGTCCATTGCTATAGTTCCGCGCCGCCAGGCCCGAGGCGCGCACCCCAGCTGGGGTTCGTGGTCGGGCGTTTCTGGTCTTTGGGGGCATCGTCCGCCTCCGGGGAATCGACATTCGAGGAAGGTCTAAAGCAGTGGCGCGAGAGTCCCTGATCACTCCGGAAGGACTCAAGAAGCTCAAGTCTGAGCTGGAGGAGTTGAAGACGACTCGCCGCCGCGAGGTCGCCGCCCGCATCAAGGAAGCGCGCGAGTTCGGCGACATCTCGGAGAACTCGGAGTACGACGACGCCAAGAATGAGCAGGGCATGCTCGAGCAGCGGATCGCCCAGATGGAGGAGCGCGTCCGGCGCGCGACCGTCATCGACCACAAGAAGCTCGACACGACCACGGTCTCCGTCGGAGTCAAGGTTCACGTCAAGGATCAGAAGAGCGGCGACTCCCGCAAGTTCCAGCTCGTCGGCTCGGCCGAGGCCAACCCCGCCGAGGAGAAGCTCTCCCACGAGTCGCCGATCGGCAAGGCCCTGATGGGCCGCAAGCGCGGCGACGTGATCAGCGTCGAGGTCCCCCGGGGACCAAAGCGCGAGCTCAAGATCACCAAGATCGAAGCGGCGTAGCCGACGGCCAGCTCAATCCAAGTGCAGGTCCATCAGAACGACGTCCAGGACCCGCCCGAACTTCTCGCCGCAGCGGCGCTGAGTGCCGAATGAGCTGAAGCCGAGGGCCTCGTGGATGGCGATGCTCGCCGGGTTCGGCACTGCGATCCGGGCGAGCAGGACGACGACCTCCGAATCCCTGGCGCGCTCGATCAGACCGCTGAGGAGGCGACGGCCGATGCGCTCCCCCCGCGCCTCGGAATCGACGTAGACGGAGACCTCCCCGGTGCGCCTGTACGCGCCGCGCGGTGACCAGGGGCCGATCGACGCCCAGCCGAGGACCGCGTCGCCGGCGACCGCCACGATTACGGGGTGGTGGGCGGCCCGGTCGGCCAGCCAGCCGTCGTCGCGGCCGGCCCGGAGGGGCTCGACGTCGAACGTCGCGATGCCGTGGGCGACCTCGTCGTTGTAGATCGCGAAGATCTCCGCCAGATCCGTCTGCCTCGCGTCCCTGATCGTGATCGCGCGCTCGTCCATCCCGGAAGGCTAGCCCCGAGCCGCCTCGCGCATTGAATACGCTCGACGGTGATGAGCGAAGAGACCACCGACCCCGCCTCGGCTCCCGAGGAGCCGGCCCTGCTCGCTGAGCGCCGGGCGAAGCTCGACCGGCTGCGCGAAGCCGGGCTCGAGCCGTTCCCGACCGGCTACGACGGCCGGGAGCCGATCGCTGACGTGCGCGCCGCCTACGAGGACCTGGCCGACGGGGAGGAGACCGAGTCCCGCCACGTCGTGGCCGGCCGCGTGATGGCCAAGCGGGGCCACGGCAAGGCGGCGTTCATCGACCTCCGCGATGGGACGGGCCAGATCCAGCTCCATTCCCGCGAGGACATCCTCGGCGTCCACGAGCACGCCCTCCTGCTCGATGCCGATCTCGGCGACTTCGTCGGGGTCGAGGGCATCGCCTTCAAGAGTCGCCGCGGCGAGTTGAGCCTGCGCCTGGAATCGTGGCGGCCGCTGGCGAAGGCGTTGCGCCCGCTGCCCGACAAGCACTCCGGGCTGTCCGACGTGGAGACGAGGTTCCGCCATCGCGAGCTCGACCTGATCGCCAACCCCGAGGTGCTCGAGCGCTTCAAGCTGCGTGCCAAGGCGATCGCCGAGACCCGCCGCCTGCTCGACGCCGATGGCTTCACCGAGGTCGAGACACCGGTCCTGCAGCCGCTCTACGGCGGCGCCCTCGCCCGTCCGTTCACCACCCACCACAACGCGCTCGATCGCGACCTCTATCTGCGGATCGCAACCGAGCTGTACCTGAAGCGGTGCGTCGTCGGCGGGATCGACCGGGTCTACGAGCTCGGCAAGGACTTTCGCAACGAGGGCGTCTCGCCCAAGCACAACCCCGAGTTCACGATGCTCGAGTGGTACGAGGCCTACGCCGACTACGACGATGCCGCGGTCCGGCTCGAGCGGCTGGTGTCGACCGTCGCTCAGGCGGTTCTCGGCAGGACGACCATCGAACGCGATGGGGCGACGATCGACCTCGCGCCACCCTGGGAGCGGCTGACGATGCGCGACGCACTGCTCGAGCACACCGGCGTCGACCTCGCCGAGAGGCCTCCCAGGGAGGAGCTGACGATGGCGCTCGGGACAGACCCGGGCGAGGACGTCGGCTGGGGCAAGCTGGTCGACCAGCTCTTCTCCAAGCACGTCGAGCCGGTGCTCACGCAGCCGACCTTCATCCGCGACTACCCGGTCGAGCTCTCGCCCTTCGCCAAGCAGCATCGCTCAACGCCCGGACTCGTCGAGCGCTGGGAGGCGTTCATGGGCGGGATCGAGATCGCCAACGCCTTCAGCGAGCTCAACGACCCCGACGAGCAGCGCCGTCGCTTCGAGCAGCAGAACGCGGAGCTGCAGCGCGGCGACGCGGAGGCCCAGCCTCATGACGAGGACTTCCTCCGGGCGCTCGAGCAGGGAATGCCGCCCACCGCCGGAGTCGGCCTCGGGATGGACCGCCTGGTGATGCTCCTCACCAGCGCACCGAGCCTGCGGGAAGTTTTGCTCTTCCCCGCGATGCGCTGACTGACGCCTCCGCTCGGGCACCGCTGGGCGCCGAAAGCCGGTGCGACAGCCCGTCTATACTTCGGCCTCCGCGCAAACGACAAACCGGAGGGTTGATCGATCGGCAATAGAGCGCCGAAAAGTTTGATCGAAGTCTCCGGTGGCTGCGCATTCCCTGGTGCGGATTAAAGAGATCCGACCGCGGATGACGAAATACTCAGACAGAGCGATCAGACAGGTCAGGTAGTCGATGTTCGAACGATTCACAGAGAGGGCCCGCCAGGTCGTCGTCCTGGCGCAAGAGGAAGCTCGAACCCTCAAGCACAACTACATCGGCACCGAGCACATCCTGCTCGGCCTGCTCCGCGAGGAGGAGGGTCTCGCGGCCCGCGTCCTCGAGTCCCTCGACATCACCGTGGAGCGCGTCCGCGCCCAGGTCGTCCGGATCGTCGGGTCCGGCGAAGAGGTCACCTCCGGCCAGATCCCCTTCACCCCGCGCGCCAAGAAGGTCCTCGAACTCGCCCTGCGCGAGGCGCTCTCGCTCGGCCATAACTACATCGGCACCGAGCACATCCTGCTCGGCCTGGTCCGCGAGAACGAGGGCGTCGCCGCCCGCATCCTGCTCGATTTCGACGCCGACTCCGAGAAGATCCGCAACGAGGTCATCCGGATGCTCTCAGGCCCCGGCGGCCGACGCCAGGGCTCCGGGTCCGGCTCGAGCTCCAGCAGCTCGGCGGAAGGCAAGAAGTCCTCGAAGCTGCTCGACCAGTTCGGCCGCAACCTGACCAAGCTCGCCGCCGACGGCAAGCTCGACCCCGTGATCGGTCGCGAGACCGAGATCGAGCGGATCATGCAGATCCTCTCCAGGCGGACGAAGAACAACCCCGTCCTGCTCGGTGAGCCCGGCGTCGGCAAGACGGCCGTGGTCGAGGGCCTCGCGGCGAGGATCACCAACGGGGAAGTCCCCGAGCTGCTGCGCAACAAGCAGATCTACACGCTCGACCTGGCGGCCCTCGTCGCCGGCTCGAAGTACCGCGGCGAGTTCGAGGAACGGCTGAAGAAGGTGATGAAGGAGATCACCCAGCGCGGCGACATCATTCTCTTCATCGACGAGCTCCACAACCTGGTCGGAGCCGGCGCGGCCGAGGGCGCGATCGACGCGGCCTCGATCCTGAAGCCGGCGCTCGCCCGTGGCGAGCTGCAGACGATCGGCGCGACCACGCTCGACGAGTACCGCAAGTACCTCGAGCGCGACTCCGCTCTGGAGCGTCGCTTCCAGCAGATCAAGGTCGACCCGCCGTCGATCGATCAGACCGTGCAGATCCTCGAGGGACTGCGCGAGCGCTACGAGCAGCACCACAAGGTGAACATCAGCGACGAGGCCCTCCGTGCCTCCGCCGATCTCGCCGACCGCTACATCTCCGAGCGCTTCCTGCCGGACAAGGCCATCGATCTGATCGACGAGGCCGCGTCGCGCCTGCGCATCCGCTCGATGTCGCAGCCGCCCGTCTACCGTGATCTCGAGGAGGAGATCGAGGAGACGCGCCGCGCCAAGGAGGCCTCGATCGAGGCCCAGGAGTTCGAGAAGGCCGCGAACCTGCGCGACAAGGAGCGTCAGCTCACCGCCAAGAAGCGCGAGCTCGAGGAGGAGTGGAGCTCCGGCGAGGAGGGCACCCGCCCGGTCGTCGGCGAGGAGGAGATCGCCGACATCGTCTCGATGTGGACCGGCATCCCCGTCTTCAAGCTGACCGAGGCCGAGACCAAGAAGCTGATCCGCATGGAGGACGAGCTGCACAAGCGCGTCGTCGGCCAGGAGGCTGCGATCACCGCCGTCTCGAAGGCGATCCGCCGCGCCCGCGCCGGGATCAAGGACCCCAAGCGGCCCTCCGGCTCGTTCATCTTCCTCGGCCCGTCCGGAGTCGGCAAGACCGAGCTCGGTCGCACCCTCGCCGAGTTCCTGTTCGGTGACGAGGACTCGATGATCCGCATCGACATGTCCGAGTACATGGAGAAGCACGCCGTCTCGCGACTGGTCGGCTCACCTCCCGGCTACGTCGGCTACGACGAGGGCGGACAACTCACCGAGGCCGTGCGCCGTAAGCCCTATTGCGTGCTCCTGCTCGACGAGATCGAGAAGGCACATCCGGACGTCTTCAACATCCTCCTGCAGATCCTCGAGGACGGCAGGCTCACCGACGCCCAGGGCCGGACGGTCGACTTCCGCAACGCGATCGTGATCATGACCTCGAACGTCGGGGCCCCGGAGATCGCGCGCAACCAGTCGCTCGGCTTCGCCGTCACCGATGAGATGGGCACCAGCTACGACGACATGAAGAAGCGCGTCATGGGCGACCTGAAGAAGGTCTTCCGCCCGGAGTTCCTGAACCGCATCGACGAGGTCATCGTCTTCCACAAGCTGAGCCGCGAGGAGATCAAGGTCATCATCGACCTGCTGATCGGCCGCGTCCGCACCCAGGTCTCCGAGCACGAGCTCCAGCTCGACCTCACCGACGCCGCCAAGGACCTGCTCGTCGACAAGGGCTGGGACCCCTCGATGGGAGCCCGTCCGCTGCGTCGCGCGATCCAGCGCTACATCGAGGACCCGCTCGCCGACGAGGTGCTCAAGGCCGGCCCGGACTCGATCGAGCCAGGCACCACCGTCATGGTCGACCGCGACGAGAGCGGCGATGCGGACGACAAGCCGCTGTCGCTCGAGCTGATCCCGCCGTCGAAGGCTGAGCGTGAACGTCGCGAAGAGGCCAAGCAGCCGGTAGGCGTCGGCGCGACCGAGTCGGCCGGCGAGGATGAGCCGGCCGAGGACGCTTCGCCCGGCGACGCCACCGAGACCGCTGCCGAAACCGAGTAGCGCTCAGGCCACGAATCCGCACTTGACTTCGCTATTCGAAGTCAAGCCAGGAAGCGACGGCTGAAATCGCCGGCAGCGTAACGCTGCCGCCTCAACCGGACATTCTGTACCGATGGGGCGCCAGGGATCCACAGAGGGGAGAGCGGGCGCGCTTCGAGCGGCTCTTCAGGGAGAACTCGCCCGCCGTCCTCGGCTTTGCGTTGCGCCGCACCGCGAGGCCCGAAGATGCAGCCGACGTCGTCTCCGAGACCATGCTCACGGCGTGGCGCCGGTTCGACTCAGTGCCAGCGGGGGAGGGGACCAGGTTCTGGCTGCTTGGAGTCGCCCGCAACGTCCTTGCCAATCATGAGTCGCTCGACCGTGCCGCCGGAGCCGTCTCGGCGAACGCCTGCGTATTGAGCTCGGGCGCAATCTCCACAACTGACTTCACTGACGATCTCGAGATGCGCTCGGTCGTCCGGCAGGCGCTGAGCCGGCTCGCGGAGGACGATCGGGAGATCGTCCTGTTGACGAGCTGGGAGGGATTGACGCCGAGCGAGGCGGCACGCGTCGATGGGAATCGAGCCGGCTGCTGCGCGAACGCGGCTGCACCGGGCACGGTTGCGCCTGCGCGACGGACCTCGAGGGGCAGTCTTCAACCTGAGCCGGCAGAGGTCCGGCCCGAATCGCGACGCGAGGAGACGTCATGACGGACGACGAACTGGATCGCGCGCTCATCGTTGCCGACCCGCTCGAAGGGATTCGCGAGGCGAGACTTTCGACTTCGCCCCGGCGGAGCGAGGAGCTGCTCGCCGAGATTCTCGCGACGCCTTACGCCGGATGCACTCGGCCCTCGTCCCGCGGCCGAGCCGGTGGCGCGCCGTGCGGCTCGTCGGTTGCATTCGGCTGCATCGTCGCGGTCGCCCTCGTCGCCCTCGCCCTGCTCGACCCGGGAGTGATGGCGGCAGCGGCAAAAGCTCGGCCTTCGCGGCAGAGGCGGTCAAGGTCGCTGAGGCCAATCAGGCGGCTTCTGGTCACCGAGCCCGGCTGGGACATCTACTACGCGCAGTTCGACTCCCCCGAGTCGGGCGAGGTCGGCTTCGACGACGAGAAGGGGACCCACTCTCGCCCGGCCCCGTGTGCAGGATGTCCTCACGGCGGCGACATCCTGGACATGCACTGGTATCCGGCGGACGAGTACCGGATGCGGACGCGGGAGCAGGGTAATCCGGTCGACATCGCCGGGGAGCAGGGGCTCGAGTACGCCTTGGCTGGGCCGTCCAAGGAGTTCCAGGTTGAACTGCCGGTCCGCGACGGCTCCTTCATGATCATCAGGGGTTCAGCGGCGAATGCGGAGGACTTCTACTCCCGCCTCGACTCGATCGTCGCCACCGACGTCGAGACCTGGCTCGAGGCGATGCCCGACAGCGTGGTCAAGCCCGCCGATCAGAGCAGCGGATTCGATCGGGTCCTAGAGGGCGTCCCTCTCCCCGACGGCTTCGACCGCTCGGCGATCGAGCCGGAGAGCATGCCCCAGGACAGCTACCAGTTCACGGCCTACGTCCTTTACGGCGCCTATTGCGGATGGCTCGACGAGTGGTGGCGGGCCGACAAGGCGGGCGACAAGGCAGCCGCGCAGGCCGCAATCGACCAGCTGCTCAACGCGGAGAACTGGCCCGCGGTGAAGGCCCAGGCGAAGACCGGAGCCCTCGACCAGGACTTCCGCATGTACGCGAACACGGTAGCCAAGGGTGACGGCGACAAGCAGGTCTACGACCAGATGATGAATTGCATCGAGTACCCCTGAAAGGAGTCTTCCTCGAGCTATCCGCCCCCACTTGCCGTCCGGGCGAGAAGCAATTCCCTCACCCCGACCCTGAGATGCCATTTACTGCTCTCCGCGGTCAGTAGATGGCAGTTCGCAACCGAAGTCAGATCTCGGTGGACGATGGGCCGCGATCGCAGGCGGTGGATCCGTGGCCGCGCCGGGGTACGCTCGAGACCGTGGGCAATGGATAGGCGCGAACGCCGCCTCAACTTCGTCATCGCTGCGGTGACGCTGCTGGCCATCCCGCTAATCGGCGCTGCCCTCGTTATTGGCGTGAGCGCGGTGTTGTCGTCCGCGTTCGGCTCGCGCGTCGATGTCGACTGCGGCGAATTCGAGTTCGACCGATCGGCGTGAGAGGACAACTCCGAGTCCAATGCCCAGGAGGAGCAGGGCGTCGGCCTTGCTGAGTGTGGCGCTCTCGACGGCCTCAGCACCAGCAGGGTGAAGCAAATGCTCGGGGCCGAGTATGGGGTGCGCCGAAAGGTGCCAGCGGGGACGCAGGAGTGGACCTACGGCTCCGGATTCGTGAGGGAAGGCTTCGGTGGTGAATACCAGACCTTGTCGATCAGGTTCGGGAGGGGCGGCACGGTGACAGCCGCTCGCATGAGCTACGTGATCGACTAGCCGGGGCGCGGTGCCGTCCCCCGGGCTTGGCAGGATCGGTGGCGATGGCCCGACAGCGATCCAAGTACGTCTGCCGCGAATGCGGGCACGAGGCCTTCGCCTGGTCCGGGCAGTGCGGCGGCTGCTCGGCCTGGAACACGCTCGATGAGGTGGCCGTCCAGCCGGCCGCCGCAAAGCGTGCCGGCGGCGGCTCCGGTCGGCGACGCGGGGCGACGCCGCAGCGTTCAGTACCGCTCCGCGACGTAGTCGCCCCGGCGGAGGAGCGACTCGGAACCGGCATCGGCGAGCTCGACCGGGTCCTCGGTGGGGGGCTCGTGCCCGGCTCGCTCGTGCTGTTGGGTGGCTCCCCGGGCATCGGCAAGAGCACGATCACGGCGATGGCGCTCGGCAATCTCGCACGGGCAGGCCGGCAGGTCCTCTACGTGACGGGCGAGGAGTCGGCCGCGCAGGTCCGCATGCGGGCCGAGCGCCTCGGAGCGGGTGCATTGGACGTCCCGGCGCTGGCCGAGACCGATCTGGCGAGCGTGATCGATGTGCTCGAGAGCGAGCGGCCCGATGCCTGCGTGATCGACTCGGTCCAGACGATGCATTCCGACGAGCTGACCAGCGCGCCGGGCTCGGTCGCCCAGGTCCGGGAGGTGGCCAACGGCTTGATGGAGGTCGCCAAGCGCATCGGCACGGCGTTGATTCTGGTCGGGCACGTGACCAAGGAGGGCGCGGTGGCCGGACCGCGCGTCCTCGAGCACCTGGTCGACTGCGTGCTGCTCTTCGAGGGCGAGCGCGAGCGTTCCTATCGGACCCTGAGGGCGCTCAAGAACCGCTTCGGGGCGACCAGCGAGCTGGGCGTGTTCGAGATGCGCTCGGGCGGCCTGGTTGAGGTCGAGGATCCCTCGGCGCGGTTCGTCGGCGAGGCCACCGCAGCGGCCGGCTCGGTCGTCCTCTGCGCGATGGAGGGCACCAGGCCGCTCCTCGTCGAGGTGCAGGCGCTGGTCGCCCCGACCGAGGTCGTTCCCCCGCGGCGCGTCGCCAACGGGATCGACCGCAACCGTCTGGCCATGATCCTCGCCGTCCTCGCCCGCCACGGCGGCGTGCAGGTCGGAGGGGCGGACGTCTTCGTCAACGTCGCCGGCGGCGTTCGCGTCGACGAGCCGGGCGCCGACCTGGCGATCGCGCTGGCGATCGCCTCCGCTCACCGGGGTGAGCCACTCAGCGACGGCACCGGCAAGCCCCTCGCCTGCTTCGGCGAGGTCGGCCTGACGGGCGAGCTGCGCTACGTCGCCCATGCCGAGCGGCGCGTGGCGGAGGCGCGCAAGTTCGGGCTCGAGCCCGTGCTCGGACCGCGGCTGCGCGAGGCACCATCGGGAATGGCGATGAGCGAAACCTTGCGTGCGGCTCTGATCGCCGCCCGCAAGCGGGCCGGACCCGGCTCCCTGCGCGAAGCGGCCTAGCCTCCGGGCGACGGCCATCTGACAGACATTTCCCGATCCGCCCGGCCGAATCAGACCAGAACCGGGGAATTTAGCTCCTTCTGCCATCATTGACGGAGTCATGGCGCTGGCTCCTTGGGATGACACAACGGTAGCTCTGGTGCACCAGGACCCGAGGCTCTTGCGGGCGCTCGACATGGTCGCGCCCGGAACGACCCTGCGCGAGGGCATCGACAACGTGATCAACGCCTCGACCGGCGCCCTGATCGTGATCGGCGAGCCCGAGGAGATCTCATTCCTCTTCTCCGGCGGCCTCAAGCTCGACGTCGACTACACGCCGGGTCTGCTCTACCAGGTGGCGAAGATGGACGGCGCAATCGTCCTCGATCCGGAGGCCAAGCGGATCTCCTGGGCCAACGTCCAGTTGATGCCGGATCCGACGATCCACTCCTCCGAGACCGGGACCCGGCACCGGACCGCCGAGCGCGTTTCGAAGCAGACGAAGGCGCTCGTGATCGCGATCTCCGCACGTCGCGACGTCGTCTCGATCTATCTCGGCGGCACCAAGTACATCCTTCAGGACATCCCGACCGTGCTCAGCAAGGCCAACCAGGGCCTGGCGACGATGGAGAAGTACCGGCTGCGGCTCGATCGCGTCACGGCGCGACTGACGACTGTCGAGATGGCGGGGGCGGCGAGCCTCCACGACGTCCTCACGGTCGCCCAGCGGGCCGAGATGCTTCTGCGCACCTCCAACGAGGTGGAGCGCTACATCATCGAGCTCGGCGCGGAGGGGCGCCTGATCGAGATGCAGCTCGAGGAGACGGCCTTCGGCGTGCTCGCCGACCGCGCCGCGCTCGTGCGCGACTACGCCCCGGATGACTCCGAGGCGACGCTGGACGTGATCCTCGCCGAGCTGACCAAGCTCTCCCATCAGGAGCTTCTCGACCTCGGCCGGCTGGCTGAGGTGTTCGGGCACGACCGCAAGGTCAACCCGCACGACCTGCAGGTGTCGGCTCGCGGCTACCGTGCGCTGGGTCGGATCCCGCGCCTGCCGCGACTGGTCGGCGAGAAGGTGATCCGCCACTTCGGCAGCCTCGAGGAGATCCTCGCGGCCACCGACGAGGAGCTGGCGGCGGTCGACGGCGTGGGCACCGACCGAGCCGCAGACATCCGCGAGGGCCTGGACCGGGTCCGCGAATCCGAGATCTTCGAGCGATACCCGCTCACATAACGGCGCCAGTGACGGCGCCGTCCAACCAACACAGGAGGTAGACGACAATTCCCGAGCAAGTTGACGAACTAACTGACGCGGATCTCGACCTCGAGAACCTGCACACCGTGTTCGAGATCGGCGACAACGTCGTCTATCCGCACCATGGGGCGGGCGTGGTCCAGAAGAAGGAAACGAAGAAGCTCCTTGGTGAGGAGCGTGACTATCTGACGATCAAGATCCTGCACAACGACATGACCGTCCAGGTCCCCTGCGAGAACGCAGCGATGGCAGGCCTCCGCCGCGTGATCGGCCCCGACGACGTCAAGCGCGTCACAGCGGTCCTCAGCGACGACGTGTCGGAGATGCCCAAGAACTGGAACCGTCGCTTCAAGCACAACCGCGAGAAGATCAAGACCGGTGACGTCTTCGAGCTCGCGGAGGTCGTTCGCAACCTGGCGATCCGTGAGATCGAGAAGGGTCTCTCGACGGGCGAGAAGCAGATGTACACGCGGGCGAAGAAGATCCTCGCCTCAGAGTTCATGTACGCGCTGGACACCGACGAGGACGGCGCCGAGGAGTACCTCAACGGGCTTCTCACGGACCGCTTCGCCGCCGGGACACCCGCCTGAGCGGGACTCGCGCTACGGCCGTCCTCGCGGCCGCCGGCTCCGGGCAGAGGCTCGGGGCCGGTGGCCCGAAGGCGTTCGTCGAGCTGGGCGGGCGACCGCTGATCGAGTGGTCGCTGCTGGCGCTCGACGCCGCCGGGTCGATCGATTCGATCGTCGTGACGGCGCCTCCGGGAGGTGAGGACCGAGCACGCGCCTCGATCGACGCGCTCGGCATCGGCGAATCGGCCGAGGTGATCACCGGTGGCGCGACGAGAGCCGAGTCGGTCGCTCTCGCCCTCGCGTCGGTGGAGCACGATCTGATCGTGATTCACGACGCCGCCCGGCCGCTGGTGAGCGCCGAGCTGATCGACCGCGTAGTCGACCACCTCGCCGCTCACTCGGACGCCGATGGGGTGATCGCCGCCGTGCCCATCGCCGACACCGTCAAGCGGGCATCGGCATCGCGCGCGAACCGGGCGGCCGGCGAGGCGAGCCGGACGATCGTCGAGACCCTGGACCGCGATCTGCTCTGGGGAGCGCAGACGCCCCAGGCCTTCCGCACCGACGCCCTGCGGCGCGCGCAGGGGAGGGCTCGCAAGGCCGGCGAGCTCGATCTCGCGACCGACGAGGCCTGGCTGATCGAACGCGCCGGGGGGAGGGTCCTGCTGGAGCCGTCCTCCGCGGGCAACTTGAAGGTGACCACCCCCGGCGACCTTGTCGCCGCCGCTGGGCTGCTTCAGGCCAAGCGGTAGTCGGGACGGGCGCGGATCGGCGAATCGCCGGAGTCGTCTAGCGCCGCAGCATCACGAAGCACGCAGCGAAGACGAACGCCACCTGCCCGATCCCCAGCGCCGTGCCGAAGTTGGCCGCCCCGAGGAGCGCGGCGATGCCGGCCGTGGCCGCGAAGATCGCGAGCGCGGTGCCGGCATCGGTGAGCGTGCTCATCCATCTAGGGTACCCCGGTGCTCACCGACTACCACGTCCACCTGCGCCCGGATGGTTCCGGTACCCCTCCCGAGGACTACTTCACCGACGCGAACGTCTCGCGCTATCGCGAGGCGGCTGACGCCGCGGGCGTCGCCGAGCTCGGAGTCTCCGAGCATATCCACCGGTTTCGACAGGCCCTCGACGTCTGGAAGCACCCGTTCTGGGTGGAGCAGGCAACCGACGATCTGGATGCCTACTGCGAATTCCTCGCCGCGAGCGGGCTCAGGGTGGGAATCGAGGCCGACTACGTGCCGGGGGCCGAGGACCGCATCGCGACGCTGCTCGGCGCGCGCGACTTCGACTACGTCGTCGGCTCCGTCCACTTCATCGGCGAGGGGTCGGTGGATCAGGACCGCTGGGACATCTGGGCGTTCGAGGATCACGATCCCGATCGCGTCTGGGAGCGCTACTTCGCAGAGGTCGCAGCGTCGGCGAGATCGGGGCTCTTCGACGTGATCGCTCATCCGGACCTGGTGAAGGTCTGGGGCGGAGGCCGGCCGCTTCCCGAGGGCGACCTCCGGCGCTTCTACGAGCCCGCCGTCGAGGCGATCGCCGAAAGCGACGTGGCGGTCGAGGTCTCGACCGCCGGGCTGCGCAAACCCGTGGCCGAGATCTACCCGGCTGCCGGCTTCGTCGACCTCTGCGTCGAGGCTGGGGTGCCGTTCTCGCTCTCCTCCGACGCTCACGTGCCGGAGCAGATCGGATTCGCTTACGACCGGGCCCTGGAGTTCATGCGCGGGCACGGAATCGACGCGGTCAGCACCTTCGCCGGCCGACAGCGCACAATGCAGCCACTGGGATGACCGCTCGCGTCGGCATCGGATATGACAGCCACCGGTTCGCCGAGGGGCGGCCGCTGATCCTGGGCGGGATCAGAATTCCCCACGACCTCGGCCTGACCGGCCACTCGGACGCCGACGTGCTCACGCACGCCGTCATCGATGCACTGCTGGGCGCAATGGGCGGCGGGGACATCGGCTCCCACTTCCCGCCGACCGATGAGCGCTGGCGAGATGCCGATTCGATCGAGCTGCTTCGTGCCGTGCTCGCGAAGTTCCCGGGCAAGGCGATCAACGTCGACGCGACGGTGATCTGCGAGGCGCCGAAGATCGGCCCGCACCGCGAGGCGATCGAGCGCAGCCTGACCGAAGCGGTCGGCGCTCCGGTCTCGGTCAAGGCAACGACGAACGAAGGGCTCGGAGCAATCGGGCGGGGGGAGGGGATGGCTGCGATGGCAGTCGCCCTCTTTGAACCGGCCGCCCCCACGGACGGCCCCGATGAATAGGATTTCGCCATGCCGCTAGAGGGGATCGTCAAGGGAGCCGAATCGGCCGTGCGCCGAATTCGCATCGGGCAGCTCGGCAGCGTTCTCGATCTGCCGTTCAATCTCAAGGTCCTGATCGAGGCCGGGGTCGTCAAGCCGATCGCGCCGGCGAAGCTGGTCGCGGTCGGATCGACCCTGCGGAAATGGGGAGCGTCGCCCGCGGCGGGAATCGCGGCCTCGGCGATTCAGCGTCCCGACTCCATCGGCCTCATCGATGACGCCGGCGAGCTCACCTTCGCGGAGCTCGAGAGCCGCTCCAACTCGTTGGCCAGGGCGCTCCGGGAGGAGGGAGTCAAGGGCGGTGAGTCGGTCGCGGTCATGTGCCGCAACCACCGCGGCTTCGTCGACGCCCTGTTCGCCTGCTCGAAGCTCGGGGCGACCGTCCTGCTCATGAACACCGACTTCGCGGGCCCGCAGCTACACGGCGTGATCGAGCGAGAGCAGCCGCAGGCGATCATCTACGACTCGGAGTTCCAAAAGCTGCTCGACGGTGCCGAGGAGGATGCGCCCAAGATCTCTCGCTTCGTCTCCTGGGTGGAGGACGGCGACGACCCGAGCGAGCTGACCACCGAGGACGCGATCGCCAAGACGTCCGACGATCCGCTCGACCCGCCTGACGAGACCAGCCGCTTCATCATTCTCACCTCGGGGACGACGGGCACGCCCAAGGGAGCCCAACGCGACTCCCCGGACTCGCTCGCGCCACTCGCCGTCCTGCTCTCGAAGATCCCGCTGCGCAGCGAGGGCCGGACCGTGATTGCGACCCCGATGTTCCACTCCTGGGGCTTCATGCACTTCACCCTCGGCCTCGCACTCGGGACCACCTATGTGCTCCGGCGCAAGTTCGACCCGGAGAGGACCCTGGCCGCGGTCGAGGAGAACGAGGCCGACGCGCTGATCGTGGTGCCGGTGATGCTGCAGCGGATCATGGAGCTGGACGAGGACGTGCGCTCCAAGTACAAGCTTCCCTCCCTGCGCGTGACGGCGGCCAGCGGCTCGGCGCTCCCCGGCGACCTGGCCACGAACTGGATGGACGCCTTCGGCGACAACCTCTACAACCTCTACGGCTCAACCGAGGTCGCCTGGGCGTCGATCGCCACGCCCGAGGACATGCGCGAGGCGCCGGGAACATCCGGCCGCGTTCCGCATGGAACGATCGTGAAGCTGCTCGACGAAGACGGCAAGGAGGTCCCCGAGGGGGAGACCGGCAGGATCTTCGTCGGAAACGAGATGGCCTTCTCCGGCTACACAGGCGGGGGTGGCAAGGACGTGATCGACGGCCTGCTCTCCTCCGGCGACGTCGGGCACTTCGAGCAGGGCGGCCGGCTCTTCATCGACGGGCGAGACGACGAGATGATCGTCTCCGGCGGCGAGAACGTCTTCCCCCGCGAGGTGGAGGACGTGCTCTCCAACCACGACGCGATCGACGAGGCCGCGGTGATCGGCGTCGACGACGAGAAGTTCGGGCAGCGCCTGAAGGCTTTCATCGTCCTCTCCAAGGGGAAGGACCTCGACGAGGACGGCGTCAAGTCTCACGTCAAGGACAACCTCGCCCGCTACAAGGTCCCGCGGGAGGTCGAGTTCATGGACGAGCTGCCGCGAAACCCCACGGGAAAGATCCTCAAGCGCGAGTTGGTGGAGCGCGAGGAGGAGGAGGACGGTGACTCCGGCGACGAGGGCGCTGGCAGCGAAGGTTCCCCCGACTCCGCGGAGAAGACCGGCTCTTAGACGGTGGCGCGCTCGCGGCGCGGCGCTGCCGCCGCCGCCTCACGTCGCTCGCGCTCGGTTCTCCGCTTGAGGCCGAGCAGGCTCTGCTTCAGCCTGCGATTGAGGATCGGCGCTCCGACGCGCTCGGCGATCAGACCGGGGATCCCGGCCCCCGCGACGCCGTATGAGAATCGGAGCTCGACGCGGGTCAGCCCCTCACCGGCATTGCGAAGGCGCCAGCGGCCGCGCTGATCGACCCCGGTGACCGACGACCAGGCCAGATCGCTGCCGGGCTTGAACTCGACGACCTCGATCAGTCCGCCGACCTGAGCTGCGCCGACGCGGATCAGCATGCGGACGCGGGAGCCGAGCTGGAGCTTTCCCGTTGCGCCGTCGTCGAGCTCCCAGCGGGTGATGCCCGACATGAAGTCCAGATACGCCTCCGGGTCGGTGATGGTCTCCCAGACGGCGGCGCGCGGAGCGCGGACGACGATCGCGGACTTGATCCTCATCCGAGCACCGGCAGGCGGCGCTCGGCCGCCAGCCCGTCGAGGGCGTCCTGCATCACGGTCGTCACGTGCTCGTAGACCTCGTCGATGTCGGGATCGGGCCCGAACCGCTCCTCCAGGTCGATCGGCTCGAGCACCTCGACGGTGATCTTCGCCGGGAGCGGCAGGTGGCTGAGGAAGTCGCCGATGTTGAGCACCCACGGCAGGGCGATCGAGATCGGCAGGACCTTCAGTCGCAAGGACTTGTCGACGCCGAGCAGCTTGGCGAGCCAGTTGCCGTTGGAGAGGAAGAGCGCGGTCTCCTGACCACCGATGGAGACCACGGGAACGATCGGCACCCCGGCATCGCGGGCAAGCCGGACGAAGCCCCGGCGGCCGGCGAAGTCGACCGTGCCGCTCTCCCACGACGGGCGATGCACCTCCCAGTCCCCTCCCGGGTAGACGAGTACCGCCGCGCCCGCCTCGAGAGCCTCGCGGGCGTGCTCGTGTGAGGCGCTGACGGTGCCGTAGCGCCGCAGCAGCGGCCCGACCGGTGACGCCAGGACGAGGTTGTGGGCGAGTTGGTAGAACGGCCGCTCGACGCCGAAGTAGGTGCAGAAGGCGACCGTGAAGACGATCGTGTCGGGAGTGAGGTTGCCGCCCGAGTGGTTGCCGACGAGGAGCACCGGGCCCTTTTCGGGAACGTGCTCGAGGTTGCGGACCTCGCCGCGGAACCAGAGCGTGGAGATCAGCCAGTTGAGCGGCAGGTTCTCGCGAATGAAATCGGGGTCGCGATCGTCGAGGTCTGCCGAGAGGCGCGAGCCGACGCTCTTGGCGAGGGGGCCGAGCAGGCGGCCGGCGAGACCGGCCGCTGCACCGGCGGCTGCGCGCGGCAGCGCGCCGGCGAGCTGGGCGACGTTCGGGGCCGAGCTGGAAGGAGCGCGCCCGTTGCCGGCGGCGGCTCCGGCAGCGTCGGCGCTGCCGTTGACGCCGGCCGCATGGCCGTTGACCTCTGGACTCCCCGTTGCCGAGTCGGACATCGACAGGGAGTCTACGGTGCCCGTCGCGAGCCTTGATCCAGATGTCAATTAGCATCGGCCGGTGCGCCGCATCCAGATCAGGGACACGCTGTCGGGGGAGCTGAAGCCGCTCGTGGCCGGCCCCGGAGGCGAGGTCGGAATCTACGCCTGCGGACCGACGACGTATGGGCCGATCCACATCGGCAACGCGCGACCGTTCGTGATCCCGATGCTGCTCTCCCGCTTCCTCGAGCGCGAGGGCCTCAGGCCGACTCTGGTGATCAACGTCACCGACGTCAACGACAAGATCTACACCGCGGCCGCCGAGCGCGGCGTGCCCTCGGATCAGCACGCGAGGGAGATGATCGCCGCCTACGAGGCCGATACGGACGCCCTCGGGCTCGGGCGACCCGACCACGAGCCGCGCGCGACCGAGACCGTCGGGCCCATCATCGACCTGATCGAGGCCCTGATCGACCGCGACCACGCCTACGAGTCGGCCGGCGACGTCTACTTCCGCGTGCGCAGCTTCGCTCCCTACGGACAGCTGTCCAACCGCGAACCCGACGCGATGGATCAGGGCGAGGAGGCGGGCGCGAGCGAGCTCAAGGAGGCGCAGCTCGACTTCGCGCTCTGGAAAGCGCGCAAGCAGGGCGAGGACACCTTCTGGCCGAGCCCGTGGGGCGATGGCAGGCCCGGGTGGCACATCGAATGCTCGGCGATGGCCGAGGAGCTGCTCGGGCTGGAGTTCGCAATCCACGGCGGCGGGTCAGATCTCGTCTTCCCCCATCACGAGAACGAGCTCGCGCAGACCGAGGCGGGGCGGGGGAGGCCCCTGGCCAAGATCTGGATGCACAACGGCATGATCCAAGCCGCGAGCGCGGAGAAGATGTCGAAGTCGGCTGGGAACATCTTCCTGCTCGGCGAGGCGATCGCGACCTTCGGGGCGCCGGCGGTGGTCCGCTTTCTCATCTCGGGTCATTACCGGCAACCGCTCGTCTTCAGCGAGAGGGAGCTGCGGCAGGCCGCTGCCGCCAACGAGCGCATCAGGGAGTTCCTCCGAACGGATGGCGATGAGGACGGAACCGAGGTGGATACCCGGGTCGCCGCCGGCCTCGAGACGTTTCTCGACGCGCTCGCCGACGATTTCAACACCCCGCGAGCGCTCGCAGAGCTCTCGACCCTGATCGCCGAGTCGAGGAGGGGTTCGCTGAGCGGGGCTCGCGGCGCGGTCGTCGAGATGGTCCGGCTCCTGGGTCTGGAAGCGCTCGCCGATGCCGACGTCATCGCCGGCGAGGCTGAGGCACTGCTGGTCGAACGTGGGGAGGCTCGCACCGCCAGGGACTTCGCCCGCGCTGATCAGATCCGCGACCGCCTCGCCGAGCTCGGCTATGAGGTCCGAGACGAGGCCGGCGGCGCCCGCCTCGTTCCCCGGTCCTGATGGCCGGGGCCGACTTCATCTACGGGCGCAACCCCGTCCGCGAGGCGCAGAAGGGCCGGCGGCGCGTGCATCGCGTCTGGACGGCCGAGGACACCGACGCGGCGGAGCTCACCCGTCGGGCGGGCTCACCTGACCACCAGGGGATCGTCGCCGAGGTCGACCCGTACCCGTACGCGGACCCGAACTCGCTGCTGCAGTCGCCCGGCTCGCTCGTCGTGGCGCTCGATCAGGTCCAGGATCCGCGTAACCTCGGGGCGATCTGCCGCAGCGCCGAGGCTGCCGGGGCGAGCGGGGTGGTGATCCCGGAACGCCGAGCCGCCTCGATCACCGCGGCCGCCTGCAAGGCTTCGGCGGGCGCGGTGGAGCACCTGTCGGTGGCCCGGGTGCGCAACCTGGCCGACTGGCTGGGGCTCGCCCGCGACGCCGGCGCGTGGATCTACGGAGCCGACGCCGACGCCGACGCTGCGTACTCAACTCTCGACCTCAGTGGCAGGGTTGTGCTCGTTCTGGGAGGGGAGAGCTCCGGGCTTCGCCCTCGCGTCGCGGCCGGATGCGATGTGATGACGAGAATCCCGACGGTCGGCCAGGTCGGCTCCCTGAACGTCTCGGCTGCCGCTGCCGTCCTGCTGTTCGCGGCTTCCAGAGCCGAATCCTGAGGTCCGCAGGAGTAGCGGGGGACCCGGACGAGATCCCTGTTCTGCAACGGCGATTGCAGGACGTGCAACTACTGGGTTGACAGAACTCCGCCGCGGTGTAGATTGCCCGGCAGGAAGTAACGGTGAACTAAAGGTTGAGGCTCAGCTTTTGGTTCGTCGGTGCAGAGAGACATAGGCGCGCCTGGGGAGGTAAGGCGCCACGCCCTCAATGGAGGAGACAACGTGGCTGCAACCACCCAGGAATTCGCTCGGGTACCCCATGCACCAAACGTGGTGCGGAGACCGGAAGCGAACGGAGAACTGAACGACGCCTACCTCGTGGCTCAGGCCAAGCGCGGAGACAACGTCGCCTACGACCGGATCGTCCGCAGGTACCGCGGTTTCGTCCGGCTCAAGGCCTCGTCCTACTTTCTGCTCGGCGGTGAGTCCGACGATCTGATCCAGGAGGGCCTGGTCGGTCTGTACAAGGCGGTTCGCGACTTCCGATCCGATCGCGAGTCGAGCTTCCGCAACTTCGCGGAGCTCTGCGTCACGAGGCAGATGATCACGGCCGTGAAGACGGCCAGCCGCAACAAGCACGCGCCGCTGAATCAGTCGATCAGCTTTGCGACCTCGCCGACGGCCTCAGGTGACGGGGAGTCGACCCTCGAGGAGATCCTGCCCGGCTCTCGCGTCGAGGACCCGGCGAGCAAGGTCATCTCCACCGAGGAGCTGGGAAGCCTGGTCGAGTGCCTGACCTCGGTCCTCTCAGACCTGGAGAGCGAGGTGCTCACCTGCTACCTCGACGGACGCTCCTACGAGGAGATCGCCGATCGGCTCGCGTGTGACACCAAGACGGTCGACAACGCGTTGCAACGGGTCAAGCGCAAGGTCTCGACTCATCTCGCGTCGCGCGAGATCCTCGTCTAGAGCACGAATTTGCCAACCACGACCGGGGGTCGGGCGGAGACGCCCGGCCCCCCTTGTGTTCGGCCCCGGCGGCCCTAACAGCCCTTTCGCAGGTCGAGCCGTCTGTGCTCGCCGCGCTCGATGTAGAGCTTGCGATCACCGGTCGTCTTCCCCTTGCGGTTCAGGCAGGTGAGGGTCCACCTCTCGCGCTTTGGCTCGATCCGTGGTGATGGTCCCTCGAAGGTGACCGTCCCCTCATAGGGCTCGGTGGCGGCGAAGTTGATCATCCGCACCACGTACTTCCCTCCCGGCACGAGATCCTTGCCGGTGATCGTGACCTGCTCGGCGGTCGACGGCCCGCTGGCGCTCATCCCGACGGGATCGGTCTCGCCCTCCGAGCTGCCGTCGCCGTTGGAGTCCTTGAACACCTTCATGTCCCAGTCGCTTCCCGGGGTCGCCCACTCCGCCCGGACCACGGCGGAGTCGTTGTCATGGGACGGATCGTCCGGGATGGTGATCGGGGCATCGTTCCAGCAGGCCGGGTCCTCACTCTCGGCGTCTGCGCAGGGCGTCGCGGTGGTCGCGTTGCCGCTGAAGTGCAGGGGATCGCTCGGCGGTCCCGTCGCCTCGCGCCCGCTGCCCTGGGCCACCAGAGGCCGGGTCGAGGGGTTGATGTTGAAGACGAACCGCCCATTGCGCCTGACTCGGACCGCGGAGCGGAGATTGTCCTCGAACGTCTGAACCTCGCCCGGGGTGCCGTTGTCGTCGAGCACCGGTGAGGTCGGCGTCTGGAACGTCTTCGTCAACACGATCCGGCCCCGCTTCGGGCCCCTGCCCCTGATGCGTGCATGGCTGTGACGGTTCAGCGCGTACTCGGCGATGTGGTAGTAAGCCGCTCGGTTTCCGCCGCCGCCCTTGGCCATCGCCGAGGTCCCATTCCACTCAGCGACCGTGTCCGCGTAAGGCGGATGGAAGTTGGTCGCTCCGATCTCGAACGTGTAGCCGAGCGCGCCGGTCGCGTAGTACGCCCAGTCCTCGGTCGACCCGGTCGTGTCGTAGAGGCCGTAGGAGGGTTCGTTGACGTAACCGTTCTCGGCGGCCATCCGGGCGCCGAGCTTCGCGTAGACGTCCTCGTCGACGGGAGGCCCCTGACTTGCGATTCCAGGGGGACGCAGCACGAGACCGGTGAACGTGTGGTTGGTGATGAAGGCGGTGATCTGGCGGTGCGAGACGAGCGAGCGGATGTTGCGCGTCTCCGGCTCCGAGAAGGGCGCAGGGCCGCGATAGTCCTCCGCGGTCGGCGTCGTGCTCGCTCCGGGTCCGCCCCAGAAACCTCCGTAGTTGCGGTTCGGATCGACGCCCGGCGACATCAGGCCGGCGGCGGGCTGAGCGCAGCTGCCACCCTCGCTGTCGTCGGCGAAACGGCAGTTCTTTCGCCGGTACTCGTTGACGTGGCTGACGATGTTGACCGTCTCCTGCGTGTCGTCGCCACCGCGGCCTCCCGCCGCCCCCTCGAGCTCGCCCGCCTCGCGCGAGGCGTTGAAGCCGTCCGGGTTGACGACGGGAACGATGATCGTGCGCTCCTTCGCGACCAGGCGGGTTGCCCGCTTGTCGCCGCTCTTGTAACCGTCGATCAGCTCGTAGGCCCATTCCATCGCGTGCTCTGAGGACGGCCACTCGCGGGCGTGGTGGACGCCGAGCTGCATGAAGATCGGCTTGCCGTCGTTCTCCTTGTGCACGTGGTTGGTGATCTCGATGCCCTGGACCACACGACCCTCGTACGTCTTGAACGGGAGCGTGAAGATTCGAACGAGCTTCGGGTTCTTGTCGGCGAGGTCCTTCATCTCCTGGCTGTAGTCGAAGAGGCGCCTGTAGGTACCGGAGCGCCCGCTCGGGAATCCGGCGGGAGAGCCGGCCGCGGCCGCTCGGTCCTCGCGGACCCGCTCGGCGGCGCTGCGCCTGGTCAGGTCGGCGATTCGCGTCGTATAGGGAAGCCCCAGCTTGCCCAGCTCGGCGAGGTCGGCGGGACCGTGGGAGACGATCTCGGTGTAGCCGGGTCCCGCGCTCTCGGTGACGTCCAGACCGCTGGCCTGGAGCGCCGACCGATCGCCGTCGGTGACCGTCTCGACCCGGAGCAGCGAGGGGGCAGGGGCGGCATGGTCGCGAAGGATCGGATCGAGTGCGACGTCCAGGGTGGGGCTGCCGGAGGCGCCGGGGAGCTTGCAGACCTGGACGGTGAGCGGCTCGCCGGCGAAGGCGTAGCCGCCGGCGACCTCGTCGGAGCCGTCGTAGGAAGAGCCGGCGACGGCGTCGCCGCTGCCGGTGCTGAAGACGGCGAGGTCCCAGTCGCCCGACCCACCGGAGAGCGTGGCCGTCAGCTGACCGAGGGCTGGGGAGGTGATGTCCCGGCTCCAGACGCCATGGCCGGTGAGCGGGCCGTTGGTGCAGGCGCCGTCGACGGACCCAGTCGCATCGACATGCTGTGAGAGCAGCGAATCGGATGCGCTCGCCGACGCGGCCAGCGCTCCCAGCCCGAGCAGCGCCACCACGGACGCCCTCCGGATACACCTCGTCACTCGTGACCCAACCGACATCGCGCCTCCCACCGTTGTGTTGCCAGATTCGTGTCCCTGGCCGCCGCGGCCCATCCCACGGCGAACGCCGCGGAGGCTAACTGGATGGGCGTTCGTGATGCATTCCGGCGCCTCGAATGCGAGGATGTCATCCGTAGATTCGCGAACACGTGGTTCGCTTTTCTGCGGTGTTCGATCTGCCGAAGGTCTCCCTCCGCCTTAACTCGCGCTGACAGCTGGGATCCCAGGTGGTTTGCGTGGCCACTGCCCTTCCCGACCAAGCCGGAGACGGGGGTCGAACCCGTGACCTCCTGTTTACAAGACAGGTGCTCTGCCAGCTGAGCTACTCCGGCGCGTTTGATCGGATCGAGTTGAGGATATGACCATTGGCCGTGGGAGCTTCGGACCAACCGATGACTGAT
This sequence comes from uncultured Solirubrobacterales bacterium, assembly GCA_963826475.1. GTDB lineage: Bacteria > Actinomycetota > Thermoleophilia > Solirubrobacterales > 70-9 > RHKX01. Next base: position 1,158,110 of record CAWGXC010000003.1, on the reverse strand, counting down.
TCCGGGAAGGGAACGCGACTCGCCGCGATCGAGCGCCTGCGCGTCCTCGATCGGGTTGCCGACCCCGCGCTGCAGGGCTTGATGCGGCTTGCCGCCTTCGTCTCGGGCTCGGCGTCGGCGGGCCTGCATGTGATCGACGGTCGCTGGCAGCGCCGGCTCGCAGCGCATGGGGCACCGCTCGAGGACAGCCCGATCGGCGACTCCATGTGTCGGCTCGTCGTCGAAGGCGAGGAGGCCATCAACGTCTCCGACGCTGCAGGCGACGGCCGTTTCGCGTTCAGCTCCTACGTCCAGGGCGACGATCCCGTGCGCTTCTATGCAGCGGTCCCGCTCAGGGCCGGGGGTGGAGCCGTGATCGGCACCGTCTGCACCTTCGACGCGAAGGTCATCGACCTGCCCCCGGAGCGGATGGATCTGCTCGACGACATCGCGCTTCAGGCCACCACCTGCATCGAGATGGCCTCGCTGATCGACGAGCTCGGGGAGGCGGCGACGAGCGACGAGCTCACGGGGGTCGCAAACCGGTTGATCCTGGCCGACCGCCTCAGCCATCACCTGGCTCGCAAGGCGCGTCGCCGCGGTCGCGAGCTGGCCGTCGCCATGATCGACCTCGACGGCTTCAAGCGGATCAACGATCGACTCGGGCACGCCGCCGGCGATGAGGTGCTGCGGCTGACCGCGGGGAGGCTGACCGCCGCCCTCCGAGGCGAGGACACCGTCGCCCGGATCGGCGGCGACGAGTTCGTCGTAGTCGCGGAGGGGGACGTCGACCCCATCGACCCGGCCGTGCTCGAACGCCGGCTCTCCGAGGCGGTCGCGAGACCGATCGAGATCGGCGGCGAGAATCTCACGCCGAGCGCGTCAGTGGGCGTGGTGATGGCCGCCGACGACGACGACGCGGCGTCGCTCATCGCCCGAGCCGATGCGGCGATGTACGAGCGCAAGGGCACGGCGGGCAGATCCTGAACCGGGCGATCCGGCTGGCGCTGTAACTGGGGGCCACGCACCGTGTACCGCTTCGCGGTGGCTGATCAGGGAGATAGCGCTGAGCGAACGGTCGTGACCGAGCAACCTCGGCGCGCCCCCAAGACCGGCGCCCCGGAGCGGATCGGCGAAAAGCGGATCGCCTCCTACCACGACTACACCCGCCGCAAGGGCGTCAACTGGGTCATCTATCTGCTCGCCCGTCTGGTGCTGCAGCCGGTCTTCCTGATCTGGTTCAGGCTCGAGCGCCATGGTCGCGAGTTCGCCCGCGTCGGAGGGGGGATGATCGTCGCCGCCAACCACCGCAGCTTCCTCGACCCGTTTCTGATCGGGGTGGCCCTGCCCTGGCGGCGCCCCATTCACTACGTGGCCAAGGTCGAGCTGTTCGAGAAGCGCTGGCAGGGCTGGATCCTCAATCGACTCGGCGCCTACCCGGTGAGGCGCGGGGAGGCGGACCTCGAGACGGTCGAGACGTCCCGCCGGATTCTCGAGCGCGGCGGTGCCGTCTGCATCTTTCCCGAGGGAACGCGGATCCGCCGCGGCTCGCTCGCCGCTCCCCATCGCGGGGTCGGGCGCCTCGCCCTGGAGTCGGGCGCCGCCGTTCTGCCCGTCGCCGTTCACGGCTCCGAGCACGTGCGCAGGGGTTGGCGGATCCGCCCGCGCCGCGTCAAGTTGCGAGCCGGCAAGGCGATCACGTTCCCCCGCACTGAGAACCCGTCGCCTTCGCTTGCGGCGACGGTGACCGCGCGGATCTGGCCGAACATCGAGCTGCAGTGGGAGTGGCTCGGGGGGTTGCCGCCGATGCGCCAGGCCGCCGTCATCGGCGCGGGCAGCTGGGGCACCGCCGTGGCGGTGCTGCTCGCCCGTGGCGGCATCGAGGTGCAGCTCGGCTGCCGGACCGGCGAGCAGGCGGCCAAGATCGAGGCTGACCGGGAGAACCCCTACCTGCCCGGGATCTCGCTCTCGAATGCGATCACGGTCAAGCGCGCCGCCGACATCGAGGTCTCGGGGCTCGATCTCGTCTGTCTCGCCGTCCCGTCCGCTTCGCTGCCCGCCGCCGTCGGCGCGATGGCCGACCGGATCGGCACCAGGACGGCGGTGCTGGTGCTCAGCAAGGGCCTCGTGCCCCCGCTCGGGACGCTGCCCGCCGAGTACGTCAGCGAGCGCATGCGCGTCAGGGCGATCGCCGCTCTCGGCGGCCCGGCGCATGCGAAGGAAGCGGCCTCGGGTACGGCCGCTCTGGCGCTCGCGAGCAGGGACGAGGATCTGCGGGCGCAGCTCGGCGACGTCTTCGATCGTGCCGGGCTGATCTGCGAGCGGACCTCCGACGTCGTCGGGGTCGAGATGGCCGGCGCCGCCAAGAACGCGGCCTCGCTGGCCGCCGCCGCCGCCGAGCCGCACGGCCTCAACGCCGCCGGCATCGCCGCCGCCGAGGTATGGCGGGAGTGCGTCGCGTTCGCCAAGCTGCGAGGAGCCGACGTCGAGACGTTCTCGGGCATTGCCGGCATCGGCGATCTGACCGCGACCGTGCTCGCCCCGGGCAGCCGCAACAGGCGTGCCGGTGAGCTGCTCGGCAGCGGCGTCCCGGCGGACCAGATCCCCGATCGCATCGGGCAGGCGTCCGAGGGTCTCGACTCGGTCCCGTTGATCGCGGCGGCCGTCGAGGGGGCGGGCGTGGACGCCAGCGGCCTGAGCGGTCTCGCGGACCTGATCGAGGGGCGCGTCACGGCCGTCGAGTGGGTGGCGGGGCTGCGCCGAGCCGAGCGGGCGAGGAGCGCAGCGTGACCTGTGCCGGTCCGGCAATAGGCTTGATCGGTGGAGGAGAGCGACAAGGAGCCCGACGAGTCGGCGCCAGCCGCCAGCGCGGGCTCATCGAATGGATCGGATGCGGCGAAGGCGAAGCTGAATCGCGACTTCGAGGACCTCTACCGCGACCACCTGCGCGACGTCTACTCGTACTCCTACTACCGGATCGGCAACCACCACGACGCCGAGGATCTGACCGAGCAGACCTTTCTACAGGCCTATCGGCACTTCGAGCGGGCACAGCGCGAGTCCGACGGCAGGCCGTTGCGCCCATGGCTGATCCGCATCGCCCACAACCTCGCGGCGAACTACCACCGCGACAAGGCGCGGCGCCCGACGGCGGCGCTCGACAACGTCGAGCCGCCGATGCACCCGCACGGAACCGTCCGCGTGGCCGAGGGACGGGAGCGGATGCGGCAGGTGATCGCAGGACTCGAGAAGCTCAACGACGACCGGCGCGAGGCTCTGATCATGCGCTTCTCGCTCGGCATGTCCAACCGGGAGATCGCGCGTGCGCTCAATCGGTCCGACGGCGCGACCAAGGTCCTGATCCATCGCTCCATCAAGCAGCTCGAGGAAGAGTTGGAGGCGGCGGGGGCGGGCGATGAATGAGAACCCGCGCCAGCCGATCGATCTCGAGGGCCTGCTCTCCGACGCGCTGGCGCCGATCGAGCCGCCCGAGCGCGTCAGCGGCCGCGTCGAGACGACCCTCTCGAAGCTGACCGAGGCCGCCGCCAGCGAGCTGAGCTGGTGGGCGGAGGAGTTCTCGGACGCTGAGCTTCAGTCGTTGCGTGACCCGCGCAACTGGGTGCGGCCGGTGGCGGCGGCTGCCGTCGGCGGGGTTGCCGGCACCGCGCTCGTCCTCATCGAGGTGCGCCGCCGCCGCCGGAACGAGGGGTTGCGCGCGATCGTCGAGGACCTCCGCTCCCGCTAGTCGGCTCAGCTGCCTTGGCGGGTTTGGCGGGTTTGGCGGCGGCCGGGGCGGGCTTGCCGGGCTTCCGCCGGCGCCGTTCGGGCAACGAGGGGAGGGGCCCGTCGACGAGCGCGGCGATCAGGCCCGTGCCGCCGATGATCAGGTGCAGGGCGTTGTCGTTGTCCCCGAGCGGGATCGCGTCGAGGATGGACCCGATTCCGCGGTTGGTCTCCGACAGACCCCAGAGACCGAGCACGAGGTAGAAGGCGCCGATCCCCAGCGCGGTCAGCCGCGGGAAGCGGGGGGCGAGGGCCAGCGCCAGGATTCCGCTCGCCAGGTAGACGACGTTGCTCCACCCGTTGACGAAGAGGATCCCGGCAAGGTCGTCAGAGGCGAGCTGTGATCCGGTGCCGAAGGTCGAGTCGTAGAAGAAGCCGAGCACCCCGAGGAGCGCCAACCCGATCCCGGCGAGCAGCGCAAGGAGCCGTGCGGGACCCGGGCGCGGGGCCGCCTCGGGCCGCTTTGCCGTGGGCCTTTTCTTCGAGGGCTGTTCGGAGTCCGTCATTTGCAGGCCCGACGATGATCCGCCGCGCCCTTCACAGCGTATGTTGATCCGATGAGTCACGGCTCCAATACCTCAGCGGCGCGAATGGAACGGCTCGCGGACGAAGAGCTGATGGCGGTCGTAGACCGCAAGGAGCCCGAGGCCTTCTCGGTTCTCTACGACCGTCACGGTGGAGCGGCCTACTCGCTCGCCTACCGGATCGTCGGCGATCGGAACGCGGCCGAGGACGTCACTCAGGAGGCCTTTCTCTCGATCTGGCGGAGCAACGCCCGCTTCGACCGGGCCCGCGGCAGCGTGCGCTCATGGGTCCTCAGCGTGGTCCGCAACCGCGCGATTGACGCCCTCCGGCGCGGCTCGGGGCATGCGCCAAAGCTCGACCACGACGACGACGGGCTGATCGAGGCGAGCCCGTCGCAGGACGGGACCGAGACGGAGGCGATCCGCCGTGAGACGTCACGCGAGCTCCGCGGCGCGCTCCAAGCGCTGCCTGATGATCAGTCGCAGGTCATTCAACTGGCCTACTTCGGTGGCTTCAGCCACTCCGAGATCGCCGAGATGCTGAGCATGCCGCTCGGCACGATCAAGGGGCGGATGAGGCTCGGGCTTGAAAAGATCAGACTTCAGATCGCCGAGGCCATTCCGCCTGAGAACGCCTTTCCCGACGCTTCGATGGGAGCCGCATGACCGACCGAGCAATGGATTGCGAAGGACGCCACGATGACCTGGCGGCGTATGCCCTCGACGCGCTCGACACGCGTGAGGCGGCCCTGCTCGAGCATCATCTGGCGGGCTGCTCCGTATGCGCGGAGCGACTGCAGTGGCTGATGCCCGCGGTCGATGTGCTGCCCGTGACCGTCGCGCAGGTGGACCCGCCCGCCGCTCTGCGGGAGCGGCTCATGTCCGTGATCGAATCGGAGGCCGCCGCCGCGGCGGCTGAGCTCGAGCCCGCGCGGAAGTCGTCGCGGAGGCGCATGCGGATCTCGTTCTTGGGCGATTTCTCGCTGCGACCCGCGTTGGCCGGGCTGGGAGTCGCCCTGCTGATCGCCGGCGCCGCCGTCGGCTGGGCTGCCCACACAGGTTCGGGCACGGACACACGCACGTACGCGGCGAAGCCGCTGAACGGAAAGTCACTGGCGACAGGGACCCTCGAGGTCAATGGCGACCAAGGCTCGCTGGTGGTGCGAAACCTCCCGCCGACCCGCAAGGGCGAGGTCTACCAGGCCTGGGTGCAGGAGCCGAACGGCGACGGCGGCGGGTCCGTGGTCCCTTCCTCCGTGTTCGTCCTCTCGAAGGACGGCAGCGGTACCGTGGCGATTCCAAGCGGCCTCGACCACGCGGCGCGGGTGATGGTGACCCGCGAGCCCACGGGTGGCAGCGACGTTCCGGGTGAGTCCGCGCTGATCAGCGCGGAGATCCGCTGACGGTCGTCGTCCCACCGGGCGGCCGCGGGTCCGACCCGTGATGCCGCTGATTTAGTCTCACCGAATGCCCGCCACCTGCTACCGGCATCCCAACCGCGAGACCGGGGTTTCCTGCTCCCGTTGCGGTCGGCCGATCTGTCCGGAGTGCATGACGCCGACCTCCGTCGGCATGCGCTGCCCGGAGTGCGCCGGCGAGAAGACCCAGATCCGCCGCCCGGCCTTCGGCGGCGCGGTCGCCGGGGCGTTCCCCGCGACGACCGCCCTGATCGGGATCAACGTCGTCGCGTTCATCCTCGAGATCCTGACCGGGCCCGGCAACTTCAGCGTCTTCGGAAACGTCTACTTCGACGGCGCCCTCTGTGGAAATGCCATCGGCCATGGAGGCGTCTGCGGAAACGCGATCCTCAGCGACGGCGGCGAGTGGTGGAGGGTGATCAGCGCCGGCTTCCTGCACGCGGGGCTGATTCACATCGCCCTCAACATGTTCGTCCTCTACATCCTCGGCAAGGTGCTCGAGCCGTCGATCGGGACGGCCCGCTTCGTCGCTGTCTACCTCGTCTCGCTGGTCGCCGGCTCGGTCGGGGCCCTGCTGCTCAGCGATCCGTTTCAGTTCACGATCGGCGCCTCCGGCGCGATCTACGGTCTGTTCCTCGCGACACTGCTGATCGCGCGGCATCGCGGCTTCGATCAGATGGTCCAGCAGCTCGGGTTCTATCTCGTCCTGAACCTGGTCTTCACGTTCAGCGTCTCCGGCATCAGCATCGGCGGGCACCTGGGCGGAATGGCAGGCGGGGCGCTCTGCGCGCTGATCGTGATCGGGGCCGAGCGCCGGCCGTCGGGCCGCCGCGGTCCGGCGGCGGAGCTTGCGCTGATGGGCGCCCTGGGCGTGGCGTGCTTCATCGGCGCGGTGGTCGTCGCGACCACCGGCACCGGCTTCTAGTCCGTCAGCGCCAACGCGCGCCACTGAAGCGCGCCGGGCCGCGGAACTAGCTCGGGATGGAGCAGGTGCCCGAGCAGCTCGACGCCGTCGGCGAGCCGCGGACCGGGTCGCGAGAAGGACGAGGCGGCGTCGACCGCCCACGCGGCCTTCGCCCGGAGCTCGGCCAGGTCTCGGCGGTGTCGATTCGCCTCGGCCTGCGCCTCCTGCGCGTAGAGACCGCAGGGCATCACGACGACCGCGTCGGGCCTGGCGGCGCGGATGTCGGACCACTCGATCCGGCGTGAGCGGGCTCCGGGCTCGGCCAGAGCGTCGACCCCGCCGGCGGCGGCGATCATCTCCGGCAGCCAGTGGCCCGCGCAGTAGGGAGGGTCGAGCCATTCGATGGCGGCGACGCGAGGTCGCGGCGCCCCGTCCGTGGCGGCGCGGACTGCCTCGATCCGTCGCTCCAGTGCGCCGCGCAACGCAACGCCGCCAGCGCTGACTCCGGCGGCGTCGCCGAGCGTGACCGCGTCCTCGAGCACCTCGGCGAGCCGCGAGGGATCGAGCGAGATCACCTTGGGCCGGGTTGGCAGGCGAGCGGCGATCGCTCGGACGTCATCGCTGGAGACCGCGCAGACCGCGCAGACCTGCTGGGTGACGATCAGGTCGACGTCGAGGCGCTCGAGCCGCTCGGTGTCCAGGGCGTAGAGGGACCCTCCGGCGGCGACCCGCTCTCGCACCGCGGCGTCGATGTCGGCGGGCTCGAGTCCCGCCGGGATCATGCTCCGGGTCAGACGGGGCAGCCCACCGACCTCGGCGGGGTGGTCGCATTCGTGGGTCACGGCCACGACGCTCGGACCGAGACCGAGTGCGAAGAGCAGCTCGGTAGCCGACGGAACGAGGCTCGCGATGCGCATGAGTCGAGGAGGCGACGGTCACCCCCCGGGCGGGGCCGTCGCCGCGGACTATAAAGTCGACGGGTGGCTTTGGACGAAGAGGAGATCGAAGCGCACCTCGGCGAGCTCGGCGGCTGGACCCGAGAGGGGGAGTCGATCGTGCGCGAGTTCGATCGTGGCGATTTCGTCGGCTCGGTCCGCTTCGTCGACGCGATCGTCGCCCCCGCGGAGGAACTCGGTCACCACCCCGACCTGGAGATCTCATGGGCGACCGTCAAGGTGACGATCACGACGCATTCCGAGGGCGGGCTGACGGCGGCTGACTTCGAGCTCGCCAAGCGGATCGACGACCTCTCCTGAGGTTGCGCCGATGAGGCTCCTGCACGTCATCGGGACGCGCCCGAACTTCGTCAAGATGGCGCCGGTCATCGCCGCCCTGCGGCGGATCGACCCTGACGGTCACCACGTCCTGGTCCACACCGGTCAGCACTACGACCGGCTGATGTCGGACATCTTCCTCGAGCAGCTCGGGGTCCCCGAGCCCGACCACATGCTGGGGGTCGGCTCCGGCACTCATGCCGCCATGATCGCCGCCGTGCTCGCTGCGATCGGGCCGGTGATCGAGTCGGAGCGCCCGGATCTCGTGATCGTGCCCGGCGACGTCAACTCAACGCTGGCGGCGGCGATCGCGGCCTCGCATCTCCACGTTCCCATCGCGCATGTCGAAGCGGGCCTCCGGAGCTTCGATCGGACGATGCCCGAGGAGGTCAACCGGGTCCTCGTCGATCAGGTATCCGACCTGCTGTACACGCACTCCCCGGAGGCTCTGACCAACCTCGCTGCAGAGGGAATCGACACGAGCCGGGTTCGGCAGGTGGGGAACACGATGATCGACTCGCTGGTCGCCCTCGAGGATCGCTTCCGAGGGCTCGAGGCGTGTCGTGGCCACGGGCTCGAGCCGGGCTCGTACCTGCTGGTCACGCTGCATCGCCCGGCTCTGGTCGACGGTCCGCTGCTCGGGCCCGCCATCGAGCGGCTCGCGGCGATAGCCGCGTCGATGCCCGTCCTCTTCCCGGTTCATCCGCGGACTCGCAGCGCGCTCGGGGCCGGTGCCGGCGACCTGCCCACCGGGCTGCAACTGATCGACCCGACCGGCTACCTGGACTTCCTCTCGCTCGAGTCGGATGCCCACGCCGTGCTGACCGACTCCGGTGGCATCCAGGAGGAGACGACCTCGCTCGGCGTGCCCTGCTTCACGCTGCGCGACAACACTGAGCGACCCGTCACGATCGAGTCGGGGACGAACCGGCTGCTCGGGCTCGATCCGGCCGGGATCGACGAGATTCCGGGACTGCTCGCCGCGGGTTCGGTGGCTCCGTCGCAGCAGCCGCAGGGCTGGGACGGCCTCGCGGCGGAGCGGCTGGCGGCCGACGTTGCGGCATCTATCGGGACCTGAAGGCATGCCCGTCGGGTGAAGCTGCAATATTCCCGCCCGTGGCCAGCCTCAGCTTCGCTCCCAAGGACCGGGTCTTCTTCGACCTCCTCCACGAGTCCGGACAGAACGCCCTCCGCTCGGCTGCCCTGCTCAAGGAGATGCTCGAGAAGTGGCCGGACGGCAGCGAGGGGCTCAACAGGGAGATCCTGAAGTCCGAGCAGGAGGGAGACCGGATCACTCACGACATCATCCGGCGTCTCCACTCGACCTTCGTCACCCCCTTCGACCGCGAGGACATCTACGGGCTGGCGACCCAGGTAGACGACGTCGTCGACTACATCGAGGAGGCGGGTGACTTCCTCGGGCTCTACCAGATCGAGGCGCCCATGGAGCAATCCCTGGCGCTCGCCGAGGTGCTCGTCGCATCCTGTGGCGAGCTTGCCGAGGCGCTGGCCGGGCTGCGCGGCTTCAAGGACCTCGACCGGCACCTGATCGAGATCCACCGGCTCGAGAACGACGGCGACCGAATCTCCCGCGACGCCGTCGCGTCGCTCTTCGCCAACGGCATTGACCCGATGGTCGTGATCCGCTGGAAGGACATCTTCGCGGTGCTGGAGAGGGCGATCGACGCGACCGAGACCGCCGCTCACATCATCGAGGGCGTCGCCATCAAGAACGCGTGAGAAGGGCGTCCCGTGGAAGGTGACGTCGTCCTCGTCATCGTCGTGGCAACGGCGCTCGCCTTCGATTTCACGAATGGGTTCCACGACACGGCCAACGTGGTCGCGACGTCGATCTCCACCCATGCCCTCTCGCCGCGTCTGGCGATCGGGATTGCCGCGATCCTGAACTTCGTCGGCGCGTTCATCTCGATCGAGGTGGCTGCGACGGTCGCCAAGGACGTGGTCGAGGCGACCGCAATCACACCGACCGTCATCTTTGCTGGTCTGGTCGGAGCGATCTCCTGGAACCTGATCACCTGGTATTTCGGGCTGCCGTCGAGCTCCTCCCACGCGCTGATCGGCGGGATGGTCGGGGCCGTGTTCGCCGCGGTCGGCTCCGGCGCCATCCTCGGCGAGGGCCTGCTCGGCAAGGTTCTGATCCCGGCGGTGCTCGCGCCGATCATCGCCTTCGCGATCGGCGTGCTCGCCATCAACATCGCCTATCTCATCTGTGGCAGGTTGCGGCCCGGACCGGCGGCGCGGGGCTTCCGGATCGGTCAGGTCGTCTCCGGAGCGATGCTGGCGCTCGCCCATGGCACCAATGACGCCCAGAAGACGATGGGCGTGATCACGCTTGCGTTGATCGCTAACGGCAGCCTCCCCTCCGAGGGCTTCGACGTGCCGACCTGGGTGATCGCGAGCTCCGCCTCCGCCATCGCGCTCGGCACCTACACCGGGGGATGGCGAATCATCCGCACGATGGGCACGAAGATCATCAAGATGGACTCGGCCCAGGGGTTCTCCGCCCAAGGGGCCGGCGCCGCGGTGATCCTGGCGTCCTCCCATTACGGCTTCCCGCTCTCGACGACTCACGTCATCTCGGGCGGCGTGATGGGCGCCGGCGCCGGCAAGCGGCTATCGGCGGTGCGCTGGGGAGTCGCCGGCAACCTGTTGATCGCCTGGCTGCTCACGCTTCCGGCCGCGGCGGCGATCGGTGCGGCGAGCTACGGCTTCACACGGATCTTCGGAACCGGGGCGATCGGTCCACTCTTGGTATCCGTGATGGCGATCGGGCTCGGCCTGGCGCTGTTCGCCCAGCGAATCCGCCGCGGCCAGCCGCTGCCGGGGGTGTGAACGGCATGCTCGCGGGCCTGCTCATCGGAGCTCTGGTGGACACGAAGGCGCTGCTCGACACGGGGATCGCCTCCGTAATCGCCGGCCTTGGGGTCACCCTGGCCGCCTCGACGGCGATTTACGGGTATGCCACGGCGAGCGAGATGCGTCGCGATGACCGCGTCCTCGCGGCAGTCGGCGCCTTCGCCCTCGCGACGGTCGCCGTCCTCGTCTTCGGCGCTGCGATCGCCGCGGGCATCACGGTCATGCTCCGCGGCTGACGCGATCGGTCAACATGGAACGGTGAGAGCCCTCCGCAACGCCGCGATCATCGCCGTGCTGGCACTTGCCGTCACGATCCTGCCCGGCGGCGGGAACGTGGCCAGTGGGCTCCTCCTGGCGCTCTCCCTGATCTTCACCGGCGCGCTGGCGATGCTGGCCGTCCGCTTCTGGCGCGACAACGGCCTCACCCGCGACGCGATGACCGATCGCCAGCGTCTCCTCATCTACAGCGCGCTCGGGGTGATCGCCCTGATGGTCGTCGGCACCGACGAGCTGCTCGCCACCGGGATCGGAACGATCGCCTGGCTGGCCTTCCTGGTCGGCTCGGTGTGGCTGATCTTCAACACCTGGCGCGAGGCCAACTCAGTCTGATCTGACGGCGTCAGATTCAGTGTGGTGCATGGAAAATCTTCCGGCACGTTTCTGCGCGCCGGTTGGCACGAACGCTGCCCCACGCGTGACTCGGTCCGGCCTAGCTTCGGTGCATGACCGGCCTCCACACGCTCCGCGGCGAATCGGGACAGGTATCCGTCTCGCTCGTCGCGGTCGTACCGGCACTGATCGTCGCCGTGCTGGCGGCCGTTCAGTTCGGGCTCGCCGGCCACGCGGCCCTCTCCGCCGCCAACGCCGCCCGGGCGGCAGCGCGTGCGTCCTACGCGGGCGCCGACCCCTCCGTCGCCGCCCGGGCGGCCCTTCCTCCCTCGCTGCGAGGGGCGGCGGAGGTGCGCGAGCGCGACGATGGCGAGGAGGTCGTGGTCGAAGCTCCGCGTGCTCTCCCATTCCTTCCTCCGATCACGGTCTCGGCTTCGGCCGGGCTCGGGCCACGAGGCGGAACGCCCGGTGGCTAGAGGCCAGGCTCAGATCGAGCTCGTCGCCGGCGTACCGATGCTGCTTCTCGCTGCCCTGATCGCACTCCAGCTGCTCGCGGTCGGCTACGCGCAGACCCTCGCCGATGGCGCCGCGGAGGCGGGCGCGATCGCAGCTGCCGACGGGCGCGACGAGGAGGAGGCCGCCCGCGCGGGCCTGCCCGGCTGGGCCTCGTCGAGAGTGGACGTCGCGTCTCGTCATGGCGAGGTGACCGTCGAGCTCAGTCCTCCGGCCCTCATTCCGGGCATCTCGGGGCATCTAGACGTCTCCTCGAGCGCCTTCTCCCGCCCGAAGGGTTGAGGGGCGCAGGGCTTGGTGTCGCTCGTCATCTGCACTTCGCTCGGGGCGGCGCGAGGGCTCGATGCAGCCGGCGCCGCTCTCGCGGTGGCCGCGAGCCCAGCCGAGGGCGAGTGGGAGGGGACTCTTCTGCTCGACCTTCGCTCGGCTGCAAGAACGCCGCGGGGAACGATGCTCGCGTCGCCCTCGGCCCGTGGGCTGGAGCGGCGGTGTTCGGAGGGCGATGTCTTCCGCGCGGCCGCGCGCGGTCGCCTCTGCTTCGCAACCGCAAGCGGGCGGGCGGATCTCGCTGACTGCCTGCATGCGAGCCTGGAGCCGGCTGTGGGCGCGAATCTGGTCGTCTGCCTCTGCGACCCGTCGGGTTTCAGGGGGCTCCTGCGAGCGGGCGCCGATCATCCGCGCTCGGCGTTGATCAGGACGGCGCCGGGCACGGACCGGTCGCTGCTCGCGTTGCTCACGGCTGAGCTGTTGGCGGCGGCGATTCCATTGAAGGCCTGGGTCCGGCCCATCGGCCTGGTCCCGGCGCGCCGGGCCCTTGCCGGCCTCGAGCCGGGAGGAGAGAGCGGGCGGCGAGCCGCCCGCTACGCGGGCAGGTTGGCGCCATCGATCGCGCACCGTCCCCGGCCCCGGTTGAGGGCCATGTTGGAGCCCGAGCGCGGACAGGCTCTACCTGCCCTCCTCGGCGCTGCCGTCCTCATCGTTGCGTTGGCGCTGATCTTCGTCGCGCTCGGGGGTGCCGCCACCGCCAAGGGGCGGATGCAACGTGCCGCGGACCTCTCCGCGCTGTCTGCGGCAAGGTCGATGCGCGACGACTTCGACCGGCTGTTCGTCCCGGCGAGGCGCTTGGATGGCACGCCTGATCCCGAGCACCTCGAGCTCGCCGGATACCTCGCGCGGGCGCGAGCCGCGGGCCTCGATGCGGCGGCGCGCAACGGGATCGACCCCGACCTTGCCACGGTCAGCTTCCCGGACCGCGCCTCGTTTGCTCCGGTGCGGGTGAGCGTCGGGATCCGTGGCGAGGTGGAGGTCGGCGGGTCCGCGGAGGGAGCGTCCACCGGCGTGACGGCGGTGGCAGAGGTGAGCCCGACGACGACCGGCGCCGCCGGCTCACCGCCGGCTGCTGCAAGTGGCGGTGGCTACGCCGGAGCTCTGGCGTATAGACAGGGGAAGCCGATGCGCCCTGATGCAGCCGAGGCCTTCGACCGGATGGCCGCGGCGGCGGTGCGTGCGGGCGTTGCGCTCGTGGTCAACTCCGCGTACCGCTCGGATGCCGAGCAGCAGCGACTTTGGGACGAGAATCCGGATCCGCGGATGGTCGCGCCGCCCGGCACCTCGCTGCACCGGTGCGGGACGGAGCTCGACCTCGGCCCGCCCGATGCGTACGGCTGGCTCGCCGCGAACGCGGGGCGCTTCGGGTTCTTGCAGCGGTATCCGTGGGAGGCCTGGCATTTCGGTTTCACTGAGGGTCCGGCGCCCTGCTCGGCTGAGGGTGACCGCGTTGGTGAGCCCGACGGCAAGCTCGCATCCGGTGGGGGACTGCCGGCCTTCGTGCCGGGGCGATACCGGCGGATGCTGATCGAGTCAGCCGCCCGCTACGACGTCTCCGCCGGGTTGCTGGCGGCACAGTTGATGGCGGAGTCGAACTTCAATCCCGTGGCGGTCTCGCCGGCGGGCGCCCTCGGGATTGCCCAGTTCATGCCCGGAACCGCCGCCGCCTACGGGCTGGACGATCCCTTCGATCCGGCGGCGGCGATCGATGCGGAGGCGCGGATGATGAGCGAGTTGCTCGCTCGGTTCGCATCGGTGGAGCTGGCGATCGCCGCCTACAACGCGGGGCCGGGCGCGGTGGCGGCGTGCGGATGCGTGCCGCCCTACCCCGAGACGCAGGCGTACGTCGCGCGGATCCTCGGCTTGATGGGCGGGGCGGGAGAGCTGACGACCCCGACGCCGGCGCTGGAGGTGCGGCTGGTGTCGTAAGGCTCCGGTGCTGCTCAGCTAGGCTCCGAACTCATGGCGCTCGTCGAGATCGAAGGCATCGAAGCCGCAAGGAAACTGGTCGGCCAGACGATCGGGCCGTGCGAGTGGCGCGAGGTCACGCAGGCCGACATCGACGACTTCGCCCGCCTCTCAGGGGACGATCAGTGGATTCACGTCGACGTCGAGCGGGCGAAGACCGAAAGTCCCTACGGCGTCACGATCGCCCACGGGAACCTGACGCTCTCGATGATCGATGGGATGCGCCTGAAGCTGATCAGCTCCAGCGGTTTCAAGCTCGGCGTCAACTACGGCTGGAACAAGGTCCGTTTCCCCGCGCCCGTCCCGGCCGGCTCACGGGTCCGGGCCACGATTGAATTCCTCACCGTCGAGGAGATCGGCGAAGGCTGGTTTCAGCAGACGACGAAGTTCGTAGTCGAGGTCGAGGGCAACGAGAAGCCGTGCTGCGTCGCCGAACACGTCGGCCGCGTCCTCGTCTGACGGCCTGCGAGCGCGCTGCTCGGCGTCATCGCCCGGCTCGCTGCCAACAGGCAGCGTCGCCGGACTCTTCCTTGATCAGCGGGCTCGCAGGCTCGTCAGAGGAACTGACGGACTGGGAGGCGCCGGCTCGGCGTCATCGCCCGGCTCGCTGCCAACAGGCAGCGTCGCCGGACTCTTCCTTGATCAGCGGGCTCGCAGGCTCGTCAGAGGAACTGACGGACTGGGAGGCGCCGGCTCGGCGTCATCGCCCGGCTCGCTGCCAACCGGCAGCGTCGCCCGACCCCGTTACTTGACTGTGATCGTGCCCTTCATCCCGGCGTCCTCATGGCCCGGGATGTCGCAGAAGAACGTGTAGGTCCCCGGCTTCAGGTCGACGCTCGTCGACGTGGAGGTGCCGCTGATGGTGTCGGTGCCTCCGATGGCGTTGCCGTCGGCGTCCGCGATCTGGACGTTGTGGGGGGTCGAGGATTCGTTGTCGAAGTCGATCGTGTCGGTCCCGGCCTTCGCGGTCAGGTCCGTCTCGGTGAAGGCGAGGGCTCCGCTCGGATCGGCGGCGATGTCGATCGTCTCCCCGCCGCCGCCGCCTGATCCGGTGGTATCGGCGGGCGTCGTGGCGGCGCTCGTGCTCGACGAGTCATCGCTGCCGCCGCAGGCCGCGAGGGCGAAGCTCGCGAGCGCCAGGGCGGCGAACGCAACTAGAAGTCTCCTGGTCACGGTGTGTCCTCCTCGGATCGCGGAACTCGGTCCGAGACTACTCCTGCCCGGGTTTCCGGGACCGGAGCCGCGGCTCCTCAGTTGCCCGTGAACTCAGGCGTCTCGCCGGCGAAGAACCTGCCAACGCCATTGCGCAGATCCTCGGTGCCCATGCTGTCGGCGATCCCGTGGCGCTCGAGCTGCAGATGATCGGCGAGGGAGTTGTCGAGGCTGGCCCCGACGAGGCTCTTGGCCATCCGCGTGTAATGCGGCGACTTCGCTCCGAGCTCGGCAGCCTTCGCGACGGCGGCCTCGAGCAGGCCGTCGGCCTCGACGACCTGGGAGACGAGCCCTCGCTCGAGCGCCTCCGCCGCGGTCAGGTTCGGATCCTCGAGCATCAACTCGACGGCCGCGGCCGGGCCGATCAGTCGGGGCAGGAAGTAGGTCATCCCGCCGTCGGGAGAGGCGCCGATTCGCCCGTACGCGCAGACGAAGAAAGCGGCGTCCGACGCGATTCGCAGATCGCACATGAGCGCCAGCGAGAAGCCCGCCCCCGCCGCCGGCCCGTTGACCGCGGCGATCACCGGATAGGGGATCCGCCGGAAGTCGACGATCGCCTGGTGCAGGACGTCGGCCCCGTGGCGGACCTCTGCGACGAGGTCGGCGTCGGGATCGCCGAGCCCGCGCTTGAACCAGGTGACGTCGCCGCCGGCCGAGAACGCGCGGCCCTCGCCGGTGACCACGAGCGAGCGGACGTCCGCCCGGTCGGCCAGCCACGGCGCGATGACTGCGAGCTCGCCGATCATCTCGGGGCTCATCGCGTTGAGCTCCTTGGGGCGGTCGAGGGTCAGGATGCCCACCGCGTCGCGCTTCTCGAAGCGCATCGTGTTCAGCTCTGGTGGTGTCGGTGAATCGCTCATCCGCTCCTCGTCGTCTTGGGTGCCGGGCGGTCGCGAGTGTACGCCGGGGGGCCTCCCTACAGTTGAAAGGGTGAGCAGCGACGAGCGCAAACGCCGCCGCGCGGAGATCGATGAGCAGCGGAAGAAGCTGCCCGACGCGCCCGGGATCTACATCTTCGCCGATGGCGACGGCAGGGTCGTCTACGTCGGCAAGTCGCTGTCGATCCGCAAGCGCGTGGCGCAGCACTTCTCCAGCCGGTCGACCCTCGGTCAGCTCAAGGACGAGATCGAGTCCATTGACTTCATGGTCACCGAGACGGAGGCCGAGGCGCTGCTGGCTGAACAGCAGTTCATCAAGCGCCACCGCCCGGTCCTCAACGTCAAGCTCCGCGACGACAAGTCCTATCCCTACATCGGGATCAGCCTCGAGGAGGAGTATCCGCGCGTCTACTTCACCCGCGAGCGCCACCGCCCCAACCGCGTCTACTTCGGGCCCTACGCCAACGCTCGCCGGGTGCGAGAGACGCTCGAGCTGCTCGGCAAGCTCTTCCAGTACCGCACCTGCGAGGGACCGGAGCCGGGTCGCCGCTCCGGCGTTCCCTGCCTCGATTACTACATAAAGCGCTGCGGAGCCCCCTGCGTCGGCTATATCGACGCCGAGGAGTACAGGCGAGGGATCGAGGCCATCCGGCGTTTCCTCTCCGGCCGCTACCGCGACGTCGAGCGTGACCTCAAGGAGAAGATGAACGAGGCCGCGGAGAGCCACGAGTTCGAGCGCGCGGCCCTGTTCCGCGACCGCCTGCAGGCGGTCAGTTCGTTGATGGAGCGCCAGCGCGTCGCCGGTGAGAGCGTCGGGACAGCCGACATGATCGGCGTAGCGGTCGAGGGGACGGAGGCGAATGCGCAGGTCTTCCAGGTGCGCGACGGGGTGCTCGCCGAGCGCCAGGGCTTCTATCTCGACAACAACGGCGAGCGGGACATCACCGAGGTTGCGGAGCAGTTCGTCGCCCAGTACTACGAGGCGGCGCCATCGGTTCCGCCGCTCGTCGTCGTGGGCCCGGAGCTCTCGGGCAGCGTGCGGCTGCTCGCCGAGGCGCTGACGAGGCGGCGAGGGACGGCGGTCGAGGTGCGAGCCGCCGAGCGCGGCGACAAGCGCCGGCTGCGCGAGCTCGCCGAGCGCAACGCCAGGCTCGCCCTCGCCCAGGACAAGCTGCGCCGCGAGCGCCGTCGGCGTGAGCGCACGGAGGCTCTGGACGAGCTTGCGCAGGCGATCGGCATGGAGGAGCCGCCGATCCGGATCGAGGGCTACGACATCTCCAACCTCGGCCCCGATCACACCGTCGCCTCGATGGTCGTCTTCGAAGGCGGTGCACCGAAGAAGTCCGACTACCGCCGCTTCAACATCCGCGGGCGCACCGAGGGTCCCGACGACTTCGCATCAATGGACGAGGTCCTCTCGCGGCGACTCGCCAGGTACGTCTCAGAGGGAGAGCGATCGCCGCACGATCCAAAGCTCGACAAGAGCTTCGCCAGCCTGCCCGGGCTGATCATGATCGATGGAGGAAAGGGCCAGCTGGCTGCCGGGATCAAGGCGCTGGAGCCGTTGATCGAGCGCGGGGCGACGGTCGTCTCCCTCGCCAAGCGGCTCGAGGAGGTCTACGTCCCGGGCCGTTCCTCACCGTTGCCGATCGCCCCCGATTCTGAGGCGTCGCGCCTGTTACAGCGCGTTCGCGACGAGGCCCACCGCTTCGCGCTGGACCTGCACCGCAAGCGCCGAACCAGATCCATGACCGGCTCCGTCCTCGACGGCCTGCGCGGCGTCGGCCCGGTTCGCAAGCGCGCCCTGCTGAGCCACTTCGGCTCCCCCGAGCGGTTTCTGAGCGCCTCGCGGGAGGAGCTCGAGGCGGTTCCCGGGATCCCGGGAAAGCTCGCTCGCGACATCCATCGTCAGCTCAACAAGACCGGAGCGACGCCTTCCTCGGAGGAGGCGGGGATGAGCGGCCGTTCATAATCGGGGTCGTGAGCGATCCGGTGATCAGCGTCAGGGACCTGCACAAGTCGTATGGCGACTTCGAGGCGGTCCGCGGGGTCGATCTCGAGGTCGAACGCGGCGAGATCTTCGCCTTCCTCGGTCCCAACGGTGCCGGGAAGACGACGACCGTGGAGATCATGGAGGGCTACCGGAACCGCAGTGGGGGAGAGGTCTCCGTTCTCGGCTCCGACCCGGAGGGCGCCGACGCGGCGTGGCGCAGCCGGATCGGCTTCGTCCTGCAGGAGTGCCGGATGGAGCCGGCGCTGACCGTCCGGGAGACGCTCGAGATGTTCGCCGGTTATTACCGCGACCCGCGCGGGGTCGAGGAGACGATCGATCTCGTCGGCTTGGGCGAAAAGAGCGAGGTGCGGGCGGCGAAGCTCTCAGGCGGCCAGCAGCGGCGCCTCGACGTAGCGGTTGCCTTGATCGGGGACGCCGAGCTGCTCTTCCTCGATGAGCCGACGACGGGCTTCGACCCCACGGCCCGCCGCCAGGCCTGGGAGGTGATCGCCGGGCTTCGCGAGCTCGGCAAGACCGTCTTTCTGACCACTCACTACATGGACGAGGCGCAGGCGCTCGCCGATCGTGTCGCCGTGATCGCCAACGGGGTCATCGTCGCCACCGGCACGCCCGACGATCTCGGCGGCCGTGCCGACGCCGCGACCGAGGTCTCGTTCGAGCTCGCCGGCGGCATCACGGCCGCCGAGCTCCCTGACTCCCTCGGCGAGCCGGCCGCCGGCTCCAACGGCCACGTGATCATCCGCAGCGTCGAACCGGTCAAAGCCCTCCACGACCTGACCGGCTGGGCGCTCGAGCGCGGGGTGGGGATCGAACACCTCGAGGTTCGTCGGCCGAGCCTCGAGGACGTCTACCTGCGCCTGACGGCCGAGGGCGAGGTGGAGCCGAGATGAGTGGAGTTGCCCTGCTGATCCACCAATTCCGCTACGACCAGCGAATCTTCTGGCGTTCTCCGGCGGCCGTCTTCTTCACCGTCATGCTGCCGGTGATCTTCCTGCTGATCTTCGCCTCGATCTTCGGCAGCGACACGCTCCAGAGCCGCGGTGATCTCAAGGTGTCCGCCTATTACGTGCCAGGGATCGTCACGCTCGCGGTCGTCTCCGCCTGCCTGGTCGGAGTCGCCATGCGGGTGGTGGAGGCGCGTGAAAGCGGTCGCCTGAAGCGGCTCCGCGGCACGCCGCTTCCGCCCGCCACCTACATCGCCGGGCGGGTCGCGCAGGCGTTGGTCATCTCGGTCGTGATGGTCGTCGTGCTCACGGTCCTCGGCCGCGTCCTCTATGGAGTCCCCTTTCCGACGAACACGCTGCCGGCCGTGCTCGTGACCCTGATCGTCGGCACGTTCGCCTTCTGCTGCATCGGCTTCGCCCTCACCGCCGTCATTCCCAACGAGGATGCGGCGCCGCCGATCACGAACGCGACGGTGCTGCCGCTCTACTTCCTCTCCGGGGTCTTCATCCCCGAGAGCGAGATCCCCGACGGAGTCCTCAACCTCGCATCCGTCTTCCCGATCCGACCGTTCTTCGAGGCCTTCCTGACCGCCTACGACCCGGCGACGACGGGTGCCGGGTTCGAGTGGGGGCAGCTTGCGATCGTCGCCGCCTGGGGAGTCGCCGGCCTGCTGCTCGCGGTGAGGTTCTTCCGCTGGGCCCCGAAGGGCGAGTGATCGGCTCCCTCGCTGACGGGCGGACCGCGCTCCCCGTAGGGTTATGGCCCGCGGCTTGGGGAAGCGGCGCTATCAGGCAATCAACCTAGGAGGAACGGTGGCAGTCAAGGTCGGCATCAATGGTTTCGGGCGAATCGGGCGCAATCTCTTCCGCGCCGCGCACGAGGCGGGCGCAGACCTCGAGTTCGTCGCCGTCAACGACCTGACGGACACCGCGACCCTCGGGCACCTGCTCAAGTACGACTCGATCCTGGGGCGATTCCCGGGCGAGGTCACGGTCGGCGACGACTCGCTCACCGTCGACGGGAGCGAGATCAAGGTCCTCTCCGAGCGGGATCCGGGTGACCTGCCCTGGGGCGACCTCGGCGTCGACGTCGTGATCGAGTCGACCGGCTTCTTCACCAAGCGCGACGACGCCGCCAAGCACCTCTCAGCGGGGGCGAAGAAGGTGATCATCTCGGCGCCGGCAACGGATCCCGATGTGACCGTCGCCCTCGGCGTCAACTTCGACGACTACGACCGCGACTCCCACCACATCATCTCCAACGCGTCCTGCACGACCAACTGCCTGGCCCCCGTCGCGAAGGTGCTGCACGAGGCGGTCGGGATCGAGCATGGGCTGATGACGACGATCCACGCCTACACGGCCGACCAGCGCCTCCAGGACATGCCCCATAAGGACCTGCGACGGGCTCGGGCGGCCGCGCTCAACCTGATTCCCACCACCACCGGTGCCGCCAAGGCCGTCGGCGTCGTGCTGCCGGAGCTGAACGGCAAGCTGAACGGCTTCTCGATGCGCGCTCCCGTGCCGACGGGGTCCGTCGTCGATCTCACCGCGGTCGTCTCGAAGGAAGTCTCAGCAGACGAGGTCGGCGCCGCGTTCAAGGCCGCCGCGGACGGTGATCTGAACGGAATCCTCTCCTACACAGAGGACCCGATCGTCTCCAGCGACATCGTCGGCGACCCGCATTCGGCGATCTTCGACGCTCAGCAGACGATGGTCATGGAGGGCACGATGGTCAAGGTGGTCGCCTGGTACGACAACGAGTGGGGCTACTCCAACCGGATCGTCGAGCTGGCCGGCAAGGTCCTCTGAGCGGGCATCGGTAGTGCCCGTGACCGAACGAGGGCGGTTCGCCAAGGCATCGGTGCGGGACGCCGACGTCGAGGGCCGCCGAGTTCTGCTGCGCAGCGACCTCAACGTCCCGCTCGAGGACGGAGAGGTCGCCGACGACACGCGAATCCGAGCCGCGCTGCCGACGATCGAGCTGCTCCGCGAGCGCGGCGCGTCGATCGTGCTGTGCTCCCACCTGGGCCGGCCGAAGGACCACGATCCCGCGCTCTCGATGAAGCCCGTCGCCGCCCGGCTCGGCGAGCTGCTCGGCATCGATGTGGCGCTTGCTCCGGCCATCGTCGGGCCGGAGGTCGAGGCGGCCGCCGAAGCGCTGGAGCGCGGCGGCGTGCTCCTGCTCGAGAACACGCGTTACGAGGCCGGGGAGAAGAGGAACGACCCCGATCTTGCGACCGCGCTTGCGAATCTAGCCGACGTCTACGTCAATGACGCCTTCGGCGCCGCCCACCGCGCTCACGCCAGCACGGAGGGTGTCGCGAAGCATCTGCCCGCCTACGCCGGGTTGCTGCTCGAGCGCGAGGTGCGGGAGCTGACCGCGGTCCTCGACGAGCCCGCCAAGCCGCTGGTCGTCGTCCTCGGCGGCGCCAAGGTGACCGACAAGGTCGCCGTCATCGAGCGCTTTCTCGACCTCGCCGACGAAATCCTCATCGGCGGCGCGATGTGCTTCAGCTTCTTCCGCGCCCAGGGCCGCGCGACCGGCGACTCGCTGGTCGAGGAGGAGGGAATCGAGCTCGCCCGCAACGCGCTCGAGATGGCTGCCTCCTCCGACTGCGAGCTGCGCCTTCCGACCGACCTGGTGCTCGGCGAGCGGTTCTCCGCGGACTCGGAGCCCCACGCTCTCGCGGGAGTCGATGTTCCGGAGGGGATGATGGGGCTCGACATCGGCCCGGAAACCGCGAAGACCTATGCGGATTCGATCCTCACCGCCGGAACCGTCTTCTGGAACGGCCCGATGGGCGCCTTCGAGCTCGAGCCGTTCGCGGCCGGGACGCGCACCATCGCGGACGCCGTCGCGGACTCGGGCGGGACGACGATCGTCGGCGGGGGAGACTCCGCCGCCGCCCTCGCGGGCTTCGGCCTCGCTGATCGGGTCAGCTGGCTATCGACCGGAGGGGGAGCTTCGCTCGAGCTGATCGAGGGCAAGCCACTGCCCGGCGTCGAGGCTCTGCTCGACGAAGGGGAGGCCGCATGAGCGAACGGATCCCGGTCATCGCCGCCAACTGGAAGATGAACAAGAGCCTCGGCGAGGCGCGCGATTTCTGCGACCGACTGCTGCCGCGAATCGAGGGGACGGGCGCCGAGGTGATCATCTGCCCGCCGTACTTCGCCGTGCCGCTCGTCGCGGAGCTCTGCTCGACCGGGCCGGTCGAGGTCGCCGCCCAGAACATGCACTTCGCCGAGAGCGGCGCCTACACGGGCGAGGTATCGGCGTCGATGCTCCGCGACGTCGGCGCGAGCGCGGTCGTGCTCGGTCACTCGGAGCGCCGACAGCTCTTCGGGGAGACGGACGAGGCGCTGGCACACAAGGTCAAGGTTGCGCTCGAGGGCGGGCTGACCCCGATCCTCTGCGTCGGGGAGACGGACGAGCAGCGCGAGTGCGACGACACCGACCGGGTTCTGCGCCGGCAGCTCGATGCGGGCCTCTCACGCGTTGATTCCGGGCGCCTTGGCGAGATCATCATCGCCTACGAGCCGATCTGGGCCATCGGCACCGGCAAGACCGCCTCGCCAGGCCAGGCGGAGGACGCCTGCGGCTTCCTGCGGGCGCTGATCGGCGCCCGCGACGAGGGCGAGGGCGAGCGCATCCGGATCCTCTACGGCGGATCGGTCAAGCCGGCGAACGCCGCCGAGTTGCTCGGACGGGGCGAGATCGATGGCGCGCTGGTCGGTGGGGCCGCCCTCGACCCCGACGACTTCGCCGCGATCGTCGAGGCGGCCTGAAGGTGGGGGACCCTCGATGAGCGCCCTCGGCGGGGGTCCGCGGGAGATCCCGGTTCCCGGGGTGGCGCTCGTCATCCTCGACGGCTGGGGCCTCGCTGACCCCGGCCCCGGCAACGCCGTCTCCCTGGCGGACACGCCGGTGTTCGACGAGATCTGGGAGCGCTATCCGCACACGCAGCTCTCGGCGTCCGGTGCCGACGTCGGTCTTCCCGATGGCCAGATGGGCAACTCCGAGGTCGGCCATCTGAACCTGGGGGCGGGCTCGGTCGTCAAGCAGGACCTCGCCCGGATCGATGGGGCGATCGCGGACGGCAGCTTCTTCGAGAACGAGGCGCTGCTGGCGGCTTGCGAGCGAGCCCGCGAGAGCCCGCGCGGCCGGCTGCACCTGATGGGCCTCGTCTCCGATGGCGGCGTCCACTCCGGATGGGGGCACATCGAGGCCTGTGTCGAGCTCGCCGCAGCGGAGGGCGTCCCCGACGTGATCCTTCACGCGTTCACCGATGGTCGCGACACGAGCCCGAGCGGCGGTGCCAGGTACGTCGAGGAAGCCGAGCGCTGGCTCCGCAGCGCCGGCAGGATCGGCACGGTCAGCGGTCGCTACTACGCGATGGACCGGGATCGTCGCTGGGAGCGGACGAAGCTCGCCTTCGACGCGCTCGTTCATGCCGAGGGCGAGCGGGCCGCTTCCGCCGCCGAGGCCATCGAGAGCGCCTACCGCAGCGAGGTCACGGACGAGTTCATCAAGCCGACGGTGCTCGGTGACTACGACGGCATGGCCTCCGGAGACGTCGTCGTCGCCTTCAACTTCCGCCCGGACAGGATGCGCCAGATCGTCTCCGCGCTCGGCGAACCGGACTTCGACGAATTCGATCGGGGCGGGTCTCCTGGCATCGAGCTGACCTCGATGGCCAGCTACCGCGACGGCTGGAGCTACCCGGTCGCGTTTCCCCCCCGGACTCCCGCGACGACGATTGCCGAAGTCATCAGCAACGCCGGGGGGTGCCAGCTCCACGTCGCCGAGACGGAGAAGTACGCGCACGTCACCTATTTCTTCAACGGCGGGCGCGAGGCCGAATGGAAAGGGGAGGAACGGCGTCTCGTCGATTCGCCGCGCGACGTCCCGACCTACGACCGCAAACCGCAGATGAGCGCCGCGGCGGCCGCCGCGGCGTTTTGCGAGGGCTGGGGCAGCGAGGAGATCCGCTTCGGGATCATCAACTTCGCCAATCCCGACATGGTCGGTCACACCGGCGTCGTCGAGGCCGCGATCGATGCGATCGAAGAGGTCGACCGCTGCCTTGGCTCGGTCCTCGAAGCAGTGCTCGGGAAGGGCGGCGCCTGCATCGTCACGGCTGACCACGGAAACGCCGAGTTCATGGTCGAGCCCGACGGCTCGCCGAACACCGCCCACACGACCAATCCCGTCCCCCTGGTCGTGACGGTCGAGGGGATCGAGCTGCGCGGCGGCGGCATCCTGGCCGACGTTTCGCCAACCGCCCTCGACTTGCTGGGAATCGACAAACCCGATGAAATGGGCGGATCCTCGCTCCGGGTTGAGAAAACTTGACACGGACCGACTTAGGTTTTAAATTCGTCGCAACTTGACCAGCGTTGTGCCGCAGGGCACCGGAAGCGATGGAGGTGACGACATGACGACGCTCGTTCGATGGGATCCGGCCGTCGAGCTCGACTCGCTGCAGTCGGAGATGAACAGGCTCTTCGATGGTTTCTTCGGCCATGGCAGGAGCGCCAACGGTGGGAGCCCACCCCGCTGGATTCCCGCGATGGACCTCGCCGAGGAGGGGAGCGAGCTCGTGCTCACGGCCGATCTCCCCGGGCTGACCGAGGACGACGTGTCGATCGAGATCAAGGACGGCGTGCTGACGGTCGCCGGCGAGCGCCGCGCCGACCGCACCGGCGAGGGACGCGGGTATCGCCGGGTCGAGCGGAGCTTCGGGCGGTTTTCGAGGTCGCTCACCCTTCCGGACGGGATCGAGGCCGACGAGGTTGCGGCCAACTTCGACCGGGGAGTGCTCGAGATCCGAATTCCCAAGCCCGAGCAGCGCCAGCCGCATCGCGTGCCGATCGGCTCGGGGGCGACCGCGACGATCGAAGCGGAGGCCGCTCAGAACTGACAGGACGGGATCCGACGCTGCAGAGGCCCGGCATCGCCCGGGCCTCTGCTTTCGGCGGATGCGTGGTCAGGGCGGCGCCCTCATAGGGTAGGTCCGTGCGCACGGATCCCGATCGCCTCTCGTTCGAGATCGTCGCCCGCGACGGCGCCGCGCGCGCGGGCGTCCTGCACACCCCGCACGGCCCGGTCGAGACGCCCGCGTTCGTCCCCCTTGCGACCCGCGGATCGGTCAAGGGTCTCGTCTCCGACGATGTCGAGGCGCTCGGCTACGAGATGGTCCTCGGCAACACCTACCACCTGATGCTCGCACCCGGCGAGCAGCTGATCAGTGAGTTCGGAGGCCTCCACGGCTTCATGAGCTGGGACCGTCCGATCATCACCGATTCCGGCGGCTTCCAGGTATTTTCCCTCGCTCACGGCGCGGTGGCCGATGAGGTGAAGGGCCGCCGGGGGCGTCCCCCGATGCAGGGAGGAGTCCTCGAGATCGCGGAGGAGGGCGTGCGTTTCCGCTCCTACGTGGACGGCTCCGAGCGGTTTCTATCGCCTGAGCGCTCGATGGAGGTACAGGCCGGGCTCGGCTCCGACATCGCGCTCGTATTCGACGAGTGCACTCCGTTCCGCGCCGATCGCGACTACACCGCTCGCTCGACCGAGCGCACGCATCGGTGGCTCGAGCGGTGCCTCGAGTGGCACGCCGAGCACGGTCCGGCCGGACAGGCGGTCTTCGGGATCGTCCAGGGCGGAACCCACGAGGATCTGCGGCGCCAGTCGGCTGAGGCCGTGGGCGCCGCGGGCGTCGATGGGCTGGCTATCGGAGGCACCCTCGGTCGCGATAAGGAGCAGATGCGAGGCGTCCTCGACATGACCCTCGGGCACCTGCCAACCGAGGCGGCCAAGCACCTGCTCGGGATCGGCGAGCCCGACGATCTCGTCGAGGGGATCGCCCGGGGAATCGACAGCTTCGACTGCGCGGTGCCGACGCGCCTCGGGCGTCACGGGATGGCGCTGGCCCCCCTCCCCGGTAAGCGCTTCCGCTACGACGTGCGCAAGCGCAGCAACGAACGTGAGCACGGACCGCTGGTCGAGGGCTGTCCCTGTCCGGCGTGCACGAGACACAGCCGCGGTTACGTTCACTACCTCTCCCGCGCCGAGGAGCTGACGGGGGTGCGCCTGCTCAGCGTCCACAACCTCGTCTACTGCGCCGAGATCGTCCGCGGCGCCCGTGAGGCGATCATCGCCGGCCGCCTCGCCGCCTATCGCGACGCCATCCTGGCGGGCGCGGCACCATGGGACTTCCGCGCCTGAGCGCAACCCCGCGGTCCCATCCCGGTGGCCGCCCACCCGGCGAGACCGGCCGCGATGCAGGTGATCTCGCCGTAGTCATCCACGCGAAGCGGAGCATTCGGCCGGGGTCAGTTAATTAGCCGTGTTGTCCTGGATGAACTGCTGGATGCCCTGAAGGCCGTCGCTGACGTTGTCATGGATGTACTTGCCGAGATCGGTGCTCTGCCCGGCATCGGTGGCGAGCAGGATGGCCGCGGCGATGAGCCCGGCCACGATCGCGATCATCAGGACCGCGCCGAGCCCTCGCATCAGCTTCGAGAAGGCCGAGCGGCCGCCCCCGCTGGAGCGGGTGGCCACGGGCGGGGGCGCCGAGCGCCGCGGAGGAGGGGTGCGACGAGGCCGTACGGCCCGCGCGGGCGAGGTCGGAGTCCGATGCTCCCGGGGCGCGATGCGAGTGGCAGCGGTGCTGTCGCCACCCTGCCTGGTGGTCAGCGCCTCGTTCGCCGGCGCGATGCCGGAAAGACCGGCACGCAGGGCGGCCGCCAGCGCGAGCGCGTCGACGTAGCGCGCCTCAGGCTCGTTCTCGAGGCCGCGCAGGACGGCTTGGGAAAGCGCCTCGGGGATCTTCGGCTCGTAGCTCGTCGGGGGTAGCGGGCGCTCGTTCTCGCGCCTGATCGCCAACTCGGCGAGGCTGTTGCCCTCATAGGGCAGGCGCGCGGTGAGCAGCTGGTAGACGACCACGGCCAGCGAGTAGACGTCGGAGATCGGCGTCGCTTCCTCGCCGCGCGACTGCTCGGGTGAGAGGTAGGCGGCCGTGCCGACGACCGATCCGACCTGGGTCAGGCGCGTCTGCTCGGCCGCGCGCGCGATGCCGAAGTCGGCGAGCTTGACGGTCATCTCCGGCGGCCCGCCCGCGGGTCCGCCGATCACCATCAGGTTTCCCGGCTTGACGTCGCGGTGGATGATGCCCTGCTTGTGGGCGTATTCGAGGCCCGCGCACGCCTGGGCGGCGATCTCGACGGCGGTGCCGGGACGGAGCGCTCCGTCGCGCTGGAGCAGCTGCGCGCCGGACTTCCCCTCGACGTACTCCATGACGATGAAGTGGCGACCGGCATCGACGCCGGTGTCGTAGACCTGAACGATGTTCGGGTGCACGAGCTTGGCGACGGCGAGCGCCTCACGACGGAAGCGGGCGACGAACTTCTCGTCGTCGGAGAGGTGCTCGGCGAGGACCTTGACCGCGACCGTGCGCTCGAGCACCTGGTCGGTGGCCTTGTAGACGGTCGACATGCCTCCGCTCCCGAGGCGATCGCCGAGGGCGTAGCGGTCTGCGATCGCGCCGCCGCCGCTCATCCCGGTCCCCCGCTCGCCGGCACGCGCCCGCCGCCGCCGCCGACTTCGAATCCACCCTGGGAGCCGCCCCCGTTGCCGTTGCCGTTGCCCCCGGCGTTGCTGTGGCTTGGGGGTGAGGTCTCGGGCGGGTTCGTCGTGTCCGTGCTCGTCGTGCTCTCCGTCGACGACGTGGTGGTCTCATCGGTCGAGTCCGTCGTCGACTTGTCCGTCGTCGACTTGTCCGTCGTCTCCTTCGTCGTCTCGGTCGTCGTCTCAGTCGACGTCGCTTCGGTTGGAGTCGACGCGGTAGTCGTCGAAGCGGATGAACACTGGTCGGCGAGCGTCTGTTCGACGTTCCCGATCAGCTCCTTCAGGTTGGCGACGATGTCGGGATCCACGTTGTCATCGGAGAGGGTGTCGACGGAGTCGCTCACGGCGCTCAAACTCGTCTGCGCGGAGTTCGAGTCGCCGCACGCCTTGGAGGGGTCCGCGGCGCGGTCCTCTACCTCTTGCAGCTTGGTGATCAAATCATTGGCTCTCGACGCGGGAATCTTGTCCCCTTGCGGGGAACCTCCGCCGCAGGCGGCGATCGAAAGCGCTACCAGGACGAGGGTCAGGCAGGCGGCGATCTGTCGTCCTGACGCCATCCGCGGCGAGTCTAGCTTGGCCCTCATCTGCCCACGAAGAGGCGCCGCGCCAGATGCTCGGGCAGGCCTCCCTCCTCGATCGCCTTGGCGGCGCGGTCGATGTCGTAGGCGACCCGGTGATAGGTCGCCTCCCAGGCCTCCGTATCGAGCTGCAGCCAGGCCGCGCGCGGATCGCCGTCGCGGGGTTGGCCGACGCTGCCGGGGTTGATCAGCCAGCGGCCCTCGTCGATCTCGAGCCTGGTCCCCGCGCCGGCCTGCCAGCCGCGTGCCTCCGGCGCGGCATCCGCGCGCGCAGCCTCGTCCTCGGGGATGGAAAAGAAGAGCGCGACGTGGGAGTGACCGACGAAGCTGACGCGACGTTCCTGGACCGCGAGGCAGTCGGCGGCCTGCTCGGGCCAGAGAACGTACTCCCAGATCGGATCGCGGGGGGAGGCGTGGTAGAGGGCCGCGGGTCGCGTGGCGTCGCTTGGGGAGAGGCCACGCAGGAAGTCGAGGCTCTCGTCGGCGGAGTGCTCGACGGTCCACTCGACGGCGCTGGCGGCGGCGGCGGAGAAGGTCGAGGTGTCGAGCTCGCCGAGCACGGCGAGGTCGTGGTTACCGACCAGACACGCTTCGAAGCCGCGGGCGAGTGCGACGCAGTCGTCGGGGTTGGCGCCGTAGCCGACGAGGTCACCGAGGCACCATCGCTCCTCGACTCCGACCTCGTCGATGTCGGCGAGCACCGCCTCGAGGGCGGGCAGGTTTGCGTGGATGTCGCTGAAGACGGCTACTTGCATGGGGCATCCGGCGTGCGCCGGGGGTCGCGCGGGGCTCGGCCTATCGTAGGCGCGGATGCCGTTGCGTGGGGACCCGCCACCCCCTCGTACGAGCGTCCGCCCAGCGAGTGCGCCAAAAGGTGCGTCGTAAGCCGGTGTTAGGGTGCGCGCCGCCCTGCACTCGTAACAGGAGGAACCAACAAATGACCAAGTCTGAATTCATTGACCGCATCGCTAGCGACGAGCGGATCGAAAGCAAGAAGGCCGCATCCGACGCCGTTGAGGCGGTCCTCGACACGATCACGTCGTCGCTGCAGAGCGGCGAGGACGTGAACTTCACCGGATTCGGGAAGTTCAGCGTCAACGAGCGCGGCCCGCGCCAGGGAGTCAACCCCCGCACCGGTGAGCGCATCACGATTCCGGGCGGCAAGGTCCCGAAGTTCTCGGCCGGCGCCGGTCTCAAGAGCGCCATCAAGGGCAGCTGAATCGCCCTCGAGTAGCACCGAACCATTCGCGGACCGGCTTGCGGCGCTCGTAAGAGAGCGTCGCAGTCAGGTCTGCCTTGGACTGGATCCGGTCCCGGAGGCCGAGCCTTGGTGCTCGGCGGCCCCACCGGTTGAGTCCACCTCCGACGCCCGGGAGCGGGCGTCGGAGGCAGTCGAGGCGGGATGCCTCGAGCTGATCCGCCGCGCGGGCCCCGCCTGCGTTGCGGTCAAGCCGCAGCTCGCGCGCTTCGAGGCGCTCGGCGCCCCGGGATGGCGCGCGCTCGAGGCGGTCACGAGCGCAGCCCGCCAAGCGGGGCTCCTCGTCATCGCCGACGGCAAGCGAGGTGACGTGCCGGTCAGCGCCGCCGCCTACGCGAACGCGCTCTTCGGAACCACGCCGACGCCATGGGGAGATGTGGCCGGCCTCGGCGCCGATGCGGCCACTCTGAATCCGCTGCTCGGGGAGGACTCGCTCGAGCCCTTGCTCATGGGTGCCGACGCGGCCGGGGCGGGGGTCTTCATCCTCGTCCGGACCTCGAACCCGGGCGCAGCGGATCTTCTTGACCTCGAGACCCGAGAGGGGCCGCTGCACGAGCGGATCGCCGCCTCGGTCGCCGGACTGGCAGACCGGCTCACCGGCAGCGGTGAGCTGAGCGGCGTCGGCGCGGTCGTCGGCGCCACCGAGCCGCGCTTCCTCGCCCGGCTGCGCGAGCTGATGCCACGGGCGATCCTCCTGCTGCCCGGGGTCGGCGCGCAGGGCGGTTCCGTCGAGGATCTCGGAGCCGCCTTCGCCTCCGGCAGCGCATCCGCGTTAGTGACCGCGTCGCGGAGCGTGGCCGGCGCCGAAGACCCCGGCGAGGCGGCCGAGCGCCTGCGGGCATCAGTCTGGGCAGTCGCCTCCTAGCCGCTCGCGGGTCGGGCTTAGAGTCCTCCGGATGATCTCTTCGTCGACCGATCCGGTTGCGGCGCTCCGCGCGAGCATCGCCGCCGCGGGGTCCGCCCTCCACGCCGGCATCAGCGAGCCGAGCCTCGAGCGGCCACCGCGCCCTGAGCTCGGCGATTACTCGACGAACCTGGCAATGCTCACCGCGCCGCTGCTCGGCACATCTCCGCGCGAGGCCGCGGCGAGGCTCGCCGGGTTGATCGAGGAGCGGCTCGGCGACTCGCTGGAGCGCATCGAGGTCGCCGGACCCGGCTTCCTCAACCTGCGGATGAGCGAGTCCTGGATGCGCGAGGCCGTGGCGCACGTGCTCGCGGCCGGTCCGCGCTTCGGCTCGGACGTCGCCTCGTCCTCCCGCTCGGTCCTCGTCGAGTTCGTGAGCGCCAACCCGACCGGTCCTTTAACGGTCGCCAGCGGCCGGCATGCCGCATACGGCGACGCGCTCTCGCGGGTTCTGCAGTTCGCCGGTCACCGGGTCACTCGCGAGTACTACCTCAACGACGCGGGTGAGCAGATCAGGCTCTTCGGCCAATCGATCGCGGCGCGCATGAACGGGACCGACGTGCCCGAGGGTGGTTACGAGGGCGATTACGTCAAGGATCTCGGGGAACTTCTCGCGGCGGAAGGGGTGGGTCCGGATCGGACCGAGGAGCTCGGACGTCGCGGGGTCGAGCTGATGGTGGAGGCGATCAGAGGCACCCTGGAGCGGACGCGCGTCCACTTCGACCGCTGGGCGTCCGAGCGGGCGCTTTACGAGAGCGGCGCGGTCGAGGCATCGATCGAGGCCCTGCGGGCGCGCGGCGTCACCTACGAGAGCGAGGGAGCCCTCTGGATGCGGACCTCCGACCTCGGTGACGACAAGGACCGGGTCTTGATCCGCGCCAACGGTGAGCCGACCTATTTCGGTGCCGACGTCGCCAACCACCGCAACAAGCTCGAGGGCGGCGCAGATCTGCTCATCGATGTGCTCGGAGCCGACCATCACGGCTACGTGGCGCGAATGCGCGCCGTGGTCGTCACGTTCGGCGCTCCGAGCGACGCCTACGAGGCCCAGATAATGCAGCTCGTCAACCTGGTCGAAGGCGGCGAACGGGCGCGGATGTCGAAGCGTCGCGGCGAGTTCGCCACGCTCGACGAGCTCCTCGATGACATCGGCGTCGACGCGACCAGGTTCTTCCTGCTGCAGCGCAGCCACGACACGGCGATCGACATCGATCTCGACCTGGCGCGCAGGCAATCCTCCGACAACCCCGTCTATTACGTGCAGTACGCCCACGCCCGGATCTGCAGCATCTTTCGCTCTCCGAAGCGGGGCGGTGAGGAGGTCGCGGGAGCCGTGCCGCCGGGCTCGCTCGAGCCCGCGGAGCGGTCCCTGATCACACGATTGCTCGACTTCCCCAATCAGGTCGTCAGGGCCACGAGCAGGCGCGAGCCGCACGGGATCGCGACTTACCTGCGGGAGGTCGCCGCCGACTTCCACGGCTTCTACCGCGATTGCAGGGTGATCGGCGCCGGATCGGGACTGGAGCCGGCGAGGCTCGAGGTGTGCGACGCGACCCGAACCGTGCTGGGGACGTCACTCGACCTGCTCGGCATCGAGGCGCCGGAGGAGATGTGAGCGGCACGGGTGGGCGCACGAGCGTCGCGGTGGCGCTCAGCCCCCGGGTGCGCTCGATGGTCGCCGTCGCGCTCGTCGGGATGCTCGCCGGGTTCGCTTGGGGGATCGCCGATCAGCCCACCTATACGGCGACGGCGACAGTGGTCCTGGCGAAGGCGCCTAAAGACGTCACCAAGGCGGGGCTGGAGCTTGCCCGCTACGCGGACGTCGCCAGGAGCAGCGACGTGGCCGCGATCGCAGCGGCGAACCTCGGCGATGACGTTCCCGGAGCCGACCTGCTGGCCGACCTGACGATCGTCCCCGACCCCAGCGACGTGGCCTTGCAGCTCGTGGCGAGCGCCGAGCAGCCCGACTTCGCCGTTGCCGCGGCCAACGGATACGCGTCGGCGCTGGTCGAGCGGGTTGGTGACAAGAAGTCGGGCAAGGGCCTCGAGCTCGGCGCCGCCGCGGTCCTTCCCGACGGGCCGAGCGAGAACCGCTCGGCGCCGCTCTGGGCTCTCATCGGGCTCGGGGGCGGCCTGTTCGTCGCCCTGCTGGGTACCGCGACACTTGGGCGGAGCCGGCGTTCACCGCAGAGCAAGCCCGCTGTCCCGAAGCGCCGGCGGGAGGTCGCCGAGCGGCTCGAGGACATCCTCGACGCGCCGCTGCTCGCTTCGATCGCCGATCCGGAGGACGGAATCGGGATGGGGGCGCGTGGGCGGCTGGTGGTCGGTGAGCCGGTGGCCTCCGATTACGGCGATCTGGCCACCGAGCTGGACCTCACCGATCCCGACGGACTCCGCACCCTCGCGGTCCTCGGTCCGGCAGGCGGCGAAGATGCCACCTCCGTGGCCGTCGGCATCTCGGTGGCGGCTTCGCAGGCCGGCCTCCGGGTGCTCCTGGTCGAGGCGGAGCTCGCGGCTCCGGTTGTGGCCGATCTGCTGCGGGTCGAGCCGAGCCCGGGCCTCGCTGACTACCTCGGGGGCTCGGTCGGGCCGCGAGACGTGCTGCGCAACGTGCGCGTCGGCGGTGACGGCGAGCAGCGTTCGTCCTTCGTCTGCGTGCCCGCGGGCGAGCCGGGGCCGACCACTCCGCGCACCCTGGCCGGGCGGCGCTTCGACGATCTGGTCGAGCGGCTGCCGAAGGTCTACGACCTCGTCGTCTTCGTCGCTCCTCCGATCCTCTCCGATCCGGACTCGATCCTCGTTGCGCGGGCCGTCGAGGGTGTGCTGGTCGTCTCGCCCGCGGCCGATCCGGGGACGGTTCCAGGGCTCCGTCGCGCCGCCGGCATGCTGGCGAACGCGTCCGTGGTCGGCGTCGTGCGCACGGGCATGTAGCGGCCCACCCGAGGCGCACGGATTCCCGCAGCCCGGCGACCGCGCGGCTTTGGCGGCCAGCCGGTCCCGTACGATCGGCCCCGTGCAGGATCCAGAAGGACGCAACCGCCCCCGGCGGATCTGGCGGGTCTCCTGGGCCACCCGGATCCTCGCCCCCCTCGCGCTGATCGTCGCGCTCGGAGCCGCCTACGTGGTCGTCACGTCCGCCGGCGATGACGGGACGCAGGCTCCCGCCAAGACCGAGAGCACGACCGTCGGCAAGGGTGGCAAGAACGCTGAGAAGAGCGGTGGAAAGAACGCACCGACGACCTACACGATCAAATCAGGGGACTCGCTGAGCACGATCGCCGAGAAGTTCGGCGTCACCGTCGACGATCTCGAGCGCTGGAATGCCGATGCGAACATCGATCCCGCCGCTCTGATCGCAGGCCAAGAGCTGAAGATCCGCTAGTGCGGGTTGCGCTGAACGAAGCGCCGGCGCGGTGCCGGGGAATGTTCCTCGCCGTAGCCGCACTGCTCGCGCTTGCGCTCCTGGCGGCGCCGGAGCGCGCCCCGGCGGCCGGCCCCGGGAAGGCGACGGGGTCCCCCAACCTCGATGCCGCGGCGTGGATCCTGCTCGACGCCCGCGACGGGGACCGCCTCGCGGCTCACAATCCAGCGCGGGAGCGACCGATTGCGAGCACGACGAAGCTGATGACCGTCTACCTGGCGCTCGATCAGCTCCCGCTCGACAAGCTCCTCACGGTCCCGCCCTACGCGGCCGGTCCCGCGGAGTCCACCGCGGACTTGACCGAAGGCGAGCGCCTGACCGTCCGCGATCTGCTCGCCGCGATGCTGCTGCCGAGCGCGAACGACGCCGCCGAGACCGTCGCCGTCGGCATCGGCGGGAACGAGCGCGAATTCGTCGCAGAGATGAACGCCGCCGCCGCCGACCTCGGGCTCGACCGGACGAGTTACGCGAACCCGATCGGGCTGGACGATCCCGACAACTATTCAACCGCCTCCGACCTCGCGGAGCTGGCTCTGAAGCTGCGCGAGAACCCGACGTTCCGCCACATCGTCAGCCGCCCCGAGGCGACGCTCGAGAGCGGTTCCGCGGAGCGGGTCCTCGAGACGACGAACACGCTGCTGCTCTCCGATTCGAGCGTCGACGGTGTCAAGACCGGTCACACCCTCGGCGCCGGCTACGTGCTCGTGGCTTCGGCGGAGCGCGACGGGATCCCGCTGCTCTCAGTGGTGCTCGGCGCGCCGAGCGAGGCGGAACGTGACGCCGATACCGAGAAGCTCCTCGACTACGGCTACTCGCTGTACGACCGGCAGACCGCTGTCGCCTCGGGTGACGAGCTCGCCAGGGCTTCGGTCCGGTACGAGAACGCCCCCCTTCCCCTCGTTGCGAAGAGGAAGGTCGAGGTCCGGGCGCGAACCGATCAGGAGATCACCGTGGACGTCGATGCGCCGGCGTTCGTCGAGGGTCCGATCGGGAAGGGGAACGTGCTCGGCCGAGCGAAGGTGATGCTCGGGGGAAGGGTCGTCGGGAGGGTTCCGCTGGTCGCGGCGACCTCGATCGCGGCGCCGGACATCGTCGACAAGACCGGGGGACCGCTTGCGGCGATCGGCGTCGCAATCGTCATCTTCGGCATAATCCTCCTCAGCGTGCTCGTGTTTCGCCGTCACCGCGGTGAGTCGCGAGAGCGGGGACGCAGCTCGGAGGACAGGATGAGAAGCCGGCAGGAGCGGATGCTCAAGCGACAGGATGGGGGGACCTCGGAATGATTCTCACTGTGACGCTCAACGTCGCCCTCGACCGGACGGTCGCGGTACCGCGAATGGCGCTCGGCAACCGCCATCGGGCGGTCGACTCGCGGATCGCCGCCGGAGGCAAGGGCGTGAACGTGGCACGGGCGCTCAAATGCCTCGGAGAGCCGGTCATCGCGACGGGCCTCGCGGCTGGGCCGACGGGCTCGAGGATCCGCGAGCTCCTCGACGCTGAGCAGGTCCTGCACGACTTCATCGAGGTCGGCGGCGACTCGCGCACGAACCTCTCGATCGTCGATCCGACCTCAGGTGAGCAGACCGAGCTCAACGAGCGTGGTCCCGTCGTCGGCGAGTCCGACATCCTGCGCTTCTCCGAGCGGCTCGGCTACCTGGCGAGGGGAGCCGACTTCTGCGTGATCGCCGGATCGCTTCCTCCCGGGGCGGAGACCTCCGTCTACGCGGAGCTGATCATCCAGCTGCGCTCCCTCGGTGTGCCGACCCTCCTCGACACCGACGGTGAGCCGATGCGAGCCGGGTTGCGCGCCCAGCCGGCTGTCGTCGCCCCCAACGTCGCGGAGGCGGAGGAAGCCGTCGGCTATGAGTTCGGCGATTCCGAGGATCTCTCTGCAGGCCTGTCGAAGCTGATCGAGATGGGCGCCGACGAGGCCATCGTGACGACCGCGTCGGGATGCGTTGCGATCGCCGGAGAGCCGCACGGGAAGGAGAGCTACGAGGTCTCGATCGAGCCGCTGGCCACGGTGGCGAGCGTGGGCTCCGGAGACGCATTCCTCGCCGGTTACGTGACCGCCAGGCGCGCCGGGCGCGATCCCGCGGCTTGTCTCGCCTACGGGGTGGCGTGCGGAGCGGAATCGACGCAGCATCTCGGAGCCGGGATGCTCGAGCCGATCGAGGTCGAGCGGCTCGTCGATCAGGTCGGCGTCAGGCGCCTCGGCGCCCGTGTTCGCGCCGCCTGAGGCACTCCCGCTTCCACATTTCGCGCATTTTCCGGCGGACCCTCCCTGGGAGGCCGTCAACCGGCCCGCCTACAATCGTCGTTCAGCACTCGAACGAGGGAGAACCACACCTTGGAAGTTGAGATCGGACGGGGAAGAAAGGCTCGCCGCGCCTACGGGTTCGACGACATCGCAATCGTGCCATCGAGGAGGACGCGCGACCCTGACGACATCGACATCACCTGGAACCTCGGGCCCTACCGCTTCGAGCTTCCCCTGCTCGCCTCGGCGATGGACGGGGTCGTCAGCCCCAAGACGGCGGCGACGATCAACAAGCTCGGCGGCCTCGGAGTCCTCAACCTCGAGGGCATCTGGTCGCGCTACGAGGACGCGGACGAGCAGCTCGCTCGGATCGCCGCCGCTCCCCCTGGGACCTCGACGCAGCTCATGCAGGAGATCTACGCCGAGCCGGTCAAGCCGGAGCTGATCGCCCAGCGGATCGAGGAGATCAAGGCTGAGGGCGCGGTCGCCTGTGGCTCGCTCACCCCGCAGAAGGTCGGTGAGTACCACGAGGCCGCGCTCGAGGCGGGCCTCGACATCCTCGTCGTGCAGGGCACGGTGATCTCCGCCGAGCACGTCTCGTCGACGTCTGAGCCGCTGAACCTGAAGCAGTTCATCGCCGATGCGCCTATCCCATGCATCGTCGGCGGCTGCGCCTCCTACTCGACCGGGCTGCACTTGATGCGCACCGGCGCGGTCGGAGTCCTCGTGGGAGTCGGTCCGGGTGCCGCATGCACGACGCGCGGAGTCCTCGGCATCGGCGTACCGCAGGCGACCGCGATCGCCGACGTGGCAGCGGCCCGCTCCCAGCACATGCTGGAGACCGGGCAGTACTGCAACGTGATCGCCGACGGCGGCATGCGGACCGGGGGAGACGTCTCCAAGGCGATCGCCTGCGGCGCCGACGCCGTGATGATCGGCTCGCCGCTCGCCCGCGGCAGCGAAGCACCGGGGCGCGGCTACCACTGGGGGATGGCGACCTTCCACCCCTCACTGCCCCGGGGGACGCGCGTCACCACCAAGCAGGACGGCAGCCTCGAGGAGATCCTGCTCGGCCCCGCCCAGGAGAACGATGGAACGTTCAACCTGATGGGCGCGCTGCGGACCTCGATGGCGACCTGCGGGTACGAGGACATTCCCTCGTTCCACCGGGCCGAGCTGCTGGTGGCCCCCGCGTTGCAGACCGAGGGCAAGCAACTGCAGCGCAGCCAGCACGTGGGCATGGGCTCCAATGGCCGGGCCGCGACCGCCAACGGCGCCGCGGTCACCGAGTAGGCCGCGAGCCAGATGGCAGAGGCAGCACCTCCGGTACTGACCGGCGATCCGATCGATGCTCCGCTCGTCGACGACGCCGGGGTGGAGGCCGGGAACGTCGCCGTCGAGCGTGAGGAGGTCCTCGTGCTCGACTTCGGCGGGCAGTACTCGCAGCTGATCGCGCGGCGACTGCGCGAATGCGGCGTCTTCGCCGAGCTGTTGCCTCATGACGTCGACCTCGAGCGGGTGCGGCTGCGCAATCCCCGCGCGCTGGTGCTCTCCGGGGGACCCGCCTCGGTCTACGAGCCGGGTGCGCCGGAGCTGCGCCGGGAGCTGCTGGAGATGGGGATTCCGGTGCTGGGCATCTGCTACGGAATGCAGGCGATGGTGCTCGAGCTCGGCGGCAGGGTCGAGGGCGCCGAACAAGGCGAGTTCGGCCGTACGGAGCTTGCTCTCACCTCCGATGGTGGGCGTCTGATGGCGGGCCTTCCCGAGCTGCAGCAGTCATGGATGTCGCACCGCGACTCGGTGTTCGAGCCGCCCGAGGGCTTCATCGCCCTCGCCTCGAGCCCTGGTTCCCCCGTCGCCGCGCTGGAGGACACCGAACGTGGCCTCTACGGCATCCAGTTCCACCCGGAGGTCGTCCACACCCCCCATGGGCAGGCGATCCTCGAGCGCTTCCTGCGCGACGTCGCAGGCTGCCGCGAGCAGTGGTCAGCTGCCTCGGTCATCGACGAGCAGATCGAGCGCATCCGCAAACAGGTCGGAGACGGCGGCGTCATCTGCGGCCTCTCCGGCGGTGTCGACTCCGCCACCGCCGCCGCCCTCGTCCACCGCGCCGTCGGTGAGCAGCTCACTTGCGTGCTGGTGGATCACGGTTTGCTGCGCAAAGGCGAGGCCGAGCAGGTGGTCGAGACGTTCCGCGAAGGGCTCGGCATCAAGCTCATCCACGTCAACGCCCGCGAGCGCTTCCTCGCGAGGCTGGCCGGAGTCGACGACCCCGAGACCAAGCGCATGATCATCGGCGAGGAGTTCATCCGCGTCTTCGAGGAGGAGGCGGAGAAGCTCCCCGACGTCAGCCACCTCGTCCAGGGCACCCTCTACTCCGACGTGATCGAGTCGGGCGGCAGCACCGGCGCCGCGACGATCAAGTCCCATCACAACGTCGGGGGCCTCCCCGACGACCTCGAGTTCGACCTCGTCGAGCCGCTGCGAATGCTCTTCAAGGACGAGGTCCGCGCGGTCGCGGCCGAGCTCGGCCTCTCCGACCGGATGGTCTGGCGTCAGCCATTTCCCGGCCCCGGCTTGGCGATCAGGATCGTCGGTGGCGAGGTCAACGAGGAGCGCCTCGAGATCCTGCGCGAGGCGGACGCGATCCTGCAGGAGGAGGTCCGAGCAGCCGGCCTCTACCGCGACCTCTGGCAGTCGTTCGCCGTCCTGCCGGTTGTGCGGTCCGTCGGCGTCCAGGGGGATGGACGCACATACGCGTACCCGATCGTGATCCGTGCGGTGACCTCCGACGACGCGATGACCGCCGACTGGGCCCGGCTCCCATACGACCTGCTGGAGCGGGCGAGCAGTCGCATCATCAACGAGGTCAAGGGTGTCAACCGCGTAGCGCTCGACATCACGTCCAAGCCCCCCGGCACGATCGAGTGGGAGTAGCTCTCCCCTCGACTTAGTGCCAGGGAGGGTCCACGGGCCCGCGCCTCAGCGACTCAGGAGTACTTGTCCCACTTCTTCAGGGGCCTCGTCGGATCGAGGACGTGACCGCCCTCGTACCAGCCGGGGGCTGACCAGTACTCGAAGTGCATGTGACAGCCGCTGGCGTCGCCGGTGTCGCTCTCGAAGCCGATCAGCTGGCCCGTGTGGATGCGGGAGCCGACCTTCGGGCGGCCGCGCTTCTCCATGTGGGCGTAGAAGTAGTCGTTGCCCTCCTTGGCGCCGTCGATGACCACGTAGTAGCCGGCGGCCGATTGATAGTCGACGGCTTGGACGCGGCCTCCGCGGGCGGCGACGATCTTGGTGCCGCACTTGGCGAAGACGTCCTGACCCTCGTGACCGCGACCTGCGCCGAGACCGTCGCCGTAGCTGTGCTTGCCGCGCAAGGGGAAGATGTGGTCATGGAAGCTGAACTTGGCGCCCGCTCCGGCGCCGCCGCTGAGCGGTGAAACGGAGAAGCGGTAGTCGCCGTCGGGGGCGATGCGTCCGCCGCCGAGCAGTCCGTCCCAGGTGGCCGTGTGGGTGGAGAAGGGCTTCTGATGGCGCTGAATGATCGAGGCGACGGTGTCGCCGCTGTCCCTGTTGACGACGTCGACGCGAATATCGGCGGGGCCGTCCGCCTTGAAGAGATAGCTCAGGGAGCTCGGGGTCTTGCCGTCGAAGTAGGTCGTGGGGGCGCTGGCCTCGGCCCTGGAAACGGAGAACTTGCCGACGTCCTTGACCGCGCCCTTGGGCTCGACCTCGATGTCGACCGGAGCGACCGCCTTGCGGCCGACGTCGTCGTAAAGGCGCGGCTTACCGGAGGTGGCACCTTCGGGGACCTTGACCATGACCTGGGTGGCCGAGACCCTCTGGGGCTTGGCGGACGCCTTGCCGTCCTTGGCCGGGAACTTGACCTCGGAGATCTCCTCCAGATGCTTGCCGCTGAGCTCGAGCTTGCCGCTGACGGCGACCTGGCGGAGGTCGAGGCAGCGCACGGTGCAGACGACGTCGGTGATCTTCGGCCCCGGGGCGACGCCGATCCCACCGCCGTTGCTGCTGCCGGTCGCCGCGCCCGCGCCGAGCGTCATGCCGAGGCCTGCGACCGCGACACCGATGGTGCGCGCACGGCGGCGGAACCGCCGCGACCTCTGATCTGCTGTTGTCGGGGAGGCTCCGATGGCGCGGCAGTATAGCCGCGCTCCCGGTCTCATCGAAACGAATTCCTGACGGTTTCCTAATAAAAGGTACGGTCGAGAAGGGGTCGCGAGCCGCGCTGCACGGCACCGGCTATCATCCGGCGGCCGCGTCGGACCCCCCTGGGTCGGGATGCGGCTCTTTCGCGCAATGAAGACCTACGTAGCCACGCCTGAGAATCGCCAGCGAGACTGGTACGTCGTCGACGCCGAAGGGCAGACTCTCGGTCGCCTCGCCACCCAGATCGCTGACGCACTGCGCGGCAAGCGCAAGCCGGAGTACACGCCTCACTGCGACACCGGAGATTTCGTCGTCGT
Source organism: uncultured Solirubrobacterales bacterium (assembly GCA_963826475.1). Taxonomy (GTDB): domain Bacteria; phylum Actinomycetota; class Thermoleophilia; order Solirubrobacterales; family 70-9; genus RHKX01. The sequence continues at coordinate 1,117,349 of CAWGXC010000003.1, read as the reverse complement.
CGTCAACGCCGAGAAGATCGTCGTTACGGGGGCCAAGCGTGAGCAGAAGACCTATTACCGCCACAGCGGTTACCCCGGCGGGATGAAGTCGAGGACGCTGGCGGAAATGCTCGAGAAGAAGCCGGAGGACGTCATCCGGCTCGCCGTCAAGGGCATGCTGCCGCGCAACAAGCTTGCGCGTAAGCAGATGCTCAAGTTGAAGATCTACGCGGGCACCGAGCATCCCCACTCGGCTCAGCAGCCGCAGCCACTGGAGGTAAGCCGATGACCGCCGACGAGGAAGCGAAGGAGCCGGAGACGACCCCCGAGCCCGAGGCCGAGGCCACTGAGCCCGAGGCTGAGGTGACCCCCGCGCCAGAAGATTCTCCGGCCGCCGAGGAGGCACCGGTCGCCGAGGAGGCACCGAGTGAGCCCGAGACACCCGCCGCGGACGCAGCCGACGAGCCCGAGGTCGAGGCAAACCCCACGGCCGGGACCGAGGAGGCGGCTGAAGCCGTAGAGGGTGCCGAGGAACCTGAGAAGGCGGCTGAGAAGAAGCCGACCAAGGCCGAGAAGCGCGACATCGTTCCCGGGGCCGATCTCGAGCCGATCGCGATCGGCGACGAGCGCGAGCTCACCGCCGAGGAACGCGCCGCCGCCGAGGCCGAGGAAGAGGAGCGCGCCGCCCGTGAAGCCCGCGCCGCCGCACAGGACGACGACGACGAGCAAGTCGCTCCGCGGGCCGTCTCCGTTCCGGCCGATGCATCGATCCAGGCGACCGGCAAGCGCAAGAGCGCGGTCGCTCGCGTCATCGTCCGCTCGGGCACCGGCGAGTTTCAGATCAACGACCGCGCGATCGAGGAGTACTTCTCGAGCACCCTTCACCAGTCGATGGCCCGGCAGGCACTCGTCAGCTCCGGCTACGACGGCGCGGTCGACGTTCGCGTTCGCGTCCACGGCGGCGGGATCAGCGGCCAGGCCGGCGCGGTCCGCCATGGCGTCGCAAGGGCCCTGACGACGCTCGAGCCCGAGCTGCGTGGAGACCTCAAGCGCCGCGGCATGCTGACGCGCGACGATCGCCGCAAGGAGCGCAAGAAGGCCGGGCTGAAGAAAGCCCGCAAACGCCCCCAGTTCAGCAAGCGCTGATCTGGCGGCACGGGAGCGCCCGATGCGGCGTCCCCCTCGCTTCACGGCCTTGCGGCCTATCGCCTCGGGCTCCTTGCCTCGGACGCTCCCGCATTCGCCAGATCAACGCTTCATACGGCTTATTTCGATGCCATTTGGCAGGCCTCCACGGCTCCGCGGCGTAATGATCTCCCTGCATGCCTGACCGCAACAGACTCTTCGGGACCGACGGCATCCGTGGCCCCGTCGGCGAAGTGCTCACCCCCGAGCTCGCGCTCGCGCTCGGGCGGGCCACCGCGGCGGAGCTCCGCGGGGACCGTCCCCAGGTGCTGATCGTTCGCGACACCCGCGAGTCGGGCCACATGCTCGAGTCCGCACTCGCCTCGGGGCTCGCCGCCGCGGGCGCAGATGTCTTCCTCGGTGGCGTCCTGCCGACGCCGGCGGCTTCGATTCTCGTTCGGCGTCACCGATTCGATCTCGGGGCGGTCGTCTCCGCGTCGCACAACCCGTGGCGGGACAACGGGATCAAGTTCTTCGATCGAACCGGGCGCAAACTCAACGACGACGCCGAGGAACGGGTGGAGGCGAGGGTTGCCGCCGGGCCCGCGACGGGGTCCGCATCGGGCCGGATCCGCAAGCTGGAGGGGGCGCTCGAGGACTACTTGCGGGAGCTCCGTTCAACGTTCCAGCTCGACCTCAGCGGCCGCAGGATCGTCATCGACTGCGCCAACGGAGCCACCTACCGCGCGGCTCCGGCCGTGTTCGAGCGACTCGGCGCCGAGCTCATCTCGATCGCGACCGAGCCCGACGGCCGCAACATCAACGAGGCCTGCGGCTCCACCCATCTCGAGCATGTCGCCGCGGCGGTGGCAGAGCACGGGGCGGAGGTCGGCTTCGCCTTCGACGGGGACGGCGACCGGATGCTCGCGGTCGACGGCAACGGTCGCCAGTTCGACGGCGACGAGATCGTCGCTCTGGCGGCCCTCCACCTGCGCGAGAGCGGCGAGCTGCCCGGGGGGGTCGCGGTTACGGTGATGAGCAACTACGGCTTCCATCAAGCGATGGAGGCGGCCGGGATCGAGGTCGCCACGACGAAGGTCGGCGATCGCTTCGTGATCGAGGAGCTGCTCGAGCGCGAGTGGACGATCGGCGGGGAGCAGTCGGGCCACATCATCTGGGCCGACTACGCGGCGACCGGCGACGGAATCGCCGCGGCGCTGCTGATCATGCGCGCGCTGTCGGACCGCACGCTGGCTGATGCCCGCCCAATCGAGAAGCTCCCGCAGCGCCTCGAGAACGTGCGGATCAGGAGCCGCGACGCGCTCTCCGACGCCACCGGCGTCTGGGAGGCCGTCGGCCGCGAAGGCGCGAAGCTCGAGGGCCGCGGCCGCGTGTTGGTGCGTCCATCCGGCACCGAGCCACTGGTGCGAGTCATGGTCGAGGCACCGGACGAGGCCGAATGCGAGCAGGTGCTCGCCCGCCTCGTCGGGGTCGCCCGCGCTGCACTCAGCTGAGCGCGTCCAGCTCCGCTGCTTGCCCCGGCTGAGGGGTGCCCCTATCCTTGGCCGTCCCTTCCCCTGGAGAACTCCATGTGCGGCATCGTCGGATACGTGGGCGGGAGGCCCTGTCGCGACCTCCTGATCGCCGGCCTCGAAAAGCTCGAATATCGCGGATACGACTCCGCCGGACTCTCCCTGCTCGAGGACGGCCGGATCGACTCCGTCCGGGCCGTGGGAAATCTCGCCAACCTCCGAGCCGCGGTCGCGGCCGAGGAGAGCCAGGGCGCCGTCGCCGTGGCTCAGGCCGAGGCCACGATCGGACTCGCACACACCCGCTGGGCGACGCACGGGCGGGTCACCGAGGAAAACGCCCATCCGCACAGCGACGAGGCCGGCGAGGTCCACATCGTCCTCAACGGGATCGTGGAGAACCATTCGGAGCTCCGCCGCGAGCTGATCGAGCAGGGTCACGAGTTCAGCTCCGAGACCGACGCGGAGATCGTCGCCCATCTGATCGAGCGCCACTACGAGGGCGACCTCACGGTTGCCGTTCGGGCCGCGTACGCCGTGCTGCGCGGCCACTACGCCTTCGTCGCGATGCACGTGGACCACCCCGAGACGCTCGTCGGGGCGCGAAACGAATGCCCGCTCGTGCTCGGGGTCGGAGAGGGGGAGACGTTCCTCGCCTCCGCGATCCCCGCCTTCCTGCGCGAGACGCGCACCGTGATGCAGATCGAGAACGGCGAGATCGTCACGATCACCGCCGATGCGGTCGAGATCACCGACCCCGAAGGGGTGCCGCACGAGCGCGACGTGGAAGTCGTCACCTGGGACGAGGAGGAGGCCGAGCGGGGGGGTTACTCCACGTTCATGATGAAGGAGATCCACGAGCAGCCCGACGCCGTCGCGGAGACGATCACCGATCGCCTTCCCGAATTCGACGCGGTCGATCTGAGCGAGCTCGCCTACACGCCCGAGAAGGCGGCCGATCTGCGTCGCATCATCATCGTCGCCTGCGGCACGTCCTACCACGCGGGACTCGTCGGCCGCTATGCAATCGAGACCTGGGCGCGCGTGCCGGTGGAGATGGACGTCGCATCCGAGTTCCGCTACCGCGACCCCGTCATCGGCCCAGACGACCTCGTCGTCGGAATCACGCAGTCCGGCGAGACCGCCGACACGCTCGCCGCCATGCGCCTGGCTCGGGAGCGGGGCGCCCACGTGCTCGCGATCACCAACGTGATGGGCAGCCAGGCGACCCGCGACGCCGACTCCGTTCTCTACACGCGCGCGGGACTCGAGATCGGCGTCGCCGCCACCAAGACCTTCACCAGCCAGGTCGCCGCCATCTACCTGCTCGCGCTCTGGCTGGCGCAGTCGCGCGGCCATATCGAGCGCGATCGCATCGCCGAGCTGATCGCCGAGCTGAAGGCGCTGCCGCGCAAGATCGACGAGACGATCGAGTCGACGGACGATCAGGTCCGCGCGATCGCCCGCAGCCATCACGACGGGCGGTTCTTCCTCTACCTCGGTCGCCACGTCGGATTGCCGGTCTGCCTCGAGGGCGCGCTGAAGATGAAGGAGATCTCCTACATCCCCTCCGATGCCTACGCAGCTGGAGAGATGAAGCACGGGCCGATCGCGCTGCTCGACGAGACGACCCCGGTCGTCTGCGTCGCCACCGATAGTCCGGTCCTGGACAAGATCCTCTCCAACATGGCCGAGGTCCGCGCGCGCGGTGCCGACGTCATCGCAATCGCCACCGAGGGCTCCGATCAGGTGACCGACAGCGCCGATCAGACGTTGTTCATCCCGCGCACCGACTGGATCCTGCAGCCGATTCTCGCCGTCATCCCGATGCAGCTGCTCGCCTACCACACCGCTCGCATGCTGGGCCTGAACGTGGATCAGCCGCGCAATCTGGCCAAGACCGTCACCGTTGAGTAGATCTGCGAATCCGTCCGCGGAATCTCTAGGATCCCGCCGATGAGAAACGCTTTCACCCCCCTCAGGCTCACCATCCTCCTCGCGGCGCTGGTGCTCGCGCTCACCGTCTCCGCGTGCGGCGGCGGCGACTCGACCACGGCGACGGCTGATCTCGGCCCCGACCCGGCGACCATGGCCCCGGCCGACGCCCTGATCTACGTCGATGCCGTGATCAAGCCTGACGGGACCATGAGCGAGGACTTGGACTCCGCCCTCTCGAAGTTGCTCGCCACCGATGACCCGGGTGGAATGCTCCGCGACGCGATCGACTCGGGCCTGTCCTCGGATCCGAGCTCCGGCGGCCTCACCTACACCGACGACATCGAGCCCTGGATCGGCGCCCGCGCTGGTGGCTTCCTCTCCGGATACGACGCGAAGACGCAGCAGGGCGAGGGTGCCGTGTCGTTCGCGGTCACCGACACCGGTGCCGCTCAGGCCTTCATCGACAAGCTCGCGACATCGGACCCGACCACGAAGACCACCGACGAGAGCTATCAGGGCATCGACTACAAGCTGGACCAGAACGGCAACTCAGCAGTCGGCATCGACGGGGACTTCCTGGTCGCCGGCACCGAGCAGGGCTTCAAGGATGCAGTCGACGCCGGAACCGGCGACTCGCTCGCGGATGACGCCGACGCGAGCGCCGCTCGCGACGACGCGCCCGACAACAGCCTCTTCAGCGGCTACGTCGATACAGCCGCGGCGATCGACCTGATCAAGAGCTCCGGAGCGTTCTCCGGCGCGCAGCTCAAGCAGTTCGACGAGCAGGTCTCTCAATACGCGACCGGGCCCATCGAGTTCTGGGGCGCCGCCGGGCCGAGCATGCTCACGCTCGGCGCCTCGAGCCCGTCCCAGGAGGGCAGCACCGGCCCCAGCGATCTGGTCAGCACCTTCCCGGCGGACGCGTGGCTCGCCTTCGCCAGCGCCAACGTCGGCGAGCAGCTGCAGACGACGATCCAGCAGTTTCAGTCGGGCTTCGCCGACGCGTTGCAGGCGGGGTCGATTCCCGGCGGGGGTTACTCCTCGGGCCTGAAGGTCGACCCGCTCGCGCAGGTCAAGCAGGCGACGGGACTCGATCTGGAGAAGGACTTCAGTTGGATCGGCGACGCGGGAGGGTTCGTGCAGGGCAGCTCGGTCCTCGGGCTCGGAGCCGGGCTCGTGCTCGAGGCGACCGACGAGGATGCGGCCAAGGCAACGGTCGGCAAGCTCCAGAGCGCCCTTCAGGGCACGAGCTCGCTGCAGGTGTCACCCACCGACACGGGCTTCAGCGTCCAGGTGGCCGGAGCGCCCATCGGCGCCGAGGTCGGATTGCAGGACGGCAAGGTCGTAGTCGCCGTCGGCAGCGACACGATCGACGACGTCGTCTCGACCGACAATACGCTCGAGGGTTCGGATCGCTTCAACGCCGCCTCGGATGCGCTCGGGGATGGTGTGACGCCGAGCTTCTTCCTGGACTTCCCGCCGGTGATCTCGCTCATCGAGAGCACCGGCCAGGCGACCCAGGACCTCGGCTACCAGGCTGCGAAGCCATACCTCGACGCCCTCGACTACCTGGTCAGCGGCAGCAAGGTCGATGGGGACCGCAGCATGGGGAGCCTGGTCCTTGGGCTCAGGGACGCGCCCGACGACACGACCTCCTCCTCGACCGCCGCGCTGACGGCACCGTGACCGCGGGCTCGGGCGCTTCGGCGCTCGGGATCGACCTGATCGAGATCGAGCGGATCGAGCGGGCCATCGCCCGCCGGCCGCGGCTCGCCTCACGCCTCTTCCGGCCGGGTGAGCTGGCCTACGCGAAGCGCCGCTCCCGGCCGGCGCGACACCTGGCAGCGCGGTTCGCCGCCAAGGAGGCGGCGATCAAGGCGCTCGGGGGTGGCTGCGCCCCGATCGAGGTCGAGGTGGTCGGATCGGAGCCTCCTCGGTTGCTCCTTCATGGTCGCGCGCGCGCCCTCGCGGACGCGGCCGGCGTTGATATGGCGGTGTCGCTGACTCACTCCCGGGACGTCGCCGGCGCCGTCGTGCTGGCCAGCCTCAGCAACGCCCGGGCTCGGGGCTGAGCGAGGCCCCGGCGGCGGGTAGGCTCAGGGTCGTGGACCCCGAGGGCTGGCTCGAGCCGCTATTCGACGCTGCAGGTATGAGCGGAATCGATCGCTGGGCGATCGATGAGCGGGACGTTCCCTCCCTCGACCTGATGGAGGCCGCGGGCGATGCGCTTGCGCGGGAGGTCGAGCTGGCAGCCGCGGAAGGGCCCATCCGAATCCTCTGCGGAAAGGGAAACAACGGCGGCGACGGCCTGGTCGCCGCGCGGCTGCTGCGCGAGCGCGGCCACGAGGTCGACGTGCTGCTGCTGTGGCCGGCGGCTGAGCTCTCGGGGGACGCAGGCGCGAACCTGGCCCGGCTCGATCGTGGGGTGACGGAGCTCGCCGACGGTGCGGCGCCGGCTGCGCTGGCGGGATCGGGCGCGGTCGTCGATGCGATCTTCGGCACCGGCTTCGACGGTGAGCCGCGCGAGCCCGCCGCCGCGGCGATCGGGGCTGTGAACGCCTGCGATGCGCCGGTGATCGCCTGTGACGTCCCCTCCGGGGTCGACGCTTCGACGGGCGAGGCTGCTTCGGTCGTCGTCGACGCCGAGGTCACTGTGACCTTTCACGCCCCGAAGATCGGCCACTGCGTGGCTCCGGGCAAGTGGCGTTGCGGTCGGGTCGTCGTGGCCGACATCGGCATTCCGCCGGACGCCCCCGCGGCGCCGGCTGCGGGCACGATCGCCCCGGACGCACTGTCCCTCCCGCCGCGCCGCGGCCGCGAGTCCAGCAAGTTCAGCTCCGGCGAGGTGTTCGTCGTCGGCGGGTCGCGTGGGATGACCGGTGCCGTGTGCATGTCCGCGACCGCCGCCATTCGCGCCGGCGCCGGTTACGCGACCGTCGGAGTCAGCGATTCGCTCGAACAGATCCTCGAGGTGAAGCTGACCGAGGTCATGACCATGGGATTGGAGAGCATCGACGGAAGCCTCGGTGCCGCGGCCGCTGCAAAGGTCATCGAGCGGTCAGCCCGCGCCGGATGCGTCGTGCTCGGGCCCGGCATCGGTCGGGCAGAGCACACGCAGAACCTGGTCCGCGAGCTCGTTCCCCGCATCGATGCTCCCCTGGTGCTGGACGCCGACGGGCTCAACGCCCTCGGCAGCGATCTCGGGCCTCTCGCTCGCCGCGTCAAGCCGACGATCCTGACCCCTCACGCGGGGGAGCTATCGAGGCTGCTCGGCTCGAGCTCGGCGGAGGTGTCAGCCCGGCGCCTCGCAGGCGCGCGTCGCGCCGCGGAGGCTTCCGGGGCGGTGGTCGTGCTGAAGGGCGATGACACCATCGTCATCGATGGCGATCGGATTGCGGTCAACGCCCTCGCAAGCCCCGGGCTTGCGACGGCGGGGACGGGCGATGTCCTCTCCGGCACGATCGCGGCCCTCGTCGCGCGAGGCACCGAGCCGTTCGAGGCCGCGTGCGCGGCGGTCCTCGCTCACGCTCGAGCAGGCGTCCATGCCGCGGAGCGATGGGGGGCCGAGTCAGTGATCGCGACCGACGTGATCGAGGCGCTTCCCCGGGGGCTGAGGCTCTGAGCGGGTACGAGCCGCTTCAGCGGGCGACAGCGATCGTCGACCTGCGCGCCGTCGAGCGCAACTGCGCGTTCCTCAAGGAGCGCATCGGGCCTCGGGTCGGGCTCTGCGCCGTCGTCAAGGCGAACGCATACGGCCACGGGATGGCCGAGGCGGCCGAGGCGGCGATCAAAGGCGGGGCCAGCTCGCTCGCAGTCGCCGCTGCGACGGAGGCATTCGAGCTGCGCGAGCGTTTCCCGAAGATGCCGATCCTGCTGATGGGGGCGGTGACGGGCGCCGAGCTCGATGTCGCGTTGCAGGCCCGCGCCGAGCTCAACGTCTGGCGCGAGGAGTTCCTGGCGGAGGTTGCCGAGCGGGCGGAGATGCTCGGCCTGCGTCCTCGGATCCACGTCAAGTACGACACCGGAATGGGACGGCTGGGAGAGAGGAACCCGGGTACGGTCGCCGGCGTGGTCGACACCTGCGCGGCAGACGGTCGCGTCCAGCTCGCCGGCCTCTGGACCCACTTCGCGACCGCCGACGAGGGCGACGACGCGTTCCTGCGCGAGCAGCTCGAGCGCTTCGTGAAGCTGGCGAATCCCCTGCGGGAGCGTCATCCGGGCCTGATCCTGCATGCGGCGAACAGCGCGGCAACGCTGCGCGGAACCGAGTTCCACTTCGACATGGTGCGCTGCGGCGTCGCGATCTACGGCCTCGACCCGTTCGGCGTTGACGCCGGCGCCGCCGGCTTGACGCCCGCGATGTCGGTGCACAGCTACGTCGCCGACGTGAAGCGATACGGGCCGGGGGAGTCGGTCGGTTACGGGCGCAGCTGGTCGGCTGCGGGGGAAACGCTCGTCGGGGTGGTGCCGGTCGGTTACGGCGATGGCTACCGGCGGGGGCTGGGCAACGGGGCAGACGCCCTCGTGGCCGGTTCGCGCGCACCCGTCGTCGGCACCGTCTCGATGGACAACCTGACGATCGAGCTGGGCATCGACTCGGTCATCTCCCGCGGCGAGCCGGTCGTGCTGATGGGCTCGCAGGGAGCGGATTCGGTGAGCGCCGAAGATCTGGCACGTCGGCTCGGAACGATCAACTACGAGATCACCTGCGGAATCTCCCCGCGGGTCCCGCGGGCGTATCAGCGGTGAGCGCGCGTTCAGGAGAGATAGTCATCGGCGCCCTCGCGGCCACCGTGGCGCGGGAGGCGCTTTCGGATCCCGCGGGGGTGTGGATCGTGGGCGGTGCAGTGCGCGATGCGGTCCTCGGCCGGGGCACGGACGTCGACCTGGCGACCGCCGGCAGCGCGGAGGCGGCGGCGCGAGAGATCGCCGCGAACGCGGATGCCTACCGTTTCGAGTTGTCCGGGGAGTTCGCGACGTGGCGCATCGTCGCCCGCGACGGCGCCTGGAAGCTCGACGTTGCGGAGCTTCGCGGGGCGACGATCGAGGCCGACCTGCGACTGCGCGACTTCACCGTCAACGCAATGGCCGTCCCGCTTGCGGGCGGCGAGACGATCGACCCGACCGGTGGTCGGGCGGACCTCGATGCCCGCAGGCTGCGGGCTACGTCGGAGCGCTCCTTCGCTGACGATCCCCTGCGGCTGATGCGCGCCGCCCGGCTCGCCGCCGGCCTCGGGCTGGAACCCGACCCCGCGACGATCGACCTGGCGAGGCGCGAGTCAGCACGCGCCGGGGAGCCGGCCGGTGAGCGCCAGTTCGCCGAGCTCGCGGCCATGCTGGGTGGGCCGGCGCCGATCAGGGCGATCGAGCACCTCGGCGCGCTCGGCGCGCTCCCGGGGATCCTGCCCGAGCTCGAGGGCATGCGGGGGGTTGGTCAGAGCGCCAATCACCACCTCGACGTCCACGATCACTCGATCGAGGTCCTGCGCCGGATGCTCGAGGTTCAGGGGGCCCTCGATCGATACGCGGGCGATGTCGCTCCCACCGTCGCGGAGCTGCTCGCCCAGCCCCTCGCCGACGGCGTCAGCCGCTCCGACGGGCTGCGGTTCGCGGCACTGCTCCATGACATCGCCAAGCCGGCGACGCGCACAGAGATCGACGGATGGGTCAGGTTCCGGGGCCATGACACGGTCGGGGCCGAGATGATCCGCGACGTCTGCGGGCGGCTGCGCACCTCGCGGCGCTTCAGCGACTACCTGGCGGCCATCACCCGCGATCACCTCGTCCTCGGCTTCATGGTCAAAGAGCGGCCGCTGCCGCCTCGACGCGTCTGGGAATACCTGCGCCGGACCGGGTCGGAGGCAGTCGACACGACGCTGCTGACGGTCGCTGACCGTCTCGCCGCTCAGGGCGGGGGAGTGCCGGGCGAGGCGATCGAGGGCCATCTGCAGCTCGCACGGGACATGCTGGCGGCCGCGGTGGAATGGGAGCTCCGCGGGCCGCCGCCGCCGATCCTGCGAGGAGACGAGATCGCCGAGGCCGTCGGCATCGAACCCGGGCCGCTTCTGGGCTCCGCCGTTCGCGAGCTCGAGGGCGCCCAGTACGCGGGCGAGGTCACCGAGCGCGACGGCGCGATCGCCCGGCTCCGGGCGTGGCGCGCCGATCAGTAGCCTGCGCCGCCATGCCGGGCCCCCAGAACGACTGCATCTTCTGCGCCATCGTCGCCGGGGACGCACCCGCCGAGATCATCGACTCGGACCCGCGGACGGTGACGATGATGGACATCAATCCCGCCACCCGTGGGCACGCGCTCGTGATTCCCAAGGCGCACACCGAGGACCTGCTCACGATCGGCGAGTCGGACCTGCAGGCGACGGCGGTGGCGGCACAGCGGATCGCCAGACGGATGGAGGCCACCCTCGAGCCCGACGGCTTCAACCTGATCAACGCGTGCCGCGCCGCGGCGTGGCAGACCGTCTTCCATTTCCACATCCACGTCATCCCGCGCTACGAGGACGATCCACTGAAGCTGCCGTGGATCCCGCGCGGTGCGGACATGGGTGAAATCACGAAGATCGCGGCGACGATCCGCGCTGGAGGTAATTGACATGGCGATCGACGAGACGAATCCGATCCGGGTCGAGCGCGATGGCGAGGTCGCCGTCGTGATCCTGGACGCCCCGCCGTTGAATTTGTTCACGGAACGTACCTTCGGCGCCCTGGTCGAGGCACGCGACGAGGTCGCCGCCTCGAGTGCCCGGGCGATGGTCTTCCGGGCCGAGGGAGACGTCTTCACCGCGGGCGTCGACGTCAAGAAGGTGTTCGCCAACGTTCCCGGCTCGGAGCAGGGCTCGAAGCTGGCAGCCGCCGGAGTTCGCGATCTGCAGGCGCTCGAGAGCCTCGAGATCCCGACGCTGGCACTGGTCCACGGGCTCTGCTTGACGGCCGGCCTCGAAGCCTCGCTCGGCTGCGACATGATCTGGGCCGCCGAGGGGTCGCGGTTCGGCCTCGTCGAGCGGGTCGTCGGCCTGACACCCTTCGGCGGGGGCGTGCAGCGCATGGCCGAGCGGGCCGGGCCGGCGAGGGCGCGGGAGTTCGTCATGACCGGCCGGCCCTACGACGCCGAGACGATGCTGGAATGGGGTGTGATCAATCGCATCGTCCCGGCCGATGAGCTGATCGAGAAGGGCATGGCGTTCGCCCACACGCTCGCCGCTGGACCGACCGTCGCCCATAACGCCACCAAGCGACTGGTCCGCGCCTACCTCGACGGAGGCATCGCGGCTGCTGACGATGCAACCGCAGAGATCGCCGGGCCGCTGTTCGACACCGATGACCTCAAGAACGCCGTCAGGAGCTTCATCGAAGATGGCCCCGGAAAGGCTGACTACACCGGGGGATAAGCGCCGATTGACACGAGGGAAGCCAAGGGTCGGGCGGCGACGCTGCTAGCCTGCCGCGTCGCATGGCGAAGGAAGAAAAGATCGAGATGGAGGGGGAGGTCGTCGAGTCCCTGCCCAACACGATGTTCAAGGTCAAGCTCGACAACGACCACGAGGTCCTCGGGCACATCTCAGGGAAGATGCGCCGCCATTACATCCGGATCCTCCCCGGTGATCGCGTGAAGATCGAGCTCTCTCCTTACGACCTCGATCGCGGCCGCATCACCTACCGCTACAAATAGCGGTCCGTCGCTAATAGGCGGTTCGCCGCATTCCGCGCAGCGCGAACGCGCCCAGCACGACCGTGAAGGCGATCAACGCGACGAGCGCCGGCCAGGTCCCGCTCCAGGTGACCGCGCCTGTGAAGCCCTGCCGCGCTCCGTCGACGACGTGCGTGATCGGGTTGATCGCCGCGACTGTCGACAGCCACCCGGTGAGCAGTTCCTGCGGCGCGTAGGCCGTCGTGCTGAGGGTCAGGGCCAGCATGGCCGACTGCATCAGAGGCGCGGCGGCCTGGGTCTTGAAGCGCAGGGCCAGCGTCGCTCCCCAGCAGGCCGCGACCACCGCCATGCCCATGACCAGCGCGTAGGCGACTAGCACGCCGTCGACGCCCGGGAAGTCGGCTCCGACGGCCAGCGCGACCACCAGCAGCACCGTCGCCGGGATCAGGGAGCGCACGCTGGCCGAGAGCACCGTCCCCGCCAGCAGGACCCAGCGGGGCGCGGGGGAGGCGAGGAACCGGTCGAAGAGGCCGATCTCGATGTCACGGGCGAGGTTGACGCCGGCCGCAGCGCCGGTGAAGCCGGCGCCCTGGAGCATGCTGACGGGGATCATGAAGCTCTTGTAGCTCGAGGCGTCGAAGCCGGGCAGCAGCGTCAGGCTGCCGAAGACCGAGGTCAGGCCGAGAAAGAAGATCGTCGGTGCCAGCACCCCGGGGATGGCCGCACCAGGCACCCTGACCAGCTCATTGGCCGAGCGCCGCAGCATCGCCACGATCGTGGCCAGATCGCCTCGGAGCGCGAGGGCCATCAGCCCGCCGCCACCCGATGGCGAAGCGCATGCACGCAGAGGAACGCTCCGAGCCCCCCGACGAGCGCGATCCCACCCAGCCCCGCGAGCAGGTCGGTCGCCGAGAACGAGGAGATCACCGGATCGCGGACGGCATCGACGATGAACGAGAGCGGGTTGTACTTCGCGACCGCCTTCGCCGGCTGGACCAGCAGGTTTTCGGGGAAGAACGCGGTCGAGAGGAAGAGCACGACGAAGACGAGCGGAAACGTCCCCTGGACGATCGAGGCGCTCCCGCTCCGCAGGGCCAGCGCCGCGCCGATCGTCCCGAAGGCGAACGCTGACATCGTCACCAGGAGGATCATCAGAAGGACCCCGGGAATCCCCTCCTCGAACGGCACGCCGAAGGCGAGGCCGATCGTGAGGAACCAGAGCGCGGTCAGGAAGCCGAGGACGCTGGTCCCGGCGAGCCGCCCGGCGACGATCGCGAAGCGCGGAATCGGGCTCGCCAACAACCGATCGGTGAAGCCCATCTCGATGTCGACTGCGAGCGCAATTCCAGCCGCGTTGCCGCCGAACAGGGCCGATTGGACCATCGCCGCGGGCAGCAGGAACTGCAGGAAGCTGTCGACCTCGGGGAACCCCGGCAGCTCGATCGCGCGGCCGACGCCGGCGCTCTGGATCGCGAGCAGGAGCGTCGGGAAGATGAGCAGGGGAGCCGCCAGTTGCGGCCGGCGGAACGTCTGCAGGACCGAGCGCCGTCCAAGCACGGCGACCACTCGCAGCGTGTTCAAGCGGGTTCCTCGACCGGCACGGCATCCTCGGCGTCCTCGCCCTCGGCTCCCTCGAGGTGCTGCCCCGTCTTCTCGACGAACACATCGTCGAGGGTCGGCTCGACCAGCTCGAGCGATTCGACCGCGATTCCGGCCTCATCGAGGGCGATCACGATCGGCGCGATGGCCGCAGCCCCCTCTTCGACCTCGATCAGCAGGGTCCCGTCACGGTCCGGCAGGCGCTGGCCGAAGCGCTCGAGCACCGATTCGCACACCTCCTGCTCACCGGCGGCGAGGACGAGCTCCAGCCGCGGTTTGCCGACCTCGGCCTTGAGCGAGGTGGGCGTACCCTCGGCGACGATCCTGCCGGCGCTGATGATCCCCACGCGATCGGCCAGCTGGTCGGCCTCCTCGAGATATTGGGTCGTCAGGAACACCGTGGTGCCCTCGTCGTTGAGGTTGGTCACCTCCTCCCAGATCGCCTTGCGGCTGACGGGATCGAGGCCCGTCGTCGGCTCGTCGAGAAAGAGCACGCGCGGTTCGTGGACCAGAGCGGAGGCGAGGTCGAGACGGCGCTTCATGCCGCCGGAGTAGGTGCCGACGCGTCGGTGCGCGGCCTCGGAGAGCCCGACGCGGCCAAGCAGCTCCTGCGAGCGGCGGCGCCCCTCCCTCTTGGGGAGGCCGTGCAGCGTCGCCTGCATGCGGATCAGCTCCTCGCCGGTCATCAGCGGGTCGAGCGCCGCCTCCTGCAGGGCGACCCCGATCACCGAGCGCACGGCTGAGGCGTCGGTGACGACGTCGTGGCCCGCCACCCGCGCGGTGCCCCCGGTCGGGCGCAGCAGCGTCGTCAGCATCCGGACGGTGGTCGTCTTGCCGGCGCCGTTGGGTCCCAGGAAGGCGTAGATCTCGCCGGCAGCGACTTCGAGGTCGACGCCGGCGACCGCGAGCACCTCCTCGGAGAACGCCCGCTGCAGGTTGATTACCTCGATGGCGGGCACGACGGACCATTCTACGTCCGGCCAGGCAGGAATCGGCCTTCCGCCGCCTAAACTTCTCGGTGCCGCGCCGCAACCGGAGGACGGCATACGTGTTAGGAGCCTCTCGATGAGCATCAGCGCAAGCAAACCGACCAGGGAGATGACGATCCGCATCGTCTTCGGGCTCCTTCTCGCGGCATTCGTGATCCTCGGCATCCGCGTCGGCGGGGCCAGCGGGCTGGCCGCCGAAAAGCTCGGGAAATCGGGCAAGACGCCCAACCCCACCTGCCCCGATTCCTGCTTCGTCTTCGCCAAGGTGACCGGCTTTCAGACGACCGCCAACGGCAAGCGCGCGCTCTTCAAGGTTCCCGAGGACGGCCATATCGTCGGCTGGCAGGTGAAGATCTCCAGGCCCGCCTCTGACGACATCGCCTCGCTCACCGGCGACTACGGCAAATCTTCGGCGCGCCTGTCGATCCTCAAGCAGAAGGACAAGAACAGCTTCAAGCTGACCAAGGCGAGCCCGAAGGTCGACCTGACCAGCAGCCTCGGCTCCGCGCCGATCTTCACCCTCGGCAAGCCGCTCAGGGTCAAGAAGGGGACGATCGTCGCCCTCACCACCGACAGCTGGGTCTCGGATTTCGCCCAGCTCGGCAAGCTGACCCCCGACGGCGACAAGTGGCGCGCGAGTCGCGGCGCCAGCAAGTGCGGCGACGACCCCAACAAGTCAGCCGACGAGAACCGCGCTGACCTGCTCAGCTCGAAGCCGCAGCTCAAGCAGGGCACGACGCGACCGTACGGCTGCACCTATGGCAGCGGTCGCATCCTCTACTGGGCCTACTTCGTGCCCGCGTCGTCGGGAAAGTAGGAGGCGGAAGCCTCGACCAGGTCGAGGCTCAGGCGACGTCGTCGCCGTTCGTGGCCTCTTGACGCAGCCCGCAGTAAGGGCAGTCGCTGACGTCGATCCCGATCAGCTGAGTGCAGCGCCGGCACTCGCGCAGGTTCTCCGGGCTGCGAAGCAGGGCCGAGGGGGAGGGCGCGAGAGGGAGGACCCGGGTGACGGGCTTCAGCTCCTCGCCGGTCTCGCGGTCGACGTAGACGCCGTCGACGTCGGCCTCGACGAGGGCCTCCCGGCCGGAGGCGGGTGCGCGGTATCGATATGTCTGTCGCTGGTGCAAGGTGCGCAACATTATCCGGTGGCGCCGCCAGGATGAGCGGATGCGGGTCCTGATCTTCCACGGCTATCTGCTCCGAGGCACCGGCAGCAACGTCTACAACGCCAATCTCGCGCAGGCGCTCGCCCGCGCGGGTCACGAGGTTCACCTGCTCTGCCAGGATCTCGAAGCGGCCTCGTTGCCATGGATCGACGGCGTGGGACGCTGGCGGGACGGTCGACTCGGGGTCGAGTCGACGGGCATCGAGCGCCGCGAGGCGGGCGGGTCGGTCACCGCCTATCTGCCTGACATCTCAGGTTTGCTGCCGGTCTACGTCGCCGACGTCTACGAGGGCTTCGACGCGAGGGCCTTCCCTGAGCTGAGCGAGGCAGAGCTCGATCGCTACATCGGCGCCAACGTGGCGGCTGTTCGCGAGGTCGTCGCCCGGGCTGGGGGCGTCGATGCCGCCCTGTCCAATCACCTGGTGATGGGGCCCTTGATCCTGGCCCGCGCCGGGGTTCGCTTCGCGGCCAAGGTCCACGGCAGCGCGCTCTCCTACACCGTCATTCCCAACCCCCGGTTTCTCCCTCATGCCCGTGAGGGAATGAAGGCGGCTGAGGCGGTACTCGTGGGCTCGCGGCACACGGCCGAGAGCCTTTGGGAGACCATCACGGACGACGCGCTCCCGGCGAAGACGCGCCTCGGGCCACCAGGGGTCGACGTCGAGGCGTTCGCTCCGCTCGCGCCGGGCGACGATGCCGCGGCCGAGCTCGAGGCACTCGCCGGGTCGTTCGACTCGGGGACCGGAGCGGATGGACCATCCGCCGGCCTCGGCCGCGACCTCGAGCTGGCCGCGCGCGGGATCCGTTCCTATGCCGCCGCCGAAGGGCCGCGGGTGATCTTCGTCGGCAAGCTGATCGTCTCCAAGGGCTGCGACCTGCTGCTGGCCGCCTGGCCCCTCGTCGTCCGCGAGAACCCGGGAGCGAGGTTGCTGCTGGTGGGATTCGGCGAATACCTCGGTGCGCTGGAGCGCCTCTGGGCATCGCTGACGAGCGGGGACATCGCCGATGCGAGGGAGATCGCGGCGCGTGGCCGCCTGCTCGAGGGCGGCTCCGAGCTACCCCTGCGCTACCTCGATGCCTTCCTGGCCGATCTCCCCGACGGATACACGGACGCCGCTGCCGCGGCCGCTGACAGCCTGTCCCTCGCCGGGCGCCTGGAGTACGGCGAGGTGGCCCGGGTCGTCCGCTGCTCCGACGCCATGGTCGTGCCGAGCACGTTCCCCGAGGCGTTCGGCATGGTGGCCGCGGAGGCCGCCGCCGCCGGCGCGCTGCCCGTCTGCGCGAACCACTCCGGACTCGCCGAGGTCGCCGGCGCGCTGGGGGCGGCGATGCCCGGCGAACTCGGCCGGCTGACCTCGTTCGACCTCGGGCCCGAGGCCGCCCCTGACATCGCCGCGCGGCTCAACGAGTGGCTTGCGCTGCCGGGGTCGGAGCGCTCGGGCGCGCGAGCCGCCCTGGTCGAGACGGTGCGCGGGAGGTGGAGCTGGGAAGGGGTTGCCGCCGCGGTCATCGCCGCTTCGGCGGGCCGGTTGGGCGAGCTAGTCGACGTTCCCTCCGGCTGAGCGATTCGGGCTTTCGCGAGCACTCCGGCCGAGCGTCTTTAGGTGCCGCCAATGGATGCGCCTCGCACTCAATAGAATGCCCGCGGCTCGTGAAGGACATGACTCGCAGCACCCTCCTGAGGCTCGCCGGCGCGGCGGCTTTGGCGACCCTGATCATCTCGGTGGTCATGGTCAACATCCCCTGGCTCGGGGACGTCGGCTCCAAGGAGAAGGAGCCGATCGTGACGCTGCTGAACGTCATGATCATTCTCAGCTCCGCGGTTTTCAGCGTGGTCATGACGATGATGGCCTACGCGATCTGGAAGTTCCGCGCCAAGCCCGGCGATGAATCCGACGGCGAGCCGATCCACGGAAACACGAGGCTGGAGATCATCTGGACCGTGATCCCGACCGTGATCGTGATCTTCGCCGGCGTCTACTCGACGATCGTGCTCAACGACATCGAGGCCAAGGCGGCCGGGCCGACCATGGAGGTCGACGTCACCGCCCAGCAGTACGCCTGGCGCTTCGACTATCCCGAGCAGGGCGTCACCTCCAACGAGCTGCACGTGCCCTCCGGGACGCAGCTCGAGCTCCACCTGACGGCCCTCGACGTCCTGCACTCCTTCTGGGTGCCCGAGTGGGGCATCAAGCGTGACCTCGTCCCCGGGGCCCAGCTGCCGGGGCAGGAGGACATCGACGACGTCGCGCGCGTCACGCCCGATGAGATCGGCACGTTCTCCGTGGTCTGCACTGAGCTTTGTGGCTGGGGTCATGCCACGATGAGGGCACCCGCCGTCGTCTCGACCCAGGCCGACTTCGATGCGTGGGCCAAGAAGCAACCGAAGATTCCGAAGGGCGTTGTCAGCACGGGCGGGGCGGGAGCCTTCACCGGCCCCTACGGCGACAGCGGCAGCGAATGATCAGCAGGAGGTTCCAGAGGTGCCAGTAGCCATCAAATCACCGGGGATGGTCCGAGCCGGAATCGGCATGCTCATCGGCGGGGCCTTCGGCTTCGGCCTCGTCATCGCCCTGCGCGCCATCAGCGGGCTCGAGCTCATCCAGACCGAGCAGACGGGCTACCCGCACATCATCGTCCCGGCGATCACGGCGCCGATCGGCTTCCTGGTCGGCCTCGGCTGCTTCGACTACTGGTTCCGCTGGGCCGCCGGCGCGCCGACGATCCCCGACGACCACTCCCAGCACGGCGCAACGAGCTGGAAGGACTACTTCCGCTTCAACACCGACCACAAGGTCATCGGAATCCAGTACATCTGCGTGACCTTCTTCTTCTTCCTGGTCGGCGGCCTGATCGCGATGATCATGCGAGCCGAGCTGGCGCAGCCGGGCACGCAGATCGTCGACCCCGGGGTCTTCAACAGCCTCTTCTCCACGCACGCGGCGTTCATGATCTTCCTGTTCGTGATCCCGGTCTTCGCCGGCATCGCCAACTACGTGCTGCCGCTGATGATCGGCGCCCCGGACATGGCGTTCCCGCGCCTCAACGCGCTCTCGTTCTGGATGCTGCCGATGGCGGGCCTGCTGTTCCTCTCCAGCTACCTGGCCCCGGGTGGCGCCTTCGACGCCGGCTGGACCGGCTACGCGCCGCTTTCGACCGGCGCGCCGCTCGGGCAGTCGTTCTTCAACCTCGGGGTCCAGTTCGCCGGCGCCTCGTCGATCGCCACCGCCCTGAACTTCCTGGTCACGATCGTCACCATGCGAGCGCCGGGCATGAACTTCTGGCGGATGCCGCTGCTCGTCTGGGCCAACCTTTCGACCTCGCTGCTGGTCGTGGCCGCGACGCCGTTCATCGCAGGGGTTCAGTTCATGGTCCTCTTCGACCGCGCGATCGGCACCAACTTCTTCCAGGCCGCCGCCGGTGGAGACGTGATCAGCTACCAGCACATCTTCTGGTTCTACTCACACCCTGCGGTCTACATCATGATGTTGCCCGGGTTCGGGATCGTCAGCGAGGTGATCTCGACCCACGCCCGCAAGACCATCTTCGGTTACCGGTTGATGGCCTTGGCGCTGCTCGGCATCGTCGTGCTCGCGTTCGCCGTCTGGGCGCATCACATGTTCGTCTCGGGGATGTTCAGCTGGCTGCGCGTCCCGATGATGATCACCACGCTGCTGATCGCGGTGCCGACCGGGATCAAGATCTTCTCGTGGGTCGCGACCCTGTTCGACTCCAAGCTGCACATCGAGTCGACCTCGATGCTGTTCGCGCTCGGATTCATCGTCACGTTCACGATCGGCGGGATCAGTGGAGTGATGCTGGGGATGATCCCCCTGGACATCCACGTCTCCGACACGTACTTCATCGTCGCCCACATCCACTTCGTGCTCTTCGGCGGATCGGTGTTCACGATCTTCGCCGGGATCTACCACTGGTTCCCGAAGATGACCGGGCGGATGTACGACGAGCGGCTCGGCCGCTACCACTTCTGGCTCACCCTGGTGGGCATGCTCGGCACGTTCGTGCCGATGCACTGGATCGGCATGGAGGGGATGCCACGACGCGTCGCCGACTACGCGGCTCAGTTCGGCGATTGGAACATGGTGATCTCGATCTTCAGCTTCATCCTCGGCGCCGCCCAGCTGATCTTCATCTACAACATGGTCGTGAGCTGGCGCTTCGGCCCCAGGGCGGGCGACAACCCGTGGCGGGCGAAGACGATCGAGTGGCTCGTCAGCTCGCCTCCGCCGATCTTCAACTTCACCGAGATACCCCGGGTCGTCGGTGGCCCCTACGAGTACGGCGTCCCCGGCGCCCGCCACGCGATCATGGCCGGGGAGGGATCCGAAGTAGGTGGGCCTGAGCCCGCCGTCGTCGGCGCTGCCGGCGGTGGGGGGCGGGGGAGGCGGCGGCGCGTGAGCGGCGAGTTCGCCAACGGCGGCACGGTTCTGGCGTTCCTGAACGAGGTCGCCGGAGGCCGCAAGCTGCTCGCCGCGATCCGCGAGCGGGTCGACGCAGGCGCCGAGCACGTGGCGCTCGCGGCCCCGCAGAACCAGCCGGTCGCCGGTCAGATCGTCGACGTCGACGAGCTTCGCGACGCGGCGCTGAGCCGTATCGAGGTGACGCAGCGGATCCTGCACGAGTTCGGCATCGAGTCGGCTGCAGCGATCTTCGACACCGATCCCCCCCTGGCCCTCGACGACGCCGTGCGCGCCTTCGGGCCGAACGAGGTCCTGATCTCCGCCCTCGCGGAGAGCCGCTTCGGCCTGGCGCGCAAGGACCTGATCGAATGGGCGAAGGCCCGCTTCCCCGTCCCGGTGACGCACATCCCGGTGCGCATCGACGACGATGCCATCCGCTGGGACGTGGTGCACACCCTCGTCGTCGCCACGCAGACGGTCAACGCCCCTGACCTGGTGGCCCGGCTGATCGCGCTGAACGGTGAGAAGCCACACCGCTTCACGTTCATCTCGCCGCGCTCCGGCGGCGCCTCGCGCGAGGAATCGTGCGACCGCCTCGCGGCGACGCTCGCGGCCCTCTACCGCGAGGAGATCGACGCGACCGGACAGCCGATGAGCCCCGAGCCCTTCGCCGCGGTGAGCAACGCGATCGACCACTACCGAGTGGATGACATCCTCATCTCGACCTTCGCCGGCAAGCAGTCGAAGTGGATCGAGGACGGGCTCATCGACCGGATCAACGACCTCACGGACATCCCGATCGAACATTTCGAGTCGGATGGTTCGTCCGATTCCGCACCTGCACCCCCACACTGGGAGGCAGTCGGGGCCGCAACGAAGGGGAGCGAGGGCTGATGGAATCCGCATCGATCGCAGTCGGCGGACACGCCCACGAGCATCATGGGCCGCCCGAGGCCAACCAGTCCTCGAAGATGGATCGCCAGACGCTCGGCATCCTCCTCTTCATCGTCTCCGAGGCGATGCTGTTCGGCGCTTTCTTCGCCTCCTACTTCTTCCTCCGCGAGGTCTCCAACCCCGGCAGCGTCTGGCCGCCCGAGGGCTTCGAGCTGCCCAAGCTCGTCGCCGGCGTCAACACCGCGATTCTGGTTTCCTCGTCCTTCACGGTCCACTGGGCCCTCGAGGGCGCCCGCAAGGGCAACCGCAACGCCATGAAGATGGGCCTCGCCTTGACCTGGCTGCTCGGCGCGACCTTCCTCTTCATTCAGATCAACGAGTACGTCCACCTCGGCTTCAGCATTCGCGACGGCTCCTTCGGCTCCATCTTCTACGGCCTCACGGGCCTTCACGGAGCGCACGTCTTCGTCGGCCTGATGCTGCTCACCTTCGCCAACATCCGCGCCTGGCGCGGTCACTTCGGAACCGAGGCCGAGGATCACCTCGGGGTCGAGGTACCGGGTATCTACTGGCACTTCGTGGACGTGATGTGGATCATCGTCTACGTCAGCGTCTACATCCTGTAGACGGACACCGGTCGCGACGAGGGCCGCCGAGCTTCGCCGCGGCGGGGTGGCGGTCAGCCCTGAGGCGTTCCGACGCGCCGGTTCACCCCAGCGAGAGCCGAAGCTCCCGGACGGTCCTTAGCCCGAGCCGACCCACGGGCCGCCTGCGTTGCGATCATAGGAAGAACGCGGATCCTCGCCCGTCGCCGGGCGCTCGTCGGCCCTGACCTCGGTCTCGAGGTTGTCGGCGGGGGGCGGCAGGGCGACCTTGACCACCTGCCAGCCGTCGCCGACCTTGCGCGGCAGCCACTGATGGGTCTCGCGGTCCGGATGGGTGCTCGACAGGCGCTTGCAGAGGGCGCTGGCGAGGTCCTCGCTCAGCTTGCCGCCTCCGGCGTCATGTGGCTTGTCGACGCTCATCGCCTCATCAGGATAGGCCGCTCAGCAGTTGGTCACGAACGCGGCCGCGATCAGGGCGAGGCCGGATGCCGCGACGGCGACCGGGAAGAAGCTGAGCGGCGAGCGGGAGCCGGGTGGCGTGTCCCGCGCGCCGAGGCCGCGCCCGACCACCAGAAGCGACGCCGCGATGGGCAGCGCGCTGAGGGTGAACAGCAGCGCCCCCGTCCACAGAACCAGCTGCTGGGTCGCGGTGGAGGCCCCGCCGCAGTCGGCGCTCGTCGGACTCAGCCAGCCGGGCGCGTCGATGGCCAGTCGAACGGCGAGGATCGTCAGCAGGCCTCCTGCCACGCCGGTGGTCAGAGCGGCGGCGAGGGGTGCCCTGGGGTCTCGGCGGCCCTCAGAACTCGCCCTGGGGCCTCTGAGAGCGATGCCGCAGCCGATCGGGAAGAGCAGGAGCGCGGCGACGGCAGGCCCCCAGAGGGGCCGAGAGCCGAGCAGGCCGATCACGGCGCCGGAGGCGATTGCCGCTGCGAACGAGGCCCTGCGCATGCCGACAACCTAGATGACCGGTTCTGACCGAAACGAGGAGCCGGCCCCATGGGCCTGCGAAGATCCCGGTCATGCCCGAGCCAGAGGAGATGCGTAATCCATTCCGCTCGGAGGCGGACGCCTTCAGGGTCCTGGTGATCATCGTGATCGCTGCGGCGATCGTCATCGCGGCCGCTGAGCTGATCGGTACCTGGCTGGGAGTCGCGCTCGCCCTGATCGCGCTCGCGCTCGCGGCTTGGAAGACGATCGGCTGGCTTCGCGTCGGCCTGGGCGAGCGCGAGGAGGATGGTCCCGGGGAGGAACCGCCGACGGGTTAGGGCGCGGAGGCGCTGCCGGGGGCGCCCTTGGTCTTGCCGGCGTTGTCCGACAGGTACTTGACGAGAGCGGTCAGGTCGTCAGGCGGGATCGAGGTTCCGAAGTTGGCGGGCATGATGTTGGAGAAGCCCGCCTCGATCTTGGCTCCGGGGTTCACGATGCTGGTCTTGATCATTGACGGGCTGTCACCGGGCAGGACCTCGTCGAGGTTCGGGCCACTCTGGCCACCGCTCCCCGCGGCGGCGAGCGTGTGGCATGCGCCGCATCCGTTGTTGGCGAAGACCTGAGCTCCCGGGCCGCCGGGGACGGTCGGGGGTGCGATCCCCGGAACGCCGGCCACCGAACCGATGTACTCGGCAACGTCGTTGGCGTCCTGGCCTTCCAGCAGACCGGCGGGCATGTAGGTGGGATTGGACTCATCGGTGGCGCGCGGGTTCTCGATCTGCGCTCTGACGACTCCCGCGATCGTGGCGCCGTCCTGGCCGGCATTTCGCCCCGCGGCGAAGGATGCGTCGAGGTTCGGCCCGATCGCGGCGCTCGTGCCCGCCTCGGCCAGCGCGTGACAGGTACCGCATTTCTGCGTGAACAGCAGGCGCCCCTTCGCGAGATCCGCGTTGCCGGAGCCGCAGCCGCCGAGCGCGAGGATGGCCGTCGCGCTGAGTGTCGCAAGCGCGAGGCCCTTGATCCGAGAGGTGGTCACGGCGCGAATCCTATCTGTCCGGGAGGTTGGCCGAACGGGACGGTCGAGGCATGGGATAAGGTTGAGCGGATCGTCACAATGACCGCCTCCGCGGCGGCTGGACCAAGTAGGAGGACTGAGGCGCCCAATGGAAGTGCGGGAAGGAATGTCGGACGTCGTTTTGACCGTGGGGCCGGGACATACGCTGCGGGAGGCGGCTCGGAAGATGGGCGAGAAGCGCGTGGGGGCAGCGATCGTCATCGACGAGGACGGTCAAGGCCCGCGGGTGATCAGCGAGCGCGACGTGCTGCTGTCGGTCGGGCGCGGCGAGAGCCCCGACGAGCAACGCGTCGGCGATCACATGAGCGACTCGGTGATCACGGCCGCACCGGACTGGAGCCTCGAGCGTGCGGCGTCCGAGATGGCGAACCGCAGGATCCGCCACTTGCTGGTGGTTGAGCATGGTGAGCTCGTCGGCGTGCTCTCGATGCGCGACATCATGCGCGTCTGGGTCAGCGACGGCGCCACGTCGGCCATGACGAGAGACTGACGGCCTGCGAGGCCGCTGCTCGGCGTCATCGTCCAGCTCGCGGCCAGAAAAGGCCGCGCCGCCGGACTCTTCCTTGATCAGCGGGCTCGCAGTCTCGTCAGTGAGATGGGCGCGCCGGGATGGGGTCCGCCGGCAGAACCGCGGTGTCCGTGCGCTGCTCTCGGCGCATGCGTGAAACCTCGTCGTTCGACGTTCGCCACCACGATCGCGCACCGAGGAAGAGGACGAATCCCCCGACGAGCCACAGAAACCAGCCCATGAATGTTCCGGCGGCGAGCAGAGCGACTCCGGCGGCCACGATGACGGGCGCCCAGGAGCTGCTCGGCAGGTAGATCAGCTCGGTCGGCTCGGTTCCGCTGACGGGGGCCATCAGGAGCTCAGCCGCCGACGTAGAGGACGGCGACGTAGAACGTCAGGGCGAAGACGAAGAGCGCGATCGCGGCGGCACCGAAGGCGACGCGGATGTTGTTGTTTGCTCGGAGGCGGTCCACTGTCGGTGATTATCCCTCAGACGGCGATCAGGCGGTCCGCCGCCATCGCGCCGAACAGCAGGAAGAGGTATGCCAGCGACGTCAGGTAGAGCTGCAGGGCGGCTCGCTTCGAGGGATTTGCAAGCAGGCGGGCGGCGAGGCCGACGAACGCGCCCCCGAGCAGGATCGCCGCCGCCAGGTAGACGGCGCCGAGCATGCCGGTCACGAACGGCAGGATCGTGAAGGCGACGAGGGCTCCGGAATAGGCGAGGATCCGGCTGCGCGTGAAGCTCTCGCCGCGGACGACCGGAAGCATGGGCACGCCCGTCCGCTCGTAGTCGTCGGAGATCAGCAGCGCAAGCGCCCAGAAGTGCGGAGGGGTCCAGAGGAAGACGATGGCGAACGGGTAGAGCGCGTCGAGCGTCAGCCCGCCGGTGGCGGCAGCCCACCCGACGAGCGGCGGAATCGCTCCGGCCGCGCCGCCGATGACGATGTTCTGCGGCGTGCGGCGCTTCAGCCAAGCCGTGTAGATGAAGACGTAACCGAGCAGTCCGGAGAGAGCCAGGACGGCCGCGAGGGCGTTCACGGTGATCGCCAGTTGGATCGTCGCCAGGGCGCCGAGTGCGATGCCGAAGACGAGGCCGTGAACCGGCTCGATCCGCCCCGCCACGAGTGGCCGCTCGCTGGTCCTCGACATGCGGGCATCGACGTCGCGGTCGATGTAGTGGTTGATCGCGCCCGCTCCGCCCGCGGCCAGGTAGCCGCCGAGGCAGGTCCAGAGCACGGTCGCGAAGCTGAGGCCGCTCGGTCGGGCGACGATCATCGTCATCACCGTCGTCCAGAGGAGCAGGGAGATGATTCGCGGCTTGGTCAGCGCCAGGTAGTCGCGAACGTGAGCGAGAGGCGTGACCGCGGCGAGGCGGGGACTGCCCGCAGCGCTGCGACGGGTGCTGCGCCCTCCCGAGGGACGCTGGACGCCGCCACGCTCCGCTACTCCGGCCGAGGATTCCACCGGGACGTCCTACGCGCCCGAGCCGCCGGTGCAGGCCGGTCGGCGTCGCGGGTTCGGTGTGAGCTGTTGGGAGGTTGCCATTGCGGTGAGCGGGCCTCGGAGCCGGGTGGTTGCCCGGGCGCCTCCGCCCATCGCGGATGCGCGCGTGGCGTTCAGGCTACCGGGCGGTCGTTCTCGTCTTCGGAGCTGTCGACGGCGGTGTCCGCGACGGAGGCGCCTGAATCCGCATCGCCGCCGGCCGATGTCGGCTCCTCCTGGATGGGGGCCGTGCCCGACTCGGACGAGCCCGCGGCGACCGGCTCCGGCTCGCGGTCGGGCGGAAGGGCCGGGGGTGGCGTCCAGCGCGTGTTGCGGCTTCTGATCGCCTCGCGGATGTCGAGCAGCGGTTCGGCGCTGCGGACGTCGGGGACCAGGTCGAAGTTGTGTGCGGGTGGAGGGGAGAGCGTGAACCACTCCAGCGTGCTGCCGCCCCACGGATCGGGACCGACCTCGACCCCGCGGGTGTAGCTGGAGGCGGCGTTGGCCATGGTCGTCAGGAAGCCGATTGCGAAGATGACGCTGCCGATCGTCGCCAGCGCGTTTACGAGGCTCATCCCGGTGTCGCCGTAGAACTTGTAGACGTCGGTTGGCATTCCCTGGAGGCCGGCGATCTGCGTCGGCACGATGAGCAGCAGCCCACCGGCGACGATCGCCCAGAACGAGATCCGCCCGAGCGACTCGCCCATCAGCCTGCCGCTGAGCTTCGGGAACCAGTAGTGCAGGCCGGCGAAGCCGCCGAGGACGCCGCCGCCGATCAGCGCGAAGTGCGTATCGCCCCAGGCCACCCCGGTGTTCGCGACCTGCCAGCCGACCGGGATGACCGACTGGGCCAGCTCACCGCTGAGGCCGACGACCAAGAAGACGATCGCCCCCAGCGCGAAGCGCATCGGCGAGCGCATCGAGATCTCGCCGCCGCTGAGCGTCGCGATCCAGTTGAAGAGGATCAGGCCGAATGGGATCGCGGCCGCCAGCGCCATGAACATCGCGAAGTAGAGGACCCCCATCGGAATCGGCGCCGAGTACATGTTCTGCATCCAGGCGAGGACGGCGAAGACGGCGAGGGCAGCGATCGAGCCGGCAATCGTGCCCTGGCCGAAATGCGGCTGGCGAGAGAAGGTCGGGAGGATCTCCGAGATCGACCCGATGGCGGCGACGACGACCGAGATATAGGCGCCGGCGAGGAAGATCGAGCTGAGGTGCTCGTAGAGCAGCGGCGAGCCGTCATCGCCGGGGACGAAGAAGACCCCCCCGAAGTGCCGGTCGATGACGAGCATCGAGATCGCAGCGAGCATCACCGAGCCGACGACCAGCAGCGTGTAGCTGACGACGGTGGCCGACCAGGAGAAGAGCGGTACCCGGCGCCACACCATGCCCGGGGACCGGCTGGTCCGGACGGTGGCGATCATCGCGACCGAGAACGCGAGGAAGCCGAGCAGGATGAGCCCGACCCCGATCAGCCAGGCGTCGACGCCGCGGCCGGCGAGGAACGGCAGGTCGGAGAGCGGCGTGAGGGCGATCGTCCCGCCCTCGGAGGGGCGGTAGAGGAAGCTGGCGTAGATGGTCACGCCGCCGAAGAGGTAGAGCCAGTAGGAGAGGTGATGCAGGCGAGGCAGGACCATCCCACGGGCACCGATCTGCAGGGGCACGACGTGTGAGAAGAGCCCGATCGCGAGCGGCAGGGCGAAGAGGAGCAGCGCGGTGACGCCGTAGGCCGACAGCAGGCGGTCGAAGATCTCGGGGCGGATCAGGGTGTTGTCGGGAACCGCGAGCTGCAAGCGCATCATCACCAGCTCGGTGAGTGCGACCGCCGCGAAGAACAGGGAGGTGGCCACGAACATCCGGCCGACGTCCTTGTGATCTGAGCTCGTCGCCAACTCGATCCACCCGGGCCGGCGGCGGGGAATCTGCTCGCTGACGACCTCGGGTCGCGCGGTGCCCTGAACTGGGGGAGTCATCGAAGCGCCACTCCCGGTGCGGTGCCGTCATCGACCCGCGACTGGACGGCATCCCTCGCTGCCTTGATGTCCGCCGTGCGCTGCTTCAAGAACGCCTGGTAGTCCTCCTCGGAGACGACCTCGACGGCGGTGCGCATGGTTGCGTAGCCCTGACCCGAGTAGGCGGTCGAGC
Source organism: uncultured Solirubrobacterales bacterium (assembly GCA_963826475.1). Lineage (GTDB taxonomy): Bacteria > Actinomycetota > Thermoleophilia > Solirubrobacterales > 70-9 > RHKX01. The sequence goes on along the minus strand of CAWGXC010000003.1, from coordinate 1,089,302 downwards.
GACCGTAGTAGGTGCCGATCTCATCGGGAACGAAGGTGGCCGCATTGGTGTCGCCGGGCACGGCTTCGATGGGCTTCGTGAGGGCCGGCACCCACCAACGGTGTAGGACGTCGGTTGAGCTGACCTCGAGCGTGACGGGCGTATCGACCGGGATCACGAGGTCGTAGTAGCTGTAGGGCTGGTCGGTGTTGAAGCCGTCGGCGGAGGCGTCGGCAGCCGGCGGGTACTCGTAGCGCCACAGCCACTGCTGGCCGTCGACCTGGATCGTGATCGGCTTGGCGCCTGACTCCGAGGCGTCGACGGAGCGGGCGCGCTCGGTGAAGACGATTCCGACTATGAAGATGACCAGAACGGCGGCCCCCAGGCCGAAGCCGACGCGACGCTGAACCCCGATGGTGCCGCGGGTGCGTCTTGCCGCCTCGGCGTCGCGCCCACGGGAGGAGCGGACGGCGCGCACGATCGTGACGAGCACGCCCAGCGAGACGAGCAGTCCGAGCGCGCCCATCACGTAGTACATCGTCTGGGCGGCGGTGGCGCCGGAGGAGGCGGGGGCGTCCGGAGCGAGCACGTCGGCGAGCGCCGTCGTCGGCACGACGAACAGGCCACCCACGCTGAGCGCGGCGGCGGGGATGAAGGCTCTTCTGCGCGGACCCTGCAAGCGGGCGCCATTCTAGGGGGGCGGCACGCGGGATGCCCGGATGGGCATCGCCGGGCACCTGGTTTCGATGCTTCAACGCCCCTTGGAGGAGGCTCTCGGACTCCCGTCGGCTCCTATACTCGCGGCGCCTTGAAGCTGAGGGTTCCCGGAAAACGCCAACGGCCCTCGCGAGTGCGACCGGTCCTCCGCGGCGCCGCGAAGGCGACGATCGTGGCGTCGTTCGTGGTGCCGCTGCTGCGCCGCCGCTGCCGGATCCCGGCGTCGGCCACGTTCGCGGCGACCGCCGCCGGGCCGTTCGCCCACGCGATTCTGCGACCCCGGACGAAGGTACGAGACGCCCTGCTCTTCGCCCAGCAGATGTGGGCGTTCATCATGGTTCACGAGCTCCCCTACGACGACCCCGATGCCCTGCGAAGGCGTCTCAAGATTCGCTATCCGATTCGCATCGATCGGGCGATCGGCCTGGGCAGGCTCCCCAACACCCGGCTGCAGGATCTGCTGATGAGACCGGAGAAGCCGGTCAGCGTGCTCGATCGGGCGCTGACGTTCGCCCATTGGGCGTGGTTCTTCGAGCCGCACCTCTGCCTGATCTACATCCTCGCCAAGGACGACAAGGCCTTCGTTCGCGCCGCCCGGCAGATGGCGGGCGCCTTCGACATCGGCTGCGCCACATACATCGCGGTCCCGACGGCGCCGCCGTGGTGGGCAGCCGCCAACGGCTACACCGGCGACGACAAGATCCACCGCCGGATGCTCGAGGTCGGCGAGGAGACCTGGGGGCGGGCATGGCCACGGCTCTACGACTCCGTCGACGGCAACCCCTGGGCGGCGATGCCCTCGCTCCACTTCGGAGCGTCGGTCCTGGCGGCGATGCTGCTCACGGAGTCGAACCCGAAGGCCGGCGTCGTCGGCTGGACCTACGCCGGCGTCCTCGGCTTGGCGCTCGTCTACCTCGGCGAGCACTACGTGATCGATCTGATCGCGGGATTGGGGCTGGTGGCGACCGTTCGCTTCGGCGAGCCGCTCGTCGAGCCCCTCGCGCTGGCCGTCAGTCGTGCCGTCCAAGAGCTCGAGTCGATCGCAAACTCCTGACGATCTCCCGATCCCGCGACCCCGAGGACGTGGTTCTGCGCCTGAGGCTGCGAGGATGCGCGAGATGCCGAGCTTCCGGGACGGCGATCGCGAAGAGGCGGGGGCGAGCGGGGAGGCCGCGCTTAGGCAGGCGAACCCCCCTGCCGCTCCCCTCGACGACAACGCCGAGCCCTCGTTCTTCCAGGATCCGCGCCGATTGATCATGACCGGCCTGATCGTCCTGCTGATGTTCGGGGCGATCTACGTCGCGCTGCCGAACGTGATCGGCCTACAGGACGCGATCGACAAGTTCGGTGAGGGCGAGTGGCAGTGGTTCGTCGTCGCGGTCGGCTTCAACGTGCTCGCCTTCGCCGCCTACGTGGCCCTCTTCCGCGGGGTGATCGGGGAGAACCTCGTGCACCTCGACTGGCGTGAGAGCTACCAGATCACGATGGCGGGACTCGCCGCCTCACGGTTGCTGTCCGCCGGCGGGGCGGGGGGAGTGGTGCTCAGCTACTGGGCGTTGCGCAAGGCCGGGATGAGGCGCTCGGAGGCCGCCAGGCGGATGGTCGCGTTCCTCGTGGTCCTCTACTCGTTCTACGTGCTCGCGGTGATCGTCTTCGGGGTGCTGTTGCGCACCGGCGCTCTGCCCGGCGCGGCGCCCGTCTCGGTGACGGTCGTGCCCGCCGCGATCGCCGGCGGCGTCGCGATCATCGTGATCCTGATCGCGCTCATCCCCGGTGATCTGCAGGGCAGGCTCACCTTCTCAGGTGACAGCCGGCCGATGCAGCTGATCGCGAGGCTGAGCGCCGTTCCGGCGACGCTCGCCACCGGCACTCGAACCGCATTCGGGTTCATCCGGACCCCGCGCAAGGGCGGCCTGGCGGTCCTCGGGGCCATCGGGTTCTGGGCAGCCAACATCGGGATCCTCTGGGCCAGTTTCATGGCCTTCGACGAATCCGTCCCGATCGGCGTGATCGTGATGGGGTTCTTCGTCGGGATGGCCGCCAACCTGGCGCCCGACCCCGCGGGCGTCGGCGCGGTCGACGGCGGCCTCATCGGTGCCTTCGTGATCTTCGGCCTGCCGGCCTCGACCGTGATCGCCGCCGTGCTGATCTATCGCCTGATCGCCTTCTGGCTTCCGTTGCCACCCGGGGTGATCGCCTTCCTGCAGTTGCGCAAGACGGTCGCGCGCTGGGAGTCCGAAGGCCGGCCGGTGGTGGAGGCGGACAGCGAGAATGGCTCGCTGGCTACGGCCCTTGCTCGTACTTCAGAAAGTAAAGTATAGTGTCGGTGAGCCGAATTCTTACTAAAGCGAGGAGCTGAGATGAGCGAAGAGCGAATCGAGAACCTGATCATCATCGGGGGCGCGAGCGCCGGCTACACGGCCGCCGTCTATGCGGCTCGCGCGGACCTGGAGCCGCTCGTCATCGAGGGCTTCCAGTGGGGCGGGCAGCTGCAGAACACGACGGACGTCGAGAACTTCCCGGGCTTTCCCGAGGGGATCATGGGTCCCGAGATGATGAATCGCTTCCGGGCGCAGGCGGAGCGGTTCGGTACGCGCTTCATCACCGATGACGCGACCCGCGTCGAGCTCAGTGACGGCGGCATCCAGAAGGTCTGGGTCGGCGATGACGAGTACCGCGCGAAGACCGTCATCCTCGCCATGGGCGCCCAGCCCAAGCGGCTCGGCATCCCCGGTGAGATGGAGCTCGGCGGCCGCGGCGTCTCCACGTGCGGCGTCTGCGACGGCGCCTTCTTCAAGGGCCGCGACGTGATGGTCGTCGGCGGCGGGGACACGGCGATGGAGGACTCCATCTTCGTCTCCAAGTACGCCGACAAGCTGACCGTCGTCCACCGGCGCAACGACTTCCGCGCTTCGATGGTGATGCAGGACCGCGCCCGCGCCACCGAGAACATCGAGTTCCGGACTCCGTGGGTGCCGGAGGAGTTCCTGGCTGGGGAGGACGGCGCGCTCGAGAAGGTGCGGCTGCGCAACGCGGAGACCGACGAGGTCGACGAGGTCGAGGTCGGTGGCGCCTTCGTGGCGATCGGCCACATCCCCGGATCCGATCTCGTCAAGGGGCAGGTCGACCTTCACGACAACGGATACGTCAAGGTCGAGGACCCGACGACCCGGACCAATCTCAAGGGCGTCTTCGCGGTCGGCGACCTCGTTGACTTCACCTATCGCCAGGCGATCACCGCCGCCGGCTCCGGATGTCGCGGCGCCCTCGATGCGGAGTGGTACCTGCGTGATACGCCGCCGACCGTCGAGGAGCTGGAGGTCGACCCGTCAGCCGAGGTCGAGGGCGTGGCGGCGACCACCTCGACCTGAAGAAGCCCCCCGGCCCCTCAGGAGGCTCCGCCCATCTCGCTGAAGACGGCGCGGCGGCCGGCGCGCTCGCCCATCATCTCGTCGGAGATGACCTGCGAAACGGCGTTGATCAGCGCCAGGTGCGTGAAGGCCTGGGGAAAGTTCCCGAGCTGCCGGCCCGAGCGAGGCTCGATCTCCTCCGCGTAGAGATCGAGCGCCCCACCCATCCCCAGCAGCCGCTCGCACAGCGCCCGCGCGCGCTCGTGCTCACCGATCTCCGCCAGGGCCGAGACCATCCAGAAGGAGCAGATCGAGAACGTCCCCTCGATGCCGGAGAGGCCGTCGTCTGTCTCCTCCGTCCGGTAGCGCATGACGAGGCCGTGGTCGGTGAGGTCATCGGCGATGGCAAGCACGGTCGCTCGGATCCGCTCGTCATCGGCGGGCAGGAAGCGGACCAGCGGCGCCAGCAGGTTCGAGGCGTCGAGCGCATCGGTGTCGTAGTGCTGGCGCATGACGCCGTCGGCGGTGAGCCCCCTGGCGAGGATGTCGTCGCGGATCCGCTCCGCCTCATCGCCCCAGCGGGCGCGCAGCTCCTCCTCGTCGCGCGAGTGCGCGAGGCGGGCGCCGCGATCCAGCGCGACCCAGCACATGAGCTTCGAGGAGACGTAATGCCTGGGCTCCCCCCGCGCCTCCCAGATTCCCTGATCGGGCTTCTCCCAGACGTCCATGGCGGCCTCGACCTGCACGCGAACGAGCTCCCAGAGGCTGTCGCTGACCCCGTTCAGTGCCCGGGAGTGGATGTAGACCGAGTCCAGGAGCGCCCCATAGAGGTCGTTCTGCTGCTGGTCGTAGGCCGCGTTGCCGATCCGTACCGGCCTGGCGCCCTCGTAGCCGGAGAGGTGGTCGAGGGTGCTCTCGACGAGCTCCCGCTCGCCGTCAATGCCGTACATGATCTGCAGATGCAGGCTCGAGTCCTGCCTTGCCGCCCGTTCGACGAAGCCCATGAAGTCGGTCGCCTCGTCGTCGAGTCCGAGGACGTGCAGTGCCCAGAGGGTGAACGTCGCGTCGCGGATCCAGGTATAGCGGTAGTCCCAGTTGCGCTCACCGCCGGGCGTTTCCGGCAGGGACGTCGTCAGGGCGGCGACCATGCCGCCGCTCGGCGCGTGGATCAGGCCCTTGAGGGTCAGGGCCGAGCGCTGCAGCTCGGCGCGCCAGCGATGATCGGGAAAGCTTCCCCTGCTCAGCCATTTCCGCCAGCAGTCCACGGTCTGGTCGAGCAACGCCTCCGCTGCGTCGTAATCGGCTGGGAGGCGGCCGGTCCCGTCCTCCCAGGCGAGCGCCGCGAAGCAGGAGTCGCCGGCGGTCAGGTCGCGCCGGGCGCTCAGGCGGCCGCCCTCGAATAGGAGATCGAGGTCGCTGCTCAGCGTCAGGTCGAGCTCGCCGACCGAGCCCGTTGCACGGCTCCAGCCCTGCTCGCGGGCCCACGCCATCTCGGCGCGCGCGTAGTCGGGGGCGGCCTCGCAGAGGAGCTCGACCTCGCAGTCCCCGGCAGCGCAATGCGCCGTGCGGACGAGCAAGTGCTGGGAGCAGATCCGCTCTCGTCCCTGCTTGTCAGGGTCGGCGCGCATCTTGACCACGAGGGCATCGCGGATGACCACCCAGCCGGTCTCGGTGACCCACGTGGTCTCGATCACGTTCGTGCCGGGCTCGTAGCGGCGCGAGACGGGAACCTTCTCGTCGGGTCCGAACCTGAAGCTGCCCGCCGTCCGATCGAGCAGGGCGCCGAAGACGCTCGGGGAATCGAAGCGCGGCAGGCAGAGCCATTCGATCGATCCATCGGGCGAGAGCAGGGCGCCCGTCTCGCAGTCGGAGAGGAAGCCGTAGGACCCGATCGGGTGGAAGGGGCTGCGGTTGCTGCCGCTGCTCGCGGTCCCTTCGGCGCTGGCCACGCCGCGACTCTACCGAGCCGTCGAGCGCTGATCGGGTCCTTAAGCAGTACGAATGGCGGGACTCGCAGCGTCGGCTTAATGTGCTGGCGTGGATCGGCGAGCTACCACCCTGCTTCTCTCGCTCGCCGGGATCTGGGGCGCCAGCTACCTGCTGATCAAGATCGGCGGTCGCGACCTCTCGCCGCCGATGATCGCCTTCGGCCGGATCGCCTTCGGCGCGTTGGTGCTCGTCCCCCTGGCGGTTCGCGCCGGGGCGTTCCGGGGTCTCGCCGGCCTCTGGCCGATGATCCTCGCCGTCTCCATCGCCCAGGTAGCTGCGCCGTTCGTGCTGATCGCGCTCGGCGAGGAGCACATCAGCAGCTCGCTGGCCGGGATCCTCGTCGCTTCCGCGCCGATCTTCACGGCCCTCCTCGCCATCTTCTTCGATGCCGACGAGCGCTCGCACGGCCCGGCATTGCTCGGCGTCTTCGCCGGCGTCGCCGGCCTCGTCCTGCTGCTCGGGCTCGACGTCGGTGGCGGCACGGACGAGTTGCTGGGGGCGCTGGCCGTGATTCTGGCCGGCCTTGGCTACGCAATCGGCGGACTGCTCGCGAAACGTCGTCTGGGCTCGATCCAGCCGATCGGCGTCGCCGCCCTGGTCCTCGCCGTCAGCACCCTGCTCAGCCTGCCGGCGGCGCTGCTCACCCTCCCCGACGAGGTGCCCGGATTGGGGCCCGTCGCGGCGGTCATCGGCCTCGGAGTCGTCGGGACGGGAATCGCCTTCGCGATCTTCTACGAGCTGATCGCGACGATCGGTCCCGCCCGCACCTTCCTCGTCACCTATCTCGCGCCGGTCTTCGCCGTGGCCTATGGGGTCGTCCTGCTCGACGAGTCCTTCGGCCTGACGACCCTGGCCGGTCTGCTGCTCATCCTCGGCGGGTCATACCTGGCGGCCGGGGGGCGGGTGCGGCGGCGGCGGACGGCGGCTTGAGGTGAGCACATCTCCGCCCTTCGTTCACCCAGTGGGCCGGCTGCGCGGCGGAGCCAAGCGATCAGGCCCGCCTAGCTCCCCTCGAACCTCGGCGGCCGTCCGGCCAGGAAGGCGTTGACCCCCTCGACCCGGTCCGCGCTCGCCATCGCCTGCGCGAAGAGCTCCCGTTCGAGCTCGAGGCCCTCAGGCAGGTTCGTCCGGTCGGCGGCGAGGATCGCCCGCTTCGCCAGGCGGGTCGCGAGCGGGGCACGCTCGGCGATCGCCGTCGCCAGGGTGACGGCCTTCGTCAGCCAGGCCCCCTTCGGGGCGACGGTGTTGACGAGCCCGTAGCGGTGAGCCTGCTCCGCCCCCATCCGGCGCCCGGTGAGGACGAGCTCCATGGTGCGCTGCTTGCCGAGGACCTTCGTCAGGCGCTGGGTGGCGCCCCCGCCGGGGATCAGGCCGAGGGTTATCTCGGGTTGACCGAAGCGCGCGGTCTTCGAGGCGACGACGAGGTCGCAGCCGAAGGCGAGCTCGCAGCCGCTGCCGAGCGCCCAGCCCGACACGGCGGCGACCAGCGGCGTGCCGATGGCGTCGAGACGGGCCCAGAAAGTCGTCGTCAGGGCTCCGGGCAGGGGGTCGTGACCGACCCCGCCAAGCGATGCCGCGTCGGCGCCGGTGGCGAAGACGTCGTCGCTGCCGGCCACGACGATGCATCGGACGTCGGGGTTCTCGTCAAGCTGCTCGAGGCCGTCGGCCAGCGCATCCATCAGGGCGGGGGAGAGGGCGTTGTTCGTCTCGGCGCTGACGATCCGGCAGATCGCGATTGCGTCACGGAGCTCGATCGTGACGCCACCGGTCATCGTCACTCCCCGTCAGTGGGTGCGAACGGGAGGATCGCGTCGATCCCGGTCGCGGCGCGGCCGATGATCAGCTTCTGGATCTGCGACGTCCCCTCGTAGAGGGTCGTGACCCGCGCGTCGCGCAGGTAACGCTCGACGGGATGGTCGTCGACGTACCCCGCCCCGCCGTGCACCTGGATCGCTGCGTTCGCGCACTCCACCGCCGACTCGGTGGCGTACAGCTTCGCGATCGACGTCTCGGTGGTGCTCGGCTCGCCGGCGTCCTTGAGCAGTCCCGCTCTCAGGACGAGCATCCGCGCGGCGTCGCGCTTGACGATCATCTCCGCGATCAGGGCCTGGACGAGCTGGAAGCGGGCGATCGGGACTCCGAACTGCTTGCGCTCGCTGGCGTAGGCGACGGATGCATCGACGCAGCCGTCGCAGATCCCGACGCATCCCGCGGCGACCGAGTAGCGACCGAGATCGAGCGCGCTCATGGCGATCTTGAACCCCTGCCCGACCTCGCCGAGGAGCGCGTCGTCGGGGATCTCGAGGTCGTCGAAGGCCAGCGACGCGGTGTCGGAGGAGCGCAGCCCGAGCTTGCCGTGGATCTCCTGCGAGGAGAAGCCGGGCGTGTCCGTCGGGACGAGGAAGCAGGCGAGCCCGCGATGCTTTGCGTCGGGGTCGGTCTGGGCGAAGATCAGCGCGACGTCGGCGACGTTTCCGAGCGAGATCCACATCTTCTGCCCGTTCAGCCTCCACCCGGACTCGGTGCGCTCGGCGCGCGTCCGCATCGAGGCCGCGTCCGATCCGGATTCGGGCTCGGTCAGGCCGAAGCACCCGAACAGATCGCCGCTGCAGAGCCCTGGCAGCCAACGCTGCTTCTGCTCCTCGGTGCCCCAGCGCTCGATCGAGCCGCAGACGAGCGATGTCTGCACCGAGATCACGGTGCGGGCGGCGCTGTCAGCCCGTCCTACCTGCTCGACGATCAACGCGTAGGCGACGTAGTCGAGCCCGCGGCCGCCGTACGCCTCCGCGACCGGCGCGCCGAGGTATCCCATCTCACCCATCCGCTTGGCGAGATCGACGTCGAAGCGCTGCGCGCGGTCGCTCTCGCGGACGCGGGGCGCGATCACCTCATCGGCGAACTCCCGGGCCGTCTCCGAGATCAGACGCTGCTCGTCGCTGAGCGAAAGGTCCACGGGGGGAACCTAGTCGGACGCTGTTGCGGCGGCCCGTTCGGCTTCGACCGCCTCCGAGAGACGTCCCCTCGCCTCGCCGCATGCCGGGCCGCCCACCGTCGCGAGCTCCGTGCCGTCGACCGATGAGATCGGCTGGATCTCGCGATTCGTCGAGGCGAGGAACGCCTCCCGCGCGCTGAGCAGGGAATCCAGCGGGAACTCGCCCTCCTCGACGTCAAGCGCTTCGACGACGACGTCGCGGGTGATCGAGTCGAGGATCCCCGCGCTCAGGGAGGGTGTCTTCAGGACTCCCTCGGAGTCGACCCAGAAGACCGAAGACGTCGGCGCCTCCAAGACGATTCCGTCGGGGCGGACGTAAATCGCTTCGTCGGCCCCGCGTCCGGCGGCGATCCTCGTCGCTTGCATGTTGGCCGCGTAGGAGATCGACTTGACCCCGGCGAGGATCTCGCTGGGCGTGAGCTCGACGGACGCGACGGCGATGCTGGGAGCGAACGGCGAGAGGTCCTCGGCGGTGAGCAGGCGCCTGCCGCCGCGGGTGATCACGATCCGGAAGCAGCCGTCGGGGGGCACCCCGGTGGCGAGCAGGGCCGCGATCTCGCGCTCGAGCGCGGCGAGGTCGAAGTCGAGCTCGATCGCCGCGGCCGAGCGGCCGAGCCGGTCGAGGTGCGCCCGCAGGCGGAATGGATGCCCGCCGTAGAGCTTCATCACCTCGAACGCGCCGTCGCCGCGAATCAGACCCTCGTCGAGGATCGAGATCTTCGCGTCCGCGGCGGGACTGATCCGCCCATCGACGCTCGCGATCACCGCATTGGCCACGCGCCGACCTTACCCGCCGAGGCCGATCGCGTGCGCGGGGCGCGACCTTCGCTCACCGGACGGTCGGCCGTCTATCCTCGGTGCCGCCCGTGGATTTCGTTCTCGTCACCCTCGGGATGATCGCGTTCATCGTCGGCGTTCTCGTCCTGCTCGCCCGCGCCTATCCCGGTAGCGGTGCCGACCTGCTCGACTGGAAGCCGACGCGCGACTACGAGACGGAGTTTCAGCTGGAGGAGGACGACATCCAGCAGATGATCGCGGCGCAGAACCGCTACCGGGTCAAGCGCGGTGCAAGGGAGCTGACGGAGCTCGACGCCGAGCGGATGGGCCGGGAGGACCAGCGGGTCCGTGAGCGCGGCCGCATGGACCACGACTCCCTCGCGAAGCTCGATCGTGAGCTGCGCAAGCGCGAGAGCGGCGAGTAGCCCGCTTGGCCCGGGCCCTGCTCGTCGGCTGTGGCTGCAGGGGCCGTGCGCTCGGCTCGCTGTTGATCGCGCAGGGCTGGGCGGTGCGCGGGACCTCGCGCGGGACCGCGGGTCTCGAGGCGATCGAACGAGCCGGCATCGAGCCGGCGCTGGCGGATCCCGACCGTCCCGGCACCATCCTCGAGCAGGTCGGTGACGTGGCGGTAGTCGTCTGGCTGATGGGCTCGGCGTCCGGTGAGTCCGCGAGGACCGAGCCGCTCAACGGCTATCGGCTCGAGAGCCTGCTGGAGAAGTTCGTCGACACCCCCGTGCGGGGCATCGTCTATGAGGCGGAGGGCAGTGTGGACGCCGGCGTGTTGGCGCACGGGGCCGAGCTGGTCGAGGTTGCGGGCGAGCGTTGGCGCATCCCCGCGCGGATCCTGCGCGCCGATCCCACCGAGCACGAGCGCTGGGCTGAGCAGGCCCGCGAGGCCGTCACCTCGCTCTTGACCAGCTGACGAGGGCGGGAGCCGTCAGATCAGGGAAGACGAGGCGGCGCTGCCTCTCCGGCAGCGAGCCGAGGATGACGCCGAGCCGGCGTCTCCCGCCCCGTCAGTCAGCGGTTGTAGATCTGGTTTGCCGGAATGGTGTCGGTCGGGCCGTTGGCCTGGAAGTCGACGTCACGCGGAGGTGTCTGCGATGCACCGGCCTCGGTCCACGGGGCCGTGTCCTTGAGCGGGACGTCGCGCTGGTCATAGCCCTTGACGACGGTGAGGAAGGCGATGACCACGACGATCGCGGTCCCGACGACCGCGCCGTAGACGAGCAGACGCTTGCGAACTGTCGCGCCGTACTGCTTGCCGATGACCTCCCGGCGCTTGTCCTGGCCCATCGCGTCGACCTCTGAGCGGGCGCCACCGTATTCGTCGCCGTGCCCGTCCTCGGACGACTGATCGGAGGTCGAGTCGTCGTTGTCGATGGACTCGTCCTCCTGCTCCTCTTTCCCGGTCTCCTCGGCCATGAAGGGAGCCTACCGCGCGGTGGGCCCGGAAGCCACCGGTAACCGGCGCCGTGCGGAAGGGGCACGAAAATCGAAAGGGGTAGTATCCGATCAGGTTTTAGGTGTTTCGAGTCGGGCATGACTCATGCGCCGGAGAAAGCATCCACGAGCACCCACGGAGGTAGCAATGTCGGACTACGCAAAGGACGTCCTGGTCGAGACCGACTGGGTCGCAGATCACCTCGACGATGACTCGATCCGGATCGTCGAAGTCGACGAGAACCCAGCGCTCTACGCCGAGGCCCACATTCCCGGCGCAATCGGCTTCGACTGGCAGGCCGACCTCCAGGATCAGGTCCGTCGCGACTTCCTCGACGCGCAGGCGTTCGGCGAGCTCATGGGCTCCCGGGGCATCTCGAACGACCACACCATCGTCCTCTACGGCGACCGCAACAACTGGTTCGCCGCTTACACGTACTGGTACTTCCGCTACTACGGTCACAACGACGTCAAGCTCGTCAACGGCCCGCGCGAGAAGTGGATCGACGAGGGGCGCGAGACCTCGACCGAGGTCCCGAGCTACGAGGCGACGAGCTTCAGCGCCGGTACTCCCGACGACTCGATCCGTGCCAAGCGCGACGAGGTCGCCGGTGCTCTCGGCACGTCGACCGCCCTCGTCGACGTCCGCAGCCCGCAGGAGTACTCCGGCGAGCTGATCGCGATGACCGGTTACGAGCAGGAGGGCGCCCAGCGCGGTGGCCACATCCCGGGCGCGGCCTCGGTTCCCTGGGCCAAGGCGGTTGCCGAGAACGGCACCTTCCTCTCCGCCGACGAGCTCAAGACGCTCTACACCGAAGCCGGCGTGATCGGCTCCGACGAGCCGGTGATCGCCTATTGCCGGATCGGCGAGCGGTCCGCTCACACCTGGTTCGTGCTCAGCGAGCTGCTGGGAGTCGACGACGTCAAGAACTACGACGGCTCCTGGACCGAGTGGGGGAATCTCGTCGACGTCCCCATCGAAAAGGCCTGATGGCGGGCTGAGAGGTCCCCGGCCGGCGTCCTCGTCGGCTCACGGCCGGAGGCCGCATCGGCTCGTCTTCATGATCTGACGGCTCCCGACCTCGTCTGGGACGTTCGGGCCGTCAGCCGTCGAGGCGCTCGAAGAGCGTCTGCAGCATGCGAGCCGTCGCGCCCCAGATGAACGCGTCGCCGACCTCGTAGACCGGCGTTCTGAACGGGACGCCCCGGCGGATCAGGCGGCGCATCGCGTAGCCCGCCCGGAGCTCGTCGAGGCCGAGCTCGATCACCCGCTCTACCTCGTTCGGGCTCAGGGTGTGAGCGAGGCCCGCGGGGACCAGCCCGACGATGGGCAGCACCCGATAGGAGGTGACGACCGTCGAGGTCGGCGGCAGGGCGCCGACGACATCGACCGCCGTGGGGTCGAGTCCGATCTCCTCGTGCGCCTCACGCAGGGCGCACTCGACGAAGCTCTCGCCCTCCTCGCCCCTCCCACCTGGGAAAGAGATCTCCCCGGCGTGTCGGCGCATGTCGTGGCGGCGTTCGGTCAGAACGATCCCCGGATCAGCGCCCCAGTTGAAGATCGGCACGAGGACGGCGGCGTCCTTGCTGCCGTGGGCGTCGATGTCTCCGGCTTCGATCGGGTCGAGCAGCAGGCCCGCCAGCCCATCGCGGTCCACCGCTGCGGCTCCGGGGGGGTCGGGGCTCAGATGATCACCTGAACGGTGCCGCCGTCCACGCTCCACGCGGAACCGGCTACGAACGAGGCTCGCTCGGAGCAGAGGAAGGTGATCGCGGAGGCGATCTCGTCGACCTCGCCGAGGCGCCCGATCGGCCGTTTGGCGCCGGCCGCCGCAAGCGCGTCGTCGCGACTCTGCTCTCCCGACCTCGATTGATCGAGGATCCCGCCCTCGGCCATCCACATCTCCGAGCTGACCGGCCCGGGGCAGATGGCGTTGACGAGGACTCCCGACGCGGCGTGGCGCTCGGCGTAGAGGCGGGAGAGTGAGAGCTCCGCCGCCTTGGCGACCGAGTACTCGCCCATCGCCGCGGAAGGGCGCTTCCCGGCTGAGGATGAGACGTTGACGACGCGTCCCCACCCACGCTCGGCCATCGCCGGGATCGCGACCTTCATCAGCCGCATCGGCGCCATCACGTTCAGCTCCCACGCGGCGTACCAGTCCTCCTCCTCGACCTCAGCGAGGTCCCGCCACGTGGCCGCACCGGCGTTGTTGACGATCACGTCGAGGGCGCCGAAGCGCTCCTCGGCCTCGGCGAGGATCCGCTCACCGGCATCGGAGGCGGTCACGTCGAGCCCAAGGCTCGCCGCCCGGCCGTGCGCGGCGGCTCCGACGCGCCCGCACTCCTCGGTCGCGGAGCGGAGCTCTGACTGGCTGCGGGCGATCAGCAGGACCTGGGCACCGGCCTCGCAGAGCATGCGGGCCGTGGCGCGGCCGATGCCCCGGCCGGCGCCGGTGACGGCGCAGGAACGACCCGCGAGGCCGAGGTCCATCAGGCGCCGAGCGTCGAGGTCTTGGTCTCGATCCCGACGCTCGAGGTCAGCGTCCGGTGCACGGGGCACTTGCCCGCGATCGTCGCGATCCGCTCGATCTGGTCCTCGTCAAGGCCGGGCGGCAGCTTCAGCTCGACGGCGAAGCTCGCGTCCTCGCCGGGCTTCGGGGCTCCGGCGAAGTCGACGACGACCTCGATGCCACTGACGTCCCATTCCTTGCGCGCCGCGTACATCTCGACCGTCAGCGCGGTGCAGGAGGCGAGGGCGGCGGCGAGCAGGCGGGTGGGGGAGGGTGCGGTGTCGGATCCGCCCGCATCCACGGGCTCGTCGACGGCGACCGAGTGACCATCGACCTCGACCTCGTGCCGCATTCCCTTCGTCTGGCGGGCGATCGCGCGGATCACGACGGTTTTCCGCGACCTTCGAAGAGCTCCGGATCGGCGACGTCGGCGAAACGGGCCATCGCGTAGACGAGGTCGGCGGCGCGGTTGAGGTAAGCGAGAACTGAAGGGGAGGCCAGCTCGCCCGCCTCCCCGAGTGCGGCGACGCGACGCTCGGCGCGGCGGAGAATCGCCCGTGCGAGGTCCAGCTGGCCGGACAGCTGCGTCCCGCCGGGGATGACGAACTTCGGCGGGAGCTCGACCCGGCTCATGTAGCGGTCGATCGCCGGCTCGAGCTCGGCCGTCATCGCGTCGGTGACGCGGCTGACCCCGTCCTCGAGCCGGTCGGCGGCCTCGGGTGCGGCCGCGAGCTCGGCGCCGGCGACGAACAGGTCCCGCTGCATGGAGAGCAGGTCGTTGCGGACCTCGTCGTCATCGGGGCCGCAGAGGGAGCGAGCGACGCCGAGCGCGGAGCCCGCCTCATCGACTGTGCCGTAGGCATCGATCCTGGCGTCCGACTTCGGGCGTCGCCCTCCGTACCAGAGGCCGGTGGTCCCGTCGTCTCCCTTGCGCGTGTAGATCTTCAAGACCCGTCCAATCCTAGGGGCGGCAGCGCTGAGACACGCTCAGCTGAGCGGATTGAAGACGATCCCCGTCAGCAGCTTGGGAAAGAAGAAGGTCGACTTGGGCGGCATGGTCTCGCCCGCATCGGCGACGGCGCGGACCTGCTCGACCGGGGTGGGGCGGAGAAAGAACGCCGCGTCGGCCTCGCCGGCGTGGAGGCGGCGGAGCGTTTCGTCGAAGTCGGAGCAGTACGACAGGCCGCGCTTCGCCGCGATGTCGTCATTCGTGAGCGCGATCGGGCCCTTCAGGATCAAGGCCTCCAGCGCCGCGGCGTCGAGGGTGCGGTAAGCGTCCGAGGTGCCCGGCAGTGCTTCATCGAGCGGCGCCAGATTCTTCAGTCGCAGCCGGTAGGGGTTGAGGTGGTGGGAGTCCATGTAGCCGAAGGCGATCGTCCCGTAGTCCCGGTCGGGAACGAGGTCGGACTCCTCGACGGCCTCGATGTCGAAGAGGTCGAAGAGCGAGCTGCGCAGGCTCTCCTGCTGGGCCGGGCTGAGATCGTGAAGCAGGCGGTTGGTCGCGAAGACGCTGAGGCCCGGGTCGTCGAGGGAGACGAGGCAGGCGAGGGTGAACAGGTGATCGTCGCCGGGGACCCCGCCTCCGATCTCGCCGGCGTACGTGCGCGCCGTTTCGTAGCGGTGATGGCCGTCGGCGATCAGCAGCTCGGACGGCTCCAGCAGCTCGCCGAGGGCGTCGTGCACCTCGGGATCGGTGACCGGCCAGGCGCGGTGGACGGTGCCGTCGGCGTCGGTGATCTCGCAGAACGGTCGATCGGTGAGGGCGGGGGCGATCAGGCTCCAGGCGTCGCCGGAGTGGAGGACGAAGATCGGCGAGAGGTTGGTGGCGGTGGCGCGGGTGAGGCGGAGGCGGTCCTCCTTCGGGCCGGGCTGGGTGCGTTCGTGGGGACGAACGAGCCCTGGCCCATAGTCGGTCACGGCGACGCGGGCGAGGAACCCGCGGCGGGTGCGAGACGCGCCGTCGGGGTCTGTGTAGTCCTGCTCGAGCGCCCAGATCGTCGGCTCGTCGTCGGCCACGACCGTCCCCTCCTCGCGCCAGGCGGTGAGCAGCTCGGCCGCGTGCGCGTAGGCGTCGGAGCCGTCAGCGGAGCGAGGGAGGTCGAGTTCGACGACGTTGCGGCTGGAGCGTGCGAGCAGCTGCTCCCGCGCCGCGGGATCGATGACGTCGTAGGGCGGCGCCGTGACGTCGGCGAGCTCGACTCGGGCCGGGTCGTAGTGCAGTGCGCGGATCGGCTTCACGTCGGCCATGGCGGCGCAGACTAGCGGCGGCGGGACGCCTGCAAGATTTGCTTCATTCGCAACGGTTCCGTCCGAGCTCTTCGCGAACGTGCGTTCCCATGAGAGACGAACAGACGGAACAGCTCGAATACATCACCGGCCTCGCTGAGTTCGAGCGCCTCAGCCGGGACCGCACCTTCCTCGACTTCGTCGGCATGTACGACGACGCCGGGGCCCCCACCGGGAGCGGAACGGTCTCGTTCGCCACCACCGATCCGGATGACGCAGCCCTCGCGGCCCACTGGGTCCGGCGCCTCAGCGGTACGAAGGTCAACTACGTCCTCGACTTCGAATCGGGAGATGACGTGGTGGAGCTCGTCCGCTTCTGGTCGGTTCGGCTGGACGTCGGCCATGAGCAGCTGAGGCTCAGGCGCGCCCGGTTCCGCGAGGAGATCCTCGGGTTCCGCGCGGCCGGCTTCGACGAGCACGGAGTGCTCACGGTTCGCTCGACCGATCCGGTCCTGCCGCTCCGGTTGCAGGCCTGGATGGACAAGTCCCGAGCGAACCTGGTGCGCTCCGGCTGGTAGTCGGGGATCGCTGGCGCGCGGCCCTTCCTCGCCAGGGGCGAGTTTGCGTCGGTAACCGAACCAAAGTCGCCCCTCATCGGTCTAGACTCGGCCTCAGCGGGGTGTAGCGAAGCCTGGTATCGCGCGCGCTTTGGGGGCGTGAGATCCCCGGTTCGAATCCGGGCACCCCGATCCTGCAATCTATGTCGGTAGTTGAGAGTCGAGCGAGGGATCGAGCCGCACCCGCGGCATCGCCCTCGCCGGCGCCTCGACAACCGCGGAATCCTCGACCTCGCTCGCGGTAGCCGGCTCGCCCGGCTTCCACCCCGGGCCCTTGAAGAGGTAGCCGGCGCGCTCGCGCCAGCTCTTGGTCGACCGCACGTCGGTCCAGATCGCCCGCCATTCGTGGAAGGCGACGCGAAAGGGGTTGAACGTCTCGATGTTCGTCGTCAGGCCGTAACGGACGCGCTCGCCCTCGGGCTCGAAGCTGCCGAACATGCGGTCCCAGATGATCAGGATGCCGCCGTAGTTGCGGTCGAGATATTGCTCGTTCGAGCCGTGATGGACCCGATGGTGGCTCGGCGTGTTGAAGACCGCCTCGTACCACCGAGGCATCCGCCTGATCCGCTCCGTGTGGATCCAGAACTGGTAGAGCAGGTTCCAGGAGATCGCGAGGAAGATCATCCACGGCTGAAAGCCGAGCAATGGCATCCAGGCCCAGAAGAAGATCGAAGAGAACGGGGTCCAGTCCTGGCGCAGCGCCGTGGAGAGGTTGTAGTGCTGGGAGCTGTGATGGACGATGTGGGTCGCCCAGAACATCCGGACCCGGTGGTGGGAGCGATGGTAGGCGTAGTAGGAGAGGTCATCGCTGAAGAAGAGCAGCACCCAGACCCACCACTCGCTCGCATCGAGCCGGAGCGGGGTCAGCAGATAGATGCCGGCGTAGGCGGCCGCCATGACCAGCTTCCAGCCCGAGTAGACGACGAGGTGGCCGACCCCCATCAGCATGCTCGTCCGCGTGTCCCTGACCTCGTAGCCGATCGGTGCGGTCTCGTCACGCTCGTCGTGGTCGTCGTGGCGGAGGACCACGAACTCGACGATGACCGACAGCAGGAAGAACGGAACGGCGTCAGCTATGAGGTTGAACAAGGTCGAGCTCCCGTGGGTCGCGGCGAACTGGTTATACCAGTCGCCCAGACGCTCCGTCAACCTTCTGCCGTCACCCGCCGATGTCAGTAGCCGTCGCGAGCAAAGCTCGCGCGGTCAGGGCAGCGTCTTCTGGAGCACCCGAGCCGACGGCGGACCCCAGCTGCCGCAGCACTTCGCCGTCGCGGGGGACCAGACTCTCCCCGAGCTCGGGATAGGCATCGAGCGCAGCGTTGAGGGAGTTGAGTCCGAGGCGATAGGCGACGTTGCCGGAGCCGTCGACGATACGCATCCAGAGTGCCACGAACGCTTCAATCGCTCGGGGGGAGCCGGCGGCGATCGCGTCGGCAGCGTCGCCGGCGAGTCGCTCGACCGCAGCACGCGTCTCCCGATCACCTCGAAGCGCGCAGAGCCGCGCGGCGTCGGTGCCGACGCTCGCTCGCATCTCGAGCACCGAGCGAATCAGGTCGCCGGTCGGCTCGCTGCCCTCCTCGACGAGGTCGAGCAGGACCTCGAGCCCGGCGTTGTTACGCCAGTCGAGGACGCGTGTCGCACCGCCCTGCGTGATCTGAACCAGCCCGGCCTGCTGCAGCCGCTTCAGCGCCTCTCGCACGGCATGGCGATTGACGCCGAGCTCCTCTGAGAGCACCCGCTCGGAAGGGACCGGGTCGCCGGGCGCGAGATCGCCGCTGAGAATTCGCGCTCGCAGCCCGTCGTGGACGCCCGCGGAAGCGAGGCCGCTCCCTCGCGCCGGGACGTTGGAAGGACTCATCGGTCCTTTCTACATGGCCGGCCCACCGCTTGGGACCGATCAGCCGGTCCAGCTCCGCCGCCGACCCCCGTCAAGCAGCCCGGTGGCAAGAAACTTCACCTGTGGTCAAGGTTCTTGCCGGCGAGGGAAGCTTCGGGACAATTCGCCGTCGCAACATCGCGCAGTTCCACAGGCAGCCCACGCGCAGTTACCCTTGTCCGGCTCGCCGGAGTGGCGGAACGGCAGACGCGATCGGCTCAAAATCGATTGCCCGAAGGGGCGTGTGGGTTCGAATCCCACCTCCGGTATTAAAAAAAAGCGGCGGATCGTCCAGCTACCGTTCTCCCCATGTGCGGACGCTTCACGCTCACAAACCCGAGCCCGCGGCGGCTGACCTCGCGCTTCGACCTCGACGGGACCTTCGAGATCGACGAGCGGCCGCGGTTCAACATCGCCCCCACGGACCCCGTGATTGCGGTGCGCCGCGGCGAGTCGGCCCGCAACCAGGCGGGACGACTGCGCTGGGGCCTCGTTCCCGGTCACTGGGCCCTGGAGTCCGGCCAGCGTCCCCTGATCAACGCCCGCGCGGAGACCGTCGCCACCCAGGCCGCGTTCAGGGAGTCCTTTCGGGAGCGTCGCTGCCTGATCCCGGCGGACGGCTTCTATGAGTGGCGCAATGACCCGGAGGGCAAGCGCCCGATCTGGTTCAGCCCCCCTGAGCGTGAGCTGTTCGCCTTCGCCGGAATCTGGTCCGAGCTCGAGCGCAAGGAGGGGGCGCTGAGCAGCTGCGCGCTGATCACCTGCTCGCCGAACGAGTTGGTCAAGCCGGTGCATGACCGGATGCCGGTGGTCCTCGATCGGGCGGCCGAGTCCGCCTGGCTCGACCCCGGAGCGGAGGTCGACGACCTGCTCGAGCTCCTCCGCCCGGCGCCCGCCGATGCACTCGAGATGCGAGAGGTGGGGGATTCGGTCAACGACGCACGGGCCGATGGCCCTGAGCTGCTCGAGCCGCCCCTGCGACTGTTCTGAGTCCGCTGCCTAGGAGGCGGCGGGGCTGGTGCGGTCCTGCGACTCGCTCCAGTCCGAAGTGCCTGAGTCGCTGGAGTCGGGACCGCTCGGTCCGCGGCGCCCTTCGATCGGCCGCTCCTCTTCGACGTTCCAACCCTGGTTGAAGGCCACCATCGCGACGACGACGAGCAGGATCTGCAGGGGGATGACGACGAGCGTCAGGACGCCGAGCAGGTCCTCGGGGAGCGCGGGCGAGTTGAGCCCGTCCTTGGCGCGGGCGAACCAGCTCCCGGCGGCGACGGCGGCGAAGATCACCATGATGATCGCCATCGCTGAGCTGACCGGGAGGACGCCGCGGTTCCAGCGCAGAATCAGGAGGGCGAAGACCACGTAGAGCCCAGCCCAGCCGATCGTCATCACTCCGACCCCGGGGCTCTGCAGCCGTTCCCAGCCGCCGAGGGTGATGACGACGAGCAATGCGGCGGAGACGATCAGGACGAAAGCGACGACCGCTTTCATCGACTTGGACCCAGCCTTCTCTCGATTTGGCCGCCAGAGCTCGTAGCCCTCGCGTACCTTCACTCCCGGTGCCATCGATCGCAAGCATAGAAACTTCCGCGGTCGCGCGCTACACCTGCAACTTGTGACGCGCTCCGGGACTCGCGCCTAGACTGATTTGGGCGCGGGCGTGGTGAAACTGGAAGACACGCCGGCTTTAGGTGCCGGTGCTCGAAAGAGCTTGGGGGTTCGAGTCCCTCCGCCCGCATCGCGCACCATGCGCGAGGCGTCTCGCGCCGCCGGGCTACGATGCCCGATCGCGGGGGCAGTGGCCCAACTGGCTAAGGCACCGGTCTCCAAAACCGGCGATTCCAGGTTCGAGTCCTGGCTGCCCCGCTCACGAGTCCAATCCGCCGAGCGGTATCGACGACTCCGGCGGACGTCCGTCCGCATTCGCCGTCGGGGCTGCAGACCGGCTGCCGGCTGCCCGATCGGAAGGGTATGCCCGCCCCGATCCGCATCCCCGCCCTGCTCATCGCGTCCATGCTCGCCCTCGTCGTGCTCGCAGCCGCGATCGCCTCGCCAGCCCGAGCGGACGCCGCCGAATGCAATGCCTCGCACACCTCCCCGGCTCAGCTCTCCAAGCACCAGGTGTCGAAGTCCATCCTCTGCCTGATCAACAACGAGCGCGCGAGCCGCGGGCTCCACGCACTCAAGCTGCAGGGCGAACAGACGAAGGCCGCCCGCAAGCACAGCCGCCTGATGATCCGCGACCGCTGCTTCGCCCACGAATGCCCGGGCGAGGGCGAGCTCGTCACCCGGATGCAGCGTGCCGACTATCTCCCCTGCAACTGCTACTGGGGCGTCGGAGAGAACCTCGCTTACGGAGAGCGCGCCTACGGCTCGCCGAAGTCCATCATGCACGCCTGGATGAACAGCGCCGAGCACCGCACGAACATCCTCAACGGCAGCTATCGGGACATCGGCATCGGCGTGATCTGGGGAACGCCCGCCGAGGGCTCGGCCCGCAACTCGGTGACCTACACCACCGACTTCGGCTACAAGCACTAAGCGGCCCCGGCTTCGCAGGGGGACCCTCCGCGGCGCCGATAGCTTTGGGGGATGGCAGCGCTCCGGAGCTTCCACGGGTCCCGACGCGCGGTCCTGACGGTTGCGATCTCGGCGATCGCGCTCGAAACCTCCCTGCTGGGGTTGATCGCACCGCTGCTGCCGGAGATCGAGCGGCGCACCGGAGCCGGCGACGCAGCGCTCGGCCTGGCGCTCGGCGCCTATGCGATTCCGATTCTCCTCGTCTCGATACCCGTCGGACGGCTCGCCGACAGCATCGGCCGCCGTCCGCTTCTGCTCGGCGGCCTGGTGCTGACGGCAATCGGTTCCCTCCTGATCGCCTTCACCCACTCGCTGGAGCTGCTTCTGGTCGGGCGGGCCGTCCAAGGCTTGGGATCGACCGCGAGCTGGGTGGCCGCGCTCGCTCTCGTCTCGGACCTCGCACGACCGGGACGCAAGGGGGAGGCGATCGGCTACGCCCTGGCTGCGAACAGCTTCGGCGCGATCGCCGGTCCCGCAATCGGCGGCGTCGCCGGCGGGGAGATCGCCTTCGAGGCGCCCTTCCTTCTGGTCGCGGCGACGGCCGCCGGGATGTTCGCCGCCGGCCTGGCGATCCTCCCTCGTACGACGCCCGCGGCCCCGCCGACGGAATCACCCGCCGGAATCGCCGCGGTTCTGCTCCGCCCCGCGGTCATCGCACCGGGGGCGGTCGTCGTGGCCGGCGCCTCCTTTCTCGGCATGATCGACTTCACGGTGCC
Organism: uncultured Solirubrobacterales bacterium; assembly: GCA_963826475.1. Lineage (GTDB taxonomy): Bacteria > Actinomycetota > Thermoleophilia > Solirubrobacterales > 70-9 > RHKX01. Next base: position 1,067,533 of record CAWGXC010000003.1, on the reverse strand, counting down.
GCTCGATCTCGATCGCCGGCTGGGGACGGCAACGGCGGCAATCGGGCTGATCTTCGCCCTGACCGCGGCGCTCGACCTGATCGCACCGATCGCGGGGAAGGCCGGCGACAGGCGCGGACGTCGTCCGATCGTCGTCCTGGGAGCGGCCGTCGTCGCGTTGTCAGGCGTCCTGCTCGCCCTGAGCGGAAGCCTGGTCGGGGCGGGAGCGGCTCTGCTCGTCTTCGGCGCGGGTCAGAGCATCGGCTTCGCGGCCGCCGTTCCCTGGCTCGACGATACGTTCGGCGACTTCGACCGCGGGCTCGCATACGGGGGTCTCAACTTCGTTTACGCGATCGGATACACGGCCGGGCCTCTGCTCGGGGGGTGGCTCCTCGAAAGCGCCAGCGCGGACGTCGTCTATCTGCTGATGGCAGGAGTTGCAGCCGCCGGCGGGATCATCCTGCTGATCGCTCGCAAAAGCCTCAAATAGGCTTCACATCGTGATCAATGCGTCAGGATTCCGACGCAATTGTCGCTAACAGCGGGTTTTTTAGGGGTCCATCCCTCAAGCCGTCCTAACCATTCGCTAATAATTCCCGTTCGCGCGTAAGGCGACGTTCCTGACCCCAGCCCCGAGAGGTCGAAATGACACACCCGCGACGTTCCCAGCTGCCGGCCGCAATCGCCCTGGCAGCGGCCCTACTGATGCTTGCCGCCATCGGCGGTCCATCTCCGCTGCCCGCACCCGCGACGGCATCCGCCGCGACCTGCCCCGGCTCCGACAGCGCCCCCCGCAGGATCTCGAGCGAGAAGGCCTCGAAGATGGTGGTCTGCCTGATCAACCGTGAGCGCGCCAAGCGTGGCCTACGCAAGGTCCATGCCCGCGGTGCGCTCGACGGCGCGGCCGAGAACCACTCGGCGCACATGCAGGCCACCGACTGCTTCGATCACACCTGCCCGGGGGAGCCCGCGCTGACCGGCCGCTACGCCAGGACCAACTACCTCCCCTGCGGATGCAACTGGGGTGCCGCTGAGAACATCGCGTGGGGTCCCCGACGCAAGGGATCTCCGCGAGCGATCGTCGATGCCTGGATGGGCAGCGCACCGCACCGCGCCAACATCCTCGACGGCTCCTACACCGACGTGGGTGTCGGGGTTCGCTGGGGCTCGCCCGACAAACGGAAGAAGAGCGCCGGGACCTACACGCTGGACTTCGGCTACCGCAAGTAGCCGAGGCGCCCGCGGCGGGGGCCTCGACGGCTCTCGACGGTCTCGAATCTATACTCGCCGCTCACTGCGGGCGAAGTGTTCCTGGTTGCACATCAGCCTTCCAAGCTGAAAGAGCCGGTTCGAGTCCGGTCGCCCGCTTTCGATCCGCCGATGGCGTTCCGCGCCGAGGGGCGCAGTGCGGCATCATCATCGGACACGCACGGGGCGTGGCGCAGCTTGGTAGCGCATTCGACTGGGGGTCGAAAGGTCGCTGGTTCAAATCCAGTCGCCCCGATAACAGGGAAGCCCGCTTCTCGAGCGGTCGTGTTCCAATCAAGCGCGATCGGGAGGGGAGCGGGATGAAGACCGGGGTAACAGGGGCGGTACCGAGCGAGTCGTTTGGCTCACTCCCGTACGACCCGAGGCTGCTCATGAGTCGTGAGGCCGTCCACCAGTGGCGGGATTTCGCGACATCGACGGCCGTGACCTACCGCGGCGTAGCCCGCCCGTGGGCCCAGCACATCCGGAGCAACAAAGGGTATGCCGACGAGGAGGAACTCGTCCAGCCCAGAGTCTTTTCGAGGTTCGCGCAAGACCTCTCGGACTTCCAAGTCGGCGTGACTCTCAGCGCCGAACCTTGGGGTCGAGATCAAGGGGTGGGACCACCAAGTCCTGAAGCACCTCAAGGAGTCGACAAAGCGAATCCAGCGGGTCGTCCTGACCAATCTGGTCGTAGCCGCCTGAGCAACCACCATCCGTAGGCGGTAAAGCCCAACATGTACGTGGCGCGGACTTCGAACGGCAGGTTGCCCGGGCTGAGGATCTGGAAGAAGTCGCCGAGGGCGCGCACTCCGACCAGCGGCCACTACGTCCCCCGGCCACGCTGAGAACGTGATCGTCCGGCGGGACAGCTCGGTCGACTACTACGAAGGCGAGGCCTGAGGCCTGGCCTAGGCTACGGGAACCCGCTCAGGATCTCGCAGAAGGCGGCGCTGTCGACGCCGGAGTTGCCCGCGCAGGCGTCAGCCGAGCCGGCGCCGCCGAACAGCGCATCGTCGTCGAGGCCGCCGAAGAGGGAGTCGTCCGCGCCGCCGCCGCGAAGCTCGTCGTTGCCGGGGTTGCCCCTGAGCGTGTCGCCCCCGTCCCCACCGTGCAGCTCGTCATCGCCGCTGTCGCCGCAGACGATGTCGTTGCCGCCGCCGCCGCGGAAGCTGTCGTCGCCGCCGAGCAGATCGACGATGTCGTCGCCGGGCGTGCCATGCAGGTCGTCGTTGCCAGGGGTGCCGATCATCGTCGCGGTCTGCTCGCAGTTGGCGCCGCGACCGCCGAGCGGGATCGCGTCGGGGCTGCCCGGAGCGGCGGAGTCCACCTCTAGCGAGGCGTCACGGGTCCCACCCGTTGTCGGCGTGAACGCGACCTTGACCAGGCACGTTCCGCCGAGCGGGAGCTGGGTGCCGCTGCAGCCGTCGGCGACGACGGCGAAGTCCAGTGGATGGGTCCCGACCACCCGCACGGCATCGACGCTCAGCGGATTGGGCGAGACGTTGCTCACGGCAACGCGTCGCGAGGGACTGGTCGTGCCCGCTAGGGAGGAGCCGAACCGCAAGGAGGCGGGGCTGAAGCCCAGCAGCGGCGTCGAGTTGGTGAGTATCGAGAGGCTCGCAGCGGTGAGGTTGCCGGCCGCGAGGTCGGGGGCGGAGTCGCCGTCGAAGTCGGCGGTCGCGAGTGAGAAGGCGGAGCGGCCGGCGGCGAAGCTCGTCGGGGGCCCGAAGCTGCCGCCGCCTTCGCCGAGCAGCACCGCGACATTGTCGAAGACGGAGTTGGCAATCGCGAGGTCGGGATAGGAGTCGCTGTCGAAGTCGCCGACCACGATCTGGCGAACGTTGCCGCCGACCGCGAACGGGGTCGGTGGGCCGAAGTTGCCCCCGGCGCCCCCGAGCAGCACCGAGACGGCTCCGTCGAAGGTGTTGGCGACCGCGAGGTCCGGGTCGGAGTCCCCGTTGAATTCGCCGATCACCAGTGAGCGGGGCTCATCCCCGGCCGCGAATGTGGTCTCCGGCCCGAAGCTGCCGCCGGCGCCCCCGAGCCGCACCGAGATGGTGCCGGAGGAGGAGTTGGCCACCGCGAGGTCCGGGTCAGAGTCGCCATTGAAGTCGCCGGTGGCGACCGAGCGCGGGTAGATACCGGTGGCGTAGCCGATGCGGGGCCCGAACGTGCCGCCGGGGCCGCCGAGGAGGACCGAGACCGTGCCCGATTCGAAGTCGGCCACCGCGAGGTCGGGATCGGAGCCGCCGTCGAAATGGCCGACGGCAACGGAGAATGGGCCGTCGCCGGCGGCGTAGGTGGTCTGCGGGCCGAACCCGCCGCCGGGCCTCCCGAGCAACACCGAGACAGTGTCGGACAGGTAGTTGGCCACCGCGAGGTCGGGATCGGAGTCGCCGTTGAAGTCGCCGGTCGCAACCGAGACTGGGGCGTCACCGGCGGCGAGCGAGGTCGGCAGGGAGAAGCCCCCGCCGGCGCCCCCGAGCAGGACCGCGACGCTGTCGGTGCTGGACCTGGCGACCGCGAGGTCGGGGTCGGCGTCGGCGTTGAAGTCGCCGGCGGCGATCGAGTAGGGGCTGCCGCCGATCGGATGGGTCGTCTGGGGCGCGAAGGTGACCGCGCCCGCGGCGGCCGGGGTCAGGGCCGCGAGCGTGAGCGCGCCGATCGTGGCGACGATCGTGCGTCGCGCTCGGTTGACGACCATTTTGTTTCCCAATCCCGTCTCGCCGGTTGGCTCCCCGGCCTCGACACTCATGGGGCCTCCCCCTGGAGCCCGCGGGGCCCCCGTTGTTGTGCCGACCCAGATCGAGGGGCACGTTGAGCCGACGCTCTCAGATAAGGATCAAGTTGTCAAACGAAATTCCTGAGTTCTCGATCAGTCCAACGGGCCCGGCCCCCCGCCTCGATCGCAGGCCTGAGAGCACGTTCCTGGCTCCAGCAGGTGCGAAGAACTGCGAACGGACCCAGGCGTCGCGGCGGTTAGCGGCCCGGTAACCGGTAGCAACAAGGGTCCCTTCAGCGATCCCGCCGCGGTTTTGTCAGTTGGCTCATCGCCCGTAAGAGAAGCGGGGCGCGTCGAGCCGTCTTCAGCACGACTCGGTCGCCGAGGCGAAGCTTCTGCGCCGGCGCGGGGCAAACGTGCGCGGCGGGAGCGGGGGTGACCCCGAAGAGCTCCCACTGGCCCGGGACTCCCTTCAGGGTGGTCTTGCCGCGCGAGGCGAAATTCAGACCTGCCCCCTGGCTCAGATCTCTCGCGGCCCGGGTGACCAGGACCTCACCCGGCCTCGCCTCAGCTTCGACCCTCGCGCCCACGTGCACCGCCATACCGGCGACGTCCAGGCCCACCCGCTCGCATTCCCCGGTATGAACGCCGGCTCGAATCTCGAGATCGAACGGGCGCATCGCGTCCATCAGCATTCCGGCGCAACGAATCGCTTGTACGGGCCCGTCGAACGTGCTGAGCGAACCATCGCCGATGTTCTTGATCAGTCGGCCGCCCTCCTGGTCGACGAGGTCGTGCAGGATGTCGTCATGTGTCACGAGCGTCGCCCGCCACGCCGCGTCGCCGACGCGGGCCGCATGAGCCGTGGAGCCGACGATGTCGGTGAACAGCAACGTGGTGATCGCGTGGGGGCTCGCCGAGGATCGAGTTCCGGTCAGCCACTCGTTGATCTCGTCGACGACGGGCATCCAGAAGTCCGCCATGCCGCGTGGCCGCCCCTCATAGCCCAGCTCGACGAGGTGGGAATCCGGGATCTGGTCGGCGACCCGGGACACCACGGCGGCAGGAATCGGGTTGTCGCGATGTCGCAGAACCAGTGCCGGCGCCTGGATTGAGGGGAGCACCGTGGAGATGTCGGTGCGGATCGCCACCCCAAACGCAGAACGGGCGAGCGCCCGGCTCGCTGATGCACGTTCGAGCATCGCGAACAGGCGACGGTTCCGCGCGGAGTTGAGGGACGGCGCGACGAAGTCGAGCATCAGTCCCTCGCCCCAGTGGTCGAGGGCGGCGTCGAGCTTCGCCATCGCCCCCTCGCGCTCCTCCGGGAGCCAGCCGTCCTCATCGCTCTGCCACCCGCGGTCCCACGGAGCGAGAAGGATCAGTCGGTCGACTCGCTCGGGCCGGGTTGCGGCGAAGTACGCAGCGATTGCCGCCGAGCCGCCGTACCCGAAGAGAACGCTCCGATCAGATCCGGCCTCGTCCATCACGGCAGCGAGATCGAGCGCTTGTCCCTCGAGCGTCGGCGCGCCGTCAAGCGCGTCCGAGAGGCCCGTGCCCCGCCGGTCGTAGGAGATCATCCGTCGTCCCTCCGCGAGTCGGAGCATGACATCGACGTATCCCGAATCAGTCCAGATCAGATCGAGGTGAGTCGGCGGATCGGAGATCGAGATCAGGTCGGGGGATTCGGTGCCGAGGCACTGGAAAGCGATGCTCCCTCCGCCCCGTGTTGCATAGCGGATGGGCGGTGGGATCTCCATTTGCGTCAACCTGCCTGATCGAGGTGCCCATCGTCAAGGCGACGGGTTGGTTGCGGCGCCATAAACGAAGAGAAGGATCGATGAACACCAATCCCAAATCCGTCCGCACCGCCCAGGCCCAGGGAGAGAGCGTTGCGCAGAGTCGCGGGTTCGAATGGTTCGCCCGCGCCGGCCTCGTCGCCCGCGCCGCGATCTATCTGATCATCGGCATCCTCGCGCTCAAGCTCGCCCTTCCCGAGTCGAGCGGCAGCACCACCAACCAGCAGGGCGCTCTCAAGCAGCTGGCGCAGGAACCCTTCGGCAAGTGGCTGCTGATCGCAACCGCTTTCGGCCTCGCCGGATACGCGACGTGGAGGTTGATCCGCGCGGGGATCGGGCACGGTCCCGAGTCGGGAGACGACAGTGCTTTCGATCGCGTGGGCGGTGCGGTCAGCGGGATCTCCTACGGAATCCTCTGCGGAACCGCAATCTCGATCCTGACGAGCTCGAGCTCGAGCGGCGGTGGGTCCCAGACGACGGGCGGCGTCCTCGGCTGGACGGGTGGAACCTGGATCGTCGGCATCGCCGGAGCGATCGTCATCGGGGTCGGGGTCGAACAGGGCTACAAGGGGATCAAGAAGAAGTTCCTCGAGAAGTCGAAGACCGAGAGGATGAGCCCGAGGATCGAGAGCGCCTTCACGACCTTCGGCGTCGCCGGGCATCTCGCGCGGGGGGTCGTCTTCGCGCTGATGGGCTACCTGCTCATCAAGGCGGCGGTCGACTACAACCCGAAGGCGGCGGTCTCTCTCGACGCCGCGCTCAGCAAGCTCGCACACGCCGACTATGGCCCGTGGCTGCTCGGCATCGTCGCGGCCGGGCTGGTTGCCTTCGGCCTGTACGCGCTCGCCGACGCCCGCTATCGAAAGATCTGAAGTCGCGGGTACGCCTCGCCGTGCCCGTCACCGCCGATGAGCTGACCTTCGGCAGCGATCGAGCGGCTGATCAAGTTCCCGAGGGGGACAGCTCCGTCTCGATCTCGTGGATGGCCTGAGCCGGGAGTCCGATCGCCTCCGCGTGCTCGCAGATGCGATCGGGATCTGCGGCCTCGTAGACGCAATAGGCCGTCAGACCCTCGGCGGTGCGAACTACGTGGGTGTGCAGCCAGCCGATGTCGGGAAAGCTCTCCTCGCGGACCCGGGTGGCGCGCTCGACCACCTCGTCCAGCTGCTCGCGCGTGACGTCGCCGACGGCACGCTCGATCAGGTAGCGAGGCATGCAACGAGTGTGACAGTTCGCGCCCGATCGTCAAACGCTCGCTCAAACGCCTGCCGGATTTGATCGTCGCGTCAACTACCAAGGAGCTGCGATGCCGTACGTAAACGCAAAGGTCATGGCCGACGTGCTCACCCCGGCGCAGAAGATCGAGGTCGCGCAGGGGATCACCGAGGCATTCGTCTCCGTGGCGGGTGAGCCCGTCCGCGGCGTCACGATGGTGACGATCGAAGAGGTCGACAGCGGCGCATGGACGATGGGCGGCGCCGCGCTGACCACGGAGGCCGTGCAGGACCTGCTCGCGGGTGAGCCCACCCCGGCCGGCTGACCCGAGGCGGATCCCCCGGCGCACCGTCAACCGTGGGTACGATCAGCGGGGCTCTTGAAACTCAAGATCCACCTCCTGGGCGTACCCCGGATCGAGCACGACGGTGCGTCGGTCCCTCCGCCGCGGGGGAACAAGGCGTGGGGCCTGCTCGCCTATCTCGCCCTCGGGGAAGGCAACACCGCTCGCGCCCGGCTGGCGGAACTGCTCTTCCCGGAGGCGGTCGATCCGCTCGCGACGCTGCGCTGGAGCCTGGTCGAGCTGCGGCGCTGCCTCGGTGGATCGCAGTCCCTGCGGGGCGACCCGTTGACCTTCGTCCACGGCTCCGAGGTCTGGATCGACGCTGTGGCATTGACCGAAGGGGAGGCTCCCGCCGCCGCCGGCGAGCTGGTCGAAGGCGATCTGCTCGAGGGGATGCAGTTCGCCTCGGCACCGGAGTTCGATACCTGGGTCTCGGTTCAGCGCTCGTACCTGAGCGGGGCCTGCCAGGCCACCCTCCGGGAGGCGGCGCTCGCCGCGCGTGCGTCCGGCGAGCATCTCGACGCGACCGCGCTGGCCCGTCGTGCCGTCGCGATCGACCCCCTCGACCAGGCTTGCCAGGAGGTACTGATCCGCTGCCTGCGCAGCAGCGACGGTGCGGCTGCCGCCGAGTCTCAGCTCAGCACCTGCTTGGCGCTGCTGAGGCGGGAGCTCGGTTTCGAGCCCGGTCCGGAGCTCGCCCTGGCCGCCGGCGGTGGCGCGGGACTCGGTCGCGCGGCGGTCGGCGACCCGCAGCTGGCCAGGGATCAGCTCCAGGCGGGTCGGAGCGCAATCGATGCCGGGGCGGTGGAGCCGGGCATCGAATGCCTGCGCCTGGCCTGCTCGGAGGCGGCCTCCGCAGAGGATCCCGCCGTGCATGCCGCCTGCCTCGCCGAGCTCGGGACGGCGCTGGTCCATGCGCTTCGCGGGCGCGACGAGGAGGGGTCCGCGATCCTGCACGAAGCGCTCGTCGCCGCTGAGGACGCTGACCTGAGGCCGATCGCCGTCGCCGCTCTGCGCGAGCTCGGGTACGTCGACGTGCAGGCGGGGCGCAACGCCTCGGCGGGCCGGTGGCTGGCGCGTGCGCTGCGCCTCTCGCAGGGAGACGGCGAGCGCGCCGGAGTGCTCGCCCTGCGCGGAATGCTGCTCTCCGATCGCGCTCACTACGACGCCGCCCTGCAGCTGCTCTGGGAGTCGGTCGAAGGGGCCGAGCGCAGTGGCGCAGCACGCCAGGCGGCCTTCTCGCTGTCGCTGATCGGCCGGGTGCACCTGCTTCGAAGCGAGCTCACGCCGGCGACCTCGGCGGTTGAGCGCTCGTTGGCTTTGGCGACTCGAGAGCACTGGCAGTCGTTTCTCCCCTGGCCCGAGGCCTTGAGGGGCGAGATCGCCATTCGCGAGGGCCGCTACGGGGAGGCCGAGGAACGGCTCGATCACGCCTTCAAATTGAGCTGCTCGCTCGCCGACCCATGCTGGGAAGGCGCCGCCGCCCGTGCCACCGCCCTGCTGCACGTCGGGCTCGGCGACCTCCAGAGGGCGCGCCGGTGGCTGGCCGATGCGCGGACACGGGTCAATCGCGTCTCCGATCCGTATCAGTGGATGCACGGCTACGTCCTCGACGCGAGCGCGGGCTTGGCAGTCGATACCGGTGATCCGGGCGCGCGCGACGCTGCCCGGAGCCTCGAGGCACTCGCCGCGAGAGCCGGCATGCGCGAGTTCACCGTCCGGGCTCACGCCTATCGGGCGCAGCTCGGGGATCGCGGAGCCCTCGGGGCGGCCCGCAGCCTCGCCGGCGCGATCGACAATCCGGCGCTCGAGAGCCTGCTCCTGGAGAGCGCGCGCGGATGACCAGGATGCGCTCATTGGCATCGTCGATGGCGCCGGAGGGGCCCGTGGCCGCCACGAACGCGCGCCCGGGCGATAGCGTGACGGTATGCCCGACTCCGCCCGCGATCACGACATCGTCATCTTCGGCGCGACCGGCTTCGTCGGCCTGCTGACGTCCGCCTACCTCGCCGAACACGCTCCACCCGATGTGAGGGTCGCCCTCGGTGGACGCTCGCCCGACAAGCTCGAGCGCACCCGGGCCGAGCTCGGAGTCGATTGGCCGCTCGTCGTCGTCGACAGCCAGGATCGCGACGCGGTGAGGGCGCTCGCCGAGTCCACACGAGTGGTCGCCACCACCGTCGGCCCGTACGTCAAGTACGGCAAGCCGCTGGTCGAGGCTTGCGCGGCCGCGGGGACGCATTACGCCGACCTCACCGGCGAGGTCCTGTTCATGCGCTGGTCGATCGATGTCGCCGACGCCGCGGCGCGGGCCAGCGGCGCCCGGATCGTCCACACCTGCGGATTCGACTCGATCCCCTCCGACATCGGCACGCTGCTCCTCCACGAGGCCGCGCAGGCCGGCGGCCACGGGGAGCTCGAGGAGACCTCTTTCGTCGTCAAGGCGATGCGAGGTGGCGCAAGCGGCGGCACGATCGACTCCGCGCGCTCGACCATCGATGCGGTGAAGAGGGACCCGTCGAGTCGGCGCATCCTGATGGATCCCTACGCCCTCAGCCCCGATCGCGACTCCGAGCCGGATCTCGGCGCCGAGCGCGACTCGCTGAGGCCCCTCCACGACGATCGGCTCGGTGGTTGGCTCGCACCGTTCGTGATGGGCAGCGTCAACACCCGCGTCGTACGGCGCAGCAACGCCCTTGCCGACCACGCCTATGGGAACCGCCTTCGCTACCGCGAGCTGATGCTCACCGGCGGCGGACCGATCGGCGTGGCGAAGGCCGCGGGCGTGGCGGGCAGCATCGGAGCCGTCTTCGCCGGCCTGGCAACACCCGGAGCCCGCCAGCTGCTCGATCGCGTGCTCCCCGACCCCGGCGAGGGACCCTCCGAGAAGGACCGCGAACGCGGCTTCTTCAACATCGATATTCACACCACCACCAGCACCGGCAAGCGCCTGCGCTGCGAGATCCGGGTGAAGGGCGATCCCGGCTACAAGGCGACCGCGGTGATGCTCGGCCAGAGTGCTCTCAGCCTGGCGCTCGATGACCTTCCCGACGGCGCGGGGGTGCTCACGCCCGCAACGGCGATGGGACGGGCGCTCGCGGACCGCCTCGACGCGGCCGGCCATTCCTATCGCGTCGTAGCCGAATGACCTGAGCGCCATCGCCGGACCCGGCGAGTGGCGATCTGAGGTACAAGTGCGCCGGCAGTGCGCCTCACTCTGGGAATCATCTTCGTCGTGGCGGCGGCGACCCTCTTCGCCGCGGTGCCGGCATCGGCACGCACCGGACCCGTCGTCGATGGCGCGACCCGGTTCGAGGTCATCACCCCGACGCTGATCCGGCTCGAATATGCGGCCGACGGGCGCTTCGAGAATCGTCGGACGCTCACCACCGACGGGCGGCTCAGCGACGGCGGAACGCGTTTTCAGACCGAGCATGACGAGCGCACGCGGATCATCCGCACCGCGGGGCTGACGCTGCGCTGGCGGCGCGACTCGGGCCCGTTCGACGCCGGCAGCCTCCGCGTCCGCGTCGGCGACGATTCGCTGCAGCCGAGCCCTGGCCCCAACCCCGCACCGCTCGGCGGCTGGCGCCGAGCGCTCGATTTTGCGCGCGGACGGGTGCTGTTGCACGAGGGAGTGCTCTCGCGCGCCGGTTGGTACATGCTCGACGACACCGAGACCGCCCTGGTCTCCGAAAACGACTTCGCCGTGCGCCCCGCGCACGAGGGCGCCTATCAGGACCTCTATCTGTTCGCCTACGGCCGCGACTACGCGCGCGGCCTGAAGGATCTGCGCGCGCTCACCGGACCGGCTCCGCTGCTGCCGCGCAAGGCGTTCGGGGTCTGGTTCTCCCGCTGGTGGCCGTACGGGGCCAGGGACTGGCACCGGCTCGTGGCCCGCTTCCGAGACGAGGACGTCCCGCTCGACACGATCTCCATCGACACCGACTACAAAAGCATTCATGACCCGGCTGCGGCGGCGGCTGCCGCCGCGGCCGTCGGTTCCCCCGACTCCATCTACTCGTGGAACGGCTGGGATTGGAACCGCGACCTGTACCCCGACCCGAAGCGGTTCTTGAGCTGGGCGCGAGGGGCCGGGCTCGAGGTCGGCCTCAACGTCCATCCCTCGATCAGCAGCGCCGACCCGCACTTCGACGAAGCGCAGGCCGAGGCCGGGGGAGGACTGACCCCCGATCCCGGGTGCCAGAGGTTTCAGGCCGAGCCGAACGCCGAATGCATGGTCTTCGACTGGACCGACCCGAAGCAGATGGCGGCCTACTTCGATCTCCATCGTCCGTTCGAGAAGGACGGGCCCGTCTTCTGGTGGCTCGATTGGTGCTGCGACGGAAGCAGCGCCGAGGCCCCCGGGCTGACCCCAGACACGTGGATCAACCGGGCCTACGCTCGCAACCAGCGGGCTCGCGGCATCCGCTGGCCCGCGTTCAGCCGGATCGGCGGCTCGAGGCAGGGGGGCGGCATCGGGGTCGGCGGGACCGGCGCCCTCGCCGAGCATCGCTACTCCATCCAATTCACCGGCGACACGTGCGCCACGTGGCCGTTGATCGCGTTCGCCTCCGAGTTCACCGCCGCGGCGGGGAGCATCGGCATGCCCTACGTGAGCCACGACATCGGCACGTTTCAGGGCACCACCAAGACGGAGGGCTGCGGGGGGAATCCGGGTTCGGTACCCGCCGAGCGCCGCACCTTCCTCCCGGCCGATATGTACGCCCGCTGGATCCAGCTCGGGACCTTCCAGCCGATCGATCGGCTGCACTCCAACCACGGACGCCGGCTCCCCTGGGAGTACCCCGAGGCCGTCAGCCGCATCGCGAGCCGGTTTCTCCGCCTCCGCGGCCGGCTTGCACCGTTTCTCTACACGCTGGCGGCCGAGGCGCACCGCACCGGGCTCCCGATGGCCCGTGCCCTGTACCTCCAGTGGCCCGGCAGCAACCAGGCCTACGAGCATCCCAGCCAGTACACGCTGGGGCGCGACATGCTCGTCGCCCCGGTGTCGAAGCCCGGCGCGTCGCCATCGATGGACGTTTGGTTCCCGCCTGGGACGTGGATCGACTGGTTCACCGGCGAGCGTCACGAGGGTCCCGGGACGGAGCGGCTCGACGTGCCGCTCTCACGGTTGCCCGTCTTCGTCCGCGCCGGAGGAATCGTGCCGATGCAGCCCGACCTCCCGAGCACTCCGGACGGGCCCCCGCCTTCGATCGTGCTCTTCGCCCAGAGGGGTAGGGGCGCGACGACGCTCTACGACGACTCCGGGCGCGGGTTTTCCTATGAGCGAGGAAAGTCGACGACGACGCGGATCACTCAGCGCCGCTCGGCCGGGATGAGTGACGTGAGGATCGCGGCGGCTCGCGGTGGCTTTCCCTCAGCACCGCGCCACCGGACCTACGAACTCCGCCTGGCCGGGGTCCCGCGACCAAGCGTGGTCACGGTGGGTGGCAATCATGCCCAGGGGTGGCGCTACGACGCGTCAAAGCGCACGGCGATCATCGCGACAGGTGCTCAGCCGACGTCTCGCAGGCTGCACGTTCGCGTGGAATGGGGAGCTCGCGATCCCTCGATTGAGACACGGAATAATCGATGAATGAGAGTGACGAGCGGCGGCGCGAGCTGAACTCGGCTTCGGAGCCGAACGCGAACGGCGAGTACGAGCGCCTGGGGATCCAGCCGACTCCCGACTCCGGAGAGCGCCTGACCGCGTCGATGCCCTGGGACGAGTCCGCCCGGCCCCACCGCCGGGAGTCAGGCCCTGACGTCGAGTACTCGGAGCAGGGCCGGCAGGTCGGCAAGCATCTGATCGACGTTCACGACGGGCTGCGCAGCGAGCTCACCGAGCTCCGATCGGTGGTCGCCCAAGTGCGCGACGGGGCGCTGTCGGCGGGTGACGCGCGCAGCACCCTGAACCGAATGGCGATGAGGCAGAACGACTGGACCCTCGGTGCCTTCTGTTCGCGCTACTGCGCCGTCGTCACGCAGCACCACAACCTCGAGGACGTCGCCGTCTTTCCACACCTGCGCAGCGCCGAGCCGGCGCTGGAGCCGGTCATCGACCGCCTCACCGTCGAACACCAGGCCATCCACGATGCGATCGAGGAGGTCGACGGCGCGCTCGTCCACCACATCAACAACCCGGGGGACTTCGATCGACTCCAGAGCGCCATCGACTCCCTCACCGACGCGCTGCTCTCGCACCTCTCCTACGAGGAGTTCGAGCTGGTCGAGCCGCTGGCCCGCGTCGGCTTCATGCCCGGTCAGGTCTAGGCCGCTTCGGGCTTCGCCAGCGCGCTGCGCACGAACTCCACGTCCGCGCGCAGCGCATCGGGCTCCCGCGGCGTCTCGACGATGGAGGGCGCTTCAGCCGCGCGGATCATGTGGGCCAGGACCTCGAGGTCCATCGTCCCAGCGCCGATGTTGGCGTGCCGGTCAGCACCGGTGCCGGCGGGGTCGCGCGAGTCGTTGACGTGCATCAGATGGATGCCACCGGTGATCGCGCGAGCGCGCTCGACGGCGTCCGTCAGGTCCTCGCCCGCCGCGTGCGCGTGGCAGGTGTCGAAGCAGAACCCGACCTCGACCTCCGTCTTGGCCGCCTCGACCGCTTCCCACAGGAGCGCGAGCGCGTCGAATCGCCGGGCAACCGCGTGGTCGCCTCCGGCCGTGTTCTCCAGGTAGACGGGCACGTCGGACTCGAGCCGTTCCAGCGTGCTCGTCCAGCGCTTGACGCCCTCGGGGATGCCGTCGTCGGCATGACCGGGATGGACGATGACCGCCAGCGCGCCGATCGCGGCGGCGGCGGCGCATGTGTCCTTGAGGATCTTGCGCGACCCATGCCGGATGTTCGGCTTGGGGGAGCAGACGTTGATCAGGTAGGGGGCGTGGACGTAGATGCCCGTCGCCGAGGCCTTCAGCTCCTCGGCGTCGTCGCGTGGCTCCGGCTTCTCCCAGCCTTGAGGGTTGGAGAGGAAGAGCTGGATCCGATCCGCGCCGACGGCGTCCGCCTCGGCGAGCGGAGCGCGGCCCTCGACGTGTGCTCCGACAGGCTGGGTGCTCATCGCGGCGAGAGGCTCAGGCCCGGGTGCGCAGGGGCCGGTCGGGCTCGGGTCCCACGAGGATCGCACCCTCGCCGGTGACGTACGCCTCCTCGCCGTGCTGGACGAAGTCCATCCCAAGCGCTTCCTCGCGCTCGGTGGCGCGCAGCGGAGTGAAGAGCCCGATCGCGCGGAGGATCAGGTAGGTCGCGGCAAAGGCGTAGGCCGGGGCGACGAGGACCGCGAGCGCCTGATGGCCGAGTTGGGCCGCGTTGCCGTAGATGAGACCGTCGGAGGCGCCGTTCCACGAGCTCTGGGCGAAGAATCCGATGAAGAGGATGCCGGTCAGTCCGCCGACGCCGTGGGCGGCCAGGACGTCGAGCGTCTCGTCCATCCGCGTTCGCGGTCGCCAGACGATCAAGGCGTAGCTGGGCAGGGCGGCGAGCGCGCCGAGCAGCATCGCCCAGGTCGGACTGATGAAGCCCGCGGCGGGGGTGATCCCTACGCACCCCACGATGATCGCAGTGGCCGCGCCGATGGCCGTCACCCGGCCGCCGCGCACGAGGTCGAGGATGAACCAGACGACGAGCGTGCACGCGGGGGTGAGGAGGGTGTTGGTGAAGGCGAGCACGCCGGAGTTACCGGCGGCGAACCCGCTGCCGCCGTTGAAGCCGAACCAGCCGAACCAGAGCAGGCCGGCGCCGAGAAGCACGTAGACCGCATTGTGTGGCAGCAGGGCGAGGCGGCCGTAGTCCTTGCGGGCGCCGACGACGACGGCGGCGGCCATGGCCGAGAACCCCGAGCCCATCTCGACCGGGACGCCGCCGGCGAAGTCGAGGGTGCCGCCATCCTGCAGCCAGCCTCCGCCGAACGCCCAGTGGGCGAGCACCGCGTAGACGACGACGGACCAGATCGCGGTGAATATCAGCAGCGGGCCGAAGCGCATCCGTTCGACCACCGCGCCCGAGACGAGCGCGACCGTGACGATGCAGAAGCTCGCCTGGAACGACATGAACAGCAGGTGGGGGATGGTCATGCCCGGCAGCGGCGAGAACGCCACACCATGCAGGAAGGCGTAGTCCCAGCCCCCGAACAGGCCGTTGCCCGGGTCGAAGGCGACCGAGTAGCCGATCACGGCCCACGACACCGTTGCGACTCCCAGTGCGGCGAGGACCATCATGTAGGTGTTGAGCGTGTTCTTGGCCCTGACGAGTCCGGCGTAGAAGAGCCCGAGGGCAGGCGTCATCAGGATCACCAGCGCGGTCGCGATGAGCATCCACGCGGTGTCGCCGGCGCTCACGCCGGGCGCGAGGTCCATCGTCAGGATCGCGGCGTTCACGAGTCGACGGGAGTCACGGCGCCGTGATCGGTCTCGCCCGTGCGGATCCGGATTACCCGCTCGAGCGGGACCACGAAGATCTTGCCGTCGCCGACCTCGCCGGTCCGAGCGCTCTCGCAGAGAGCGTCGATCGTCGGCTGAACGAACGCCTCGGATACGGCGATCTCGAAGCGAACCTTCTCGGCGAGCCCCATCTTGACGGTCGTCCCCCTGTAGGTCTCGACTCGGTCGAGCTCGCCGCCGTGACCCTGGACCCGGGTCATCGACACGCCGCGCACCTTGGCTCGGTAGAGGGCCTCGAGCACGTCATTCGCCTTTTCGGGGCGGACGATGCCGATCACGAGCTTCATCTCTTTCCCGGGGGCTGCTCTAGGTCAGTCGACGAGCTTCTGAACCTTGTAGGTCTTCTCGCCGCCGGGGGTCTCGACGGCGACCGCATCGCCGGCGGAGCGGTCTCGCAGGGCGCGTCCGACCGGGGACTCCGCGGAGATGCGACCGGCGGCCATGTCGGCCTCGGTAGGTCCGACGAGCGTCCAGCGGTGAACCTTGTCGTTGGAGACGTCGAGGACATCGGCGGTGCGACCGAAGGCATAGGTGGCCGCGGCGGAGTCGACCTCGACGACGACGGCATCGCGTAGCCGCATGCGAAGCCGCTTGATCCGCGTCTCCAGATGAGCCTGGTCCTCCTTGGCGATGTGGTAATCGGCGTTCTCCTTGAGATCGCCCAGCTCACGCGCGTTCTTGATGCGCTCAGCCATCTCCTTCCGGCCGGTTCCCTCGAGCTCCTCGACCTCGGCCCGGAGCTCATCGAGCCCCTCGGCCGTGATCGATTCCCCCGTCAACTCTGCGCTTGTATCTGAATCACTCACCCTTGAACCCTCCCAGATCGCCGCCGCCGGCCGCGTGCCGGAGATCAGGCGGGGGTGAGAGGCACCTCGGTGAGGGCGGGTCTCGTGCTGATCGCCGAGAGGAGCGCCTCCACCACGCGCGGATCGAACTGGGTTCCGGAGCAGCGGCGCAGCTCGGCCCTGGCGGCGTCGAATCCGATCGCGTCGCGGTAGGCGCGATCGCTGGTCATCGCCTCATAGGCGTCGGCGACGGCGATGATCTGCGACTCCAGTGAGATCTCGGCGCCCTTCAGCCCGAGCGGATAGCCGGTTCCGTCGGGCCGCTCGTGGTGGGCGGCGACCCAGGCCCTGACGTCCTCGAGACAGACGTGCTCGAGGATCTGCGCCCCGAGCCCGGGGTGGGCCTTGATCTGAGCGAATTCGTGGTCGGTCAGACGGCCGGCCTTGTGGAGGATGCTGTCGGGGATTCCGGCCTTGCCGATGTCGTGGAGCATGCCGGCGAGGCGGACCCGGCCGACTTGCATCTCGGAAAGGCCGAGCTCGCGGGCCATCGTCTCGGCGTAGCGACCAACCGTTTCGGAGTGCCGTGCCCTACCGCTGAACCGGAGGTCGACGGCCTCTGCGAACGAGAGCATCACCGCGACGAAGCGCTCGCCCTCCACGTCGATGGCCGACTCGTTGTCTCCGAGCCTGCCGCGGAGCTCGTCGGTGTGGAGGACCGTGCGATTGCGGCCGCTCTCCTTCGCCTCGTAGAGGGCCTCGTCGACGGCGCGCAGCAACGAGCTGGCTGTCTCGCCGTGGATGGGGTACTGCGCGACGCCGAAGCTGATCGTCAGCTGCACCGGGTCGGCATCGAACTCCTTGCGCACCTCCCCGCGCAGTCGCTCGGCGACGGCGTGCGCGTCGGCCCCCTCGGAGCTGGGGAAGATCAGCGCGAACTCCTCGCCGCCGATCCGGGCCACGAAGTCGGTTACGCGCTTGCCTTCGAACAGAACCCGGCCGATGCGAGTCAGGGCAACGTCACCGACCTGATGTCCAGAGTGGTCGTTGACGTGCTTGAAATGATCGATGTCGCCGAGCGCGACGGTCATCGCGGTCCCGCTGCGGCGGGCGCGCTCGATCTCCAGGTCGAGCTGTTCGCGGAACCCTCGCCGGTTGGTGAGGGTCGTCAGAGGGTCGGTGCGGGCCGCCCCATGCAGACGCAGGATCAGCTCCTCGACGTGGCGGCGCATGATCGCGATCACGAGCGCTCCGACGAGCAAGGAGCCGACGCCGACCAGCCACCACTCGGCGACTCCTCCCTCGGGAGGGTCGGCGATGAGGACGGACGCGTAGGCGATGCCGACGAAGCCGATCTGCATCGCCGAGACGAGGGTGCTGAAGAAGTAGGCGGAGTAGAGGAAAATCCAGAGGTAGAAGAAGACCAGCGGGCTCGGCGTCTCGCCGGAGAAGTGGGCCACCGCCGTGATCAGCACGCTGCCCCAGGCGAGCGCCACCGACAGCAGGACGGCGGGCACGCTGTCGGCCTGCGCGTAGAGAAGCGCGGCGACGACGTAGGCGACGGCGACGGTCGCGACCAGCCCCGCGTCGTTTGCGTCCGCTGTGTGGGGCAGCAGGATGGTCACGAGCGCCAGGGTGGCGCCGGCGCCGAACAGTCCCGCCAGGACTCTCGCCATCAGGCGCAACTCGAACTCGCTGTTTCTGAGGGACGACATCGGCGACTCGTCCGCGGAGATCGAAGCCATCAAATGACGTGATCGGCCGCGATTCTCCAGCGCTTTAATGAGGCCGCGGCGTGGCGCGGCCTTCGGGTGGGCTCAGGGGGCGATCTCCAGGCGCCGAGCCACGGCCGCGGCGATGGCCGCGGCGATCGGACCCGCCGGATAGCCGGCGATCTTCCCCCCTCCCGCGAGCACCTCCAGCCGCCCTCCTCGGCTTTCCAGCTCGACCTGAATCGAGATTGGAATTGCGCGCGACCCGAGCGGCAGACCGAGTGCCCTGAGTTGGGCGGAGCCGGGGACCGCCGGGAGCATCTCGGCGCCGATGCGGGCGAGCTCGCCGGCGGAGGCGCTCGCCTGGGCGGCCATCGCATAGGTCCCACCCTTCGACCGGGTCAGCACGAACGCCGCGACCCTGAAGGGACCGGCGCGAAATCTCACGAGTTCGACATCGACGTCCGCGAAGCCGTCGAGCGCGCTCAGACCGCCCGGCCGCCCCGCGTCCGACATCCCGCCGAGCCCGATCTCCAGCCCGCGCCCGCGCACTTCGATCAGCTCTCCGGAGTTCCGCAGCAGCCGGGTCGCCGGCAGTGCCCGGATGCGCACCTCAGCCGTGCCGCCACCACGCGTCAGCTGCCTTCGAACCTTCACGGCCGCAACGCGCGGGATCGCAAGCTGCACTGCGCCCACGCACAGCGCGAGGCCGAGGGTGAGGAGGGCGAAGAGCGGCGAGGGTCAGATGCGCTCGAGGACCACGACGGGAATCTCCCGGTCGGTCTGCTTCTGGTACTCGTCGTAGTCGGGCCAGCTCGCGACCATCCGGCTCCACATCTCAGGCTTCTCCTCGGGCGTGGCGTCGCGAGATCGCGCCCGGAACTCGTCGCCTTTGATCTGAACGCCGACCTCGGGCTCCTCCTGCATGTTCAGGTACCACGCGGGAGGGTCGTCGGCGCCGCCCTTGGAGGCGACGACCAGGTAATCGCCGCCGTGCTCGTTGAAGATCAGCGGCGTGCTCCGGTCCTCCCCCGAGCGGCGACCCTTCGTGGTCAGGATGAGGATCGTGGTCCCGTTCTGCCAGATGTAGCCCTCCTCGCCATCGGTCTCCTGATAGCGCTTCACATGCTCATCGCCGAACAACATTCGAGCCTCCGATGTCGATTCCGTCCCGGACTGAGCGCCGGTATCGCCAATCGAACGATCCTATCCAGCCGCGGATAGACTGCCGCGCGGTGGAGGAGAGGGTCCGCACGAACGCGTTGAGTGGAAAAGGAGGAGCGCTGCTCGCGGTGGTCGCCGCCGTGTGCTGCTCGCTGGGTTCGACGGCGGTCGCAAGTGCGTCTCCGTACATCCACGCTCATCGCGGCGGCTCGCTGACGACCGTCCACGGCAAGCAGCGGCCGATCTTCCCCGAGAGCTCGCTGCCGGCGTTCCGCAACGCGGCCAAGCGAGGTTTCGTGCTCGAGATGGACATCAAGCTGTCGAGCGACGGGCGCGCGGTGGTGATCCACGATGACACCCTCGACCGCACCACCGACTGCGAGGGGCCGGTCAACTCGAAGACCTTCTCGCAACTCCGGCACGACTGCGATCTCGATCTGCTGGGGACCGAGGGCAACGACCGCCACCTCGGCCCGAACGACGATCGCCGCGCCGAGATCCCCTCGCTGGGGCAGGCGCTGCGGGTGGCGAGGAAGGCGGGTGGCGAGGTCAACCTCGAGATCAAGAACATTCCGGGCGACAACGACTTCGATCCCGGGGCGTCGCCCGCCTACGCGCAGACGGTCGCCGCCCAGATCAAGGCAACCGGCTTTCCGCCCAGCAGGCTGATCGTGCAGAGCTTCTGGCCGCCGAACCTCGACGTGATCGAGGCCGACCCCTACTTCGACCGCACCGACACCTCCTATCTGACCCTCAGCAACCTCAACGACGCCGGGCCGAATCTCGCGGCCTCGAACGGCTACGAGTACGTCTCGCCTCAGTGGCCGGTGAGCGCCTCCTACGTACAGAACGCCCATTCCCTCGGGCTCCGCGTGGTTCCGTTCACGCTCGACACCGCGGCTGACATCGGCGAGGCGACGAAGCTCGGGGTCGATGCGTTCATCACCAACGACCCCCGGATGGCGCGGCGCGTCGTCGCCTCGGTGCAGCCGAAGGCGGCGCCGATGCCGAAGCCACCGAGCCGGTCGGACTGCGCGAAGACCGAGGCGAGCAATCTGGCGACCCCGATCGAGAGCTTTCACCCCGATGACAGCGGACCGCGGGTGTTCGCCCTGCAGTTCAAGCAGGACTTGGCGAACGTCACGACCTACGACGCCTTCCGGACCAAGATCGAATGCATGATCCGCGAGTACGTGGAGCCCCGGTTGGCGGACGACCGCCCCAACGTCGTCGCCCTGACCGAGGACGTCGGCCTGATGACCCTCGCCACCGGGAGTCGCGGCGAACCGACCCGCGACACGTTCGCCGACGGCGGTACCGCCCCCGGCTGCGCCGGCGTGGGGCCGCCCTGCGGGGTCGCCTACGCCTTGACCTCGCTCAATGCCGGCTACTCCAGCCAGGTGAGCGCCTACCAGTCGCGCTTCGGCGGAATCGGGCCGTTCGCGGCCCCCTTCGTGGCGGGCACCGACACCTTCGCCCGCGGCTGGATGCAGACCTTCAGCGACATAGCCAGGCGCTACCACCTCTACATCCTCGGCTCCAACGATCAGACCGAGTTCCGCGAGTCGGTCGATCCGAGCGAGATCGCGGCTTTCGCCGACCCCGACCTCCCCAGGCCCGACAGCGTCTTCGTCGCCACCTCTCCGGAGGTCTACAACGAGGCGTTGATGTGGGGTCCCAGGGACATTCGCAAGGAGGGCCCGCGGCCGCTGCGGAACGTGGTCGCGAGCAACGAGAAGGTGCCGCTCACCGACATCGAGAAGCTGATCGGGCTGACGTCCGGCCCGAGCACCGGTCCTGACGCGGTCGACAATCTCCGGCCGTATCGGATCCCAGGGACGAAGGCGCGGATGTCATTCGCGACCAGCCTGCCCGCGTTCGTCTACGACGGTGAGCCTGTGTCGCCGTATGGACAGGCTCCGCCCGCTGGAGTCGATCCCTGCTCGGACACCTCGAGGTACTACATGTATTGCCTCGAGCAGCTCGGCACCAACCTGGTCATGCAGGACGAGGCGAACCCCGGTCGCTGGGCGACCCCGAGCGGGTGGCAGCCGCTGGAGTGGATGAGCTCGACCTGGCGTTCCTCGGCCGACCCGACCGTCTCGTTCGACTACAACGTGACGCCGCACATGGTCGGCAACCTCGCCGACCTCCCCTTCGATGGACAGACCGCCATCACCCAGCGGGGACTGCGGGGCCCGAAGAGGGCGGGGGCGAGCTGCAATTACGTCGGCGATGGCACCTTCCTGCCCGACATGCCCGAGAGCGACCCCGCCGCATACGAGGTCTACGCGGGTCCCAAGCGTCAATTCCTCGGGCTCGCCGACTGGGCCGCTCCCGACGGCCCCCGCGATCAGCTCCGCAAGGTGGGCAGCGCCCTCGACGCGGGCTCGGGGCAGGCGCGGGAAAACGACTATCTCGAGACCGCGGTTGTCGCCGATCTGCCGTTTCCGCCGGACCGGAGGCGGCCGAATTGCAATACGGGCAGCGTGACCGTGCCGGGAAGCTGCGCCAACCTGCACGTCGGGAGCAGCCTCGGTGAGCACCTTTCCGGGACGCCCCGAGGAGACAGGATCCTCGGGCTCGCCGGACCCGACCGGATCAGCTCGGGCCGGGGCGCCGACTGCGTGCGAGGTGGGCCCGGCAAGGACAGGTTGAGCTGCGGGCCCGGCCGCGACATCGCCTTCGCCGGCAGGAGGGATCGGGTGGACGGCAGCTGCGAACGGGTCCGGCGCCAGGGTCGGGATGCGCCAAGATGAAGGGGTGGCAATCGAACGGGAGAGCTTGCGTGACGCCCACGGGCGGCCGATCTCGGACCTGAGGGTCTCGGTCACCGACCGCTGCAACTTTCGCTGTCAGTACTGCATGCCGGCCGACGGGTTGCCGTGGCTCGAGCGCGAGGAGATCCTCAGCTTCGAGGAGATCGAGCGCCTCGTCGGGTTGTTCGTCGGGCTCGGCATCGAGGACGTCAGGCTGACCGGCGGCGAGCCTCTGGTCCGCCGCGACTTTCCCCGGCTGGTCGCGAAGCTGGCGGCGATCGACGGGATCGAGGATCTCTCCCTGACGACCAACGGCTACCTGCTCGAGCGCGACGCCGCGGCGCTCGTGGCCGCCGGCATCGGCCGGGTCAACGTCTCGATCGATTCGCTCGCCCGCGATCGGTTCTTCTCGATCACGCGTCGGGATGCCCTACCGCAGGTGATGCGCGGCCTGGAGGCGATCGGCGCCTTCGAGTCGATCCGGCCGATCAAGATCAACGCCGTGGCGATGCGCGACTTCACCGAGCGCGAGGTCTCGGCCTTCGCCGAGTTCGCCCGGACCACGGACTACCAGGTGCGCTTCATCGAGTTCATGCCGCTCGACGCCGATCAAGAATGGACCCCGGATGCGGTGCTGACGGGCGAGGAGATCCGCGCGTTGATCGAAAGGGACCACCCGATGATCGAGCGAGAGCGGGAGGCATCGGCGACCGCGCGGGTCTTCGACTTCGCCGACGGCAAGGGGGAGATGGGCTTCATCAATCCGGTCAGCGAGCCGTTCTGCTCCGACTGCAACCGGTTGCGGTTGACCGCCGAGGGAAAGCTGCGGACGTGTCTGTTCTCGATGCACGAAACCGATCTGCGCGAGCCGCTGCGGGCAGGAGTGACCGACGCCGGAATCGAGGAGATCATCCGTGACGCCGTCTGGCGCAAGGAGCTCAAGCACCGGGTCGGCGAGACCGGCTTTCGCCCGCCGGCCCGCTCGATGAGCGCCATCGGCGGCTGACGCTGCAGGCTCGCTTGCGCCCGACGGCCGCTATCCGGTCGTCGCTCTAGCGTCCCCGGAGATGCTCAGGATCGCCACCAACGCCGGATTCGAGGAGTCGCGTTCGCTGCTCGGCCGCCATTACCGGTTTCACGTGGGGACGGATGCCGCCGGGCGTGCGCTGAGCCGGCGGGCCTGGCTTCATCTGCTCGATCGGCAGACGGAGCTCCCGGTGCTCGTCGCCGAGCTCGGTGCGCGCCGCTATTGGATGTTTCACGGTGACCCCTACTGGGAGCAGGAGGGCCTCGATGCCGATGACGTCAAGGCCCTCGTCCTTGACCGGGAGCGGCGCAAGCAGCGACAGCTCGACCGCGCGCACGGGCTGATGGCGCGGGAAGAGGGGCCGACCGGGAGGCCTGAGCGGACGAAGATCCCCCGCGATGTGCGACTGGCGGTGTTCGAGCGCGATGGCGGCCGCTGCGCTGAGTGCGGCGCAACGGCGCTGTTGCAGTTCGACCACGTCATCCCACTCGCACTGGGTGGCTCGAGCCTGGAGGCCAACCTGCAGCTTCTCTGCGACGAGTGCAACCAGCGCAAGGGCGCCGGCATCAGCTGAGGGCCTGGCGACGCTGCTAGCTTCGCCGTCCCCGGGCAAGGAGTGAATCGAGATGACAGCAGTGGAATGGATCGAGAGGTTCTCGGCGGAGGTCGGCGGCGATCCACCCGACGAGGCCGAGGTCACGAAGCTGCTGGAGCTCGCCGCCGTCGCGGCGCACTCCTCCGAGCGGATCGCAGCTCCGCTCGCGTGCTGGATCGCCGGCCGGGCAGGCCTCGACCTCGATGAGGCGATCGTCCGGGCGAAGGCCATCGAAGCGGGCGATGGGCCCGGATAGGGAACTGCGCGCCGTCGAGCTCTGGCGCTACCCGGTGAAGTCGATGCGGGGCGAGCGGCTGGAGTCGGCCCAGATCGAGCCGGACGGCGTGCGCGGCGATCGCAAGCTTCGCGTCGATGGCGCCAACGGGCTGATCACCGCGCGGACCAGCCCCGGGTTGCTGCGGCTGAGGGCGGTCATCGGAACCGATGGCGAGCCCGAGATCGATGGCGAGCCATGGCGGAGCGACCACGCCCGCCATGCCGTCGGCGAGGTGGCTCCGGGAGGCACGCTCGTTCCGACCGCCGGCGCGGAGGTCGGGCTGCGCCAGGATCTCTCGCCCGTTCACGTCGTCACCACCTCGATGGTCGCCGAGCTCGGCGTCGACTTCCGCCGTCTGCGGCCGAACATCCTCATCGACGGCGCGGAGGGGCGCGAGGAAGTCGGGTGGATCGGCTCGTCTCTGCGAATCGGAAGCGTCCTGCTTGAGGTCACGGCTCAATGCGAGCGCTGCGTCATGACCACCTTCGATCCCGACACCATCGAGCAGGACGCCGGCGTGTTGAGGCGGATCAACGACGACTTCAGGGGGCATTTCGGCCTCCACTGCAACGTGACCGCTGCCGGAACCGTGCGCCGCGACGACCAGGTGCTCGTCGAGCCGAGGGGGGTGGCCTGATCTCCGGATCGCTCGACCTCGGCGTGCAGGCGCTCTCGCTCGTTGCATCGGCCGCGGTGATGCTGCTGACCTGGGCGATCAGCGTGCGCGTTCGCGATGCCTCGCTCGCCGACATCGCCTGGGGCTTGAGCTTCGTCGCGATCGCGGTTGCCTGCCTCGCAGCCGGCCCCGGGTCCGGTGACCGCAGCCTCCTGGCGTTGGTGCTCGTCGCGGTTTGGGGGGTGCGCCTGGCGAGCTACGTCGCCTGGCGGCATGAGGGCGAGGACCGCCGCTACGTCGCGATGCGCAGGCGCTACGGCGACGCCTTCGCTCGGCGCAGCCTCTGGTCCGTCTTCGGCCTGCAGGCGTTGATCGCCTGGATCGTCTCCCTGCCGATTCAGGTTGCGGCCACCGATGCCACCCCGGCCGCGGTCGGGGTCCTCGGGTTGATCGGCGCGCTGGTCTGCATGACCGGAATCGCCTGCGAGGGCATCGCCGACCTCCAGCTCGCTCGCTTCCTGCGCCGCCCCGACGCCGCTGGATCGGTGATGGACGAGGGCCTCTGGCGCTACTCCCGTCATCCCAACTACTTCGGCGATGCGTGCTTCTGGTGGGGCGTCTGGCTGATCGCCCTCGAGACCGGCTCGGCCTGGTGGACGGCCATCGGCCCGGCGCTGATCACGTTCTTGCTTCTGCGCGTCTCCGGCGTGGCCCTGACCGAGAGGACGATCTCCTCACGTCGTCCCGGCTATGCCGAGTACGTGAAGCGCACGAGCGCGTTCGTGCCGCTGCCGCCGCGTCGTCGCTGAAGATACCTCCGCCGGAGTTATCTCTGTGCAAGGCTGGTTCCGTTGACAACGGACCCGTCTAACAGGAGGTCGGACTTGCAGCTCGGGATGATCGGACTCGGCCGGATGGGGGCCAACCTGGTCCGCCGGCTGATGCGCGCCGGCCACGAGTGCGTGGTCTACGACGTCAGCTCCGATGCGGTGAAGGCGCTGGCTGCGGAAGGGGCGACGGGAGTCGGCTCGCTCGCCGAGCTCGTGGAGGCACTTGATCCGCCCCGGGCGGCATGGATCATGGTCCCAGCCGGATACGTGGGCGACACCCTCGATGAGCTCTCGGAGCTGCTCGACTCCGGCGACGCGATCATCGACGGCGGCAACTCTTACTACCGCGATGACATCGACCGGGCGAAGGCCCTCGGGCCCAAGGGCATCGACTACCTCGACGTGGGCACCAGCGGGGGCGTCTTCGGCCTCGAGCGGGGCTTCTGCCTGATGATCGGCGGACCCGGCGACGCGGTCGCCCGGCTCGATCCGATCTTCGCGACGATCGCGCCCGGAGTCGACGCGGCTGAGCGCACACCGGGACGCGACGGCCGGCCATCGACGGCCGAGAACGGCTACCTGCACTGCGGCCCGACCGGCGCGGGGCACTTCGTGAAGATGGTGCACAACGGGATCGAATACGGCGTCATGGCCGCTTACGCGGAGGGCCTGAACATCATCCAAAACGCCGACATCGGCTCGCGCGAGCAGGAGATCGACGCCGAGACGGCCCCCGTGCGAGACCCGGAGTACTACCCCTACGACATCGAGATCGCCGACGTCGCCGAGGTCTGGCGCCGCGGCTCGGTGATCGCCTCGTGGCTGCTCGACCTGACCGCGAACGCGCTGACCGATTCGCCGACCCTCGACGGTTTCAGCGGTCGCGTCTCCGATTCGGGCGAGGGGCGCTGGACGATCCACGCGGCCGTCGATGAGGGGGTCCCCGCGCCGGTCCTGACGACCGCGCTCTACGAGCGCTTCAGCTCGCGCGGCGAGGACGAGTTCGCGAACAAGCTCCTGTCGGCGATGCGCAAGCAGTTCGGCGGCCACGACGAGAAGCCCGTTGCGGGCGCGGAGGACGCGAGGTGAGCGGCGCCACGGCAACGACGACGCTGCCGCAGCCGACCGCTGAGGTCGCATCCGGGAAGCGCCCCGATGAACATGTGATCGTCCTCTTCGGAGCCTCGGGCGACCTCGCCGCCCGCAAGCTGTTGCCTGGCTTCTTCCATCTCGAGCAGGCGGGCCTGCTGCCCGCCGACTACCGGATCGTCGGAACCGCCGGCACCGACTACACCGATCACGACGGCTTCCGCGACCACGTGCGCGAGGCGCTCGAAGAGTTCAGCAAGCGCGGCGTGACCGACGAGCAGTTCGAGACCTTCGCCGACAAGATCACCTACGTCCAGGTGGATTCAGGGCCGGACGCGCTGAAGGCGCGGGTTGAGGAGGCCCGGCGGGAGATCGGCGGCGACCCGCGGTTGCTGCACTACCTGGCGGTTCCGCCCGACGCGTTCAGCTCGATCATCACGATGCTGGGAACGATCGGCCTCACCGGTCCAGAGGCGCGGGTGATCCTGGAGAAGCCGTTCGGCCACGATCACGACTCCGCCGTCGCGCTCAACGAGACCCTTCACGCTGAGTTCGACGACTCCCAGATCTTCCGCATCGACCACTTCCTGGGAAAGGAGGCGGTCCAGAACATCCTCGCGTTGCGCTTCGCCAATGGCCTCTACGAGCCGCTCTGGAACCGCAACAACGTCGAACACGTGCAGATCGACGTTCCCGAGACGCTTACGATCGGGTCCCGTGCAGGCTTCTACGAGGGGACCGGCGCTTACCGCGACATGGTCGTCACCCACCTCCTGCAGCTGCTCAGCTTCATCGCGATGGAGCCCCCGGCTGCGCTCAACGCCAGATCGCTGCGCTCGGAGAAGGACAAGGTCATGCAGGCCTACCGGATGATCTCGCCCGAAAAGGTGGTCCGCGGGCAGTACGACGGCTATCGCTCCGAGCCGGGCGTCGATTCCGAATCCGAGACCGAGACGTTCGTAGCCGTCGAGGTCGAGATCGACAACTGGCGCTGGGCGGGTGTCCCGTTCTACCTCCGGACGGGCAAGGCGATGGCCGAGTCGCGGCACATGGTCACGCTCGACTTCCGCGAGCCGCCGATGGTGATGTTCCCCAACTCCGTCCAGCACCAGGGCGCCAACCAGCTCGTCTTCGAGCTCTCCGAGCCGGGATCGATCACCGCCGACTTCCAGGCGAAGGTGCCCGGCGCGACGATGGAGCTCGGGCCCGCGCGGATGACCTTCAACTACGACCAGTCGTTCTGCGCCGACAACCAGCTCGAGGCCTACGAGCGCCTCATCCACGACGCGATGCTCGGCGACGGCACGCTGTTCACCAGCGCGGAGGGGATCGAGCGACTCTGGGCCGTGAGCGCCGACGTCCTCGAGCATCCGTCGAAGCTGCACCCTTACGAGCAGGGCTCTTGGGGCCCGCCCGCCGCCGACGAGCTGATCGAGCCGTGGCGATGGCGGCTACCCGAGGCCTCACGAACCGACACACACCCAGGAGGAGAACGCCGATGAGCGCGACCAAGGACCTGCATGACGCGGGACAGAGCCTCTGGCTCGACTACATCACCCGCGATGCCGTCAACGACGGCACCATCGAGGGATACGTCCGCGACCTCTCGCTCACCGGCCTGACCTCCAACCCGACGATCTTCGAGGGCGCACTGAGCGAGGGCGACGCGTACGACGAGCAGACCGCGGGGCTCGTCGAGGCCGGCAAGAGCGGGGAGGACCTCTTCTTCGAGCTCGCCCTCACCGATCTGCGCGGGGCGTGCGATCTGTTCGCCGAGATCCACCGACGGACCGCGGGGGTCGACGGCTGGGCCTCACTGGAGGTATCGCCGCTGCTCGCCCGCGACGCGAAGGGAACGGCCGCCGAGGCCGTGCGCCTGCACGAGTCGGCCGATCGCGACAACCTCTTCATCAAGATCCCGGGCACCCCGGAGGGCCTCGAGGCGATCGAGGAGACGATCGCCGCGGGGGTGCCGGTGAACGTCACGCTGCTCTTCGACGCCGATCAATACGTCGCGCAGGCCGAGGCCTACATGCGGGGCATCGAGCGCCGCGTCGCCGATGGCCTCAATCCGAACGTCGCCTCCGTCGGCTCGCTGTTCATCAGCCGCTGGGATGTGGCCGTCAACGACGACGTCCCGGACGAGCTGAAGAACCGGCTCGGAATCGCCGCCGCGATCGACGGTTACGTCGCCTATCGCCGCCTGCTCGAGTCCGATCGCTGGCTGCGCCTCGCCAACGAGGGCGCCCGCCCGCAGCGGTTCCTCTTCGCCTCGACCGGGACGAAGGACCCGGCCCTGCCGAAGTCCATGTACATCGAGGCCCTGGCTGCACCGTTGTCGATCAACACGATGCCGGCGGAGACGCTGACCGCACTCGAGGAGGAGGGAAGGATTGATCACGTGATCCCGGCCGACGGCGGCGACAACTCCGCTCTGCTCGCCGAGTTCGAGGCCGCGGGCGTCGATTTGAAGAAGCTCGCCACGCGCCTGCAGGACGAGGGCGCCGACAAGTTCGTGAAGAGCTGGAACGCGCTGATCGAGCGGATCGAGGAGAACAGCAAGGCCGTCGCGGCCCGCTGATGGCGAGCCCCGCGCATCCCGGTCTCAGAGGTCTCCCGACGTGGGCGGAGCTGAAGCGCCACCACGGCGCAATCGCTGGCGTCCACCTGCGGGAGATGTTCGCCGGCGATACCGATCGCGGCGAGCGCCTGGTGGTCGAGGCCGAGGGGATCCGGCTCGACTACTCCAAGAACCGGATCACCGACGAGACGCTGACGTTGCTGAGCCGGCTGGCCGCCGACGCCGGCCTGCGCGAGCGGACACAGGCGATGTTCGCCGGCGAGCGGATCAACGTCACCGAGGGCCGCTCCGTCCTCCACGTCGCCCTGCGGATGCCGCGCTCCCGCTCATTGATCGTCGATGGTCGCGACGTCGTCAAGGACGTCCACGAGGTGCTCGACCGGATGGCCGCCTTCAGCGACCGGGTCCGCAGCGGCGACTGGAAGGGGCACACGGGCAAGCGGATCCGCAACGTCGTGAACATCGGCATCGGCGGCTCCGACCTCGGGCCGGTCATGGCCTACCGGGCGCTCGCCCGCTACAGCGACCGCGACCTCACCCTCCGGTTCGTCTCCAACGTGGACGCAACCGACTTCGTCGAGAAGACCCACGACCTCGATCCCGCCGAGACGCTCTTCGTCGTCGCCTCCAAGACCTTCACGACGCTCGAAACCATGACCAACGCGCGTACGGCCAGGGACTGGGCGCTGACGGCGCTCGGCGACGAGTCCGCGGTCGCCAAGCACTTCGTTGCGTTGTCGACGAACGCCGAGGAGGTGGGGCAGTTCGGCATCGACACCGACAACATGTTCGGCTTCTGGGATTGGGTCGGCGGCCGCTATTCGATGGACTCTGCGATCGGCCTGACGACGATGCTGGCGATCGGCCCCGAGCGCTTCGGCGAGATGCTCGCCGGCTTCCACGCGATCGACGAGCACTTCCTCGCTGCGCCGATCGAGCGCAACCTGCCCGCGATCCTCGGCCTGCTGACGGTCTGGTACGCGGACCTGTTCGGCTCCCAGACCGTCGCGGTGCTGCCCTACGAGCAGTACCTGGAGCGCTTTCCCGCGTACCTGCAGCAGCTGACGATGGAGTCCAACGGCAAGCACGTCCGCCTCGACGGCACGCGCGTCGACTACGCGACGGGGCCCGTCTTCTGGGGCGAGCCCGGGACCAACGGCCAGCATTCGTTCTACCAGCTGATCCACCAGGGAACGCACCTGATCCCATGCGACCTCATCTTCTTCGCCCAGAGCCTCAACCCCCTCGGCAATCACCATGATCTTCTGGTCGCCAACGTCTTCGCGCAGGCCGAGGCGCTTGCCTTCGGCAGGACCGCCGACGAGGTGCGCGCCGAGGGCGTTGCCGAGAGCCTCATCCCGCACAAGACGTTCGAGGGCAACCGGCCGACCAACGTGCTGATGGCCGAGAAGCTGGATCCGGCCACGCTCGGCAAGCTCGTT
Organism: uncultured Solirubrobacterales bacterium; assembly: GCA_963826475.1. Classification (GTDB taxonomy): domain Bacteria; phylum Actinomycetota; class Thermoleophilia; order Solirubrobacterales; family 70-9; genus RHKX01. Next base: position 1,036,908 of record CAWGXC010000003.1, on the reverse strand, counting down.
GCGCTCTATGAGCACAGCGTCTTCACCCAGGGGACGATCTGGGGCATCGACTCGTTCGACCAATGGGGGGTCGAGCTCGGCAAGGTGCTCGCCAAGCGGATCGCCCCCGAGCTGGACGGCGACGCGCCGGCCGAGCTGGATCACGACAGCTCGACCAACGCCTTGATCAGGACCTACCGCCGGCGCCGGCGGGCGTAGTCAGCGGGCATCGAGCCGACGCACCGGCGGCAACGGCCCCGGATCTCGGTCCGCAGCTCGTGAAGTCAGCGGCGCTTGCGAGCCTTCCAGACCTCTTCGCACGGCCACTGCCGGGCCCACTCGAATGAGGCGTGGGAGTAGCGCGACGCCGAATCGTCCGGAATCTGGAACTCGAGCAGCTCCTCGACCTCGAAGCCGGTCGAGCGAAGCAGCGAGATCATCTCCCCGTGGGGGAGGTGAAATTCCACCGATTGATCGTCCGACCACTCCATCCTGTGCATCCCGAACATCGGCCGAACCAGCCTCTCGCCGGCGGAGCCATCGACCTCGTCGGGCACGCACAGCATCATCGTCACGGAGTTGACGAGGAAGACCAGGCGCCCGCCCGGACGCAGCAGGCGCGCCGCCTCCGGGATCCACTCGTAGGGATCGCACCAGATGCTCGCCCCGTACTCGGAGATCGCGAAGTCGAAGCTCTCGTCGGGAAGCGGCACGTGCTCGGCGTTGCCGTGGATGAGTGGGAACTCAATGCCGTGCTCACCTTGAAGCCGCTTCGCGGTGGCGAGTTGAGACTTTGAGTTGTCGATGGCAACCGGTTTGCACCCGCGGCGCGCGAGCCAGGCGGAGACGTAACCGGTGCCGCAGCCGAGCTCGATCGAGTCCATGCCCGCCTCGACGTCGGAGAGCAACCCGAGCCGCGCCTCGGGAACCTCCCAGATGCCCCAGCTCTCCTCGTCGGCGGCCCAGTTGCGCTCCCCGGGCCCGACGAAGTCGGCGGCCCAGGAGTCCCACTCGGACCGGTTGCGCCTGACGTGCTCAGGAAGCTCGCTCATCGACCTTTGATCAGCAGGGATGCCCCGATCGCGCCGCCGAGGTCCCCGAGCTCCGCGACGGCGAACTCGGGCGGGTGGACCTTGTCGAAGAGGTTCTTCTTCATGCGCTTCTCGATCTTGGGACCGAGGCGCTCGCCGAAGCGCACCCCGAGTCCGCCGCCGAGGATCACGACCTCGGGATCGAGCAGGTTGACGGCCGATGCGATCCCGGTTCCGAGCGCCTTGATCGCGCGATCGATCAGGCTCGAGGCGAGCTTGTCGTCCTTGTCGAGAGCCCGCTCCCAGATTCCGCTCGTCAGGCGCGGGCGGTCGTGCTCCTTCATCAGGTCGAAGAGCACGGTCTTCGCACCGTCCTTGACCTTGCGGCGGGCCTTCGCCTCCATCGCCGCACGCCCGGCGTAGGCCTCCAGGCAGCCACGGTTGCCGCAGGGGCACGCGGCGCCATCCTGTTTGACGACCATATGGCCGATCTCGCCGGCCGATCCGCGGCCGTGCCAGTCGGCGCCGTCGAGGACGAGCCCACCGCCGACGCCGGTTCCCCAGAAGACCCCGAGTACCGAGTCGTGGTGGCGGCCCGCACCCAGCAGCGACTCCGCGTGAGTGGCGACGCTGACGTCGTTGCCGACCGCGACGCGGGTGCCGAGTGCCTCGGTGAGCCGGGAGCCGAGCGGGAAGCTGCCGGCCCAATCGGGCAGGTTCTTCGCGTTCGAGACGATGCCGTCGGCGTGCTCGATCTCGCCTGGGGAGCCGACGCCGACGCCGGCGAGCGAGTCGGTCTCGATCCCCGCTGCGTCGGCGGCCTCGCGGAGGGCGGCTGCCATCGCATCGGCGACCGCCTGGGGACCGCCCTTCTGCGGGGTCGGGTGGCGGGCCTGCCCGAGCACCGCGTTGCCGGTGTCGACGATGATCGCCTCGATCTTCGTCCCGCCGAGGTCGATGCCCCCACGTGCGGCGATGCGCCTTGGGCTCATGCGCCGGGCTCCGCGTCGCGGAGCAGGACGCGCGCGGGCGCGCCATCGGTATCGGTGACGCGGATCGGCAGGCAGAGGAGCTCGTACGGGCCGGGCTCGACACCGCGCAGGTCGAGGCCCTCGAGCGCGACGACCCCCGCTCCGAGGAGCGCCCGATGCGCTTCGGGGTCGCCGATCGAGAGGTAGTCGATGCCGATCAGCTTCAGTCCCAGCTCGAGCACGAACTCCGCGCCCGACCCATCGAGGCGGACGAAGTCGCGGGTGAACTCGTCACGGCTCCAGAGCTCCGAGTTGGGCGTCTTCAGGATCAGCCGCTCGGTACCGGCGGGAATCCCAGCCCCCCGCAGCGTCGCCCCGTCGATCGGCCCTGATCCGAGTCCTGAAAGCTCGACGATCACGGCGTCCCCGACCATGGCATCGAGCGGAAGCGAGTCGGCGCCGGCGCCATCGTCGAAGAAGTGCAGGGGCCCATCGATGTGGGTTCCGGTGTGGAGGCCCATGGTGATCCGGCTGACGTTGGCGGTGTCGCCGGCCGAGATCGAGCTCGCGCGCTCGATCTCCACGCCGGGATTGTCGTGATAGATCGGCATCCCGGGGCGGATCGGGACCGAGACGTCGTAGAGGGCCATCGATGCGAGATTACTGGCCGAGGAAACGGCGCCGAAGGCGGGAGCGAGTGGCCCTCGGCCGGTATGTTGCGTGGTGGTTTGCCTCGCCCTGCCAGCAGAACGCCATCGTGAGCGAGGAGTACGTCGGCGTCGACGTGGGAGGGACCAAGATCGCCGCGGCCCGTCTGATCGGAGGCGAGCTTCTCGGCCACGAGCTGCAGCCGACCGATGCCACCGAGCCCGATGCCATGCTCGACGAGATCTGCGCCTCGGTCGAGGCGACCCGGACGGACGCGACGCTCGCCGTCGGGGTCGGCATCCCGTCGGTGGTCGACTGGCAGACCGGTCGGGCGCGCTCCTCGGTGAACGTCCCGCTCAAGGACGTCCCGGTCCGCGATCTGCTCAGCGAACGGCTCGGGATCCCGGTCTTCGTCGACAACGATGCGACGCTCGCGGCGCTCGCCGAGGCCCACGAGGGAGACGAGCTCGTCGTGCGCGACCTCGTCATGTTCACGGTCGGCACCGGTGTCGGCGGCGGCCTGGTCCTCGGCGGCCGTCCCTACCGGGGCGCCACCGGGGCCGCAGCTGAGGTCGGCCACACGCTCATCGCCGCCGACCTGACCGCCGGGGCTCCGGAGGCCGCGAAGTTTCCGCAGGTCGGCTCCCTCGAGGTCGAGGCCGCCGGCTCGGCGCTGGACCGGCTTGCCCTGAATGCCGCCGAGGAGCACCCCGACTCGTATCTGGGCCGTCTGCGCCCCGGTGAGAAGAGAATCACCGGCCGCGACGCCGTCGAGGGCGCAAAGGCGGGCGACGAGGTCGCGATCGACTCGCTTCGCCTGCTCGGCGAGCGGCTCGGGATCGGCATCGCGAACGCGATCAACACCTTTGACCCCGAGGTCGTGGCGATCGGCGGGGGCGTCTCGTCGGCCGGTGAGCTGCTGCTCGAACCGGCCCGCCGGGTGGCATGGTCTTATGTGCTTCCCGGGGTTGGGGAGAAGACCGAGATCCGGCTCTCACATCACGGAGCCAAGGCGGGCGTTCTCGGGGCGGCGCTCCTCGCCAAGCACGAACTGAAGCGATCAACGGAAGGCACTGGCTGATGGCCGAGACGAATACCCCTGGCGACCTCGACGAGCTCGCCATCAACACGATCCGGACGTTGTCGATGGACGCCGTCCAGAAGGCGAACTCCGGGCACCCCGGAACGCCCATGGGGCTGGCGCCGCTCGCCTACGTCCTGTACTCGAGGATCATGCGCCACAACCCGGCCAACCCCGGGTGGCTCGGTCGCGACAAGTTCGTGCTCTCGGCGGGACACGCCTGCATGCTGCAGTACTCGCTGCTGCACCTCTGCGGCTACGACCTCTCGCTCGACGACATCAAGAGCTTTCGCCAATGGGACAGCAAGTGCCCGGGCCATCCCGAGTACGGCGTCACCCCCGGAATCGAGATCTCCACCGGCCCGCTCGGCCAGGGCTTCGCGAACGGCGTGGGCTTCGCGCTCGCCGAGGCGCGCTACGCGGAGCTCTTCAACCGCGGCGAGCAGCGGATCGTGGATCACTTCACCTACGTCGTCTGCAGCGACGGCGACATGGAGGAGGGGATCGCCTCCGAAGCAGCCTCGTTCGCGGGGAACCTCGGCCTCGGCAAGCTGATCGCGATCTATGACGACAACGAGATCTCGATCGAGGGCTCGACGTCGCTCGCTTTCCACGAGAAGGTCGCGGACCGGTTCGCCGCCTATGGATGGTCGGTCCACGAGCTTCCCGACGAGGCCGACATCGAGCAGATCGAGCTGGCGATTCGTGAGGCTCAGGGCGTCACCGATGCGCCCTCGCTGATCGTGCTGCCCACCCACATCGGTCACGGCAGCCCGAACAAGCAGGACACCGGGGCCGCGCACGGCGCGCCGCTCGGCGAGGAGGAAGTCCGACTGACCAAGGAGAACCTCGGCTGGCCCTACACGGAGCCGTTCACGGTGCCCGACCAGGTCCGCGAGCTCTTCGCCGCCGTCAAGGAGCGCGGGATGGCAGCGGAGCTGGAATGGGAGCAGCGATTCGAGACCTACGCCGCCGAGCATCCCGAGCTCGCGGCGGAGCTGCAGCGGGTCAACCGCCGGCACGCACCCGATCTTCCGGCGATCTCCGAGCTGCCGAAGTTCACCCCCGACGACGGACCGATGGCGACGAGGGCCGCATCCGGCAAGGCCCTCAACTGGCTTGCCCCGCAGGTTCCCGAGCTGCTGGGCGGATCAGCGGACCTGGCGCCGTCGACGGCGACCAACCTCGATGACTACCCGAGCATCCTCCGCCATGACTTCGGCGGCCGCAACCTCCACTTCGGCATCCGCGAGCACGCGATGGGAGCGATCGTCAACGCCCTCACGGTGGAGGGGCTGCGCGCGTACGGGGCGACGTTCCTGGTGTTCAGCGACTACATGCGCGGCGCGATCCGGATGTCGGCGCTCATGGAGATTCCATCGATCTTCGTCTTCACCCACGATTCCATCGGGGTGGGTGAGGACGGGCCGACGCACCAGCCGATCGAGCATCTCGCCTCGTTGCGCGCCATGCCGAACATCGAGGTGATCCGCCCGGCGGACGTCCACGAGACGTTCCTGGCCTGGCATTGGCTTCTCGGCTCGAGCTCAGTTCCCACCGCGCTGATCCTGAGCCGCCAGAAGCTGCCGATCATGGAGGGCGATCTCGTTCCCGAGAACGCGATCGAGCGTGGCGCCTACGTTCTGCGCGACTGCGATGACGAGCCCGACCTGATCCTGATCGGAACCGGCTCGGAGGTCTCGCTCTGCCTCGAGGCCGCGGACCTGCTGACGGCCGAGGGCAAGAGGGTGCGCGTCGTCTCGATGCCGAGCACAACGCGGTTCGCGAAGCAGGACCGCAGCTACCGGGACGAGGTCATTCCCCCGAGCGTCGGTTCGCGGCTCTCGGTGGAGGCCGGCTCGCGCCAGGGCTGGTACCGCTGGGTCGGCGAGCATGGGGAAAGCGTCGGAATCGACCACTTCGGAGCCTCGGCGCCGGCGGGTGTGATCGCCGAGCACTACGGCTTCACGGCGGAAGCCGTGGCCGAGCGCGCCAGAGCTCTGATGGACTCGAACTCATGAGGATCGCCTGCGCCTTCGATCACGCCGGCGTGCCGCTGAGAGAGGTCGTGCTCCTGGCGATCAGCGGGGCCGGGCACGAGGGCCTCGATCTCGGCACCGCCGACGGCGCCACTCCCGACGACTACCCAGACCGGGCTCTCGACGTCGCCCGGGCGATCCTCGGCGGCGAGGCCGACCGCGGCGTCCTCTGCTGCGGTTCGGGCGCGGGGGTTGCGGTGGCGGCCAACAAGATCGACGGCATCCGCTCCGCCATGGCCCACGACACCTACACCGCGCGGCAATGCGTGGAGCACGACGCCGTCAACGTGCTCGCCCTCGGAGCTCGCGTGATCGGCCCCGAGATCGCCCGCGAGCTCGTCGCCGCGTTCGCCGGAGCCGAATTCACCGGCGAGGAGCGGCACGCGCGCCGCGTCGGCAAGATCGCCGCAATCGAGCGCGACGGCCTCGACGCTCAGCTCTAGGCGTCCCAGTGCGGACGGCGTGCCACTCGGCGGCTTCGGGGTGCCGCGCTCGCCTCGCCGCTTCGGGCGATAAGTTGGCTGCGATGCGCAGCCAGCGGAGCCGGTGAGGGGAGGATCGGCGCGGCGATGAGGTCCCCGCTCGCAGCGATTCAGGTGCCCACCGCCGTCTACGTGCTCGGTGGCTGCATTGCCGTGCTCGCCGTGCTCGGTGGGGTCGACGCCGTCGTCATCGACCTCAAGACCTTCGATCTCCAGAACGAGCTCAGTGAGGGCTTCAACGTCCCGGTTCTGTTCTCCAGTGGACTGCTCCTGGCAACGAGCGTGCTTGCTGCGCGGCTCGCGGTGGCCGGTGAGCAGACGGCGGGACGGGTCTGGGTCTGGGCCCTGCTCGCGCTGGTCTTCCTCGAGGCCGCGATCGACGAGGCGGCGACGATCCATGAACAGCTGGGCGATTCGGTCGACGTGGACTGGCTGGTGCTCTACCTGCCCGTCTTCGCCCTCGCCGGATATCTGTGGCTGACCGTCCTGCGCGGGCTCGCCGGACGGCCGGAGCGCCCGCTCTGGCTCGGGGGAGCCGTGGCCTGGGTCGCTGCACAGGCTTTGGAGCTGATCGCCTACGGCGGCACCGACGAGGCGCGGGCCGGGACCGGTGTCTTCGGAGCGTTGGAGGAGCTGCTCGAGATGACCGGGACGACGTTGTTCGTCGGGGCGCTGCTGCTTGTCGCGGAGCGCGTTCGCTCGCGCTCACCCGACCGCGGCCGGCTCACCTCGCCCGGCGTCGAGCGCTGAACTCAGCCGACGCGCCGCTCGCCGCAGTACACGTTGACCTCGCCGCGGCGGGCGAAGCCGCCGAGGGTCATCCTCCGGTCATCCGCGAGCTCGATCGCCAATGAGCTCGGCGCCCCCACCCCGACGAGGATCGGGCAGCCGGCGACCGCGGCTTTCTGGACCAGCTCGAACGAGAGCCGGCCGCTTACACAGAGCATGCGATCCCGGAGCGGAACCTCGCCCGCGAGCAGCGCTCTGCCGATCACCTTGTCCATCGCGTTGTGGCGCCCGACGTCCTCGCGGGCCCAGAGCAGCTCGCCGTCGGCATCGAAGAGCCCGGTCGCGTGCAGGCCGCCGGTGAGCTCGAACGCCGGCTGCCGCAGCCGATCCGGCAGCGCGGCGAGGAGCGAGCGATCGACGACCGGCCCGCCGGCGGCCCGCGGCGCATCGACCACGACCTGCTCGAGCGCGCCCTTGCCGCAGACCCCGCAGGAGGAGCTCGTGTAGAAGCGGCGCTCTCCCGGATCGTGAAGGAGCGGACCAGCGACCTCGATCGTGTTGGCGGCGAGATCCTCAGGTGGGCCGGCCTCGCGCGCCTCCTTGATCAGGCCCTCGCCGTGCAGGAACCCGAGGGCGAGCTCCTCGTCGTTGCCGGGGGTCCTCATCGTCACGGCGAGCGCCCGGCCGTCGACGCGGATCTCCAGCGGCTCCTCGACGGCGACCTCGTCGTCGACGCCGTCGTGGGTGACTCGCCTGTGCATGCGGGGATCGATGACCGGAGGTTATGGCCGGGGCTGTTACCTTGAGATCCAGGGAGATGGGGAGGACGCGCAACCTGATAGCGGGGCTGGCGCTGGCCGCGGCCGGCGTGCTGGCCGGAGCGCCGGCGGCGAGCGCGCAGGATCCCGGTCCCGCCTACACGGACTGGAACCCGCAGCAGATCGGCTTTCCCTCCAACGCCTCGGCCAGCCCGCGGGCCAATTGCGCCCACGACTCCGGCCACTGCATCGATCGCACGATCGCCGAGATGTATCGCCGGTTCAACACGGTGGTGCCGACCTGCGACGACAACAACGTGTTCTCGCTGACCTACATTCGCGTCACCGAGGACATCCGCAACGCCGTCGCCGAGGGCTTCTATCCCGACGAGGCCTGGCTGAACCGCCAGGACGCCACCTTCGCCCGCAGCTACTTCCTCGCCTATGACAACTACATGGCCGGTCGCACGGCGCTTGTTCCCCCGAGCTGGCGGATCGCCTTCGATGCCGGGCGCGACGGAAAGGTCGAGGGGATCGGCAACCTGCTGCTCTCGATGAACGCCCACGTGAACAGGGACTTCCCCTTCATCCTCTACCACGCCGGGCTGGTCGATCCCGACGGCGAGAGCTACAAGGCCCAGCACGACTCCTACAACCAGCGCCTGCGGGCGCTCTACCGGCCGATGATCGAAGAGCTCTCGCGCCGCTTCGACGAATCGATCGACGATTACGACGTCCCCGGCATCACCGCGGACGACGACGCGCTCTTCGACGTGCTGGTCGGCTGGCGCGAGGCCGCCTGGCAGAACGCCCAGCGCCTCGCCGCCGCCGCCGACGATGCCGAGCGTCGCCGGGTCGCGGCCTCGATCGAGGACTACGCGGTCAGCCAGGCCGAGATGATCTACGCGGGGAGCGCCTACGGTCCGGGGGAGGGGACCGAGGCCCGCGACGCCCGCTGCGCTGAGCACGGAGGACAGGATTCCTCCTATCGCCGCGGATCCGACACCGCGCACTTCCGCTCTCCGGTAGTCGGCAGGAGGGGAGGAACGCTCATCGTTCCCGTCGCATGCCCCAACGGGCCGGGGCCCTGCAAGGGGAGCGCGCGCGGACCCGGCTCCGCGCGCGTGCGCTTCTCGCTGCGGCCCGGCCGGCGGGGGCGGGTGCGGCTGCCTGACGCGTCCGCGGATCCAACCGTTCGCATCGTCTTGAAGTCACAACTCGGCCCCGGAGACACGGGCATCCGGCGCCGAACCCTGAGGACAGGCGAGGGCTGAGCTCCCGCCTTGACGGCCGCTATAGGTTCGGTCGATGAGCGAACGGGAAGAGGGGGAGAGGGGGAGCCGGTCGGAGCCGGAGGGCCTCGACCTTCCCGGTCCCTCGAGGCGGATCAGGGTCGAGCCGCTGCGGTTGCCCGAGCCCGCCCGCCGTGCCGAGCCCGCGCCGCCCGAGCCTGCGCCGGAGCCCCGTCGCGAACCCCAGCCCGACCGCGAGCCGGTCCCCCAGCGGGAGCCGGTATGAGCGGGGAAGCGACGCCTCCGTCCGAGCGCGGTCCCGACTACGTCGAGCCTCTCCTCGGCTTCCGCCTCTGGGAGATCCGCGACGGCATCCTCGTCGGCCCGGCATATGACGAGCCCTGGGCACCGGGGGAGAACGTGGCGAGCTGCCGGCAGCCGACCAACCACGTGGCCCCGGTCGACAACTGCCGATGCGGCTTCAACGCCTACCACTCACGCACGCCTGTGGCCTCTCTCTACGGGAGGCGCTACGTGGCCGGCGCGATGGCCGCGTGGGGCGACATCGAGACTCACAAGGACGGCTTCCGCGCCGAGCGGGCATGCGTCGTCGCGCTCTGCTTCGAGTCGAGCGACGGCCAGGAGCGTCGCGCCCTGATCGAGGCGGTGGCTCGTCGCTACGGCATCGAGGCCGTGCCGCGGGTCATGCTCCACTCGCATGCGGCGAAGTTCGGGCGTTCGCTCGCGCCGCTTCGCCCACGGAACCCCGCTCCGACCACAGCGTCCCCCACGACCGGAAAGCTCCGCCTGGTCGGCGGGGGCCGCGGCTACTGGATCGGCCGCCACGTCCTGGTCGACTGGTCACCCGCGGGCGGCGTCTCCATCGCGGCGGCGTCCGGCCTCACGCGGCGCGTCGACGAACGAGCGCGCGTGCTCACCCTCGCCCCGGGATCCCGCGTCGCCGAGGGGGACGCGGTGGCGGTCATCCACACCGCCGACGCCTCCTACGCGATCGGCTCACCCGCCGCCGGTCGTGTGGCGGAGGTCAACGCCGACGTGACCGCCGACCCGCGGCTCGCCGCCGTCGATCCGAGCGAGGGTGGCTGGCTGGTGCGGGTCGATCCCGACCGGGCGCTGCTCGACGAGTGCCCGCTGGTCTGGGGCCGGCGGGGCCGGGAGCAGTACGAGCTCTTCGCAAGTCGCGTCGGTCCCGAGCGGATGCTCGAGGAGGCCAAGTTGTCGAGCCATCTCGCCGCCGCCGAGATGACCTGCGCTCAGGACGCGGTCGAGCTCATGCGCAACCGCCTCATTCGTCAGGCTGCGCGCGCCTCGGCGCGGCTTCAGGCTGCCTGAGGACGACCTCGAGCCGCTCGACGTCTGCGGGCGCGTTGACGTTGAAGAACATCCGGGCGGGGTCGCCGAACGGCTTGAGCTCGTCCAGGCCGAGGCGCGAGCCGCCGAGCGCGGCGGCCACCTCCACGAGCGGCTCGCGAGCCGCCAGCCCGGAGCGCAACCGATCGAGCGTCGCCGGTGTGTAGCGCGCCACGAGCGGCTGCGCCCGGGGGTGAGCGGGCATGGCGAACGGCTCCGCCACGGCCGCCAGGTGGCCGAGCAGCGCCGGCGGCAGCAGCGGCAGGTCACATGCGACGACCACGATCGGCGCCCCACCGTGCTCGAGTGCGGCGATCACGCCCGTCAGCGGATGCGTCGGCTCAGCCGGCTCCAAGATCACAGGGCAGTCGAGCGGTGGCAGGTCGGAGCCCCGCTTGGCCACGACGACGGGGAAGAGCCCGGCCTGCCGGGCCGCGGCAATCGGGTAGGAGATCAGCGACCGGCCGGCGAGTTCGACGGACGCCTTCGGCGAGCCCATTCTCCTGCCCGCGCCGCCGGCCAGGACGGCCACCATCCTGGCCGGGGCGGCCTCGAATGACCGCTCGGTGGCGCTCGGCGGATTCACCGGAGCAGTCTGGCATCGATCCGGCGATGATCCGGTGATGGAACACGAGTTGACCTCGATCGAGCGGGCCCGCGAGCTCGTTCTGGAGCGCGTCCGCCCGGTGGGCACCGAGCGTGTGCCCCTTCGTCAGGCCCTGGGACGGATCCTCGCCGAGCGGGCCGCGGCGGCCGACAGCGTCCCCGGCTTCGACAACTCCGCGATGGACGGCTATGCGGTTCTCGCATCCGACACCGCGGGAGCGACCGCCCCGAATCCGCGGCGGTTGACGATCGTCGGCGAGTCGCGAGCAGGCCATCCCTCCGAGGCGGTCGTCGCCTCCGGTGAGGCGATCGCCATCTCGACCGGGGCGATGCTGCCCGAGGGCGCCGACTCGGTCGCGCGGGTCGAGGACACGACCCGGGATGGCGAAGAGGTTTTGGTCGGGGCCGAGATCGAGGCCGGCAAGAGCGTCCGGCGGATCGGCGAGGACATCCGGGCCGGAGACGAGGTCGTCGGGGCCGGTGTTCGAATCGGCGCCGCTGAGCTCGGCGTGCTTGCCGCGATCGGGGTCGCCGACGTCGCCTGCTCCCGGCGCCCGACGCTCTCGGTCCTGCTCACCGGCGATGAGCTGATCGAGCCGGGTGAGCCGCTCGGCCCGGGTCAGATCCGCGACTCCAACGCCTATTCGGTGCCGCCGCTGGGGTCGGGAGCGGGGGCTGAAGTCGTCGCGATCGGAATCGCCCGCGACGATCGCGAGGAGACCGCCTCGGCCCTGCGTGGAGCGCTGGAGGCCGATGTCACCGTGATCTGTGGTGGCGTCTCGGTCGGGGAGCACGATCACGTTCGGCCGGCGCTCGAAGCCCTCGGCGTCGAGCAGGTCTTCTGGGGGGTGGCCCTGCGCCCCGGCAAGCCGACCTACTTCGGCATCGGTCCGGGCGGCAGGCTGGTCTTCGGGTTGCCCGGGAACCCGGTCTCCGCGATGGTCACGTTCGTCCTCTTCGTCCGCCCCGCGTTGCTCGCGATGCAGGGAGCCGGCGCCGATGCGGGCAGGGTGGTCGCTCGCCTCGCCGCCGATTATCCGAAGGTCAGCGGCCGCGCCGAGGCGATCCGGGTGCGGCTCGAGGCCGGCCCCGACGGGTGGCAGGCCCACCCGACCGGACCGCAGGGATCCCACGTGCTGACCTCCATGCTCGGCGCCGACGGCCTCGCCTTCGCCCCTACCGACCGCGACACGATGCTCGCCGGCGAGCACGTCGAAGTCGAGCTGTTGCGCTGAGCGGGCATGGCTCGGCCGGTAGCCTCGCGACGATGAACGTGAGCGTCAGGTTGTTCGCGATCCTGCGCGAGCGCGCCGGCCGCGACAGGATCGAGATGGAGCTGCCGGCGAGCGCGACGGTGGCCGATGCGCTCGCCGCCCTCGGCGACCGGGGCGAGCTCGGCGACATCCTCGAGCGGATGCCGGTGGCCATGGCCGTCAACCGTGAGTACGCGGAAGGGGAGACGGTGCTGATGAGCGGCGACGAGCTGGCGCTGATCCCGCCCGTGAGCGGGGGTTCCGGTCAGGTCCACGCTCGGGTCACCGGCGATCCGCTCCGCCTCGAGCCGCTCGCCGAGATGGTCGTTCGCGACGCCGCCGGCGCCGTGGTCACCTTCCAGGGCGTCACCCGGAAGGTCGAGCGCCTCGACTACGAGGCCTATGCCGAGATGGCAACCGAGCGCATCGCCTCGATTCTCGCCGAGTGCATCGCAGAGCACGACCTTCAGGCCGCGGCGGCCGAGCATCGAACCGGGCCGGTCCCGCTCGGTGAGCCCAGCGTCATCGTGGCCGTCTCCGCCGGTCATCGCGGCGAGGCGTTCGCGGGGGCGCGGGCGGTCATCGACCGGATCAAGGCCGAGGCGCCGATCTGGAAGCGCGAGATCGAAGGGGGTGAGGCGAGATGGGTGGAGGGAACGAAACCGGCATCGGGGGTCTGACCCACATCGACGAGTCCGGCGCAGCCCGGATGGTCGACGTCGGCGCAAAGCCCGAGAGCGAGCGTCGCGCGGTCGCCCAGGCGGTCGTCCGCATGAAGCCGGAGACGGCCCGCGCGATCGAGGCCGGAGACGGACCGAAGGGCGACGTCCTCGGTGCGGCGAGGCTGGCCGGGATCGGCGGGGCCAAGCAGGCCGGCACCCTGGTCCCGCTCGCCCATCCCATCACGCTCTCCTTCGCGGACGTGCGCGCCGAGGTGGACGCGGAAGCCGGATCGGTGACCCTGACCTCGGAGGTCCGCTGCGTGGGCCGGACCGGTGTCGAGATCGAGGCGATGGCGGCCGCAATGGTCGCCGCCCTCACCGTCTACGACATGGTCAAGGCATTGGAGAGGGAGGTACGGGTGGAGGAGGTCTGCCTGCTGCACAAGAGCGGCGGCAAGAGCGGCACCTGGGACCGCCGGACCGGGGGTGCTTCGTGACGGCGCCGAAGGGGCCGCCTCGTGCCGCCATCCTCAGCATCAGCACCTCCCGCTTCGCCGGCACCCCGGTCGATGACCTGAGCGGCGCCGAGCTCGTCCGCTTCGCCGAGGGCCTCGCGGCCGAGGTCGTCTCGGTCGAGCTGGTACCCGACTCGCGGAACGTGATCGAGGAGCGGCTCCGCAACCTGGCCGACGTCGAGCGCTGCGATCTGATCCTGACCACCGGAGGAACCGGCTTCGCCCCCGACGACGTCACTCCCGAGGCGACCAGCGAGGTCTGCGAGCGGCTGGCGCCGGGGCTGGCGGAGGCGATGCGTCTCGCCTCGCGTGAGTACACCCCCCATTGGATGCTGGCCCGTAACTGCGCGGGCATCCGCGGGACGACCTTGATCGTCAACTTCCCCGGAAGCCCAAAGGCGATCGGCGAGGCGGGGGCGGCGATCGCGGACGCATTGCCGCACGCGCTTCGCCTACTGGGCGGCGAGAGCGACGGCCACTGAGCTCAGGCCGAGGCCTCGAGCGCCGATGCGGCGAGTCGCGCAGCTCCCGCCCGCGACCGCGCCACCGCGAGGAACCGCTTCGAGTGGCAGAAGAGGGCGTCATCGACGCCGGTGACCCGGGCCAGGTCCGCGTCTTCCAGACCGGCCCAAGCCGCTGGAAGGTCGAGGCGGTTCTCGAACGTGCCGAGCTCGGCGGGCACGGTCTCGACCCCGAAGCCCTGGCGCTTCGGGTAGATGACGAGGAGGGCTTCAGGGGCTTCGTTCACCACGACCTGCTTCCACGGGACGTTCTCGGCGAGGACCACGATCCTCGGATCCTCGGCGGCCGCGATCGCCTCACGAACGACGTGAACCGCGCGACGCCCAGCTGCGGCTGAGCCGATCTCGCGCGTGAGGATGCCGGCGGCCAGCTCAACCGCGGCATCGAAGCGGTGGCGTTCCTCCTCGGCGCTCAGATTCTCGTCCCAACGGGCATTGAACCCGCCGACCACGGAGTTGACGGTCATCGGGCGCACGCCCTCGACCAACGACCGCGTGATCTGCTGGCCCGTGTCGTTGGCGTCGACGGCCTGTACCAGTGACCCCTCGACCACGTCGGCGACCTCCTGGTCGTCCGCACATATCCGGCCGCCGAACTCGCGCCAGACGAGACCGAACGAGGCGTAGCCGACACCGTTGTCCCGGACCATGTCAAAGCCGCGCTGGTGGTGGTCGAAATCGCCGCTCTCCGGGTCGTAGCGGAAGCCCACGTCGACGCGCAGATCGGCCGCTCCGAGCACGTCGGGGTCGCGGGTGCGAACAACCTCGACCGGCTCGGCGAGCAGGCCGAGCGCCGCAATCGCGAAGACCTCATCGGCGTGGAACGAGCCGTCGTGCGTGGCGATCCGCATTCCGGGGCTCACGACGCGCTCATTCGCGGCCATCGGCGGCGCAGCTCCTCGGCGGCGAGATAGGCGACGGCGACGGAAGCGGCCATCGGCGCGAACAACAGCGCCCACGAGAGCGCGTCGGGGTGGAAGTCCGCGAACGGATCGGCCAGGGGGCCGATGCCGGGCATGTGGACCACGATGAAGCCGAGGAAGGTTCCGATGCCCGCGAGCAGGCCTACCGGCGCCGCGAGCGGCCACCGCTCGAGTGCGAAGACGATCGCCACGGCGACGAGGGCGAAGCCGGCGATCCCGATCACGCCGCTGCCCGCCGGGAGCGTGCGCGACGGTTGGTTGAACGCGTGGTCAGCGGTATGGAGAGCCAGCAGGAAGAACAGCAGCAGCTCGGTTTTGGCCAGTCGGCTCTTGCCCATCGGAGAATTCTCGCAGCCGGCTAGCCGCGGCCCGCGCGGCCGGCGAGGACCTGGCGGTCGATGTCGGTGAGCAGCTCGCGCAACTCCGGCGGACCGCTATCGCCGACGACGATCATCGAGCCCGGCCAGAATGGGCTCTGGGGGATCGCGCGTCCGAGCAGCCCTTCGACGTAGGTCCAGTTGCCGGTGTTGTGGAGCGTCACCCCGTTGCGCTCCCAGATCGGATCGGTGGCTCTGCGGCCGTCGTCCATGAGTAGGGCTCCCCGACGGTGGATGTGGCCGAAGATGACGTGCTCGGCGTCGATCCCGAGCCGCTCGACGACGACGTGCATCGCCTCGACTCCGGCCCGGCCGATCTCCCCGGTCGAGAAGTCGCGCCCGAAGTCTCCGAAGCCGGCCCGCTCTATGCCCTGCAGAACCGCCGGGATCACGGCTGACCCCAGCAACTTTCCGCGCAGCGTTCGCGCTCGTCCCGAGGCGCCCCCGATCAGCTCCCAGACTCGCAACGCGGTCGGTCTGCCGTTCTGCTGGCCCGCGAGCGAGCGACCACCCTGGGCGAGGCTGAAGATCAGGTCATAGACCGGGGCGTGCACCTCCTCATAGTCATGGGGAGAGGTGCGCCGCCCGGTCGGCAGCCCTCCCATCCGATCGACGGTCGCAACCGAGAGTCGCTCGATCGTCGGCATGCTGACGTGACTGTCGAGGTAATGGCCGTGCGTCGCGTAGACGTCCTCGCGAACCCAGAGACCCGGATAGCGCACCTCGAAGTCGAGGTCGCCGAGCCAGCCCGCGATCGATCGCACGGCGGGGTGGGGCGCGTCGACGACCTCGTCGAGCTCGGCGGGCCGATCCTCCTCGCGTGAGCGCTCCAGCCAGGGCCCGAGCAGCCGATGGTCGTGATTGCCGGGAACGAGCGTCACCCTGCGCCCGGCGAACGCCTGACCGACGGCCTCGAAGAAGGACTGGGACTCGTTGAGGGACTCGCCGAGAGGAAGGTCGCGGAGCTCGACAACGTCTCCGAGCAGGACGAGATGGTCGACGTCCGCGATCGCATCGAGCAACCGCTCGCGGACCGGCTCGAGGCGGAGTACATCGGTTCCCGAGCCGGAGCCGAGGTGGAGATCCGAGATGAGCGCGGTCGTCGTCATAGATGCGCATCCTCGCACCCCGAGGAGCCGCGCTTGCAGGTGGGCCTGCACCCGCGGGACGGGAGTAGACTCGCCCCCGGGAATGGAGAGTGCAACCTCAGGCGGTCGGATGACCGGAGCTGCGGACGGTTCCGCGATCGCGGTTGAGAACCCGGCGACGGGCGAGACCCTCGCGCACGTGCCCGAGCTCAGCCCCGGCGACGTCGCCGCGCTCGTCGCCACCGCTCGAGCCGCACAGCCGGCATGGGCCGCCGCCGGATTCGCCGAGCGCGGACGCATCCTGATGGCCGCGCGGGCGTGGATGGTCGCCAACGGAGAGCGCGTCGTGCAGACGGTTTGCGGCGAGACCGGGCGCCCCGCCGACGAGACGCAGTTCGCCGAGCTCTCTTACGGGATCAGCGCGCTCGAGTTCTGGGCGCGTAACGCCGGGACCTACCTCGCCGACGAGGAGGTCGAGACGGCCTCTCCGTTCGTTCGGGGCGGCAGACGGATGAAGGTCCGCTACGCGCCGGTCGGGATCGTCGGCGTGATCGGTCCCTGGAACTACCCGCTGATCAACTCCTTCGGCGATTGCATCCCGGCGCTTGCAGCGGGCAACGCCGTGGTCCTGAAGCCGTCGGAGGTCACGCCGCTGACCTCGCTGCTGATGGCTGAGATGCTGACGGCGGTCGGTCTGCCGGAGGGCGTCTTCTCCGTGGCTACGGGGCGCGGAGAGACCGGCTCGGCGCTCGTCGATCTCGTCGACTTCGTCATGTTCACCGGCTCCGTCGCAACCGGCAAGCGCGTGATGGCGCAGGCGGCGCAGACGCTGACACCGGTCGCGCTGGAGCTCGGTGGCAAGGATCCGATGATCGTGCTGGCCGACGCCGACCTCGAGCGCGCCGCGAACGCCGCGGCCTCATATGGGCTCAACAACTCCGGTCAGGTCTGCATCTCGGTCGAGCGCATCTACGTCGAAGACGCAGTTCACGACGAGTTCGTCGAGAGGCTCACCGCCAAGGTCGCCGCCCTGCGCCAGGGCCCCCCGGGCGCTCCCGGCACCGTAGACGTCGGCGCGATCATCTTCCCGCCGCAGCTCGACTTGATCGAATCGCACGTCCGCGACGCGGTCGAGCGCGGGGCGGAGGTGCGCACCGGCGGCCACGTCGGTGATGGACCGGGTCGCTTCTACGAGCCGACCGTGCTGACCGGCGTCGACCATTCGATGCTCTGCATGACCGAGGAGACCTTCGGGCCGACGCTGCCGGTGATGCGCGTACCCGACGCCGAGCGGGCGGTCGAGCTCGCCAACGACGGTCGCTATGGATTGCAGGCCTCGGTCTGGACCCGGGACGTCGAGCGCGGCGAGGCGATCGCGCGGCGAATCGAAGCCGGCGTCGCCTGCGTAAACGATGCTCAGCTCAACTACGCGGTGATGGAGCTGCCGATGGGCGGGTGGAAGGAGTCGGGGCTGGGCTCTCGCCACGGCGCCGATGGCATTCGCAAATACACGAAACGGCAGTCATTGCTGATCACGCCCGCCTACGCACCATCGCGCGAGATCAACATGTTTCCCTACGTCGGGGCGGTCACCACCCAGGTCGGCGAGGCGCTGAGCGCGCTGGCTCTGAGCGAGCTCTTCAGCGACGCTCAGCGCGAAACCCTGACCCTCCTCTGCGACACCTTCGTTCCTTCACTCCCCCCGCCGGTGGAATCCAATGGCGCGGGGGATCCGACCGGCTACTGGGCCCGCTCGGCGAGCGACTACGGCGTCCCGGGCGCGGTCGAGCTGGCCCTCCTGCAATCAGGGATCGCCGACGAGCAGATCCTCGGCCTCCGCGGCCTGCTCGATGCGCTCGCGGCGCAGGGGATGGTCCATGCAGCGTCGCAAGAGCAGCGCGAGGCGCTCGTACACGGATTCGGCGAGGACCCTGAGGCCTCGGCCGGCATCGACGCCATCCGCGGCATCTGCCTGACGATGCACTACGCGCTGCCCGACCTCGGCACCGGCATCAACCCGAACTGGCCGGGGATGGGCTACCCGGGCCCGCAGGCGCTTCCGCATCCGACCGAGCGGCCGATCAAGCCGATCGTGCCCGACGGCGAGCACCTGACCCTCGAGGCCGATGTCGTCGTGATCGGCTCCGGAGCCGGCGGCGGCGTCATCGCGGGGGAACTCTCCGCGCGCGGCAAGAAGGTCTGCGTACTCGAGATGGGCGGCTATCACGACGAGTCCGAGTTCAACGGTCTCGAGCTCTGGGCGTACCAGAACCTCTTTCTCAACCAGGGTCCGTTCCCGACCGCGGAGGGCCAGGTCTCGATTCAGGCGGGCTCATCCCTCGGCGGCGGCACGGTGCTGAACTGGACCAACTGCTTGCGCACCACCGATCGCGTCCGCGCTCAGTGGGCGGAGCACGGCCTCACTGGGATCGACGGCGCCGACTACGACGCGCACATGGATGCGATCTGGCAGCACCTCTCGGTCAACGACGACTGCAGCGATCTGAACGGACCCCACCAGCGGCTGCAGGAGGGCTGCGCTGCGCGCGGGCTCGACTTCCGGACGGTGACGCGAAACGCCGATCCGGGAACCTACGACCCGGTGACGGCCGGCTACATGGGCTTCGGTGATCAGTCCGGCTCGAAGCGCTCGACGCAGAAGACCTTCCTGACCGAAGCCGCTGCACGCGACTCCGACTTCGTCATCCATTGCCGCGTCGAGCGCATCCTCGTCGAGAGCGGCCGCGCCGTCGGGGTGGAGGGGAGCTATGCAGATCCCGAGGGCCGGACCGCGAAGGTGACGGTGAACGCCGAGACGGTCGTCGTGGCCTGCGGCTCGGTCGAATCGCCGGCGCTGCTGCTCCGGTCGGGCATCGGCGGCCCCGCCGTCGGCAACTACCTGAGGCTTCATCCGACGAGCGCCGTCTCCGGCTTCTACGAGGAGCCGCAGAACTCGTGGTGGGGGCCGCCACAGGCGGGGCTCTCCCACGAGTTCGAGGACCTCGACGATGGCTACGGGTTTCTGATCGAGTGCCCCCAGCACACGACCGGGCTCACCGCGGCGGCCACCCCCTGGCGTTCGGGCGCCGATCACAAGCTGCAGGTCTCGCGGTTCGCCCGGAGCGCTTCGTTCCTGAACCTGACGCGCGACCGCGGACATGGCCGGGTGACGATCGACGACTCCGGTCGGCCCGTCATGCATTACCCGCTCACCGACGAGCTCGACATCGCCCATCTGCGGCGTGGCATCGAGGAGATGATTCGCCTCCACGCTGACGCCGGCGCGCTCGAGGTGCAGGCGCTCAATCGGCGGACACCGGTGTGGCGTCGGGGCGAGGACCTCGAGGCGTTCATCGCGGCGGTCGGGCGCCTCTCGATGGCGCCGCGCGAGATCGGCCTCTTCAGCGCCCACCAGATGGGCACGTGCCGGATGGGCGCCGATCCCGAGACCTCGGTCGCCGACTCCGACGGTCAGCTCCACGACACGTCGGGGGTCTGGATCGGAGACGCCAGCGCCTTCCCCACGGCGTCGGGCACGAACCCGATGTTCACCGTGATGTCGCTGGCGCGGCGCACGGCCAACGCGATCGCGGAGAGATAGATATGCCCGACACGAAGACGTCCGCCAAGGGAAAGTCCGCCAAGGCGAAGCCGGCTGCGAAATCTAAGGCCAAGGCGAAGCCGAAGAAGCTCACCGTGGCGGTCACAGGCCCCACCGGGGACATCGGGATCGCCGCGCTGCGTGCGCTGGACGCCTCGCCGAAGGTCGGCAAGGTGATCGGCATGGCCCGCCGGCCGTTCGAGCCGAGCGAGCATGGACTGAGTGGCAAGGTCACCTACCAGCAGGGGGACGTGCTCGACCGGGACTCGGTCGACGCGCTGGTCAGGGGCGCCGACGTCGTCATGCACCTGGCCTTCATCCTGATCGGCGATCCCAAGGAGGCCCAGCGGATCAATGTCGAGGGCAGCCGCAACGTGTTCGAGGCGACGGTCGCGGCAAAGGCGAAGCGTCTCGTCTACACGTCGTCGGTCGCCGCTTACGGCTTCCACTCCGACAACCCGCAGCCGCTGACGGAGGACGTGCCGACGAGGGGCACCGACAGCTTCTACTACTCCGCTCACAAGGCGGAGCTCGAGGAGGTCCTCGACGAGACCCTGAAGGGCTCCAAGGTCGACGCCTATGTCTTTCGGCCCTGCATCGTCGCGGGCGCGGGCGCGATCACGCTGATCGAGACGATGGTCGGCATGCTGCCCCTGTACGGACAGCTCAAGCTCGCCCGGAGGATCCTCGATCAGGTGCCGTTCCTCGGCCCCGTCCTGCCCGACCCGGGGGTCGACTTCCAGCTCGTCCATACCGATGACGTCGCTTCCGCACTGCTCGCAGCAGCCGAGGGCAGGGGCAAGCCGGGGCGTTACAACCTCGCCGGTCAGGGCGCGATGAGCGTCACGCGCATGTCGCGAGCGCTCGGGTGGTGGTCGGTGCCCGTGCCGGGCTCGGCCGTCGCCATCCTCGACGGCGTCGCCTCGAAGCTGCCCGGTCTGCCCGCCGAGGCCGCCTGGCTGACCACCTTCCGCCTGCCCGTCCTGATGGACACCCGCAAGGCACGTGAGGAGCTCGGCTGGGATCCGCAGTGGGACGCCGAGTCGACCCTGAGGGAGACGATCGCCGGCGCGCGAGCCGCCGGCGCGCTCTGATCTCCGATCATCCCTGAATGGGCGCGCTCGCCTCCCGGAGCTGGCGAGACCTCGGCGGCGCCCGCTACTGGATGACCGTCTCGAACTGAGACATCAGGCCGTGATCTTCGTGGTCGAGCATGTGGCAGTGGACCACGTACTTGCCGGCGTAATCGCTGAAGCGACCGGCGACCAACAGCTCGTCGCCGGGATCCATGAAGAACGTCTCCTTCAGGCAGTCCTCGTACAGCGGCGGGGGCTGCCCGTTGCGCGACAGCAGGTACCAGTCGGTGTGATGGAGGTGAAGCAGGTGAGCGACCTCGGTCGCGTTGACGAGCCGCCACGTCTCCACCGTGCCGAGGCGCGGACGATGATCTACGTACGAGGGGTCGTATGTGCGGCCATTGATCAACCAGGTCGGGGCGAAGCCGGATCCAACCGATATCCGCCACTCGTGCGCCGGCTCCGGGTCGATCGCGTCGACCCAGCTCGGCAGGGCCTGCAGTTGCGATGGGATCGACGTGGTGTCGCGGATCCGCTTACCGACTCGGAACTGCATCAAGGGTCCCACGTAGGTCCTCGAGCCGAGCTTCTGCGGGCCGCCGCGACGGGGGGCGCTGCGCAGCTCGACGTTGCTGTGCTTGGCGGCGCTGAAGTCGACGATCAGGTCGACGCGCTCGGCGGGGCCGATCAGGATCCTCCTTCGCGGGATGGGCCGCTGGATCAACCCGGACTCCGTGCCGATCTGCGTCATCGTCGCCCCCCCGCTGAGCTTCAGGTTGTAGGAGCGGAAGTTCGACGCGTTCAGGATCCGCAGCCGGTGGCGGCAGGCGTGCACGGAGTGATGGGGGAGGATCGCGCCGTTGACGAGGATGTGACGGCCGGTGACGCCGTCGTCGGGAGCGTGAGCGAGCCCACCGAAGGGATCGGTCAGCTGGTTGTGCGCATCGAACGACCGATCGCTGATCATCAGCGGGATGTCGCGCCGGCCTCGTGGAAGCGGGAGGGAGCCGTCGAGCTCGTCGTCGGAGATCCACATCCCGTTGAGCCCGTGCCAGTTGTTGCGGCCGGTGTTGTCGAGGCGATGGTCGTGATACCAGTGCATCGCGCCGCGTTCGCGCCCGCCGTTCTCGAGGAAATCGTAGGTGTAGGTGCGCCTCGCACCCGGAGCGATGAGCAGATCGTTGCCCGATTGCCTCGAGGTGAGCCTGGGGGAGATGTCGCAATAGAGCGACCGGGGCTGAAGGCGCGTCAGTCCTCCGGGCTGGCCGTCGTCGTCGGAGGCGTTGTGGCCTCCGTGCAGATGGACGGTGAGCTCTCCGACCTCCTCAGGCAGGCGATGGGTGAAGGTCACCCGGGTCGTCTCCCCGGTGGGGCGACGGATCGTCGGGCCCGGAAAGTCCCCGCCGTACGTCCACATTCGCGTCCTCGCTCCCGGCAGCACGGGGATCTCGGCCTCGACGATCGGCAGGTTGATCTCGGCGGAGGTGAGCACGCGCGGGATCGGCAGCTTCGGGCCGAACGGCGTCGGCTCGCCGGGCTTCGCGCTCGCGAGGAAGGCGCCCGTTCCGCGCAGGTATGAGGGCGCCGCGAGGGCGGCGGCACCACCCGCGGCGGTGGCGAGAAGCCGTCTCCTGCTCAGGCGGGAGCTCCCGGAGAGGTTCGACTCTCCGGGAGCGTCGCCGAACTGTTCATCGTGGTCCAGGAGGGACCCTGCTACTTGACCTTGAGCTTGCCTTGCATGAACGGGTGAACGTCGCAGAAGTAGTAGAGCGTCGTTCCGGGCTTGGCGGAGACGACGCGCTTGTTGGTGTCGCCTTCGGTCTGCGCGACCCAGGAGTCGCCGGACTTTCCGTACCCCTTGTCCCAACCCTTCTTCCTGACGTCAACGACGGGCTTGCCGACGGCGCCGGTCTCCAGGTTCACCTTGTGATCCTTGGCGATCTGAACGCAAAGCGGTGTCTTGAACTTCGCGCAGTCCTTGATCTCCTGTTTTCCCTCTGGCAGGTTCTTCTTCTTCACCAGCGTGAACGTGTGCGGGCCGACCTTCGAGGGATCGGTCGCGTTGACGATCGTCAGCTGCGAGCCTGAGCTGACCTTGCGGGGCCCGGTGAACATGAGGTTCTTGCCGTCCGCCGCCATCGTGATTGTGGCGGCCGTTCCCTCGTCCGCCTTCTGAGCCGGCTTGGCAGATGCCCCGCCGACGGTGGCGAAGCCGATCACGCCGACAGCCGTAACGGCTGTCAGAGCCCCTGCCCGCCGAAGATGAGCAATGCGCATCTTGGGTCACTCCTTGTGTGAGGTGATTTAGACGCGCGCAGAATAGTCCCGGAGAACGAATTCCGCAATCCCAATCGGGACCAATCTAGGGTTTGTCCGCCGGGGTCCTCGGAGTCCCTACTTCTGCAGGGTTCCGGTGGTCATGCCGCCGGCGTCGATCCGGATTCGGCGCCCGTCGGAGAGGGTGATCTGCGCCGGCACATCGCTCCCGATCTCGTAGTGGACCGTTTTACCCTCGAGGCAGGCTCGCTTGGCATCGATCCGCAGCGCCGAGACGCCCACCATCGTGCCGCTCAGCCTGGGCTCAGCGGTCAGCGGCGCGGTCGAGGCCACATGCTGGTCGTCGCTGGTCCAGGGCACCGGATCGGTTCCCTGGCCGGCGGAGGTCTCCAGCTGCGGGATCGAGCCGCCGCAGCCGGCGCTCGTCAGGTCGGCGGTGCCGTAGTCGGTCGCCCCGCCGCTCGTACGCAGCCTCGAGATCCAATAGGCGTGGTCGTGGACGAGCCCATATTTGGGCGAGTCGAGGAAGGGCGCCGTGCCGAAGACGACCCGCGCGGGGTTCCGCACCCGCTCGAGGTCGGCTGAATAGAGCGATTCCTTGCGCCAGTCGTCGAGCCCGGCATATGTCAGGTGCTCCGCGGCGGGGTGGAAGTAGTAGCGATAGATGTTGTCGGTGGCTGCGAAGGCTGCGTCGATGGCGACGGCCTGGTTGGCTTGGACGAGCTCGTCCTCGCCGGAGTAGAGCATCACCGTCGGGACGTTGAGCAGGTTCGGGATCAGGTCGATCGCGTTGCCGACGGCTCCCGCGGTGTAGTGGGCCCCCGCGGGGTTGCCGTTGGCGGCGTCACCGGTGAAGCCGACCCAGTCGACCGCGCCCGCAAACATGTCCGGGTGCAGGCTCGCGAACCGATAGGTGGAGTAGCCGCCCTGGGAATAGCCGCCGGCGAGCACGCGATCGCGGTCGACGTCGTAGGTCCTCTGCACGTCACGAATGACGTCGAGCTGGTCGCGTTCGGAGATGTCGGAGCCCCAGCCCTCGGTTCCGCGGCCCTCGGGCACGACGAGGATCCGGTTGAGAGCCTCCCCGAACCGGTCCTGCATCCCGGGTTGCCCCACGAGGCTGGCCAGATTGGCCCCGGAGCCGTGGAAGAGCATCTGGATTCCGTGCGGGCCGGGCCGCTTCGGCAGGTAGATCCCATAGGGCTGATAGCGGCCGAGGAAGTTGAACTTCTGCTCGAAGCCGAGCGACGCGCCCGAGCCGCCGTCGCCACGGCCGGGCACGCCGGCGTAGCTCACCCCCTCACCGGGAGGCAGCGTGTAGGCGGAGCGGTACACGCGCTCGTGGAATCCGCTTTTGACCCTGGCGAGGTGCGTGCGCCGCTTGACCAGCTTCGACCGCGTGATCGTCTTGCCGAAGCGGGAGATGTCTCCGCTGGCGAGCGCGGTGGCCTGCTCGTCCTCGAACCAGGCTCCGACGGCGGTGCCCGGGGAACTGGCGCTCTCGCCGAAGCGGCTGCGCTCGTCGGGGGTGCGAAACGCCACGTTCATGACCTGACCGCTCCCCGCGGACGCGGTCACCGCCTGCACCCGCCAGCGCTTGCCCTTCGGCATCGGGATGCTGCCGCGGATCGTGTTCCTCTTCGCGTTCCCGCGCTTCAGATAGGAAATCTGATCCCAGCCGCTGCTCGAGACGTCGAGGTCGCCCCAGGTTCCGCCTCCCGTGGACTTGTCGTTGTCGGTGTCTACGGCGATCGCAAGGACGGTCGAGTGGTTCGAGTAGAGGGCATCCAGCAGTGCCCTCACCCGGAGTCGGTGGCCGTGAGGCCGCAGGGTCAGCCGGACCAGGTCGGCCGTGGCCTCCTCGCCGACCGGATATCGCTGGTCGCCGGCGGTCGGCGAGAGGTTGCCGATGCGATTGGTCAGCGCCTCTCCCGTGTCGGCCCCGTGGTCGTCGAATACGTAGTCGTTGTAGACGACCGTTCCGTGGCACAGGTTGGTGGTGCCGGCGACCCACGACTCCGGGGCAAGGCAACGACGGTTCTTCGCCTTCGACGCGCTCGCCTGGGGCGCGGCGAAGCCCAGCATGGCAATCGCTGCCATCGCCAGGATCGCTCCACCCTGAACCCTGATTCGACTCCGCATCTCGCTCCTCGCTTCCGCCCGCGCTTCCCGGCGATCACGCCCGTTGATCGCAGCGTAACGCGGCCCTCCGAGACCAGCGCCGGTTCCGAGAAGCAGGAAATGTAGGAGTTCCTTGCACCGAGAGCATAAGAATGCAAGTCTCATGCACTTGAATGCAGCGCACGGCTTTGGCTTAATTTCATTTCGATGCCCGGCGGCGACTGGGGACGAGAGTTCGATCAGTTGCTGGCGGGGGCGCGTTCCGGCCTCAGAAACCCTGAGGTCTGAGCGCTCGGGCGTCACCGCTCCTGCCGGAGCTCCGTGCTCCGCAGGGATGCCGATTCGGGGGAATCGGGGGTCGCGGATCAAACCGCGGCCCCCGATGCGGCAGGGATCGGCAATGTGGTGAGCGACGAAATCCGTGGACCGCGCGAGGGGCCCGCCCTTGCCGACGCCTATCAGGGGCGCGCCGCCTGGGTCGGGGAGGAGGCCGCGCGAAGGATTCGCCGCGACGTCGAGGAGTTCCGGGAGTTCGAGGCTCCCGAGGTATGGGAGGTGATCCGCAGCTACGGCTCCACGACCCGGGCCGCGGTGGCGGACGCTGTCCGGCACCGGCGGCTCCCCTCGAACGAGTTCCCGGCAGACGTCGTTACGTTGCGCGACTCCCACGACGGCGGGGCGAGCCTGCGCGCGATGCTGCACTCCTACCGAATTGGTCAGGCCGTCGCGGCGGAGGTTTGGGCCGAGGTCGTAGCGGAATTCCCCGATCGGGAAGCCCGCCCGCGGATTCTTCGTGAGCTGACCCAGTTTCTGTTCGCCTACGAAGACCGACTCGTCGATTGGATCAATCGTCAGTGGGAGCAGCATTCGGAGCGCGGCGGCGCCTCGATTGCCCGCCTGCAGCTGGCCCGGCGCATCCTCGAGGGTGAGAGCGTTGCGTCGGGAGAGCTCGGCTACGACCTCAGCCTCGACCACGTGGCGGCGATCGCGTGGGGTCAGGAGGCGGCGCGCGAGCTCGCCCTCCTGGGAACGATGCTCGGAACGAGCACGCTCGTCCTGCAGGCGACCGACGAGGTCGTCTGGGGTTGGTACGGGAAGCGTGAATGGGAGGGCGGCATCACGGCGCTGAGCGAGCGGTTCAAGGCGGGCGCCACGGGTATCGCCATCGCCGGTCCCGCCGCCGGTCGCGAAGGCTTCCGCCAGGCCCATGACGAGGCGGGTGACGCCTATGTGGTGGCGCGACGGACGGGTCGTAGGCTCGTCCGGTACGGCGAGGTGGCCCTCGAGGCCGTCGCGATGCAGAGCGAGTCGGCCTCGCGCCGTTTCATGGCGCACGTCCTCGGCGATCTCCGCGACGGCGGTCGCCGCGAGGAGCTCTTGCGACAGACGCTGACGGTCTATTACGGGCACGGTCAGAACGGCGCGGCCACGGCGCATCAGCTCGGCGTGCACGAGCAGACCGTCGCGCGTCGTCTCGTCGCTGCCGCGGAGTTGCTCGGCTCGCACCCGTCAGAGTGCCGCGCCGAGGTCGAGACCGCCCTTCGCGTCCGCGAGCTGCTCGGGTCCTGAGCGGTGATCGCCCGGCCCCTCCGCTCGAACGGCTCAATGGCCTGGAAACTCTAATTTGACACGGTGTTAAACGGGATGCTATGTTCCACTTAAGGACGCCCGGCGCCGATCCCCCGCGGCGTCGGGCGCCTTTCTTTTCATGCCTTCAGCCCAGTAGTTCGTGACGGAGTAGCTTCGATCGCATGAGAGAGCGGGAGGACACGGGTTTCGACTCCGGGGGTGATCGCTGCGCCGCATGGCTCTACCGCCCGGATGGAGAGGGACCACATCCCTGCGTGGTCCTCGCCCACGGCTTCGGCGGTACGAGGGAGGGCAGGCTCGCGGCCTACGCCGAGCGGTTCGTGGACGTGGGCATTGCGGCCGTCGTCTTCGACTACCGGCACTTTGGCGACAGCGAAGGCCAGCCGCGCCAGCTGCTTTCGATCTCTCGCCAACTCGCCGACTGGCGGGCCGCGATCGCCTTCGCACGCTCTCTCGAGGGCGTGGATCCCGAGCGGGTCGCGATCTGGGGCACCTCGCTCGGAGGCGGCCACGTGGTCAAGGTCGCCGCCGGCGATGACCGGATCGCCGCGGTCGTCTCCCAGGCGCCGTTCACCGATGGCCCCTCCGCGCTGAAGGCGGCGGGGCTGAGGGAGACGCTGCGACTTTCGGCGGCCGGCCTGCTCGATGGCCTCGCCGCGCTCACTGCCGGCGAACCCCTGCGGATTCCGATCGTCGCGCCGCCCGGAAAGGGGGCGGCGATGTCGCAGCCCGGCGCACATGACGGCTACCGGGCGCTGTTCGACCCACCCTCGAGCTTCCGCAACGAGTTCTGCGGACGAGGTGTGCTGGAGCTCGGCCGCTATCTGCCGGCCCGCAGCGCGGGGAAGGTCAGCTGCCCGCTGCTCGTCTGCGCGGTCGGCGGCGACACCGTCACGCCGGTGGGTCCGGCCCTCCGCATGGCGGACCGAGCCCCCGGCGGCGAGAGCATCGACTACGGCGTCGAGTGGGACCATTTCGACGTCTACGTCGGCGAGCTCTTCGAGCGGACCATCGTGGATCAGCAGGCCTTCCTGGCCCGGGCCCTGCGAGTTCGCCAGCCTGCCCACGCCTGAGCCGGCACCTCGAACCCCGGCTCGGCGCACGGGTACCTCATTGCTAGACTGCCGCCCGCGCGCCGCTATCGTCTAGGGGACTAGGACGCTGGATTCTCAGTCCGGAAACCGGGGTTCGAATCCCCGTAGCGGTACTCGCCGAAAGCCCTCGAGAGAGGGCTTTTCTCGTTGACTGGGGGGCCGCGGGAGGCGGCCCGGGCACGGCCCGCCATACGCCCTTGCGCCTCATGCGAACATCTGTTCGCCATGACCGCACAGGGAGGCCCCTACAGCCGATTTCGCCGCGCCATCGACCGGGGACAGCTGCTGAAGGCCCTCGACGCCGCGGGCGAGCTCAAGGTCGTCCGCCTCGACGATGCCCTCGACCTCTGCCAGCTGCTGGCGAGCTCGGAGGACCCGATGTTCTCGAAGGCGGCGAGCAAATGGCTCGCGCGCTTCAGCACCGAGAGGAAGGCGACGCTCGGCCAGGTCCAGCTCGCCGCGGCGGCATTCGGTCAGCTCTGGGACGAGCCCGACTCGAAGCTTCCGCTCCAGGTTCTCCGAGGATTGATCGGCCGGTAGCTCGGGAGGTCCGTCCTTAACGAGGCCTCAACACGGAGATGTTTGCAGGAAGGACCGGCGGGGCAGCCGCCTCCCCTTATTCAAGCCTCAATCATGGGAGACGTTCATGAGAACTAGGAGAACTCCGGTGCGGTCGCTGATCCTGATCAGCGCCGTTCTTTCGGTATTCCTCGCATTTGCCGTGGGCACCGCCGGTGCGGCGCAGAAGCGGTCAGGCTCCGCGAAGCTCTCGGTCGACGTGACCGCACAGCGCTTCGCGGTTGAGGGCGGCAAGGTCGTCGCTCGCGGTCCGGTCACCGCCACCCTGACCCGCTCCGACGGCACCACGGAGACGTTGCATCAGCGCGTCAACCTGCGGGTCGACCCGACCAAGAACTGTCAGATCCTCGATCTGCACCTGGCGAAGCTGTACCTGAACCTGCTCGGTCTGCAGGTCCGGACCAGCGACATCAACGTCAAGCTCACCGGCGACTCCAAGCAGGCACTCGGCAAGCTGTTCTGCAAGCTCTCCAAGGGCTTGACGCTGGGCAAGAACGCGCTGGCCAAGCGCTCGGCGATCTCGCTCAACAAGGCACTCGACGGACACGGCCTGCCGGTCCTGTCCATGACGGCGCCGATTCACGTGCAGCAGCAGGAATCGTCGGACGGCTCCGCCGCTCGGATGAGCCACAGCAGGCAGGCCAGCGAGGGGAACATCCCGCCGATCCCACCGGGCAGCTGTGAGGTCCTGGACCTGTTCCTCGGTCCGCTGCACCTCGACCTGCTCGGTCTGGTCGTCGACCTCTATGGCGCGACGCCGGCCGACGCGGTCCGGGTCCACATCACGGCAGATCCCAACGGCGGCGTGCTCGGCAGCACGTTCTGCCAGTTGGCAGGTGGCTCTCAGGCCTGAGGGCCGGAGCCGACGCGGCACAGGGCGGGCGGAGCATTCGGCTCCGCCCGCCGGTCGCCGTCCCGCGTCGCCGGGCAGGCGACCGCAGTCCGACCGAAGCCATGCCCCTCCGTCACCGTTCGCAGAGCCTCCCGACGAGGGGGAGGTGGCGTTCACGCCGCGAATCGGGGTAGGCTCCCCGCCGAGGACGGTCCGGAGATTTCGCTTCGGGGTACGGAAACGACTGGGAGGTCGCATTAGATGATCAGGGTTCGACTGCTTTCGATCGTTGGGGCGACCGCGCTGCTTGGCGTTCTCGCCGTTGGCTGTGGGAGCGATTCGTCCTCCTCCTCAGGTGGAAGCGACGCGAGCGCCACGATCATCCGCGGCACGACCGATCAGCCCATCTCCTACGACCCGGCGGGCGCCTACGACCTGCCGTCGTACGACGGCATCTACGCGATGTACCAGAACCTCCTCACGGTGGAACCGGGTGGCAACAAGGCCGTCCCCGAGGCCGCCGAGAGCTGCGACTTCACCGACAAGACCAACCAGACTTACGAGTGCCAGATGAAGGACGGCGAGACGTTCTCCGATGGCTCGCCGCTGACGGCTGAGGACGTCGTCTTCTCCTTCGAGCGCAACGTCAACATCGCCGATCCGAACGGCGCCTCCTCGCTGCTCGCGAACATGAAGGACGTCAAGGCCTCCTCCGACGACAAGACGGTCACCTTCGACCTCAACGAGCCGGACGCGACCTGGCCGCTCGTCCTGACCACGGCCTCCTTCGCGATCGTTCCCTCCGACGTCTATCCCGCCGACAAGCTGCAGCCGAGCGACAAGGTGGTCGGCTCCGGCCGCTACACGCTCGCTCAGTACGAGCCGGGGCAGCAGACGGTCATGGAGAAGAGCGACACCTACCAGGGCGACTCACCCGCTGAGAACTCCCGCGTGATCATTCAGTACTTCGACAAGGCTTCGGCGTTGAAGCTCGCGGTCGAGAACGGCGACGTCGACGTCGCCTACCGCAGCCTCAGCCCGACCGACATCTCCGACCTCGAAGGCTCCGACGGCGTCAACGTCGTCTCCGGCAACGGCACCGAGATCCGCTACCTGGTCTTCAACACGAAGCTTCAGGAGGGCGGCAGTGACGCCGGCAAGCTGGCGATCCGCCAGGCCGTCGCTCAGACGATCGACCGTCAGGCGATCGCCGACAACGTCTACAACGGCACGGTCCAGCCGCTCTACTCGATGGTGCCGCAGGGCGTCAACTTCGCGACGAAGGCCTTCGCGGACAAGTACGGCGAGACGCCCGACGTCGAGGCGGCCAAGCAGACCCTCGCCGACGCGGGCATCGACACCCCCGTGCCGCTCGAGGTCTGGTGGACCCCGTCCCACTACGGCGCCGCGTCCGGCGACGAGTACGCCGAGATCAAGCGCCAGCTCGACGACAGCGGCCTGTTCGACGTGACCCTCAAGTCGACCGAGTGGAACCAGTACTCCACGGCGGCGTTCACCGACAAGTACCCGCAGTACCAGCTGGGCTGGTTCCCGGACTACCCGGACGCCGACGACTACACGGCCTCCTTCTACGCACCGGCCAGCTTCCTCAACATCCACTACGACAACGCCGAGATGAACAAGCTGCTCGCCGAGGAGAAGGGATCCGACGAGGACTCCGTCCGCAGCGACGCGTTCGCCCGGATCCAGGAGATCGGCGCCGAGGATGCGCCGACGATCCCGATCTGGCAGGCCGACCAGGTGGCGGCCGTCCGCGACGGAGTCAACGGCGTCGAGGACACGTTCGATCCCTCCTTCATCTTCCGCTTCTGGCTGATCTCGAAGAGCTAGCGAGCCCTCGGGCTCAACCCGTGCCGACGGGTGGTCGGAATTGAATAACACCGGCTCCGGAAGCCTGCGCCGTTACGTTCTGACGCGGATCGCGCTGGCGTTCCCGACCGTCCTCATCCTGCTGACGCTGGTCTTCCTGCTGATGCGGGTGGCGCCCGGCGACCCGATCACGGCGGCGCTGGGAGCCCGGCTCCCCACCAAGGAGCTCGAGAAGCGCAAGGAGGCTGCCGGCTACGACAAGCCGATCCTCAGCCAATACGGCGAGTACCTCGGTCAGGTGGTCACCCTGGACCTTGGTGAGTCGGTGACCGACAACCGCACGGTCACCTCGATCATCACCGAGAACGGCAGCGCGACGCTGGAGCTGACCCTGGTCGCCTTCATGATCACGCTGGCCGTGGGCATCCCGATCGGTCTGCTCGCCGGTCGCTTCCGGGATGGGCCCATGGATATCGGCGGCCGGCTCTTCGGGATCGTGATCTACGCGTTCCCGGTGTTCTTCCTCGGCTTCCTATTCCAATACTTCTTCGCCAAATTCGGCTGGCCCACCTCAGGGAGGGCCTCCCCGATCACCGACTTCGACCTCACCAAGGTCACTCACTTCTACCTGATCGACGCGCTCATCGCCGGCGACCTGAATGCCTTCTGGGATGTCGTCCAGCACCTGGTGCTGCCATCGCTCGTGCTCGGGTTGACGATCAGCGGCGTGCTGATCCGGCTCGTGCGCGTCAACCTGCTGCAGACCATGCGCGGCGACTACGTCGAGGCGGCGCGCGCCCGCGGGATCAACGAGCGGCGGGTCGTCGTCAACCACGCCTTCCGGAACGCCATGGTTCCCGTCGTGACGGTCGCCGGCCTGCAGTTCGCGATCCTCCTCGGCGGCGCCGTCCTGACCGAGCAGACGTTCAACTGGCCCGGCATCGGCTCCGAGCTGATCCGCTACCTGAACGAGCGCGACTACATCGCGGTGCAGGGGATCGTGACCGTCTTCGCCGTCGCCGTCGTGGTCGTCTCGGTGATGATCGATCTGATCAACGCCTTCATCGATCCCCGGGTGCGCTACCGATGAGGCGCATGCGACTTCCCCGCTGGCTGGCTCCGATCCGCGAGTCCACCGGCATCTCGCGCTGGATCTTCTGGAGCGGCGTCGTGATCGTCTCCATCTTCGTCTTGATGGCGATCTTCGCGCCGCTGATCTCCCCTTTCGGCTTCAACCAGGTCAGCGACGGGGCGACTCAGTTCCCGAAGCAGGGCCACCCCGACTCCGCCCACATCTGGGGCACCACGGTGCAGCGCACGGACGTGCTCTCACGCGTGATCTGGGGCTCTCGCACCGCGATCGAGGTCGTCCTGCTGGCGGTCACCTTCTCCCTCATCATCGGCGTTCCGCTCGGGCTCTTCTCCGGTTACGTCGGCGGCCGCGCCGACCGCGTCCTCGTGCTGATCATGGACGCGCTCTTCGCCTTCCCCTATCTGCTGCTGGCGATCGTGATCGCGTTCCTGCTCTCCGACAAGCTCGGCCAGGGGGTGGTCACGGCAGCGATCGCCATCACGGCGGTCTACGTCCCGCAGTACTTCCGCGTGGTCAGAAACCACGTCATCAGCGTTCGCGAGGAGCCCTACGTGGAGGCCGCCCGGGCGCTCGGCGCACCGCGACGCACGGTGATCAGGCGCTACGTGCTCCAGAACGTGATCCAGAACGTCCCGGCGCTCGCGACTCTGAACGCGGCCGACGCGATCCTCACCCTGGCCGCCCTCGGCTTCCTCGGCTACGGCATCCAGCCGACCGACGCGGGGGAGTGGGGCTACGACCTGCAGCGGGCCATCGACGACGCCGGAGCGGGGATCTGGTGGACCGGCCTGTTCCCGGGGATCGCGATAGTCCTGCTCGTCACCGGCTTCACGCTGCTCGGCGAGGGCCTCAACGACGTGATCAACCCGCTGATCCGCGCGCGGAGCACGCGGAAGCCCGAGATGCCGGCGCTCGAGGACCACACCCTGGGCGGCGCGGCGGGGGACGGCGCGAAGCACGAGACGGCGCCGGACGGCACGTCGGAGCTCGAACCGGAAGGCGGGTCACCATGAGCGAGCCGATCCTCGATGTCAAGCACCTGCGCGTCTGGTACGGAACCGGCGGCGGTGCCGTGCGTGCCGTCGATGACGTCTCGCTGCAGATCGGTGCCGGTGAGACCCTCGGGCTCGTCGGCGAGTCCGGCTGCGGGAAGTCGACGCTGGGACGCGGCCTGATCGGCCTGCTTCCGGACGCCGCCGCCGTGGACGGGTCGGTCATCTACTCGGGAACCGAGCTCGTCGGCGTGCCGCAGAAGCGGCTCAAGCACATGCGCGGCCCTGAGCTCGGACTGATCTTCCAGGAGCCGATGACGCGCCTCGATCCGCTGCAGACGATCGAGGCCCACTTTCGCGAGACGCTGCTGACCCACGAGCCCGACCTCGAAAGCGACGAGGTTCGCCGCCGCTCGCTCGACGCTCTGGCCGGGATGGGAATCCCGCGAACGCGCTTCGGCCAGTACCCACACGAGTTCTCGGGGGGCATGCGTCAGCGGATCATGATCGCGCTCGCTCTCGTGCTCGAGCCGAAGGTGCTGATCGCCGATGAGCCGACGACCGCGCTCGACGTGATCGTCGAGGCGCAGATCCTCGGCATCCTCGCCGACCTCCGTCGTAACTTCGACACGGCGATCCTGCTGATCACCCACAACCTGGGCATCGTCGCCGAGGCGTGCGACCGCGTCGCGGTGATGTACGCCGGGCGGATCGTCGAGGAGGGGCGCGCCCGCGAGGTCTTCTCCGAGCCCGCTCATCCCTACACCCGCGAGCTGCTCCGCTCGACCATCTCGCTGGAGACGACCGGCCTCAACTACATCCCCGGGGCGCCACCGAGCTTGATCTCGCCGCCGCCGGCCTGCCGCTTCCATCCCCGTTGCCCGAACGCGATGGCGGTGTGCGCGGAGATACTTCCCTATGAGGTCAGGGCGCCGGCGGGACAGCGTGTCTCCTGTTGGCTCCACGGTCCCGAGAGCGAGATACCCAAGGGCGGCACCGAGCCGCTCCAGCGCGACGAGATCCTCGCGGCGGAGGAAGCATGAGCAAGCCCGTCAAACGGCGCGAGGGTGCCAACGAGGTCCCGGCCGCGCTCGGAGAGACCCTGCTCGAGGTACATGACCTGCGCACGACGTACTCGGTGCGCGGCTCGTTCCTCGATCGTCTGCGCGGGAGGGAGTCCGGCTCGGTCAAGGCCGTGGACGGAGTTTCACTCGACCTGCGCAAGGGTGAGGTGCTCGGCGTCGTCGGCGAGTCGGGGTCGGGCAAGACGACGCTCGGCCGCACGCTGCTCGGCTTGGTCGAGTCGAGTGGCGGCTCGATTCGCCTCGATGGCGAGGAGATCACCGGGCGCAAGGAGGCGGATCTGCGGCCTCTCCGTCAGCGGATGCAGATCGTCTTCCAGGATCCACACGCCTCGCTGAACCCGGCGTTGACGATCGGGGCGCTGGTCGCGGATCCGCTGCGCTTCCACAAGCTGGTCAAGGATCGCGACGAGCTCCGTGCGCGTGCGACGAGCGCGCTCGAGCGCGTCGGCCTCGAGCCCGCGTCCGACTTCCTCGACAAGTACCCGGCCGATCTCTCCGGGGGGCAGAAGCAGCGGGTCGTGTTGGCGCGAGCGATCATCCTCGGCCCGGACCTGCTGATCGCCGACGAGCCCGTGTCCGCCCTTGACATGAGCGTCCGGGCGAAGATCCTCGAGCTCATGCTCGAGCTCAAGGACGAGCTCGACCTGACCTACGTCTACATCACCCACGATCTGGCGACCGCCAAGTTCTTCTGCGATCGGATCGCGATCATGTACCTGGGCCGGATCGTCGAGCTCGGGCCGGCCGCGGAGATCTACCGCAACCCTCGCCATCCCTACACGGCGGCGCTGCTGAAGGCGATCCCCGAGCCCGATCCGCGGCGCACGGTCCCCCGCGACCTGCCTCGCGGTGAGGTGCCCGACGCGGTCGTGCCTCCGCTCGGATGCTCATTCCATCCGCGCTGCCCGAAGGCCTTCGAGGTCTGCGGCTGGGAGTCCCGCGATCTCCGGACCCTGCTCGAGACGCGATGGACCGCCCTCCCGGGAGATCGGTTCGAGGCGGAGCGAGCCAAGATCGGCGACCTCGAGACCCTGGATGCACCGGTCACGGAGGCGCTGTTGCCGAAGGCGCCCGGCGGGACGGTCGAGGACGTGATGGAGGTGCTCGACGCGATGGGCGACGACGCGCCCGATGATCCCTTCTGGAAGGGGGTCGCCGGCGTCGAGCCGGAGGAGGGGGGAGTCCGGGTCCGATTCCACGATCCGATCGACCCCCGTGAGCTCACCGATGACGGTTCTCTCGTGCGATGCCACCTCCACGACGATGAGGCGCTGGCGAAGGCGAGCGCCGCTCGCAAGCCGGGGGCTCCGGGCTAGGTCGCGAAGGCGAGCGCCAGCGTCCGCCCCAAGACCTCGCCGGCCTCCCGCTCTCCCAGGCGGCCGGCCTGCAGCTCGCCCATCGCTCCCATCGCGAGCACGCTCATCGCCCGGAGGATCCACTGAACGGGCATGTCCGCGCGGATCTCCCCACGCTCCTGCGCCGCGGAGAAGTAGGCGCGGAGGGGCTGGTTGGGATCGACGACGCTCTCTTCGATGACCGCGTTGTCGAGGCTGTTGAGGCCTTCGAGGAACTGAAAGCGCTGACCGATGCCGATCATCGCCGGCCCCAACTCCTGAAGGATCTCCGCGATCGGGGCGTCTCGGGAGGTGACGGCGTCGGTCACCGCCAGGGCTTCTGCGACCACGCGCTCGAAGAGAGCCCTGACGAGGTCCTCCCTGCTCGGGAAGTGTCTGTAGAGCGTGGTGCGACCGACTCCGGACAGCTCGGCGATCGCACCCATGGTTGCGTTCGGCTGGTCTGCGAGCAATTCCAGCGCGGCATCGATGACGGCCTCACGGTTGCGGCGAGCGTCGACCCTTGGTTGTTTGTGCGCGGACGTCACTTCAGGCGGCGACCCGGTTGCTGAGCTTCTCGATGCCGGGCCACTCATACGATGCGCTCGTTGGCCTCCTGACCATGTCGGGATCGCCGGGTGGGAGGTCCTCGAGCATCTCCGCCACCTCGGGCGCTGCAAGCTGGGCGGCGACCGTCTCGCGGGCCACGCCGATCACCTCGTTGCGGTTCTTGCCGCTCATCAGATTGACCCCCATCGTCTCCAGGTCGCGCTCGCCGGGCTGGATCAGCAGAACCTGGGTGCCCTCCCCGCGAAGCCGCTTCGCCTCGCTGCCCAGACGTCGCCCGCTGGCGCGGTTGAAGAGCAGACCGAAGGCAGCGGCCGGGTTGAGCGCGCGGATCGGATGCAGGGACGAGGTCGGGTTGAGGCAGATCACCAGGTCGAGGCCCTGTCCCCTGAGAACGTCCAGGTTCGAGGTCGACCAGATCCCGCCGTCGACGTAGAGGCGGCCGTTGATGCGCGCCGGCCGGTAGAAGCCGGGGATGGAGCAGGATCCGGCGACGGCGTCCTCGAGCTTCGCCTTCGGCGCCCCCTTGCGCCCGAAGCAGACGCGACGCCCGGTCGAGTAATCGCAGGCCACGACCCAGTGGTTGGGGTGCTTCGTCCAGGAGCCGGGAACGGCGCTGCGAATGATCTCTCGCAGTGGCTCGCTCGAGATGATGCCGCGCGGCGCCCAGCCGCTGATCACGCCGGCGGGCGTATGACGGGTTGGCCGCAGCATGCTGCGCAGCGCCAGCGGCAGAGAACCGGGGAAGATCGGCAGCGCGCCGCGCTCGCGCTTGAAGACGGCGCCGCCGGAGCGGTCGGCATCAGCCGCGCTCTTCCCGCGTACGTCGGCCATCCCCTCGAACGATTCCCCGGCGGAGTGGGCGACCATGAACCACGGTGGCAGCCCGGCGGCGAGGAGCGAGCCCATCATCGATCCGGCCGAGGTGCCGACGATGTAGTCGGCGGTCGCCGGGTCCCAGCTGGTGCGTTCGGCGATGGCCGCGAGCCCGCCGGTGAGCCAAGCGCCACCCTGGACGCCTCCGGCCCCCAAGACAAGCCCGACCTTCATGCGGGGCGAATGATCGCAGGCCCGTCGGCAGAGTCGCTAGATTCTCCGGTCCCGCGGCTGTGGCGGAACTGGTAGACGCGCGGCGTTCAGGTCGCCGTGTTCGAAAGGACGTGGGGGTTCGACTCCCTCCAGCCGCATGGATGACTGAGGGGCAGAGACGATCTGCCGCTACATGGATGAGCCGAGCGCGTCGACGGGCGAGCCTGAGTACGCGACTCCGGCGCCTGCGGCGCGGCCCAGCGGGAGACTCAGTACGAACGCCGCAACGGCGCAGAGCGCGATCGATGCCCCGGCGGCAACGTTTGCGTAGAAGCTGAGGTACAGGCCGGCGATCCCGGAGCCGACGGCGATCATCGCCGCGGCGAGAAGCGCGTTCGTCAGCCGCGAGCAGATGCGCAGCGCGGCGGCCGCAGGCGCGATCACGATCGCGACGACGAGCAGGTTGCCGAGGGCCTGTACGGCGATCAGCGTCGTCAACGCGAGCAACGCGAAGATCACCATGCCGACCCGGGCGGGGGAGTAGCCGAGGTTGATGGCGGCGCCGCGGTCGAATCCGACGACCGACAGCGAGCGGTGACCCGCGAGCAGAGCGGCGAGCAGCGCCAGTCCGAGTAGCCCCGAGGCGATCAGGTCGGCCTGGGAGACGCTCAGGGGATCGCCGAAGAGCAGCTCGCCGAGTCGCAGCGGGACGGCCGGGGAGAGCGCCAGCAGCGTTCCGGCGCCGAACAGCGTGGTGATCGTCACCGCGACGGCGACGTCGGCGCTGACCGCCCTTTGACGCGAGGCGACTGAGATGCAGAGGGCGGCCACCGCGAGTCCCGCTGCGGCGCCGATCCCCAGCGGCGCGCCGATGAGCGCGGCGATGACGAGTCCCGGAAGCATCGAGTGGGCGAGCGACTCGGCCGCGTAGCTCTGCCGGTAGAGCACGATCCAGACGCCGAACGGCCCACAGGTGGAGCCCAGGATGATCAGCTCGATCAGGCCTCGCTGCCCGATGCCCTGGCTGAACGGGTCGGTGAGGATCTCGATCATCGCGCGGGTCGGTCCATCAATGGCTGTGGTGTTGGACGCAGACGGCCCGCTCGCCCGACTCCAAGACGATGAGCTCGCCGCCGTAGGTTCGCTGCAGCGTCTCGGTCGTCAGTGTCTCGCTCGGGGGCCCGAACGCGACCTGGACGTGGTTGAGGCAGAGGACCAGGTCGAAGCCGCGGGACTGATCGATGTCGTGGGTGGAGACGAGAACGGTGTGGCCGTCGTCGCGAAGGTCGCCGAGGATCGAGAGGATCCGCTCACTGGATGGCCGGTCGACTCCGCTCAGAGGCTCATCGAGCAGGATGATCAACGCCTCCTGCGCGAGGGCGCGAGCGATCAGCACCCGCTGCCGCTGACCGCCCGAAAGCGCACCGAAGGTGGTGCCCGCCCGGTCGGCGAGCCCGACCCGCTCGAGCGCGCCGGCCGCGAGGTCACGTTCTCGGCGGCCGATCCGCCGGTGCCATGGCACCGAGGCATACGTTCCCATCAGGACGACGTCCAACGCGCTGACGGGGAAGTCGAGCCGCGCGTGCTCGGTTTGGGGGACGTAGGCGACGGTGCCGGCCACGTGGGATGCGCCGACGACGTTCGGCGCCTCGCCGAGAAGCGCCCGGAAGAGCGTGGTCTTGCCACCCCCGTTCGGCCCGAGGACGGCGACGATCCGCGCCGCGGGGACCGAGATGTTGACGTCGCTGAGCGCGAGGGCTCCGGGCGCGTAGCCGGCGCCGAGGCCGGAGGTGCTGATCAGCGGCTGGACCGCGACGGCGCTCATGGCTGCGCCACCGGGGCAGGGCGGCTTCCGGTGAGCAGCGAGCGAGCCACGACGCAGGCGAGGAAGATCGCGCCTCCGAGCGTGGCGATCGTCGCTCCCGGCGGGACGTCGAGCTCGTATGCCAGCAGCAGGCCGGCCACGCCCAGCGCGAGCGCGAGGGCCGTCGCCCCGACCTCGAGCTCAGCGACGCTGCGCGCGAAGAGCCTCGCGATCGCCGCGGGGACGACGAGCAGCCCGCTGACGAGGAGGGCTCCGACGGCGTCGACGGAGACGACGACCGTCAGGGTGATCGCCCCCACGAGCAGCCAGTCGGCGAGCCTCGTGTTGAGGCCGAGCGCGCCGCTCCCGGGCCCGTCGAAGCCGGCGGCGATCCACGCGCGACGACCGAAGGCGGCCGCCGCCGATGCCAAGAGGAGCGCGAGTGCAGTCGACCACAGCTCCTGGCCGCCGATCGCGAGCAGCGAGCCGAACAGGAGCTGGTCGACGCCGCCGCCGGAGTGGAAGACGTCGCTGGCGAGGACGATCCCGATCCCGAGGGCGAGGACGAGCAGCAGCGCGGTGGCGGCGTCGTAGGCGATGCCGCGCCCGCGAGCGAGTCGCTCGAGCAACCCGGCGAACACGCCGCCGACGCCGAGTGCCGCCAGCGCGGGGGGAATGCCCGCCGGCCCGGCGACGACGAGTCCCGGAAACGCCGCCGCGCCCACGCCGTGAGTGAAGAAGGCGAGATGGCGCAGGACGATCTGAGCGCCGAGGATCCCCGCGAGCGGCGCGAGGAGCAGGACCTCGAGCGCGGCGCGCTGCATGAAGGGGAGCTGGAAGGGGTCGAACATCTGGGTTAAGCTGATAACGAGTACCGGTATTAGATGATGTCATGCCCGTGAGCCACGACCACAGCCACACCAAGATCGCCAGCCCCCCCGCAGCGGACTGGATCGAGCACGCCGAGGATCAGCTGCGCAGCGCGGGTCATCGTTCGAGCATTCCCCGCTCAGCGGTGCTGGGGCTGATCGGCCGTCAGGAATGCGTCCTGACTGCGCGCGAGATCGCCGATGCCCTGCGCGACTCCGGGCGGGAGGTCGGCGTCGCCACCGTCTACCGGACGCTCGAGCTGCTCGAGGGCCTGCGGCTGGTTCAGCGCCTCGATGTCGGCGGCGCCTCGGCGCGCTACGAGCCGGCGCTTCCGGGCGGGGAGCACCACCACCATCACCTCGTCTGCGACGTCTGCGGCCGCGTCACGCCGTTCGAGGACTCCAAGCTCGAGCGCGCGATCGACGAGCTCGGCAGCCGGCTCGACTACTCCGTCGGCGACCACGATGTGATCCTGCGCGGCAGTTGTCCTCAGTGCGCGGGCGCTGCGGCCTGAGCCCGACCCGCGGGGAGGGATCACCCGAGCTGGATCGGGCAGCTCTGCACGCCGCCGGTGAAACCGTCCACGAGCTTCGCCGTGTTCGACTCCAGGGCCTCGATGTAGGTCGCGCCATCGGAGCCCACGGGGCCGAGCGTGTCGGCCCAGAGCTCGCCGCCGACCGAGGCACCCGCCTCGTCGGCGATCGCCAGCTCCAGCTGCGAGCTGACGCCGGCCTCTGAGTAGACGGTCGTCACTCCGGCCCGGCGGATCAGCTCGACCAGGTCGGCGGTCTCACCGGCTGATGCTTGGGCGTTCGTAGAGAGCGCCGGGATGGCCGCGCCGATCACATCGATGTCGTAGCGGTCGGCGTAGTAGCCGAGCCCGTCATGGCTCGTCACGAGCTTGCGCTGGTCGACCGGGACCGCCTCCATGCATGCGGCGATCTTCGCGTCGAGCCTGTGGAGCTCGGTGATGTAGCGCCGAGCGTTCTCGTCGTAGGTCGCCTTGCCCTCGGGATCGATCGCGGAGAGCTCGGCGTCGATCGCCCGAACCGCCTTGATCGCGTTCCTCGGGTCCTGCCACCAGTGCGGGTCGGTCTCGTCGTCGCCACCGAGCGTCGGGATGTCGTCGATCAGCGTCAGCTCGGGAGCGTCGGAGCCGGAGCTCGCCACGATCTGATCGAGCCAAGCGTCGAGATCGCCACCGGACTTCAGAATCAGGTCGGCATCGATCAACGACTCCGCGTCGCTCGGCTTGGGCTCGTATTCATGGGGATCGGAGTTGGCCGCGAGGATCTGGGTGACGGCGGCCCGATCGCCGCCCACCTCGCGGGCGAAGTCGCCGAGCTGGGTGGTCGAGGCGGTGACGGCGACGGCAGCGTCGGGGTGGGAGCGGGAGGAGCCGCAGCCTGCGGCGAAGGCGAGGCCGACGAGCAGGATCGCCGCTGAAGAGAGATTGAGAATCGTTCGCACGAAGGCTCCAAGATAGCGGAGGCGAGTGCGCAGGCAGCGATGCATATCGGCTGATTTCGCCCGCACCGAGGGAGAAGGGACCGATCGTGCCTCCCGATCGGATAGCTTCCCCCTCGACGCGACCCGGAGGAAGGAAAGCCGTGGAACCCAGCCAGCTGAAGCGATTCGCACTGTTCAAGGACGTTGACGAGAGCAAGCTGAACAAGATCGCTCCCTTCACGATGCTCGTCGAGTTCCCCGCGGACAAGGTGATCATCCAGGAGGGCGGCTACTCGAACGACTTCTATGCGATCGACGAGGGCACGGTCCGCGTCGAGCGCTCTGGAGAGACGATCGCCGAGCTCGGTCCCGGTGACATCTTCGGCGAGCAGGGGCTGCTCGAGAAGTCGGAGCGCTCGGCTTCGGTCGTCGCCACGTCATCCGTCCGCGCTTTGAAGATCGAGCACTGGGAGCTCCCGCGCATGCGCAAGTCCATGCCGGAGGTCGTCAAGCAGCTCCGCAAGACCGTCGAGGAACGCACTTCCTGACGGTCTGCGAGGCCGCCGCTCGGCGTCCTCGTCGCCTCACGGCCTGAGGCCGCATCGGCTCCTGCGTCCTTGATCGGCGGGCTCACAGCCTCGTCAGGGAGTAGGGTGGCGCCTCGATACATAGGTCGGTGGTCAAGGGAAGTCCGGTGTGAAACCGGCGCGGTCCCGCCACTGTGACCGGGTGTGGGCGTCGCACGACGTGAGTCGAGCCACTGGGATCCGTCGAGGACCCTGGGAAGGCGTGGCGCCAGTCCCGGAAGCCAGGAGACCTGCCTCCGACCAGCCCATCAACCCTCGAGGAAAGGGTGGCTCATGTCCACACCCAGTACCCGCTTGCGCGTCGTCGTTCCAGCACTGCTCGGCGCCTGTCTGATCGCGTTCACCATGTCCGCCTCCGCGGAGGCGAGATCGAAGACCGTGCCCACCCAGCTTCGCGTCTATGACTCGAACGGCAAGTCGCTCGCCCAGCAGACCCAGTACACAGGGGCCGTCCGCATCAAGACCGACCGCAAGGCCGACTGCTTCGGCAAGGGCACAGGCGGCTCCGGCGACTCCGTTTCCCTCGCCAACCCCAACGCGCTCGGCCTGCTGGCCGACGGAGCGATTGCAGATCGCTCGCTGAAGCCGCTCTCGGTGACCGACTCGTTCGACTTCGGCCTGGGCCTCTGCGCCGTCGGCAAGGCGGTCGCTCCCTCGACGGGCTACTGGTACCTGAAGCGGAACCACGTCGGCTCCCAGACGGGAGGCGACCAGACGATCGTCGAGAAGGGCGACGACGTCCTCTGGTACCTGATCGACGACTTCAACGACCCGGTTCCGGACGAGCTCGAGCTGAGGCTGCCGGGGAAGATCAAGCGAGGCGACACGATCACCGCCAAGGTCGTCTCCTACGCCGACGACGGCAAGAAGACCCCGGCGGAGGGCGCCGATGTGACGGGCGCCGACAAGCCCACGAACGCCAAGGGCAAGACCACGTTCAAGGTTGATGAAGATGAGCTCGGGTTGACCGCGACGCGGCCCGGCTCGATTCCCTCGAACACCGAGGTCATCTGCACCCTGGCGGCCAAGGTCTGCCCGGCGGGGTTCGCGGCCACGATCGGCGGCACCAACGGCGCCGACAGGATCGTCGGCACGCCTGAGGCCGAGACGATCGTCGCCGGGCGCGGCAACGACAAGATCAACGCCTCCAGGGGAGCCGCGTCCGACGTCATCGACTGCGGCGGCGGCAAGGACGTCGTCATCCTCGCGAAGCGCCAGAAGAACACGACCACCGGCTCCTGCGAGCGGGTCGTCCGCCGCTGATCCCGATGAATCGGCTCCTCGCCGCCCTCGCCGCGTCGGTGCTCTCGGGCTCCGTCGCGGCGGGCGGCTGCGGGATCGGGCCCGGTGACGCCTCCGCCGGAGAGGCCGACCTGACCATCACTCGCGATTACGGCGCACAGCGGATCGGCGAGGGAGTCCTGACCGACCCCACACCCTCAGACACCGTCGTCCGCTTTCTCGATGAGGAGGCAGACATCGCCACCTCCTACGGCGGGAACTTCGTGGACTCCATCAACGGCCTCGCCGGCAGTACCGTCAGCGGTGGCCCCCAGGACTGGTTCTTCTTCGTCAACGGGATCTACTCCGACGTCGGCGCGGGGGAGGCCAGGGTCCGTCCGGGCGACCGGATCTGGTGGGACTACCGCCGCTGGGCGCAGGCCTACCGGGTGCCCGCCGTAGTGGGCTCCTGGCCGGCGCCATTCCTGCACGGCTATCAGGGCACCGTCTATGACACGGTCGTCGAATGCCTGGCCGAGCGCGCCGAGTGCGACGGCGTGGTCGACGCGCTGCGCGCGGCGGGCGTGGAGCCGACCGTCGAGACGGTCGATGCCCCCGTCGAGCATCCCGACGAGCTGCGGGTCCTCGTCGGCGCCTGGGACCGACTGCGCGGCGACCGCGCCGCGGGCCAGCTCGAGAGCGGGCCGGGCAGCAGCGGCGTGTATGCAGAACTCGCCGCGTGCCCGAGATCCCCGGGAGGTTGGTCGCTTTCGATCCTCGGGTCCGATGGCGTGCCGAGAGAGCAGCTGAGCGACGCCGGGGTCGTCGCCGCGGTGCGCGAGGGCGAGGACCAGCCGACCTGGCTCGTCACCGCAACCAGCGACGCGGCACTTCCCGATGCGGTCGACCTGTTGGGGGTCGAGGATCTTCGCGATCGTTACGCCGTCGCCGGCGACGGGGGCGAGGCGCTGCCGATCCCGGCCTCGGACGACCTGACGCCCGCCACCGACCCGCGCTGCTGATGAAAGCCGCCCTCGCATACGCGCCGCGGCCCGGGCCTCTGGGCCGCGCGAGGCCCTGGATCGCGGCCGTCTACCTCGCGCCCCTCGCGATCGCCGCCTTCGCCTTCTCCAACCCGATCGTCCTCGGGGCCGCCGGCATCGCCGCGATCGCCGCCGGCTATGCCTCAGGTGCCGGCTCGAGCCTTCGCCAGCCGCTGCGCTGGTCGATCGGCCTCGCGGTGATGGTGATCGTCGTCAACGCCCTCGCCTCCCAGCGTGGCGCCACGATCCTGTTGCGCGGCTGGGATTTACCGCTCCTCGGCCAGATCGACGTCAGCCTCGAAGCGGTGATCGAGGGCGCGGTCGTCGCGCTGCGGATCATCGTTGCATTGCTCGTCTTCGCGGTCTGGTCGGCCTGCGTCAACCCCGATCGCGTGCTCCGCGCGATCCGGCCGATCGCCTCCCGCTCGGCGCTGACGGCAACGATGATCACCCGGCTGGTCCCGCTCGCCGCGGCCGACGGCGCGCGGCTCGCCGAGGCCGGCCGCCTGCGCGGGCCGGCCGCCGCACCGCTCGGTCGCGCCGCCCTCGCACGTCGCCTCGTGGCCGGATCGCTTGATCGATCGGTCGAGATCGCCTCCACGCTCGAGCTTCGCGGCTACGGGCTCGGCCATCGGGCCAAGCGGCCCCGGCACC
Source organism: uncultured Solirubrobacterales bacterium (assembly GCA_963826475.1). GTDB lineage: Bacteria > Actinomycetota > Thermoleophilia > Solirubrobacterales > 70-9 > RHKX01. The sequence goes on along the minus strand of CAWGXC010000003.1, from coordinate 991,914 downwards.
GATACGAGCCCGGCGAGGCGCGGCTCCTCGCCTGCGGACTGGCCTCCGGCGCGTCCCTGTGCGCGGCGGCCATTGCCGGCCTCGGCGACTTCGGTGCCTATCCGACGGTCACGATGGACCACGAGCTCGCGACGCTCGCCTTCGCCGCCGCCCTGCCGCTCTTGGCCCTGCTGCCCTTCAGCGGTGGGATCCTCTGGAGGATGGCTCACCCCGTGCGACCCGGATCGGCTGGCGTCGAAGGTGGCTGAGGACACCGCGACGACCACCGCGGCGCTCTCGTTCCGGAAGCTCGACTACCGCTACCCCGGAGGCGGGCCCCTCGCGCTCGAGGGCGTTGATCTGGAGATCGCACCGGGGGAGTTCGTCGTGCTCGCCGGGCGCTCCGGGTCCGGCAAGAGCACGTTGCTGCGCGCTGGATGCGGGCTGGTTCCCCATTTCCACGGGGGCGAGATCGCCGGCGAGATCCACGTCGCCGGGCGCTCGACGCGGGAGGCCGGTCCGGCGGAGCTTGCGACCTCCGTGGGCTTCGTCGCCCAGGAGGCCGACACCCAGGTTCTCTCGACGACCGTCGGCGCCGAGCTGGAGCTGCCGCTCGAGCTCCGTGGAGCGGCCTCCGTCGAGACCGCGCGCGCCGTAGAGGAGGCCGCGCTTGCGCTCGGAATCGAGCCCTTGCTGGACCGGACGACCGATTCGCTTTCAGGTGGCGAGCTGCAGCGCGTCGCGCTCGCCGCCGCCCTCGTCACCGGGCCGCCCCTGCTCCTGCTCGACGAGCCTACGTCCCAGCTCGATCCGATCGCGGGGGATGAGCTGATCTCGCTGCTGCGACGGCTCAACGAGGAGTGGGGCGTCGCCGTGCTGCTCGGCGAGCATCGCCTCGAGCGCTGCCTGGCGGCGGCCGATCGCGTGGTCGCGCTGGAGGGGGGCCGGATGATCTACGACGGGCCGCCGGAGGGCTTCGGCCGCGCCGCGCTCGATCGCGCCCCGGCCCTCGTGACGCCGGTAACCCGCCTCTTCCACCTGGCCGGGATCGAGGCGAGCCCCGTGACCGTCAAGGCGGCCCGCGAGGCGCTCGGCGGGATGAACGTGGACCCGAGTGGAATTCACGAGCCCGGGCCGGACCTCGCGCCGGCCGGCGAGCCGGTGCTCCGCTGTCGGCGACTCCGTGTGGAGCTCGAGGCCGCCGACGCGATCCGTCCGGTTCTGCGGGGCGTCGATCTCGAGATCGGTGGAGGGGAGCGGGTCGCTCTGATGGGGCCCAACGGGGCCGGCAAGAGCACGCTGCTGCGAACCTGCGCCGGAATCCTCGAGGCCGATGGGGGAACGGCGGATGTGCCCGCGGGGTGCGCGTTGCTCGGTCAGCAGCCCGACGACTACCTCGTGCGCGAGCGCGTCTCCGAGGAGCTTCCGGGCGCCGACGGCCGTGCGGCGCTCGACGCCGTCGGCCTCGAGGTCGACGGAGAGGTCAACCCGCGCGACCTCTCCGGCGGAGAGCGCCAGAGGCTCGCGCTGGCGATCGCGATGGCCGGTCGCGGCGCCGGCGGCAGGCCCGCGGGGCTGATCTGCCTCGACGAGCCCACGCGCGGCCTCGATCGGGTTCGCAAGGAGGATCTCTCCGACTGGATCGGACAGTTGGCGGCCGCCGGGGCCGGGGTCCTCGTCGCCACCCACGACGTCGAGTTCGCCGCCCGCTTCGCCACGCGGGTCATCCTGATCGCCCGCGGTCGGCTGATCGCCGAGGGGACCCCCGAGGAGGTGCTCGGCGGCGGCTGGTACTTCGCGACGGAGACGGCAAGGGTGACCGCCGGCCGCGCGGTCACGCCGGAGCAGGGAGCGACGCTCCTGCGCCGTCGCGGGGCTCCGAGGGTGACCTCGTGAGCTGGCAGGCCGCCATCTTCGCGATCCTCGGACTGGTGCTGGTCGGTGGATTCTTCTGGTTCGAGCGGTCCCGACCGTCCGCGCGGATCATCGCGGCGGTTGCGGCCCTCGCTGCGCTCGGCGTGGCGGGGCGGCTCGCGTTCGCGCCGATCCCGAACGTGGTCGCGACCACCGACGTCGCCCTGCTCGCCGGCTACACGCTCGGCACGGGACCGGGATTCGCGGTTGGCGCGCTCTCCGGTCTCGTCTCGAACCTCTGGCTCGGTCAGGGGCCGTGGACGCCTTGGCAGATGGCCGGCTGGGGCATGGTCGGGATCGGCGGCGCCGCTCTCGCCGCGCTGAGCGGCCGCCGCCTGAACCGGTGGGGCCTGGCGGGTGTCGCCGCGATGGCCGGCTTCGCCTACGGCGCGCTGCTGGACCTCTCGGTGATGGTCAGCTTCGGTGGGGAGCAGTCACTCGACCGCTACCTGGCGCTCTCGGCGCGCGGGATCCCCTTCAATGTGGCCCATGCAGTGGGGAACGCAGCGCTGATGCTGGCCGCCGGCCCGGCGATGGTGCGGATGCTCGATCGCTACCGGGCGCGCTTCGAGGTGAGGTGGAGCGACGCTCCGCTCGCCAGAACGGTCGCCGCCGTCGCGATTGCGCTCTCTCTGGCGCTGCCGCTGATCGTTCCCGCGAAGGGGGCCGCCGCGGCAGCGCGCAAGGGCGCGATGGCCTGGCTTCAGCACCAGCAGAACGCCGATGGTGGCTTCGGGACCTCGGCCGAAGACGATTCAAGCGTCGGTATGACCGGCTGGGCGATGCTCGGCATGGAGGCGGCCGGAACGAACCCGGCCGATGTCACCAGCGGCAGCAAGACGGCCATCGGGTTCCTGCGCGAGAACGCCGCCTCGATCACCTCGACCGCTGACCTCGAGCGCAGCATCCTCGCGCTCGAGGGCGCCGGGGTCAGCTCCCGTGCCTTCGCCGACCGCGACCTCGTCGCTGAGCTCCGCCGTCGGCAGGGCTCCGACGGCTCCTACGAGCATCAGGTCAACCTGACCGCGTTCGCGATTCTCGCGCAGCGCTCCGCCGGCGTTCCCGGCGCGAACGTCGGCAAGCCGGCCGCCTGGCTGCGCAAGGTCCAGAACCGCAACGGCGGCTGGGCGTCGGTCGAGGGTGGCGAGAGCGAGCCCGACAGCACCGGATCGGCCCTGCAGGCGCTGGCCGTCAGCCCCGGTGGCGACGACCAGCTGAAGGGAGGTTCGCACTGGCTGGCGCACTCGCAACATCACGACGGCGGCTGGTCGCTGACCAGGGGCGCGGCGACGAACTCGCAGTCGACGGCCTGGGCGATTCAGGGGATCGTCGCCGCCGGCCGCAATCCCGTGAACATCAGGACCGACGGCAACACCGGCCTCAGCTTCCTCGCCGCCAGGCAGAGCGCCGATGGGCACTACTCCTACTCGAAGGCAAGCGATCAGACCCCGGTCTGGGTGACCGCGCAGGCGCTGACCGGGAGAGCGCGTGAGGCCTTCCCGATCGCGGCGGTCGCTCGTGCTCCGAAGGGCGATGCCGGCGGGCGCGGCGGCTCCGGAGGCGATGGACCAGCGCCCGCCGACGGGGCAACCGGCGCCACCCTGAGTCCCGGCGCTTCGCCGGCGAGCCCCGACCTCTCCTCGCCGGCGGACGTCTTCGGGCACGGGGGTGCGATCAGATCCGGTTCAGCGGCGAAGTCCTCGGAGAAGAAGAAGAAGGGAAGGGGAAGGTCACAAGGCGCGGAGGCGGCTCTCCGAGGGCATCCGGCCTCAGCGTCGACGACGTGCTGCGCGACGATCGTCCCGGCGGCGGCGCGCTGCATGCGACGACGGCGGAGCCGATCGCCCTGACCTCGGCTCCCGGCGGCTTCTCGGCGCCGTCGACGCCCGCCCTGCTCGCGTTGCTCGGCGCTCTGGCGGTCGGTCTCGGGCTCGGATTCCTCTGGTACGAGCGCACCCTCCCCTGAGTCACGCCGGTAGTCGTCGACCCCGCGTCGCTACGCTGGCCGCGATGGACGTCGAAGACGCGATCCGGACGCGACGTACGCACAAGGCATACCGACCGGGCGCGGTTGACCGAGCGGTCCTCGACGAGCTCTTCGAGCTCGCGAACTTCGCGCCCAACCACCACCTGACGCAGCCTTGGCGATTTCGGGTCGTCGGCCCGGACTCGCTCGAGCGGCTCAAGGTCGCCGCCGGGACCGAATCGGCCTCCAAGCTCGACCGCGCACCGACCCTCGTGGTCTGCTCGGCGACTCGCTCGGACGATCCGACGGTCGCCGAGGAGGATCTGCTCGCCAGCGCCTGCGCGGCCTACATCGTCCTGCTCGCCGCACACTCACGGGGCCTCGCCGGTTATTGGCGCACTCCCGAGCTCCTGCGGACTGCTGCGGGCCGCGATGCCGTCGGGTTGCCCGACCGCGAGCATTTCGTCGGGCTCCTCCACCTCGGCCATCCGATCCAGGAGCAGCGTCCGCCGGACCGCCCACCGGTTCATGACGCAGTCAGCCACCTCGACTGATGATCGCTCGCGATCTGGCACTCAGGGAGCTCGCCGCGGAGCCGTTCGATGTAGTCGTCATCGGCGGCGGCGTGACGGGTGCCGGCGTGGCGCTCGACGCCGCATCGCGCGGCTACTCGACGGCGATAGTCGAGCGCGACGACTGGGCGATCGGCACCTCGAGCCGCTCCTCCAAGATGGTTCATGGCGGCCTCCGGTACCTGCAGAACTTCGACCTCGGACTCGTCCGCGAGGCGCTGCTCGAGCGGCAGCTGATGGTGCAGCTCTCCCCACACCTGGTCTATCCGACCCCCTATCTCGTGCCGACGCTCGGTGACGAGCGCCGTGACTTCAAGATCGGGATCGGCCTGAACATGTACGACGTGATGGCGACGACGAGGGTCGGTCAGGGTCGCCGGCAGCGCGGCGGTCGGCGAGAGCGGGAGCTCGAGAAGGAGAACGGCGCCCCCCCGCCGGAGTCCTGGGCGCCCGACCGCCACCGGACGATCCCGGCGCAGGAGGCGGTCGAGCTCATTCCCGCGCTCGGTCCCCGCGGGCCGAAGTCCGCTTACCTCTTCTACGACTGCCAGACCGACGACGCGCGCTTAGTGCTGACGATCCTCGGGGAGGCCGAACGCTTCGGAGCCGTGATGGCCAACGGCCTCGAGGTGACCTCCCTGCTCGAGCGCAACGGTCACGCCGAGGGGGTCGTCTGCCGCGAGGCCGAGACGGGCGACGTGGTCGAGATCCAGGCGACCAACGTCATCAACGCGACGGGGGTCTGGGCGGACCAGATCCGCCCGGGCGAGATCCTCGACGAGACCGAGGTGCCGCGGATCGCTCCCTCCCGGGGAACCCACCTGACCCTGCCGCTCGAGAAGCTGCCGCTTGCGAACGCTGCCTGCATCGTCCCGGCCGGCAGTGGGCGCACGATCTTCGTCCTGCCTTGGTACGGCCGGGTCCTCGTCGGGACCACCGACAACGACTACGAGGGAGACATCGACAACGTCCGACCGGGTGGCGGCGACATCGAGTATCTGCTCGATGCGGTCAACTCCTACTTCGGCACCGAGATCGATCGGGCCGATCTGACCGGCGCCTACGCCGGGGTCAGGCCGCTGATCTCAACCGGCGATCCGAAGAAGTCGGTCGACATCTCGCGCAAGGCGGAGCTCTACGAGACGTCCTCGGGAATGCTCACGATCACGGGCGGCAAGCTGACGACCTGGCGTCGAATGGCGAAGCTCGTCGTCGACCGGATCGCCCTTCGTGAAGAGCGCGACGCGCCGTGCCATACGGCCGAGATCCCGCTGGGAATGACGGCCGGTGCCGAGGACCTCCAGCCCGTCGAGGGCACCCCAATCGATTCCCTGCCGGAGGGATTCGCCGAGCAGCTCGCCTTTCGCTACGGCCATGCCTCCCGCAGCGTTCTAGCCCTGGCGGCCGAACGCCCCGAGCTCGCGGCGCCGATCGTGCCCGGACGCCCGGATCTGCTCGCCGAGGTCGTCATCGCGGCGCGGCTGGAGCAGGCGCGCAGCATTCCCGACGTTCTCCTGCGCCGGACCCGCTTGGCCCTCGTGGCCGCTCCGCAGTTGCGCGACGCGGCCTCGGTGCGGGCGGTCGCCGACACGCTCGGCGGTGAGCTCGGTTGGGATGCCGCCCGGATCGAAGCCGCCGCGAAGGCCTGGCCCGGCGAGCTCGAAGCCGCCGGAGCGGACCCCGCCGCCTCCTCCGACTGAGCGATCGGGAGCCCCATGGAGCCAGGTTGGCCGAGGCGAGTCGGGCTCCACCTATAACCTTCCCCGCCGAATGGCCTCCGCACTAGCCAACCGACACCTCGCCGATCTGCATGCGCTCGCTTCCGAGCTCGGCATCGAGCGCTACCGGATGCTGCCCCGCGAGGAGCTCGCCGCGGCGATCCTCGAGCGCAAGCCCGAGGCCGCCGACGAAGCCGAGGCGGTGGAGGCCGCCGCTCCTCGTCAGCGGACGGTCAAGCCTGAAGGTGGCGATGGCGCCCGGCGCCCCCGCGCTCGCCGCCGCTCGCGTGGCGGGGGCAACGGGAACTCCAGCGGTGATGACTTGGCTCGCGACGACGACTCCGTGGACGACTCCCCGGAGCCCGACGATGGCGAGCCCGTGTCCGGCGTACTCGACATCACACCGCGCGGGCATGGGTTCATCCGCCTTTCCGGCCTCGAGGCCGACGAGGCGGACGTCTACGTCTCTCCTTCTCAGATCCGCCGTTGCGAGATGCAGCGTGGCGACGAGGTCGCCGGCCCCGCGCGCAAGCCGCACCGTGGCGAGCGCTACCCGGCCCTGATCCACGTCGACACGATCAACGGCGTCGAGCCGGGGGGTGACCGCAAGCGCCTCGCCGACGCAACCCCGATTCACCCGACGCGCCGGATCGAGCTCGTGACCGACTCCGACGACGCCGTTCTGCTCCGCGAGTTCGACCTGCTCTGCGCGCCGGCCCACGGTCAGCGTGTGCTGGTGAAGGCCGGCGCCGGCTCCGGCCGGACGACCTTGCTGCGGGCCGTCGCCAAGGCCCTCGCCGGGCGTGAGGATCTCGAGCTCGTCGTCCTGCTCGTCGACGAGCGCCCCGAGGAGGTCGCCGCCTGGCGTGAGGCCGCGCCCGGTGCCGAGCTTGCTATCGCCACCGCCGAGATGCGACCTGGTGAGCAATTGCGGCTGGTCGAGCTCGCCATCGGACACGCCACCAGGCGCGCCGAGTCCGGCGTCGACGTCGTCCTGCTGGTCGATTCCCTCTCCCGCATCGCGGTCGCCGCCGACGACCCGGGACGGGTCAAGCCGCTTTTCGGAGCCGGCCGCGACACCGACGAGGATTCGCTCGGAGCCCTGACCGTGATCGCAACCGCGCTCACCGACGCCGAGGACGATGGCGTGGTCGAGCGCGCTCTCGAGACCACCGAGACCTCGCTTCTAGTGCTCGATCGGAACCTTGCGGCCGCCGGCGTCTTCCCCGCAGTCAACGTCGCCGCGTGCCGCGTCTCCGGTGAGGAGCACCTTCGCGACGAGTCGGAGCTGGCGGCGATGCGCGCATTGCGGGCCGAGCTCGGTGCGCTGCCGGTGGCCGAGGCCGCCGCGGAGCTGCGCAAGCGGATTGAGGGCTCGGCGGACAATGCCGCGCTCCTCGCCGCGCTCGCGGGCTGACGTTGGCGCTTGTCGCCGGCCTGATCGCCTTCGCTGTACTTGACCCGCCGCTGGGCGCGATCGCCCTCGGGGCCGGCGCCGTCGTCGAGGTCGGCGAGGCGATCCTCTGGACCCGCTACCTGCGTCGGTTCCGGATCAAGACCGGGGTCGAGGCGCTGCCGGGCATGAAGGCGCAGGTCGTCACCGAGTGCCGGCCACTCGGGATGGTTCGCGTCCACGGGGAGCTCTGGACCGCCGAGTGCGCTCGGGGAGCGGGGGAGGGGGAGACCGTGCGGATAACGGCGGTCAGGGGGCTGACCCTCGAGGTGGAGCCGGAAGGCGCCTAGCGGCGGGTGTAGGCGAGCTCGCCCCAGGAGGGCTCGCGGGAGAGCTCGATCGGTTCGCGATCGCGATCGGGCTGAACGTAGCCGAAGGTGTTGGTGCGATCGTCGAAGACGACGTCCAGCTCCCCTTCCTTAACGCGCTGGTCGAGCCATGCGCCGCGGAAGACGAGCCGACGGATCCAGTGCACGAGGCTGCGCTGGGAGCCGGTCACGAGCTCACCCCAGTTCTCGTTGACGTGCTCACCGAGGTCCGAGGCCGACTCGCGGATCTCCCCGTTGACGGCCAGTTCGACGAGATCGTGAAGTTCCTCGGGACCGAGCCCCGGGTGCGTGAAATCGAGCTTAACGGCCGCCTGCTCCACCCGCTGGGCGAAGTCGGACTCGTTGAAGGCGAAGCGAAGCTCCCCGTACTCCAGGACGTAGTCGGAGCCCGACTCGTAATTGCCTCTGCGTGTAGCTCTTTCCATGCGGATACCCCGTAAACGGAAGGTCCGTCGCGGGGTGGACCATGTTCACGAAAGGCCCCTCCCGGCGCCTGCCCTGGGCGGTTCTGTGAACGGGCGCTTGCAACCAGAACGCCGGGGAGGAATGCGAAGGCCGGCGTCGACGGGTAGGGCGGGGATCCCACGTGCGGGGTTGACCGGCATGTGGGCGGCTCCTCACGTTTCGATGGACTCGAGCGGCGCCGTGTCCAAGGTATCGCGGTGCCTGTGGCGGAGGATTGGCGCTCACGGCTGCTGGGCCTGGCCTTTCTTCCAGCGACGGAGGCGGGGGAGGGGCTTTTGATCCCGCGGTGTCGGGCGGTTCACACCCTGGGCATGCGCTTCCGGCTCGACGTCGTCTTTCTGGGCAGGGAAGGGGAGGTGGTGCGGCGGGTCGAGGGGGTGCGGCCGGGGCGGTTCGTCTCCGAGCGGGGGGCCGACGCGGTGCTGGAGGTGCCCGCCATGCTCCGAGTCTGACGAGAGGAGACTTTTCCACCTCGACGGTGCAAAAGTCTCCCCTCGTGCCGGGTCAGGCCGTGACGGGCGCGCCCTCGAGGCTGTGCCCACTGGCTTCAGCGTCCGCCGGCTGCTTTCGATCCCGTGGCACGATCAGGCCCAGGACCACGCCGACGGCTAGGACGATGACGGCGATCGGGAGCGCCGCGACGATCCCGTCGTTGAACGCGGTTGGGCTCTCGTAGCCACCGTTGGCGGAGAACACCGAAGCGAGGACCGCTACGCCCATCACCCCACCGATCTCGCGGATGGCGTTGTTGGCCCCGGATGCCTTGCCGGCCTCACTCGGGCGGACCGAGGAGAGGACTGACGCCGCCGCGGTCGGGAAGACGAGGGCCATGCCGCTTCCCGCCAGCATGAATGGGGGAATCAGGGCGCCGAACGAGACGGTCGGCTCGGTGATGATCGCGATCCACCCGAGACCGATCGCCTGCATCGCCAGTCCGAGCGTCATCAGCGGGCGGGTGCCGATGCGGTCGGAGAGCAGGCCGGCTACCGGGGCGACGAACATCGGCATCGCGGTCCACGGGAGCGTCCTCGCTCCGGCCTCGAAGGGTCCGAATCCCTGCGCAGTCTGGAAGAACTGGCTGAGCAGGAAGATGGAGCCGAAGGTGCCGAAGAACATCGCGAACGAAAGCCCGTTCGTCGCCGCGAAGCGGCGCGAGCGGAACAGGCGCATCGGCAGCATCGGGTTCGCCGTGCGCTTCTCGTAACGGACGAAGGCCGCCAAGAGGGCCAGGCCGATCGCGATCGACGCGAGGATGGTGGTGCTCGTCCAGCCGAGGGCCTGGCCGCGGATGATCGCGAAGGTGAGGCCGAAGAGGCCGGTACCGGCGAGGGCGAGCCCGCCGAAGTCGAGCGCCCTGTCCGGCCCATGGGACTCGTTCAGCATCCTGCTCGCGAGCGGGACCAGCGCGAGTCCGACCGGAACGTTGAGCCAGAAGACCCACTGCCAGGCGATTCCCTCGACGATCGCGCCCCCTACGAACGGGCCGAGCGCGACGCCGAGCCCGCTGATCCCGCCCCAGATTCCGAGCGCGGCGCCGCGGCGCTCGGGCGGGAAGGCCTCGCTGACGAGGGTCAGGGTGAGCGGCGTGACGATCGCCGCCCCGACTCCCTGCAGCGCCCGGGCTGCGATCAGCGCGTCGATCGACGGCGCCAGGGCCGCCGCGGCGCTCGAGAAGGTGAAGATGCCCACGCCGATCAGGAACATCCGCTTCCGGCCGAAGCGGTCGCCGAGGGCGGCGCCGGTGAGCAGCAATACGGCGAACGCGAGCGTGTAGGCGTTGACCGTCCACTCCAGCGACTCGATCGAGCCGCCGAGATCGGTGCGGATGGAGGGCAGCGCGACACCGACTACGAGGTTGTCGAGCGAGGTCATGAACAGGGCGGCGCCGGTCAGGGCCAGCGTCCACGCCGCTCGCGGTCCGGTCATCGAGGGCATCGAGCTTCCTCCTCTATGTGTGATTGGTCACTCACTGGATGGCGAAAAAAAGGGGTCACCCTGCTGCCGGCGCTTCCTTGGTGGAGAGGACGCGAGCCCACGTCTCGTCGAGCCCGGCCGCGTCGATCGCGGCCATCACGTTCATCAACATCCCGTGGGCGAAGAACGTGTGCATCTCCTCCTCGGTCGCGTCAGAGCGCTCCTGGACGAGCTCGTAGAGGCGGCGGAACGTCTCCTGCATCGACGCCGCGATCGCCGGCTCGCCGGAGACGACCTGCGACTGCAGCTGGATCATCAGGATGTCGCGGTCGTGCTCGAGCAGCTCGCCGTAGGCGCAGCCCATCGCGTGCATCGCGGTGGCGTCGGGATCGCGGGAGTCGGCGGCCGCGCGGAACGCTTCGAGCATCCGAATCCGGGTCGCCTCGCAGACGGCGACGAAGAGGTCGACCTTGGTCGGGAAGAGGCGAAACAGGTAGGCCTGCGAGATGCCGGCTCCCTTCGCTATCTCCACGGTGGAGGCGGAACGGAAGCCGCGCTCGGCGAATACGGGGATGGCGGCGGCGACCAGGGCCTCGCGCCGTTCCTCGGCGGTGGAGAGGGTGCGGGTGGCGGTTCCTGGGGTCATCGAGGTGTGAGTATGCACTCACTCACTGGCGTTTGTCAAGGGGTCAGGGATTCGGCAGCCGGGGAAGGTCAACGAAGGTGGCGTTGACGTCCTCGGCAAACCCGAGCCGCTCGAGCATCCGGGTTTCGCGCGGCAGCAGCGCGAGCGAGAGCGCGATCGAGGCGAGCAGCGAGCCGCCGATCATCACCTCAACCGCGCCGATCGCTGCGGCGAGCGGTCCGGCGACGATGTAGCCGAGCGGCAGCAGCCCGATGGCGATCGTCCAGTCGAAGGAGCTGACCCGGGAGAGCCGGTCGGCCGGGATGCGTTCGATCAGGGCCGTCATCCAGAAGACGTCGAACAGGGAGACCGCGGCGCCTCCGACGACCGTCGCCGGGATCACCAGCCCCAGCGGGAGGCCGGCGGCGAAGACGATGGCCGACAGCGGCCAGATGATCGCCAGGCCAACCGCGACCCTCATCGGGTAGCGCGGTCGCCAGCGAATCCCGATCAGCGACCCGGCGATGGTCCCGGCGCCGAGTGAAGCCGCGAAGACCCCGTAGACCGCGATGTCTCCGTACTGCTCCCTGGCGATCGTGGGGCCGAGGACGAACTCCGGCGCAAGGCCGCAGAAAAGCGCGACCGAGAACGCGAGGAGCGTCGCCCAGACCCAAGCTCGGGAGCGCACCTCCTCGAAGCCCTCGCGGATCTCGGCCAAGAAGGTCCCGCGCTCGGCCGGCCGCTCCTCGCCGACCCGACGCGGGCGGATGCCGACCTGGGTCAGCAGCGCGGCGCTGATCAGGAACGTGGCGGCGTCGAAAGCGAAGGCGGTGCCCGCCCCGACGCCGAGCACGAGCGCTGTCGCGAGCGCCGGACCGGTGAGCTCGGCGACGTTGCTCATCGTCGCCATCAGCGCGTTCGCCCGCTGGATCTCCTCCCCCGGCACCGTCTGCGGCAGCAACCCGGTCGATGCGGGGCGGAAGAATGCCTCGGCGATTCCGAAGAGCAATTCGATCGCGACGATCTGCCAGATCTTGGGTTCGCCGAAGAAGATCAGGCAGGCAAGCGTCGCGTGCAGGGCGAAGCGAACCAGATCGGTCACGATCATCAGGCGCTGGCGCGGCAGGCGGTCAGCCCAGACCCCGCCGATCAAGGTGAAGGTGACCAGCGGCAGAGCGGCGCCGGCGAGCACCAGACCGAGGTCGCTCGCATCGCCGGTCAGCTGGGTGACGTAGATCGCCAGCGCGGTGATGACCAATCCATCGCCGATGATCGAAGCCGAGTGCGCGAGCCAGAGGTACCGGAAGTTCCGGTGCCGCAGCAGATGGGCGAGATCGTCCATGATCGACACTCTGAGGAATCGCGCTCGGAAATGATCGGACACCGGGAAGGCCAGATGACGACCAGCAGTCGAATCAAAACCGCATCAGCACTGCTCGCCACCTGCGCGGCCGTCGGAGCCCTTGCCGCCTCGACCTCGGCGGCCTCAGGGCAGAAGGTCGCCATCAAGGGCGACAGCGAGGCCAACTACACGTTTGCGCCGAAGACCATCCACGTCGGCAAGGGCACGCGGGTGAGGTGGTCGTGGGACAGCAACGCGCCCCACAACGTGACGTTCCGGCGCCTCGGCGAGAAGTCGGTCACCAGGTCGAAGGCCGGCTACCACCTCAAGTTCAAGCAGAAGGGGTCCTACGCCTACGTCTGCACGGTTCACGGCTTCAAAGGGAAGGTCGTCGTCGGCCGGTAGCGGCTCCGGGGGCGCTTCGGCTACCTCGAGATTGAAAGGTTCCTCTGCCGGCGCTGACGGCCACGGCCGACTCGCTCAGCCGGCTGCGATCCGCTTCACTCGGATGTTGACCGACCGCACCTTCACCTTGTCCCCCGACTTGAAGGGCTTCCCATACTGGGCGCCGAAGCTGGCGATCAGGTTGAAGTAGAGCGGCACCACCTTGCCCTTGTCGTTGTTCGGCTTCTTCACGGCCGACTTCAGCATGTACGCGGAGCCGACCTTGTGGATCGGGCAGGGGTTCCGGTAGTCGCTGGAGCCCTGGGTGCAGTTGAAGCCGTTCTGGACCGAGATCTTCCCGTGCTTCGACATCGCCAGCACGGGAGTCCCCGAGTTGCTGTCTGACTTCGGTCCCTTCTGGGAGACCACGACCTCGGCCTGGGTGAGCACGTTGTAGCCGAGGTGTCCGATGTCGGTGCGCGCGGTCGCCGTGACGATCAGGGCATCACCTTGTTTGAGGCCGTCGATCCGCACCGAGCCGAGCGAGGTCTGCTTCGAGTCAGAGCTCGAGTTGACGACCTCTGCCTTCTTGGTCAGAACCTTGGATGAGTGGTAGGTGCGCGTCGCCTTCTTCGCGCTGGCGTGAAAGACGGCGGCGCTGATCGACGCCCGGCCCTGTTCGATGCCATGGTCGCTGTCGCCGCCGACCACCAGGATGTTGTTGGACTTCGCCTTCTTGTCCCAGGCAGTCAGGACGATGTTGAGCGAACAGCCCTTGCAGGAGTGCCGTGCCTTGTCGGTTCTATCGAGGACGAGCACGCAGTGATGGTTGCGGTCGGGGTAGCTCTGAGAGCAGGTGCGCTTGACCGGCTTGCCGAGCTTTTCGCCATGGCTCGAATGCGGTGATTTGGCGAGCACGAACTGGGCCTCGACGCTCGGCGAGTACTTGTAGATCTTGCCGATGCACTGCGGCATCGGCTCCGTGCACGTCACCGAGACCTCGACCTCACCCTGGCCGCGGATGCTCTCGCCGGCCTTGATCGGACCGAGGTCGCTGGACTTCAGCGCGACCACCGAGTCGTGCTTCTGGCCGGGCTTCTTGGTGATCGTGATCTTCTTGGCGACCTCCGCGTTCTTGGCATCGTTGACGCCGACATGGACGTAGCGATTAGGCGGTGCAGCCGCCTGGGCGGCAATGACGAGTACGCCGAGCGACGCCGTCAGGGCCGCGGCGACGAGGAGCTTTATGCGCGAGCGCCGAGATTGAATAGGACGACCCGCAGGCCGTCTACGTCCTGTCACTGATTTCCCCCTGCCGATCGATGGAGCCCCCGGTGAGCCTCCGCTGAATCCGAACCTAGCATTGGGCGGCGCGAGCGGTCGACTCCCGGGGGGCGCCCCACCTCACCCCGGGCTTCACGGGCCGAAGATGCTGCCCGAGATCGAGAGCCTCGCCACCCTGGTCGTCTGCGAGGACGACGAGATCACCCGCGAGATGCTCTGCGAGAACCTCGACGCCGACCGCTTCACCGCGTTGCCGGCGGCCACGGCCGAGGATGCGCTGCGCCTGTGCCGCTTCCACACACCCGACGCGCTTTTGATCGACCTGCGGCTGCCGGACGCATCGGGCCTCGACGTGATTCGCCGCATCCGCTCCTCCGAGGGGCCGGCGGCGGCCTTCGATCCGGCGTTGCCGATCATCGTGCTCAGCGGCTGCGCATCCGCCGGCGAGCGGGTTCGCGGCCTGCGCGAGGGAGCTGACGAGTACCTGACAAAGCCGTTCAACTACGACGAGCTGCTGATCAGGATCCGCAAGCAGCTCGATCGCAGAGGTGGTCCGCGTCGCGGTCCGACCAGGGTCGGCCTGCTCGCCGTCGACTGCGCCACCCGAGAGGTGCGGGTTGGGGAGCGGCAGGTCGCGCTGGCCAACAAGGAGTTCGAGCTGCTCCGCGCGCTCGTCGCCGAACCGCAGCGGGTGTTCACAAAGGAGGAGCTCCTGCGCCAGGTCTGGGGCTTTCAGTCGATGGGCAAGACCCGCACCCTCGACTCGCACGCCAGTCGGCTGCGGCGCAAGCTCGACCCGGAGCGGGGCAGGTTCGTGATCAATTGCTGGGGCGTCGGCTACCGGCTGGTGGAGGCTTGAGCGCGGGCTCGGCATTACCGGCGCTGGGCGTAGTCGCTTTCGTCGCGCTGGAGGTGCACCGCTCGCGCCTCGCCTCCCACCGGACGGTCGTCCTCAACCGCGCCCTGCACGAGCTGCGCCGGCCGCTGCAGGCGCTCGTCCTCCTCGCGGAGCGCCCTCTCCCCGAGCGCGCCGCACTCCGCGGCTGCCTCGAGCAGGCTCGTGGCGCTCTCGGCGAGCTCGACGCAACGATCAACGGGGGGGCCGGGGCGCCGGTGGCCTCGCCGACGCCGCTCAGCGACTTGACCTCCGGGCTCGGCCGGCGCTGGCGGCCATTCGGGGTCGCCGTCCATGCGGTCCCCGACGAGGGCGCCGTCATCGCCGATCCGGTCAGGCTCGGCGCGGCCCTCGACAACCTCGTCGCGAACGCGTTCGATCATGGCAGCGGCCGGGTCGACGTCCGGGCATTCACGGAAGGCGACGTGGCGCGGATCGAGGTGCGCGATGAGGGGCCTTCGTCGCGGCAGGCGCCGACGGGCGATCCGCGGCGTGGTCACGGCCTCGTGCTTGCTCGGGCCGCCGCTTCTGATTCAGGCGGCGCGTTGATCGGACCTTCCGCGAGCGAGGACGGCGGTACCTTCGCGGCGCTCACCCTCCCTCTCACCGGGCGCGGGTGAGCCGCCGGGCTCGTGCCGTTGCCTTCGCGGCCTTGGCCGTCGCCTGCGCAGTTGGCTCGGCCGCGATCGCGTCCGGATATCGCGACAGCTTCGACGACCAGCTCGGGGTCCTCCGCGCGGTCGTGGTCGTCAGCGACTCGCTCCCGGCAGGGAAGGTGATCGACCGAAAGGGATCGCAACGGTCGCTGGAGCTGCGTGAGGTCCCGGCGCGCTTCCTCCCGCCTGACGTACTGGGCGACCCCTCCCAGGCGGTCGGGCGGAAGCCGATCGCTTCGGTGCCCGCAGGCTCCTATCTCCTCGCTTCGCAGCTCAGGGCTCCGCCGAGCTCGCCGGGGCGGAGCGCTCCTCGCCTCGGCGACGACCTCCAGCCGGTCGAGATCACGGTCACGGCGGCCGGAGCGCTCGCAACGCTCGGCGCAGCGGGACCGGCGCGCGTCGACGTCGTCGTGGCCGGGGAGCCGGTGACCGGCGGGCGGGCGAGGGTGCGGGTCGCCGCCGAGGGGGTGAGGCTGCTCTCGATCGTGCGGGCATCGCCGGAGTCGACACCGACCGAGGGGATCGATGGGTGGACCGCGACGCTTGCGCTCACCCGCCGGCAGGCGCTGGATCTGATCGAGGCCGAGAACTTCGCCCGCGAGATCCGCCTGATCCCGGCGTCCCAACGATGACGTCCGTCGACCACCTCGAGACCCTCACCGGCGAGCTCCGGGCCAAGCTGATCGAGCAGCGCCGGGCCCTCGCCGTCTCGGGGAGCGTCGAAGCGGTGCCTCTTGCCGAGGCGGTCGAGGGCATCGTCTCGACCGAGGCGGCGGTGCTCTCGGACGCGCGCCGCGACGAGCTGGTCGACCGGCGTACTCAGGGATACGGTCGGCCTCGGCCCGCTCGAGGAGCTGCTGCGGGATCCCGAGGTCGAGGAGGTGCTCGTCAACGGCCACCGTGAGGTCTGGATCGAGCGGCGCGGCCGGCTCGTCCGCACTGAGGTGGCATTCCGTGATGAGGAGCAGCTGCGGGACCTGATCGAGCGGGTGCTGGGGCCGATCGGCAGGCGGGTCGACGAGCTCAGCCCGATGGCGGACGGCAGGCTCGCCGACGGCTCGCGGGTCAACGTGATCATCCCGCCGCTCGCCGTCGACGGGCCCTCGCTGTCAATCCGGCGGTTCGCCGGCATTCGCCCGGATCCCGACGAGCTCGTCGCGCGGGGGACCTTCGACATCGAGCTCCTCGAGCTGCTTCGGGCAGCGGTGGGCGAGCGCAGGAACCTGCTCATCAGCGGCGGAACCGGTTCCGGCAAGACCACCGTGCTGAACGCGTTGTCCGGCTTCATCGATCCCGGCGAACGGGTGATCACGATCGAGGACGCGGCCGAGCTGAGCCTGCGCCAGCCTCACGTCGTCCGCCTGGAGAGCAGGCCGGCGGGCATCGAGGGGGCAGGCGAGGTCTCGATCCGCGATCTCGTGCGCAATGCGCTGCGAATGCGGCCCGACCGGATCGTGATCGGCGAGGTTCGCGGCGGCGAGGCCATGGACCTCCTGATCGCCCTGAACACCGGTCACCGAGGCGCGCTCTCGACGGTTCATGCCAACGGCGCCGCGGACGCGCTCCGCCGGATCGAGACGCTGGCGATGATGGCCGGCCTGGGCGTTCCACACGAGGTCGTTCGCGACCAGATGGGAGGCGCGATCGATCTAGTCCTTCATCTCGAGCGGGGCCCGGCGGGGACGAGGCATGCCGTCGCCCTCGCCGACGTGGTCAGAGTCGCCGGCGCTCCGGCGACGCGTGAGATCTGGTCGCGGCAGTCGGCGGAGTCGGAGTCATGAGCCTTTCCGCCGCCCTGCCGGTTCTGCTCGCCGCCATCGGTGGGGGCGCGGTGGCGGTCGCGTTGCGTGAGGCGCTGGCGACGATGCCGTCGGCCCTGCGCCAGCTCGACGCCGCGTTGCAGACCCTCGCCCTGGCCGGGCGCGAGAATCGCCCGCCGAACGAGGACGAGCGCCGGCGCCTCGGCGTGGTCGCCGGCATGGCGCTCGGCGCGCTCGCCGTCCTCGTCTCGGGCCCCGGTCCGCTGGCGGGGATCGCCGCGGCCGGCCCCACCGTCGCCGGCTGGGCGGTGGCGCGGCGCCAGCGTCGCTACCGGCTCCGGGTCGAGCGGGACGTTCCGGCGATCGCGGCCGCCATCGCCGACGCCGTGGCCGGCGGCGGCTCCCTGCGGGCCGCCCTGCTGGGGGCCGGCACGGCCCTCGAGGGTCCCTCGGCCATCGAGCTCGCACGGGCCGCTGCGGACCTCGAGCTCGGGCTGCCGCCGCGTGAGGCGCTCCGGGGGGTGCTCGAGCGGGTTCCCTCCGAGCGGGTCCAGGCGCTAGTGGCCGCGGTGCTCTCCCAGGAACGGGTCGGGGGCGACCTCGCCGATCTGCTCCGGCGCCACGCGATGGCAGCCGCCCACCGCCAGCGCGCGGAGCGCGAGGCGTACGCGGCCACGTCTCAGGCGAGGCTGACCGGCGGGATGGTCGTGGTGATGCCGCTCTTCATGGGCCTGATGGTCGAGCTGATCTCGCCCGGGTTCGTCGCCGGGATGCTGGGCTCGCCGGCGGCGGTCGGGCTGCTTGCGCTGGCCGGCGCCTTACAGCTGGCGGGCTTCTTCGCGATTCGCAGGCTGGGGGACGTCGGCTCGTGAGCGCGCTGCTGGCGGCCGCTTGTGCGCTGCTCGTCGCGGCGTCGCTCTGGGAGCTGATCGGAGAGCGAGGCGAGCGGGCGTCGGAGCTGGCTCGCAGGCGTCTCTCGCGAGGGCTTGGTTCGCTCGGCGGCGTGGAGGCTCCCCGACACCTGGCAGCGGGACTCGACCGTCGGATCGAGCGGGCCGCCCTCGAGCACCGGCTGACCCCGCAGCTCGTCCTCACCGCGAAGAGCGCCGTCGCGGCCATCTCGGTGCCGCTGGCGCTGCTGGCGGCACCGGTCTTGCCCGGCCGGCTGGGGTCGCTGGTCGTCGTCGGCGTTCCGGCGGCCGCTTTCCTCATCCCCGACCTGCTGCTCGATCGGACCGCCCGCGACCGCCGCCGGCGCGTAGCGGCGACGCTTCCAGATGTCCTCGACCTGATGGCGACGGGCGCCTCCTCCGGCCGCTCCGCCGGCGCCCTGCTCGCCGAGGCAATGCGCAGCAGCAGCGGGCCGCTACGCGAGGAGCTCGCCAGGACCGTCACCGCGATCGAGTGTGGGGACTCTCAGGAGGTCGCCCTGCGGGCTTTGCGCGAGCGCTCTCATGGCGACACGCTCGGCGGCCTTGCCGCGACGCTGGAGCGCTCGCGCCGCCACGGCTCGCCGCTCTCGCGGACGCTGAACGAGCAGGCGGCCTCGCTCCGTGATGACGGTCGCCGCCGGATCGGCGAGCGCGCCGCGCGGGCCGCTCCGAAGATGCAGCTTGCGGTCGCGCTGCTGCTCGTTCCCTCGGTTCTGCTGATCGTGGCGGCGGCGATCGTCGCCAACTCCGGCTCGCTGTTGCCCTCGTTCTAGAGAGGCGCTACTCGGCGGCTTCGCCGGCGAGGCGACGGGCGACCTCCGAGGCCGCCACGCAGAGTGCGTCGAGGTCGACGGCGTTGTCGTAATGCTTCTTGACGTTGACGCAGAGGCTGCCCGCGGAGAGCTCGAAGGCGAAGTCCTTGGGCGGATCCTCGGTCAGCCAGACGATGAACTTGGGGGAGAACAGCTGCTTCATCCAGTTCTCGTCATCGTTGGCGCCATAGAAGACCTCGTAGCGCTTGTCGAAGGCGTCGCTCTCCAGCTCGAGCCGCTTCATCCGCCGGAAGGCGTCCTCCGCCGAGTCCATGAAGCGGAAGCCTGAGCGCCGCTGGCAGTAGACGTCGCTGACCTTCTGCGCGACGGCCGGCAGGTCGTGCATGACCACCGTGAACTTGTAATAGGTCGTGTCCTCGTTGCCGTTGCTGTCGCGGGTCTTCTCCTCGTAGGTGTAGAGGCCGAGGGCCCCGGGGAGTCCACCGGGGAGGGTCCCGTCCATGACCTCCTCGGCGTAGCGTTTGTCGCCCTTGCGGAGCAGCGGGGTCGTCGGCGGCAGGTGGCCGCGCCCGGACTGCCTGGAGAGACCGCGCGTCGAGGCGTAGGAGCTGAAGAAGTCCTCCTCCGCGGCGTTCGACGCGAGCACGAAGACGATCAGCAGGACCAGTAGGAGGGCGGCGGCTGCCGCGGCTCCGCCGATCGCCGGGCCGGCTCCGACCGTCCCGCCGACGAAGGCGGCGATCAGCAGCGTGGTGCCGAGGCTAAGCGTGAGCGGATGGCGCAGCAGCCGGTGGAAGTGCATCGACTGCGTCGCGTCGGCGTCGAGAGGGATGGCGGGTGGCGCAACGCCGCCGCTTCCCTGGGGCGCAGCCGCTTCCTCAACCGCGTCGTCCGGAGGTCCGTCGCTCATCCGGCGGCAGGCTACTGAGCCGCGCGTACTCCTGCGTTTGCAACCGGGCTTGCACGACGCGGACCTCCGGCCGGCCTCAATTTCGGTCGTGAGATCTCCCGCAAACGGCGCTGACAAGGGATTTTCAGGCCAATCCGACCCCGGGTAGCAACACCGTCCGACGGAGCTAGTGCAATGCGCGACCAGAGATGTGTTGCGAAGTGGGGCGTCGTGGGATAGCGTGGCGCCCAGTTGAGAAACACAGGACCGGGGAGGCGAGGTTCCTCCCACCTCACCTCCCCGGTCCAACTCTCTTGCGACGAGCACTACTTCACCCCCGCTGACGCCCCACCTTTTCTGAATGACCTTTCGCGGCCTTCATGAACACTCCCTCGATTCAAAGGACCGGATCACCGTTCCCTCTCAGTACAGGGGCGCGCTCTCGGAGGGCATCGTGCTGATCGAGGGCATCGAGCCGTCGGTCGAGATCTGGCCCGCCAGCGCCGCCGAGAAGATGGAGGCGAACGCGCTCTCCGCGCTCAACCCGATGAGCCGCGACGCCCGCCGCATCCAGCGCCGTTTCTTCGCCCACTCCCAGGCAACCGAGCTCGATTCGGCCGGCCGCGTTCGGCTGAGCAAGCAGATGATCGAGCACGCCGGCCTGTCCGGTCGGTGCATGATCACCGGGATGGGGGAGCGCCTCGAGATCTGGGCTCCGGACGAGTGGCTCGCCGAGGACGACGAGAACGACAAGCAGACGCCGGCGCTGACCGAGAGCCTCGCCGCACAACAGCAGGCCACTGCACCGATGCCGGGTGGCGGCGCCTGAGATGGTGACTCTCGCCTATATGCCCACCGAGCACGTCCCAGTCCTGGCCGCGGAGATGATCCGCTTCGGCGCCCCCGAGCCGGGGGACGTCGTCGTCGACTGCACGTTCGGCGGCGGCGGGCACTCGCGACTGATCGCCGACCGCCTCGGTCCCACGGGGACGCTGATCTGCATCGACCGTGACCCGATCGCCCGCGACCGGTTCGAGCAGCTCGCACAGGAGGCTGCCTGCGAGACGCGCTTCATGCGCACCGACTTCGTCACGGCCCTCGAGGAGCTCGCGTCCGAGGGCGTCCACCCCGATCTGATCCTGTTCGATCTCGGCGTCTCCTCGATGCAGATCGACGCCTGGGAGCGCGGGTTCTCCTACGCCTTCGACGCGCCCCTGGACATGCGCATGGATCCCGATGCCGAGCTCTCCGCGACGACGATTCTCAACGAGTGGCCCGAGACGCGCATCGCCGAGACGTTGCGCAATTACGGCGAGGAGAAGCACGCGCGCTCGATCGCCCGCGAGATCGTGGCCCGGCGCCCGCTGCAGACGACCTCCGAGCTCGTCGAGGCGATCCGCGCCGGCGTGCCCCCGAAGGTCCGCTTCGGCCGCGGCAACCCCGCCAAGCGCAGCTTCCAGGCCATCCGCATCGCGGTCAATGGCGAGCTCGACGAGATCGACGCTGCGCTGCCGACCGCGTGGGACATGCTCACGCCCGGAGGCCGGCTCGCGGCGATCTCCTTCCACTCACTCGAGGACAGGCGCGTCAAGCGCTTCCTCGTCGATCGCGCCCGCGGGTGCGTCTGCCCGCCAGAGTTCCCGGTCTGCCGCTGCGGTCAGGAGCCGGAGGGAGAGCTGATCACGCGAGGCGGCGTAGCCCCCAGTGCCGGCGAGGTCGCCGACAACCCCCGCTCTTCCTCCGCCCACCTGCGCGTGGGTCGCAAGCTTGAAATGGCCGACCGCAAGATGGAGGACTAGATGGGCGCCGCAGCGATCTCGACGCGAACCAAGCGATCCCGCCCGGCCACCAGGCCGCGCCCGGCCGCCAAGCCCCGTGCGAAGGCAAAGCCGAAAGCCACTTCCAAGTCGCAGGCGGCGACTAAGGCCCGCGCCACCGCCGCGGCTCGCTCTCGCGCCCGTACGACGGCCGCGGCGAAGCCGCGCTCGGCGTCCGCTCGCTCTTCCCGGGGCTCCGCAGCCGTCGCAACCGCGGCATCTCCCGCTCGGACCAGGGCGGTGCCCGCGACCGGACTCAGAGCGCTGACCCCCGTCGTGGCCGTCGGTCGCACCGCGGTCGCCGTCGGCGGGCTCGCCGACTGCGGAGTGGTCATGGGGATGACCCGCAGCCGCGCGTGGATCGTCGTTCTCGGGGTCCTGCTCGGTGGAATCGTCGCGCTCAACGTGTGGGGTCTCAGCCTGAACGCATCGAGCAGCGCGACGGCGGCGAAGATCGACGCTCTCGAACGCTCCAACAGCGTCCTGCGCACCCGCGCCGCGACCAAGCTCTCGAACACCAAGATCGAGGCCGCAGCGGCTCAGCTCGGACTCGCCGTTCCCGCCGCTGATCAGGTCCAGTACCTGAAGGTGAGCGAGAGCGACGTCAATCGCGCGGCCAAGCGCCTCGCTCAGGGTGCGATCGGCGCAGTCGCAACGGCCGTCGTCCCGAGCGAGGCCGCAGCAGCAGTCGATCCCGCCACCGGAACACCCGTCGATCCCGTAGCCGATCCGACCCTGGGAGCGCCCGTGACCGACACCACGGTCACCGCACCCGTCGATCCCGCGACGACCGATACGGTCACCGGCACGGCCACGACCGACCCGGCGGCGACGCCCACCGCGGTCCCCGACACGGCGACGGCGGAAACCGTCACGCCCGACCCCGCCGCGACCGCTGCGACGCCGGCGACGGATCCCACCACCGGCGCCGTCGCTCCCTAGGGGTCTCGTTTGAAGCTGATCGAAAAGCGCGTCGGGTTGCTCTTCGCAACCTTTGCCCTCGCTTTTCTGATCGTGATGGTCCGGGCCGGGTACCTCCAGACCGTCAAGGGCGGGGAGTTCAGCGCCGACGCCCGCGAGCAGCAGGTCGCCACCGTGGCCGTGCCGGCGCTGCGGGGCTCGATCCTCGATCGGCGCGGCGAGGCGCTCGCCGTGTCGGAGGAGGCGGGCACCGTCTTCGCGACGCCCTACCAGGTCGAGGATCCGCAGAAGACCGCGCGCAAGCTCTCCGAAGTGCTCGACGTCTCACCCGAGGACCTGCTCAAGCTGCTCACGGCAACCCACAATGGGCAGCCGAGCGGGTTCGAGTACCTCGCTCACAAGGTGGATCTCGTCGCCGTGAACAAGATCCGCCGGATGGATCTTCCCGGGATCGGCATCCTG
This sequence comes from uncultured Solirubrobacterales bacterium, assembly GCA_963826475.1. Lineage (GTDB taxonomy): Bacteria > Actinomycetota > Thermoleophilia > Solirubrobacterales > 70-9 > RHKX01. Next base: position 968,864 of record CAWGXC010000003.1, on the reverse strand, counting down.
CCGGACTCTCGCCGCACCTATCCCGAGGACAAGGACGGAGCCCGCTTGGTCGGCGCGGTCGGAGACGAAGGTCAGGGGCTGTTCGGGATCGAGGCGTCGCAGAACAGCGTCCTCAGCGGAACCGATGGCGAGGTGGCCGTCACCAGCGATGCCCTCGGCCAGGAGATCGGCCGAGACGTCACGACGGGCGCCCAGCCCGGCCATGACGTGGAGCTGACGATCGACGGCAGGATCCAGGCCTATACCGAATCGGTGCTCGAGGGGATCGGCAGCAAGTACTCACCCCAGGGGGCGACCGCCGTGGTGATGAACCCCGTCAACGGCGACGTCCTCGCGATGGCCAGCTGGCCGCCCGTGGACCCAACCGACCTCGCTCACACCGACCCCGACCTGCTGACCAACATGGCCACCGGCTTCACCTACGAGCCCGGCTCGACCTTCAAGGCCTTCACGATCGCGGGAGCACTTCAGGAGGGCCTCGTCACCCCCCGGACCCAGTTCGACCTCCCGGGCACGATCCAGGTGGCCGATCGGACGATCAAGGAGGCAGAGGGCGAGACCTTCGGAACGCTCACGGTCGCACAGATCCTCGCTTTCTCCTCGAACGTCGGCGCCGTCACGATCGGTGAGAAGCTCGGCGAGCGGAACTTCGACGATTGGGTTCACCGCTTCGGCTTCGGCGCTCCAACCGGGATCGAATATCCGGGCGAGGAGCAGGGGATCGTGCCCACGGTCGATCAGTACTCCGGCTCGAGCATCGGCAACCTGCCGATCGGCCAGGGGCTCTCGGTCACCCCGATGCAGATGATGGAGGCATACGCGGCGATCGCCAACGGCGGCATCCTGCGGACGCCCAGCCTGGTCAAGTCCGTCGATGGGCAGGCCGAGGGGGAGCCGGACGGCCATCGGGTGATCAGCCAGGAGACCTCCGCGCAACTGCGGAAGATGCTCGAGGGTGTGCTCGGAGAGGGCGGCACCGCATCCCAGGTGAGCGTTCCCGGATACGTCCTCGCGGGTAAGACCGGCACCGCGCAGAAGGTGGTGGACGGCACCTACTCGGATTCGCAGTTCGTCGCCTCGTTCGTGGGGTTCGCGCCGGCCGCCGATCCGAAGCTGCTCGTTTCGGTCATCGTGGACGACCCCCAGGGCGACATCTACGGCGGCTCGGTCGCGGCGCCGGCCTTTGGTCAGATCGCGCAGTTTGCGCTCCCGTACCTCGGTATCGCGCCGACCGAGTAGCGATGGGAACCCTCGCCCGCCTGCAGCGTTCCTAGAATCGCGGGCGATGAGGCTCGATCAACTCAGCGCCGGCCTCCCGGGCCGGATCGTGAACGGCGACGGCTCGGAGGAGATCACCGGCATCGCCTTCGAGAGCAGCATGGTCGAATGGGGGAACCTGTTCGTCTGCGTCAAGGGGATGAGCTCGGATGGCCACGACTTCGCGCAGGCGGCCCTGCTCGGAGGCGCCGAGGCCCTCGTCGTCGAGCGGGAGCTCGACCTGAACGCGCCGCAGCTGCTCGTTCCCGACTCCCGGCGGGCGATGGGTCCGCTGGCCGCGCGGCTGTTCGGCGATCCCAGCCGGGAGCTGGTCATGGTCGGGATCACCGGAACGAACGGCAAGACGACGACCGCCTTCCTCGTGCGGGCGGTGCTCGAGGCCGCGGGCGTGCGGTGCGGTCTGCTCGGGACCGTCAAACAAGTCGTCGGCGGTGAGGAGGAGGAGGTCGTGCGGACGACCCCGGAGGCGATCGACCTGCAGCGGACCTTCAGGCGCATGCTCGACGCCGGCGACAAGGCGTGCGTGATGGAGGTCTCCTCTCACGCGCTCTCCCTCGGTCGCGCGGATGCGATCCACTTCGACGCCGCCGCGTTCACGAACCTCACGCAGGACCACCTCGACTTCCACGCCGACATGGACGACTACTTCGCCGCCAAGCGGATGCTCTTCATCCCCGATCCCGGAGCCGGGATCGTGACGGGCGCGACAGCGGTCAACGTCGACGACCCCTACGGCGCGAGGCTCGCCGATGAGCTCGGTGAGTCCGGCCGCCCCGCGGTGACGTTCTCAGCGGCCGGCGCCGACGCGGCCCTCGTCGCGTCCGAGATCGATTTCGACGCCACGGGAAGCCGCTTTGCGCTGGCGTCGGAGGGGTTCACCGGTTCGGTCGAGCTCCCGCTTCCTGGGCTCTTCAACGTCGAGAACGCCCTCACGGCCCTTGCGGTCGCAAGCGCACTGGAGCTCGATCTCGCCGCCGCGGCCGGGGCACTCGCCGACGCCGATCCGGTGCCCGGCAGGATGGAGCCGATCGACGAGGGGCAGTCCTTCGGCGTGCTCGTCGACTACGCACACACCCCGGATTCTCTGGTCAACGTCCTGCGTGCCGCGCGCGAGCTCACCGCGAAGCGCCTGATCTGCGTGTTCGGGTGCGGTGGTGACCGCGACCCATCGAAGCGGCCGCTGATGGGCCGGGCCGCGGCCGACGGCTCCGACGTTCCGGTCCTGACCTCGGACAACCCCCGCTCCGAGGATCCTGAGGCGATCATCGCTCAAGCGCTCCAGGGGATCGACCCCGATCGCCGCGAGGACGTTCTGGTCCGCGTCGATCGGCGCGCGGCGATCCGCCTTGCGCTTTCGACCGCCGCACCGGGCGACCTCGTCGTCATCGCCGGCAAGGGCCACGAGCAGGGCCAGGAGTTCGAGGGTGGGAGCAAGATTCCGTTCGACGATCGGACCGTCGCGCGGGAGGAGCTCGTGCGGCTCGCGAGCAGCGACTGATGTCGGGCGGGCACTGCGGATGATCGAGCTTTCCCCCGAGCAAATCGCGGCCGAGGCGGGTGCCGAGATCGTCGCCCGCGGTGACGAGGGGCGTCCCGAGCGAGCGGTCATCGACTCGCGCGAGCTACGGCCGGGCGACCTCTTCGTCGGGCTCCTCGGTGGCCAGGTGGACGGCGGACGGTTCGCCGCCGAGGCGCTGGTCGGAGGGGCCTGGGGAGTGCTCGTCGAACGACCTCGGGCGGCCGAGGTCGTGGCCGCAAACCCCCCGGGCGGCTGGGTCCTGGGCTGTGAGGATCCGCTGGCCTCCCTGCAGGCCCTGGCGCGAGGCTGGCGGCGTGAGATCGGCTGCCCGCTCGTGGGCGTCACCGGATCGACCGGGAAGACCTCGGTCAAGGACATCTGCAGAGCGATCCTGCCCGCTCGCGTGCACGCGAGCGCTGAGAACTTCAACACCGAGATCGGCCTGCCGCTCTCGCTCCTCGCGGCCCCGCTCGAGACGGAGGTCCTGGTCATGGAGATGGCGATGCGGGGAATGGGTCAGATCGCCGAGCTCTGCGAGATCGCCGAGCCGGACGTCGCGGCGATCACCAACATCGGCCCGGTCCATCTCGAGCTGCTCGGCACGATCGAGGCGATCGCCGAGGCCAAGGCGGAGATCCTCACCGGGCTGCAACCCGGCGGCCGGGCGGTGCTGCCCGCCGACGCCGACGCCCTCGAGCCTCATCTGCGTGATGAGATCGAGACGCTCACGTTCGGGCCCGGCGGGGAGGTGATGGCGCTCAGCTCCGACGTCGAAGGCCAACGGATGAGGGCTCGGATAGGAACGCCATCGGGAGCGGCGGAGTTCCTGCTTCCGTTCAGCGAGGCGCACAACCTCACCAACGTCCTCTGCGCGGTCGCGGTGGGGGTCGCCCTCGGGTTCGAGGCCCCGCAGATGGCTGCGTTGGCTTCGCGGATAGAGTTCTCGCGCCTGCGCGGCGAACGTGTCGAGCTGCATGGGCAGATCCTTCTGCTGAACGATTGCTACAACGCAAATCCCGTCTCCATGCGGGCCGCGGTCGAGAATCTGGCCGCAATCGAGACCGCCGGAAGGCGTGTCGCGGTGCTCGGCGGCATGGCTGAGCTCGGGCCCGGCGGCCCCGCCTTCCACGCCGAGATCGGGGCGCTCGTGCGCGAGCGCGGGATCGGCCCCCTGATCGGCGTCGGTGACCTGGCACGCGACTACTCGCCCGACGAGTGGGCGCCCGATCCGGACGCAGCCGTCGAGCTCGCCGAGGACCTCCTCAGCTCAGGCGACGTCGCCCTCGTCAAGGGCTCGCGGTCCGTCGGCCTGGAGCGGTTCACCGATGCGCTGCGGGCGAGGATCGGCGAGGCCGGGTGAGCAACCTGCTCGCGCAGACGAACGGACTCGCCGTCCCGATCGATCGCGGCGAGATCCTGATCGCCGGGATGGCGGCGATGCTGATCACGATCTTCCTCGGGCCGAAGTTCATCCAGAAGCTCCGCGAGCGTGAGTTCGGCCAGCAGATCCGTGAGGAGGGCCCGGAGGGCCACCACGCCAAGGCCGGCACCCCCACGATGGGCGGTCTGATCATCTTCGCCGCGATCTCGGTGCCCTATCTGGTGCTCTCCGATCGCGACACCGAGAGCCTCGCCGTGTTCGGCGTCGCCCTCGCCAGCGCCGGCCTTGGATTCGCCGACGACTACATCAAGATCGTCAAGCGCCGCTCGCTCGGCCTCTCGGCGCGCTGGAAGCTGCTGGTCCAGATCGGCCTCGCCGTCGCGTTCTGGTGGGTCGCGATCGAGCACATCGGCCTCGACCCGAGCCTGCAGATCCGCATCTTCGACTACGAGATCTATCTCGGTCCCGTCGTCTACGTGATCCTCACGTTCCTGGTGCTAGCCGGATCGAGCAACGGCGTCAACCTCACCGACGGGCTCGATGGGCTGGCCGCGGGCTGCTGCGCGATCGTCTTCCTCGCCTATCTGACGATCACGATCACAACCGGTCAGGAGGGCCTCGCCCTGCTCTGCGCGTGCTTCGTCGGCTCCTCGATCGGATTCCTCTGGTTCAACGCCTTCCCCGCCGCGATATTCATGGGCGACACCGGCTCCCTCGGAATGGGTGCGGCAATCGGTGGGCTGGCGATCATGACCCAGACGGAGGTGCTGCTGATCATCCTCGGCGGGATCTTCGTGATGGAGGCGCTGTCGGTTGCCATCCAGGTCTTCACCTTCAAGACGTTCCGCCGGCGCGTCTTCCTGATGGCTCCCGTCCATCATCACTTCGAGATGCTCGCGTGGTCGGAGACCAAGATCATGCTCCGCTTCTGGATCATCGCCGCCGTCTGCGCCGGCATCGGCTACACGCTCTTTCAGAACTCCATCGACTTCCCCTAGGACCCCGGCGCGTGGGGGCTGAGGCCAGCGTGGTCAGGCTCGAGCCCTGGGGCCCGGGGGACATCGGGCTGCTCCGCGAGCTTCACGGCGATCCGGCGATGATGGAGCACCTCGGTGGCCCCGAGAGCGAGGAGAAGCTCAGGGAGCGGCTGGCGCGTTACGTCGAGGCGGACTCGGGGATGTTCAGGGTGGTCGAGCTCGCCTCCGGCGATCCGGCGGGTTCGGTCGGCTTCTGGTCGCGCAGCCTGCGTGGGGAGGAGGTCTGGGAGGTCGGTTGGTCGGTGCTTCCCGCATTTCAGGGCCGTGGCATCGCGCTCGCGGCGACCGCCTCGGTGATCGAGCTCGCGCGGAGGCGACCGGAGGGTCGAGCCCTGCACGCGTTCCCGTCGGTCGGGAACGGGGCGTCCAACGCGATCTGCCGGCGGCTCGGCTTCGAGCTGCTCGGTGAATGCGAGTTCGAGTTCCCGCCCGGCCACCCGTTGCGTTGCAACGACTGGCGCCTGGAGCCTTAGGGGAACGGGGTGGGGCGTGGCTCCGATATGGGGCGTAGGGGGAAGCGGTCCGCCACCGGCGAACCAAGGGCCATGTCGACCCCGCGGCCGCCGCTTCCCCCTGGGCCCTTCCTGGTGGTCGGCCTCGCGCGGTCGGGAATCGCCGCAGCGGAGGCCCTCGTTGCGCGCGGGGAGCGCGTGTACGGCACCGATTCGGGAAATCCTCCAGATGCGAAAAGGCTTGCGGAGCTCGGTGTCGAAGTCAGCCTGGATGGCGATGGGATCGAGCTCCTTGACCGCGTGCGAGCGGTGATCAAGAGTCCGGGCGTGCCCGAGGGCGCAGCGGCGATCGCCGCCGCCCGCGAACGCGATCTACCGGTGCTCGGAGAGCTCGAGCTCGGGTGGCGGTTGCTCCCGAACCGGTTCGTGGCCGTCACCGGGACGAACGGCAAGACGACCGTGACCCGCTGGCTCGACCACGTCTGGTCGGAGGCCGGCGAGCCGGCGGTCGAGGCCGGCAACGTGGGCACTCCGCTGAGCTCGCTCGACGCCTCCCTCGACCCAGGGGCAACGGTGATCTGCGAATGCTCCTCCTTCCAGCTCGAGGACTCCGTGGCGTTCGCGCCCGAGGTGGCCGTGCTCCTGAACTTCAGCCCCGACCACCTCGACCGGCACGGCACCCTCGAGGACTACCTCGCGGCGAAGCTGCGGATCTTCGCCAACCAGGGTCCGGATTCAGCCGCCGTCGTCGACGCCGACGAGCCGGCGCTGCTCGACGTCGCCCTTCCCGGCGGCGCCACCCGGACCCAGTACGGGATCGACGCCTGCGGTGAGGCCGCGCCAAACTGCGCGGTTCGCTTCGCCGACGGGTCCATCACCGACGCTGAGGGGCCGCTGATCGGGGGGGACGAGCTGGCGCTCGGCGGCGAGCACAATCTTCGCAACGCGATGGCGGTCGCGGCGACGGCGCTCTGCTGCGGAATCGACCGTGAGGCCGTTGCGCGTGGACTGCGGACCTTCCGCGGGGTCCCCAACCGGCTCGAGCGGGTCGCCGAGATCAACGGGGTGACCTACGTCAACGACTCGAAGGCCACGAACGTGGCGGCGGCCAGCGCCGCGCTGAGCTCGTTCGAGGGTGGGCTCCACGCGATCCTCGGCGGCAGCCTCAAGGGCGGCGGATTCACCGAGCTCGTGCCGGTCGTCGCGGCGCGCTGCTCAGCCTGCTACCTGATCGGCGAAGCCGAGTCCCAGCTCGCCGTCGCTCTCGCGGGCAGCGGGGTCCCGCTCGTCCGGTGCGGCGATCTCGCAACGGCGGTGGCAAGCGCCGCCGCCGCCGCGGTGGCGGGGGAGACCGTGCTGCTCGCACCAGCCTGTGCCAGCTTCGATGCCTTCCGCGACTACGAGGAGCGCGGCGATCGCTTCCGTGAGCTCGTCGGAGGCCTCTCGTGAGCGCCGCCTCCGGAGCCTTGCGCAGTGGCTTCGGCCTGCGCGGGCGCCTCGCCGGCCGGACCCGGAAGCCGGCCAAGGTGCGGCCGGTTGAATATTCGCTGCTGCTCACGGCGACCATGTGCCTGCTCGCGTTCGGCGTCGTCATGGTCTTCAGCGCCAGCTCGAGCGCCTCACTCCTCGGCGCGACCGGGGATGGCGCCTACTACCTCAAGCGCACCCTCATGTTCGGGGTGTTCGGGTTGATCGCGCTGCGCGTCCTGTCGACCCATGGGCTCGCCGAGGTGCGCAGGCTGACGCCGGCCATCCTCGTCGGCGCGATCTTCCTGCTGCTCGTCACCAAGGTCGTCGGCACCTCCACCAACGGCGCCACGCGCTGGATCGCGCTCGGCCCGATCCAGATCCAGGCGTCGGAGATCGCCAAGGTCGCGCTGATCCTCTACGGCGCCAACCTGCTGGCCGAGCGCCCGCGAATGACCCGCGACCTGCACGGCCTCTCACCCTTCCTGCTGGTCACCGCCGGCGTCTGCGCCCTGGTCATCGTCGAGCCCGATTTGGGCACCGGCATGGTCACGGCCTTCTCCGTTGCCGCACTCCTCGTCGCCGCGGGGGCGAAGATCCGACACCTGGCGATGATCGCCGGCGTCATCGGCTTCCTGGTCCTGGTCGCGGTCCTGATGGAGCCCTATCGGATGCAGCGGCTCACGAGCTTCATCCATCCCACCGCGGACGCCTCCGGAGCCGGCTTCCAGAGCACCCAGGCCTCGATTGCGCTGGGATCCGGCGGGGTCTTCGGAGTCGGCCTCGGCGAGAGCGTCCAGAAGGCGTTCTACCTGCCCGAGGCTCACACGGACATGATCGCCGCGGTGATCGGCGAGGAGCTCGGGATGATGGGCATCTCGTTGCTCGCGGGCATGTACATGCTGCTCGGCTACGCCGGCTTCCGGACAGCCCAGAAGGCGCGCGATCGTTACGGTCGGCTGCTCGCCGCCGGGCTGACCTCGATGATCCTGGTGCAGGCGTCAATCAATCTCTTCGCCGTCCTCGGCCTCGCGCCGCTGACCGGCGTCACGCTCCCATTCGTCTCCTACGGAAACAGCAGCCTGATCGTCACCCTGGCGGCGGTCGGCCTGCTCTTGAACATCGCTCAGGGAGGGACCTCCGCCTCGTCCCGGCGCACGACCCAGCGGCCGCTGCGCGTCGTGGAGGGTGGCGGAGCACGAAGCGCCCCACGGCGCAGCAGCAGCGGAGGTGCTCGTGCCTCGAGTCGTGATCGCAGCGGGCGGGACGGCCGGGCACGTAGTGCCGGCACTGGCCGTAGCCGACGCTCTCACTGAGCGCGGATCGACCGTCAGCTTCGTCGGCACCCGCGAGCGAGCCGAAGCCGAGCTCGTTCCTGCGGCCGGCTACGAGATCGACTTCCTCGATGTCCGGGGAATCGACCGCAGGAATCCCGTCCGGGCGGCGGCCGCGCTCGCGAAGGCCGCGGTTGCGGTGGGCACCGCGCGCAGGCTGCTGCGCGCCCGCGAGGCCGACGTCGTGATGGGTGGCGGTGGCTACGTCGCGGCGCCGGTCGGAATCGCGGCGCTGAGCAACCGCCGGCCGCTCGTGCTGACCGAGGCCGACAGCCACTTCGGGCTCGCCAACCGGCTGCTCGCCCCACGCGCCCGCAGGGTTTGCCTCGCGTTCCCGATCGAGGGACGCGACGGCTCCCGCTACCTGCTCACCGGACGCCCGGTCCCCGCCGTCATCGGCCATGCGGACCGCACCGCGGCGCGCGCCCGCTATGGAATCGCCGCCGACGATCGGTGTCTGCTGATCTTCGGTGGCAGCCTCGGCGCCCTGACGATCAATCAGGCCGCCGCCCGCGCCTTCGAGCCCGGCGGGCCGGGAGCTGATCGTGACTTCCACGTGCTCCACATCGCCGGCGCGCGGGACTATCCGCAGCTCGCGCCGAGGCTGACGGGCGCGGAGCGCTACACGCTGCTCGAGTACGAGCCCGATCTCGCCGACGCGCTTGCCGCCGCGGATCTCGTGCTCGCGCGCTCGGGAGGGTCGATCTTCGAGCTGACCGCAGCCGGCGTGCCGGCGATCCTGATCCCCTACCCCTACGCGACGGCGCGCCATCAGCACACCAATGCGGCCTGGATGCAGGAGGCCGGTGCGGCCATCGTGATCGAGGACTCGCGGCTGGACCCCGCCACGCTCGCCACCCGCGCCGGCGAGCTCCTCGGAGATCCGGACCGGCTGGCGAAGATGGCCGCAGCATCCGCGTCGCTTGCCCGTCCCGGTGCCGCCGAGCAGATCGCCTCCGAGATCATCGCGGCGGCCGGAGGTTGAGCGGGATGGAGGGCCGTGAGCTCCACTTCGTCGCGATCGGAGGTGCCGGGATGAGCGCCCTCGCGCTCGTCTGCCACGCCCGCGGCGCGCGCGTCACGGGCAGCGACAGGGCCGATTCGGAGTACCTCAGGCGGCTGCGTGCCGCGGGCATCGAGCCGCGCGTCGGCCATGACGCCGATTCGGTGCCGCCCGGCGCTGACGTCGTCGTCTCAACCGCGATTCCCCCCGATAACGTCGAGCTCGCCCGCGCACGCGAGCGCGATCAGCGGATCATCCACCGCGGCGACCTGCTCGCCGAGGTCTGCTCCGCCAAGCGCCTGATCGCGGTAGCCGGCGCCCATGGCAAGACGACAACGTCGGGGATGATCGCCCACGCGCTCAGGGCCGCCGGCGCCGATCCCTGCTTCCTGCTCGGCGGTGAGCTCCCCGGGGCTGGGCCCGACGGCTCGCCGGCGAACGCGTCCTGGGGATCCGGCGACTGGGTGGTCGCCGAGGCCGACGAGAGCGACGGCAGCTTCCTCAAGCTCCAGCCCGAGGTCGCGGTCGTCACCAACGTCGAGCTCGACCACCACTCCCACTGGGGTGGCGAGCGGGACCTGATCGCCGCCTTCGCCGCCTTCGCCGCTCCGGCCGCCGCCCTCATCCGGCCTGCGGAGGAACGACTCGCCGGCCTCGGCCGCGTCGGCTCGACGGCGAGCTTTGCGATCGGAGGGGGGGACGCGCCGGAGCAGCCGGCAGCGCTGCAGGCGAGCGACGTAGTGGCGGTGGACGGCGGCAGCGAATTCACAGTCGTCGCCGAGGGAATCGGCGAGATTCGCGCGAAGCTCGGCGTGCCCGGGCGCCACAACGTCGCCGACGCCGTCGCGGCGATCGGCGCGTTCGAGCGGGCGCGCGAGCTCGATCCCGCGTTGCCGCCCATCGAGGCCATGATCGCCGGCCTGGCGAGCTTCCCTGGGATGGCGAGACGGCTCGAGCGCAAGGGAGAGCGTGACGGCGCTCTGATCTACGACGACTACGCGCATCACCCGACTGAGGTCGCGGCCTCGCTCTCGGCCCTCAGGGAGCTTCCTCACAAGCGGCTCATCGCCGTCTTCCAGCCGCACCTCTACTCGCGCACCAAGGCGCTGGCCGGGCGGTTCGGCAGGGCGCTGGCCGGCGCCGACGAGATCGGGGTCCTCGACGTCTACGCGGCACGCGAACAGCCGACGGGGGAGCTGGAGGGCGTCAGCGGCATGCAGGTGGCGCAGGCGGCTGCAGAGGCGGCCCCGGGTCGTCGCGTGATGTGGCTCGGCGACATCGAGCTCGCCGAGCGTACGCTCGGCTCCGAGCTGGGACCCGGCGACATCCTCGTGACGATCGGGGCCGGCGACGTCTTCCGGCTCGCCGACCGCCTGACGGGAAGGGAGGAAGCCCGATGAATGCACCCGCTTCACTCGAACGGGACTTCTCGCTGGCACGGCTGACGACCGTCCGTGCCGGTGGCAACGCTGACTACTTCGGCCGAGCGGGCAGCGAGGAGGCCCTGATCGAGCTGCTCGCCTTCGCCCGCGATTCCGAGCTCGCGGTAGGAGTGGTGGGCTCGGGATCGAATCTCCTTGTTGCGGATGATGGATTTCGAGGACTTGTGCTGAAGCTGGAGGGATCGCTCGCGACGATCGAGCGCGATGGCGAGCGCGTGCTCTGCGGCGGCGGTGCGCGGTTACCCTCGGCCGCGGCCCGATCGGCCAAGTGGGGACTCTCCGGCCTCGAGTTCGGCGTCAACATTCCGGGCACCGTCGGCGGCGCCGTTCGAATGAACGCCAATGCCTACGGCGGCGAGCTCGCGCGAACGCTGGAATGGGTCTCCGTCTGCGGCCCTGAGGGCGCCGAGCGCCGTACGCCGGACGAGCTCGGCTTCTCCTACCGCCGCTCAAATCTCCGGGAGGGAGAGGTGGTTGCGGGCGCGGCGTTTGCCCTCACCCCGGCAGAGCCCGAGGCCGTCAAGGCGACCCTCGCTGAGATGCGCGGGAAGCGCCGCGAGGCTCAGCCGTCAGGGATCAAGACGTTCGGCTCGACCTTCAAGAACCCCGACGACCCGCGCGCGGAGGGTCGCTCGGCGGGGCAGCTCCTCGACGCCGCCGACTGCCGGGGCCTGCGGGTCGGCGGCGCCTGCTTCTCGGCCAAGCACGCGAACTTCGTCGAGAACTCCGGGGACGCCACGACCGCCGACATCCTCGAGCTGATGGCCGAGGGCCGCCGCCGGGTTCACGCCCGCTTCGGGATCGTGCTCGAGCCCGAGGTGCAGGTGCTCGGTGAGGTGCAGTGGCCGGCGAGCTGGGAGCTCGGCTGATGGGCGCGCGGCAACTGAGCGGACTCAGCCTTCCGGCGATGCCACCCTGGCCGACCCTCCGCCGCGGCCTGATGATGGCGCTCGCCGGCACGATGCTGATTCTCGCGGCCTACATGCTCTGGTTCCGCGACTCGTCCTTCGTCAAGGTCGAGCGGGTCGATGTGATCGGCGCCGAGACGGCCCCGGACGTGACCGCGGCGCTGACGACGGAAGCGGGGAAGATGACGACCCTGCACGTCGATGACGACGCCCTGCGGGCCACGGTCGCCGACGACCCAGCGGTCCTTTCGCTCTCGACCGACGCCGACTTTCCGCACGCGCTGACGATCACGGTCGACCTGCGCAGGCCGGCCGGCTGGCTCGACGTGGACGGCGGCACGGTGGTCGCCGGCGATGGGGTCATCCTGGCCAGTGGCGTCGATCGACCCGAGGGCGTGCCGACGCTCGACGTCGAGCCGTCGCCGAGCGGAGCGAGGGTCGACGGTCCGGCGCTCGTCACCGCCAGGACGCTCGGGGCCGCGCCCGCGGCACTCCTCGCAGAGGCCCAGAGCGCAACGTTGGACCCCCAGCACGGACCGGTGGTGACCCTCAGCGGCGGAATCGAGCTGCGCTTCGGCGATCCCTCCAGAGCCGATCAGAAGTGGAGCGCGGCCGCGGCGGTGCTGGCCAATCGGCAGTTCGAGGGGGCCTCCTACATCGACCTCTCGGTGCCCTCGAGGCCGGTGTCCGGGTGATCATCCGGACCCTCAACCCAAACATGAGGGTTGATGAACTCTCAACCCCTCCTTGAGACAGCGATCTTGCAAGGCGTCGAGGGAGTCATTGACACGACCCCCGTTGTGACTTACTTTCCCTGCTGTTTGCGGGGGCGAATCCCCAAACTCTCAACTATCACTTTAGTTCCGGACGGAACAGGGAAAGGCGAGTGAAGCTCACATGGAGGCTTCCAGTTACCTAGCGGTCATCAAGGTTGTCGGCGCCGGCGGCGGCGGCACCAACGCGGTATCGCGAATGGTCGACGCCGGCCTCAAGGGCGTCGAATTCCTCGCCGTCAACACCGACGCCCAGGCGCTGCGCGCTTCCGAGGCGGACGTAAAGCTTGCAATCGGCCAGGACCTGACCCGCGGCCTCGGGGCCGGTGGTCAGCCCGAGGTCGGCGCCGGAGCCGCGGCCGAGAGCCGCGACGACATCAAGGAGGCGCTGAAGGGCGCCGACATGGTCTTCGTCACCGCCGGCGAGGGTGGAGGCACCGGAACCGGTGCGGCCCCGGTCATCGCCGAGATCGCCAAGCAGGAGATCGGCGCGCTGACCGTCGGCGTCGTCACCAAGCCCTTCGAGTTCGAGGGCAGCCGTCGCATGCAGCAGGCCCTCGACGGGATCGAGAAGCTTCGCAACGAGGTCGACACGCTCATCATCGTCCCGAACGAGAAGCTGCTCAACATCGTCGAGCGCCGCGAGCCGATCAGCGAGGCGTTCCGCAAGGCGGACGACATCCTCCGCCAGGGCGTTCAGGGCATCACCGACCTGATCACGGTCCCGGGCCTGATCAACCTCGACTTCGCCGACGTCCGGGCGATCATGTCCGACGCCGGCTCGGCGCTGATGGGCGTCGGCACGTCCGCCGGTGAGAGCCGTGCGGCGGAGGCCGCCAAGGAGGCGATCTCCTCGCCGCTGCTCGAATCGGCCATCGACGGCGCCACGGGCATGCTGCTCAACATCACCGGCGGTGAGGACATGGGCCTCTTCGAGGTCAACGAGGCCGCCGAGGTCGTCAGCAGCACCGCCGACAAGGGCGCGAACATCATCTTCGGCGCAGTCGTCGACAACACGATGGGCGACGCCCTTCGCGTCACCGTCATCGCCACCGGCTTCGAGGGCTTCGAGATGCTCGCTCGCCGCCCGGCTGAGGTGCGCCGCCGCAGCCGTCGCCGCGGAGTCCGCCCGCCGTCGGATCGCGAGATCCGCTCGCTGGAGGTCTCCGACGACGACATCGACATCCCGCCCTTCCTCCGCGACTGAGAGCACGCTGCTCAGCGTCCTCGTCGCCTTGCGGCCCTGAAGGCCGCGGCGGCTCCTGCGTCCTTGATCGGCGGGCTCCCCGCCTCGCCAGTTGGGTTAAGCGCTCAGCGCCGCAGCCAACGCGCGGATCGCGCCGGGGTAGCGGTAGTTGATCCCGCCGTGCTTGCCATCGAAAAGCTCCAGGGTGTGCGCGACGTCGAGCTTCTCGAGTTCGGCTGAGAAGGCCTGGGCGCCCAGGTCGAGGTAGTACTCGTCGCTGCGGCCGGCATCGAGGTAGATCCGGCGCATCGAGCGCAGGGCGTCGGCGTGCTTCGGGGCCATCCGGACCGGGTCGTGCTCTAGCCAGCGCTCCCACAGCTCGGGGATGAGCCTGCCGGTCTCGATCTCGAAGGGAACGAGCGCCTTGCCGGGCCGGTCGGGGTCGGGGGTGTAGCAAGCCGCGTAGCCGTACATCTCGAGCGGGTCGGCGTACAGGCCGAAGTCGAACGGATCGGCGTCGCGCAGCCGCTCGAAGAAGACTTCGTAGGAGCCCTCGAAGTTGTCGCGCAGGGTCCTGGTCGCTCCGGCGAAGCCGCGGATCATCGACATCTCGAAGAGGGCGTCGCCGGCGTGGGAGGCGAGGGCGGAGAAGACGTCGGGGCGCATCATGGGCACGACCATCGCCCCGTATCCGCCGGAGGACTTGCCGGTGATCCCCCGGTGGTCCCGATCGGGCGCGGTTGGGTAGCGCTCGTCGATGAACGGCACGATCTCGTCGCAGAGGTAGGACTGATAGTTCCCGGTGCCGGCCGAGTCGAGGAACTGGGAACCGCCGTAGGAGGTCCAGCAGTCGACCATGACGACGAGCGCGTCCGGGCATTCGCCGGAGGCGAGCATGGCGTCGGCGCGCTCGACGAAGTTCGGCTCCATGAACGTCCGGTTCGTCCACATGTCCAGCTGACCGGTGAAGCCCTGAATGACGTAGATCACGGGGAGCGGACGAGGATGGTCGAGCTCGACGCCTGGAGGCCTCAGCACGTAGAGCGGCCTGCGGACGGGGTCGCCAAGCGGATTGCCGGCGAGCAACTCCGATTCGACGACGAGCCGCTCGAAGGTTCCGGCGAGCGGCCGACTCCAGGGCGGGCCGAGGGGCCCCGGGTCGTCGATGGATTCGTGCACCAACTTCATGGGCCGAGCCTAAGGGACCGGACGACGGCGGGCGTCGCGCCGGAGCAGAGCCGCGTCCTCGCTAGCCTGCCGCGGGTGGAGTCCTCCGCAACCCTGAAGCGCACCTCCCTCTACGAGGAGCACGTGGCAGCCGGCGCGCGCCTGGTCCCCTTCGCGGGCTGGGAGATGCCGGTCCAATACGAGGGCGTCGGGCCCGAGCACACGGCGGTGCGCGAGCGAGCCGGTGTCTTCGACGTCTCCCACATGGGCCAGATCGGCACCTCAGGGCCGGACGCGCTCGCCTTCCTGCAGCGGCTGGTGACCAACGACGTCGCCAAGCTCGGCCCGGGCGGCGCGCAGTACTCGTGCCTCTGCGCCGACGGCGGGGGCATCCTCGACGACCTCTTCACGTACCTCCTCGGGGACGGCGGCGAGTACCTGACCGTCTCCAACGCCTCCAACCACGACCTCGACCTCGCCCGCTTTCGCGAGATCGCTGAAGACTTCGACGTCGAGATCGCCGATCTGGCGCCGCTCAACGCGATGCTCGCCGTCCAGGGTCCCGAAGCGCGCGCGATCGTCGCCGGGTTGACATCAGGCGAGTTGCCGCAGCGGATGAAGACCTCCCGCCTCGAGGTCGCCGGAGCCGAGGCGCTGGTCTGCGGGACCGGCTACACCGGCGAGGACGGGGTGGAGATCCTGCTGGCCAACGACGCGGCGCCGCGCCTCTGGCGCGAGCTGCTCGCGGCCGGCGTCGCTCCCTGCGGGCTCGGAGCGCGCGACACGCTGCGGCTCGAGGTCTGCTTCCACCTGCACGGCAACGACATGGGACCCGATCGCAACCCGATCGAAGCGGGGCTCGGCTGGTGCTCCAAGGAGGAGACGGGCTTCGCCGGCTCCGAGGCGATCGCCGCCGCCCGTGCGGACGGCACGGCGGAGAAGCTGGCCGCCTTCGTGATCGAGGGCCGGGGCATCCCGCGCCCGGGAAACCCCATCCTTGCCGCCGGCGAGCCGGTCGGCGCCGTGACGAGCGGTACGTTCTCGCCTTCGCTGGGCATAGGGATCGGCATGGGGTACGTCCGCTCCGAGCTCGCCGAACCGGGATCGCGCGTGCAGATCGACGTCCGTGGTCGCGTCCGCGACGCCGAGATCCGTCCCAAGCCCCTCTACGTCAAGAGCTGAGAAAGCCAACCGCCGAAGGAGCCCGCATGGCAACCGAAGAGAGCTATCCCGAAAACCTCCGCTACCACCCCGAGCACGACTGGGCGAAGGTCGACGGGGAGGAGGCCACCTTCGGCATCACCTGGTACGCCCAGGATTCGCTCGGTGAGGTCGTGTTCTTCGAGCCGCCCGAGATCGGCTCGACGGTCACCAAGGACGAGCCCTACACCGAGGTCGAGTCCGTCAAGGCGGTCTCCGACGTGATCGCGCCCCTCTCCGGCGAGATCACGGCCGTCAACGAGACGGCCGGCGAGACGCCGGAGCTGATCAACACCGATCCCTACGGCGACGGCTGGATGATCAAGGTCAAGCTCAGCGATCCCGGCGAGCTCGATTCCCTGCTCGACGTCGCCGCCTATCGCGAGCTGCTCGAGGACTGAGCAGGGCCGCGCCGTGACCCTCTCTAGCATTTGGGGAAGATGAGCCGCTATACGTCAGCAACGGACGCCGACCATGCCGAGATGCTCGAGGCGATCGGGATCTCCTCGGTCGATGAGCTCTTCGCCGACGTGCCCGAGGACCTCCGCCTCGGCCGCCCCCTCGACCTTCCCGACGGCCTCGACGAGGCTGCGGTCTACGAGCGGATGCGCGAGCTCGCCTCACGCAACGCCGACGCCGAGTCCGAGGTCTGCTTCCTCGGGGCCGGCATGTACGACCACTACGTGCCCGCGATCGTCGACGCGATCACCTCGCGCTCCGAGTTCCTGACGCCTTACACGCCCTACCAGCCCGAGATCTCCCAGGGCGGCCTGCAGGCCATGTTCGAGTTCCAGACGGCGATGTCGGAGCTGACCGGCCTGCCGCTCTCGAGCGCCGGCCTCTACGAAGGACCATCGACCGTCGCCGCCGCCGGATATCTGGCGATCAGCGCGACCAAGCGCCGCCGCTTCGTAGTCTCCGCCGGCCTTCACCCCCAGAGCCGCGAGACGATCACCACCTACGCCCGCGGCTACCCGGCTGAGGTCGTCGAGGTCCAGCTCAGCGGCGGACTGACCGATCCGGCCGCCCTGGCGGAGGTCATCGACGATCAGACCGCGGCCGTGTTCGTCGGCTATCCCAACTACCTCGGCTCGGTCGAGGACCTCGAGGCCCTCGCGCAGGTCGCCCACGACGCCGGTGCGTTGCTGGTCGCGAGCTGCGACCCGGTCGCCCTCGGAATCCTCAAGACCCCGGGTGACTGCGGGGTCGACGTCGCGGTCGGCGAGGGCCAGCCGCTCGGCAACCGCCTCGACTTCGGCGGTCCCTCCTTCGGCTTCTTCTGCGCCACGTCCGAGCAGATCCGGCGCATGCCCGGCCGGATCGCGGGTGAGACGACCGACGTCGACGGCCGCCGCGGCTTCGTCCTCGCCCTGCAGACCCGCGAGCAGCACATCCGCCGCGAGAAGGCCACGCACAACATCTGCACCGCTCAGGCGCTCAACTCACTCTCGGCGATGATCTACCTGAGCTGGCTGGGCCGGCAGGGACTGGTCGAGCTCGGCGAGCTCCTGGTCAGGCGAACGGACTACGCGCGACGGACCCTGGCGGCGATCGACGGCGTCGAGCTCCTCCACGACGCACCCGTCGTCCGCGAGTTCGCGATCACCCTCGATGCCCCCGTCGCCGACGTGGTCGAGCACTGCGCGAAGCGAGGGATCGCCGCCGGAGTGCCGCTCCACTCGAGTGACGGCTACGGAGAGGGCCTGCTGATCGCGCTCACCGAGCAGCGCAGCAAGGCCGACATCGACAGGCTCGCCGACGCGATCGCGTCGGCGATCTCCGGCGATGCATCCGGCAGCGAGCAGCGAGCGGAAGCCGGGGTCGCATGAGCGCTGAACTGCGGAACCCGCCTGGCCGAGGCTCCACGGAAACGCCGATGCAGCGAGATCCGGCCGTGACGATCTACGAGCGTTCCCACCCGGGTCGTCGCGCCGCGGTGCTCCCCGCAGCGGGCGTCCCCGAGACGCCGCTGGAGGACCTCATCCCCAAGCGCCTGCTGCGCGCCGAGCCGGCCAGGATGCCCGAGGTCTCCGAGCCGGAGATCATGCGTCACTACAACCGGATCTCGCGCCGCAACTTCGACCTCGACTCCGGGATCTACCCGCTCGGGTCGTGCACGATGAAGCACAACCCGAGGATCAACGAGCGCGTCGCGGCGCTCCCCGGGCACGCTCGCCTCCATCCGGCGCAGAACCCGCGCCGCGCTCAGGGGGCGCTGGAGCTGATGTGGTCGCTCGAGCGAGCACTGAGCGAGATCTGCGGCCTGCCCGAGGTCAGCCTGCAGCCCTCAGCCGGCTCCCACGGTGAGCTGGCCGGGCTGCTGCTCACCCGCGCCTTCCACGCCGCAAACGGCGAGGAGGAGAAGCGGATCCGCGTCCTGACTCCGGACACCGCGCATGGAACGAATCCGGCGTCGGTGACGATGGCCGGCTATGAGGTCGTCAAGGTCGCTACCAACCCCGACGGTGGGGTCGATCTCGAGGACCTGCGGGCCAAGACCGACGACCGGGTCGCCTGCCTGATGCTGACCAACCCCAACACGCTCGGCCTCTTCGACGTGAACATCGCCGAGATCACCGGGATCGTGCGCGAGGCGGGGGGGACCCTCTACTACGACGGCGCCAACCTGAACGCGATCATGGGCCACACCCGGCCCGGCGACATGGGCTTCGACATCGTCCACGTCAACCTCCACAAGTCCTTCAGCCAGCCTCACGGCGGCGGTGGACCGGGCGCCGGGCCGATCGCGGTATCGGAGCGGATCGCTCCCTACCTGCCGGCGCCGCGGATCGAGCGGATCGAGGGCGACAACGGAAGCGGTCCCCGCTTCGAGCTGCATGGCACCGACGAGCAC
Source organism: uncultured Solirubrobacterales bacterium (assembly GCA_963826475.1). Lineage (GTDB taxonomy): Bacteria > Actinomycetota > Thermoleophilia > Solirubrobacterales > 70-9 > RHKX01. The sequence goes on along the minus strand of CAWGXC010000003.1, from coordinate 949,863 downwards.
CCGGACTCGATCGGGCGCCTGCGCGGCTTCCAGGGCAACTTCGGCGTCTTCGTCCGCTCATATGCCTACATCCTCAGCCTCGGCGGCGATGGCCTGGCGGAGGCCTCCGAGACCGCCGTCCTCAACGCCAACTACCTGCTCGCGAGGATGCGCGAGGGCCGCGCCGGCAGGTACCTGCCGCTCGCCTTCGACCGCCGCCCGATGCACGAGTTCGTCCTCTCCGGCCGCGGCGCCAAGAAGGAGCTCGGCGTCAGGACCCTCGACATCGCCAAGCGCCTGCTCGATCACGGGATGCACCCGCCGACCGTCTACTTCCCGCTGCTCGTCGACGAGGCCCTGATGGTCGAGCCGACCGAGACCGAGGCGAAGGAATCCCTGGATCGCTTCGCCGACGCGATCGAGTCGATCCTCGCCGAGGCCGAGGGGGATCCGACGATCTCCCACGAGGCGCCGTACACGACGCCGGTGCGCCGGCTGGACGAGGCCGGGGCCGCCCGCAACCCGGTGGTCCGCCAGCCGCTCTAGGACGGCGGCACGGACCCGGCGCCCTATGGCGACCGAATGCGTGCCACCGCAATCGTGGGCTAGAGCCAGTCGGCGAAGGTGACCGTCCCCCGATGGTCGGGCGACGCGAGGGTCAGGCCACCCGTCCGCAGGCCGGCCCCGGCCTTGCCGAGGAGTGGGATGGGAAGCGGGAGGGCTCGCGCGCCGCGGGCCTCCTTCCACGTCCTCGCAAGATCGACGAGCGACTCGACCTGCGGCCCGGCGACCGTCGTCGTGTCCCGAAGCGGAGTTCCAGCGGCGACGGCGGCGATGACCGCCGCGACCTCGACCGGGTCGACGGGCTGAAGCGGGGCGGAGAGCCGCGGCAGCACGCGCGCCCGGGCCATCGACGAGAAAGCCCAGTCGATCAGCTGGTGGAACTGGGTGGCGCGCACGATCGACCACGGCACCCCGGCGGCGCGAACCATCTCCTCCTGATCCTGCTTGACCCCGTAGTAGGCGATCGGAACGCGCTCGATGCCGACGATCGAGATGCACACGTGGTGGCCGACGCCGGCCCGCTCCTCGGCCTCGAGCAGCCGGCGGCCACCGTCGACGAGCAGCGCGCGCGACTTCTTGGCGCTGCCGGCGACGTTGCTCGCGTCGATCACCGCCTCGCAGCCCTCCAGGGCCGCGTCGAGACCGTTGCCGCTGAGCAGATCCACCGGGTGGGCCTCGGAGCCCCGGCTGAGGCGCCTGACCTCGTGACCGAGCCGCTCCAGCTCCGCGGCGATCGGCCTCCCCGCCGTCCCAGTGGCGCCGACCACCGCGATCCTCATGCGGGCAGCTCCTGCTCGAGCTCGAGCACGGGCGCGAACAGATCGCCCTGCTTGTCAACCCGCTCGAGGACCTCGGCCGCCTCGAAGCGGAGGCAGTCCGGATCGCCGGCATCAAGGGCGTCGCTGACCTCGTCCCAGGTGATCGGCGTCGAGACCGTCGGCCGTTCGCGAGCCCGCAGCGAGTAGACGGCGACGGTGGTCTTCGAGGCGGTGTTCTGGCTCCAGTCGACGAAGACCTTGCCCGCGCGCAGGCTCTTCGTCATCCGCGAGAGGACGAGATCCGGCTCGGAGCGTTCCATTGCCTGCGCCACGGCCCGAGCGTAAGGCTTCGTCCGCTCATAGGTCTCCTCACCGTTGAGGGGGACGTATACCTGCATGCCCTTCGAGCCTGAGCTCTTCGGAAAGCACTGCATCCCCATGCCCTCGAACAGCTTGTGCAGCAGCATCGCGACGCGGCAGCACTCGACGATCGTGGCCGGTGGCCCCGGGTCGAGGTCGAAGGCGAGGACCGTTGGCCGCTCGATTTCGGCGGCGAGGGAGAGGGACGGATGGAGCTCGAGCGCGGCCAGCTGGGCGAGCCAGACGAGCGTCGCGCGCTCCTCGACGAGGGTGAAGTCGATGTTGCCGGCGCGGTCCCCGGCCCAGACCTCCGCCGTCTTCACCCAGTCGGGGTGGTGGGGCGGGCATCGCTTCTCGTAGAAGTGCTTGCCCTCGACGCCGTTGGGATAGCGGATCAGGGTGACCGGCCTACCGCGCAGGTGGGGCAGCATCGTCGGCGCGATCCGCGCGTAGTAGTCGATGACCTCGCCCTTGGCGAAGCCGGTCGCCGGGTAGAGGACCTTGTCGAGGTTCGTCACCGACAGCTTGCGGCCGTCGACCTCTACTTCGCGGCCTTGGCCTTCGACTTGCTCTTCGCCTTTGATGCGGTCGACTTCGAGGAAGACGACTTGGACTTCGGCTTGGCCGCGGCCTTGGACTTGGGTTCGGCGGACGAGCCCTTCTTTCGCTCAGCGCCACCGGCGAGATCCTCGCCCTTGATCGCGGCGAGGGATTCCTCGAGTGCGGCCATCAGGTCCGGTGCCTTAGTCGGCTTCGGCTCCTCCGCGTCGCTGGAGACGATGTCCTCGCCGGCCGCCTTGCGCTGGATCAGCCCGAGCAGCTCCTCGCGATGCTCGTCCTTGTACGCGGTCGGATCGAAGTCGTTGGCGAGCGAGTCGATCAGCGCCTTGGCCATCTCGACCTCGCGTGGCTTCGGCTTCACGTCCGCGGTATCGCCGAGCAGCCCCTCGAGCTGGCTCACCGGGACCACCTCGTCAGCGAAGCGCATCGTCGCCAGGGTCAGGACGCCGTCGCCGGCCCGCACGGCGGCCAGGCTCTCCTTGTTGCGGAGGACGAAGCGGGCGATCGCCACCTTGCGCTGCTCGGCCATCGCCTGTGCCAAGAGCGCATACGCGCGCTCGGCGCCGGGCGCGGGGCCCAGGTAGTAGGGCTGGTTGAAGTAGATGGGATCGATCTCGTCGAGATCGACGAAGTCCTCGATCTCGATCGCCTTGGTCTTCTTCGGGTTCAGCGCCTCGAGCTCTTCGCGGCTCATCACCACGTACTGCTCGGGAGCGATCTCGTAACCCTTGACGATCTCCTCGTAGGCGACCTCCTCGCCGTCCTCCTCGGCCACGCGCTTATGCCGAACCCGCGATCCGTCCTTCTCGCGCAGCTCGCGGAAGCGGATCGTCTGGCTCGAGACGGCCGAATAGAGCTTCACGGGCACGTTGAGGAGCCCGAAGGTGATTGAGCCTGTCCAGATTGCGCGCGCCATAGGTGTCCCGGGGGATCTTCGCGAGCTTAGCGCCGACTCCTCAGTGCGGTTCTCAACCGGGGCAGGATCTTGCGCCGGTCGACCTGTCGGGGGGTCCGCGGCGATCATGCAACATGGCGAGGGCGAATACGGCGAGATCGGCATCCATCTGCGCTCCCCGCGACCGAGGTCGGCACGCGTCCGGGTGCAACCTCGCAGGGGTGAGCGAAGGATCGCCCACGCCACGCATGCATCCCTCCACCGATCCGGGCGAGCCCGGAGGAACCGCTGGAACGAGAGAGCCGTCGGGTCGCCGGAACGCGAACCCACCTCGCCACGGCTCGACTGAGAACCCGCCCTCGTGGACGAGGCGGTGATGATGCCGGCAGAGCTGGACGAGATTCTCGAGTGAAGTCTCCCCGCCGCGCGCCCAGTGTTCGACATGGTGGGCGTCGACGAAGTGGTCACGATCGCATCCGGGAAAGCGGCAGCCTCGATCGCGGGCACGCAACGCCCGCGCCACGGACGGCGGGATCGAGCGGGTCTTGCGACCGACCGAGAGCGGCTTGCCCTGGTCTTCGATCAGGGCCACGATCGATGCATCGCATCCCAGGCGCTGAACCGTCGCCACCGGCAAGCCGACCCGTGACACTAAAGTCGCTCCGGAGTAGCCGTTGCCGTCACTCCTATCGCCGTGGGCTCCTGCGAGGTCACCGAGGTCAACGTGAACGACGACCTGATGCCGGTCGCCTCCAGATGCGGCCCTCACGCCATTCGCGATGGCCGACTCCGCCAAGGCCACCATCGCGTCGCTCAGGGTCGCGCGCGGCCGAACCTCGTCGAATTCTGTGCCGGCCTCGGATCTGGGTTTGTCGAGCTGCCTCTGGGTGAGCTCGAGGGCCTTCAGCAACAGCGCTCCCTCCTCAGCGGGGAAGCTGCCACTGATTCGAAGGGAGCCGTCGTCGTCCCAATGCGTCGTCAGATGTCGCCGCTCGAAAGCCAACTCCCCGTCCTCGGCCAACGCCCCTCGGTATCCGCGCATCACGCGCTCCAGCTGCGCTGCCGTCGCCTGCAGCGCGAGCTCGACGAGCTCTTCCTCCATCTCAGGCTCCGCGACCCGCGTCAGCGCGCGGACCTTCGAATAGCTGAGCGATCCACTCGCGAACGCCGCCGTGATCAGTGGAAGCGACGTCAGGCTGCGGGCCACCCTCAGGTGCTCGTGCGCAGCCCGCGGTGCGACCGAGCACCGCCACGCGAGCCAGGTGGCGCACGACGAGAATCCGCTCGCCTCGTGGCCTTTGCGCCGGTCGAACTCGGCAATCAGCTGCAGCCATCGGCAGGTGGCCGCCGCGATATGGGCCGCGAGCTGGCCGATCTCACGGTCCAGCCGGCTCAGGCTGAGCTCGCGGTGCGGGGAGGTATGGGCGGGATCATCGTCCGCTGGGATCGGCGATTGCGCCGCTTCGGCGTGTTCATCGGAAACGAACATATGTTCGATTTTAGGAAGGCCGTCGGACGGCATCGAAGTGGGATGCACGCCCCCCTAGTGAGTCGCCAGGGAGCCCAAAGGCCGAAGTTGATGTCTATGTTCCGCGGAACACTTTCGGGCCGCCGACGACCTCGTCAGTTCTGCGGATCCTCAGGAGCAGCACCAGTCCTCAATCTGGGGCATAGCGCCGCTTCGCCCACCGTCGAACTCGCGAGTGATTCCGCCGATCGCAATGGGGTCCGTTCCCTTGGCGGTCGAGATGAAGCGCCATTGGTCAGCCTTGCGCCAGCCGAGCTCGATCCGCGTGCCGTCAGGTGAGAAGACCGGCCCGTCGTAGCGGCCAGACTCCGAGAACAGGACGCGCGGCTCTGCGTTCGGAGCTTCCCGCTCGAGGTCGATCAGCCGGACGGTGCTGCGCACGCCTTCCTTCGGCTCATCCGTTTCGGTCAAGACGGCAACGGACCCGCCGTCAGGCGCGACCGCAACAGAGCTGATCGGCTCACTTAGCTGCACTTCGAACCGGTCGACGAAGCCGTTGCCCGAGTCGACGATCTCGAGGCCGCCGGGCTCCACCGCCAGGATCCGCTGCTGGTCGAGCCAGGAGATTGCGATCGGGTCCGTTGAAAGGGGGGCGGAGGCGGAGCTCGCCCCATTGTCCGTGTTGATCGTCGCCAGACGATTCTGCGAGTCGACGTAGGCGAGCACGTTTGGGGATGCCTGCGTCTCGATGTCGTAGGCCGTCGGCATCCAGGCGGGTGCGACGGGGGCGATACGGCCAACGACCTCGTGTGGATCGGTGCCGTCGCCGTTGACTACCCAGAGACCGCCGTCGCTCCGGTAGCCGACGCGGCAGCAGCCGGGGGCCCAGACCTGATCGGTGACGCGACCGGGGGCGGTGATCGACCAGCGGACGCCTCCATCCGGCTCGATCGCGGCCAAGCGCCGGTCGCTGGCTGCAGCGACGTAGAGGCCCTGGGCAGACCAGGCGACCGTGTCATAGCTGCCGAGCAGCCTGGTTGTCCCGTCCGCGGCGACCGCGAACTGATCCGAGCCCGATCTGACGAGCAGGCTGCCGCCCGATGGAACATGGGTGAGCGCCGGGCGAACGCCATCTCCAGCGCTGCCGCCGACCGCATCGCCGACCCAGTCGCGGACGGCTGCGCCGGCCGGGGTCAGCGCGAGCACGAGAACCGAGGCGGTCGCCAACGCGGCTCCGATCAGCTTCCAGGCCGAGCCGCCCCGGGCTCGCGGCCTGCCGACCTCGGATTGCTCTTTCAGCGAGAGCGCCACCGCCCGCTCGAGTGCGTCGGACTCCCCCGGCGGACGGATCCCGTCCAGCTCCCGGCGCAGCGCGTCCTCGCGTGGGTCACTCCGCCGCATCAGGATCCCCCAGCGTGCCCGCGAGCTGATCGAGCGCTCGTCGCAGGCGCGAGTTGACGGTGCCGCGCGGAAGGCCGAGCTCGGTGGCGATCTCCCCGGGCGTCAGATCCAGCAGGTACCGCATCGCGACGATCGCCCGGTGCTCTGGAGAGAGCCCGCTCAGCGCCGCCTCGAGGCCCTCAGCCCTCGGGTCGGTGCCCGATTCATCGCCGGGGTGCGTTGGTCCTCGGAGCTCGGCGTCGGCGGCCGTCCCCGCCGAGATCTCGAACCTGGACCCGCGTGCACGAGCGTGGTCGATCGCGCGGTTGACGGCAATCCGGTGAAGCCAGGGTCCAAAGGGCCGGCGGCGGTCGAACGACCCGAGCGCCCTGATCGCCGCGACGAGTGCCTCCTGAGCGACGTCCTCGGCTGCCACGGCATCACCGATCACGAGGTACGCGGCTCGATGCGCCAGCGGCCAGTTGCGACGAACGAGCACCTCGAGCGCTTCCTCCGAGCCGTCCTGGGCGGCGCGCAGCAAGCGACGCTCGCTGGTCCGCTCCTCGTCGAGGGCTCCGTCGCGACTGGATTCGCGGATGAGCGTCCCCTCCAAGCGCGCGCCGAGTCGTGTGGCCATCGAGGGCGATTCTCCTCCGCAATGACCGATAAGTACAAGCCGTACGGTCGCCATACCCAGACTACGGACGGTGGGGCCGAGCAGGTCCCTCGGCGGCCCACCGGGGACCTCTCGCGGCGGATCAGCCGTATCCCAGACGGTCAACACGGGAGGAAAGATGAGGTCTCGATCGATTGCTATGACCCTCGCGATCTGCGCGCTCGCCTGGGCCCTTTTGCCGGCGGAGGCGGGGGCCGACGGCCTGCCGGTCCCGGGCGGCGTCGACACGACGAACCAGGGGGTGATCAGCTCGACCGGGGCGCAGCGTTTCCTGGCGTTTCCGCGTGGCGGATCGACCCTGCTCGAGCGGGTGGCAACGGGCAGCGGCCAGGTGATGGGGAGCAGTTGGCTGAAGGGCATCTACAGCGTCCCCGGCGTCACCGTCAATGGCGATACGAGCGGAATCTCCCAGAACGGCCGGTCGCTCGTCCTGATCCGCCCCCGAATCGGGTTCCCGCAGAGGGAGACGGTGATGGCGCTTATCGACCCGAGCTCGCTCAGGGTCGAGCGCCGGATCAAGCTCGACGGCGACTTCAGCTTCGACGCGATCTCGCCGGATGGGGGAACCGCTTATCTGGTCCAGTACCCGGATCCTCGCGACCGGACTGCCTACCGGCTGCGCACCTTCGACCTTGAGCGAGGCCGCCTGGCGCCGGGATCGTTGCTGCCCCAGAACGATCCGAAGGAGGAGATGCGCGGATTTCCGCTGCGCCGGGTGAGCGGCGAGGGAGGGCGCTGGCAGTACACCCTCTATGACGGTGGCCTGTCCTACTACGGACCGGAGAAGGCCGGCGAGCCGTTCGTCCACGCGATCGACACTGTCGGCCGCCGCACCCTCTGTATCGACCTCGACTGGATTCCGAGCGGGGCGCTGAGCCGAGTCCAGCTGCGGATGAGCGCCTCCGGCGACGCCGTCGAGGTCGTCGACCCGGTCGCTGGGCTGCTGGGAACGATCGACACCGCGACGGGGGTCGCCAGCGAGGCGAGCGCACCCATCGCGGGGGTCCCCGCGGATGCCGCCAAGGGCGGGCATGCCACGCTGGTGATCGTGGCGCTGGTCCTCGGTGTGGCGGGCCTGGTCGGCGGCGCGATCAGGTTTCTCACGGCCTCGCGTCACAGGCGCGGGGGAGGGGGCCGCGCCGACGTGACGGCGTGAAGACGCGAGCGCCCTGACGGCGCGATACTCGGGCCGTGCTGTTCGAGCTCGACGCGGTGGTGCTCTCACGCGCCGGGAGACGGGTCCTCGACGGCTTCGACGCCCGGATCCCGGCCGGCGTCAGCGCGCTCGTCGGTCCCTCCGGCTCTGGCAAGTCCACGGTCCTGCGGCTGCTCGACCGGCTCGCAGATCCTGACTCGGGCACGGTTCGCTACGACGGCGGCGACGTCAGAGGACGCGACCCGCTTGCCCTACGGCGCGAGGTCTGCCTCGTTCCTCAGCTGCCGGCCCTGTTGCCGGGCACGGTGGCCGACAACATCGCCTTTGCCGCCCGCCTCGCAGGCACGACGCCTGATGCCGAGGCGCTCCTGACCCACGCCGGCCTCGACGGATCATTCGCGGAGCGGGAGGTGACGAGGCTTTCGGTGGGCGAGCAGCAGCGGGCGATGCTGGCACGTGCCCTGGCGCTCGAGCCACGCGTCCTGCTGCTCGATGAGCCCACCTCCTCGCTGGATGAGGCCTCCCGCGATGCGATCGAGCTGACGATCGCCCGGCTCGCTGGAGAGCTCGGCGTCTCGATCGTGCTCGTCACCCACGACGTCGCCCAGGCCGGCCGGCTCGCCGAGTGGATCATCCGGATCGAGGCCGGTCGCGCCGTCGGGCTGGAATTCGGCGCGGGGCTCGGGGTGCGATGAGCACGGGGGTGCACATCTCGGTCGGGGAGCTCGCTGCCACGCTGGTCCTGGTTGCAATCGCGATCGGGATCTCGCGCTGGCGCAGCGCGGAGCTGGAGAGGGACATGGGGATCGCTGTCCTGCGTTCGTTCATCCAGCTGACCGCGGCCGGCTACGTGCTCAAGCTCGTCTTCGACGACGGCAGCCTCTGGTTCGTCGCGCTGCTGCTCGCCGTCTCGATCGGCTTCGGGACGCTGACGGCCCGCTCGCGGGCGAGCAAGGTCCCGGGGGCGACGCTGCCTCTGCTGCTCGCGCTCACCTTGGCTGCTGCCGTAACGCTCGGCCTCGTCGTCGCGCTCGGGGTCTTCGATGCGACCGCGCGCTACCTGGTGCCGGTCGGAGCCATGGTCGTCGGCAACGCGATGACCGCCTCGGCGGTCGCCCTGAACCGGCTCGGTGACGAGTTCGAGCGCGGCGCGGGAGAGATCGAGGCGACCCTCGCGCTCGGCGCCACCTCGAGGCAGGCCGCGCTGCCGCACCTGCGCCGGTCGCTGCGCTCGGGAACGATCACGCTCATCGACCAGACGAAGACCACGGGGTTGATCTTCTTCCCGGGCACGATGGTCGGCGCGCTGCTGGCGGGCGCCAATCCGACCGACGCCGTCCGCCTGCAGCTGGTCCTGCTCTGGGTGCTCCTCGGCGCCGCGATGATCTCGGCGCTGGTCTCGACGACGCTCGTCTATCGCAACTTCTTCACCGACGCGCAGCAGCTGCGCGACCCGCCGGCTCCTTGATTGCTGTCTGAATACGTGGGCTATATGACTTGACGGACATCGGTCGGCGGCTCATGCTGGCCTCATGGCCGCGCTTCCCACCGCCATCGTCGCCTTCGACGGCGTCCAGTCGCTGGACGTCACGGGGCCCTGGGAGGTTCTCCACACCGCCGACCGCTACGCCGCCGGCTCCCGCAGGCTGCTGCTTGCGACGCTCGACGGCCGGCCGGTGCGCAGCGAAAGCGGCATCGAGCTCTCGGCGGACGCGTCGCTGGAATCGCTCGCGCGCGTCGACACCCTGATCGTCGCCGGCGGAACCGGCACTCGCACCGCGGTCGACGATGCGCCGCTGATCGCCGAGATCGCTCGACTCGCTGCGGGCGCGCGGCGGACTGCGAGCGTCTGCAGCGGCGCCTTCCTCCTGGCCGAAGCCGGGCTTCTCGACGGGCGCCGGGCGACGACCCACTGGTCGCGCTGCGAGAGCCTCGCCCGCAGCTATCCAGAGGTGACGGTCGAGCCCGACGCGATCTTCGTTCGCGATGGCTCGGTCCTGACCTCGGCCGGGGTGACCGCCGGCATGGATCTCGCGCTCGCGCTTGTCGAGGATGACCTCGGCCGGGACGTTGCGCTGCAGACGGCTCGCCAGCTCGTCGTCTACGCGCGCCGATCCGGGGGGCAGTCCCAGTTCTCGGTCCAGCTCTCACACCAGCTCGCCGAGCGCGAGCCCGTTCGGGACCTCCAAGCCTGGATGGCCGACCACCTGGACGAGGATCTCTCGGTTGGAGCGCTCGCGGGCCGGTTGCACCTCTCCGAGCGGCAGCTCACCCGCGTGTTCGGCTCGGAGCTCGGAGCGACCCCCGCCGACTACGTCGAGCGGCTCCGGGTCGAGCGGGCGCGCAGCATGCTCGAGACCGACGGCAGCTCGTTGGAGAGCGTCGCGTCGCGCTGCGGCTTCACCAGCGCGGAGGTCATGCGCCGCGCTTTCCAGCGCCGGCTGCGAACCAGTCCGAGCGACTACCGCCGCCGGTTCCGCATGCCCGCAGCGGTCTGAGCGCCGATCAGGAACGAGGAGACAAGCAATGCAGATCGCCATTCCCATCTATGACGGCTTCACCGCGCTCGACGCGATCGGGCCCTATGACGTCCTCTCCCGCCTGCCGGGTGCCGAGGTGGTGTTCTGCGCGGCCCAGCCCGGGCCGAAGCGGACCGAGAGCGGCATGGTCGCCATCACCGCCGACGCGGCCCTCGATGAGATCGGAGCCCCCGAGGTGATCGTCGTGCCCGGCGGCGTCGGCAACCGGAGGCTGCTGGATCCCGACGGCCCCTACCCCCGATGGATCGCCCGCGTCCACGAGGGCACCGATTGGACGACCTCCGTTTGCACCGGTTCGCTGCTGCTCGCCTCCGCAGGGCTGCTCGAGGGGATCGAGGCGACCACCCATTGGGCGGCGCGGGAGGCGCTGGCGCAGCTCGGCGCGATTCCCGTCGTCGAGCGGGTCGTCCGCCGCGGCAAGATCGTCACCGGGGCCGGGGTTTCCGCCGGCATCGACATGGCGCTGCAGCTGGCCGAGCTGATCGCCGGCGAGGAGGTCGCACGGGCGATCCAGCTGGGGATCGAGTACGACCCCGATCCGCCCCACGACTCGGGTTCGATCGAGAAGGCGCGCCCCGACGTCGTCGAGCTGGTCCGATCCCTGCTGGAGCAGGAGGACGAACGCGCCGCGGAGCTGCTCAGCGCGGGCGGGTAGATTCCCGCGGGTGTCTGCGGCTCCACCCAAGCGCATCTTCAGCGGCCTGCAGCCGACCGGAACGAAGCACCTCGGCAACTACATCGGCGCGATCCGCCAATACGTCGAAGGTCAGGACGCCGCTGACCCCGAGTCGGCGCTCTACTGCATCGTCGACCTGCACGCGATCACCCTCGACTACGACCCGAAGGGGCTCCGCGAGCGCGTTCACGACACCGCGGCGCTGCTGATCGCCGCCGGTCTCGATCCCGATAAATGCGTCCTCTTCCGCCAGGGCGACGTGCGCGAACACACCGAGCTCTGCTGGCTGCTCGGCGCCGTCACCGCGTGGGGTGACCTCAACCGGATGCACCAGTGGAAGACGAAACGGGAGCAGGTCGAATCCAAGACCGGCGGCTTCGTCTCCGCGGGACTCTTCAACTACCCCATCCTGATGGCCGCCGACGTGCTCGCCTACCGCGCCACCGAGGTCCCGGTCGGTGACGACCAGCGTCAGCACATCGAGCTGACGCGGGAGGTGGCCCGCCGCTTCAACGAGCGGTTCGGGGAGACGTTCATCGTCCCCGAGCACCGGATCCCGGAGGTCGGCGCTCGGATCATGGACCTCCAGGACCCGACTTCGAAGATGTCGACAACCGCCGGCACAGCGGCGGGAAGGGTTTACGTGCTCGACGAGCCGGCGGCGATCGCCAAGAAGTTCCGCAGCGCCAAGACCGACTCCGGGCGCGAGGTGACGCGCGGCGAGGGCAAGGAGGGGATCGAGAACCTCATCCAGATCCTCTGCGTCGTCCGCGGCATCGAGCCCGGCGACGTCGAGGCGGAGTTCGCAGGCGCCGGCTACGGCGACTTCAAGGCGGCGGTGGGGGAGGCCGTCGCCGAATACCTGGCACCGGTTCGCGAGCGCTACGCCGCGCTGCGGGCCGACGAAGCCGGGCTCGAGCGCATCCTCGCCGCCGGCGCCGACCGCGCTCGGTCCATCGCCGGCCCCGTGCTCGCTGACGTCCGTGATCGCATGGGCGTCGCCGAGCCGCGGTAGGCGAGCGCGAGAGAGTACGAATCTGGGCGTAGAACGCCCAAATTCGTACGTTCCTGCGATCGGGTGGCCCCGCACGCGGTTCCCGACCGCTCCCGGGCCTACTCTTGGGGCGTGCGCTCTGCCGATCTCGAGCTCGACCTCGACGTCTTCGCCGGGCCGTTCGACCTACTGCTGGCGATCGTGCTGCGCGAGGAGATCAGCCTGCTCGAGGTCCAACTCGGCGAGGTCGTCGTCGCGTACATCGCTCGGCTCGAGGAAACCGGTGAGCTGGACCTCGAGGCGGCCACCGAGTTCCTCGTCCTGATCGCCGCCCTGCTCGAGCTCAAGTCCCGCCTGATGCTGCCGGAGGCGGAGGAGGCCGAGCTCGACCTCGGGCCCGAGGAGGCCGCGGACGAGCTGCTGGCGCGGATGCTCGAATACCGCCGCTACAAGGACGCCGGGGCCGAGCTCGCTCGCCGCTTCGAGGCCGAGCGCCCATACCTGTACCGGTCGGCTCCCCTTCCCGCCGACCTCCGTCGCGTCTCCCTGGATGCCGCCCGCAAGGCCTACGACCCCGATCGGCTCGGCTCGGCCCTCGGCGATCTCCTGCGCTCCCCGCCCGCCGTGGACACAAGCCACATCCGCCCGACCGTTTCGCTCGAGTTACGGCTCGAGGTCCTGCGCGGGCTGCTCTCGCGTGCGCGCAACGTCGACTTCGATCAAGCCTTCGGCAAGGAGGACCGGCTGACCCAGGCCGTGACCATCTTCGCCCTGCTCGAGATGCACAAGAAGGGTGAGGCCACGTGGTCGCAGTCGAGCAACTTCGGTCCGATCTCGATCAGCGGCGGCGCCGAGAGACGGCGTCGGGAGGTGGCGTCGTGAACGGGAGCGCCGCGGAGCTAGCCAGGACGATCGAGGCCCTGCTCTTCCTCTCGCCCGACCCGGTTCCGGTCGGTGAGCTGATCGAGGCCTGCGAGACGAGCGAGGTCCAGGTGCGCAACGCGTTGGACCTCCTCTCCGAGGAGCTTGCCCCCGGCAAGCGCGGCCTGGTCCTGCGTGAGGTCGGCGGCGGGTACGCCCTTGCGACGGACCCGGTCGCCGAGCTCGCGGCGCGCCGCCTGCTCGCCCGCCCGAAGACGCCGCCGCTGACCCAGGCCCAGGCCGAGACGCTTGCGATCGTCGCCTACCTGCAGCCGGTCTCCCGCCCGGAGATCGCGCGGATCCGCGGCGTCAGCTCCGAGTCCGGTGTGCAGACCCTCGCCGAGCGCGGCCTGATCGAGGAGCACGGCCGTTCCCGCTTCGGCGCCGTGATCTACCGGACGACGGAGCTGTTCGAGCGGCTGTTCGGGCTCACCGGCCTCGATTCGCTCCCCGACGTCGCCGCGTTCGACCCGACGCCGGAGGACGCAGCGGAGCTCCGAGAGCGGCTGCTGAAGGCGGGCGAGCAGCGCTCCGAAGCCTGAATGAAGCTCGACCTCCTGTTGCTGGAGGAGGAGTTCGCGATCTGCAGGCTCGACCCCGGCGATCGCCATCCCGGTTGGGCTTCGGGCGATCTCGTCGCCACGGTTCGGACAGCGGAGGAGCTGTCGGTCGTCTGCCCTGGACGTTCGGTGCCCGAGGGCGTCGAGAGATCCGAGGGTTGGCGAGCGCTGCGGGTCGCAGGGAGCTTGGATCTTTCGCTGACCGGCGTCCTCGTCGCGCTGCTGACTCCGCTCGAGCGGACCGGGATTCCGATCTTCGCGGTCTCCAGCTACGAGACCGACTACATGCTCGTTCCGAGGAATCGGCTGGACGCCACCATCGCCGCGCTCCGGCTTGCAGGACACCACGTGAGCGCGGACGACCGCTAGCTTGACCTCATGCGCCTCGCCAAGTACCTCGCCCATTGCGGCGTCGCCTCCCGTCGCGGCGCCGAGCAGCTGATCGGCCACGGGGTGGTGCGGGTCGGCGGTGAGAAGGTCACCGACCCCGCCCGCGACGTCGACGCCTCCAGCGGTGTGACGGTCAACGGGGTGGCGGTGATGCCCGAGCCGCACGAGGTCTGGGCGCTGAACAAGCCGGAGAACGTGACCTCGACCGCCCGCGAGCCCGGCCGCCGCCGCGCGGTCACCGACCTCGTCGCGTCGGAGCGCCGCCTCTACCCGGTGGGTCGCCTCGACGCCGAATCGACGGGCCTCATCCTGCTCACCAACGACGGCGAGCTGGCGAACCGCCTGACCCACCCTCGCTACGGGGTCCCGAAGACCTACGTCGCCCGGCTGCACAAGCCGGCGACGGAGAGCCAGATCAAGCGGCTTCGCGAGGGCGTCAAGCTCGAGGACGGGCCGACCAGGCCGGCCGAGGTGACCGGAACGGGCTCGAACTTCATCGAGGTGACGATCCGGGAGGGTCGCAACCGACAGGTCCGGAGGATGGTCGAGCGGGTCGGCAACAAGGTCATCTCGCTGCGCCGCACCCGCTTCGCGTCGCTGGAGCTCGGCAAGCTGGCGGAGGGCGAGGCCCGTCAGCTCACCCGTCCGGAGATCAAGCGGCTCTGGAAGGATGCCGAGCTTCGATGAGCACCAAGAGCGCAGCGAGGTGAGCGAGGTGAGCGAGGAGCGCGGGGAACGCGTCTTCGCGCTGCGCGGTGCCGTGCAGGCCGAGCGCAACGATCGCGAGTCGATCCTCAGCTCGACCGACGAGCTTCTGCGCGAGATGATCGCCCGCAACGAGCTCGAGGCGGGACGGTTGATCAGCTGCATCCTGACCTGCACCGACGACCTCGATGCGGAGTTCCCGGCGGTCGCGGCGCGCGAGATCGGCCTCGACGAGGTGCCGCTGCTATGCACCCGCGAGATCGCGGTCCCGGGTGCCATGGAGCGGGTCATCCGCGCGATGGTCCACTACTACGCGCCCGGCGATCACTCCCCGGCGCACGTCTACATCGGCGCGGCTCGCGGCCTGCGCTCCGACCTACACTCCGCTCAGTGAGCCCCGCCTCCGGCGTCAACTTCGCCGCCAAGCTCTCCCGCCTTCCCCACTACGAGGGTGGGATGGACCTCGACCGAGCTCGCCGAACCTACGAGGCCGAGGACGTGATCAAGCTGGCCTCGAACGAATCGCCTTGGGGCCCGCACCCCGCGGTCCTCGAGGCGGTCGGCAGGGCGGCGGCGGGCGCCAACCGCTACCCCGATCAATACGCGTCGCTGCTGCGCGGCCGGATCGCCGATCGCTTCGAGCGGGACCCGGGCGGCATCGCCGTCAGCAACGGGTCCTGCGAGATCCTCCTGGCCGCGGCGCTGGCGCTCTGTGAGCCGGGAGCCGAGCTGATCTTCGCGTGGCCCTCGTTCTCGATGTACCCGCAGCTCGCGCCGCTGGCCGGCGCGCGGGAGGTCCGGGTGCCGCTCAACGAGGCCTACGAGCACGACCTCGACGCGATGGCCACCGAGATCACCGCGGCGACCCAGCTGGTGATCGTCTGCAACCCGAACAACCCGACGGGAACCTGCCTACCGCCCGATCGCGTCGGCGAGTTCCTGGAGAAGGTCCCATCGCACGTGACGGTGATCCTCGACGAGGCATATGTCGAGATGCAGGTCCTCGACCACCCTGACGCCACGGTCGACCTGCTCGACGATTTTCCGAACCTCGTTCTGCTGCGTACGTTCAGCAAGGTCTACGGCCTCGCCGGCCTGCGCTGCGGCTACGCCCTTGGATCGGCCCGCTTCCGCGCGGCCGTCGACGCCGTCCGCCAGCCCTTCAGCGTCAACCTGTTGTCGCAGGCGGCCGGCGCGGAGGCGATCCTGCATGCCGACGACGTCCTCGACCGGGTCGAGAAGACCGTCGCGGAACGACTCGGCGTCGAGGAGGAGCTGCACGGGCTCGGCCTCCGAACGGCGCAGACGCAGGCGAACTTCTCCTGGGTAGATCTCGGTGACCGCGATGAGGCCTCGATAGTCGAGGGCCTCGGCCGGGCCGGGGTGATCGTCCGGCCCGGGACGCCGTTGGGCGGTCCCGGTCACATCCGGGTCAGCTTCGGCACCCCGCGGGAGAATCAACGGTTCCTGGATGCCCTCAGCCCGCTTCTCTAGCTGATTGCAGGGCCGTTTCTTGCGCCGGAGGTGGCGGCCTGATAGAAACGCCTGCAATGAGCGGCCTGTCGAACCTCTCCACGCGCGCCCTTCCGGTTTCCGGTGGCGCCCTTCGGCACGCCTATTCGTGGTACTGGCGATTTAGCTAGGCGTCCGGCTCAGGCCCCAGGGCCTGCCCGAGGATCTCGAACCGACCTCCGGACGCCGCCCCGGACCCGTGACGGGTCCAGACGATCTCGCTGAGACACCGGAGAGGACGAAGACGGATGATGGTTGTGATGAAACCCCAGGCGGAACGCATTCGCGATCGGCGAATCGAACGGATCGAGCCGCTCAACAGGCCCTCCGAGTTGCTCGCCGAGCTACCCCTTCCCCCTGCCGAGGCGGACGTCGTGCGGCGCGGGCGCGAGGAGGTGACGGCCGTGCTCGATGGCGTCGAGGATCGGCTCCTGGTGGTCGTTGGCCCGTGCAGCGTGCACGACGTCGAGGCAGCCGGCGAGTACGCGCGCCGATTGGCCGCCAGCGCCGACGAGCTGAGCGACGACCTGCTGATCGTGATGCGTGTCTACTTCGAGAAGCCGCGTACCACCACCGGCTGGAAGGGCTTGATCAACGATCCCCATCTCGACGACTCGGGGGACGTCAACAATGGCCTGCGGATGGCGCGGCGCCTGCTGCTCGAGGTGCTCGGGCTCGGGCTCCCGACCGGATGCGAGTTCCTCGATCCGATCACCCCGCAGTACATCTCCGACGCGGTCTCGTGGGGGGCCATCGGGGCCAGGACGACGGAGAGCCAGATCCACCGTCAGCTCGGCTCCGGCCTCTCCATGCCGATCGGCTTCAAGAACGGCACCGACGGCAACGCTCAGGTCGCGGTCGACGCGGTTCGCGCCGCCGCGGCCCGGCACTCCTTCCCCGGCGTCGATCCGGATGGCACCCCGGCGATCCTGCACACATCGGGCAACGCGGATGCGCACGTGATTCTCCGCGGCGGGCGGGCCGCGCCCAACTACGGCCCCGTCGAGGTGGCCGATGCCCTCGATCGCCTGGCCGCGGTGGGGTTGCCGGAGCGGATTGTGGTGGACGCCTCCCATGACAACAGTCGCAAGGATCCGGACACTCAAATAGAGGTCGCCGAAGCCATTGCGGACCAGATCGCCGCCGGCAACCGCGGCATCGTCGGGGTGATGCTCGAGTCCTTTCTGCTTGCGGGTCGTCAGGATCTCGAGGGTGATGGGGAGCTCGTCTACGGTCAGTCGATCACCGATGCCTGCATGGATTGGGAGAGCACGGGCGTGGTCCTCGATCGTCTGGCGGAGGCGGTCCGCGCCCGGCGCGATCGCGCCTGAGGCCCGATGAGGATCGCTGTCCTCGGCGTCGGGCTCATCGGAGGCTCGATCGGGCTTGCGGCCCGGACCCGTCTCGGCGCCGAGGTGGTCGGTTTCGACGAGGAGTCGTCGACCCTCGAGGCCGCCCTGCGGTTGGGAGCGCTCGATTCAGGAGCCGAGACGATCCTCGAAGCCGTCGAGAGCGCCGACGCCATCTTCTGTGCGGCGCCGGTCGCTGCGCTTCCGCGGCTGGTCGGCGGCGCGATCGCCGCGTCCGGCCCGGAGGCGATCGTCACCGACGTCGGCTCGACCAAGCGTGGCCTGCTCGACGCGGTCGCCGGGATCCACGGAGCTCACAGGTTCATCGGCGGCCATCCCCTCGCCGGCGCCGAGACCGCCGGCGTGGAGGGCTCACGCGCCGATCTGTTCGACGGCGCTCGCTGGTATCTGACGCCGACCGCCCTGACCGAGGGCGTGCTCTTCGACCGGCTCCACCGCCTCATCGCCGACCTCGGCGCCCGTCCCCAGGCGATCGAGGCAGCTACCCATGATCGTGAGATGGCGTCCATCAGTCACCTGCCGCACGTCCTTGCAAACGTGCTCGTCTCGTCGGGCGCTGCCCGGACCTCAGGCTCAGAGCGCCCTCCTGAGGTCGGGCGAAGCTTCCGCGACGCCACCAGGGTCGCCGGCGCCAATCCCTCCATCTGGGCCGACATCTTCAGCTCGAACTCCGACGCGGTCGCCACCGAGATCGACGGCGTCGTCGCGCGCCTCGTCGCGGCAGCGGAGTTGATCCGCGCAGGCGATCCCGAGGCCATCTCGAGGTGGCAGGGAGAGGCTCGCGAAGACCGCCGCCGCATGCTCGAAGCCGACCTCGCCGCCACGCCCCTCCACGAGCTTCAGGTCTCGGTCGAGAACAAGCCCGGGACGGTCGCGGAGATCGCCCTCGCGCTCGCCGGGGCCGGAGTCAACATCGAGGACATGGCGTTGTTTCCGGCCGCCGACGCCAAGACGGGAGCGATCACGCTCTGGATCGGGGGGACCGCCGAGGCCAATCGCGCCGCAGCGATCGTCGCCGGCCTCGGTCACGCGGTCGCTCCCGTCGCGACGCCGGAGCCCTAGGCGATCTGCCGATGGCCGACGCCCGCTTCGAGCCGGCGAGCTCCCTGAGGGGCTCCCTCACCGCTCCCCCTGACAAGTCGATATCCCATCGCGCCGCGCTGCTCGCGGGATTCGGCGAGGGCCGGACGCGCATCACCCGTTACCTCGACTCCGCCGACACCCGCAGCTCGCTCGGCGCAGTCGCGGCCCTCGGGGCCGGAGTCGAGATCGCGACGACCGGCCCGGACGGGGGAATGGACGTGGCGATCGATGGTTTCGGTCTGCGCGGAGCGCGCGAGCCGGAGGGAGCGATCGACGTCGGCAACGCGGGAACGCTGATCCGGCTCCTCGCGGGCCTCCTCGCCGGTCAGGAGGACCGCCGCTTCGTGCTCGACGGAGACGATTCGATCAGAGGTCGCCCGATGGGCCGTGTGGTCGACCCCCTGCGTCGGATGGGAGCTGCGCTCGATGCGGCCGAGGGCGAACGGCCTCCGGTCAAGATCGCGGGACGCGCGCTCAGCGGAATCGAGTACCGCATGCCGGTGGCGTCGGCGCAGGTCAAGTCGTGCGTGCTGCTTGCGGGCCTGCTCGCGGATGGCCCGACGGTCCTGCGCCAGCCGGCGGAGACTCGCGACCACACCGAGCGCATGCTCGCGGCCGCCGGCGTCGAGGTTGAGAGCGAGCGCAACCCGGCGTTGCCGACGGACCCGGTGCCGAGCCGAATCGCGGTCTCGCCGGTCGAGCGGATCTCGCTGCCGGACATGAGCGTGCCCGGCGACCTCAGCTCCGCCGCCTTCCATCTCGCTGCGGCGCTGATCACGCGGCGCAGCGACCTGACGGTCACCGGCGTCGGTCTCAATCCCACCCGCGTGGGCCTGCTCGGCATCCTCAACCGAATGGGAGCCATCATGGAGGTGACCGAAACCGGCCACGAGGCGGGAGAGCCGGTGGGGAGCGTGCGCGCGAGAGCGAGCAATCTGCGCGGGACCCGCGTCGAGCCGGCCGAGGTCGCGCTGGCGATCGACGAGCTCCCGCTGGTCGGCCTGCTCGGCTGTTTCGCCGACGGGGAGACGACCGTGCGCGGCGCCGAGGAGCTGCGCCACAAGGAGTCAGACCGGATCGCCGGCGTCGTGGACGCCCTGCGAGCCATCGGCGGCACGGCGGAGGCGCTCGAGGACGGGTTCGTCGTCACCGGGACCGGCGGCCTGCGCGGTGGGGTCGTCGAGTCCCGCGGAGATCATCGGCTCGCGATGCTCGGCGCCGTGGCGGGCCTCGCATCGGCGGAGGGCGTGCTCGTCGAGGGGTTCGGGGCCGCCGCGATCAGCTACCCGGGTTTCGAGCGGGATCTCCGCTCGCTGATCGCCCCCCTCTAGGCTCCTCCGATCATGGTGATCGCGATCGACGGCCCCGCCGGGGCCGGAAAGTCCACAGTTGCCAGGGCGCTCGCCGAGCGTCTCGATTTCACGTACCTCGATTCGGGCGCCATGTACAGGAGCGTCGCGCTCGTCGCCACCCGTGCCGGGGCGGACCCCGATGACGAATCCGCCGTCGCCCCCCTCGCGCGCGAGATGGACATCAAGATGAACGGCGGAACCGTCGCGATCGGGGACGAGGACGTCACCGCGGCCATCCGCGCTCCCGAGGTCTCGGCCGTCGCCTCGCGGATCTCCGTCCACCGCGGCGTTCGAGATGCCATGGTCGATCGCCAGCGCACCCTTGTCGAGGATGGCGGATGGGTCGCCGAGGGTCGGGACATCGGCACCGTCGTCTGCCCGCGGGCGCCGTTGAAGGTCTTTCTCACCGCCTCCGAGCGGGAGCGCGCCGAGCGACGCGCGGCCGAGACCGGGGAGGACCCCGACGCGGTGCTCGCGGCGCAGCGGGATCGCGACGCCCGCGACCGCGATCGCGAGCACGGGGCACTTCAGGCCGCGGAGGACGCCGTCGAAGTGGACACGACCGGCCTCGCAGTCGAGTCGATCGTCGAGCGGATAGCGGCCCTCGCGGCGGAGCGGGGAATCGCATGAAGGTCGCGGTGGTGGGCTTCCCGAATGCCGGCAAGAGCACGCTCGTCAATCGCCTGGCGGGCGTCCGCGAAGCGGTAACGCATTCTGACGCGGGCGTCACTCGCGACCGCAAGGAGGTCGACGCCGAGTGGAACGGCCTCGCGATCACGCTGATCGACACCGGCGGCGTCGACTTCGCCGCCGAGGACTCGCTCTCCAGGGCCGTCCAGCATCAAGCGCGAGAGGCGATCGCCGACTCCGATGTGATCCTGCACGTGATCGACGCCCGCACGGGCCTCGGACCGGGCGACGCAGAGGTGGCGGCCCTGCTGCGCGCCGCGCCACAGCCGGTCATCGTCGTCGCCAACAAGATCGACAATCCTCGCGACGTCCACGCGACGGCGGAGCTTCACTCGCTCGGGCTGGGGGAGCCGATGGCGGTTTCGGCGAGCCACGGGCTCGGGACCGGCGACCTGCTGGATCGGATCACGGATCTGGCGGCGACCGATGCGGTCGACGCCGACTCCGACGCGCTGCCGCGCATTGCGATCCTCGGCCGCCCGAACGTCGGCAAGTCGTCGCTGCTCAACAAGCTGCTCGGCTCCGAGCGCACGATCGTCAGCGACGTCGCCGGGACGACCCGCGACTCGATCGACACGCGGGTGGTGCTCGACGGGCGCGAGGCGATCCTCGTCGATACGGCCGGTATCAGGAGGCGCTCGAAGGTCACCGGTTCCATCGACTACTACTCGCAGCTGCGCGCCGAGCGAGCCGCGGAGCGAGCCGACGTCGCGATTCTGGTCTGCGACTCCTCCGAGGGCGTCACCTCCGAGGACCTGCGAATCGGCGAGCTCGCAATGCAGTCGGGATGCGCGACCCTCGTCACGCTGAACAAGTGGGACATCGTCGAGGTCGACCTCGACGATGCAAAGGCCCGGCTTGAGCAACGCCTGAGGTTGCGTCCGCCCGTGATCACGCTCTCGGCGCTGCGCGGGCGAAATGTCCAGAAGGTCCTGCCGAAGGCGCTCGAGCTGGCCGATCGCCGAGCCTCGCGCGCCCGGACCCCTGAGCTGAACCGACTGGTCTCAGAGGCCGTCGAGCGCAACCCGCCGCCCTCCAAGCGGGGCCGTCGCCTGCGGCTCTACTACGCCGCCCAGGTCGGCGACGCCCCGCCTCGGATCGCGATCCAGGTCAACGATCGGACGCTGATCAACCGCGATTGGTCCTACTACCTCGAGAACACCCTGCGCGCCTCCCTGAAGCTTGAGGGCGTCCCGCTGATCATCGATTTCATGCCGCGCAAGCGGACCCGGGAGGCCGGGTAGGGCCTGTTTCTTCTGCCGAGACAGGCCCTTAGGTATAAACGCGCCGTGGCGCGGGATCCAAGGATCGAGCAGGCGCGAGAGCGTTTGCGCAGGCTGACCGACCCATCGTCGCCGGCCGGCTCGCGGCTGGAGCGACTTCGTGCGCGGGCCCGCGCCGCCCGCGCGGAGCGCCTGGGCCCAACCCCTCCTCCGCTCGAGCCTGACGTTCACGAAGGTGTCGCCGCCGACACCGGCGAGCCGCCGCCGCCCGCGGAGGTCACCGAGGATCGTCCCGTTGCGGTTCCGTTCCGACCGGCACCGACCGCGGAGAAGCAGGAGCAGCCGAGCGCCCCGGTCGCGACCTCCGCGGAGCCCATCGATCCCACTTCGGCGCCGGGCAGGGAGATCGGCGTCCGGCTGCGCGCCCTTCGCGAACAGGGGGGCGTGGGTATGGCCGGCGCCGGCAGGCGGCTGGGCTCGACGGCCGCCGGCGCCGGCCAATTGCTCTCCGACCACTGGCACACCCTGCCCTCCGTCGGCCGGGCGAGGATCCTGGCGATGGCGATCGTCGTCGCGGTCGGAGCGCTCGTCTGGTTCGTGATCCTCCCTTCGGCCCCATGCGCCGCGCCCGGGGGGGACTCCTGTCCACCGGGCGATGACGCCATCGACCTCGTTCCCCATGACGCGCTCACCTACGTCCACCTGAACGCCGATTCCGACACCGACCAGTTCTCCGCCGCCTCGGACGTGGCCTCGAACCTGCCGCTGCTCACGCAGCTGGCCGTGGCGGAGGTCACCTCGATGGCAGGGGAGCGGATCAACTTCGACTCCGACATCCGGCCCTGGTCGGGCGGTGAGGTCGCGCTGGCGATCCTGCCCGCATCGGGAAGCCCCGAACGGGTCTTGATGCTCGAGACCGACGACGATGACGGGGCGCGTGAGTTCGCATCCAGCTTGCTGGGACCGACCGCGTCGAGCAGCGACTTCAACGGGACCGAGCTATTCGTCGGCGACGGCAACCTCTCCTCGGCGATCTACCACGGCTTTCTGCTGGTCGGAGACATCGGCGCCCTGAGGCAGATCCTCGACCCGCCTGCCAACTCGCAGACGCTCGCCGACGCGGAGCCCTCCGCCATCGCGCGACTTCCCCAGGATCGGCTCGCCTACGGATATCTCGCTCCCGAGGCCGCCCGCAGCCTGCTCGGCGACGGGCCGCTGAGCTCGCTGGACACGTTCGTCGACTCAGCGGCAACCTCCGGCGTGGCCGCCGCCCTGAGCGTCAACGACGCCGACATCGCGACCGTCTCGATCCGGAGCAGCCTCGACCCGGAGCGGACCCGGGCCTCGCCGGGCTTCTTCGCCGCTCTACCTCAGTTCGCGCCGAGCCTCACGGCGAACGTCGGCGCCGATGCCCTCGCCTATCTTGGGCTCGGCGATCCCGCAAAGAGCGTTCGCTCCCTCCGCGGTCAGGCCGCCGCTGATGCTCCGGGGCTGCTCTCGGCCTTCGATGGATTTCAGGAGGACCTGCGTCGGGAGGGTGGGGTCAGCGTCTCCGACGACCTGCTGCCGCTGCTCGGCGACGAGGCGGCTCTCTCGGTCGAGCCGGTGACCGAGGGCGCGGCCTCTCAATCGCCGGGGGTTCTCGTGGATTCCCGCACGCCCTACGTGAGCCTGATCGCGAAGGGCGTCGACGTCAAAGCCGCCGCTCCCGCCATGGCGCAGCTCCAGCAGCCGTTGATCGGAGCCCTCGACCCGGCCTCGAAGACCCGCGTCCCGGCGTTCGAGGCCAGCCGGATCGATGGCGTGGAGGCCCAGAGCCTGCTCGTCAGCCCGCAGGTCGACCTCACGTATTCGACCTTCGACGACCGGCTCGTCGTGGCCACGGACAGGCTGGGGATCGAGCAGGCCCGAGCGACGGACGGGGGGCTGGCGGCCACGCCGACCTTCCAAGCCCTCGACGAGCCACTTCCTCAGCAGGTCTCCCTGCTCGCCTACCTCAACCTGAGCGGCCTGCTCGCCCTCGGCGAGCAGGTCGGCCTCGCGGAGGACCCCGGTTATGCCACGTTGGCCCCGGATCTGCGTAACCTCGAGGCGGCCGTGCTGGCCGTCGTCGGCGGCGAGGACCGGATCGACACCGAGCTCCGGGTGGCCGTGGGCCAGGCGCCGGCCCTCGGCGTCACCGCCTCGCCGATCGGTGGCGAATAGCATTCCACGACCACGACCAACGGAAGCGAGGGGACCCGAGAGATGAGCGAGATCGAGCTCTCTGACAACGAGTATCTGTTCACGTCCGAGTCGGTGACCGAAGGTCACCCCGACAAGATGTGCGACCAGATCTCCGACGGCGTCCTCGATGCCGTCCTACGCGAGGACCCCGACGGACGCGTTGCCTGCGAGACCCTCGTCAACACGGGTCTCGTCGTGGTCTCCGGTGAGATCTCGACCGATGTATACGTCGACATCCCCAAGATCGTCCGCGACACGATCGACAGGATCGGCTACAACCAGAGCGAGTTCGGCTTCGACGCCAAGAGTTGCGCGGTGATCTCCGCGATCGACGAGCAGTCGCCCGACATCGCACAGGGCGTCGACGAGGCCCTCGAGGTCCGCTCAGACGCGAGCGACGACGACGAGTTCGACGTGGCGGGCGCCGGCGATCAGGGAATGATGTTCGGCTACGCCTCCAACGAGACCCGCACGCTGATGCCGATGCCGGTCCAGATCGCTCATTCGCTGGCCCATCGGCTCGCTCAGGTCCGCAAGGACGGCACGCTCGACTACCTTCGCCCCGACGGCAAGACCCAGGTCACGATCCGCTACCGCGACGGCGTCCCGGTCGAGATCGTCCGCATCCTCATCTCCACCCAGCACGGCGAGGGCATCGACACCGACGAGACGATCCGGCCTGACCTCTGGGAGCACGTCATCAAGCCGGTCCTCGACGAGGACTACGCCGATCTCTATGACGCCGAGACCCTGCGCGAGACGCTCCTGATCAACCCGACCGGCAAGTTCGTGATCGGCGGACCCGTCGGCGACGCCGGGCTCACGGGCCGCAAGATCATCGTCGACACCTACGGGGGGGCGGCGCGCCACGGTGGCGG
Source organism: uncultured Solirubrobacterales bacterium (assembly GCA_963826475.1). Classification (GTDB taxonomy): domain Bacteria; phylum Actinomycetota; class Thermoleophilia; order Solirubrobacterales; family 70-9; genus RHKX01. The sequence goes on along the minus strand of CAWGXC010000003.1, from coordinate 924,946 downwards.
CGCCTTCAGCGGGAAGGACCCGTCGAAGGTCGACCGCTCAGCCGCCTACGCGGCTCGTTACGTAGCCAAGAACGTGGTTGCCGCCGAGCTCGCCGACCGCTGTGAGGTCCAGGTCGCATACGCGATCGGCGTCTCCCATCCCGTCTCGATCATGGTTCAGACGTTCGGCACGGGCAAGCTCAGCGACGCAAAGCTGACCGCCGCAGTCCGCGAGGTCTTCGACCTGCGTCCGGGCGCGTTCCGCAAGTACCTCGACCTGCACCGCCCGATCTACCAGAAGACCGCCGCCTACGGCCACTTCGGCCGCGAGGACGAGGACTTCACCTGGGAGCGGACAGACCGGGTCGACGAGCTGCGCAGGGCTGCCGGCGTCGGCGAGACGGCCACCGTCTGAGCAGGTATCCGGGGTAACCGGCTCGGGGGCGCGTCAGCGGGGTAGGTCGCTGCGCTCGTCGCCGAGGCCGGAGCGTCCCTGGGGGCCCGATGCCTGCGCCTCCGTCGCGTGATGCACGCGGTCGACGACCTGCTCGGGCTGAGCGACTCCCGCGAAGACGAAGTCACCGTCGGGGTCGTTGGCGGCCGTGTCGAAGTCGACGTCGCCGATCTGCATCAGCCGCTGGAAGATCGACTGGGTGTAGTTGACGTCCTGGACGCGCTCGATCTTGGTCTCCTGAACGTTGCGGGAGATCATCCCGTGCTTTACGTGAAGGCGACGGTTGGTGATCGTGTAACGGGTCGAGACACGACGCAGGAAGCCGATCAGCGCGACGATCGCTGCTCCGCCGATCAAAACGATGACCACCGCCGAGGTGCTGACGCCGTCGCCGATCGTGTTGCCGTAGGCGACCACGAGGGCGACGATCACCGCGATGATCACGACGCCCTTCAGGTAGAAGCCGAGGATCGCGCGCCACGACGGGTGGCCCTCGAAGACCACCTGTTCGCCCGGACCCAGGTTCAATGCCACGCGGCCAAGATAACGAGCTTGGTGGCCGTCCGCGAAAAGACGTAGCTTCGTCTGACGATGGCGATCGCCAAGGTCGAGCCGATAACTACCGCCCGCGCGCTGCGCGGGCCCTTCGACTACCGCCTGCCCGAGAGCATGAGCCACGTCGGAGTCGGCTCGCTGCTGATGGTCCCGTTCGGCGGTCGGCGGAAGATGCTCGGGGTGGTCGTCGGCATGGCCGAGCACAGCGATCTGGCAAGGGAGCGGCTCGCCGAGCCGCTCGAGGCCCTTGACGCCGGCGCCACTCCGGATCTGGTCAGGCTCGGCCTCTGGGTCGCGGAGCGGTATTGCTCGACTCCGTCTCGCGGTCTCGCCCTCGTCCTGCCCCCAGGCTCGGGGACCGGCGCTCCGCGAGCGCTGCGGGCCCGGACCGAGCGGCGGGCCCGGATCTCCGCCGACGGCGAGGTCGCGCTGGACGGCGGAGCGCGTCTCGGCGAGCGGCAGCGCGCCGCGCTCGAGCGCCTCTCCGGGGCGGGCGAGCTCTCCGGTGCGGAGCTGATGGAGCTCGCCGGGGCCGACTCGTCGGTCCTCGCTCGCCTCGAGGAACGCGGCTTCGTCTCGCAGCGGGAGCAGGAGGTCCGCCGCCGGCCTCGGATCGATTCGGTCGGCGCCGTCAGCGGCCCGGTCGCGCTCTCCGCCCGGCAAAGGGCCTGCGTCGACGCGCTCGTCAACGCGATGGACGGCGAAGGATCGCGCGAGCGGCTCCTGCATGGCGTCACGGGCTCCGGCAAGACCGAGGTCTACCTGGCGGCCATCGAGGCCGCCCTGGAGCGTGGGCGCAGCGCCATCCTGCTCGTTCCCGAGATCGGCCTCACACCCCAGACTCTCGGCCGGGTTGCGGCGCGCCTCGGGGACCGCGTCGCGGTCATCCACTCCGGCCTCTCGGAGGGCGAGCGCTTCGACGAGTGGCGGCGTCTGCGCTCCGGCGAGGCGAGCGTTTGCGTCGGCCCCCGATCCGCGGTCTTCGCCCCGCTCGCCGATCTCGGATTGATCGTCGTCGACGAGGAGCACGACTCCTCCTACAAGCAGGAGGGCGACCCGCGATACGACGCGCGCGCCGTCGCCAGGCATCGCGCCGCCGAGGCAGGAGCCGTCTATTTGGCCGGTAGCGCGACGCCGCGGCCCGAGAGCTGGGCGGAGCTCGAACGTCTCGACCTGCCGGAGCGGGTCGACGGCCGCCCGCTGCCCCCGATCGAGCTGCTCGACATGCGGGAGGTCGGCGCCAGATCGGGACCTCTGCACGAGACGACGCGCCAGGCGCTCGGGGGCCTCGCCGAGGGGGCCAAGGCAATCGTCATGGTCAATCGCCGCGGCTTCTCACCGCACCTGAGCTGCGCGTCGTGCGGGGAGGCGGTGAGTTGTCCGTCCTGCGACGTCTCGCTCGTCCTGCACCGCGGCAAGGGCCGGATCGGCTGTCACCATTGCGGCCACAGCGAGCCGATCCCGACGGAGTGCCCTTCCTGCGGCTCGGTTTCGATCATCCGTCACGGCGCTGGGACGGAGCGAATCGAGGAGCTCGTCGCCGAGCTCGTCGCTCCGGCCGAGGTCTTCCGCCTCGACGCCGACACGGCCGCCGCCCGCGGCGGTCACTCCCGTGTGCTGACCGCGTTCGGCGAGGCGCGTGGGGGGGTCCTGATCGGCACGCAGATGGTCGCCAAGGGCCACGACTTTCCCGACGTGGCGCTCAGCGTCCTGGTCGACGCCGACTCGACGCTCCGATATCCCGACTTCCGTGCCGAGGAGCGCACGTTCGCCCTCGTCGCGCAGCTCGCCGGGCGCAGCGGCCGAGGCAGCAGGGGCGGGAGGGTGCTGATCCAGACGCTCGCCCCGACGGCCGCCCCGATCGAGGCGGCATCCCGCCACGATGCGCCGGGCTTCCTCGCCGACGAGCTCGAGCGACGTCGCGACTTCGGCTACCCGCCCTTCTCCTCGCTCGTGGCGGTCGAGCTCACCGGGGCATACGAGGGCGCGCTGATCAAGCTCGGCAACCGCCTCGCCGAGGCCATCAGGCCGGGCCTTGCGACCTCCTCGGAGCTGCTGGGGCCCGCGCCGCGGTTTCGCCGTCGCAACCGCTTCCGCAGGCGCCTGCTGATCAAGACGGTCGATCCGATCGGCGACAGCGCCGTGATCCGGGCCGTGATCGAGCGGCCGGAGCTCGCCGGCGAGCTGCGCGGGGCGACCCTGGCCGTCGACGTGGACCCTCAGTGAACGGAGGGCCACGGACGCCCTTCTAAGATTCCCGAGGTGACGGACGAACCCACAACCGCGCAACCGATCGAGTCGGAGGAGGCCGCCGAAGCCGAGGGCGGCCCCGCGATCGACGAGGAGACGCTCGAACGTCGCCGACTGGCGCTGTCAGAGGTGCGTCAGTTCGGCGATCCCGTGCTCAAGTCGCGCGCGTCCGAGATCACCAACTTCGGCCCGGAGCTCGCCGAGGACGCCGAGCGCATGGTCGCGCTGATGCAGGGTGCCCTCGGCATCGGCCTGGCGGCCACACAGCTCGGCCTGATGCGGCGCATGCTCGTCTTCCAGGCCGGCCCGGACTCGGTGCCTCGCGCGATCGTCAACCCCGAGGTCGAATGGGTCTCCGAGGATCTCGTCACCGCGGAGGAGGGCTGCCTCAGCCTCGCCAGGATCGTCGTCGACGTCGAGCGGCCCCTCTACGCTCGGGTCAGCGCGCAGGACCTCGAGGGCAACAAGCTGCTCATCGAGGCCGCCGGCCTCGAGGCTCGCGTCCTGCAGCACGAGATCGACCACCTCGATGGCATCCTGATCCTGGATCGGACCGTTCGCGAGCAGCGCCGCGGAGCCCTGCGCGCGTTGCGCAGTGGTGAGGGCTTCGATCCGGCGACCCTGGATCCCCCTGATTCCGAGGACGGCACCGAGACCGCCGTGGCGACCGAGCACGTCGCGGAGGACGCCGGGGCCCCGTCGGGCGAGCGGTGAGCGGGGCGCCTCGCCCGGTCGCTCACGTCTTCTGCGGCACCTCCGAGTTCGCCGCCTCGGTGCTCGCCGTGCTCGCCGGTTCGAGTCACCGGCCGGTACTCGTGGTCACCCCGCCCGATCGCAAGCGCGGCCGCGGGCGGCGCACGCAATCGCCACCGACGGCCGAGGCCGCCCGGGCCCTCGGCATCGAGCTGCACCAGACGGAAAGCATCAATCGCGAGGAGTCCCGCCGGGCGATCCTCGCCACCGAGCCCGAGCTGGCGAGCGTCTGCGCCTTCGGCCAGCTGATCAAGGACCCGCTCCTCTCCGCGCTGCCCATGCTCAACGTTCATCCGTCCCTGCTGCCGCGCTGGCGCGGAGCGGCGCCGATCGAGCGCGCGCTGATGGCCGGCGACGAGCGGACCGGTGCCTGCATCATCCGCCTCACCGAAGGACTCGATTCCGGTCCGGTCGCTCTGCGGGAGGAGCTCGCCATCGGCCCCGAAGACGACTATGGCTCGCTGGCGTCCCGGCTCGCCGCGCTCGGTGCGCGGCTTCTCGTCGAGGGCCTGGACCTGCACTCCACCGGTGAGCTCCGATTCGACGAGCAGGCGTCCGAGGGCGTCACCTACGCGGAGAAGATCGAGGCGGCCGAGCGGCGGGTCGACCCCGGCCAGCCGGCGTCGCATGAGGCGCGGCGGATTCGCGCGCTCAGCCCCCACATCGGCGCCTACGCCGAGCTGGACGACGACGAGGGTCGCCTAGGTATACGTGGGGTCGCCGTCAGCGCCGAGGGCCCCGCCGCGGGCGCGTTCGAGGTCGATCCTGATCTCGGCCTGCGCCTCGGCTGCACGCCGGGGGCGTTGAGGATCGCCGAGGTTCAGCCCTCCGGAAGCCGCTGGATGCCCGCGGCGGACTACCTTCGCGGACATGGGCTACCGGCGCGGGCGGAGATGGCTTGAGCGCCCCAACGCCGGCCCGCTTGGCCGCCTTCGAGGTCCTGCGCCGGGTCTTCGAGGACGGAGCCTGGGCGGATCGTGCACTGCGAAGCAGCGCTACCCGGCATGGCCTCGCGGGGCGAGAGAGGGCGCAGGCCCAGGCGCTGGCGTACGGGGCGGTCCAGCGCCGCGGAAGCACCGACCATTTCATCGGGATGCTCGCGGGCCGGCCTCCCGCAAAGCTCGATCCGCCGCTGCTCGCCGCCCTTCGGCTCGGCCTCTTCGAGCTGCTCTTCGCCGACGGCGCCGACCACGCCGCGGTGGACCAGGCGGTCGAGCTCGCGAAGGGTCCGAGCGGCCGCCGCCGTGGCGCGGGCCTCGTCAACGCCGTGTTGCGGCGGGCGATTCGCGAGCGGGACGAGCTGCTCGGGGCGCTCGACGACTCCGAGGCCGAGTCGGCCGCGGTGGCCCATTCGGTGCCTCCCTGGCTCGCGCGGCTGTGGTGGGAGGAGCTCGGCCCCGAGACCGCCCGGGCGCTGCTCGGCGCGATCAACTCGCCACCCGAGCGCGCCTATCGCGTGAACCGACTGCACGGCGAGCGCGAGGATCTGCTCGCCGAGCTCAGCGCCGCCGGCGTCGAGCTCCACGCGGCGGTTCCGTCCGCGCTGCCCGCGCCCCGCGACTGCGTGATCGTCGACGGCGGGGAGTGGGAGGGGGTCGAGGCGGCGGTCGCGACCGGGGTCCTGGTCCCGCAGTCGCGCGCCTCCGGGGCGGTGATCGAGCTGCTCGCTCCGCGGCCGGGAGAGCGCATTCTCGATCTCTGCGCGGGCCCGGGGATCAAGACGACCCAGATCGCCGCTGCGCTCGGCGACTCCGGGGCCGGGTTGGTGGCGGTCGAGCGCGACGAGGGGCGCGCGAGTGAGCTCGAGGAGCTCTGCGGGCGGGTCGGCGCGGGATCCGTCCGGGTGCTGCGAGCCGATGCCGCCGAACCACCGCCCGGAAGCGGCTTCGACGCGGTCCTGGTCGATCCCCCGTGCTCGGGGCTCGGGACCCTGACGACGAGGCCGGACGCGCGCTGGAGACGCAGCCCCGAGACGATCGAGGCGACGGCGCAGCTCGCCGGCCGGATCCTCGCCCGGGCTCTGGAGGCCACCCGTCCAGGGGGCCGGGTCGTGTACTCCACCTGCACGATCTCCCGCCGCGAGAACGAGGACGTGGTTGGCGCGGCGGGCATCGCGCCGATCGACCTCGGCGCCGCTACGCCCGGGCTCGCCTCGCCACACGATTCTCACTTCCTGCAGACTCGGCCTGATCGCGACCGTACGGATGGATTCTTCCTGGCCGAGCTCCGGAACTGAGCCTGAGCGGCCGGCCGTGCAGCCGCTGTCCATGCGCCCTCGGCGGCCTCGCCCTGCCCGAGGATCCCTTCCCACTACGATCGGTGAATGCCCCCGGCGACCGAAACCGGCGCGCTCTCGCGCCCTTCATGCCCGGGATGCAAGGAGCCGTGGCTGCGCCCGACGCAGTTGCCCGGCCGCTTCCGCTGCGTCAACTGCCTGCAGCGCTATGAGCTCGTCTCCCAGTGCCCGGGCTGCGGAACCCATCAGACGATCGTGCGGATGAGCGCCGATCAGGACCTTCGCTGTCAGGGCTGCGGGACATCGATGCTGAACACGGTCTGATGGGCCTGCCGACCGGCAGCCGGGTCGCGCCCTCGATCCTCTCCGCCGACTTCGCTCGCCTCGCCGCTCAGGTCGAGGAGGTTCTCGCCGCGGGCGCCAGGGTGATTCATGTAGACGTGATGGACGGCCACTTCGTTCCTCCGATCACGATCGGCCCCCTGATCGTCTCCGCGATCGCGGACCTCGTCCACGATGCGGGCGGTGCCCTTGACGTCCATCTGATGATCGAGCGGCCCGAGGCACAGGTGACCGAGTTCGCGCGCGCCGGGGCCGATTCGATCACCGCTCACGTCGAGGCCACCGACCACGCCTCCCGCCTGATCGGCTCCATCCACGAGGCCGGCTGCGCGGCGGGGATCGCGCTCAACCCCGGGACCCCGGTCGAGGCGGTCGCCGAGGTCGCCTCCGAATCTGACCTGCTGCTCTGCATGAGCGTCAATCCGGGGTGGGGCGGGCAGTCGTTCATCGACGCCTCGCCCGCGAAGGTCGAGCGGATGGCCGCGCTCGGCTCGAATGCGGCAATCGAGGTCGACGGTGGCCTCGATGCCACGACGAGCCCGTTGGTGGCTGCCGCCGGGGCGAGCCTCTTCGTCGCCGGCAGCGCGATCTTCGGCAAGCCCGATCCCGCCGCGGCCTACGCGGAGATCGCCGCCTCGGTCAACGCCCTTTAGCCGTCACCTCGGAGCCGGCGCGTCGATGACGCCGATCGCCTCCTGTAGCCACGCCCGGTCCTGAGCGGAGGTCGCCGCCCGCTCCGCCCGCTCCATGCACCACCGCGAGAGGTTGCGCCGACCGCCGACCGCGATCAGGTCGGGGCCGGTGACGGCGAACCGCCCGTCGACGAGGACCACGACCGCCGCCGGGACATCGCTGCGGGCTCTCACGACCATCGCCACCATGACCCCGGAGATCGTCGCCGGCGAGCCCGTATCGCCGTCCTCGGGTTTGGTCGGTCTGACGGAGAAGATCTGCGGGGAGCCGCGGAAGGCGATCGGCGGGATCGCCGGCTCGTCGAGTGGCCCCTCCCGCCAGCGTCGCGTCAGCTCCCCGATCGCGATGCGGCTTTCGCGGCGCACGAGCAGGTGCAGCTCGTCGCCGGGCTCAACCACCGTCGATCCGCGCGGGAGGAGCGCCTCGCCATCGCGGACGATCAGGTTGACGAGCGCCTCACGGGGCAGCCCGAGGGCCTTGACCATCCGCCCGGCGGCGACGTCGCTCTCGTCGACCCGGTAGGCGAGGACGTCCCCGCCCAGCTCCTGGATCATCCCCGTCTCGAGGAGCGGCTGAGGCAGCGCCGGCTCATTCGTGGTCAGCCCGAGGCGGTCGGCGAGGGGCTCGAAGGTGAAGCCCTGGATCACGGTCGAGCTGACGACGACGAAGAAGACGATGTTGAAGAGGGCTTCGCTGCCCTCGACGCCCGCGATCACGGGCAGGGTTGCGAGCCAGATGGGCACCGCGCCGCGCAGGCCCGCCCAGCTGAGCATCGCCCGCTCCGCCATCGTGAACGAGCCGAGCGAGGTCGCGACCAGGGTCGCGATCGGGCGTGCGATGAAGATCATGGCCAGCGCCAGCGCCATTCCCTGCAATGCGACGTCGCCGAGCTGGCTCGGCAGCACGAGCAGGCCGAGCAGGAAGAACAGCGAGATCTGCGCGACCCAGCTGAGTCCCTGGTGGAAGGCCGTGACGGTGGTGCGCGCCGGGACGATCCCGGTGCCGAGGGCGAGGCCGGTCAGGTAGACGGCGAGGAAGCCCGACCCGTGGGAGACGTCAGCGATCCCGAACGAGCACGCCGCCGCCGCCATGGAGGCAACCGGGTAGAGCCCGGGCGTCGGGTAGTCCAGCCTGACGAATGCCCAGCGCGCCCCGTAGCCGACGGTCACGCCGACGACCGCCCCGATCGTCAGATCGCCGGCGAAGCCCTCGACCATGTCGAGCAGGCCATAGGCGGGCTGCTGGATCCAGCTGATGAAGCCCGTGACGAGCAGCACCGCGATCGGGTCGTTCATGCCCGATTCCCCCTCGAGCGTCCGCGCGAGCCGCCGCTTCAGCCGTGAGCCGCGCAGCACGGCGAAGATCGCGGCACTGTCAGTCGCCGCGATCGCGGAACCGACGATCAGGGCCTCTAGGGTGCCGAGGTCGAAGAGCAGGCCTGCGGCGAGCCCCCCGATCAGGGCCGTCACCAGCGTCCCGACGATGCCGAGGGAGAGCGCCGAGCCCAGCACCGGGCGGATCTCGCGCCAGCCGGCGGTCAGTCCGCCCTCGAAGAGGATCAAGACGAGCCCGATGGTGCCGAGGGTCCTGGTCAGCTCGACGTCGTCGAAGTCGACGCCGCCGATCCCGTCGCTGCCGACGAGCATCCCGAGGCCCAGGAAGAGCACCAATCCGGGCACCCGGACACGATCGGCCACCATCGCGGCTCCGATCCCCGAGGCGAGCAGCAGGCCGCCGATCAGGATGAGCTCGGCGTCGGACAGGGGGGCCTCCTCGGGCGTCGGGCGGCGGAGGGAGCTTAAGGGAGAGGCCCGGATGGTGAGGCGGAAAAGGCTTCTCGACCCGGCCCGGACGACGCTAGAATCTGCAGTTGACTGATCAGTCAATCAACTAGCTGGCCCGACGATGGGCGGAGGGATGCGGCCCCGGAATGCACGGCTTCGCAGCCACCGATCAGGAGAGCGCTCATATGCAGCGCGCCCTCGAGCTGGCCGCTCGCGGACGGGGTGTCGTCAGCCCGAATCCGATGGTCGGCGCGGTCATCGTCGATGCCCGCGGCAACGTGCTCGGGGAGGGGTTCCACGAGCGAATCGGCGAGCGACACGCCGAGGTCGCGGCGCTCTCCGACGCAGCGGAGCGCGGCGCCGACGTGACCGGCGCAACCATGCTCGTAACGCTCGAGCCCTGCGCCCACGAAGGCCGTCAGCCGCCGTGCACGGACGCAATCCTCGCCTCCGGCGTGTCTCGCGTCGTGATCGGCTCGGATGACCCGACCCCGAAGGCGAGCGGCCGCGGCCCCGCGATCCTGGATGAGGCCGGAATCGAAGTCGGCTGGGCGAGCGATGCCGCGGCCGAGCGCGCCCGCCTGCTCAACCAGCCCTTCCGGAAGCGTGCCCTCACCGGCAAGCCGCTGGTGGCGCTGAAGTCCGCGGCGACGCTCGACGGCCGAACCGCGACCGCCGACGGCGACTCGCAGTGGATCTCCGGCGACGCGAGCCGCGAGCTCGTCCACCGGTGGCGCTCCGACCTCGATGCCGTCGCGATCGGCATCGGAACGGCTCTCTCCGACGACGCGCTGCTGACCGCCCGCGGGGTTGGAGCGCTCAGGCAACCGACGCGCGTCGTCTTCGACTCGACCGCAAGGCTCCCGCTCGACTGCAAGCTGGTCCGCACCGTCACCGAGGCGCCGGTGATCGTGATGGCGGGCTCGCGGGCACCCCGCTCCCGCGTCGATGGGCTCACCAACGCGGGCGTCGAGGTCGTCATCTGTCCCGAGGACGGGCCGGAGCGGATCAGCGCCGCGCTGCTCGAGCTCGGGCGACGTGACGTAAGCAGCGTCCTGCTCGAGGGCGGCGCCACCCTCGCCGGGGCGTTTCGCGATGCCGGCGAGCTCGACGAGCTCCGGATCTTCATCGCCCCGCTGCTGCTGGGCGGCGCCGCTGCCCGCCCGATCGTGGGCGGGACGGGTGCGACCCGGATGCGGGACGCCGATCGGGCCGTCGACGTCCGCTGGGAACAGGTCGGCGATGACATGCTCGCCCGCGTGCGCATGAGGGAGTGGTAGATGTTCACCGGGCTCATCAGGGAAATCGGCACGGTCGAGGGGATCGAGCGCGGCGAGGCGGGCGCTCATCTCTCGATCGCCGCCCAGCTTGCGGACGAGCTCGGCGCGGGGGACTCGGTCGCCGTCTCCGGCGTCTGCCTGACCGCAACCGCGCTGCGACCGGGCGGCTTCGAGGCCGACGTGATGAACCAGACCTTGGAGCTGACCTCTCTCGGTGATCTCGGCACGGGGACCCGCGTCAACCTCGAGCCGGCGATGCGCGCGAGCGACCGGCTCGGCGGCCATATCGTCCAAGGCCACGTCGACGCGACCGCCGAGGTGCTCGAGGTTCGTGACGACGGCTTCGCCAAGCGGGTGCGGATCGAGCTCCCTGGGGGGCTCGAGCGCTTCCTGATCGAGCATGGGTCAATTGCCCTCGACGGCGTCAGCCTCACGGTCGCGGGAGTCGACTCGAGCGTGATCGAGGTGTCCTTGATCCCCGAGACGCTCGAGCGCACGACCCTCGGAGAAACGGCGGCGGGCCGCCGGATCAACGTCGAGATCGACCTGCTCGCCCGATACGCCGAGCGACTCCTGCAACCCTTCAACCCACCAGATGGGAGCTGACCACGAGATGAGCAGACCTGAATCGGCCGAGGCCGAGAGCACGACTTCCGCCTTCGCCACGGTCGAGGAGGCGCTCGAGGAGATCAAGCAGGGCCGCATGGTCGTCGTCTGCGATGACGAGGATCGCGAGAACGAGGGCGACCTGACGATGGCAGCCCAGTTCGTCACGCCGGAGGCCATAAATTTCATGGCCACCCACGGCCGCGGGCTGATCTGCCTCTCGCTCACCTCGCAGCGCTGTGAGGAGCTTGGGCTCGACCTGATGGCAGCCAAGAACGAGTCCCCCTTCGAGACTCCGTTCACGGTGTCCGTCGAGGCGGCCGAGGGCGTCACCACCGGGATCTCCGCCGCCGACCGCGCCCGCACGATCCAGGTCGCGATCGATCCCGAGTCGTCGCCCAGGGACCTGGTTCAGCCCGGGCACGTCTTCCCGCTGAAGTCGCGAGCGGGTGGCGTCCTCGAGCGCACCGGGCAGACCGAGGCCGCCGTGGACCTCTCGCGCCTCGCCGGGCTCAATCCCTCCGGCGTGATCTGCGAGATCATGAACGACGACGGAACCATGGCGCGGGTCCCCGACCTCGTCCCCTACTGCAGGCAGCACGACCTGAAGATGATCACGGTCGCCGACCTGATCGCCTATCGCCGCAAGCACGACAAGCTCGTGGAGCGCGTGGTCTCGACGACGCTGCCGACGGCCTTCGGCGAGTTCACCGCGGTCGGCTACCGGGCGCTGGTCGACGACAAGCATCACGTCGCCATGGTCAAGGGCGACGTCGAGGGTCGTGATGACGTCTTGGTCCGCGTCCACTCCGAGTGCCTCACCGGCGACGTGTTCCACTCACTCCGCTGCGACTGTGGCGAGCAGCTGGCAGCGGCCCTGGCGATGATCGAGAGGGAGGGGAGCGGCGTGCTGCTGTACCTCTCCCAGGAGGGCCGCGGCATCGGACTGCTCAACAAGCTGCGCGCCTACAAGCTGCAGGAGCAGGGGATGGACACGGTCGAGGCCAACCTCAGCCTCGGGCTCCCGGCCGACCTTCGCGACTACGGAATCGGGGCCCAGATCCTCACCGACCTCGGGCTGACGTCGATTCGCATCCTCACCAACAACCCGAAGAAGATCATCGGGCTGGAGGGCTACGGCCTCTCGGTCAGCGAGCAGGTTCCGATCCAGTCGGTGCCGAATCCGCACAACGAGGCCTACCTGCGCACGAAGCGCGACAAGATGGGCCACATCCTCCATCACCAGGGTCTCGCCCTCGACGATGAGATGCTGCACGCCGAACAACTGCGCGACGCGAAGGAGGAGGGCAATGGGTGAGGCGGGGATTACGTCGTTCGAGGACGGCGAACGTGAGGCGATCGCAAAGGGGGAATGGGCCGTGTGCGTCTCGACCTTCTACGGAGATCTCGCCGAGCGGCTGACCAACGGGGCCTTCGAGGCGTTCGCCGAGGCCGGCGCCGGCGCCGCCTCCATCCAGAGCTTCGAGGTGCCCGGGGCCTTCGAGCTGCCGCTTGCCGCCAAGTACTGCGCGGAGTCGGGCCGGTTCGCCGGCGTCGCCTGCGTCGGCGTCGTCATCCGCGGGGAGACGGACCACTACGACTTCGTCTGCTCGGAGACCGCGAGGGGCATCCAGGAGACGTCCCTGCGGACCGGCGTGCCCTGTGCGTTCGGCGTGATCACGTGCGACACGCGCGAGCAGGCGGAGGCCCGATCGGGTGGCGACAAACGCGATCAGGGGCGCAACGCCGCGATAGCCGTGATGCGAATGCACCTGATGAAGGCGCAACTGTCCTGACGAGCGGGAGGGCCCACAGATCAAGGGCGCAGGAGCCGACGCGGCCTCCGGCCGCGAGGCGACGAGGACGCCGAGCTGTGGCCCCTCCCGCCGTCAGCTACCATGCGCGGCCGAATGGCCAAGGTATGTCACAGCTGCGGAAAGAAGCCCGCGACCGGAAACTCGCGTAGCCACTCGATGGTCGCGACGCGGCGCCGCTTCAATCCGAACCTGCAGAAGGTTCGCATCGACGAGGGCTCCGGTCCGAATCGGGTTTACGTCTGCACCCGGTGCCTGAAGGCCGGGAAAGTGACCAAGGCCGCTTAGCTCCCTCTCGTTCCAGGACGCGCCGCGATACAACTTCGCGCGTGTCCGATCCGTCAGTAGAGCGTTTCCGCCGAGTCGTCGAGGCCGCATCCGGCTATCTCGAGGCACGACGCAACGAGGTCAACGACCTCAACGTCTTCCCCGTCGCCGACGGCGACACCGGCGACAACATGGCGCTGACGATGCGCGCCGTGCTCGCCGAGCTGGATCGGATCGAGGCCGAGGGTGGGGAGGAGGCCGATCGCACCGAGCTCGTCCACGCCGTCGCCCGCGCCGCGCTGATGGGCGCCCGCGGCAACTCCGGCGTGATCCTCAGCCAGATCGTCCGCGGCGCCGCCGAGGAGCTGGCCACGCGACCCGGCGAGCTGATCGATCCGGTGCTCGTCTCCGCGGCCTTCGCCCGCGCGGCCGACGCCGCCTACGAGTCGGTTCGCAACCCGGCCGAGGGCACGATGCTCACCGTCGTCAGGGCAATGGCGCTCGCCGCCGCCAAGCATCTGGCCCGCCTCGCCGACGACAGCCGCCGGATCGGCCCCGGCGTCGGACACGAGGCTCAGGACGAGCTGCTCGCCGAGACGCTCGAGGTGATCACCCGGGCCGGCGAGCAGGCCGTGCAGAGGACGCCTGGGCAGCTCGAGGTGCTCGCCGACGCCGGCGTCGTCGACGCCGGGGCGCATGGGCTCGTCTTGATCCTCGCCGGGATCGTCGCCGGCCTCCGTGGAGAGGACACCCCGCAGGTCGAGATCCCCGAGCAGGCTCCGGCCCGGCTCTCGGCCCCCCAGCACATCGACAGCCGCTTTCAGTACTGCGTCAACTTCATCGTCCTCGGCGAGGGGCTGGAGGCGGGCGAGTTCGAGCCGCCGCTGCGAGAGATCGGCGACTCCGTTCTCGTCGTCGGCGATCGGCGCACCCTTCGGGTCCACGTCCACACCGACGAGCCGGAGCGGGCACGAGCGGTCTTCGACGGCCGCGGCACGGTCTCGCAGGTCGATGAGGCGGACATGCGGGCCCAGATGGCCGAGCGGGCCGAGCGGCTGGGAGGCGGGGTCGAGCGCTGCGCCGCCGTCGCGGTCGTCTCCGGGCCCGGCCTGAGGAGCCTTTATGAGGGCCTTGGCGCCGGCGTCGTCGACGGGGGTCCGACGATGAACCCCTCGACCGACGAGCTGCTCGCCGGGATCCACTCCGTCGACGCCGAATGCGTCCTCGTCTTTCCCAACTCCCCGAACGTCGTCCTGGCGGCCCAGCATGCCGCCGATCTCTCCGAGCGAGACGCCCGCGTCATCGACTGCACCTCCCAGCAGGCCGGCCTCGCGGCTCTCGTTGAGCTCGAGCCGTCGGCCAGCATCGACGACAACGAGGAGCGCCTGATCGACGCGCTCGCCGGAATCCGGGTCGGGGCCGTGGCTCCGGCGGCCCGCGATGACGCCGATGGCCGGTTCGTGCGCGGGGACGCGGTCGGCTTCCTCGGAGGCGAGGTCGCCGCGTGGGGCGGAGCCGGATCGGCGCTGGCCGCGACGATCGCCAAGCTGATCGGCGAGGACACCGAGATCGTCACGATCATCGAGGGCGATGGCGCACCGATCCCGCTCGAGCAGGTCGCGGCGCTCGCTCCACCCGAGGTCGAAACCGAGGTCCATCGTGGCGGTCAACCGAACTACTGGTGGCTGCTGGCATCGCAGTGAGCGGACTTGAGCTGTGGCACATCCCGGTCTCGCACTTCAGCGAGAAGGTTCGCTGGGCCCTCGATTGGAAGGGGCTCGCCCACGAGCGGCACGCCCCGCCTCCGGGACCGCACATGGCGGCGGCACTGTGGATGACGCGCGGGGAGCACAAGACCTTCCCGCTGTTGAAGCTGGGTGGCAAGGCCGTCGGCGATTCGACCGCGATCATCGCGGCGCTCGAGGCGCGCTACCCCCAACCGCCGCTTTACCCGGCCGATCCGGCCGAGCGGCGCCGGGCGCTCGAGCTCGAGGACTTCTTCGACGAGGAGCTCGGACCGCACTCGCGCCATGTCGCCTTCCACTACCTGCGCAGAGATCCCGAGAAGCTTGCGGAGTTCGCCGTGGCGCTCATGCCCGCGCCGATCGGTCGCCGCGCTCCGGCCCGCCGGGCTGCCGGTGCGGTTGCCGGAGCTTTCTCCGGCCTGCGCTACGGCGTCGGCTCGGAGGAATCCGCGGAGCGATCGCGTCGCAAGGTCCACGCCGCGATGGATCGGCTCGAGCTCGAGCTCGACGCCGTCGATGGCGCGCATCTGGCCGGCGGAGCGTTCTCGGTTGCGGATTTGACGGCGGCCGCCCTCTTCTATCCGCTCGTCAACCCGCCCGAAGGTCCGTCCGTGCCGGAGGCGTCAGCGGAGTTCGCGGCCTTCAGCGACCGCTTTCGCGAGCGGCGTGGCTTCCGCTGGGTCGAGGAGACGTTCGTCGCCCATCGTCACCCGCTCAGGGCCCGGGCTTAGCTCACCAGCCGCCCGATCCGGGCTCACCCTTGATCGGCCCGGTGATCTCGGCCGTCACCCAGCCGCCGTAGAAGCCGCCGGGCTGGGGCTCGACAGGCTCGTCGTCGAGCAGGCACTCGACCAGGGCCGGATAGAACGAGACGTGCCCCGCGATCGTTGCGAATGGGGCCGTGGGGTCGAGATAGGCCCAGGCGGCCTTCGGAGCTCGCTCGTTCCCGGCGAGGACGTCGAAGTAGGTGGCGGAGCCCTTCCACTCGCAGAAGCTGGACCCCGGCGATCGGTGGAGGACCCCGGGAGAGATCTCCTCGGGCGAGATGTAGACGACCGGCGCCCCAGCGGTCTCGAGCACCCGAGTGGCGCGATCGGTGTCGGCGATGGAGACGCCCCCCAGCGAGACCCTGACCCGCCGATCGACGGGCTCGATCCGGGGAGGCCGGGGGTAATCCCAGACCGACTCGCGCCGCCGGCCGTTGGCGGCGTAGCCCTCGGCGGGATGAGGTGCGGGACGGCGGCCGAAGATGCTCATCGGGGGCGCAGCGCGACGACGGCCTCGATCTCGACGGGCCAGTCGAACGGAAGGGCGGCGACGCCGATCGCGGAGCGCGCGTGACGTCCCCGCTCGCCCCACACTTCGGCGATCAGGTCGCTGAAGCCGTTGACGACGGCCGGCATTGCGCTGAAGCCCGGGCTGCAGTTCACCATCCCGAACGCGCGGATCCAGCTATCGATCCGATCGAGATCGCCGAGCTCCGCCTGCAGGGAAGCGAGGATGGCGAGCCCGACGGCCCGTGCCGCCGTCGCGGCTTCCTCGACGCTGAGGGCGGCGTCAACCTTGCCGCTGGCGAGCGTCCGCTCGCCGTCGACCGGCCCGTGGCCCGAGACGTAGGCGAGCCCGCCATGGACCCGGACGAGGTCGAAGCTGAAGACGACGCCCGCAGGTGCCCGCATGGGCTCCGGCAACTCGAGGCCGAGCCCTGCGAGGCGGTGGCTGATCTCACCCATGTGGACGATCCTAGATCGGGTGCGAGCTCGGCCCGGCGGATGGCGCCTGGAGCGCGCCTATCCTCGGAGGCCTTGTCCACCCTGACCGACATCGTCGCAACGTCGCAGACGCGTGGCTTTGCGGGGACGGAGGTCGAGGCGGGCGCCCTGCGCGAGGCACCGCTGCGCACCGCCGCGCGCCCGGAGCGCCTCGAGCGACCGCTCGCCTCGATCGCCGGCGTCGGGCCGAAGCTCTCGGCGGCCGCGGCGAAGATCGGGCTCCTGACGCTCGGCGATCTGATCGAGAACGTCCCTCACAGCTATCCCGACCGGGCCGAGGCCATCGAGATCTCGGAGCTGACGATCGGCAGGCCGTCGACGATCGTCGGCGTCGTCCGCTCGGCCCGGTGGCGTCCGACCCGCCGCCGCAACCTTCGCATCGTCGAGGCCCAGATCGCCGACGGCTCGGGAGCCATCACAGCGATCTGGTTCAACCAGGCTTGGCTTGCCGAGAAGCTGGTGGTGGGCACGCGATTGATGCTCAACGGGCGTCTCGACAGGCGCGAGTTCCGCGTCGACGCCCACGAGTTCCTCGACGAGGAGGCCGACGCGGCGGGTGGGGGCCGAGACCCGATTCGCGATGCGCCTGGGCCGCCCCGCGGCCTGCATACGACCGGGATCGTCCCCGTGCACCCCTGTGGCGATGGGCTCCGGGTCCAGAAGCTCCGTGAGTGGACGTGGGGAGCGCTCGGCCTCGCTCCGGACGTGATCGAGGCGCTGCCCGCGATGCTCCGCGAGCGCCATGGGTTCGCCGGGGCCGCTGACGCCAGGGTTGCGATCCACTTCCCACGCGACGAGGGCGACGTGACCGCGGCAAGGCGCCGGCTCGCCTACGAGGAGCTGTTCCTGCATCAGGCGGCGCTGTTGATCAGGCGCGGGGAGCGTCGCAGCGAGCTGGCGGCGCGGCGCCTCGGAGCGCCCGGAGAGCTGGTGGGCTCCTGGATCGACGGGTTGCCGTTCCGGCTCACCGAGGATCAGCAGGCGGCCTGCCGTGCGATCGACGCGGATCTTCAGGCCGCGCGTCCGATGCAGCGGCTGCTGATGGGAGAGGTCGGCAGTGGAAAGACGGTGGTGGCTCTCTACGCGATGCTGCGCGCGCTCGAATCCGGCGCGCAGGCAGCGCTGATGGCGCCGACGGAGACGCTCGCCGAGCAGCACTTCATGACGCTCGAACGCCTGCTGGCGGGCTCCGGGATCCCGACCGCACTGCTGACCGGCTCGACGCCGGCGGCGAGCAGGCGGCGGGCCCTCGGCGTCCTGGCGACGGGCGAGCTGCCGCTGATCGTCGGCACCCACGCTCTGATCGAGCCGACCGTGCGGTTCGCGCGCCTGGCCGTCGCCGTGATCGACGAGCAGCATCGCTTCGGCGTCGGCCAGCGCCGGGCGCTGGACGCGAAGGGGCCGGCGGGGCAAGGACCTCACGTGCTGCACATGACGGCCACGCCGATCCCGCGGACGCTTTCCCTGACGGCGTACGGGGACCTCGATACGACCACGCTTCGTCAGCTCCCCGCCGGTCGCAGGCCGATCAGCACATGGCAGGCCGGCGAGGAGAAGCGCGCGGGCGCCTACGGCTTCATCCGCGACCAGCTGCGAGCGGGGAGGCAGGCCTTCGTCGTCTGCCCGCTCGTCAGCGAATCGGAGAAGGACCAGGCGAAGGCGGCGACCGTGGAGGGCGAGCGCCTTGCCCGCGGCGAGTTCGCCGAGTTCGAGGTCGAGGTGCTCCACGGGCAGATGCCGTCGGCGGCGAAGACGGCGGTGATGGCGCGGTTCGCAAGCGGCGAGGTCCAGGTCCTGGTGGCGACGAGCGTGATCGAGGTCGGGATCGACGTCGCCAACGCAAGCGTGATGTTGATCGAGGACGCCGACCGCTACGGCCTCAGCCAGCTCCACCAGTTGCGCGGGCGGATCGGACGCGGCGCGCATGAGTCGCATTGCATCCTCTTCGCCGATCCCGACTCGGAGCGGGCCAAGTTGCGGCTTCAGGCGATCGTGCGGGAGCGGGACGGCTTCGAGCTCGCCGAAATCGACCTCGCGCTGCGCGGCGAGGGCGAGGTCCTCGGCACGCGGCAGAGCGGGTTGCCGCGCTTCCGCGTCGCGAGCCTGCCCGACGACGTCGGCGTTCTCGTCACGGCCCGTGACGACCTGTTGGCCCTGATCGCAGAGCACGGATCGCTGGAGGCCCCGGCGCTCGGCCCGCTCGTCGACGCCGTCCGCGCCCGGTTCGGCGACGAGCGCGTCGAGCCGATCGCGGCGTAGGCGGCCACGATGCGCGTGATCGCAGGAGATCTGGGCGGCCGCAAGCTGCGAGCGCCGAGATCGGATGCCATCCGGCCAACGGGCGATCGCGTCCGTGAGGCACTCTTCTCGATCCTCGGCGATGTCGCGGGGCTCGAGGTGCTGGACCTCTTCTGCGGGACCGGCTCGCTCGGGATCGAGGCCCTCTCGCGCGGCGCCTTCGCGGCGACCTTCGTCGACCTCGACTCCAGGCCGGCGGAGCGCAACGTCAGCGACCTCGGGATCGGGCCGGAGGCGACGATCCTCCGCTCCGACGCCTCGCGGTTCCTGGAGCGCGACGTGGGTACCTACGACCTCGTGCTCTGCGATCCGCCCTATAAACTCGCGCGCCGTCTTGGTCCCGAGCTCGACAGATTGCTCCCGCCACGCCTTTCCGAGGGTGCGCGCGTGATCGTCGAGACTGCAGCCGACGACATCATGGAGCTCTCCCTGCCGCTCATCGACGATCGCACCTACGGCTCCAGCCGGATCCGGATCCATGCCGGTGAGGCCCGATGAGCGCCGAGGTTCCGCGCATCGCGGTCTGCCCAGGCAGCTACGACCCCGTGACCAACGGTCACCTGGACATCATCGGGCGGGCCGCTCGCATCTTCGACCGCGTCATCGTCGGCGTCGTCAATCAGCCCGTCCGCAAGCAGAAGACCCTGTTCACGGCCGAGGAGCGGCGGGACTTCATCGAGCACGCCACGGCCGACCTCGCGAACGTCGAGGCGAAGGTCTTCTCCACGCTGCTCGTCGGGTTCGCCCGCGAGAACGGCGCGACGACGATCGTCAAGGGCCTGCGTGCGATCTCGGACTTCGAGTACGAGTTCGAGATGAACCAGCTCAACCGCAAGCTCGATCCCGAGATCGAGAGCGCCTACGTGATGGCCTCGCCGGAGTACAGCTTCCTCTCGTCGACCGGAGTCAAGGAGCTCGCCACGTTCGGCGGCAACGTCAGCGATCTGGTTCCGGCCGAGGTCGCAAAGGCGCTGAGCGAGCGGATCGAGCGATGAACGCTGGGTTTTCGCCGATGCGCGGATTGGGCAGGAGCTTGCAACGCGCCAACGAAAAAGTGGGCGAGACGAGGGATTTCGTCTCCTATCCCTAAGCTTAGGCCGCAAGATGGACGTCCTAGTACTCATAGACAAGCTCGATGACCTGATCCACAACGCCAG
This sequence comes from uncultured Solirubrobacterales bacterium, assembly GCA_963826475.1. Classification (GTDB taxonomy): domain Bacteria; phylum Actinomycetota; class Thermoleophilia; order Solirubrobacterales; family 70-9; genus RHKX01. The sequence goes on along the minus strand of CAWGXC010000003.1, from coordinate 904,961 downwards.
GCCGGTCCCCCTGACCGACCAGGTCAGGGTCGATCGCGAGGAGATCTACGACCTGCTCGATCAGATGCGGGCGACGATTCCCGAGGAGATCAAGCAGGCGCGCTGGATCGTCAAGGAGCGTCAGGAGATGCTCGCGGAGGCCAAGCGTGAGGCCGAGCGAGTCGTCAAGGAAGCTCGTGACCAGCAGGCCCGCCTGATCTCCGACGAGGAGGTCTACAAGCAGGCCGAGCGCGGCGCCGAGGAGATCCTCGAGGACGCCCGCGACACCGAGCGCCAGATTCGTCTCGGCGCCGAGGACTACGCCGACGAGATCCTCTCCACCCTGGAGGTCAACCTCCAGAAGTTCCTCGCCGCAGTCCAGCGTGGCCGCGACCGCCTCGCCGGCCGCGACGAAGAGATCGAGCCGGCAGAGGTCGGTTAGTACTCGGCGACGACGACCGCGAGGTCGTCTGCTCGCCAGGCGACCCGCCCGCCGGCGATGGCCGCCAGCGCCTCGGGGTCGGTTTCGACGCCGCCGAACACGACTGCTCGGGATTGCTCCCGCACGCGCCTGAGCAGATCGAGCCTGCCCCCCTCGTCGAGGAGGTGGACGCTGAGGACGGCGATGACGAGGTCCCACGGACCGTCGGGAAGCGGGTCCTCCATCCGCGCGAGGCGCACCTCGATGCCGAGCTCACGGGCGCGGAAGACCATTTCGGGGCTCGAGTCCAGGCCCGTGATGTGCGCGTCGGGGTGGGCTTCAAGTAGCCGCCGCGAGGTCTCGCCGGTGCCGATGCCCAGATCGAGGACCCTTTGGGGCCGGAAGGGGATCGCGGCGATCGATTCGGCCTGCAGCTCATCGAAGCGCGGGACCTCCGCGCGGATCGTTTCCAGGTAGGTCCCGGGTTCCCAGTTGAACTGTGCGCTCACGCTAACCTCGAACCCTATGCGAGGTGATTCACCGATAACGGTCGACCTCGATGGCCTCGCGCTCAAAAGCGGGGAGGCGGCGCGGATCGACCTCGAGCTCAACCCCCGCCCTCCGGTCGTGGGCGGCGAGGCCCTCGCCCTCCCGAGCACCCCGGTCCGGGCTCGCATCGACGTTTCCCGTACGAGCTCCGGCTACGCCCTTCGCCTGCGGGCAGACGTGGTGGTGGCGGGCACCTGTGCGCGCTGCCTGGGCCCGGCGAGACTCAGCGCCGCTCTCGACGTCCGCGAGGTCGACCAGCGCTCAGCCGACGACTCGGAGCTGCGCAGCCCATACGTCGACGAGAACGTCCTCGACGCCGGATCATGGACTCACGATGCGCTGCGTCTCGCTCTCCCCGAACGACTCCTCTGCCGTGCGGACTGCGCCGGCCTCTGCGCGACCTGCGGGATCGCGCTCAACGACATCGATCCCGCCGAGCACGAGCATGAACGTCCGCTGGATCCCCGCTTCGCGAAGCTGAGCGAGCTGATCGAGTAGGTGGCTCGGCCCGTTCGGGCCGGCCTGGGTCCCGGCGAGGCCGAAAAGAAGCGCCGGCCCGGGCCCTCTCGGGGGAAATTGGGCCCGGGCCAGCAAACGAAGAGCGGACGCCTCGGGGGAAGCGTCCGGCTTCTTCGCCGCAAACCTAGCAAGGTTTGGATGCCTGTCTGACACGGTGTCGAAACGCCGGGCGATAGCGGGCATTCGAGTGGACCGCTAGCATTCCCCGCCGCATGGCAGTCCCGAAGAAACGTCAGTCGAGCGCCCGTCGCGACAAGCGTCGTGCCCACGATCGCATTCCGGCCGCGCGCCTGAACGAATGCCCGCAGTGCCACAGCGCGCGGATGCCCCATCGCGTCTGCCCGACCTGTGGCACCTACGCTGGTCGCGAAGTGATCAAGCTCGACGACTCGCCCACCCCCACCGGACGCCCCGGAGGGGAGTAGGTGGAGGCTGCGGCGGCGCGCCCTCGGGGCGCGGCCACCGCACCGGTCACCGTCGCCTTCGACGCTCTCGGTGCCGAGTTGGGCCCGGAGGCCGTGACCGAGGGGGTCCTCGCCGTTGCTGCTGAGGGCATCGGCGTCCGCGTGTTCGGCCGGGCCGAGGAGCTCCCTGAGCTGAACGGCGCCTCCGGCGTCGAGCTGTTCGATGTTCGCGACGCGATCGGTAACGAGGAGGAGCCGGTCCGCGCCGTCCGCTCGCGGCCCGACGCTTCGATCGTTCGCGCCGCCGCCGACGTCGCCGCGGGCGGCTCCCAGGCGCTGGCCAGCCCGGGCTCGACCGGCGCGACCATGACCGCGGCCCTCTTCGCGCTGAAGCGGATCCGCAGCGTCCAGCGACCGGCTCTCGCCGTGCAGCTCCCGGCCCCGGGGCGGGCCCGGCCGCTGCTCATGCTCGACGTCGGCGCCAACGCCGAGGCCCGCTCGTCCCATCTCGTGCAGTTCGCCCACCTCGGTTCCGCCTTCGCGGAGGCGGTGCTCGGCGTCTCCTCTCCCGGCGTCGCCCTCCTCTCGGTCGGCGAGGAGGCCAAGAAGGGAAGCTCGACGGTCGTCGAGGCGCACGAGGCCCTCACCGCGTTGGAGAGCATCCGCTTCGTCGGCAACGTCGAGGGTCGCGACCTGCTCGATCCCGAGGCGGACGTCGTCGTCACCGACGGCTTCACCGGAAACGTGGTCCTGAAGACGATCGAGGGCACCGCGCTCGCCGTCGCCGGGGCGGTCCGGGCGGCGGCGAGGTCAGGCCCGCTGGCCGCCGCCGGGGGCCTGCTCCTGCGCCCGGCGCTCGGGGAGTTGCGGGAGAGCATGGATCCGGACTCCACCGGCGGCGCGATCCTGCTCGGGCTGCGTGGTGTGGCGGTGGTCGGCCACGGGTCGGCAGGGCCCACCGGGATCGCGAACCAGATCAGGTTGGCAGCGCGCGCGGTCAGCGAACGGGCGGTCGAGCGGACCGAGGCCCTCATCGCCTCCTCGGGCGTGGGCCGCGGTGCCATTCGCGAAGAACGTGACGGGTCCCAGGGATCGCCGGCGGGCGGCGAGTCGTGATAGACCACAGCCGATGAGCGGACCCGCGGCACCCCCGGATCGCGACCAGATTCTTGCGATGGTCAGAGAGCACCTGTCGAACGAGCTCGAGCTCCCGCCCGAGCAGATCACGGACGCGACAAACTTTCGTCAGGACCTGGACGCCGACTCCCTGGATCTGTACGAGCTCGTGATGGAGCTCGAGGATGCCTACGGGATCGCGATGAGCGAGGAGCAGGCCTCTCGCATCGAGACGGTCGGTGCGGCTGTGGACTTCGTATTCGAACGCCTGCCCGCGAACTGACCGGCAGCGTGGAGGTCTCCTCGGATCGCGAAGCGGAGGAGCGCGCGGCCGTGGCGACGCTCGTGGCGCTCATCGGCGAGCTCGACCCGCGAATCCGCCGGCAGGCGCTGACCCACAGCTCTTGGACCGAACGCCGGCTGCGAGCCTGGGGGCGACTCGCCTTTCTCGGCGACAGCGTTCTCGGACTTGCGGTGGCGGAGGAGCTCTTCACCCGGTTCCCGCGCTCCGACATCGGGCGGCTGACCAAGATTCACGGTCAGGTGGTCAGCGGCCGTGCCTGCGCCGAGATCGCCATCGTCCTCGGGGTTCCGGAGATGCTCGAGGAGGCCCGCCCCCATGGCTTCGAGGGAGGGATCTCGGTCGCCGAGCTCGTCGTCAGCGAACGGGCGATGGCGTCGATCGTGGAAGCGCTGATCGGGGCCTGCTATCTCGAGCTCGGAATCGAGCGCACCTCGGCGGCATTGCTCGAGGCCTTCGAGCCGCAGATGGAACTTGCCGCCGGCACGCTGCTCGACTTCAAGTCGGCGCTGCAGGAACAACTCGCAAGACGCGGATTGGTCGTCTCATACGAGACCGCCGACGAATCGGGGCCTCCACACGACCGCATCTTCCGGGTCGAGGCACACGTTGATGGGGAGGTTCTCGGCTCGGGGACTGGGTCCAGCAAGAAGGCCGCCGAGCAGGCCGCCGCCGCGCAGGCCCTCGGTGAGGTCACCGGTTGAGCGGTTTCCGCCGCGGTCCCGTCCGGTCCGATCTGCACGCTGTCCGGAGGGAGCGGAGAGCATGCATCTGAAGTCGATCAGCCTGAAGGGCTTCAAGTCCTTTCCCGAGCGAACCCAGCTCGAGTTCTCCCCTGGCGTCAGCGTCATCGTCGGCCCCAACGGTTGCGGCAAGTCCAACATCACCGACGCCGTGCTCTGGGCCCTCGGCGAGCAGAGCCCGCTCGCGGTCCGTGGCCAGTCGATGCAGGACGTGATCTTCGCCGGCGGGCGCGAGCGCTCGGCCCGCAGCGCCGCCGAGGTCGAGGTCGTGATTGACAACTCCGACGGAGCCGCGGGATCGGAGTTCTCGGAGATCTCCGTCACGCGCCGGCTCGATCGCAGCGGCGACGGCGGCTACAAGCTCAACGGCGCGCGCTGCCGGCTCGCCGACATCAGCGAAGCGCTCTCCGACGCCAGCCTCGGCCGCGAGATGCACTCGGTCATCGGCCAGGGCAAGGTCGAGGCGATCGTCCTCTCCAAGCCGCGTGAGCGGCGCCTGCTGATCGAGGAGGCCGCCGGCCTCGGCAAGCACCGCAAGCGCCGGCGCCGCGCGCAATTGAAGCTGGAGCGGACCCGGGCGAACCTCGATCGCGCGCTCGACGTCGAGCGCGAGGCGCGCTCGCGCCTGCGCCCACTGCGCCAGCAGGCGAACGCCGCTGAGACCCACGCGAAGCTCGAACGGCAGTCGCTGGAGCTGCGCCTGCGCCTGCTCGGCGACCGGCTCTCGGTCGGGGACGGCGACCTCGAAGGCGCCGAGGCCGAGGCGCGCACTGCTCGGTCCGAGCGGGAGCGGATCGAGGCCGCGCTCGCGGAGGCGAACCAGCGGCGCTCAGCCGCGGAGGAGAAGCTCGCCGACCGCGACCGCGAACGCACCGCGGTCTGGGGCGACCTGACCGCCCTTCGCGCAGCCCACGAGCGACTCGGCGCGAGAACGGAGTCGATCGCCGGCAGGGAGGCCGAGCTGCGAGCGGCGGTCGAGCGGCGCCGTGCGGCGCTGGGCGCTCTGGCGGCCGAGTTGCGGGCGACCGAGCGTGACGCCGAGGCGACACTCGCCCGGGAGCTCGAATCGGCGCGTACGGCGCTCGCGGAGGCCTCCGAGGCGATCACCGACGCGGTGGACGCCACCGAGGTCGAGAAACGTCTCGGCGCGCTGGCTCGCGTCCGCAACGGGGCCGACCGCGCGACGCGCTCGGCACGCCGAGCGGAGGACATGCTCGGGCATCGCCGCCAGGACTCGTTGACCCATCGCGTCGAGGCCGAGGCCGAGCTCGCGGTCTCACTCGCCGAGCTGTGTGCGGCCCTTGGCCGCGCCCGCGACGCGGTCGGCAAGCGCGCCGCCGCCGTTGAGGAGCAGGTGATCGGTGCGCGGGCCGGAGACGAGCTGGCCATCGAGCTTCGCGAATGTTCGCGCGTCGAGGCCGAGCATCAGGCATCCCTGCGGACCGTCGGCGAGCGGGTGACGGAAGCCGAGGTCAGGGCAGCGCACATGCGCAACCGCCGCGAGGAGTCGGAGGTCGAGTGGAAGGCCATCGTCGCCAAGCTCGCCCTGGAGGAGCCCCCTGTGCCGGTGCGCCTCGAGGAGGCCGACCGCGCGACCATCGACGCCGGGATCGAGCGCCTGGTGCGGCGCCGTGAGCAGCTCGGGCCGGTCAACCCCCTCGCCGAGCGCGAGTACGAGGGTGCGAAGGAGCACGTGGAGGAGCTCGAGGCTCAGCGCGAGGACCTCGACAAGGCCTTGAGTGAGCTCGCGAAGCTGATCCGCCAGACCGACAAGGAGATCACGGCGGCCTTCGAGGAGACGTTCGAGGCCGCGAGCAAGAACTTCGAGGAGCTCGTCGAGCACATGTTCCCCGGCGGCCGCGGCCGACTGCGCCTGGTCGAGCCGCAGCGTCAGGCGCGGGTGCTCGGCGGCGGGGACGCGAGCGACGACGAGCGCACCGGCACCGGCGCGGCCGAAGTCTTCCGCGAGGCAGGCACCGCCTCCGCACCGGCCGAGGGGGCGGCGGAGGCCGATCCCGATGCCCTTGCCGAGGAGGAGGACGAGCCGGACGACATGGGGGTCGAGATCGAGGTCACGCCGGCCGGTAAGGCGACGCGGCGGCTCTCGCTGCTCTCCGGCGGGGAGAAGTCGCTCGTGGCGCTCGCCTTCGTCTTCAGCGTCTTCCTCGCACGCCCGTCGCCCTTCTACATCCTCGACGAGGTCGAAGCCGCGCTCGACGACGCCAACATCGATCGCTTCCTGCAGCTCGTACGTCGTTTCTCGGACCGGGCCCAGTTCGTCATCGTCACCCACCAGAAGCGCACGATGGACGCCGCCGACGTGCTCTACGGCGTCTCGATGCAGGACGGTGCGACGAAGGTGATCTCGCGCAAGCTGCCGCGCGAACGGAAGTTGACGGCAACCGTCCCCGCCGAGGACGCCGCCTGACGACCTCGCCGGGCATCTAGGCTTCGCGGCCGATGCCGACCACCTGGGGAGAATTGCTCGATCTCGGCGACCGCGAGGGCGCCGTCGACGAGCCCGTAGAGGGCGAGGCCGAGACGCCCCGCCGCCGCGGCATGTTCAAGCGGCTGCGCGAGAGCCTCGCCACCAGTCGCCAGGCGCTTGGCGCGGAGCTCAGCGCCAGCCTCTTCGAGACGGTTGACACCGAGACCTGGGAGCGCCTCGAGGAAGCGCTGATAATGGCGGACGTCGGCGCGCGGACGACGGCTGAGGTCGTCGGCCGGCTGGAGGGGGAGGTGGAGGCCGGGGGCGTCGAGGGCGCGGAGGCGATCCGCAACCGGCTCGTCGAACTGCTCGCCGACCTCGCAGCGAGCGGCCGGACGACGATCGACCTGCGTCCCCGTCCCGCCGTGGTCCTGGTCGTCGGGGTCAACGGGACCGGCAAGACGACCACCGTCGGCAAGCTCGCCTGGCATCTGCAGAAGAACGCCGGGCTCAACGTGATGGTCGCCGCCGCCGACACCTACCGCGCCGCCGCCGTCGAACAGCTCGCGACGTGGGCCGGCCGGGCGGGCTGCGACATCGTCAAGGCCGAGACGGGCCAGGACTCCGCCGCGGTCGTCTTCGACGCGCTCGCCGCAGCGGAATCGCGCGGGACCGACGTCGTCCTGATCGACACCGCGGGGCGACTCCACAACCGCAGGGACCTGATGGAGGAGCTCTCGAAGGTGCGCCGGGTGATCGACAAGAAGATCGGCCGCGGACCCTCCGAGACCCTGATCGTCGTCGACTCCACCACCGGCCAGAACGGCCTGCGCCAGGCGAAGGTCTTCAGCGAGGCGGTCGAGGTGACCGGCGTCGCCCTGACGAAGCTCGACGGGACCGCCAAGGGCGGCATCGCCCTCGCGATCGCCGGTGAGCTCGGGATCCCGGTGAAGCTGATCGGCGTGGGGGAGGGCATCGAGGACCTGCGCCCGTTCGACGCACACGAGTTCTCGAGTGCGCTCATCGGCGAGTAGCGCCCGCTCTAAGCTGATCACATGATTTTCAGGCGGGTCACGACCAATTGTCCGGCGGGACCGGACGCGAAGCGGAGGATCCCGCCGGTGGTTAGCTGATGTTCGACCAACTCTCCGACCGCCTGCAAGGGACGCTCTCCGACCTCCGGTCGCGAGGCAAGCTGACCGAGGCCGACGTGGACAAGGCGATGCGGGAGATTCGCCTCGCCCTGCTCGAGGCCGACGTCAACTTCAAGGTCACCAAGGGCTTCGTCGCCGGCGTCCGCGAGAAGGCCATCGGTGCCGGGGTCCTCACGAGCCTCGATCCCGGCCAGATGGTCGTCAAGGTCGTCAACGAGCAGCTGACCGAGCTGATGGGCGGCTCCGGCCGCGACCTCGTCTTCGCCGCCAAGGGTCCGACGGTGATCCTGATGGCCGGTCTACAGGGCTCGGGTAAGACCACCGCGACGGCCAAGCTGGCCCTGCACCTGCGCGAGCAGGACAAGAACGTCGCCGTCGCCGCCTGCGACACACAGCGTCCCGCGGCCGTCGAGCAGCTCATGCGGCTCGCCGAGCAGGCCAAGGTGGCGGTCTACTCGCAGGGCACCGATCGCGACCCCGTCGACATCGCCGAGTGGGCGCTCGGGCAGGCGAGGTCCGACGGCAAGGACGTACTGATCGTCGACACCGCGGGCCGCCTCCACGTGGACAGCGAGCTGATGGAGCAGCTGGTCCAGATCAAGCGGCGTACGCGGCCCCACAACGTCCTGCTCGTCGTCGACGCGATGACCGGCCAGGACGCCGTCAACGTTGCCGAGCAGTTTGCCGAGGCGACGGAGTTCGACGGCGTCGTGATGAGCAAGCTCGACGGCGACGCCCGCGGCGGCGCTGCGCTGAGCGTCAAGGCCGTGACCGGCAAGCCGATTCTCTACGCATCGACGGGGGAGAAGCTCGCCCAGCTGGAGCGCTTCCACCCCGATCGGATGGCCCAGCGGATCCTCGGCATGGGCGACGTGCTGTCGCTGATCGAGAAGGCCGAGAAGGAGATGGACGTCTCCGACGCGGAGGAGCTGGAGCGCAAGATGCGCCAGGACCAGTTCACCCTCGACGACTTCCTCAAACAGCTCAAGCAGATCCGGAAGATGGGTCCGCTGACCAGCGTTCTGGGGATGATGCCGGGCATGGGGAAGGCGATGAAGGAGCTCAAGAACGCCAACCTCGACGACCGCGAACTGGATCGTGTCGAGGCGATGATTCTGTCGATGACTCCCGCTGAGAGAGCCAATCCCGACGTGATCCGCGGCTCCCGTCGCAAGCGCATCGCGGCCGGCTCGGGGACGAATGTGCAGGCGGTAAAGCAGCTCGTCAAGCAGTTCGATCAGATGCGCAAGATGATGAAGGCGATGGCCTCCGGCAAGATGCCGAACCCCGAGGCGATGCTGCGAAATCAACTTGGCGGCAGGCGTCGATAGTGCCGGGTCTGTAGCCTGCGTCGCCGTCCCATGGCAGTAAGAATCAGACTCAGACGAGCGGGCTCCTCCAAGAACCCCATCTGGCGCATCGTCGTCGCCGATCAGCGCTCCCCGCGAGACGGGCGCACGATCGAGACGATCGGCAGCTACAACCCGCAGACCCAGCCTTCCGAGGTCCGGATCGACACCGAGCGCGCACAGCACTGGATCGATCACGGCGCTCAGCCCTCGCGGACGGTGGCGAAGCTCCTGCGCACGCAGGAAGCCGACACCGCCTCTACGACGTCCTAGCTCCGTGCGTGAGCTAGTCGAGTTCCTCGTCCGCGCGCTGGTCGAGAAGCCGGATGAGGTCGAGGTCGAGGAGTTCGAGGAGGACGGCGACCTCGTCCTCGAGGTCAGCGTCGCCGACGAGGACCTCGGCCGCGTGATCGGCCGCGGCGGCCGGATCGCCAACGCGATCCGCACGGTGGCAAGGGCCGCCGGCTCTCGAGGCGACCGCCGCGTCGTCGTCGACATCCTCGACTGAGCAGGCCGGCTGGAGGCTCGCGGCGAGTCCTGACGGGATACGACGTCCTGCGCAACTCTGCCGAGACACTTGAAGCCGACGAAGCTGGGACCTTCGCCGAGATCGGGAGGTTCCTCGGCCTCTAGGCTCCCGAATCGATGCGAATCGACTTCTTCACCCTCTTCCCGCAGTGGTTCGAGTGGTTCGAGACCCAGCGCCACGTGCGCAATGCGGTCGCGGCCGGCTCGGAGCTGCGCTTCCACGATCTGCGTGAGACCACGCCGCTCGGCGCGGGCCAGGTCGACGACTCGCCTTATGGGGGCGGGGCCGGGATGGTCATGCGGGTCGACGTCATCGACGCGGCCCTACAGGCCGCCTACGGGGATGCGCGCAGCGGCCGCCGGATCGTGCTGCTCACGCCCTCCGGCCGGATGCTGGACGAGGAGCTCGCGCTCGAGCTCGCCGCCGAGCCCGAGCTGGCGTTGATCTGCGGCCGCTACGAGGGCGTCGACGAACGGGTGCGCGACCATCTCGTCACCGACTCGATCTCGATCGGGCGCTACGTGCTCGCCGGAGGGGAGCTTCCCGCGATGGTCGTGGCCGACACGGTGCTCCGCAAGCTTCCAGGGGCCCTCGGCCACAGCCACAGCGCGATCGAGGAATCGTTCTCGTCGGCGCTCGAGGGCGACCCCGAGTACCCGCACTACACGCGGCCGCCGACTTATCGCGGCTGGGGCATCCCGGAAGTGCTCGTCTCCGGCGATCACGAGCGGGTCAGGGAGTGGCGTCGCGAGCGCAGCCGCGAGCGGGGGGAGGGGCGTGACCCCGGCGCTTAGCTACTATTCCCCGGCCGCGCGACCGCGACCTCCATCGCGACGTTGACCGGAGCCCGTCGAAACCCGCTGGAACCGGGACCCACCCGCGGAGGAATCTTTCATGAGCACAATCATTCAGAGCATCGAGAAGGAACAGCTGCAGCGCCGCCCGCGCTTCATCGCCGGCGATCGCGTGCGCGTTCACTTCCAGGTCATCGAGGGAACCCGCACCAGGACGCAGGTCTTCGAGGGCGTTGTCATCAAACGGCAGGGCAGCGGTGTCCGGGAGACGTTCACGGTCCGCAAGCAGTCCTTCGGCGTTGGTGTCGAGCGTACGTTCCCGCTCCACTCGCCCAAGATCGAGAAGCTCGAGCTGGCCGCACATGGCGCCGTGCGCCGCGCGAAGCTCTACTACCTTCGCGACCGGGTCGGCAAGGCCGCACGCGTTGCCGAGCGACGCTGGGGTATCACCGATGAAGTGCTCGGTGACGAGGACGGCGCCGTCGACTCCGAGGGCTCGACCCAGGTCGAGGCCCCGCAGGCGGTTCCCGCTCCGGTCGGCGAGGGCACTGAGGACGCGCCCGAGCTGACCGAGGTCGAACCCGCCGCTGTCGAGGAGCCGGAGGCGACCGAGGAAGTCGCCGACGAAGCTGCAAACGAGCCGGCTGGGGAGCCGGAGGGAGATACAGCGGAGCCCCAGGACTCCGCCGATGAGGATGAGGCGCCCGCCACGGGTGCCTGAGCTGCGGTCGGGGATCTGATGCCGCGTCCCAAGTCGACGCCCGGCGCGATCGTCGAGCTGGTGGTCATCGTCGGCTTCGCCGTCGGACTCGCTCTCGTCATCCAGGCCTTCGTCGTCAAGCCGTACCAGATCCCAACGGGCTCGATGATCCCGACTCTCGAGGTCGGCCAGCGCGTTCTGGTCCAGCGCGTCTCCTACCACTTCAGCGATCCCGAGATCGGCGACATCGTCGTCTTTCACCCGCCTCAGGGGGCGGATGAGGCGGCGAAATGCGGCGTGGTCAAGCCACAGAACGAGGCCTGTCCCGAGCCCATCGACACGCCCGACGATACGAACTTCATCAAACGTGTGGTCGCCACGCCCGGGGACACCCTCAGCATCAAAAGCGGCCACGCGATCGTCAATGGGCATCCGATCGAGGATGACTTCATCAAGCCCTGCGGCAACAACCCCGGCTGCACCCTGCCGAAGACGATCACGATCCCGCCCGACCATTACTTCATGATGGGCGACAATCGTGGATCAAGTGACGACAGCCGATTCTGGGGCCCCGTTCCCAAAGACTGGATCATCGGAAGGGCCTTCGCCACCTACTGGCCGGTCGACCGCCTCGGAATCTTCTAGGCCCAAGCGCCGCCGGCGGCGTCCCGACGGACGCCGCACGGCGTGGCTCTTCAAATTCGACCAGCAATTCGGCAGCAGGTACGTCGCCGGGGCCGACGAGGCCGGCCGCGGATCCCTCGCCGGCCCGCTCGTCGCGGCGGCGGTGCTCCTCGACTACGCGTGTCTCGGACCCGATGTCCGCAAGACCCTCGCCGGCCTTGACGACTCCAAGCGCAAGAACGAGGAGGAGCGCGAGCGGCTCTACCCAGCCGTGATCGCCGCAGCCACCCGCGTCTCCGTGACCGCACGCTGCGCCGGCGGCATCGACTCCCGCGGACTCCACGTGACGAACCTCAACGCGCTCGCCGACTGCCTCGGGAGGGTGCATGTTCCCGGCGCGAAGTGCCTGAGCGACGGCTTCCGGCTCGGCTCACGCTGCCGGGTCGAGCACGAGGCGGTGGTCGACGGCGACGCCCGCAGCGCCGCCATCGCTGCCGCATCGGTGATCGCGAAGGTGACCCGCGACCGCTACATGCGGCGCGCTGCCGAGGTGCACCAGGGCTGGGGCTTCGAGGGCAACGTCGGCTACTCATCACCCGAGCACCGCGAGGCCATCCAGCGGATCGGGATCTGCGACCTGCACCGCCGCTCGTTCGCCTCGACCGCCTACCTGCAGCTGGAGCTCGGCTAGCGCGCGCAATCAGAACGCGTTCGGGATGTGCTCGATGGCGACCGTGCCGCCGCCGGGATCGAGGCTGACGCCGACGACGTCGAAGCGGATCGAGCCGAAGTGTGGCGGGGCGTGCTCGGCCAGCCAGGCGCGGGCCAGGCGTCGCACCTGACGCTGTTTACGGGGACCCACCGCCAAGATCGGGGCTTCCGGGCCCGACCTGGAGCCCGTCCGCATCGTCTTGACCTCGACGAAGACGAGGGTGCCGCGCTCGAGCGCGATGATGTCGATCTCGCCCTCGCGGGTGCGGCAGTTGCGGGCGACGATCCTGTAGCCACCGGCGATCAACCGCTCGCTCGCACGCTGCTCCCCGATCCTTCCCGTCCGTTGGCGGGCGAGCGTCACAGTCGGCTCCCTGCTCCCATGGGCCCATCGTGGCTCGGCGGACGTCACACATGGCGCCTCGAAGGTGCCGAATCCGGCGCAGATCGGAACCGATCCACGCTGCATGCAAGTCGCTTCCAAGTCGCCGCTCCTTCGGCGCTTTCGTTGCGCGACACGCGCGCCGAGCCGCCCTAGGTTCGACCGATGCTTGCCCGCACCCGGACGATGGCGCTACGGGGCGTCGATGCCCTCCCCGTCGACGTCGAGATCGACATTCACCGCGGACTGCCGGCGTTCTCCCTCGTCGGTCTACCGGACGCCGCGGTCAGGGAGTCGCGCGAACGGGTTCGCGCCGCGATCGTCAACTGCGGCTTCGAGTTCCCGCTCAAGCGCATCACCGCCAGCCTCGCGCCCGCCGACCTGCGAAAGGTGGGGCCGGGATTCGATCTCGCGATCGCCGCGGCGATTCTCTGCGCGTCGGGCCAGATCGCGCCGGAGCCGCTTGCGGGCTGGTGGCTGGCGGGCGAGCTCGCCCTCGACGGCTCGATCCGACCGCTCCACGGCGTGCTTGCGATGGCGGAGGAGGCGGCGGAGCGCGGGGGGTCCGGGATGGCGGTGGCCGCTGCCAACGCGGGCGAGGCGCGGTTGGTTGATGGCCTCGCGGTCGCCGGGCTCGGCTCGCTGGCCGACCTCGCCCTTCTCGCCGCCGGAGAGGTCACGATCCACGAGACGCTCGTGGAGCCGACCGTCGATCGGGATCCACTCCCGGACCTCGGCGACCTGCGCGGGCAACCGGGACTGCGTCACGGCCTCGAGATCGCGGCGGCCGGGGGCCACGGCATGCTCGTGGTCGGGCCGCCCGGGGCGGGCAAGTCCCTTGCCGCGAGGCGCCTGCCTTCGATCCTGCCCCCGCTCGAGCGCCGGGAAGCGATCGAGGTCACCAAGATCGCCAGCATCGCCGGCCGCCCGCCCGCCGACGGCGCCCTCGCTCCCCGACCCTTCCGCGCTCCCCATCACACGATCTCCTCGGCCGGGCTGGTCGGGGGAGGATCGCCGCCGCGACCCGGCGAGATCACGCTCGCGCATCGGGGCGTCCTCTTCCTCGACGAGCTCGGTGAGTTCAGTCGCTCCAGCCTCGAGGCGCTTCGCCAGCCGCTCGAGGACGGGCGGGTGACCATCTCACGAGCGCAGGGTGCGCTCACCTTCCCCGCGAGCTTCCAGATCTTCGCCGCCGCCAACCCGTGCCCATGCGGACACGGGGAGGACTCGGAGCTCTGCCGATGCTCACTGCAGGCGATCCGCATGTATGAGACGCGCCTGAGCGGCGCGCTCGCCGACCGCTTTGACCTGCTCTTGCGGGTGGAGCAGCCCAGGGCAGCCGACCTCGGCGGAGATCCGGGCGAGGCTTCGGCTCCGGTGGCCGCGCGGGTTTCGGAGGCGCGTCGGCGACAGGCGGCCCGGCTGGGGGAGGGCCGCACCAACGCGACGATGAACGACGCGGAGCTGATCGAGCACGCGGCCGTCGACGGCGAGGGGGCGAAGCGCTTGGAGGACGGACACGCGCGGATGGCGCTCAGCGGCCGAGGGTGGAGTCGCGTCCTCAAGGTCGCTCGGACCCTCGCCGACCTCGACGGGCTCGAGCGCATCGCCGCCGAGAACATCGACATGGCGCTCTCGATGCGTCGACGAGCGAGGACCCCGGCGTGAGCGCCTGTCGCGTCTGCGCCTCCCGAGCGTTGTTGCTCGGCTCGCTGGCGGCTCATATCGATCGTGCCGTCGATCATCGAGCCGGTAGCCGCGCGCGTGAGGTGCTCGCACTGCCGGACGAGGAGCTGGCCAAGTCGGTCGCTCCCGCCGGGGGCGCCGAGCGCTTGCGCCGCGCCCGCTCGCCGGAGGCTCACAGTGAGCTGGCTCGCTCGCTCGCCGCGACGGGCTGCTGGAGCACGTGCGCGCACGATGGCGATCTCCCCGGCTCCCTCGCCGAGGCGCTCGGAAGCGCCGCCCCGCGAGCGCTTTTCGGGGCCGGGAGCCGTGCGATGCTGGCCGACGTCGTTCCCGAGCGCTCGGTGACGGTCGTCGGGGCGAGGCGCGCCGGCGCCTACGGCCGCGAGGTCGCCCATGAGCTGAGCCGGCTTCTCGCGGGAAGCGGTGTGACCCTGATCAGCGGGCTCGCCCTCGGCATCGACTCCGCGGCGCACGAGGGCGCGCTGGCGGGGTCAGGCAGAACCGTCGCGATCCTCGGGACCGGCGCCGACCGTGCCTACCCGCGGTCCCGCAGGAACCTCTATGAGCGGATCCGCGCCGGGGGGGTGGTGGCATCGGAGCTCCCACCTGGATCGCCGACCTTCCGCTGGATGTTCCCGGCGCGCAACCGCCTGATGGCCGCGCTCGCCGGCATCACGGTCGTCGTGGAGGCTGCGGAACGCTCCGGCTCCCTGATCACGGCGGAGATGGCGGCGGAGATCGGTCGTCAGGTGGGGGCCGTCCCGGGCCCGGTCACGTCGTGGCGGTCCTCCGGCACCAATCGGCTCCTCGCCGATGGGGCCGCTGTCGTCCGGGGCGCCCAGGACGTGCTCGACCTGCTGCTGGGGCCGGGAGCGAGGAACGTTCGTGAGTGTGGCGCGCCCATCGACGAGCGTGCGCGGGCGGTTCTGGCGGCGGTCGAGGCGGGCGCAGGCACGCCTGACTCCGCCAGCGCCGGGGCGGGGCTCCGATACGCGGATGCGTTGACGGCGCTCGGGTGGCTCGAGCGAGAGGGCTACGTCAGCAGCGATGCAACCGGCCGCTTCACGAGAACTTCCCTGTGCATGCCGGACGAGCCATGAACGGCTCCCATCTACGATCACCCCATGGACGAGAGGCGAATCCCGGCCGTGCTTGCCGTTGCCGGCTCCGATTCCGGCGGCGGCGCGGGCGTCCAAGCGGACCTGAAGGCTTTCGCAGCGGCCGGGGTGCACGGGATGACTGCGGTAACGGCGATCACCGCGCAAAACACGCTGGGGGTGGATGCCATCCACCAGGTGCCGGGAGACGTGATCATCGCGCAGGTCCGCGCCGTGGCCACGGATATCGGGGTGGACGCGGTGAAGGTCGGGATGCTCGGCAGCGCCGAGACCGCATGGGCGGTCGTCGATGCCCTGGCGCTGATCCCCGGGGTTCCGGTCGTCGTCGACCCGGTCATGGTCTCCGAGAGCGGAGCCGCCCTGCTGGAGCCCGGGGCACGCGAGGTCCTCCTCTCGTCGATCTTGCCGCTCGCCACGGTGCTCACCCCGAACCTTCCGGAGGCCCGTGCGCTCACCGGAGCCGGCGACGAGGTCCCTGCGGTCGAGCTCGCGGCGATGGTCAGAGCCCTGGGCCCCGCCGCGGTGATCGTCACCGGCGGCCATGCTTCCGGGGCGGACGTCCTCGACGACGGCTCCGGCGAGCTGCTCGAGTTCTCGGGCGAGATGCATCCCGATGGGGCCGCGCATGGATCGGGCTGCACGCATTCCTCATTCCTGGCCGCCATGCTCGCGCTCGGCCATCCGCTGCGCACAGCGGCTGCGCTGGCCCGGGAGATGGCCGGCCAGGCGATTGGGAACGGCCTGCGGGCGATCGGATCGGGCCCGGGGCCCGTCGATGCGCTCGACGTGGCATCAAACTCTCAAGCATGGGTTGAGGTCCTGAGAAAGCCTTGACGTAAGGTTGAGGTAGAGGTAAATGGCGCCTTTCCCCGCGCCTATGGGCTTTCCCGGCTTTCGTTCCCTGCCATAATCCCGGCCATGAAGCTCGTTCGGATGAAGCCGGGGCACGGCGATTTGCTGATCGCCGAGGGCGATCCCGAGGTCGCCGACGAGGAGATCGAGCTGATCGAGGCGTTCCGCCGGCAGCTCGACCAGGGAATGTGGGCAGCGGTCCCGATCGTGGACTCGGGCGGCAAGCGCGAGGCGACGATGGTCCGCGCGTTCGACGAGGTTCCACGCGACGCCGAACGGGTGATCTTCTTTCCACCGGCGGCCGGGGGATGAACCCGGCCCTGCGCACGCGCGACCGTTGAACGCGCTCTCGGTAGCCAGCCTTTCGATCGTCGGCGCGACGCTCGCCGCCGTCGCATACGGCCCCGACCTGCTCGCCGGGCTGCGAACCCGCAGGCGGAGCCGCCGCCGCGCTCCTCACCCGGTTGGTCGTCACGTGCCTGATCCGGGGCGGGAGCTCCGCGCCGAGCGCCGGGCGGAGCAACTCCTCAAGTCGGTCCTCGGCGAGGACGCATTCGAGGCGTACCGGGCCCTCGGGTTCCTGCACTCGTTCGGTCCCGAGGACGGGAGCGGTGAGCCCTCCTACGGTTATCTGATCTATCCGCACAAGCCGCTCGTCAGCTACGACGTCCGCACCGGCGAGCTGCTCAACGAACATTGCGTCGCCTTCCCCGACCGGACCGGCTCCGAGTACGGCGAGCGGCTGCCCAACGCCGACGACGTCCTCGCCAAGTGGATGGCGCTGCGTGGGGACGAGCGGGGCCTCATCCGCGCCGCCAACCTGAACCTTCCTGGACGTCAGCTCGATCCCGATCACGTTCGCCGCGACCTGATCAGGCTCAGCGAGTGGACCGGCCGGACGGCTCCCGTCCGCCGCGGTCACGCCGGCACCCTCTGACCGCGAACGTCGCGATCTAGACTGCGACGCGATGAGCGACCCAGCCGCCACGAGCGCCATGCGTCACCGATCCTCCGCGGTTTTCGACGGACCTGACCGCGCCGCGGCCCGCGCCTACATGAAGGGCATCGGCTTCGACGACGACGCACTCAAGCGGCCGACGATCGGGATCGCCAACACATGGATTGAGGCGATGCCCTGCAACTTCCACCTCCGGGGCCTCGCCAAGCACATCAAGGATGGCGTCCGCGCGGCCGGCGGCACGCCGATGGAGTTCAACACCATCGCGATCTCCGACGGCATCACGATGGGCACCAAGGGCATGAAGAGCTCGCTCGTCAGCCGCGAGGTGATCGCCGACTCGATCGAGTTGACCGTCCGCGGCTACCAGTTCGACGCCGTCATCGCCCTCTCCGCCTGCGACAAGACGATCCCGGGCTGCGCGATGGCGCTCGCCCGTCTCGACATCCCCTCCGTGCTGCTTTACGGGGGCTCGATCGCCCCCGGCCGCCTTCACGGAAGGGACGTGACGATCCTCGACGTCTTCGAGGCCGTCGGCGCTCACGCCGCCGGCAACATGACCGACGAGGAGCTGCTCGAGCTCGAGAACGTCGCCAGCCCCGGCGCCGGGGCCTGCGGGGCTCAGTTCACCGCCAACACGATGGCCTGCGCCTTCGAGGCGCTGGGGCTCTCCGCGAGCGGCTCGGCGATGGTTCCCGCTGAGGACGAGGAGAAGGACACCGTCTCCGAGAAGGTCGGCGAGCTCGTCATGCGCGTCCTCGAGAACGACCTGCGACCGAGCCAGATCATCACGAAGGAATCGCTGGAGAACGCAATCGCGTGCGTCTGCGCGTCGGGCGGCTCCACCAACGGCGTCCTGCACCTGCTCGCCGTCGCCCGCGAAGCCGGTGTGCCGCTCGAGATCGCCGACTTCGAGCGGATCTCCGCCAAGACGCCACAGTTCTGCGATATGAAGCCCGGCGGCCGCTACGTCGCCACCGACCTCTTCCGCGCCGGCGGCGTCCCGCTGATCCTCAGCCGCCTTTCCGAGGCAGGCCTCCTGCATCGCGACCAGATCACCGTCAGCGGCCGCACCATCGGTGAGGAGGCAGACGCGGTCGACGAGGCCCCCGGCCAGGATGTCGTCCGCCCCGTCGGTGACCCGGTCAAGCCTCAGGGCGGTCTCGCGATCCTCCACGGCAACCTCGCCCCGGAGGGCGCCGTCGTCAAGGTCGCGGGCACCGAGCGCATGGGTCAGAGCGGCCCCGCTCGCGTCTTCGAATGCGAGGAGGACTGCTTTGCCGTCGTCAAGGCGGGCGGCATCGAGCCCGGAGACATCGTCGTGATCCGCAACGAGGGCCCGACCGGCGGCCCCGGGATGCGCGAGATGCTCCAGGTCACAGCGGCGATAGTCGGCGGTGGACTCGGCGAGGAGGTCGCCCTGATCACCGACGGGCGCTTCTCGGGGGCGACCCGCGGCCTGATGATCGGGCACGTCTCCCCCGAGGCCGTCAAGGGCGGGCCCATCGCCGCCATCGCCGAGGGCGATCGGATCACCATCGACATCGAGGCCCGCACGATCGACGTGGATCTCAGCGACGAGGAGATCGCGACGCGCGTCGCCGCCTACGAGCCCCCTGAACCCGCCTTCCCAAGCGGCGTGATGGCGAAGTACGCGAAGTCCGTCTCGAGCGCTTCCGAGGGCGCGATCACTTCCTGATGGGGGAGCCGCGCTTCGAGGAGCACGACCTCGGCCTCTCCTGGCTGGTCGACGCCTCCGAGACGATGGAGCGCGCCTGTCACGCGGTGCGGCTGGACGGCAAGGTCTGGATCGTCGATCCGACCGACGTTCCCGGACTCGACGACCGCATCGGTGCGGTCGGTGAGCCAGCCGGCGTGCTGCAGCTGCTCGATCGCCACGATCGCGACTCCGCCGAGCTGGCCGAGCGCTTCGGCGTCCCCCACCACCGGCTTCCTTTCGATGGGGTGGCGGGGACGGCCCTCGAGGGGATCACCGTGATCCGCAACAAGCTCTGGAACGAGGTTGCGATCTGGTCGCCGGGAGACCGGGCGCTCGTCGTGCCCGAGGCGGTCGGCACAGCCCGTTACTTCCGCGCCGGCGGCGAGGCCGTGGGGATCCATCCGATGCTGCGCATGCTGCCGCCGAGCCGCCTTCGCGAGTTCGAGCCCGAGCACCTGCTGACCGGTCACGGCACCGGGATGCACGGACCAGGAACAGCGGCTGCGCTCAGCGACGCCCTCTCGGGCTCCCGACGACGCACCCCGCAGGCGGCGCTCTCGATCCTCCGCTCAGCCTTCGGTCGCTGAGGCGGTCCCGCCCGGTCGAGCTCCCGTCACGACTCGGAGCGATCGGGTGACGTGAAGGATTCCAGGAGCCGGTTGAAGCGCACCGGCCGTTCGGCCATCGGGACGTGGCCGCAGTCGCCGAAGACGACGAGCTCGGCGCCCGGTATGCGCTCCTCGAACCCCTTGGCATCGGCGGCGGGGACGACGAGATCGTCACGGCCCCAGACGATCAGGGTGGGGACGCGGATCTGCTCGAGGCGGTCGGTCAGGTCGTAGCCCGTCAGAGCGCTCACCGCGGGCAGGAATCCCTCCGCCCCGAGGGCCGGCGCGAGGAACTCGGAGAGCAGCTCGGGGCGCAGGCGGTCCGGATGGCGCATGATTCCGCCGAACATGAGCCGGCGAAGGCCCGGCCGGCGGGCGGAGCCGACGTCGAGTCGAAACAGCAGCGGATTGGCGGCGAGGCTCAGGCGGGCGCCGGCGAGCACGGGCTCGCGTCGCATCCTCGCGTGGCTGATCCCGGCGGCCGAGACAAGAACGAGGCGATCGACCCACTCGGGATCGTCAACGGCCACCTCGGCGGCGACGAAGCCACCCATCGAGTTGCCGACCAACATGCACGCGCCGACGTCGAGCTGTGAGCAGAACTCGCCGACGAGGTCGCCATAGCGGGGGATCGAGATCTCCCATGGGGGCATCGGGCTCGCGCCGAAGCCGGGCAGGTCGAGCGCGATGACGCGATGGCCCAGGGCAGCCATCCGCGGGATGTTCTCGAGCCAGTTCTGCCAGCAGCCACCGAGGCCATGGAGGAAGACGATGGGCGGCCCCTCGCCGATCTCGGCGTAGTTGATCGCGGTGTCATCGACCTTGAGCGTGTTCAGATGCGCGCTCCAGTCGATGCGCATCCATTCCGGGTCGGGATCTCCGTACGGATCCGGTCCGTCCGGCTCGGTCGTCGGCACCCGCTCGATTCGCCGATATGGATAGGTGACGGCCCGCGGCCCCAGCTCGGGGTCACCGCTCGGGGAAGTTCGACTCACCGCCTCAGACTATTCCCGCCCCGGTCGCGACGGATCCTTCCTCGAACTCGCAAATGCCATGATGGGCGGCCTTGGCCGAACGCCGTACATCCCTGGCCCCTGCGTCGCCTGCCGCCGAGGCCCTCAGCGAGTCCGGGGGCGCCATCGACGTTTCCGACCGGGAGCGGATGCGCGCCCTGCTTCCCGCGATCGAGCCAGAGCGTCAGATGGACGACTGGGGTCGCTCCGAGCGCGTCGAGAGCGTCTTCGATGCGACGCTTGTCGAGTTCTTCTACCGGTACTGGTTCCGCTGCGAGGTCGAAGGAATCGAGAACGTGCCCGCTGACGAGGGCGCGCTGCTCGTCTCGAACCACTCCGGGGCCCTCCCACCGGATGCCGCGATGATCGGCAAGGCGATCCGCGACGAGCACGCCCACCCGCGACCGCTCTATATGACCGTCGAGCACTTCTTCAAGGGTTACCCGGGTTTCTCGATGCTGCTGCCCAAGATCGGCTGCGTCCCCGCCCATCCGGCCAACGTGCACCGGCTGCTCTTCGACGAGGAACAACTCGTGCTCGTGTTCCCCGAGGGCCGCAAGGGAACCGAGAAGCTCGTCAAGGATCGCTACCGGGTCCAGCGCTTCGGTCGCGGCGGATTCGTCGAAGCGGCGATGCGCGCCCAAGCCAAGCTCGTTCCCGTCTGCGTCGTCGGGGCGGAGGAGGCGGCGCCCGTCTTCGCGCAGTCGAAGCTGATGCAGCGCCTGACCGGCCTCCTTTACTTCCCGATCACGCCGACCTTCCCCTGGCTCGGGCCCGCCGGGATGCTGGGATACCTTCCGGCTAAGTTCAAGATTCGCTTTCTCGATCCCATCGACACCACCCGGATGGGAGCCGATCCCGCCAACGACAAGTCGCTGGTCCAGTCGGTCTCCCAGGAGGTCCGCGCCCGGATTCAGGAGGGCCTCCACGACATGGTCGGTAAGCGCAAGTCGGTGTGGATGGGATGACGGGAGCTGCCGAAATCGGATCGGGGGATACCGCCCGCCGCGTCCTGATCACGGGCCTCTCGAGCTACTGGGGGGGTCGGCTCGCGCAGGCGCTCGAATCCTTCGCCGAGATCGAGGCGATAGTCGGCGTCGACTCCGAGGATCCGACGCGCGAGCTCGAGCGGACGGAGTTCGTCAAGGTCTCAAATCAGCATGGCCTGATCCAGCGGATCGTTCGGGCGGCCCGCATCGACACGGTCATCGACACTCGCCTGGTCGTCGACTCCGCCACCACCTCCCGTCGCGAGGCCCATGAGAACAACGTGATCGGGACGATGAACATCCTCGCCGCCTGTGGCGGGGAGGGCTCGCCCGTCCGTAAGTTCATCTTCAAGTCCTCGGCGCACGTCTACGGGTGCGAGCAGGAGGATCCCTCCTTCTTCACCGAGTCGATGAGCCGCTCCCGGCGGCCCGTCACCGCGATCGAGCGCGACGTCGTCGAGGCCGAGGCCGCCGTCGTCGACTTCGCCTCCAAGCAGACCGACGTCGACGTCACGGTGCTGCGCTGCTCCAACGTCCTCGGGCCCGACGTCAACACTTCGTTCTCGGAGCTATTCGCGCTCCCCGTCGTGCCGATGGTTCTGGGATTCGACCCTCGGTGCCAATTCGTGCACGAGGACGACATCGTCCACGCACTCGAGCATGCGGCGATCAACCCCCTCCCGGGGGTCTACAACGTCGCGGGCGACGGCGTGCTGTCCCTGTCGGAGGTGATCTCGCTTCTCGGCAAGCGCGCGGCACCCGTCCTGCCTCCGTGGGGCACCTCGCTGCTGACGGTGCCGCTGCGCTCGGTCGGGGTGCGGATCCCCGACGAGATGCGCAACCAGATGCGATTCGGCCGCGGGATCGACAACCGCCGGTTCAAGGCGAGCGGCTTCGAGTACGGCTACACGAGCCGCGAGAGCGTTCTGGCCCTGGCCGAGCATCAACGGCTTCATCCGATCCTGCGGGGCGTCGAGCAGGCATATACCTACGAGGGCGAGGTCGAGCGCTTCCTGCGACGCAGCCCGCTCACCCGGCCGCCGCTCAGCCGGGAGAACGACTCGGCCGCGGCGAACGAGCCGTTCGGCATCTGACGAGGTTCGGCGCCGCGGACCGCAAAGCCGGTTGCAGGAAGCTCACCCGACGCCTCTCCAGCGGGGATCTGCCTACACTTCATTAACGAAAGTCGCGGTTCGGCGGGGGCCGATGCTCACCCGCCTCGCGACGTTCGATTGCATCAATGGGGCGCAAGGCACAGATCTCGATCGTCGCGATCGTCTTCACGGCGATCGCCGCCGCCGTGCTCGTGTACTGGTGGGACACGACCACCAAGGACACGATCGCCGAGGGCGTGACGATCGGCGGAGTCGACGTCGGCGGCCTCGATGCCGACGCCGCGCGCTCTCAGGTCAGGACCAACCTCGTGGCGCCGCTCGAGCAGACCGTCACCGTCAAGTACGGCGGCGAGGACTACACGCTCACCCCGCGCGAGCTCAATGTCCATGCGGACGTCGACGGCATGGTCGACCGGGCGCTCGCCGCCTCGCAGGAGGGTGGTCTCCCGGGCCGCACGTGGCGCAGCATCACCGGCGCTGAGGTCGACGAGGCGATCCGGCCGCAGATCGCCTATTCCCGCGACGCCGTCGATCACTTCATCGGACACATCAACTCCAAGCTCAGCCGCGATCCCGTCGATGCCAGCGTCGAGCCGTCGGTCGGTGCGCTGCAGCCCGTGGCCGCGAAGCCCGGCGTCAAGGTCGACGAGGGCGCCCTGCGCGCCGACGTGGAGGCCGCTCTTCAAGACCCCGCCGCACGCACGGTCAGAGCCGATGTCAAGAAGGTCGCACCCGACGTGACGACCGCCCAGCTGGCGAAGAAGTACCCGACCTACATCGTCGTCGATCGCGCCGACTTCACGCTCAGCCTCTACAAGAACCTGAAGCTCGAGAAGTCCTACACGGTCTCGGTCGGCGCCGAGGGCTACGACACCCCGACCGGCCTCTACGCCATCCAGAACAAGCAGGTCGACCCGACCTGGAGCGTGCCTGACTCCGACTGGGCGGGGACCCTCGCCGGCCAGAGCATCCCGGCGGGCCCCGAGAATCCGCTGAAGGCGCGCTGGATGGGCATCTACGACGGTGCCGGCATCCACGGAACCTCCGACGTCGGATCCCTCGGCAGCGCCGCTTCCCATGGGTGCGTCCGAATGGACGTCCCCGACGTGATCGACCTGTATGACCGCGTCGACGTCGGAACCCCGGTCTACATCTCCTAGGTCCCATCACACCGGAGGGGCGAATGCCTTCCACCATCGGCAGGGTCACGCGCTCAGGAGGCGAATCCACCCAAATGCCCGCGCTGCTCGCATCCCAGGCCGCCCCGTCGGCGCCCGCCGCGGCGCCGGGGGCGACGACCTGGCAGGCCGCCATTGCGGCCTACCTGAGCGAGCTGAGAACCCGCCAGGCTTCAGCGAACACGATCCGCGCCTACTCGTCCGATCTCGCCGAGCTCTCCGCATGGGCGGTCGGCGCCGGGGTCGAGGACCCGGCAACCCTTCGGTACCGCCAGCTGCGCGGATTCGCTGCAGCGCTCGGATCCCGGGGACTGGAGCGCTCCAGCGTCGGTCGCAAGCTCGCGGCCGTCCGGGGTCTCTTCGACTTCCTGACCCGGACCGGCGTCACCTCCCAGAATCCCGCCGAGCTGCTGCCCAACCCGCGGAGCACGTCGAAGCTCCCCCGGGTGCTCGACCGCGAACAGGTCCGCGAGCTGCTCGACCGCATCCCGGACGGAACCCCGCTCGAATCTCGCGACAGGGCGATGCTGGAGCTCGCCTACTCGTGCGGGCTTCGCTGCGCCGAGCTCGTCGCGCTCGACCGCGAGTCGATCGATTTCGAGAGCGAGACGTTGCGGGTCCGGGGCAAGGGCGACAAGGAGCGCGTCCTCCCGCTCGGGGAGCCGGCCCAGCGGGCGGTATCGCGCTACCTGAGCCGATCGCGCCCCGCGCTGTCGGTCGATCCCGACGAGCGGGCGCTGCTGATCTCCAAGAGCGGTCGGAGGTTGTCTCCCTCCGACGTCACGCGCCGGCTCACGCGCTGGGTGCGAGAGGCGGCGATCGCGGGACGAGTCTCACCCCATGCACTGCGCCACTCCTTCGCGACCCACATGCTCGAGGGTGGGGCGGACCTGCGCTCGATCCAAGAACTGCTCGGCCACGAGAGCATCTCGACGACTCAGATCTACACCCGAGTGGAGCCGGGCCGGCTCCGCGACGCCTATGCAAACGCGCATCCGCGGGCCTGAACGATGCCCGCGAGTTGGGACCGCCGCGTGCGCGCAGGAGCTTTGAGCCTCCACCGGTCGGCGAGCTTGTCTAAGTTATGGCGGAGGGAAAGGGATGATGGAGACAAAAGTCAAAGCCGTTGAGCTCAAGGAGCTATGGCGTCGCTGCAAGGAAGACGGTGACGAGCGCGCACGCGAACGGCTCGTCGTCGCCTACTCGCCGTTGGTCAAGTACGTCGCCGGCCGCATGGCCGCGGGCCTGCCCTCGCACGTCGAGGAGGGTGACCTGATCTCCTACGGCCTGATCGGCCTGATCGGCTCGATCGAGCGCTACGACCTCGATCGGGAGATCAAGTTCGAAACCTTCGCCGTCTCCAGGATCAAGGGCGCGATCATCGATGAGCTTCGCTCGCTCGACTGGGTTCCCCGCTCGGTCCGCTCGAAGGCGCGCGACGTCGAGCGCATCCACTCGGAGCTCGAGAACCAGCTCGGTCGCGCACCGAACGAGGACGAGATGGCCCAGAAGCTCGGCGTCGGCGTCGAGGACTTCCGCAACACGTTGCTCGAGATCGCCAACTCGTCGGTCCTCGCCCTTGACGACCTCTGGACCGTCGCCGATCCCGACGGCGGTCAGGTCTCACTGCTCGACACGATCCGCGATCCACACGCGATCGATCCCGAGGAAGCCATCGACACGGTCGAGCTCAAGGACCGGCTCGCCGAGGCGATCGAGTCGCTGCCCGATCGCGAGCGCCTCGTCATCGCCCTCTACTACTACGAGACGCTGACCCTGCGGGAGATCGGCGAGGTCCTCGGCGTGACCGAGTCCCGCGTATCGCAGCTCCACACCAAGGCGGTGCTGGGCATGCGCTCCCATCTGAGCAGCGCCGCGGCCTGACGCCTCCCGATCCGCGACCGGCTCCCGGCTTGACGCCGCCGAGCCGTCGGCATATCGTCGTGGCATGTCGCACAAGGCGACCGATCGGATCCGAAACGTCGCACTGATCGGCCATCGGGGCTGTGGCAAGACCTCCCTCGCGGAGGCGATGTTGTTCGAGGCGGGTTCGATCACGCGGCTGGGGCGGACCGAGGCCGGGACGACGGTCTGCGACTTCGAACCCGATGAGCACGAGCGCGGAATGTCAATCGGCGCGGCCGTCTGCACCTTCGAGCATGGCGACCGCAAGCTGAACCTGATCGACACCCCCGGAGAGCCGAGCTTCGTCGCCGAGGCGCTCGGGTCGATCGCCGTCGCAGACGGCGTCGTGGTCGTCATCAACGCCGTCTCGGGCGTTCAGGTCAGCACCGAACGACTCTGGCGGCGCGCCGATGAGGCGGGCCTGCCGCGCCTGGTCTTCGTGAACATGCTGGATCGAGAACGGGCCGACTTCTTCGCGACCCTGGAGGCGCTGCAATCCGCCTTCGGTTCCCATGTCGTCGCCACCGAGGTCCCGATCGGCTCCGAGCACGACGTCCGCGGAGTGATCGACCTGATCGACATGCGAGCCTTCGTCCGTCAGGGGGATGGTCGCGGGGGAGAGGTCGAGGCGGACATTCCGCCCGAGCTGAGCGAGCTGGCCGCCGAGTTCAGGGAAAAGCTCATGGACGAGGTCGCCGAGAACTCCGACGCTCTGATGGAGCGGTATCTCGAGGGGGAGGAGATCTCCCACGCCGAGACGATCGTGGCGCTGAAGAAGGGTGTCACCGAAGGCCATCTCTTTCCGGTCACGTGCGGGATCGCCACGCGTAACCTCGGCACGGGGCGACTGCTCCAGGCTCTGATCGAGGACCTGCCATCGCCGCAGATGAGGGGAGGTCGCGTCGTTCTCGATGGGGACGGTGAGCCGGTCGAGGTGATGCCCGACCCCGAAGCCGAGTTGGTGGCCGAGGTGTTCAAGACGACCGCCGATCCGTTCACGGGTCGCCTCAACGTGCTGCGGGTGCTCTCCGGGACGCTCCGCTGTGACAGCCATCTGCTCAACGCCACGAGTGGCGTCAAGGAGCGGGTGGGCCAGCTCGCCGAGATCCATGGCAAGGAGATGCGGCCGGTGGACGAGCTCGGGGCCGGCGACATCGGGGTGGTCGCGAAGCTGAAGTCGACCTCGGCCGGCGACGTGCTCTGCGCGGACGGCAGGCGGCTGCGCAGAGCTCGCCTCGATCTGCCGGCGCCGGTCATGGCCTTCGCGTTCGAGGCGAAGAGCAAGGGCGATGAGGACAAGGCGGCGACGGCGATCCGGCGTCTGCGGGAGGAGGATCCGACCCTCGACGTTCACCGCGATCCGCAGACCGGAGAGCAGATCATCGCCGGCCTTACGCAGATGCACGTCGAGGTGGTCGTCGAGCGGATGAGGCGCCGCTTCGGCGCCGAGGTCGTGCTCAAGCCGCCCCAGGTCCCCTACATCGAGACGATCAAGCGCTCGGCGACCGCCCACGCCCGGTACAAGAAGCAGAGCGGCGGGCGGGGACAGTTCGCCGACTGCGAGATCGAGATCTCCCCGGCCGAGCCGGGAAGTGGGTTGCGCTTCGAGAACGCCATCAAGGGTGGCGTCGTCCCGGGCGGCTACATCCCCGCCGTGGAGAAGGGCGTGGAGGAGGCGATGGAGCACGGACAGGTCGCGGGCTTCCCGATCAGGGATGTTCACGTTCGCCTCTTCGACGGCAGCCATCACTCCGTCGACTCCTCCGAGATGGCCTTCAAGATCTGCGCCTCGATGGCGTTCAAAGATGCGATGGCGAGGGCCGAGCCGGCGCTGCTGGAGCCGATCGTGCGAGTTGCCATCTCGGTTCCCGATGACGTCGTCGGCGACGTTCTCGGCGACCTCAACTCGCGGCGTGGCCATCCGCTCGGAATGGAGCCGACCGGCGGGGAGACGCGAATCGATGCCGAGGTCCCGTTGGCCGAGGTCCTCGACTACGCGCCCGACCTCCGCGCCATCACCGGCGGACGTGGCGAGTACACCCTCTCGTTCGAGCGCTACGACGAGCTACCCTCCAACCTCGCAGCCGACGTGGTCGCTGCATCGCGTTCGGAGCACGAGCACGCAGCGCACTGAAGTAACGGGCCTTCCCCCCGGCGATCCCGCTCCAAGCGCCGCTTCCAAGCCCGCCGATCAGGGTGATCTAACCTGACCGGCTCATGAACGAAGAACCCATCAGGGACCCGAGCTGCCAGGTGTGCGGTCGTCGTCTGCTTCCCGGGGAGCGCCCGACGACTTACGTCGCGTCCAATGGGAGCGAGGCGGTCGTCTGTGAGCTCTGCAGGCCGCGCGCCGAGGCCGCGGGCTGGTTGCGGCCGGACGAGATACAGGCGCGGGGCGGCACGGCCGGTCGCGAGCGGCGACCACGGGGGCAGCGGCTCGGGGGCCTGTTGTCGCGCCTGCCCGCTGCAGCGAACAGTGAGGGACGATCTCGCGCCGGGGCGGCGCGCGGCGAGGGCGTCCCCGCCGAGGCGAACCGGCGCGGTATCGGGCAGGCGTCCGAAGCGCACGGTGTCCCGCAGGGCGACAGCCCTGGCACGACCCTCCCCGAGGCGCTGGCTGCCTTCAACGCCAGCAACCACCGGCGCACGGTTGCAGGGCTGACACGCACCCTCGGAGCACCGCGAGCGAGCGGGCTTGCCGTCCGGACCAACGGTGGCTCACCGGGCGCCCGGCTGACGGTCGCGTGGGAGCTCACGTGGTACCAGTGGGAGGTCGCGCCCGGCTCACGAGGCCCCGAGGTCCGCGAGTCGGGCAAGGGAGAGACGATCAGCCAGCTGCGCGCGGCCGATCGGACCTGGAACCTCCTCGTCGACACCGACGGCACGCTCCAGAAGCGTGCGGCCCCCGCTCTCTCGGAAGACTCCGCCCAGCAGTGAGGTTGACCGTTCACGTCGATGGCGGGGCGCGCGGTAACCCCGGTCCCGCTGCGATCGCCGCGGTCGTCTCCGATTCCGACGGCGAGATCATCCATGAGGCCAGTGAGACCATCGGACGCGCGACGAACAACGTCGCCGAGTACCGCGCCCTGATCCTCGGGATCGAACGCGCCCTGATGCTGGGCGCAACGGAGCTCGATCTCGTCGGCGACTCGGAGCTGATCGTCAAGCAGGTCCAGGGCAGATACAAGGTCAAGGACGCCGGGTTGCGCAAGCTCCATTCCGAGGCGCACGCCAAGCTCGCCGAGGCCGGTTCCTGGTCCATCCGGCACGTGCGGCGGGAGCACAACGCCGAGGCTGACCGCCTCGTCAACGAAGCCCTCGATGCCGCCTGACTCGAAGCCTGGCATCGGGCGCAACCTCCGCCGCTAAACTGCCGGACTCGTGCGGCTGTAGCTCAGTTGGCTAGAGCGTCTGCTTGCCATGCAGAAGGTCGAGGGTTCGAGTCCCTTCAGCCGCTTTTCGAGGACAGTTCGCCTACTGGGAGACCTTCCCGGTGAACGTTTCTCGGCCCTCCATCACAGCCGGGTCGGCGGGGAACCTGATTTCGAACCGGCCGGATCCCTCCATCCCCTCGTATGCGCCGGTGCCGCTGAGGACTTCCCATGGACCGCTCGCGCTCTGCTTCTTCTCGTTGCGCGGATCGAAGGCGATCGACAGGCTCCCATCAGGACATTCGAACGTATGGTCGAGCCACCCGTTGTCGGTATGGCCGTGCCCACCGGTGAACGTTCCATGCAGGCAAAAAGGCGAGCCGCCGAGGGTGGAGCCGTCCAGGACCTCGCCCGTATCGGTGATTGACGCAAGGTGAGCGAACGTCTTGATTACGATCTTCCCGCCCCCTCTTCCGGGATCGGCGGAGGGGTCACCCTCGGCACCGGACGTCGCCGCCACGCTGGTTCCGCTCCCGTCATTTCCGCCGCAGCCGCCGACGATCAGACCGAGCGCCAAGATGCCGGCAGACACCAGGCTCGGAAGCACTTTTGCTAGGGCCATCTCGCTGGCTCCTTCGGTTGAGGACGCTGTTGCGATCAGTCAATCGCCGCAGCGCGCCTGAGTCAATCGCCCAGAAGTACGAGACGCCCGGCATCTCGTGGGGAGGCCCGGACCGCGCCCGTATACGCTTCTGGCGATGACGCGGCACGGAACTCCGTCCTGCGCCGTCAGGCGCGAGCCTCGGCGCAGGAAGTTGCTTCTGCGCGCGGCGCTCGGCGCGCTGGCGCTCGGGGCGCTGGCTCCCGTGGCGGCGTCCGCCGCCGGCCCCACCCTGGAGGCGGTGGCGAGCGATGCGGCGCTCGGCGGATCGATTCACGATGCAGCGTCGTTGTCGGGCGGTTCGCCTCCGATCAGCGGCACGATCACGTTCGCCCTCTACGGACCCGACTCCGCCGGGTGTACCGGCTTCCCCGTGTACGAGAGCGCGCCGATCGACGTCGGCGCTGACGGCAGAGCATCATCGGAGGACTTCACGCCTTCCGCTGCCGGCGTCTACCGCTGGCAGGTCTCCTACTCCGGCGATGCCGGCAACGACCGCATCGATCCGTTCTGCACGAGCGATGCCTCGACGGTCTCGGCGGCACAACCGGCCCTGGCGACATATGCGAGTGACGCCACCATCGGCGGCGTCATCCACGACGTCGCGGGGCTCTACGACGGCTATGGACCGGGTGGCACGATCACCTTCCGTGCCTACGGTCCGGCGGACGGCGACTGCGCCCACTCCGCGGTATTCGACAGCGGGCCGATTGAGGTCTCCGACAACGGCTTCTTCGCATCGGGGGACTTCTCACCACCCACCACCGGCACCTATCGGTGGACGGTCACCTATTCGGGAGATGCCGAGAACGCACCGGCCTTCATCCCCTGCAACTCGCCCGACGGCGCCTCGACGGTAGCCCTCAGCGATATCCGTCCCGCCGATCAGGACGCCGACGGCATCCCAGACTCGATCGACGACTGCCCCATGGCTGCGGGCTACGGCAAGACCCACGGCTGTATCGGAATCCCGCGAGCGTTGCGGCTTAAGTTCCGGCGCGGTTCGTTCAGGGGATCGCTGAGGCCCGCGGGCGCCTGCGGCGCCGTGAAGAAGGTGACCCTTCTCGCCAAGCGGCACGGTCAGACGCGCAAGGTCGGAGCGGCGAGAACCGACTCGAGAGGCCGCTATGCGATCGACGCCGTTCAGCGCAAGGGCTCCTACTACGTGCGGTCGCTCGAGTCGCTGGAACCGACGCTCGGCCTCTGCCTGGCGACTCAGTCGAGGCGCATTCTCATCGGCTAGTCGGGACTCGCGCCTCGATCAGGAATCGGTCACCAGATCGACCTCAACGGCTCCCTCGAGGTTGATGGCCCGGAGCGTGATCGCTGGGACCTCCACGCTCGGTCCGCGGGGACGCAGGCGCACGGATCGCACTCCTCCGGGCTCGACGTCGAAAGCGTTGTCCTCGGGGGCGATTCCCGCGCCGACGATCCGGACGCCGTGGGCGAGGCGGCGGCTTCTCACGTCGAGGACGAGCCCGAGGTCGTCCTTCCGCATGCTCGCTGTGAGGCCCAGCGCTGAGGCCTCGAGGACCTCGGAGGGCCTCCCGGCCGGGAACTGGAACGCTTGGGAGACGAGCTCAGGGCCGCCGCCGACCTCGCGCTCGAGCGTCGCGACGATCAGGTCGTGGGGAGGGGGGCCGAATCGATAGGCCCAGGAGGCATCGACGAACCTGCCGATCACGCCTTCGACATCGAGCGTCTCGCTGCCATGGGCGGCAAGCACGATCTCCCTCGTGACCTCCTCGACCTTCTGCTCCTGGTTCCGGTAGAGCGCCAAGCGAAGACGGGAGGCAAGCGGCTCGGGGCCATCGTTGACGAGGTGGACGGCCACCCCGGCCAAGCCCTCGTCCGTCATCCACACCGCTGCCGGAGCGAGTGCCCTTCGCAGGTGGTGATAGGCGGCCTTCGGGGTGCCCTCGTGGTCGACCACTCCCCACCCGGCACCAGCCTGGAGGTCCCGCATCCACAGCACCAGGCCGCCGGCGGATGGCGACGCCTCGCGGCGCCATTCACCGAAGACGTAGGCCATGACCTGACCGCTCACGGACCGCGAGAGCTCGAGGTAGCGGTTCGGGTCACTCTCGCGTAGCGAGGCGGGGTCGATCTCGTAGAGGAGCGCGAGATAGTGATCGCGTACGTCCTCGAAGTCCCACTCGCTCCCGACGTCACGCGGGACGCCCTCCTTCGGCTTCGGATCGTAGGCGGGCACGTTCGAGATGGCCAGGCACTCCGAGGCGAAGCGAACTTCCGAACGGCGAGCATCCTCGAGGGGCCGGCGATAGCCACCGACGCCGAAGTAATTCGATACGCCGCGGTCGAAGCGGAACGGGAGCACACCGCCGGAAGGTGCGGACGGCAGGTAGACGGCATCGACGCACGCGGCCTCCGCCAGGGCCGGGAGGAGCTCGTCGAACAGCTCGCCGCGAGCGATCTCAGGATCCAAGCCCAGCATCGCGATCTGCTGTTCGACCTCGCTGTTGCCACACAGGACGGCGAGGCTCGGGCGGCCACCGATCCGCTCCAGCAGCTGATTCGCCTCGACCTGCACCAGGGAGCGGAACGTCGGATCGCCGATCGGATAGTCGAAGTTCGCGAACATGAAGTCCTGCCAGACGAGGATCCCGAGCTCATCGCAGAGGTCGTGGAACGTGTCCGACTCGTAGGCGCCGATGCCGGGGACGCGAAGCATGTTCATGCCGGCGTCCCGAGCGTCTCCGAGGGCCGTTCGCAGCTCCGCCTCGGAGGCGGTCAGACCAAGTGGGTCGAGCGGGGTCCAGACCGCGCCTCGAGCGAAGATCTCGACATCGTTGACATGGAGGTCGAGCCCGTCGACGGGCGCTTCGTGGCCCGGGTCGGCGCCGGAGGAGATGGTCCGGAAGCCGACCCGACCGGCGTCGACGGCGATTGCGCCGGCGGCGAGGTCGAGGTGAAGCCGGACTTCGTGCATGACCGGATCGCCGTGCGTGTGCGGCCACCAGCGGGCGACGTCGGGCACCGTCACCCGTCCCTCGAAGCCCCCCTGAGCGCCGTCGGTGAGGCCAAGCGTGGCGCGATGGGTTCCCGACGGTCCCGTCAGCTCGACCTCAGCGCTGTGGATTTCCGAATCCGCCAGCGCGCGGAGGCGGCCTCGCACGTCGAGTACCCCATCGTCGCCGACGAGGCGAGCGCGAAGCTGAAGGGCATCGATGACGAAGCCCTCCCGTCGCTGGAGCGAGATCGCACGCCATGGGCCGACCACGGCCGGTCCGGGAGCGAATCCGGGGGCGCGTCCGAGGATGCTCGTGCGGAAGAAGCGAAGGTTGCCGTCGGGGACGATCTTGGTTCGCCATCGTGCTCGCGGGCGGCGCTTGGGCTTCAGGAGCGGGCTCAGGGCGTGAAACCGGATGGCGAGCTCGTTGTGCCCGCGGAGCCGGTCGCCCACGTCGATGACATGTGCGATGAACATCGACTCGCTTTCGAGGATGACTCGCCCGTTCAGATAGACCGTGGCGACCGTCGCGAGCCCATCGAGGCGAAGCACGATCTCCTCGCCGGTGGCTGCCCGGGCGGCTTCGAAGGTGGTCCGGTACCACCAATCCTCGTCGTCGGTGTCCCGTTCGGTCCCGCCGGCCCCGAACGCATCGCGCCCCAGGGTGTCCGCGACAGTTCCGGGGACCCTCGCGCCGACCCAATCGAGTTCGGCGAGATCGGCCGGCGCGACGCCATCCGGAGATGCGGGCGCGAGCTCCCAGTTCGCCCCGAGAAGGTCGATCCCGGCGTCTCCGCGACGTTCCGATCTTGCGGGGGAATCGCTCATCGCCACTCAGCCCAACGCTGGGCCGAGGGCACCCATGGCGTCGTCCCAGTGCCCCGCGAGGCCGGCGGCAGCGGGCTCGACCTCGAAGGGTCGTCGCCGGGCGAGCTTGAACGAAAGGAGCTTGCAGCCCCCCACGATCTCCCGCATCGAAGCCGCGGCGGCCTCGCCGTTGCTGCCGAGTAGCCATTCGACGTGGGAGGCGCAGATCTCGAAGGCCGAGCCCGCCATCCTCACGGTTGCGAATGCGTAGGTGTGGAAGTCGGTCGCGTCACCCTCCAGCAGGGATGGCAGGTCGGCGGCCAGCTGGGCGCCGAAGCGCTCGAACGGGTTGGTCGAGGGGCGACGCGCGAAGTGGTTCCGCGTCAGATCGAGGGAGGCCGCGCGCAGCTCCTCCCCGCTGAGCTGCGGCCCGGCGTCGAAGCGGACCAGCTCGGTGTAGGGCGGCAGGGAGTCGGGTGACGCGAACTCGCCGAGCCGAAAGAGCCCGCGGTAGTCGGCCCCCGCGAGCTCGTAGAAGCCGGTGTTGTGGAAGTAGCGCAGCCGTTCGCCCCCGAGATCGATCGCCTCGACGATCACCGAGCTCTTCACGTGCTCGGTCCGGTAGCTGGTGGCGACGGTGTCAGGCAGGTACATCGAGTCCATCTCCACCGTCATCGTGCGACCCGCGGCTATCTGCTCGGCGATCTGCGTCGGCAAATGCCGATGCGGCTGCATCTCGTGGATGTCGAGGCCGTAGAGTCGCTCGAGGTCGGCCTCGGGGGGCTTGAAGAAGGTCCACTGATCGCCCTCGAAGTCCATCTTCGTGGTGAATCCCATCGCCGCCAAGGGCTCGTCGCCGCGAGCGTGGATGAGCTCGATGACGATGTCGCAGTAGCAGTTGGTCTCGTGGTAAGAGCGTTCGCCGGTATGCAACGGGTTGGACACGTACTCAGCGGGATCCAGGCCCCACAGGCTCACCATCGTGGAGGACTGCCGAGTCATCGGGGCCAGAGCTCGTTCCGCACGGATTCGGGCCAGCCCTCGAGCGCGACCCCATGCTCGCGAACGAGGGCGAGGACCACCCGCTCCTCTCCGAAACCGAGACACGCGGTGTGGGCGGTCCCGCCGTCGCCGACCTCGATTCCGTAGATCGTCGTGAAGTGATCCTCGTGGTAGTTGAACGAGGCCAGGGCGGTCGGCTCGGGCCCCGCGATCGGAGCGGAGACCTCGAACTTCAGGGCCTGTTCGCGCTGACTTGCGGCCAGAAAGCGCCCCGTGCGACCGAAGAAGGGATCGGCGGCGACGTCGGCTACGGCATCCAGGCCGAGGCGTCGGAGGAGGCTCACAGCTCGATCCCTCCAGAGGTCGCGCCATTCACTGACCACCTCCGGTTCGCCGATGCGGACGAGCTCGCGCTGATGGAACATCTGCATCCGGGCGGGATCACCGGAGGGCTCGCGTCGAAAGACGTAGGAGGCGCCGGCGTCGATCGTGACGCCGCCGGGTTGCAGCGGCCCGCGCTCGGCGATCGCCGGATAGACCGGATAGCAGGCGGCGGGCACGAGGACGAGATCCGTCATCTCCTGAAATCCGCTCCAGTCCTCATGGCGGGCCGCGGCATCGTGTTGCGCAGCCGCATCCGACTCGTCTCCGGTGAAGCCGAAGACGCTGCCCGCGAGGTGGGGAAACGATTTCAGGTAGCCGATCGACTCGAGCTGCCTGCGAGGCAGCACCGGGGGGAAGGCGACGGATTCGGGGGCGTCGGGACTTGCGACCTCGGTGATGAGACGGTCGAATGCGAGGCGCACACGCTCGAATGCGCTGCCGCGCCCGTACACGCCGGGAACGCCGCTTGAGATCAGTAGTCCGGCCTCGATGAGCTGATCTAGGAATGCGGCCTGGTCGGTTGTGCCCGGGCGGAATTCGGCCATCGGCTTAGACGTCCTTTGCGATCAGCAGCAGCCCGGCGTTCGTCTGGTGGATCCGCTCGTTGGCCACCATCAGCGACGCCGACATCGTGTCTCGCAGGTGGCGGCCGACGCTGAACGGCGTGTCGTTCTTGAAGCCGACGATGCCGCAGACCCCCATCGCCCCCTGGCAGACGCGCGGCGCCTGCTCGGATGCGGCGATCTTGAGGTTGTTGAAGCGGAGCACGACGGCCATCGTCGAGAGTCGCTCGCGGCCGGCATCCGTGGCCTCGGCGAACTCGCGAAGGGCGGAGCTGACCTCGGCACGGAGCAGGGAGAGCTCGCTCATCAAGTGCGAGAGGCGAGCGGCCGTCGGTGGAAGCTCGCCGGGCTTGCGCTTGGCGGCGGCGCGGACGAAGGCCCGGGCGCGGTCGAAGGCGTCGGTCGAGATCCCCAGCCACAGGTGGGACCAGAGGATGTGGGAGACCGGCACCATCGAGACCGGCATCGCCGTCGAGAACGGCGTCGGGAGAATCTGCTCGGCGGCGAACGTCGCGCTCACCTCGTATCCGGGCGAGCAGGTGCCGCGCATCCCGAGCGGATCCCAGGTGCCCTTCTGCTCCAGCGAAATCTGATCCTTGAGCGCGAGTACGAGCACCTGCTCGCCCGGCTCGGCCTCCTCGCTGCGCCGGAGGGTCACGAAGAGGTCGTCGGCGTAGCTGCCGTAGCTGACGGTGGGGGCTTCCTTGACGAAGCTGCAGGAGCCGTCCGAGGCGGTCTTGACTCCGGCCACGGACTTGCCCATGTCGCCGCCGGTGCCGACCTCGGAGGTGACTGAGGCGACCAGGCGCTGCTCGGAGGCGAGATCGCGCAGGTAGGACTCGAACCAGCCGCCCTCGTTGAGGTGGCGGACGATCGTGACCACCTGGATCTGGTGCATCGCGAAGACCATCGCGCTGGCGCCGCACCGCTTGCCCAGCTCGAAGCAGGCCGCCGCGATGGCCTCGAAGGAAACGCCGCCGCCCCCGAGCTCGGTGGGGACGAAGGCCGAGAGGGCGGCTTCGCCTCGTAGGGCGTCGATGGCTTCAACCGGGAAGCGGGCATTGCGATCGACGTCGATGGCGTTGGGTCCGGCGACCTCGTCCGCGATCCGGCGGATCGTTGTCAGGAAGGCCGCGTCCGCTTCGGCAGGTGCGCTCACGCGGCCTCTTCCCGCTGCAACTCGGAGATGGCCGCTGCGATCGAGCCGATGCTCTCGAAGACGTTCCGGGTCAGCATGCGGTCGGGGAACTCGATGTCAAAGGCATCCTCGAGGCCGAGCATCACGTTGACGCTCGCGTGGGAGGTCATGCCGGCCTCGTAAAGGGAGGCGTCCAGGGGAAGGGTTGCGACGTTCGAGGAAAGTCGTCCCTGTCCCTGCAGGACGGCGCGGATCGCGTCGATCACGGCGTCATCCACGGCGGACCTCGATCTCGGCGATGACCACGGCGGCCGCGTACCCTCCGTCATGAGTGAGGCTGAGCGCAAGGTCGTTGATGCCGACGTCGCCGGCGAGGGTCGCCGCGCTGCCCGTGAGCTCGAGCTCCGGCGCACAGCCCGGATCGCGGCGGACGCCGATCGAGCTCCAGGGAACGCCGACGGCTCCGGGGCGGAGGACCTTCATCGTCGCCTCCTTGGCAGCGAACCGCGCGGCCAGCTTCTCGGCGTCGATGCCGGTGCCGGTCCGGCAGTCGGACAGCTCGCGCCGCGTGTACACGCGGTTCAGGTAGCGGTCCTCGTGCGTGCGGATGGACTCCTCCACGCTCTCGACTGCGATCAGATCGATCCCGACTCGGCTGGCCATACGTTCGCTATCGGCTGACTTCGAGCGTGACATTAAGCGCGGTGGGGGGATCCCGCGAGGCTGGTTGGCATTCAGGGAGTTTCGCATCGGTCCCCCGGCCGTGAGGTGCGCCGGCCCCTTGGGCTCAGAGTTTCGCCAGGAAGCCGGTGACGGCCACCGAGCAGCGTGCCGGGGCATCGGCGTAGACGAAATGTCCAGCCCCCTCGGCGACCTCGAACTCCGCACCGGGAATCTGCGCGCGCAACCTGTGCGCGCCCCCGATCGGCGCGAAGGCGTCGACCTCGCCCCAGAGCAACAGCGTCGGCACGCCAAGCGCCCCAAGCTTGCCCTCATAGGGCTCGAGCTTGCCGAAATCGCCCGAGCGGTACATCTCGAGAACCGCCCCGCGGCCCTCCGGCGTGCAAAGCGAGCGCCAGTACTCGTCGATGGCGTCCTCGGTGAAGCCGTCGGCCAGCGATCCCATCATTTGCCCGAAAGACTCTCTGGTGAGGCTTTCGAGCATCTGCTCTCCGGTTCCGGGCGTGCGCAGGCCCTCGGCCATCCCGCTCCAGTTGCCGTCATGGAAGAAGCCGGTGTCGCTGATCACGAGCGCGGCGACCCGCTCGGGGTGATCGCAGGCCCAGCGCAGGCCGATCAGCCCGCCCCAATCGTGGACGACGAGGATCACCCGCTCCATCTCCAGGGCGCTCACGAACGCCTCCACGTGACCGGTCAGCCGCTCCCAGGTGTTCGGAGGGTCGGCCGGCGAGTCCCCGCAACCCGGGAGGTCGAGCGCGACGGTTCGGTGGCCGGCGTCGGCGACATCCCTCATCAGCTCCCGCCACATATAGGAGCTCTCCGGGAAGCCATGAAGGCAGAGAACGGGAGCGCCGGTCACCTCGCCCTCCGGAAGTGACTCGCGGTACGCGTAGTCGCCGACCCGCTTCAGTTCGACCTCGCTCACGAAGTCGAGCCTACGGGAGCCTGCGCACGAAGGTCGACTTTAGGTCGGTTACCGACCTGAAGTCGCCCCTCGCCTCGGCACGGATCGGCAACATCTCGCCGCCGGGATACCCTGTGCGCCGCTCGGCGCCTTGGCGGAGTGGTTACGCAGCGGCCTGCAAAGCCGTTTACGCCGGTTCGATTCCGGCAGGCGCCTCTAGCGGGTTTGTGAGGGGTCCCCGAGGGAGATGGTCGGGGTGCAGATCCACGTCGAAGATCTCGCCGACCATCTCAGTGGACGTGGCCGTCGGGACGACGTCAAGGTGCGGTGGAATCAGCTCCACCCTGCGTACCGGGAGCTGGCCACCGAGGTGGATCCGATTCGTCGCTGACCCCCGAGGCGGCTACCGAACCTCGCGGTCACGCCTCAACGCTCCCCTCGGTCTCCATCGCTCCAGTGTCCCTCGACGTCGACGAGGCCGCAATCCGCAGATGCTTAAGTCCGCAGTCGACCGGTCGGCTGGCTCCGGCGATCAGGTATGAAGGGGGCATGGCACTTGTACGGGTGTCGTCCCGTGGCGACTTGACTTTCGGCGAGGTGGTCGGCGTGGCGCGCGATGCCCACCTCGTCGAGCTGACCGAGGATGCCCGAACGAGCCTCGACGAAAGCGCGGGGGTCGTGCAGGGGCTCGTCGAGTCCGGCGAGCCTGTTTACGGCGTCTCGACCGGCTTCGGGTCACTGGCGACGATCCCGATCCCCATCGATCGCCGCGCCGAGCTGCAGCGAGCGCTGATCCGCTCTCACGCCGCCGGGATGGGACCTCCCGTCGAGGCCGAGGTGGTGCGGGCGATGATGCTCCTGCGGATCCGCTCGCTCGCGCTCGGGCGCTCGGGCGTTCGGCCATCGGTGGTCGAGGCCATGGTCGCGATGCTCAACGCGGGGATCACGCCGGTCGTCCACGAGCACGGATCGCTCGGCGCCAGCGGCGACCTCGCCCCGCTCGCCCATTGCGCCCTCGCCCTGATCGGCGAGGGTTCGGTCCTCGGCGCGCGGGGCGAGCCGGCTCCGGCCTCCGAGGCGCTTTCGGCCGCCGGGATCGAGTCCCCGGTCCTCGGCGCCAAGGAGGGGCTGGCGCTGATCAACGGCACCGATGGGATTCTCGGCATGCTCGTTCTCGCCCTGATTGATCTCGCCGAGCTGGCGAAGGTCGCCGACGTCGCCGCGGCGATGACGACCGAGGCGCTGCTGGGAACCGATCGCGCCTTCGCCGAGGACCTCGTCGCGCTGCGACCGCAGCCGGGGCAGGCCGTCAGCGCCGCGAACCTCCGCCGGCTGCTCGAGGGCTCGCCGATCGTCGCGAGCCATCGCGAGGGGGATCCGCGTGTCCAAGACGCCTACTCCATCCGCTGCACTCCCCAAGTCCACGGGGCAGCGCGGGACACCATCGCCCATGCTGAAACCGTCGCCACCGCGGAGCTTGCGTCTGCGATCGACAACCCGATGATCCTTCCCGACGGTCGCGTCGAATCGTGCGGCAACTTCCACGGCGCACCGGTGGGCTTCGCCTGTGATTTCCTCGCGATCGCGGCAGCCGAGATCGGCGCGATTGCCGAACGCCGCACCGATCGCATGCTCGACACGTCCCGCTCTCAGGGTCTGCCGCCGTTCCTCGCTCCCGACGCCGGCGTCGACTCAGGGCTGATGATCGCCCAGTACACGCAGGCGGCCATGGTCGCCGAGAACCGCCGGCTCGCCGCGCCCGCGTCGGTCGACTCGCTGCCGACGAGCGCGATGCAGGAGGACCACGTCTCGATGGGGTGGTCAGCCGCACGGAAGCTGCGCCTCGCGGTGGCCAACCTGCGCCGGATCCTCGCGGTCGAGCTGACCTGCGCCGGACGCGCGCTGGAGCTGCGCGCCCCGCTGGAGCCGGCCCGCGGAACGGCCGCGGCTCTCGCGTCGCTGCGCGGGGTGGTCGCCGGCGCCGGCCCGGATCGCTGGCTCTCTCCGGAGCTCGCAGCGGTCGAGAAGCTGCTCGCCGAGGGCACCCTCGTCGCTGCCGTCGAGTCCGAGATCGGACAGCTCGCGTGAGCGGCCCGCGCGAGGTGCACGCCGCGACCGGACCGGAGCTCACGTGCAGGGGCTGGCCGCAGGAGGCCGCGCTGCGGATGCTGATGAACAACCTCGACCCCGACGTGGCCGAGCGTCCCGACGACCTCGTCGTCTACGGCGGGACGGGACGGGCCGCTCGCTCCTGGGACGCCTTCGACGCGATCGTCCGCGAGCTGCGCGCGCTCGGAGACGACGAGACGCTGCTGGTCCAGTCCGGGAAGCCGGTGGGCGTCTTCCGCACCAACGAGTGGGCTCCCCGCGTGCTGATCGCCAACTCCAACCTCGTGGGCGAGTGGGCCAACTGGGACGAGTTCCGCCGGCTCGAGTCGCTCGGGCTGACGATGTACGGGCAGATGACCGCCGGCTCCTGGATCTACATCGGCAGCCAGGGAATCGTCCAGGGAACGTACGAGTGCTTCGCTGAGATCGCCCGCCGCCGCTTCGAGGGCTCGCTGGCCGGAACGATCACGCTGACCGCGGGCCTCGGGGGGATGGGCGGGGCCCAGCCGCTGGCGGTGACGATGAACGACGGCGTCGCCCTCTGCATCGAGGTCGATCCCGAGCGCATTCAGCGGCGGCTCGACACCCGCTACCTGGATGAGCGCGCCGACGACCTCGAGGATGCGATCGAGCGCTGCCTGGCGGCGAGGCGTGAACGCCGTCCGCTCAGCGTCGGCCTCTGCGCGAATGCGGCGGAGGTCGTACCCGAGCTGCTGACGCGCGGCTTCGAGGCGGACATCGTCACCGACCAGACGAGCGCACACGATCCGTTGGTCGGCTACGTCCCGTCCGGGCTCACGCTCGATGAAGCTGATGAGCTGCGCACGAAGGATCCCGACGGCTACATCAGTCGCGCCCGGCAATCCGCCGCTGCACACTGCTTCGCCATGGTCGGTTTCATGGAGGCGGGCGCGGAGGTCTTCGACTACGGCAACAGCCTCCGCCGCGAGGCCGAGCTCGGGGGCTTCGAGAACGCATTCGCCTACCCGGGCTTCGTCCCGGCCTACATCCGCCCGCTGTTCGCGGAGGGTAAGGGCCCCTTCCGTTGGGTGGCCCTCTCCGGCGATCCCGCCGACATCGCCGCGACCGATCGCGCCGTGCTCGAGGAGTTTCCGGCCGATGAGGCGCTGGCGCGCTGGATCCGGATGGCGAGCGAGCGGATCGCCTTCCAGGGATTGCCGGCGCGGATCTGCTGGCTCGGCTACGGCGAGCGGCGGCGGCTCGGGCTGCGCTTCAACGCGATGGTCCGCAGCGGCGAGATCAGCGCTCCGATCGTGATCGGCCGCGACCACCTCGACTCCGGCTCGGTCGCCTCGCCCTACCGCGAGACCGAGTCGATGCTCGACGGCTCCGATGCCATCGCCGACTGGCCGCTGCTCAACGCACTCGTCAACACCGCTTCCGGGGCCGATTGGGTGAGCATCCACCATGGCGGCGGCGTCGGGATCGGCCGCTCCATCCATGCCGGCATGGTCTGCCTCGCCGACGGCACCGATATGGCCGACGAGAAGCTCGATCGGGTGCTCACGGCCGACCCGGGAATGGGCGTCATCCGCCACGCCGACGCCGGCTATGAGCGAGCGCTGGAGGTAGCCGCGGAGCGGGGGGTGCGGGTACCGATGGTGGACCGTCCCGGATCCGCGGAGTAGTGGCCGTCCTGCCGATCCTCGAGGTCGGCCACCCGACCCTGCGCGAACCGGCTCGCGAACTCACCCCCGAGGAGCTGGCCGGCGCCGAGATCCAGGAGTTCATCGACGACATGATCGAGACGATGCGAGACGCAGGGGGTGCCGGGCTGGCCGCCAATCAGGTCGGCCGCGCGATCCGCGTGGCCGTCGCCGAGGTCGACCACAATCCGCGTTACCCGTACAAGCCGGCGATTCCGCTGACGGTGTTCGTCAACCCGGAGATCGAGCCGCTCGACGCCGAGCTCGTCCGGATCAACGAGGGGTGCCTCTCCGTTCCCGATCTCCGGGGCGAGGTCGAGCGCAACGTCAACGTCCTGGTGCGTTATCTCGATCGCTACGGCGGCGAGCGGGAGGAGACCAAGCGAGGTCTCACGGCGGGCACGTTCCAGCACGAGGTCGATCACCTCGACGGCATCCTCTTTCTCGACCGGGTGGCCGACCCGACGACGCTGACGACATGGGCGCAGTTCGAGCGCTTCCATCGCGACGCCTTCGTCGAGCGCATCACCGAGTTCGTCGAGCGGGTCGGCTCGTGAGCGCCTACTGGTGCGAGCTCGCCTGGCTCGGCGGAGGGACCGCCGAGGCCGGCGTGCTGATCGAGGTGGACGGCGAGCGCATCACCTCGGTCGAAACCGGGATCTCCGCCGTTCCTGCGGGTGCGCAACGCCTGGGGGGCCTGACGCTTCCGGGGTTCGCGAACGCGCACTCCCACGCCTTCCACCGCGCCCTTCGCGGGCGCACCAACTCCGCCGGTGGCAGCTTCTGGACCTGGCGCGAGCGCATGTATGAGGTTGCGGCCAGGCTCGATCCCGACAGCTACCTCCGCCTGGCCCGTGCGACGTTCGCCGAGATGGCGCTCGCCGGGATCACCGCCGTCGGCGAGTTCCACTATCTCCACCACGGCCCCGGCGGCTCCCCCTATGCGGATCCGAACGAGATCGGCAGGGCGCTGATCGCCGCGGCGGGGGAGGCGGGGCTGCGGATCACCCTGATCGACGCCTGCTACCTGCACGGAGGCGTCGGCGAGCCGCTGAACGCGGTGCAGCGGCGCTTCTCCGACGGCGACGCCGAGGCC
The DNA here is from genome assembly GCA_963826475.1 of uncultured Solirubrobacterales bacterium. Classification (GTDB taxonomy): domain Bacteria; phylum Actinomycetota; class Thermoleophilia; order Solirubrobacterales; family 70-9; genus RHKX01. Next base: position 861,762 of record CAWGXC010000003.1, on the reverse strand, counting down.
TGGGCCAGCAGGGTCGACGGACTCGAGGATGGTCCGGACGCGCGCATCGGCGCCGCCATCCACAGCATGCGTGCGGTCGATCCCGACTCCGCGGCAACGGTCGCGGCCTGGGCCGACGACCTCCAACGGCCACTGCACGCGCACGTCTCCGAGCAGCCGGCCGAGAACGAGGCCTGCCTCGCGGCCCACGGCCTGACTCCGACGGCGCTGCTCCGCGATGCGGGCGCCCTGGGCCCGCGTTTCACCGCCGTGCACGCCACCCACCTCAGCGATGCCGATGTCGACGCGCTCGGATCGACGCGATGCTCCTGCTGCTTCTGCCCGACGACCGAACGCGACCTCGCTGACGGCATCGGGCCCGCAGGGTCGCTGCGCGACGCGGGGGCGACGCTGACGCTCGGCACCGACTCGCAGGCGATGATCGACATGCTCGAGGAGGCGCGAGCGCTCGAGCTAAACGAGCGGCTGGCGGGCGGCGAGCGAGGGCGTCACGCGCCGGTCGAGCTGCTGGGGGCCGCCACCGTCGCGGGCCATGCGTCGATCGGCTGGCCCGACGCGGGGGTGCTCGCCGCCGGCGCGTTCGCCGATCTGGTCTCGATCCGACTCGACGGGGTGCGGACCGCGGGCACGGGCGCCGGGGAGGCGATCGAGGCGGCTGTGTTCGCCGCCGGCGCCGCCGACGTCGAGACCGTCATCTGCAGCGGGCGAGCGATCGTGGCCGACGGCCGCCATCTTCACCTCGATGTCGCGGCCGAGCTGCGCGAGTCGATCGCGGGACTGATGCCATGACCGCGATGGTGATCGATCGCATCGGCCTGCTCGTCACCAACGATCCCGAGCTTGGCGAGGGGCCGCTTGGCTTGCGCCGCGACGCGGCCTTGGTGATCGAGGACGGGCGGGTGAGCGCGATCGAGCCCGCCGGCGCCGTCGGCGACGAACGCCTCGACGCCGCCGGGCGCTGCGTGATCCCCGGGTTCGTCGACAGCCACACCCATCTGCTCTTCGCCGGGGACCGCGCCGAGGAGTTCGCCGCGCGGATGTCGGGTGCGCCGTATGCGGCCGCCGGGATCCAGGTGACGACCGACGCGACTCGTGCCGCCGGCGATGAGGAGCTCCTGAGGCTCGCGCGGGCACGGCGAGACGAGGCGCTTGCGGCCGGGATCACGCACCAGGAGATCAAGTCGGGCTATGGGCTGACGGTCGAGTCGGAGGCGAAGCTCTGCCGGCTTGCCGCCGAGCTGACCGATGACGTCACCTTTCTCGGTGCGCACCTGGTCCCGGCCGAATACGAGGGCCGCGCGGATGATTACGTCGAGCTCGTCTGCGGGGACATGTTGGGAGCCTGTGCGGCTGAATGCCGCTGGATCGACGTGTTCTGCGAGGAGGGAGCCTTCGACCCCGAGCAGTCACGCGCGGTGCTCGCGGCCGGGCGTGACGCCGGGCTCGGGCTGCGCGTTCACGGCAACCAGCTCGGATTCGGCGATGGGGTCCAAGTGGCGGTCGAGGCGGGCGCCGCTTCAGTCGATCACTGCACGTATCTGGCCGACGCCGATATCGAGGCGCTGGCGGCAAGCAGCACCGTGGCGACCTTCCTGCCGGCGACGGACTTCTCGACGCGCCAGCCGTACCCGGATGCCCGCCGCGCAATCGATGCCGGGGTCGCCACGGCGATTGCCACGAACACCAATCCCGGTTCGAGCTTCACGACCTCGATGTCGTTTTGCATCGCGCTCGCGGTTCGCGACATGGGGATGACGATCGAGGAGGCGCTGCAGGCTGCGACGCTGGGCGGCGCGCGCGCGCTGCACCGAACCGACATCGGACATCTCGCGCCGGGCGCACGAGCGGACGCGGTCGTCCTCGCGGCGCCGTCTTACTCCCACCTCATCTACCGCCCGGGCGTGCCGCTGATCGAGACGACGATCGCCGCGAGCGAACGCGCGAAACGCTGAACCCGGTCTAGCTGCGCGCCTTCCAGCTCAGTGGGCCGTCGGACTGGCAGTTGCCGGTGCTGTCGTCGTTGGTCGGCAGCTTCGTGCCCGATACTTCGATCGTCCCGCTGGCGTTCTTGCCCTTGAACTTGCCCTTGATCACGGCCCGCGCGTCGGGATGCGCGTTGTCACCGAGGACGGCACGCGCCTTGAAGCTCCTCTGCTTGACCGGAACCGCGTAGGTGAGTCCGCCGTCGCTCGTCTGGTCACCGCCTTTGCAGGAGACCGGAAGCCCCTTCCAGACAAGTTTGATGACCGACTTGGCGCCGGTCGATTTCTTCTCCTTGAGGGTGAAGGAGAGCTTGCCTGCAGGAGCGATGTCGCCCTTGTACCGGGTTTTGGCCGCATTGGCGACCGTCGGAACCAACAGCACCGCGCAGGTGGCGATCATGGCGACCATGGTCCTCTTCATCGAAGCTCTCCCTTGATTGGTGACCGATGCGAAGCTAGCAGGGCATCGGGCACCGCGAAGGGGGCCCACCGGATCACCCCGGGAGGCTTCCGCTAGGCTGCCGGATCCCGTACCCCCGGGCGTTTAGCTCAGTTGGGAGAGCGCCAGCTCGACAAGCTGGAGGTCACTGGTTCGAGCCCAGTAACGCCCATGTAACAGGCATGCGGGAGGGAGGCCCTACCGGGCCCTCTTTCCGTAGGGGGCGGCAACCAAGGTGGCAACCCGCCGGCATGGAGCTCAGGCGCGTTGAAGCACCGGCGATCGCGGTGAAAAGCCCTTAGCCGCTCGTCCACAGCGTTCCTTGGGCTTGGAAGCCGCAGGGCGCACCGGGAGCGCTCTGAAAGGCGAACGCATGCAGGGTCGCGATCCTTCTGGCGCCGGGATCGTTGCCCACCCCGAGGGCAAAGGTTGCACCCGGGTGCTGGCTTCCTGATCCACCGGATTGGATGAGTGCAATTGATGCGCTCCCGCCCGGTGCAACCAGCGCAGCGGACCAGCTTCCGCTCGATTCCTGCCATAGATCGATGTTCGAGGTCGTCGTGTTGTCCCAAACGACGGAGGCGTCCCCATCGGTGCATGTAGCCGTCAATTTGCCGAGACCCGGGATCACGAACAGCGTCTTCGCCGTTGTGGGTACGAACACGAGGCGATTCGAGAGCAACGTGCCCCGACCTCTCACCAAGTCGCTCGAGTCGATCCCGTCGAGCTCGTCCGCATTGATGCCGTCACCGCATTCGTGGAGCTCGCGCGCACCTGCGTGGGCGTGTCAGGCGATCCGTGGCGTTCACCGCGGTCGGCAACCCCTGCGCTCGTTGCAGACCCTGAGGCCTGCCTGCAGCTGACCCGCGGCAAAGTCCTCGCTCACAGCGAGCCATTCGCCACTTTCGGTGAGGTCTCGTTGTCCTCGAGCTCGGAGGTTCTGCACCGCGTCGGGGCGATCTGCTTGGCTTGACGCTGTTCTGCCCAGCTTCGAGGCTGCCATACGCACCCCCGCCGAGAAGCAAGGAGACAGCGCGGTGGAAACGACATTCGAGTAGGTCAGGTGACGGCGGAAGTTCTTGAACAAGCGAGTTCCCCCTGCTTGAAGGCGGCCTTAGAAGGACAAGCTAGTCCCGCAAAGTGGACGAGTCAACACTCGACCGAGCCAGTCAAGTTACGGGGACAGCCGTTCGTCGCTGACCCGCCTGCGAGACCTCCCATCCCGGCATCGCCCGTCGCACGCGCGTCGCGCCCACTGGGTTCATCCCAGCACGACCGCCCCCGAGAAGATCACGGCGGCACCAGCCCTAAGGCTCCTGCGTTCGACGTCGTCGAGTGAAGAGATGGCATCTCCCGACTCCGTCGGTCGGCTATTACGAGGCGCAGACCACGTACACGCTGACCGTCGGATCGGTCGGCTGGGTGGGGGGTCCCGAGTAATTGATGACGTAGCTGCTCACCTTGAAGTCAGCAGCCCAGCCCGAGGGCGTCCCGCTTGTGGGGTTCGGCCTGTCGTCCTTCACGGTGATGGACTGGCTGAAGTATCCGTTGGACGTGCTCTGGCTCTGGTTCGAGCTGGACTCCGAGCTGCCCCCGCTGGCAACCTCTCCCAGATCGCACGGAGCCGTCGCGGTCTCCGCAGCGCTGCAAGATTGATACTGAGCATCCGGCCCAGAGGCTTGAGCTGGTTGAGGCGGGTCGCAGCTGAGCTCGATCGTCTCGTTATGTCGGTGCGCAGTCGTGGTCGTCAGACCGGAGGGGCCGGCGCCCGCAGCTCCCTGCGGGCCCACGGGACCCACTGGCCCCATCGGGCCCTGGGGCCCCGTCGAGCCCGCTGTTCCGGCCTGACACGCGGAAACGTTCTTCTTGAAGTCCTGACACCTCAAAGAGCCGTCTTTGACGTCGAGTGACTGAACCGAGCCCGTGCGCAGCTCGGCCGGACCGATTGCGTCCCGAGCGACGTCGGGCTTAGTCACTCCGTCCCTTTGAATCTGCTCGGTGCCTACGCTGTTGTTCGGCAGGGTCGAGGCTGCGTAGGCGCCGCCGCCGAGAACCACGAAGAGGCAGATCGTGGCGACGGCGTTGGCGTAGGTCAGGTGGTCGCGCAGTCTCGAGGGCATCTTGCTCCTGTCAGAGGGGTGTCGGACAGCGAGGTGTGCCCGTCGCCACCATCGGCGGGCGCGCGCCGCAACGTTAATAAGCCCGGGTCCCTACGGATGCCGACCTACCCAGTCGGCGCCGGCGGCAGGCTTTGACCTGCCTCGAAGTGACCCGGGCCTCCCTGGGTCCGGGTCACTTCGGGTCACTTCGATTTCGATCAGCCCTTCATCCTGGGATCCACGTAGTAGTTGTAGATCTGACTCTGGCTGCCCGCGCCCCTGGCCGTAAACGTGAACCGAACCACCTGCCAGCCGGAACGGTCGTCGGGACGGACGTCCACCGAGTCCGAAGGAGCCCAGGCGCTCGTGCCCCGAACCGTGCCGCTGTTGCGTGCCAGGCTCACCGGGATGCCGAGTAGCGAGATGCCCTCGTAGGTGGCGGTGACGTCAACGCTGCCGGCGCCCTTGACCGATCGGATCATCATCCGGGCGGTGGGGAACCCCTGATCGACGCACATCGGCGGACTTACCGCTTGCGCCCCGTTCGGGAGGTCGAGAACCGATCCGGCCATCCCGCTGCCCACTGTGGTGGGCGTCACCTTTGCGCCATTGCGCAGCGTCCACCCAGAGCCATTGAAATTGTCGACGCTCTGACCGGGGGCCAGCGTGTACCAATTGGCATCGCCGAACGAGAGAAATGGCTGGGTCAGCGCCGGATACGTACACGAGGTCGTGTTCGCCCGGAGCTGTAGCAGCGCCGCACTGGCTGAGCCGGCGAGGGCGGCCATGGCAAACACGGCGGCGACCCCACAGGCAAAGACCACACCAACGCGTGGCTTGAAATGGACATGCTTCATCTGTACGCACCCTCCTTGGTGGTACTGGCAGCCGAGCTATCTCGCATTGCGAGACCTCTAGCTTTGCGTCCCCGGCTCACGCCGCGTTTGCCCTTTCAGGTTTTAGGTTTTCGGGAACGTCCTCGTCCTGATGGCTTACGCGCTTGAGCGAGCTCTCCGTTCCTGGACAAACCTATTGGGGCCCACCATTCCGGCCTAAGGCATGGGAGCGGATCGGCCGATTGCAGTTGGTGATGGCGTTGATGCCCAGTATCGAGGAGCAGAACGCGTTCGCGGAAACCCGCGAGCGCGCCGATTCCGGCAGGCGCATGCCTTCGCGCGAGCGCCGCTACGAGGCGCTCATCGGCGCCGCGTTTCTCATCGCTGACGGCGCGCTCTGGCTGCTCAGTTCGCCCGCATCGTTCGCGTTTCTGCCTGCGGCGCTCTGCTTCCTCGTACTCGTCCTCGCAACCCGCGTGCGCTTCGACACCCCGTTCGGGTTCACGGTCGCGACGCAGCTCGCGTTCGTCCCATTGCTCTTCACGGTGCCGGTGGCGGTGGTGCCCCTCGCCGTCGCGGCTGCCCTCACCATCGCGAGCCTCCCTGAGGTCCTGACCGGGAAGGTGCCCCCGAGTCGCCTGCTCCTCGCCGTCGGCAACTCGTGGTTCGCGATCGGGCCCGCCGCGGTCCTCGCCATTTCCTCGACGGCCCCGCAGGACGCCGGCGCCTCGCTCCTGATCGTCGCACTCGCCGCCCAGTTCGCCGTGGACTTCGGGGTCTCCGCCATCAGGTTCTGGATGGATCGCGGCGCAAAGCTCTCGGTGCAGCTGCGCGAGACCTGGATCTACGCCATCGATGCGGCCCTCTCGGGAATCGCGCTGGTGGTGGCTGAGCAGGTCCAGTCCGCGCCGATCGCCGCGCTCGCGACGCTGCCTCTGCTCGCGCTGATCTCAGTCTTCGCGCGCGAGCGCAACGAGCGCATGGAGGGTCTCGTCGAGCTCAACGCCGCTTATCGCGGTACGGCGCTGGTCCTCGGCGACGTCGTGGAGGCCGACGACGGCTACACCGGCCAACACTGCAAGAGCGTCGTCCAGCTGACCCTTGCCGTCGGCAGCAACCTCCGCCTCAACGCCGGCGAGATGCGCAACCTCGAGTTCGGGGCGCTTCTTCACGACGTCGGCAAGATCGCGATCCCGAAGGAAATCATCAACAAGCCGGGCAAGCTGGACATCGACGAGTGGAAGATCATCGAAACCCACACGATCGAGGGCCAGAAGATGCTGAATCGGGTGGGCGGCTTCATGAAGCACGTCGGCCTGATCGTCCGCTCTCATCACGAACGCTGGGACGGGACCGGCTACCCGGACGGCCTCGTCGGCGAGGACATCCCGCTGGAAGCGCGGATCATCACGTGCTGCGACTCCTGGAACGCGATGCGAACGGACCGCGCCTACCGCAAGGCCCTCTCGCGCGAGGTCGCTCGCGCCGAGCTCGTCGGGAACTCGGGCCAGCAGTTCGACCCCAGGATCGTTGAGGCGTTCTTGACGATCCTCGAGGCCCAGCCGGAGCTCGACGGCTGAGCGACTAGGTCGTGCCTCCGCCGGTCAGCAGCCGGGCGCGCGCTTCGAGCACGTGATCTGGGCACTCCGGAGCAGACCCTTGTAGTCGAACGTGTAGACGCCGTCCTGATAGGTCCCGTCGAACTTCCCGGAGAACTGGAGCCCCTTGTAGGCACCCTTGCCCTTCGTCAACGAGAAAGTTCCGTCGGTGACGGTGCTCGTGCCATCGGGGTTGAAGTTCTGCGTCGCCTGACCCTTGCCTCTGATCGAGCCCTTCGTCGTGTAGATGGTGATCCGCTTCGCCTTGACGAGGATCGATCCGTTCCCGCCCCCTCCGGAGACGTTCGTCACGTAGACGATCGCACCGCGCCCGAGCGCGCATGCCGCGAAGCTATCCGCGGCGAACGGGACAGTCGAGATCCATTTCCTCTCACAGGCCGAGGCCGCGGACGCCCTCCTCGTTCCAGCCCAGATGGTGAGCGATCTCGTGGCGTACGGTCCGCTGGACCTGGGCCCGCAGCAGCCAGGGGTCGTGCCCGAAGTCGCGGGTCAACGTGTCCTCGTAGATGACGATCCGATCCGGGTACCCGTCGCGGGCCACCGTGTCCCCCATGTAGAGGCCGTAGGCGCGCATCTCGTGGCCGCGGCTGGAGACGACGACGGGAGTGCTCTGGAGAATTTCCCGGAACTCCTCCGGCAGCTCGTCGAGCGCTCGCATGACCAGCTCATCGAACTCGCTCGGCGGGCGATCGGGCGGGGGCATGGCGGCAAGCGCCTCGCTGCGGTCGACGAGGCGGCGGAACTCCGGCTCCGGCATCGTCTCGCCGGCCAGCTTCACCGTGATCCAGCCGGTGACGAAGATGATCAGCCCGGCCCCGGCCAAAATGCGGAGCAGACCGCCGGCGCCCGTCCAGGAAGGGCCCTGGATCAGCATCAGGAAGACCCCGATCACGAACGCGCCGACCGCGAGCGCGCGCAGGGGTGGACCGAGGACCTCTCGCATGGATCGAAGGGTAGAGCGACCCCCCTTCAGCCTTCAGCGCCGCGAGCGGGAACCGGTCAGCTCGTCGGCCAGGAGGTTGCATGAGCGCTGCAGTTGGTCAATCGTGGCGTCCTCGACCTTGTGGACGCCGATCTTGGCGTTGATCCACTGATTCGCCTCCCGGTGCCCGCAGCGACGCTTGCGGGCGAGCTCGGAGATCAGGCGGTGACGCTGGGCGCGCAGGCTCTTGCGCCGCTGGAAGGCCGGCTCCGCCACCTCCTCGTACTCGGAGTAGTCGGTCTCCGCAGCGGGGATCGAGACCGGGGGAGGGGCCTGCCCCGGTTGGACGGCATCGTCGCCGGGCTCGCCGAACAGGTTCATCTGGGGAACGACGTCGGCTGCCACGGGGACGAAGTCGAGCTCGTCATCGGGGTCGCGTTCCGTCTCGACGCGCTCCTCGACTTCGTCCCACTCGCCATCTTCCTCGGTGCCCCTGCGGCGGAGGACCCGGTGGATCTCGTCCTCGATGGTGGCGGCGTGGGCGCGCAGCACCGGCTCGGCGGGGAGGAAGAGCCAGCTCTCGTTCCCTGCGCCGCTGCCGGTGCGAACGAAGCGCCCGACGATCTGGCGGAAGATCATCGCCGTCTTGGCCGTCGTCGCGTAGACGCCGACGCGGAGGCGCGGGATGTCGACCCCTTCGGAGACCATGTTCACGGCAACGATCCAGCGTCCCCGTCCGCCCGCGAAGCCACGGAGCCGGTCGTGGGCGCCGGCGTCCTGGTGCAGGACGATCGTCGGGGTCTCGCCGCAGATCCCGGCCAACGAGCCCGCGACCACTCTCGCGTGAGCGCTATCGGCTGCGACGACGAGTCCACCTGCGTCGGGGTGGCCGGCGGCGCGCACGCGGCTCAGCTGCTCGTCGGCCCGGCGAAGGATCCGCGGCAGCCCCTCGGGAAGGTCCGTCGAGATGGCCGTCCGGTAGCGGCGGCCGCGCTCTCGGGCGGAGAGCTCCTCGTCGAAGGAGCTCTCGATCGTCTGATCGCCGCTCTGCCAGACGAGCGTGCCGTCGAACGGGACGAAGATCATCCGGCGGCAGGCTCCGTCGCGGATCGATTCCGCGTAGGAATAGGCGACGTCAGGCTTGGCGAAGCCGTCGCCGCCATACGTGACGCCGGGAATCGACGCGTCGTCGCTGCGAAACGGGGTCCCCGAGAGGAGCAGCGTGCGGCCCGCGGTCGCAAAAGCCTTCTTGAAGCCGTCGCCCCAGGCGAGCTCGTCGCCGAGATGGTGAACCTCGTCGGCGATCACGAGAGTCCGCCGGGTGCACTCCCTGGCGTAGGTGGCCGCCGCTGCGGCGACGCGGGCGTACGTCACCGCGACCCCTTGGAAGTCCCGTGTGGTCAGCAGGTGAGGTGCGTCCGGTTGCAGGCTGAGGCCGAGGACTCCGGCGGCGACGGCCCACTGCTGCGTGAGCGGCGCGGTTGGGCAGACGATCGCGACGCGGTCGATCTCGCCACGCCGCAGCAGCTCGCGAGCGAGCAGCAACGAGGGGCGCGTCTTCCCGGAACCGGGTGCAGCGGCGATCAGGAAGGACCCGGATCGCCATTCCGACATGGCCTCGAGCGCGCGGCGCTGCCAATCGCGCAGCGACGCGTCGCGGAACGCGAGACCGACCGGTTGCGCGGCCGGTCGAGTGGGTGTGGTCGCTTTCCCGGCATCCATCCGAACGCGGCATGCTGAGCACCATGCCGGACGGACGCCGGGCTCCGGAGGCGGACGAGCCGATCGCCGGTCGCGGCTCCGACCCCGCACCGAGCCGTCACTAACCTTGGCGGGTCCCAGGGCTGCGAGATGGGTCAAAGCCGAGCAAGGACGATATGAAGGCCGCCGTCGGAGAAAAAGGCTCGGAGGAGTCAAACGCGGAGTTCTGGGCGCAGGCGCCCCCCGCCGGCTCGTACGCCAGCCGCGACCTCCGCCCGCCGGAGGTCGCGATCATGCTCGCGCACCGGGAGGCCTTCTCGGGGCGCGTCCTGGAGGTCGGGTGCGGCGCAGGGAGGGTGGCCGGGTACCTGCCCTTGATCGCCACGTCGGCCTTCGGCGTGGACGTCTCACCTCGCATGATCGAGTACTGCCGGGTGACCTATCCGGAGGTCAGCTTCAGCGTCGGCGACATGCGCGATGTCGGCGAGCTCGATACGGCCCCGTTCGACGTCATCGTCGCCACCTACAACGTGCTCGACGCGCTCAGCGTCGACGACCGACACCGCACCCTCAACGGATTCCGAAGAGCTCTGACGACCGGTGGGCTGCTCGTCATGTCGTCCCATAACCGGGCGTATGCACCAAGCGTTCGCGGGCCGGTCGGAGAAGCGTTGTCGGCCGCGCGGAAGCGCGACCTGCGAGCGCTCGCCGGGAGGCTGCTTCGGTTGCCGCGACAGCTTCGCAATCACAGGCGCATGCGCAGATTCGAGCAGGAGGAGCCTGAATACGCCCTGCTCAACGACCGCGCTCACGACTACAGGCTGCTCCACTACTACGCATCGCGAGAGTGCCAGGAGCGTCAACTCGCCGACCATGGCTTCGAGGTTCTCGAGTGCCTGGACCTCGCCGGGAACTCGCTGCCGGCGGGCGAGGCGGCGGAGTATTGCTCCGAGCTCCACTACGTGAGCCGCGCCGGCTGAGCTCGCGAACCGGCTCCTAGCCCATCCGCCGCCAGACTTCCAACGCGATCTCGGCTGCGAGGTCGTCGACCGAGCGCCCTCCGTCGAGAGTCTTCACCCCGAGGCCTTCCCGCTCCTCGGCGTAGAGCCGTGCCTGCGTCGTGAGCTCTTCAGCCGTCCATTTGTCGTCCTTGCGGGCGAGCGAGGTGCCGGCGTCAACCTGGATATAGAAGGCGGCGCGGGGCTGCGGTGAGAGCGCCGCGATGAGCAGCCGCTGGAGCCGAAACGAGGCCCTCTCGCCGTACAGGAAGCGCAGGCGAACATATGAGTCGAGGACGTAGCGGTCGAAGATCACCACGCGCCCGGCGGCCAGGTTTCGGGCCGAACGGCGGGCATGGAACAGGCCGTTGGCCAGGGCGACGAGGGTCGACCACCCGGCGCTGACGAGGGCGGAGCGGCTGCGAAGCTCGCTGCCGGGATTCGGGACGATCCCCCGTTCCCGCTCAGGCTCCTCCGTCGGCGGCTCCGTCTTCAGGGCGGAGGGACGGGATCCGTCTGAGAATTCGTTTCGCCATTCCGCCGATCCGGCCCAGTGACGTGTTTCCGGCAAGCGGCGTCCATTCGATCGTCGTCGGATATCCGAGCCGGTCGAGGGATTCGGCCAGCGCTCGGGCCTGCGTGCTCTTGCCGGAGCCGTCGATGCCGGAGAGCGCGACCACCCCGACCCGCGGGTGGCTTCTTCTCAGCGCCGCCTTCGCCGTTGCCCGGGCGCTTCGCTGGGGCCTGCCCTCGAGCGCCGCCTCGAGCCGCGCCAGACCGGCTTCGGCTCCCCAGGCGGCGGCTTCAGCCCGAGCGCGCGGCCATGCCCGGGAGTCGGCCGCCACGGCGCTCGCCAGTCGCGAGGCGCGGCCAGAAGGCAGTCGCCCGCTTGGTCCGAGGAATCGAGTCGCCGCGATCAGCAACTCGTGATGAGCTGCCGGAACGTGCAGCCGATGGAACCCTTCGAGCGGCTGCGCCTCGTCGAACAGGGCGTCGAGCTGGGCTGAGCTGAGGCCCCACGAAGCGGCGGGCAGCAGATCGACGACGTCGGCGGTGCAATCCGAAAATCGCGCCCAGGTTGCTCCCCGGGCCACGTACCCCTCGTCGATGAGCAGGGCGGTGATGGCCTGCTCGTCCGCTTGCCTCACCAGCAGGTCGAGGTCCCGCCCCTCCGGCGGAGGCGATCCGACGACGAGCACGCGGCCGGGCACCGCTGCATCGATGCGAGTTGCCGCGCTCACCGGTTAGCCGCGCGTTTGAGCAGTCTCACGGCGGCGGCCGCGCCGGGAGCTGGATCCCGCAGGCTGAACACCGAGTGAGCGGTTCGGCGGCGAGGAAGCGCTCCGCGAATGGCCTCGGCCCGTCTTCCCGAGCGCCATGACGCCCTCAACGCGCGGGCATCTGCGTACTCGGCTCGGTAACCGACGCCGATCCGGTAGGCGCCAACCTCAGGTTCGCGTTCGAGCAGGAGGTCGGTCCAGATCGCCGGCAGGTTGAGCCCGGCCGCGATGGCGAGCGAGATGGACCCGTAGATCCGCGGGTTGAAGTCGATCGGGTAGGCATGGCCGTCGACGAGCAGGAACTGCAGGCCGAACACGCCGCTCCAGCCGATCTCGGCGAGGAGATGTGCGAGCGCTCGCTCTCGGCCCTCGTCGGGTGCCACCGTGACCGCGAAGGCCGTGATCCCGGCGTCCGTGGGCCAGATTCGAGGCGAGACCTGATGCACCGCGCAGATCAAGCGACCTTGCCAAGCGACCCCACCGATGGCCGCGAGCGTCCCGTTGACACGGCGTTGGACGAGCCAGCGGATTTCGGGCTGCGCCTCGACGAGACGACGCACGGAAGCGACGTCGTCGACGAGATGCACACCGGCTATGCCGATGCTGCCGTCGGAGAGCTCTCCGACGGACGAGCGCGGCTTTGCGATGCCCGGAAGGGGAAGCTGGTCCACCCGGTCATCTACGTCGGCGGCCGAGACCTCGACGGTCGGTAGCGACTCGAAGCCGGCAGCGGTTGCCAGATCGCCGAACGCGACCTTGTCCACGGCGACGTCGAACGCCTCGACGGGCGCGGTGCCGATGACGGTGCCCCGCTCGAAGAGATCCTCGCGGCCGGTCAATGCGCGCAGAGCCCCCTCGGTTGCCGGCAGAACGACCTCCGCGCCACGGCGAGCCGCGATCTCGGCGATGGCGCGCGCAGTTGCCTCCGCCGGCCGTCCATAGGGATCGGGGATCAGGTCGCATCCCGCGATGGCACGAGAGTGCGAAACGTACGTTTCCTCTTGGGCCACCGCCGCCCACGGGACGTGGCCCGCGTCACGCAGCGCGCGAGCACTGCCGAGGGATGCGGCGGCCTCATCGCCGCAGAGCAGAACCGTCGCCACGAGCCACAGAATATGGATCGGCCTCGAGCCGAAGTACTTTTCCCCGAATGAACGCGACGGTTGAGCGATCCATCGATGCCCTGCACGAGCCCTGGGAAGACCTCGCTGAGCGCGCGTCGGCGGAGCCCTGGCTGCGCCCTGGCTGGATCGATGCGTGGTGGCGAGCCTTCGGACGAGGCCGGCTGGAGCTGCTCTGCGTGCGCCGGGACGGCGAGCTGGTCGCCGTCCTGCCGCTCGAGCGGCGTCGGGGCGCGCTCGCCGCGACCGCGAACTGGCACTCGCCCATGTTCTCGCCGCTCGCCGTCGATGAGGATGCCCTCGCCCACTTGATGGGGGCGCTTTTCCGCGCGCCTCGGACGGCGATGATCTCGCTTCGCCCCGTGCCCTCCGGTGAGGGTGCGGATGCCGCCATTCGGCAGGCCGCCCGCGAGGCGGGCCACCGGCTGCTCGAGCATGTGCAGCTGCGCTCGCCCTACGTCTCGTTGGAGGGAACGATTGAGGAATTCCGCGAGCGGGGGCGTCCAAGTCGCTCCGTGCTCAAGGAGATCCGTCGCTGTCGCCGGCGCCTGGAGTCGGAAGGGGAGCTCACGTTTGAGGTCCGAGACGGATCCGAGCGGCTCGAGGCGCTGCTGGCGGAATGCTTCGAGGTCGAGGCGGCGGGCTGGCAGGGGGCCGAGGGCTCCGCGATGTCGTCTCGGCCGCAGACGCGCGATTTCTACGCCGACGTCGCTCGGTGGGCGGCGGATCGTGGCTGGCTGCGACTCATCTTCCTGCGACTCGATGGCCGCGCCATCGCCGCCGAGCTCTGTCTCGAGCAGGGAGGCGTGTTGTTCGACCTGAAGGGGGGCTACCGGCAGGAGTACCGCAAGCAGGGACCCGGCAAGATCATCGCGCTCGAGACCATCGAGTGGGCCTACGCTCAGGGGCTCCGAGGCTTCGACTTCGTGGGCTCAGACGACCCCTACAAGCTGCAGTGGACCGATGTCGTGCGCGAGCGTTCGATCCTGCGCGCGTTCGCGCCGACGCCGGCCGGCGCGGCAGCATGGGCGACCTGGGCGCACGCGCGCCCACTCGCGACCCGCGCCCTTGCCGCGGCGCGCGGAATCGAGCTCCCGGGGAGCAGCCGCCGATCGGGCTAGCAAGCGGGGGTCGGGCGCTGAACTCGTATCGTTTCGGACGACACATCACGCGCTGGTTCAAGGGCGTGGCCGGAGTCGCCGAAAGGAATGATGGTGTCGTGACGTTTCGGGCAAAGCTCGTGCTATGGGCCGCGACGCTCGTCGCGGTCGTCGCGCTGCCCGCTTCCGCGCAGGCTTCGAGCACGATCTGGGCGGTCGGCGACGGCGCAGCTGCCGGGCCGACCGACGATCAGGTCGGCGCGATGATCGGGCAAGGCCCGCTCGATGCCTTCCTCTATCTCGGCGACGTCTACGACACCGGCACGCTCGCCGAGTTCAATAGCTACTACGACACGGCCTACGGCGCCTATAAGAACAAGTCATATCCGACACCGGGCGACCACGAGTGGAGGAGCAGCACCAACGACGCGCCCGGCTACGACGCTTATTGGGGTCCAGGATTCAGCTCCCCTCACTACTACTCCTTCGACATCGGTGGCTGGCATGTGATCAGCCTCAACACCCAGGAATCGGGCGGGCTGGGATCTGCTCAGGTCGCCTGGCTCCGGACCGATCTGGCAAGCCACCCTGGGACCTGCACGCTCGCCTACTGGCACCGCCCGCTTTACTCGGCCCCCTCACGGGTCGACTCGACCCATTCGGTCGGCGACGACCCCAAGAGCGCCGGCCTCTGGCAGACACTCACCGGCCACGCCTCGATCGTCCTGAACGGGCACGCTCACAACTATCAGCGTCTGAGCCCGATCGACGGCATCACCGAATTCGTCGTCGGCACCGGCGGTGAGGGGGACGAGCACCACACCTTCACGGGGACCGACTCTCGGCTCGCGGCCTCAAATGACACCGACTTCGGGGCGATGAAGCTGGTGCTCGACCCCGGCAGCGCGGACTTCTCGATGATGAAGCTGGGTGGGGGCGTGCTCGACTCCGGGTCCGTCGACTGCAAGACGAAGCCTTCGGTGAGCACCGGCGCCGCCAGCGGTGTCGGGCGCAACGTCGCAACTCTCGCCGGCACCGTCGATCCGAACGGCGACGCAGCGACCTACTACTTCGAGTACGGGACGACGAGCCAATACGGAGCCCAGAGCGCTTCGACGTCGGCTGGATCCGGGGGCGACCCTCAGGCGGTCTCCGCAAACCTCAGCAATCTGGCGCCGGGAACGACCTATCACTATCGGGTGGTCGCCACCAATTCGCTGGGTACGAGCACGGGGTCAGACAAGACGTTCACCACGCCGGCCCCTCCGACGACGACGATCACCTCCGGCCCGAGCGGAACGATCACCACAACTCGGCCCAATTCGCCTTCAGCTCAGAGTCCGGCGCCAGCTTCGAATGCAAGCTCGACGGCGGCGCCTACGCGAACTGCACCTCGCCGAAGAGCTACGGCTCGCTCGCCGAGGGCTCCCACACCTTCTCGGTCCGGGCAACCGACTCCGCCACCAACACCGGCTCCGCCGCGACCCGGACCTTCACGGTCGACACCGTCGCCCCGACGACGACGATCACCTCCGGCCCGAGCGGAACGATCGCGACCAACTCGGCCAACTTCGCCTTCAGCTCAGAGTCCGGCGCCAGCTTCGAATGCAAGCTCGACGGCGCCGCCTACGCGAACTGCACCTCGCCGAAGAGCTACGGCTCCCTCGCCGAGGGCTCCCACACCTTCTCGGTCCGGGCAACCGACTCGGCCACCAACACCGGCTCCGCCGCGACCCGGACCTTCACGGTCGACACCGTCGCCGCCGACGACGACGATCACCTCCGGCCCGAGCGGAACGATCGCGACCAACTCGGCCAGCTTCGCCTTCAGCTCAGAGTCCGGCGCCACGTTCGAATGCAAGCTCGACGGCGCCGCCTACGCGAACTGCACCTCGCCGAAGAGCTACGGCTCGCTCGCCGAGGGCTCCCACACCTTCTCGGTCCGGGCAACCGACTCGGCCACCAACACCGGCTCCCCCGCGAGCCGCAGCTTCACCGTTGACACCGTCGCCCCGACGACGACGATCACCTCCGGCCCGAGCGGAACGATCAGACCAACTCGGCCCAACTTCGCCTTCAGCTCAGAGTCCGGCGCCAGTTCGAATGCAAGCTCGACGGCGCCGCCTACGCGAACTGCACCTCGCCGAAGAGCTACGGCTCCCTCGCCGAGGGCTCCCACACCTTCTCGGTCCGGGCAACCGACTCCGCCACCAACACCGGCTCCGCCGCGACCCGGACCTTCACGGTCGACACCGTCGCCCCCGACGACGACGATCACCTCCGGCCCGAGCGGAACGATCGCGACCAACTCGGCCAGCTTCGCCTTCAGCTCAGAGTCCGGCGCCACGTTCGAATGCAAGCTCGACGGGGCCGCCTACGCGAACTGCACCTCACCGAAGAGCTACGGCTCGCTCGCCGAGGGCTCCCACACCTTCTCGGTCCGGGCAACCGACTCGGCCACCAACACCGGCTCCCCCGCGACCCGGACCTTCACGGTCGACACGACGCCGCCGCCGACGACGATCACCTCCGGCCCGGCGGAGGGATCCGAAACCAATGGGAACATTCAAACCTTCACCTTCAGCTCCGAGTCCGGCGCCACGTTCCAATGCAAGCTCGACGGCGCCAACTACACCGCCTGCAGCTCGCCGAAGACCTTCGACTCCCTCACTGACGGACCCCACATCTTCTTGGTGAGGGCGACCGACAGGACAGGCAACACCGGGACCGCCGCGGCTCGGACCTTCGGCGTTGACACCGTCGCCCCGACGACCACGATCACCTCCGGCCCGAGCGGGACGATCACGACGACTTCGACCCCGACGTTCGAGTTCACCTCCAGCGAAGCCGGCTCCACTTTCGAGTGCAGGGTCAAGGCGGTGAACTTCGCACCCTGCGAATCGCCGACCACCCTTGGGCCGCTCTCCAATGGGACCCACAGCTTGAGCGTGAGGGCGGTGGACCCTGCGGGTAACGAAGGGGTCGCCGTCGTCCGGAGGTTCACGATCGACGTGGTTCCGCGCTGCTCTACCCTCGAATCGAGGTTGCAGCGCGAGCGCAAGAGGCTTGGCAGGCTGACTGAGAGGCTCCGCAAGGTCAAAAGCGAGCTGAAGCAGGTGAGACTTGCCGACGAGCCGGCGAGGGAATACCGGGCGAAGAAGAAGGTTCGGAGGACCCGGCGCAAGGTGAGACGAACCAGGCGAAACGCCAGCGAGACGCGAAGGCTGATCACGGAGCGGTGCCCAGAATAAGCTGCCCTCCATGAGCGCTGCAGAGATCGGAGCCGGGGTCTACGAGGTCCCCGAAGAGCTCCGCGACTTCCGAGACCTCGTCCACCGTCTCGCCCAGGAGCAGATCGCCCCGCGCGCGGCCGAGATCGACGAGAAGGGCGAATACCCGTGGGACGTCCGCGAGTTGCTCGCCTCCCATGACGTCCTCGGGCTCCCGTTCGAGCCCGAGTACGGCGGCACCGGCACCGGCACGCTGATGCAGCAGATCGCCGTCGAGGAGATCGCCCGCGTCTGCGCCTCGAGCGCGCTGATCTTGATGGTGCAGGAGCTCGGCACGCTGCCGATCCAGCTCTTCGGCACCGACGATCTCAAGCAGCGGTTCCTGCCGAAGTGCGCCAGCGGCGAGTGGTCGCCGGCATTTGCGCTGAGCGAGCCGGAGGCCGGCTCCGACCCGGCTTCGATGCGCACCACCGCCGTCAAGGACGGCGACGAGTGGGTCATCAACGGCTCCAAGAACTGGATCACCAACGCCTCGATCGCGGACTTCTATGTCGTCTTCGCCGTAACCGATCGAGAGACACGGCGAATCTCGGCGTTCGTTGTCGAGAAGGACCGACCGGGCTTCTCGATCGCCAATCTCGAGCGCAAGCTCGGGATCAAGGGCTCGCCGACGGGGTCGCCGGTCTTCGACGACGTCCGCGTTCCCGCCGCCAATCTGATCGGCGAGGTCGGCCGGGGACTGTCGGTCGCACTCGGCACGCTCGAGCGCACCAGGCTCGGGGCCGCCGCGCAGGCAGTGGGGATCGCGCAGGGGGCAACCGACTACGCCGTCGCGTACGCCAAGGAGCGCATCGCCTTCGGCAAGCCGATAATCGAGCTGCAGGGGCTGCAGTTCAAGCTCGCCGACATGGCGACGAAGACTGCTGCAGCTCGCGAGCTCCTCTACACGGCGTGTTCCAAGGCGGACCGCAGCGATCCCGATCTGGCCCGTTACAGCTCGATGGCGAAGCTGTTCGCCTCCGACGTCGCGATGGAGGTCACGATCGAGGGGGTCCAGGTGCTCGGTGGCTACGGCTACGTCAAGGACTATCCGCTGGAGCGAATGATGCGTGACGCCAAGATCACCCAGATCTACGAGGGCACGAACGAGATTCAACGGGTCGTGATCGCGCGCTCCCTCTCGAGGGGCTAGGCGGGCTGCGGGGAGCCGGTTGCCGCGCCGTCGTCCCCACCCCGGCGCTTGCGGACGAGCGACGCCACGACGCCGACGCCCAGCACCAGCGCGATCGCGGGCAGCGTGATCTCGGGGCCGATCTTGCCCACCCAGTGCGAGGCCGCCATCTTGGCGCCGATCACGACCAGCAATACCGCCAGCGCGGACTTCAGGTAGTAGAGCCGCGCGACGAGGTCGGCGACGAGGAAGAAGAGCGGACGCAGCCCCATCAGAGCGAACGCGTTGGCGGCGAAGACGATGAAGGCGTCATCGGTGATCGCGAGGATCGCCGGCACGGAGTCGACCGCGAAGAGGATGTCCACCAGGATGAGCCCGACGAGTGCGGCACCTCCCGCGGTCAGAATCCGCTCGCCCTTCTCGCGAGCGACGAGCTTCTGGCCGTGGTTCTCGGTGCCGATCGGCAGCCGGTCGCGAATGCCCTCGACCATCTCCTTCTCGCTGCCGTGATCGTGGCGGTGCTGCCACAGGCGCCAGCCGGTCCAGATCAGGACAGCGGCGAAGACGAGGTTGAGCCAGCTGAACGCGCCGAGGGCCGCAGCGCCGGCGACGATGAAGACGCCGCGCAGGACCAGCGCGCCGACGATCCCGTACGTCAGCAACCGGTGGCGGTCGTCGTCAGCGATGCCGAAGGCGCCGAGCAGCAGCAGGAAGACGAAGACGTTGTCGAGCGACAGCGACTTCTCGACGAGGTAGCCGGCGATATAGGTCGACGCGTCGGTTGACCCCGACGTGAGCCAGAGCACGCCGGCGAAGGCGAACGAGAGCGCGATCCAGAAGATGCTGGCCTTGACCGCGAAGCTGGGTGTCATCACGCCATCGCGCCCGCTCATCACGCGCAGGTCGATGGCCAACAGGACTCCGATGGCGAGGATCAGGCCGATCCATCCGAGGGCCTCAGGGGAGGGGGAGAACATGGGCGAACGGTTCCTTTCGTGCTTGATAGCGCGAAGGTTTTGTTCGCCTCATGGGCCACGGCCGCCGGGAACCTTGGTTCCGTGCTGACGACGACCGTGTTGGAACTACTTCCCTTCCAGTCGCCGGGGAGCTTACCGGCCCGTGCTGAGCCGGTCAAAGCATCACGCGCGGGCCGTGCCGCTTAGACTGCGCCGGGATGCGCCTCTACGTCTGCTGGGACACCCGCCTCAAGCACCCCGTGTTGGGAGACCATCCCTGCGGGATCGCGCACAAGGCGCTGCTCGATGCCGGCTACGACCCGGAGGTCAAGCACGCTTTCGGGTGGAACAAGCTCCCCTCGATCTTCAACCGGACGAGTGGGCGCAGGGCCGCCAAGGAACTGACGGGAAGCGTCGACGTCCCAGTGCTCACGCTCGACGACGGCGAGACCGTGGCCGGCTCGGAGCAGATCGTCTTCTGGGCCGAGGCCAACCCCGCGCCGCGCTCCAGCTGAGCGCCCCCGGAGGCGGAGGGTGCTGAGCGGCGCGCTCGAGACGTACGCCGCGGCGTTGATCGTGATCGGCGCGTCGACGACGATCGGCGGCGGAATCCTGGCTGCCTGCGGATGGCGGCGCTGGTCCTGGACCGCACCAGCTGTCGGGCTGGCGGCGGCGACGCTGCTTGCGTGGTGGGCGGTTCGCCTCCCGGGGCATGGGCTGACCGCGCTGATCGTGCTCGCCGTCGCATCGGTGCTGGGGGCCGCGCTTGCGATCCATCTGCTCGACGGCCTCACGGCCGATCTGCGGCGCGGTGCGCCCGCCGCCGCGCTCGCCTTGCTCGCCGTCGCGATCCCGTTCGTCGCAGAGGGCCACTTCGGGGTGCTCGGCACCGGCTTCAACGTCGACATGTCACAGCATCTGTTCGCGGCCGGCTGGCTCGCCGATCCGACCTCGGCGCTGCCGGGAACCTACGCCCAGGGATATCCGCTCGGCCCACACGCTCTGGCCGCCGCGACCGGCGAGATCAGCGGCAATCTCGCCACCTCCTTCAGCGGGATCACGATCGCGGCGCCGGTCATCGTGGCCCTCACCGCCCTCGCGAGCGTCCCCGACTGGCCTCGCCGGCGGGCGACGCTCGTCGCGGGGCTCACGGCCTTCGCCTATCTCGCCTCCTCCTACCTGGCTCAGGGCTCGTTCAAGGAGCTCTTCGAGATGGCATTCCTGCTCGGCTTCGTCCTCTGGCTCGCCGACCTCCCGAGAGCCGTCGTCGCGGCGCCGCGCGGATGGTCGGCCGCGATTCCCGGCGCGGTCCTCTGCGCGGGAACCCTCTACGCCTACAGCGCGCCGGGGCTGGCCTGGCCGCTCGGGGCGCTCGGGGTGTGGGCCGTCGTCGCGCTCGTCGTCCACCGGGAGCGGGGGAGGGAGCTCGTGCGCGCCGCTCTGCCCCACGCGGCGGCCGGGGCGATCGTGCTCGTCCTGCTCGCCGCGCCCGAGCTCGACCGGATCATCGACTTCGGCGGCAGCGTCGGCACGGTTTCCGACGCAACGGCGACCGCGGGTTCCGAGGGCGGCGGCTCCGGGTCCAAGGGCGGGGGAGGGGCGAAGACCTCCAGGGAGCCGAAGTTCGACAACTCCCTCGGCAACCTCTTCGGGCAGATCAGCCCGCTCGAGGCGTTCGGGATCTGGCCGAGCGGCGACTTCCGCGTGGCTCCCGGGGACGGGGCGATCCCGGCCGCGGTCTTCTATCTGGGCGCGCTGCTCGGCGCCGTCGCCCTCGCGATCGGGGTAGCCGCAGCGGCACGTCGCGGGGAGACCGCGCTTCTGGCTGCACTCGCGGCGGCTGCGGCCATCTGGCTGGGCGCGAGGATCGCAAGCACGCCTTACACGACGGCGAAGGCGCTCGAGATGCTCGCTCCGGTTGTGATGCTGGTCGCGGCCAAGGGCCTGCTCGAACCGCTCCGGCCCGGCACCGGACCCGGTCGCAACGGGTTGATCAGGGCAGCTCTCGCGCTCGCCTTCGTCGCCGGGGCCGGGCTCTCGGGTGCCCTTGCGCTCGCCAACGCGCCGGTCGGGCCACGCGACTACAGCGCCGGCGTCGGCGAGCTCAGCGATCAGTTCGCCGGCCAGCCCGTACTGCTGCTCGCATCGGCGTCGGTGCTCGCCGACGAGCACGGTCAGGAGTTCTACGGCTGGGAGCTCCGCGACGCCTCCGCCACGTGCGTCGCGGCGAGCGACGAAGCGGACGGAAGCGAGCGGGCCCCCAACGCCTTCCACTTCGTGATCACGACCGAAGGCGCGAGCGCGGCCCCCTACCTCGGCCTGGTGCGGGTCGACGAGGCCGCCGGCGTGACCCTGTGGCGCAGGGCCAACGGATCGGCGAGCTCGACGCTCCTGCTGCCCGATGCCTCGGGCGACGTCGACTGCGCAAAGGCCCTCGGCTAGCCACGTCGAGGGGCGAGTTTGAGTCGCTTACCGACGAAAACTCGCCCTTCGATCGGCCTAGCTCGTCTCGCCCGGCGCCTCTGGCCCGCTGTCGTGACCGCCGAGTCGCTCACGGGGAAAGATCGCGAAGCTGCCGATGGCCGTTGTGAGCAGCCGGCCGTCTTCGTGCTCGACCCGGCTGGAGAGCACGGCGATGCGGTCGTTGCGCCGGTCGAGGGTGCTCGTGCAGATGGCGTCGCCCTCGCGCGCGGTCTGGACGTAGTTGATGGAGATGCCGATCGTGGCGATGCGCTCGCCCTTCACGCGGCTCTGCCAGAGGGTCGAGCCCATGCAGTAGTCGATCATCGCGTAGGCCACGGGCCCGGCGAGCAGGCCGGCCGGGTTGATCAGCTCGTCGCGGATCGTCAGCCGCAGGCGGTCGTAGCTCTCCCAGCGCAGGCCGAGCCAGCGCGATAGGCCGTCGATTCCGGGTTCCCGTTCGCTCATCATGGGCGGAAGGATGGCCGACGCGAGGTCGGAGCGCCTTCCACGTAGCATCCCGCCCGATGCCCAACCTGACCGTCACCCTTCCCGATGGCTCGCCGCTCGAGCTCGACGCGGGCGCAACCGGAGCCGACGCCGCCGCGGCGATCGGCCCTGGCTTGGCTCGCGCGGCCCTGGCGATCCGGGTGGCGGGCGAGACCCGCGACCTGGCGGCGCCGCTCGCGGACGGCGAGGCGATCGAGATCGTCACCAACAAGAGCGACGGCGCGCTCGACCTGATCCGCCATGACGCCGCCCACGTGATGGCGACCGCGGTCGTCGACCTCTTCCCCGGCACGAAGGTGTCGATCGGTCCGCCGATCGAGAACGGCTTCTACTACGACTTCGAGTTCCCCGAGGGCGTCTCCGTCTCCGCTGCGGACCTCGAGCGCATCGAGGAGAAGATGCGCGAGCACATCAAGGCCGACGAGATCTTCGAGCGCACGGACGTCCCGGTCGCCGAGGCCCTCGAGCGCTTTCGGGCCGAGGACCAGCCCTACAAGGTCGAGCTGATCGAGGACCTCGTCGAGAACGAGGGCGTCGAGACCGTCTCCCTTTACGCCAACGGGCCGTTCACCGACCTCTGCCGTGGCCCGCACGCTCCCTCGACGGGTCGAATCGAGGCGATCAAGCTGAACTCGCTGGCCGGGGCGTACTGGCGCGGCGACGAGACCCGCCAGATGCTGACGCGCATCTACGGCACCGCCTTCTTCAACAAGAAGGACCTCGCCGCCCACCTCGAGCGAATGGAGATGGCGCGGGCCAACGATCATCGGCGCCTGGGGCCCGAGCTGGGGCTGTTCACCTTCCGGCCGGAGTCGCCCGGCATGCCGTTCTGGCTCCCGCAGGGGACCGTGCTCCTGAAGCTCGTCCGCGAGCGGGTCGACGCCCAGCTGGCCAAGCGCGGCTATCA
Organism: uncultured Solirubrobacterales bacterium; assembly: GCA_963826475.1. Classification (GTDB taxonomy): domain Bacteria; phylum Actinomycetota; class Thermoleophilia; order Solirubrobacterales; family 70-9; genus RHKX01. The sequence continues at coordinate 838,431 of CAWGXC010000003.1, read as the reverse complement.
GGAGATCCGCACCCCCGAGGTGATGGACGTGGACCTCTGGCACCGTTCCGGCCACTACGACAACTACCGCGAGAACATGTATTTCGCGGAGCCGGCTGAGCGGGACCGCGAGGAGGAGGGCAGGCACTTCGCGCTGAAGCCGATGAACTGCCCCGGCGCCTGCCTCGTCTTCGACTCCGAACGTCACTCCTACCGCGACCTGCCCCTGCGGCTCGCCGAGTACGGCAGCGTGTCGCGCTTCGAGCGTGCCGGCGTGCTGCACGGATTGCTCCGGGTCCGCGCCTTCACCCAGGACGACGCTCACGTCTACTGCATGCCCGAGCACATCGAGGACGAGGTGATCGACATCTGCGAGGCGATCGACGAGCTCTATGAGGAGTTCGGATTCACCGACGTCCGCCTCGAGCTGTCGACCAAGCCCGAGAAGGCGATCGGGTCGGCCGAGACGTGGGAGCAGGCTGAGAAGGCGCTCGCCGACGCGCTTGCGCGCCTCGACCGCGACTACCAGCTGAATCCGGGCGACGGCGCTTTCTACGGGCCCAAGATCGACTTCCACGTCACTGACGCACTCGGCCGGTCCTGGCAGCTCGGCACCTGTCAGCTCGACTTCCAGATGCCGGAGCGGTTCGACCTGACCTACCAGGGCGCCGACAACGCCGAGCACCGTCCGGTGATGATCCATCGCGCGCTGCTCGGCTCCATGGAGCGCTTCTGCGGCATCTTGATCGAGCATCACGGCGGCCGCTTCCCGGACTGGCTCGCCCCGACCCAGGCGGCGCTGCTGCCGGTCTCGGACCGCCACGTCGAAGCGGCCGAGCGCCTGCAGGGCGAGCTCGCCACCGCCGGCGTCCGGACGTCGCTCGACCACCGCACCGAGTCGGTCGGCCGCAAGATCCGCGACGCCGAGCTTTCGAAGGTCCCCTACATGCTCGTCGTCGGGGACCGCGAGATCGAGGCCGGCGGCGCATCGGTGCGCTCGCACGCCGACGGCGACCTCGGCACCCTCTCCGCCGCCGAGCTGGCGCAGCGGCTCAGCGGCTCGGCGGCCACCGGTTGACGCCCGAGCGAGATCGGCCGTCGACCGCGCCCTTGCGCCCGGTCGGCTCGCCTCTATACTGCGTGGCGATGCAAGTCACCGAAACCACGTCGCGCCGCTGAGCGCCCGTGCACTTGTACCTCTCTTTGTTCGAGCTCTCGACTCCTCCGGCTTGACGCTCCGCGTCTCCTCCAACTAGTGCCGGTACCTCGTCGTTTCGATCGGCGTCCCCCTGAGCGGGACCAGACGCGGATCAATGAGCGCATTCGCGTGCCAAAGGTCCGTCTGATCGGTTCCGACGGCGAGCAGGTCGGCGTCCTCGATACCGACGAGGCCCGGCGAATCGCCCGCGAGGCCGATCTCGATCTCGTCGAGGTCGCGCCGGACTCGCGCCCGCCCGTCTGCCGCCTGCTCGACTACTCGAAGTACAAGTACGAGCTCGAGCAGAAGGCCAAGCAGGCCCGCAAGCACCAGCAGCAGGTCAACGTCCGCGAGATCAAGCTGCGCCCGAAGATCGCCGACCACGACTACGAGACCAAGAAGGGTCACGTCGAGCGGTTCCTCCGCAAGAAGGACAAGGTCAAGGTCACGATCATGTTCCGCGGGCGCGAGCAGGCTCATCCCGAGCGTGGCCGCGCTCTGCTCGAACGCCTTTCCGAGGACCTCGGCGAGCTCGCCATCACCGAGCAGTCGCCGCAGCAGGAGGGTCGCAACATGCACATGATCCTCGGCCCGGGCAAGGTTGACGAGGAGCAGACCTCTGAACCCGCAGCGCAATCCGAGGCGCCCGCAGAGGCTGAGGCCGAGGCTCCGACCGAAGCGCCGGAAGCCGCACCGGAAGAGGCTCCAGAGGCCGCCCAGGCCTGATCGCCGGGCACCTGGACAGCGGCGGCCGACCGGCCTCTGCTTCAATACCGAGCCCGATGCCCAAGATGAAGACCCATTCAGGCGCCAAGAAGCGCTTCAAGCGGACCGCGAGCGGCAAGCTCCGTGGCCGGCACGCCTACTCGAGCCACATCCTCGAGAAGAAGTCGCCGAAGCGCAAGCGCCAGATGGGCAACCCCGTCGCGATCGCCCCGGCTGACACCTCACGCGTCGATCGCCTTCTCGGAAAGAAGAAGTAGGCCATGCCTCGCGCAACCAACGCCGTCGCTCGTCGCCGGCGCAAGAAGAAGGTGCTCGACCAGGCCAAGGGCTATTACGGGCGCAAGCACTCCAGCTACCGGCTCGCCAACGAGCAGGTCATGCGCTCGGGCTGGTACGCCTTTCGCGATCGCCGCGTGCGCAAGCGTGACTTCCGCCGCCTCTGGATCACGCGGATCAACGCGGCCGCCAGGCAGAACGGCCTCAGCTACTCGGACTTCATCCACGGCCTCGGCGTCGCCGGGATCGAGGTCAACCGCAAGATGCTCGCGGACATCGCCGTGCGCGATCCCGAGACGTTCCGCCGATTTGCCGAGGCATCCCGGGAGGCCGTTGCGTAGCCGCGGCCACATCGATTTTCCCGGGCGGTCCAAGGTAGGGCCGCCCTTTTTTTTGGCGTAAACAGGAAGCAACAAATGATCGTCAGTGGTGACAACGACAGGCTGAAGCTGGTGCGCAAGCTCCGGGAGCGCAAGTGGCGCGACCGCGAGAACGCCTTCGTCACCGAGGGCGAGGATCTGCTCGCGGCCGGCCTCGATGCCGGCTGGGCGCCGCTTGACGTCCTCGTCGCCCCGGGATCCGGGATCGAGGGGATGGAGGTCGAAGATCACCTGCTCGACGCGGCCTCGACACTCGGCTCGGGAACGAGGGTGATCGCCGTCTGGCGGATGCCGGCGCGGGGCGAGAGTGTCGATGGAAGCGTCGTTTACCTCCATGGAGCCTCCGATCCCGGAAACGTCGGGACCATCGTGCGAACTGCCGCCGCGATCGCCGGGGCCACGGTCGTCCTCGGCCCCGGCAGCGCCGACCCCTTCTCTCCCAAGGCCGCGCGGGCCACGATGGGAGCGATCTTCGAGCACCCGCCCGTCCGCGGCGAGCTGGCGAGCACCCCGGCCCCGCGGCTGGCGCTGGTCGCGAACGGGGGAGATGACCTCGACGAGGCGATCGCGGCCCTCGGCGTAGCCCCGACCCTGTGCCTCGGCTCGGAGCGGGGCGGACTCCCCGACGACGTCCTCGCGGGCTGCGACGCACGGGCCACGATCCCGCTTCAGCCGGGCTCCGAATCCCTCAACGTCGCCGCCGCAGCGGCGATCGGGCTGCAGCGGATATCTTCGCTGCGGGTCGCGGAGAGCGGCTGAACGATGCTGGAGCGGATCGAAGAGCTGCGCGCCGAGGCCCGGACCGCGATTGAGGCGGCGCCGGACGCCGCCACCCTCGAGGAACTGCGGGTCCGCTACCTCGGTCGGAAGGCCGAGCTGACCGGGATCCTGCGCGGAATCGGCGAGCTCGAGCCGTCCGAGCGAGGGCCGGTCGGCAAGGCCGGCAACCAGGCGCGGGTTGAGCTCGAAACGCTCCTCGACGGGGCGAAGGAGCGGCTCGAGGGGGTCGAGTTGCAGGGCCGGCTGGAGGGTGAGGGGATCGACGTCACGCTGCCCGGGACGCCGCCGGTGCGGCTCGGGCACCTGCATCCGCTGACCCGGACGCGCCGGGAGATCGAGGACGTCTTCGTCGGGCTCGGCTACCGGGTCCTCGAGGGCCCGGAGGTCGAGCACGACCTCTACAACTTCACCGCGCTCAACTACCCGCCCGGGCACCCGGCGCGGATGCTCCAGGACACGTTCTACGTCGATCCTTCCTCATTGGGTGAGGATCCCGAGCTGTTCGGTCCCGATGGGCTCCCGCTGAGCCTGCCGCCCGGCCCGCGCGACGTGCTCCTGCGGACCCACACCTCGCCGATGCAGGTGCGTGGGATGGAGCACCAGAAGCCGCCGATCTTCATCGTCGTCCCCGGCCGGGTCTATCGCCGCGATTCCGATGCCACCCACACCCCGATGTTCCACCAGATCGAGGGGCTGGCGGTCGGCGAGGGCATCACGCTCGCCGATCTCCACGGCACCCTGCTGACCTTCGCCCGGACGATCTTCGGTCCCGACCGCGACGTCCGCATCCGTCCTCATTTCTTCCCGTTCACCGAGCCCAGCGTCGAGGTCGACGTCTCCTGCTTCCGCTGCGGCGGCTGCGGGCGCCTCGACGGCGAGCGCTGCAGCCTGTGCAAGGGCACGGGCTGGCTCGAGATCCTCGGCGCCGGGATGGTTGACCCGAACGTGTTCGGCTTCGTCGAGGCCAACGGCTACGACCCCGAGAGGGTCCAGGGGTTCGCCTTCGGGCTCGGGGTCGAGCGGGTGGCGATGCTCAAGCACGGCATTCCCGACCTGCGCATGTTCTTCGACAACGACGTGCGTCTGCTGGAGCAGTTCTGATGCGCGTCCCGCTGAGTTGGCTCGAGCAGTACTGCGACTCCGGCCTCGAGCCGGAGATCCTCGCCGAACGGCTGTCGATGACGGGCACCGAGGTCGAGCGGGTCACGACGCTCGGCACCGACTCGACCGACGGCTTCGTGGTCGGCAAGGTCCTGTCGGCCGAGCAGCACCCCAACGCGGACCGGCTGCGGGTGTGCAGCGTCGACACCGGCGACGGTGAGCCGCGGACGATCGTCTGCGGCGCGCCGAACGTCGGTGCCGGCCAGACCGTGGCCGTCGCCCTGCCCGGAGCCGTGATGCCCGGCGGAGCGAAGTTGGGCACCGCCAAGCTGCGCGGCATCGAGTCGAGCGGGATGATCCTCTCGGAGACCGAGATGGAGCTCGGTACCGACGATGACGGCATCGCGGTCCTCGACGACCTCGCCGCCGAGATGGAGCCTGGAGCTCCGCTGAGTTCGGTGTTGCCGATCGCCGAGACGGTGCTCGAGCTCGAGATCACGCCCAACCGGCCCGATTGCCTGAGCGTCTACGGGGTCGCCCGGGAGGTCCACGCGATCACCGGCGCCGAGCTGGAGACGCCGCCTTGGGACGCCGATGCCGAGGCGACCGGCGACGACGGCGTCACCGACCATGCCTCGGTCCGCGTCGACGTTCCGGAGCTCTGCCCGCGCTTCACCGCTCGCGCCTTCGTCGACGTCGAGATCAAGCCTTCCCCGCTGTGGCTGAAGGCGCGGCTGATCGGGGCCGGGCAGCGCCCGATCAACAACGTCGTCGACATCACCAACTACGTGATGCTCCTGACCGGACAGCCGCTCCACGCCTTCGACCTCGACCGCGTCCCAGGCGGTGAGGTGATCGTCCGTCGCGCGGAGGACGGGGAGAAGATGACCACCCTCGACGACGTCGAGCGGACGCTCGACTCCGAGACGGTTCTCGTCTGTGACCGCGATCAGCCCTCGGGCGTCGCCGGGATCATGGGCGGCCAGGTCTCGGAGGTCTCGGAGACGACGACCCGGGTGCTGCTCGAATCGGCCAATTGGGACGGGCCCAACATATTGCGCTCCTCCAATCGCCTGGCCCTGCGCTCGGAGGCCTCCACGCGCTTCGAGAAGCAGATCCACCCCGATCTGACGATGAGGGCACAGCGGGTCGCCTCGCGGCTGCTGGTGGAGCTGGCGGGCGCGCGGCTGGTGCCGGGAACGATCGACGTCGACGCCGTGGCGTTCGAGCCGCGCTCGGTCGTGATGCGCCCGGCGCGCAGCGACGCCCTGCTCGGAATGAGCATCGCGCCCACCCGGGTCCGAGAGCAGCTGGAACGGCTCGGCTTCGGAACCGGGGGGGACGAGACGACGATCGAGGTGGAGGTCCCGGCCGACCGGTACTTCGACGTCACCCGCGAGGTCGATGTGATCGAGGAGATCGCGCGGGTCCACGGCCTTGACGAGAACCTGCCGATGACGCTGCCCGAGCGCCGCGCCGCCGTCGGCGGCCTCGAGCGCCACCAGGTGCTGCTGCGCCGGGTCGAGGACCTGCTGCGCGATGCAGGCCTCGACGAGGCGATCACCTGGAGCTTCGTCAGCCCCGGGGCGGGTCCGGAGCTCGACCCCGCCCACGGCGGTGCGGTCGCCATCCACAATCCGCTCTCGGAGGAGCAGTCGGTGATGCGCACCGATCTGATCGGCGGGTTGCTGGGAGCCGCGGCTCACAACCTCGCCCGTGGCGTCGACCGCGTCGCCCTCTTCGAGTCCGGGCGTGCTTATCTCCCTCGGCGCGCACCGGTGAACGGCGGCGTGCTCGACGGTGGCTTCTCCGGGGACCGGAGCGCCCCGATCGCCGAGCCGCACAGGATCGGCTGCGTCGTCATCGGCGCCCTGCGGCCCTCGTCCTGGCGCGAGGACCCCGCGAGGGCGGACTTCTACGAGGCCAAGGGGCTGATCGAGCTGATCGCCGCGGCGCTCGCGGTCGACGTCACAATCGAGCCCGCGTCCCGGCCCTTCCTGCATCCTTCCCGGGCCGCATCCGTTCGCCTCGGCGAGCAGGAGGTCGGCTGGCTCGGCGAGCTGCACCCCAGCGTGCTCGGCCGGATCGACGCTCCCTCGGGCGTCGCCTTCGAGCTCGACGCTGGTCCGCTGCTGGCAGCTGCGCCCCTCGGCCTGGAGCGCTACGAGGACGTCACCACCCATCCCGGCATCAACGAGGACGTCGCCCTGCTGGCGGAGCGTGATCTCCCGGCAGAGCGGATCCGCGAGACGATCCTCGGGGCCGGCAGCGACCTGCTGCGCACGGCTCGGGTCTTCGACGTCTACGAGGGTGAGCAGGTACCCGCGGGCAAGCGCAGCCTCGCGATCCGTCTCGAGTTCCGCGCCGCCGACCGCACGCTCACCGACGCGGAGGTCGCCGCTGAGCGGGCGGGGATCATCGCCGCACTGGAGTCGATCGGGGTGAGCCTCCGTGGCTGACGCCCCCCAGCCGCTCGGCGCCGAGTCCGCCGCGCGGGTGCTGGTCGCCGGCGCTTCCGGGTTCGCGGGGGCGCTGGCCGCTGACATCGTCTGGCGGCATCCGCGGCTCGAGCTCGCCGCGATCACCGCACGGGCCGACGCGGGCAAGCGCCTCGACGATCTCTACCCGCGCTACCGCGTTCCGCTGCAGCTCTCCGCGCTCGACCTCGAGGCGGACGGCTCGACTGACGGCTGCGACGCCGCGATCGTCGCCTATCCGCACGGCGCCTCGGCGCCGGTCGTGGCGGCGCTCCGCGAACGCGGCCTGCTCGTCGTCGACCTATCCGCCGACTTCAGGCTGCGCGATCCCGACGTGTACGAGCAGTGGTATGGCCGGCCCGCGGACGCCGAGCGGCTGGTCGATGCCGTCTACGGCCTGCCCGAGCTCAACCGCGAGCGAATCCGGGAGGCGAAGCTCGTCGCCAATCCGGGCTGCTATCCGACGGCGACCGTCCTCGGCCTCGCGCCGCTCGCGGGCGCCGGGCTGATCGACGACGTGGTCATCGACGCCAAGTCGGGCGTCTCGGGCGCCGGCCGGGGTGGGGGGGACAAGCTCCACTTCGTCACCGTCGACGAGAACGTCACCCCCTACGGGACCGCGGGTCATCGCCACCAACCCGAGATCGAGCAGGAGCTTGCCGCGCTGGCCTCCGGAATGACCCCGCAGCTGACCTTCGTTCCCCACCTGCTGCCGCTCGACCAGGGGGAGCTCGTCTCCTGTTACGTCCGGCCCACCCGCGAGGTTGACGCCGAGGAGCTGCGCGTCCTCTACACCGATCTCTACGACGACGAGGCGTTCGTCGAGATCGTCGACCGTCCTCCCGGAGTCCGCGAGGTCCGGGAGACGAACCTCTGCCGCATCCATGCGACGGTCGACCGCGGTGGCCGGGTGCTCGTCTTCTCGGCGATCGACAACCTTTGGAAGGGGGCCGCCTCCCAGGCCGTCCAGAACCTCAACCTGATGCTCGGCCTCGACGAGGGGGAGGGAATCTCGTGAGCTTCTTCCGCTCCCGCTGGGTCGAGGCTCCCGCGGGCGTCAGCGAGCTCGATCCGACCGCGCTCGCGCCCGGCTTTCGGGCCGCCGGCGTTCCCGCGGGGCTGAAGAAGTCGGGCGGCACCGATGTCGGGATCGTCGTCTGCGACGTCCCCGGGGTCAGCTCAGCGCTGTTGCTGACGCGCAACGCGGCAGCCGCCGCCCCGATCTGGGTCTGCCGCGAGCGCTGCGAGGCGGGGAACCTGCGGGCCGCGGTCGTGAACTCCGGCAACGCCAACGCGGCGACCGGCGAGCAGGGCTATCTCGATGCGATCGCCATGCAGGAGCGCGCTGCCGCTGGGCTCGGCCTCGATCCCGGCGAAGTCGCGGTCGCGGAGACGGGCACGATCGGGGTGCCGCTGAAGATGGATGGTCTGCTAACCGGCATCGACGCCTGCGTGAGCGCCCTCGATGCCGGCGGTGGATCCGACTTCTCGGCGGCGATCATGACCACCGATCGTGGCCCGAAGCGCTGCGCGCTCCAGGTCGGCGGCGTCACCATCTCCGCCCAGGCGAAGGGGGCGGGGATGATCGAGCCCGGCTTCGCCACCATGCTCTGCTTCGTGCAGACGGATGCAGTCATCACCGACCCCGACCGGCTGCTGCGCGGCGCCGTCGCGGAGTCGTTCGAGCGGATCACCGTCGACGGTCAGATGAGCACCAACGACATGGTCATGCTGCAGGCCAGCGGCGCCAGCGGCGAGGAGCTTCCCGGGGGGCTGCTGGAGGCGGTGCTGCTCCAGCTGGCGCTCGAGATCGTCGCCGACGGCGAGGGAGCGACCCGCTCGGGCCGGATCGAGGTCAAGGGAGCGGCCGATCTCGCCGAGGCTGAGCGCGCGGCGCGCGCGATCGCCAACTCGCCGCTCGTCAAGACGGCGCTCTTCGGCCGGGACCCCAACTGGGGCCGGATCGCCCAGGCCGCGGGCATGGCGCTCGCGGGCGAGAATCTGCGGGAGCTCGGCGCCGGCGACATCGATGCCGGCGAGCTCGGCTCGGAGCTGCCCGAAGCCGAGATCTCGATCGAGCTGCGGAGGGGCGATAGCTCCGCCGTCCTCTACTTCAGCGATCTGGGGCACGGCTACGTCGAGCTCAACGCCGAGTACACGACGTGATGAGCGACCGGATCACAGCCGAGGAGCGGGCCGCGGCCGCGACGGGAAGCGTCGAGACGCTGCTCGAGGCGCTGCCGTACATCCGGGAGTTCCACGGCAGGACCGTCGTGATCAAGTACGGCGGCGCGGCGATGCGTGATCCGGCGCTCCGCGACGAGTTCGCACGGGACGTCGTCCTGCTCAAGTACGTCGGGCTCAACCCGGTGATCGTCCACGGTGGCGGGCCCGAGATCACGCAGTACATGGAGCGGCTCGGCCTCGAGGTCAAGTTCGTCGATGGCCTCCGGGTCTCCGACGCGGAGACGGTCGAGGTCGCCAAGATGGTCCTGCTCGGCAAGGTCAACTCCGACATCGTCCAGCGACTGAATCGGCAGGGGCAGCCCGCGGTCGGGCTCTCCGGAGAGGACGGCACCCTGTTCGAGATCCGGCCCGCGGCCGAGGCCGAGAAGGTTGGATTCGTCGGTGAGATCGAGCGCGTCGATGTCGACGTCCTCAACCACATCGCCTCCGACTTCATCCCGGTCATCGCCTCCGCCGGATCCGATCGCGAGGGGAACTCCTACAACGTCAACGCGGACTCCGCCGCCGGCAAGGTCGCGGCCGCGCTGCCGGCGTACAAGGCGATCTTCTTGACCGATGTCGAGGGCTGGCGGGAGCACGCATCCGAGCCCGACTCGCTGATCTCGCGGGCGACGGTCGATGAGGTCCTGGCGGCGATGCCGTCCGTCGACGGCGGGATGCGCCCGAAGCTCGGCGCCTGCGTGGAGGCGATCCGCGGCGGCGTCCAGTCGGCGCACATCGTCGACGGCCGCCGCCCCCACAGCCTCCTGCTCGAGCTCTTCACGAACGCGGGCATCGGGACGATGGTCACCCCGTGAGCGGGGTCGGCGAGCTGAGGGCGCTCGAGCACCGTTATGCGATGCCGACCTACCCGCGGGCACCCGTCGAGTTCGTGCGCGGGGAGGGCTCGCGGCTCTGGGACTCCGACGATCGCGAGTACATCGACTTCTTCGCCGGGCTCTCGGTCCACAACGCCGGCCACTGCCACCCGCGGATCGTGGCGGCGATCAGCGAGCAGGCCGCGATGCTCGCCGGCACCTCCAACCTCTTCTACTCCGAGCCGGCGATGCAGCTCAGCAAGCGGCTCGTCGAGTCCTCGCTGGGGGGCAGGGCCTTCCTCTGCAACTCCGGCGCGGAGGCCAACGAGTGTGCGATCAAGCTCGTGCGCCGGCACGCTCACGCCCGTGGAATCGATGCGCCCGAGATCGTCGTTCTCGATCACGCTTTCCACGGTCGCACCCTCGCCACGCTTGCGGCGACGGCGAGGCTGGCCCGCGAGGACCTCTTCGGGCCGCTTCCGGCCGGATTCGTGGTCGTCCCGCGGGACGATCCCGAGGCCCTGCGCTCCGCCGTCGGCGAATGCACGGCGGCCGTGATGCTCGAGCCGATCCAGGGGGAGTCCGGCGTCCACCCGATCGCGCCGGAGATGCTGCTCGCGGCCCGCGAGAGCTGCGACTCTGCCGGCGCGCTGCTCGTATTCGACGAGGTCCAGACCGGCATGGGTCGGACCGGCACGCTCTGGGCCTACGAGGGTGGCGGGGTACGGCCCGACGTCCTGACGGCGGCCAAGGCGCTCGGCGGCGGGCTGCCGGTCGGGGCCTGCGTGATCGGCCCGTCAGTCGGGGAGGGGCTGACCGCGGGCGAGCACGGCTCGACCTTCGCCGGGGGGCCGATCTGCGCTCGGGCGGCGCTCGAGGCCCTGTCGGTGCTCTCCGACCCGGAGCTGCTGGCCGCGGTCCGCAAGCGCGGCGAGCGGGTCCGTAGCGAACTCCTCCGCCATGCGGCCGTCGATCAGGTGCGCGGGCGGGGCCTGATGCTGGGAGTCGGCCTGGCCGACGGGGTCGACTCGCGCGAGGTCGCCCGGGCGGCCCTCGCGGCCGGCCTCGTCGTCAACTCACCGAATCCCGAGACGATTCGCCTGCTGCCACCCCTGACCATCGGCGAGCCCGATCTGGTGCTGGGACTCGAACGGCTCGGCGGCGCCCTCGACACGATCGCCGCCGCGAGCTCGTCGTAGGATAGGTCCGCATGGCGGGAGCGATTTCGGTGCAGACCTGCGCCCTTGGTGAGGGCGTGGAGCAGGAGTGGGACGCTCTCGCTGAGCGCGTCGATGCCTCCCCATTTCTGAGGCCGGGTTGGTTCATCGCATTCGCGCGCGCATTCGGCAAGGGCGAGCTGCGACTCGCGTGCGTGCGGGAAGAGGGCCGGATGGTCGCGATCCTCCCGCTCGTCGATGATCATGGCGCCCTGCTGGCCCCGGTCAACTGGCACACGCCCGAATACGGCGCCGTCTACGAGGACGCGGACTCGATGACCGCTCTCGCGGACCACCTGATCAGACGAGGCGTAAGACGTCTTGATCTCTCGTTCCTCCACCCGGATGACCCACTCGCCTCGGCGCTCCGCGCAGCCGCTCGCGGAGCGCGGGTCCTCGAGCGAACCGTGCAAAGCTCGCCTTACGTCGACCTGGGGGGCTCGTGGAAGGAGTTCAGAGAGGGGATCCCAGCGAAGCGACGGTCCGGCATACGGCGCCGGCATCGACGCCTGGCGGAGCTCGGAACGGTGTCATTCGAGCGATTCGGTGGTGGCGAGCTCCTCGGTGAGCGCCTGGACGAAGGCATCCGGGTGGAGGCGCTGGGATGGAAGGGGCAGCGGGGGACGGCGATTGCCTCCCAGGAGGAGACCCAGCGCTTCTACGCTGAGGTCGCGAAGTGGGCCGCAGCTCGGGGTTGGCTGCAGCTCTGGTTCCTCCGGCTGGACGGTCGGCCGCTCGCCTTCGCATACTGCCTGGCGCAGGGAGGGGCCCAGTATGTCGTCAAGGTCGGATTCGACCCCGAGTTCCGTCGATTTGCGCCCGGGACTCTGCTGACCCGCGAGATGCTGGTCGCGGCCTTCGCCGCCGGCCTCGATCGCTACGAGTTCCTTGGGCAGCCGGAGCCCTACAAGCTCGACTGGGCGACCGGCGTTCGTGACTTGACCCGGCTTCAGGTGTTCGCGAACACGCCCGCGGGTCTGGGGAGCCACTCGGCGTGGAGGTATGGGCGCCCCGCCGCGCTGCGCTTGCTCTCGACGGCGCGGGAGCTTTCAGCGGGTCAGGCCGGTGGGTAGCAGGCGTCTGCCGGCCGCATAGATCCGAGCCCCAAGGATCCGGGCCGGCTCCGGCAGGTCGCGGCTCAATCGCCACGCCGCCGCCTCCGCCGCGACGATCGCTCGCGCTGGGCTGCCGGCGGGCACCAGCACCATGGTCTCGATTTTGCGCTCGCCGCTCGCGAAGCGCGACTTGTAGTCCTCGTCGCCCCGCAGCAGGTCGTATTCGCGGGCTCCCTCCTCCGTGGCGGCGCGAATCGTGTGAGCCAGGAGAACGAACCCGACGCTCTGCTCCCGCCACTCAGGTGCGAAGCCGCCGAGGTAATAGGCGTATCGGCCGCCGACGCTCCATCCGTACCAGCTGGCGACCGGCTCTCCGTCGAATTCGAGGAACCAGAGGCGAAGCCATCCGCCTTCGAGGAGGGCCGCGGCGAAGTCGCGATGAAAGCTCCGGGAGCGCTCCGTTGAAAGCGTGGAGCCACCCCGCGGGCCCCAGCGCGCGTCGTGCAGGCGAAAGAACGTGTCGAGATCGTCATCGAGATCCTCTGCGGTCTCCGTTCGCCGGAAGGTCGCGGCGTGCTCGCGCTCGAGCTTGCGGGTCTTTCGCCGCACCTGACCGCGAAAGTTGCTGCTGCGCGAGGCGAGGTATTCGTCCCACGATTTGTCCGCCAGATCGATGAACGGAAGCACGTCACTTCTGGTCACGATCCGTCGGAGCGAGCGGGGGGAGGTCGCCTGAATCGCAGCCGGCCACCGGTCGCCCTCGTCGACGTGATCGAGCACCAGGTAGCGCACATGGCCGAGCTCGGGGGTCGCTGCAGCCGCGACCGCCTCCTCGAATCCCGGCCGTGCGATCGGCCTGAACTGATCGCCGAGGTTCGCGCCGGTGAAGCGAAGGATGCCGCCATCGCCGGCCAGTGGCATCAGGCCGAGGAGGCTCCCATCGGGCGCGAACGTCGGGATGACCCGGACATCCGCGTCCTCGCCGTAGTGCTTCAGCCAAGTCGCGTGCCACTCGGGCAGCATGAACGCGCTGCCCTGCGCCTCGGCGAGCTCCCGCCATTGCACCACCAGATCCTCGGGCTCGCTTGCGGTCGCCGGGTCTGGAACCCTGGTGCTCACGTGATCAGGCGGGGGTGGGCTCGCGAGCGGCGTGCCGTTCCGGTGCTCGAGGGCTGGAGAGGCACTCGCGGCATGCTAAAGGAGTCGCCTCGCGCCGGGTGGCGCCGGTCGCCCATCCACCGGACGCCCTCGCCGTGGAAGCGGTCACCTGTCCGCTGCGCCCACGAGCTTTCTCACGAGGGGAATGCGAGCCAACTCCGGAAACGTCTCCGCCAGCGCCAGGCGGGTGTGGGCAACGGCGGCGACGACGCCGACTGCCACGAGCACGAGCCCGACGCTGACGAGCGCCGGCGGCTGGATCGTCAGCTGCAATGCGACCGCGACGGCGCTCGTCCCCAGCATCGCTCCGTACAACGGCACGATCTCGGGGTCGAGCCCGCGCACGTCGGTCCGCAGACCGAGCCCCACCTGGAAGGCGACGTTGAGGAAGACCAGCGTCGCCGTGCTCGCCGCCGCGGCGCCCACAGCTGCGAAACGGGGAGCGAGCAGCAGGACCAGGGCGACGTTCAGGGCGATCGCGATCAGGTCGACCATGACGATGAAGCGCACCCGTCCGAAGACGCCGAGCAACAGTTCGTTGTGACCTGCCGCGGTGCTCACGAACAATCCGATCGCGAGCACCGCGAGGACGGGGGCGGCGTCCTTGTAGGCGTCCCCGAACATGAGCACGGTGAGGGGCTCGGCGAGGACCACGCAGACGAGGAAGATGGGAAACGCGAGCACCCCGGTCCAAGCCGCCGTGCGCCAATAGACCTGATTGAGCCCCGCCGAGTCCGAGCGCGCGTAGAGCCGTGCTGTGATCGGCACGAGCAGGAGGCCGAAGCTCGAGAGCACGTAGGACATCGTCGTCGCGATCGGGAGGACCGCGCGAAGCTCGGCGACGTCGGTCGTCATGGCCATCAGGCCGAGCACGATCCCGCCGGAGGAGATCAGCATCACCGCGGTCAGGTCGCTGGCGAGGAGCGGGACGGTGAAGCTCAGCACCTCCCTGGCGGGGACCTTGAAGCGCCCCGGCCGCAGCCACGTGGTCAAGCCCTGCTCCCGGAGGATCGGCATGAGCAGGGGGATGTACAGCGTCAGGCCGAGGAGGGCCGCCCCGGCGTAGCCACCGGCGAGAAAGACCACGCCCTTGTTGCCGGCCAGGAGCAGGATCACGGCGATGAGCCGGAAGAGGGGGCCTACGATGAACCGCCTCGCGACGATCGCGCGCGGCCGTGCGAACACCGCCAGAACGCCGTCGAGGAGCGTGCCCAGCGCCGAGAGGGCGGATAGCCCCGTCAGCAGGACGAGCACGATCGCCGCGGTCGACTCGTTCTCGAACGAGCCGACGAATGCCCCGCGAAAGACGATCACGAGGAACATCGCCGCGAATCCGAGCGAGAGAACGGTCCCGAGCGCCAGAACGAGCACCCCCGACGTTCGCGCGAGGTCGCCCGACTCGTGGTAGATGGGCATGTAGCGCGCCAGACCTCTGCGCATGCCGAACGCGACCGCGATCTCCGTGATCGTCCCGAACGAGAGCGCGTAGGCGAAGACTCCGTAGCTCTCCTGCGAGAGGTAGCGGACGACCAGCACCTGCGACGCGAGGTTGACGATCACCGCAAACGCCTGGCCGACGAGCAGCAGGCTCGAGCCGCGGATCTGCGTCGTCGACGCCTGATCGCTCGTGGCCGGCACCGCCGACTTCGCCGGCTCTCTCAGACCTCCCGACACCTCAGGGCGTCATCGTCCCGCAACGGCGCGATCAGCGGGTGCCGATCCCGGCGGCGCTGCCCCAGTTGAGGCGTGGAGCTCGCGCGGACTCATCAGGACCCCATGTTACGGCCGCTTGCGGCGTCCCGCCCGGGTATCGCCGCCCGTCGGGAGGGTCCGGCGGACGGCCTAGACTGAAGCCGATGAACGAGGACCCGACGCGAGTGATGCCACCGGACGACGGCGGACGCCGTGGTCGCGGCGACGGTCGCGGGCGGGGGAGAGGTCCCGGTGATCGGGGCGGCCCGAGCCGCGGGAGGACCCCCGCGGGACGCGGGGGAGGGGGCGGGAGTCGTCGCAACGGCGGCGCCATGAGCCCGGGGCAGAAGGTTGCAATCGGCCTGCTCGCCGCTCTGGTAGTCGGCCTGCTGATCGCGGTGATCGCGCTGGCGACCGGGGGAGGCGGGGATCAGTCATCGACGATTCCAGCCACGACGGCTGCGACGACGACGACGGTGCCTACGAAATCGACGACGAGCACGACGACCACCACCACACCTACCTCAACCAGCACCACCGAGACGCAGACGACCACAACCTCGACCGAGGCGACGAGCACCACGACGACGACGTCGGTGCCCACCGCAAGCACCTCCACCACCACAAGTGGCGGTTCCGGCGGCTTCGCCCCCTAGAGCGTCGTGCTGCGAATCCTGGTTCTTGCGCAGCACTACGCGCCCGAGGTCACTGCCGCCCGATTCCGGCTCGAGGCATTTGCCGACGCGTTCGTAGAAGGCGGGCATGCCGTCGAGGTCATCTGTCCGGTTCCCAACCATCCGCAGGGGATCGTGGACCCGGCCTACCGGGGGCGTATGTGGTTCGACGACCGGTCACGTGGCCGGCACGTCCGGCGGATCGCCGTCCATGCACGCCCCAAGAAGACCATGGCAACGCGGCTCGCCGCATATGGATCGTTCTTCGGGGGGGCGGTGCTCGCGGGGTCCCTCGCAAGCCGTCCGGACCTGGTGTTCGCCAGCTCCCCGCCGCTCACCGTCGGTGCCGCCGGTGCGGTCGTCGCAGCACGCCACCGATGCCCGCTCGTGTTCGATGTGCGCGACCTCTGGCCGGAATCGGCCGCGACGCTCGGGGAGGTGAGTAACCCGCGACTGCTCGCTGCCGCGGAGCGTCTCGAGCGGAGCATCTACCGGCGTTCGAAGCTGATCGTCACCGCGAACGAGGCCTTCAGCCGCCACGTACGAGCTCTGGCTCCGGGCGGGGTGAACGTCGAGACCGTGCCAAATGGCACGACGGCCGATTGGATGCGAGCCGGTGAGCAGGAGGTCTCCCGGGCCGAGGCCGGCCTCCCCGAAGACCGCTTCATGCTCGCGTACGCAGGCAACCTGGGCCTCGCGCAGTCGGTCGACGTCGCGATCGAGGCGATCGGCAAGCTCGGCGATGGATTCGGTCTGGAGATCATCGGCGAGGGGCCCCGGCGCGCGCAGCTGATGGAGGCCGCGGCACGACTGGCGCCGGGATCGGTCACGTTCCGCGACCTCGTCGAGCCGGCCACGGCCGCCCGCATCCTGAGGGCGGCTGACGCCCTGCTCGTCGCCGAGCGGCAGGACAAGACCGTCTCGGCCAAGCTCTACGACTACAGCGCGATCGGCCGTCCGATCGTCGCCGTCGCGCAGGGCGAGCTGCAGCGGATCGTCGAGAGCGAGAGGATCGCGGTCCACGTGCCGCTTAATGACCCCGACGCGCTTGCGGGGGCCCTGCTGCGACTGCGGGACGATCGCGAGCTCGGCGCCGGGATGGCGGAGCGGGCAAGGAGCTTCGCCGAGCTGCATCTGCGCGATCGGCAGGCCGCCGAGCTCACCCGTTTGCTCGAGGAGCTCTGAGCGGATGAGCGATCGCCTCACTCGAGAGCGGGAATTCCACGACACGAGGTTCGCTGCCGGCGGCGAGGGCCGTCCGGCCGACCGTTTCTACGCGATCAACGCGTCGAGCAACCGCTTCTTCCGCGCGGTCATCGACCGGCTGCGGCCGGGCTCAGCGGTTCTCGATTATGGCTGTGGCGAAGGGGCCTACTGTGCTCTCCATGCCGCCCATCGCGGTCATCGGGTTACCGCCATCGACATCTCTCCCGTCGCGATCGAGCGCGCGCGGGCGTCTGCCGTCGAGCGCGGGGTCGCGGAAGGCATCGAGTTCAGGGTGATGAACGCCGAGGAGCTGGAGTTCCCAGACCGCAGCTTCGACGCCGTCGGTGGCCTCGGCGTGCTCCATCACCTCGACATCGAGAGGGCGATGGAGAACGTGACCCGCGTACTCATGCCCGGCGGGAGAGCGTTCTTCCTGGAGCCGCTCGGACACAATCCGTTCATCAACTGGTTCCGGAACCGGACGCCGGAGCAACGCAGCGCCGACGAGCACCCGCTCTTGATGGACGACCTCGAGCTCATCCGTCGCCATTTCGGGTCGTTCGAAGCCTCCTACTTCCATCTGCTCGGGCTGCTGGCCATCCCGGCGGTCGGCCGACCCTTCCTCGATCGTCTGGTGGAGGGACTCGACTCCGCCGACCGGGCGCTCCTGAAGCGGGTCAAGCCTGCGCGCCGGCATGCCTGGATGGTGGGCTTGCAACTTGCTGAGCCGCGCGCGACGGCTTCGAGGGGACCTCAGCTGCCGTAGAGCCAGTCGGTGAAGCCCATGGAGCGTCCCATCGAGGCCGGGACGGTCGGATAGCTCTTGCCGTAGAAGTATTGGGCAACCCAGGACTCATGGCGCTCGACGGTCGAGCCGTTGCCCTGCGGGATCCCCTCGCGCGTGAGCCAGTCCATCACTCGCCGCAGCGCCTGATCGCCCCACCCGAAGGAGTCATATCCCTGACGCTCGAGCAGCACCGCGCTGAACAGCATCGCCTGGTAGGACTCCATCGTGTAGCCGATTCCGGTCGAGTCGTAGCTGGGGAAGGCGGTCGCCGAGCGCGAGAGGTCCTCGACGATCATCCCGTCCTTGGCCGCCCCGCAGCCGGAGGGGTTGATCGCCGTCCATCGCGAGGCGCTCGTCGGGCAGGAGAAGCTCATGTCCAGGTCCTGATCGGCGAGCCAGGGAGTCTGGCCCCCGATCGGCTCGCCGACGAAGAGCTTGAAGCGCTCGACGACCTTCGACAGATCGGATTTGTCGCTGATGTAGATATCGATCGCGATCCGCGCCGCCCGGGCGAACGAGCCCCAGTTGTTGGCGCGCTGGTCGCTGAGCTGGGTCATGTTGGCGGCCTGACCGGAGGTGCCGATCTTCTCGGTCCGCAGGCCGCTGATCCACTTGCCCCAGCTGGTCCCGCTCCAGCCGGGTCGTGAGCCGTTCAGCTTCGGATCCATCTCGACGAGGTCGGCGGCGACGACGAAGGCGCCGATCTGCCGCGAGGTGGCGAGCAGCTTGTCCTGCTCAGCGGTGCCGTCGGTGCTCTGCTCGGTCTCGGTGCCGATCAGGTAGCGGTTGGCGGCGATCACGAAGTCCCGGTAGCGGGTGTCGCCGGTGCGGGCGTAGACGAGAGCGGCTGCGAGGGTCTGGGTGCCGGGCCTGCTGACCTCGCCGGCGCCGTTGTAGTTGGGCAGCCACGGGCTGGTCGCATCGGGCACGGAGGAGAGGTTCATGTTCGCCACCGCGGCGTCGGCGCGATCCTTCATGTACTCGTAGGCGGGGCCGGAGGTCGGCAGCGAGGCGAGACGCTCGGGCGCCATCAGCATGTCGGGAGTGATCGTCAGGCCCGTGGGCGCGGGGCTCGAACCTGTGGCCGGGGTGGTCGGACCGGAGCCGGTGGGAGGGGTGGACGAGCCCGAGCCCGTGGTGGGCGCTCCGTCGTTCGCCCGGACGATGAGGGTGTAATGACGCAGCGCGCGCTGGCGCAGTCGCCGTTCGCTGGAGGCGGCGTGATGACGGAGCTGCCGGCCCCTGAGGAAGCCCTGCCCCTTCGCGAGGACCAGCTTCAGCCGGCCGTTCTCGACGCCCCTGCGAGCGCTGGACGTGCTGATGACCCGTGAGCGTCCGAGGATGCGGACCGACGCGCCCTCCACGGTCGCGGCGTCGACGCCGCGAGGCTCGAAGGTGACGGAGCGCTCCGAAAGCTTGCTTGCGTGGACCTTGATGGTCCGCGCGTCGGCGCCCTGGACGAAGAGGACCGTCAGGGCGAGCACCGCGATTGCGAGGGCCAGGCCGAAGTTGAGGATCCTTGCTTGCGGGGCATGTGACTCCATGCCAGGGAGTTCGTCCGCTTCGCCGAGGACCTCGACGCGGCCGACTCGAACCTGGACGGTTGTTGCCTCGACGGACTGGCCAAATGTCCAGGCCGCGCGAGAGGTGGAAGCGGGCGCTCAGCCGGTCGAGCGGCTGAGAGCCGAGCGATCTGCGGAATCGGCGTAGAGCCAGTCGGTGAAACCGAACGTGCGTCCCATCGAAGCCGGGACGGTCGGATAGTCCCTGCCGTAGAAGTGCTGGGCAATCCATGACTCATGGCGCTCGACGGTCGTGCCGTTGCCCTGGGGGATGCCCTCGCGAACAAGCCAGCCCATCACCCGCCGCAGCGCCTGGTCGCCCCACCCGAAGGAGTCATACCCCTGACGCTCGAGCAGCACCGCGCTGAACAGCATCGCCTGGTAGCCCTCCATCGTGTAGCCGATCCCGGTGGCGTCGTAGTCGGGGAAGGCGCTCGCGGAGCGCGAGATGTCCTCGACGATCATCCCGTCCTTCGCGGCCCCGCAGTCGGCCGGGTTGATTGCGGTCCACTGGGGGCTTTCCGCGGGGCAGGCGTAGCTCAGGTCGAGGTCCTGATCGGCGAGCCATTGGCGCCGGTCCGCCACTGGCTCTCCGAGAGAGAGCTTGAAGCGCTCGACGACCTTCGACAGGTCGGCCTCGTCGCTGATGTAGATGTCGATCGCGATCCGCGCCGCCCGGGCGAACGAGCCCCAGTTGTTTGCGCGCTGGTCGCTGAGTTGAGTGAGGTCGGAGGCCTGCCCGGAGCTGCCGATCCTCTCGGTCCGCAGCCCGGCGAGCCATTCGCCCCAGCTGGTCCCGCTCCAACCGGGTCGGGAGCCGTCCAGCTTGGGGTCCATGTCGACGAGGTTGGCGGCGACGACGAAGGCGCCGATCTGCCGCGAGGTGGCGAGCAGGCTCTCCCGTTCGGCGCTGCCGTCGGTGCTCCGCTCGGTCTCGGTGCCGATCAGGTAGCGGTTGGCGGCGATCACGAACTTCCGGTAGCGCTCATCGCCGGTTCGGGCGTAGACGAGAGCGGCTGCGAGGGTCTGGGTGCCGGGCCTGCTGACCTGGCCGGCGCCGTTGTAGTTGGGCAGCCACGGGCTGGTCGAGTCCGGCTCGGCGGAGAGGTTCATGCTCGCCACCGCGGCGTCGGCGCGATCCTTCATGTACTGGTAGGCGGGGCCGGAGGTCGGCAGCGAGGCGAGGCGCTCGGGAGCCATCAGCATGTCGGGTACCGGAACGACGTGGATGTCGGTCGAGTCGGATGAGAGCGGAAGGACGGCGATCGCCCAGCCCAGCAGAGCAAGCACGATCGGAATCAAGATGAGCCACCCGCGGTGCCTCGCTGCGGGGCGGCTGCTCATCGGGGGAATGGTATTCAGTGGATGGATCCCCCCGGCAACGGCGGCTCAGGCCTGCGGCCTCCGATACCCTGCGCGCGCTGATGCTCGCCGACGCCGCAGACGGCCGCTCAAATGGGTGACACCGTTGTGCTCTGCTACCACGCGCTGAGCGAGGACTGGCCCGCCACGCTCAACGTTCGGCCCGGCATGTTCGAGCGTCAGATCGAATTGATGGTCGAGTCGGGCTACGTGGGGAGCACGTTTGGTCGCGTGGTCCGCGAGCGGCCGTCCGAGAAGACCGTGGTGGTCACCTTCGACGACGCCTTTCGCTCGGTCCTGACGCTGGCCCAGCCGATCCTCGCGCGCTATGGAATCCCCGCCACCGTCTTCGCGGTCTCGAGGTTCGCCGACAGCGGCGACCCGCTGCGCTGGCAGGGCATCGACCAATGGGGAGGCGGAGCGCATGCGGGTGAGCTCGAGTGCATGCAGTGGGACGAGCTGCGGGACCTGGTCGCTCTCGGGTGGGAGGTCGGCTCGCACACGGTCAACCACCCCCGGCTGACCTCCATCGACGACGCCGATCTCCGTGAGGAGCTGATCAGCTCGCGCGAGGCTTGCGAGAGGGGTCTGGGGATGCCCTGCGAGTCGATCGCATATCCATATGGCGACGTCGATGCGCGGGTCGTGAGCGCCGCGCGAAGCGCCGGCTACTCCGCGGGGGCAGCCCTGCCGGCACGCCTCCATCGCGAGCGCGAGCTCGAGTGGCCTCGCATCGGGGTCTGGTGGGGCGACGACCTACGACGGTTCAGGCTGAAGGTCTCCCGAACGGCCCGCGCGGTGCGGTTGCTGGCGCACCGGTGAAGACAACCGCAGCGGACCCGAGACCGTGAGGTCGTCCCTCCGGTAGGCGGCGGCGCCCAGGGCCGGCCCGAGCGCGAGCAGCGCCCAGAGACGCTTGTCGACTCCGCTCGAGATGAAGAACGATGCCGCCAGCAACCCTGACATCGCGACTATGTAGCCCCGGGTCAGCAGCTCGAGCGAACCCTGCCCTGCGGCCTCGAAGCGGCGCACTGCACCCCAGGCGGCCCGCATGCTCCCCGACACCAGGACAAGGAGAAGCGCCAGGCCGACGATCCCGGTCTCGGCGAGAAGCTGCAGGTAGGCGTTGTGCACGACCTCGCGGTCGTCGACGATGAGGTCCCCACGGGAGATGCCCGCGGAGTTCTGCAGATAGTCGCCGGCGACGACCGTGTAGTTGTTCAGCCCGACGCCGAAGATCGGCTTGTCCTCCACCATCCGCCAGGCAACGGCCCAGAGGTCGGAGCGTCCGCTGCCGCCGTTCTCAGTCGCCGTGACCCGATCCCAGGCACTCGGCGAGATCACGAACCAGGCGCCGATCATCGTGATCGCGGTAACTGCGAAGACCAGGACCAGGCCGCGCTGTCGTTTGAAGACGACCACCGCGGCGAGGGTCGCCGCTATCGCGGCGATGAGCCCACCACGCGACTCGCTTGCGGCCAGTCCCACGGCGAGCACGGGGACGGCGCCCAGCAGGGCCCAGCGGGCCACCATGCCGCGCGCGCTGGGGATCAAGGAAGCCGACAACACGATCGCCGGGACGATCACAGCCGCCAGGAAGTTCGGATCGCCGATCCCGCCGGCGAGCCTGCCCTCTGAATCCGCGGCAGCCGTGCTGGATGCGGAGAGACCTCCGCTCACGATTCCCTGGGCAACGCTCACGACGGACCCGAGCACGAAGGCGGCGATCAGCCACCTGATCGAACGACTCCGGCCGAACGTCGTTGCGATGATCAGCATGAGCACTGCATCCGCATACCAATGCCAGAGGTCCGCGAGGACCTCGCCGCGGTCGGCCGCCCAGAGGAGGCTGAGGGTCATCCAGAGCAGGAGCCCGCCGAGGGCCGCCCACATCGGCCGGTTATGCGAGATGACCTCGGAGACGGGCTCTCGGCGCTGCCTGAGGACCGTGACCCAAAGGGCGACGAGGAGAAGGCCGCCGGTCTTCACCGCGAGGTTGAAGGTGGGCATCGCCTCGAGGAATGCCAGCGGCAGCCACAGGACGATCGCGAGCTCGAGGCTGACGAAGGCCAGCGGGAGGTAGATCAACGCGAGCATCAGAGCGATCCCCAGGTGCGCGTTGGCGGCCAGGGCGATCCCGGTGAGGCCCGCGGCGAGAGGCACGGCTATGGACACCACGCGGGCGGGGTCCTCGCGAAGGGAGAGGGCGCGGATCGCCGGCAGGTGCACGTGACGCCATTCGCCGAGCGGGGGCAATCGCAGGGACCGTGCTGAGCTCTTGCCGCTCACGTCGCTCGGACCTCGGGTGCGCTCCGGGATGCCGTGTGCCTCCGGAGGAAATCCGCGAGGCGGTCCACCTCGGCCTCGAGGGTGTGCGCCCGGGCGTATTCGGTCCCGGAGTCGATCAAGGCCGCACGCAGCGCCGCGTCGGTTGCGGCGCGCCGGACGGCGGTGACCGCGGCCTCCGGGTCGCCGGCTGGGATCAACAACGCCGACCCGTCCACCGCGTCCCGGATCCCGCCCACGTCGGTCGCGATCACCGGGAGGCGAGATCCCATCGCCTCGATGATGACCTGAGGCAGCCCCTCGGTCCAGGAGACGTGCAGAAGCACGTGGCTGTCGTCGTAAGCCTCGCTCATGGCGGCACCGTGTTGGACGTATCCGCGCAGATCGGCATGATCGGCGAGGCCGAGCTGAGTGAGCCGCTCACGCAGCGCGTCCTCCAACGCACCCTCTCCACAGACGACGAGCTTCCAGCGGCTTCCGTCCTCGGCGTGGAGGCGGTCGAGAACTTCCGCGAGCATCAGCGGGTTCTTCTCCGAGTCGATCCTGCCGACGCTGAGAATCCGCAGCTCGCCGTCGTATGAGCGGCGAGAATCGGAGCCTTGCGTGGCGAGCTCTGCCTCCGGCACCAGGGAGACGGCGATCTCGAGCAGGTCGCGGCTGTGCCGGTAGTGCTTGCGCAGCTCAGGCCCGACCACGACGACCGGCCAGAATCGCCCGAGGACCCTGTAGGCCCCCTCGAGGGCGGCCGCCGCCATCGCGAACGAACGGCGACCGGGGTGCCGGCTTTCGGCGTAGGCGAGTAGGTCCTGGCGCACGCCGAGAACGACTCGGCGTCCGCGGATGCGTGCGATCGCGGCGAAGGCGAGGGCCAGGGGATGGGGGCCCAGCAGCCAGCAGGCATCGACCTCGTCGAGCGTTCGCCAGAAGCGACGCAGGGAGCGCGCCATCGCCCCGGCGCCCTGAAGCGGGCGGGCGAGGCTCTCGTAGAACGGAAGCGGGACGAACTCGACGTTGTCCGGAAGCCGGTAGCGGGCGTCACCCTCGTCGGGCCGCAGCCGGCCGACGATCACCATCCGGTCGACTTGATCGGCTAGGGCGGCTAGAAAGAGGGCGAACGCGCGCTCCGCGTAGATCGCATCGCCGTGGCGCGAGTACGCGTAATCGGTGTAGACGGCGATGCTCACATGTCAGCCGCGCGACCTCGGCGCCCTTCTGACGCGAGTCCCGCTGACTGCCACGGGTGGGCGTGGATCCTTGCCGACGACGAGCTCCGGGACCCGTCGCACTCCGTAGCCCGAGCTGTGATAGCCGCCGCTTGCTCGATCGCTGGCATCGATCATGATGCTGCCCTCGGGCTGATGCCCCGTTCGCTCGAGCAGGTCGCTCATGACCTGCAGGTGCGAGCGGGTGGTGTTGCCGGGACGCATGACGATGAGGATGTCCTCGATCTCGCGCGTCAGCGTCAGCGCATCGCTGACCTCGCCGAGTGGGGGGGTGTCGACGACCACGCAATCAGCGAGGGAGCGCGCCTGGCGAATCAGCTGTCGCAAGCGAGCCGCATCGATGTCTCGGGTTGGATCCCCGCCGCGATCGGCGCGCACGGGCAGGATTCTCAACGTCGGGAGATCGGTGCGGACGAGGAAGCTCTCGACGTCCCGGCTCGGGTTGGCGAGATCGCGAAGCGAGGTGGCGACGTCGACCAGCCCGAGGGATTGCCCGACCTGGGGGTTGCGCAGGTCGAGGTCCAACAGCACCACCGACCTGCCCGCCCGCGCCAGGGTGACCGCGAGGTTGATCGCCGACGTCGTCTTGCCGTCGCCCCTCGTGGGGCTGGTGATCATCAGCGATGCTGGGGGTCTGTCGCGCTGCTCGAGCTGGATCGCCAGCGTCAGGAAAGCCTCGCGGACCTCCGGCGGCATGTACCAGGCGGTTCCCTCCGGAACCTCGAGGCTCTTCGCCGGAAGCAGGGGCACGCGAGCGAGTACCGACATCGGATAGAGCGCGGCGGCCTCGTCGGCATCGGCGATCCGCCGGCCGAAGAACTCCCTGAGCAGGGCGCCGCCCGAACCGAGGGCGAGGCCGGCGATGAGCGCCAGCGCGAGAACGATCGCGGGGCCCGGGTTCGTCGGAGCGTCGGGAACGGTGGCGGCCTGCTGGAGCTCGAGGCTCGGGTCGCCCGTCTGCTTGATGCTCTTCAGCACGTTCAGCTCGTTGGTGAGGTCGACGGCGTTCGGGTCGCCGGGATCCATGGCTGCCAGCTGGGCGTTCGTCTGCGCAGTCGCTTCGTCGACCTGCCGAGAAAGCAGGCGGTCTCGCGCCGCGAGGCTCGTCTTGGCGAACGTGTCAGCGAGGAGGGCGGATTCCTGTGCGTCGGGTGCTGACGCGGTGATCGCGATGATGCTGTTCTCGCTCAACGGAGCAACCTCGACGCTGTCCTGGACCTTCTTCGACGTCCAATCACCACCGAGGGCGGTGGCCGTCCGGTCAGCGGCTTCCGTTGAGTCGAGCAGCGTTGCGGCGGTCTGGGTCGTCCGGATGGGATCGCCCGAGTCACGGATGACCCCGAGCGACAGGAAGGTCGGATCGTCCGGCGGCACGGGCTGGACGAGGACGTTGGCGGTCGCCTCGTACGTCGGCTGGCGCACCGCGAGGAACGCCACCGCGCTGAGCAAGGCGGTGAGCGTCGTCAAGACCACGATCCGGCGGTGCGCCGAGATCGCCTGCAGCAGGGGCCGGAGCCCTCCGGTGTCGCCGGGGGATCCCGGGCTCGACCGTTCGCTGACCCGGGGAGGAACGGGCGGCGAGCCCGGGATGCTCGGGGGCCGAGGCTCGCGCTTCGGCTGCAGCTGTGCCGGATCGACGGCCTTGCCCTCGGAAATGCTGACGGCGCGCTTGCTCGCCGACGCGAGGTTGTCGCATTCCGCCTGAATGGCCTCGAGGTTCTCGAGGGCGAGCTCGCGAAGCGCCAGGCTCAGCCGAGCGTCCTTGCCGCCCTCCGAGCCATTGGATCGGGAACCTGATGCCGATGCGGCCTGCTCGATCTGCCGGCGTCCCGCCTCGGTCGCCCACATGATCGAGTCGACGGCCTGGAGGTTTGCTTGAACTATCCGCTGAACCTCGTTGTCGATGATCTCGCCTTTCGGGGTATTCAAGCTTGCGATCTGAGAATCGCTTGGCCCGGGAGCTGGGCTGAAAGCATATTCGCTCGTTGGGATGGTCCCATGGTCGTGGCGGGGGCGCAGATGAGCTTCCATTCCCCCTGCATCGGTGGCGCGAGCGCGGTCCTTTAGGCGCGGTCGTCGCGCTCCCCTCGAAGCGCAATCACCCGATCGAGCTCGCGACCGAGAATCCGTGCGATGCGGTCCTGAGAGACGATCGGTCGCAGGGTGTGATCACGGCCTGGGATCAGCTCGAGGGTCAAATTCGGCCAGCGACCGAGCCGGTCCATCAGGCCGGTGCTTTCGAATTCCTCGTGCAACGGTTCGTTCTCACCGAACACGAGCGACACAAGGCGTCCGGAGTCGCGCAGCCGGTCGAGCGCTCCCTCCAGGTCCCGGCGGCGGGACAGCTCGGTTCGGGCCGCGGACCGGTGGGAGATGATCGCTCGCATGGCTGACCTGAGCACGGAGCCTGCAGCTCGGAGCGGGATCTCGCCACGGATGATTCGCTTCAGGTTCGAAGCCCTCAGCATCTTCGCGACGAGGCGGATGCTGCGGGTTCCCTCGAGCTGCGAGTCCCAGAAGAGTGCGCGCGGATTGATCAGGAAGGTGGAGACCACTCGAGGATCGTCCAGGGCCGCCTGAAACGACCAGTACGCACCTGAGCAGAGGCCCGCGAGGACGAATCGATCGGGCTTGCCGAGGGCCTGCAGATGGTCGAGCGTCGCCACGACCTGAGCGACGAACTTCGGCGAGTAGAGATCGTGAGTCGGATAGGGATCGCCGCTGCCGCCGGAGTCGCCGATCGCCTCCAGGTCGACGCGGAGAGTCGGCACCCCGCGAGCCGCCCACTGCCTCGAAAGGTCGACCCATAGCCGCCCAGGCCCGATCCGTCGCAGCGCCCCGGCGTTGAGCAGGACGACGCAGAGCGGCGCGGGCTCCCCGGTGGGCTCGGCGAGGATGCCGTACGCGTTGCCGAACGGCTGCTCGATGACCACGGGCGTCTCGCGGATCTCCTCACCTCCGATCGCGAGCCCGAGTGAGGTCCTGATCTGTTCGGGTCCTATCCGTCCAGCGGTGCCGGGGGTGTGATCCACCTCTCCGAGCCACTCGCTGACCGCGGCGATCTCCGCCTGAGGTGAGACGGTCTCCTGAGGGTGGGCCATCATCCCGGCGTAACCGGCTCCGGGCACCACGTCGGGCTCGAGTCCCTGACCCGCGAAGTGGTCTCGCAGCCGCGCGTCCACTGGGATCCCATCCCGTTCGATCATCAGCACGCGGCGGCCCGCCCGCTGGGGGAGCGGGCCAGACGTCAGGTCCAGTCCCCCCAGCGAATTGAGGGTCTCGGCGCTGAGGAGGAAGCCGCCGACCTCCAAAGCTCCCTCCCGGAGGAGCTCCTCGCTGGGTCTCTCGTCGCCCACGAGGTCATCGACGGGATCGACGTCCACCGCGTTGAGACGCGCGAAGGCGCGCAGCTCGCGAATCACCGAGCGTCCCCTGGCCGGCGTCGCCCAGAGCACGAGGTCGTCGATCGCTGCGCCCCTTGCGACCGCATCCACGACGAGCATCCCGCCGAGGCCGATTCCGATGGCTGCGACCCGGGTACAGCCGGTGTGCGCGCGCAGCCAATCCGCCGCCGCGCTCACCGAGTCCGTCCAGGCTTCGAGTCGCAGGACGTCCCGCGGCGATCCGCCGCTGTCGCCCGTCGACGGGAGGTCCAGCCGCAGCGCGGGGCGCCCCTCGGCCGCAAGAAGCTCCGCCCAGGTACGCCGGCTGCGGAACGAGCAGAGATCCTCCCACCCGAACGGCGGGCAGAACACGATCGCGAGGTCGGTCCGCTCGTCCGTGCCGGCGGGATGGTAGATCGCGAAGGCCGTTTCGCCGCCTGCCTCGATGTAAACGGGTTGTGCCGGAGGAGCGCTCCGAATGCTGATGCGGCTCGGATCCACGGCGCCATTATCCGTGACCGTCCGGCCGTTGCCGGCCCCGTTAACCTCAGTTCTTCGTGGCGCCGACTCCCGGATACATCGAAGCTGACGCCGCGGCCCTCGCCGCGAAGCTCTCGGAGCGGTTCAGGCTGCTCGAGAGAACCGTGGACGAGGTCGTGCGGGCGATCGACCGGGATCATGCCGAGCTCGTGAGCCGCTCCGGGCCCTCGGAGGTCGTGGAGGCGCTGAGCGAGGCGGTCGCGGGCCGGCTCTCGAAGGTCGCCGACGATTGCGAGGAGGTGGCGGCCATCCTCGAGCGCTTCCGGGAGCTCACTCCGATCGAGGCCGCTCGCGAGGTACCCCCACCGTCCGTGGCGTCAGCAGATGACGACCGCAGCGGACCCTCTCCAGGCGTGGTGGCGGGTGACTTTCCCGACGCCGCCCGCCTACTTGCGACCCAGATGGCGATGGCCGGGGCGAGCGCTCGTGAAATCACGGACCGTCTTCGCGCCGAGATCGGATTGAGCGACGCGCGGGCACTGGCCCTGGACGTCGTCACGCCGTCGGGAGACGACGCCTAGGACATCTCGGGCGCCGCACCCGTCGCAGAGAGCCGCCGCGCCGGCTTACGCATCTCCGCACCCAAGCGGAATAACCCCTTGTTACCGTCGTGCGCAGTCCCTATACTGCCCCACCTCAGCTTCGGGAAATGATTCCCGGTAACCCACCGGGAACCGAATCCCGGGCGAAAGGGGACTATTCAAAATGATCCGTTCCAGCCATCCCAGTCGTTCAGTGCGTCGCTTTTCAGTGCTCATCGTCGCAATGTTTGCGCTCGCCATGGCCGTCCCGATGGGCGCCCTGGCTCAGAGCATCAACCCGACCGATGAGCAGTACGGCCAGGGTGTCCTGGGTGTAGCTGCCAGCGGTGGTCCCGGCGATCCCAGCGGTGAGGCGACCTCCGGGTCGACGATCAGCTCGCTGCCGTTCACGGGGCTCGACGTCGCAGCGATCGCAGCGATCGGTGTCGGCCTCGTCGGCGCAGGATTCGTTGTCCGCCGCGCCGCGCGCAGCGACGACGCCCGACTCAGCTAAGTCCCAGAAGTAGCTTCGAACGAAGGGGTCGGCCTCGGGGGAGGCCGGCCCGTTCGTGCGTCCGCGACGGGTCCGACCCCAGGCTAGCCTGGGGTCGAGTCGCCCTGAACGCGCTCGGTGAGCCTGCCGAGAACCGTCCGGATCTGATCCGAGTTGGGGTTGAGCGAGCGTGCTGAGCGCGCCTGCTCGAGCGCGGCCTCGGGGTCACTCGCCGTCAGCGCCCGTGCCGCAAGCAGGTAGCCACGCCAGTCCTCAGGAGAGCGCCGCTTTGCGCGCTCGAGCGCAGCGAGCGCCCTTGGGGCGTCGTTGCTGTCGATTGCGATCTGAGCCTCGACCAGGAGCGGCACCTCCGCAAACGGGTTGAGGTCGGCGGCGGCGGCGAGGGCCCCGTATGCCCCCTCCGTATCCCCACGCCAATTCTTGGCAGCGTCCAGCGTCAGCCGCTCGGAGGCGAAGGTCGGCGCCGCGATCAGGGCGAGCAATCCAGCGGTGACAGGCACGAAGCGACGGATGCGTCTCGGTAGCGGATCCAGGGCCAGCGCCGCGGGGGCGGCCCCGGATCCGAGCAAGGCGAGCACGGGCGCCGTTTGGGCGCTGAAGTACCAGGACCAGTCGACGGCGGCCTGGGCGAGCATCACGGCGGCGACGGTGAGCGCCGCCGCGCTCACGGTTGCGGCCTCGGGCCCGAGCCGCCGTGAGCGGAGGGTGGCGACGACGGCAGCCCCGAAGCCGAGGACCAAGAGGACGAGGCCGACGATGCCGAGCTCCCCGAGGACCTCGAGCGGCAGGCTATGGGCGTTGCGAGGAGGGTTGCCGATCCCGTCGCCGTGCAGCAGGTAGGCCGACCGGAACGATCCCGCTCCGCCGCCGAGCACCGGATCACTCTCGGTCTGGCCCAGGGCGACCTTCCAGAAGTCGATTCTGTTGAGACCTCCGGCGTAGGTGAAGCGGGAGCCCTGCACCTCGCCGTAGCTGCGGTCAGAAGTCGAGATCCCATCGAGACCGTCGGTGAGCTTCGTGACCGGGTTGCCGACCAGCAGCGAGAAGGCAAGTACCGCGGCCACCGCCGTCCCGGCACCCGCGAGCAGCAGCGCCGTCCGGGAGGGACGCCTTGGGTTCGGAGCGAATCCACGGCGTTCGAGCACCGCGCAGCCCGCGATCAGCAGCCCCGCCACCAGCCCCGCGATGAGGGCCGCATCGATCCCGCCCTGTAACTCCCTGAGCGCGGCGCCGCTTTCGCGGGCGGCGAACGGGTCGAGCAGCTCACCCGTGACGACCGCCACCGGCGCCACGACGGCCGCCAGCGCAACCAGTGCGCGCCCTCGGTCGCGGGAGACCGCGAGCAACACACCCACGCCCGCCGCAACCCCGAGGACCGATCCCCTGGACTGGCTGATCACCACCACGGCGAGGCTGAACGCTGCGAGGGCGGCGAGGGCGGCGCGAATCGGGACCGCGGTCCTTGCGCGGGCGATCAATGGGAGCGCGCCGAAGGCGACCATCGCGAAGAAGCCGGCATTCGCGTTCCTGTAGCCGAACGGGAAGTCGAGGGTGCCGTCGAGGTCGACGACGTCCCCGACCTTGGTGACCGACCAGACCTTGAAGACGACGACGAGGGCGACGACCGCGCCCGCGGCCAGGAAAGGCGCGAGCGACAGGATCATGCGGCGCCGGAGCGAGCACGTGAGGGCCAGCCCTGCCGCGAACGCTGCGGCGTAGGCGAAGTTCTGCTGTGCGTAGTCGAGCGCCAGATCCCGGGCCGGGCTCCACAGCAGCGACAGCGCGGTCCATCCGGCGAGAGCGAAGAAGGCCGCGAGCGCGACGCCGTGTGGCCCTCTGGTCGAGATCGGCAGGCGGGTGGAGCCGACCGTGAACGCGAGGAGCAGGTAGATGACGATCGCTCCGGGCAGCGACACCGTTGCGAAGAAGGCACCGTCGGCGAGCGCCCACCAGGTCCAGATCGCGAGCATCGAAGCGCCAAGCAACAGCGCCGTGACCCTGCTCTCGGCGCCCGCCGCCAAGACCAGCCGCGAACGTTCGGCTGCGCTGCGCTGTGTGGTCGGTTGAGGTCTCACCCTGGCCATGATTACCGACCCCGCCGCGGTTGGCCGCCCTGGGACCTCGGCTCGCACGCGGCGGGGGCCAACGCGCCGAACCCAGATGAGCATCTAGCATCCCGTCGATCATTCCCTCTGAGCGAACTCCCCCGAAGGCGTCGAGGGTCCTCGTGACCGGTGGCGCGGGATTCATCGGATCCCACCTCGTCGACGCTCTGAGCGCGCGTGGCGACCGGGTTCTGGTGTTGGACGACCTGTCGACCGGCCGCCGGGACAACCTCGCGGATGCCCTGTCGCGCGACGTCAAATTGGCCGTCGGCAACATCGCCGACCGCGCTTTCGCCGAGTCCGAGATCGGCGCCTTCGAGCCGGAGCTGGCGTTTCATCTCGCGGCTCAGGCCGATGTCCGCCGAGCGGTCGCCGATCCCGGCTTCGACGCGCTCGTCAACGTCGTCGGCACCGCGAACGTGCTCGAGGCCGCCAGGGTCGCCGGATGCCGCTCATGCGTGCTCGCGAGCACGGGCGGCGTCATGTACGGCGAGGGGGAGGGGCGGGACCTGCCGTTCACCGAGGCCGATCCAGCGGTTCCGCACACTCCATACGGAACGAGCAAGCTGGCTGCCGAGGGCTACATCGGGCTCTTTCGCCGGCTGTATGGAATGGCCGGGTTGTCGCTGCGTTTCGGCAACGTCTACGGACCGCGGCAGGATCCCCACGGTGAGGCCGGCGTCGTCGCGATCTTCTGCGGGAAGCTGCTCGACGGCGCGCCGGCGACGGTCTTCGGCGACGGCCTGCAGACCAGGGACTACGTCTACGTCTCTGACGTGGTCGCTGCCTTTCTCGCGGCGAGCGAGCTGTTGACATCCGACCCGGAGGCGGGGCCGGGTCCCTTCAACGTCGGGACCGGGCGCGAGACGAGCGTCCTCGACCTGCTCGAGCACCTCTCGGCCTCCGCCGGCGTCCGGGCAGAACCGCAGCACGCGCCGGCGCGTGTCGGTGAGATCCAGCGCGTGTCGCTCAACCCGGCTCTCGCCGCCGCCCAGATGGGCTGGAGCGCCCGCGTGGGGCTGGAAGAGGGCCTGCAGTCGACGTTCGATGACATGCGGGCGCGGCGCGCCCGATCACGGTCCTGAGGGCTCAGGGCGCCTTCCACTGACCGGAGCCGCCGGGGAAGAGGCTCACGTCCTCGAGGTCGGCGAACACCGCGTAACGCTGGGCGGCGCTGTAGAGCGGATGGCAGGCCGTGAGGACGAGCCGCTCCCGCCCGACGTCGTCGACGATCTGCACGTCGGTCGGATCGACGATCTTGGTGCTGGTCACCTTGTAGGTGAAGTTCGCGTAGGGCATCTCGAGGGTGATCTCGTCGCCGATCTCGATCGAGTTGATCTTGTTGAAAGGGGCGAGATAGGTCGTTCGATGGCCGGCGATCCCGATCGTGCGGCCCTGGCCCGGCAAGGCCGTCGTCGGATAGTGGCCCGGGCCTTTGGCCAGGTCTCCCTCCTCGGTGCCCTGAAAGACGACGAAGTCGACGCCGATGTCGGGGATCTTGATCTCGCCGAAGGGCTTGCCGTCGGTGAGCTTCTTCTCGAACAGGTCGGCCAGCTCGCTCGCCCGCCCCTCGAGATCCTTGGCCGGCCCGAGGTCGAGAACGTTCCTGTCGCCGAGGAAGTCGGTGCGGATCCGGTCGAGCTGACCACTTGCGGCGTTCTGCTTGAACTGGGCGTAGATCGAGGAGAGCGGCTCCTTCCAGGCGATCGTCAGCCCGGCGTCCGCGAGGATCACCAGTCCGGCGGTGATCAGAGTCACCGAGAAGATTCGCGCAAATCGCCGCATCTCGTCGCGGGAATGATGGCGGAACGTGGTGCGGCTTCGGCCGCGAGGCAGAGCATGCAAGACTGCCGCCGCTGTGAGTGAGCCTCGAACCCACGTCCCGATCGCCTCCTACGAGGCCGACCCCGACAACGTCGGACGGGTCCTGCTGCTGTATTCCGGCGGGCTCGACACGAGCGTCATGCTCCGCTGGATCCAGGAGAGCTACGGCGCCGAGATCGTCACCCTCACCGTCGATCTCGGTCAGCCCGACGAGGACTGGGACGTCGTCGTCGGCAAGGCCGCGAATCTCGGCGCCATCCATTCGGTGGTCGTCGACGCCCGCGAGTCCTTCGCCTCCGACTACGTGCTGCCGGCGATCAAGGCCAACGCCTTGTACGGCGGTGGCTACCCGTTGTTCACCGCTCTCGGTCGCCCGTTGATCGCCAAGCTGGCCGTGGAAGCCGCCCGCGAGCATGGCTGCGACACCATCGCTCACGGCTGCACCGGCAAGGGCAACGACCAGGTCCGGATCGAGGCGACGATCGCGACCCTCGCCCCCGAGCTGAAGGTGATCGCGCCGGTCCGCGAGTGGCGGATGGGACGTGAGG
This sequence comes from uncultured Solirubrobacterales bacterium, assembly GCA_963826475.1. Classification (GTDB taxonomy): domain Bacteria; phylum Actinomycetota; class Thermoleophilia; order Solirubrobacterales; family 70-9; genus RHKX01. The sequence goes on along the minus strand of CAWGXC010000003.1, from coordinate 804,813 downwards.
AGGAGATCGCCTACGCTCGCGAGCACTCCATCCCGGTCTCCGGAGGCACCGAGGCCCCGCCGTACTCGATCGACGACAACCTCTGGGGGCGCTCCTCCGAGGGCAAGGCGATCGAGGACCTGACTCAGCCGCCGCCCGCCGACGTCTTCCAGCTCGTCACCCCGCCTGAGCAGGCGCCGGACGAACCCGAGACCATCACCGTCGGCTTCGAGGGCGGCTGCCCGGTCTCGCTGGACGGCGAGCGCCTCGGCCTGGTCGAACTGCTCGATCGCGCCAGCGCCCTCGGATGCCGCCATGGCGTCGGGATCGTCGACCACATCGAGGACCGGATCGTCGGGCTCAAGGTGCGCGACCTCTACGAGGTGCCGGCGGCGACGATCATCCTGACCGCCCATCGGGAGCTCGAGAAGCTCGTCTCCACGATCCACCAGAACAACTTCAAGCGCGCGCTCGAGTCGCACTGGGCCTACCTCTGTTACGCCGGTCTCTGGCACGAGCCGCTTCGCGAGGACCTCGATGCGTACATGCGGTCAGCAAACGAGCACGTGACCGGCGAGATCGCGATCAAGCTCTTCAAGGGCTCCGCGACGGTGGTCTCCCGCAGCTCCCCGTTCGCCCTCTACGACCAGACGCTCGCCAGCTTCAGTGAGTCGGGCGGGGACTTCAGCCAGCAGGCGAGTCCGGGCTTCATCGAGCTGTTCTCTCTGCAGAGCCGGATGGCCCATCGGGTGCGAAACCGCGAGCTGTAAAGTGGCCGGATGAGCACCATCTATGAGCTGATCGGCCGACTGGTCGTCATGTTCGTACGGCGACGCTTCGGCCGACAGCTCCAGCTGGCCGCCGCAATCGCCGTCGCCGGTGGCGTCCTGGGGGCTTATCTCTTCGCCTCCCGCAACGTCCAGGAGGGCTGATCGACCGGCTCCTCGAGGGGCCGGCGTTCGGGTTGACGCTCCTTAAAGTCTCTGCCAGACTTGCCGATACCGGGACTGTTGTTCCAGGTCCCTCCTGACCGCGGTCGGGGCTCGACGGATTTACGAGGGGATCGCTCAGCACGTCGGGATCGGCGTGCCGAAGTAGAAAAGTCCAGGAGACCGGATGTCTCGACCGACAATTCGCCCACGAGTCGCTGAAGCCTCGAATGGGCACCTGAGGACCGACCCGGGCCCCTCGGCCGCGATGCCCCGCGGGGTTGAGTTGGGCGACGCGCCCATTCCCGGCGGCATCCGGATCCGCCAGCGGCTGCGCAGCGCCCGAGTGGTCCTGCCCGCCACCGCCGCCGCCTCGGCGGCTTTTTGGTTCGGTGGGATCGACGGCGATGCAGCCATCCGCGCTCTCGCGTTCGCGCTGGTGATCGCCGCAGGCGCCAGCCTGCTTCGCAGCTTCCCCTACCCGCTTCGCCTGATTCCCGCATCCCGGATCGCGATCGCCTTGATGCCCGTGACCGCCGGCGCCTTCCTGCTCTCCGTCCTCCGCGTCGGTGACACGAACGGTTCCTTCTCGGGCGCCGTGATCGCAGGCCTCGTCGCCGGTGGACTCGGCGCGATCGCCGTCGAAGTCGTCGGGAACCGCGCCCTGACCTCACACCCACTGCGAATCGCCGTGCTCGGTGCCGCGGACTTCGTTCCCGCCATCCGCCGCGAGCTGGATGCGATCGGAGGTCGCCGCGAGGTCGAGGTCATCGGCTGGCTGAATCTCGGCGCCCGCTACAGCGTCGACGAAGAGAGCGCCGACGCCGAAACTCTCGGCCGCGTTCGCGCCGCGATCACCGAGCACGACATCGACCTGCTCGTCCGCGGACCCGGCTCCGGCGCATCGCGTTCCGGTCGCGACGTCTACAACACGATCGCGGCGGGCTGCCTGGATCTGCCGGTGCGCATGATCGACGGCAACCAGCTCTACGAGCAGCTCTTCGGCCACGTTCCGATCGGGACGATCGACTCGGCCTGGTTCCTGTTCCTCATGCACCCGAGCTTCCAGGCGAGCTCCAAGACCTCCAAGCGTGCGCTCGACCTCGTGGTCGGGGCGCTGGCCGCATTGCTCTCGTTGCCCGCCGTCGCCATCGGGGCCCTTGCGATCAAGCTCGACGACGGCGGCCCGGTCTTCTACCGGCAGCGCCGGGTCGGCGAACGGGGCCGCGAGTTCGAGATCCTGAAGCTGCGGACGATGCGAGTCGGTTCCCAATCGGCCACCAACATGTGGTCCGGCGCCGGCGATGCCCGCGTGACGAGGGTCGGTCGCGTCCTGCGCCGTCTTCACATCGACGAGCTGCCGCAGGTCGTCAACGTTCTCCGCGGCGAGATGACCCTCGTCGGCCCCCGACCCGAGCAGCCTCAGATCACGGCCCAGCTCGAGCACGTCTTCCCCAACTACTCACGCCGCCTCCTGGTCAAGCCCGGGGTGACGGGATGGGCCCAGGTCCGCTGCGGTTACGCCGGCTCAGAGCTCGGGACCGCCTGGAAGCTCTGCCACGATCTCTTCTACCTCAAGCACCGTTCGTTGCTCGTCGACGTGCTGATCATGCTCGAGACGATCGTCATCGCAGCGCGCGACTCCCATCGGCCGATGCGGGCACCGCAGGCCGAGTTCCTCTTCCGAGGCGAAGGGCTCTCCGAGGTCGACCCGCACCAAGAGGCCAAGCCGCGCGGCGAACGAGGGATTCCCGAGATCCCGCTGGAAAGCCCGTTGGGCGCTCCGATCGGCGTCGGCGCAACCGCTGGGAGCTGAGCGGAGCGGCGACGCCCCTTCACCCGCGCGGCTAGCCGGCGGGTCCAAGCACCCGATCGACCACCGGGGTCGGATCATCGATTCCGTAGTCGTTTCGCAGGGCCATCTCGATCGTCTCGCGGTCGGCGCCCGAGACGGCGAGGCGGGTGGCCTGAAGGAGGGCATCCTGGGAAAAGCCCATCGGCACCGCCGGCTCGGGCTCGACCTCCCGCATCGAGTGCGGTTGCGCCGGAGAGGTCGTGGGGGCCGGGACGGGCATCGCTTCGATCACCGCCTGAGGCGCGGGGTTGGAGGTGGGTCCCGGCGTCGTCGCGGGATCCTGCAGGGGCGCCCCGGTCGGCTCGTCGAGCTTTCTGGTCACGGCCCTGATCGCCGTCTCCAGCGAGTCGACCATCACCTCCGACTGCTCGCGGACGGTGCCCGCGTGGCGAAGCAGGTCATCGGTGAGCTGCGCGATCAGCCGGACTCGCTCGGCGGTCAGGCGGTCGGCCTTCTGCTGAGCTTCCGCGAGATGCCGGCGGGCCTGTTCCTCGGCGTCCTGGCGGATGGCGGCGGCGGCTCGCTCGGCCGCGTCGATGACCGTCTGCAGCTGGTCGGTCATCTGATTCATCGTCACCTGGACGCTCGGCGACGGACCGGGGGAGACGACGGGACTCCAGGAACCGGACGGGTCGGTGCTGCCGGTCACCTGGGGACGGTATGGGTCATTCGAGCCCTCGGTACTCATCGGCGCATCTCCTCGATCGATGGCGCGATTCTAAGCCGAATCGGGGGAGCCGTCCCAACGCGGGGGCGGGCGTTCGAAGCGGACCACGATTTCGCGAGTCTCCGAGAGCCTGACCTCAACGGCGTGCCCGATGCCTCCGTCGGGCCACGGCGGGGGATTGAAATCGGCTTCGCGTGCCGCGGTGGCCAGCCTCGTCGCGACGGTGGCCAAGCTCTCGGCCATGCGGACGTAGGCGGCTTCGACGTCCCGCCTCCCCTCGTCGGTCTGCGAGCGCATGCGCCGGAGGCGCGCGATCCTGGCGGCGCCGAGTGCCCGATCGGTGTCAGCCGCCATCGCGCTGAGTGAAGCCGCCTGCCGCTGCGCCTCGGCGAGAACGGAATCGGCCTCGTCGCGGGTCGCCATCAGCGACTCTCTGATCTGTTCAGCGGGCGATCGGCGCATAGCTCATCTTAAGTTCGGGATGGGGTCGGTCCGACCTTCCCCGGGGGAGTGTGACGGGCTACCGTCCATGCATCGTGGTAGGACGGGGGGAGATGGGCGAGCGCAAACGACAAGATCTTCCCGAACCCGACGACGAGGCCGAGGAGCGGATCGCTCGCGCGCGGGCGACGATCGGGAAGAGCTTCGAGGAGCTGATCGCACGTTCCGAGCACCGTGCCGCGGAGCTCGGCACGATGCCCCTTCCCGCCGTTGACGAGCCACGTGCGGGTTCGAGGGCGCAGAGCTGGGACATTCCCGCTGCAGCGTCTCCGCAACTGCCGACGTCTCCCACGGGCGGCGAGGTCGAACGCCGGATCGCTGAGGCGACCGCCGGTATCGAAGCCCGGATCGGAGAATGGGTGAACGGCCGCGTGCAGGCCGCTGAACGCCGGCTCGAGTTGCAATCGCAAGCACTCGAGGCCTCCATCGGCGAGGGCGCGGCCGGAGCTCGTCGCGCGATCGAGCAGATCGAGCAGGCCAAGTCGGATCTCGCTGAGGTCAGGGAACGTGCTCGAGCCGAGGTCACGGCCACAGCCGAGGAGAGCCGGGAGCTCGTGCGCTCAGCCGCCGCCGAGCAGGCCACCGAATCACTCAAGGCCGCGGAGGCCCGCATCGCCGAGCTCGAGGCGATGGTGAACGAGCGCCTCGAGGGGCGGGTGGCCGCGGCGATCGCGGAGGGCAGCGTCGCGACGACGCTCCAAGATGAGATGCGTGACGGGCTGCTGGCCGCGAAGGGGGAGCTCGAGACGCTCTTCGCCGCCGCGATCGCGGAGCGGCAGGCCGACTCGGTCGAGCGCGTCGAGGCGATCCTCCTGCGCGAGGCCGCCAAGGGCGACGCCCGGGCGACCGATGCGACTCGTCGGATCGACACAAGCCTCGCCGCGGCGGAGAGCCGGCTCGCGGAGATGGTCTCCGGTCTCGAGCACCGGGTGGCGGAGCTGGGCACGGGTCTCGAGGACCGGTTCGCGGGGATGGTCTCGGATCTCGAAGGGCGGGCCGCCGAGCTTCGTGCGGGGATCGAGGAGGCGGCGCAAGCATCCCGCTCCGATCTCGATCGCCTTCGCGAGGACGAGGCCTCCGCCGCCCGCCTCGCGCTGGAGGAGGCGGTCGCCGGATCGGTCCGCATGGCTGAGGCCCAATTCGAGCGGATGCGCGTCGAGATGGTCAGCGCATCCGACCGCGTCACGGCTTCGGCTGAAGCCGCGGAGGCCCGGATCGATGAGCGGTTGGCGAGCATGTCCTCGGAGCTTCAGGCGGGACTGCTGCGCCAGGTGGATGCCACGCTCGGCGACCGCATCGCCGAGCTCGAGCCGCGGCTGGAGGAACGCCTCTCCGAGCACGCCGACCGCGTGGCGGAGGCCGCCGGCAGGCGGGCGGATGAGAGCCTCGCGGCTGCCGCGGCCGGCGAGCGCGAGCAGCTCGACGCACTCGTCGCCACCGAGACCGAGCGGGCCCGGATCGCGATCGAGCGGGAGCGCAACACCAACGTCGGCCGAGCGGCGTCGGAGCTGTCGAGCATGCTCGCCGACTCACGCACGGATCTCGAGGAGGTCGCCGCGAACCTGCGACGGGAGATCGCGGGTACCGCCTCCAAGCAGGCCGCCGAGACCACGAGGGCCGAGCTCGAGGCGCGCAGCGAAGAGATCGAGGAGCGCCTGTCCGGGCTCGTGCAGAAGGTGGCGACCGAAGCCGAGCAGCGACTGCTCGAGGCCGCGACGATCGTCGAGGACCGGCTGACTGCCGTCGATCGCGCCCAGGAGCGGGAGGAGATCGTTCGCAAGCGGACGAGCGCGGCCGAAAGAGCCGCCGAGCGTCGCGTCCAGGAGGCCGAACAGCGTCTGATGGAAGTCCTCGCTCGGCTCGAACCGGCCGAACGTACGACCGATTAGGCGATCCCGCAGGGAGCGAGGCCCTCAGCCTCCGCAAAACGCGGAAACCACCTCGCCGGCGCTCGGGTGGCATCTGCCTCCCTTGCCATGATGGGCGAATGAGTCCAGTCGACCAGGGAGCGGCGCATCTGCACGTCCACAGCGAGTACTCGCTGCTCGACGGCGCAAACAAGATCGAGGCCATGGCGGTTCGCGCCGCGGAGCTCGGGATGCCGGCACTCGGACTGACCGATCACGGCGTAATGAACGGTGCCGTCGAGCTCTTCAAGGCCTGCAAGGCCCACGGCGTCAAGCCGATCATGGGCCTCGAGGCCTATCTCGTCGACGACGTCGCGACGATCAAGCAGAAGACGAAGTGGGAACGCAACCACCTGACGCTCCTCGCGGCGAACAAGGCCGGATACGGCAACCTGGTCAAGCTCAGTTCAGCGGGATTCCTCGAAGGTTTCGCGCGCGGCAAGGCCAACGTCGACCCGGCCATGTTGGCCCGTTACTCGGAGGGCGTGATCGCGCTCACCGGCTGCCTGCAGGGCCGCCTCTGCCGGCGTCTGGTCGAGGACCGCCCCGACGAGGCGCGCGCGCACGCCGATGACCTCGTCCAGATCTTCGGCGCCGAGAACGTCTACTTCGAGCTCCAGGTCAACGGCATCCCCGAGCAGGACAAGGCCAACGAGGGCATCGCGCGGATCGGCCGCGAGATGGGTCGTTCGCTCGTCGGCACCGCCGACGTCCACTACCTGCGGCGCGAGGACTACACGAACCACGCCGCGCTGCTCTGCGTGCAGACCAAGTCGACGCTCGAGCAGCCGAAGCTCCGCTTCGACACCAACGAGTTCTATCTGAAGACCGCCGAGGAGATGTCGGAGTCGTTCGCCCCCTGGCCCGAGGCCGTGCCCAACACGCTCGAGATCGCCGAGCGCTGCAACGTCGAGATCGACCTCGGCGAGCTCCTGCTCCCGCGCTTTCCGACGCCCGACGGCTCCGAGCCGGAGGTGATGCTGCGACGGCTCGCGGAGGAGGGCCTGCGACGCAGGTATGGAGATCCGCTCCCCGCCGCGGCCGTCGAGCGGCTCGAGATGGAGCTGGGGGTGATCGAGGACATGGGCTTTCCGTCCTACTTCCTGATCGTCTGGGACTTCGTCCATTACGCCAAGGACAACGGCGTCGCGGTCGGCCCCGGTCGTGGTTCCGCCGCCGGCTCGATCGTCGCCTACAGCCTCGGCATCACCGATCTCGATCCGCTCGCCAACGACCTGCTGTTCGAGCGCTTCCTCAACCCTGCGCGCAAGTCGATGCCGGATATCGACATCGACTTCTCGGTTCGCGGCCGCGAGCGGGTGATCCGCTACGTCCAGGAGAAGTACGGGCGCGAATCGGTCGCCCAGATCATCACCTTCGGCAAGATGCAGCCCCGGGCCGCCACCCGCGACTCGGCGCGCGTGCTGGGCTTCGACTACGGCACGGGCGATCGCGTCGCCAAGCTCATCCCCGAGCCGATCATGGGCCGCAGCCCGAGCTTCGCCGAGTGCCTCAAGGAGGGACAGGACCTCCGCAAGGCCTACGACTCCGAGGCCGACACGCGACAGATCGTCGACACGGCGCGCGGCCTCGAGGGCATCGTCCGCAACAACTCGATCCATGCGGCCGCGGTCGTCATCGCCGATCGGCCTCTGCAGGAGGTCGTCCCGCTGCAGCTCGCGGAGGATCGAGGTGCAGCCAAGGACGGAGAGCGCTCCTACAAGATCGTGACGCAGTACTCGATGGGCCCGGTCGAGGAGATCGGCCTGCTGAAGATGGACTTCCTCGGCCTGCGCAACCTCGACGTGATCGAGGATGCCGTCGAGATCATCGAGCGCTCGCGCGGCGACGTGATCGACATCGAGGGCCTGCCGCTCGACGACGCGACCACCTACGAGATGCTCAGGCGCGGTGACTCGATCGGTGTCTTCCAGCTCGAGTCGGAGGGGATGCGCGAAGCCCTGAAGAAGGTCAAGCCGACCGAGTTCGACGACATCGTCGCGCTCGTCTCGCTCTATCGCCCGGGCGCGATGCGCTACATCGACGATTACGCCCGGGGCAAGCGCAACCCCGACGGCGTCCGCTTCCAGGACGAACGCCTGCGGCCGATCACCGAATCAACCTACGGCTGCTGCATCTACCAGGAGCAGCTCATGGAGATCGCCAAGCAGATGGCGGGCTTCAGCGGAGCGGAAGCGGATGACCTGCGCAAGGCGATCGGCAAGAAGAAGCGCGACATGATGGCCACGATGGAGGCGAAGTTCGTCTCCGGAACCGCCGCCTCCAACACCGAGCTCGCGGTGGCCAAGGACCTCTGGTCGCTGATGACGGCGGCCGCCGACTACAGCTTCAACAAGTCCCACGCGGCCTGCTACGCGCTGATCGCCTACCGGACGGCCTTCCTGAAGGCCAACTACCCGGCCGAGTACATGGCGGCCGTGATCAGCTCGGTGATGTCGACCAAGGACAAGGTCCCGTTCTTCGTCAACCGCTGTGAGGAGATGGGCATCGAGGTCCTGCCCCCCGACGTCAACTCCTCCGACCACGGCTTCATCGTCTTCGGCAAGAACATCCGCTTCGGGCTGAACGCGGTCAAGAACGTCGGCCACGCGGCGGTCGAGGCGATCCTCAAGGCGCGCGAGGACCGGCCGTTCGACTCGCTCTACGACTTCTGCGAGCGCGTCGACTGCCGCGCCGTCAACAAGCGCGCCATCGAGTGCCTGATCAAGTGCGGTGCCTTCGACTCGACCGGGGCGTCGCGCAAGGCGATGCTGGCCGCGCTTCCTCAAGCCCAGTCAGCGGGTCAGAAGTCTCAGGAGGATGCGATCCGCGGCCAGGCCTCGATCTTCGCGCTCGACGAGAGCGCCGGCGCCGGGATGCGCAACCAGCATCCGCCGATCGTCGGCGAGGAGTTCGACCAGCGCGAGCTGCTGACGATGGAGAAGGAGACGCTCGGCACGTTCCTCTCCGATCACCCGCTGACCGAGGTGCGCGACGCGCTGCGCATCCGCACCGATTGCACGCTCGCGGAGCTGGAGAAGAAGAAGGACGGCGAATGGGTGACCGTCGGCGGGATCATCGCCGAGAGCAAGAAGATCCGGACCAAGAGCGGCTCGAACATGATGTTCGCCACCCTCGACGACCTCGAGGGCCGGGTCGAGATCATCGTCTTCGCGAAGGCGCTGGAGGCCAACGGTGACGTGATCGACACCGACGCCGTTGTGCTCGTCCGGGGCCGCGTGGACCACAAGGACCGCGGCGAGACGAAGATCGTCGTCCAGGAGGCCGAGCTGTTCCAGCCCTCGAGCGACGAGGTCGCGGTGGCTCGCGAGAGAATCGCCGAGCTGGCCGTTCCGGCGCGGGTGACGCTCGAGCTCGACGCCGCTCGATTCGGCCCGATGATCATCGACGAGCTCAAGTCGGTCTTCGCGAACTTCCCAGGCGACGCCGAGGTCGAGCTGCTCATGACCACACGCGAAGGTCCCAGGCGCCTGCTGTTCGGCAAGAGCTACCGGGTGGCGCCGTCGATGGGCCTCAGGGCGGAGCTGGACGAGCTTCTCGGCGCCCCCTCCGTAGCGGCCTGACTGCCTGTCAGGCGGTCACTCAGGACTGCAGGTCCGCCGCGCAACCCTCTGAGAGGGCGTCGGCGGCGGGGGAGGTGAGCGGGAAGTCGGTGCCGATCGCCGTGTATGCGTAGGCGGCCACGCGGCCCGGGTCCGCGCCTTCGCAGTCCTTTGGGTGGTCCTTGACGAAGTCCTTCGCGGCGGTGACGGTCTGCTTGGCGTTGAGGGCGAGGTAGCCGTTGCCGTCGAGGTCGTAGGTCGCGCCGGTCGGAACGCCGGGGGTATTGGCCGATGGGGTCAGCTCGCCCGCAGCCGGGAGGGCGGTCACGCCGAGGTCGCCATCCCCGCCGCCGCACCCGGCTAACAACAGGGTCATGGCCAGCGCGGCTGAGAGCACGGTCCTCACACGGCCAATCTAGCGTCCGCCTAGAATTCCCAAGGTGAGAGCAGCGCCGAAGAGAGAGGTCTCGCCTCCCGCGGGAGAGTGCCGAGGGTGCCGCACGTTCTGCGACAAGCTGATCGAACCCCGCGATTGCCTCTCGATGCGCTGCCCGTATCTGTGGAGCTACGTCGACGGCCCGACCGGCCGCCGCTTCATGGGCTGCGTTCAGAAGGTCTTCAAGGGCGAGATCGACATCGCGGGATTCGAGGCCGCCGAGCGGTCGGGTGGCTTCGGAGGGATCAAGATGACGGGTCGCCCGCTTGCGCACTGTCCCTCGCGGGTCGAGCCCGCTTTCGAGGGCGCCGGACCGGCTCACACGTGTCAGAACCCCGAGTTCTTCGCCGCCGACGACCCGCTCGGCTTCGACCTCCGCCTCGGCCTGCGGGCCGCGAGCTGACCTACGACCGACGAGCGGCCAGGCCCTGCGAGCGCAGGGTCTTCGCCCGGGTGACCTCCGCGAGGTCCGCGCCGCGCTTGTCGGGGCCCGGAGTCTCCGACAGGGCCGGCAGGTTCTCGAAGCGGGGCTCGGACAGGAAGGTGCCGATCCCGCGCTCACCCATCTCGCCGTCGCCGAGGTTTGCGTGGCGATCGCGATTGGCGCCCAGGGGAACGACGCTGTCGTTGACGTGCAGGCAGCGCAACCGGTCGAGCCCGACCTGAGCCTCGAAAGCGTCGAGGACAGAGCTCAGGCCCTCGGGCTCCACGATGTCGTAGCCGGAGGCGAAGAGGTGGCAGCTGTCCAGGCAGACGCCGATCCGCTCGCCCTCGCCGGCCGCGACAACCAATCCGGCAAGCTCCTCGAAGTCGCGGCCGAGCGGCCCCTGGGTGCCGGCGGTGTTCTCGAACAGGACCGGGCAGCGCTCAGTCTCCGCCAGTGCTTCGCGAACGACCTCGCCCGAGCGGGCGATTGCCTCCGGCGCCGGATCCTTCTTGCGGGAGCCGGCGTGGAGGACGACGCCGTCGGCGCCGATTGCGTCACCGACCCGCAGTGCCTGGACCAGCGACGCCAGGGACTTCGAGCGGATCTCGGGTTCGGGGGTGGCGGTGTTGATCAGATAGACGGCGTGGATGACCACCGACTGAAGTCGCGACGGCCCGAAAGCCTCGTTGAAGGCGTCGAAGTCCTCGTTGCCGTAGTTCGTCGGCCGCCACATGCGCGGGCTCTGGTTGAAGATCTGGATTGCGTCGCATTCCAGCTCGATGCCGCGCCCGACCGCGTTGACCAGCCCACCCGCTGTGGAAACATGCGTCCCGATCAGCACAATGCAAGAACCCCTTCGAGTTAGATTCGCCCCCTCGCCGACAGGCGCGCTGCACATCGGCGGCGCGCGGACGGCACTGTACAACTGGCTCGTCGCTCGACACACGCGCGGCGAGCTCGTCCTGCGGATCGAGGACACCGACCGCGAGCGCTCCACCCCGGAGAACGTCGACCAGATCCTCGACGCCCTGCGGTGGCTCGAGCTCGACTGGGACGAAGGCCCGATCAGTCAGGCAGAGCGGGCGCCTCGGCATGCTGAACGACTCGAGCAGCTGCTCGAGTCGGGCCATGCCTACCGCGACACCGCCGCTGCCGCCGAGGTGAAGGAGTTTCGCGAGGCCAACCCGGGGCGGGGCTACCGAGGGACTCCAAGCGATGCTCCGGGTGCCGCGATCAGGCTGGCGGTCCCCGACGAGGGCGAGACCGTCGTCGCCGACGCCATCCGGGGAGAGATCCGCTTTCAGAACGTGCTCCAGGACGATCCCGTCATCGCACGGGCGGACGGCTCCGTCCTCTACAACTTCGCGGTCGCCGTCGACGACGCGGAGATGGGGATCACGGACGTGATCCGCGGCGACGACCATCTCTCCAACACGCCTCGCCAGCTGCTCGTGCTGAACGCCCTCGGCGAAGCAGCGCCGCGCTACGCGCATCTGCCGCTGTTGCACGGCCCGGACGGGAAGAAGCTCTCCAAGCGGCATGGGGCCGCGTCGGTTCAGGAGCTGCGAGAGCAGGGCTTCCTCCCGGCCGCGGTCCGCAATTATCTGGCCCTGCTCGGCTGGGGGACCGACGACGACGCCACGATCCTCAGGACCGAGGAGCTCGTCGAGCGCTTCACGATCGCCCGGGTGGGCCGATCGGCGGCGATCTTCGACGCGCAGAAGCTGCGGTGGCTGAACGGCCGCTACATGCGCGAGCAGGGTCTGGGCGATTACGAGGCGGAGGTGGCCGCACACCTCGCCAGGGCTGATTCCGACGCCGCCGAGGCGTTCGCATCCGCCACTCCGGAGGCGCGCGCCGAGGCCTGCGCGATCGTGCGGGAGAAGGCGCAGACCGTGATCGAGGTGTGGCCGCTGATCGACTTCCTCTTCACCGACCCCGAGATGGACGAGAAGTCCTGGCGAAAGGTGATGAAGCCGGGCGTCGACGGCGTCCTCTCGCAAGCGTTGGGCGTGATCGGATCGATCGAGCCGTTCGAGGCGGAGACGATCGAACGCGAGCTGCGCGCGCTGATCGAGCGCGAGGGCATTTCGGCGAGCAAGGGCCTGCAGCCGATCCGGGTGGCGATCTCGGGTTCCACGATCTCGCCCGGGATCTTCGAAAGCCTGGTGGCACTGGGCCGCAAGCGGTCCTCAGAGCGGATCGGGAGGGCGATCGAGCGCCTCCGCGAAGAGGGCGCGGGCTCGCACGCCGGGAATTCTGCGCTCGAGGGCTAACGTCGCGGGCTGAATCTGCCGACTAGGAGTCGATGAAGGATTTCCCGGCAACGACGGGCGAGCCCCGCCCTCGCTGATGGCGACCGCCGTAAAGACGAGCAAGCCCGCCGCTTCAGGTGGCCACGGTAAAGGTGGTCAGCGCCTCTCGGCGGCGTTCGACGCCGTCAATTCGCTCCCGGCGCTTTCGGAGACCACGGAGCGAGTCGCAAAGCTGACCGCCAAGGAGAACGCCTCCGTCTCTGAGATCGCCGAGCTGGTCGAGTCGGACACGGCGATGGCGATCGCCGTGATGAAGGCCGCCAACAACGGCGGCGGCCCGCGCGGTCGGGTCACCAACGTCCCGGACGCGATCGAGGAGTTGACGCCGGCCGGGATCCGCGCCGTCGCCGGAGCGCTCGAGACCTACGACCTCTTCCAACCGGTTGGAAGCTGGGCGCGGCTGCCCGAGCGGTTCCGCCGGCACGCCGTGGCAACGCGGCACGCTGCGATGAGCCTCGCGGACATCGCCGACGTTCCCGGTCGCGACGAGCTCGCGACAGCCGCCCTTCTCCACGACATCGGACAGCTCGTCCTGATGCGTCTCTATCCGGGCTATGAGGCGATTCTCGGGGACCGGGAAAGCACTCCCGAGCAGCGCTGCCGCGCCGAGCGCCGTGAGCTCGGCATCGACCACACCCTGGTCGGTGGAGTTCTCGCCAGGCGGTGGGGCCTACCGACGGTGATCGCCGGCGCGATCGAGCGGCACCACTCCGAATCCGCCGCTGGCCTGGCCGCTGCGGTTCGCCTGAGTGACCTCGTCGCCCATCAGGCGGCGGGTGACATGGTCGGTTTCGAATCGATGTCCGACGCGGCCAACGCGTGTGGACTGAGCGAGGCCCGCCTGCACCAACTCGTCTACGAGTTTCCGTATCAGCGAGCGCCACGTCAGCGCCGCCGCGAGCCCTGTCCGCTCTCGCGGCGCGAGGTCGATGCGCTGAGAGGTCTCGCCGAGGGCAAGGTCTACAAGGAGATCGCGGTTGAGATGGGCCTGTCCGCCAGCACGGTGCGCACCCACCTTCACAACGTCTACCGCAAGATCGGCGCGTCGGATCGTGCCCAGGCGGTACTGGTTGCGCGCGAGCGCGGCTGGATCTAGTCGATCAACGAGCCGCGCATGGCGATCGCCACAGCGTGGGCGCGATCGCGCGCCCCGAGACGCGGCAGGCTTGCGCTTGCGTGGGTCCGCACCGTCTCCAGGCTCAGGCCCAATCGCTTGGCGACCTCGTCCGTCGAGTGTCCGTCGGCGAACAGCTGCAGGATCTCTCGTTGCCGGCGCGTTATCGAAATCTTCGCCGCCTCCCGCCCGGCGACGCTGGGATCGACGAACGACTCGAACCGTTCGACGGCCGCAACGGCCTCGATCATGGCCGCCGGCAGCGAGCGCTTGCTGACGTAGGCGGATGCGCCCGCGTCGAGGGCCTCGACGAGCGCGTGGCGCTCAGCCCGCCCACCATGGGCAACGACCCCGAGCCCCGGCTGCGCGTCGAGCAGCGCCCGGATCGTCTTCTGGCCGGATGGCGCGCCACTCGTAGCGGCGCGCATCTCGACGATCGCGACGTCGAAGCGCCCCACGCTGTTGAGCAGATCGACCGCGTCCGCTCCGTGGGGCAGCTCCTCGAAGTCCCAGGCCGGCTCGAGGAGCCTGCGTATGCCCAGGCGCACGACGGGGTGCGCATCGATGATCATGCAGCTGCGTTCGGCGGTCAACTCGCTCCTAAACCCCCTGGCCGGGTTGCCGGACGGCCGATCGTAGCGGAGCCCACGCCGTCCGATCAGCTACAAACGCCACCCCATGATCTCCGTAACCGCCAAGTCCCGCTATGCCGTCGTCGGCCTGGCCGAGTTGTCCCGCAGCGACGGCACGCCCGTCCCGATCGCCGTCGTCGCCCAGCGGCGAGGAATCCCCGTGCAGTTTCTCGAGCAGCTCTTCTCGACCCTGCGCAGGGCCGGGCTGCTGGTCTCGCAGCGCGGCGTGAAGGGTGGTTACAGGCTGGCCCGCGACGCCGAGAAGATCACCGTCCTCGAGGTCGTCCAAGCCCTCGACGGTCGTCTCGGCGAGGAGGGCAAGGAGGCCGGGGGCATCTGGGCGGACGGGGTCGAGTCGCTGCGCGCCGTCTTCGGCCGGGCGACGATCGCCGACGTGGCCCGGCGCGAGGAATCGGAGCTCGGCAGCGGCATGTATTACATCTGAGGAGGTGTCAGCGGGGGCGCTGGGTATGGCTAGGGATTCACGTTCCCTCAGGTCCCCAGCACCGCACTGGCGCCTCCTCCTGCGGTCGCAGGCGGACTGTTGCGACGCGCGCTTGGTACTCCTGGGTACCACGGACTCGGCGACATCGCCTTCAATGAGTCGAGTCCGTCCCCCGAGGCCCGTGGCCCGCATCAAGCGTGAGGTCGGCCCGCGCTCGCCAGCGGCTCGAGGATCACGACTTCGATCGCGACGTCGGGATCGGTGATGTGGTCGCTGAGCATCGCTGTCGTCTTGCGGGCGGTCGCCCTCTCGACCACCGCGCGGATGTCGGTCTGCATTGCGTCCTGAAACTTGCGGCGCATCCCCCGGACCATCTCCGGCCCATCGGTCTTGATCAGGGTGCGCTCAGCGGTCGTCAGGCTGTCGTGGAGGACGCAGACGACCATGTCCTCGGTGATCGTGGTTCTCGCGTGCGTCGAGCCGCGGCCGATGTATTCCTTGTAGATCGCGACGACGGCACGCGAGATGTCTTTGTTGAGCACGCTGCCCGAGGCAGCGGGTTCGTCCGGCATACGCCCTGCTTTGCTCCGCCCCTTAGCGAAATCGACTGCCGGTGGATGGAAGGGGAGAGGAAGACCCAGAGCAGCTCTTGAGGCGAAGTGTATTGCCAGGCGCGCGTCGGGCGACCCTTCCGAGGATCAGGCGCCGGCGCTGGTGGTGAAGGTCTGCTTCGGCGATTTGCAGGTCTGGCCACCGGCGGGGAACCTGTTGGTCTTGATGGCGCCGGTCGTCGACCGACCGCGCGCGCCGACCGCCCCGTGGACCTTCAGGACCCCGCCCTCGGCGTCCCGAAGCCTGACGCCGAAGGCGCCGTCGGTGCCGACGGCGATCGGCTTCAGCGCGGTGAAGGCGTCGATTCTGCTGGGCCCGTCATCGCATCGCACCAAAACGTCTCGGGCCTTGAACCGTTCGACCTCAACGCTGGGACCGTCGATGACGACCCTCAGAGTCACGCGGGTCTGCTCGTCGCCGTCGATCTCGCCGACCTGCTTGATCACCCGATGCCCGTGTTCGCGATTCGTCGCGGAGGCGACCATCGGAACCGTTGCAGTCAGAACGATCAGCGCTGCGGCTGCGGCAATGAGGTGCCAGGTCTTCATCGCTCGCGACCTGAGCTCCGGACTATTTCGGCGCGAAGACGACCATCTCGACCGCGACGTCGGGTTCCGTGTCGTGGTCGCTGAGGAAGGAGGCCGCCCTCCGTCCGGTCACGCTCTCGACCAGGGTCGTGATGTCGGCGCGCATGGCCATCTGGAACTTGCGTCGCATCTCGCGGACGGTTTCAGCCTCGCCCTCGCCGCAGAGCGAAACCTCGGCCTTCGTCAGCGATTCCTGCAGCGTCGTCACCGCGACATCCTCGGTGAGGACGGTTCGTGCGCTGCTCGGGCCGCGGCCGAGGTACTCCTTGTAGATCGCCACGATGCCGCGGCTGATGTCCCGCTCGGGGGTCGTGGGGGTGTTGGCTGCCATCCGGGTTCGCAATATACGGACAGCGCGCGCCTATTACCGATACCGTTGAGCCGATGCCGCATTACCGAGCCAAGGTGACGGGCCCCGACCTCTCCGACGTGGACGAGCGCCTGCGTGCCGCTCGGGTCGGCGTCGTC
This sequence comes from uncultured Solirubrobacterales bacterium, assembly GCA_963826475.1. GTDB lineage: Bacteria > Actinomycetota > Thermoleophilia > Solirubrobacterales > 70-9 > RHKX01. Next base: position 788,376 of record CAWGXC010000003.1, on the reverse strand, counting down.
ACCGCCCGTGGCGTCGAGTCCGGGAACCTCGCCTCCGGTGCTCCGTCCGAGGATCCCGAGGTCGACGGGCTGATGGTCTCCGTCGACGCCGCGGACCCAGCCGACGCCAAGAGCCGCCTCGAGGAGGCGCTTCCGGACGGCTGCACCGCTGAAGTCCTCGCCGACTGAGGGCCCACGCGGCTGAGCGGGAGCGCGCTACGGTGCCGGTGTGGCCCCCGATGCGCAGATCAGCCCGACACTGAGGATCGCGGCCGAGGCCTCCGGCGTCGTCGGCGACACGCCGATGGTCGCTCTGCGCAGGGTCGGCGCCGGGCTGGGCGCCGAGATCGTCGCGAAGCTCGAGTGGTTCAATCCCGGCGGGTCGATCAAGGATCGGATCGGCGTCGCGATGATCGACGCTGCCGAGGCCGACGGCCGGATCGAGCCCGGCCGGACCGTGATCGTCGAGCCGACCTCGGGGAACACGGGGATTGCGCTGGCGATGGTCTGCGCCGCTCGTGGGTACCGCTGCGTCCTCACCATGCCCGAGGGCATGAGCCGCGAGCGCGCAGCCCTGCTGCGCGCCTACGGAGCGATCGTCCGCGAGACGCCCTCGATGGGAGGGATGAACGAGGCGGTCGACCTGGCCCGCGAGATCGCCGCTGAGCACGAGAACGCCTACATGCCCATGCAGTTCGACAACGCGGCAAATCCGGAGGTCCACCGCCGGACCACTGCCGAGGAGATCTGGCGTGACACCAGCGGAGAGGTGGATGCCCTGGTCTGCGGCGTCGGCACGGGAGGAACGATCACCGGGGTCGGCCAGGTGCTCAAGGAGCGTCGTTCGGACGTCCGCGTGGTCGCGGTGGAGCCCGCGTCCTCGCCGGTCCTCTCAGGAGGGAGCGCCGGGCCGCACAAGATCCAGGGAATCGGGCCGGGGTTCGTTCCCGGCGTGCTCGATCGCTCGGTGATCGACGAGATCGTGTCGGTCGAGGATGAGTCGGCCCTCGCAACGGCGGCGCTTGCGGCCACGCGGGAGGGGCTGCTGGTCGGGATCTCGGCTGGAGCCGCGCTGCATGCCGCCATCGAACTCGGCTCGAGGCCGGAGATGAAGGGGAAGCGGATCGTCGTGATCTTCGCCGACGCCGGTGAGCGCTACATGTCGTTGCCGTTCTTCGCTCGCTGACCGGGCCCTCACCGCTCTACTCTCCCTCTCATGCTCGGAATCGGAACCGTCGCGCGCGTCCTCAAGGAGGTGCGGGCGGACGTGGCCGCTGCCCGGGACCGCGATCCCGCCGCGCGCGATGCCGGTTCGCTGGAGATCCTGGCCGGCTGGGGCGGGGTGCAGGCGATCCTCTCCCACCGCTTCGCGCATGCGATGCACGACTCGGGCGTGCCGGTCCTGCCGACCGCGCTCGCCTACGCCTCGCGGGCCATCACCGGAATCGAGATCCACCCGGCGGCGAAGATCGGCAATGACTTCTTCATCGACCACGGCGCCGGGGTGGTGATCGGCGAGACGGCCGAGGTCGGCTGCTGCGTGACCATCTATCAGGGCGTAACGCTCGGCGGGACGGGATTCCAGCGCGGCAAGCGCCATCCGACCGTCGAGGACAACGTGACGATCGGCTCCGGCGCGAAGCTGCTCGGCCCGATCACGATCGGCCACGGCGCCAAGGTCGGGGCGAACACCGTCGTCGTCGTCGACGTACCGCCGAAGTCGACGGTGGTCGGTAACCCCGGTCACATCGTCAGGGTCGAAGGGCGCAGGCCGGAGGGTCCGGACAGCGATTGGATCCATCTCCCCGACCCCGTCGCCGACGCGATCCGCGGCCTCTCGGAGCGCCTCGGGAGCCTGGAGGGAAGGCTCGAGGCTCTCGATGGCGAGGCGGCGGGAGCGGAAGTCCGCGAGCTGAGGCCGAAGAAGGGTCCGAGCACCGCCGGAGGATAGGACGAGGTCGGAGGGCAGCGCCGCGAACGGCTCTATCCTCGATGCGATGGAGCACGGCACGATGAGCGACCCCGAGGCGGAGTACTACGGCGCACCGATCAGCGTCGGAGCGACCGCGGTCGAGGGGCTCCTCGCGGGCCTCAATCCCGCCCAGGCCGAGGCGGTCACCCATGGGGAGGGGCCGTTGCTCGTCCTCGCCGGCGCGGGATCGGGCAAGACCCGCGTCCTCACCCATCGCGTCGCTTACCTGCTGGCAACCGGGATGGCCCGACCGGGCGAGATCCTCGCGATCACCTTCACCAACAAAGCGGCGGGGGAGATGAAGGAGCGCGTCGCGACCCTGGTCGGCGCCGCCTCCAGGGTGATGTGGGTGATGACCTTCCACTCGGCGTGCGCCCGGATCCTCCGCCAGCACGCCGACCGTCTCGGCTACAAGCGCGGCTTCACGATCTACGACGAAGCCGACTCCCGCCGCATGGTCAAGCGGTGCATGGATGAGCTCGAGATCGACCCCAAGCGGTTCCCACCCCGCTCGATCAAGAACCAGATCTCGGGGGCGAAGAACCGCCTGCGCGACGCCGAGACGATGCGCGAGGAGCAGGGCTCCTTCTTCGAGGAGACGGTCGCCGACGTCTACGAGCTCTACGAGCGGCGGATGCACGCCGCCAACGCCATGGACTTCGACGACCTGTTGGTCCGTACCGTCAATTTGTTTGAGCTGTTCAGCGATCTGCGCGAGCGCTACGCGCGCAACTTCCGTCACGTCCTCGTCGACGAGTACCAGGACACCAACCGCGTCCAGTACCGGATGCTGCAGCTGCTGACGGGCGAGCACGGCAACCTCTTCGTAGTCGGCGACGACGCCCAGAGCGTCTACGGCTTCCGCGCCGCCGACATCCGCAACATCCTCGACTTCGAGAAGGATCATCCGGAGGCGGCGACGGTCAAGCTCGAGCAGAACTACCGCTCGACCGGCGTCATCCTCGACGCGGCGAACGGTCTGATCGCACATAACCGGGATCAGATGAAGAAGAACCTCTGGACGGCGGAGGACCGCGGCGAGCTGGTCACGATCGCTGAGCTCGGCGACGAGCACGAGGAGGCGCGCTGGGTGGCCGGCGAGATCGATCGGCTCGGCGACGAGGACGGGATCGGGCGCGACGAGGTCGCGGTCTTCTATCGGACCAACGCACAGAGCCGAGTGCTCGAGGACACGCTCGTTCGCTTCGACGTTCCCTATCAGGTGATCGGCGGGACGAAGTTCTACGAACGTGCCGAGATCAAGGACGCAATCGCCTACTTGAGCGTGCTCGCCAACCCCGCGGACAGCGTCTCGCTTGCGCGAGTCCTCAACTCTCCTCGGCGAGGGATCGGGAGTACATCCGAGGGGCGCCTGCTGGCTTGGGCGAACACAACCGGCGTGACGCCTTTGGAGGCGGTCGAGCAGGTCGACCGGGTCCCCGGTCTCGGGGCTGCGGCGGTCAAGGCGATCGGGCGCTTCGGCGAGATGATCGCCAGCCTCACCGAGCGGGCGGAGCGGGGTGGGCCCGTGGCCGAGCTGCTGGAGTCGACCCTCTCGGAATCCGGCTACATCGAGGCGCTCGAAGCGGAGCGGACGATCGAGGCCGAGGGCCGGGTCGAGAACCTCAACGAGCTGATCGGGATGGCGGGAGAGTTCGACGCCAACCGCGAGCTCGAGGGCGAGAGCGAGCTCCCCCCGCTCGAGGAGTTCCTGGAGCAGATCTCGCTGATCAACGAGCAGGACAAGCTCGTCGACGACAGCACGCTGGTGACCCTGATGACCCTGCACAACGCGAAGGGCCTCGAGTACAAGGCCGTCTTCATGATCGGCTGCGAGGACGGGGTCTTCCCGCACTCCCGATCCATCGATGAGGGCAATCTCGAGGAGGAGCGGCGGCTCTGTTACGTCGGTGTCACCCGAGCCCGCGAGCGCCTCGCGCTGACCTACGCACGGCGCCGCAACCTCTTCGGCTCCCAGGGCACCGGGATTCCCTCGCGGTTTCTCGGTGAGATTCCCGCCGAGCTCGTCGACCGCCAGTCGACCGGACTCCCGCAGATGGGAACAACAGGCTGGGGCATCGGCACCCCGGGGGGAGCGACCGGGTTCACCGCGGTGCCCGCACCGTCGGGCACGGCGCTGGAGTTCGCCGTCGGTGACGACGTCATCCACGCTTCCTTCGGGGCCGGCGTCGTGACCGGAGTCGAGCCCGGGAACGTCATCGTCATCCGCTTCGGCCACGGCTCGGGTGGCGAGCGGAAGCTGATGGCCGACTACGCCCCGATTCAGCGAGCCTCGTGATGTCGGCGGGGATCATTGATGGCAAGGCCGTTGCCGCCGACCTGCGCGAGCGCGTCGCCGGCGTCGTCGCCGCGCGGACCGCCGCCGGCGAGCGCAGCCCCGGCCTCGCGACGGTGCTCGTCGGCGACGACCCCGCATCCCACGTGTACGTCGGCAGCAAGCGCCGTGCCTGCGCTGAGGCCGGCATCCGCTCGATCCACCACGAGTTGCCCGCCGATGTGGCTCAGTCCGACCTGGTCGAGCTGGTCGGCCGCCTCGACGATGACCCCGACGTCGACGGAATCCTCGTGCAGCTACCGCTCCCCAACGGCCTCGACCCCGATCCGGTCCTGGCCGAGATCTCGCCGTCGAAGGACGTCGACGGCCTGACTCCCGCCAACGCGGGACTGTTGGCGCAGGGCAGGATCGGCGTCGCCGAGGCGCTCGACCTCGAGCCCGCGCGCCCGCCCCTCGGCCTGATCCCCTGCACGCCCGCCGGGGTGATCGAGCTGCTCACGCGCAGCGGCGTCGAGCTCGAGGGTGCCGAGGCGGTGATCCTCGGCCGCTCGAACCTCGTGGGCCGTCCGCTCGGAAGCCTGCTGCTCGGCGCCAACGCAACCGTCACCACCTGTCATTCGCGGACCCGCGATCTCGAGCGCGTCTGTCGTGGCGCCGACGTCCTCGTAGCGGCGGTCGGCAGGCCGGAGATGGTCCAGGGCTCCTGGGTCAAGCCGGGAGCCGCGGTCATCGACGTGGGGATGAACCGGACCGACGCCGGGCTCGTCGGGGATGTCGACTACGCGGGCGCCGCCGAGGTGGCGGGCCTGATCACGCCGGTGCCGGGTGGGGTCGGGCCGATGACGATCGCAATGCTTCTTGCCAACACGGTCCGAGCGGCGAGTTCGCACGCTTCCGCCTGATGTCCGGTATACGCTAGCCAGGAGTTTCGTAGGGGCCCGTCGGGCTCCGTTAAACGAGGAGAGCGAATTGGACACCAGCAGACTCGGTAGGGGGGAGATGATCGCCGCGGTTTCCGCGATTGCGCTGCTCCTGATCATGTTCATCTTCAAATGGTTCGGGCTTTCGATCGACACCGGCGGACTCGGTGGACTCGGTGGGAGTGCCTCCGTGAGCGCGAACGCGTGGCAGTCGTTCGGCTTCATCGACATCATCCTGTTCATCACGATCCTCGTGGCCGTCGGCCTCGCGGTGATGAAGGCGAATCAACAGAGCGTCAACCTGCCGGTGGCGGCAAGTGCCCTCACGGCCGGGCTCGGAATCCTCTCGGTCCTGCTGATCCTCTTCCGGATCATCAGCCCGCCTGACTTCGGTGCCGGTGGCGTCTCGATCGATGGCGTCGACACGACCCGCAAGATCGGCGCCTTCCTCGGGCTCATCGGCGCGGCTGGAATCGCCTACGGCGGCTACCTCGCGATGCAGGAGGAGGGCACGACCTTCCAGGGACAAGCCGACCGCCTGCAGAACCGCGGCGGCGGAACGGGTGGTACGCCGCCTCCGCCTCCCCCGCGGGACCCGGGAAGCACCCCGCCCCCGACCGCCTGACGGCGACCGACGGAACGCTCACAACGGCCGCCTCCGGGCGGTCGTTGTTTTTCAGCTCCGGCGAGATCCTCCGCTTCGTGTAGATAACCCCGACCAAATGCTCCGCTTCGGCCGGGTGGATGGCGACCGGGACGGGAAGTCCTCAGCTGGGTCGTGCGGAGGTTGCCTCCTACAATGGCCGCGATGATCGATCGCAAACAGGTTCTGCACGTCGCCCGCCTTGCGCGCCTCAGGCTCACCGACGCCGAGGCCGAGCGGATGACCTTCGAGCTCTCGGGCATCCTCGAGCATGTCGAGGCGATCGGTGAGCTCGACCTCGAGGGTGTACCGCCGACGACGCACGTGATCGCGCTCGAGAACGTGCTCAGGCCCGATCGGAGCGCTCCGAGCATCGATCGGGAGCGCGCTCTGGGCAGTGCTCCCGATGCCACCGCCGACTCGTTCCGCGTGCCCTCGCCGCAGGCGTGAGCGAGCCCGTCGATCTCACCGTCGCGGAGGCCCTCACCGAGATCGAGGAGGGCCGGCTGTCGAGGGAGGAATGGTTCGCCGCCTACGCGAGCGCCGACGACGATCTCGGGGCTTATCTCTGGCGCGCGGAGCCCGGCGCCCAGGCGCCACCGGAATCCACGGGTGGCGCGCTCGCCGGCGCCCCGGTTGCAATCAAGGACATCTTCTGCGTCGAGGGGCTGCCCGCCACGGCGGGGTCGCGGATCCTCGAGGGCTACGTGCCGCCGTACACCGCGACGGCCGTCGAGCGCCTCCTCGCCGACGGGGCGCGAATCCTCGGCAAGACGAACATGGACGAGTTCGCGATGGGCTCCTCGAATGAGAACTCCGCTTACGGCGACGTTCGGAACCCCTGGGATCTCGAGCGCGTGCCGGGCGGATCCTCGGGGGGTTCCGCCGCTGCGGTGGCGGGCGGCTTGGCTCCGTGGGCCATCGGCACCGATACGGGCGGATCGATCCGCCAGCCCGCCGCGCTCTGCGGCGTCGTCGGAATGAAGCCGACCTACGGCGCGATCTCACGCTCGGGGATGATTGCGTTCGCGTCGTCCCTCGATCAGTGCGGTCCGTTCACCCGTGACGTCCGCGACGCCGCGATCATGCTCGATTCGATGATCGGCGTCGATCCGCGTGACTCGACCTCGATCGGCATCCCTGAGGGTCTGAAGCTTCCCGACCGGGAGGATCTGAAGGGGCTCAGGATCGGCGTCCCGCGGGAGCTCACGAGCGACGCCGAGGGCATCGAGGCGGGCGTTCGAGAGGTCTTCGAGCGCACGCTGAAGCTGTGCGAGGACCTCGGGGCAGAGGTCGCGGACGCAGAGCTTCCCCACGCCGGACACGGGATCTCCGCCTACTACGTGCTCGCCCCGGCCGAGGCCTCGGCCAACCTCGCCCGCTACGACGGGGTGCGCTTCGGCCTCCGCGAGCCGGCCGACGAGCTCGACGCGATGTACGAGCGGACGCGGGCCGCGGGGTTCGGCCCCGAGGTCAAGCGCCGGATCATGCTCGGCACCTACGCTCTGTCATCGGGCTTCTACGAGGCCTACTACGGGCGCGCCCAGCGGGTCCGGACGCTGATCGCGAGGGACTTCGCAGCTGCGTTCGAGAGCTTCGACCTGCTGCTGACCCCGACCTCGCCCTCGGTTGCCTTCAAGCTCGGTGAGCGGGCCGCCGACCCGCTGGCGATGTACATGTCCGACTACTGCACGGTCCCGATGTCCCTGGCGGGCATCCCGGCGATCTCGATCCCGGCGGGCATGGCGGAGCCTGACGGCGGCGGCCCCAGGCTCCCCGTCGGCCTGCAGATCGCCGGCCCGGCGTTCAGCGAGTCGCTGCTGCTCGACGCGGCGCATGCGATCGAGGGAGCTGTGGGCTTTGATTCCTCGCCCGCTCGCAGAAGGGAGAACGCGTGACCGATCCCGGCATCGCCTTCGAGCCGGTCATCGGACTCGAGATCCACGTCCAGCTCTTGACGAGGACGAAGATGTTCTGCGGCTGCGAGCTCGAGTTCGGCGCCGAGCCCAACGTGCACACGTGCCCCGTCTGCCTCGGTCATCCCGGCGCGTTGCCGGTCGCCAACGAGCAGGCCATCGACTTCGGGCTGAGGATCGCAGTGGCGCTGGGGTGCGAGATCGCTCCTCGATCGATCTTTCACCGTAAGAACTACTTCTACCCGGACCTGCCGAAGGGCTACCAGATAAGCCAATTCGACATTCCGCTCGGGTCGGGAGGCCATCTCGGCGACGTCAGGATCCACCGTGTTCACCTCGAGGAGGATGCGGCGAAGCTGAGCCACGTTGGCGAGTCCGGCCGCATCCACGGCTCCGGCGCCTCCCTCGTCGACTTCAACCGCGGCGGCACCCCGCTGGTCGAGATCGTCACCGAACCCGACATTCACGATCCGGCGAAGGCCCGGGAATGGCTCGGGCTCCTGCGCACGACGTTGCGCCAGCTCGGGGTCTCCGACGTGAACATGGACGAGGGCAGCCTGCGCTGCGACGCGAACGTCTCGATTCGTCCCGTCGGCACCGGGTTGCTCGGAACGAAGACCGAGCTGAAGAACATGAACAGCTTCCGCTTCCTCGAGCGCGGCGTCGACGCCGAGATCGCAAGACAGCTCGCCCTGGTCACTTCGGGGGGCCAGGTGACTCAGGAGACGCTTCACTTCGATCCCACCACCGGCTCGCTGACCCCGCTGCGCTCAAAGGAATACGCGCACGACTACCGCTACTTCCCCGAGCCCGATCTCGTGCCCCTCGTGCCCACTCAGGCCGAGATCGATGCCGCGAAGGCCTCGCTGCCCGAGCTCCCCGAGCAACGTCGCGAGCGTTATGGATCCGAGCTCGGACTCAACTCCGAGCAGGCTCGGTCGCTCGCGTTCGACTCCGAGCTCGGGGCGTTCTTCGAGGCGGCCCTGAGGGCCGACGCCGGCGCCGAACCCGCAGCGATCGCGAACTGGGTGACGGGCGATCTCGTCGCCGCCGCTCGGGCCGCGGGTTTCGCCACGGCGAGCGAGAGCAGGGCGACGCCGGAAGCGGTCGCGACGCTCGTCGGGATGGTCGCCGACAAGACGATCAGCCGCGGCGCGGCGCGCGAGATCGTCATCCTCCTGGCGGCCGAGGGCGGCGACCCCGCGGCGATCGCCGAGGAGCGGGGCCTGACGGGCGGGACCGCATCCGCTGAGCTCGGAGAGATCGTCGACCGCGCGATCGCCGCCGAGCCAGATGCCGCGGCCAAGGTGCAGGCGGGGGAGGGCAAGGCGATCGGTGCCATCGTCGGCGCGGCGATGCGCGAGTCGAAGGGCCGGGCCGACGGCGGCGACGTGACCAGGCTGATCCGCGAGAAGCTCGGGCTCTGAGCGCCGCGCACAAGCGCCTTCTGTCACTTTGTAGCAATCGGTTACAAGGTGCGCCATACTGAGGACATGGCCAACGACATCGTGATCGCCGGAGGGGGCTTCGCCGGAGCCAATGCCGCTCGGGAGCTCGAGCGCATCCTGCCGCTGCAGTCCTCGCGGCTAATCCTCGTCAACGACGTCAACTTTCTCCTCTACACGCCGTTGCTTCCGGAGGCCGCCGCCGGGACGCTCGAGCCACGTCACGTCGTCACGCCGTTGCGGGACATCCTCAAGCGCACGTACCTGCGCCTTGGGGCGATCAGCGCTCACGACCCGGATGGCAGGACCGTTGAGCTCACCTCGCACGATGGAACCGTCGAGGAGCTCCACTACGACCAGCTCCTGCTGGCGCTCGGCTCCGTCAGCCGCTCACTCCCGGTTCCGGGCCTGGATCAGCACGCGATCGGCTTCAAGAGCCTCGCCGACGCGATCTGGCTGCGCAATCACGTGATCGAGACGCTCGAATCGGCAAACGCCACGGAGGACCCCGCAAGGCGCGCTGAGCTCCTCACCTACGTCTTCGTCGGCGGCGGCTACGCCGGGCTGGAGGCGCTCGCCGAGCTCCAGGACTTCGCAGCCGACGCGATCCAGCGCTATCCGCGTGCGCGCCTGCAGGGAATGCGCTGGATGCTCGTGGAGGCGATGGACCGCGTCCTGCCCGAGATCGACGCCAAGCTCGCCGAGTACGCCGTTCGTGAGCTGCGCGGCCGCGGTATCGACATCCGGATGGAGACGACGCTCACGAGCGTCGGGGCCGACCACGTCCAGCTCTCGACGGGCGAGACGGTCGCCGCCCGGACGGTCGTCTGGACCGCCGGCGTGGCCGCTCATCCGAGCCTGCGCGCGCTCAGCGTTCCGCTCGACGAGCGGGGCCGCGTGCCCGTCGACGACCACCTTGCCGTCACCGGCATGCCCGGGGTCTACGCGGCCGGTGATTGCGCCGCGGTCCCGAACCCCGAGGGTGGGCTTTGTCCCCCGACCGCCCAGCACGCGATTCGCCAGGCGCGGGTCGCCGCCCACAACATGGCGGCGAACCTGGCCGTCGGCACACCGCGGACATTCACCTATCGCAGTCGCGGCGCGTTCGTGAACCTCGGTCGCTACAAGGCGGTCGCCAGCACGCCGGCCGGAACCCTCTCGGGCTTCATCGCCTGGTGGGCCGCCCGCAGCTACCACGTCAGCCAGATCCCCGGCATCGTCCGCAAGCTCCGCGCGGTCGTCGACTGGACCGTGGGCCTGCCATTCCGCCGCGACACCGCCGAGGTCGGCTCGATCGGCCACCCGCGCCCGCTGCGCGACGAGGTCTACGAGCGCGGCGGCACCCACCGGCCCCTGTAGCGGCGCGCCGACCGCGCGTTGCGGCCACGCGCGACAATGTACGGATGCAGGTCCTGATCATCTTCGGGCTCTTCGGGCTCGCCACCGGGATCATCGGCCGGGCGAAGGGCTCGAGCTTCTTCATCTGGTTCATCGTCGGAACGTTCCTACCGGTGTTGGGCCTGATCGCGGTCGTGATGTCTCGCCGGGAGAAGTCCGAGCCCGAGCGGCGCTGCCCCCGGTGCGGGACCGTCCACAAGCTCTACGTTCAGGTCTGCCACCGCTGCGGGGAGGACATGTACCTCCCGGATCCCTCCGAGGTTCGCCCTGGGCCGGATCTTCGCCCCGGCTGAGAACGCGACATCTCGGGCGCGTTTCGCGCTCAGGAGGTCGTTTTGCGGCTGTTAAGCTGAGCAAAGTCAAGGTCTTTCGTCCGCTCTCGATCCTGGAGGTTCATCCGAATGCGCGCCGCCGACGCTCTCTGCGAGGCCCTCAAGGCCGAGGGGGTCAAGCACGTGTTCGGAATCCCGGGTGGAGCGAGCCTGCCGCTCTACGACGCGCTCTACGACGCCGACTTCGAGCACATCCAGGTGCGACATGAGCAGTGTGGCGGCCATGCCGCCGAGGGTTACGCGAAGGCCTCGGGCAGGGTCGGCGTGGCGTTCGCCACCTCCGGCCCCGGAGCGACCAACCTCGTCACCGCCATCGCGGACGCCTACATGGACTCCGTCCCCACGGTGTTCATCACCGGGCAGGTGCGCACCGACCTGATCGGCACCGACGGCTTCCAGGAGGCCGACATCACGGGGATGACGCTGCCGATCGTCAAGCACTCCTTCCTGGTCACGGATCCGGCGCAGATCCCCGCCTACGTCCACGCCGCCTTCCACATCGCCAAGACGGGCCGCCCGGGGCCGGTCCTGCTCGACATCCCCCAGGACCTCTCGCGCGCCGACATCGACTACGAGCCGATGACCGGCACGCCGCGGCTGCCGGGCTACCAGCCGACGACGGAGGGCAACATCAAGCAGATCCGCGTCGCGGCGCGCGCCCTGGCGAACGCGCGCAGGCCCGTCCTCTACGTCGGTGGTGGAGTCATCAACGCCGGCGCCTCCGAGGAGCTCCGTGAGCTGGCCGCCTCCGACGATTTCCCCGTGACCTGCACGCTGATGGGGCTCGGCGCCTTCCCGGCTCCTCACAAGCAGTGGCTCGGAATGCTCGGAATGCACGGCACCCGCTCGGCCAACTACGCGATGGACGAGGCTGACCTGATCGTCGCCATCGGCGCCCGCTTCGACGATCGGATCACCGGCAAGCTGAGCGAGTTCGCGCCGAGCGCCAAGTTCATCCACATCGACGTGGACCCGGCCGAGATCTCCAAGAACGTCCCCGCGCACATCCCGATCGTCGGCGACGCCAAGGACGTGCTGCCGAAGCTGACGAACGAGTACCGGGCCCTGGCGCCGGAGACCTCCCGCCTCGCCGAGTGGTGGGAGCGCATCGAGGGCTGGCGCAAGGAGTACCCCCTGGGCTATGAGGACTCCAGCGACTCCGAGATCAAGCCTCAGTTCATGGTCGAGGAGATGTACCGGGTGACGAACGGGGACGCGATCATCACCTCCGATGTCGGCCAGCACCAGATGTGGGCGGCGCAGTACTACCACTTCGCCAAGCCGAATCGGTGGCTGAACTCGGGTGGCCTCGGCACCATGGGGTTCGGCCTGCCCTCAGCGATCGGCGCCAAGGTCGCAATGCCCGACGAGACGGTCGTCTGCCTCGCCGGCGATGGCAGCCTGATCATGGTCTGCCAGGAGTTCGCAACCGCGGTGGCCCACGACCTCGACGTCAAGGTCTTCCTGATGAACAACGGCCACTTCGGCATGGTCCGCCAGTGGCAGGAGCTGTTCTGGGCGGAGCGCTACAAGTCGGTCGAGATGGGCCCGAGCCCGGATTGGGTGAAGCTCGCTCAGGCCTTCGGCTGGACCGCCTCCAAGTGCGAGGACAAGGCCGAGCTCGGTGACGCGATGAAGACCGCGCTCGAGACGCCCGGTCCGGTCCTGCTCGACGTCCGCGTCACCCAGACGGAGAACTGCTACCCGATGATCCCGGCCGGCGCCGCCGCCCGGGACATGGTCGGCTAGGGAGGCCACGGCGCATGGGCGATCCGGGAACGAAGGAACTTCTGAACCTCGATGACCTGCGGACGTCGAGCGGGCTGACGGGCCGTCGGCATCTGCTCTCGCTGATGGTCGAGAACCGGCCCGGCGTCCTCGCGCGGATCGCGGGTCTGTTCAGCCGCCGGGGCTTCAACATCGACACGCTCGCGGTGGGCCCGACCGAGGATCCCGACATCTCGCGGGTGACCCTCACCGTCGACGGGGCCGTCCACCCGATCGACCAGGTCACCAAGCAGCTGCACAAGCTCGTCAACGTGATCAAGATCCGCGACATGGAACCGCACACGGCGGTGGCGCGTGAGATGGCCCTGTTCCGGATCAGCGCAGCGGCGGAGACCCGAGCCGAGATCATCGAGTTCAGCCAGATCTTCCGCGCTCACATCGTCGACGTCTCGCGCCGCTCGATCACCGTCGAGGTCACTGGTACGACGGAGAAGATCGACTCCTTCGAGCGCATGGTCCGGCCGCACGGGCTGATCGAGATGGCTCGCACCGGCGAGGTCGCGATCTCCCGCGCACGGCCGGAGAGCTGACCGGCCGCCTGCAGACGACGGGACTGCTCGATTCGATCGAGCGACTCGTCGAACGGGCGGGCGGGCGCGGGCGACGGCTGATCAGCGCCACCGTCGAGATCGACGCACTCGACCCCGCTTCGATGGTCTTCGCCTCTCGCCGGGCTGACGATCGATGGTTCTGCTGGGAGGAGCCCGACCGGGAGCATTTCGCCATCGCCTCGCTCGGCTCTGCGCACGACGTCATCTCGCGCGGCAGCGGCAGGGTCGAGGACCTGCTCGCCGACACCACCGCGATCATGCGCGATCGCATTGCGGAGGAGCCCGCCGATCTGCCGGTTGGCGCGGGCCCGCTCTGGGTCGGCGGCATGGCGTTCAGCGCCGATTCGCCGGGCACCGGGATCTGGTCCTCGCTCCCTCCGGCGCTGCTGACGCTGCCCGAGCTCGTCGTCGTTCGCACCGGCGGGAGGCATCTGCTGACGCTCTCGGCGCTCGTGAGCCCGGGGGAGGGGGCACCCGGTGTGAGGGCCCGACTCGGGGCCCGGCTGGCATCGCTGCGCGAAGCGCCCCTGCCGCCCCTTGATCCCCACCCGGGCGGGCCGGTGACGGTCACCTCCGCCCGCCCGCCGGCGAGCTACGAGACCGCCGTCGCCGAGGCTGTCGAGATGATCCGCTCCGGTGAGGTCGAGAAGCTCGTGCTCGCTCGCGAGGTGAGCGTCACGACTCCCGCAGCGCACTCGCCCGACGCGCTCTTCGGAGCCCTGCGAGAGGTCTTCGGCTCCTGCTTCTGCTTTTGCGTAGGCACCCCCGAGGCGGCATTCGTCGGAGCCAGCCCGGAGCTGCTCGTCCGCCGCAGCGGAGCCATCGCAGCGACGGTCGCTCTCGCCGGCTCCGCCCGGCGGAGCGCCGATCCCGCGGTTGACGACCACCTCGGCGAGCAGCTGCTGCACAGCGCCAAGAACCGCAGCGAACACTCGATCGTCGCTCGCCGGATCGCCAAGCGCCTGGCTCCATGGTCCGTCTGGGTCCAGGAGGCGCCGGAGCCGATCGTGATCAAGGTGGCGAACATCCAGCATCTGGCGACCCCCCTGCACGCGCAGCTCGCGGAGCCTCGTTCGGCGCTCGAGCTCGCCGGGATGCTGCATCCGACGCCCGCGGTCGGCCCGGAGCCGCGCGGCGAGCGCGGCGAGGAGCTGATTCGCGGGCTCGAGTGCCTCGACCGCGGCTGGTACGCGGGCCCGGTCGGGTGGATGGATGCGGCTGAGGACGGCGAGTTCTGCGTCGCCCTGCGCTCCGCGCTGCTGCGTGATCGGACCGCCAGCCTGTTCGCCGGAGCCGGGATCGTGGCCGATTCCGATCCGGCCGCCGAGCTCGCCGAGACCGAGATCAAGCTGGCGGCGCTGCTGCCTTTGCTCGCCGGTTGAGCGCCTACACTTCCCGCCCTTGCAGCTTCTCCGAAGAGTCTCGACGCTCGCGGCGGGTACTTCAGTGCTCGCTCTGCTGGCGTTCGCCTCGGCGGCATCGGCGGCCACCCGCTACGCCGAGCCCGGGGGCGACGGCGACGCATGCAGCAAGGCGAAGCCCTGCGACATCCAGCATGCCGTCGAGCAGGACGCCGCGGGCGACGAGGTCATCCTCGGGGCGGGCGTCTACGAGATCGGCGAGGACGGCCTGCTGGTCCAGCGAGCTTCGTTCGTCCATGCGGCTCCCGACGCCGCGGTGCGGATCGAAGCGACGGGGACGGCCCCGGCGGTGCGGGTCCGGGGAAGTGGAACGACCTTCGAGGAGGTGACGATCGTCAAGGAGGGCAGGGGCCCGGGGTTGATGGTCGACACCGACGCGACGGCGGAGCGGATCTACTCCGAGTCGGTCGCGGATGGTGCGCCGTGCTCGGTCTCATCCGGAGCGTCTCTGCTCGACTCGGTCTGTCTGCAGCACGGACCGGGTCCCGCCGTAGCCAGCACGATGAGCGGTCGGGTCACCCAGACCGTGGCCCTCACCAACGTCACGGTGCTGAACCTCGGAACGGGGCCCGAGGCCGTCGGGATCCGGCTCTATTCCTCGAACGGCGCGACCGTGACGCTCACCGCCACCAACGTGATCGTCTCGACCAGCGACTCGCTCGCTCCCGATGCGGTTGCGGTTCGCGACAAGTCGGAGTCGGTCGCGGCGATCGCCTTCATCAACTCCAACTACCGGACGAGCCGATCGGCCGGGCGGGGAGCCACCGTCACCCCCGCGGGTTCGGACTCGAATCAGACCGCGGAGCCCGTGTTCGTCAACCGGGCCGGCGGCGACCTTCACGAGTCGGCCGGATCGCCGACGATCGACGCCGGCACCGCCGGCGGCGCCGTCCTCGGCGCTGAGGATCTCGACCGCGACCCGCGAACGACCGGAATCGCTCCCGACATCGGCGCCGACGAGTTCGACCCGCTGTCGCCCCCAAGTCCAACCGGTCCCCCTGCGCCCACCCCCGGGCCGGAGGATCCCGTCGCCGCCTCTGGGCCCTCGGCCGACAACTTCGCTCCCAGCGTGACGGTTACGAGAGCCCCGAAGTCCAAGCAGCTCACGCGGGCGCGCACGGTTTCGAATCGCTTCGAGTTCGAGTCGAGTGAGCCGGATTCCGCTTTCGAATGCCGAATCGACGGCGGCACCTTCACGCCATGCGCATCCCCGGCACGGTTCATCTTCGCCTCCGGCAAGGGCAGGGGCAAGCGGCACACCTTCTTCGTCCACGCCACCGACGCCTCAGGCAACGTGGGCGGAGCGGCGCTGCGCAGCCTCCGGGTGAAGAAGAAGGGCAAGCACCATCGGAGGCATCACTGAGTCAAGGCGGCGCCGACCGCTGCCGCGATGCGGCGGTGCAGCTCGACGTTGCCGGCGCGGTCGACGCGGATGTGAGCGATCAGAGGCCCGGACCCGTGGAGGTTCCGCAGCCCCGCCTCGTTCGCCAGGTCCACGTACGGGATCCCATAGAGGCCGGCAGCGCGTTCGATGTCGAGGCCTGAAGGGGTGGTGAACAGCCGCTCGAAGGCACCGGCTCCCACCTGCTGGGCCTGCGGCAGGAAGTCGAAGATGCCGCCGCCGCCGTTGTCGATGACGATCAGCCGCACGGGCGACTGCACCGCGGACAGAGCAGCGAGACCCCCGACGTCGTGAGCGAGCGCGAGATCCCCGAGGATCGCCCAGGTGACGCCGCTCCGACCCGCGGCGGTGGCGATACCGGCGGCGGTCGAGATCAGCCCATCGATCCCGTTGGCTCCGCGGTTGGAGTAGAAACGGACGCCCGCCGGACCGCCCCGCATGAACCCCTCGGCGTCGCGTATGGGCATGCTCGACGCCAGCAGGACGCGGTCGCCGTCCGCGAACGCGGATCCGATGGCCCGGTGAATGGCCGGCTCGTTCGGGCTCGGCACAGCCGCGAGCGCCGCGTCGATGGCCTCCTGGGCGCTGCGCTCTGCCGCGATCCAGCGATTCCGCCAACCGCCGGCGTGCGGTTTCACCAGGCCGGCCAACGCGCTCGCGAGGGAGCCCGCATCCGCACGAATCAATGCTCCGGCTCGCCGGGTCGGCTCGTTCCACCGTCCCGGGGGGTCGATGACGATCTGATCGGCATCGCAGTTCTCGATCCAGGCGCGCAGCGGCTTGCTCGTCGGCATGTCGCCGAAGCGCAGGATCAGGTCCGGGTCCAGCTCGGGGGGCTTGGAGCGGACGATCAGGTCGTATCCGGCCACGACCGCCGTACGGTCGTGGCCGCCGAAGCGAAGGCCTGAGGCGGGCTCGGCGAGGATCGGAAGTCCCGACGCGGCTGAGAGCCCCGAGATCAGGCCGGGGAGCTGCCGATCGGTGTGCCGGCCGGCGACGATGAGCCCCCGCTCGGAGCGCTCCACCGCCTCCGCAAGCGCCTGCAGGACGGCGTCGCCCGGTTCACGACCGTGGATCGGCACGGTGAGCGGGCGGCCCCCGGAACGGCCGCGGATCGCGAGCGCATCCGCGGCGCTCACGTCATCGGGGCGTGGCTCGGGGCCGAGGGGATCGCGCCAGGAGAGGTTGAGGTGCACCGGTCCGCGCCCGGAGGCGGCCTCGGCGAATGCCCGGCAACCGGTCGATCTGAGATGCAGAAGGCCGGCATCGTCGGCGTCGTGCGTCCCGACCTCGCAGAACCAGCGAGCCGATGTTCCGTAGAGCCCGATCTGGTCGATGGTCTGGCCCGCACCGATGCCTCGCAGCTCAGGGGGCCGATCGGAGGTGAGCACGATCATTGGCACGCCGGCCTGGTCCGCCTCGACGATTGCAGGATGGAGATTCGCCGCCGCCGATCCGCTGGTGCAGGCGAGGATCGCGGGGCTGCCGCTCTCCAGCGTGATGCCGAGCGCCATGAAGCCTGCACTGCGCTCGTCGAGGACGATCGTCAGCTCGATCCCGGGCTCGCGCTCCAAGGCCAGAGCGATCGGGCTCGAGCGGGAGCCGGGAGAGAGGATCGCCCGCTCGACGCCGGAACGGGCGAGCTCGTCGATGAGCGCGGAGGCCAAGGCTGTGTTTCGGTTCGTCCGGTCGATCATCTGATGCGCAACCTCTCGACTGCGGCCCAGTCGATCTCGACCCCGAGTCCCGGGCCGGTGGGCGGCTCGATCCGCGGGCCGCCGAAGGGCTCGTCGTCAGCCACATTGTCGGCGAACAGGCCAGAAGTCGCCAGCCCGTGAGCGAGCTCGGTCGCAAACCCCCGGGCGGGCAGCGCCTGTGCCGCGTGGACCGCGGCGGCGATCCCGAGCGGGCTGTCGAGGGCGCTCGAAAGGTAAGCGGGCACCGAGGCCGCGATCCTCATCGCGGCGCCGATGCCGCCGACCTTCGCCAGCTTGATCGTGACGGCGTCGCAGGCGCCCCGTTCGAACACGGCGACGGCCTCCTCGGCGGTGGCTGCGCTCTCGTCGGCGACGATCGGAACCACGACGTGCCGGCGGAGCTCCGCCAGCTCGGGGACCGTCGCACAAGGCTGCTCCGCCAGCTCGAGGCCCGCTGACTCCAGCTCGGCGAGCATCTCGGCCGCTCGCTCGACGCTCCAGGCGCCGTTGGCGTCGATCCGGAGCGAGGTCGCGGGTCCCGAGGCTTCGCGAACTGCTCGCAATCGACCGAGGTCATCGCCGGTTCCGACCTTGACCTTCAGCGTCCGGAAGCCAGAGGCAACCAAGTCGGCCGCGATCGCCCCGGCTCGTCCGGGCTCGTCCGCACCGAGGGTGCCGTTGCAATCGATCGCCTTGGTCTCGGAGGCGCCCAGGAGGGCGCAGACCGGCGCGTTGCGTGCCCTTCCCAGGAGGTCGAGGAGAGCCATCTCGAAACCCGAGACCGACTGGTGGCCGGCCCCGGCGGCGGCGCATGCGTCGACGAGCGAGGAGATCCCAGCGACGTCCTCGATCTCGCTGCCGGCGGCGATCGGGGCGCAGATCTCCTCGAGCTCGGCTTGCACCTCGGCGAGGGAACCGCCTCCGCGGAGGCTGAGCGGGACCGCGTCGCCGTGTCCGGTCTGTCCGTCGGATCCCTTGACCCTGACGATCAGCATCTCGCGCCGATCCAGCGAGCCGGTCGAGGTCAGATAGAGCTCGCGAAACGGGAGGGCGATCGCGACCGTGTCGAGCGAGGCGACGCGCATGGTCTCCGCGCTCAGATCACGAGGCCGACGGAGACGAGCAGGGAGAAGATCCCGAGCAGCGCTCCCGTCCCGGCGAGGGCCCCGTTCAGAGCGGGGCCATCGGTGCTCTCGCGGACCGCGCGAATCGGCTTCAGGGCCAGGGGAAGGCTCAGCAGCCCGAGCAGCCCGAGCGCCGGCCCATCGCCGATCACGAGCGCGAGTGGCAGGAGGACGTAGGAGAGCCCGACCATCGCCACGTAGAGGCTGCGCGTGGGCTCGCGTCCCAGCCTGACGGCGAGGGTACGTTTGCCCGCCCGCCGGTCGGTGTCGATGTCGCGGACGTTGTTGACGACGAGGATCGCGGCGGAGAGCAGGCCGATCGGCAGCGAGAGCAACAGCGGCAGGGTGTCGATCTGCTCCAGCTGCACGTAGTAGGAGGCGTTCACGGCGACGAGTCCGAAGAAGACGAAGACGAAGACCTCCCCGAGGCCCTCGTAGCCGTAGGGCTTGGGGCCGCCGGTGTAGAGGATGCCCGCCGCGATCGATGCGACGCCGATCAGGAGGATCTCGGGCCCGACCTCGATCGCGAGGTAAACGCCGGTCAGCGCGGCGAGGCCGAAGGCAGCCCAGGTGGCGTAGAGCACCCGTCTGGGGGCGGCGAGCCCGCTCGCGGTGACCCGTACGGGTCCCAGGCGGTCAACGGTGTCGGCTCCGCGCTTGGCGTCGGAGTAGTCGTTGGCGAGGTTGGTGCCGATCTGGATGAAGATCGCCCCGATCAGGGCGGCGGCGAACGCTCCCCAGCGGAAGTCGCCGGTGCCGGCCAGGTGGGTCCAAGCCGCCGCGCTCCCCACCAGCACCGGGGCGATCGCGGCGGGCAGCGTGCGCGGGCGCGCGGCCATCAACCAGATCCGGAATGCCCCCATGCTCAGGCGGGGCTCAGGGCCGGTTCGGGAACTTCGAGAAGTCTGGAGACCGTCCCTCTTGGTAGGCGTTGCGGCCCTCTTGACCCTCTTCGCTCATGTAGTAGAGGAGGGTCGCGTCGTGGGAGAGCTGCTGGATCCCCGTGATCCCGTCCTCGTCGGCGTTGAAGCTCGACTTCAGCAGCCGAAGTGCCAGGGGTGAGAGGTGGCTCATCTCACGGCACCAGGCCACGGCCTCCCGCTCGAGGTCGGCGGTCGGGACGACGGCGTTCACCAAGCCCATCTCGAGAGCCTCGCTCGCGTCGTAGAGGCGCAACAGGAACCAGATCTCCTTCGCCCGCTTCTGCCCGATCTGACGGCTCAGCAGACTGGCCCCGAAGCCGCCGTCGAAGCTGCCTACCCTCGGGCCCGTCTGGCCGAACTTGGCGTTCTCGGCGGCGATCGTCAGGTCGCAGACGAGGTGAAGGATGTGTCCACCCCCGACCGCGTATCCGGCCACCGCCGCGACGATCGGCTTCGGCGTGCGCCGCATCTGCACGTGCAGGTCGCCGACGTCGAGGCGGCCGACCCCCTTCTGCGCGACCTCGTCGGAGCCGATGTAGCCGTCGTCTCCGCGGATCTTCTGATCGCCCCCGGAGCAGAAGGCCTCCTCGCCGGCGCCGGTGAAGATGATCGAGCTGACGTCGAGGTTGTCGCGGGCCTTGGTGAACGCATCCCGCAGCTCCGCGAGCGTCGGCGGGCGGAAGGCGTTGCGGCGCTCCGGCCGGTTGATGGTGATCTTGGCGATCCCGTCGCCGACGTCGTAGAGGATGTCCTCGTACTCGCCGGCGCTCTCCCAGGTGATCGGGGCGTAGAGGTCGCCCTCGGGCGGTGCGGATTTGTGTCGTTGGGGCATGGGGTGAGTGTTGCGATCCGGTCTCGTTGGGCTCCGGACTCGGCCGGCGCCAGAATGGACGGCAACGATATCCGCCGACCGCCCTCATGGGCCCGGCCCCCTGACGATGCACGACATTCCCACCGATTGGCTCGACCACAGCGCCCGGAATCATCCGGATCGCCTGGCCCTGATCGACAGCTCCCGATCGGTGACTTACGCCGAGCTGCGCGAGCGCGCCGGGGCGGTGGCGGCGACGCTCGCTGAGTCGGGGGTCGGCAGCGGCGATCAGGTGGCGATGGAGCTTCCCGCGGGGGTCGCGTACGCGATCGGCCTGCACGGAGCGATCCTCGCCGGCGCGGTTGTGCAACCGCTTCCCCGGTCGGGTCGGGACGGCGTCTCGGTTGCGCCCGGCGCACGGTTCCTCGACGAGGCGATGCTCGCCCGCGCCGAGGGCGGCGACGGAACGTGGCCGGCGATCCACAGAGATCCGCGCGAGCCGCTGACCCGCATGCTGAGCAGCGGTACCACGGGTGAGCCCAAGCCGGTCGAGCTGACCGGCGGCAATCACCTGTGGAGCGCGCTCGCCTCCGCCGCCAACCTCGGCGTTCACGACGACGACAACTGGCTCTGCTGCCTGCCGCTCAACCACGTCGGCGGCCTGACGATCCTGATCAGGTCGGCGATGTACGGGACGGCGGCGACGATCCAGGACGGCTTCGAGGTCGAGCGGGTCGCCGAGGCGTTCGCCTCCGGGAAGATCACGATCGCCTCCCTCGTCGCGACGCAGCTGGTGCGGCTGCTCGATGCCGGTGCGGCCATCGAGCAGCCGCGCTTGCTCCTCGTCGGCGGCGGCCCGGTTCCGGAGGGGGTCCTCGCCGAGGCGCTCGACCGCGGGGCCACCGTCGTGCAGACCTATGGGCTGACCGAGGCCTGTTCGCAGGTCTGCACCCTGGCGCCCGAGGAGGCTCGGGAGCGCGCGGGGTCGGCCGGCAGGCCGCTGCTCGGCATGGAGGTTCGGATCGAGGGCGAGCAGATCCTCGTCAAAGGCCCGAACGTGGCGCCCGGAGCGGTCGCCGCAGACGGCTGGCTCCACACGGGCGACCTCGGCCGGGTCGACGATGACGGCTTCCTCTGGGTCGAGGGCCGCCGCGGCGACCTGATCGTCACCGGCGGCGAGAACGTGCGCCCGCAGCGCGTCGAGGAGGCGCTGCGGCTCGATCCGGCCGTCGCCGACGTCGGCGTCGCGGGCGTCGAGGACCGGGAGTGGGGGCAAGTGGTGGTCGCCTTCGTCGTCGTCGCCGAAGGACTCGACGTGGACCTCCAACGCCTGCGGGAGGTGGCTCGTCACGAGCTGCGGCCCTTCGAGGTGCCGAAGCGCTTCGAGCTCGTTGAGGAGCTGCCTCGAACGGCGACGGGAAAGCTGCTTCGCAGGCTGCTCGTGACGCCGTCTGTAGGCTCATGAGCCGACTTGCACACCTTTGAAGAGCCGACCGAAAGGGCCACCGAATGACTGAGGATGCCGACCTGAGCAAGATGTTCTACGAGGACGACGCGAGCCTCGAGCCGCTCGCCGGCAAGACGGTGGCGATCCTCGGATACGGCTCCCAGGGCCACGCTCATGCGCTCAACCTCAAGGACTCGGGCGTCGACGTGGTCGTCGGCCTCCGCCCCGATTCGGCGAGCGTCGCCGAGGCTGAGGCCGAAGGTCTCGAAGTTCTCAGCGTCGCCGATGCCGCGAGCCGCGGCGACGTCGTCATGGTCCTGCTCCCGGACGAGCGCCAGGCCGACATTTGGAGCGAGGAGATCGCCGACGGCATCTCCGAGGGCAACCTGCTCATGTTCGCCCACGGCTTCGCCATCCACTTCGACCAGATCTCGCCGCCGCCCGGCGTCGACATCGGCATGGTCGCTCCGAAGGGCCCGGGCCACCTCGTACGCCGTCAGTACCAGGAGGGACGAGGGGTGCCCTGCCTGATGGCCGTTCACGCCGATGAGACGGGAACCGCCCGCGACATGGTGCTGGCGTACGCGAAGGGCGTCGGCGGCACCCGGGCCGGCGTCATCGAGACCACCTTCAAGGACGAGTGCGAAACCGACCTCTTCGGCGAGCAGGCCGTTCTCTGCGGGGGCGCCACGGAGCTCGTCCGAGCGGGCTTCGAGACCCTCGTGGACGCCGGATACGATCCGCGCCTCGCCTACTTCGAGTGCCTGCACGAGCTCAAGCTGATCGTCGACCTGATGTACGAGAAGGGCATTCAGGGAATGCGCCACTCGATCTCCAACACCGCCGAGTACGGCGACATGACCCGGGGGCCCCGAGTGATCACCGACGACACGCGCGCCGAGATGCGCAAGATCCTCGGCGAGATCCAGTCCGGCGAGTTCGCGAAGGAGTGGATCGCCGAGAACCGCGCCGGCGGCGAGAACTTCGACCGGATGCGCCAGGAGGCCAAGGACGCTCAGGTCGAGGAGGTCGGGGGCAAGTTGCGGCCGATGATGGCCTGGATCGAGGACTGAGCGCGTAGACGGCGGGGTGCTTTTGGCGATGAGGGTGGTCAGGATCCGTCGAGGGCTGACCTGAATGCCTCATACGCCTCGTCACCGAAGAGCCA
Source organism: uncultured Solirubrobacterales bacterium (assembly GCA_963826475.1). Lineage (GTDB taxonomy): Bacteria > Actinomycetota > Thermoleophilia > Solirubrobacterales > 70-9 > RHKX01. Next base: position 765,143 of record CAWGXC010000003.1, on the reverse strand, counting down.
GAAGCGGGCCTCCTCGACCGTTCGGTGGGTCGCCAGGGCTGCCGCGGTAGCGCCGATCGCGATCCTCGCGGCCTCGCTGAGCGGATAGCCGTAGACCCCCGCAGAGATCGCCGGGAAGGCCACCTTGCTGCAGTCTTTCTCGGCGGCCAGGCGGATCGCGGTCGAGTAACACGATGCGAGCAGCTCGGGCTCGCCCTGGCCGCCGCCGTGCCAGACCGGCCCGACGGCGTGGATGACGTGCCGAGCAGCCAGGTTCCCGGCGCCGGTGATCTTGGCGCCGCCCGTCTCGCATCCTCCGAGCTCCCTGCACTCGGCCAGGAGCCGCGGTCCGGCCGCTCGATGGATCGCGCCATCGACGCCACCGCCGCCGAGCAGGCTCGAGTTGGCCGCATTGACGATGGCCTCCGCCTCGGCATCGGTTGTGATGTCACCTTGATGAAGCGTGATCCGGCCGATCTCCTGACTTTAGTCAGCGCCGGCGGTAAGTTGAGCTTCGTGCACCCGGTGGCGGAATCGCAGGGAAAACGCGGCGAGATCCTCGCTGTGAGCTGCAGCGATTCACACGGGCCGGGGAAGCTGAATCGCGCCTCCGTGACCCTGCTGCCCGGTCTCGGCGTCCAGGGGGACGCCCACCTCGGCGCGACCGTGCAACATCTATCGCGGAAGCGGGCCGACCCTAGTCAGCCGAACCTTCGCCAGGTCCACCTGATCGGTGTCGAGCTGCTCGAAGAGCTCGCCGATCGCGGATTCGATGTCGGTCCCGGCGAGATGGGCGAGAACGTGACGACTCGCGGCGTCGACCTGCTCGCCCTTCCGGTCGGCACAAGGCTCCACCTCGGCGCGTCATGCCTGATCGAGTTGACCGGCCTTCGCAATCCCTGCCGTCAGCTCGACGGAGTGCGGAAGGGATTGATGGCGGCATCGCTCGAGCGTCGTGCGGATGGCTCCCTGGTTCGCCGGGCCGGCGTGATGGCCGTCGTCCTGAAGGGCGGTGATCTGGGGCCGGGGGACCCGGTTCGCGTGGAGGCGCCGAGTGGGCCGCCGCGTCCGTTGGCTCCGGTTTGAGCGGTACTCTGCCGCCATGAATCGCCGGTCGACGTCCTCACTGCTCGCGCTGATCGCCGTTCTCGGCCTTGGGGCGATCGCGGCCGGTTGTGGCGGAGGCGACAGCACCTCGACGGTGACCGCGACCCAGACGGTGCCGGCAACCTCGACGACGACGGAAAGCACGTCGACCACCTCGACCGAGGAGACGACGACCGAGGAGACGACGACCGAGGGCGGGGGAGGGACCCCGCCGGCCGACCAGACGGTGACGTCGCTGACCGGCTTCACGTCCCCCAGCGGGAACATCGGTTGCGTCATCGACCGCAAGAGCGTGCGCTGCGACGTCCAGAACCGGGATTGGGATCCCCCGTCGCGCCCGGCGAGCTGCAATAAGAACGTCGACTTCGGCCAGGGCATCACTCTCTCGGCGGGCGCCGCCCCGGAGTTCGTCTGCGCCGGGGACACGACCCTTGGGGCCGGTCCGGCCCTGCCCTACGGCGAGTCAATCGCCGCGGGTCTGCTGCGCTGCGACAGCGAGGAGACCGGGATGAGTTGTCGCGATCTCGAAACCGGCCGCGGCTTCACGATCTCGACGCAGGCCTACAAGCTCTTCTAGCTCGAGCCGCTGATCCCGTCGCGACCGACGTAGCCGTCCTTGCCGCCGGCCACCAGGTAGGCGGCCTCCGTGTCGCCCACGTTGCGCACCTCGCGCGACGTCTCGGGGTCGACCCGCGCCAGACCACCCTCGCGGAGCCGGTGGACCGTTCCGTCCCCGAACTCGATCTCGACCGTGCCGCGGTGGACGAAGTAGAGCTCCTCCTGCTTCTCGTGGGCGTGGAAGCCCGTCGCATAGCCGGGTGGAATCACGATCACGTTGACGCCGAAGGCGGTGACGTCGAGCTCCTTGCGGACCTTGCGGAAGCCAGGCCCGTCGCCGAGAGCATCGAGGCTCTCGGCGACGGCGTAACCCTGTCCTTTGGAGACCTGGGTCGCTGGATCGGCCACGGGACCTAGAGGCCCAGCCCGGTGGTCGGCTCGGCGCCGATGCCCGGACCCTCGAGGCCGAATCGCGGCGCCTCCTCCTCCTCGTCCTGCCAGAACGGCGGAAAGTCCTCGGTCAGGAGCAGGTAGTAGGCGTTCGCCTTGATCGAGTACGCGGTAGCGATCCGCAGCGGTCGATAGAGGCCGATCGGGAGCTTTCCGGTGAATAGGATCACCAGCCACGCGACGATGCCGCAGACCTCGAGGATGATCTGCATCACGTAGTGGAGAATCTGGATCGGGATGATCAGGATGATCCGGAAAAGCACCTTCAACCGGCTGTACTGCTCCTTGGGGGGCTCGACCAAGGTCCGGATCGGGTAGTCGGGCTCCTCGCCACCGCCGAAGGGAGGAAATTCGTCGGTGAGCAGCATGTAGAACCCACTGACCCTGGTGCTCATTCGGAGGAAGCCGGAGTTGAAGTCGTACAGGCCCCGCGGGTAATGACCCGTTATGAGCAGCGCGAACCAGGCGATGAAGGCTGCGATGAAGGCGACGATCCCGTAGAGAGTCATCACGATGAACCACGGAATGGCGACGATCAGCCTGAAAAAGGCCGTCAAGCGGTTGCGATTTTCGCCTTGGTAGGCCGCTGAGAAAGCAATTGGGTACAAGTTTTGGTCTCCTCCTGATTGGTGTGGCGCAAGAGTACCCCGCGAACCCGGTTGGGTGGGAGCGCCACCGCACCCCGTAATCTTCCGCCGCCATGCCGAGCACCGGACACGCAGAGACCTTGATCCCCGCCGAGCTGAAGCCCGCCGACGGCCGCTTCGGCTGCGGGCCGTCGAAGGTCCGCCCCGAGGCTCTCGCTCGACTCGGGCAGATCGAGGGCGTCATCGGTACCTCGCATCGCCAGCGCCCGGTAAAGGATCTGGTGGGGCGGGTCCGCGAGGGACTGCTCGAGCTGTTCTCGGCTCCGGACGGATACGAGGTTCTGCTGGGAAACGGCGGTACGACCGCCTTCTGGGATGCCGCGGCCGCCTGCCTCATCCGCGAGCGGTCACTTCACCTCACGTACGGTGAGTTCTCCTCCAAGTTCGCGAAGGTGGCGGCGACGGCACCCTTCCTCGAAGCCCCGATCGTGATCGAGGCCGATCCGGGAGACGCCCCGGAGCCACGGTCCGATCCCGCTGCGGACGTGATCGCGTGGGCTCACAACGAGACGTCGACCGGCGTCATCGTTCCCGTGTCCCGGCCACAGGGCGAGGGCGACCCGCTCGTCCTGATCGATGCCACCTCGGGCGCCGGAGGGTTACCGGTCGATCTCGCTGACACCGACGCCTATTACTTCGCTCCACAGAAGGGCTTCGGCTCCGAAGGCGGGTTGTGGCTCGCGATCGTCAGCCCGGCAGCGATCGCGCGGATCGAGGAGCTCGACGGGATCGGGGGACGTTGGCAGCCGCAGTTCCTGTCGCTCACAACCGCGCTCGAGAACTCACGAAAGGACCAGACCTACAACACCCCTTCGCTCGGCACCCTGATCCTCATGGCTGATCAGATCGAATGGATGCTCTCCAACGGCGGCCTCGACTGGTGCGTCCAGAGAGCGCGCGCGAATGCCGGTCATCTCTACGGCTGGGCCGAGGGCTCAGAGTTCGCCGACCCGTTCGTCACCGATTCGGCAAAGCGCTCACCGGTCGTCGGGACGATCGATTTCGATGCCGCGATCGACGCTGCGGCCCTGGCGGCGGCGCTCCGCCGGAACGGCATCGTCGACACCGAGCCCTATCGCAAGCTCGGACGCAACCAGCTTCGCGTCGGCATGTTTCCGGCGATCGAGACGTCGGACATCGAGGCGCTTACGGCCTCGATCGATTGGCTCATCGAGAACGCGCCGGGGGTGCGGACGTGACCGAACGAGCGAAGGTCCTCGTCAAGGAGAAGATCGCCGAGGCCGGCGTCGATTCGCTGCGCGAGCACTTCGACGTCGAGGTCGGCACCGATTGGCCCGAGGGTGAGCTCGAGGCGAGGATCTGCGAATTCGACGCAATCGTGATCCGCTCGGCGACGAAGCTGACCGCCGAGCTGATCGGGAAGGCCGACAGGATGCGCGCCATCGGGCGGGCGGGAACCGGCGTCGACAACGTCGACATCCCGGCCGCCACGGCGCGCGGGATCGTCGTCGCCAACGCGCCGGAGTCGAACTCCGTCGCCGCTGCCGAGCACACCCTCGCCTTGGCGCTCGCCCTGTTCCGCAACGTCCCGCAGGCGCACGCGAGCCTCGCCGCCGGTGAGTGGGCACGCTCCCGCTTCGGCGGCAACGAGCTCTACGGCAAGACGCTCGGCGTGATCGGCTTCGGCCGGATCGGCCAGCTCGTCGCCCGCCGCGCGCTCGCCTTCGACATGGAGGTCGTCGCCTTCGACAAGTTCGTCTCGCCGGAGCGGTTCCGGGAGCTCGGCGTCGAGGGTGTCGAGACGAGCGACGAGCTCTACGAGCGGTCGGACCTGATCACGATCCACCTGCCGAAGACCCCCGAGACGATCAACTGGATCGATGCCTCGGCGCTCGCGAAGATGAAGCAGGGCGTTCGCATCGTCAACTGCGCGCGCGGCGAGCTGATCGACCTCGACGCGCTCGAGCAGGCGCTCGATTCCGGCCACATCGGCGGCGCCGCACTCGACGTGTTCCCGTCTGAGCCGATGACCGACCACCCCCTCTTCGGCCGCGACGACGTCGTCGTGACCCCTCACCTCGGGGCTTCGACGGCCGAGGCACAGGACCGCGCCGGAACCGATACGGCCGAGCAGGTCGTGGCCGCCCTCACGGGTGGGGTCGTCACGAACGCCGTGAACATCCCGGCGGTCCGCCCCGAGACCATGGAGGCGCTCGCGCCATTCGTGCCGCTCTGCGAGAAGCTCGGCCGCCTGGCCTCGGGCCTCGCGAGCGGGACCATCGAGCGGGTGACGGTTGAGATTCGCGGCCGACTCGCCGATCACGACACCCGCCTGCTCGGGATCTCGACGCTCGTCGGGATCCTCTCCGGCCACACCGAGGAGGCGGTCAACCTCGTCAACGCTCCGAGCATGGCCGAGGCTCGCGGCATCGTCCTCGTCGAGACGACCGACAGCTCCTCCGAGGACTTCACCGAGCTGATCACCGTTCGGGTCGAGAGCGCGGGGGAGACCGTCGAGGTCGCCGGCACCGGCGTCGGACCGCGTAACGATCCCTATCTGGTGCGTGTCTGGGGCCAGGGCTTCTATCTGCCGTTCGCCGAGCACCTCGCGATCTTCCGCTACAGCGACAAGCCCGGGATGATCGGGCTCGTCGGCAACGCCTTCGGAGAGCACGGCGCGAACATCGTCTCCGCGGCGGTCGGCGCGCAGGACGCGAGCTCCGAGGCCGTGATGGCCCTGACGACTGACGCCGCGGTGCCGGCTTCGGTGATCGAGGCGATCGCCGAGCGCGAGGACTTCTTTGCCGGCAAGGCGTTGAACTTCTAGCAGCGGCTCGCCAGGCCCGGTTCTGGTCGGTATTCCGGCCTGATCCTCCCCAGCGGCTGCGCTGGACCCGGCTCATCCCCGTATCCGGGGCCAATCCTCCCCAGCGACGGCGGTCGGGGTCCGCGTCGGTCCGGCCCGCCCGCCCGCCGAGCCGCCCGCCCGTCGCTAGGGTGGCCCGATGCGCGCGGTAGTCATCACCAGGCACGGGAATCCCGACGTCCTCAAGGTCGAGGAGCGGCCCGATCCACAGGTGGCGGCCGGGGAGGTCCGGATCGCCGTCAAGGCGGCCGGGATCAACTTCGCTGATCTGCTCGCGCGGACCGGCATGTATCCGGATGCGCCGAAGGTGCCGTCAATCGTCGGCTACGAGGTCGCCGGCGAGGTCGAGACCCTGGGAGAGGGCGTCACCTCGGTGGCGGTCGGAGACCGGGTCATGGCGGGTACCCGTTTCGGGGGCTACGCCGAGTTGGTCACGGTTTCGGAGAAGGACGTCCTGCGGCTGCCCGAGTCGCTGTCGTTCGAGCAGGGCGCCGCGGTGCCAGTCAACTACGGAACCGCCTACGCGGGGCTGGTGATCATGGGAGGCATGCGCGAGGGCGATCGTGTCTTGATCCACGCGGCCGCCGGCGGCGTCGGCATTTCCGCAACGCAGATCGCCCGGGCGCGCGGGGCCGAGATCTTCGGGACGGCATCTGCCTCCAAGCACGATGCGATTCGGGCGCAGGGCGTCGATCACGCCATCGACTATCGCAACACCGATTTCGAGGCCGCCGTAAGAGAGATCACCAACGGTGAGGGCATCGACCTGGCGTTCGACGCGATCGGGCCATCCAGCTTTCGCAAGGACTACCGCCTGCTTCGGTCCGGAGGGCGGGTCGTCTGTTATGGGATCAGCGAGGTGCAGACGGGTGACGGCCGCAACATCCCGGGCCTGCTCAAGGGGCTCGCGAGCATGACCACGGCGACGATGCCCTGGTGGAAGAGCCTGACGATGATGAACGAGAACAAGGGCGTCTTCGGCCTCAACATGCTCGCCTGGTGGGACCGCGAGGGGAGCTTGGCGAGGGTGACGGGGCCACTCGAGGCCGACCTCGAGGCGGGCGATCTCAACCCGGTGGTTGCCGAGTCGTTCTCCTTCGAACGCGCCCCCGATGCCCATCGCTTCATCCACGAGCGCCGCAACGTGGGGAAGGTAGTCCTCGTCCCTTGAGGCGCCCGCTCGCGGGAGTGATTCGATGACCGTGGCGGCGAGCATCGGCAGCGTCTATCAGGAGGGGATCGTCGACGCGGGCAAGCAGCCCGCGTTCTTCTTCCTCCTCGCCTTCCTCGCTTCCTTCGCGTTCATCCGGACCAGCGCGCACCTGATCCGGGCGCAGGTGAGCTGGTGGCCCGGCAACGTCGAGGTCGGCGGCACCCACATCCACCACATGTTCTGGGGCATCCTCACGCTGATGATCGCCGGCTGGGTCGGGATCGCGGTCGATCCCGCTTCGCCGGGGCGCGAGATCGTCGCCGTCGCATTCGGCATCGGGACCGGTCTCACCCTCGACGAGTTCGCGCTCTGGCTGGACCTCAAGGACGTCTACTGGTCGCGGGAGGGGCGCAAGTCGATTGACGCCGTGATCGTCGCGGGGATCCTTGCCGGGATCGGCGTGTTGGGGTTCTCGGTCCTCGTCGATCTCGCCGACGAGCTGGAGAACGCCGCCCTCGCGGGGATCGGCGCGGTCGGTCTGCTCAACCTGGCCTTCGTGATCGTCAACTGCGCCAAGGAGAAGTTCGGGATCGCCGCGGTCGGGCTCTTCGTCCCCCTCGTCGCGCTCGTGGGAGCCGCGCGGCTCGGCAGGCCGACGTCGGTCTGGGCGCGCATCTACGACGACCAGAAAAAGCAGCGGGCGGCCGATCGTTTCGCCGGACGGGCCTCCTCACGACGGCTGAGGCACCACCGGACGCCGCCCGCGGTTCGCTAGAGTGCCAGGCCGATGACCCCCCGGCTGACCAGCCTCGCGCTTCTCCTTCTCCTCCCCCTCCGGGGGGAATAGCGCTGGGCGGCGCGTTAGCCGCAAGAACAAGGGACATCGAAAAGTTTTGAGAAGGAGGGTCGGCGATGGCCGCTGAGAGAAGCACAACGGATGACGGGTTCAGTCGGGTCGAGATATTCGACACGACGCTGCGGGACGGGGAGCAGTCCCCCGGAATCTCGCTCAACACCCAGGAGAAGGTCGAGATCGCCAGTCAGTTGGCTCGCCTCGGGGTAGACGTCATCGAGGCCGGGTTCCCGATCACGTCCCCAGGTGACTTCGAAGCCGTCGAGGCGATCTCGAGGACCGTTGAGGGACCGGTCATCTGTGGCCTCGCCCGCACCCAGAAAGGGGACATCGACGCCGCCTGGGGTGCGATCAGGGACTCCGAGCGACCCCGGATCCACACGTTCATCTCTACCTCCGACATCCACATCGAGCATCAGCTGCGGACTGACCGCGAGGACGTGAAGGGACAGGCCAAGGCCGCCGTGGCCCACGCTCGCGAGCTCTGCTCCGACGTCGAATTCTCGCCGATGGATGCCACGCGCTCCGACCTGGAATTCACCGCCGAGGTCTGCTCGATCGCAATTGCCGAGGGAGCGAGCGTGATCAACATCCCCGACACGGTCGGCTACACCACGCCGGCAGAGTACACGCGGTTCCTCGGCCGGCTGTTCGAGCTCGTGCCCGAGCTCAGCGACGTCCGGATGTCCGTCCACTGCCACGACGACCTCGGGCTGGCCGTCGCGAACTCCTACGCCGGCGTTCTCGCCGGCGCCCGCCAGGTGGAGTGCGCGATCAATGGCATCGGCGAGCGAGCCGGCAACTGTGCGCTCGAGGAGATCGTGATGCTGCTGCGGACCCGCCGCGCCGACCATGGGTACGACACGAACCTCGATGCGACCGAGCTGGCGCGCACGAGTCGCATGGTCTCCCGATTCACCGGCTACGTCGTGCAGCCCAACAAGGCGATCGTCGGGCGCAACGCCTTCGCCCACGAGTCCGGCATCCACCAGGATGGCGTCCTCAAGGAGCGCACGACGTTCGAGATCATGGACGCGCGGGACATCGGGTTGGAGTCCAACTCGATCGTGCTCGGCAAGCACTCCGGGCGTCACGCTCTCAGCGACGCGCTCGAGCAGCTGGGGTTCAAGGTCGAGGGCAACGCCCTCAATCAGGCCTTCAAGCGCTTCAAGGCGCTCGCGGACAAGAAGAAGCAGGTCACCGGGGTGGACCTGGAGGCCCTCGTCTCGGACGAGATGCGACAGAGCGCCGAACGCTACGAGCTGTCCTGGTTCGAGGTCGAGGCGGGCAGCGAGCGCGAGCCGCTCGCCCGGGTCGCGATCACCACCCCCGCGGGAGCAGAGGTAAAGGGCGAATCCGGCGGCGACGGCCCGATCGACGCCGCCTTCCGCGCGATCCAGGCGGCCGTGGAGACCGACTGCGAGCTCCGCCAGTACCTCGTCTCGGCGGTGACCGGCGGGGAGGACGCGCTGGGCGAGGTGACCGTGATGCTGCACGCCCACGGGCGCCTGGCCAGCGGGCAGGCGGTTTCCACAGACATCATCGACGCCTCGGTGCAGGCCTACGTGAGGGCGCTTTCCAACGCGCTCGACGGCGCCGCCGTGCGGGAGGCCGAGTCGGTCGTCGCGGACGCGGCGGTCTCACCGATCCGTCCCGGACCGTAGGTGAGGCTCGCGATCGCTGCTCCGTAGGCAGTACAGACGTATGTGATACCGTACGGCTCGAAATGACCCGCGCCGCCACCGCCGCCACCGACGTCTCCGCCGTAGATCCGGCGGCCATCGGATTCCGGGTCAAGGCTCTCCGCGAGGGGATGGCGCTTTCCCTGCGCGAGCTCGCCCTTCGCTCCGGTGTCGGCGCCGCCACTCTTTCGCAGGTGGAGCGCGGCGAGAGCAGCCCGACGCTCGCGGTCGCGGCTCGCATCGCCGAGGGTCTCGAGCTGTCCCTCTCTCAGCTCTTGCGGCTCGACGAGGGTCGGCACGCCGTCATCGTCCGCCGCGGCAGCGGCCGCCGCAGCTCCCGCTCGGGACACGAGATCGAGGAGCTGACGCCCCCGCTTCCCGGCCAGCGGGCAGACGTATCGCTGCACCGGCTCGCCGCCGGCTCGGCGACGGGGGGCGCCGGCGATCCCCCGATCCACGAGCCGGGCAGCCGCGAGACGGTCTTCGTGATGGCGGGTGAGGTCGAGCTCATCGTCGACGGCGAGGCGAGCTCGCTCCGCGCCGGCGACAGCGCGACATTCGACGCGGACCTCTCCCACCACCTGCGCAATCCCGGCGCGGAAACGGCTGAGCTGCTCGCCGTGATCGCCGCCGGACTGCGACGAAGCTGAATCACCCAGATCGACCGATGACGACCGGAAGGACGAGATGAGCAAGAGCACGATGTTCGACAAGATCTGGCTGGCCCACGAGGTCAGCGACGGGCTGATCTTCATCGACCTCCACCTCGTCCACGAGGTCACCTCGCCGCAGGCCTTCGACGGGCTTCGGCTCGCCGGACGCAAGGTGCGTCGCCCCGACCGCACCCTTGCGACCGCCGATCACAACGTGCCGACCGATGACACGCCGCTCGCGCGCATGATCGCCGACGAACTGTCGCGCAAGCAGGTCGAAAAGCTGGAGACCAACTGCGAGGAGTTCGGTGTCCCGCTGTTCTCCCTCGGCTCCAAGCAGCGCGGCATCGTCCACGTCATCGGCCCGGAGCTCGGCGCGACTCAGCCGGGCATGACGATCGTCTGCGGCGACTCGCATACATCCACGCACGGTGCCTTCGGGGCGCTCGCCTTCGGCATCGGCACCTCGGAGGTCGAGCATGTGCTCGCCACTCAGACCCTGATCCAAAAGCGGCCCAAGACGATGCGCATCAACTACACCGGCGAGCTCGCCGAAGGGGTCGGCGCCAAGGACCTGATCCTGGCGACGATCGGCCGGCTCGGGACGGGCGGGATGGTCGGCCACGTGGTCGAGTACGCCGGCGAGCCGATCGAGGGTCTCTCGATGGAGGGCCGCATGACCATCTGCAACATGACGATCGAGGGCGGCGGACGCGCGGGCATGATCGCCCCCGACGAGACGACCTTCGCCTACGTCGAGGGCAAGCCGGGGGCACCCGAGGACTTCGATGCCGCGGTCGAGCGCTGGCGCGGCCTGCGAACGGACGATGGCGCGACGTTCGACCGCGAGGTCGAGATCGACGCGACGACGATCTCGCCGATGGTCACCTGGGGCACGACGCCCGGAATGGTCGCCGAGGTGGCTGCCTCCGTGCCCGACCCGGCATCACTCGACGGTCCGGTCGATCCCGAGACAGCCGCCCGCGCACTCGGCTACATGGGATTGGAAGCCGGTACGCCGATCACCGAGATCCCGCTCGACCGGGTGTTCATCGGCTCCTGCACCAATTCGCGGATCGAGGATCTGAGGGCAGCCGCGTCGATGATCGGAGGCCGCCAGGTGGCTTCGACGGTGCGCGCAATGGTCGTCCCGGGCTCGGAGTCGGTCCGTGAGGTCGCCGAGAGGGAAGGCCTTCACGAGGTCTTCCGGGCGGCGGGCTTCGAGTGGCGCGCGTCCGGTTGCTCGATGTGCCTGGGCATGAACCCCGACACCCTCGACCCGGGCGAGCGCTGTGCCTCGACCTCGAATCGCAACTTCGAGGGCCGCCAGGGCAAGGGCGGTAGGACCCACCTGGTCAGTCCGCGGATGGCCGCGGCGGCGGCGATCGAGGGCCATTTCGTCGATATCCGCACCTGGGGCTGAGGAGACACCATGAATGCAATTGACGTGATCGAGGGCGACGTGTCGGTGCTTGACCGCGCCGACGTGGACACCGACCAGATCATCCCGAAGCAGTTCCTCAAGCGGATCGAGCGGACCGGCTTCGGCGAGTACCTGTTCTACGATTGGTTCCGCGACGGCGAGATCACGCTCGAGCCGAACCCGGTGCTGGTCGCCGGCGCCAACTTCGGCTCCGGCTCCTCTCGCGAGCACGCCGTTTGGGCGCTCGCCGACTACGGATTCGAGGCGATCATCGCTCCGTCGTTCTCCGACATCTTCTACGCAAACGCCACGAAGAACGGGTTGCTGCCGGTGATCCTGCCCAGCGAGCACTGCCGTGGTATCGCCGAGGCGGGCCGGGTCCGGATCGACCTCGACGAGCTCACCGTCGACTACGCCGGCGGAGTCGTCGGGTTCGAGGTCGAGGAGGACATCCGCCATCGGCTGCTCAATGGTCATGACGAGATCTCGATCACGCTCCAGAACGCCGACGCGATCACCGCATACGAGCGAGATCGCGAGACCGACGCCCCGGCGACAACCTCGCTGTGAGCGGCGGCCCGCGCGAATGGGATGCGCGGACCTACGACCGAGTCTCCAGTCCTCAGCAGGACTGGTCCAGCGCCGTGATCGAGCGTCTCGCTCTTCGCGGTGACGAGACGGTCCTCGACGCCGGGTGCGGCAGCGGCAAGGTCACCGAGGCACTGCTGGGCATGCTGCCCGACGGTCATCTGATCGCGGTCGACGGCTCAGCCGCGATGGCCGACGCCGCCCGCGAGCGCCTCGGCCCCGGCGTGGAAGTGATTCACGCCGACCTGCTCGAGCTCCAGCTCGATCGAGAGGTCGACGTCGTGTTCTCCAACGCGGTCTTCCACTGGATCGTCGATCACCGTTCCCTGTTCGTACGACTGTCGAGCGCGCTCAGGCCCGGTGGCAGGCTCGAGGCTCAGTGCGGGGGAGAGGGCAACGTCGCCCGTTTCTACGCGGCCGCGGCCGAGGTGGCGGCGGATGAGCGATTCCGCGTCTACCTCGAGGACTTCGCCCCGCTTCACTTCGCGCGGCCGCAGGAGACCTCGAAGCTCCTCCGGGCGGCGGGCTTCGTCGAGGTCGACTGCAACCTCGAGCCGCGCCCGGTGCGGCCGCCGGAGCCAGAGGCGTTCATCAGGGCGGTATGCCTCGGCTCGCACCTCGACCAGCTGCCGGAAAGCCTGCGCGAGGTCTACCTCGCCGAAGTGCTCGAGCACCTCGGGCCTGAACCCGAGCTGGACTACGTCCGGCTCAATATCTCCGCCCGAAAGCAGGCGACGCCGGCATAAAGCCGGCGCCGCCCCGGATCCCCGGGCCCGAGGGAACGTCCGCCTCAGCGAACGTCCTCCTTATCACCCTCCGGTCAGCCGCCGATCGACTGCAGCTGCTTGATCGCCTGATCAGCCGCGTCCTGGCAGATCTTCGTAGCCGCGTCGCCGGCGTCGCCACCGGCGGATGCGGCGCTCTGGGCGCATTGCTCGAAGGCCGTCTTGGCCTGCTCGCAGGATGGCTTGGCGGCATCTTCGGCGGCCGTGCCCGAGATCGCGTCGATGCACGCCTGGTAGACGTCGTCGGGGCTGGTTCCCCCCGTGCTCGCGGTGTCGTCGGTCGTCGAGGTGGACTCCGTCGTCGTCTCGTCGGTCGTCGAGGTGGCCTCGGTCGTCGTCGCGGTCGAGTCGCTCGTGGCCTCGGTCGTCGCGGTGGTGGTGGTGCTCGAGTCGTCGCCGCCACAGCCGGCAACGAGTAGGCCGCAGGCCAGCAGGCCCACCATCAGGGTGATCCATCGATTACGCATGTTTCCTCCGTGCGTTTGCGTTTGTCCGCCGGTCGGACGAGAACCGGGCGGCGTCAGCGTATCCCCCGCATCACGTGAAACGCGTTTCGCCTCTCGGCCGAGGCGGGGGCCGGGTGGCCGCGCCCGGTACGGTGCGTCGCCCGCTGATGGCCGATCCCACCTCATCACCACACCTCGTCCTGCTTCCCGGGGACGGAATCGGGCCTGAGATCATCGCCGTCGCCCGCGAGTTGCTCGACGCGATCGGCGACTTCACTTACGAGGAGCACCTGATCGGTGGCGCCTCGATCGACGAGCGAGGGATTCCGCTTGACGAGTCGGTGCTCGACGCCTGCGGGAGCGCCGACGCGGTACTGCTCGGCGCGGTCGGTGGACCGAAATGGGACAGCACGGACCCGGCGGCGCCGCGACCCGAACAGGGTCTGCTCGGCTTGCGCAAGGGCCTTGGCCTCTACGCGAACCTCCGCCCCGTCAAGCCGCTCGAGGCTCTGATCGATTCGAGCCCGCTGAGGCGCGAGCGGATCGAGGGCACCGACCTGCTGGTCGTCCGGGAGTTGACCGGGGGCATCTACTTCGGCAGGAAGAGCCGCGAGAACGGGGTCGCGACCGACGAGTGCCTCTACTCGATCGATGAGATCGAGCGGATCGCGCGGATCGCCTTCGACGCCGCCCGCCGGCGAGGTCGAGAGGGCGCGCGGGTCACCTCCGTCGACAAGGCCAACGTGCTGGAGACGTCCCGTCTGTGGAGGGAGGTCGTCACGGACCTGGCCTCCGAGTACCCCGACGTCGAGCTCGATCACCTGCTGGTCGACAACGCCGCTATGCAGCTCGTCTCCGAGCCCTCCCGCTTCGACGTGATCGTCACCGAGAACATGTTCGGCGACATCCTCAGCGACGAGGCCGCGATGCTGACGGGATCGCTGGGAATGCTTCCGTCGGCGAGCCTGGGAGATTCCGGACCCGGAGTCTTCGAGCCGGTGCACGGTTCAGCCCCCGACATCGCCGGGCAGGGCGTCGCCAACCCGCTCGCCACCTTTCTCTCGGTGGCGATGATGCTCCGCCACGGACTCGCCGATCCCGCCGGCGCCGAGCGGGTCGAGGCTGCCGTCGAGGCGGCGCTCGCCGATGGCCTGCGCACCGCCGATCTGCACACCGGCGCGGACTCCGAGCGTCTCGCCGGGACGGCGGAGATGACGGCTGCGGTAGTCGCCGCTCTGTAGACCCTCCTCGACACCGCCGGCTCGCCCGTTCGGCCCGGCGGTCATCCGCCATACTTGACAACGGATTTCGAGCGCTAAGGAGACGAAGGATGGAGAAGGCCGAGTACATCTGGATGAACGGCGAATTCGTCGCATGGGATGACGCCAAGGTCCACGTTCTCAGCCACGGCCTCCACTACGGCACCGGCGTCTTCGAGGGCGTCAGGGCCTACGAGACGGAGCGCGGCACCGCTGTATTTCGTCATCGCGATCATCTCGACCGACTGCTGAAGTCGGCCAAGCTCTTCTACCTGCCGATGCCCTACGACGTCGAGCAGATCCGCACCGCGACGAACGAGCTGATCCGCCGGAACGGCCTTGCGTCCTGTTACATCCGACCCCTGGCCTTCCGCGGCTACGGCGAGATGGGACTGTTCGCGAAGGGTTCGCCGATCGACGTCACGATTGCCACCTGGCCATGGGGTGCCTACCTGGGCGAGGAGGGCAAGCACGAGGGCATCCGGGCGAAGGTCTCCTCCTGGCGCCGGATCTCGCCCGACGGATTGATTCCGCAGGCGAAGGCGTCGGGCCAGTACTTGAATTCGATCCTGGCCAAGACCGAGAGCTTCAACGCCGGCTACGACGAGGCGATCCTGCTCGACGATCGCGGAATGGTCTGCGAGGGATCGGGCGAGAACATCTTCATCGTGCGCGATGGAGAGCTGCTGACGCCTCCGCACACCGCCTCGATCCTCGACGGGATCAGCCGCCGCTCGATCATCCAGATCGCCCGGGACCTCGGCTACACGGTGATCGAGCGCGATATCGGCCGCGCCGAGCTCTATCTGGCCGACGAGGTCTTCCTCGTCGGGACGGCGGCCGAGCTCGTGCCCGTGCGCGAGATCGACGATCATCCCTTGCCGTGCCCAGGGGAGATCACCCAGGTGGTTCAGGCGAAGTTCGAGGACGCCCTGCACGGACGCGCTCCGGAGTACGCGGAATGGCTCGACCCGGTGGACGAGCCGAGTAAAGTCGCTTCCTGATGCGCCGAACCAACCCTGCGACACCGATCGCCACCCCGCGAATTACCAGCACCGCAGCCGCCTGAGCGGCCGCGGACGCGCGCCTTCGCGGGTGCGCAGGGCACAGGGTCGGAGCGGGGCAAGACCGCATCCGGCCCGCTACCGGTAGACGGAGGTTCATTCCCTTGAGCGAGGTAAAGCTTTACGACACGACGCTGCGTGACGGCATGCAGGGACAGGGCATGTCCCTCTCAGCGGCGGAGAAGGTGCGCGTCGTTCGCGCCCTCGACGAGCTCGGCGTGCAGTTCATCGAGGCCGGCTTTCCCGACTCGAACCCGAAGGACGCCGAGCTGTTCGAGTTGCTCGCCGCTGAGCCGCTCGAGCAGGCGACCATCTGCGCCTTCGGCATGACTCGCCGTCGTGGCGTCGAGGCATCCGCCGACGCCGGGCTAGCGGCGGTGGTGAGCAGCTTCGCTCCGGCGGTGACCCTGGTCGGGAAGACGTGGGGACTCCACCTCGACAAGGTGATTCGCGTCTCCCGCGAGGAGAACCTGGCGATGATCTGCGAATCCGTCGCCTTCTGCGCCGGCGCCGGCAAGCGGGTGATCTACGACGCCGAGCACTTCTTCGACGGCTGGCGCGACGACCCCGACTACGCACTCGCGTGCCTGCGCGCCGCCGCAGCGGCCGGGGCCGAGAACGTGAGCCTGTGCGACACGAACGGCTCGAGCCTGCCGCACGAGATCGCAGAGGCGACCGCGGCGGTCGTGGCGGCGCTCGGCGGGGAGGTGACGGTCGGCATCCACACCCATAACGACGCCGAGTGCGCTGTCGCGAACACGATCGCGGGCGTGCGGGCCGGGGCGACCCTCGCCCAAGGGACGATCAACGGATTCGGCGAGCGGACCGGCAACGCGAACCTGATCTCGATCCTCCCCGCACTGCAGCTGAAGCTCGGCTACTCGTGCGTTGCGCCTGATCGACTGGTTCGCCTCAGCGCCACCGCCCACCTCGTCGACGAGATCTGCAACGTGACGCCGAATCCCGACCAGCCCTACGTGGGTCGCAATGCCTTCGCTCACAAGGGGGGACTGCACGCCGCGGCGGTCGAGGCGGACGCCCGGACGTTCGAGCACATGGAGCCCGAGGCGGTCGGCAACGAGCGCGAGGTGCTCATCTCCGAGCTTGCCGGGAGAGGATCGGTCGTCTCCCGCGCCGCTCGCGCGGGAATCGATCTCGGCGCCGACGGCGCCCAGGCCGCGATCGAGCGGATCAAGGAGCGCGAGCACCGCGGCTACAGCTATGAGGCCGCTGACGCCTCCTTCGAGCTCCTGCTCCGCCGCGAGGCGGGCAGCTACGAGCCGCTGTTCCGGCTCGAGAGCTTCCGTGTCGTCACCGAAAAGCGAGCCGACGGCAGGGTCGAGACGGAGGCGACGATCAAGCTCTGGGTCGGCGAGCAGCGCTACATCAAGACCGCCGAGGGCAACGGACCCGTCAACGCTCTCGATCGGGCCCTCCGCGCCGCCATCACCGACCAGCACCCCGAGATCGCCGAGGTTGAGCTGACCAACTTCAAGGTCAGGATCCTCGACGAGCATCACGGCACGGGTTCGGTCACCCGAGTGCTTCTAGATTCTTCCGACGGCTCGGGCTCGTGGGGCTCGATCGGCGTTTCGGAGAACGTGATCGAAGCTTCGTGGGAGGCGCTCGTGGACTCGCTCGAGTTCGCGTTCCAGCCCAAGGCCGAGCGGCTCGCGGCCGATCCGCCGGGCGTCGAGGCGTGACGTTGAACGAGCCCCGCATCCCGCTCGCCCGGCCGGCCCTTGGGGGCCGCGAGGAGGAGCTCGTGCTCGAGGTGATCCGCTCGGGAATGCTCTCGCTGGGACCGATGCTCGGACGGTTCGAGTCGGCGTTCGCGCAACGCCTTGGCGTCGATGACGCCGTCGCGGTCTCGAGCGGAACCTCGGCGCTGCACCTGGCGGTCCGTGAGCTCGGTTGGGGACCCGGCGACGAGGTGATCACGACCCCTTTGAGCTTCGTCGCCTCTTCGAACTGCCTGCTCTTCGAGGACGCGACTCCCGTCTTCTGCGACGTCGATCCCGCCACCCTGACCCTGGATCCGGCCTTGGCCGCCGCAGCCGTCGGCGACGCGACGGCCGGGATCCTGCCCGTGCACATCTTCGGCTATCCGGCCGCGATCACGGCCCTCGAGCAGCTCGCCGGCCCCCGCGGACTCGGCCTGCTCGAGGATGCCGCACAGGCGCTCGGCACGATCGATGCCGAGGGCCGCGTGGTCGGATCCCGCGGCAACCCGACTGCATTCGCCTTCTACGCCAACAAGCAGATGACGACGGGGGAGGGGGGCATGCTCGTGCCGCGCAGCGGCGCCGGGGCCGACCTTGCCCGCAGTGAGCGCAATCAGGGCCGCGCGCCGGGGATGAAGTTCATGGATCACGAGCGGCTCGGCTTCAACTACCGGCTCACCGACCTCGC
Organism: uncultured Solirubrobacterales bacterium; assembly: GCA_963826475.1. Classification (GTDB taxonomy): domain Bacteria; phylum Actinomycetota; class Thermoleophilia; order Solirubrobacterales; family 70-9; genus RHKX01. Next base: position 747,257 of record CAWGXC010000003.1, on the reverse strand, counting down.
GGCCGCGCTCGGAATCGCTCAGCTCGAGCGCCTCGACGACCTGCTCTCCGCAAGGACCGAGATAGCTGCTCACTATTCCGAGCGCTTCGCCGAGCTGGGTGCCCGCGAGCCCGGCGCCGGGGACCCCGACGATCTCGTCTTGCCCCTTCCCGATCGCGGTCAGGAGCGGCGCAGCTGGTTCGTCTACATCCTGCGCCTGCCGAAGGCGGTCGACCGGGACGAGACGATCGCCGAGCTCGACCGCAGGGGCATCGACGCGCGGCCGTACATCCCCTGCATCCACCTCTACGACTTCTATCGCGAGAAGTTCGGGTTTCGCGAGGGCCAGTTCCCGGTCGCCGAGGACTTCGCGAGCCGCTCGCTCGCCCTGCCCTTCTATCCCGGCCTCAGCGAGGGTTCGCGAGAGCGCGTCGTCGCCGAGGTCGGATCGATCCTCGGTCGTTAGGCCGCCCGGGACGCCGCCCGTTCCATGATCCAGCGGGTCGTGCGCCGGACCGACTCCTCCCAGCCGAGCTGCTCGATCCCGAGCTCGTCACGGACCTTCGTCGAATCTGCGCGAACCCGCCAGCGCAGGAAGTCGAGCTGTCCCTTCGGCAGGAGTGGCGGCTTGCCAGTCCGACGCGCGATCGCTTCCGTCAGGCGGGATAGCCCCACGGCGAGGGGGTCGGGCAGAACCAACGGCACGCGACCGCTGCCCGCTTCCGCGACGGCTACCGCAAAGATCTCACGCAGGTCCGCGTAACCCCCGGCGACGATGTAGCGCTCGCCGGGTCGGCCGCGGTCCAGCGCCGCGACGTGGGCGTCCGCGGCGTCCTCGACCCAGGTCAGCGTCGCGCCTCCCGGCGGCACGACGGGCGTCCGGCCCCGGATCACGTCGCTCAGGGTGCCGTCCCAGCCGGCGGCGGCCCACGGCCCCGGGCCGATGATGCCCGCGGGGTTGACCATCACCACCTCGATTCCGCGTTCGGCCTCGGCGAGCACCAAGCTCTCGGCGAGCTGCTTGGAGCGCTCGTAAGGCGTCCCCTTCTCGTGGGCGGCCACCCGCTTCTCGCTGACGGTCCCGCCCGGGCCGGCGTCGAAGACGTCGAATGTCGAGGTATGGACGACTCGCTCGGCCCCGGCCTCCCGGGCGGCTGCGACGACGTCCCGGGCTCCGGCGGCGTTGACCCGGTTGAAGATCCCTGGATCGGCGGTCCACTGCTCGAAAATCCCCATCGAGTTGATCGCGGCTCCGATTCCCGCGGCGGCGCGGTGCAGGCTGGCGGGGTCGGTCACGTCGCCGAGTGCCAACTCCACTCCCGGTGGCAGGAGCGTCGCGGCCCGCTCTCGATCGCGGACCAGGCAGACGACCTCGTCGCCGCGTTCGACCAGCCGCCGAGCGACGGCGCTGCCGATCTTGCCGGTGGCTCCGGTGAGCAGGATCCGCATCGGCGCGGAGGCTAGTACACGGTCCTCGTTGATCATTTCGTCTGAGGCGTTCATAGACTGCGCCGTCGTGCCCCGCTTCGAGCAAGAGCCCGACCCCGTCTTCTGGCAGCTGAACGCCTCCCTGCGCTTCGACCGGCGCCTGGCCCCCTACGACGTGCGCCAGTCGCGCGCACACGCCCGGGCGTTGCTGGGCGCTGGGGTGCTCACCGCCGAAGAGCTGACGGAGATGCTCGCCGGCCTCGATCAGGTCCAGGCCGAGCTCGACGACGGCTCGTTCCCGTTCGAGGACGCCGATGAGGACATCCACATGGCGATCGAGCGCCGGCTGACCGAGATCGTCGGGCCGCTCGGCGGCAAGATTCACACGGGCCGCTCGCGCAACGATCAGGTCGCCACCGACCTCGCTCTTTACGTCGCCGAGCGCTCGGGAGCAGCCATCGACCTGCTTCGCGAGACGCTCGCCACACTGCTCGGACTCGCCCAGTCCCACCAGGACTGGCGGCTGCCCGGCTATACCCATCTGCAGCGGGCACAGCCCGTCGCTCTCAGCCATCACCTGCTCGCCTGGTTCTGGATGCTGCGCCGCGACGTCGAGCGCTTCTCGGCAGCTGGGCGAGCCGCCGCCGTCATGCCGCTCGGTTCCGGGGCGCTGGCCGGTCTCAATTGGGACCTGGACCGGGAGTCGGTTGCGGCGGAGCTCGGCTTCGATTCGGTGGTCGAGAATTCCATCGACGCGGTCTCCAACCGCGATTTTGCGCTCGACTATCTGAACGCGGCGACCGTGTGCGCCACCCACCTGTCACGGATCGGCGCTGAGATCGTGCTCTGGTCGAGCAGTGAGTTCGGCTTCTGCAAGCCCGCCGAGGAGTACTCCTCGGGCTCGTCGATCATGCCTCAGAAGATGAACCCCGACGCCGCCGAGCTGCTGCGCGCGAAGGCGCCGCGGCTGCTGGCCGACCAAGCGACGCTCGTCGGGGTCATGCACGGGCTGCCGCTGGCCTACAGCAAGGATCTACAGGAGGACAAGGAGCCGCTGTTCGACGCGAGCGACACGATCGAGCTCAGCCTCAAGGCGCTGGACGGCATGCTCGGCGGGATCAGCTTCGATCGCGAGCGGATGGCGGCCGCCGCGTCGGACGAGATGGCGGCGGCAACCGACGTCGCCGACCTGCTCGTTCGCCGCGGCCTACCGTTCCGCGAGGCGCATGGCGTGGTCGGCGGCCTCGTCCGCCACGCCCTCGAGAAGGGGATCGGGCTCTCGGAGATCTCACGCTCCGAGCTCAGTGGATTCTCCGAGCTGCTCGACGAGGAGTACTACGCGGTGCTCGCTGAGGGCTCCTGGCTGGATTCGAAGGTCTCTCGGGGAGGTACGTCGGCCGTTGCCGTCGCCGTCCAACTGGACCTCGCCCGCGAGAGCCTCACCTCGATCGGCGGATGAGCGCCACCGCGATCGACACGGCGCTTGGCCCGGAGTTCTTCGATCGGCCTCCGCGGCCCGTCGCTCGCGATCTGATCGGCTGCGAGCTCCGCCACGAGGGGGTCGGAGGGATCATCGTCGAGACGGAGGCATACGAAGCCGAGGACGAGGCCTGCCACGCCTTCATCGGCCGGACCTCGCGAACCGAGGTCCTCTTCGGCCCGCCCGGGCTCGCCTACGTCTACCTCTGTTATGGAATCCACCGGATGCTCAACGTCGTCACCGAGCCCGATGGGATCGCCGCCGCCGTCCTCATTCGCGCCCTGGAACCGACGGCCGGCATCGAGACGATGCGAGGCCGGCGCGGGGTCCCCGGCAGCTCGACCCGGAACCTCTGCTCGGGACCGGGCAAGCTCTGTCAGGCGCTCGGCATCGACCTCGACATGACTCGGGCCAGCCTGACCGAGCCCCCGTTCTCGCTCGTCGCCAGGAGGGCGGGTCGGAAGCGACCTCGGATCGTGGCTGGTCCGCGGATCGGCATCACCAAGGCCGCTGAGCTGCCCTGGCGCTACTGCCTCGCCGGGAGTCGCTACCTCTCGGCGCCTGAGGGTTGAGGCTCAGCGCGGACGAGGCCCGTCAGGGCGTCGCTCCCCCCGCGTCCGAGCCCCCGGAGGGGGTTGGAGGCGACGGCGTCGGATTCGGATCCTGCGCCGGGGGCTCCGCGGGAGTCGCGGGCGCTTCCGCCGGCGCTTGGCCTTCCGGAGCCGCCGGGTCGGGCGCGACGGTCGTGGCGTCGGTTGGAGCAACCGACTCGGTGGTCGTCGTCGGCACCGACCCGTCCGTCGTCGTTGTCGTCCCGGCGTCCTGCTTGCTCGCGTCGCGCTCGGCCTTCAGTTCATCCCAGGCGGTGACGACGTCGTTCCAGATCAACGCCGGGATCGTGCCGCCGTCGACCGGCAGCCCGCCGAATTCGGTGGTCATCGGTGTGCCACCGTCGGCGTAGCCGACCCAGACCGCAACCGTGATGTCCTCGTTGGCGCCGACGAACCAGGCATCGGCGTTGTTGTCGGTCGTGCCGGTCTTGCCCCAGATGTAGTCGTCGCCGACCTGAGCCCGCTGGCCGGTTCCTTCGGTGACGACCGTATGGAGGATGTCGGTGGCGGTCGATGCCACCGCGGGGTCGACGACCTGCTCCTCGGTCTTCTCGTTCTCGCCACTGCCGCCCTGGTCGTCGCCGACGAGGGCCTTGTCGCCATCGCGGACCTCTTCGATGGCGACCGGTCCATCGCCGTCGCCGCGGCTCGCCTCGGTGCCGCTGACGCGTGCTCCCCCGTTGGCGAGCGTGTTGTAGGCGTAGGCCATCTCGAGCGGAGTCACGCCGGTCTTGAGGCCGCCCAGAATCAAGGCCGGGTTGCTGTCGAGCTTGGAGTCGATTCCGAGGTCGTGGGCGGTCTTGACGATGTCGTTGATCCCGACGTCGAGGCCGAGCTGGGCATAGACGGAGTTGTCCGAGTAGGTGGTCGCGGTGGCGATCGAGGCGCTGCCGAGATAGTTGTCGCCGTAGTTGCTGACCTTGAAGTGGTCGGTGACGGTTTCCCTCTTGCCGTTCTTCTTGGTGATCTTGGTGGTGAACGGCAGGTCCTGGGGAGCAGATTCATAGACCTTGTCGGGCGAGTAGCCCTCCTTCAGCGCGGTGACCAGCGTGAACGGCTTGAACGATGATCCCGGCTGTCGCTGGCCGTTCGTGGCGAGGTTGAAGGCGCTCTCGTCGAAGTTCTGACCGCCGACCATCGCCAGGACATCGGCGCTGCCGTTGTCGAGGACGACCACTGCCGATGTCGGCCCAAGGCCACCCACCCTGCTCGCGACGGCCTGATCGGCGGCCTGCTGGAGGGGAAGATCGAGCGTGGAGGTGATCTGCAGGCCACCGCCGAACGTGCGGCCGGCCCCGTACTTGTCGACTATCTGCTGCCGCAGCCAGTCGGTGAAGTACGGCGCCTCGGAATTCTCGGTCGGTTGCTGGATCTGCTTCGCGGTCGGCACCGGGCTCGAGAGCAGGGTCTGAAAGTCCTCGTCGCTGACCTCGAGGACACCCTGATCGCGCATCTTCTGCAGCACGACGTTCCGCTGGGTCTTGGCCGCCTCCGGATGCGTCGCCGGGTCATAGCCGGTCGGCGAGGAGATCAGGGCGGCGAGCATCGCCGCCTCCTGGGGCAGCAGGACGGACGCGCAGCGGTTCTGATCGTCTCCGCACCCCGGATGGGCTGTCCCGAAGTACGTGTGGGCGGCGGACTCGACCCCGTAGGCACCGTTGCCGAAGTAGATGTTGTTGAGGTAGTTGGTGAGGATCTTGTCCTTCGACCACTTGCGTTCGATCTGGTAGGCGAGCGCGGCCTCGCGCAGCTTCTGAAGGACGGTCCTGCTGCCCTGGGCCTCGAGCGCGTTCTTGACGAATTGCTGCGTGATCGTCGAGGCGCCCTGGACCGCGCCGCCCGAGATCGACGTCCTGCTCCAGGGCGCGGGCGATGCCGAGGAAGTCGATGCCACGGTGCTCGTAGAAGCGCTGATCCTCGATCGCGACGACGGCCTGCTTGACCAAGGGGAGATGTCCTCGGAGTCGAGCAGGATCCGCTTCTCGTTGCCCGTGAGCGTCGTCAACTCCGTCTTACCGTCGTTCGCGTAAACGATCGAGTTCTGCGCGCGGTCGTACTGAGCGCGCGCTTCGAGGTCAGGGAGATCCTGAGCGACGGCCATCATCACGCCGAAGACCCAGGAGACGATGGCGAGCAGGATCAGGCCTGAGGTGACGAAGGCGAAACGGAGCTCGCTTGACCCTCGGCCGGGGCTCCCGGGCGTCCTTGCGGTCCTGTCTGATCTGTCGCCAGCCGAGGACCCGCCGACCGCGCTCGCGGTACCGCTGGGAGCGGGTGGCGCGCTTCTCGGCGCGCCTGGTCTTGCGTTCGGCGGCGCGGAGCCGGGCTGCCTCCTTTGCGCCGCTCCCTCGCTGTCATCGACCCGGAGGCGCTTTCGCCCGGGCCATCGGGCGGCTCGTCGCCGGCAACCGGCGGCGGCTCGTTCGGATCTCTGGTCGGGGGAGCCAAAGTTGACTGCTCGGTGGGGCGGGACGTCAGCTACAGGATGACCGCGCGGGGTTCGCATCGGTCGGTTTCGGGTGGCTCGACATCCGGTCCGAGCCTCGCGTCCTGCCGCGGCTTTTCCGCGTGTCCTCGCTCCGGGGCGGCGCGAGTCTAGCATTGGCCCGCATGCCGGATTTCGAGTCCGAGGCCGCCCGCCTCGCGCTCGGAGCGGTCGACTGCGCTGCCCGCCGGGGAGCTCGCGCGCCGGCTCGACGGCGGGGAGCCCATGCGGGTCAAGCTCGGGATCGACCCGACCGCCCCCGACATTCACCTCGGCCACGTGCGTCGTGCTGGAGAAGCTGCGCCAGTTCCAGGAGGCCGGGCACGTCGCGGTGATGATCATCGGCGACTACACCGCCCGGGTCGGCGATCCGAGCGGCCGCAGCAACCTGCGGCCGGAGCTCGACGACGAGCAGATCGACGCCAACGCCAAGACCTTCACCGAGCAGGCCTTCAAGGTCCTCGACCCTGATCTGACCGAGGTCCGCTTCAACAGCGAGTGGCTCGAGATGGCGACCTCCGAGCTGTTCGACGCTCGCCCGCCGCTTCACCGTTGCGCGGCTGCTCGAGCGCGACGACTTCACCAAGCGGATGGCGGCGTCGCAGCCGATCTCGCTGCTGGAGCTGCTCTACCCGGTCATGCAGGGCTACGACTCGGTTGCGGTGCGATCCGACCTCGAGCTCGGCGGCACCGAGCAGAAGTTCAACCTGCTCTTCGCCCGTGACGTTCAGGCCTCGTTCGGGCAGCGCCCGCAGGCCGTGATGACCATGCCGATCCTTCCCGGGACCGACGGCGTCCGCAAGATGAGCAAGACCCTCGACAACTACGTCGGCGTCGACGAGCCGGCCGGAGGAGATCTTCGGCAAGCTGATGAGCGTCCCCGACGACGCCATGCCCCTCTACTGGGAGCTGCTGGCCGGCGAGACCGCTCGACCGCAGCCGTCCACCGGTGGAGGCCAAGCGCGACCTCGCCCGCCGCATCTGTGACCGCTTCGCCGGCAGCGGGAGCGGGGAGGAGGCCGAGGCCCACTTCGACCGCATCCACCTCGACCGCGGAATCCCCGACGACATCCCGGCTCACGCGCTCGCCGCTTCAGGGCGACGTCCACCTGCCCAGCCTGCTGCGCGAGGGCGTTCGGGATCAGCGGCAGCGAAGCGCGGCGGATGCTCGAGCAGGGGGCGGTCCGACTCGATGGCAGCTCCGCTCGCCGGCGATCGCCTCGACATGCCGGCCGGCGAGCTCGCGGGACGCGTCCTGCAGCTCGGCAAGCGGC
>CAWGXC010000003.1:0-737500 GCA_963826475.1 uncultured Solirubrobacterales bacterium | reverse complement strand
TGCGTTGCCTGCTGAGGGTTGTAGGGCTCGTGCCCGGATCATGTCCGATCCGGCAACAGTTACAAAGTTGGGTGTTAGTCGAAGCGAATGGAACTTCGCACCACAGAGGGCAATCGTCCCGTAGGCGAAAACGCACCAACCTGTTGATCGAGTACCTGAGTAGGACCACTGCCGTGAAACGTGGTCTGAACCTGGGGGGACCACCCTCCAAGGCTAAGTACTACCTGATGACCGATAGTGAACTAGTACCGTGAGGGAAAGGTGAAAAGCACCCCTGATGGGGAGTGAAATAGTACCTGAAACCGCGCGCCTACAAGTTGTTGGAGCACCATAGGGTGTGACAGCGTACTTTTTGCATAACGGGCCGGCGAGTTACTTCTATACGGCAAGGTTAAGCGATGAGCGGAGCCGCAGCGAAAGCGAGTCTGAATAGGGCGTTCAGTCGTATGGAGTAGACCCGAAACCGAGCGAGCTATCCATGGGCAGGCTGAAGCGAGGGTAAGACCTCGTGGAGGGCCGAACCGACCTACGTTGAAAAGTGGGCGGATGACCTGTGGATAGGAGTGAAAGGCTAAACAAGCTCGGAGATATCTGGTTCTCTCCGAAATATATTTAGGTATAGCCTCGTGTATGTGCGTTATGGCCGTAGAGCACTGTTTGGCTTAGGGGCCCTACCAGGTTACCGACGTCAGGCAAACTCCGAAGACCATTTCGTATCAGCACGGGAGTCAGTGTGTGGGGGATAAACTCCATACGCGAGAGGGAAACAGCCCAGATCACCAGCTAAGGACCCTAAGTACTGGCTAAGTGGACAACGATGTCCGAATGCATAGACAACCAAGAGGTTGGCTTAGAAGCAGCCATCCTTGAAAGAGTGCGTAACAGCTCACTGGTCAAGTGTTCGGGCGCGGAGAATGTAACGGGGCTCAAGCCAGTCTCCGAAGCTGTGAACTTGATCTGCCTGCGGGCAGTTCGAGTGGTAGGAGAGCGTTCCCAATGCAGTGAAGCGGGCGCGGAAGCGATCCCGTGGAGGGTTGGGAAGTGAGAATGCCGGCATGAGTAACGCAAGAGAGGTGAGAATCCTCTCCACCGATAGTCCAAGGTTTCCTGAGTAAAGTTCGTCTGCTCAGGGTTAGTCGGGACCTAAGGCGAGGCCGAAAGGCGTAGTCGATGGCCAACGGGTTGATATTCCCGTACCACGTCGCATCCGCTATGACCAATGGGGTGACGGGGAAGGCTAAAGGAACCCAGGCGATGGTTGTCCTGGGGCAAGTATGTAGCTAGTCGCGATAGGCAAATCCGTTGCGATGTTTGACGCGAGATACGATGCCAGCTGGCTTGACCGCCGGCGAGTCCTTGAAGCCATACCCCCTAGAAAAACCTCTAGGCAGGATGCTCGTGCCCGTACCGAGAACCGACACAGGTGGACTACTAGAGAATAGTAAGGTGAGCGAGATAACCCACGTTAAGGAACTCGGCAAAATCGTCCCGTAAGTTCGCGAGAAGGGACGCCTCGATAGGGTGAAGCGATTTACTCGTGGAGCCCGAGGAGGCCGCAGTGACTAGGTCCAACCGACTGTTTACCAAAAACACAGGCCTCTGCTAAGTCGCAAGACGATGTATAGGGGCTGACGCCTGCCCGGTGCCGGAAGGTTACGCGGAGCGGTTAGTCACTTCGGTGCGAAGCTGTGAAGCTAAGCCCCGGTAAACGGCGGCCGTAACTATAACGGTCCTAAGGTAGCGAAATTCCTTGTCGGGTAAGTTCCGACCTGCACGAATGGCGCAACGAGTTGGACGCTGTCTCAACGTGGGGCTCGGTGAAATTAGAGTCTCGGTGAAGATACCGAGTACCCGTGGCTAGACGGAAAGACCCCGTGAACCTTTACTGCAACTTGATATTGGAGTCTGGGGCTTCTCGCTCAGGATAGGTGGGAGGCTTTGAACCAGTGACTTCGGTCGCTGGGGAGCCAACCTTGAGATACCACCCTTGGTGTTCTGGGCTTCTAACACACTTGCCGTAATCCGGGATGTGAACAGTGTCAGGTGGGCAGTTTGACTGGGGCGGTCGCCTCCTAAAGTGTAACGGAGGCGCCCAAAGGTTCCCTCAGCACGGTCGGAAATCGTGCGAAGAGTGTAAACGCAATAAGGGAGCTTGACTGCGAGACCGACGGGTCGAGCAGGAACGAAAGTAGGGGTTAGTGATCCGGCAGTAGCAAGTGGAAGTGCTGTCGCTCAACGGATAAAAGGTACTCCGGGGATAACAGGCTTATCGAGCCCAAGAGTCCACATCGACGGCTCGGTTTGGCACCTCGATGTCGGCTCGTCGCATCCTGGGGCTGGAGTAGGTCCCAAGGGTTGGGCTGTTCGCCCATTAAAGCGGTACGCGAGCTGGGTTCAGAACGTCGTGAGACAGTTCGGTCCCTATCTGCCATGGGCGTTGGAGAGTTGAGAGGAGTCATCCTTAGTACGAGAGGACCGGGATGAACGTGCCGCTGGTGTACCTGCTGTCCTGCCAAGGGCATCGCAGGTTAGCTACGCACGGATCGGATAACCGCTGAAGGCATCTAAGCGGGAAGCCGACCTCGAGATGAGCTCTCCCATTCCTTTAAGGAAGTAAGACCCCTGATAGACCATCAGGTTGATAGGCCGACTGTGTAATCACGGTGATGTGATCAGCAGATCGGTACTAATGGGTCGAGGGCTTGACGTTTATCTATTACCTGAGTTTCTTGAGTTGGCCTGCGTGCAGTTTTCAAGCCTCGCCGGACGGCGAGGCGCTCGGACGTGACTTCGTCGCGTCCGGACGCCTTCGCGGTCTCGAACAATTTCGGTGGCAATAGCGAGGGGGATACACCTCTTCCCATTCCGAACAGAGCCGTTAAGCCCCTCTGCGCCGATGGTACTTGGTGGGAAACCGCCTGGGAGAGTAGGTCGCCGCCGGTTCTTCGTATGACGAGTTGAGCCGCTCCAGCCATGCTGGAGCGGCTCTTCGTCGTTCAGGGCCCTTCAATCGTTGCGGTCAGCCTCCGAGCAGGCCGCGCAGGTCGTCGATGCTGGGAAGCCCGGGAAGGCCGAGGTCCTGAAGCGATCCGAGCTTGCCGAGAAGAGATTGGATGCTGTTGTCGCCCGGCAACGAGTTCAAGGCCCCGATGAGTGTCCCAACCGGGACGTTTTCGGCGATCGTCCGGAGAGCGGCTTCCTCGAAGCCGTCGACGTTGCCGGCGGCGGCTTGGTCATCGACCGCCCTGACGAGGCCCGCCCTGACTGCGTCTTCGACGTCGGATTCGCCGATTCCGCGTTGTGCGGCGAACTGCTGGGTGGCTTCCTGTGAGGCGAGGGCGAGGGTGAGCTGCTCGCGGGTTACCTGCAGGTCGCAGGCGGCGCCATCGAGCGCCGATAGTGCGATTCCCTCGAACAGGTCCCGTTGCTGCGTCAGCGTCACATCGCGGGGCTGACACGGATCATTGACCGGGGCGGGCGTGAAGGACGCACCCCCGAAGGCGAGGTAGACGGCGATCAAGCCGATCGAGGCGGCCAGCGCGGCCATTGGAGCCCTGTGGAGCCGGTTCACGGTTCCCTCCGCCGGATCAGCATCGCCGTGGGGATCAGTGAGAGGAGCGAGAACGTCGCGGCCGCGAGGAAGGGGAGGCTGAAGGCGCTCGTCGCTGCGCGCTCGATTTGATTCTGGACCTCGCCGCGGAGTTGCGCGTAGGCGTCGGCGGACTCCGGCGGGGGGCTGACGGAGTCGAACGCCGGCGCGATCCGAGGGAGGCGTCCCTCGGCTGCCTCGATCTCGCCTCCGATGGCCGTCGCCAGGGCGATCTTCGTGTCCGGCGGGAGCGGTGCGTCGAGGAGCAGGGCCGTGCTCGAATCCTGTGCGGCGTTTCGCTGCTGGGTGAGTTGAGAGGAAAGGATCGGAGCGAGTATCAGGATCCCGACCACGATGCCCAGGTGCCGGGCGGCGATCGTCGAGGCGGCGCGAGTTCCCTGCGGATCCCTCCCGCCGACCGCAGCCATCGTCAGGACGGGGAGAGCCAGAGCGAGACCGATGCCGATCAGGGCCTGCGGCTGAAGGGTGAGCGCGAATGAGGCGCCGGGCAGGACCGCCAGCGCGCCAAGGCCACCAGCGACGGCTATGCAGCCCGCGAGCGCGGCCGCTATCGGTGGACCCGCCCGGCGAGCGAGCCGTCGGCCTGCGAGCGCGGCGATGGGGATGGCGGAGACGGTCCCGGCCGCCCCGAGCGGTGATATGCCCCACCCCTCGGTGAGCAGGATGACGAGGAGGAACAACGCGCCCGTGAGGCCGGCCGAGAGCAGCGCCAGAGCGACCTCCGGCCGGAGGTCGAGCCGGCCGGGCGCCCCGGGTTCGGCGCGCGGCATCCGAAAGCCGGAGAGGATCGGAATCAGCAGCAGCATGGGAATCTGCACGGCGAAGATGGCCCGCCAGCTGAAGAGCTCCGTGAGCACGCCACCGGCGGCGGGACCGATCGCAACGCCGATCGTGCCGGCCGCTCCCCAGAACGGAGCGGCGAGGTCGTGCCTGCCCCGAGATCGCGCGAGCAGCTCGATTGCGCAAGCCACCGTCAGCCCGCCCCCGATGGCCTGAAGAACGCGAGCACCGATCAGCAGGCCCCCGGTGTTCGCGAGCGCGCAGGTGACGGAAGCGAGCGTGAACAGGATCAGCCCCGCCGTCCAGCCTGAGCGTGGGCGATCCGCGGCCAGCCTGGCGGCGGGGAGGATGGAGATCGCAAGAACGAGATTGAACGCGGTGAGCACCCAGGACACGCCGACGACGGACGAGTCGAAGTCGCGCAGGATGTCGGGCAGGGCGAGGGTCACGATCGACGAATCCGCCAGCACCACGCCGACGCTCAGCGCCAGCGCGAGCTCTCGCGTGCGGATGTCCATCAGGAGCCCGCCTTTCGCCGCAGCCGGGTTCCAGGCCAGCCGCTCGACTCCCCGAAGATGGTGATCAGGGCCGGGGCGAGCATGCTGCGCACGATGAAGGCGTCGATCAGCAGGCCACTTGCAAGCAGGAAGGCCAGTTCGCGGAACGGCTGCAGGGGGACGATCGCAAGCAGGGCGAAGCTGATTGAGAGCACCACGCCGGCGACCGTGATCGCGGTCGAGGCTCGCGCGGCGGCGACGGCCACGGCACGGCGAATGGGCTGTTCCCTGGCCTCAGCCCAGACCCGGCCGACGAGGTAGACGTTGTAATCGGAGCCGAGGGCGATGAGGAGCACGATCCCAGAGAAGGGAACGTAGAAGGTCAGCTCCCCGAAGCCGAGCAGATCCTGGAAGACGAGCACGGTCAGGCCAAGGCTCGCGGCGAGCGCGAGGAGGCTCGCGACGACCAGGTAGAGAGGGGCGACCAGGGCGCGCAGGAAGATCGCGAGGATGAGGAAGACGGCCAGTGCGGCGAGCGGGAGGATGCGGGCGAGGTCGTCGCGCGTCTTGGTCACGGTCTCCTCGGAGATGGCCGTGTCCCCGGCGAGGCTGAACTTGGCGTCCCCGACCCCGGCCTTCGCCAGGAGCTCGTCGAAGTTCCGGCGGATTCCGCTCAGCGCTGCGATTCCGCGGCTGCCCAGCGGATTGACGTCGAAGACGACGAGGTAGCGGACGGCGTCACCGGTCGGGGAGATCACGGCACCCAGGTCGAGCGAGTCCCCTCGCAGCTGTGACGGCCCGACGACTTCAGCGACGTTGTCGCGCGCCGCCAGCAGTCGTTGTACCCGGCGCAGCTGCGGTCGCCGCTCGCTGATGGAGTCGCCTTCGAGCATGATCATCGTCGGTGAGATCGCCCCTGGCACGAAACCCTTCCTGGCTTCCGCCAGGGCCTGTCGAGGAGGCGACCCGGCCGGCAGACCGCTGATCACGCTGTTGCCCAGCTCCAGGCCGGTGACCGCGATGGCGAGAGCAACCAGCGGCAGCGCGGACGCCGTGGCCACGAGCACGGGTCGGCGAGACGGGATGGCGAGCAGGGCGGCGCGGAGATCGCGGATTCGCTGCAGTGGGGGGCTTGCGGCCGAAGGATCCGCCGCCTCTCTCCGGCGACGGCTCGGCCAGAGGATTCGCTCGCCGCTGACCGCCAGGACCGCGGGCACGAACGTACAGACGACCGCGATCGCGACCAGCACCGCAAGGGCCATTCCCGGCCCGAACGCTTGAAAGAAGCCCAGCTGGGCGAACACGAGGGTTGAGCATGCGGCGGCCACCGAGATCCCCGCGGCGAAGATCGTCGGCGTCAGGTCCCAGGTGGTGCGCTCGGCCGCCAGGAGGGAGGGGACGCCCTCCAGCACGTATTGGCGAAACCTCGAGATGAAGAAGATGGAGTAGTCGGTGACGATGCCGAACAGCAGGGCGACCATGACGGGTTCGACCTCCTCCGGAACCGAGATCCCGATCAGCTGCCCAGCGCCTCCGATGAGGTGGACCGAGGCGAGATAGGTGACGGCAACTGTGACCACGTTGGCGAGCGGCGCGCCGACCGATCGGTAGTGAACTCCGACGGCAAGAGTGACCAGCAGGATCGTGGCGAGCTCGACGAGAGGGAGCGAGTCGGTGATCTTGCGGACCTGCTCAGCTCGGGCCGGGACGGCACCCGTCACGCCGACCTCTCCGTCGGAGGGCCTCGAGATGTAGCGCGTGACCAACCGCTCCGCCAGCCCGGTGCGTCCGACGGGCCCGATGTCGGTCGGGAAAAAGAGGTAGGTGAGCGCCGCCGTCGGCCGGGTCGGCGGCACCGCTGCGATCGAAATGCCCTTGGCGACATCGTTGGTGACCGGGAGCGCGAAGGGGATCGCCTCGAGCCCGGGCAGATTCCCGAGTCCGATGGCCGTGGCTCTGGAATAGATGCGAGCTGCGGCCGCGGGCGTGAATCCCCCCTCCCGCCGCTGGACGATCACCGTCCGGCTGAGAACCGGAAACCTGAAGAGGTCGACGGAGCGTTCCTCCGCGTCGATCGCGTCGGCGTCGTTGGCGACGAGGTCGCCGACGGAGCCCGTGTGCGCTGATTTGACGTCGGGGAGCAGGAGGACGGCTGCGACCGTCGCGAGGATCCAGCCGATGATGAGAAACCACCGGGCCTTGACGACGAATCGCGCGTAGGCCGCCAGCGGGCCCGTGGGGCGCGGGGGATCCAAGCCGGACCCCGCAGGTCGTCCGGCACCCATCACATCGCTGTCTCCCGCATCGCCGCCGATCGGGCCTAGCATCGCAGGCCGACCCCGGGTGTCGCTCTAGGATCGCCCGATGGTGACTTCGCCCGCCTCCGAGCATGTCCCCGGAAGCGACCCGATGGAATGGGTCGAGCTCCTCGCCGGGGAGATCGGGCCCCGCAGACCCACCGGCCCGGAGGAGCGTCTTGGTGCCGAGCTCGTCCGCGATCGCTTGACGAGCCGAGCCGTCGACGCTCATCTCGAGGACTTCGCGGGGTACTCGAGCTTCGGATTGCCGTTCGGCCTGATCATGGCCGCGGCAATCGCGCCCGCCCTGATCCCTCGCCGCAGGTGGAAGCTCCGGAGCGCGTTGGCCCTGCTCGCCGGCGCGGGGCTGGCGAGCGAGGGGTCCCTGGCGCGAACGCCGCTCTCGGCGGCACTGAGCCGGCGCCGTTCGCAGAACGTCGTCGCCACGATCGAGCCTCACGGGGAGCTCCGTCGCACGCTCTGCCTGATGGCTCACCTGGACACCTCGCGCAGCGGGCTCATCTTCCATCCACGCCTCGTTGGGCTGCTCGGACGATGGATCACGCTCAACAGCGCTCTCGTCGCCTGCGGCGCGATCGGGGAGCCACTCGCGCCGAGCCGGCCGAAGGTACGCCGTGCGCTGAACTTCGGGCGGGGGATCCTGGGAGCGAGCATCGCGTTGCTGATCGAACGCGAGCTCATCGGAGAGGACGTGCCCGGCGCCAATGACAATGCCTCCGGGTGCGGCGTCGCGGCCGCCCTCGCGACGGAGCTGGCAGCCACTCCGCTCGCCGGCACTCGCGTCGTCCTCTGCCTGACCGGCTGCGAGGAGTCCGGGACGCTCGGCTCGCGTGCTTTTCTGCGCGCCCACGCCACCACGGGGTGGCTCTTCCTCAACATCGACAACGTCGGGGGAGGTGGCACGCTGAAGTTCCTCCGCCGCGAGGGCGTGATCACCCATTGGCGGGCCGACGCCCGCCTGATCGCCGCAGCCGCTGCGGTTGCAGCGCGCCGCCCCGATCTGCGGATGGCTCCGGAGGACTCACCCGCTGGTCTCACCTATGACGCGAGCCCGGTGCTGGCCGCCGGAGGGCGCGCACTCACGCTGAGCATCCAGGACGGCGCGATCCCGAATCTCCATTGGCCGACGGACACGGTGGAGAACGTCGATCCCGACGGTGTCGGCCGCACGCTGTCGGCCGCACGCGAGATTCTCGCCGCGGTCGAGTCGGGCGCGGCGGACTAGGCTGCCGGCCATGGAGGGCTCGAGCGCCACGGCCGAAAGCGTTCGCGAGTCGTCCTCGGGACCGCCCGGCCAGCGACGAAGCGACGGAACGGTGCTCACGGCCGTGCGCGCGGTCACCGCGCTTGCGATCGTGTTCGCGAATCTGGTCGGGACGGCGATCGTCTTCGTGATCCTCGTCTGGGTCATCCCGACCGAGACCCCCGGCAAGGGCGATCCGGCGATCTTCAACCTCGCCGTTGCCAGCGGCTATGTCCTCGTAGCGGTGCCGATCGGGATCGTGTGGTCGCTGCGCCGCTTGCGCCCGAGCCGCCGGTGGATGAACGAGGACCGAAACCCGACGCCCGCCGAGCAGCGCAATCTGCTGCGGGCGCCCCTGCACGTCTTCTTGGTCATGAGCATCCTGTGGGGCCTGGCAGCCGTCCTCTTCGGCGGGCTCAACATGGCGATCTTCTCGTTCGAGCTGGGACGAAAGGTGCTCATCACGACCCTCCTCGGAGGTCTCGCGACATCGGCGCTCGCGTATCTGCTCACTGAGCGCCTCTCGCGACCAGCCGCAGTTCGGGCCTTGGCCGCTCGCCCGCTCGACGATCCGGCCCTCCCGGGTGTCACGTTCCGGACGATCCTGGCGTGGGCGCTCGGTTCCGGGGTGCCGATGTTCGGCCTGGCGACGGTGGGGTTCTCGGTGCTCGTCGATCACGACCTGACCCGCGACCAGCTCGCCATCGCGGTCCTGTCGCTTGCGGGCATCGGATTGATCTTCGGGTTCATCTGCATCCTGCTCGCGGCGCGGGTCGTCGCCGCGCCGATCCTCTCCGTTCGCCGGGCGGTGTCAGAGGTGGGGGAGGGCGATCTCGACGTGGAGGTGCCGGTCTATGACGGCAGCGAGCTCGGACTGCTCCAGAGCGGGTTCAACCAGATGGTCACCGGCCTTCGCGAGCGCGAGCGCATCCGCGACGTGTTCGGACGCCACGTCGGCGAGGACGTGGCCCGCGAGGCCCTCGAGCGCGAAGAGGGCCTCGGCGGCGAGGTACGCGAGGTCGCGATCCTGTTCATCGACATGGTCGGCTCGACCGAGCTGGCCTCCAGCCGGCCTGCGACGGAGGTGGTGGAGCTGCTCAACGCGTTCTTCGGCGTGGTCGTCGAGACCGTCGATGAGCACGGTGGCTGGGTGAACAAGTTCGAGGGCGACGCCGCGCTGGCGGTCTTCGGCGCACCCCAGGAGGTCGACGATCCGGCCGGACGCGCGCTGGCCTCGGCGCGCGAGATGGTCGATCGTCTCGGCGCGGAGGTGGGAAGCATCGATGCCGGGATCGGCGTTTCCTGGGGGGAGGTCGTCGCCGGCAACATCGGCGGCGCAAAGCGGTTCGAGTACACCGTCATCGGTGATGCGGTCAATGAGGCCGCGCGGTTGATGGATCTGGCGAAGGATCGGAAGGTGGCCGTTCTCGCTTCCTCGGCCGCGCTGGAGGAAGCGGCCGGCGGCGAGGCCGAAAACTGGGAGCTCGGCGACGAGGTCGAGCTTCGTGGGCGCTCCCAGTCGACCAGGGTGGCTACGCCCAGGACCGAGTCGGGGGCGAAGTCCTAGCTAGACCCGCGGAGCGGTGGCGGCGACGGCTGCGCGGCGCATGCGCCGCTCGCAGGCACGGCGGCCGGCCGGCCGAGGAGCCTCCCAATCGGCCGGGTTCGCCCGGCCGCACTCCTCGCTTCCGGCTGTGCCGACGGGCACTCGCTCCAGGCCGTACTGGCCCAGGGTCAACAGGTCGATCGCCAGATCGATCCGGTCGGCGATCCGGGTGATCGCCGCGCTTCTTCTGTGTCTCGTTTCACTCATGCGGGAGAAGGTACGGGCGAGCTCGGACGTACACACGTTCGTGCAATGGAACTTGCATGAAATCGGGGAAGTCGGCGCGCTGAGCGGGCTCACCCACGGCGGCCGAAACTGTGGACCGCGGGGAGGACCGCATCGAGGTCGGTGATCGAGGCCCCGGCATCGCGCTCAGGGGCGGGTTCGATGCTGCGGACCTCGGCGATCGGTTGATCTGGACGCTCCAGTCGCATTACCGTCGACGCGATCACGTTGACCACGCCCTCGCGGCGCTCCAGCCGACCCTCGATGGTGATCAGGGAGGCGGTCCGGACCGTCAGCCGGTGGCGCTCGTAGACGGGTGGAAGGACGACCACGTTGACGACGCCGGTCTCATCCTCGATCAACAGGAACATGACTCCCTTGGCGGTCGCCGGGCGCTGGCGAGCGACGAGCATCCCGGCGACGGTCAGGTCGGTGCCGTCGGCGATGCCCTCCAGATCGCGGCAGGTGACCGTGCCCTCGCTCAGGCTCGGGCGGATCAGCTCGAGCGGGTGCTCGTCAAGGGCCATGCCCTGGGACCCGTAGTCGGCCATCACCCGCTCCCAGGCCGTTTGCGGGCGCAGCGCGGGGGCCGCCGGCACCGCAAGCGGCAGGGAGAGCTGCTCGCCGCCGGCCTGGCGGATTGAGCCGCTGGCGACCCCGAGGCGCCAGAGAGGGGTCCGCCGCCGATCGCCCCGGTCTCCCGCCGCCGACGCTTCGCCGCCTCCGATCGCCGCGCAGGCCCCGGCCCAGGCGAGCCGCTCCAGCGCGTCGGCCGTCGCGCCAGACCGCGAGGCGAGCTCCCCCAGGTCCTCGTAGTTCCCGCCGCGCTCCCGCTCGGCGACGACGACCTCTGCGTCCCGCGCCGTCAGACCCTTGATGTAGCCGAGCCCGACCCGTACCGCCAGCCCTCCGAATCCGGTCCCCTTCGTTCGCTCCACCCGGCACTCGACGAAGCTCCGGTTGACGTCGGTTCCCCGGATCTCGATCCCCCGCCGCTGCGCCTCGTGGACGAGCGCGTCGGGCGGGTAGAAGCCCATCGGCTGCTCGTTCAGTAGCGAGCAGAGGAACTCGGGCCCATAGTGGACCCGCAACCAGGTCGACTGGTAGGCGAGCAGTCCGAAGGCCGCGGCGTGGGACTTGGGGAAGCCGAAGCCGGAGAAGCCGCGGATCTGCTCGAAGACGCGCTCACCGATGGCACGGTCGACGCCCTCGGCGACCGCGCCCTCGACGAACCGATCGCGATAGGAGCGCATCGCCTCGTCGGAGCGCTTGCGGCTCATCGCTCGGCGCAGGCCCTCCGCCTCGCCCGAGCTGAAGCCCGCCAGCGCCATCGCCACCTGGATCACCTGATCCTGAAAGACGATTGCACCGAGCGTGTCGGCGAGGATCGGCTCCAGCGAGGGGTGCTCGTATGGCACCTCGAAGCCGGGATCCTCCCGTAGCTTGCGCTTGCGCTCGAGGTATGGGTGGACGGCGCCTCCCTGGATCGGGCCGGGGCGGACCAGCGCAACCTGCACGGTCAGGTCGTCGATGTTCTCCGGCACCGATCGCGGCAGCATCTGCATCTGCGCGCGGCTCTCGATCTGGAAGACGCCGGTCGTCTCGGCCCGCTGGATCTGCGCGTAGACCTCGGGGTCGTCGAGCGGGATCCGCGAGAGGTCGATCCGCTCCGAGCGCGCCTTGGCGATCTCGTTGACCGTGCGCTCGACCGCGGAGAGCATCCCGAGCCCGAGCAGGTCGATCTTGAGGAAGCCGGCGTCCGCGCAGGAGTCCTTGTCCCACTGGACGATCTGGCGCCCCTCCATGGCCGCGGGGACGATCGGGCAGAGATCGATGAGGGGACGCGTCGAGAGGACCATCCCGCCGGAGTGCTGAGAGGCGTGGCGAGGGAGCCCATAGGCCTCCTTCATCAGGCGAGCGAGTGCGATCCAGCGCTCCGACCCGGCACGCTGGGCGCCGATCGCGTCGGCGATCTCAGGGTGGATACCGAGCTCGGGGTCGATCACATCGGCGCTGCCATCGCGATCGGGCATCGAGGGTGAGTCCCGCGGCTCGTAGGTGGCGTAGGGGCTGACCGCGCGCGCCACCCGCTCGATCTCGCCGGACGGCAGCCCGAGCGCCTTGCCGAGGTCGCGGATCGCCCCCTTCGTCCGGAAGGTCGGAAAGGCCGCCACCAGCGCTGATCGCTCCGGCCCGTAGCGCTCGTGAATCCGCGGGATCAGCCGTTCGCGCACGTCGCGGGGGAAGTCGAGGTCGATGTCGGGCGCCTCGGTGATCTCGTCGTTGAGGAAGCGGCCCAAAAACAGCCCGGCCTTGACGGGATCGACGTGGGAGAGGCCCGTCAGGTAACAGACGATCGAGCTGACGCTGGAGCCACGCCCCCGACCGGGCGGCAGCAGGGAGCGGGCGCTGTCAGGCCCGCGGACCTCGACGGCGACGTCGCGTGCGAGCTCGAGCAGATCGCGGTGCAAGAGGAAGAAGCCGGAGAGCCCGAGCTTGGCGATCATCCGCAGCTCCTCGGCGAGCTGTCGCTCGGCCGCCGGCTTCTCGGCCGTCCCGTCGTAGCGCTCGCCGAAGCGCGAGGCGCAGGCCTCGGCGAGCCGCCGGTCCGCGCTGCCGTCCTCGGCCCCGGGGTAGCTGTAGCCGAGGTCGCGGGTCAGGTCGAATCCGAGCCGTTCGGCCAGCCGCCCCGACTCGGCGACGGCCTCGGGATGCTCGGCGAACCGCTGCGCGGCCTCGGCCGGGCCGAGCAGCGTGGCCGAGCCGTTGCCGCGGCGCACGGGCTCGGTCGATTCGAGCGTGCCGTTGAGCCGGATCGCGACGAGCGCGTCCTGCAGCGGCGTTCGCCTGCGGTGGTGGGAATGGACGTTGCCGGTGGCGACGCACGGGACCCCGAGGCGCTCGGCGAGCTCGACGAGCGCCCGGTTGCGCGCCCGGTCCCCGCGCCAGAGCGGCCGTTGCAGCTCGACCCGGAAGCGATCGGGCCCGAACGTCAGGAGCAGCCGGCGCCCGAGCTGCTCGGCCGCGCCGTGATCCCCGCGCGCGATCCGCCCAGCCAGCGCCCCGTCGCGGGCGCAGCCGGAGAGGCAGATGAGCCCCTCGGCGTGGCGCATCAGCTCCGGCAGCGAGACCGAGGGCGCCAGGCGGTCATCGGCGTGAGCGGTCGTCAGCAGCCGGCAGAGGTTGCGGTATCCGGTCGCAGTCTCGACCAGCAGGGTCAGGTGGAATGCACCGGGAGGACAGTTGCCCCGGAAGTCCTCGGGCGGTGGAGGTGTGCCCGGCGCCCGGACCGTCAACTCGACCCCGGTGATCGGCCGGACTCCCGCGATCACGCAGGCCTGGGCGAACTCCATGGATCCCCAGAGCCCGTCGTGGTCGGTCACCGCCAGGGACCCGTAGCCAAGCTCGGCGGCGGCCAGCGCCAGCTCGTCGGGACTCGAGGCGCCGTCTGCGAACGAGAAGGCGGAGTGGCAGTGCAGCTCGACGTAGCTCATCGTTGCTCGTACCAGCGACCGGCTGCGAGGTCACAGAAGATCACGGTGCAGCGCCCGGTCGCGAGGACGACCTCGAAGTAGTCGCGCCGCAGCGGATCGCTCGACCACCAGCGGTCCTCGACGAGCCAGCGCTCGCGAATCGCCTCGACCGGCGCCCCGGCGACGAATGTGGGGACCGTCCCGGCGACCCGGACCCGGACCGCCCGTGGCTCATAGAGGGAATTCATGCCCGTCATCCACCTTCGTTGTAGGGCGCCAGGACGGCCCAGCGCTCAGGGATCCGCGATTCCGGGTCGACGACGAGCACTCGCAGGACCGAGTCGCGTCCCGCGGCGGCCCGAACTTGCCGGACCGCCTCCGCCAGCAGCTCCTTGCGCCGCTCGCCCGGATCAGGGGCGAGCGCCGGCTGCATGCTTCCGCCGGGGGCGAGCTCCAGCGCGCGCAGGGCGAGGGCCGAGGCCGGCGCCCCGAGCCCGGCGAGCTTCGGCAGCAGCGCCAGCCGCAATCGCTCGGGCGAGCCGCTGGCGCTGCGCAGCACCGCATCCGCCGACCAGCTGCCGCCCTCGGCGATCCGGGCCTCGAGGCGCAGGGAGCGGATGGCGCGACCCTCGCGGCGCGGGTCTGCGAGAAGCCGCTCGATCAGCAGCTCCAGCGCGCGCTCGAGCTGGGCCCCGTAGGAGGCCTCGGGTAGCCCGATCGCCTGGATCAACTCCTCGTGCGGGCGCCTGGGCCGCAGCGGCGTGTCGATTCCGGAGGCGAGATCGTGAGCACGCAGGCCGAGCACGCCGAAACGGTCGGCGATCGCGATCCGGGGCATGGCGGCCAGCTCGCCGAGGGTCTCGATGCCGAGGCGCTCGAGGGTGGCGACCAGCCGCCGGCTGCGGTCGGGACCGCGACTGGGCCCAAGCCGTCCGTCCAGCAGCCTGATCGGCTGCGGTGCCAGGAAATCGCGCTCGGAGCCGGCGGGGATCACCCGGGGAGAGCGTCGCCGGCGTCTCCTGCCACCGGCTCGGGCGGCGGCCAGAGCGCAGAAGCGGGTCGGCGCCCCGGCGACCCTGGCCGGCCCCCCGACAGCCCGCCAGGCCCGCAGGAGCACGTCCTCGTGACGCGGCCCCCAGAGCCCACGCAGGGGATCGACGCCGAAGAAGGCCTCGCCGGCGACCTCGCTTTCGACCTCGGCACCGATTCGCTCCAGCGAGCGCACGATCCGCTCCCACTCGCTGCTCGCCCGGCCTGGATCAGCGGGGACGAGCGTCAGCCGCGGGCAACGCCCCAGCGCCTCGCCGAGCTGCATCCCCGCATGAATCCCGAATGCCTCGGCGGCTCCACTGACCTCGCCGACCGCCTGCTCGCCGCCCGGTTCCGGAGAGAGAGCCACCGGCTCTGTCAGCATCTGGGTCCGATCAGCAACCGCGGAGAGCAGTGAGAAGCGAGGAATGAGTACGGATCCGACGATCATCAGGAAGGGCGAACGTATGTTCGCTGACCTGGCCGGACATTACAAGGGCCTCTTGCCCCTGTCGGTGATCGCCTGCATATCCGCGGTTTTCCTGCTTGCCGGATGCGGTGGCGACACGACCACGACGATCACCGGATCGACCGGGGACACGACCTCGACCTCCGCCACGCCCCCGGACGTCGCCGACGCGGAGCCCGCTGACGTCAGGGTCATCGAGGCATGGTCGAACGCGCTTCGCGGGGGTGACGTGGATGCGGCCGCCGGCTACTTTGCGATCCCGAGCACCGCGGAGAACGGCCCGCTGCTGACCAAGATCGGATCGACCGAGGACGCCATCGCCTTCAACGACTCGCTTCCATGTGGAGCCGAGCTGATCTCCGCCCGGAGCGAGGGCGACCTGACGACGGCGACCTTCCGGCTCACCGACCGCCCCGGGGGAGGCTGCGGGTCCGGCATCGGTGGAAAGGCCTCGACCTCGTTCGACATCGTGGACGGCAAGATCGTCGAGTGGCGCCGGATCGACGAGGGTCCCAATTCCGGCAACGGTGGCGGCACCGACGGCGCACCGGTCTGACCGCAGGGGCGCAGCGTCGCGGTTTCCCCCGCAGGGCTGCGCCGTTTGAGATAGGTTGACTGCGAGTCCCAAGGCACGATCCGTGCGCGGATCGGAGGGCTCTGTACGGCTCCCCGGGCTCTCGCCCGTGGGATGGAACCATCAGAGGAGGAAACACATTGAGGGGCACAAGGCTTCTGGCGATCGCCGGAACCGTCACCGCTCTCTCTTTCGGTGTCGCGGCATGCGGCAGCGATAGCGGTAGTGACAGCAGCAGTTCGAGCTCCGGGGGCGGAGCGACATCGCTCGATCTGACCATCGGCAACCTCGTTCCACTTTCGGGCGACCTCGCTGACTTCGGGCCTCCCGGCCAGAAGGCGGCGGAGCTCGCCGTAGACGAGATCAACAAGTCGATCGACTCGACCGGCGACGACCATAAGGTCACCCTTCAGACGGAGGACGACCAGACGAGCGATCAGGCTGGTGTGCAGGCCGCACGCAAGCTGGTCGACGGTGGCGCAAGCTGCATCGCCGGCTCGTGGGCGTCATCGGTGACGATCCCGGTATCCAGGTCGGTGACGAGCCGCGAAGGCGTGCTGCAGATCTCACCGGCATCCACCAGTGATGAGATCACCGGCCTCGAGGACAACAACCTCCTCGACCGGACCGTTCCGCCGGACTCGTTCCAGGGACCGGTTCTGGCCAACGTGGTCGCTGACGCCGTCGGCGGTGCCGAGGGCAAGACGGTGAACATCGGCGCCCGCAACGACTCCTACGGAAACGGTCTCGTCGACACGTTCTCCGGTCCATGGGAGGACATGGGCGGCAAGATCGGCCAGACGGTCATCTACGACCCGACGCAGCCGAGCTACGACTCGGAGGCGCAGAAGATCGTCTCGGGCAACCCCGACGCAACGGTGTTCTTCGATTTCCCGGAGACGTTCGTCAAGGTCGGCCCGGCGCTCGCGAGGGCAGGATGGGATCCGAGCACTGCGTTCGGAACCGACGGCCTGGCCTCCAGCAGCCTCCCCGGCGATGTCGGGGCAGATGTGGTCGAGGGATTCCGGGGCACCGCTCCGGGCTCGCCCGAGGGCGATGCCACCTCGACGGCATTCGACAAGGCATACAACGCGTTCGACCCGACTGACGTCACTCGACAGACGTTCGACAGTCAGAACTTCGACGCGGTGATCCTGTGCTACCTGGCAGCGGTTGCGGCCGGTTCCACCGATGGTGCGGACATGGCCGACGTCGTCCAGGGCGTCAGTTCGGCACCGGGCACGAAGTACACGTTCGAGCAGCTCCCCGACGCCGTCAAGGCGCTGGAGAACGGCGAGGACATCGATTACGAGGGCGCATCCGGACCCATCGACATGGATGAGAACGGCGATGCGACCGCGGGCGTCTACGACGTCTACGAGTACAAGAACGGGAAGATCGGCAACGTCGATCAGTTCCCGCTCGCATCAGGCTCCGAGGGCTGACCCTCGAAGCATGATCGCGGCATCGCGCCGTGACGAGTTACCGGAGGGCCGGGGCGGAAACGCCTCGGCCCTTCGTGTTTTCCGACCGGCCTGGGGTGACAGAAACCAAGATGATGGTGTGTGTCACCCCAACGGGCTGCGAGGGCGGCTGACCG
Organism: uncultured Solirubrobacterales bacterium; assembly: GCA_963826475.1. Lineage (GTDB taxonomy): Bacteria > Actinomycetota > Thermoleophilia > Solirubrobacterales > 70-9 > RHKX01. The sequence continues at coordinate 720,076 of CAWGXC010000003.1, read as the reverse complement.
GCCACCACCCTTCGGCGCTGGGGTCGATTTGCGACTTCCTCTCTGAGCTGCCATTTGCTGCTCTCCATGGTCAGTAATGGGCGCTCCGCAATTGAATTCAGGCGTTCGGCACCTGTGGCGAAACACACTGGACTCCGGAAGTAACCGCTCCACGGAACCGCCCCTACGAGATTCCGGAATCTAGTTCAGGTCGCTAATTCGAGCTGGGGCGCTCGGCGCCCTCGGGCAACTCGGAGACGTCGGTCTCCAGGCGCCCGGCGCCGCCGAGGTAGAGCTCGGCGACCTTGGGATCGTTGAGCAGGTCCTTGCCGGGCCCCGTGTAGCGATCCTTGCCGAGGTCGAGCACGTAGCCGCGGTTCGACATCGCGAGCGCCCGCTTGGCGTTCTGCTCGACCATCACGATCGTCACGCCGGAGCGGTTGATCTCGACCGTCTTCTCGAAGATCGCGTCGACGAACGCGGGCGCGAGGCCTGCCGAGGGCTCGTCGAGGAGCAACACCTTGGGCTCCGGCATCAGCGCCCGAGCCATCGCGACCATCTGTCGCTCGCCGCCGCTCATCGTCCCCGCCGGCTGAGTCTTGCGCTCGCCGAGGCGCGGGAACAGCTCGTACATCTCGCTCATGCGCTCCCGCTTGGTCGACGACTTCAGCGCTCCCATCTCGAGGTTCTCCTCGACGGTGAGGTTGGCGAACACGTTGTCGAGCTGGGGGACGTAGGAGAGGCCGCGGCGGGTGATGTCGTGAGGCTTGAGCCCGGTGAGGTCGGAGTCGGCGAGGTGCACCGAGCCGCTGCGCGGCTGCAGCAGGCCGAAGATCGTCTTGATCAGCGTCGACTTGCCGGCACCGTTGGGACCGACGATCGTGACGATCTCCCCCTCCTGCACCTCGATCGAGACCCCGTTGAGGATGTCGACCTCGGGCAGGTAACCGGCGACGAGGTCGGTGGTGCGAAGCAGCGGCTCGGCCATCATGCATCCTCCCGGCCGACCGGAGGGTCATCGCCTTCACCCACGTCGCCGCCACCGCCGAGATAGGCATCGATGACACGCTGATTGCCGCGAATCTCGCTCGGTGAGCCGGCTGCGATGACCCGGCCCTCGGCCATCACGATGACCCGGTCGGAGTGGTTCATGACCACGTCCATGTCGTGCTCGACGAATAGGAAGCTGACGCCGTCCTCGGAGCGCAGGCGCTCCATGTGCTCGAGCAGGCGGCGACCGAGCGTGGGGTTGATGCCCGCCATCGGCTCGTCGAGGAGCAGGAAGCGGGGCTCGGTCATCAGCGCCCTGGCCAGCTCGAGGAGCTTGCGCTGTCCGCCGGAGAGCGTGCCGGCGTAGTCGTTGGCCTTCTTGTCGAGGTTGAAGGAGGCGAGCAGGTCCACCGCGCGCTCGGTGATCTCACTCTCCCGCCGGCGGCTGGCCGCCGCCTTGAAGATGAGCCCGGAGAGCCTCTCGCCCGGTTGATCGGGCGCGGCGAGCAGCATGTTGTCGATCACGGGCATCCGCGAGAGTGCCTTCGTGATCTGGAAGGTCCGCACCATCCCCAGCCGGGCGATGCGGTGGGCGGGCTTGCCGAGCACGGGTTGGCCGGCGAACGTCGCGGTGCCGCCGTCGGGACGGTAGAAGCCGGTGATCACGTTGAAGAAGGTCGTCTTGCCGGCGCCGTTGGGCCCGATCAGCGCGGTGATCGACCCTTCGCCGACGCTCATCGTCGCCCCGTTGACCGCGCGGATGCCGCCGAAGCGCTTGACGACGTCGGTCGCCTCGAAGATGTTGCCCTTGGCGGGGCTGGAGGCGGACCCCTCCGCCACGGCGGTGCCCGAGTCAGTCACCGAGCACCATCTCCTCGCGCTTGCCGACGAAGCCCTGGGGCCGGAAGACCATGATGATGATCAGCACGAGACCGGCGATGAAGAACCGCAGGGCCGTCTGTCTGTACTCGTCGTGGAAGAGGTCGATGAACCGGGTGCCCTCCAGCAGCGCCCAGAAGACGATCCCGCCGAGGGCAACGCCCCAGTAGTTGGCGAGGCCGCCGAGCACGAGCACGCTGTAGGCGAAGAAGGTGACGATCGGTTCGTAATCGGTGGGGTGGATCGTCGCCAGGTCGAGCGCGAGGAACCAACCGGCGATGGACCCGATCGCGGCGGCGATGATCAGCGACTGAAGCTTGTAGGAGAGGGTGTTCTTGCCGAGGGCGCGGGCCGCGTCCTCGTCCTCGCGGATCGCGCGCAGCACCCGCCCCCAGGGGCTCTTCTGGACGAGGACGAGCGCGCCCGTGACGAGCAGCACCGCGATCCAGACGACGATCAGCAGCGCGATCAGGGAGGGGGGGTTGGTCCAGCCGATCGATTCGACCCAGCCGTTGATCGTGTCGGAGACGTTGACCCACGTGTCGTCGAAGCAGCGGTAGACGGGATCGCTGGCGTCTGAGCAGAACAGGCCCTGGTTGCCGCCGGTCAGCGAGCGCGCGTTCTGAGCGACGAGCCGGATCACCTCGGAGCTGGCGATCGTGGCGATCGCGAAGTAGTCGGATCTCAGTCGCAGGGAGGGCAGGCCGACGAGGAGGCCGAAGAGCATCGCGATGATCATCGAGCTGGGCAGCGCGAGCCAGAACGAGAACCCGGCCTTGAGCACAAGGATCGCCATGGCATAGGCGCCGATCGCCATGAAGCCGGCCTGTCCGAAGTTGACGATCCCGGTGAAGCCGACGTTGAGCTGCAGGCCGAGCGCAAGCAGCGTGTAGATCCCGGCGAGGACGATCACACCGGTCCAGAAGCCGATCGAGGTCAGGAAGTCGAGCGAGATCGCGATCGTGAGCATCTGGACCTAGACCGTCCTCGCCTTGCCGAAGATTCCCTGCGGGCGGAAGATCAGCACGAGGATCAGCGCGATGAAACCGAAGCTGACCTTCCACTGAGCCGGGATGAAGAGCGTCGACCATTCGATCATCACGCCGAGCACCAGGCCACCGATGAGCGCGCCGAAGGCATCTCCGATTCCGCCGAGGACGACCGCGGCGAAGATCGGCAGCAGCAGCTCGAAGCCGAACTCGGGCTTGAGGTTGGTGATCGAGGCGTCGAGGACGCCCGCGAGGCCCGCGAGGCCGCCGGCGAAGATCCACGTGTAGAGGATCACGCGCGAGGTGTTGATGCCCGAGGTCTCGGCGAGGTCGATGTCATCGGAGAGCGCGCGCATCTGCTTGCCGAGGAGCGAGAAGCGCAGCAGCGCCGCAACCGCAAGCAGCGTGACGACGCCGACGACCACGACGATCAGCTGGGTGCGGCCGATCGAGAGACCGAGGAACTGCACCGTCGCCGTGTTGTTGACGTCGAGCAGCTTGACGTCGGTGGAGAAGAAGAACTGGATCCCGGCGCGGATGATGAACGCGAGGCCGATCGACGTCAGCAGCAGCTGCAGAGAGCCGGCACGCCGCGCGCGCATCGGTCCCCAGAGGATCTTCTCGAACGCGATGCCCAGCGCAGCCGTCGCGACGATCGCGAACAGCACGCCGAGGATCAGCGGGCCGCCGAGGTTGACGTTGACCACGTAGGCCATGTAGCCGCCGAAGGTGAGGAAGTCGCCATGCGCGAAGTTCGTCAGCTTGAGAATCCCGTACACGAGCGTCAGGCCGACGGCGCCGAGCGCGTAGATGGCCCCGAGGGAGAGCCCGTTGAGGCCGGTCTGGGCGACGTCGTGGAGGCCTTTGATCAGGACCAGCGCGATGACCGCGACCACGGCGCCGATGATCAGCCAGGGGATTTCCCTACGTTCGTCCGCGTAGCTGACCTCTTGTGCCTGCCCGTCGGCTGCAGCCGCGGTGCCCTCCATCGGCGCCATCGTATGCACTTCGCCCTCACCGCGCGCAGCGTCCCCGTGCAGAGCTCGGACGCAGCTAAGCGGAGAGCTTCGATGCGACGCGCGAGGCGATCTCCCGGCAGACGTCGGTCGTTCCGGTCTCGCCGCCCAGGTCGTGGGTCCGCACCCCGTCGCCGGCGGCCTCGAAGCTGGCCTCGTAGACGGCGCGCGAGGCCCGGTGGGCGGCCTCATCGTCGCCGCGCTCCCCGGCGTAGTGGAGCACCGCGGCGCAGGCGAGCACCATCGCCAGCGGGTTGGCGATGTCCTTGCCCTCGAGCGCCGGTGCCGTTCCGTGCGGGGCCTCGGCCATCGCGACCGCGGGCTTCAGTTCCTCGTCGAGGCTGAGCAGGATCGACTCCGCGCCCGCGATCGAGCCGAACATCGGCATCACCAGGTCGCTGAGCAGGTCGCCGTCGCGGTTCAGCGTAGGTATGACCAGCGGCCCATCGGCCGCGCCGCTGATCAGCCCCGCGTACGTCGCGTCGATCAGGACCGGCTCGTAGACGACCTCGGGATGGCGTTCGGCAGCAGCGTCCATCTCCTCCTTCAGCATGCCCTCGTAGACCGGGCTGACCGTCCACTTCGGACCGCCGTAGACCCGTGCCCGCATCTGCTCGGCCGTCCGGAACGAATGCTCGGACACGGCGCGGCAGACCCGCCGGCTGATCCGCTCGGTCCGGAAGGCGACCTCGTCGCCATCGTCGGTCTCCTCGCGCCACTGCTCGGCGCCGTAGGCATCACCGACGGCCATCCGGCAGACCGAGATCGGGTAGTGGATGCCGGCGATGGGGGAGACACCCGGGATTCGCCGGCCGGTGCGCACGATCACCGTGCCGTCGATGCCCTCGCGGATCAGGCGGTTGGGGCTGCCGACGTCGTCCTTGTCCTCCGGGGTGATCGTGGCCGCCTTCAGACCCAGGCCGGCCTCCCTCATGGCGGCCGCCGCCTCCGTGCACACCTCGTTGTCGGTGGCACGCCGGTTCGCCAGCGAGAGGTCGAAGCGATGAAGCTCCACCTCCAGACCCAGCACCTCCGGCTCGAGCACGGCAAGCGACGCCTCCAGCAGCTCCTGCCCGGTTTGATCACCCTCGAGGACGACGATGCGAATCGGTTCGGCGCTCATGCGGCGAATCTAGCGCGGGGACGACCGGCGGCGAGGAACGCTGCCGCCGGTCGGTGCTGCGGATAGCGGAAGGATCGCCGGCGCCGCTGAGCCGCGCGGGCGACCGCCTTCGTCCGCGAAGTCTGCGACTGTCCACGTCATGCCTCCCTCAGATCGAATCGACAAGCGCGCAGAGATGGAAGCCCTGAAGACGATGCGATCCAAGACCGCGTCGAAGGAGGAGAAGCAGGCCGCCGCCGCGACGCTTGATCAGGCGGGCGACAGCAGTCGTCAAGCCGGCTCCGAATCGGGGACCCCGGTCTCCAAAGGCGCCGCAAGGGCCGCCAAGCGGGCGGCCGGCTCCAATCCGGTCCAGCAGCGCGGCGCCGGCCGCGGGCGGTAGGACCGAGGCCGGCACTCAGATCACCGACGCGAGCCCGATGATCACGTGGATGTCGATCTCGGCCGGCGTCTCGCCCGCCTCGACGAGCGCGGTGACCTGCGCAAGCACCCGGCTCCGCTGATCGTCGGGCATCGCGGCGACCCAGCTCATCGAGTTGAGGAAGTCGACCATCCGCTCCGGCCTGGCGGGTTGCGGGGTAGTCACCCGGATCTGTCGCAGCTCGGACCAGCCCTCGGCGGCGTGGACGGCATCTCGCCAGGAGGGACCGTCAAAGAACGGGTGCTCGGGCCGGAGCCGCTCCATGATGGCGCCGAGTTCGTCGGCCCAGGAGGCGCCGCTGAAGTCCGGCATCGTCGCGAGCAGCGCCAATCCGCCTCCCGGCACGAGCACGCGGCGGATCTCCGCGAGCGCGCGCTCCGCGTTGAACCAGTGGAAGCCGTCGCCGACTGTCACGGCCTCGAAGGCTCGATCGGGAGCCGGAATCGCCTCGGCTACGCCCTCGAGCGCCCGTTCGCTCCCGATGCGCGCGGCCAGGACCTCGCGCATCGTCGACTGGGGCTCCAGAGCCGTCACATCGAGGCCCCAGTCGACGAGGGCTCGCGTGAGCTTGCCGGTGCCCGCCGCGAGGTCGAGTACCCGATCGCCTGGAGACAGCCCCAGCACGGCGGCGAATGCCCCGACGACCGCGGGGTCGTATTCGTAGCGGCCGCGCTCGTAGGCATCTGCGACCCCGGCGAACTCGGCGGCGAGCGGGTGAAGCTCCACGCCGGCAGGCTAGTGCGATCAGATGCCCGGCACTCGACCGCGGAGCCGGCCCGTCCTCACCCTCAGCGCAGATCCCAGCCGAAGTAGACCTCCACCTCGCTGATCCGGTCTCCGTCGAAGGTGAGGATCTCGGTGTTGCGGTAGCGGCCGCCGTCTTTCTTCGTGCTCTCGTAGGTGACCACGACCTCATCGCCGTGCTCGAACAGCCGCACGAAATGGAACGATGCGATCAGACCGGAGTTCGGCCAGCACCGCTCGAAGTAACCCTCGCGGTCCAGCAGCGGATCCGGGGGAGCGTGGAACGTGAAGTCCTCGCTCAGCAGCGTCTCCGCGACGCCGCGGTCACCTGATTCGAAGGCGCCGTAGAGGTTGCGGGTCAACTCGATTCGGTCTGTGCCCGTCATCTCGGAGGTCGAGGAACGGGGACGGCCCGCCGGATCCGCACGGCGGCGTGGTGAACGACGGGACCACCGGCGGCGTTCGAGTCGGCGGTGTACTGCTGAAACTGATTGGGCTCGCCGAGCGACACCCGGAGGTGTAGCGCCCCCCTGTGATCCGCCGTGACCATGCGGTGGCTCCGCTCGCCGTCCACTTTAGAGGCGACCCGATAGACGTCTCCCGGGTTGAACGCTCGCGGCGTGCGCACGGCTGCCGTCCCGCTGCCGGCCAGCCTGAACGAGCGGCCCGTCACCCGATTGCCGTGCAGCTCGCTGAACTCGAGCTGTGGACGCATCAGCTTCACCCGGAAGCCGTAGGCCGAGTAACGGGGCTCGACGGCGCGGAAGGTGAACTTCCGCGGCGGCGTCGGCGGGTGACGGAACGTGGCCATGATCGACGGCATCGCCTCGGTCAGGTCTCGCCGGTAGTAGGGAAACTGATGCGCTCCCGGCCCGTAGTCCTCGAAGAGGTGGTCGAAGCCGAGCGCGGTCAGCCTGGCGTCCATCGAGATCGCCATCTCGTGCACGCCGAACTCGATCGGGTCGAGCGGCGGGCCGCCGAAGTCGCCGCCGCCCTTCCCGTCGCCGGTCCGGAGCTGCAGCGTCATCCCGGCCAGGTTCGGGGCGAGGTCCCACGGGTTGCGGGCACGCCAGCGCACCTCTTGGGTCTGCCGCTGGCCGAAGATCGCCGCGTACTGGCCGCCGTCGGCGACGGACGACGCCTCGCCGATCGGCTGGAACGGTGGGTAGTTGGTGTCGATCGCGCCGGAGAAGCTGAAGGCGCCGGAGAACATGTCGGGGTGACGAGCGGCGTAGCTCATCGCGCCGAAGCCACCCATCGAGAACCCCGCGGTGATCCGCCCACCCCGGTTCGCCACGGTCCGGAAGTGGCCGTCGATCCACGGGATCAACTGCCGCACGTGAAAGGTCTCGTAGGCCGGCGACCCGAAGTCGCCGCCGTTGTACCAATTCGCGTAGTAGCCGTTGCCCCCGCCGCGTGGCATCACCACGATCACCTTCCGATCGCCGACGATGTTCTCGACGTCTCCCTCGCCGCTCCAGCTCGTCTCGTCGTAGCCCGCCCCGTGGTAGAGGTAGAGCACCGGATAGGCGCGTTCGGTCGCGTCGTATCCCGGAGGGAGGAGGACCCGCGCGCCGGTGCCGCCGGCGATCGCCGGCGTCCTGAAGTTGAGCTGCACGAGCCGTGAATCCACCTGCGTGCGCGAGGCGAGCTTCAGCCCGGTGCCGTGCTTCGGCGCGGCCGAGGCCGGATCGGCTGACCCAGCGAGCACGACCGCGCCCAGAGCGGCCAAAACGACCCGGGCCGCACGGCGCCTCATCTCTTCTTCCGCTTCTCCGCGGGCTTGTCGCGCGGAGCGGTCGGGGTCGCGACGTCCCCCTCCTCGGCGAACGTGAGGATCAGCCGCGCGGTCTCACCCGGGTCCTCGACGTTGGGAGAGTGGCCGGCGTCCTTGATCGTCTCGACCTGCGCCCCGGGGATCGTCTCGTATTGCGATGCCGTCTCCGCGGGGTCGAGGATCTGATCCTCGCCGCCCTCGATGGCGAGCACCGGCACTCCGGTCGCGGTCAGCCGCGAAGCGAGCGGTTGCGCATCGAGATAGTCCTCCGCCTTCGTCTCGGTGTCCTTGAACGAGGTGAAGGTCATCGCGCGGTTGTCCTCGACGACCTGATTGGGATCGTCGAACGCGGAGTCGATCGAGAAGCCAGGGGCGAACGCGTCCCCGTAACCGTGCTTGATCAGCGAGTCGAGGCGCAGTCGCCAGACCGCCTCGCCGACGACGGGCGTGTGGACCAGGCGCGCGATCAGCGGCAGCTCGGTTGAATCCGGCGCCGAGGGCGTCGAGATCAGGACGACGCGGTCGACGAGCTCGCTTGCGGTCTCGGTTGCGGCGGTCGCGACCATCCCGCCGAACGAGTGGCCGACGACGGTGGCGCCCTGGACGTCGAGCTTCTGCAGGACCTCGGCGACGTTGCCTCCCTGAGCGGCGACCTCGTAACCGCTCTTCGGCTTCTCCGATCCACCGTGGCCGAGCAGGTCGATGCGGATCACACGATGATGCCGGTTGAGCGCGGGCGCGATCGCGTCCCACCAGCGCGACGAGCAGCCGAAGCAGTGCAGCAGCACGATCGGCTCACCCTGGCCGGCCGGGTCGATCGCGGGCTGATCGATGACCTGAAGGTCGACGGAATCCAGGTGGACGATCTCGCCGCCGGGCGCGTTGACCTCGGCTGAACTGCGCTGGCTGTCGAGGACGATTGCGTTGATCACGGCCAGCAGGGCGAGAACCACGAAGGAGCCGAGCAGGATCCTCAGCCCCCGGGGCACGGCTCAGCTTCCGTTGCCGGCGACTTGATCGGCGGCGATCCCGAGGACGTCGGCCACGGCCGCAAGGGCGTCGATCACGCGCTGGATGTGCTCGTTCTCATCGACTTCGAGCTCGGCGATGCCCTGTTCGATCTGGCCGCGGTCGACCTTGGCGGCGAACGCGGGGGTCTTCAGCTTCTTGCGCACCGACTTGACCTTCATCCCCTCGATGCCGGTCGGGCGGATCAGGGCGCAGGCGGTGACGAACCCCGAGAGCTCGTCGACGGCGAAGAGGGTCTTCGCCATCCGGGTCTCGCGCGGCACTCCCAGATACTCGGCGTGGCCGGCCACGGCATCGATCACCTCGGTGGGGTAGCCGAGGCTCTCGAGCTCGGCCATCGCGATCCGCGGGTGGCCGGTCTCCGGATCGGGGTGCCGCTCGTAGTCGAGATCGTGCACGAGCCCGGTGACCGCGTAGCGCTCCTCGTCCTCTCCCCAGACCCGCGCGTAGGCTCGCATCGAGGCCTCCACGGAGAGCGCGTGCTTGCGCAGGGAGTCCGATTCGGTCCATTCCCGGAGCAGCTCCCAGGCATCTGCACGAGTTGGCTCAGCCACGGTTGGCTACCCTAGCCGAGCTTTGGAGAAGTTCGTCATTCAAGGCGGCGTTCCCCTGAGCGGGGAAATAAAGGCCGCCGGCAACAAGAACGCGGCCCTGCCGATCCTCGCCGCATGCCTGCTCACGGACGAGGACGTGGTCCTGCGCAACGTGCCGAGGATCCGGGATACGGACGCCCAGCTGAACCTGCTCGCCAACCTGGGAGTGGAGGTCGAGCGCCTCGGGGAAAACGACGTCCGCCTGCGAGCGGCGAGCATCTCCACCACCGTCGACGAGGCCCTGGCGGCGCAGATCCGCGCCTCCTTCCTGCTGGCAGGGCCACTCCTGGCGCGCGCCGGCGAGGTGACGATGCCGCCTCCCGGTGGCGACACGATCGGCCGCCGGCGGCTCGATCCGCACCTGGACGCCTTCCGCGACCTCGGGGCCGACATCTCCGGGGAGCGCATGATCGAGATCCGCGCCCCCGGCGGGCTCGAGCCGTGCTCGATCTTCATGGACGAGCCATCGGTGATGGGCACCGAGAACGCGCTGCTCGCGGCGGCGCTGACGCCCGGGCCGACGACGATCAGCAACGCGGCATGTGAGCCACACGTTCAGGACCTCGCTCGCCTGCTGACGACGATGGGCGCCCGGGTCGACGGCATCGGCTCGAACGTGATGACGATTCACGGCCGCGATCGCCTCGGCGGAGCCGAGCACGTGATCAGCCCCGACCACATCGAGATCGCCAGCTTCATGGCGCTCGCGGCGGCGACCGGCGGCGACCTCACGATCCATGACGTCGAGCCCTCCGACCTGATGATGATCCGCCGTCAGTTCGGTCGCCTCGGCCTGCGCACGACGATCGAGGGACGAGACCTGCTCGTCCCGCCGAACCAGCGTCTCGCGATCCGAGACGATCTCGGCGACGCGATCGCAAAGATCGACGACGGGCCGTGGCCCGCCTTCCCGGCCGACCTCACTTCCATCGCGCTCGCGCTCGCAACGCAATGCGACGGGACGATTCTGATCTTCGAGAAGATGTTCGAGAACCGTCTGTTCTTCACCGACAAGCTGGTCTCGATGGGTGCTCGGATCACGCTGTGCGATCCCCACCGGGCGATCGTCAGCGGTCCGAGCCGGCTTCACGGCGAGCGGCTCGAGAGTCCGGACATCCGGGCCGGCATGGCGATGCTCATCGCCGCACTCGCCGCTCGCGGGACGTCCGAGATCGGCAACATCGCTCAGATCGATCGCGGCTACGAGCGAATCGACGAGCGACTGCGAGGCCTTGGTGCGCGAATCGAGCGGGTCTCCACCGAGCCCGTGCCGGCGTCCGCGTAGGCGCCGGCGGCACGCGGGAGCATTTCGACCATGAGCCAACCGATCCCGACGGGGACGAGGGACATCCTGCCGGCCGAGATGCGCGAGCTCCGCGCAATCGAGGCGACGCTTGCAACCCTCTTCTCCGAGCGAGGCTACGGCGAGGTGGCCACGCCGACGATCGAGCACCACGACGTGCTCGAGATCGGCGAGGGCCCCTATGCGGGCGACGGCTATCGATTCTTCGACGAGGCCGGCAGCGTTCTCGCCCTGCGCAGCGACATGACCGTCCCGATCGCGCGACTCGTCGCCAACCGATTTCAGGATGAGGATGGACCGTTCCGCCTCCGCTACGAGGGCAGCGTCTATCGCTCGGTCCGTCCCCAGCGCGGTCAGATGCGCGAGCTGCGTCAGGTCGGCGTGGAGCTGATCGGGGCCGAGGGACCGGGGGGGACCATCGAGGTGATCGAGCTCCTCGTCGGAGCGCTCGACGCGATCGGACTCGACCGCGCCGTCGTCGGGCTCGGCGACGCCGACCTCTTCCGCCAGTTGCTCGACGAGTACGAGGTCGACGGTCCCGCACGCGATCGCATCCTCGCCTGCCTCGAGGCGCACGACCTGGTCGCGATCGAGGCGGAGGCCGGCGACCTCGCCGAGATCGACCACGACAAGCGGATGGCGATCATCGCCCTCTCCAGCCTCCGAGGCGGCTCCGAGGTGCTGGCGAAGGCCCGCGAGATCGGCGGCGAAGCCGTGGAGCGCGCCTCGCGCAGGCTCGCCGATACGTACGAGGGACTCGAGGCCGCCGGCATCGCCGGCCGGGTGCAGCTCGACCTCGGCCTGCTCCGGGACATGGGCTATTACACCGGGGCGATGTTCGAGGTCTACGACCCCGCCCTGGGTCACATCATCGGCGGCGGCGGCCGCTACGACGACCTGCTCGGGCGCTTCGGCCGCGACCTCCCCGCGGCGGGCTTCGCGCTCTACCTGGAGCGGCTGCACATCGCCCAGGCCGAGGAGGAGCGACTCTCCGGCGAAGCGGGTAGATCGTGACGGCGCCGCCAGCACGCGCCGGCGCGCTGACCCTCGCCCTGCCGCGCGGCGCGCTCTTCGGGCCCTGCCTCGACATGCTCGATCGGGCCGGCCTCGACACCACCGAGCCGCGCGGCCCGTCTCGGGCGCTGATCTTCGACCTCGGTGAGCTGACGATCGTCACCGTCCGCCCCTCCGACGTACCCACCTACGTCGAGGCTGGAGCAGCCGATCTCGGGATCACCGGCAAGGACGTCCTCTTCGAGCAGTCCGACCGCACCGTCTACGAGCTCGCCGACCTCGAGTTCGGCCGCTGCCGGATGGTTCTCGCGACCCGCGCCGGCTCCGATCAGCTCGCCGAGGCAGAACGCCGGCTCGGTTCCATGCGGATCGCGACGAAGTACCCGCGGACCGCCGAGACCTACTTCGAGGAGGTCGGGCGTCAGGCCGAGGTGATCGAGGTCAAGGGGTCGGTGGAGCTCGCACCGCTCGTCGGCCTCGCCGACGGGATCGTCGACCTGGTCGACACCGGCAGGACGCTGGCCGACAACGGCCTCGAGGTGGTCGACGAGATCTCCGTCTGCACCGCCCGTCTGGTCGCCAATCGCGTCGCTCACAAGCTCCGCGTCGACGAGCTCGACGCGATGGTCGAGCGACTCCGGGAGGCGGCGGGGGAGTGAGAATCGAGCGCCGTCGCTGGGATGGCGAGGATGCCACCGGGCTGGCGGCGGAGCTCCGCGAGGGGGGCGGGAGTGCCGCTGATGTCGCTCCCGCGGTCGCGGAGACGCTCCGGCGGGTCCGCGCGGAGGGGGACGCCGCGCTGCTCGAGCTCGGCGAACGCTACGACGGCGTCCGCCCGGCTGCGCTCCGCGTCGCCGACGACGCCCTCGCGGAGGCGGAGGCCGCGATGGACCCCGCGCTTCGCTCAGCGATCGAGCGCAGTGCGGCGAACGTCCGCGCGGTCGCGGAGGCCCAGATCAAGCCCGAACGGCTGGCCTACCTCCCCGAGGGTCAGCGGATCACGGTCACCGAGATCCCGGTCGGGTCCGCGGCGATCTACGTCCCCGGCGGTCGCGCTCCCTATCCCTCGAGCGTCCTGATGGGAGTGATCCCCGCGATCGTCGCGGGAGTCGACCGGGTCGTGGTCGCCTCGCCGCCGTCCCCTGGCGGGCTTCCGGATCCGGCGATCCTGGCCGCGGCGAAGATCGCCGGCGCCGGCGAGGTCTTCGCGATGGGCGGGGCACAGGCTGTCGCGGCGCTCGCCTACGGAACCGAGTCCGTCAGCCCCGTCGACGTGATCGCCGGACCCGGCAGTCCATGGGTGCAGGAGGCGAAGCTGCAGGTCTCGAGGGTGGTCGGCATCGACGGCTACGCCGGCCCGTCGGAGCTGATGGCGATCTGCGCTGAGGGTGCGACCGCCGAGTGGATCGCGCTCGATCTCTGCGCTCAGGCGGAGCACGGCGACGACGGCTTGCTGATCGCCGCATCCACCGACCCCGCTCTGCTGGACTCCGTCGCGATCGCGGTGGAGGGGCTGGCGGCCGAGTCACCGAGCGTGCACGAGGCCAGGCTCGACCTGATCGAGGTCCCCGACGCCGAGGCGGCGTTGGCGCTCGCCGAGCGAATCGGGCCGGAGCACCTCGAGTTGGCCGGAGCGCGGGCCGAGGCGCTAGCCGAGCTCGTGACCACCGCGGGGTGCGTGTTCGTCGGCGACTACGGCGGGGCGGCCTTCGGCGATTACGCCGCGGGCTCCAACCACGTCCTGCCGACCGGCGGAGCGGGCCGGTTCACCGGCCCGCTCGGCCCCGGGACCTTCCGCCGACGCATCAGCCGCGTTGAGCTCGACGCGGCATCGGCAGCAGCTCTCGCGCCCACGGTCGGCGTCTTCGCCGAAGCCGAGGGCTTCCCGGTCCACGGCGAATCGGCCCTCGTGCGCGCAAAGGGTCCGATCGAACGGGCATCCTGAGGGACCAGATGGCACGTACAGCGGAGATCAGCCGGGCGACGAAGGAGACTCAGATCGAGATCTTCCTCGACCTCGATGGGGGAGAGGTGAGCGCCGCGACCGGCGTCGGCTTCCTCGACCACATGCTCGACCTGCTCGGCCGCCACGGCAAGCTCGGCCTTCGGGTCAGCGCCACCGGCGACCTCGAGACCGGCTCACACCACACGGTGGAGGACGTCGGCATCGCGCTCGGCCAGGCGATCGACACGGCGCTCGGCGACCGCGCCGGCATTCGCCGCTACGCCCATGTCGAGGTGCCGATGGACGAGTCCCTGGGCCGCTGCTCGATCGACATCTCCGGACGGCCCTTCTGCCTGTTCTCGTCAGACCTACCGCCGGTCTCGATCGCCGGTTACGAGGCCGAGTTGACCGAGGAGTTCTTTCGTGCGGTCGCCACCAACGCCAAGCTGACCCTGCACCTCTCCAATCCTTATGGGTCGAATGCCCATCACATGATCGAGGCGTGCTTCAAGGCCTTCGCGCGGGCGCTGCGAGTGGCGGTCTCGATCGATCCGGAGGAGCCGGGAGTCCCGTCGACCAAGGGAACGCTCACCGGCTGAGCTGCTTCGGGCCGACCCGGAACGGATACATTATTCAAGATGCTGAAGGGGTACTCAGGACCGCACTCGCCTGAAGGCAGGGCGAACCTGGTCGGCCATCCGCCTTGGCACTACGTCGGCGATCTCCTCGTGATCGAGTGTTGGTGCGAGCCCGCCGCCGCCGCCGCAGTACTTCCCGATGGACTGAAGCCGCACCCCGATGGTGGTCGGATGGCGGCGATGTTCATCGACTGGCAGTCGTGTGGCCGTGAGGGAACCGAGCTCGTCGACCCCTCGCGCTCGCAGTACAAGGAGTTCTTCGTCACCGTCAACGCGCTCTGGCGCGGCGAGGAGGTGGCCTATTGCCCCTACATCTGGGTCGACCGCGACTTCGCCCTCGCCCGTGGGTGGATCCAGGGCTTCCCGAAGAAGCTCGGCTCGATCTGGATGACGCGTACCTTCGGCCTCCAGACCCGCGCTGACCCCGGCGTTCGCGAGGGGTCCACCTACGGCGCCACCTGCGCGGCCTACGAGCGCCGCCTGGCCCAGGCGACCGTGACCCTCCAGCGGCCGAGTGAGGCGGGCCCCACGCACAACGCGCCGCCGATCGTCAACGCGCGGATCTTCCCGCGGCTGGAGAAGGGCCGCCATGACGAGCCGGCCGTTCACGAGCTGGTCAAGTCCGTTGCGTTCGACCGCGCTCCGAGCTCGGAGATCTGGGAGGGCTCGGCGACCCTCGACTTCTTCGAGGCTCCCGAGGAGGAGCTCGCGGCGCTCGCGCCCGTCCGCGTCGGCAAGGGCTACCGGCTCACGATCGGCTACTCAGTCGACGACCTCGAGCCCGTCGCCGAGCTGTGAGCGCCAGCGCCGAGGTCGCCGGCGTCGAGGTTCCGACCGACCATCTGATCGGCGGCGAGCGCGTCGGCTCCGACGATTCCTTCGACGATCTCAGCCCAATCGATGGCCGCACGCTCGCGCAGGTGGCGCGAGGCGGAGCGAAGGAGGCCGACCAGGCGATGCGCGCCGCCGCCGACGCCTTCGAGGGCTGGGCCGCGCTGGGTCCGGAGGGGAGGCTCCCCCATCTGCTGAAGCTCGCGGAGCTGATCGACCGCGACGTCGAGCGGATCGCGCCGGTCGAGTGCGAGGACATGGCGATGCTGCTCGAGTCGCTGAAGCTGCGCGTGATCGGCCGTGGCGCCCGCAACTACCGCGCCTACGCCGAGCTCGCCGCGAGCTACACCGAGCGCGTCTGGTCCTCGAACGGGACCACCAACCGGGTGATCCGCATGCCCGCCGGACCGGCTGTGGTGATCACTCCCTGGAACGCGCCGTTCATGCTCTCGACCTGGAAGACGGCACCGGCTCTCGCGGCCGGATGCACTGTTGTGCTCAAGCCGGCGGAGTGGTCGCCGCTCGCCTGCTCGCTGCTGGCCGAGCTGAGCGTCGAGGCGGGGATGCCGCCAGGGGTGTTCAACGTCGTGCAGGGCCTCGGCGAGGAGGTCGGCGCCGCGCTGGTGTCCCATCCGCTCGCGCGGCGGATCTCGTTCACCGGCTCGCCGGAGACGGCCCGCTCGATCGGCCGCGCCGCCGCCGCCAACATCGTTCCCTTCACCGGCGAGCTCGGCGGCAAGGGACCCCTGCTCGTGTTCGAGGACGCCGACCTCGAGGAGGCCGCCGAGAGGGCCGCCGGCATGTACGACGACGCCGGGCAGGTCTGCCTCGCCGGCACCAGGCTGATCGTCCAGGAGAGCGTCGCTCCGCGATTCCGCGAGCTGTTCGAGGCCGAGACCGCCAAGCACGTCCTCGGCGACCCCCGCGACCCGGAGACGACGGTGTCGCCGCTCATCCACCCCGACCACCTCGCGCGGGTCGAGGGCTTCGTTGAACGGGCCCGCGAAGCCGGGGACACGATCGCCTTCGGCGGCCGGCGCTCCGAGCTCGGCGGGGAGACGGGCCTCTGGTACGAGCCGACGCTGATCGAGCCACGCTCCAACGAGTCGGAGGTGGTCCAGCGCGAGATCTTCGGGCCGGTGTTGACCTGGCAGACGTTCGCCGACGAGGAGGAGGGCGTCGCGCTGGCCAACTCGACCTCCTACGGGCTCTCGGCGATCATCTGCACCGGCTCCGCCGAGCGGGCCGAGCGGGTCGGTAGATCGGTTCGCGCGGGAACCACCTGGGTGAACTCCTTCCTCGTCCGCGACCTGACGGCGCCCTTCGGCGGCATGGGCATCTCGGGCATCGGCCGCGAGGGCGGCGACTACGCCCTCGACTTCTACTCGGAGCTGAAGACCCTGCAGATCCGCGAGGGCTCGACGAGCTAGCCGGCGACACGGTCGATGGCAGATTTGCGAACGCATAGTTCGCTTTTCAGCCACCGAGGAGCCGATTCCGCGCCGGCGGACTTAACCTGAGGATGCATGGATCTCGAATGGCTCAGCGCGCTGGTGCTCGTCGCCCTCCTCGCGGGATTCATGTGGCGCGGCGGGGCCTCGGCAGCACAGATCGCGAGCGTGATTGGGCTCGTTGTCCTCGCGATCCTGGCTACCGCGCTCTGCTGGGATGCCTTGATCAGCGGGGACGGCTAGCGAGGCCACCGCTCTGGACGAAGAGCGGATCGCCGCCCAGCCGCTACGCCGGGTCCTCGAAGATCAGCGCGAGCGAACGCTCGAGGTGGCCGCGGGTGAGGCGCTCGGCCTCGTCGGCGTCCCCCGCCTCGATGGCTTCGGCGATGTGGGAGTGGGCGTCGTGGTCGGCGCGGAGACCCCCGGGGCGCTCGTCCCCCTTCTCGTAGAGGGAGGAGCCGATGCGGCCGATCCAGACGTGCTCCATGAACTGGACGAGCTGAGGGTTGCCGGTGCCCTCCACGAGGGCGAGGTGAAAGTCCCGGTTCGCCTTGTAGTGGCGGTCGGAGGATTCGCCGGCCTGCTCCTCCTCGAGGATCGCGGCGCGCATGCGGGCGATCGGCTCCTGGAGGCGCCGCTGGGCGGCGATGCGGGCGGCGCCGGGCTCGACGACGAGGCGGGTCTCGTACGAGCTCCGCAGCTGCTCGGCGTTGGCGGTGGCTACGCGCGCTCCGCGGTTGGCGAAGAGGTCGACGAGGCCCTCCGCGGCAAGTCGCCGCAGCGCCTCCCTGATCGGGGTTCGCGAGACTCCGAACTCGGTTGCCAGGTCCTCCTGATGGAGGCGGGAGCCGCGCTCGATCTCGCCGCTGGCGATGCGCTCGCGCACGACCGCGTAAACCTGGTCGGCGACGCTCTGGACCTCGAATGTGCTCATGGGTCGAGGGTAGGGAACATGTATTTCGTATGCATTAACCCGAATGCCCGCCCATGGTTCGTATACATTATTCAGTCGATGCACGAGGGCGGTTCGGAAGTACGGGGAAGGCCGGTGATCGGTCTCGTCGCGGACAATCGCCCGGCCAGCTTCGGGGCGTGGAGCGACATCGACGTCTGCCTCGTCTGGAGCCATTACACGAGCGCCATCGAGCGGGCGGGGGGTACCGCGCTGATCGCCCCGCCGGCCGCCCATCTCGCCGACGAGCCGGACCTGCTCCTCGACCGGATCGACGGGCTGTTGCTGACCGGTGGAAGGGACATCGATGCCGCCTCCTATGGCGCCGACGCCCACGCCGAGAACGATCCCGGAGATGTGGTGCGCGACCGGGCCGAGATGGCCCTCGCGAAGGCGGCCCTCGGGTGCTCGGTGCCCCTCCTCGGCGTCTGCCGGGGGATGCAGGTGCTCAACCTCGTCGCCGGCGGCACGCTCGAACAGCATCTCGCCGACCCCGATCGGATCCACCGCGCCGATCCCGGGGCATTCGTCAGCCACGCGGTCGACGTCGAGCCGGGATCGAAGCTGGGCGAGATCGTCGGTTCCGATGAGACCGAGATCCGCTCCCATCACCATCAGGGCCTCGCCGAGATCGGAGCGGGTCTGAGCGTGAGCGCACGCTCTGCCGATGGTGTGGTGGAGGCCCTCGAGGGCGGTGGTGACGGCTACTGCCTCGCCGTGCTCTGGCACCCTGAGGAGGACCTCGCGGGTGGGGGACTGGCCATCTACGAGTCGCTGATCAGAGCGGCGTCCGAGCGGAAGGAGAGGGTGAGCGAATGAGGCGAGTGAGGGTGCGAAGCGGGGGGGCCGAGGTCGACGGCACGCTCGAGGGCGACCGCGTGCTGATCCCCGGAGGAGATGAGATCGCAGCGGACGAGGCGGATTGGCTCTCGCCGGTCCTCCCCGGCAAGATCATCGCCACCCACCTGAGCTACCGCTCGCGCTGCGAGGAGTACCGGATGAGCTCGCCGCCGGACGTACCCTCGTACTTCCTGAAGCCCCCGAGCTCCCTGTCGGCCCACGGCGCCGACGTCGCGCGCCCACCCGGCTGCCGGTTTCTCAATTACGAGGGCGAGGTCGCCGTCGTGATCGGCGAGCGCTGCTCGAACACGACCGTCGAGGACGCGCTCGATTACGTCGCCGGCTACACGGTGGCCAACGACTGGGGAGTTCACGACTTCCGCCACGCCGATCGCGGCTCCATGCTCAGGGTCAAGGGCCAGGACGGCTTCTGCCCGCTCGGCCCGGTCATGGTCGACGCCGCCGACGTCGATCCCGAGAACCTGACGCTGCGCACGTTCGTCAACGGCGAACAGGTCCAGGAGGGTCATACGGGAACCGACCTGATCTTCTCCTTCGCCTACCAGATCGCCGACGTGGCGAGGCTGATGACGCTCGAGCCCGGCGACGTGATCCTGACCGGCACGCCGGCGAACTCCAGGCCCGTGGAGATCGGCGACCTGGTCGAGGTCGAGGTGGAGGGAATCGGGCGGCTGGCCAATCGCGTGGTCGAGCTCGACCGGGATCTGGTCGGGGTCGGCGCCGCCCCCGAAGTGGGAGCCCAGACGCTCCACGTCGCGCTCGCGATGCCCGAGGACGAGGCGGAGCGGCGGGTCGCGTCGGGGGACCTGCCGTGATCGCCCGCGCCCACCACGCCGCGCTTCGCGTCGCCGACGTCGCCGAGGCCGCGCGCCGGTGGGGGCTGCTCTACGGGCTGACCCGCTGCGAGGACCCCGGCGACGGCTCGGTTCTACTGCGGTGCGCGTACGAGGACTTCTCCCTCGCGCTGAGGACGGGCGCCGAGCCGGGCATCGAGTACGTCGCCTACGAGCTCGCATCCGGCGTCGGCCTCGACGACGCGGCGGAACGGATCGCCGGCGCGGGTGGGGAGGTGGAGCGAGTCGGGGTGCCGGTCCGCGGCGAGGGCCTCCGCACCGCCGACCCCGACGGCAACTCCATCGTCCTCGTCGAGCGCGCCCTACCCGCTGACCGCACGCCCCCGGTCGCGCGCCTGACCGACGAGCTGCCCGGATTCCGGCCCCGGCGCCTGCAGCACTTCAACTACCTGACCGCCGACGTCCAGGCGATGGCCGATTGGTATGTGAGGGCGCTCGGCCTCGGCGTCTCCGACTGGATCGGCGACGGCGCCGTCTGGCTGCACTGCGATCGCGACCACCACGTCGTCGCCTTCCTCGACAAGGGCTATTCGCATATCCATCACGTCGCCTTCGAGCTCGTCGACTGGGGGGAGATGCGCGTCTTTCTCGATCACCTCGGCCAGCACGGCCGGCCCCTCGCCTGGGGGCCGGGGCGCCACACGATGGCGCAGAACCTCTTCGCCTACTGCCGCATGGTTGAGGAGGAGATCTTCGTCGAGTTGTTCTGCGACATGGAGCAGCTCGAGGCCGACCACGAGCCGCGCTTCTTCGCCGACGACCCGCACGGATCCAACGCCTGGGGCATCCTGCCTCCGCGGTCCTACTTCCAGTTCGACCCGGCGTCGATCGCGGCCGAGATCGAGCAGCTCGAGGCGCAGCAGGGGCTGCGGGATCCGGGGCGGTAGGCGGGTTCGCCCCGATTGCGCCGGGGCCGCCACATCCGGCCGATACATAATGTATACATACGCCAAAGAGGAGAGGGAGGCGTCTTTCGCTCGGGAGGTGAAGGCGCCCAGACCAGGAGGTGGATATGGAAGCCACGACGGCGCCCGCGGGTGCATCCAAGGCTGACGGGGAGCAACTCCAGCGGCGTGCGCTCGGCGTGCCGGACATCGTCTTCTTCATCGTCGCGGCCTCGGCACCGCTGACGGTCGTCGCCGGTGGCGTGGCTTCGACCTATCTGGTCACCGGCAACGCAGGCGTGCCGCTGATGTTCATCCTCCTCGGCGCGATCCTGGCCCTCTTCGTCTCCGGCTACGCGGCGATGAGCCATCACATCACCAACGCCGGCGCCTTCTACGCATACGTCTCCCAGGGCCTCGGGAAGGTTGCCGGCGTCGCGACTGCCTTCGTCGCGCTGATCTCCTACAACTCGATGCAGATCGGGATCTCGGGCCTCTTCGGCGCGGCCTTCGGCGGCTTCATGCTCGACAAGACGGGGATCAACCTGGACTGGTGGGCGTGGGTCTTCATCGCGATCGCCGTCATCGGCTTGCTCGGCTGGCTGCGGATCGACCTGAACGCCAAGGTCCTCGCCCTCTTCCTCACCGCCGAGGTCGTGGTCCTCGCCTTCTTCGACCTCGTGGTCCTCGCCGACCCGGGGCCCGAGGGCATCTCGCTGACCGGCTTCGATCCATCGGTGACGTTCGGAGCCGCCCTCGGCGCGGGTCTCGTCTTCACGATGGCGGCCTTCACCGGCTTCGAGTCCGCGGCGATCTACTCGGAGGAGTGCAAGGAGCCGCGCAAGACGGTGGCGAAGGCGACCTACATCGCGCTCGGCATCACCTCCCTCTTCTACGCGTTCTCGGCGCTGATGCTCGGCGACGCGGTCGGCCCGAAGACCATCATCGACCCGGACGCCCTCGCCGCCGGCGGATTCGTCGGCGTCGGTGGCGGTCCCGATCCGACCACGGTCCTCTTCATCACGCTCGACGACAGGGTCTCGTCGACGATCGCCGACATCGCGACGCTGCTCTTCTGCACGAGCCTCTTCGCGGCGATGCTCTCATTCCACAACGCGGTCGCCAGGTACGGTTTCGCGCTCGGCAGGGCCCGGGTCATCCCGGGGATCTTCGGCCGCGTTCGCCCAAGCACCGGGGCGCCGTTCGTCAGCTCCTTCTCCCAGTCGATGCTCGCGTTGGTGGTCGTCGCGGTCTTCGCGCTCAGCAACTCCGACCCGGTGCTGCAGCTGTTCACCTGGCTGACCAACCTCGGCGCCCTCGGGGTGCTCGCCCTGCTGGCGCTCTCCTCGTTCGCCGTCGTCGGCTACTTCTCCAAGAACAGCCACGGCGAGACTCAGTGGGCGTCGAAGACCGCCCCCGCCCTCGCCGGCGTGCTGCTCACCGGAGTCTTCATCCTCGCGCTGACCAACTTCAACGTGCTGATCACGGGTCTGCAGGGCGCGCCGCTCGACGATCGTTCGGTGATCCTGCCGGCGTTGCTGTTCATCGCCGCAGCGGTCGGCGCCGTCGTCGCGCTCTGGATGCGCTCGAACAGGCCCGAGGTATACGCGGGGATCGGGGAGCACGGGGAAGAGACGCCCTGAGCGGGGCGCGCGCCGGAATCGGCGAGCGCGGGGCCGGGGACTTCCCGGCCTCGATCACGGTCGCCGGCCTCGACGCGGATCCATATCCGATCTTCGCGCGACTGCGGGAGGAAGCGCCGGTCGCTTGGGTGCCCGCGGTGGGCATGTGGCTCGCGACCGGCTGGGACGAGGCTCTGGCGGTGGCGTCGGAGCCCGACCGCTTCGCGGCCGACATGCCCGCCTCCCCGATCGACCGGAGCTTCGGCGGCCCCACGATCCTCACCTGCGACGGCCCGGCGCACCGGGAGCTCCGCGAGGCGGTCGATCCGAAGCTGCGCCCGCGAGAGGTGGACAGCTACATCGACGCCCTGATCGAGCCGATCGTGACCAAGCGGCTCGACGCCCTCGTTCGCGCCTCCGATACCGCGGAGTTGATGTCGGAGCTCTTCGAGCCCGTATCGGTGGAGGGGCTGGCGGCGGTGCTCGGTCTGGCGGAGCTCGACGCGGACAAGCTGCGGCGCTGGTTCGCCGGCCTCGCCGAGGGCGCGACCAACTTCGAGCGGAACCCGGCCAAGCAGGCCGCCTCCGATGCCATCTGTGCAGAGATCGATGAGCGGCTCGAGCCCATCCTCGATCGGGTCGAGCGAGAGCCCGACGACAGCATGATCTCCCACATGCTCCACGACGGCATGGCCCCGGGCCGGACGCGCGAGCGCGAGCGCGTGATGCCGAGCCTGAAGGTGATCCTGCTCGGTGGCATGCAGGAGCCCGGGCATGGCGCCGGATCGGTGCTGCTCGCCCTGCTCTCACACCCGGAGCAGCTGGCGGAGGTGCGCGCCGACCCCGACGGCCTCCTCGGCCCGGCGATCGAGGAGGGCATGCGATGGATCTCGCCGATCGGAACGCAGGGCCGCCGGACGACCGCGCCGACGACCCTCGGGGGCGTTGAGCTCCAAGCCGATGCGCCGATCGCCGCCGTGATCTCATCGGCCAATCGCGACGGGCGTCGCTTTCCGGAGCCCGATCGCTTCGACATCCACCGGCCGCGCCGGCGCGTGGCGACGTTCGGCTTCGGCCGACATTTCTGCTCCGGGCACTCGTTCGCCCGCGGGCTGGAGAGGATCGTGCTTCATCGCCTGCTCGAGCGGCTGCCGGCGCTCGAGCTCGACCCCGGTCGGCCTGCGCCCCCCGTGACGGGCTGGGAGTTCCGGGCTCCGCGCGCGCTGCACGTGCGCTGGGCGTGAGTCGGGCTACGGTGTGGCGATGAGCGGGAGCGAGGTCCAACCCGGCGATTCAGACCGATTCGCGCCGCTGGCGGACCGCGCGGAAACGCTCGCGACCCTCGGCGACTTCATCGCCGCGGCATGGGAGTCGTTCGAGCGACCCAGACCGGTCGAACCCGGCCTCGACGAGGAGTTGAGCGAGCGGCTCGCGTTGCCGCTGCCGGAGATGCCCACCCCCGCCCGGGATGCCCTCGCTGACGCGACCACGATCCTCGATGAGAGCGTCTCGCCCTCGAGACCCCTCTTTTTGGCCTACATCGGCTCGACCGGCCTCGAGGTGGGGGTCCTGGCGGCGGCACTGACCGCGACCTACGACGTCAACCTCGCGGTCACTGCGCGCGCGGCCGACCTCGTCGAGAAGCAGACGCTCGAGTGGGTGGGGGAGTTCATCGGCTATCCCGCAGAGGAGGGAGCATTCACCAGCGGGGGGATGACCTCGAACCTGACGGCGCTGCTGGTCGCCAGGGAACGCTCGTTGCCGGGATGCCGCGTCAACGGCTTCGATGGCCGCCGGGGGGCCCTCTACTGCTCCGATGAGTCCCATCACTCGGTCGTCCGCGCGGCCGAGGCCGCCGGAATCGGATCCGCCGCCGTCCGGCGGCTGCCGATCGACGAGCACCGACGGATGGTCGTGGACGAGCTTGGGCCGACGATCGACCGCGACTTCGAGGCCGGCGTCGTACCGGTCGCGGTCGTCGCCACCGCCGGGACGACGCTGACCGGCGCCGTCGACCCGATCGGTGCGATCGCTGACGTCTGCGAGGAGCGCGGAGTCTGGCTGCACGTCGACGGCGCATACGGGCTGCCGGCCGCCGCGACGGTCGAGGCGGCGCCCCTCTTCGCCGGGCTCGAGCGCGCCGATTCCATCACCCTCGACGCGCACAAGTGGATGGGCTTGCAGAAGAGCTGCAGCGTGGTTCTGGTGCGCGAGGCGGGTCACCTCGAGGCCACCTTCGGTCACGAGGAGTCCTACATGCGCCGCGAGGAGATCCGCAACGCCGTCGAACGCACCCTCGAGTATTCGCGGCCGCTGCGGTCGCTGAAGCTGTGGCTCGCCTTCCGGGTCCACGGCGCCGAGGCGTTCAGGCACTGGATCGCGGCCGGCATCGACCTGGCCCGCCGGCTGGCGGAGATGCTCGAGGAGGACCCCGAGTTCGAGCTCCTGCACGAGCCGGTCCTCTCAACGGTGTGCTTCCGGCACCTCGGAGCCGCCGGACACCGCCTCGATGCGCACAACGCCGCGCTCGCGACGGCGGCCCAGGACGACGGTCGCGTTTACCTGGCGGCGGCCGTGGTCGACGGGATGACCTGCCTGCGAGTCAGCTTCGTCAACTTCCGCACGCGCCCCGAGGACGTGGCGTTCCTCGTCGCAACGCTGCGCGAGCTGGGGGGGACGCTCAGCTCGCGCTGAGCCGCACCGGCATTCGCTTGATGCCGTTGAAGAAGTGCGACTGCAGGCGCTCCGGCTTGCCGGTCAGCTCGACGTCACCGACGCGCCTGACGATCTCCTCGAAGACGACCCGGATCTCCAGCCGCGCGAGGTGCGCTCCCGTGCAGAAGTGCGGACCGCCCGGGCCGAAGGTGACATGCGGGTTCGGATCGCGACCGACGTCGAAGCGGTGAGGATCGTCGAAGACGGTCTCGTCGTAATTGCCGGAGATGAACCAGTTGGTGACCTTGTCGTTCTCCTTGATCGACTTGCCGCCGAGCTCCGTGTCACACGTCGCGGTCCGGCGGAAGTGGTGGACGGGCGTCGCCCAGCGGAGGATCTCGTCGGCAGCAGGTCCCGCCAGGCCGGGCTCATCGCGCAGGCGTTGCATCTGTTCCGGGTTCTCGAGCAGCGCGAGGAGGCCATGGGAGATCGAATGGCGCGTGGTCTCATTGCCGGCGACGGCGAGCAACAGGAAGTAGACGTCGAACTCCCGCTGGCTGAGTGGGCACCCGTCGATCTCGGCCTCGACGAGCTTGGTCACGATGTCCTCGCGCGGGCATTTCCGGCGTTCCTCGGCAAGGCGCCGCCCGTAGTCGAACATGTCCTGGGCGGCCGGGTTGGAGAACGGCAGGTGGCGATTGGCCGCAGCGACCTCGGGGTCGATCGCGAACTCCGGGTCGTCCTGGCCGAGGAGGCGATCACCGAGCTCCACGAGGTAATGGTGGTCGGCGTCGGGAGCGCCCAGCATCTCGGCGAAGATCCGCATCGGCAGCTCGGCGGCGACGTCGGCGACGAAGTCGAGCTCAACCTTTTCGAGTGCGTCGTCGAGGATTCCGTCGAAGGTCGAGCGGATCCGCTCCTCGAAGACCGCCACCGCTCTCGGAGTGAAGTCGCGGTTGACGATGGCGCGCAACTTGTTGTGCGCCGGGGGGTCCATGTCGATCATCGACTTCCGCGCTTCGAGCTCGGTGGAGTCGAGGTCCTGCAGCGACGTGCCGCCGCGCTCCGAGGAGAAGGTGCGCCAGTCCTTGGCCACGGCGATGATGTCGGGGTGTCGGGTGACCGCCCAGTAGCCGGGGCCGTCCGGCTCGTCCTGCCAGTGCACCGGATCCTCGCGCCGCAGCACGGCGAACATCTCGTGCGGGACCCGCTCGGCGAAGCGGGAGTGGTCGTTGAGGTCGACCTCCTCGAGCGCCATCGAAGGCGTGCCGCTGGTGGATGCATCGCCCATCAGAGGTGGTGGAGGTACTCCTCGAGCTCCCAGTCGGAGGTGTGGCGACGGTAGCGGTCGGCCTCGAAGCGCTTGATCGCCAGGAACGTGTCGACGATCTCGGGCCCGACCGAGTCGCGCAGGACCGAGTCCGACTCCAGGGCGTCGAGCGCGGCCTCGAGCGTGGCCGGCAGCGGATCGCCCTGGAGATCGGGAAGCGCCGTATACGCGTCGCCGGCCAGCAGCGCCGGCGGCTCGAGCTCGTTGCGGATGCCGTCGAGCCCGGCGAAGATCACCGCCGCGATGATCAGGTGTGGGTTGGCCGCCCCGTCTCCGACCCGGATCTCGATCCGGCAGCCGCCGCCGCGCTCGGGCGGGATCCGGATCAGGGTAGTGCGGTTGTCGAGCCCCCAGTTGGCGTGGGTCGGCGCGAGGCTGTCGGGCAGGATCCGCCGGTAGGCGTTGATCGTCGGATTGAGGAAGGCCATCAACGCGGGGGCGTGAGCGAGCACGCCGGCGCTGAACTGGCTGACGAGCGGAGCGAGACCGTCGTCGCCCTCGGGGTCGTCGAAGCAATTGACGCCATCGCGCTCCAGCGATAGGTGCAGGTGCATCCCCGAACCACCCTGATCGTTGAAGGGCTTGCCCATGAACGTGGCGTGCAGGCCGCGCTGGGCGACGTAGTCCTTGACCGCGGCCTTGAAGCGGAACGCGGCGTCGGCGGCAACGAGTGGCGGCGCTTCGCTGAGGTTGATCTCGTACTGGCTGTTCATGAACTCGTGGTTGGCGGCGATCGCTCCGATCCCCATCGCCGAGATCCCCGAGAGCAACCCCTTGAGCACGTTCTGCGGGTCGGCCTGCGGTCCGACCGTGTAGACCATGCTGAGGTTGTCGACGTGGCGGCGCCAGCCGCCGCTCTCGTCCGGTTCGAGGACGAAGAACTCGAGCTCGGGGCCGATCTTTGCCGTCACGCCGAGCTCGGCGAGCGCTGCCTCCGAGCGGCGGACGAGATCGCGCACATCGGTTGGCTCGGGCTCGCCTCCCTCGCGGGTCAGATCAGCCAGGCAACTCGCGACATCAGGCTCCCAGGGGAGCTCGATCAGGGTCGAGAGGTCGGGCGTGGCGAGCATGTCCGGGTAGCCCGACTCGCCACCGACCACGGGAGTGTGGCTGAGGTCGGTTCCCATCACCGCCCAGCAGAAGTTCAGTCCCCGGGACGCCCGGCCGAGCTCAGAGATCGGCACGTCCTTGCCTCGCTGGATGCCGTGCAGGTCGGGATAGACGACGCGAATCGTCTCGACCGTGGCGGAGAGTCCCCGGCGGACGCCGGCGAGCTCGGCGGCAGCCTCGTCGTCACTCATGACATCTCCTTCCAGGGGCTCGAGGAGGGCTTGAATCGCCCACCGAAGGCATCCCTGGATAATGTACCCATTCCGCTTGGGGGCCGTTACGGGTGGGTGGTGCCGGGCCCGAGGCTCTCCCACCAGGCATCGAAGAGATGCTCGGCGGCGGCGGCGGCCTCGCCGCCGCGCGAGCCTCCCTGCGCGACGACGTCATCCGGAGAGATCCCGAGGCGAGCGAGATGGGAGGCCTCGAGCCGGGCCCATTGATCGGCGATCGCGGGCGTCGCCTCCGGGTGGAATTGCAGGCCGAGGTTGCGGCCCACCCGGAATGCCGCCGTGCCGGCGGACGATCGGGCGAGCTCAGCTGCTCCCGCCGGTGGATGGAGCTGGTCGTAATGGAAGTGCAACCACGGCCCGGCCGGGATCAACTCGGGCGCGGAGCTCTCGACCGGGAGCCAGCCGACCTCCGCCGGGTGGGCCGGGGCGACGCCGCCACCGGTCGCGCAGGCGAGCGCCTGGCCGCCGAAGCAGAGCCCGAGGACAGGGACGTCGCGCTCGATCGCATCGCGCAGGAAGGCGATCTCCTCGTCGACCCAATCGGGACGGCCCGGCTTCCCGGGGCTCTCGTCGGAGCCGAGCGAGCAGACCCAGCCGAATGCGGACGGATCCGGGGGGAGAGCATCCTCCCAGACTCGTTGCAATCGGAACGGGATGCCGCGACCCTCGCACCACGATGCGAACAGCGCGGGCGGACCGTCGGCGCCGTGCTGGAGGATCACCCCGGATCGCTTGAGCTCGGGCATGGCGCCAGCTTAGAAGCCGGAGGCGACGGGGGCCGAGAGGGCCGCTCGGGGGATCTCCGCAACTCCCGCGACATCGATGTGCTTAACCTTCCGACGATGGCTCGACCGGGCACAGCTTGGCGGCCGCGTATGCGGCTGGGATTTCTCGCGACCTTCGCGGTGCTCGTTTCCGTGGCTCTGCCGGCGCCGGCGAGCGCGAACGTCCCGCCCTCCTTCTTCGGCATGAGCGCGCTGCTGCCGACCGACCACGACCTCGAGCGGATGAGTCAGGGCGGCGTCGGCTCCTATCGGCTCGGGATCGATTGGCGCTCCGTGCAGCACACCCGCAAGGGTGGCTTCAACTGGGCCGGGGTGGACCACGATTTCCGCCAGGCGATCGATGCGGGACTGCAGCCCGCTCCATTCCTCTATGGCAGCCCTCGTTTCATCAGCAAATCTCCTTCGAAGATCATCCCCCCGACATCGGCCGAGGATCTCGACCTCTGGAGCAAGTTCGTGGCGGCCGCGACGCAGCGCTATGGCCTGGCCGGCGACTTCTTCGTCGACAACCCCTACACACCGCTGCTCCCGGTGCGGCAGTGGATCATCTGGAATGAGCAGAATGCCCGTCCCTTCTGGTTCCCTCGCGCCGATCCCCGGGCCTACGCCAAGCTCGTGAAGATCTCCGACCGGGCGATCTCATCCGTGGACGACTCCGCGCGAGTCTCGCTCGGCGGGATGTTCGGATACCCCCATGACCATCGCTCGATGCACGTCAAGGACTTCCTCAGGGCCTTCTATCGCGTGCGCGGCATCGAGAAGCACTTCAACACCGTCGATCTTCATCCGTACGGTGCCGGCGTCGGCGCGGTCCGCAAGCAGGTCAAGCAGGCCCGCGGCGCGATGCGCAAGGCCGGAGACCGCAAGGCGTCCATCATCATCGGCGAGCTCGGATGGGCCTCGGGTGGCCCGGAGAAGAGTCCATCCGTCGTCGGCACCAGAGGTCAGCGAAACCGGATCCGCGACGGGGTGAAGCTGCTCATCAAGAACCGCGACAAGTGGAACATCGGCGCCGTCTACGTCTACGTATGGCGCGATTTCTCGCAGACGACGCCATGCCTGTGGTGTCCCAAGGCCGGAATGGTCACGGAGGACGGGGATCCGAAGCCCGCCTGGGTCGCGCTGAAGAGGATCATTCGCGACAACCGCTAGCCGGCGACCCCTAACATGGCTCGGATGGCCGGCTCGCCCTCCGTGATCACGATCCTCGACTACGGCATGGGCAACCTGCGCTCGGTCGAGAAGGCCTTCGAGCACGTCGGTGCGACGGTCCAGGTCACGTCCGATCCGGAGCGCATCCGCGACGCCGACGCACTCGTCCTTCCCGGCGTCGGCGCGTTCCCGGAGGCGATGCGGCGGATCCGCGAGCGCCGCTTCGACGAGTTCATCGCCGAGCGCGTCGATGCGGGTGCGACCCTCCTCGGCATCTGCCTGGGCATGCACCTGCTCTTCGAGTCGTCGAGCGAGCATGGGGGCGCGAGCGGCCTCGGCCTGCTTCCCGGTCACGTCCAGGAGCTGCGGGCGCCCGGCATGAAGTTGCCGAACATCGGCTGGTTGCCGCTACAGCTCGAGAACGCGTCCCCCATCGTCGCGGGGATCGCCGAGGGCGAGCCGATGTACTTCGTCCATTCGCTCGCCGCACACCCGCGAGCGGGCGCGCTCGTCGCCAGCGCCGAGCATGGCGAGCGCTTCGCGGCGGTCGTCGGCGCGGGGAGGATCTTCGGCACCCAGTTTCATCCCGAGAAGTCGAGCGGAGCCGGCCTGCGGATGCTGCGCAACTTCGCCGACATCGCCGCGCCGGTCACAGCGGCAAGCGCTTGATGGCCGGCGCGCTGACCCTCTATCCGGCGATCGACATCCGCGACGGCCACGCGGTGCGCCTCGTGCAGGGCGACTACGACCGCGAGACCAGGTTCGACGCCGATCCCCTCGACGCTGCGCGCAGATGGGTCGATGGAGGCGCGACCGTCCTGCACGTGGTCGACCTCGATGGCGCCCGGGCCGGCGCGCCGGTCAACCTCGACGTCGTCTCGCGGATCGCCTCCGGGGTCGACGTCCCGATCCAACTCGGCGGTGGCCTGCGCGACCGCGCGGCCGTCGAAAACGCCTTCTTCGCGGGCGTCCACCGCGCTGTCCTGGGGACGAGCGCGCAGAACGACCCCGACCTGCTCGGCGACCTCGCGGAGATCTACGGGAATCGCATCGTCGCGTCCGTCGACGCCCGCGGCGATCGCGTCGCCGTCGAGGGCTGGGAGAAGTCCACGAAGACGCGCGTTCACGAGTCGATCGTGGCGCTCGGCTCGCGCGGCGTCTCGAGCTTCCTCTTCACGCCGGTCGAAGTCGACGGGACCCTCGAAGGCCCGGCCACCTCGGGCCTCGGCCCGATCCTCGCCGCCTGCGAGGCCGTTGGGGCCAAGCTCCTCTATTCGGGTGGCGTGGGGACGCTCAAGCATCTCGCCGAGCTGACGGACCGGCCGGAGCGGAGCCTCGATGGCGTGATCGTGGGCCGAGCTCTCTACGAAGGCCGCTTTACGATCGCCGAGGCGATTGAGACCCTTGCGGAGGGGAAGCGGAGCAAGGCATGAGCGTCGTCAGCACAGCCCTGCGGGGAGCCGGGAGGTGGAGCGCGGTCGGTCGCATGATCGCGGTCGGCGAGATCGCGCTGATCGCCAAGCGGCACCTGGAGAACCTCGACGCGGGGGAGGGCAGCGAGCTGCGCGCCCTGATCGCCAAGTCGAAGGGCCGTCCCGGCAACCTGACGAAGAGCGAGCGCAGCAGGCTGGGCACGCTCGTCAAGAAGCTCGAGCCCACCGACTTCGCGCGCAACGCGGCGAAGACGGCGGTGCCGTTGCGCCGCAAGCCCTGAACGCGACTCCGCCTACTCTGTCGGCATGGCGCTGAAGCGACTCATCCCCTGCCTGGACGTCGATCGCGGCCGCGTCGTCAAGGGGACCAACTTCGTCGACATCCGCGATGCGGGCGATCCGGTCGAGCTGGCCGCGCGATACGACGCCGAGGGCGCCGATGAGCTCGTCTTCTTGGACATCACCGCCTCACACGAGAGCCGCGACACGATCGTCGAGCTCGCGCGCCGTACCGCCGATGAAGTCTTCGTACCGTTCACGATCGGCGGCGGGATCCGCTCCGCGACCGACGCCCAGGGAGTCCTTGGCGCCGGCGCCGACAAGGTCGCCGTCAACTCGGCTGCCCTCGCTCGCCCGGAGCTGATCGGCGAGGTCGCGCAGATCTTCGGCGCACAGTGCGTGGTCGTGGCGATCGACGCCCGTCGTCGCGTCGCGGCCGGAGGCGAAGGGTGGGACGTCTACGTCAAGGGCGGCCGGGAGCGCGTGAGGGGCCGAGACGCCATCGGATGGGCGCGCGAGGCCGCCGAGCGCGGAGCGGGGGAGATCCTCCTGACGAGCATGGACCGCGACGGCACGAGCGCCGGTTACGACCTCGAGCTCACCCGCGCGGTCGCCGATGCCGTGCCGATCCCGGTGATCGCCTCCGGCGGGGTCGGGGAGCTAAACCACCTCGCGGCCGGGATCGTCGAGGGCGGCGCCGACGCCGTGCTCTGCGCATCGATCTTCCACTACGGGCGGCACACGATCGCCGAGGCCAAGCAGGCGATGGCCGACGCCGGGGTCGCGGTCAGGCGAATCGCGCAGTAAGCGGACGCGCTGGACCCGAGCCGGCGAAGCTACGGCTTCGAGCCCTTCCGTTGAGCCTTCTTGCCGCCGGCCTGTTTGCCGCCCTGCTCCTTGCCGCCGGCCTTCGGGGGGACGCTCCGCTTGCCACCGCCCGGTCGGTTCTGCTTACCCGCGCGCCGTTTCATCGCCTTCTCGGCCCGGCGGCGTTCCTTCGGAGGGACCACCCCCTTCTGACCCGGCTTCGTCTTGTACTTGTAGTCGCCGATGTCGATCGGGTCGAAGGCGATCACCGTGGACCCACCGGTCAGGTAGAGCTTCTGGCCGTCGGAGACGACCGGGCCGTACTCGCCATCGTCGAAGCTGAAGACGCGCCTCCCCGTCTCCAGGTCGAAGCCGATCGTCGAGTTGCCGCTGAACGTCGAGAGGTACATGACGTCGCCGACCACCGTCGCCGGGCCGCTGACCTGACCGCCCGCGGATTCGGACCAGATCAACTTGCCCGTCTGCGCATCGAGGGCGTAGGCGTTGCGGTCATGAGAGCCGAAGTAGACGGCCGGCTTGGTCCCCTTGGTGTCCGCCGCGGCGATGCCGGAATAGACGTAGTTTCCGGCGGAGAAGCTCCAGGCGATCTGACCGTCCTTCTCGTCGTAGCTGTAGACCCGGCCGTCGACGTCGCCCGCGTAGACCCGGCCGAAGGCGACGGCCGCCGTCGAGTAGATGCGCCCTGGCTGGCCGAGACCGACACCGAGGTCGCTCGTCCGCCACTCGAGCTTGCCGTCGGCGGCCCGTACCGCGTTCATGTTGCCGCCGTAGTCACCGACGTAGAGGACGCCGTCGTCGAGCGCCGGCGCGGCCTTCACCGATCCGCCCAGGCCGGTCTCCCAGATGGTCTTACCGTCACGGGTTCTGAGCGCGAGGAGCTGCCCGGCCTCGTTGCCGAAGTAGAGGCGGTCGCGAACGACCATCGGCGAGGACTCGGCCCGCGAGTCCAGGGGCTTCTTCCAGAGGACCTTGCCGTCGCGCGCTCGCACCGCCAGAACCTGCCCAGGGGCGAGGCTGACGCTGTAGAGGACCCCCTGGTAGAAGGCGGGGGAGGAAGCGTTGAGCGTCGCCAGCCGCTTTTTCCAGATCACCTTGCCGGTCTCGGCGTCGAGGGCGACGTAGAGACCCGCGTTGTCGATGAAATAGAGGCGGTCGTCGACGACGATCGGAGGAAACTCGATCAGCTCGCCGCCGTCGTACTTCCACATCCTGCGAAATGGCGGGCGAACGTTCTGGGCGTCGAGGAACTTGCTGCGTCCGACGTCGTAGCCGAAGCGCGGCCAGTCGATCGTGTGATCGACGGGCGCCTTCGGCTTCTTGCCGACGCCCTTGTGCTTGATGAACGCGACGTCGGGATTGGAGATGTCGCCCGGCCGTTGGAGCAGGGCCATCCCGGCGAACGCGGCGGTGCTGAGCAGCGCGAGCACCGCGGCGATCGCCACGACCCGTTCCGCGCCGGTCGCGGCGCGCCAAATGCCCAGGAGCTTCTTCATCTGCCGAACGCAGCATGCTACGGAGCATGAGCGCCGACCCCTCCCTCACCGCCGCACTCGGGCGTATCCCCCTGGAAGGTCTCCGGGAGGCGCTCCGCAACGTCGACGCCTTTCTCGTCGGGGGCAGTGTCCGCGAGCTGGCCAGGGGCGTCCAGCCGACGGGCGATCTCGATGTCGCGGTCGACGGCGATCTCGATCCCATCCTCGAACACCTCGGGCTTCCGGCCCGGCGGCACGCGCGCTTCGAGACGGCCACGGTCGACCTCGACGGTCAGGGCGTGGACCTGGCGAGAACCCGTGCCGAGAGCTACCCGCACCCCGGGGCGCTTCCCGTGGTCGAGCCCGCCGGGATCGATCGCGACCTCGCTCGCCGCGACTTCACCGTCAACTCGATGGCCGTCCGGCTGCACGGGCCGGTGGAGCTTCTCGACCCGTTCGGGGGCGAGGCCGACCTTCGATCGGGCGTCCTACGGGTCCTCCACGACCGGTCATTCATCGACGATCCGACGAGGTCGATCAGGGCAGCGCGGTACTCGGCGCGGCTCGGCCTCGCGCCCGACGAGAAGACCCTGGCCCTGCTGCGGGCGACCGATCTCGACACGATCTCGGCCGATCGTCGCGACGCCGAACTGGCGCGGCTTGCGAGCGAGGACGAAGCGGCGGAGGGCTTCGGGCTGCTGAGCGAGTGGGGGCTACTGACGCTGGTTCCCGGCACCGTCGCCCTGATCGAAGCCGTCGATCGCATCGCGCAGCACCCGCCCTGGGACGAGGACCGCTCGATCCGAAGTCGCGCCATCAGCCTGGCGTCCGCGGGCGGCGAGCGAGCCAGGGCGGCCGAAACGCTCTCCAACGCCAAGCCGCTGACGCCGTCGGAGGCCGTCCGGATGGCCGCTGGGCACCAGCAGGCTGAACTGCTCCTCGCAGCCGCGCACGGCGCCGACTGGATCAACCATCTCGCTTCGGATTGGAGCACCGTAGCCCTGGAGATCGACGGCGACGATCTGCTCGCTGAGGGAATCCCAGAGGGCCCGGCCATCGGCATCGGCTTGCGAGCGGCTCTCGAGCGCAAGCTCGACGGCGGGCTCTCGGGCGGGCGCGAGGCAGAGCTTCGAGTTGCTCTCGAGGTTGCGCGCGGAGCGATCTGAGATCGTCCCTCCCGTGGATTGGCGCGAGAAGGACGGCATCAGGTGGCTCGAGGCCGATCTGCCGGATGCTCGCGCCGCCTTCTCGACGCGGACCGGCGGGGTCGGCAGCGGCGCTTTCGAGAGCCTCAACCTCGGCATCCTCACCGACGACGACCCGGACACCGTCACCGACAACCGTGGCCGGCTCACCTCCGCGCTCGGGCTCGACCCCGGACGCGTCGTGATCGGGCGACAGGTTCACGGCGCTGAGGTCGCCCTCCACTCCGGCCCGCAGGAGCCATCTCCATGGGCCGATCCCGGGACGGGATCCCCCGACGTCGACGGGCACGTGACCTCCGAGTTGAATCTGGCAGCGCTGGTCTTCGTCGCTGACTGCCTGCCGATCGCGCTCTCCGGTCCGGGCGGCGTCGCGATGCTGCACTGTGGGTGGCGCGGGCTGGCGGCGGGAATAGTCGGAGCCGGTGCCGAGGCCGTGAACGCCACCCACGCAGCGATCGGCCCGGGAATCGGAGCGTGCTGCTACGAGGTCGGCGACGAGGTCCTCGCGGCGTTCGCGCCGCTCGGTGCGGGGCACTCCGAGCGGCGCATGCTCGACCTCACAGCGGTCGCTCGCAAACTGCTCCAGCGCGCCGGGGTGAGCGCTGTGGAGGATTCAGGGCTTTGCACCGCCTGTAATCAGGAATTGTTCTTTTCCCACCGGGGATCCGGGCCGAGGACGGGCAGGCAGGCCGGCCTCGTCTGGAGGCTCGCCTAGTGGCCGAGCTGATCCACGGGATCGAACCCGCTCGGGTCGAGGCCAACCTCGGTGAGATGCGCGCGGTCGTGGGACCCGAGGTCGAGATCCTGCTGGCGAGCAAGTACGTGCCGCTCGAGGAAATGGGTGCTTTGGCGGAGGCCGGTGTGGAGCTCGTCGGCGAGAACAGGCTCGGAGACCTCGAGGCCAAGCGCCGGCGCTGGGGCGACGCGTTCACCTGGGACTTCATCGGCAACCTCCAGAGCCGCAAGGTCCGCGAGGTGGTGCCTCTCGTGCGCTTCATCCACTCCGTCTCCACCGAGAGCGTGCTCGAGCAACTCCGCAAGCACGCCACGCCGGCGACCGAGATCCTGATCCAGGTGAACGTAGCCGGGGAGGAGGGAAAGGGAGGAGTCGCGCCGTCGGCGCTCGGGGAGCTGATCGCGGGCGCTCCGGTGACGGTGGTCGGGCTGGCCACGATGCCCCCCTTCGCCGAGGACCCCGAGGCGTCGCGACCGCACTTCGCGGGTCTCGCCGACCTGGCAGCCGAACACGGGCTCGAGCGACTCTCGATGGGCACGAGTCAGGACTGGAGGGTCGCGGTCGAGGAGGGCGCGACGACCATCCGCGTCGGCAGCGCGCTCTTTCGCTGAGAGAACTCGACCGGCCTGCGGCGCTGCGGTCATAATTCCAAAGGAGAACTACCGGGAGAGGCGAAGAAGGCGCGCAACATGGCCGTACGCGATACATGGAACAGAGCTCTTGTCTACTTCGGCCTGGCCGAGGATCCGGACTACCGATACGACGATGACGACGACGGCTACCGGGAGCCGGACACGATCAGCGACGAGGCGGTCTCGTCTCATTCGGGCTCGCGCCGAGGCTCACGCGGATCGTCGTCGAACGTCCGCCGCCTCCGTCGCGAGGAGCCGGCCAGCGATATCGACGAGATCTTCGCCGACGACCCGGGGCCTCGCCGCCGGGCGCGCAACCTGCGCCCCGTCGACGATGGTGCGGCCGCCGACGTCCAGGTCCACTTCGTGACCCCGCGCAACTTCAACGACGCCCAGGAAGTCGCCGATCGCTTCAAGCGCAACGTGCCGGTGATCCTCAACCTTCAATCCACGGGCTCCGACCTCTCCAAGCGGCTGATCGACTTCAGCTCGGGCCTCACCTACGCCATGGACGGCGGCATGCAGAAGATCGCGGATAAGACCTTCATGCTGACCCCGGCCAATGTCGAGGTCTCGGCCGAGGAAAAGGCGCGCCTCGTAGAAAAAGGCTTCTTCAACCAATCCTGACGGGCCGGGGGGCGCCGGCTCGGCGTCATCGCGGGCCTCACGGCCCGCTTGGCCGCATCGGCCCGTTCTTCCTTGATCTGGCGGCCCCCGACCTCGTCAGGGCCTGACGGAATGGGAGGCGCCGGCTCGGCGTCATCGCCCGGCTCACGGCCAACCGGCCGCAGCGCCGGACTCTTCCTTGATCCGGGGGCTCCCAACCTCGTCAGGGTTTGTCGGATGACGCGGTCTCTAACCTGACGATCCATGAACGTCGGGTTTGCAGGTTCGGGAAACATGGCCGCCGCGATGGCCCGGGGCTGGGCCATGGCTCAAGGCGGTCCCGACGCCATGTTCTTCGCCGATTCGGGCTCCGGGCGGGCAAGCCGGCTCGCAGCCGAGCTCGGTGGCAGGCCGGTCTCCTCACTCGACGAGCTGGCTGAGCTCTGCGACCTCGTCGTCCTCGCGGTCAAGCCGAAGGCCCTCGCCGAGGCGAGCGCGCCGCTGGCCGGGCAGGTCCATGGCGTGATCTCAGTGCTCGGCGCCACCTCCCTCGAGCAACTGACCGAGGCACTGGGCCGAACTCCCGTGCTGCGCACGATGCCGAATCTCGCGGTTGAGATCCGTCGCGGCGTGATCTGCCACACGCCCGTGCCACCGGGCTCGAGCTCGCTGGGACGCGCGATCGGCCTGCTCGGATCGCTGGGAACGCTCGTCGAGGTCGAGGAGCCCCAGATCGACGCCGCGACCGCGGTGATGGGCTGCTCACCCGCCTATATCGCCCTCGTCTGTGAGGCGCTGATCGACGCCGGCGTCGACGCGGGGCTCAGCGCCGATCTCAGCAATCAGCTCGTCCGCGAGGCCGCCGCCGGCCTGGCCGAGCATCAGCTCGAGCGCGACCCCTCCGACCTGCGGCGGTCGATCGCCTCGCCCGGCGGGAGCACCGAGGCCGGCCTCGAGGCGCTCGAGGCGGCCGGGGCGCCGGCGGCGTTCAAGGATGCGGTCGTCGCCTCCCTGCAGCGGATGGCGGGTGCAGGGTGAGTGCTCCCCTTACCGCCGCGATCGACCGCAACGACGTCGCCCAGTACGTCGACTCGCTCTTTCTCGTCTTCATCATCCTGATCTTCGCTCGGATCGCGATCAGCTGGGTGGTCATGTTGCGCGGCTCGCTGCCGTACAACACGCCCCTGCGAGCCGTCACCTCCTTCGTCGAGGAGAGCGTCGACCCCTACCTGAACCTCTTCCGGCGATTCGTCCCCCAGGTCAATCTCGGTGGGATGGGCCTGGATCTCGGACCCATGATCGGGATCATCCTGCTGTTCATCATGGAGTCGATCGTCGTCGGTCTGATCAACGGGTGAAGGCGCCCGGACCCGGATTCGCCCGCGCCGCGCTCGTCGGGATCCTCGCGATCGCCGCCGACCAGATCTCCAAGGCGATCGTCCGCGGGGAGGTCGCTCCCGGGCGCCCCATCGATCTGATCGGCGGGGTGCACCTCGTTCGCGTCGAGAACCACGGCATCGCGTTCGGCCTCCTCGAGGGTGCCGGCGGCTGGGTCCTGGTCGTCGCCGCGATCGCCTTCGCCGGGCTGCTCGCCTACTTCCTCTCGAGCGCGGAACGCGCCGGACTGTGGTTGCCGATCGGGCTGCTGGCCGGCGGCGCCATCGGGAATCTGATCGACAGGGCGCGTGAGGGCTTCGTCACCGATTTCATCGATCCACCCGGCTGGCCGGCGTTCAACGTCGCCGACATCGAGATCACCTGCGGGGTGATCGCGCTCATCCTGGTCTACGCCTTCGGGGTCGGCCCTCAGGATCCCGCGAGCTCCGCGGAAGCGGGGGACCCCGACCCACGGGATCCGGATCGGGCGACCGGCGCGTGAGCGACCCGCCGGCACCACGGATCGCCTGGAGCGACGAGCATCTCGCCATCGTCGACAAGCCGGCCGGGATGCTCACCCATCCCGCCCCGGGAAACCCGGGGCCGAGCCTCGTGGGGGCGCTCGCCGACATCCTCGGAGGGGGGGACGACCCCGATCGTCCGGGAATCGTCCATCGCCTCGACAAGGACACCTCGGGGCTGCTCGTGGTCGCCAGGACCGCCGAGGCCCACAAGGCGCTGAGCAAGCTGATCGCCGCCCGTGAGGTCTCGCGCGAGTACGAGGCTCTGGTTGAGGGCTGCCCGCCGTCGCGGACGGGCAGGATCGACGCCCCGCTCGGCCGCGACCACCGCTCACCGGAGAAGGTCATCGTCGGAGGTCGCCGCCCCCGCTCGGCCGTTACGCACTTCGAAGTCCGTGAGCGGCTGCCCCGCGAAGCCATCCTCGACGTGCGCCTCGAAACGGGGCGGACACATCAGATCCGCGCCCATCTGCTTGCGATAGGCCACCCCGTCGTCGGCGACCCGCAGTACGGATCGGCGCCTCGCTACGACCTGAACCGGCAGTTCCTGCATTCACGGCGCCTCGCCTTCGAGCATCCGATCACGGGCGAACCGCTCGAGCTCGAGAGCTCGCTGCCGGAGGACCTCGAGCTCGCTCTCGTCGCCGCTCGGGAGCCCTGAGCGAGCGGCGGCGGCGCTTCGCCTAGACTGACGTGCTCACCCAATGCGGTCCCAGCTGGTGACCGCGGGCCCTGCCCGGCTGTGCCGGGTCCCCGCGGCGCCATCCGGACTGGAATCAATTCAACTGAGCAAGGGAAATCATGGCTGATACAGGCATCAAGGAGCTGCTCGAATCGGGCGTCCATTTCGGACACCAGACTCGACGCTGGAACCCCGCGATGCGCCGCTACATCCACGGCGAGCGCGACGGAATTCATGTAATCGACCTGCTGCAGACGGAGAAGTTGCTGACCAAGGCGACGGACTTCTGCGCCGAGATCGCCGGTCGCGGCGGCAAGGTGCTGTTCGTCGGCACCAAGAAGCAGGCTCGTGATTCGATCGAGGAGTGGGCTGAGAAGACCGGCATGCCATACGTGAGTCGGCGCTGGCTCGGCGGCCTGCTGACCAACTTCCAGACGATCAACAAGCGGATCAAGCGCTTGCACCAGCTCACCGAGCTCGAGACCGGCGGCCAGCTGGCGCTGCTGCCGACCAAGGAGCGCATGGCGCGAGAGGCCGAGCTCCGCAAGCTCGAGTTCAACCTCGGTGGGGTACGCGACATGGAGCGTCCGCCCGAGGCCGTGTTCGTGATCGACCTCAACGCCGAGGAGATCGCGGTCAACGAGGCCCGACGCCTGGGCATCCCGATCGTCTCGCTCGTCGACACGAACTGCGATCCCCGTCCCGTCGAGTACGTCATCCCGGGCAACGACGACGCGATCCGGTCATGCGACCTGATCGTCCGCACGCTCGGCGAAGCGATCCTCACCTCCGCGACCGCGTTTCACGCGGCCGAGGAGGCGCGCCGCAAGCGCGAGGAGGAGGAGCGGAAGAAGCGCGAGGAGGAGGAACGCGTCAGGCGCGAGGAGGAGGAGGCGAGAAAGCAGCAGGCGGCCGAGGAGGCCGAAGCAGCTGCATCCCGCGCCGAATCGGCAGCTCGCGTGGAGGCCGAAGCCGCAGCCAAGAAGGCCGCAGCCGACGGGGAGAAGGCTCCGGCCGCAGCCCCCGAGGCCGAGAAGGCCGCCCCGACTCCCGAGGCGCCGGTCGCAGCGACGAGCACTGAAGGGAGCTCGAAGTGAGCGACACAGCTCAGATCAAAGCCTCCGACGTCAAGTCGCTCCGCGAGCGCACGGGCGCGGCGATGATGGACTGCAAGGCGGCGCTGACCGAGGCCGGTGGTGACCCCGAGAAGGCCATCGAGATCCTCCGCGTCAAGGGTCAGGCATCGGCCGCCAAGCGCAGTGGCCGCTCGACCGGCGAGGGGATCGTCTCCTCCTACATTCACGCCGGCGGCAAGATCGGCGTTCTGATCGAGATCCAGTGCGAGACGGACTTCGTCGCTCGAACCGACGACTTCCAGGAGTTCGCTCGTGAGATTGCGCTCCACGTCGCCGCCGCCGCGCCCCGTTACGTCCACGCCGAGGAGATCCCGGCCGAGGAGGAGCAGGCCGAGCGGACCGTCTTCGAACAGAAGGCCGCCGAGGAGGGCAAGCCGGAGAACGTTCGTGACCGGATAGTCGAGGGGCAGCTCGCCAAATGGCGCAAGGAGATCGTGCTGCTCGACCAGCTGCACGTGAACGGCGACAAGCACGACGGCAAGACGATCGAAGCCCTGCGTGAGGAGGCGTCGGTGCGAACCGGAGAGAACGTCCGCATCGCGCGCTTCGCCCGCTTCCAGGTCGGCGACGAGGATCAGTAGCCCTGACGCGAGCGCCGGTCAAGGAGGGGGAACCCGAGAGGGGCGAGCGGGTCTTTGACCGGATCCTGCTGAAGCTCTCGGGTGAGGCTCTGATGGGTTCGCTCGAATACGGGACCGACCCCGAGCGCGTCACCCAGATCGCCGCTCAGGTCTCGGCGGTGCACAAGATGGGCCTCGAGATCTCGATCGTCGTCGGCGCCGGCAACATCTACCGGGGGCTGCAGGGCGCAGCCGCTGGGATGGACCGCGCGACCGCCGACTACATGGGGATGCTGGCGACGGTGCTCAATGCGCTGACCCTCCAGGACGCGCTCGAGAAGCAGGGATCCCACACGCGCGTCATGTCGGCGATGGCCGTGACCGAGGTCGCTGAGCCATACATCCGCCGGCGTGCGGAGCGGCATCTGGAGAAGGACCGGATCGTGATCTTCGCGGCCGGGACCGGCAACCCGTTCTTCACCACCGACACCGCAGCGTCGCTGCGAGCGCTCGAGATCCACGCCGAGGCCATCCTGATGGCCAAGCACGGCGTCGAGGGCGTCTTCGACGCCGACCCCGCGCTCGTCCCCGACGCCAAGTTCATCCCCGAGATCACCCACCGCGAGGCGATCGAGCGCAGCCTGAAGATCATGGATTCGACGGCCCTCTCGCTCTGCATGGACAACGATCTGCCGATCTACGTCTTCAACATGGCCGACGAGGCGAACATAGATAGGATCGTTCGCGGAGAGAGGGTGGGAACGCTGGTGTCAACTGGGCGCGACGGAGATGTCGCTGAGGCTCGCGCCGGCCGCGGAGCGCGTCGATGAACGAGCTCATCGACGAACTGCTCCTCGATGCCGAAGAGCGGATGACGAAGTCCGTCGACTCGACCCGGAGCGAGCTCGCGAGCGTTCGCACCGGACGGGCGTCGCCGCACCTGCTCGACCGCATCGTCGTCGACTACTACGGGGCCGCGACACCGCTCAGCCAGCTTTCCAACGTCGCTGCCACCGACGCCCGTCTGCTCACGGTCACCCCCTACGACAAGGGCGCGATCGGGGCCATCGAGAAGGCGATCAACGAGTCCGACGTCGGGCTCACGCCGAACAACGACGGCAACGTGATCCGCCTGCAGATCCCCGACCTGACGGCCGAACGCCGTCAGGAGATGGTCAAGGTCGTCCATGGCGTCGGCGAAGAGGGCCGGATCGCGATCCGCAACGTGCG
This sequence comes from uncultured Solirubrobacterales bacterium, assembly GCA_963826475.1. Classification (GTDB taxonomy): domain Bacteria; phylum Actinomycetota; class Thermoleophilia; order Solirubrobacterales; family 70-9; genus RHKX01. The sequence goes on along the minus strand of CAWGXC010000003.1, from coordinate 678,222 downwards.
CCGCGACGTGATCAGCGACCTGCGTGAGCTGAAGAAGGAGGGCGACATCGGTGAGGACGACGAGCGTCGCGCCGAATCAGACCTGCAGAAGCAGACCGACAAGGCCGTCGGCGACATCGAAGCCTTGATGAAGGGCAAGGAAGAGGAGATCCTCACCGTCTAGCTACATGGCCGAGCCGGAGAACGCCCCTGCCGCAACTCGCGTCGCGGTGATCATGGACGGCAACGGCCGCTGGGCGAGCGAACGAGGTCTTCCCGTGCTGGCGGGACACCGGCAGGGCGCCAAGACGCTGAAGCAGATCGTCAAGGACGCGGTCGCGCTCGGGATCGAGGAGCTGACCGTCTACGCGTTCTCGACCGAGAACTGGTCGCGACCCGAGGACGAGGTGAGCGGCCTGATGGAGCTGTTCGGTGAGCTGATCACCTCCGAGACCCCCGAACTGGACGAGCAGGGCGTGCGGATGCGGTTCGTCGGCAGGCGCGAGGGCATCTCCGGGGGGCTGGGCGCGCAGATGGACTGGTCGGAGGCCCAGACCGCCGGCAACGAGCGCATGACGCTCTTCGTAGCCTTCAACTACGGCGGACGGGCCGAGATCCTCGACGCCGCCGAGAGGTACGCGGGGGGTGGGGAGGAGGCGTTCGCAGCCCTTCTCTACGCGCCCGAGATGCGCGACCCCGAGCTGGTCATCCGGACGAGCGGCGAGCATCGGCTCTCGAACTTCCTGCTCTGGCAGAGCGCCTACTCGGAGTTCGTCTTCAGCGAGGTCCTCTGGCCGGACTTCGACCGCGCTGAACTGGAGAGCGCGCTGCAGGAGTACGCCACGCGCAGCCGCCGCTTCGGCGCCCGCGAGTAGGCTCGCCGCGATGGACTTCCCGCCCCGCCCGAGCTCTCAGCCGCCCCGCCGCCGGGATCGAGAGAGGGACACCTCCGACTGGTACGAGACGCCCCCTGCCGCGGCTGAAGTCGTGCCCGTGGACCCGGACGCTTCGGCCCCGACGCGAGCGCGCGGCCTCCCGGAGACCGGTGAGTTCACCGCCCTCGACGATCAACCGGCTGTCCCGCCGTCCAGTCCGGCCCGCGGCCCGAGCTCGAGCGATCGTCCACGCGGCCGCCGCTCCGAGACGCTCGCGCGCCTCCTCTGGGCCATCCCATGGCTGATCTTCGCCGTGACCGTCATCGCCGTCGGCGGCGGAGTCTTCGCCGTCGCGATGATCGGGCTCGCCTGGGGGGCGCTGATCGAGTTCTTCCGGATGACTCAACGCGCGAAGCCTTTTCAGCTGGTGGCGTTCGCCGCCGTGGCAGGGATGGTCATCGCTGCGCACTTCGGCGGGACCCTGCAGATCCTCCTCGTCGGCACCGCCTTCTTCTTGCCGATGCTGGGCTTCGCGCTGACCCGTCCGTCCCTGCACAACGTCACGTGGGCGATGGCCGTGACCGTCTTCGGGGTCGTCTGGATCGGGTTGCCGTTCGCGCACGCCGTGCTCCTGCGAGACGTCCCGGTCCACGGCGGCGCGCTCCTGGTCGACGTCCTCGTCGCCACGTTCCTCACCGACACGTTCGCCTACATCGGCGGCCGCATGTTCGGTCAGCGGCCGCTCGCGCCGATGGTCTCGCCGAACAAGACGATCGAGGGTCTGGCGATCGGTGTCGCCGGCGGCATCCTCGGCTTCTGGCTGGCCGGCCTCTACCAGGATTGGTTGTCGGGCCCCGAGGCCCTGCTCTTCGGGCTCTGCATCGCCCTGCTCGCTCCCCTGGGTGATCTCTTCGAATCGATGATCAAGCGCGATCTCGACGTCAAGGACACCGGCCGGATGCTGGGACCCCACGGCGGGCTGCTCGATCGGCTTGACGCCGTTCTCTTCACGGTCGTCGCCGGTTATTACCTGGCGCTCGCAATCGTGGTTTGAGTTTCACTAAGGATTCACCGGGTACCGGCCGATGAAGCCGGTGGCCAATCTCGTCGAACAAGGAGGGACAATCAGATGTCAGTAGCAGGGGCAATCATCCTGATGGCGGTCGGAGCGATCCTCCGTTACGCAGTTTCAGACGCTGTCGACGGGGTGGATCTGCAGACGATCGGCCTGATCCTGATGATCGCCGGCGCAGCCGGCTTCGTCCTGACGCTTCTGCTCGAGTTCGGTGGTCGCGGCCGCCGGACGGAGCGAATCGTCGAGCGCGAGGGCCGTCCGGTCGAGCGGGAGGACATCCGCGAGCGCTACTAGGCGCGCGATTCGACGGCTCGCAGCGGCCGTTGAGGAGACCGAGAGGGGCTCGTTCCTAAACTCCCCCGGGTGAAGGACGTACTGATCCTCGGGGCGACCGGCTCCATCGGCGAGCAGGCGCTCGACGTAGTGGCGCGCTCCGGTGACCTCACCGTCACCGGCCTGAGCGCCGCGACCGACTGGGAGGGCCTGCTCAAGCGAGCGGAGGCCGATTCGGTCAAGGTCGTCGCACTCGCCGACCCGTCGGCGGCCGAGGCCGCCCGCGAGTCCGGCTGGAGCGGCGAGGTGCTCGGTGGTGAGGAGGGGATCATCGAGCTGATCGCCCGCTGTGAGCCCGACGTGGTCCTGAACGCCATCGTCGGCTCCGCGGGGCTCGGTCCGACCATCGTCGCCCTCACCGAGGGGATCGAGCTCGCACTCGCCAACAAGGAGAGCCTGGTCGTCGGCGGCGAGCTCGTCACCGCTCTCTCCGAGGCGACCGGGGCGAGGATCATCCCGGTGGACTCGGAGCACTCGGCGCTGCATCAGCTGATCGCGGCCGAGCCACCCGGCGTCGTCGACAGGCTGGTCCTCACGGCCTCCGGCGGTCCGTTCCGCGGTCGGACCGATCTCAGCGACGTGACCCGTGAGGACGCCCTGGCGCACCCGACCTGGACGATGGGCGGCAAGATCACGATCGATTCAGCGACCCTGATGAACAAGGGCTTGGAGCTGATCGAGGCCCATCACCTCTTCGGCGTTCCCTACGAGCGGATCGACGTCGTGGTCCATCCTCAGTCGCTGATCCATTCGCTCATCAACCTGATCGACGGATCGACGATGGCGCACCTCGGTCATCCTGACATGCGCATGCCGATCGCCTACGCACTGCACGGCCCCGACCGGGTCGAGCTGCCGATCCGGCCGCTCGACCTCGCCGAGGTCGGCCGGCTCACCTTCGAGCGCCCCGACCTCGAGACCTTCAGCTGCCTGCGGTTGGCGCGCGAGGCGGGGGAGGCGGGTGGATTGGCTCCCTGCGTGCTCAACGCCGCCAACGAGGTTGCCGTCGAGGCATTCCTGGCAGGCGAGCTGCCGTTCACGGGAATCGCAGCCGTCGTGGAGTCGGTGTTGGAGTCCATGCCGGCGCCCGCCCCGACCCACTTCGACGACCTCTTCGCCTGCGATCTCGAGGCCCGGAGGATCGCGGGCGCAGAGGCCACGCGACGCGGTTCGATGGCTGACCTCCACCGCGGCAACGGGAGCACCGGGCGATGAGCTGGTTTCTGGCGATCAGCGGCTTTGCTGCGCTGATCATCCTGCACGAGGCGGGCCATTTCACAGCTGCGAAGCTCGTCGGGATGCGCGTCGAGCGCTTCTTCCTGTTCTTTCCGCCGAAGGTCGTCTCGTTCACGCGCGGCGAGACGGAGTACGGCATCGGCGCGATCCCGCTGGGCGGGTTCGTGAAGATCACCGGCATGAATCCGGAGGAGGACATTCCGGAGGAGGTCGCCGACCGCGCCTACTACCGCCAGCCCGTCTGGAAGCGGGTCGTGGTGATCGCAGCTGGGCCGTTCGTGAACATCGTCCTGGCGCTGGTCATGTTCTTCGCGCTCGCCTGGGGCTTCGGGCTCGACGGAAAGATCATGAACACCGTCAACACCGTCTCCGGCGACCTGCCAGCTTCCGGCGCACTCGAGTCCGGGGACGAGATCGTCTCGGTCGACGACAAGCGGGTCGCCGATCTCTCCGGCAATCAGCTCGCGCTCACCGTCCGACGCCAGATCGCCACCCATCCATGCGCCGGCAAGCCCACCGATGGATGCATCGCGAAGACGCCCGCCGTCTTCGACGTGATCCGCGACGGCCGGCCGCTGACCCTTCGCATCAGGCCGCAGTACTCGGCGCCCCAGGTGCCTCCGGGCGTGGACCCCGTCAAGGCGCGCATGCTGATCGGGTTCGACTACTTGCCCGAACGAGTCGACATCGGGGCGGGGGAGTCGGCGAGGTTCGCGGTTGACAGGCTCTGGTACGTGACCTCCCAGACGGCGATCATCTTCTCGAAGATCTTCGACGCTGAGCAGCGCAAGCAGCTCTCCGGGGTGGTGGGGGCAACCGACGTGGCCCATCAGAGCTTTGAGCTCGATACTCGCCAAGCGCTGGGCGTGCTCGCGGTCATAAGCCTTTCGCTCGGGCTGATCAACCTGTTGCCGTTCCTGCCCCTCGACGGCGGGCACATCTTCTGGGCCCTGTTCGAGAAGCTCCGGGGCCGCCCCGCCTCGATGCTGGTCATGGAGCGCTCGGGGATGGTCGGTTTCGCTCTGGTCCTGGTGCTCTTCGTGATCGGCCTGCAGAACGACATCGGGCGCCTGACCGGAGACGGCTTCAACGTCAAGTAGGGATAACTCCGACCAGATCCTCCGCTTCGCGTCCGGTCTGGTCGGGTGGAGGGCCACCTTCGCGGCAAGAAGAAGGGCTCAGGGGCCGAGGACTCCTCCGCTTCGCGTCCTGTCTGGTCGGGTGGATGGCCACCTTCGCGGCAAGAAGAAGGGCTCAAGGGCCGAGGACTCCTCGCTTCGCGTCCGGTCTGGTCGGGTGGATGGCCACCTTCGCGGCAAGAAGAAGGGCTCAAGCGCCGCGGACTCCTCCGCTTCGCGTCCGGTCTGGTCCGCGGAGCGACACCTGCGGTAAGTTTGCTGGGACTTGTTAACCCTTGAGGAGGGCGACTAGATGGAAGCGACTGCGGCCGAGAGGCACGCGAGCGGAGGCCCGGGTGGCGAGCCCGAGGCGCCGAACCTTGCCAAGGCGTTTCACGCCACGGTCGAGCGCTTGGGCGACTCCCCGGCGATCTGCTCCGGGGACGACACGATCAGCTGGAATGAGCTGCGCGACCAGGCTCGGGCCGTCGCCGGCGGACTGGCGAAGCTCGGCGTGGGCAAGGGCGACACGGTGACCCTGATGCTCAACAACCGAACCGAGTTCTTCCCATGCGACCTAGGCGTCGTGACGCTTGGTGCCGTTCCCTTCTCGATCTATCAAACGGCTTCGCCCGAGCAGATCGCCTACGTCTGCTCCGACGCCGCCACCAAGGTCGCGATCGTCGAGAAGTCGTTTCTCGAGGTGTTCGAGAAGGCCAAGTCCGAGCTGCCCGACCTCGAGCACGTCATCGTCATGGACGGCGAGGGGGGATCGATGAGCTACGAGGACCTGCTCGCATCCGACCCCGATTTCGACGACGAAGCCGCCTCCGAGGCCGTCGGCCTCGACGACACCCTCACGTTGATCTACACGTCGGGAACGACCGGACCGCCCAAGGGGGTCGAGCTGACGCACCGCAACCTCCTCAGCCTGGTCGCGAGCATCGACCACCTCATCGAGTTCCCGGAAGAGGGTGCCAAGGTCATCTCCTGGCTGCCGGCGGCCCACATCGCCGAGCGTGGCGCGCACTACTACCTGCCGATCACCAAGGGCGTCCAGGTGACCATCTGCCCGGATCCGCGCAAGATCATCGACTGGCTGCCGAAGGTCAACCCGACCTGGTTCTTCGCCGTCCCGAGGGTCTGGGAGAAGCTGAAGGCCGGGCTCGAGACGATGCTCTCGAACCTCCCCGACGATCAGCGTGAGCCCGCCGAGGCCGGCATTCGGGCGGCGGTGGCCAAGGTCAGGGCCGAGCAGAAGGGCGAGGAGGTCCCCGAGGACGTCGCCAAGGCCGCCGCCGCGGCCGAGGAGAACATGTTCGCCGGCCTGCGCAAGCACCTCGGCCTCGATGAGCTGATCGCCGTCAACGTCGGCGCCGCGCCGACGCCCGTGGAGGTCCTCGAGTTCTTCCATGCCATCGGGATACCCGTCAGCGAGCTCTGGGGGATGTCGGAGACCTGCGGCGGCGCGACCGTCAACCCGCCCGACCGCGTCAAGATCGGCACGGTCGGCCCGCCGCTGCCCGGCGTCGAGATCCGGCTCGCCGAGGACGGCGAGGTGCAGGTGAAGGGCGATCTCGTCATGAAGGGCTACCGCAACCTGCCCGACAAGACCTCCGAGGCGCTCGACGACGAGCGCTGGCTCTCCACCGGCGACATCGGCGAGCTCGACGAGGACGGCTACCTGACGATCGTCGACCGCAAGAAGGAGCTGATCATCAACGCGGCCGGCAAGAACATGTCGCCCGCCGGCATCGAGGCCCACCTGAAGTCGGCCTCCCCGCTGATCGGCCAGTGCGTCGCGATCGGCGACGCGCGCAGCTATAACGTCGCGCTGATCGTCCTCGACTCCGAATACGCCCCGTCATGGGCGAAGAAGAACGGCATCGACGAGTCCGACGTCGCCGCCCTCGCCGAGAACGAAAAGGTCCTCGAGGCCGTCTCGGAGGCCGTCGACAAGGCGAACGCCAAGATGTCGCGGGTCGAGCAGATCAAGAAGTTCAAGCTCCTTCCCGAGGAGTGGGAGCCGGGCGGCGACGAGCTGACCCCGACCATGAAGCTGAAGCGCAAGCCGATCGGCGAGAAGTACGACGACGAGATCGAGGCCCTCTACGCCAAGTAGGAGTTCCGGGCGCTCAGCGTCCTGACCGGGCGATGGAGGCACAGCCGGCGCCGCAACAGGCGTCCAGGTTTGCCCCCACCATGTTCAAGGTCGATGCCTCTCCTCCGAAGGGGAGTGCATGGGGCCGTTCGGCATCAAGTGCGCATTCGCCGCGGCCGCGGCAACCGCGGCCGCGTCGCTGGCGCTTTCTCCCGCTCTCGGGCTGGGGCAGAGCCAAGCAGCGACCGTCGCCGCCGCCGGCTCGCCTGCGGCCTCCGCACCGCAGCCCTCGACGGTGCTCGCGAGCGCCATCGCGACCATCGATTCCGCGCGCGTGCGCTCAAATCGGGTCGCGCTTCCGAGCGACGGAACTCCAACGCTTCAGGTGCGAGACGGCAAGCGGGTAGACCTTCATTCCCGCCCGGGCGGCAACGTCGTCGACACCGTCTCCGACATGACCGAGTTCGGCGATCCGGTCGTCCTCTCGGTCAGCAAGCGCAAGGGGAACTGGGCTGGAGTTCCCACCCAGCTCCTGCCGAACGGCCAGTTGGCCTGGGTGAAGCTGAACGAGCGGCAGCTGCAGATCGACTCGGTCCGCCAGGAGATCCACATCGATCTCTCCGATTACTCAGCCGAGCTGCTTCGCAACGGGAAGGTCGAACGCACCTGGGCAGTGGGCATCGGCGCACCGGGCACCCCGACCCCCACCGGGCAGTTTTCGATCACCGACAAGATCCGCGACGACCTGAATCCAGCCTACGGCTGCTGCGTTCTCGCATTGAGCGCGACCCAGCCCAACCTCCCCGCAGGCTGGACCGGCGGCAACCGGATGGCGCTCCACGGTACCTCCGAGCCACTCGGCGAGGCGAACTCGACGGGATGCGTCCACAACGGCGAGAGTGACCTGCTCGCGCTGATGGACCGGGCGCCGCTCGGAACGCCTGTGACGATCTCCCGTTAGGTGCGCTGACCGACCTCGGCGAGCGTCGCCCCGAGGAGCGCGAGCGCTGACCAGCGCATGACCGCGACGGCGTCCTCGCGGGAGAGCTCAGCGATGTCGGTGAGCCAGACGAGCGAGTCGATGCCCACCGATGCGGCGATCGCGATCACGAGGCGGTCGAAGTCCCGTTCCGGGAGGTCCGCGCGGATCGGCTCGAGCGCCTCGCTCACCCAGACGATGCGCCTGCCCTTGCGGAAGGCGAGATCATCTCGGTTCTCCTGACGTGGTTCGAGCGAGAGGCGCAGCATGTTGCGCAAAGCCGGCTCGTGCTCGACGGCCATCTTTGTGATCGCGTCGACGACGATCTCCAGGCGGGCTCCGACATCGGCCGGCGCGGGCGGGCTCCCGAGCAGCGAGGATTCCGCGAGCTCCGGAAGGGTCGCGATCAGGAGGGTGCGCTGATCCGGAAAGTAGCGGTATGCCGTGGCCCTCGCGATTGACGCGGCCGAGGCGGCTTCCTCGACCGTGGGCGTCGCCCCCTGTGCCATCAGCTTCCGCGCCGCGTCGACGAGGGCCCTGCGGGTCCGCGCCTTCTGGTTGATGCGCCCGGTTTCTTCATATGGGATTGACGTGCTCATGATGAAACAGTAGTCTACTGAGACTCGAGTCTCATATCGCACTGGAGATGTGCCATGGAAGTTCAGCCCTTGTCGGAGACCAGCAGCCACAGCGTCGAGCCTCTCGGGGGAGATGCGATCTGGTTCAACGGCGCGCTCCAGAACGTGAAGCTCCCGGGGGATTGGAGCGAGGACGCCATCTCGCTGGTCGAGGTCGCCTCTACCAGAGGGCGGGCCACCGGTCTTCACACCGACCCGAGCCACGAGACCTTCTACATCCTCGAAGGAGAGCTGCTCTTCCACGTCGATGGGGCGGAGCAGCGGGCGGGAGCGGGTGCGACGGTGGCCATCCGTCGCGGGGTACCCCACGCATTTCAGATCGCCTCCGAGACCGCGCGGTTTCTCGTCATGAACGTGCCCGGAACGCAGGAGCACTTCTTCCGCGCCGGCGGTGAGCCGGCCCTCAGCCGCGACTTCGCCGATGCCCCGCCACCGAACATGGAGCGGACGATGGCTGCGGCGGAGAAGTTCGGGATCGAGCTCCTCGGACCACCTCCGTTCGACGGGTCCTAGGTGCGGACGAGCTTCTTGTAAGTGATCCGGTGCGGGCGGTCGGCCGCCGCGCCGAGCCGCTCGCGGCGGTGTTCCTCGTACGCCTCGAAGTTGCCCTCGAACCAGGTCACCTGCGAATCGCCCTCGAAGGCGAGCACGTGGGTGGCAACGCGGTCGAGGAACCAGCGATCGTGCGAGATCACGACGGCGCAGCCGGCGAAGGCCAGCAGAGCCTCCTCGAGCGCGCGCAGGGTGTCGACGTCGAGATCGTTGGTCGGCTCGTCGAGCAGCAGCAGGTTGCCGCCCGAGCGCAGCAACTTGGCGAGGTGAACCCGGTTGCGCTCGCCACCCGAGAGCACGCCGACCTTGCGCTGCTGGTCCGAGCCCTTGAAGTTGAAGCCGCTGGTGTACGCGCGGGAGTTCATCTTCACGTTGCCGACCTCGATCTCGTCCTGGCCACCCGAGATCTCCTCCCAGACGTTCTTCTCGGGATCGAGCGCGTCGCGCGACTGATCGACGTAGGCGAGCTTGACCGTCTCGCCCAGCTTCAGGGTGCCGGAGTCGGGCTGCTCGTCGCCGACCATCATCCGAAACAGCGTCGTCTTACCGGCTCCGTTCGCTCCGATCACGCCGACGATCCCGGCGGGGGGAAGGGCAAATGAGAGGTCCTCGATCAGCAGCTTGTCGCCGAAGCCCTTGCGGACCTTGTCCGCCTCGACGACCACGCCGCCCAGGCGCGGTCCGGCCGGAATGTGGATCTGCACCTTGTCGAGCTTGACGTTGCGGTCCTCGGCGAGCAGCTCCTCGTAGCGCGTGAGCCGCGCCTTCGACTTCTTCCGCCGGCCCTTGGGGTTCTCCCGGACCCATTCGAGCTCGGCCGCCAGGATGCGTTGGCGGGTGCTGTCGCCGCGCTCCTCGTGAGCGAGTCGCTCCTGCTTCTTCTCGAGCCAGGCCGAGTAGTTGCCCTTGAAGGGGATGCCCCGACCGCGGTCGAGCTCGAGGATCCAGCCGGCGACGTTGTCGAGGAAGTACCTGTCGTGGGTGACGGCCACGATCGTGCCCTTGTAGTCCTCGAGGTGGGTCTCCAGCCAGGAGACGGACTCGGCGTCGAGGTGGTTGGTCGGCTCGTCGAGCAGCAACAGGTCCGGGGCCCGCAGCAGCAGGCGGCAGAGCGCGACCCGGCGCTTCTCGCCTCCCGAGAGGTTGGTCACGTCCGCGTCGGCGGGCGGCAGCCGCAGCGCGTCCATGGCGCCGTCGAGCATCGTGTCGAGGTTCCAGGCGTCGGCGGCGTCGATCCGCTCCTGCAGGCGGGCGAACTCGTCGGCGGTCTCATCCGAGTAGTTGGCGGCGAGCTCGTTGAAGCGATCGAGCAGGTCGCGGGTCTCGCGCACGCCATCCTCGACGTTGCCCCGAACATCCTTCTCGGGATCGAGCTCGGGCTCCTGCGACAGCATCCCGACCGAGGAGTTCGGGTGGAGCAGCGCCTCACCTCGGTAATCGTGATCGATCCCGGCCATGATCCGCAGCAGGGTGGACTTGCCCGAGCCGTTGTAGCCGAGGACGCCGATCTTCGCGCCCGGGTAGAAGCTCAGGCTCACGTCGACGAGCACCTTCTTGTCCGGCGGGTGCGTCCGCGAGACGTTGTGCATCGAGTAGATGTATTCAGAGGCCATGCGGCGGAGGACCATAGTGGCCGAGCGGGGTGGGGTGGGGTCGAGGGGCGAGTTCGAGCCGGATACCGACCTAAACTCGCCCCTCGTGCCGTCCCGACCGAGCAGCCCGACGATCAGCGTCGCCGAGGCGCGACGTCTCGCCCTCCACGCCCAGGGCCTGGCCGTACCCCCGGAGCCCGCGAAGTCGGTCGCGCAGGTAGTCAACCAAATCGGCTGCCTGCAGCTGGACCCCGTCGGAGTGGTGGCGCGCTCGCCGCTGCTGGTGCTCCGCGCGCGCCTCAACGGAGGCACTCACGCAAGCCATGATCGCGCCCTGAATCGCGCCGCGTACCGGGAGAGGTCGCTGTTCGACTACTGGTGCCACGAGGCGAGCCTCTGCCACGTCGATGACCTCCCGATCCATCGCTGGGCCATGCGCACCTACCTCGACCGGCTCTCCGGCGCGCGGTCGGTGACGCGCCGCTGGCTGGCCGACAACGAATCGTTCGCCGAGCACGTCGAGCAGGCGTTGCGCGAGCAGGGGCCGCTGCGAGCGCGGGAGCTCGAGGATCGGTCGGAGGCCTCCTGGATGTGGGGACACTGGACCGACGAGGTCTCCTCCCGCCAGAACATCGCCCGGATGCTTGATCGCCTCTGGATGCAGGGACGGATCGGCATCGCCGACCGGATCGGCACCGAGCGGCGCTGGGACCTGATGGAGCGCTGCGTTCCACCGGGCGCCCTGGCGGCGGTCGATGCCGATCTGCCCGGCGAGGAGGAGGTGGTCGCGCAGGCCGTCCTGCGGGCGGTCGAGATGCTCGGGGTCGCCCGCGCGCCGCACATCAACGCTCATTTCACCCGCCGCCGTTACCCGGGGCTCGGCGGAGTGGACGCCGGCGTCCTCGGGACGCTCGAGCGGCGCGGCGAGCTTGTGCGGGTCGATGTCGAGGGCTTGCGGGGACCGTGGTGGATGTTGCCCCGCGACCTCGAGGCGGCGGGACGCCTCGAGCCCGGGCGCAGGACCGTCGCGCTCTCGCCATTCGACAACCTCCTCTGCGACCGGGCCCGAACCGCGGAGCTGTTCGGCTTCGACCACCGGCTCGAGATCTACGTCCCCGCCACCAAGCGCCAGTGGGGCTACTACGTGCTTCCCATCCTGCACGGGGAGCGGATCGTGGCGCGCGCCGACCTGCGCCTCGAACGTGACGGCGAGGCATCGCTGCTGCGGCTGCTGGACCTGCATTGGGAGCCCGGGCGGCGTCCGGAACGTGCCGTCGATCGGGCGCTCGGCTCCCTCGCCGGCTGGCGTGGCGGCGAGCTTGCGCCCGCGGCTGGATAATCATCGGGTCGTGCGCCATGTGAAGTTCCGCCGCCTTGGCCCGTTCGCGACGTTCGTCGGCCTCGCGCTCGTCACCGCCCCCGCCGCGCTCGCGGTCCCGGCCTGCCCCTCTCAGCCCCGGGCGCGCGTCCTCTACGCGGGCCCCAACGTGCTCGAGTCGGTCGCCGTCGACCGGAAGGGTCGCACCTACTTCACCGATGCCGATGCCGGCAACGTGCTCAGGCTGCCGAAGCACGGGGGAGAGGCGAAGATCATCGCCGCCGGGATCGACGCGCCGGGCGGCATCGTCTTCAAGCGCAAGGGGGACCTGCTCGTGGGCTTCGGCGACAGCATCGCCCAGGGTTCCGACGGGGAGGCCTCGCCCGACGCGGGCTTGGTCCGGGTCAATCCCAGGACCGGCACGGCCACCACGGTCGTCGGCGGCCTGCAGATGGCCAACGGCATCGCCAGGGCTCCCGGTGGGGCGATCTTCGCCTCCTCCGATCTCGGGACGGGAATCGATCGCATCCAGCACGGTCAGGTGGAGCTGGGATGGGCCACCGTGGTGAGCCCGAATGGGTTGACCACCGACAGCACCGGCAGATACCTGTTCGCGAACCAGACCTTCACGGCCGCGGCGATTCAGCGGATCCCCATCGACGACCCGGCGCATCCAGAGACCTATTTCAGCGCCGCTCCGGCCGACGCTGCCGCAGGCTTCGACGGCATCACCCGCGGAGCCGGCGACGATCTCTACGTGGCCGCCAACGGCGCCGGGCAGGTCTGGCGGGTCGACGGCCCCGCCTCCGCCTGCTCGCTGTTCAGCCGCGATCCGTTCCCGAGCGGCCCCTCCGATGTCGCCTTCGGCCGCGGCCACGGCGGGGTCGCGAAGAGCAGCCTCCTGGTGACGACTTTCGGCGGTGAGCTGATCGAGTTGCGCAACGCGCGCTGAGCCGATGGTGATTCCCGTATCGCATGCGGGCCGGATCGGGCACGCCAGAACCCCTTCAAGCAAAGGGATGGAAGCACGACCCACGACGGCACGCCGGTACCCTTGAGCCATGGCTTCGAAGCGACAGATATTCGTCGGCGGTGTTCCGATCGGCGGCGGGGCCCCGGTGGTCGTTCAGACGATGACCAAGACCGAGACCGCCAACCTGAAGGCGACGATGGATCAGATCCGCACCGTTGCCGACGCCGGAGCCGATTTGGTCCGGGTCGCCGTCCCGCGGGAGAAGGACGCTGACGCGCTGCGCACGATCGTCAAGGAATCGCCGATCCCCGTGATCGCGGATATCCACTTCAACCACACGCTCGCCTTGAAGGCCATCGACGCCGGCGCGCATTGCATCCGGCTCAACCCGGGCAACATCGGCGGGCGCGACAAGGTCGCCGAGGTCGCGGTCAAGGCGACGGCCGCCAACGTCCCGATGCGAATCGGGGTCAACTCCGGCTCTTTGCCGAAGCACCTCCACGCCCTCGAGCGCGAGGCGCCCGTCGAGGCCCTGGTCACCGCCGCCGTCGAGTTCGTCGAGCTGATGGAGTCGCTCGACTATGAGAACTTCAAGGTCTCGATCAAGTCCACGAACGTGCCCAACACGATCGCCGCCAACCGCCTCCTCTCCGAGAAGATTCCCTACCCGCTGCACCTCGGGATCACCGAGGCCGGAACGAAGTGGTCCGGAGGCCTGAAGTCCTCCGTCGGCCTCGGAACCCTGCTCGCCGACGGAATCGGCGACACGATCCGGATCTCGCTCTCGACCTTCCACGCCGAGGAGGAGGTGAAGGTCGCCTGGGAGATCCTCAAGGCGCTCCACCTGCGCGAGCGCGGGCCCGTCCTGATCGCCTGTCCGACCTGTGGCCGCCTGCAGTTCGACATGGACACCGTCGTCGCCGAGATCGAAGAGCGGCTCGAGGGCTATGAGGAAGCGATCGAGGTCGCCGTCCTCGGCTGCGCGGTCAACGGGATCGGCGAGGCATCCCATGCGGACTTCGGCATCACCGGCGCCAAGGACGAGGGCCTGATCTTCGCCAACGGCAAGCCGCTGCGGAAGATCCCTCAGGAACAACTCGTCGACACGCTCTTCGAGGAGATCGACAAGTCCCTCGGTCGCGGCAAGACGGAGTTCGAGGCGAACGAGGCCGCTGAGGGCGCCGAATGGCTGCGCAAGATCGAGGAGGAGAACGCGGGGGACCTGACCCCGGAGAAGATCGCCGCGATGGAGAAGCTCGCCGCCGAACGCAACGAGGACATCACCGCTCCCGGCAACGGCGACGGGGATGGCGACGCCGAGCCGTACCTGAAGCCCGTCAAGGGCAAGCGCGTCGCGCTCGGCGAGGACGCGTCGCCGACCGTCGGCCGTCGCTTCACCCGCGCTTAGGGTCGGGTGCGCAGGCTCACCGGCGATCTGGTCTCACTGCGGGCGCCAGCGCCCGCCGATGCAGAGGATCTGCTGCGAATCGTCAGCGAGCCGGCCTCCGCCGAGTGGTGGCCGCCCCACGACCTCGCCGACGTCGAGCGCGACTTCATCAACGGCGGTCATGGGTGGGTGATCGAGGTCGACGGCGAGGTCGCCGGCTGGCTCGAGTTCGACGAGCAAACCGATCCGATGTATCGCAGGGTTGGGCTCGACATCCTGCTGACGAGCGCCCTGCACGGTCGCGGCCACGCCCGCGAGGCTCTGCGCCTGGCGATCAGGCACTTCGTCGCCGCCGGACATCATCGGTTCACGATCGACCCGGCCGCGAGCAACGCGCGGGCGATCGGTGCCTACGCTGCGGTGGGCTTCAAGCCGGTCGGCCTGATGCGCGACTACGAGCGGGGCAATGACGGCAATTGGCATGACGGCCTGCTGATGGACCTGCTCGCGGAGGAGCTGACCGACCAGCGGCCGTAGAGTGGATCGGATGGAGGCGTCCACACCGATCACGATCGAACGCGTCAAGATCGTCGACCTTCCCCTGCTCCTGCCGCTCGTGCGCGCCTATTGCGAGTTCTACGAGGTGGCGCCGCGCGATGACAGGCTCGTCGCCCTCTCGCGGGCGCTGATCGAGGATCCCGGGGAGGGCGTCCAGCTGCTCGCCCGTGACGAGGACGGCAAGCCGGTCGGGTTCGCGACGGTCTTCTGGACCTGGTCCACCCTCGACGCGATGCGGATCGGGCTGATGAACGATCTTTACGTGATCCCCGAGCTCCGCGGAGGGGGAGTCGGCAGGAAGCTGATCGAGCACTGCCGCGGCCTCTGTCGCAAGCGCGGTGCGAACAAGCTCACGTGGGAGACGGCCCCCGACAACCGGACGGCCCAGCGCCTCTACGACTCGACCGGCGCGCAGTCGTCGACGTGGATGGCCTACGAGATCGACGCCTGGTAGGCAGCTCGGATGCCTGAGCCCGCGGCGACGGCGATCGACCGCGGATATCCTCGCCCGCGATGACACGACTCACCGGATATCTGCTGCCGACCCTCAAGGACGCCCCCGGCGACGCCGAGGCGCTCTCCCACCAGTTGATGGTGCGCGCCGGGCTGATCCGCCAGCTCGGAGCTGGGATCTGGAGCTGGTTACCGGCCGGCTACCGAACGATCAGGAAGGTCGAGACGATCATCCGCGAGGAGATGGACGCGATCGGCTGTCACGAGATGCTGATGCCGGTGCTCCAGCCCGCCGACCCCTGGCGACGCACCGGGCGCTACGACATCACGGAGCTGTTCAAGCTCAAGGATCGCAAGGACGCCGACATGGTCCTGGCGATGACCCACGAGGAGGCCGTCACCTCGCACGTCGCCCACGACGTGCGCTCATACCGCGAGCTGCCCTTGATGCTCTACCACCTCCAGGTCAAGGAACGCGATGAGCCACGGCCTCGAGCCGGCGTGCTGCGGACGCGCGAGTTCACCATGAAGGACGCCTATTCGTTCGATCGCGACGAGCAGGGGCTTGATCGCTCCTATGACCTGCAGGCAGGCGCGTACGAGCGGATCCTCGATCGCTGCGGCGTGCGCTGGTACGCGGTGGAGTCGGACGTCGGCATGATGGGCGGGAGCGGCGCCCACGAGTACATGGCTCCCTGCGCCGCAGGCGAGGATGAGGTGGCCCTGGCCCCCGGGTACGCCGCCAACGTCGAGGTTGCAAGCGCCGAGGCTCAGCCGGTCGAGCTGCCACCTGCGCTCGACTCCCCTCGCGAGGCGCCGACGCCCGGGCTGACCACGGTCGACGACGTCTCGACCGCGCTCGGCGTGCCGGCCGGGGCCCTGATCAAGGCGATGCCCATCGTCGCCGAGGGGAGAGGGCTCCTGATGGTCCTGATCCGCGGCGATCACCGCCTCAACGAGGTCAAGCTGGGCAACCACCTCGGAACCGAGTTCCGCCAGGCCGGACGGGAGGAGATCGAGGCGGCGATCGGCCCCATCGGGTTCATCGGCCCGGTCGGCGCCAACGTCCCGGTCCTCATGGACGAGGCCATAACCGGAACCGGGCTGGTCGCCGGCGCCAACCGCCCCGACGTCCACCTGATCGGAGTCGAGCCCGGGCGTGACTTCCCCTTCAGCCGCTGTGACGTGCGTTCCGTGGAAGCCGGTGACTTGACCCCGGCCGGAGATCGGATCGAGATCGAGCCCGCGATCGAGGTGGGCAACATCTTCAAGCTCGGGACCCGCTACTCGGCGCCGCTCGGAGCCACCTTCCTCGACGAGAGCGGAATCGAGCATCCGATCGTGATGGGCTGCTACGGGATCGGGCCGGCGCGCATCGCCGCCGCCGCGGTCGAGCAACGCGCTGACGGGAAGGGCATCTCCTGGCCCCCCGCGATCGCGCCGTGGAGCGTGCACGTGGTCGCCCTCGGCAAGGGCGGCGACGAGGTCGCCGCCGCCGCGGATGAGGTCTACGAGACGCTCAGGACGGCCGGGATCGACACCGTCCTCGACGATCGGGTCAACGCCGGGACGGGGGAGAAGCTGACCGACGCCGAGCTCATCGGCTGCCCCCTGCGATTGACGATCGGCAAGCGAGGCCTGGCCGATGGGGTCGTCGAGGCTCAGATCCGCGCCACGGGAGCCGAGGAGCGGATTCCGCTCGCCGAGGTCGGCGAGCGCGCGGCGGGCATCCTCGGGGGCCTCGGGTAACGAGATGGCCGAGCCGATGGGGGAGCGCGCCAGGCAGGTTCGCGAGCGGCTGTCGCGGAAGCGGCTCTTCGGGATCGATCGATCCGGCCCCGATCCCGTGCAGACGCGGGCCGGCCAGCCGCTGCGACCGTTCACGATCCCCAACATCATCGGCTACGCGCGGCTTGCGGCCATTCCCGTCTTCCTCGTGCTGGCCTTCGAAGGGGATGGGCGCGACACGCTCGCGTCGACGATCTTCCTCGCGATCGCGCTCGGCGACCTCCTCGACGGATTCGTCGCCCGCGCAACCGGGCAGTACAGCCGCCTGGGCGCGTTGCTTGACCCGATCGTCGACCGGCTCACGATCCTTGCGGGTGCCGCGGTCTGCTGGGACTTCGAGCTGCTTCCGCGCTGGGCGCTCGCCCTGCTCGCCGCCCGGGAGCTGACGATGCTGACCCTCTCCTACTACGGGCTCCATCGCGGCGTGGACCTCGAGATCACCTGGGTCGGGAGGATCTCCGTGTTGTTGATCATGGGCGGCATCTTCTGGTCGATGGTCTTCGGTTGGCTGATCATCCAGATCGGCTTCTGCGTCGGCGTGAGCCTCGCGATCACGGCCACGGTCCTCTATGTCCAAGCGGCTCGTAAGCGGGCCGCCGACGCGGCGCGTAAGGGCGGCGAGCTGCACCCGGGCATTCAACCCTGAAGCTCTGATTGACCCTTTGGACCGCGCGCCTATAATCGATGGATGCCCGGCGCCTATGGCCCGGGGGGACTTCGATACGGAGAAGAGACTGACTTGATGGACGAGACCTTTCCCGACATTGGCGCAATGAACGACCAGGAGCTGAAGGAGATGATCGATCAGCTCACGAAGGACGAGCAGGACGTCTCCTACCAGCGACGGATGTTGCATGGCAAGATCGACATCCTTCGGGCTGAGCTGGTCAACCGCCTTCGCACCAACCGTGAGGACGGCGACGCTCTGATCAGCGGCGCCGACGTCGAGAAGCTGACCGACATCCTCGCCGGAAGGGTTACCGGAGACGACGAGGACCGCTAGGACCGAGGATGGCCCTGCACTGCCACGAATGTGGGTTCGTCAACACCGAGGGGGCGAACTACTGCCAGAAATGCGGCGCCTACCTGGCGCGGCCCGAAGGCGCCGACGAGCCCTCGACCCTGACCTACAAGATCGCCGAGACGGGCGACTTCCAGCCGATCGACATCGAGGAGATGGTCGAGGAGCAGGGAGCCGCGCTCGTGATCAGGGCGGGCGGAGGGCGCGCCGGGGAGAGCTTCCCCGTCGACCAGGAGCGGATGAGCATCGGTCGCACTCCCGATGCACCCATCTTCCTCGATGACGTGACCGTCTCGCGCAACCACGCTCTGCTGGTCCGGCGCCGCGACGGGCTCTACATCGACGACCTCGGATCCTTGAACGGCACCTACGTCAACCGGCACCGGATCGAGTCGCACCTGCTCGTCGACGGCGATGAGATCCAGATCGGGAAGTTCAAGATCAGCTTCCTGGAGCGCTGAGGCAATGGAGATTGGGACGGAGATCGGACCGCGCCGCTCCAGCGAAGCGAATCGCTCCCGGAATGGCGATTCCCGTCCCCGCAAGGCGCTGACGATCGGCGCCGTCTGCAAGGTGCTCGGGCAGGAGTTCGACGATATCTCGATCTCCAAGATCCGCTATCTGGAGGACCAGAAGCTGCTCACGCCGCGCCGCACGCGCGGCGGCTACCGCCTCTACAGCCAAGCTGACGTCGAGCAGTTGCGCGCCATCCTGCGAATGCAGCGCGATGAGTTCCTACCGCTGCGGGTGATTCGGCAGGAGCTCGCGGCCGGCAAGATCGGCGGCGAGCGGAACTCGCGTGGTGCTTCGACCCGGCGCGCGATGGCGATCGACGACCCGGGCGAGTGGGTCGGCTACGACGACCTGCTGGAGCAGACCGGCGCGACGGCCGAGCTCGTCCGTGAGCTCGAGGACTTCGGGATCGTCCAACCCGAGCACCGCGACGGATCGACGCGCTTCGACGAGACGGACGTCGAGATCGTCCGCGCCGCAACCGAGCTCGCCCGCTTCGGCGTTCAGGGCCGCAACCTGAAGGTGTTCCGCAGCTCAGCGGATCGCGAGGCGTCCCTGCTCGAGCAGATCATGGGCTCCTCGCTGCGCTCCCGCAGCCCCGCGCGCCGGCAGGAGGCGCTCGAGAGCCTCGAGGGGCTCGCGGCGACCTGTACCCAGCTCAAGCACCTGCTGCTCGTCCGCGACCTGCGGCGGCTCCGGGGCTAGCCCCGGCCGCGCGAGGCTCCGCACATGCCCAACGTCGCGCGCAGCCGCTCGATTCCGGCTCCGGCAGAGCGTGTCTGGAAGCTCATCTCCGACCCGCACAACCTGCCGCGCTGGTGGCCGGAGACGATCAGGGTGGAGGACGTCCATGGCGACCCGGGCAGCCGGCGCAGCCGCTTCACCCAGGTGCTCGAGACCAGCAAGGGAAAACCGGTTCGCGCCGACTACCGCTGCACGGCATCGACGTCCGGCGAACGTCTGGTCTGGGAACAGGAGCTGGAGGGAACCCCCTTCGAGGGATTCCTGCGCCGAGCAGAACTCGAACTGCGCATCTCACGCGAGCTCGACGGCTCGACCGAGGTCACGGTCGAGGGCAGGCGCAAGCTCCGGGGGTTCTCGCGATTCGGGTCGCTGATGATGCGCCGGGCCACGGGTCAGGTCCTCAGCGCCGCCCTCGCCGGCATCGAAGAGGCCCTCTGCGGAGCGCCGGGCGGATCGTGAGCACCGGGAACCTCAGCGGAGTCTCGTGCCTGCGCCGGGACACGGCTTTCGAGGGCTGGGGCGAACCCGGCTCCAAGCCCGACCTCGGCCCCGAGGTCCGCGAGATGCTCAGCGAGCGCATCGGCGAGTGCGAACCACGGGAGAGCGCCGGGCTCGGCGACGTGAAGCCGCCCACGGCGGCAACGCTGCCACGATCGGTGATCGATGCCGCGGGAGGTCCAGCGGCGATCAGCACCACCGACGAGGACCGCATCCGCCACGCCGCCGGCAGCAGCTACCCCGATCTCGTCAACCTCCGCTCGGGCAGCCTTCCCGACGTCCCCGACGCCGTTCTGGTCCCGGCTGAAGTCGATGCCGTGGCTGCGGTGCTCGCGGCCTGCGCGCAGGAGCGCGTGGCCGTGGTCCCGTTCGGCGGGGGGACGAGCGTGGTCGGCGGCGTCGATCCGTACAGGGGCGGGTTCGAGCGGTTGGTCGCACTGGATCTCGCGGCGATGCGCTCGGTCGAGATCGATGCCGTCTCGCGCATCGCGCATCTCGGACCCGGGCTTCGCGGACCCGAGGCGGAGACGGTGCTGGGGCGCGCCGGCTTCACCCTCGGGCACTTCCCGCAGTCCTATCGCTACGCCACGATCGGCGGCTTTGCGGCGACTCGATCCGCCGGTCAGGCCTCGAGCGGCTTCGGTCGCTTCGATGCGCTCGCCACCGACATAGAGCTGACCACCCCGACCGGCTCCATGCGAACTCTCGAGACGCCTCACACCGCCGCCGGGCCGGCGCTGCGAGAGCTGATCCTCGGCTCCGAGGGCATTTTCGGGGTGATCACCGACGTCGGGGTCCGGATCCGCCCAAGGCCGGAGCTGCGGGAGCACGAGGGCTGGTTCGCCCCCGGCTTCGCGGAGGGGATCGAGCTGATTCGTTCGATGGCCCAGGACGGCGTATCACCGGACATCGTCAGGCTCTCGGACCGCGACGAGACGGAGGTGTCGCTGGCCATGTCCGGCCTCGAGGGAGTCAAGCGCGCAGCGCTCGGGGGATACCTGAAGCTTCGCCGCCGCGCCGAGGGCTGCATGCTCATCGTCGGCTGGGAGGGCGAGGCCGAATCGGTGCGTCGCCGCCGGGAGCTCTCGCGGCGGGTGCTGCGCGCCGGCGGCGCGGTCCCGCTGGGCTCATCGCCGGGCCGATCCTGGGACCACGGGCGCTTCGAGGGGCCCCACCTGCGCGATTCGCTGCTCGACCTCGGCGCGATGGTCGAGACGCTCGAGACGTCACACACCTATTCGCGGATCGGTGAGCTCTACGACGCGGTCCGAGGCGCCCTGTCAGGCGCCATGGAGGCCGGCGGGGGCCGTGGGCTGGTCATGTGTCACGTCTCTCATGCCTACGCCGACGGGGCCTCCCTGTACTTCACATTTCTCACCCCGGCCCGGGTGGGCGGTGAGCTCGAGCAGTGGCGCGAGATCAAGTCAGCCGCCTGCGGCGCGATCGTCGCCGCGGGCGGGACGATCACACACCACCACGCCGTCGGCCGTGATCACGCTCCCTACATGGGCGCCGAGATCGGTGAGCTCGGCGTCGAGACCCT
The DNA here is from genome assembly GCA_963826475.1 of uncultured Solirubrobacterales bacterium. Lineage (GTDB taxonomy): Bacteria > Actinomycetota > Thermoleophilia > Solirubrobacterales > 70-9 > RHKX01. The sequence continues at coordinate 656,948 of CAWGXC010000003.1, read as the reverse complement.
GCGGGCCGTCAAGGAACGGCTCGATCCGGTCGGAGTGATGAACCCCGGAAAGCTGGTCGGCTAGAGCTAGCCGCCGGCCGGAGCTGCAAGCGGGATCTTCCCGTTCGCGAGCTCGGTCCCGGTGAAGGCGAGGATCGGCGCCTTCTGTGCAGCGGCCGCCTTGACGCGCTTGCGCAGCTCGTTGATCGGGGAGGCCGAGACCTTGACGAACTTGGCCTGGCCACCAACCGACACCGCGACGGCCGTCGGCACCGCCAGGCGTCCCGAGAAGTTGCCGTTCGCGTCAGGCGTGAGCGGACTGCTGATCGGATATCCGGCGCTGTCGCCCAGCATCAGCCAGAGCAGGTAGGTCGTGCCCGCGGCGGGCTTCGGGTCGAGTCCGTGGAGGTCGAGATCGACGTACAGCTGCTGGTTGCTGACGAGGCCGAAGTCAGCGGTCCCGGCCACCCCACTGCCGGCGGTCGAGCTCAGCGGAACGCTGGTGATCTTGCGCGCGTCCCCGTTGGCCGTCGTCGAGCTGTCGGTGCTCGATGCCGACGGCGTTCCCGTCGAGTCGCTGCCCGAGAAGACCCCGGCAACGGCGAGGATGACGATCAGCAGGATGATGCCGGCGCCGACGAAGATGGCGATCGTCCGGGATTGACTCGCCGGCTTCGGTGGTCGAACGGTTCGTGGGGCGGCATCGGCGCCCGAGGCCGGGACGGCGGGGGCGCTCTGCGCGGGAGCGTCGGCAGCCACCGGGACCTGGGAGGGAGCGTCGAGGGGCTCGCCCGCGGGCGGCATCGCGGCGCGGCGACGGCTGCCCCTTGACTCAGGAAGCTTCGGCAGCTTGGCCCCGGGAGCGAGCTCGAGCAGCGCCAGCTCGAGGCGCTGGGCCAGCACCAGGTAGTTGTGATCCTGCTGGAGGAACCGGATCGCGTCAGCTCGCCCGATCGGGTCGGATTGCCCCAGGATGTAGTCGGTGAGGCCGACCTCGGCGTCGGGATCGGCGCCTCCGAGCTCGGTCAGCGCCGCCCTTGCCTTGGCCTGAACTCCGGCGACGTCGGAGCCCAAGAGCCCCGCGATGTCCTCGTAGCTCTGGCCCCGCTCGCAGACCAACTGCAGCAGCGCGCGCTCATCCCCTTTCAACGGCATCGCGCAAGCCTACGCATTCGGCAGGCGGGGCTTGCCGGTCGGTCTCCGGCGACCGGTTGGCGGGCCGGCCCCAGGCTCTACTCTGCGCGGATGCAGAGCACCCCCGACGAGCCCCCGCAGTCCACGCTCGAGGACTCCCTGGGGCTCGAGGGATACGAGCGGGAGAGCCGCTCGGTGGCCCGGATGCGGATGGAGGTGACCGATCGGGTCCGCCAGCCGTATGGGATCGTCCATGGCGGCGCCTACGCATCGCTGGCGGAGTCGCTCTGCTCGCGGGCGACCTTCGACGCGGTCGCCCCCGACAACCTCGCGATGGGGCAGGTCAACGACTGCACGTTTCTGCGGCCGGCTTCGACCGGGAGCATCGAGGCGATCGCAACGGCCCGGCACCAGGGCAGGACCAGTTGGGTCTGGGACGTGGAGATGAGCGACGATCAGGGCCGGCTCTGCGCGCTCTCGCGAGTCGTGATCGCCGTTCGCCCGGCGCCGAGCTGACCGGAAGCTTCGTCAGCCGCGGAAACGGTTGGTGATCGGCAGGCGCCTGTCCCGCCCGAAGGCCTTGGTCGTGATCTTGATCCCGGGCGGTGCCTGACGGCGCTTGTACTCCGCCCGATCGACCATCGCCGCCACGCGATCAGCCAGCTCGGGATCCAGGCCGGCGGCGATCAGCGCGTCGCGACTGCCGTCCTGCTCGACGTAATCAGCGAGGGCAGCGTCGAGCACCTCGTATGGCGGCAGCGAATCGGAGTCCACCTGGTCGGGGCGCAGCTCGGCTGAAGGCGGACGGTCGATCACCGAGCTCGGAATGAGCTCGCGCCCAGCGCGGCGGTTTCGCGCCTCGACCAGCTCGTAGACGAGCAGCTTGGGAACGTCCTTGATGACCGCGAAGCCGCCCGCCATGTCCCCGTAGAGGGTGGCGTAGCCCACCGCCATCTCCGACTTGTTGCCGGTGGTGAGGGCAAGCCAACCGAACTTGTTCGACAGCGCCATCACCAGGTTGCCGCGAATCCGCGCCTGCAGGTTCTCCTCGGCGATCCCGGGCTCGGTGCCCTCGAACCGCTCGGCGAGCGCACGCTCGTAAGCACCCATGAGCTCGGCGATCTGGAGCTCGATCGCCTCGCAACCGAGGTTCGCCGCGATCGTGCGTGCATCGTCCTGGGTTGCCGAGCTGGAGTGGGGGGAGGGCATGATCAAGCAAGTGACCCGCTCAGCTCCGAGCGCGTCGACGGCGAGCAGCGCGACCAGCGCCGAGTCGATCCCCCCGGAGAGGCCGAGCACCGCGTGCTCGAAGCCGTTCTTGCGCGCATAGTCGCCGAGGCCCAGCACCAGCGCCGCGTAGATCTCCTCGGACTGCGGCAGGAGATCGTGGATCGCCGGGTCGGCTTCACCGGCGGGCGCACTCGCCGACAGCGAAGCGAGGAGGGGGAGGATTGGCTCCTCGGCAGCGGAGGGGCGGCGCGCATCCAGCTCGAGGTCGCAGACGACCAGCTCAGACTCGAACTGACGCGCGCGGGCGATGGTCGAGCCCGTTGCGTCGACGATCACGCTGTGACCGTCGAAGACCAACTCGTCCTGTCCGCCGACGAGGTTGCAGAGCGCAATCGGAATCGAGCTCTCGCGGGCCCGTGCGGCCACGACCTGCCGCTCCCGCTCGATGCCACGCCCGCGGAAGTACGGGGACGCCGACGCGTTGACGATCAGCTCGGCCCCCGACGCCGCCTCCGCCGACGTCGGCGCACCCTCGAGCCAGATGTCCTCGCAGATCGTCAGCCCGATCCGGACGCCGTTGACCTCGATCAGAGCGCCACCCGGCCCGGGCTCGAAGTAGCGGCGCTCGTCGAAGACCCCGTAATTGGGGAGCAGCACCTTCCGGTAGATGCCGGCGATCCGGCCATCGGCGAGAACGGCGAGACCGTTGTAGAGATCGCCGTCGCGGATCGGGCACCCCACGAGGGCGACGATCCTCTCGACCCCGGCCGCGACCTCCTCGAGCGCTCGTCGGCACGAATCGATGAAGTGGCGCTTCAACAACAGGTCCTCAGGGGGGTATCCGCTCAGGATGAGCTCGGGCAGGACGACGAGCTCGGCTCCGGCGGCCCTCGCGTCGGCGATGGACCCCGCCGCCAGAGCGGCGTTGCCGGCGACGTCACCGACGGTCGGGTTGAGCTGTGCAAGGGCCAGTCGCAGCTTCGGCATCCCTCGATTATCGCCCGCCACACCTCCGGAGCGGTCTTTGTCGCCGCACCGTGTTGCTACGTTGCCCCCTCTCGCCGCGCTACTGAAGGACTCGATTGCCCCGCTCCGCCCGCATCTGCCTGCCGCTCGCCATCGCGATCGCCGCGCTTGCCCCCGCAGCCGCCTCGGCCGCGGGCGCGTCGTTCTCCCACCAGCAGGCCCTCGACGCCCTCCACGATGCCCGTCGTGCCCTCGATCCCGTCGAACCCCGGAGCTCCGGCCCCGCCACGGGCACGCGAGACGCAACCGCAGCGCTGCGCGATCTCGCCCTCGCGACCCCGGCCCTCAACCGCTCCGGCCGCCTCCAGGCGAACCGGATCCTCGCGCGCCCAGCCGAGAAGTCGGACCGGAACTACTTCGGCAAGGAGGCCCCCAACTCGCCGATCTGCAATGAGCAGTTCTGCGTTCATTTCTCCACCCAGAAGCGAAATGCTCCGACGTCGGACGAATTCATCGATGAGGTGATCGCCTCAACCAACCTGACTTACGCGGTCGAGAACGGCGACGACGCTCTCGACTGGCGCGATCCCAAGTCCGACGGAGCTCGTGGCGCGCGCCACGGCGTCGGCGGCGAGGGGCAGGTCGATGTCTACATCACCGATCTCGGTCCGCAGCTCTACGGCTATGCGGCTCCCGATCCCGGGCAGAAGGGCGCCAGGCGCTACGCGTACCTGGTGCTCGACAACGATTACGTCAACTTCCCGAGTCCGCCGCTCGCGTCGCTCAAGGTGACTGTTGCGCACGAGTTCAACCACATCCTCCAGTTCAACTACGACACCCGTGAGGACCTCTGGATGTTCGAGGCGACCGCTACCTGGGCCGAGCAACAGGTCTACCCGAACATCAACGACTACCTCAACTACCTACCGACGTTCGCCCGCTACGCGCAGGCTCCGCTGACGAGCCGGACCAAGATCTACGCCGATGCCGTCTGGAACCACTGGCTGGGCGCCCGCTACGGGCTCGACGTGGTCCGCGACGCATGGGCATCGTCTCTGGCCGTCAAGCCGCCGCACTTCGCGGTGGCCGCCTATGAGAGATCGATCGAGAAGCACGGAGGCAGGTCCTTCAGCCGCGAGTTCACCGCGTTCGCCGAAGCGAGCGCCGAGTGGAACTCGAGCAGCAACTTCCCCGATGCCGGGGCTTATCCCGACATGAAGCGCAAGGGGAGGCTCACCGCAAGGGGCTCTAACGTGGCACTCGACGACACCGCGTACCAGCTCACCAACGTGCCGGCGAGGGGGAGGAAGCCGATCAAGCTGACCGTCCACGCACCTCGTGGCATCCGCTCGGCCCTCGCCATCGTCACCCGGACGGGACCGATCAAGGGCGGGGAGGTCGGCATCTCCTCGCGGTACCTGGCCAACGGCGGCAGGGGAGCGGTCACCATCCGCGACCCGGGCAGCTACGACCGGGTGACGGCGGTCGTCATCAACGCCGATGGCCGCCTCGATGGCCGGGCGTACCGCTCCGACGGTTCGATCTACACGGTCAAGCTGAACAAGTAGCCGATCGGCTCAGGCCGCGGCGACCTCGACCGGGATCCCGTTCAGCACCGCATTGCCCGATAGGGCATCGACGAGGTTCTCGTCCGAGAGCAGGTTCGAGTTGACCCCGGCGTTTGCCGCGGCGACATCCATCTGGACCCCCGGGGCATCATGACCCCAGCCGTGGGGAATCGACACCACCCCGTCCATGATCGAGTCGGTCACCTCAACCGGCACGGTCAGCGACCCGGCGCGCGAACTCACCTTGGCGTCAGCGCCGTCGACGAGGCCGAGTCGCTCCGCGTCGGCGGGGCTGAGGTGCATCGTGCAGCGCGGCTTACCGCGAACGAGGTGAGGAAGGTTGTGCATCCAGGAGTTGTTCGAGCGGAGGTGCCGGCGCCCGATCAGGACGAAGCCGTCACGAGACCGCTCCAGCGACTCCTGCAGGCGCTCGAGGTCGGCGACCACCGGTCCGGGAGCGATCTCGATCTTGCCGCTCGCGGTCCTCAGGACACCCGGCAGCCGCGGTTTCAGGGGTCCGAGGTCCACGCCATGCGGCCTGCTCTCGAGCAGGTCGAGCGACAAGCCCTCCTCGCCGCGTCCCGTCCCGGGCTCGATTCCCGCCCCGTAGGGCCCGCAGCGGAGCATCAGGTCGAGGATGCGAAGCGGGCCGCGGCGCTCGCCGAGAGCAGCGACGACGTCCGCCGGCTCCATGCCTTCGGCCGGAGACCCCGCGGTGACCGTCTCGCGCCGGGCCACGTCGAGCGCGACGAGGTCGTCGAAGCCGTCGACGTCGGCCTCGGGCCCGGCACCGGCCGCGATGGCGGCGAGGCCGAGCATGGTCCGCCACTCCGGCTGAACCTCGCCTCGTGGTTCGAGCGCGGCAGGCGTGAAGTTCGCCACGTTGCGGATCGACAGCTGGTAGAAGGCGAGGTCGTAATGAGGCCGCTCCAGCGGGGACGGGACCGGGAAGATCACGTCCGCCTTCGCGCTCGTCTCGTTGACGTAGCAGTCGAGCGAGACGAGCAGCTCGAGCGAGTCGAAGGCGGCGCTCAGCCGAGCTGAATTGGGGGTCGAGACCAGCGGGTTCCCGGCGACCACGAATGCCGCTCGTACGCGCCCCTCGCCGGGCGACTCGATCTCCTCCGCGAGACAGGAGACCGGCAGCTCGCCGAATGCCTCGGGCAGCCCGCGAACCCGCGATGCCCAGCGGCCGAGGGTGAACCCGCGGCCGCGCCCGGGCTCGCCCGTGGAGTTCGGCTGGCCGGCTGCGGCCATCGGGAACATCACGCCGCCCTCACGGTCGAGGTTGCCCGTGAGGACGTTGAGCACGTCGACGAGCCAGCTCGCAAGCGTTCCGAACTCCTGCGTGGTCGTCCCGATTCGAGCGTAGACCGCGGCCCGCGGCGCGGCGGCCAGCTCGCGCGCGATCCGCCGGATCTCGGGCGCTGCGACGCCGCAGGACTCGGCCACGGACTCGGGAGCGAACGGCGCCAGGGCCTCGGGCAGGCGCTCGAAGCCCGAGAGGTGCTCGCGGAGCACGCCCGGGTCGGCGAGGTCCTCCTCGAGCAGCGTCAGTGCGACGGCGGCGAGGAGGTGGGCATCGTGGCCGGGACGGATGAAGTGATGTTCGTCGGCCATCTCGGCGGTCCGGCTGCGACGCGGATCGACGACGACCATCTTCCCCCCGCGTTCCTGCAGCGCCCGCAGCCGGCCGCGGAAATCCGGCGCCGTCATCAGCGAACCGTTGGAGGCGAGCGGGTTGGCACCGAGGATCAGCATGTGGTCGGTGCGGTCGATGTCGGGGATCCCGAGCGTCAAGCCGGCGCCGAACATGAGGGCCGAGGAGACCTGCTTGGGAAGCTGGTCGACGCTGGTGGCGCTGTAGATGTTGCGCGTGCCGAGGGCCTTGATCATCGCCCGCAGGTGGATCAGGCCATCCAGGGTGTGGGCATTGGGATTGCCGAGGTACACGGCGGTGGCGTTGCGGTCACCGTCGGCGAGGATCGGAGCCAGCCGGGAGTCGACTTCAGCGAAGGCCTCGGCCCAGGTCGCCTCGACGAGCTCGCCGTCGCGCCTGACGAGCGGGGTCGTCAGGCGGTCGGGGTCTCCATGCAGCTCGCCGATGCTCGCGCCCTTCGGGCAGATGAACCCGTGGCTGAAGACGTCCTCGGAATCCCCTCGCGCCTTGACGACGTCACGACCCTCGAGCTCGATCTCCAATCCACAGGTCGCCTCGCAGAGGGGACAGGTACCGATGTGGGTGGAGCTACCGACCGTCATTTCATCTCCCGCGTCGATCTTCGCAGACCGAACCGCCCATCAGCGCTTTCCCACGCGCGAGCTTCCGACGTTGGAGACGATCACGGCCAGGACGGTGACCAGGTACATCTGACCGACAAGCGCCTCGGTCACCGCAACCGCCCGGCCGAGCTCGGTCTGTGCGCTGAAGTCGCCGTAGCCGGTCGTCGTCAGCGTCGAGAGGCTGAAGTAGAGGAAGTCGTTGGGCGACCCCGGCACCCCGGCGTTGAAGAAGGGCTCCCTGGAGATGTCCTCGATGGCACCGAAGACGAACGCGAACGCCATGCCGAGGAGCAGGTACAGGCAGAGGCCGCAGATGATCGTCTGGACGGTCACCCTGCGGTCGTCGCGGAGCTCGCGCACGACGCCCGCTACCACCGCGAGCGGAGTCAGCATGATGAGCAGCAGCGTCAGCACCCTTGGCACGGTCTGTCCACCGTCCTGCGGCCCGAAGACGGCTACGACGGCGGCGATCACTACGGCGGTGAGCGCGACCCTCGCCACTCCGATCACGTGATGGCTGAAGCCCGCCGCGCGCAACGCCAGCAAGATGACCGACCCCTGCAGCACCACCCCGATCAGCCTGGCGAGGTCGCCGTCAGGCGTCGCCAGCTGGAAGATGACGGTGAGGATGATCGTGCCGAGCACCGGAGCGAAGCTGCGACGAGGCTCGCTCAGCGGCAGTCGCGAATACACCGCGTCGAAGCTCAGCCCCCCCGACCGGGAGCTCATCCCGCGGCCACCGTCGCGGCCGCCCGGGCATTTCGACGGAGCTCGCGCGAGCTGAGGTTGCCGGCGGCGAGCTCGACGACGAAGGCCACCCCGCCGCGGGCGTTCTGCCACTGAATCGCGGTGCCCGGCAGATCCACGCCACGGTCGCAGTCAAGGGGGATCCCGGAGATCTCCGAATAGCGCCTCTGCGGGCCGTTGGGCGAGCAGGGGCCGAGGACGGCTCCCCATGGCTGGTGGTAATAGATCGTCAGGTCGGGGTCGATCCGCCTCACGAGACGGCGCACCGCCTTCGATTCCGGCTCGGAGAACGGGTGAGGACCGGCGTAGTAGCCGCTCCCCCTGGGTTCGGAACCGCTCCAGTTGACCGAGAAGTTCCGATTGAGGTCGACCCCGTGGTCGTTCGTGCGGCGATCGGCGGCATCGCCATCGGGATTCACGGAGACGACGGTCCACGCGTCGACGTGCTTGAGCTTGCCCGGGCCCGCGCCGAGACGGTGGATGATCTTCCTGCCAGCGGGCTCGCTGCCGTGGATCTCACCGACGATCAGGGCCGTGCGACGCGCGTCGGGATCGCCGATCTCACGAGCGACGAGCCTGCGGCCCTCGACGCTGTGCCCGAAGACGATGCGCCGCTCTCCGCGACCGCGACCGGCGTTCGCCGGCCGGGACAGATGGGCCTTGATGATCCGGTTGACGCGCTTACGGAAGACGCGCACGTCACCCTTGCGCCAATCGGTGTGGTCGTTGCGCCAGCCCTCGAGGTCCTTGAAGAGAGGGGAGTCGTTCGCCATCGCGTGACCGATCACGTTCTTCATCGAGATTCGGTAACGCTGCTTGAGCCAGGCGACGAGGCGGGTCGCGGAGCGGATCTGGGCCTTGCGATCGAGGATGGCATGGGTGCTCTCGTTGCGCCCTCCGAGCTCCTCCTGGACCATCTCGATCCCGAGGGCGACGTGATTGAGGCCGATCGTGTGACGGCAGCGCACGTAGAGCCGGGTCTGCTGGTAGATCGTGCCGTCTTCGTCGACGACGAACTGCGCGCAGACGCCAGGGGCCTCGCCGAGGCTTGGGGCGTTGGAGGCGAAGGTCTGGTGCGCCGACTCGTAGCTCGAGGAGGCGGTGTAATGCAGGACGATGGCCCTCGGGTCGAGCCGCCAGGAGCGCTTGCCGTAGTGCCGGTGGGAGTAACTCGCCATCTGATGCTTGCGATCGCGCCCATAAGGGATGGGATCGAACCTGATCTTCGGTTGCGGTACGCCGCGGTGGGCGGCCCCGGCCTTATGGCTCGCGGCTGCGGTCCCGGCCGGGGGCGAAAGCGCGCCGATGCCGACGAGCGCGACCGCAAGGGGGATCGCGATGAAGGAAGCGCCGGACCGTCCTGACATCGCGAACGAGGTTAGCGGCGGCCGCGACGGTTACGGTGGGCCGGTGGGAGAGCCCGGGTACGCGCGCGCATGCTGACGGTCGACACCGAGGCGTTCCTCGTCATCGTCGTGGTCGCCGCCCTCGCCGCCGCACTGGCGGGCCTTGGGGGCGGGCGGGCGATCGTGCCCGTCGTCGTCCTCGAACTGGTCCTCGGCGTGGTCATCGGCCCCGATTGCCTCGGCCTTGCCGATGGTGATCAATTCATCGATTTCTTCGCGAGCCTCGGCCTGGGGATGCTCTTCTTCTTCGCCGGATACGAGATCGACTTCGAGCGGATCAAGGGAGCGCCGCTGAAGCTCGGAGCCTACGGCTGGGGGCTCTCGCTCGCGGTCGCCTACGGGATCACCGGACTGCTCTTCGCCCTCGGCGAGATCCCATCGATGCTGTTCATCGGCACCGCCGTGGCGACCACGGCCATCGGCACGCTCATCCCGATCCTCGGCGATGCGGGCGAGATGCAGAGCCGCTTCGGGACCTACCTGCTCGGCGCCGGGGCCGTTGGCGAGTTCGGTCCGATCGTCCTGATCACCCTGTTCTTCTCAACCGGGAACCCGCTCTCCAGCGCGCTCGTCCTCGCGGCGTTCATCGCGATCGCAGTGGTCGCCGCGGTCCTGGCGGTCCGCGGCGTCGGCAGGAGCTGGGACGCCTTCGAGCGAACCCTCGAAACGAGCTCGCAGCTCCCGATCAGGGCCGCCGTCGTTCTCATCTTCGCCCTGGCGGCCCTGGCGGCAGACCTCGGACTCGATCTCCTGCTCGGGGGATTCGTCGCCGGGATCATCACCGGGCTCGCAGTCGGGGGGCGCGAATCGAAGGTTCTCGAATCCAAGCTCAGCGCGGTCGGCTACGGGTTCCTCATCCCCTTCTTCTTCGTCGTCAGCGGCGTCGAGTTCAACCTCGACGAGCTGCTCGGAGATCCGCGGGAGTTCCTCAAGGTTCCGATCTTCCTCGGCCTCTTCCTGCTCGTCCGGGGGCTGCCGGCGGTCGTCCTCTACCGGTGGGCCCTTGACGCGCGCGATCGGCTCGCGCTCGCTTTCTTCAGCTCGACCGAGTTGCCGCTGGTCGTTGCGATCACCACGATCGCGATCGACAAGGGCGAGATGAGCGGCACAACGGCGGCATCGCTCGTCGGCGCCGCGGTGCTCTCGACCGCGATCTTCCCGTTGGTCGGACTGCGACTGCGCGGATCACGCGCGCAGCTCGAGGGGGCCTGAGCGCAGGACTCACCTCGCGCTGGCTGCACCCTCGCGTTCAGAGGCGGGGTTCGATTGTTCCGGCTGCTTCTCGGCGGGAACCGTGGCGGCGAGCTCGGCGAGAGCCTCCTCGAGGTTCTCGCCAAGCGAATCCAGCAGCGGCATCGCCACGAAGTCGCCGATCAACCCGAAGTTGATCCCGCCGTCGTAGCTCATGATCCCGACGCATACGGCCTGGTTCTTGGCGAGCGGAACCATCGGAAAGATGTCGCGCATCTTGCGGCCGAGCACGTAGAGCGAGAACTGCGGTCCGGGGACGTTGGTGACGACCAGGTTGAAGAACCGCTGGCGCGACTGAAGGCGGGCTGCCTGGGAGGCGATCGTCGGGGGGGCGAAGTCCGTCAGCTCGGTCAGGAGGTTCGCGCCGACCGCCTGCTTTGAGCCTTTCAGGTCGCCCATGGTCGCGGTCATGATCGAGAGGCGCTCAACCGGGTCCTCGCACCAGACGGGCAGCGGCGCCATCATCGCCGAGACCTGATTGCCGAGGGCGCCGTGGCCCTCCTCGGTCCGGACGCTCACCGGAACCATGGCCATCAACTCGAGCTCGCCGGTCGGATGGCCGAGGCCGCGCAGATACTTCCCCAGCGCTCCGGCGACGACCGAGAGGATCACGTCGTTGACGGTGCCGCCGTGGTGGTTCTTGATCCGCCGGACCTCGCCGAGATCGGCGCGCACGCAGGCGAAGCGCCGGTGCGAGCCGATCGGGACGTTGAGCGGCGACTCCGGCGCGGCCATCCCTTGGCCGGCGATCGAACCCGCGGCCTCGATCGCGCTTCGGGCGACGCCGAGGGCCTGGCGCGGACCGCGCAGCAGGGCGCGGGCGCCGCGCACGAGCTCGGCGGGCTGCGTTGCCCGCTCGGCGACGGCGCTGACGAGCAGCTGCAGGTCACCCGGCTCGGGGCGCGCGATCCATCGCGGCTGTGGCTCGGCGGGGGAGGGTTCGGGGCTGGCGTCGAAGAGGACGGTGGTTATGTCAACCCCGGAGACGCCATCGACGAGGCAGTGGTGGCTCTTGCAGACGATGGCGAAGCGGTCGTCGGCGAGGCCGTCGACGAGCCAGAGCTCCCAGAGCGGCTTGGAGCGGTCCAGTCCCTGCCCGAACGCGCGGGCCGCGAAGTTGCGCAGTTGCTCCTCGCTGCCCGGATGAGGCAGCGCGGTGTGACGGACGTGGTAGTCGAGATTGAGGTGGGGATCGTCGACCCAGACAGGCCGCCCCTGGTTGAAGGGGACGAAGCGCAGCTTCTGCCGGAAGCGCGGGACGAGATGCAGCCGCGACTCCAGATGGGCGCGGAACTCGTCATAGGCGGGAGCCGGGCCGTCGAAGATCATCGTCGAGGCGACGTGCATGTGGGCGCCGTCCCGCTCCAGGTGCAGAAACGAGGCGTCGAGGCCGGTGAGTCGATCGGTGCTCATGGGTGCAGTCTTTCACCTCTGTAAAGAGTGTGATCGGACCCACACATACATATGTTCGCCTCCCGTACCGTTCCTTGTGTCAGATAGACACAAAGCCACCTCAGACCGCCCAATCGCCGACCCACGCCGGTCGGTGAGCGGGGGACCCAGCGCCACCGGCAGTTTCGGTGGCAGGGGCGAATCGGGCCGTGATCGGCCCATAGCGCTTCAGCTCGCCAGGAGCGGGTCGTCGCGCGAGCCCGTCAGCTAACCCCGTCGGCCCGAAAGCGAGGAATGAAATGAAACGCTTCCGCAACGCGCGGAGGCGGTCCGCGGCACTCGTGCTGCTGCCCGTCACCGCTCTGATCATCAGCACAACCGAGATTCCTGCATCCGCCGCCGTTTCGAAGGTCGGGCTGCAGGCGAGTCACAAGCAGGTCGGACCGCACAGCAAGGTCACCCTCCGCGGCCACTTCGCGAACCTCAAGACCACGCCCGGCAAGGCGGGAAAGGAGCGCTCGCAGCGGGTCCGGATCCAGTTCCGCGCGATCGGTGCAGACAACTGGCACGATCAGGACACGACCAGCACTGGCAACGGCGGCAGGTTCAGGGAGCGCGTCGCCGTCACCCGCAGCGGCCGCTTCCGTGCCGTCAGCTCCACCGGTCAGACGACCGGCGCGGAGAAGGTACGGGTCAAGTCCAAGACCCAGTCACGTCTGGGCGAGAAGAGCCCGAGGGTCGGCGACTCCGTGCCGATCAAGGGACACGTGGCGCCGGGCGGCCCGGGCCGCAAGGTGAAGGTCAAGGTCGGTGGCGACACCCTCCACACCCGAACCAACCGCTCCGGACACTTCGAGGTCAAGTGGAAGGCCCGACGCGCCGGCGACTACACCGTCCACGTCAAGGCCGACGGCGACCGCATCGCCGCGGGCAGCGGCGACAAGGCGGGGCACGTGACCGTGTTCCGGGGCGCCGAGGCTTCCTACTACGGTCCCGGCTTTTACGGCGGCTCGCTCGCCTGCGGCGGCACGCTGCAGGCCGGAACGATCGGCGTCGCCAACAAGACGATGCCGTGCGGAACCAAGCTGACCCTGCGTTACGGCCACAAGGAGGTCGACGTCAAGGTCATCGACCGCGGCCCCTACTCGGGCTCGCGCGAGTTCGACCTCACCGAGGCCACCAAGAACAAGCTCGGCTTCCCGAGCACCGGCACGGTCCTCGTCAACAAGTAGACGGCGAACTAGGCCAAGAGCAGCTGTTCGGGCCCCGTCCCCGCCGCCTTTCGGCGATCGGGGGCGGGGCCCGCAGTCGTCTCGCCCTCGCGGCTCAGATTGGAGACGCCGACGCCGAGCAGCCGCACGGGGGCGTCGCGCTCGAACGCCTCGAAGAGCTCGCTCGCCGCGGCCGCGACGACATCGGGCTCGCGAGTGGCCTCGGGCAGCGTGCGCGAGCGTGTGAACGTCCGAAAGGGAGCGAGGCGGATCTTCAGCGTCACCGTTCGGCCTCGGATGCCCTGCTCGCCCAGGTGGGTGGCGACGGTCCGGGCCATCGAATCGATCTCAGCGCGCATCACGTCGGGGTCGGCTTCGTCGATCAGGAACGTCCGCTCACGACTCTCGGACTTGCGCTCGCGCTCCACCGCGACCTCGCTGCTCCCATAGCCGGACGCACGACGCTTCAGCCCCTCCGCGTGGTTGGGTCCGAGTATTCCCGCCAGGCTCCTGATCTCCGCCGCCGCGAGCTCGGAGACGGTGCGCAGGCCGGCGGCGAGCAGGCGCTCCTCCGTCCGCGGCCCGACGCCCGGGATGATCCGCGCCGGCTTGTCCCCGATCACTTCGAGGAAGCGCTCGCGGGGCAGGACGCAGAGGCCGTCCGGCTTGTCGAGGTCGGAGGCGATCTTCGCGATCAGCCGATTCGGTCCGAGGCCGATCGAGCACGTCAGCCCCGTCCTCGCGAGCACCTCCCGCTTGATCTGCCGGGCCCGTGCCTTGGGAGCGGGGGAGTCGCTGAGGTCGATGTAGGCCTCGTCGAGGCCGACGACCTCGACCAGCGAGCTGTACTGGTGAAAGACCGCCATCACCTTCTCGGAGGCTTCCTTGTACTTGGCCATGTCTCGCGGAATCAACACGGCCTGAGGGCAGCGCCTGCGAGCGACGGCGATCGGCAGAGCCGAGTGCACCCCGAACTTGCGCGCCTCGTACGACGCCGTCATCACGACGCCGCGCGAGTTCGGGTCCATCGGCCCGACGATCACCGGCTTGCCGCGGAGCTCCGGCCGGTCCAGCAGCTCCACGGAAACGTAAAAAGCATCCATGTCGACATGTGCGACGGCGCGCTCCCAGGTCGATGGATCCCCGTACAGGCGTTCGCTTCCCACGAATCCGGATGGTACGACCCGGCGCGGACGGGGGCGGGACCTCGCCCGGTCGGCGCCGGGGTCATGAAATCGGCCTCCCCCGGGTGCACGCGTTCGCGGAAGCCGCCGAGCCGGCGCTCAACCCTTAGCCAGGAGACGTCGACGGCATCGCGGCGGGTGCTTGGTACTCCCGGGTACCAAGGAGACGACAGCACGCAGTCGGTGATGCCTCGGCACCGGCGATCTCGACATGGTCGGCCTTGCTACCTTCAAGGCGTGGGTCCTGAGGCCAAGAACCTCGAAGCCATCTCGAAGGCGATCGACCAGCACAACTCCGGTTGCCCCTTTCCGGCGGCTGAGGTGCGGATGAACCCCTTCGAGGTCGAGCGGCTCGGGTGGGAGGAGATTCGCGGGCTCCCCGTCGTTCCAGATCCGGAGATCGGCACCGGCCGCTTCCGGATCGTCTGTGCCCGCGATCTGGAGAACGACTCCGGGATCGAGGAAGTCGAGGCGATCGGCACCCCGATCGAGGTCGCGGTCCCGGCAGAGCTCAACTGAGGTGCGACAGCGGGGCGGGAGCCCCGCCCGCCTTCAGACCTCGTTGAAGAAATTGATTCCGATGTCCTGCATGTCGCGCTGAAGCTCGATGTTCAGGCGGGTGAACTCTCCGGTGAAGACGAGGACACCCATCGCGATCAGGACGACGCCGCCGGTGGCCATGATCACCGCGTAGTGACGCTTGACGAAGGTGAAGGCCGTCGTCATCCGCGAGAAGGCGATCGCGGTGAGGAGGAACGGGATCCCCAGCCCGGCGCAGTAGACGGCGAGCATGATCGCTCCCTGCACGACGGAGCCCGACGTCGCGGCGAGCGTGGAGATCGCGCCGAGGGTCGGTCCGACGCACGGCGTCCAGGCAACCGCGAAGGCGGCCCCGACGAGCACTGGCCCGCCGCTGCCGGCGCGCTCGATCAGCGCATCCGCGTGCCACTCGCGATTGAGGCGGTTGACGAACAACGATGCGACGAAGAGGACGCCGAGAGCGGTGATCATCACGCCGGCGACCTTCTCGAGCGTGTCCTGATGGGAGCGCAGGCTCTGGCTGACGCCTACCGCAGAGAGGCCGAGCAGGATGAAGATGGCCGAGAAGCTGGCGATGAAGATCAGCGCCGGCGGGATGACCGTGCGCCAGCTCGCGCGCTCAAGCTCTGAAGGAGCGATTCCGGTGACGGCCGAGAGGTAGCCCGGCACCAGGGGCAGCACGCACGGTGAGAAGAAGGAGATGGCGCCCGCGAAGAGGGCCGTCAGCAGTCCGACTCCACCGATCTCCGGCACAGGGCGCCCCCAGGTCCTAGCTGATGGCGAGTGCCAGGCGCCGTCGGTGCTGACGCGCGAGGTCGCTCTCGGGGCCGAGCTCCGTGAAGATCGCGACCATCATCTTCCGAAGGCGGTCGGTCCGCTGCGGGTCCGTGGACGCAGCGATCGCGGCTTGCAGCTGCTCGAGGGCGGATTCATGATCGCCCTCGTCCCATGCGGCCAGGGCGGGGGAGACCTCCTCGGGTACGTCGCCCTCACCCTCCTCGGACTCGAGCTCGATGCCGGCGACGATTCCGGCAGCGATGAAATCCGTCTCGAATGGCCGGAGGAGCTCGGCTGCCTGATCGTCCTCGTCGCGGGCGATCAGCAGGCGAGCGAGCTTGATCGCGGCGGCGGTTGCGAGCGGATCGATCTCCAGGGCACGGCGCAGCGACTCCTCGTCACCGGCCGCGGCGAGGGCCTCGACCTCGGAGGGAACGAGGCCGTCGAAGAACTCCTTGACCTTGGCAGGTGGCATGTTGCCGGTGAACTCGGCGGCGACCTCGCCGTCCTTGAACGCCTTCACGGCGGGGATTCCCTGGATGCCGAAGCTCGCAGCGAGTTGCTGAGCCGAGTCGACGTCCACCTTGGCCAGCTCGAGAGACCCGTCGCGCTTCGCTGCCTCGGCCTCCAGCACGGGCCCGAGCTGGCGGCACGGCCCACACCACTCGGCCCAGAAGTCGACGACGACCGGGACCTCATGCGAGCGTTGAAGCACGTCGCGTTCGAAATCTTCCTGCGCTACATCGTGAACCATGGCAGGGAGCTTAGAGAGCGCCATCCGGGGGCCCCACGACCCGAGCCCGCCCGGGCGCTAGCCTCAAGCGCCGATGGACTCCCTCCGCGGCAAGCTCCTGATCGCATCACCGGCCCTCGATGATCCGAACTTCGCCCGCACCGTCGTGTTGATCACCGAGCACGGCGATGACGGGGCCATGGGAATCGTCCTGAATCGCCCCGCCGACGCCGAGGTGTCGGAGGTCCTGCCCGAGCTATCGGAGATCGCGGTGGAGGAGCCGGTCTTCGTCGGCGGACCCGTGCAACCCGAGGCGCTCGTCGTCCTCGGGGAGTTCTCCGACACCGCGAAGGCAGCTTGGATCGTGGTCGCCGACGTGGGGCTCGTCTCGGCCGCCACGGACCTGGATGAGCTCCCGGGCGCCGTCCGGCGAGGGCGCGTCTATGCGGGCTTCTCCGGCTGGGGCCCCGGACAGCTCGAGGCCGAGGTCGACGAAGAGGCGTGGATCGTCGAGCCGCCGATCCCGCCCGAGCTGTTCCCCGACGACCCCGCGGCGCTGTGGAGCGACGTCCTCGAACGCAAGGGCGGTCAGTACGCGCTCGTCGCCCGCATGCCGGAGGACCCAAGCCTCAACTGAGTGCGGGCCCGCTACCTGTGCTCGGGGTTGGGGAAGTCGAACCGGCAGCCCGCGTCCCACTCCGAGCGCTGGTTCCCGTGAGCCGGAATTCCACCGGCGTCCTTCAGCATCCGCGCCATGTGGATCAGGTTCCAGGTCATGAAGGTCGTGTTCCGGTTGGTGAAATCGTTCTCCGGTCCGCCCGAATCCTCGTCGAGGTAGGAGGCGCCCGGGCCGACCTCGCCGATCCAGCCGGCGTCGGCCTGCGGAGGGACGACGTAGCCGAGGTGCTGGAGGGAGTACAGGACGTTCATCGCACAATGCTTGATGCCGTCCTCGTTGCCGGTCACGAGACAGCCGCCGGCGCGCCCGTAGTAGGCGTACTGGCCGGCCTCGTTGAGAATGCCCGAGTTGCCGTAGAGGCGCTCGATCACGCGATTGCAGACCGAGGACTTCTCGCCGAGCCAGATCGGCGTCGCGATCACCAGGATGTCGGCGGCCATGACCCGCTCGGAGATGGCCGGCCATTCATCGACGTCCCAGCCATGCTCGGTCATGTCCGGCCAGACCCCGGTGGCGATGTCGTGATCGATCGCCCGCAACTCCTC
This sequence comes from uncultured Solirubrobacterales bacterium, assembly GCA_963826475.1. Lineage (GTDB taxonomy): Bacteria > Actinomycetota > Thermoleophilia > Solirubrobacterales > 70-9 > RHKX01. The sequence continues at coordinate 639,323 of CAWGXC010000003.1, read as the reverse complement.
GACCTCGATGCCGTTAGTACGCATGATGCCCGCCGAGATGTCGACCAGACCCTGCGTGTTGGAGCGCTCCGGGCTCCGCTTGAGCGTGCAGTTGATGAACAACGCACGCAGGTCCGAGTAATCCGTTGCTTGCTCTTCACTCATCTCGCGCTCCTACGGCCGGTTGTCTGGGGTCTCCGTCCGACCATAGCCGCACGGGAGGGAAGCCCCCTGATCTAAGCTGCTCGGCGGGGCGAGCTGGCTCCGTCTCATGAGGATCCGAGCGGAAAGAAATCGGCGCGGCGGCAGGCTGCGCGAGGTGGCCGTGCTGGCGGTGGTGACGACGGCCTGCGGGCTGGCGGCCGCGACGGCGCAGGCCGCCAGCTTCGGCCCGGCCGGGCAGGCCGATCTGCCGCAGAAGCGCCTCTTCGACATCGGTGCGACCGACTACGACGGCGATGGCAACCTCGACCTCTTCTCGACGAACCACAAGGCGCGGGCCACGCTGCTCGGAAACGACGGCAGCGGGAACTTCACCGACCAGTTCTCGAACGCGGGGCTCAGCCCCTCGCCGGGCTTCCCGGGTCTCGAGTATCTGAGGGCCCCGAGCATGGACGATCCGGCGATCTACCTCTGGTACACGGACTCCTCGAAGGAGAAGCTTCCGGGCGTGCTGCATGTCCGCTCCGTCGGCGCGCAGGGCTCCGGCACGCTCGTCTTCGAGTCCGACACGGCGACTGCGTTCCGCAGGGAGAACGTGACAGTTCGGACCAGCCGCAATCAGGACAGGCGGCCCGTGATCGACTTCGACGCGAGGCCCGGTTCGGTGATCGACATACGCGTCGATCACATCGATCTCCCGGTCTCGGTCTCGTTCCGCGGAACGCTCCCCGTCGACCTCCCGCTGCCGATCGGCCAGCTCCAGCCGGCTCAGGTGCGCGTCGGGACGCTCGGGGTGGTCGCGTCCACCCGGCGGTTCGTTCTCAGCCTGCTCGACAGGCACGGCTTCGCGTTCGCCGATCTCGGAGGCGATGCCGCCACGGACATCTTCATGGTGAGCGGAGGTCTGGGCGGACAGATCAACCTGCCCGACTACGCCGGGCGCATCAAGGATCAGCTCTACGTGCGCGCCAACGGCGGATACACCGATCAGACCTCCGGCAGCGGCCTCCTCAAGGGCACCTGCCGTGCGCGCCAGACCGCGGCCATCGACATCGACGCGAACGGCCTGCTCGACCTCTTCGAATCGTGTGAGGGGGAGCCTCCGAAGGTCTTCATGCAGACCTCGCCGGGTCAGTTCCGGACCGCCGACCGCTCGGTGCCGATCGCCAAGAACTATCGCTGGACGAATCTCGGGGGTCGTAAGCCCGAGCTGCTTGCGGCTCAGAAGAACGGGATCCACGTCTACCAGGAGACCTCGAAGGGCTGGAAGACGGTTCAGGTGGTCGACGACAACGCCAAACATGGGTCGGTCCTGCAGTTCGCCCTCGACGACTTCAACTCCGACGGGATGCTCGATGTTCTCGCGGTCGCGAGAACCGGCAACACGCTGCTGCGCAACGCCAAGGGCCGATTGCGTGAGGTTCCGCTGAGCCGCGTCGGGCTGCCGAAGCGCAGCCTCGCGGCGAGCTTCGTCGACTACGACAACGACGGCAGGGGGGACCTCGACCTGGTCCCGCAGGGCCTCTACAGGGGAAGCGCGGGCGGCCGCTACAAGCGGGCCGGTGAGCTGGCGGTCGGCAAGACCGCGGGCTCGGCGCTGACCACCTGGCTCGATGCGGACAACGATGGGCTGCGCGACCCGGTGATCGCCTTCGGCAACGCCGAGTTCGCCAAGAACATGTCGCTCGTCCGCCGGCGCAATCTCGGCCCGGGTGGGCACTGGCTGGAGGTCGATCTGACCGGGGCGGCCGGCAACCGCCAGGCCATCGGCGCCCGTGTGGCGATCGCCGACCGGGGACGCAAGCAGTTCCAGTTCGTCGGCCAGAACGATGACTCCCATCACTCACAGGGCCATTACCGGCTGTACTTCGGGCTCGGCGGAGCGGCGACCGTTGACCGACTCGCGGTGCGCTGGCCCGACGGCAGGATGACCCGGATGCAGGACGTCCGTGCCGACCAACTCCTGACGATCGCTCAGCCCTGACGCCTCAGAGCCGTAATCGATTCCCTCGCGTGAACGGACTCCGCACCCGCCTGGCGATGAGTGCCCTGCTGATCGCCCTGGCGGGGTCGACCGCAATGGCGGACGCGGCGACGCCTCGGTGGGGACACGCCGGCACCGCAAACGTGATCCCGAGATTGCGGCTCTTCGACATCGGGGTCACCGACTACAACCGCGACGGCTTCCTCGACCTGTTCACCACGAACCACAAGTTCCATTCCTCGCTGCTGGTCAACGACCATGCCGGGAACTTCACCGATCTCGCCGCCTTCAGCGGCATGAGCCCCGATCCCCAGTTCCCCGGCCTCGAGTACCTGACACCGCCCCAGATCGCCGACAGCGGGCTTTACGTCTACGCGACCGATTCGACGAAGGAGGACCGCCCCGGGGTCCTCCACCTGCGCGCCAGCGGCGTCGCCGCCTCGGGCCGGCTGACCTTCGGCGCCGATTCCATCAGCGTGTTGAGGGCGGAGCGGGGGACTGTCGAGGTCGGCAGGACCCAGACTGGGCGACCGACTGCGGATTTCAGCGCATCCCCCGGGGCCAGGATCGATATCCAGGCCGTGCACATCGACCTGCCGATCTCCGTCTCAGTCGACGATTCACTCCCGCCGAGCTCGATTCGCGTCGGAACGGGCGCGGTCCCTGCGACGACCAGCCAGTTCGTGCTGACGCTCCGCGACCGCCATGGCTATGCGTTCGCGGATCTGCTCGGGGATGCGGCCACCGACGTCTTCGCGGTCAGCGGCGGGCTCGGCGGCGGCATCAGGCTTCCCGGCTACGACGGGGCGGTGCAGGACGAGCTGCTCGCGCTGAACGGGTTCAGTTATGTCAACTCGACCGTGGGAAGCGGTTTGACGAAGGGCGTCTGCCGGGGAAGGCAGGCCGCTGCGATCGACATCAACGACGACGACAGGCTCGATCTCTTCGAGGGGTGTGAGGGCGACCGGCCGAAGGTCTACCTCCAGCGCTCGCGCGGTCAGTTCGATTCGATCGACCCTCCGGACACGATCGCCACGACGTATCGCTGGGTGAACCTCGGGCGCGGGCGGCGTCCCGAGCTGCTGGCGGCTGACCCAGCCGGCATTCGCGTGTTCGCCTACACCGACGCCGGCTGGCAGCTGCAGCAGACCGTGGTCGGAAACGCGCGACTCGGGAGGGTCACGCAGTTCGCCGTCGCCGACTACAACTCCGACGGGAACATCGACGTCCTCGCCGTGTCCCCGACCGGCAACACGCTGCTGCGCAATCGAAACGGCAGGCTGCGCGCGGTCGCTCTTAGCGCCATGGGAATTCCGAGCAAGAGCTATGCGGCGAGCTTCGTCGACTACGACAACGACGGGAGGGTCGATCTCGATCTCGTTCCGCAAGGGCTGCTTCAGGGGGTCAAGGGCCGGACCTTCGAGCGAACCGGGATGCTCGCGATCAACGACGAGGACGCAGTCGGAGCGGGCATCACGAACTGGTTCGATTACGACAACGACGGACTCCGTGACCCGGTCACCGCAACCGGCAGCTCGCCGTTCCCTCGCCGCACTCACGTCTCCCGCAGACACAACCTCGGGCCCGGCGGCCATTGGCTCGAGGTCGATCTCCTGGGCTCGGGCGGCAACCTGCAGGCGATCGGCAGCCGCGTCGCCGTCCGCGCCGGCAAGCGCACCCAATATGGATGGGTCGGCCAGAGCGACGACTCGCGGGAGTCACAGGGCCATTACCGGCTGTACTTCGGGGTCGGCGAGGATGATCTGATCCGCAAGCTCGCCGTCCGCTGGGCCGATGGCGCGAAGTCGCTGTTACGCGATGTCGCCGTCGACCAGCTGATCACCGTTGCGCACCCCTGACGCGATCGGGCCGGGCGATCGACGGCGGGTCGCGCCATGGGAGCTCGACGCCGCTCGCTACCTTTGAGCGATGACGAGCCCACATGTGCCCGGAGGTGTGGTGCACGAGCTGCCCGCAGACCTGCGCGAGGCTCTGATCGCCGACGATGTGGCGCTCGCCGCCTGGCAGGACATCACGCCTCTGGCGCGCAACGAGTTCATCTGCTGGGTCGAGGATGCCAAGCGGGAAGCGACGCGAGAGCGACGCATCCGCCGGACTCGGGAGGAACTTCAGGACGGCCAACGCCGGCCCTGCTGCTGGCCCGGGTGCGCGCACCGCGACCGCACCGGCAGGTAGCGGCCGTGCCTCGGATGTCCGCCTCTCAAGCCGATTCTGGCCATATAGGTATACGTAACCGTTCTTATCGCGCATTGTGGGTGGAAACGAGGGAGGACCCCCTGACGGGCCCCGTGCCGTGAGTTTCGGACCCGCACGGGTGGTTTCATGTCGAGAAGCGCCGACCGGCTCCGCTCATCAGCTGAAGGGCCACGAATCGCGCGGCCCACGACACCAGGAGATCACCGATGCCGAAGTATCTGCTGCTCAAGCACTACCGCGGCGGCCCTGAGCCGCATCATCCATTCCCACCGATGGATCAATGGGACCCCGAGGACGTCGAGGCTCACATGGCCTTCCTCCGGAACGTCGGCGACACCCTCGAGGAAAGCGGCGAGTACGTCGGCGCGCAGGCGCTCACGCCCGAACGCACCTGGGTTCGCTACGGCGGCCCAGACGCCGCGCCGGTCACGACCGATGGCCCGCTGCCCGAAACGAGCGACCTGGTGGCCGGCTGGTACATGATCGACGTCGAGTCCCACGAACGCGCTCTCGAGGTCGCGGCGTACATCTCCTCCGAGCCCGGCCCGGGCGGCGAGCCGCTGTACGAGTGGATCGACGTCCGCGAGATCATGTTCGAGAGAGCCGCCGGCGACTGACCTCGGCGTGGAGACCGAACCGACGGTACGTCTGGACGAGGGCGCTCTTCGCGCCCTCGTCCCTCGCGTGCTCGCCGGCCTTCTCCGGCGGGGCGAGGACTTCGATGCCGCTGAGGACGCGCTCCAGGAGGCTCTGCTCGACGCCCTGCGGGTCTGGCCGGAGCACCCGCCACGCGACCCGCGCGCGTGGCTGACGACGGTCGCGACCCGCCGGTTGATCGACGCTCGCCGCAGCGAGGCGGCCCGCCAGCGCCGCGAGGAGGCGACGTACGCCGAGCCTCGGCCCTCAGGCGACGAGGGCGATGACACCCTGTTCCTGCTCTTCTGCTGCTGCAGCCCCGAGCTCTCACCGACCTCCCAGGTGGCACTGACCCTGCGGGCCGTCGGTGGCCTCACGACCCGGGAGATCGCCGATGCGTTCTACGTGCCCGAGGCGACGATGGCGCAGCGCATCAGCCGGGCGAAGCGCACCTTGGACGGGGCCCGGCTCGACCGGCCGGGTGACCTCGCCGTCGTGCTGCGCGTTCTGTACCTGGTCTATACGGCGGGCCACGCGGGCCGGGTCGATCTCGCCGCCGAGGCGATCCGGCTCGCTCGCCAGGTCACCCTCGCCACCGACGAGCCCGAGGCGCGCGGACTGCTCGCGCTGATGCTCCTCAGCCACGCCCGCCTGCCGGCGCGGCTCGATTCCGAGGGTCGCATCGTCACGCTCGACAGTCAGGACCGCAGGCTGTGGAACGTCAGCGAGATCGCCGAGGGCGTGCGCGTCCTGCGGGCGGCGCTGGCCGCCGAACGCCCCGGCCGCTACCAGGCCGAGGCGGCCATCGCCGCCCTCCACGACGATGCGGCGAGCGCCGAAGAGACCGACTGGCTGCAGATCCTCGCCTGGTACGACGAGCTCGTCGCCCTGACCGACGATCCGGTCCAAAAGGACCCCGCAGCCGTGCTCGGACGCGCGGTCGCGGTCGGCCACGTCCTCGGCGCCGCCGCCGGGCTCCGCGAGACCGAGCGGCTGCGCGAGGTGCTCGGCGAGCGACATCGCTGGCACGCCGTCCGCGGCCACCTGCACGAGCTCAGCGGCGACCTCCCCACCGCTGCCGCGTCCTACGCGGACGCGGCTCGCCGGAGCACGAACATCGCCGAGCGAGACCACCTGGTCCGCCAGGCCGCCCGCGCGCGGGCGGAGCATTCGAGGCAGCCACCCTAGGTGGCGGAGCGACGGTGCTACCTATGTAATGCTTAGGTAAGCGCATGCGACTGCTCCCAGTGCCCCTCGCCGTCCTCGCCGTCCTGGCGGTGGGGTGCGGGGAAGGTTCCTCGAGCTCGGCGGACGGGCAGGTGATCGTCTCGGCCGCCTCCTCGCTGCAGCCCGCGTTCAGCGCTTATGCAGCTGACGCCGGGATCGACGCCAAAGGGTCCTTCGCCGGCTCCGACGCCCTCGCCGCCCAGATTCGGCAAGGAGTCACGCCCGACGTCTACGCCGCCGCAAACACCAGCCTTCCCGAGGCACTCTTCGGGGACGGCCTGGCTGCAAAGCCGGTCGTCTTCGCGACCAACACCCTCGTCGTGGCGGTGCCGGACGGGTCATCGGTCCATTCGCTCCACGATCTCACCTCAGCCGGCCTCACGATCGCGATCGGCGACGACGGCGTACCGGTCGGTGACTACACCAACGAGGTGCTCGGACGGCTCCCCGCCGGCGAGCGTGACGCCATCGCGGCCAACGTCCGCTCGCGGGAGCCGGATGTCAGCGGCATCGTCGGCAAGCTGACCCAGGGCGCCGTCGACGCCGGCTTCGTCTATGCGACCGACGTGGTCGCCACCGACGGAGCGCTCGAGTCCGTTCAGCTTCCGGCGAACCTCCAGCCCGATGTCGCCTATGGCGCGGCGGTCGTCAAGGGCGCCGAGAACCCCAGCGGCGCTCGGACATTCGTCGACGGATTGCTCCGCGGTGACGGCGCCAGGGCCCTGCGTGATGCCGGCTTCGGCCCGCCCCCGGAGGGCTGATCGTGCGCCGTAGCGGCCCATTCGCGCTTGGTCTGGTCGCGGCGCTGGTCGTTGCGCTCGCGTTCCTCGCGCTCCCGATCGTCGCGATCTTCGCCAACTCCGCGCCGGGTGACCTTCTCGACAGCCTCGGAAGCCGGGCGTCTCAGGACGCCCTCTGGCTGAGCCTGAAGACCAGCCTCGCCGCCATGATCGTGATCGTCGCCGTCGGCACCCCGGCCGCCTATCTCCTCGCGACCCGCCGCTTCCGTGGGAAGGCGCTCGTGATGACCGCGATCGAGCTGCCGCTCGTCCTGCCCCCGGCGGTCGCCGGCATCGGCCTGCTGGCCGCCTTCGGCCCGAGGGGAATCTTCGGATCGGCGATCTCCGGCGCTGGGATCGAGCTCGTCCTCCAGACAGCCGGGGTGATCGTGGCTCTCACGTTCGTCGCCGCCCCCTTCTACCTGCGGCAGGCACAGGCCGCGTTCGCCGCGGTCGACCCAACCCTCATCGACGCGGCGCGCACCCTCGGCGCGAGCGAAGCGCGCACGTTCGGCCGCGTGGTGATCCCCACCGCCGGAGCCGGAATCGTCGCCGGACTCGCGCTCGCCTGGGGCCGTGCCCTCGGCGAGTTCGGCGCGACGCTGATGTTCGCGGGCTCATTCCAGGGACTCACCCAGACCGCGCCGCTCGCGATCTTCGCGCGGTTCTCGACCGACTTTCCGGCGGCGCTGGCCCTCTCGGCCGTCCTCGTCGTGGCGTCGGCGGCCCTGCTGCTCTCGGTCAAGCTCCTCGGTCGCTCGGCCCTGCTCGGTGGCGGAGACTCCCATGCGTAGCGGGCTCGAGGTTCAGATCTCCGCCGAGCTGCGGGAGTTCGAGCTCGAAGTCGGGCTGTCGGTCGAGCCCGGTGAGTGCTTGGCGCTCGTCGGGCCCTCCGGCGCCGGCAAGAGCAGCGTCCTGCGAGCGATCGCCGGCCTGCTCCGCCCCGAGCGCGGCATGATCGAGGCCGATGGCGAGGTATGGCTGGACGCCGCCAACGGCGTCGATCTCGAGCCTGAGCGACGCAGCTGCGGCTATCTGTTCCAGACCTACGCCCTCTTCCCGCACCTGTGTGCCTGGCGGAACGTCGCTTTCTCCCTCTCCGGACTCCCCCGCCGGGCGCGCCGGGCTCGGGCGGAGGCATTGCTGGAGCGGTTCAGCGTCGGCGACCTCGCCGAGGTCCTCCCCTCCCACCTGTCGGGCGGAGAGCGGCAGAGGGTCGCTCTGGCCCGCGCCCTGGCCCGGGACCCGAGCGTGCTGCTGCTGGACGAACCCCTCTCCGCCCTCGACTCGAGAACGGCCGCCGGCGCCGGGCGAGAGCTGACCGCGGCGCTTGCCGATGCCGGCGTGCCCGCGATCCTCGTCACCCACGACTTCGCCGAGGCCGCGCTCATCGCCGATCACCTGGCCGTCATCGACAGGGGGCGCATCGTCCAGCGCGGGACCGCCTCTGAGCTCAGCGCCAGGCCCGCGTCGGCGTTCGTCGCGGACTTCGCCGGGGCGAGCGTCATCACCGGCTCAGCGAGACCCCATGACGGTGGGTCGACGAGGGTCTCCCTCGACGGCGGCGGCGAGGTCCTCAGCACCGACGTCTCCACCGGACCCGTAGGGGTTGCCATCTTTCCCTGGGAGGTGACCATCCACGGCCCTGGCGCAGCGCCCGCGGGCTCGGCGATGAACCGCCTCGACGTGACGGTGAGCTCGGTGACGTCCGTCGGCAACCGGGTCCGGATCGGTCTGCGCTCGCCCCAGCCGCTCGTCGCCGAGGTCACCGGGGAGTCCGTCGAGCGCCTCGGACTCGCCCCCGGCGTCGAGGCGGTCGCTACCTTCAAGGCGACCGCCACCCGACTGATCGAGCGCTGAGAGGACGGCCCATGGACTCAGAACACGACTACTCGCTCGGCGAGGCGGCGAAGGTCATCGACGTCAGCGTTGACACCCTGCGCCGCTGGGACCGCCTCGGTCAGCTCACGACGACCCGGGATTCGTCCGGGCGCCGACGCGTTCCGGCGAGCGAGATCGACCGCCTGCGCCCGCATCCGCAGCGGCACCTGACGGGCGATTCGTTCTCAGCGAGGAACCGCTTCCCCGGGACGGTCACGTCGGTGGAGGCCGATGGGGTGATGGCGCTCGTCGAGATCGAGGCGGGCCCGTTCCGGGTCACGGCCGCGATCACCCGCGATTCCGTCGAGGAGCTCGGCCTGGCGCCCGGCACCGCGGTCACCGCCGCGGTCAAGGCGACGTCGGTGATGGTCGAGCGCACCAAGCCCTCGGCCTGAGCCATCCAGAGCGGCCCCGAGGCCGGCCCCTCCCCCGCTTCCCCTCACCATCCGCGCGTCAGGTCGGCAGCCGCGCCAGCGCCTCGTACAGCTCGTGCGCGCTGCGCTCGCCCAGCCGTAGGCTCTCGAGCCGGTAGTGCTCGTCGGGTGCGTGGATCGCATCGGAGGGCAGGCTGAAGCCGCTGACGATCGTCGGCATTCCCTTTGCCAGCATGTCCGCGACGACGGGGATCGATGCTCCCTCTCGCATCAGCACCGCGGGCGTTCCGCTGGCGCGCTCCAGCGCCTCGAGGGAGAGCCGTACGGCGTCGGAGTCCGGATCGCATAGAGCCGGGTCGTGGGCGCTCAGCTCGAGCTCGACCTCGGCGCCCTCGGGAACGGCCGCGCGCAGGAGGTCCTCCAGGACCGCCGCTATCTCGGCCGCCCGCTGGCCGGGGGCCAGCCGCAAGCTGAGCGTCGCTCGCGCGGTCGCGGGAACGACCGTCCGCGGCTCGCCGCCGACGATCTCGTTCACGTCGAGCGAGGCCTCGGCGCCGTTTCGCGCGTAGTACTCGGCACCGGAGCCGGGGGTCAGGGGGCGGCCCCCCTCCTCGGCGATCACCTCGTCTCCTGGTCTGAGGCGCGCCCACGACTCGCGCTCGGCGTCAGTCGGTGGCTCGATGCCGGCCCGCAGCTCCTCGCGCAGCCAGCCGTCCGGATCGGGCACGACCTCCGAGAGCATCGCCTGCACCACGTGCAGCGCGTTGAGGACGCTGCCGCCGTAGACGCCGGAGTGAAGGTCGCGCACCGCGGTGCGAACGGAGATCTCCACCATGATCACGCCGCGCAGCCCGACGACGATTGCCGGGGTGCGCTCGTCCGCGGGGCCGGCATCGAAGACGATCGCGCAGTCGGCACCGCGCTCATCGGCGGCAAGCCAGCTGCTCACCGCCTCACCGCCGGCCTCCTCCTCACCCTCGACGAGCACCCGGACGTTGACCGGCAGCCTTCCCTCCCGCGCCAGCTCACAGGCCACGTGCAGCAGCGGCAGGAAGTTGCCCTTGTCGTCGGCGGCGCCGCGGGCGTAGATCCGGCCGTCGCGGACGTCCGGCTCGAACGGTGGGGTCGTCCACGCCGACTCGTCCCCAGCCGACTGGACGTCGTAGTGACCGTAGATCAGGACCGTCGGGGCATCCGGGTCGGATGAGGCGAGCTCGCCGATCGCCAGCGGGTTGCCGCCGTGAGCCTCGTCCCGCTCGGCGGTCCCTCCGGCGGCCACGATCCGCTCGCAGACCCAGTCGGCTGCCCTCCGCATCGCCTCGGGGTCCACGTGGTCGGTCGAGATGGACGGAATCCGCAGCCACTCGAGCAGGTCGTCGAGCAGGGCGCTGGAGGGGCCGTCGGCATCGAGTCTCGCTGGAGCGCTCATGGCGGCAACCGTACCGCCGCGAGGACCCACCCTCGTAGCTGATACTCCTAAGCGGCAATGGCACCATCACCGATGCAATCGCGCAGGCCGATCGAGGTCGGGCGGGTGATCCGCGAGGTCTTCGCGATCTACCGTGCGAACGCATCACCCCTGATCCTTTGCGCGCTCCTCGTCTTCACCGCCTTCGGGATCGTCGAGGCCTTCCTCAACGATGCCGGAGGGCCAACGGCCCAGCTGCTCTCCGCCGCCGTCAACCTGGCCGGGGTCGCGCTCTACACCGGCTTCGTCGTCAAGCTCGTCGAGGACATCCGCGACGGTAAGCGCGACTTCTCGATCGGCGAGCTGCTGACCTCCGCCTACGCATTCGTCGGCGCCCTCTTCGCCAACGGCCTGCTGCTGGGCCTCGGCGTCGCCCTCGGCATCGTCGCGCTGATCGTTCCGGGACTCTTCCTGTTGACGATCTGGGCCGTCTGCTCACCAGCGATCGTCAGCGAGGACTGCGGACCGATCGAGGCATTCGGACGCAGCCGCGAGCTGGTGAGCGGCCAGGGCTGGCCCGTGTTCGGCGCGATCGTCGTCGCCTTCCTGATTCAGATCGTGGTCGCCGTGGTGGCGATCGGGATCGGCGCCGGCATCGGCACGGGCGGGCTGATCGTGGTCTCGATCATCGCCTCGTCCCTGACCGCCCCGATCTCGGCCCTCGTGGCCACGGTGCTCTTCTTCGATCTCGGCGGCGGTCCCAGGCCCGTGGACCCTGAAGCCCAGGTGGTCGTCGAGTACTGATGCGAACCGACTTCGACCCGGCCGAGATGTCGGGGCGCGCCTTCTACAAGCTGCTCAACTCCGTCGTCGTGCCGAGGCCCATCGCCTGGGTCTCCTCGACCTCGGGAGCGGGCGTCGACAACCTCGCCCCCCACTCCTTCTTCACGGTCGCCTGCGTGACCCCGCCGATCGTGCAGTTCACGTCGGTCGGACGCAAGGACTCCCAGCGCAACATCGAGGAGACGCGCGAGTTCGTCGTCAACCTCACCCCCGAGTCGCTCTTCGAGCAGGTCAACGCCACCGGAACCGACTTTCCCGGCGATGAGGACGAGTTCGAGAAGGTCAAGATCGAGCGGGAGCCGAGCCTGCGGGTGGGCCCGCCGCGCGTGGCCGGCTCGCCGGTGGCGCTCGAGTGCGTCCTGCACGGGACCCTGAGCCTCGGGGATTGCACCATCGTCCTCGGTCGCGTCGTCTGGGCCGCGATCGCCGAAGAGGTCCTCGTCGATGGCCATCCCGACATCGCGCTTCTGCGCCCACTCGCTCGCCTCGGAAAGAACGAGTGGTCCACGATCGGCGAGGTCAGGACGATCGACCGCATTCCCCATCACGACTGGCCCGGACACTACGAGGACGCCGGCGACTGAGCGCTGGGTTCAGTGGCGGATTCGGGCCGTCAGGACTTACGACGCCAGGCGCCGCCGAACAGCTTGCTGAGGCGCCCGGTGTTGAGGTTCGCGCCGAAGACCCCGGGGCCGTTCTCAGGGGGCGGCAGCTCCGCGACCTCCGTGGCATCGATGCTCAGCAGCACCGCGCGCTCCAGCGTCCGCTTCACCTCGGGCGCGTCCACGAAGCGGATGGTTCCCTCGAGATCCTCGATCACCAGGCCGTCGAAGATCTGCTCGCGATAGTTGTCGAGGACCTGTCGGACCTGCCCGACCCGCGTCCCGGCGCTGTCGTAGACGGGCGTGTTCCGCTCGATTGCGGAGTAGTGGATCGGGGTGCCGTAGGCGTCGCTCACGGAGCACAGAATACGATTCCCCCATGTCCGGCTACTCAGGAACCCCACTGCCCAAGAAGCTCGGCATCTCCGAAGGCTCCAGGGTCGCCTTCAGAAACGCGCCCGAAGGCTTCACGGAGACGCTCGGTGAGCTACCCGACGGCATCGAGATCAAGCGGATCATCCGCGGGCCGCTCGACGTCATCGTCGCCTTCTTCAGCCGCAGAGCCGAGCTCGAGGGCAGGCTCTCGGTGCTGATCTCCGCCATGGATCCCGCCGCGGGGCTCTGGATCGCCTGGCCGAAGAAATCCTCTGGCGTCGAGACGGACATCACCGGAAACGTCGTCCGGGCGGTCGGCCTCGCGGCCGGGCTCGTCGACAACAAGGTCTGTGCGATCGACGAGACCTGGTCGGGGCTGCGCTTCGTGATCCCGGTGCGCAAGCGAGCGCGCTAGACCCTCTCGCGCACCCGGTCCTCGTGCGCGAAGCTCGCGATCTCGCGTGAGAGCTTCCCACCCTGCCAGGCGAGCGGGCTCTGGCCCTTCTCCTCGCTGATCAGGCGAGCGTCGGGCAGGGCCTCGGCATAGGCCTCGGCGACTGCGTACGGATGGCCGGGGTCGGGTTCGTCGTGGCTGGCGACGACGAGCGCCGGAACCTCGAGGGCCTCGAGCTCGGCCATGCCCTCGAACGGAAGCGATCGGGGGACCGCGCGGATGGCGTCGGCGAGCGCGTCCGGATGACGATGACGTCCGAGCCGCTCGCGGGCGATGCGGAGCAGGGTGTCGCGCCAGTGGGCATCGAGTCCCTGCTCGTCGTAGACCTCGAGGAAGCCGTCGACGCCGTCGCGGTCGAGCCCGTCGGCGAGCTCGTCCCAGTGCCGCAGCGACTCCTCCGACTGCGGGATGCCGGTGCTGGCCGGACCGATGATGACGAGCCCCGCAATCCTCCCCGGATCGCGGAGGGCGAGGCTAACGATCGTGTGCGCACCCATCGAGTGGCCCGCGAGCACCGGCCGCGCGTCGTTGTGGCCATCGGCGATGACCGCGGCGAGATCGTCGGCCAGGACCTCGTAGTCGTAGACGCCGTCGGGCGCGGGATCGCTGTCGCCATGAGCGCGCGCGTCGTAGCGGGTCACCTCATGGCCGGCGCGGCCGAGGGCGCGGGAGCCGTGCACGACCAGGTCGCGGTGAGCGGTGATTCCGTGAGCGAGCACCACCGGCGGTCCCTCCCCCTCCCGGACGGCAGAGAGGCTCAACCCGCCCTCGGCGGCGATCTCGAAGAAAGGCTGGTCGCTCAAGCGACCGCGGCGCCGCGGGCCTGGTCAAGTGCCGCCCGCAGGTCGCCGGTGTCCTCGAAGCCGAGTCCCACCAGCGCGACCTTGCGATAACGGACGGTGCCCTCGGGATCGACGATGAAGATCGCGCGACGGACGAAGCCGCCAGGGCCGAGGACGCCGTAGGAGGCGGCGACCTCCTTGTCGACGTCGGCTGCGAGCGGCACCGTCAACGCATGCTTGGTGCTGAAGTTCTCGTGCGACTCGATGTCCTGCGGCGAGATGCCGACGACGACGGCATCGAGACCGTCGATCTCCTCCCGGCCGTCGCGATAGTTGCAGAACTGCTTGGTGCAGACGGCGGTGAAATCGCCCGGGTAGAAAGCCAGGATGACCCACTCGCCCCGACGAGCCGAGAGCTTGAAGTCATCGCCCTCGCCCGTCCACGGGAGATCGAAGTCGGGCGCGGGATCGCCGAGGCCGAGCTTGGCCATCAGCCCTCCACCGGCGTCGCGCTGTTGATCACCACGGGCATGCTGGGGGGACCGTCCGCCCCGGGAGCTCCAAGCGCCTCGATGGCCTTGACGACGTCGTAGCCCTCGCTCACCTTGCCGACGAGCGCGTAGTCCGGCGGCAGGCCCGCATCGGCCGCTGTGACGACGTAGAACTGGCTTCCGGAGCGTCCCGGCGGCTCGGCCCCCGATTTGGCCATCGCCACCGTTCCCTGCGTGTAGGCGAGATTCGACGGCGGCTTCTCGTCGACCGAGTAGCCGGGGCCGCCCGTGCCCGCGATGCCGGGCTCGGTGCTCGAGCCGAGTGGGTCGCCGCCTTGAATGACGAATCCGGGGACGACCCGGTGGAAGACCGTGTCGTCGAAGAGGCCCTGCTCGGCCAGGTACTGGAACGAGGCGTCGGTCTTCGGGGCACGATCGTCGAAGCTGACGGTGAAGCTGCCGCAGCTCGTGTCGAACCGCACTCCGGTCGCGGTCGGAGCATCGGCCTTCGGCGGATCGAGCTTGACGTCCTGCTTCGGCGGCGGGGCATCGACGGTCTGGCATTCGGGCGAGGCCGAGGCACCCGTCGAGTCGCTTGAGGAGCCGTCCCCCCCGCAGGCGATGAGGGCCGTTGCAAGGAGGGCGAGCGGGGCTGGGAGGAGGGCGAATCGCTTGAGCACGCGCGGCAGCCTAACGGGTTGCGATCATGCCTCCGTGCATCCGGCCGAAACCAACGAGCCCTCCCATCCGCCAACCCGCGTTCGGCTCATCGGGCGGGCCTTGAGCGCCGCGATGGCCCACGCACCCTGGCTCTGGCCCCTGCTGCGAAGGCCGGTCGCCTCCTACTTCGATGATCTCGCCCTGGACTGGGACGACCGCACCGGTGCTCCGGGCGTCGAGCACCTTGCGCCGCTTGCGGTCGCCGTCACCAAGATCGACCGCCGACCCGAGCGCGCCCTCGACGTCGGGACCGGCACCGGGGTCGCCGCCCTCTTCGTCGCTCGGGAGTTCCCCCACGCTGCCGTCCGCGGCGTCGACATCTCTGAGGAGATGATCCGCCGCGCCAAGGCGAAGGTCGGCCTCGATCCGGACGGCCGCGTCGCCTTCCGCGTCGCCGATGCCTCCTCGCTTCCCTATGACGACGGGCACTTCGATCTGGTGACCCAGCTCAACATGCCCCCCTTCTTCTCCGAGATCTCACGGGTGCTCCGCCATGGCGGCCACGCGATCATCGTCGCCAGCTCGGGAGCGCAGACTCCCTTCTACACGCCCGAGGCGGTGCTCGAGCGAGGCTTCGAGCGACATGGGATGACGATGGTGAAGACCGGGCAGATCGGCGCGGGCACATACGCGGTAGCTCGCAAGGGCGACTGATGGCCGAGCGCTACCTGCTGCTCGTCAACCCCTCCGCCGGCGGAGGTCGCGCGCTCAAACGACTGCCCGCGATCGAGGCCGCGATGCGCTCGCACGGCCTCGATTACCGGCTGGTGATGAGCGCTGGAATCGAGCAGGGCTGCGCCGATGCGCTCGCCGGATCCGCCGCCGGCGAGATCCCGGTGGTCGTCAGCGGCGACGGGCTCATCGGCAGGGTCGGCGGCGCGCTCGCCGGTGGCGACGTTCCGCTCGGGGTGATTCCCGGCGGCCGCGGCAACGACCTCGCCCGCGTCGTCGGGATCTCCGACGAGCCGGCCGAAGCCGTGAGCGTTCTCGCGACCGGCCACCGCCGGCGCATCGACGTCGGCGAGGCGAATGGCAAGCGCTTCCTCTGCATCGCGAGCTGCGGGTTCGACTCCGACGCCAACCGGATCGCCAACGAAGCTCGCCTGGTCAAGGGTCCGCTCGTCTACGCGTACGCGGCCCTGCGGGCGCTGCTGCAATGGAAGCCGGCTCGGTTCGACCTCGTGCTCGACGGGGTCGAACGCCGGCTGAGCGGGTATTCGGTTGCCGTGGCCAATTCGAAGGCATACGGGGGCGGCATGTTCGTCGCCCCCGACGCCGAGCTCGATGACGGGCTCTTCGACGTCGTCACCACCGGCGAGGTCTCGAAGCGGAGCTTCCTCGCAAACCTCCCGAAGGTCTTCAAGGGAACTCATGTCGATGAGCCCGAGGTGGGGGTCAGCCGCGCTCGAGTCGTCGAAATCCGAGCGGATCGGCCGTTCGCGGTCTACGCCGACGGGGAGCACCTGACCGACCTTCCGGCGAAGATCACCGTGCTGGAGGACGCCCTCGAGCTGATCGCTCCGGCACCGGCATGAGCACACCGCGACCCCCGATCCTGGGCGGAGGGCGACTTTTCAAGGCGAAGGTCCGCGCCGCACGGGCGATCGGCGACCTGAGCCGCCGCACCGGCCGCGGCGGGGGAACGACGCTCCCCGGCCGGGTGCTCCTGCGCACGGCCCCTGATGCCATCCATCGCCTTGGCAAGGGCATGAGCGGTGAGCGCACCATCATCAGCGCGACGAATGGCAAGACGACGACGGCCGGCATGCTTGCGGCGATCCTCAATGCCGCCGGCCGCGATCCGATCCACAACCGGGCCGGCTCGAACATGGCGTGGGGCGTCGCGACCGCCCTGCTCGAGCAGGAGGGCGAAGAGGGCCTCTTCGAGGTCGACGAGGCATGGCTGCCGGCGGTCTCCGCGCAGCTCTCCCCCACCCTCCTCGTCCTCGGCAACCTCTTCCGCGACCAGCTCGATCGCTACGGCGAGCTCGAGCACATCGCCGATGATTGGGCGAGGCTGATCGAAGCCCGCGAGGGCCGGACGAGCTACGTGCTCAACGCGGACGACCCGCTCATCGCCGACCTCGGGCGCGATCGCGATCTCCGGCCACGGCGGGGAGTGACCTTCTTCGGCATCGAGGACCCGGCCCAGGCGATCGGTGAGCTGCAGCATGCGTTCGACGCCAAGCATTGCCGCCGCTGCGGTGCGCCCTACCACTACGAGCGGGCCTTCGTCGGCCATCTGGGCCACTACTCGTGCTCCCGTTGCGGCGCCGATCGTCCCGACCCCGACGTCTTCGCCACCGATATCGAGCTGCGCGGCATCGAGGGCTCGTCGTTTCGCATCCATACGGACGAGGGTGAGCTGAAGATCGAGCTGCCGGTTCCCGGCCTCTACAACGTCTACAACGCGCTCGCAGCGATCGCTGCCGCCCAGCGACTGGGGATCGGCCTGAGCGAGATCCGCAACGGCCTCGCGGCGGTCCGCGCCGCCTTCGGGCGGGTGGAGACGATCCCGATCGGTGAGCGTTCACTCTCGATCCTGCTGATCAAGAACCCGGCCGGCGCAAACGAGGTCCTGCGAACGCTCGACCTCGAAGCGCGGCGACGCGGTGAGCCGCTGGACCTCTGGCTCGCGCTGAACGACCGCACGGCCGATGGCAAGGACGTCTCCTGGATCTGGGATGCCGACTTCGAACTGCTCGCCGAATCCGTGCGCCGGATCACCTGTACCGGCACGCGCGCCGCCGAGATGGCGCTGCGCCTCAAGTACGCGAGCTGGCCGACCGATCGCGTCATGGTCGCCACCGACATCGCGAGCTCGCTCGACGCGGCCCTCGGATCGGCGGGCGATCAGCTCTTCGCGCTCCCGACCTACACGGCCCTGATCGAACTGCGCACGCTGCTCGCGCGACGCGGGCTCGTCTCGGAGTTCTGGCGATGAGCGCCTCCGCGCCGACGGTCCCCGCCGCGGTCACCTGGCATGACGCCGAATGTGGCGGGTACGCCTCCGACCTGCCCTTCTGGCGAGGGCTGGCAGCCGAGCACAGCACGCCGATCCTCGATCTCGGTGCCGGAACGGGCCGCGTGACGCTTCACCTCGCCGCCCGTGGGCACGACGTAGTTGCCGTCGATCAGTCATCGGTGTTGGCCGAGGCGATCGTCCGGAGAGCCGCCGAGACAGCTCCCTCCGGAACGGTCGATGTCATCGTCGCGGACGTCCGCGAGCTGAACCTCGATCGGCGCTTTCCCCTGATCGTCGCCCCGATGCAGCTCCTGCACATGCTCGGCGGTGCCGAGAGCCGTCGGAGGGCCCTCCGCGCGATCGCCCGCCATCTCGCACCGGGGGGAGTCTTCGCCGCCACGGTCCTCGCTGAGCCGCTGCCACCGTCAGGGCGCAGCGAGCCGCTTCCCGACGTCCGCGACGTTGACGGCTGGATCCACTCGAGCCTCCCGCTCGAGGTGGTGGTGACCGACGATTCGGTCTCGATCGTCCGGTTGCGCCAGATGGTCGATCCCGCTGGAGAGCTCACGGAGGAGGTCAACACGCTATCGGTCGACCGCCTCCAGCCCGGCGTGCTCGAGCGCGATCTCGTGAGCGCCGGCCTCGAGGTCTTCGACACCGCCCAGATCCCCGAGACCGACGAGCACGTCGGGTCCGTCGCCCTGCTGATGAAGGTGCGGTCCCAGGATGTCTGAGCCGGAGCTTCGCCTGCTGATGCTCTATCCCGAGCAGATGAACATCTATGCCGACCGCGGCAACGTGCTGTTCCTCCAGCACCGCTGCGAGTGGCGGGGAATCGGCTTCCGCGCCGAAACCGCCGGGATGGGCGAGCGATTCGATCCGGCCGAACACGACCTCATCTACATCGGTGGCGGCCAGGATCGCGATCAGATGGTGGTCGCAGAGGACATGCTGCGGACCAAGCGGGAGGACCTCGCATTCGCCCTCGACGACGAGGCGAGCGTGCTCGCCGTCTGCGGTGGCTACCAGCTCCTCGGTTCGTCCTACCAGCTGGGTGAGCAGCGGATCGAGGGACTTGGACTGGCCGACCTGAAGACGGTGCGCGATCCCGGCGAGCGGCTGATCGGAAACGTGGCGATCGAGGTCGACCTCGGGGGCGGCCCCAAGATCCTCGCCGGATTCGAGAACCACGGCGGTCGCACGCACCTGGGGCCTGACGCGACGCCGCTGGGGCGGGTGCTCCATGGACACGGCAACAACGGCACCGACGGCTTCGAGGGGGTCCTCGCCGGCAACCTGATCGGCACCTATCTGCACGGCCCGCTGCTGCCGAAGAACGCATGGCTCGCCGACGAGCTGATCGCACGGGCCCTGGAGCGCCGAGCGGGCACGCGGCCGGAGCTCGAGCCGCTCGAGGACGCGCTCGAGGACGCAGCTCACGCCGGAGCTCTGGCGGCCGCCCGGCGCGGCTGACCGCATCGTCGACGAGCCGCGCGGCCGGATCACTACTCTGCCGGGCTTGTGGAAGGCGAGAAGACCACGATCGGATGGCGCGAATGGGTCCGGCTGCCGGGCCTCGGCGGCGTGGTCGTGAAGGCGAAGGTCGATACCGGCGCTCGCACCTCCTCGCTTCACGCATTCGACCTCGAGGAGATCGAGCGGGACGGCCGGACCTGGATCGAGTTCTCCTTCCATCCGCTTCAGCGGGACGAGAGCGCCGTGGCGCGTGGGTCGGCGCTTCTCGTCGACCGCCGCAAGGTCACCGCCTCCAGCGGCCACAGCGAGCTGCGCTACGTCGTCGAGACCGACCTGGAGCTGGATCAGGAGACCTTTCCGGTCGAATTGACCCTGACCCGGCGAGACGCCATGGGATTCAGGATGCTCCTCGGCCGGCGCGCGCTGCGGGAGCGCTGCGTCGTCGACCCCAAGCGCTCCTATCTGGGAGCCGAGTCGAAGCAGCAGCGCCGCCGCGCGCGGCGAGCGCGCAAGGCGGCGGCGAAGGCATGAAGATCGGGGTCCTCAGCCGCCGCCCGTCGCTCTATTCGACGCGTCGCCTCGTCGAGGCGGGCCGTGAGCGCGATCACGAGATGGTCGTCATCAACTACCTGCGCTGCTACATGGACATCACGTCGCACAAGCCGACCGTGATGTTCCGGGGAGAGCCGGTGCTGGGCTTCGACGCGGTCATCCCGCGGATCGGCGCCAGCAACGCCTTCTACGGCGCTTCGCTCGTCCGGCAATTCGAGATGATGGGCGTGTTCAGCTCGAACGAGTCCCAGGGGATCAGTCGCGCTCACGACAAGCTGCGTCAGCTCCAGCTCCTCTCCCGCGCCGGCATCGGGCTCCCGGTGACCGGCTTCGCGCACGACCTCGAGGACATCGACGGCATGATCGACGCGGTCGGCGGCGCCCCGGTCGTGGTCAAGCTCTTGCAGGGCACCCAGGGCAAGGGCGTGGTCCTCGCCGAGACGCGCAAGGCCGCCGAGTCCGTGATCGGCGCGTTCCGCGAGCTCGATGCCAACATCCTCGTCCAGGAGTTCATCAAGGAGTCCAAGGGCACCGACATCCGAGCCTTCGTGGTCGGTAAGCGCGTCGTCGCGGCGATGGAACGGACCGCGGCCAAGGGCGAGTTCCGCTCCAACATCCACCGCGGCGGCACCGCCGACAAGGTCAAGCTGACACCCGAGGAGCGCTCGACGGCCGTCCGCGCCGCCAAGCACATGGGCCTGGCGGTCGCCGGCGTAGACCTGATGCGCTCCAATCACGGTCCGGTCGTCCTCGAGGTCAACAGCTCTCCCGGCCTCGAGGGGATCGAGGAGGCCACCGGCGTGGACATCGCGGGCAAGATCATCGAGTTCCTCGAGAAGAACGCCAAGCCGGGCACCGGTCGCAAGTCCCGGGTCAAGGGCTGAAGGCCAATCGTGCGGGAGACGGAGGGCGACGCCCCGCCGCTCGAGATCGCCGGGATGTCGGTCGCTCCGGGCACGCGCGGGGAGGTCGAGATCCACGTCGAGCAATTGGCCACGGGTCCGTGGATCTCGATCCCCACGGTCGTGCTGAACGGGCGGCGTGAAGGGCCGTCCGTGTGCGTCTCGGCAGCCATCCACGGTGACGAGGTCAACGGGGTCGAGGCGATTCGGCGCCTCCTCGTCGATCTCCGGCCAGAGGAGATGGCCGGATCCCTGATCGCGGTTCCCGTCGTCAACGAGCTCGGGTTCATGGCCGGGGATCGCCACCTCCCGGACGGCCGCGACCTCAACCGATCCTTCCCCGGCTCGCCCCGCGGGTCGCTCGCGGGACGCCTCGCCCACCTGTTCATGGAGGAGATCGTCAGCCGCTGCGACTACGGCATCGACCTCCACTGCGGATCGGGACGGCGCTCCAACCTCCCGCAGATCCGGGCGGACCTCGAGGACGAGCGCACTCGCGCTGTGGCCACGGCGTTCGGCGCTCCGGCGACCATCCACGCCCGGACCCGCGACGGCTCCCTGCGCGAGGCCGCGACGCAGCGCGGGATGGCGATGCTGCTCTTCGAGGGCGGCGAGTCGAACCGCTTCGACCCCTACGCGATCGACGCCGCCCACGATGGCGTCCGCCGCGTCCTGGCCGCGCTGGGCCTCATCGAGAGCGCGCCCGGCAGCTCGGTCCCCAGCTTCGAGAGCCGGGAGACCCGATGGGTCCGGGCGGCGCGCGGCGGGATGCTGCGGCTCGAGGTCGAGCTCGGCGACCACGTCGAGCGGCGCCAGGTCCTCGGCAGCTTCTCCGACATCTACGGCCGCCGGAACCTGGCGATCCGCGCCCCCTTCGCCGGACTGGTCATCGGCCTGACCCGCAGCCCGCTGATCAACCAGGGTGACGCGCTCGTGCACGTCGCCCAGGAAGTTGAAGATCCGTGTGACGAAGCGTCCCCAGCGCCGTAGTCTCGGCAGCGATGCACCGACGGATCACCACAATCAGCTTGACGCTTGCCCTTTCTGCGCTCGCTGCACTGGCGGTTTCCGCCTCAGCGTCGGCCTGCAGCTGTGCCGGCCGCCCCGGCAAGGAGATCTTTCGGTCCACCGACGCCGCCATCGTCGCAAAGCTCCTGCGCGTTGAGCCGGTCGGCGATGGATTCACCTCCGACTACGTCTTCCGCGTCGGGGAGGCACTGAAGAAGCGAAACCGCTTCGAGGCCGGCCAGATTCGCCGGATTCGCTCCGCAACCGAAGGCGCCGCCTGCGGGATCGAGCAGCCGATCGGGTCCGTCGTCGGCCTCTACCTCACCCGGGAACGCGACGGACGGCTCCATTCCAACCTCTGCCTGACGACTTCGCCCGCGCGGATCCGCCGAACGGCGAAGAACCTCGCCGCCGAGAGCAGCGGCAAGCGGTTGACGAGCGCGGCCGCGTCGGGCTGCGCAGCGGCCCCGGCCTAGGTCCCGCTCGAGCCGAATCCGCCGGCGCCGCGCTCGGAGTCACTCAGTGCCGGGACCTCGAGGGGGCTCACGCCGGCAAAGGGCACGACGAGCAGCTGCGCGATCCGATCGCCGGGTTCGATGTCGAAGGAGTGCTCGCGATCGGTATTGAGCAGCAGGACGCGGAGCTCGCCCCGGTAGCCGGCGTCGATGAGGCCGGGTGCGTTGACGAGGGCGATCCCGTGGCGAAGCGCCAAGCCGGAGCGCGGCAGCACGAGGCCGGCGTGGCCGGGTGGGATCTCGACGGCGATGCCGGTGCCGATCGCCGCCCTCTCCCCCGCGCCGATGGTCGCGGGCTCGGCGGCGTGCAGGTCGAGCCCGGCATCGCCGTCGTGGGCGCGGACGGGCAAGATCGCGCCGGGAACGAGCAGTCGAACGTTCAGGTCCATGGGCGCTGAGCCTAAGCGGAGGTGCCGTTGACCGAGAAGCGCTCGAACCGGTGAGCGAGCGCACTCGGGACGCTCGCCCTGACCAGGACGCCGTCGTCGTGCTCGTCGCGATCGACCTTGCCGGCCACCGAGTGGAGCTCGCTCAGAATCGCGCCCTCGCTGTAGGGGATCAACAGCTCCATGGCCGTCAGCGTCTCCTCGAAGGCCACGGCCACGGCGTCGAGCAGGTCCTCGATGCCCTCGCTCCGGGCCGCGGAGACGCCGTGAACGTTGCGGCTGCCGACGAGCAGATCACGGCGCTGCTCGTCATCGAGCAGGTCGAGCTTGTTGTAGACGATCAGCCGCGGGGTGTCGCCGGCGCCGATCTCCTCGAGGACGTCGTCAACGGCCCGCATCGCCACCGCGCGGGTCGCCGCCGACTCGGAGGCGTCGACGACATGGAGGATGAGGTCGGCGATGGTCGTCTCCTCGAGCGTCGCCTTGAACGCGTCGACGAGCTGATGGGGAAGCTTGCGGATGAAGCCGACGGTGTCGGTCAGCAGGTAGGGGCGGCCGTCGTGCTCGAACGATCGCGTGGCCGGGTCGAGGGTGTGGAAGAGCCGGTCACCGACTCCGACGCCGGCACCTGTGATCGCGTTCAGCAGCGTCGACTTGCCCGCGTTCGTATAACCGGCGAGCGCCACGGTGGGGATCGCGGAGCGGTCGCGCTCGGCCCGCATGGTCTCGCGACTGCGCTCGACGACGCGGAGATCGCGGCGCAGCGCCGAGATGCGATCGCGAGCGAGCCGGCGATCCGTCTCGATCTGGGACTCACCCGGTCCTCTGGTCCCGATTCCACCGTTCATGCGACCGGCGCCGAGGCGTTCGAGGTGGGTCCAGAGCCCTCGCATGCGGGCGAGGTTGTACTGGAGCTGAGCGAGCTCGACCTGGAGCTTGCCGGCGGCGCTGTTGGCATGGTCGGCGAAGATGTCGAGGATCACGGCGGTGCGGTCGATCACGGGCACCCCGAGCTCCGTTTCGAGGTTGCGCTCCTGTCGGGGGGCGAGCTCGTCGTCGCAGGCGACCAGGTTGGCGTCGCGCAGCTTGATCTCAGCTGCAAGCTCGACCAGCTTGCCCTTACCGAAGTAGCGGTCCGGATCAGGCTCGGAGCGCTGCTGGACCATGGTCCCCGCCGTCGCCACCCCGGCGGTGCGAAGCAGCTCGCCCAGCTCCCCGAGTTGGGCATCCTCTCCCGGCTCGCCGGTCAGAACGCCGATCGCAAGCGCACGCTGACGGGCCCTCGGGTCCGGCGTACCCTCGACGGTTCCGTCGGCCGCCTTCACCGGCGCCTCGTCGGTTTCGCCTTCACTCACGCCTTCAGTGTAGGAGCCGCGCTCAGGCGGGTGCCGGAACTCGGTCCCGGCTCCCCAAGTAGACTGGTCGCGTGCACGCCTCTTCTACGCGCAGGGTTGGGCTGGTTGCAGGATTGGTTCTCGCGATCGTCGTTCTGCTGCCATCGCTGTCCTCCGCCCACCCCGAGCGCACCACGACGTTCCCCGATCTCCACCAGAGCAAGGTTCCCGCGGTTCGGCACTCCGGCAAGGCGATTTACGTCTGCA
Source organism: uncultured Solirubrobacterales bacterium (assembly GCA_963826475.1). Taxonomy (GTDB): domain Bacteria; phylum Actinomycetota; class Thermoleophilia; order Solirubrobacterales; family 70-9; genus RHKX01. The sequence goes on along the minus strand of CAWGXC010000003.1, from coordinate 615,004 downwards.
ACAAGGGCTCCAAGGGCGCCATCAAGCGAGCGTTCGACGGCAAGAGGGAAAAGCATCGGCTCAGGCAGCTCGACCGTTGCAAGCACCACAACATCCAGGCCGCGATCGACGACGCCAAGTCGGGCTACCGGATCCGCATCCTGCCGGGCAAGTACAAGGAGAAGCCGAGCCGGAGGATCGCGGTCGGCTCCTTCGGGAAGCCGCCGTGCGCACAGGACTACGTCGAGACGGAGGGTTTCTCGAACTCGGCGCCACCGCCCGCCGGCCCTCGCTCGAATGACCCGCCGGTGCGCCCGAACCGCAACTACCAGGTCAACTGCCCCAACTCCAAGAACCTGATCGAGGTCGTCGGCGACACCCGCCCCGAGCCCGACCCCGATAACCCGATCGCTCCCGAGTGCAACCAGCTCTGCAACCTGCAGATCGAGGGCCTGGGTTCGAAGCCGACGCAGGTGAAGATCATCGGCGATCGCAAGAAGCTCGACGTGCTGCGGGTGGACCGCGCCAACGGCGTCGTCATCCGCAACCTGCTCGTCGAGCAATCGGCCTTCAACGGCATCGACATCGTCGAAACGAACGGCTTCAGGATCCAGAACGTCGTCGCCCGCTACAACCAGGACTACGGCGTCCTCAGCTTCACCGCAGTGCACGGCCTCTACAACCACGTGACGGCCTACGGCAACGGCGATTCGGGGGTCTATCCCGGCTCGAACATGAAGGGCTGCGATCCGACCGGGCTCTCCGCCGGATACGCCAGCAAGTTCGACGGCACCTGCGGAACCGACCCGGGCAGCCGGGCCTCCTGCGGGGAGCCGACCACTGAGATCAAGAACTCCAACTCTTACGGCAACGTGCTCGGCTACTCGGGAACGGCCGGGAACTCCACCTACCTGCACGACAACCGCTTCCATGACAACTCGGCGGGCCTGTCGACGGATTCCTTCGCGCAGGGCCACCCGGGCATGCCCCAGGAGTGCGTCCACTGGACTGACAACGAGATCTACTCGAACAACGTCAACAACTTCACCGACCAGCGCCAGACCTACTGCACCGATACGCCGTTCGAGAAGCGCAAGCGGAGCGTCGTCTGCCCGCAGTTCCAGGTTCCGGTGGGAACCGGCGCACTCCTCGCCGGCGCGAATCGCAACCTGATCGACAAGAACCACTTCTACGACAACTGGCGCTACGGATTGATGCTGTTCAACGTGGAAGCGGCAATCCGCAACGACAACGACCCCGCGCACCAGAACGACACCTCCAGCGGCAACCAGATCCTCGACAACGTGATGGGCGTCAGCCCCGACGGCAAGCCCAAGCCCAACGGCGACGACTTCATCTGGGACTCCGGCGGCCAGGGCAACTGCTTCGAGGGCAACGTCGGGCCCGATGGCGCTGCCGCGACGAGCGCGGCCGGACCGCTGGTGACCTGTCCCGGCTCCCCCACCTTCGTACCCTCGAACCCCGCCGTTCAGGGTCCGCTCGTGCCGTGCGCCGCCTGGGATCCCCAGGAGCTGCACATGCCACCGGGCTGCGACTGGTTCATCACCCCGTCGAAGCCCTGACGGGGTCGCGTCCGCAGCGATGAGACAGCGCGCCGCCATCGCCGCTGTGGTGATCCTCCTCGCTGCTGGAGGCGTCGCTCTGTTGCTGAGCGTCACCGGCTCGGAGGAGGCGCCGCGGACCGGCTCGGTTCTGACCTGGGACGAGCCGCCGCTGGTCTTCACCCCGCCGGAGCTCCCTGATGACCGGGTTGCCTACGGGACGGTCCGCAACACCTCCCTGGAGGGCCTGCAGGCCGGGACGAAGGACTTCGAGGTCCTCGATGCCGACGGCGCGAAGCTGGACGCGAGCGTGCAGTTCCTCGGCACCTACGCCCACGGCATCTACGGCGCCTTCCAGAAGCCACGCCCGCTTCCGTCCGAGGAGCTCTCGCGGCTCGGCCTGCACGTGGGCCTGAAGTCCGGGCAGACCTCCCCGCTGACGGTGAGCTATCACCTGACCGGCGACTCCAAGCTCCCCGCAACCCTCTATTACCGAGGCAACCCGGCGCTCGACCTGCCCGACGCCGGGTAGGGTCCGGCACATGAAAGTCTTTCTCACGGGCGGAACCGGGTTCATCGGCGGCCATGTCGTCAAGCAGCTACGCGAACGGGGCGACGACGTACGCGCTCTCGCCCGCTCGGCGGAGAAGGGCCGCGCGCTCGAGCAGCAGGGCTGCGAGGTCGTGATCGGTTCGCTTGCGACGCCCGCCGAGGTCGCCGCCGGCATGGAGGGCTGCGATGCGGTCATCCACGGCGCCGCGATCTACGAGGTGGGCATTCCCAAGAGCCGTCACGCCGAGATGCACGACGCCAACGTGCTGGGCACCGAGCGCGTGCTTCGGGCCGCCCTCGAAGCCGCCATCCCGCGCGTCGTCTACATCTCGACCGTCGCGGCCTTCGGCGATACCCACGGGGAGGTCGTCGACGAGACCTACGAGCACCCCGGAGCCGGCTTCACGAGCTACTACGAGCAGACGAAGTACGAGGCGCACCAGATCGCCCGCAGGATGATCGACGACGAGGGCCTTCCCTGCGTGATCGTCCAGCCGGGTGGCGTCTACGGTCCCGACGATCACTCGCAGCTCGGCAATCTCGCTGATCAGACCCTCGCCGGCAAGCTGCCGATGATTCCGTTTCCCGACTTCGGCATGGTCGTCGTCCACGTCGAGGACGTCGCAGCCGGCGTCCTGCTGGCCCTCGACAAGGGTGAGATCGGCGAGCAGTACATCCTCGGCGGCGACGAGACGAACAACCGTGAGCTCATCCAGACCATCGCCGAGGTCGGCGGCCGCAAGCCTCCCTCCCGCTCCCTGCCGACCGGCCTGATCAAAGCGATCGCCCCGTTCGGCCCCATCGTCGGTCCGCTCATGGGCTTCCCTCCGAACATGCGCGAGCTGGTCACCTCAACCGATGGCGTCACTTTTTGGGCGAGCTCGCAGAAGGCCAAGGAGAAGCTCGGCTATGAGCCGCGCGACCTGCGCGCGACGATCACGGACACGCTGCGGGAAACCGGCAAGCTGCCCGCCTAGTAGCCGGGACCGCGCTGAGCCCGCTTGCGGTCGTGGGGATGCAGTGAGCCCTTGCTGTCGAGCGTCTTCAGGGCGGCTTTGAGGTCGTCGATGAGCAGGCCCGCGGCCGCGTGACCGACGTTCTCCTTGACGAGTGCTCGCATCACCGTGATCCCCTCCGCCTCCGGCGGCAGCGTGTAGGCGGGCACCATCCAGCCCCGCTCGGCGGCGAGCTGAGCGGAGACGTCGAACTCGTCGTAACCGGCATCCCGATCCTTGAGGCGGAAGCAGACGAGCGGCAGGCGCGGATCACCGCCGACCGACTCGAATCGCCCGGTCGCTGCGATCCCGTCGCCGAGGTAGACGGCGTTTCGCTTCATCGCCTCCACGATCTGACGGTACCCATCCCGTCCGAAGCGGCAGAAGTTGTAGTACTGCGCCAAGACCATCGATGATCCCGTCGAGAAGTTCAGGGTGAAGGTCGCGTCTGTCTCGCCGAGGTAGTTCTCATAGAAGACGAGATCCTCGGGAAGGTCGTCCGGCTCGCGGAAGACGAGCCAGCCGATCCCCGGATAGACCATCCCGAACTTGTGCCCGGAGACGTTGATCGACCGTACCGAGTCGAGACGGAAGTCCCACTCCTGCTCCGGATGCAGGAACGGCCAGACGAAGCCACCGCTGGCGGCGTCGACGTGCATTCCGACGTCAAGGCCGCGCTCGTCGCGGATTCGGCCGAGCAGGGCGTCGATCCCGGCGATGTCGTCGGCCTGACCGGTGAACGTCGTGCCGAGCACGCCGACGACCCCGATCGTGTTCTCGTCGATCAGCGGCTCGACCTCGTCGGGACCGATCACGTAGCGCCCCTCGATCATCGGGATCGTCCGCGGTTCGATGTCGAAGTAGCGGCACAGCTTGTCCCAGACGACGTGGACGTCGCGCCCGTAGACGAGGTTCGGCTTGCCCTCATCACCGGTGGCGCCCGCCCCCTTGCGCCGGTTGCGCCACCGCCACTTCGCGGCGAGCCCGGCGAGCATGATCGCCTCCGAGGAACCCTGGCAGCGAGCGCCGCGAACCTCCCCGGGCGCGTTGAAGAGGTCGCCGAGCATCCGGATGCAGCGCTGTTCGATCTCGGCTGTGCGCGGATACTCCGCGTGGTCGATGAAGTTCCGATGGAGGTTCTCGGCGATGATCTGCTGCGCCTCGGGCTCCATCCAGGTGGTCACGAACGTCGCTAGGTTGCGGGCGGGATCTCCGTCGATCGCCATCTCCTCGTCGATCAGCTCGTAGGCATCGCGGGCGCTCATTCCCGTCTGCGGGAACTCCGCGTCGGGCACCCCCTCGACGAAGAAGCGACTGCCGTAGCGCGCCGGCAGGTCCGAATCGGATGAGCTCACGCTTTGAACCTACTCGTCGGAGACCGCCGCGAAGACGCGCCACGTGCCGGGGACGCCCTTGAGCTCATGCTCCCCACGCTCCCTGAACTCGATTCCGGAGCCGACGACGAGGTCACGGACGGTCGAGGAGGTCAGCACCTCACCGGGACCGCCGAGCGCGCCGATCCGGGCGCCGATGTGCACGGCCATCCCACCGACGTCGGCCCCGATCAGCTCGATCTCGCCGGCGTGGAGCCCCGCCCGCAGCTCGATCCCGAGCTCGCCGACGTGGGCGGTGAGGGCACTCGCGCAGCGCACCGCCCGGGCGGGGCCGTCGAACGTCGCCAGGAACCCATCGCCGGTCGATTTGATCGCCCTGCCCCCGTAGCGGCCGACCAGCTGCCGGGTCAGCCGATCGTGGCTCTCCAGCGTCTCACGCCACCGCCTGTCGCCGAGGTCGGCCGCATGGGACGTGGAGCCGACGATGTCGGTGAAGAGCACCGTCGCGAGCGCCCGCTGCGACGTGCGCTCCACGACCTCCCCTCGCGTGAACTCCTCGACGGCCTCGAGAAACGCCGGTAGGCCGTCGCCGAAGGAGATCGTGTCCCGTCCCGGCAGCTCGCGCAGCTCCGCACCGGGGATGTGCTCTGCGAAGTAGTGGGCGTGGCCGGAGTCGACGCCGGGCGCGTCCGGGCGATTGACGACGAGGGTCGGGGCCTGCACCCGCGGCAGGATCCCCCGCACATCGAGCTTCCCGACCAGGGTGGCCCGCTGCAACGCCGGTCCCGGAGCCAGCGACATTCGCTCCCAGCGCCCCCACCAGTCGAGGAACGCGGGATCGCGGGCCGCCATCACCGGGGATGCCAGATTGCCGTTTTCGCCATTGCCCCAGCGCGTCAGCATCGGGCCGATCAGGTCCCGTTCCCGAACCTCCTCGCTCGCCCACCCGGCCTCGTACCCCGGGGCTCGCACCACCCGTGCCATCGGGTGCAGCAAAACGAGGTGGCTGACCCGCTCCGGATGAGTGGCCGCGAACATCACCGCGAGCATCGCGCCCTCGGATTCAGCCATGATCACGACCTGATTCGAGCCACAAGCGTCGAGCACGGCGACCACGTCGCTCATCTGCTCTTCGAGCGTGGCCGGCTCGGCTGTCGGGTCTGACAGGCCGGCTCCCCGGCGATCGAACGAGATCACCCGGGAGAACTTGGCGAGACCCTCGCCGAGCGCCCGGGCCGGTGGCTCCGTGACCAGCTCGATCGTGCCGAAGCTCGGCAGGATGATGCACAGGTCCTGCTCTCCGGTCCCTCGGGTCCGGTAGGCGATGTGCGCGTCGCCGCTCAGGACGTATCTGACGATCGGAGCCCCCATCAATCAGCTCAGCTCAGCTCAGATGCTCCCGCATCCGCTCGACGGCCTCGGTGATCCGCTCGTCCGGAGCGGTCAGCGAGATCCGGAAGAACCCCTCCCCGCTCGGCCCGTACATCGACCCCGGAGAGATCACCACGGCCGCCTGTTCGAGCACGTGCTCGCAGAAGCTGGTGGACGTGTAGCCCTCCGGCACCGGCGCCCAGACGTAGATCGTGCCCTTCGGCGACTCGACGTCCACGCCGATCTCCCCGAGCGCATCGACGACGAGGTCGCGTCGGCGCTTGTAGATCGCGTTCATCTCCGCCACCGGCTCCTGAGGCCCATCGAGCGCCGCGGCGCCGGCGAGCTGAACGGCCTCGAAGAGCCCCGAGTCGATGTTCGTCTTCAGGCGCCAATAGGTGGTGATCGCGTCAGCGTTGCCGAGGATCGCCGCACACCGCCAGCCGGTCATGTTGAAGCCCTTGGAGAGGCTGAATACCTCGACGCCGACCTCCTTGGCGCCCGGGGTCGCCAGAAAGCTCGGGGCCACGTAGCCGTCGTAGGTCGTCTCGGAGTACGCGTTGTCGTGGACGACGAGGATCTCGTGCTCGCGAGCGAGCTCGACCACACGTTCGAACAGGCCATCGGGGGCCACCGCCCCGGTGGGGTTGTTGGGGTAGTTGAGGAACAGCAGACGGGCCCGCTCCAGGTCGGCGGGGTCGATCGAGTCGAGATCGGGGGCGAAGCCGAGCTCCGGGACGAGCGGTAGCACGACCGCATCGGCTCCGGCCAGGACCGGACCACCGGTGTAGACGGGATAGCCGGGATCGGAGGCCAGCGCGGCATCGCCCGGATCGAGGAAGGCGAAGCAGAGGTTGTAGATGCACTCCTTGGCGCCGATCGCCGGCATCACCTCGGTCTTGGGATCGATCGAGACGCCGAAGCGCCGCTCGTAGAAGGATGCGAGGGCGCCGCAGTACTCGGCACGGCCCCGATTCGAGGGGTACTTCTGGTTGCCGTTATCAGCGACCGCAGCCTGCATGGCCTCGACGACGTGCGGGTACGTCGCCATGTCGGGATCGCCGATTCCCAGGCTGATCACGTCGATGCCGGAATCGCGCTTGGCGGCGACCTTCCGCTCGAGCTCGGCGAACATGTAGGGCGGCATCGCCTCGAGGCGCTTTGACGGGTCGGTGAGGGCCAAGGGTCCGGTGATCCTTTCGATCGGAGTGGGGTCTGGCGTCAGGCTATCGAGGGTGCGAGGCGCCGACGGCCTAGGGTTCCCACCCCAGGAATCAACTTCGAGGAGTCAGATGAGCAAGAAGTGGACGACAGCCGACATCCCCGACCAGAGCGGTCGCACCGCACTCGTCACGGGGGCCAACAGCGGCCTCGGCCTGCAGACCGCAAAGGCCCTCGCCGCCGCCGGCGCAGCGGTCCTCATGGGCTGCCGCAACGCCGAGAAGGCCGCGAACGCAAAGCGCGAGATCGAAACCGCCACCCCCGGAGCGGCGGTTGAGATCGTCGAGCTCGACCTGGCCGACCTCTCATCCGTTGAGACGGCCGCGGCCGCCGTGGCGGCTCGCCCAGAGGCGCTCGACCTCCTGATCAACAACGCGGGCGTGATGGTGCCTCCGAAGCGCCAGACTGCCGACGGGTTCGAGCTCCAGTTCGGCACCAACCACCTGGGTCACTTCGCTCTGACGGGCCGCCTCCTCGACAAGCTGCTGGCAGCCGATGCCCCCCGGGTAGTGACCGTGGCCAGCATCGCCCACCGGGCCGGAAAGATGGACTTCGACGACCTCAACTGGGAGAACGGGTATTCGCGCTGGCCCGCATACGGTCGCTCGAAGCTCTCCAATCTGTTGTTCACGCTGGAGCTCTCCAAGCGCGCTGCCGCGGCCGGCTCCCACCTCATCGCGGCTTCCTCCCATCCGGGGTTCGCGGCCACCAACCTCCAGACCGCGGGGATCGGTCTCGGTACCGCCGGCAAGCTGCTGACGCCGGTGATGAAGCTGGGCAACGTCTTCCTCGCCCAGAGCGACGCCAACGGCGCCCTGCCCACATTGCGCGCCGCCACCGATCCCGAGGTCGTCAGCGGCGATTACTACGGGCCCGACGGGCTCGGCGAGCAGCGTGGTCACCCGCAACGGGTCGGCCGCAGCGGGCGCGCGAGCAACGAGGCGGACGCAGCACGGCTCTGGGAGGTCTCCGAGGAGCTCACAGGCGTGAGCTTCGGAGCGCTGAATCCGACCAACGTGGCCTGACGTCCATGTCCCAGCCCGCTCCCCCTGGGCGGCAGCGGGCTCCCTCGCAGTCCCGAGCTCAGCCGGGCGCCCGTAGGGTGCGCTCCAGCCGCCGCAGGCGGTCGCTCCACTCGGCACCGACCGCATCGGCCCAGCCCGCGACCTCCCGAAGCGGCTCGGGCCGCAGCGAGTAGTGGGTCTCGCGGCCGTGCCGCTCGGTCTCGACCAGCTCGGCGGATGCGAGCATCGCGAGGTGCTTCGCGACCGCCTGGCGGCTCATCGGCAGATCCTTCGCCAGAACCGTCGCGGTGGCCGATGCCCCGGCAAGCGATTCCACGAGGTATCGCCTCGTGGGGTCGCCGAGAGCGGCGAAGACTGCATCGCTCGGCGCGCTCGCCATGGATTCCTCAGGCGGCGACCAGGGACGAGCTCACCGAGAGGATCGCCTCCCACGCGCGCTCGATGTCGGTTTCGAGGAGCGTTTCCCGCTCGACGCGTCCGAGACTCCCGAGGGTCCCCATTTTGCCCGTCCGCTCCATCGGTAAGGTCCCCTTTCAGCCCTGTGTGCAACCCAATGGTTGCAGATGCTGGCCTGCTTCGCAAAAGTGCAACTCAACGGTTGCACGTATCGCTCCAAACAGACAACGAGGTGATTTGATGCCAATGGTCCCCATGGTCATCGAGCAGTCCGCTCGAGGCGAGCGCTCGTACGACATCTACTCGCGTCTGCTCGCCGAGCGGATCGTGATCCTCGGCCAGCAGGTCGACGACGACATCGCGAACCTGCTCGTCGCTCAGCTGATCCACCTCGAGTCGGAGGACCCGGACAAGGACATCTCGCTCTACATCAACTCTCCGGGCGGTTCCGTCACCGCGGGCCTGGCCGTCTACGACACGATGCAATACATCAAGCCCGACGTGCAGACGATCTGCTTCGGGATCGCGATGTCGATGGGGTCGCTGTTGCTCTGCGGGGGCACGCCGGGCAAGCGGATGGCGCTGACCAACAGCCGCATCCTCATCCACCAGCCCTCAGGCGGCTTCGAGGGCCAGGCGACCGACATCGAGATCCACGCTCGCGAGACCCTGAAGACGCGTCGCAAGCTCGAGGAGATCTACGCCCACCACTGCGACGTCGGGGTCGACCAGGTCCATGAGGACCTCGAGCGCGACCGCTTCTTCACCGCTGAGCAGGCCGTCGAGTATGGCCTCGTCGACAAGATCGTCACCAGCCGCGAGCAGGTCGAGAAGAGCTCGCCAGGCCTCAACGGCAACAACTGAGCGGATCGCTCAGGGTTCGAGGCGGCCGATGCGCGCAAGCGCATCAGCGGAGAACTCACCGCTGAAGACCGGCTCCGCGGAACCCGCGAGGACGACCTCGAGGCCGGGACCGATCTCGACCTCGAGCTCACCTCCATCCAGCTGCACCGTGATCGGGCTCGGCGCACCGCGCAGATGAGCCGCGATCGCCGCTCCGCTCGCCCCGGTGCCGGATGAGAGCGTCTCCCCCACGCCGCGCTCGAAGATCCGGGCTCGCACCCGTGATCCCTCCGCGCTCCAGAAGCTCACGTTGGTGCGGTTCGGGAAGATCGAAGCTGCCTCGATCGCCGGCCCGATCGCCGGCAGGTCCAGCTCCTCGAGGTCACCGTCGATCTCGATGGCGCATTGCGGATTGCCGATCGAGACGTGCTGAAATTCGCGTTCGACCCCGGCCACCCCGATCGTGCCGCGCCCGTCCTCAGGGCCGCCGGGGAAGTCCTTGGAGGTCGTCGAGGCACTCCCCATGGCAACCCGGGCGGAGGTGGGCCCGGTCAGGGTGGGTGTGATCTCGCCGGCCGGTGTGCCGATCGTGAAGGTGTCCTGGTCGGTCCAACCGGAGCGGCGCAGGTAAAGGACCGCCTCGCGCGCACCGTTGCCGGAGAGCTCGGCCTCCGAGCCGTCGGGGTTGAAGATCCGCAGATCGGCCACGTGGGCGGTGGGATCGGCGGGCTCGGACAGCAGCAGGATCCCGTCCGAGTGACAACCGAAGTGGGGCTCACAGAGCGCCGCGACGCGCGTCGCGGTCAGCTCGAAGGGCAGCCAACGCTCCTCGATCACGATGTAGTCGTTGCCGAGGGCCTGCCACTTCTCGAACCTCATACGGGCGGATTATCGCGGGCGATCAGATCGAGCGCCATTTCCGCCGCCCGGTGATCATCGAGCCCGCTGCGATCGACGACCTCCACTCCCTTCATCTTTCGCAGCCAGGTCATCTGCCGGCGTGCGTACCGGCGGTGCGCGGACTTGACGGCTTCGACGTCGCCGACGATGAGCTCCTCGAAGCCGAGCGCCGACCGAGCCGTGCGCGAGGGGCCGGATCGGTTCACGCGCCTCGCCTCCTCGATCGCCCCCGCCGTGACCATCTCGTCGACGCGGAGATCGATCCTGTCGGCCAGCTCCTCGCGATCGACCACGATCCCCACCAAGGCCGTCGGATGGCGCAGACGGGCCGTCCAGAGCTCGTCGGAGCGCTCAGGCGGGTCCAGGCCGGCTCGCTGCAGCTCCAAGGCCCTGGAAACGCGCTTGCGATCGTTGGGGTGGACCCGTTCGCCGACGTCAGGATCGAGTTCGGCGTGCATCGCAGCCGGGCCGAGCTCGGCGATCTGGGCTTCGACGAGCTCGCGGACCTCCCTGGGAACGGGCGGCCGCAGATCGAGCTCGGCCAGGGCCGCGCGCATGTAGAGGCCGGTCCCTCCGACCACGATCGGCCGCCTGCCCTGATCGAGAAGGCCATCGATCTCAGCACGGGCCAGCTCGGCGAAACGACCGGCGCTGAACTCCTCGCCGAAATCGACCGTGCCGAGGAGCCGATGCTCGAGTCGTTCGCGCTGGGCGGCGTCCGCGGCGCCGCTGAGCAACTCGAGGCCGCGGTAGACCTGGATGGCGTCGCAGGAGACGGCGACCGGATCCTCCCCTCGATCGCGCAGCAGATCCGCGAGCTCGATGGCCACCGAGGTCTTGCCGACTCCGGTTGGACCGAAGATCGCGATCACGGAGGGCGGCGCGGGAGCCGCGGCGCTCACCTCGTTCGGGACAGCAGGCGCTCGGTGCCGAGCAGCGTCATCGAGCTCGCCGAGGCGACCTCGACGTCGACCAGCTCGCCCGCGGAGGCCGTGCCCTCGAAGTTGACCGCCTTGTTGTGGCGGCTGCGGCCGCGCAGCCGGGTCGGGTCGGTCCTGCTCGGACCCTCGACGAGAACCTCGACGTCACGGCCCACGAAGCGCTGAGCGCGCTCGCGGGCGCGCCGCTGCACGGCCTCGACGAGCCTCGCCATGCGCTCCTTCTTGACCGGGTGGGGAAGCAGCTCCTCCATCTCAGCCGCCAGCGTGCCTCGTCGGGGGCTGAAGACGAACGTGAACGCGCCGTCGTAGCCGACCTCCTCGACGATCTCGAGCGTCTCGGCGAAGTCGGCTTCCGTCTCGCCCGGGAAGCCGACGATGATGTCGGTGGTGAGGGCGACGTCGGGCACGTGCTCGCGGATGAGGGCGACGCGGTCGAGGTAGCGGCCGCGGTCATACGTCCGTCGCATCGCCTTGAGGATCCGGCTGGAGCCCGATTGCAACGGTAGGTGGATGTGCTCGCAGACAGCCGCACACTCGGCGTGGACCGCGATCACGTCCTCCTTCATGTCCTTCGGATGCGGGCTGGTGTAACGGATCCGGTCGATTCCGGGGATGCCGTCCAGGGATCGCAGCAGCTCCGCGAAGCTGGCCCGCTCCTCCCCACGCAGGTCACGTCCATAGCTGTTGACGTTCTGCCCCAGCAGGGTGATCTCCCTGACGCCCTCCGCGGCCAGGTCCGCCACCTCGGCGATCAACTCGCCGGCGGGCCGGCTCTGCTCTCGGCCCCTCGTCGAGGGCACGATGCAGTAGGAGCAGTTGCAGTTGCAGCCCTGGGAGATCTGCACCCAGGCCTGGAATTGGCGCTCTCGATGAGACGGCAGGTGCCCGGCGAACTCCTCGAACTCGAAGAATCCCTGTGCCGTGATCGAGTCGCTCGTGAGGAACTCCGCAAGCTTGTGGATCTGCCCCGGACCGAAGGCGACATCGACGAAGGGGAAGCGGGCGAAGACCTCGTCCTTGACCGACTGCGCCCAGCACCCACCGACGCCGACGATCCGGTCCGGCTGCTCCGATTTGAGGCGCTTGGCCTCGCCGAGGTGCGCGATGAAGCGACTGTCGGCGTTCTCGCGGATCGAACACGTGTTGAAGAGGATCAGGTCGGCGTCCGCGCGGTCGGGCGCCTCGGCGTACCCAAGGGAGCTCAGCATGCCCTTCATGCGCTCGGAGTCGTGCTCGTTCATCTGGCAACCGAACGTGGTCACGTGGAAGCTCTTGGAGGTGGGAGCGCTCATGGGTTCGAGGGTAGCGCCGGTCGGCGCCGGACGCGGCTACTTGCCGCTTGTCGACTGAGCGAGATAGGAGACGAGCGCATCCAGGTCGCCCGGCGAGATCTGTTCCCCGAACGTCTTGGGCATGACGTCGTCAGGAAAGCCCTTCTGGACCTCGGCGCTCGGGTCGATGATCGAGGTCTTGATGAAGGCCGGATCCTTGTCGACGAGCGCTTCGTCGAGATTCGGGCCGATCTGGCCGGTGCTGCTCGCGGCGGTGAGCGTGTGACAGCCGCCGCATCCGTTGGAGGCGAAGACAGTCGCTCCGTCGGCCGCCGAACCCCCTCCGCCCGTCGCGCCGTCACCCTGACCGCTCGCCGGAGTCGCCGGCTGCTCGGAGCTACCCGACGGGGAGCCCCCGCCGCCGATCTTCTCGTTGCTCGCCGCCTGACTTGCCGCGCTGGCGCTCGCCTCGGCGTTGACGTCCTGCTCCTCCCCGGAGCTGCCGACGGCGGCGACCGCCGTGAAGACCACGACGGCGGCCATCAGGGCGACGCCGGCGCCCAGGATCCGGTTGGAAGGGAATCCCTCACTGCGCAGCCCGATCGTCGAGACGATGAGTGCGATGGCGACGAGGCCGCCACCGGCGATGTAGAAGTAGGTCTGATCCATCTGCGGCCGCGATCCTATCGACCACCGCGGAGGGGCAGCTCACTCCGCGAAAGCACTGGCCCGGCTCTCGCGGACGACGGTGATCTTGATCCGGCCCGGATAGTCGAGCTCCTTCTCGACCGCCTTCGCAGCCCGCTGGGCGATCACGGCTGCCTCCTCGTCATCGACGATCCCCGGATCGACCATCAGGCGCACCTCACGGCCGGCTCGGACCGCGTAGGCCTTGCTGACGCCGGGATGGCGCTGGGCGATCTCCTCGAGGTCGCGCAGACGGGTCACATAGTGCTCGAGCGCCTCACCCCGAGCTCCCGGGCGAGCGCCCGAGACGGCATCGGCGATCTGGACGATCACGGCCTCGACGGTCTTCGGCGGCACCTCGTTGTGATGGGCCTCGATCGCGTGGGCTACGGCTTCGGTCTCACCGTTGCGACGCGCCATCGACGCACCGACCTGAGCGTGTGAGCCATCGACCTCGTGGCTTACGGCCTTGCCGAGGTCATGCAGGAGGGTCGCGCGCTTGGCCGTCTCGACGGATGCCCCGAGCTCGGCCGCGATCGTGCCGGCGATCTTCGACGCCTCGACCAGGTGTTCGAGCACGTTCTGGCCGTAGGAGGTCCGGAACCGGAGCCTGCCGAGAACCTCCAGCAGCTCGGGCTGGATCCCGTGGAGCCCCGCCTCGAGCTCGGCACGCTCCCCCTCCGCGGCGACGGTCGCTTCGACCTCCCCCTTCGCCTTCTCGTAGACCTCTTCGATGGTCGCCGGCTGGATCCGTCCGTCGGCGATCAGGCGTTCGAGGGTGATCCGCGCGATCTCGCGTCGCGTTCCGTCGAAGCTCGAGAGGACCACCGCGTTGGGGGTCTCGTCGATGATGATGTCGACGCCCGTCAGCGCCTCGAGCGCGCGGATATTGCGTCCCTCGCGGCCGATTATGCGCCCCTTCATCTCCTCGCTGGGCAGTTCGACGAGGCGGGTGGTCGTCTCGCTCGTGTGCGAACCGGCGAGGCGTGCCATCGCGGTGGCCAGGATGTTGCGGGCGCGTCGCTCGGCCTCCTTGCGCGACTCGTCCTCGATCTCCAGCAGGGCCCGGCCCGCCTGGTGGCGGGCGTCGTGCTCCACGTCGGCGATGAGCATCTGCTTCGCCTGGGCTGCGGTGAGCCCGGAGAGCCGCTCCAGCTCCTTGCGCTGCACCTGCTTCTGGCGCTTCAGCTCCTCCGTCTGGCGCTCGAGATTGCGCTCCCTGTCGATCAGCGCCTGCTCGCGACGCTCGAGCTCGGCCAGCTTCAGGCGGGCCACCTCCTGGTCGTGGAGGTTGCGCTCCTGCAGCCGCGCGACCTCCTCGCGGCGTGCGCGAAGCTCGTCGGCGTCGCCCTCCGATGCCTGACGGGTTGGGAGCGCTGCGACCGCCGGCTGCGAGATCTGCCCGGTGGGAGCGGACTCGGCGGCACGCGGCTGGTCGTCTCTACCGCCGAACCGTCGCCTTCCTCGTCTCTCCATCGCCAACCTCCCGATCGCTGGATCGCACTATGTGACTCTCACTACAACGGGCCAAAGCCCGAAGCGGATCTGTCGGCCGGAGGTCCTTCGTGATGCCGAGCGCGGCGCCGGTGGCCGCAAGGTCGAGCTGGCGCAGCTCTAGTCCGAAGCCCCCTTCGGAATCGCCGGGTTGATGGAAGGTTTCAAGGTCGAATCTCGAATCTCGGTAACCGACGAAGGCGCCGGTGACGACCAAAGCCGCTGACGCCGATGGTATCGCTGGCCGGCCGGCGGGTCAGCTGCGTCCAGCGATGCGGATGGCGTCGTAGGCGATCTCGTACTCGTAACCGCGCCGCGAGAGGAATGCGAGCGCCCGGGCTCGCCCGCGGTCGTCGGCGAGGTCATCTCCTCGCCTCAGGACCTGCTCGACCGCGCGATTGAGCTGGTCCTCACGTTCTTCGGCGCAGCAGCGTTCGATCAAGGCCGATTCGATGCCCCGCTCGCTGAGCGTCGTCGCGATCCGCTCCCGCCCCCATCCGGCCAGATCGCGCTTGTCCTCGGCGAAGGCGAACGCGTAGCGCTCGTCGTTGATGTCGCCGGTCTCCACCAAGGTGGCGATCGCGTATTCGACGGCGTCCTCGGACGTGTCCCGTTCGCGGAGCCACGTTCTCAACTCGGCCTCGGTCCGCTCCCGCCGACTGAGGGTGCCGAGCGCCGCGAGCAGGGCGGCCTTCTGCTCGCGGATCCGTCCGTCTGCTTCGTCCTCCACGGTGCGAGACCGCTCCGGCCGCCCGCCGTTGGGCGCTAGGCCGCCTTCGTGTCCCCGCTGCCGATGACCTCCGCCTCGGGCGCCACGGGCTCCTTGGGGGCGATCTCCGGCGCTCCGGGCGGCTGCACGATCCCGAGCTCCCCGTAGATCTTGGACTCGATCTCATTGGCGATCTGCGGGTTCTCGCCGAGGAACACCTTCGAGTTGTTGCGCCCCTGGCCGAGCCGGGTGTCGTCGTAGGAGAAGAACGAACCCGACTTGGTGACGATGTTGTTCTCCACGCCGAGGTCGAGCAGACAGCCCTCCCTCGAGATCCCCTGGCCGTACTCGACGTCGAACTCCGCCTGCTTGAACGGCGCGGCGACCTTGTTCTTGACGACCTTCACCCGGACTCGGTTGCCGACCGCCTCGGTCCCCTCCTTGAGGGTCTCGATCCGGCGCAGATCCAGTCGCTGGGAGGAATAGAACTTCAGCGCACGACCGCCGGGCTGCGTCTCGGGGCTGCCGAAGCTGACCCCGATCTTCTCCCGGATCTGGTTCGTGAACAGACAGACGGTCTTCGCCCGGTTCAGGTTGCCGGCGAGCTTGCGCAACGCCTGCGACATCAGCCGTGCCTGCAGGCCGACCTGGATGTCGCCCATCTGTCCCTCGAGCTCGACGCGAGGGGTCAGCGCCGCGACGGAGTCGACCGCGACGAGGTCCACGGCGCCGGAGCGGACGAGGACATCGACGATCTCGAGCGCCTGCTCGCCGTAGTCGGGCTGGGAGACGAGCAGCTCGTCGGTGTCGACGCCGATCCTGCGGGCGTAGACGGGGTCCATGGAGTGCTCGGCGTCGACGAACGCGCAGATCCCGCCACGGGCCTGAGCCTGGGCGATGATGTGGTAGACGAGCGTCGTCTTGCCCGAGGACTCAGGGCCGAAGATCTCGACGATCCGGCCGCGGGGAACGCCGCCGATGCCGAGCGCCAGGTCGAGCGAGAGCGCACCGGTCGGGATCGCCTCGACGTCGATGGTGGCGTCGCTGCCGAGCTTCATCAACGATCCGGCACCGAACTCGCGCTCGATGTGGGCGACGGCCGCGTTGAGCGCGGCGTCCTTGGCCTTCGCGTCCTTCGAGCCTGCCGCGATGGGAGTGGGTCTATTGCTTGCTGCCATGTTCAAATCACCTCATCCGTCGCCATCGGGCGACAAGTCGATATCGGCCAGGGTTTCGTAGCGAGCACCCTGGGTCCGGAGCACGCAACGGTAGAGAGCAAGTCGGACGCCACGGCCCAACCGGTTCCCCTCGAAGCTAGGCCACCGAGGGACACCCGTTACCCGCCCAATGTGCCGGATCCGTCACGACTCCGGGCCGGATTACATACGCGAATTGCATCCTGCGGCGTAAGCTGCCCTCGTGGACCGCGCCATCCCCGATCTGCCCGGCGTCGAGCATTCGTTCGTGGACGTCAAGGGGCTGCGGATGCACGTCGCCACGGCGGGAGCAGAGGATGCCGAGCCGCTCGTTCTCCTCCACGGCTGGCCCCAGCACTGGTACGCCTGGAGGAAGCTGATCGGGCCGCTCGCCCAGCGCTACCGGGTGATCTGCCCCGATCTGCGCGGCTTCGGCTGGACCGAGGCGCCGCGCGGCACCTATCTGAAGTCCGTGCTCGCCGCTGACGTCATCGCCCTGCTCGACCGGCTCGGCCTCGACCGGGTCCGCCTCGCCGGTCACGACTGGGGCGGCTTTACGGGCTTTCTGGTGTGCCTGGAGGCTCCTGAGCGGGTCTCCCACTTCGCCGTCGCCGGGATGAGCCACCCGTGGGTCACCCCCGAGCCCGGGCTCAAGGCGGCCCTGAAGACCGCGCGTCGCCTCTCCTACATGGCCGTCATCGCGAGCCCCATCGCCGGTGGACAGCTCGTCCAGCGGGTCCCGGGGTTCATCCGCACGATCCTGCAGAAGAGCACCCTTCACCCCGAGCGGACGCGGACGGCCGAGGAGCTCGAGGTGTTCGTCTCCCAGTGGGGGGAGCCCGATCGAGCTGCCGCGTGCGTGGGCATCTACCGCTCCTTCCTGACCAAGGAGCTTCGTGAGCTCGCCTCCGGCGGGTTCAAGGACCGGATCATGCAGACGCCGTGCACGCTCTTCGTCGGTGTTGCTGATCCCGTCATCCGCGCCGACGACCTCGGGGGCTTCGAGGCCAACGCACCGAACATGCGCATCCAGATCGTCGAGGACGCCGCGCATTGGCTGCCCGAGGAAGCCCCCGAGGAGCTCCTCGAAGGGATGATCGAGCTCTTCGAGCGGCCCGCCCCCTAGCCGATCCGGGCATGAATCGAGCGGGGATCGCCCTCCTCGTCCAGCGCGACCCCGATCTCGCCGAACCCGAGATTCGCGAGCAGCCGTCCCACCGGATCGGCCTGATCGCCACCGAGCTCCAGCAGCAACCAGCCACCCGGGCGCAGCCAGCGCGTGCTGCGACGAGCGACCTCGAAGAGCTTTTCGGTGCCGTCGGGGCCACCATCGAGCGCGAGCCGGGGCTCGAAGGCGCGCACGTCGCGGGGCAGCATGCGCAGGGAGTCCGTCGGAACGTAGGGAACGACGGAGGTGAGGACATCGACTCGCCCCAGGAGCTCTCCGGGCAGCGGGTCGTCCAGGTACCCGGCATGGACCTCGATGCCGTTTCGCAGCGCGCATTCAACCGCCCCGCCGTCGAGCTCGGTGGCCGCGACGCGCGCAGAGGGTTGCCGGGCGGCCATGACCGCGGCGATCGCACCCGCGCCGGTGCAGACGTCCACCGCGTTACCTCCGGCCGGGAGCAGGGCCGCCGCCCGGAGCGCCAGCGCCTCGGTCTGCCATCGCGGCACGTAGACGCCCGGATCGACGGACAGCTCGATCCCGCAGAACTCAACGGAACCCGTCAACCAGGCGACCGGCTCGCCGCTGGTGCGCCGGGTCGTGAGGTCGCGCAGCTTCCGCTCGTCTCCCGCGGCGGCGCGGAGGAGCTCGTCCGCCTCCTCAGCGGCGGCGATGCAGCCCGCCGCGGCGAGCGTTCGCGTCAGCGCCGCGCGATCGAGGCCCGAGGTCGCGATGGCTAGAAGGGGAGCTCGCCGCCGCGCAGCAGATTGCGGATCATGTGCATCGCGACGCTCACCGAGCGATCGCGGACATCATCGCGGTTGCCCGGCAGCTGCAGGTCGCGCGCGAGGATTCGGCCATCGTCGTGGACGGCGCAGATACAGACGAATCCGACCGGCTTGGCCTCCCCGCCGCCCCCCGGACCGGCAACTCCGGTGACGCCGACCCCGATCGTGGCGCCAAAACGATCGAGAGCGCCTCGCGCGAGCGCCTCAGCGACCTGTGTCGAGACTGCGCCGTGCTCGGCGATCACCTCCGCCGGGACGCCGAGCAGCTCCGTCTTGGCCTCATTCGAGTAGGCGACGACGCCGCCGGCGAAGTAGGCGGAGGAGCCCGGACGGTCGGTGAGGCGCGCCGCGAGCTTGCCACCGGAACATGACTCGCCGAGGCCGATGCGCTCCCCGTCGAGGAGGGCTGCGACGAGCTCGTCGATGCTCTCACCCTCCTCGGTGTAGATGTAGCGCTCGTGTCGCTCACGGAGGCCGTCGAAAAGGGCTGCGCGGACCTCCTCGTCGTCGAAGCGGTATCGAACGTCGATCTCCAGCTCAGCCCCCCGGCGCAGGCACGTCGTGATCTCGAGCGGCGCGAGATCGACGTCGGCGCCGATCTCGCGCAGGCTCTTCGCCAGGGTCGACTCCGGGATCCCGAACATCTTCATCGAGGCGACCGCGAAGCGATCGGCGCCCTCGAGCAACGAGCTGACGGGAGCCGAGGCGATCGCCGCCGGCCACATCGCCTGCAGCTCGCGCGGCGGACCGGGGAGCACGACGATCACCGCGCCCGCCGAGGGCACGACGAGGCCGGGTGCCGTTCCAGCCGGATCGAGCGGGGTCGATCCCCGGGGGATCATCGCCTGCTTGCGGGTGCCGTCGCGCAATCCCTCGGGATCGAACTTCATCCGTTTGGCGAAGTCGGCGACGATCGCGGCGATCCGCGTCTCCATCTCCTCATCGAGGACCATCTCGACCCCGCGGTGGGCGGCGACCACCTCGGCGGTGATGTCATCCGCGGTCGGGCCCAGCCCGCCGGTCGTCACGATCAGGTGCATCCCGGCTTCGTCGAGGAAGCGCAATGCCCGTTCGAGGTCGTCGGGCCGGTCGCCCACGCACGTCAGGTGCGCGACGTCGACGCCGAGCTCGCCCAGCTGCTCGGAGATCCACGGGCCGTTGCGATCGGTCGTGCGCCCGCTCAGGACCTCGGTGCCCGTGACGAGGATGCCCGCGCGAACGCTCACGGGCAGTCGGGCCCGGCGTATTCGATCTCGCTGATCCCATTCGAGCTCAGGTCGAAGCTGGCCGGCTTGGAGGACTCGAGCCGTTCGGACTCCTTGCTCGTCTTGACCTTGACCGAGCCCCCGCTCTGGAGGTCCAGGCGGTAATGCCTCTCGCCCTTGAAGCTCTCCGTGGCACCCGTCCCGAGCATCTGGGAATCGATCAACGCCTCCTTGGATCCTCCGACCACGCAGAGCTGGGCGGGCTCGAGCATCTCGAGCCCGAGGTTGATCGGGACGAGCTTCTCCTGCTTTGAGGGCGAGTCCTTGCGCTTCGACTTGCCACCGTCCTTCTGCGCCGAGGACTTGGCCTTGCCCGGGCCCTTGCCCGGACCGCCCACCGGCTTGCCATCGTCGCCCCCACCGCCGAGCAGGCTGAGCGCGACGAGCAGAACGACGATTCCACCCAAGAGGGCGGCGATCAGCGGCCCGCGTGAGGGAGGACGGGAGCCGCCGGCGCGACGTCGCTCCTGCAGGACGGCCTCCGAAGCCGGGCTGGCCGCAGCCGTGGGCTCCTCGTGCCGGCGGCGGAACTCGTCGGCGAGATGTTCTCCATCGAGGCCCAGCAGTGCCCCGTAGGTCCGCAGGAAGCCGCGCACGTAGGCGGGTGCGGGGAGCACCTCCCAGTCCTCGGCCTCCAGCGCCCGCAGGTACTTGGCGCGGATCTTCGTCCGCTCCTCCGCCTCCTTGACGTCCATGCCGACCCGGCGACGGGCGTCCTTGAGGGCCGTTCCGATGTCTGGGCCGGGGGCCCCTTCGCGATTCATGACGCTCTCAGTATCCCGAGGCGTCGTGGCGCTCGCGCGCCGGCCGTCACGAAGAGACCGTCTCCAGGTCCGCGTCCGTGGTGGGCGGGCCGTCGGCGCTCGCGCCCGCATCCTTGGGCGGTCCGGCCAGGATCCGCGGGATGTCGGCATGGGTGATCAGGACGGTGCGGGCCTTGGAGCCCTCGAAGCCGGAGATGACGCCGCGGCGCTCGAGCATGTCGATCAGGCGGCCCGCGCGGGTGTATCCGACGCGCAGACGGCGCTGAATCATCGATACGGACGCCGATTCCGTCTCGACGCAGACGCGAATCGCGTCCTCGAGCAGGTCGTCCTCGTTCGGTGAGAACTCGCCGCCGCCGTCCCCATCGACGTCAACGGGCGGCTTCTCGATCAGCAGGTCCTGCTGGAACTCCGGCTCTCCCTGCTTGCGCCAGAAGGAGACGACCCGTGCGATCTCCTCCTCGGTGACGAACGCACCCTGAACGCGCTGGAGCTTGGACGAGCCGACAGGGCGGAAGAGCATGTCGCCCTGCCCGAGCAGCGACTCGGCGCCACCCTGGTCGAGGATGACACGCGAGTCGATCTGCGAGGCGACCGAAAACCCGATCCGGGCCGGGATGTTGACCTTGATCGTGCCGGTGATCACGTCGGTGGAGGGTCGCTGGGTGGCGAGCAGGAGGTGGATGCCGATCGCTCGCGACTTCTGGGCGAGCCGGATGATCGAGTCCTCGACCTCGCCGGGGGCGACCATCATCAGGTCGGCCAGCTCATCGATCACGCAGAGGATGTGAGGCAGGGGCGCCTCGCCGGCCTTCTTGCGGATCCGATTGAGCTCCTCGAGGTTGCGGCCACGAGCCTTGCCCATGACCGTGTAGCGGCTCTCCATCTCGCCGATCAGGTTCTGAAGGACGTTCGCGGCGACGCGCGGAGAGGTCACGACCGGCGTCAGCAGGTGCGGCGTGGAGTCGTAGTGGTTGAGCTCGACCTGCTTGGGGTCGATCAGGACCAGCCGGAGCTCGTTGGGCGATGCGTGCAGCAGCATCGAGGTGAGAATCGCGTTGACTGATCCCGACTTACCCGATCCGGTCGTGCCGGCGACGAGCACGTGCGGCATCTTCGCCAGATCCATCGAGACGGCCTGTCCGGAGATGTCCTTGCCGAGCCAGGCGAGCAGCGGTGACGCGCCCGAGGGGCGGCCCCCGTAGATGTCGCCGAGTCGCACCATCTTGCGGCGGGCGTTGGGCACCTCGACGCCGACCGCCTTCTTGCCGGGGATCGGCGCCAGGATCCGAATATCGGTCGATGCGAGGGCGTATGCCAGATCGTCCTTGAGCTGCGCGATCTTGCCGACCTTCGTGCCCGGCGCGAGCTGCAGCTC
Source organism: uncultured Solirubrobacterales bacterium (assembly GCA_963826475.1). Taxonomy (GTDB): domain Bacteria; phylum Actinomycetota; class Thermoleophilia; order Solirubrobacterales; family 70-9; genus RHKX01. The sequence continues at coordinate 593,168 of CAWGXC010000003.1, read as the reverse complement.
GTAGCGGCTCACGTGCGGACCGACGACCGTGCCGATCAGCCTGGCGTCGATCTTGAAGTGGCCGAGGACCTCGAGCAGCGCTCGGGCGGTCCGCTCCATCTCGCGACGGTCGGGTCCCCTGTCCTTGTCGTCGTTGCCGCGTCGCAGGAGCTTGGCCGGAGGCATCCGGTAGTCGATCTCGTCAGATTCCGTGATGCCGCTGCGCTTGGCCCCCATCGGGGTCCGCGCGATCGCGATTTCGCCGGCCGGCTCCGGGTCGGGATCGAAGGAGGGCTCCGGCATCTCGTCGACCACGTCGTCATCGTCGAAAGCGTGGTCGGGACCGCTCGACGGAGCGTCCACGGCCTCGTCGGCCTCCGGTGGCAGGCCGAGATCGATCTCGCTCGTGGCACCGTCGTCGTCCGCGAAGGCCTTTGTCTCGAGCTCGCCGTCGTCTTTCCCGGGGCCCGGCCAGCGATCCCCGACGCCGACCGCGGCCTCGCGCGGGAGGCGTGCGGTCCTGGTGAGCTCACCGGTTGCGAGGCCGAAGCGCCTGCCGGCCTCGGCGCCGGAGCTGAGCAGGCTTACGACGGGTCGGCCGCTGAGCAAGATGAGCCCGCTGAGCATCAGCAGCACGGCGATGATGTGCGCGCCGACCCGCTGGAAGAGCGTGGTCGACGCCCAGTAGAGGGCCTCACCGAAGGCGCCGCCGTGAGCCTTGAAGTACTCGGGGTCGAAGACGTCGTGGCGCAACGGCTGATCGGGGCCCAGGCCGGCGGTCTCGGCAGCGAAGGCAAGCAGCAGTCCGGCGACGAGCAGGAACGCCCCGGCGTTGACGGCGCCCGGGTACCGGATCAGAGGCCGGACGATGAGGGCGGTGCCGAGTCCGGCCAGCAGCATCGGCGTCGCGTAGGCGACGGCACCCCCCACCCACCGGAGGGCTACCTCGATACCGGAGCCGGCGGAGCCGCCGTCCCACCCGGCATAAAGCACGAACCCCAGGTACAAGGCAGCGGCGAGCATGGCCAGACCGATCAGGTCGACGTGCCGCTGATCTAGCTCGCGCGGAGCCGGTGCCGAGCGAACCGGCGTGACGCGCTTACGGGGCGCGGGCTTGCGCGCGGCGGGCTTGCGCGCTCCTGTGGTCGCGCGCTTGCGCGCGGCGGGCGGCTTCCTCTTCTTGCGAGAAGTGCTGCCGCCGCGCTTCGAGCGCAGAAACGGAATCGATGACATCTGCACCGCTCCTTCGACACGGCACCTCCGACCCCTGCGCGGCCGGCCTGAACGGTGTTTTGCGCCGCGAGGAGCCGGAAAGTCGAGGTCTTTAGGATTGGTGGCATGAGCGAGGCCGACAACCTGATGGGCCGGGTCCTCGTCGTCGAGGACGACGAGGAGATCGCCGACGTCCTGCGCCGCTCCCTCCGCCAGGAGGGCCACGAGGTCCGGACCGCATCCGATGGCGAGGAAGCGCTGAGGATGGCGGGAGAGTTCATCCCCGACCTGGTGGTGCTCGACCTCGGCCTCCCCCGCCTGGACGGCGTCGAGGTATGCCGACGCCTGCGCGCCGGTGGTGACGTCCCGATTCTCATCTTGACCGCGCGCTCCGACACCGACGATCGCGTCATCGGGCTCGACGCCGGCGCGGACGACTACCTCGTCAAGCCCTTCGAGCGCGCCGAGCTGCTCGCGCGCATGCGCGCCCTCCTCCGCCGCCGGCCACCAAGGGGAACCGCCTCGCTGACCGTCGGGGACCTCGTCCTGAATCCGGGCACCAGAGACGTCGCGCGAGGCGAGCGCCTCCTCGACCTGACGAATCGCGAGTTCGAGCTGCTCGAGTTCCTGATGCGCAACGAACGCCTCGTGATCTCGCGCGAACGGCTCCTCGAGGAGGTCTGGGGCTACGACCCGACCTCGATGACCAACACGATCGACGTGTTCATCAGCAACCTCAGGCGCAAGCTCGAGGAGGGAGGAGAGGACCGGATCCTGCACACCAAGCGTGGTGCGGGATACGTGGTCAGGGTGTGATTCACCGATGATCCGGCTCCGTTCGCTGAAGGGGCTGTACGCGAGGCCCCGCCGTTGGCCCGTCCGGCTGCGGATCGCGGCCGTCTCCGCAACGCTCACCTTGGTGATCCTGATCGCCTTCGCCGCGGTCGTGGGGCGGCTCGTCAGCCACCGGCTTCAGGGTGACTTCGAGAGCTCGCTCAACGCACAGGCCCGCAACGTCGCCGCGCAGGTCGCCGACGGCCTCAACAACGATCACACCCTGCCCTGCCTGAGCGTGGACCCACCACTCGGCTCCGACGCGCTGATCCGCATCTCGACGAGCAACGGTCAGAATGCCTGCACCCTCGATCAGCGCTCGACGTCCAGCTTCGGCGTTCCCGACGCCGGGGAGATCGAGCGAGTCGGTGATCTCGACGTCGCCACCGCCGAGATCAACTACCTGAGCGTCCTGCAAGGGATGCCGACGAAGACCCTGTACGTCCAGTATGCCCGTCCCCATTCGTCGGTCGGCGACACGATCAGCCGCCTCTGGCTCTTCCTCGGCGCGGGCGTCGCGGTCGGCACGGTGCTCGCCGGCGCGGCGGGGATGGCCACCGCTAACCGCGCGATGCGGCCGATCGCGTCCCTGACGGCCGCCGCCCGCGACATCGCGGCCACCCGCGATCCCTCACGGCGGATCCCGGAACCCGAGAGCGACGACGAGGTCGCCGAGCTCGCTCGGACCTTCGATCAGATGCTTCGCCAGCTCGACGCCGCTCGGGGCGAGACCGAGGACGCGATGAAGCGGCAACGCGAGTTCGTCGCCGATGCCTCCCACGAGCTCCGCACCCCCCTGACCAGCATCCTCGCCAACCTCGAACTGCTCGACGAAACCCTCGAGGAAGGGGCCGACGAGGACGAACGCGCGGCCGTGGGCTCGGCCCTGCGCAGCTCCAAGCGAATGAATCGTCTCGTCGGTGACCTCCTACTCCTCGCCCGGGCCGACGCCGGACGCATCGGGATGCAGCGCGAATGCGATCTCGCCCAGATCGCCGGCGAGGCGTTCGAGGAGGTCGGACCCGTCGCCGACGGCCATCGCCTCACCCAGCGGCTCGACGAGGCCCGGATCCTCGGCAATCCCGACGAGCTCCACCGGATGGCGCTGAACCTGCTGGAGAACGCGATTCGCCACACGCCCTCCGGCACCAACATCCTGCTCGAGGTCGGCGTGGTCGGCGACGAGGCACGCCTCGTCGTCGCCGACGACGGCCCCGGGCTTCCCCAGGGCATCGAGTCCCAGCTCTTCGAGCGATTCGTCCGCGGACACGGCCCCGCTGATCGCGCCACGCGCAACGGCACCGGCACCGGGCTCGGCCTCTCCATCGTTCGCGCCGTCGCCACCGGCCACGGCGGGAACGTGGTCGCGGAGGACGTGGCCGAGGGAGCCCGCTTCGCCGTCTCGATCCCGCTCGCTGCGCGGCCCGCGGACACCCCCGCGAAAGTTTGAGCCAACTATTGCCCGCCCTTGAGAGCTCGTTTAGGGGCACGGCCGAATATCTCTGACGGACGAGACAACCACCGCGACCCTCCCCATATAACGGTCGCGGCGGAAAGTGAAGATTGGCCAGCCTGAGCCAATTCGGCCCGCCGGATCCCCCTCCCTGATCCGGCGGGCCATGTTTTTGCGGGCCGGGAGGCCTCGCAAAACTCACCTGGGGAGATGACGCGAGGAGACTTTTCCCCCTCCACGGTGGAAAAGTTTCCCCTCGTGCCGCCCGGCGCCGGCCGGCCCAACCGCAGCCGACCTCCCCCGCACGCCCCTCCCCCGTCATATGCTCCCTCCGCGGGTGAGCTCAGAGACGATCAGCCTTCTGACCGTTCCACTCTTCACGGGAGCGATCGGGTACGTGACCAACTGGTCAGGCGTGCTGATGCTCTTCTATCCGGTGCACTTCAAGGGAGTCAGGGTGCCGGGGCTTCGCACGATCGCTCGATTCTTCCCGCGGCGGGTCCGCCAGGTGCCATTGGGCTTCACGCACGGAGGGCTCGGCTGGCAGGGGATAGTTCCCTCCCGAGCCGCCAAGATGGGCAGCATCGCGGTCGACAAGGGGATCGCCAAGCTCGGCAGCCCACGGGAGTTCTATGAGAGCCTCGAGCCGGACGCGATCGCGGAGCACATCGTCGAGTCCTCGCGCGCGGACATCCGCGAGCTGGTGGAGCGGACCATGCAGCGGGAGTACCCGGCGCTCTGGAACGAGCTCCCGCCGCTGATCCGCGAGCGGGTGCAGGAGCGCGTCCAGGATCAGCTCCCCGAGGTCGTCCGGTCGGTGACCGACGGGATCGGCCGCGACATCGACCACCTGATGGACATCAAGCTGATGGTGATCCGCCAGATGGAGGAGCGCCCCGAGCTCGCCAATCGGGTCTTTCTCGAGATCGGCAAGAAGGAGCTCAAGTTCATCGTCAAGTTCGGCTTCTGGTTCGGTCTCCTGCTCGGCATACCGACGGCGATCTTCACGGTCCTGCTGTTTCCGTTCTGGTGGCTGCTGCCGATCTTCGGAGTCCTGATCGGCTACATCACCAACCTCGTCGCGATCCGGATGATCTTCGAGCCGATCGAACCGCGCCAGATCGGCCCGTTCAGGGCACACGGCCTCTTCCTGCGACGTCAGAAGGAGGTGGCCGGCATCTATTCGAAGGTGATCGCCGAGGACGTGGTCAACCTCTCCAACATCGGCCGGGAGCTGCTGGAGGGCAGACAGTCGGACCGGACCCGCAAGCTCATCGTCACCTCGCTGCGACCGGCGATCGACCAGGCAACGGGATACGCGCGAGCCGCCGTCCGCGTCGCGGTGGGCCCCGACCGCTATGACGCGATCCGTGAGTCCGTCGCGACCGAAGCCGTCGACTACACGATGACTCCGCTGGAGGATCCCGACTTCAACGCCACCCAGAGCGAGGCGATCGAGGAGTTGATCACGGAGCGGATGCAGGAGATGTCATCGGAGGATTTCTCCGAGATGCTGCGGACCGTGATCAAGGAGGACGAGTGGCTGCTCTATCTCCATGGCGCGGTGCTGGGCTTCGGCGCCGGGCTCATCCACCTGGCCCTGTTCGGCTGACGCCGACGTAAGGCCGCCGATGACGCCGAGCCGGCGTCGCTCGGGCCGTCAGACCTCGACGACCACCGGCAGGACCATCGGCCGTCGCTTGAGGCGCTTGAAGACGAACTCGGCGACGCAGTCGTGGACGTCCTGGCGGATCAGTCCGGGCTCGCGCACCTTTGCCTTGAAGGCCTCCTCGAGCTTGTCCTCGACGACGTCCTCGAGTTCGCGCAGCAGGCGATCGGAGTCCTCATCGTCGCGGAACGGCACGCCGCGGAAGACGATCTCGGGGTCGGCGGCGACCTCGCGGTCCTCGAATGAGACGGTTACGGCGACGATGACCACGCCATCGGCCGAGAGCGTGCGCCGGTCACGTAGCGCGGCATCGTCGGGCTCCCCGAGCTCGAGGCCGTCGACGAAGATCATGCCCGCCCCGACATCCTTGCCGAGCTTGGCATTGCCCTTTGAGTCGATCTCGAGCGGAACGCCGTTGCGGGAGCGGAAGATGCGCTCCGGCTCGATCCCCACCGATTCGGCGAGGCCGGCGTGCAGGCGCAGGCGTTGATGATCGCCGTGGAACGGCATCACGTACTTCGGGCGCGTCAGGTTGAGCATCAGCTTCATGTCCTCCTGATATCCGTGACCGGAAGCGTGGATGGGGGCATCGGCCGCGGTGATCACCTTGGCGCCGATCTCGAAGATGCGATCGACCGTCTCGTTGACGGAGCGCTCGTTGCCCGGAACCGGCGTTGCCGAGAAGATCACGGTGTCCCCCGAGTGGAGCTGCACGTCGCGGTGATCGCCGTGGGCCATGCGCCGCAGCGCCGAGAGCGGCTCGCCCTGGCTTCCGGTCGAGATCGCCACGACCTCGTCGTCAGGGTAGTTCTCGATCTCCCGCGGCTGGATCAGCAGGCCGTCGGGCGCGTTGGCGATCCCGAGGTTGGACGCGATGTTGAAGTTCTTGCGCATCGAGCGCCCGACCAGCGCGACCTTGCGGTTGAGCCTGGCGGCGGCGTCGACGACCTGCTGGACGCGATGCACGTTCGAGGCGAAGCAGGTGACGATGATCCGCCCTTCGCAGCGCGCGAAGGTCTCATACAGCGCCGGCCCGACGCTCGACTCCGAGGTGGCGACACCGGGCCGATCGGCGTTCGTCGAGTCGCCGCAGAGCAGCAGCAGCCCCTCGTTGCCGAGCTCCGCGAGCCGAGCGAAGTCGGCCGGCCTTCCGTCGACGGGAGTCTGGTCGAACTTGTAATCACCGGTGAAGAGCACCTTGCCGACATCGGTGTGGATGACCACGGCGCGAGCGTCGGGGATCGAGTGGGACATATGGATCATCTCGATGCCGAACGCGCCGGCCTTGACGATCGTCCCGGTGTCGAGGTCACGCAGCGGCGCCTCGCGCAGCTTGTGCTCCTCGACCTTGGAGCGAACCATCCCGATCGTCAGCTTGCCGCTGTAGATGGCCGGCGGCATGCCGACCTCGCGGAGCACGTAGGGCAGCGCGCCCACGTGGTCCTCGTGGCCGTGAGTGAGGACGATCGCGTCGATGTCGTCGACCCGGCCGCGCAGGTAGGAGAAGTCGGGGAGCACGAGGTCGATGCCGAGCATCTCGGCCGTCGGGAACATCAGGCCGGTGTCGATCACGACGATCCGGCCGTTCAGCTCGACGACGGTCATGTTCTTGCCGATCTCGCCGAGCCCGCCGAGCGGCAGGATCCGCAGCTTGTTGTCGCCGCTCACGCGACCACCGGCAGATCGAGGCCCTCGAGCGCGGCTCTGACGATCGAGCGCTGGCCGTCGTCGATCGGGACCATCGGCAGGCGCATCCGCTCCGAGCAGATGCCGAGCATCTGCAGGGCCGCCTTGAGCGGCATCGGGTTCGTCGTCACCGCCAACGCGTCGTACAGCGGCTTCAGCCGGTCGTCGATCTCGCGCGCCCCTTCGAGCTCGCCCGCCTCGAATAGGTCGCGCATCTTTGCCATCTGCGGACCGACGATATGGGAAGCGACGAGAATTCCGCCTGTCCCCCCCAATGTCAGGCACCGCAAGAGGACGTTGTCGTTGCCGGCGAGCACCGCCAAGCCGTCGATCGGCCCCAGCTCGGCGTCGTTGGCCTGTTTGACGGCGAGCACGTTTTCGATCTCCGCGAGGGCCGCCAGCTCGTCGGGCGGGACGTTGACGACCGTGCGCCCGGGGATGTTGTAGAGGACGATCGGTTTCTCGGTGACGGCCGCGACGGCCTCCACATGCGCCCTCATCCCGGCCGCGTTGGGCTTGTTGTAGTAGGGCGTCACCACCAGCATCGCATCCGCCCCCGCCTCGTCGGCGGCCTTTGTGAGCGCGACTGAATGCCGGGTGTCGTTGGTTCCGCTGCCACAGATCAGGAAGGTGTCATCGCCGACGGCTGCGCGGACCGCGCGCAGCAAGGCGATCTGCTCCTCATCGTCGAGCGTGGCCGCCTCGCCGGTGCTGCCGGCGACGACGAGCCCATCGGAGCCGTTCTCGAGCAGGTGAACGGCAAGCTTCGCAGCCGCGTCGAAGTCGACGTCGCCGTCCCGGTCGAACGGGGTCGCCATGGCGGTCAGGACGCCGCCGAGAGAACTCATGCCCTCAAGTTAATCAGCGAAGACCGGCGGAGTCCGGTCGGCCCACGGTTGCGCGCGCTCGATCTGTGCCGCAATCCTCAGCAGCAGGTCCTCGCGGCCGAAGGGCGCGACGAGCTGAACGCCCACCGGCAGGCCCTCCTCGGTCCAATGCAGCGGCAGCGAGATGGCCGGCTGCCCGGTCACGTTGAACAGCGCCGTGAACGCACCGGAGGGGAGGCAGCGCGTGTAGCCGTCGAGGGGATTCTCCGACCACGTGTCGATGGCGCCGATCGGCGGCGGAACCTCGGCCATCGTCGGCGTCAGCAGGAGGTCGTAGCCGGACTCGAACCAGCCGGCGATCATCCGGCTCAGGCCCTGATGGAGGCCGACGTCCATGAGATAGCGGCCGCCGTCGCGCTCGTGCCCGATCTGAGCCAGCGCCCAGGTGAGGGGCTCCACGTCGTCGGCCGTGATCTCACGGCCGAGCAGCATGCTGAAGGTGCCGAGAGTCGCCGCCTGCCCGGCGGCCCAGCGCGTCAGGAAGCTGTCGCCGATGTCGGGCCCGTCGCCGCCTTCGGGGATCAGATCGAGAAACGACTTGTCCTCGACCGAGTGCCCGAGCGACTCGATCAGCTTCGCGGCGCCGTGCACCGCGTCGACGCAGGGCTGCTCGAGGTCGATGTCAACGGCGGCCCGGGTCATCATGCCGATCCGCAGGCCGGTGCTTTCATCGGTCAGCTCATCAACGTAGGGACGCTCGGGCTGCGGCGCAACGTACGGATCCCCCGGAGCCGCTCCGTGGACCGCGTCCAGCAGCCTCGCGGTGTCTCGGACCGACCGCGAGACGCAGAGCTCGACGGTCATGCCCCCCATGTTGTCGCCGATCATCGGACCCTCGCTGATCCTCTGACGAGTCGGCTTCAACCCGACGAGACCGCAGTTGGAGGCCGGGATCCGGATCGAGCCGCCGCCGTCGTTGGCATGGGCCATCGGGATGATCCCGGCGGCGACGGCCGCGGCCGAGCCTCCGCTCGAGCCACCGGGGGTTCGGTCGGTGTTCCACGGGTTTCGGCAGGGCCCGTACGCCTTCGACTCCGTCGTCGCCACGATCCCGAACTCAGGAGTGTTCGTCTTGCCGAAGGTGATCAGGCCGGCATCGCGGAAGCGCTGGCCGAGGAAGCTGTCCATCGGGGCACGGAAGTCGGCCTCCTTGAGCAGCGTGGAGCCCATGTGCAGCGGCTGCCCGGCGAGGACGGCGCCGAGATCCTTGAGCAGGAACGGCACGCCCTTGAAAGGGCCATCGGGGACGTCGCCCCGTGCGGCGGCGCGGGCATCGTCGGTGAGGTCGTGGATGACGGCGTTGATCTCCGGGTTGACCTTCTCCATCCGCCCGATCGCGGCATCGAGCAGCTCGACCGGGCTCGCCTCGCCGGAGCTGACGAGCTCCGCCTGCGCGGTCGCGTCCATACGTGCCAGATCGTCGCTCAACTCATCCTCCTCGTCGGGTGCCCGGGCAGCCTATAGAGGCGCTACAGCAGGGCTTCGAGGCCGACCGTCAACGGATCGGTCAGATCGCCGACCCGGCGGCAGGCGAGGACCACGCCGGGCATGAACGAGCTGCGGTCGATCGAGTCGTGGCGGATCGTCAACGTCTGCCCGACACCGCCGAAGACCAGCTCCTGATGGGCGACGAGCCCGGGCAGGCGAATGGAGTGGATCGGCTCATGGACGGTGGCGCCGGCCGCTGTGAGCAGCTCCGCCGTGCGCGCCGCGGTGCCGGATGGCTTGTCCAGCTTGCGATCGTGGTGGAGCTCGACGATCTCGACCTCCGGCATGTGCTCGGCGACCCGCTGGCCGATCTCCATCATCAGCACGGCGCCGATCGCGAAGTTCGGCGCGACGAAGGCGCGTGGACCCTCTCCCCCGCTCCAGTTGCGCTCGGCGGCCTCGCGAAGCGCGCCGAGGTCGAAGCCGGTGGTGCCGACGACGACGTTGACTCCGGCGTCGAGGCACGCGACGGCGTTCGCCAGGGCGGTGTCGGGAATCGTGAAGTCGACGACTACGTCGGCCGCAGCCAGCACCTCGCTGAGCTCGGTGTCGAGCGACGGATCGGCTCGCCCGCTCAGCTCGAGGCCGTCGGCCGCCTCGACGGCCTCGCAGACGGTCGCGCCCATGCGGCCCGCTGCGCCCGCGACGGCGACCTTGATCGCGTTGGTCATCGGCTCAGATTATGGCCGCGCCGGGTGGTCACACGGCCGGGCGAGTCGGTCACCCGTCTCCGGGTCCATTTATGCCGGATCTGGTCTCGGGTGAAGTGCATCGACTCGCCACCCGCCAACGGCCAGTAGCTGGCCGCGATCGGCGTCGGCCTCCGACGCCAGACGCCCGCCATGCCAGCGCCACGAATCGGCCTCGACGATCAGTCGCAGGGCAGGCCAGCAGAAGTCGTCGCAATGAATGTGCGCCCGGCGACCGTCGATCCGGTGGTTGCAGAGCGGCAAGGGGATCCCACGCTCACCTGCAGATGGAGAACATCCGCCTTTCGTTGCGGCTCCGGAGCTCCACGGGATCGTCGGTGATCAGCGCCAGAACGTGGGCGACGCCAGGTCGCCCGCGGCGCTCGTCTGCGAGCACTTCGAGGCGAGCGCGGTCTGAGGATCGCTCGGCGGAGTCCGCCGCCATGACCATTTCCTCGGTTCCTTCGAGACGCGGCGCGGTGAGCGCAGTCGATGATCGTGCGAGCCACCGACGTGCAGGGGATGCCCTGACGGATGGTGGCGTCAGCGTGGGTGGATGGTGGATCGGTGGACGTTGATGCCGGGACGCCCACGGCCGGCCCCGCTGCTGTTGGTCACTTCAGGCTCACGTGGAAAGCTGTCGACCAGGGACAGGATCGCGGCAGCGCAGAAGCCGGCGAGCAGTGCGATCGCCCACCGCACGCGTAGACGGCAGCGAGGTACTGCTGATGAAGGGTGTACGGCGGGCCGTGAGTTGCAGTAGACGCCGCGGTGAAGTCGATGCAGCTGCCCTGCTTCCGCTCTCAACTTGCACCGCTCGCGGTCCGAGCCCGGCGGCGACGAGTTGGTCGAGCCGAACGACTTGCCTCTGCCCAGCGGCGAATCGCCCGATGGAGTGGTCGATGGCTCGCTTGCGAACAAATACTTCGCTTTCGGACCATCCACCAGCCATTGGCCGAGCTTGGCAGCGAAAGCGCTACGCGTGGCGCCACCCGTGTGACGGTGAGGCACCCCATGCCGTGCCTGGAGGGGAACTACGCGACGAGGGCTTCGCTGACCGGCGCGACGGCGTCGCGGAAGCGCGACTCCTCGGTGCCGACGCAGGCGGCCGACATGCGCTCGGGCGCGTAGAGCTCGTTGGCGAGCTCGATGACGTCGTCGCGGGTGACGGCGTCGGTTCTGGCGATCAGCTCGTCGATGCTGAGCAGCGGGGTCTCGAAGAGGGCGGAGCGGGCGTTGCGGGACATCCTCGAGGAGGTCGACTCGAGCGCGAGGACCATGCGGCCTTTGACGGACTGCTTCGCTCGGTGGAGCTCCTCGTCGCTGACGCCCTCGGTCCGCAGCGAGGCGAGCTCGCGGCCGATGATGTCGCAGGCTTCGGCGACGTTGTCCTCGCGCGTGCCCACGTACATCGCGACCGTGCCGCGGTCGATGAACTGCTCGGAGTAGGAGCCGACCGCGTAGGCGAGGCCACGCTTTTCACGCACCTCGCGGAACAGCCTCGACGAGCTGGAGCCGCCGAAGATGGTGTCCATGACGCTGAGCGCGAAGCGCCGATCATCGTTGCGCGCGATGCCCGGAGCTCCGAAGCAGATGTGGTACTGCTCGGTCTCCTTCGGGTAGAAGCAGAGCTTCGCCTCGTCTCGGGGGGGCGTGGCGTCGAGATCCTGCACCTGACCGCCGCCGGGCTGGAAGTGCTCGCCCACGAGCTCGACGATCCGCTCGTGCTCGAGGTTGCCCGAAGCCGAGACGACGAGGTTGGAGCCGCGATAGCGCTCCTGATGGTAGGCGGAGATGTCGGGGATCGGAATGGAGCCGATCACCTCGGCGGTGCCGAGCACCCGCCGCCCGAGTGGGTGGTCGCCGAAGATCGCATCGGCGAGCACGTCGTGAACGCGGTCGGAGGGCTCGTCCTCGTACATCGCGATCTCCTCGATCACCACCTGGCGCTCGGAGTCGATGTCGGGGAAGGTCGGCTTCAGGAACATCTCGGCGAGGAGGTCGAGCGCCGCCTCCGTGTGCTCGTCGAGAAAGCGCGAGTAGAGGTGGGTCGTCTCCTTGCTCGTCGCCGCGTTCGTCGCCGCGCCGAGACCGTCGAAGTACTCCGAGATCTCGATCGCCGAAAAGCGCTCCGTGCCCTTGAACAGAAGGTGCTCGAGAAAGTGCGAGACGCCGGCCTGAGCCGGCGTCTCGTCTCGTGATCCCGTCTTGACCCAGAGCCCGAGGGCGACCGAGCGGACCGCGGGGACGACCTCGGTGACGACCTTGAGGCCGCTGTCGAGTTCGGTCAGCTCTACGCCTTCGGGCAGGGTCATGACTGCGTCTTAGCTGCGGGGACGGCGCTCGCGGCCGCCTTCGCGGCCACCCCGGTCGCGTCCTCCGCGTCCACCACGGTCGCCGCCGCCACGGGGACGGTCGCCGCCGCCCCTGGGGCCGCGATCACCGCTGCCGACCGCGGCCAGCTCTTCCTTCGTCTTGCCGGCGACCTGGGGGTCCTCGGAGAGACGGAGGCCGATGCGGCCACGCTCGCGGTCGACCTCGACCACGGTCACGTCGATCATGTCCCCCTGGCTGAGGACGTCCTCGACCGTGTCGACCCGCTCGCCCGGCTTGACCGCCGAGATGTGCAGGAGGCCATCGGTGCCCTTGACCAGCTCGACGAACGCACCGAACGTGGTGGTCTTGACCACCTTGCCGTGGAACGTGTCGCCGACCTCCGCCTCGCGGGTCATCGCCTCGATCTGCGCGATGCAGGCCTTGACGAGCTCGCCGTTGGCGGCGTAGACGCGAATCGTGCCGTCGTCGTTGACGTCGATCTGAGCCTCGAACTCCTCGGAGAGGCCGCGGATCGTCTCGCCGCCCTTGCCGATGACCGCACCGATCTTCTCCGGGTCGATCTTGATCGACTCGATGCGCGGTGCCGTCGAGCTGAGCTCGTCGCGAGGGCCATCGATCGCCTCGGCCATCTTGCCGAGGATGAAGAGACGGCCCTGACGAGCCTGCTCCAGTGCCTCACGCAGGATGTCGAACGTGACGCCCGTGATCTTGATGTCCATCTGCAGGGCGTTGATGCCGTCCTTCGTGCCGGCGACCTTGAAGTCCATGTCGCCGAGGTGATCCTCGACGCCGGCGATGTCGGTCAGGACGATGACGTGCTCGTCCTCCTTGATCAGACCCATGGCGACGCCGGCGACCGGTGCTGTGACCGGGACGCCCGCTGCCTGCAGGGCCATCGAGGAGGCGCAGACCGAGCCCATCGATGAGGAGCCGTTGGACTCCAGCGTCTCGGAGACGACTCGGGTCACGTACGGGAAGTCCTCGACGCTCGGGATCGTCGGCAGGAGTGCCCGCTCGGCGAGCGCTCCGTGACCGATGTCGCGACGCTTCGGACCACGCATGAACCCAGCTTCGCCGACCGAGTAGGGCGGGAAGTTGTAGTGGTGGAAGAACGTCTTGGTCTCCTGCAGGCCCATGTTGTCGAGCCGCATGTCCATCCGGGTCGTTCCGAGCGCGACGTTGGAGAGGATCTGCGTCTCACCGCGGGTGAACAGCGCTGAGCCGTGCACGCGCGGGGAGATGTCGACCTCGGTCTCGATCGGACGGATCTCGTCCTGGGCGCGACCGTCGGGACGCTTCTTGTCCACGGCGATGCGCTTGCGGATCGTCGACTTCTCGATCGCGTTGAACGCGGTCGAGACCTCGCTGCGACGAGCAGAATCCGCGTCGTCGTCACCGGTCTCCGGTGCGTATTGCGCGAGGACGGCGTCCTTGATCGCCTCGATCGCCTCCTGGCGAGCGAGCTTCTCCGGGACGCTGGTCGACTCGTCGATGGCCGTCTGATGCGTGTCGCGGATCTGCGCCAGCAGAGCCTCGTCGATCGACGGGGCCTCGACTACGACCTTCTCCTTGCCGGCGATCTGCGCCAGCTCGTCCATCGCGCCGACGAGCTTCTTGATCTCGGCGTGGGCGATGTCGAGTGCGTCGAGCACCTCGGCCTCGGTGACGTTGTTGGCGCCACATTCGACCATCAGGATCGCGTCCTTGGAACCGGAGACGATCAGGTCCATCTCGAGGTTCTCGTGCTGGTCCTCGGGCGGGTTGACGACGAAGTCACCATCGAGCTTGCCGACGCGGACGGCGCCGACGTACTCGGCCACCGGAACCGGCGAGATCGCCAGTGCCGCGGATGCGCCGTTCATCGCGAGGATGTCGTAGGGATGCACGTGGTCGACCGAGAGCGGCGTCGAGACGAGTTGCGTCTCGTGATGCCAGCCCTTGGGGAAGAGCGGCCGGATCGGGCGGTCGATCATGCGGGCCGTGAGCGTGGCCTTCTCGCCGGCACGCGCCTCGCGGCGGAAGTAGGAGCCCGGGATCTTGCCGACGGCGTAGTGCCGTTCCTCGACATCGACCGTCAGGGGGAGGAAGTCAACATCGCGGAGGTTGCCCATCGTCGCGGTGCAGAGAACCATGGTCTCTCCGCTGCGCACGACGACCGCGCCGCTCGCCTGGCGAGCCATCTTGCCGGTCTCGAACGAGATTTCCTCGCCGCCGACCTCCACTGAGACGCTCTTAACGTCAAACATAGTCATCTATTCGTTTTTCCTTCCGGGGCCGTCTCGTCTTTGAGTGGCGCGGGTGAGCTGAAGTTCAGGACCCGCGAGGTGACGGCCCGATTTGTTCGGGTTGATTGATTCACGTCGGAGATTACACGTGCGAGACGCGACCACCCGTGCGCCCGGCCCACATCGCGCTCATCCGTCGGCCGCCAGGGACACCAGAGCAGCCGCGAGATCGGCGCCCAGCGCCTCCCCGTCCACATAGCCGGCGGGGGTGCCGGTGACCCCGGCGCGGACCCCGCTGACGAAATCGCGCCTGATCCTGGCGCCGACGGCATCCGAGCGTCGATCGGCCTCGAATCGCCCCAGGTCGAGGCCGAATTCCCCGGCTCGCTCCCACAGATGGGGGTCATCGGTGCGCGAGCGATCGGCGAGCAACGAGTCCCAGAATCCCCAGAAGGCCCCCTCGGACTGGCACGCGGCGGCCTCGGCGGCCGCATGCAGCGCCGGTGAGCGGGGGCGCTTGCTCGTCACCGGGAAATGGCGTACGCACAGCTTCAGCGGCAGGTCGGCGATCGATGCCCACGTGCCGGCGCACCGCGGACATGCGAGGTCGAGATAGACGATCACCTCACGGCCCGCACCGCGGACGTGATCGATCTCCTCCGGGGGCGGTGGCGGCGCGCTCCCCAGCGATTCGATCATGGCAGCGGCCTAAGCGGCCGTGGCGAGCGCGTCGAAGATGAGGTTCGCGCCGGGGATCTCCAGCGGCGTGGGAGCCGCATAGGACCAGAGGACGACTCCGTCCGCGCCGACGAGGACCAGCGAGCGGTTGGCGTGGCCGCGATCGGCGATCAGGGCTCCGTAGGCGTCGCAGACGGCGCCCTTGGGGTGGAAATCGGACAGCAGCGGCATCGTGATGCCGATCTTCTCCCGAAAGGCCGCGTGGCAGACGTGCGAATCGACGCTGACGCCGACGAGGGTTGCTCCCTGCGCCTCGATGTCGGGCAGGACCTCCTGGTAGATCGAGAGCTGATCCGTGCAGACCGCGCTGAAGTCGAGGGGGTAGAAGGCGAGGACGAGCTTGCGACCGGCGAAGTCGGCGAGGGCGACGTCGTTGCCGTCGTGATCGGGCAGCGTGAAGTCCGGGGCGGCGGTGCCGGGTTCGATCACGGTGAAAGGACGTGCGGCGCTTAGCGGCGCAGGCCGAGCTCTGCGACGAGCGAGCGGTAACGATCGAGGCTGGTGCGCTCGAGATAGCGCAGCAGGCGGCGACGCTGGCCCACGAGCATCAGCAGCCCGCGGCGGGAGTGGTGATCCTTGCTGTGCGTGCGCAGGTGCTCGGTGAGCTCATTGATGCGAGCGGTGAGCAGCGCGACCTGGACCTCGGTGGATCCGGTGTCGGTCCCGTCGCGGCCGTACTTCTCGACGAGCTCCTGCTTCTTGTCTTTGGTGAGCGACATCTGGCTTTCTCAGCATAGGGACGCGCGGGTTCGCGCGCCGTTCAAGGACGCGAGAAGCTAGCACAGAGCTCGCGCGCGTCCTCGACGTCGAGCTTCATCTGCGCAATCAGATCCTCGGTGCCGGCAAAGCGCTTCTCGCCCCGCAACCGTTTGATGAAGGCGATCCTCAGCAGGCTCCCATAGAGATCCTCGGTGTGATCGATGATGTAGGTCTCGATCAGCACGCCGCGGCCGGTCTCGAAGGTCGGTCTGACTCCGACGTTGACGGCCGCTGGGCGCCCGTTGGCGAAGGCGGCATAGACGCCATGCCCCGGATGGACGTAACGATCATCGGGGACCAGGTTGGCGGTCGGGAAGCCGAGCGTGCGGCCACGCTTGTCACCGGCGACCACCTCGCTCTCGAAGATGAACGGCGCGCCCAGGCATCGCGTCGCGGTCAGCATGTCGCCGGCCGCGATCGCGGCGCGAATACGCGTCGATGAGACCGTCTCCGCACCGACCTCGATCAGCGGCACGACGCTGGTCGAGAACTCCCGCCGGGAGGCGAGCATCTCTGGCGTTCCCTTCGCCCTGGCCCCGAAGCGGAAGTTCTCGCCGACGGCCACGCGTTCGGCGCCCAGGCCGTCGATCAGGACGCGGGAGCAAAAATCCTCAGGCGGGAGTGAGGCGAAATCCTTGTCGAAGGGGACCACCACGATCTCCTCCACCCCGAGCCCCTCGATCACATCGCGCTTGACCGCGAACGGCATGATCAGCTTCGGGGCCGCCTCCGGGTGCAGAACCGACAGCGGGTGGGGTTCGAACGTGAGCACGGTGTCGGCTCCCTCGATCACCTCGCGATGGCCGACGTGAACGCCGTCGAACGTCCCGATGGCCACGTTTCGCGGCTTGCGTTCGACGTCTTCGAGTGATGTGACCTTGATGCTCATGGCTTCGCACCTGCCGAGGCCGGGGCTCCCCCTAACTCAATCACGGAAGCACGACCTCGGTCTTCAGCAGTCCGTCGGTGAGGCGCGCCACCGCGACGAGCCGCTCCTCGCACATGAGCCGCACCGGCTCATCCCATGGGGCCGGGGAGTCCCGGGGCGGCTCGATCTTGACGCCGTTGCGGACCAGTTGCGCCGCCTCGGGATCGAGCTCGATCGCCGGCAGGAAGTCGACCAGCCCCTCCACGGGGCGCACGCGCTCGGAGGCGTCGCTCAGCTTCAGGTCGCCGACCGCGGTCCGCCGCAGGAACTCGCAGTAGGCGTCGCCGAGCTCCTCGATCAGGGTTCGGACGTATGTGCCGGACGAGCAGACGATCTCGAACGTCGCGGTGGATTCAGTCCGCTCGAGCAGGTCGGCGCGCTCCACGAACACGTCACGGATCGGCGTTTCTATCTGCTCACCGCGTTGAGCCTTCTTGAACAGGCGCTCACCGTCGACCCGGACCGCCGAGGTCATCGGCACGCGCTGGGAGATGAGGCCGGTTGGAAGGACGAGGCGTTCGGGTCGGTTGCCGGTCTCGGTCAGCTCGCCGTCACTGTCACCGGTGCTCGACCTCCACCCGAGCCGGGCCGTGGCCACGTAGGTCTTCGACCGGCCGAGCACATAGCGCTGCAGTCGCGTGGCCCGGCCGACCAGGACGACCAGCAGCCCCGTGGCGAAGGGGTCGAGTGTGCCGGCATGGCCGACGCGCAGGCCGAGCTCGCGGCGGACGCGCGCGACGACGTCGTGGGACGTGATGCCGGCGGGCTTATCGCAGAGGATGAAGCCGGCCTGGGCCGTTTCGGGCACTACGCCAAGCCGGAGCGGGTCTCGTCGACGAGGAACTCCACCAGCTCCTCGTAGCTGCGATCGGTGGAGAATCCAGCTGCACGCTTGTGCCCGCCCCCGCCCATCTTGCCGGCGATGATCGAAACGTCCACGGAACCGTCGGTCGAGCGCAGGCTCACCTTGCGGGCCTCGCGCTGGCTGTCGGGCTTGTCGCGGACGACGGCGGCGACCGAGGTGCCCTCGATCCCGCGGACGAAGTCGATTATTCCCTCGGTCAGCATCTCGTCCGCTCCGGTGGCGGCGTAGTCCTCGGCCGAGATGTACGTGGTCGAGAGCGCCCCGTCGAGGCGACGGTCGATCTTCCCGAGCGCGCGAGCGACCAGTCGCAGCTTCTCCTCCGGAACGCGCTCGTAAAGGCGCCGGAAGATGCCGTTGACGTCGACTCCGGCGTCGATCAGCTCGGCGGCGACCCGATGAGTGCGGGCGTCGGTGTTCTCGTACATGAACATGCCGGTGTCGGTGATCAGCCCGACGTACATCGCGGTTGCGATCTCGGGCGTGGTCACTGCGCCGAGCCTGCGACTGAGCTCGAAGACGATCTCCGCGGTGCATGAGGCCTTGACGTCGACCAGGTTGATCTGGCCGAAACGCGTGTTGTCGTGGTGGTGGTCGATGTTGAGGATCTGGCTTCCCTCGCGCAGCCATTCGACCGGCATCCGGTCGATGTTGCCGCAGTCGAGGAAGACGATCGTGCGATCGGCGAGGTCGGCGGGAGGTTCATGGAAGACCTCCTGCAGGGCGAGGAACCGATACTCGACCGGGAGCGGGAACTCCTTCTCGGCCAGGAACATCACGGAGTCCTTGCCGAGCTGGGCGAGAATCTCGTGCAGGGCGAGCATCGAGCCGAGCGCATCGCCGTCGGGACCCTCGTGAGTGGTGATCAAAAAGCGCTTCCCATCGCGGAGCTGTTCGAGGATGAGTTCGGTGGACGCCGCGATCTCCGCCTCGGCTGCCGGCGCGGCGGACCCGTTACGGCTCACTCGCTCAACATCCTGTTCAGACGGTCCGCGCGCTCGATCGAATCGTCGTAGACGAAGGTCAGCGTCGGGGTGCGCTTCATCTTCACCTGCGAGGCGATCGCGCTCTGCAGCACCCCACGCGATGCGGTCAGTGCCTCGAGGGTCCGTTGCTTCTCCTCCTCCGTGCCAAGCACGCTGAAGTGGACTCGTGCGGTCCTGAGATCGGAGCTGGTGTCGACGGCGGTGATGGTCACGAATCCAATGCGAGGGTCATGGAGCTCATCCCCGATAGTGACTCCGATGACCTCTTGCACCGCTTGGTTCACGCGGCGCATCCGCGAGGTTGCCATGCGAGCGACTATAGCCGGGCCCTCACGCGCGCAGGTCCTCGAGGCTCCGGATATCCCGCTCGAACGTGCAGGTCTCCCCCACCCGCGTCACAACGAGCGACTCCAGCCGATCCGCCCGTCTCGACAGATCCACCTCGCTGAGGCCCACCAGCGCGCAGAGAAGCGTCGATCGCTGCCAGGTGTCCTGACCGTCGATCTCGGCGACGGCGGCGCCCAGACGCTCGCGAATCGCATCCTTGACCGAGCGGAGGACCCGGCGCTTCGACTTGAGGCTGTCGGAGTCGGGAACCTGGAGCCTGACCTCGATCAGGCAGACGAAGGCCATCGCCCTCGCGGGCACCTACTCGAGGGTCTTCTGGACCTGTGTGGTCTCGAAGACCTCGACGACGTCGCCGACCTTGGTGTCCTGGAAGCCCTCGAGCGTGATCCCGCACTCCTGACCCTGCTCGACCTCGCGGACGTCGTCCTTGAACCGTCGCAACGAGCCGATGCGGCCCGTCCAGACGACCGCCCCCTCGCGGATCAGGCGCGCCTCGGCGTTGACCGCGATGCGGCCCTCGGTGACGCGCGAGCCGGCGATGGTGCCGACCTTCGACGCCTTGAAGAGCTCGAGGATCTCGGCCTCGCCGACGCGGTTTTCGACCTCGTCGGGATCGAGCATCCCCTGCATGGCATCGCGCAGCTCCTCGGTGATCTTGTAGATCACCGAGTAGGAGCGGATCTCGACGCCCTCGGCCTGGGCGGCACGGCGGGCGTCGGCGAGGGGCCTGACGTTGAAGCCGATGATGATCGCGTCGGACGCTGCGGCGAGCATCACGTCGGACTCATTGATACCGCCGGCAGCGGCGTGCACGACGTCGACTGCGACCTCGTCCTGGGGAAGCTTGGCGATCTCGTCCTGAAGCGCCTCGAGCGAGCCGGAGACGTCGGCCTTGACGAGCAGGTTGATCTGTTTGAGCTCGCCGCGCTTGGCCTTGGAGAAGACGTCCTCGAGCGTGATCCGCCGCGCGTTCCTGCGAGCCTGGGCCTCGGACTTGAGGCGGATCGCGCGCTCTCCGGCGAGCTGACGGGCACGGCGGTCGTTCTCGACCACCTGGGCGCGCTCTCCGGCCTCGCAGACACCGTCGAAGCCGAGGACCTCCACCGGGTCGCCCGGTCCGGCCGACTCGATCCGCTGTCCCGTGAAGTCGTGCATCGCGCGAACCCGACCCCAGGTGGAGCCGGCGACGATCGCGTCTCCGACCCTGAGGGTGCCGCGCTGCACGAGGATCGTGACGACTGAGCCGCGGCCGGGATCGAGATGGGACTCGATCACGGTTCCGGAGGCGTCGGCCGTCGGATTGGCCCTCAGGTCCTCGAGCTCGGTGACGAGCAGGATCATGTGAAGCAGGTTGTCCAGGCCCTCGTGGGTCTTTGCGGAGACGTCGCAATAGACGGTCTCCCCGCCCCAGTCCTCGGGTTGCAGGCCCATGTTGGCGAGCTCACCGCGAACCTTGTCGGGCGCGGCGCCGGGCTTGTCGATCTTGTTGACCGCGATCAT
The DNA here is from genome assembly GCA_963826475.1 of uncultured Solirubrobacterales bacterium. Lineage (GTDB taxonomy): Bacteria > Actinomycetota > Thermoleophilia > Solirubrobacterales > 70-9 > RHKX01. Next base: position 572,588 of record CAWGXC010000003.1, on the reverse strand, counting down.
CATCGGTACGCCGGCGGCCTTCGCGTGATCGATCGCTTCGGTCGTCTGCGGCATCACGCCGTCATCAGCGGCGACGACGATGATCGCGACGTCGGTGACCTTCGCTCCGCGGGCCCTCATGGCGGTGAACGCCTGGTGCCCTGGGGTGTCGAGGAAGGTGATCGTGCGACCGTCCTGATGCACCTGGTAGGCACCGATGTGCTGGGTGATCCCGCCGGCCTCCCCGGCGGTGACCTCGGTGGTCCGGATGGCGTCGAGCAGCGAAGTCTTGCCGTGATCGACGTGACCCATCACCGTGACGACCGGAGGACGCTGAACGAGGTCCGCCGCATCGTCGTCGTAGGCGGGCACGACCTCGACTTCCTCGGCGGCGCTGACGATCTCGACCTTGTGCTCGAACGCTTCACCGAGCATCTCGACCGTCTCGTCGGTCAGCGTCTGCGTCAGCGTGGCCATCTCGCCCTGCTGCATCAGCTTCTTGATCACCTCGGCGGGACTGACGCCGAAGATCTCGGAGACGTCCCTCACCGTGGCGCCGGAGTGGACGGTCAGGGTCTCGTCCTCATCGGTGCTGAGCGTCTTCAGCTCTGGGGATTCGTCGAAGGCGGGACGGCGACGGCGCCCACGGCGCCGCGGCGGACGCTGCGGCGGCCCCTGGGACATGTGGTCCCGGCGGGCGGCCTGCGAATCGATGACGACGCGACGACGCTTCTTGCCTGCGGCTCCACCGCCGTTGGGATCGACCGCGGGGGCGGGACGGCGCGGCGCGCCCTCGGCGCCGGTCCTACTCGCCGATCCGGCGCGGACGGGGGCGGTCGGCTTCTTCTTCGGCAGCGCCCCAGCGGCGGCGAGAGCCTTCAGAGCAGCGGACTGCTCGACGCTCGACGACGCCGTCTTCACCTCGACCCCGGCCTTCTTCAGGGCGGCGATGACCCGCTCGCTCTCGAGCCCGAGGGCCTTCGCGATCTCGTGGACGCGCTGCTTCGCCATTGAGCCTCGCTACGCCTCGGTCACGGGGTCGGGCTCGGGAACGTCGGCGACTGCTTCATCTCCGTCGACGGGGACCTCTGCCTCTGCCTCAGCGGGGGCCTCTGCCGCCGCCTCGACGGGGGCCGCTGCCTCTGCCTCCTCCTCGGCGGGAGCTTCTGCGCCTTCCTCGGCCGCCACCTCGGCGACTGCCTCCTCCTCGGCGGGAGCCTCGGTGTCGAACGCGGCCTGCGCCCGATCGACGATCGGCTTGACCTCGTCGTCGGACGAGTCGGAGGCGGCGAGCAGCTGAACCTCGCCGCCGCTCAGGCCCGCCAGCACCGTGACCTGGTTCGTCGCGAATCGCGCCAGCGCCTGATGCTGGGGCAGGCCGCAATAACGACCGCCGGGCAGTGAGGCGTTGGGGCAACGACGGCCGGCGGACAGGACCGCGGCACAGCGGCCGTCAGAGACCTCCTCCTCGTCCTCGAACTCCCCTTCCTCCGGAGCCTGCTCGGCGAACTCGCTCTCGCCGACGATGTCGATGCGCCAGCCCGTCAGCTTCGCCGCGAGGCGAGCGTTCTGGCCCTCGCGACCGATCGCGAGGGAGAGCTGTTCATCGGGGACGATGACGGTCGCCTGCCGGTTCTCGTCATCGACGAGGACCTCGCGGACGCGCGCCGGCGACAGGGCCTTGGCGACGAACCGGGCGGGCTCCTCGTTGTAGGGAATGATGTCGATCTTTTCGCCCCGGAGCTCGGAGACGACCATGCGCACCCGCGAGCCTCGAGGACCGACGCAGGCGCCGACCGGATCGACGCCGTCGGCGTGTGAGACGACCGCGATCTTCGAGCGGAAGCCGGGCTCGCGGGCGACGCCCACCACCTCGACCAGCTCGTCGGCGATCTCGGGGACCTCGAGCGCGAACAGCTTCTTGATCAACTCGGGGCTCTTGCGCGAGACGACGACGCTCGGTCCCTTGCCCTCGGCGGAGACGTCCGTGATCACGGCCTTGACCCGCATTCCGTGGTCATATCGCTCGCTGTAGATCTGCTCGGAGCGAGGCAGCAGGGCTTCGACCCTGTCGCGGAGCTGGACCAGCGTGTAGCGGTTGTCCGACTGCTGGATGATCCCGGTGATCAGCTCGCCGACGCGGCCCTGGAACTCCTCGTACATCATCATCCGCTCGGCCTCGCGGATCCGCTGCAGGACGACCTGCTTTGCCGTCTGGGCGGCGATCCGGCCGAAGTTCTCGGGCGTCACGTCGTGGGATTCGATCTGGTCCTCGTAGGGGGCGAGGATCTCGGGATCGAGCTCGGGTTCCTCGGGCTCCTTGAGCTCACCGGTGGCGGGATCGATCTCGGGCTCCTGGCTCTCGACGACCTCGGCCAGCAGCTTCTCCTCGAGCTCGGCCGGGAGGATCAGCTCGAAGACCCGGAAGTCGGCCGTCTCACGGTCGAGGTCGACGCGGGCGTACTTGGCGGCTCCCGGCTGTTTCTTGTAGGCGGAGAGAAGGGCGTCCTCGAGGGCGGCCATCAGCACCTCGGCATCGAGCCCCTTCTCCTGCTCCAGGACCTTGATCGCATCAACGATCTCGCGACTCACGACGGCACCTCCGACAACTCGGGGACAAGATTCGAACGATGTACGCGATCGAGAGAGATCTCCGTCCGCCCATCGTCATGCTCGAGGCTGACCGATGCTGCATCCGCAGCCGCGATCCGCCCGGTGAAGTTGCGGCTTCCGCCGATCGGCTCGGTGGTCCGGATGCGGACCTCGTGGCCAAGGAACTGCTCATAGTGCTCGGGCTTCGTCAGCGGGCGGTCGAGTCCCGGGGATGAAACTTCGATCGCGTAGTCGGCCAGCAGATCGCGGACCTGGTTCGTGACCTTGGCGCAGAGATCCAGCCCAACGCCGTCGGGATGATCGATGAACAACCTGATCACCTCGCCGCCGGGGCGCTCGAGGGCAATCAGCTCGACCCGTGGGTCGAGCGATTCGAGCTGATCTTCGATTTGAGCTTGAAGTTGGTCCACGTGGCGTCCCTTCGCAGGATCGAGGCCGAAAAAAAGGCGGGCCGACGGCCCACCTCTCGCAACGGATCGACTGCGGGTTAAAGGTGATGTCCGAGTATAGCCACCGTCCGCCTCCGATCAAGCGGGGGAATCAGCCTCCACGATCAGGGTCAGCGGCCCGTCGTTGACGAGCTCCACGGCCATCCTCGCGCCGAACCGGCCCCGCTCGGATCCAAGCAGCTCGCAGACCCTCTCGTAGAGCGGTTCGGCCGCCTCCGCGGACGCGGCCTCGGTGAATCCCGGGCGATTTCCCCTGCTCACATCCCCATACAGGGTGAATTGGCTTACGCAAAGGGCCTGCCGATCACCCAGCGCCTCGTTCATGCGCCCCTGGGCGTCGTCGAAGATCCGCAGCGCCGCCAGCTTGCCGGCGATCCGCTCCGCCTCGGCCGGCCGATCACCGACAGCGACGCCGAGCAGGACGAGCATTCCGGGTCCGATCCGGGAGATCACCTCCCCGTCGATCGCCACCGATGCGGAGGAAACCCTCTGAACCAGCGCCCGCACGGCCGGAACCTAGGCGCTGAGACGCTGGCGGTAGGTCCTGTAGTCGCTTCGCTCGGGTCTCAGGTTCGACGCGATCGCGAGGTGCCTGCGGGCCCGATCGGCCCTGCCGCTCAGCGCGAGGGATCGGCCGAGGCAGAAGTGTGCGAAGTCGTTGGTCGGATACCGCTCGACGACCGCCTCGAACTCAGCCGCCGCCTCGCCGAAGCGGCGCGAGCGGAAGAGTGCCCGCCCCAGCGCCTCGCGCACCGAGGACTTCTCCGGCTCACGATCGGCCACCTTGCGCAGCGGAACCGCTGCAGCGGCGAAATCGCCGCTTTCGAGCAGCTCGATACCCCGCCGATAGAGGTCGTAGGAGGTGTCCGCCTCGGGACGCTCGGGAAGGTATTCAGCCATGGCGGAGATTGTACGTAGGCCGTCCAGCCCCGAGACCCTCCAGAGGCCGAGGATTCAGTCGGCGGAGGCGGCCCCGCGGAGTGCTTCGACCCGATCGAGAACCGCCTCGGCGACCGCCTCCTTGGACCCACGCGGGATGGGCGTCTCACCCTCGCGCTCGACCACGGTCACCTCGTTGTCGGTCGAGTCGAAACCGATTGCGGGATCGGAGACGTCATTGACGACGATCGCATCGAGACCCTTGCGCTCGAGCTTCCGGCGGGCGCGTGCGACGAAGTCCCCGCCATGCTCGGCGGCGAAGCCGACGAGAAGCTGGTCCTCCCGCCGCCGGGCGGAGAGCGCGGCGAGCACGTCCTCGGTGGGCTCGAGCTCGAGCTCAATCCCGCCGGAGCCCTCGCGAGCGAGCTTGCCGCCCGAGGGGGCGGTCGGGCGGAAGTCGGCGACCGCGGCCGCCATCAGGAGCACGTCGGTTTCCTCGAAGGCCTCCTCCGCAGCGGCGGCGAGCTCTGCTGCGCTGGAGGCTTCGACCGACACCACCCCCGGCGGTACCGGGACCGCGAGGTTGGCGGCGATCATCGTCACGTCGGCGCCGCGGGCGCGGGCGGCGGCGGCGAGGGCGGCACCCATGCGTCCGCTGGAGCGGTTTCCGATGAACCTGACCTGGTCGATGGCCTCCCGGGTGCCTCCCGCCGTGACCAGGACCCGCACGCCTGCAAGCGAGCCCCTCGTCCCCGGCAGCAGGGCCTCGGCCCGCTCGAGGATCGCGGTGGGCTCCTGCATCCGGCCGTTGCCGCTCTCACCGCGGGACGCGAGGCGCCCCTCCTCGGGTTCGAGCACGACGACGCCACGCTCGCGCAGCGTCGCGACGTTGGCGACCGTTGCAGCCGCCTCCCACATGCGCCCGTTCATCGCCGGGGCGATCACCCGCGGCGACGCGCAGGCGAGAAAGGAGGTGCTCAGCAGTGAGTCGCAGATGCCCGCGGCGAGCTTCGCGATCGTGTTGGCGGAGGCGGGGGCGACGATGAAGACGTCGGCGCTCTCGGCGAGGGCGAGGTGGGAGATCGGCGCGTGCTCCGGAGCGGGTTCGCCGGGGAAGGCGCCGCGAGCCGGGTCAGGGTCGAACTCTCCGACGAGCACGGGCGCGCCGACGATTCCCTCGAACGTCGCCGCACCGACGAAGCGCTGAGCGGCCGGGGTCATCAGGACGCGGACGCCATGGCCGGCGAGCGTCGCCCTGCGAGCGAGATCGACCGACTTGTAGGCGGCGATTCCGCCGCTGACACCGATCAGGATTCTTGCCACGGCTGCCTCCCTGGGGGCCGACCGTCAGAACGACACCGGTTGAGGTGAGCTAGTGCCGGTACTCGTAGTTGATCTTGCCGGCGGCGACTTCCTCGAGTGCGATCGTGAGGTAGTTGTCGCTGTCGGCGTCGACCATCGGCGGAGTGTGCTCCTCATAGGTGCCCTCGCCGAGCGCTCGGTAGTAGCTGTTCAGCTGCCGGGCGCGCTTGGCGGCGATTACCACCGCTGCGTAGTGCGACTCGGTGCGATCCATCAGTTTGTCCACTCGGGGCTTAACCATCGGCCAGGCAGTGTAGGGCAAGGTGCAAGCGCGGCATCATTCGGATTCGCCGCGCACGATCGCCGCCAGCTCCCCGGTCGCCCGGTCGACGTCGTCGTTGACGATCGTGTGCCGGAACTCACCCCGGGCGGCGAGCTCCTCGACCGCGACGCGAAGCCGGGCCTCGATCACCTCGGGCCGGTCGGTCCCGCGGGCCTGTAGGCGACGCCGCAGGTCGGCCGCATCAGGAGGAGCGATGAAGATCTGCACGGCCTCGGGCATGCTCTTGCGCACCTGCCGAGCACCTTGAAGCTCGATCTCGAGCAGGACGGGAGCGCCCCTTGCGGTGCGCTCCTCGACCTCTGACCGAAGCGTTCCGTAACGGTGCTCGCTGTAGGTCGCGTGCTCGAGGAAATCACCGGCCTCGACCTGGCGCTCGAACTGTTCCGGCGTCAGGAAGTGGTAGTCGACGCCGTCGACCTCACCGGCACGCGGCAGTCGCGTCGTCGCCGAAGTCGAGAGCTCCAACTCAGGGATCGACTCGCGGAGCGCACGGATCAACGTGCCCTTGCCGACCCCTGAGGGTCCGGTGATGACGAAGGCCGCCGTCAAGACGACCTGATTGTTACCGGGCTAGCGGCGTCGGAGTAGAGCGACCAGCTCGGCACGCTGCCGAACCGAGAGGCCGCCGATCGTCTTCGACGGTGAGATGCGACAACCGTTGAGAATCCGGTTGACCTTCACGCGGCCGTACTTGGGAACCGCGAGCATCACGTCGAAGACCTTCGCGGAGCCCAGGTAGTCGGGCGGATCGAGCAGCAGGCGCTCGATCTGGATCTTTCCCGCCTTGAGATCCCGCTTCAGCTGGGCCCGCCGCGTGCGAATCTCATTCGCTGCCTCCAGCGCTCGCAGCCGCTGGTCGTGGCTGCGGGTTGGAACTGCTGTTGAAGACGGGCTGGGCGGGGTCATGGAACGCGGCGATCATATACACGGTCTCCGGCTTCGCAAGCCCCCCTTAGCGGTTTTTCGACGAATTCATCTCGACCTCAAGTCGAGGTCGAGATCAAAGCTCGGCTCGGTCCGCCGAATTTGCGAAAACTCACACCCGTGGCTCTGGTGAGGCCGCTATGGGGGCGCTCCATCCCAGCTCGGCGAGGATGCGTTCCGCGGCCAGCGGGTCGCGGAAGCTGGCCGTCCCCACGGCTACGACCACGGCGCCCGCCGCCATCAGATCGCGCGCATGCGTGCCGTGCTCCACGCCACCCATCCCCACCACCGGCACGCTCACGGCATTCGCCACGTCAGCGACCTGCTTGAGGGCGATCGTGCGGACCGCGGGGCCGGAGAGGCCGCCGCTGCCGGCTCCGAGCCACGGCCCGCCGTCCGGGCCGAGCGGCGCCGCCTTGATCGTGTTGATCAGTGAGATCGCATCCGCGCCGCCGGCTTCGGCGGCGAGAGCGACTGCGGCGGGATCGGCGACGTTGGGGGTCAGCTTCACGATCAGCGGCTTGCGCGTGTGCGAACGCAGTTGTTCGAGCAGCGAACCCGCTTCATCGGGCTGCTCGCCCACGATCAGACCGGAGTGCACGTTGGGGCACGAGATGTTGAGCTCGAACGCGTCGACCTCGTCGCGCTCCGAGAGCGGCCCGAGCATCGCGATGAACCCCTCGGCGCTCGTGGCCATGACCGAAACGATCAGCGGACCAGGAAGCTCAGCGAGCTGCGGAAGATCGATCTTCAGGAAGCCCTCGAGGCCCTTGTTGGGGAGCCCGATCGAGTTGACCATCCCGGCGCCCTCCTCCCAGAGCCGAGGCGGCGCGTTGCCGACCCTCGTCGCCGGCGTGATCGTCTTCGAGACGTACGCGCTGAAGGGGAAGCGCTCGAGCACCGCCGGACCGAATGCCCGTCGAGCGGCGATGGCGTCGAACGTGCCCGACGCGTTGACGATCGGATGGGCGAGCTCGAGGCCGCAGAAATCGATCGCGCTCATCGGTGTCCGGCTCCGGCGACCAGCGCGGTCTCCACGTCGGCGGCCCGGACGACCGGCCCGTCCACGCAGAGCCGCATGTAGCCGCCGCTGCGCAGCGGCATCGCGCAGCCGAAGCAGGCGCCGTACCCGCAGGCCATCGGCGACTCCATCGCGAGCTCCGCCTCGACCGCTCGCTCGGCGCAGAGCGCGCGCACGGCCTCGAGCATCGCGGGCGGACCGCACGAGTAGACGACGGCCGTCTCGGCGGCATCGCCCTCGAGCATCACCGCGAGGAGGTCGGTCACGTAGCCGCGATGTCCGGCGTGACCGTCCTCGCTGGCGAGGCGCACCTCCGAGCAGCGGAAGAGCTCCAAGCCGCCGGAGTGATCGCGGTCCCTGAAGCCGAGCAGCGAGCGCTCGGGGACGCCTGACGCCGCGAGCGTGCGCCGCCAGAGGGCAAGGGGAGCGAGGCCGATGCCACCGCCCACGAGGATCGCCCCCGCCGCCGCCGGATTGAGCTCCCGGGGCGCCGAGAATGGACGGCCGAGCGGGCCCGTTAGATGGAGGCCGTCTCCCTGCTCGAGCTCGGCGAGCGCGGAAGTTCCCGGACCCACCGCCTCGAGCAGGAACGAGAGGCGCACGCCACCCTCGGCTGCCTCCGTCGCCTCGGCGACCGAGAACGCTCGCGGCAGGAACGGCCGCTCTCCCGCCCCGCCCCAGCCCCGATCGGCGGTGAGCATGTAGAACTGCCCCGCCGCCGGCATCGGACCCGCCCTGTCGAGCACGCTGACGATCCGGTACCCGCCGGTTGCGGAGTTGGCGACGACCTCCGATCGCCGCCTGCCGAATGGAGCCAGGACGCGCCCGTCCGCCGCTGCCTCCGGGGCGCTCACTCGCCGTCAGCGGTCACCTGGACCGCCTGGACCGCGTTCTCCGCCGCTCGGGCATGGAGCTCCTGCAGGCTGATCACGTCACCGCCCCCGCGCTTGTCGACGCCGATCGCTCGAGCGGCCGCCGAGGCGCCCGTCATCGTCGTGATGCAGGGGATGCCGCGCCGGGTGGCGGCGCTGCGGATCTCGTAGCCGTCGGCGCGGGCTCCGGAGCCGGTCGGCGTGTTGATCACCAGGTCGACCTCCCCGCGCTCGATGTAGTCGACGACGTTGGGCGAACCCTCGAGAATCTTGTTGATCTTCGTCACCGGAACGCCCATCCGTGAGATCGCCTGGGCGGTGCCGCCGGTCGCAACGATCCGGAAGCCCAGGTCACAGAAGCGGGTCGCGAGCTGAGTCGCCGCGGCCTTGTCGCCATCGGTGACGGTGATGAAGACGGTTCCCCCGCTGGGGAGCGTCACCCCGGCGGCGGCCTGGGCCTTGCCGAAGGCGGTCGGGAAGTCGCCGGCGATTCCCATCACCTCTCCGGTGCTCTTCATCTCGGGACCGAGGACCGTGTCGGCGCCGGAAAAGCGCGAGAACGGCAGCACGGCCTCCTTGACCGAAACGTGACCGGTCGGCATCGCCGGCACCTCCTGGTCTGCGAGCGCCTCGCCCAGCATCAGGCGGCAGGCGATCTTGGCGATCGGCGCGCCGATCGCCTTGCTCACGAACGGCACGGTGCGCGAGGCGCGCGGGTTGGCCTCGATCACATACAGCGCGCCGCCCGCCACCGCGTACTGGATGTTGATCAATCCGATCACCCCCAGCTCGAGCGCAATCCGCTTCGTCGTCTCCTCGATGCGACCGAGCATCTCGTCGCCGAGGCTCATCGGGGGCAACACGCAGGCGGAGTCGCCGGAGTGGACCCCGGCCTCCTCGACGTGCTGCATGACGCCCGCAAGCACGCAGTCGGAGCCGTCGGAGAGGGCGTCGACGTCGACCTCGATCGCGTTCTCGAGGAAGCGGTCCAGAAGCAGCGGATGCTCGGGGCTGGCCTTGACGTGCTGGTCCAGATAGTTGACGAGATCGGCGGTCGAATAACAGATCTCCATGGCGCGGCCGCCGAGGACGTAGGAGGGACGGACGAGCAGCGGGTAGCCGACCTGCTCGGCGATGACCTGCGCCTCGTCGGCGCTGAGCGCCGTCCCGTAGGGCGGATGCGCGATGTCGAGTCGGCGCAGCAGCGCGCCGAAGCGGCCGCGATCCTCGGCGAGGTCGATGGCGTCCACAGGCGTACCCAGCAGCCTGACGCCGGCGTCCTCGAGCGTCTTGGCCAGTCGCAGAGGCGTCTGGCCGCCGAACTGGACGATCACGCCCTCGGGCTTCTCGATGTCGATGACGGCGAGCACGTCCTCGGCGGTTAGCGGCTCGAAGTAGAGCCGGTCGGAGGTGTCGTAGTCGGTCGAGACGGTCTCGGGGTTGCAGTTGACCATCACCGCGTCGCGGCCCGACTCGCGAACCGTCATCGCGGCGTGAACGCAGCAGTAGTCGAACTCGATCCCCTGCCCGATCCGGTTCGGCCCGGAGCCGAGGATGACGACGCTCTCGCGATCGCCTCGGCGGACCTCGCTCGGGCCGATCGAGGACCCGCCGACCGGCCGCTCGTGGGCCGAGTAGTAGTACGGCGTCAGCGCCTCGAACTCGGCCGCGCAGGTGTCGACCGACTTGTAGGCGCGCTCGAGCCCCGCCGTGCCGTCGCCGCCCGTGGCAAGCGCTTCGAGCTCGTTCAGGAACCAGTGATCGATCGCGGTTCGGGCATTCACGACGTCCTTTGAGACCCCCCGGCGGAAAACCTCCAAGACGAGGTCGAAGCGATCCGAGGACGGCGTTTCGAGGCGGGTCAGCAACTCCTCGTCGGTCCCGCTCAGGTCGGCCTCGGAGTCGAGCTCCCGCGAGCGCATTGCCTTCGCGAACGACTCCCGGAAGGTGCGGCCGATCGCCATCGCCTCGCCGACCGACTTCATGTGAGTGGTCAGGTTGCCGGCGCTGCCCGGGAACTTCTCGAAGGCGAAGCGCGGGATCTTCGTGACGACGTAGTCGATCGTCGGCTCGAAGGCCGCGGGCGTGGCCCGGGTGATGTCGTTGGGGATCTCGTCGAGCGTGTAGCCGACCGCGAGGCGGGCTGCGATCTTCGCAATCGGGAAGCCGGTCGCCTTGGAGGCGAGCGCCGAGGAGCGCGAGACCCGCGGGTTCATCTCGATCACGACGATCTCGCCGGACTCGGGGTTGACGCCGAACTGGACGTTGGAGCCGCCGGTCTCGACGCCGACGGCGCGGATCACCGTGAGCGCCTGGTCGCGGAGCTCTTGATAGAGCGAGTCGCTGAGGCTCTGCGCAGGGGCGACGGTGACCGAGTCGCCGGTGTGGACGCCCATCGGGTCGATGTTCTCGATCGAGCAGATGACGATCACGTTGTCGTTGCGATCTCGCATCAGCTCCAGCTCGAACTCACCCCAGCCGATCACCGACTCCTCGACGAGCACCTGGTTGATCGGGGAGGCGGCGAGGCCCTCGGAGACGACCTGGCGCAGCTCGGTCTCGGTGTAGGCGACCCCTCCCCCCTGGCCGCCCATCGTGAAGGCCGGGCGCACGATCGCGGGCAGCGTCACGCCGCCCTCGGCCAGGGATCTCTCTGCGTCGCCGACCGACTCGGCGATCATCGACCACGGAACCCGCAGGCCGGCGCCCTCCATCGTCTCGCGGAAGGCGTCGCGGTCCTCGGCGCGGTGGATCGCCTCGTAATCGGCGCCGATCAGCTCGACGCCGAACCTTTCGAGCGTGCCGTCGTCATGCAGCGATTTCGCGAGGTTGAGCGCTGTCTGGCCGCCGAGCGTCGGCAGCAGGGCGTCGGGACGCTCGCGCTCGATGATCCGGGCGACGACATCGGGCAGCAGCGGCTCGACGTAGGTGCGATCGGCGAACTCGGGGTCGGTCATGATCGTCGCCGGGTTGGAGTTGACGAGCACGATCTCGTAGCCCTCCTCGCGCAGGACCTTGCACGCCTGGGTGCCCGAGTAGTCGAACTCCGCGGCCTGGCCGATCACGATCGGCCCGGAGCCGATCAGCAGGATCTTGTTGATGTCGTCGCGACGCGGCACAGCTAGCTCCTCGCACCCTGATTGTCGGCGATGCCCGCGCGCAAGGTGGCCGCGACCTCCGGCCAATCGTCGTCGACGATCGAGAAATAGGCCGAGTCACGGACGCCGACCACCGGCATCAGCATGTGCTTGCGAAAGATGCCCTCGAACGTGGCGCCGAGTGCCACCAGCGCTGTGCGCGAGCGCTCGTTGCGGGCATCGGTCTTGAACTCGACCCGCATCGCACCGAGCTCGTCGAAGGCATGGCCGAGCATGAGCAGCTTCGCCTCGCGGTTGGCTCCGGTTCGCCACGCCGATGGGTGAAGCCACGTCCAGCCGATCTCGAGTCCGTCGTGCTCGGGCCTGACGTGAAGGTAGGAGGAGCTGCCGATCGGTTCTTCCGTCTCCGCCGAGATCGTCACGAAACACCACTCGCGGCCGGCCAGCGAGGCCTCGAGGCGGACGTCGAACCACTCCGAGAAGGCGCGCTCATGGCCGGGCACCCGGCGATCCATCCACGTCCAGGTGTCAGGCTCGCCGGAGGCGGCGAGCAGCGGTCCGCGATGGCGGGGCGCGATCGGCTCCAGCCGGACGATCGAGCCCTCGAGCGGCTCGGCAGCGGGCGGCCAGATCAACTCGCCAGCTCCAGGAAGCGATCGAACAGGTGGCGGGCGTCATGCGGCCCGGGGCCGGCTTCCGGGTGGTACTGCACCGTGCCGCCGGCCACCTCGAGCAAATTGAGGCCCTCGACCGTGCGGTCGTAGAGGTTCAGGTGGGAGAGCTCCGCGGCTCCGAAGTCCGTCTCCCAGCGGATCGCCTCATCGGTCTCGAGCCGCCCCTCGCCGTTGGGCCCGGCAACGGCGAAGCCATGATTCTGAGAGGTGATCTCGATCCTCCCGGTGCTGAGCTCCTTGACCGGATGGTTGACGCCGCGGTGACCGAAGGGGAGCTTGAAGGTCTCCAGCCCGACGGCCCGGCAGAGCAGCTGGTGGCCGAGACAGATGCCGAAGACCGGCCTCTTGCCGATCAACTCGCGAATCGTCGCGACGACGTAGTCGAGGGCGGCCGGGTCCCCGGGCCCGTTGGCGAGGAAGACGAGATCGGGATCGTGGGCGAGGACGTCATCCGGGCTCGACCCGCAGGGGAGCAGCGTGACCTTGCAGCCGCGCTCGCGAAGCTGGCGGATGATCGAGAGCTTGATCCCCGTGTCGATGCCGACGATGTGCGGGCCGGTTCCATCGAGGACGATCGGCTCCGCCGGGGTGACTGTCCGCGCGAGGTCGGAGCCCGCCATCTGCGGCTCGGCTGTGATGCGCTCGCGCGCCTCGGCCTCGGGCACCTCAGCGCTGAAGATCCCGCCCCGCATCGAGCCCTGATCGCGGATGTGGCGGACGAGCGCCCGGGTGTCGACCCCGGTGATCGCCTGGACCCCGCAGTTGGTCAGCCAATCGAGCCAGCCGCCCTCGGCGGAGGCGGAGTCCTCGCCGTTCTTGCCCTCGCGCATGATCACGGCGCGAGCGTGGACCCGGTCGGATTCCATCGCCTCCGCGCTGACCCCGTAGTTGCCGACGAGCGGGTAGGTGAAGGTGATGATCTGCCCGGCGTAGGAGGGATCGGTCACCGACTCCTGATAGCCGGTCATCGCAGTGTTGAAGACGACCTCGCCGGTCACCGGCCCCGGAGCGCCGCAGAGATCGCCCTCGAGGCGGGCGCCGTCCTCGAGCAGGACGTATCCGGAGGCCGGGCTCATGGCGCCAGCTCCAAGACGAGCTTCTGGACCGCTTTGAACGAGTCGCCGCCGGCCTCCCCGAGCAACTCGAAGAGTGCGGTCTCGACGCTCGTCAGCCACGCCCCTGAGCGCACCGCCTTGCCGAGCCCGAGGTCGCGGTTCGCGGCCGTCCGGGACCCGACGGCGTCGGCGACGACGTGCACCTCGACGCCGGCCTCCCGCAGATCGAGAATCGTCTGGTTGACGCAGACGTGCGTCTCGATGCCGCAGACGATGACCTGGTCGCGATCGCCGAGATCGAAGCCCTCCGCCGCGAGCGCCGAGAAGGCGGTCTTGGCAATCGGCGTAGTGCCCTCGGGTAGGTGGTCGGCGACCTCGGGGACCGTTGCGCCGAGCCCCTTGGGGTACTGCTCGGTGACGACGATCGGCAGGCCGATCTCGGTGGCGCCACGGACCATCGTCGCCGCGGCGGCCGCGACCGAATCGAAGTCGGGGATCGCCTTGCGGAAGGCCTCCTGGAGATCGATCACGAGCAGGGCCGCACGATCGCGGTCGAGCTTGGCGGCGGTCATCCGGCCACCTTCATCGCGAAGCTGCGACGGCGGTAGGCGACCTCGCCGCCGACCACGGTGATGATCGGCCGTGAGCGCAGCCTGCGACCCGCGAAGCACGAGTTCTCCGAGCGGGACTCCCAGCCCTCGGCGCCCGCCTCCCACTCGGCATCGAGGTCGACGAGCACGACGTTGGCCTCGGCGTCGGGCGAGAGCTCGGGACGGTCGAGGTCGAAGAGCGCCGCGCCGGCACCCATCCGCTCGACGAGCAGGCCCAGATCGATGATCCCAGGCTCGACGAGCTCGGTATAGAGGACGGAGAACGCGGTCTCGAGGCCGATCACGCCCATGTTGGCCTGCTCGAACGGCACCTCCTTCTCGTTCGTGGAGTGTGGGGCGTGGTCGGTGCCGATGCAGTCGACGGTACCGTCGATGAGCGCCTGGATCAGCGCCTGTCGATCGTCCTCGGTGCGGAGCGGAGGATTCATCTTGAAGCGGGCGTCGAGGCTGCGGACCTCCTCGTCGGTGAGGACGAGGTGGTGCGGCGTGAGCTCGGCGGTGATCCGCGCCCCCGCCTGCTTGCCGGCCGCGACCGCCTCGACTGAGATCCGGGCGGAGAGGTGCTGGACGTGTGCGGTGGCGTCCTCGTAGAGGCAGAGCGCGGCATCGCGGGCGATCATCGTCGACTCGGAGACCGCCGGCACCCCGGCCAGGCCGAGCGCGGCGGAGACCGCCCCCTCCCCCATCACCCCGTCGCGGGTCAGCTGCGGATCCTCCTCGTGCAGCAGGATCGTGCCGCCGACGAGATGTTGGTACTGCAAGGCGCGCCGCATCACGCCCGCGCTGACGATCGGCAGCCCGTCGTCGGAGAAGCCGACGGCGCCGGCCTCGCGGAGCGCGGCCATCTCGGTCAGCTCCTCGCCCTGCATTCCGCGGGTGACCGCGGCCACGAAGCCGACGGGGACCGAGGCCTCGGCGGCGGCCCGCTCGCGCAGGGAGCGGATGTCGGCGGGGTCCTCGACGACCGGATCGGTGTTGGCCATCGCGACGATCCCGCAGAACCCGCCGGCGGCGGCGGCGCGGGTGCCGGTCTCGACGTCCTCGCGGTACTCCTGTCCGGGCGTGCGGAGGTGCACGTGCGGGTCGAAGAAAGCCGGGAAGGCGTGCAGCCCGCTCGCTTCGATCTCCTCGGCGCCGGCGGGTGAGTCGGCCGCGCCGGCCTCGGTGATCTCGGCGATCCGGCCCCCCCTGATCACGAGGTCGCCGAGCCGATCGAGGTCCGTGCGGGCGTCGAGGAGATGGGCGTTGCGGATGACGAGGTCGGCGGCGCCGCTACCCCGCCAATCCAGCCCGGAGATGGCGCTCATGCGGGCTCACCGATCGGCGATGGCGGCGATGTCTGCGCGCGCGCCTCGCCGGAGTCGGCGACGCCCCGGAGCTGACGCGGCCGTTCGCCGCCGGCGAGGATCTCGTAGAGCACGGCCATCCGCACGACGAGCCCGCTCGCGACCTGGGTCGTGATCAGCGAGTTCGGTCCGTCCATCGTCTCGGGCGCCATCTCGACCCCGCGGTTGACCGGTCCCGGGTGCATGACCAGCTGGCGCGAGCCCAGCCGGCGAGGATTGATCTGGTAGTGGATCGCGTACTCGCGGAGCGACGGCACGAAGGCGTCGATCATCCGCTCCTGTTGCATGCGCAGGGCGTATACGACGTCCGCCTCGGCGAGATCGTCGAGCGTGTAGCGAACCTCGCAACCGAGCTCCTCGATCCCGCGCGGAATCAGCGTCGGCGGGCCGGCAACCGTGACCTTCGCGCCCATCAGCGTGAACGCCCGGATGCCGGAGCGGGCGACCCGGCTGTGGGCGACGTCTCCGACGATCCAGATCCGCTTGCCCTCCAGCGAGCCCAGCCGTTCGATCAGCGTGTAGACGTCGAGCAGCGCCTGGGTCGGGTGCTCGTGCTTGCCGTCGCCGGCGTTGACGACCGCGGCCTCGGTCCAGCGGGTCACCATCGCCGCCGCCCCCGCATGGGGTGAGCGGATCACGATCGCGTCCGGCCCGAGCGCGGAGAGCGTCGCGATGGTGTCCTGCAGCGACTCCCCCTTGTCGACGGAGGAGCCGGTGGACTTCATCGATACGAGGTCGGCGGAGAGCCGCTTGGCGGCGAGCTCAAAGGAAGAGGAAGTACGGGTGGATGACTCGTAGAAGAGGTTGACGATGGTCCTGCCGCGCAGGGTCGGGACCTTCTTGATGTCGCGTCGGCCGACCTCGGCGAAGCTCCTCGCCCGCTCGCAGATCCGCTCGACGTCGTCGCGCCCGAGGTCGTCGATCGAGAGCAGGTGCCTCATCGTGGTCCCTCCCCGTTCGTCACGGCGGCGACCGGGACGGTGCCGATCGTGATCTCATCGCGGCCGTCGGTCTCCTCCAGGCGGACATAGACCCGCTCCTCCCGAGAGGTCGGCAGGTTCTTGCCGGTGTAATCGGCGCGGATCGGCAACTCGCGGTGGCCGCGATCCGCGAGGACGGCGAGCTGGACCCGTCGCGGCCTGCCGTAGTCGAAGAGGGCATCGATGGCGGCCCTGACCGTGCGGCCGGTGAAGAGGACGTCGTCGACGAGGACGACCGTGCGGCCCTGCAGGTCGAAGTCCAGATGGGAGTCGTGGACCACCGGCGCGTCCGCCGCCGTCCGGCCGAGGACGTCGTCGCGGTAGAAGGAGATGTCGAGGTCGCCGAGCGGCACCGATGCGTCGGAGAGCTCGCCGATGAGGGCGTGGAGTCGCTGGGCGATGACGGCACCCCGGGTGTGGATACCGACGATCGCGAGGCCCGCCCCCCGGTCGTCGCCTGGATTCTTTTCGATGATCTCGTGCGCTATGCGCACCAGCGTGCGGCGTAGGTCTTCTCGATCGAGAACGACTCTTTCGCTCATGCTCGCCCCTTCCTGGCCTCACTGGACCCGGTTAAAGGAAACGTCGAGATCAGGCTAGCACCGCCCTCGGCGCCGCCGGTTGTGCCGATCCCGCATCGAGCGGGAAGTTGCCGCGCGCAGGTCAGCCGCAATCAGTCCGAACCGGTCCTGCGGACCTCGAACTTGACCTGCTCGGCGGTACAGGTCGTGTACTCCTCGCCCTTCTTGCGAAAGACGATGGTCAGGTCGAATGCACCCTTGAGAACGTTGGGGCCTCTGCGCTTGCCCTTGACCTCGTAGCGATAACGCGCGCTGAAGCGCTCGTCTCGTTGCAGGTTCGAGCCGGCGTCCCTGAACCTGTCCCGGCTCGATCGGTCGAGTGGCCGGTGGACCTCGAACCTGGCCCGGAACGGGTCGTACCCGGCGGTGCAATGAGTTTCGGTCGTGAACGCGCCACGGATGACCGCGCCGTCACGGTCGGTCACGAGCTTGGCCGCATGACCATCGCCGGTCTCGCCGGCATAGCGTTCGCCCGCCGCCACGGCGGGGGCCGCGACCAACGCGATCAGGACGAGGCTGGCTGCAGTTGCGGTGGCGAGTCTCACCGGCCACTTATATGTCAACGAGAAGCGGCATCCGGCGCGGCCGCGAATCCTGGCCGGTAGGTTGATCGCCGTCGAGTTGGAAGGAGCCGGTCTTGGGAAGCTGGTTGAGCAGGACTTCGTTGATCGCAATCGCCGGCCTCGTGGTGGTGGCCGCGCTGCTCTGGGCTCCGTGGAACGACGGCTCCGAGCCCGACGCTGCTTCGACTGCGTCCCGGACCGCCGAGCTGACCTCCTGCATCGCGGAGACCGCCGCGGACGGAGCGCCGGCCGCGACCGAGGAGGAGGGGGACGCGGCCGAGGAGACCGGGCCTTGCGGCGTTCGCAAGCCGGAGGCATTCCGGGAGCTGCGCGCCGCAAGCGACGCGCTCGGGCAACGGATCGGGGCCGATTCTCCCGGCGATGCCCTCGCCTCCGCCCGCCTCCAGCGCCGGCTCGCCGGGAAAAACGGATCCCGGGGCATCCGCGGGACCCGCGGCAGGTGGACGCCGGTCGGCAAGGGACCGCTGCTGGCTGATGACCCCGACTATCCCGACACCTACGGCAACGGCTTCGGCGAGCTCGCCGGCCGGATCAGCGATTACGCCTACGACTCCCGGCACGATCGCCTCTTCGCGGCCGTGGCCAGCGGGGGCATCTGGGAGTCCGACGACTCGGGCAAGAGCTGGCGCTCGATCGGCGACCGTCTCCCGACCCAGACGACCGGTTCGGTCGAGTACTCGACCGCTGCCGGGGGCACGCTGATCGTCGTGACCGGCGACAACGCCTTCGGTGGCAACACCTACGGCGGGCTGGGCGTCTTCCGCTCGACGAACGACGGTCGCAGCTGGAAGCGGGCCAAAGGCGTGCCCAACGACGTGCAGGGCTTCAAGGCGGCCGTGGATCCGACGAACCCGGACGTCATCTATGCGGCGACGGGCGCCGGGCTCTTCCGGTCGACGAACGACGGACGTTCCTTCGTAAACGTCGAGCTCCCGACCGGGGACTGCAGGGGAACGACCTTCAAGAAGCCCAACTGCTTCTTCGCCAACATCGTCACCGACGTCGTCGTCCAGGCGCCCGACGACTTCGGCAACCAGGGCGGCGCGGTGCTTGCCGCCGTCGGCTGGCGAGACGGGCCCCGGCCCAACTTCAACGGCGTACCCGAGGCGCCCGGCAATGGCCTCTACGTCTCCGGTGACGGAACGCCGGGGAGCTTCAAGGGCATTGACGAGGATGCCTCCGGCTTCACCCCTCAGGCCAAGGTCGGGCGGGTCGAGCTCGGCGAGGCGGTCGGCCCGGAGCAGAACCACGACTACGTCTACGCGGTCGTCCAGGACGCCGAGCTCTTCAACTCGGGCGAGATCGGCGGGCTGGACGTGCCCGATGGCGGCTCCGGAGCGACCGCGACCCCGACGTATCTGAACGGGATCTACGTCTCCGCCGACTTCGGCAAGACGTGGACGGAGATGGCCGACGGCAACCAGCTCCTCCTCCCCACCTCGGGGTCGACCCTCGCTCAGCTCTCGCCGCTCGGCTTCGGACCCGGAATTCAGGCTTGGTACAACGAATGGATCCAGCCCGATCCGACCCGCCAGCAGGGCGGCGTTCCGACGAGGCTCGCGTTCGGTCTCGAGGAGATCTACGAGAACCGGCTACCGACCCCGCAGGACGGACCCTCCGACTTCCGGGTCATCGGCCCGTACAACGCAACCGGCGGCCCCTGCCTGCTGGTGCTCGCATCCGCGGCGTGCTCGGAGGCGTCGGCCTCCAATCCGAACCGGTTCACCACCCACCCCGACCAGCACGCCGGAATCTTCGTCCCGACCGCGGACGGCGTGCGAATCTTCGCCGGAAACGACGGCGGCAACTACACGCAGAGCACCAGCGGCGGGACCGAGGACTTCTCCCAGGAGGGCTGGGGCCGCGGCGACAATGACGGCTTCCACACGCTGCTGCCCTACGGCGTCGCGGCGGCCCGCGACGGCGTCGTCTACGCGGGGCTCCAGGACAACGGCGAGATGCGAATCGAGCCCAACGGCACGCAGACGGAGGTCTACGGCGGGGATGGTGTCTTCACTCAGGTCGACCCCGATGACAGCGACGTCGTCTACGAAGAGGTTCCCCAGGCGGGCATCAGCGTCTCGACCGACGGCGGCAAGAGCTTCCGGGCGATCGACCCCGGGGTCGATAACGCCTCGTTCTACTCGCCGCTGGTCATGGACCCCAAGAACTCCGCCCACCTGCTCACCGGCGGCCGGCAGATCGCCGAGACGCGATCGGGACCCGACACGACCGCGCCGGGCGACGACCCACTCGACGACTCCAGCGATTGGAAGACGGTCTTCGACCTCGGCAGCTCCAAGCGGAAGCTCGCCAACCAGGTCTCGGCGATAGCCGTGCGGGGCAACAGCGCCTACGCCGGCTACTGCGGCGGCTGCGATCCGGTCCGCGACAACACCAAGTTCTTCGCGGGCCTGGCAACCAACGTCTCGAGCAAGGGCGGGAAGCGGGGTGGCAAGAGGAACCGCTGGCACAAGGTCGCCGCCCGGGGATTGCCCCAACGGTTCATCTCCGGAGTGACGCTCGATCCGAAGCGCCGCCGGACGGTCTACGTGACGCTGGGAGCATCGAGCCTGCGGCCCTACGCACCTCCGAACGCCGGCGGAGCGAGCGGCGAGTCGCGCCGCGGGGGCCACATCTACAAGTCGACCAACGCGGGCCGGAGCTTCCGCGACATCTCCGGCAACCTGAAGCGGACGCCGGCGTTATGGTCGATGGTCCGCGGCAGGCAGCTGATCGTGGCCACCACCGTCGGGGTCTTCGCCTCGAGGGGAACCAGCGGCGGCCGCTACGAGCTGCTCGGCAAGAACCTGCCTCCCGCCCCGGTCTTCAGCCTCGCCCCGGTCCCCGGGAAGAAGGGGCAGATCATCGCGGCGAGCCTCGGCCGCGGCGTCTACAGGTACCGGTTCCGCTAGGTCAGCTGGACCCGGAGGTTGCGGGGCTCTGGCGCGCTCCGTTCTCGATCAGCTCCGGTGCCCCCCGCTCGGGCAACGGGATTGAGATCACGTCGAAGTCGCGCGGAGCCACCGCCCGGGGGAAGGCCTCGCGAGCTTCGTCGAGCACGTCGGGGACGAAGTGGCGGGAGGAGATGTGGACGAGCGCGAGCATCTCGACGCCCGCCTCCGCGGCGAGCTCGGCGGCCCCGAGCGCCGTCGAGTGGCCGGTTTCGCTCGCCCGCTCGGACTCGCCGGTGGTGAAGCTGGAGTCGTGGACGAGCAATTCAGCCTCGTGAGCGGCGATTCGGGTCGATTCGCAGGGCTCGGTGTCGCCGGTGATGACCACCTTGCGGCCGGGTCGATCAGCACCCATCACCTGCTCGGGCCGGACCATGCCGTCGGCTCCGGCCACCTCGTCCCCCCGTTGCAGCGCGCCGAAGGCGGGTCCTCCGGGCACACCGAGCGCTCGGGCCCGCTCGGGATCGAAACGGCCTGGGCGGGGATGCTCGTAGAACGCGTACCCGTTCGCCACGACGCGGTGGGAGACGTCGAACGGCTCGATCGAGTACTCGCCGCGGTCGACCGTCTCGCCCCGGTTGAGCTCGATCAGCTCGATCCCATAGCTGGGTCGCCCGACGATCCGTGCCATCGAGTTCCACAATGCGACGAGTCCCGGGGGCCCGTAGATGGCCAGAGGCTCGATCCGGTCCTGCATCTCGTAGCTCTTGATCAATCCGGGAAGCCCGAGGTAGTGGTCGGCATGCAGGTGCGTGATGAAGATGTCATCGACCCCGATCAGCCCGATCGAGCGCTGCATCTGCCGCTGGGTTCCCTCGCCGCAGTCGAACAGCAACCGGTCGCCGCCACGGCGCAGCAGCACCCCCGCGGTGTTGCGGCGGGCCGAGGGGATCGAGCCCCCGGTGCCGAGGAAGACGACATCGAGATCCATCTGCGCAGCGTATGGGGATTGGATGGACCGGCGCGAAAGCCGGGGCGAGCCGCTCGTCAAGGTCCCGCCGCGCCTCTAGACTCGGCGGGAAGGCGCCCGTAGCTCAGTGGATAGAGCGCCGCCCTCCGGAGGCGGAAGTCGAAGGTTCGAATCCTTCCGGGCGCGTGAGGCCGTGCATTTAGACTCAGGTGCGAGCTTCAACTCGAACCAGAGGAGACCTGAATGGCAGACCAGAGCAAGCCCCGGACCGACCAGCACGGCACCCCGGCCCCCGACAACGATCACTCGATCACGCTCGGCCCCCGCGGCCCGGTCCTGATGCAGGACCGATACATGTTCGAGAAGATGCAGAACTTCAACCGGGAGCGCGTCCCGGAGCGGGTCGTCCACGCGAAGGGCTCCGCCGCACACGGCTACTTCGAGGTCACCCACGACGTCACCCAGTGGTGCAAGGCGGACTTCCTCAGCGAGGTCGGCAGGAGGACCAAGACCTTCCTGCGCTTCTCGACCGTCGCCGGCGAGCAGGGTTCCCCCGATACCTGGCGGGACCCGCGCGGCTTCGCGCTCAAGCACTACACGGAGGAGGGCAACTACGACATGGTCGGCAACAACACGCCGGTCTTCTTCGTCCGTGACCCGATCAAGTTCTCCGACTTCATCCACTCTCAGAAGCGTGACCCGCGCAGCGGCCTGCGCGACGAGACCTACATGTGGGACTTCTGGTCGCTGACCCCCGAGTCGCTGCACCAGGTCCTCTGGCTGATGGGCGACCGCGGCGTGCCGCGGACGTTCCGGAACATGAACGGCTACTCCTCCCACACGTACCGCTGGGTCAACGCCGCCGGCGAGGGATTCTGGGTCAAGTACCACTACAAGGTGGACCAGGGGATCGAGTTCTTCACTCAGGAGGAGGCCGACGAGATGGCCGGCAAGGATCCCGACTTCCATCGTCACGACCTCTTCGACGCGATCGAGAAGGGCGACCACCCGAGCTGGACGCTGAAGGTCCAGGTGATGCCCGAGGCCGAGGCTCCCGACTACCACTTCAACCCGTTCGATCTGACGAAGGTCTGGCCGCACGGCGACTACCCCCTCCACGAGGTTGGCAAGCTGGTCCTCGACCGCAACCCCGACAACTTCTTCGCGGAGACGGAGCAGTCCGCGTTCGAGCCCGGGAACATGGTGCCCGGGATCGAGCCGTCGCCCGACAAGATGCTGCAGAACCGGTTGATCTCCTACACGGACGCCCATCGCTACCGGGCCGGAGCCAACTACGCGCGGCTGCCGATCAACTGCCCGATGCACGCCGCCAACGACACCCATAACCGCGACGGCCTCGGGCGGCCCGACGGCAACCACGGCGGGCGGCCCAACTATGCGCCGAACTCGTTCGACGACCCGGTCGCCGACGGGACCTACAACGAGAGCCCGGTCGAGTACAGCGGCGCGACTGGCCGCTACGAGTACGAGCAGCGGTATCTGGACACGGACTCGGAGCAGCCGGCAGCGTTCTGGAACATGCTCGACGACGGCGAGAAGGAGCGACTCGTCGGCAACATCGCCGGCCACCTCGGTGAGGTCACCGACGAGGGGGTCCGCGAGCGCTCCCTCCAATACCTGGCGTTGGCGAGCGACGACCTCTCCAACCGGGTCGCCGAGTCGATGGGGGCACCGAGCGAGGTCGGGTCGCCGACCGCATAGCTAATCGTCCGAGGTCGACGGTTCCACGACTGAACAACCCCGAGAGGTCGAGCGCGGCCGTCGTGCCGCGCTCGCTGACCTCCGGCGGGCGAATCGCGCTCAGCTTCGACGACGGTCCCGATCGGGAATGGACGCCGCGCGTGCTCGATGCTCTCGATCGCCATGGCGTGCGGGCGACGTTCTTCGTCTCCACCGGCCCGTTTCGCGACGAGGCCGAATGGCGGATGTCCGCGGAGATCGCCGATGCGGGACACGAGGTCGGCTTCCACTGCGACGAGCACGTCCGTCACGGTGAGCGGGAGCGTGGGGCCGTCATGGAGGGCACGTGCCGCTCCCTCGATGAGCTTCGCGCGATCGGGGTCGAGCCGCGGCTGTGGCGGACTCCATGGGGGCGCGTCGCCCCGTGGAGCGGCCAGCTCGCGCGTCGATTCGACCTCGAGCTCTGCAACTGGAGCGACGACACCCACGACTGGAGGGGGGATTCCGCCACCGTGATGCTCGGCAGATTGAGATCCACCCTGGCACCCGGCTCGATCGTCCTGATGCACGACGGAATCGGGCCGGGAGCCCTGCGGGCGGGGTGCGAGCAGACCGTTGCTCTGTTGCCCGACCTCATCGCCCTCGCACGCGAGCGTGCGGTCGAGGTCGCTCCGATCGGGCTTCACGGTGGTTGATCGGCCGCTCCAGCGGGTAGGCGGGACCCGTGGAAGCCGGGATGAGAACTGAAGCCGGGGACGCACGGCGCGCCGCGCTCCCGACGGCACTCGACGAAGCTCTGCTCGTGGTTGCGGCGGGAGCGGAGGCCCGCGACCGGGAGCCGCGATTTCCCGCCGACGCGTTCGCTCGACTTGCAGCCGCTGGAGCGCTGAGCTTCTCGTTGCCAGACCAGTCGGGATCGCGGCCGGCGATCGCGGAGGAGTGGGCGCTGGTGCGAGCCGTGGCCCGGGCCGATTCCTCGGTCGGGCGGATCCTCGACGGGCATCTGAACGCCGTCGAGCGAATCGCGCTGCTGGCGTCCGACGGCGTCAGGGACCGTGAGCTCTCCGCGGTTGCCCGCAATGAGCGCGTACTCGGCCTCTGGGGAGCCGACCCCGTCACCGGGGAGGGCGAGCCC
Organism: uncultured Solirubrobacterales bacterium; assembly: GCA_963826475.1. GTDB lineage: Bacteria > Actinomycetota > Thermoleophilia > Solirubrobacterales > 70-9 > RHKX01. The sequence continues at coordinate 548,577 of CAWGXC010000003.1, read as the reverse complement.
GCGATGCTCACCGAGCGCGACGGGGTCACCTTCCTCGATGGCGTCAAGACGTTCTGCTCCGGCGCCGGCGGCGTCGATGCGGCTCTCGTCCTCGCCCGCACCCCGGCGGGCGGGCCTCCGTCGCTGGTGCTCGTCGCCTGCGATGAGTCCGTCTCGATCGACCGTTCCTGGTTCAGGCCGGGCGGCCTCCGCTCCTCCGAGAGCCATCTCGTCCACTTCTCCTCCACCAGGGTCATTGAGGTCCTCGGCGGGCCCGGCGAGATCTCGCGCGACCCCTGGTTCTCGCTCGACGCGATCAGGACCGCCGCAAGCTGGGCCGGGATGGCGGACGCCGCGGCCGAGAGCGCACTCGGCGAGCTGTCGGGCAACCCGAAGCGGCTCGACGAGCAGATCGCCTGCCTCGCCGCGGGGCGGATCGCCGCCAGTCGTTCCACGATCGACGCCTGGTTCAGCCGGGCCGCCTCCGAGGTCGAACGCGGCGGAGACGTGAATTCTCTATCGATCGAGCTGCGGATCGAGGTCGACCGAGCTGCTCACACGATCCTCGAAGAGGCTGCTCGCGCGTGCGGATCGCGGCCCTTCGCCCGCGGCGGCCGCCTGGACCGCGCCCGGCGTGACCTCGAACTGTTCACCCTCCAACACCGCCTCGAGCCGATCCTCGCACGGCGCGGCAAGGCGCTGCTCGAGTCCGGTCGTTGACCGGGCTCGGCGCGGAGCACTTCGAGCGGATCTACGCTCGGGATGCCGATCCCTGGAAAACCGAATCGAGTGATTACGAGCGCGGCAAGTTCGAACGGACGCTTGCCGCGATCCCTGGGGGCCGGGTGCGCAGGGCGCTTGACGTCGGCTGCTCGACCGGCGTGCTCAGCTCGATGCTCGCCGGCCGCTGCGAGGAGCTGACCGCGGTCGACTTCAGCGAGCGGGCCGTGCGAGTCGCCCGCGAGCGCCTTGCGGGGATCGGCGGCGTTCGCATCGAACGGCTCGACCTCCCCGCCGAGATGCCGGCGGGCCCATTCGATCTGGTCGTGTGTTCGGAGGTGCTCTGGTACTGGAGTCGTGCCGATGTGCTCCTCGGCCTGCGCCGGATCGAGTCCGCCCTCGCTTCCGGCGGGTCGCTGATCGCCGTGGGCTGGACCGGCGACGATCCCGAAGCTCCGATGACAGGCCCCGAGGTGAACGCGCTCATCACCTCCCAGACCGTCCTCGCGCACACGCTGCACGAGGCCGAGCCCGGCGCCGGCTACGTGATCGATCGCTGGGAGCGCCTCAGATGAGGGCGGGTGAACGGATCGTGATCGTCGGCGGCGGCGCGGGCGCCGTGGCGACGGCGGCGGCCTACCGGCGGCACGGTGGCAGCGCATCGGTGCTGATCGTCGGCGGAGAGCGCGACGCTCCGTACGAGCGACCGCCGCTGAGCAAGGAGTTCCTCCGGGGCGAATCCGCTCGCGAGGATCTCTTTCTGAAGGGGCGGGACTGGTACGCCGAGCAAGGAGTCGAGCTACACCTCGGCGTCCGGGCCTGCGGCCTCGACGTCAAGGCCGGCGAGGTCGAGCTCGAGGACGGCTCGCGACTCGGATTCGACGCCTGCGTCCTGGCGACCGGATCCAGCCCCGCGGTGCCCGACTTCGTGCCGCGCGACCTCGAGCCCCTGAGCACAATCCGGCGGATCGGCGATTCCGAGCGGTTGCGCGACCGAAATCCGCCGGGCGAGCGTCTCGTCGTGGTCGGCTCGGGCTTCATCGGCTGCGAGGCCGCGATCTCCCTTGCGCGCACCGGCGCGAAGGTCTCGATGATCACCCTCGAGCGGGTCCCGCAGATCGATCGGCTGGGCGCCGAGGCCGGCGCCAGGATCAAGGGCTGGCTCGAGGAGGAGGGCGTCGAGTACTACGGCGAAGCCGCGCTCGAACGGCTCGAGCCGTGGGCGCGCGGCCTGATCGTGACCGCCGGCGAGCTCGAGGTCACGGCCGCGCGGGTGGTGATGGCGCTCGGGATCCGGCGAAACTCCGCGATCGCCGCCGAGGCGGGGTTGGAGCTGCTCGACGACGCCGTCTGCGCTGACGCGGCGATGCGCACCTCGGAACCGTCCGTTCTCGCCGTCGGCGACGTTGCCGCCGCCGTCAACCGCTCCGCCGGGCGGCGGCTCAAGGTCGAGCATTGGGGCGAGGCGCTCAACCACGGTGCCGCGGCCGGCGCGACGCTCGCGGGAGTCGATGCGCCCTGGCGGGCCGCGCCCGGCTTCTGGTCGACGCTGGGGGATCGCACGCTCAAGCACGTCGCCTGGGGGGACGGCTTCGACTCGGCCACGCTCGAGGAGCACGACGAGGGAGCATTCAGCGTGAGATACGAGCGGGGCGGCGAGCTCGTCGGACTGCTCGCCCATCAGGCCGACGACGCCTACGACTCCGCCCGCGCCCTGCTCGAGGGCGCCTCGTGATCGGGCGGCCGCCCTCGGCGGATCTGCTCGCCGTCGTCGTCGTCCCGGCGCGCGACGAGGAGGAGCTGATCGGCCGCTGCCTCCGCGCGCTCGGCTCCCAGGAGGGCGTCGCCCCGGATCAATACGAGGTGATCCTCGTCCTCGACGACTGTCGCGACGGAACCGCTTCGGCGGCGGCGCGACATGCGGGATCGCTCGCCCTCGAGACCGTCGAGGGCCCGGCGCGCGGCGTCGGAGCCGCGCGGGCGCTTGGCATGGAGCTGGCCGCATCACGCCTGCTCTCCGTCGGCCGTCCCGAGGGTCTGATCGCCAGCACCGACGCCGATTCCTGGGTTGCAACCGACTGGCTTCGACGCCAGCTGGACGCGATCGCCACGGGCGCGCAGGCGATCGGGGGGCAGGTCGTACTGGATCCGGATGAGGCGGAGCTGCTCGAGGCACGGACGATCCAGCAACGGGAGCGACGGCTGAAGCTGCGCCTCGCCGACGTGATCGGCGCGGCCGGCCCGGGGCCTCAGGAGCATCCTCACTTCGCGGGGGCTTCGATCGGCGTCACGGTGGACGCCTACGTCCGCGCCGGGGGGTTCGAGGCTCTCGACGCGCTCGAGGACGAGTCGCTGGCGAGGCGGCTCGGCGCGGCCTCGATCGACATCCACCGGCTCGATTCGGTGCGAGTGCATACCTCCGCGCGGACCGACGGGCGCACCCCGCTCGGGCTGGCTCGTGATCTCGCCCGCTCCGAGAGCGCCGCCAAGCCCTAACCTCGCGGCGATGCGTCAGATCCTCCGCCCGCTTTTCGACCAGATAGTGATCAAGGAGCTGGAGCCCGACCGGGTGCGCCGCTCGGGGCTCGTCGTTCCCCCGGGCACGCGTGAGCCTCCACCGCAGCACGGGATCGTCATCGCCGTCGGCCCGGGCCTCGACTGGTGGGGATCGGCCGGGGTCAAGATGCCGGTCGCGGTCGGGGATCACGTCGTCTTTCCCGCCACGGCGGGCGTCTGGGTCTCCGTCGACGAGGAGCGGCTGCTGGTCTGCAGCGTCAGCGAGTTGCTTGGAGCGCTCGAGGAGATCGGCATCTGCCCGTACTGCGACGGCGCTGGGCTGCCGAACGGCGATTCGTGCCCGGTGTGCGGGCGGGCGGCCGGCGCCTCGCGCGAATGAGCCTGCTTCCCTCGCTACCCGGCCCGCCGCGGCGCGCCCGGACGCGACTGCTCACGGTCGGCCCGATCCCGCCGGAGTGGGGCGGCAACCTGCGGGGCGGCGTGACCCGCTTCAACGCGACGATCCTCGACGAGTTCCGCACGCGGCCGTGGCGGCACCGGGTGGAGCCGATCGGGGTCTTGATCCCGCCTCCCCAGCGGGTCAGGCGCCGAGTCGCCGAGGCGCGTTCGCCGCTGCCGATCTTCATGCAGCCAGAAGACGCGCGGCCCCGGCGCTTCACGCGCCTGCTGCTTGACCAGCACCGTCCCGATGTGGTGCTGCTCAACAACCTCGCCGCCTTCAACGGCGCCCGCTATGCGCGGGTCCAGGCCCAAGTCGCTCCGGAAATCCCGGTGGTGGCGGTCGTCCATGAGTGGCGGGCGATCCGGACGAAGGCCGGAGAGGTGCGCGGCGAGCGCTACAAGCGGGCGGCCCAGGACGCCCTCGATGGCGTGGGGGCCGTCGTGTTTCCCTCCGAGCACACGAAGCGCCAGGGGATGGACGAGCTCTCCCTGCGCTACCCGGAGCGGGCCGTCGTGATCCCGAACCCACTCCAGGCGGCCTTTGCCGACCCCGATCTCGACATCAGCGGGAGGCGCCGCGGGATCGCCTTCGTCGGTTCGTTCAACGAGCGCAAGAACCCCCAGACGGTCGTCCGGGCGATCGCATCGATGCCCGGCGCCGAGCTGACGATGCAGGGTCGCGGGCCCCTGGAAGCGGGGCTGCGAGAGCTCGTGTCCGAGCTCGGGGTCGGCGATCGCGTGACCTTCGCCCCCTTCGTGCGCCCGCGCAAGCACGTGCGAGCCGTGATCGGCGTGATGAGCTCGGCCGAGCTCGTCTGTCTGCCCTCGTTCAGCGAGTCGTTCGGTCTGGTGATGATCGAGGCGCTCGCCGCGGGTTCCCCCGTAGTCGGCTTCGGGCCCACCCTGGTCGAGATTCGGGACCGGCTTGGCATCGACGTCGGCGAGCCGCTGGACGACCCCACGCCCGAGAGCGTCGCGGCCGCGATCGAGGCCGTGAAGGCTCGCTCGTGGGATCGCAGCGCTCTCCGGAGGGCGGCCCTCAGCGAGTTCTCGGTCCGCTCAGTGGGCCGTCGATATGCGCGTCTGATGCGTCAGGTCATCGCCGCCGCGTAGGGCCGACGCCACCGCCCGCTCAGGCCGCCCGCGCCTCGGGGTGTTCGCGATACCAGGCGATCGTGCGCTCGATCCCATCCTCGAGCCCGACCTCGGGGCTCCAGCCGCAGCGCTCCCTGATCCGGGTCGCATCGACGAACTGGCGGTCGATCTCACCCTCGGGGTTGCCCTCGCCGCGCACGTCGGGCTCGACCCCGGTGTCGGCGATCCGCGCGATCGTCTCGACGATCTCGAGGACCCGGTAGGGCCGCTCGCCGCCGGCGTTGAAGGCCTGGCCGCGCACGTCGTCACGTCCGAGGGCGTCGGCGATCGCGAGATATGCGCGGGCGGCGTCCTCGACGTAGAGCAGGTCGCGAACGGGCGAGCCGTCGGAGCGGAGCACTGGTGCGCGGCCTTCGATCGCCGCGCAGACCGCCTCGGGGACGAGCCGGGAGAAGTTCAGATCGCCGCCGCCGTAGATGTTCGCGAAGCGGGTGACCGCGACGGGCAGCCCGTAGGAGGGCCAGTAGGAGCGGGCGATCAGGTCGGCGGCCGCCTTCGACGCCTCGTAGGGGGCGGTCGGCTGCAGCGCGAAGTCCTCGCGGTAGGGGAGCTCGTCGTGGGCCCCGTAGGCCTTGTCCGAGGAGGCGAAGACCACGCGCTCGACCCCTTCGGCGCGGGCCGCCTCGAGCACGGTCCACGTCCCGCGCACGTTGGTCTCGAAGCCGCCGCTGGGATCGGCCTGGACGGTGCCCACGATCGTCTCCGCCGCGAGGTGGAAGATCGTCTCGACGCCTTGCTCGGCGATCGTCCGGCGCAGCAGCTCGCCGTCGAGCAGGTTGCCCTCGCGGGAATGGACGTCAGATTCGAGGCCGAGCATCGAGAGGCGTCGAGGGTCGCTCGCGCGGGCTCTTGCGATCGAAGCAGGTGACCTCGTCGCCGCGCTCGAGCAGGGCCCGGCAGAGCCAGGCGCCGACGAACCCGCGTCCCCCGGTGACCAGTGCCGAGCTCAACGTGCGGGATCGGCGTGGCTCGCCGGCTCGGCGTCCCAGGTCCGCCAGGGCGGCGATCCCGCCTCCCAGAGGTCGTTGAGCACGACGGCGTCCTTGTAGGTGTCCATGCAGTCCCAAAAGCCCGTGTGGCGCCATCCGCGCAGCTGCTCGTCGGCGGCGAGGCGCTCGAACGGCTCGTGCTCGAGGACGCTGTCGGCGCTGACGTAGTCGAGCATCCGGGGCTCGCAGAGCATGAAGCCGCCGTTGACCCACTGCTGCATGCGGGGCTTTTCGGCGAATCCTCGAATCCGGTCGCCGCCCTCGTCGTCGAGCATGGCCACCCCCCACTGCGAGTAGGGCCTGACGAGGGTCACCGTCGTCGCGGCGCCGTGCCCGCGGTGGAACTCGAGCGGCGCCGCCGAGGTCGACGTCGGCGACGCCATCGGCGTAGGTCAGGGCGAAGGTCCCCGCCGAGAGGCGGTCGGCGGCGGCGGCGACCCGGCCGCCGGTCGGGGTGTCGAGGCCGGTGTCGAGGCACTCGACATCGATCCCGTCGGGCAGGTCCGCGCCCGAGGCGAACTCCTCGATCATCTCGCCCTTGTAGCCGCAGAGCAGCAGAAAGCGCCTAAAGCCATGGGCGGCGTAGATCCTCAGCACGTGCCAGAGGATCGGGCGGCCGCCGATCTCGACCAGCGCCTTGGGGATCGCGTGCGTGCGCTCCTGCAGGCGGGTTCCGCGGCCTCCGCAGAGGATCGCCACCGGCTCGGGGCGGCGGATCGAGGCCACGGTCCTGAGCTGCGCTAGCAGCCGCCGGCGACGGCCGGGAGGATCGTCACCTCGGCGCCGTCGGAGATGGAGGTCTCGAGCCCATCCTGGAACCGGATGTCCTCGCCCGAGACGTAGACGTTGACGAACCGCCTGAGGTCACCGTTCTCCGTGATCCTCTCCCGCAGGCCGTCGTGCTGATCGAACACGGCATCGAGGGCGTCACCGACCGTGCCGGCGTCTACCTGGATCTCGCCCTCGCCGCCGGTTGCGGGTCGCAGCTGAGCGGGAATCTTGACCGTTATTGCCAATCTGAGCTCCTATTCGTGTGCGGCGTCTGGAGACGTCGTGGAGGGGTCGGGACGCTAGCAGCGGCGCAGCTCAAGCCACGACCGCCGAGCGAGTTGGAACGTTCGAGGCGAACGACTCGAGCGTCGGCTCGATCTCGTGCATCTCGAATCCCGCCCGCACCGCATCGAGGGTCTTGAGGCCCTCGCCGGTGATGTAGACGACGACCCGATCCTCGGCACCGAGCGCCCCGGCGTCGGCGAGCTTCGCCAGCACCGCGGTCGTCACGCCCCCGGCGGTCTCGGTGAAGACACCGGTCGTCTCGGCGAGCAGCCGGATCCCCGCGCGAATCTCGTCGTCGGTCACCGATTCGACCGAGCCTCCGGTGCTGCGGGCGAGGTCGAGGGCGTACGGCCCGTCCGCGGGCGTCCCGATCGCGAGGCTCTTGGCGATCGTGTCGGGCTTGACCGGCCGGCAGACCTCCTGTCCGTCCGCGTAGGCGGTCGCGACGGGACTGCATCCGGTTGCCTGGGCGCCGTGGAACGCGGGGAGCTCACCCTCGACGAGGCCGAGGTCGAGCCACTCGCTGAAGCCGCGTCCGATCTTCGTGAAGAGCGAACCGGAGGCGATCGGACAGACGACCTTCGTCGGCAACCGCCAGCCGAGCTGCTCGGCCGTCTCGTAGGCGAGAGTCTTCGACCCCTCCGCGTAGTAGGGACGGAGGTTGATGTTGACGAACCCCCAGCCCCGCTCCTCCGCGAGCTGGGTGCAGAGCCGGTTGACGTCGTCGTAGTTGCCGTTGACGCCGACCAGCGTGGTCCCGTAGACGTCGGTCGCCAGGAGCTTCTGCTCCTCGAGGTTGGACGGCACGAACACGTAGGAATCGATCCCGGCGGCTGCAGCATGGGCCGCGACCGCGTTGGCGAGGTTGCCCGTCGACGCGCAGGCCACCGTGTCGAAGCCGAGCTCGATGGCCTTCGCCAGCGCCACCGCGACTACGCGGTCCTTGAAGCTGTGGGTCGGGTTCGCGGCGTCGTTCTTGATCCAGACCTCACCGACCCCCAGCTGCTCGGCGAGCCGGTCGGCACGGATCAGCGGGGTCAGCCCCGGCTCCAGGTTGCTTGCGGTCCTCCCCTCGAAGGGGAGGAAGTCGGCGTAGCGCCAGATTCCGTTGCTGCCGGCCTGAATCCTGCGCTTCAGCTCATCCGCGGTATGGCCGCTGAAGTCGTAGGCGACCTCGAGGGGACCGAAGCACTGGTCGCACACGTAAAGGGCCTCGAGGGGATACTGCGTCCCGCATTCCTTGCACCTCAAACCTTGCAATGACATCTGAGTTCCACTTCCTTCGTTCGTAGATATGAAAAAGACCTCTGCCGGTGCGAGCAGAGGTCCCGAAGAGTGGAACTCCCACTCACATCTCCCAGGCACTTCGCCTGTTGGAGTTGGCACCTTTCCCCTCAGACGCATGCGTCGTCAGGTTGGTTGCCGGGGTTTCGTAGGGCCAGTTCCCTCCACCCCTCTGGATGTGGCGGTCTATGTGGGGCGCAATATAACAGCCGGAGACGGCGAAAGCTGGGACTGGACCGGCGCGTGACGTAATCTAGGAAGCAGCATGGAACCGAGCGACGTGATGGGACAGACCGATGCCGAACCTTCCCAAGCCGAGGCTGCGACGCGCCGACCGCGCCGACCTGCCCGCTCCCGCTCCATCAGTCCCGGATAAGCCCAACGTCGAGATCGTCCAGGGCGCCGGGCTGCGCTGGGTCAACATCGAGCGCCCCAAGCCTCCCGAGTGGGCGTGGCTGCAGGAGCACTTCGACTTCCACGCGCTCGACCTCGAGGACGTGGCGTCGCGCAACCAGCGGCCGAAGATCGACGAGTACCCCGACTACCTGTTCATCGTGCTGCACCTCCCCGTCTTCGACCGGGCGGTGGGCCGGCTCAACGTCGGTGAGCTCGACATGTTCGTCGGGCCCGACTTCATCATCACGCTCCCGAATCAGCCGCTGCAGCCGGTCGAGTACCTCTTCGAGCGCTGCCGTTCCAACGAGGAGACCCGCGAGAAGCTGTTCTCGCGGGGAGCCGGGTACCTGCTCTATCGAATCGCCGACGACAGCTTCGACTACTGCTTCCCGATGCTGCGCAAGATCGGGAACAAGCTCGACGCGATCGAGGACGACATCTTCGAGGAGGAGCGCTCCGAGGAGGTCGTCCGCGACATCTCCCGCGTCAAGCAGGAGATCATCAACTTCCGCAAGGTGATCCGCCCGCAGCGGCAGGTCCTGCGCGACCTCGAGAACGTCAAGAGTCGTTTCCTCGCCCCCGATCTCGACCTCGAGATCTACTTCGACGACATCGTCGACGCCCACGAGCGGATCTGGGACATGCTCGAGAACTACAAGGAGGTCGTGGAGGCCCTCGAGGACACGAACGAATCGGTGCTCAACCACCGGGTCAACGAGATCCTCCGCGTCCTGACGTCGATCAGCGTCATGGTCTTGCCGCTGACTCTGATCGCAAGCGTCTGGGGGATGAACGTCGGCGTCCCCGGCGAGGGTGACAACTTCGATTTCTACGTCGTGATCGCCGTGATGGTCGTGATCCTGGTCGGGATGCTCGCCTACTTCCGCAAGCGCGACTGGCTCTAGCCGGTGAGCGGAATCCTCCGCTCGGTGAACGTAGCCGAGGTGCGCGAGTTCCAGCACCGTGGCCAGACCGTCCGTACGGGGATCTGGAAGCTGCCGACAACCGAGCGGGCCGGCGTCGGCTTCGAGGGCATCGACGGCGACGCCGTCGTCGACGGACGGGTCCATGGCGGCGTCGACAAAGCGGTTTACGCCTACTCGGTCGAGGACTACGCATGGTGGGCTGATGAGCTCGGCGAGCCCCTCGAGCCCGGCCGCTTCGGTGAGAACCTGACGACCGAGGGCTTGGATCTGAGCGCGGCGAGGATCGGTGAGCGCTGGCGCGTGGGCACCACCCTGCTCGAGGTCTCCGAACCCCGCCAGCCCTGTTTCAAGCTCGGCCACAAGATGGGTGACCCGAAGTTCCTCAGGCGCTTCGCGAAGGCGCTCCGGCTAGGCACCTACCTCCGGGTGATCGAAGCGGGTGAGATCGGCGCCGGGGATGAGATCGAGGTCGTCGAGCGCCCCGACCACGACGTCACCGCCCAGATGCTGGGCCGCGCCGTCTTCGGCGAGCGCGAGCTCCTTCCTACGATCCTCGAGGCTCCGGCCCTGGGGGACGGCTGGCGGCAGTGGGCAGAGCTACGCCGATAGGCCGGCGGCCGGCGGCGGTCAAGCATGCGTCGCCGGTCGCGGTTGGTCGATCAGCGAACAAATGCTTCGCCTTGTGACCGTCGACATCGCGGGAGAGCTTTAGACGAATAGCGGATGCCTTCCGCGTGGGACGCTCGGGCGCGACCCACGTAGGATCAGCCGATGGCCAATCAGCGGATCTGGGCGCCCTGGCGGCTGCGCTACGTCAAGGACGCAAAGCGCACCGATGAGTGCGTCTTCTGCGCCAAGCCCGCCGAGGGGGATGACCGCCAGGCGTTGATCGTCCACCGGGGCGAGCGATGCTTCGTGATCCTCAACCTCTTTCCCTATACGAGTGGCCACCTGATGGTGGCCCCGTTCGAGCACGTCGGCCGTCTCCAGGACATCGAGGCGGAGGTGACGGGCGAGATGATGGCGCTCGCCAAGCGGGCGATGAGCCGCATGGAGTACGTCTACGATCCCGAGGGCTTCAACGTCGGAATCAACCAGGGACGATCGGCGGGGGCCGGCGTGGAGGGTCACATCCATCTGCATGTCGTGCCCCGCTGGGCCGGCGACACCAACTACATGCCCGTCCTTGCCGACACCAGAGTGATGCCCCAATCGCTCGAGGAAAGCTACGACGCGCTTCACGGAGGGTTTGAATGAGTAAGGGACCAGAGGGCGGCACCGGCTCGGTGCCGGAGGGAATCTTCAAGGCCTACGACGTTCGCGGGCTCTACGGCGAGGAGATGGATGGCGACACCGCCTATCTGCTCGGTCGCGCGTTCACCCTCGTGCTCGCCGAGCTGCGCGAGAAGTCACCCTCAGAGCTCGGAATCGGAATCGGCCGCGACATGCGGCTGCAGGCACCGGAGATGGCCGGCCGCCTCCTGGAGGGCATCGTTGCCGAGGGCGCGCACGTGATGGACGCCGGCATGGTCGGAACCGAGATGCTCTATTTCATGGTCGGCGCCCGGGGCCTCGACGGCGGCGCGATGATCACCGCCTCGCACAATCCGAAGGCCTACACCGGCGTCAAGCTGGTCCGCGAAGGAGCCCTTGCGCTTTCCGGCGAGACCGGGATCACCCGCATCCGCGACGTGATCCTCGCCGGCCTCCCCCCCGCGCCCGGCCACGGGAGCTCGGAGGAGATCGACATCGCCAAGGAGTTCAACAAGGCCGCCCTGGCGTTCATCGACACCGGCGCCCTGAAGCCGATGAAGGTCGTCGTCGACGGCGGCAACGGCATGGCCGGCCAGATGGTCGGGCCGCTGCTGGACCGCTTCGACCTCGACCTCGTGACGACCTACTGGACTCCCGACGGGAACTTCCCAGACCACGAGCCGAATCCGCTGCTGCCCGAGAACCGGCAGTTCATCATCGACCGGGTGCTCGCCGAGAAGGCCGACCTCGGGATCGCCTGGGACGGGGACGCGGACCGCTGCTTCTTCATCGACGACCAGGGCGAGTTCGTCGACGGCGACTTCCTGACCGCCCTGCTCGCCGAGCTCGTGCTCGAGAAGGAACCCGGCGCCGACATCCTCTACGACGTCCGGGCCAGCCGTGCGGTTCCCGACATCGTCGCCGCGGCCGGCGGAGTCGCCCACGTCAACCGGGTCGGGCATGCATTCATGAAGCGGGCGATGAAGGAGATCGGCGGCGCATTCGCCGGCGAGGTCTCGGGCCACTACTACTTCCGGCAGTTCTATAACGCCGACAGCGGCACGATCCCTGCCCTGCTCGTGCTCGAGCTGCTCTCCAAGAGCGACCGCAAGCTCTCCGACCTCGTCGGCGAGCTGCGCTCCAAGTACTTCATCAGCGGCGAGATCAACTCCGAGGTCGATGACCCCGAAGCGAAGATGAAGGCGATAGCGGAACGGCATCCCGATGCCGAGGTCAGCTGGCTCGACGGGGTCTCCGTCGACTATCGCGATTGGCACTTCAACGTCCGCCCCTCGAACACCGAGCCACTGCTGCGTCTCAATCTCGAGTCCCTCGTCTCCCGCGCGGATATGGAATCCAAGCGCGATGAGATCCTCGCATTCATCAGGGAGTAGCACGACTCTTGAGCGTGGCCACCACCGAGACCCCCATCCGGTCCGAGCCGACCCCGGCGACGGTTGATCGGCGCCCGTCCAAGCGGCGGATGCTGATCATCGTCAACCCGTACGCGACGACGGTCTCCGATCGGCTGAAGAGCCTCGTCGTCTACGCGCTGCAGGGCCGCTACGACGTCGAGGCCGTCTCGACGGAGGCCCAGAATCACGCGACCGAGATCGGCCGGGAGGCCATCAACGGTGGCTACGACATCGTCGTCGCCTTCGGCGGCGACGGCACGCTCAACGAGGTGGCCAACGGACTAGCGGGCACCGATATCCCCGTCTCGGTGCTTCCGGGGGGCTCGACCAACGTCGTGGCCCGGACCCTCGGCATACCCAACGACGTGGTGGACGCGACCGAGCACCTGCTGGGGTGCGCCGACGAGTTCAAGGCGCGCCCCATCGATCTCGGCATCGCGAACGGCCGCCGATTCGTGTTCGCCTGCGGTGCCGGCCTCGACGCGACGGCCGCTCAGCGCGTGGATGCTCATCCGCGGATGAAGAGTCGCTTCGGTCCGTATTTCTACACCTACGCGACGATCAGGGGCTTCTATGGCCACTACCTCCGAAACCCGATCCGGATGACCGTCGAGAGCGAAGCCGGGAGGAGCGAGGGGGTCACCGCGATCTGCCAGAACTCCGACCCCTACACGTATTTCCGGGGCCGCGAGATGCGCGTGTGCGAGAGCATCGCAATCGACAACGGGACGATCTCGGTCGCCGTCCTGCGCCGCGCCGCGCAGCGCGACGTACCGTTCATCGCCGCCCGGGTCCTCGGCAGGCGCTCGGCGGCCGGCGATCACAGGCAGATCGATCAGTTCAAGGGTCTCACCGCGGCACGGATCGAGTCGGCCTCCAAGGACGTCGACGGCGCCTGGCGCCGATTCCCGGTCGAGGTCGACGGCGACTACATCGGCGAGCACGGCGAGCTCGATCTGGGAGTCGACCCGGGCGCGCTGAAGATCATCGCCTGAGCGTGGCGGACGCCTGCATCTTCTGTGCGATCGTCGCCGGCGAGCTCGAGGCCGAGGTCGTGCTGGCCGATGAGCTGACGGTCGCCTTCCTCGACAATCGCCCACTGTTCGCCGGCCATGCGCTGTTGATTCCGCGTGAGCACCACGCGACGATCGAGGACCTGCCGCCCGAACTGATCGAGCCGCTATTCGCAAACGCGCGCAGGCTCGCCGGCGCCGTGCGCCGGGCGATGGATGCTCAGGGCACGTTCGTCGCCAACAACAACGTCGTCAGCCAAAGCGTCCCGCATCTGCATGTGCACATCGTCCCCAGGCGCAGAAAGGACGGGCTGCGCGGGTTCTTCTGGCCCCGCAACCCCTATGAGGACCGGGAGCAGATGGCGGCGGCGGGGGCGGCCATCCGCGCGGAGCTCGACTCTGAGCCGACCGTCCAGCGGCCGGCCTAGGTGGAGGCGGCCTCCAGCAAGCTCTCAGCTGAGTCACCCTCGCTCCAGAAGGAAGCCGAGCAGCTGACCCGCAGAGCCCGGGGAGCACGCTCGCGAATGCTCTCAGCTAGCCGGCCCGCCGCCTCGCGGCCCACCCGGGGAGCGACGATTGCGAGGCGCCCTCCGCCGTCGCGACCGGCGATCCCCCCGCAATCGACCGCGGTGCGCTCGACCTGCCGCGCCAGCTGCTCGATCAGACGATCAACCGCGCCATAGCCGAGCTCGCCGTTGAGCTCGCGCAGGTTGGTGGCCCGGACCACGATCAACGAAAGCTCGTCTCCCTGGCCGCCGATCCTGGCGAGCTCGACCTCGGCCTGGAGGCGCTCACGAAACACGCTGTGGGAGCGCAGCAGGGTGAGGCTGTCCGTCGACGCGAACGAGCCGAAGCCGACCATGGGCTCGTCCCCGCCACGTAGAGCCTGGAGCTCCGGATCGTCGAGGGCCTCGGCCAGGCTCAGGCTCGGATCGTCGTCGGTGGGAATCCCGCTTTTGACCTCCTCGACGAAGATCCGGACGAGCCTCGGGTCGAAATGCGTCCCGGCGCAGCGCTCGAGCTCCGCAACCGCGTCCTCGACCGGCACCGCCGCCTGATAGGGGCGGTCGCTGATCATTGCGCTGAAGGCGTCGATGATCGCGATGACCCTCGCCTCCAGGGGAATTCGCTCACCCACGAGGCCGGATGGGTAGCCCGTCCCGTCGAACCGTTCATGGTGATGGAGGATCGCGGCCGCGACGGGCTGCAGGAGGGGTAGCTGCGCCACGAGGCGGTAACCGATTCGGGGGTGGAGCTTGATCGCGCTGAATTCCTCGTCCGTGAGCGGCCCGGGCTTGAGCAGGATCCGTTCGCTCACACCGAGCTTGCCGATGTCGTGTAGGAGCGATCCGAAGATCAGCTGCTCTCGGCGCTCGTCCTCGAGATCGAGCCGGGAGGCCATCGCCCGCACCAGGCCGGACACCTCATCCGAATGGCCGCGCAGAAATGGGTCCTTGACTTCGATCGCGTCGGCGAGCATCTTCACGGTCGCGACGTAGGAGCCACGCAGCTCGCCGTGGAGCCTGCCGTTCTCGAGGATCGCACCGGCATGGTCGCCGAGTGCGATCAGCACCTCGTCTTCGTGGTCGAGCGCGTCTCCGTTCGCGCAGACGACGACTCCGTGGAAGCGGTCCGCGATGTAAATCGGGATCGCAACGAGATTTTCGATCTCCTCATCGGCCTCTTCGGGCCGGTGATCGGGCATCTCGTCCTTGCCGATCCGGATGATCTCGTCCCCTTCGACGACGAGCTCCGCGAAATGCTGCACCAAGGAGCTCCCGGTCGGATCGGCGTTGAAGCCCTCATGCGCGACGACGTCGAGCTTGCCGTCGTCATCGGCGTCCTCCCGACTCAGCAGAAGCCCCTTGTCGGCATCCAGCAGCCCCATCGCGACCCGGAGGACCAGGGACCGGACATCCTTGCGCCCGCCGAGCACACCCTCCCTGCGATAGAGCTCGTTCAGTCTCGCGCTGAGCTCCCGGTTCCAGCGCCTCTGCTCGTCGTTCGCGCGCCGCAGCCCGGCAAGCTGAGCTTCTTCCCGTTCCCGCTCCGATTCCGCCTTCGCGGCCAGTTGCGCCTTCTCCTCCGCGTCGGCCTTGGCCTCCTGGGCCTCCCTCTCGGCCTGCTCCCGCGCCTGTTCAGCCCCTTCGATGTCGCCGGCGCGCGCGCTTGCCACCAGCCAACCCGCCACCGCCCCACAAGCGGCCACGGCGGCCACTATCAACCACGCCAGCGCACCGTAGGTATCTCCGGCCTGCCCGAGCCCGACCACGTCGCGGTCGACGAGCCGGCTGGCCCCACCGAGCGCCCGAACCAACAGGTAGCCGAGAGAGCCGAGCAGAGCAACGGAAACAATTACGAGGATTGCGCGATCCCGCGCCCTGGTGGAAATCTGGATTCCCTGTTCGCTCGCCTGGTCGGTCATCCGCCGGGGGTGACCCGGTAGACGTCGAAGACGCCCTCGACCTGACGCAAGCGGGAGATCGCTCCCTTGAGCTGGGAAGTGTCCCCCACCTCGACGACGAAACGGTTCTGCACCATCGGGAACTTGGTCGAGCAGCGTGCCTCGAGGATGTTGACGCCGGCCTCGGAGAAGGTCCGCGAGAGGTCCTCGAGGAGCCTGGTCCGATCCTGTGCGTCGATCGCGACCTCGACCCGGTAGGAGGTCTGGTTGTCGCCGTCCCAGCTGACCGTCGTGAAGCGCTCGGGCGACTTCATCAACGCGCCCACGTTCTTGCAGTCTCCCCGGTGGATGGTGATTCCACGGCCGAGCGAGACGTAGCCGACGATCTTGTCCCCGGGCACCGGGCGGCAGCACTTGGCGAGCCTGACCATGACGTCAGCGACGCCCTCGACGTTGATCCCGTAATCGGTGGCCTCCTGGGTGAGCCGCTCGCGTTCGTCGTCGCGGCCGGCGAGCACCCCGGCGAGCCGTGCCTCGGTCTCGTCCCCGGCAACCGCCTCACCCTGCTTGAGCCGCTGCATCAGCTTGTTCGTGACCGTCTTGGCGCTGATCTTCCCCTGACCGAGCGCCACGTAGAAGTCCTCGGCCTTGTTGAAGCCGACCTCGCGGATCACGTCCACCAGCAGCGGCGAGCCGCCGACGCGCTGCGGTGGCAGGCCGCGCTTGCGCAGCGCCTCCGAGAGCTTCTCGCGCCCGTCGCGCTCGGCGTCCTCGCGCCGCTCACGGGTCAGGAACGCCCGGATCTTGTTGCGAGCCCTGGAGGTGCGGACCAGGCCGAGCCAGTCGCGAGACGGCCCGCGCTCGCGCTTGGCCGTGAGGATCTCGACGATCTCGCCGCTCCGCAGCTGGTAGTGCAGCGGGACGATCTTGCCGTTCACCTTCGCGCCCACGCAGCGATGGCCGACGTCGGTATGGACCGCGTAGGCGAAATCGAGCGGCGTCGAGCCGGCGGAGAGGTTCTTGATCTCGCCCTTGGGGGTGAATACGAACACCTCGTCCTCGAAGAGGTCGACCTTCAGCGCCTCCAGGAACTCCGCCGCGCCCGCATCGCCCTCCTCCTCGAGGAGGTGACGCAGCCAGGTCATCTTGTCGCGCTCGTTGTCCTTGCCGGTCCGGGCGGGCCCCTCCTTGTAGAGGACATGGGCGGCAACGCCGTACTCGGCGAGGTCGTGCATCTCCGTCGTCCGGATCTGAATCTCCAATGGCTGACCCTGCGGACCGATCACGGTCGTGTGCAACGTCTGGTAGAGGTTCATCTTCGGGGTCGCGATGAAGTCCTTGAAGCGGCCGGGTAGGGGCTTCCAGAGCGCGTGGATGACACCGATGGCTCCGTAGCAATCCTTGACCGACCCGACGATGACCCGCATCGCCGTCAGGTCGAATATCTCGTTGAACTCCCGGCCCTTCTTGGTCATCTTCGAATAGATCGAGTAGAAGTGCTTGGCGCGGCCCGAAATCTGCGCCTCGATGCCGACCTCGGAGAGCTCACGACCGAGGAACTCGCCGGCCTCATCGACGTACTCCTCGCGCTCGATCCGCTGCTGGCTGACGAGCTTCTTGATCTCCTCGTACTTGCGGGGATGGAGGACCTGGAACGCAAGGTCCTCGAGCTCCCACTTGATCGCATGGATTCCGAGACGGTGCGCCAGGGGCGCGTAGATCTCGAGCGTCTCGCGCGCCTTGCCCAGCTGCTTCTGCTTGGGCATCGCACCGAGGGTGCGCATGTTGTGGAGGCGGTCGGCGAGCTTGATCAGGATGACCCGCACGTCGGCGGCCATCGCCACCATCATCTTGCGGTAGTTCTCGGCCTGGCTCTCGTCGCGGCTCTCGAAGGTGATTCCGGTCAGCTTCGTGACCCCGTCGACGAGCTGTGCGATCGGTGCTCCGAACATCTCGGCCACCTCGTCGAGGCTGGCGCTGGTGTCCTCGACCGTGTCGTGCAGCAGCGCCGCGCAGAGCGTCTCCGTGTCGAGGCGCAGCCCGGCGCAGATCTTCGCGACCTCGACCGGATGGCTGACGAACTCCTCACCCGATCGGCGGCGCTGGTCCGCATGCCGCTCGCAGGCGAAGGCGAAAGCGCGCTCCACGCAGACCCGATCGACGGGCTCCCCCACGTCGGGCTCGTGCTCTGCGATGACCGCGAGCAGGTCACCGAGCAGCTCGCGCTCGCGCTCGGTCAGCGAACGGGTGATCTCGTCGAGCGGGGCGGCAACGACCGCGGCCGGCCCGCCGTTGCGTGACGAGCTCGCCCCGACCCGGATGTGGCCCGTCCGCTCCAGCTCGGCAGCGTCCGACGCGGCGTCTGCGACGCCGACGACGGGGTCGCCGTCGGTCACGCCCTTCAGCGCTCCGCTCTTCGGTTTCGCAGGTATTGCACGCCCTCCTGATGGGTGTTCGAATAGACGCGCCAGGCGTCAGATCGCTCCAAGACAGTTCGCTCCGAGGATACGACGCGCAACCAGCGGGCGTCCCCGCTGCCACCCCCGGCCGCAATCCCGAGCTCGTCGAGCACCCGCACGCAGCGAGCCGCGGCCTCCGGGGAGCGTCCGAACCTCCCGGCGCCCTCGAGGACCGGGAGCAGCTCGCCCGGGCCCAGCTCCCGGGCCGCCAGACCACGGTAGATCTCGGCCAACGCGCTGCGCAGACCCCATTCCGACTCCCAGCAGAGCTCGGCGAGCTCCTCCGCGGCTCCCCAGGCCTTGTGGGCGAAGCCTTCGCTTGCCATCGCGATGCCCTCCAAGGCGGCGCTGGCCGGCGGATCGACGAGGACGAGGTGGTCGAACTCCTCAGCGACGGATCGCGCTCCCGAGAGGGAGCTCCAGTCCGTGATCAACAATCCGCAACCACGTTCGCCGGCGCCGGCGAGCTCGCGGGGTGAGCAACGCATGCAGATGGTCGCGCCCTCGACGCCGAGCCTGGAGGGCCCGACCGAATCGAGCAGGGCGCTCCTGCGAGCAGCATCGGCGGTGATGACCATGACGCGCTCACCGCTCGAGAGAAGCTCCGTTATCCGCGCCACCACCGACCCGCGGCGAGCATTCACGGGTGTGCGGAGGGCGGCCGGCCGGATCGGCTCGCTGATCGCGGCCCCGAGGTCGCGCCCAAGCTCGAGGTCGAATCGATCCCACCACCACGATCGGTCCTCAGCCGCCGCGCACGCATGCCCGCTGGTTTCTTCTCGCGCCGCGGGGCGGTCCCGGCCGTGTGCTCCGCTCAGGATCGCGCGAGGCTCGACGCCGCCGTTCCAGTGATTGACCTCGAGGCGAACCGTGAGGTCATGAGGAGCTCTCTGCGCGGCCTCGAGGGCGCCGTTCGCGTCGAATGCGACGGCGCGAGCCGAGAGACCGCCCGTGCTCACGTTGAAGCGTGCGTGGCGGCCCTCCTGCCCCATCGGCCTGATGTCTCCGATTTGCGCCGATGGGATCAGCAGGCGCACGCCGGGATTGCCCTGACCGAACGGGGCGAGCGCCTCCAACTGCTCGGCCACCCGAAGGTCGAGCGCCTCGGCGCCCACGAACGCGTCGATGCGCTCGGGCTCCGCCAGGCCGCCATCGGGCATCACGGCGGCTGAGTGAGCGGCCAGCGCCTCACGGAATGCCTCGATGCCGGCTGCCGGCAGCTCGACTCCAGCGGCTGCCCGATGCCCCCCGTAGCGGTCGAGGTGGGACGCGCAGGCGTCGAGCGCGGCGAGCAGGTCGAACCCCGGCACGCTGCGGCCCGAGCCGCGCGCCTGCCCGCTCGCGTCGATCGAGAGGATGATCGCGGGCTTGCCGTGATGCTCGACGATCCGCGAGGCGACGATTCCGACCACGCCGGGATGCCATCCCTCACCCGCGATCACCAGCACTCCAGCGTCCCGTGCGGACTCGGGCAACGCCCGCAGAGCGGACTCCGCCGCACTGGTGACGCCGCGCTCGGTCTCTCGGCGCTCGTGATTGGCGGCGTCGAGCTCGGCCGCGATCGTGTTCGCGCGCGCATCGTCGTCGGTCAGCATCAGCTCAACCCCCGCGTCGGCTCTGTAGAGCCGCCCGGCGGCGTTCAGACGGGGCGCAATCCGGAAGGCGATGTCGCCCTCGTCGAGGAACTCGGGCTCCACCTTGGAGATCGTGAGCAGGGCTCGGAGTCCCGGCCGGCGGGCCTTGCGGAGCTCGGCGAGCCCACGCCGGGCGAGCGATCGATTCTCACCGACCAGGGGAACGAGGTCGGCGATCGTCGCCAGCGCAACGAGGTCGAGATCGCGCGATTCATCGGCGGGCCCGGTGAGGCCCCGTGACCGCTCGAAAGCGGCGACGAGCTTGTGGGCGACGGCGGCCCCGCAGAGCCCGGTGAACGGGTAGGCACTCACCTCGGGATGCACGATCGGGCAGTCGGGGAGGATGGTCCCCGGGTGGTGATGGTCGGTAACGACCGCCGCGATGCCCATCCCCTTCACCGTTTCGATCTCCGCAGCCGAGCCGATCCCGCAGTCAGCTGTGATCAGCAGGCCGGTTCCCCGCTCGCGCAGATGCTCGATGCTCGCCGCACTCAGTCCGTAGCCATCTGCGAGACGGTCGGGGATTACCCAGTCACACTCCGCACCGGCTCGGCGCATGGCCCCGACCAGGATGGCCGTAGAGCACATCCCGTCGACGTCGTAGTCGCCGTGGATCGTGATCCGTTGGCCGCGGGCGATCGCGTGCTCGATCGCCGCGATCGCGGAATCGATGCCCTCGAAGCGCTCGGGGTCGTGCGCCTCGTTGGCATCGAGGAACGTTCGCGCCTGCTCGACGGTGCGATGCCCGCGGCGGACGAGCGCGATGGCCACCGGGTCGGCCAGACCGAGTTGATCGGCGAGCACGCGAGCCTCCCCGTAGTCGTAGGGCGAGGCCGTGAAGGGTGCTGCAAGCGCGGTGCCCACCACAAGAGGCTTGCAGCGATCGAGGACGGAACCCGGCCCCCAATCCGCTGTTTGCGGCGTCGGTGCTCCGTCACGTGGGCGATCGCCGGCGATCTCATCACGAAGGTCGAGCTTCGCGCGGCTACCGACCCGATCTCGCCCCTCGTGGGCGGGCGGGTGAGCTCGGGACTCGGTCTAGGCGTCGCCGAAGCGACGCTCGTCGCGTAACCCGAGCGCGTAGACGGCCGCGAGGCCGAGCAGGCAGCCGGGGACCGCCGCGACGGCGGTCAGCAGGTCGGTCTGGCCGATGCCGTCGCCGATCAGGACCTGCCAGATGGCCCCGCTGACGATCGCCCCGACGACGCCGCCGACGAACGCCCCGACGATGCCCCCCCGGAAGTGGTCGGGGACGAAGACCGTGAAGTGCCAGAGGGCGACGCCGAGGGTCGCCCACACCAAAACCGCCATCTACCTGTTCCTTCCGTGCTTGCGGCGAGCCTTCGCCTGGCGACGGCGGCGCGCCTCGAGACGTCGTTCCCGCTCCGACAGCTCAACGTCTCCGGCGCCCGCTGCGTCCGCGATCTCGGCCCCCGATCCATCGGCCTCGTCGAAGGATTCCGGCGCCGGGGCGATCACCGCTCCGCGCTCCGGGGCGACCGGTTGGCCGCTCCCGTCCGCTTCGATGGCTTCGCCGGCCTCGCCCGCGTGTCCCTCGCCGACCTTGGCAACCACGTTGTCCTCGGGGAACGCGGGGACGCGTCCCATCGTCTCCATGATCCTGGCGGCGCGGGCCCGGTATCCCGACTCGCGCTCCTTCCAGGCGATCAACACCGGGGTCGCGATGAAGATCGAGGAGTAGGTGCCGGAGAGGACGCCGACCATCATCGCGAATGCGAAGTCGCGCAGGGTGTCGCCGCCGAAGATGAGGATGACGCCGATCAGGAAGACCGTCGAGAGCCCGGTGATCAGCGATCGGGTCAGCACCTCGCTCAGCGAGCGGTTGGCGATCTGCGAGAACGTCGCTCGCGGCAGACGCGGGACGTTCTCCCGCACGCGGTCGAAGACGATGACCGTGTCGTAGAGCGAATATCCGAGGATGGTCAGGAACGCAGCGACGGTTCCGCTCGACACCTCCCTACCGACCAGCGAGTAGACGCCCGCGGTGATCAGGACGTCGTGGACGACGGCGATCATCACCGGGATCGCGTACTTGGCCTCGAAGCGGAACGCGACGTAGGCGGCGATCAGCAGCAGCGAGAAGATGATCGCGTAGCCCGCGCTGCGAGCGATCTGCTGACCGAAGGTAGGGCCGACCGTGTCGTTCTGGAAGCTGTCGTTCGGACCGTTCTCGAAGCCGAAGTCCTTTTCGAGCTCAGCCTTGACGTCACCGACTTCCGTGGTGCTGATCTTGCCCTGGATTTGAAAGACGTTCTGGCCGAACTCGTCGTTCGTGACCTGCTGGATCTTCACGGCATCGGGCTGGGCCACCCCGGCGTCACCGACCGCCGAGCGCACCTGATCGACGCTTGGCGCCTGGGTCAGCGCCGCGTTGATCTTCGTTCCCGACTCGAAGTCGATGCCGAAGTTGAGCTGGTTGGTCGCGAACGAGATCGCGCCGATCGCGAGGATCGCGCCGGAGAAGGAGAAGAACCAGCGGCTGGCGCCGGCGAAGTCGAAGTGCCAGCGCACACGCTGACCGCCGCCGGCCCCGATCGTCTTCGGCGATCGCAGGATCCGAGTCCGACCGAGGACGCCGAGGACCGCTCGGGTGAAGACGACGGCGGTGAAGAGGGAGACGATCGTGCCGATCCCGAGCACGAAGGCGAAGCCCTTGACGCCTGCGGTGGCCAGGCCGAAGAGGATGAACGCGGTCAGCAGCGTGATCACGTTGGCGTCGATGATGGTCGCGATCCCGCGCCTGTAGCCGGTCGTGATCGACGAGATCATGGAGTGCCCCTTGCGGGACTCCTCCTTTATTCGCTCGAAGATGACGACGTTGGAGTCGGCGGCAACCCCGATCGTCAGCACCAGCCCCGCCATGCCCGGCAGGGTCAGCGTGATCGGGATCAGCTTCATCATCGCGTAGAAGAAGATCGCGTAGACGACCAGCCCCAGGACCGCGATGGCACCGAGGAAGCGGTAGTAGAGGAGCAGGAAGAGGGCGACGAGGATGAGCCCGGCGAGACCGGCCTTCAGGCCCTGGTCGAGCGCCTGCTTGCCGAGGGTGGCGGTGACCGTGCTCTGGCTGATCAGCTTGAGGTCGATCGGCAGGGCGCCGATCTTCAGGAACTGCGCGAGATCCTGCGCCTCCTGCAGCGTGAAGCTGCCGGAGATCTGAGCGCCGGTGCGCCCGTCGATCCCCGTCGGGTTCTCGTTGTAATCGATGATCGGCCGCGAGACGATCTTGCCGTCGAGGACGATCGCGAAGGCGTAGGGCTGGGAGAGGTTCTCCTGGCCGCGCTGCGCGATCGCCTGGGTGATCGCCTGGAACGCCTTCCTACCGGCGTCGGTGAAGTCGAACGTGACGTTCGGCTGGCCATTCTGGTCGAAGTTCTGCTCCGGGTTCGTGATGTCGGTCCCGGTGAGCTTGGGCTTGTCCCTGAGAACGAAGTAGCGAGGCGGCGCGTCGGGGTTGTCCGAGTTGACCTGATCCTGGACGACGATCGTGCCGGCGGGGACGGCGAAGATCTTCCGGTCGTTCTCAGGGGGTGGCGTGGTCCCTTCGACGGTCAGGAGATCGGCCCGCTTCTGCTCCGGGCCGGCGACGTACTGCTGACTCTTCTTCTCGAACAGGAAGTACTGCGTCTTCGAGCCATCCGACGAGCAGGTGTCGCTGCAGTCCACCGGCTTCTGCTCCGAGGCGAGCTTGACTGCGTCGTAGTACTTCGTGGTGGATTGCTGCTCCAAGTTGGCGGGCGTGACCGGTTCGTCGGCCGGATCGAGCGGGACGACGTCCGGCTCGAGGTCGTAGAAGTTGAGCTGCGCCGTCTCGCCGACCTGTGCCGCCGCCCGCGCCGCGTCCTGAACGTTCGGCAGGCTGATCTGGATCTGCTTGGCGCCGAGTGGTGCGATCTCGGGCTCGGAGACGCCGAAGGCATCGATCCGCTGGCGCATGATCTCGATCGTGTTGTCGATGTCCTCGGCGTCCACCGTCGGGTTCTGCGGCGTCGACTCACCCTCGTAGATGAGCTGCGTGCCGCCGCTGAGATCGAGCCCGAGCTTCGTCGGCTTCGTGGCGATGATCAGCAGCGAGCCGACCACCATGGCCAGGACCAGGGTGATGATCGTGATGTTTACGCGGCGGGAGCCCATATCTGGGAGCGCCTACTCCGGGGTGAGGACGAGCAGCATCCCGCCGTCATCATCGTAGGCCGGGAAGACATCGGCCACGGCCTTCGCCGGCAGGTCCCCCTCGGCGTGGACGGCAACCCGTTTGCCGAGCGAGCGAACGCCCCATTCGAGCGTCGTCTCGATCGGGTCGGCCACCCCGTCGCCGTCGGTGTCGGCCTCCTCGCCGCCACCCCCGGGATCGATCCACTCGAGGCCGAGCACGTCCTTGACGGGGCGGCCGATGACGTCCTCGTCGGTCAGCCCGGTCAGCTCGAAGCCTCCGCGGCCGACGTCGAGGACGAGGCCCTTCTGGTCGCACGTGAAGAAGGCGGCGTCGGGCGCCGGGTAGTAGTCGTCGAGCAACTCGAACAGGAAGGCGAAGCCGCATTTGGGGCAGCCCTTGGGCCGCGCGGAAAGGCCAGCGGTCCGCTCGCCGCTGCGCAGGCGGTTCCCACAGTTCGGGCAGATGAAGAAGGGCACGGGCGGAAGGCTAGTGAATCGGCGGCGAGTGCCTGATCAGCTCGGCCTAGAAGAGGCTGACCAGGCCATCGGGAACCGGCACGCCGAGGTGCGCGTAGCCGCGTTCGGTGATCACGCGGCCGCGCGGAGTCCGCTTCAGCAGCCCCTGCTGGAGCAGGTAGGGCTCGTAGACGTCCTCGATCGTGTCCTGCTCCTCGTCAACCGCCGCGGCGAGAGTCGAGAGTCCCACGGGACCGCCGGAGAATTTCAGCGCGATCGCCTCGAGGATCGAGCGATCGTGGCGATCGAGGCCGGCCTCGTCCACCTCGAGCATCAGCAGGGCGGCGGCGGCGATCTCGGCGGTGACGATGCCCTCGCCCCGAACCTCGGCGAAATCACGAACCCGCTTCAGCAACCGGTTCGCAACCCGCGGCGTGCCCCGTGACCGGGACGCGATCGCGGCGGTCCCCGAGGGCTCGATCTCCACTCGGAGGATCTCGGCTGAGCGCTCGACGATACGGGCGAGCTCGCTCGGGTCGTAGTGCTCGAGCCGGTGGCTGACGCCGAAGCGGTCCCGGAGGGGTGTCGTCAACAGCCCCGCCCGGGTTGTTGCGCCCACGAGGGTGAAGGCGGGAAGGTCCAGGGTCACGGTCCGGGCGCCGGCGCCGGCGCCGAGCACCACGGGCAGCTTGCGGTCCTCCATGGCCGGATAGAGGGTCTCCTCGATGGCGCGGTTGAGACGGTGGATCTCGTCGATGAAGAAGACGCTGCCCGGTTCGAGGGTCGTCAGGAAGCTGGCGATGTCCGCCTTGCGCTCGAGCGCCGGCCCGGCCGTCTGCACGAGCGGCACGCCGAGCTCGGAGGCGATGATGTGCGCGAGGGACGTCTTGCCGAGCCCCGGCGGCCCGGCGAGGAGTACGTGATCGAGCGGCTCCCCCCGTCGCAATGCCGCCTCGATGAAGACCTCGAGCTGCTCCGTGACCGGACGCTGGTTGACGAAGTCGCTGAGCCGAGAGGGGCGCAGGCTGCGGTCGAGCTCCTCCTCCCCGCGCTCCACCCGCGCATCGGCGATCCGCGGCTCGGCGTCCGCCTCGATGGCGGCTTGATTGAGCGGAATTCGCTGGATGTGGTCGTCGCCCATGAGTACGAGGATGCCCTAAGCCGCGGCGCGACCGGTGCCGCCCTGGCGCAGCGCGGAGCCGATGAGCTCCTCAGCCGTTTCGCCCTGCGCCGATTCCAGCAGGCGCTCCGCCTCCGGCGGCGTGTATCCGAGGCCGAGCAACCCGTCCCGGGCCTCCTCTCGCGGGCCCGAGCTCGGCCCCGACGCGGCGATGACGACGGAGTCCTCGAGCTGCCCGGCCACCTTCTCGCGCAGCTCCACGATGATCCGCTCCGCCGTGCGCTTGCCGATCCCCGGGACGGCCTGGAAGCGCTTGACGTCGCCGCTTGCGATGGCCAGGAGCAACTCGCCGACGGGGCCTCCGGAAAGCGCCGCCAGTGCGACCTTGGGTCCGACGCCGGAGACGGTGGTGAAGGCGACGAAGAGGTCCCGCTCATCCTCCGTCGCAAAGCCGTAGAGCGCGAGCGAGTCCTCGCGGGCCACCAGGTGGGCGTGGAGCGAGGTGCGGGTCCCTACGGGGGGGACCTCACGGAGGGTCTCGGACGAGACGGCCAGGCGGTATCCGACCCCGCCGGCGTCGATCACCACGTGATCGGGCCTGCGAATCAATACCTCGCCGCTGACCGCGGCGATCACGAGAGCGCAACCTCGCGCGCCCCGGCTCGCGCCCCGCTGACGGCGCTGGACGCTGACTGCTCGGCGGCGCCCTGGAGATGAGCGGCGTGGCAGATCGCGACGGCGAGGGCGTCGGCGGCGTGATCTGAAGGCGGCTCGACCGGAAGTCCCAACAGCGCCTGGACCATGTGCTTGACCTGATCCTTGGCGGCCGATCCGGTTCCACAGACCGCGAGCTTGATGGCCTGCGGCGTGTAGTCGGTGCAGCCGATCCCGCCGGTCGCGGCGGCCAGCATGACGACCCCCCGTGCCTGCCCCACCCCGATGGCGGAGCGGACGTTCTTGCCGAAGTAGATGCTCTCGAGAGCCATCGCTTCCGGAGCGTGCCACCCGATCAGCTCCGTGAGCGACTGATGGATCTGCTGCAGGCGCTGTTCGGCGGGGATCCCCGGCGGTACCTCGATCGTGCCGGCGTCGAGCGCCGTCATGCGCGGCCCGGATACCCGGACCACCCCGAAGCCGGTGTTGGCGACGCCGGGATCGATTCCCATCACGATCCTCATCAGGGGGAGATTCTGGACCGAACCCCGGATGCCTCCCCCCGACCCCGGACTCGGCTAGGTCAGAGCCTTCTCCAGGACTTCCTCCGACATGTCGAAGTTGGCATGTACGGCGTCGACGTCATCGTGATCGTCGAGCGCGTCGATCAGCCGCAGCAGCGTCCTCGCCTCACCCTCGCCGACCTCGACCGTGGTCGTCGGTTCCATCACGATATCCGCGGAATCGACCGCGATCTCGGCCTGGTTGAGCGCCTCGCGGACGGTGGCCAGATCGGCCGGCTGGGTCAGGATCCGCAGCACGTCGCCGTCGGCGACCACGTCTTCGGCGCCCGCGTCGATGGCGACCATCAGATCGTCCTCGTCGTACCGGTCGCCGTCGACGAGGATCACCCCGCGCTTCTCGAACTGCCAGGCGACCGAGTTGGGCTCACCGAGGCTGCCACCGTGACGGTCGAAGGCGAAGCGGATCTCAGACCCCGTGCGGTTGCGGTTGTCGCTCATCGCCTCGACCAGGAGCGCCGTGCCGCCGGGGCCGTAGCCCTCGTAGAGGATGCGTTCGATCGTCGCGCCATCGGAGCCCTCCCCCGTGCCCCTGTCGATCGCCCGCTGGATGTTGTCCTTCGGCATCGATTGGTCCTTGGCCTTCTGGATCGCCGTCGCCAGGGTCGCGTTGCCCTCCGGGTTGCCGCCGCCCTCGCGAGCGGCGACCGTGATCGCGCGAGCCAGCTTCGTGAAGAGCTTCCCGCGCTTGGCGTCCGTGGCGCCCTTCTTGTGCTTGATGGACGCCCACTTGGAATGACCCGACATGGGGCCATTCTAGGGCGGCCGGGCTCGGCGGCGAAGCGACGGCGACCGGGCCTGCGGGGGATGCAGGGCCCGGTCGCGCTCGGTCCCATTGGTGCCCGATTGCATCCAGCGCTCCCGCAAGCGCCCTGCCATGCATCGGGTGGAGGAGGGACCGCAGCTCTCAACATCGCGGACCCTTCGAAGTTGCGCGCTACACCACGAACTCGCCGTCCGCCTGCAGCACCTCGCCGTCGACGGTGATGCTGCCGCCGCGGCGCAGGTCACAGATCATGTCCCAGTGGACCGCGGATTCGTTGACGCCGCCTGACTCGGGATAGCTCGCTCCGACGGCCAGGTGAACGGTGCCACCGATCTTCTCGTCGAGCAGGATCTCGCCGGTGCCGTCGGTGATCCCGAAGTTGGTGCCGATGCCGAGCTCGCCAAGGCGCCTCGCCCCCTCGTCGGTATCGAGCACCTCGGTCAGGAAGTCCTCGCCCCGATCGGCGGTCGCCTCGACGACCCTGCCGCCCTCGAAGCGGAAGTGCACGCCGGAGACCTCGCGGCCCGAATAGCTCGCAGGCAGGTGGAACGTGATCTCGCCCTCGGCCGAGTCCTCGATCGGGCCGGTGAAGAACTCTCCGTCCGGCATGTTGCGCTTGCCGTCCGCCGGCAGGATCGTGCGGCCCGCGATGTTCAGCTTCAGGTCGGTACCGGGCCCCACGATGTGGACCTCCTCCCGTCCCTGCAACCAGTCGCCGAGACGTCTGGTCTCCTCGGCGGCCCGCTTCCAGGCCCCGACCGGATCGGCCTGATCGGTCAGGCAGGCGCGGTAGTAGAAGTCCTCGTAGTCGGCCAGGCTCATCGACGCCGCCGACGCGTAGGCATTGGTCGGAAAGAGCGTCACGTTCCAGTTCAGGTCCCCGGAAGCGCTGCGCTCCATCATCCGCTGCATCAGCGGATGCATCGCCTTCTGCCTCCGGGTCTGCTTCGCGGGCGGAACCGAGGAGAGCTCGCGCATGTTGGTGTCGGACAGCACCCTGATCCGAGCGTCAGCGTTTTCGATCGCCCATCGAGCGGGAGGTGCGATCCACTCCAGCTGCTCGTCGTTGGCACGGGCGAAGAACGCCGCCTGCGCTCCCTCCATCGCCATGTCGACGATCGGGTGCGCCCCGGCGGCGAGCACCTCCTCGTAGAGCGCCTGCATCAGGGGCTCGGCGGCGACCCCGCCCTGGATCAGGCAGACCTGGCCCGGTTGCAGCTCGAGCGAATACTGAGCCAGCACCCTGGCAAGCCCGTCGACCCTGGGATCCCTCATCCAACCGCCTCCTGTTCGCGGCGCTCACGCGCCGTTGTCGCCATCGCCATCAGTAGTGCATGAATCCGCGAGTCATCCGTCAGCTCCGGGTGAAAGGCACAGGCGAGGATCGCACCGTCGCGGATCACGACGGGATGGCCCTCCCACCTGGCGAGAACGTCGACCGAGGCACCGTGCTCGGCGATCCAGGGGGCGCGGATGAAGACGGCGCGAATGGGCTCGGCGCCGATGCCCTCGACCTCGATGTCGGCCTCGAAGCTCTGCAGCTGCCGGCCGAATGCATTGCGCTCGGCCCGGGCGTCGATCAGCCCGAGGTGCTCGGAATCGCAGACGATCATCCCGGCGCACGTGCCGAGGATCGGTCGCCCTGCCTCAGCGTGGAGGCGGATCGGCTCCTCGAGCCCGTCGCGGTCGATCGCCATCGAGATCGTGGTGCTCTCGCCCCCGGGGATGACGAGCCCGTCGAGGTCGGCGAGCTGATCGGGCCTTCGGACGGCGACCGCCTCCCCCCCGAGGGCGCTGAGCGTTCGCACATGCGCGGCGAAGTCACCCTGACTGGCGAGGACGCCGATCCGGAGAGACTCGCCTGCGGCGGGCCGCACTACCAGCCGCGCTGCTGCAGCAACTCGCCCTCTGCGGCCAGCTGCGCGATGTCGTCGCCTCGCATCGGCTCGCCGAGGTCGGAGGATGCCGCAAGGACGCGGTCGGGATCGTTGAAGTGGGTCGTGGCCTCGACGACGGCCTTCGCCACCCGTTCGGGATTCTCGGACTTGAAGATTCCGGAGCCCACGAAGTTGCCCTCGGCGCCCAGCTGCATCGTCAGCGACGCGTCAGCGGGGGTGGCGATTCCGCCGGCGCAGAACATCGGCACCGGCAACCATCCGAGCTCGGCGACCTGGCGGACGACCTCGAACGGAGCGCGCAGCTCCTTCGCCTCGGCGGCCAGCTCAGCCGAATCGAGCACCGAGAGGCGCCGGATGCCGCCGATTATCTCCCGCAGGTGGCGAACGGCCTCGACGATGTTTCCAGTTCCCGCCTCGCCCTTCGAACGGATCATCGCGGCGCCCTCCCCGATCCGGCGCAGCGCCTCGCCGAGGTCGGTCGCACCGCAGACGAACGGGACGTCGAACTTCATCTTCTCGATGTGGTGCGCCTCGTCCGCCGGCGTCAGCACCTCGGACTCGTCGATGTAGTCGACCTCGAGCGCCTGCAGGACCTGCGCCTCGGCGAAATGACCGATCCGGGCCTTGGCCATCACCGGGATCGTCACCGCCTCCTTGATCTCCTCGATCATGCGCGGGTTCGACATCCTGGCGACGCCGCCGTCCGCGCGAATGTCGGCGGGAACGCGCTCGAGCGCCATCACCGCGACGGCGCCTGCGGATTCGGCGACGCGCGCCTGCTCGGCGTTGACGACGTCCATGATGACGCCGCCCTTGAGCATCTCGGCGAGGCCGGTCTTGAGGCGTAAGGCAGCTTGGTCGGGCATCTCAGCCAATCTTAATGGGAGGGGCCCTCGGCTCTCCGGCTGACCTGGATCTCGCGGTGAGGGGCGAGTTTGACTCGGTAACCGGGCGAAACTCGCCCTTCACGGCAGTGCCCCATCGCGGCCTGCAACCCCCGGGAGCCACGGCCGACCGAATCGGCGCGCGTCCCTATTTCAGCTTGAAAGCGCGGATGCGTTCCTTGAAGGCACCCTTGTCCCGAGCGTAGACGCCATGCGCGAGGGCCTCGACGAGCGCCAGCAGGGCGGTCGTCGAACGCGTGTAGGAGGGTGAGTCCGAGGACCAGTAAAGGGTGTGCTCCGCGTGCTCGCCGACATCGGAGAGGGTCGCGTCGGTGATTGCCATCGTGTGCGCGCCGCGATGGCGAGCGAGCTTCATGGCCCTGATCACGAGCGGGTGGGCGCGGCCGGCTGAGAAGGCGACGACGAGGGTGTCCTCATCGACGTTCCCGAGACGGGTGATCGACTCCTGGCGCGGTTGGGTGATCGTCTCGGCCCGGATGTCGAGGAGGGCGAGCATGTGCCGCAGGTAGGAGGCGAAGAAGGCCATCTGATCCATGGCGACGATGACGACGCGCTGGGCGGTGGCGAGCTCACGGACGCAGAGCTCCACGGATTCGCGGGTGAGGCCGCGGACCGTGCTCTCGATGTTGGAGTGGTCGGCGGCGAGCGACGACTCGAACTCGGTGTGGTCGAAGTCGAAGAGGGCTCCACCGCTGGCGGTGGCGCCACTCGCTGCTACCGCGGCGCGGTACTCCTCGATCGCAGCCTGCTGCAGCTCGGGGTATCCCTCGAAGCCGAGAGCCTGGGAGAAGCGGACGACCGTCGATGACGAGGTGTCGGCACGGCGCGCCAGCTCCTCGGCGGTCTGGAAGGCCGCCTCTTCGAGATGGTCGACTATGTATCGGGCCACATCCTTCTGCGAACGCGAGAATTCCTCGAAGCGCTCGGTGATGTAGGTCGAGAGGGTCTTGCCGTTGGGCGTCCCGTTCGAGGTGGAGCCGTTACGGCGGGGCCTGGTCTTGGTCGCGGTCTTGCTCATGGGTGACCCCAGATTCGCCTCACCGATCGGTTTCCCTTCCGGGGTTCGGCGGGACCGCTCCAATTGGTCCGGGCTCAGCCCTGCTCGGCGGCGGCGCAGCCGTGGAGCCCGGCCCGTTCGGCAAGCCGGCGGCGCTCCTCGGCGCCGTCCTCGACCTTCGTTCGGAGGCTGTCGTACGCCTCTCCCCTCTCGCTCTTCGCCGCCTGCACCCCGCGCTCGATCAGATCCCCGACCCGGTCGCGGCTCTTCAGGTAGCGCTCGAAGGAGAGCGCCTGCAGCGCCGGTGGCTCGACCTCCCCGAGAGCGCGGGCGCCATCCTCGGCGGTCTGTGACAGCACCGTCAGCAATTGCTCGCCCTGCTGGAAGCTCCGCGGCGGGTCCTTCTGCAGGTCGGCGAAGCGCTCGGCCACGTCCAGGCAGATCTTGTTCGCGTCGGCATATGGGCGCCCGGCCACGGTCACGTCGCCGCCGGAGCTCCCGCACCCGCTGAGCCCGAAGACGCCTGAGACGACGGTGATCGCGATGAGGAGCCGGGACCGCACCGGCATCAGCTTAGGCGTCGTTTCGGCCGCCGGTCGGGTTTGAACCAGCCCATCCTGGGCATCCGAGTCAGCAACCACACGGGAGGCTGAAGCAATGGAACGACCCTGGATCTTGAGTCGAAGCGTGATCAGCACGATGGCTGCCACGCTTGCGATCGCCGCCGGCGGTGCCGGAGTCGCCGGCTGCAATGACGCCGAGGACGCGGGCAGGGCCATCGACAACGCGGCCACCGACGCAACGGACGCCGCAGGCGACGCCACCGACAAGGCCAAGGACAGCTTCAACGACGCCACCGACAGCGACGCCGCCCAGGATGCGGGAGACGCCGCCGGCAATGCGGCCGACGACGCAGGCGACACGGCCGGCAATGCGGCCAACGATGTGACTGACGACGACGGTAAGTAGTTACGCAAACCAACAGCAAGGAGAAACCACATGTCAGACAGCAAGTCAGAGGGAAAGATCGACGAGGGCAAGGGCCGGCTGAAGGAAGCGGCGGGCTCGCTGACCGGTGACGACGACCTCAAGAACGAGGGCAAGGTCGATCGCGGAGCCGGCGAGGCGAAGCAGAAGGTCGGCGACGCGGCCGACAAGGTCGGCGACGCCATCGGCGGCGCGGCTGACAAGGCGAAGAAGGCCGTCAACTAGCAACCCGAAGCCCCCGACGTGGCCATTCCCGCCTGTTAGCTTGCGGGGATGGCCACAGTCGAAACAGAGACGTGGGACCTCTCCCATCTGATTGATCTCGAAGCAGCCGGGATCGAGGCCGGTGACTCCGCTGGAGACGACGAGGCGGCGGTCTCCTCGCTGCTCGACGAGGGCGACAGGCTCTCCAAGGACTTCGTCAACGACTACGAGGGAAAGATCGGCGAGCTCGACTCCGCCGGGCTGAGAGGCGCGATGGAGCGCCTGGCGCAACTCTCCGAGATCGTCGGACGAGCCCTTAACTTCGCTCATCTTCGCTTCGCCGGCGACACAGCGGATCCGGCGACCGGCGCGCTGCTGCAGCGAGCATCGGAGCGTGCCACCGCGATCAGCACCCGGCTCGTCTTCTTCGAGCTCGAATGGGTCGAGGTCGATGACGAGCGCGCCGAGGAGCTTCTCGCCGGAGAGGGCCTGGAGTTCTGCGCGCACCACCTCCGCATGGAGCGCCGGTACCGGCCCCACCTGCTCAGCGCTCCCGAGGAACGGATCGTCTCGGAGCTGTCGCTGACGGGCCGCGGAGCCTGGAGTCGCCTCTTCGATGAGCTCACCTCGGCGATCCGCGTCGATCTGCCGGAAGCCGACGAGCCCGTCCAGCTCGACGTCGCCCTCTCCAAACTCTTCGATCCCGACCGGGAGCGCCGCCGGATCGTCGCCGAGGCCGTGACGAAGGCCCTCGAGCCCGGCCTGCGGACGCGCGCCTACGCCTTCAACACCCTCCTGCAGGAGAAGTCGACGATCGACCGCTTGCGCAACTACCCCCACTGGCTGGCCACGCGCAACCTCTCCAACGAGGCCTCCGACGAATCCGTCCAGGCCCTGATCGAGGCGGTCCGCGGGCGCAATGAGCTCGCCCGCCGCTGGTACCGGACGAAGGCGAAGCTGCTCGGCATCGAACGGCTGGCCGACTACGACCGGATGGCGGTCGTGGGCGCCGACGAGGAATCGATCCAATGGGAGGCCGGCAAGGAGATCGTGCTCGAAACGTTCGACTCGGTGTCGCCGCGGATGAGCGAGATCGCCGGGCGTTTCTTCAACGAGAGCTGGATCGACGTTCCTCCGCGGCCATCCAAGCGCGGCGGTGCCTTCAGCGCCTCGACCGTTCCCTCGGTGCATCCCTACGTGATGCTGAATTGGACCGATCGTCGCCGCGACGTCACCACGCTCGCGCATGAGCTCGGCCATGGCATCCACCAGTACCTCGCCCGCGAGCGTGGGGTCTTCCACCAGAGCACCCCGCTGACCGTTGCCGAGACGGCATCCGTGTTCGCCGAAGAGCTCGTCTTCGGCCGGCTCCTCGCGGAGGCGGACGATCCCCGCTCCCGGCTCAACCTGCTCGCCGAGTCGATCGAGGGGCAGATCGCGACCGTGTTCCGCCAGATCGCGATGAATCAGTTCGAGGATCGCGTCCACACCGCCCGTCGCGAGGAGGGGGAGCTCTCGGTCGAGCGCTTCGGCGAGCTCTGGGCCGACTCGCAGACGGAGATGCTCGGTGACTCGGTCGAGGTGACCGATGGTTACCGGTCCTGGTGGTCTTACGTCCCCCACTTCATCGGCACGCCGGGCTACGTCTACGCATACGCCTACGGCCAGTTGCTGGCGCTCTCCGTCTACCGCCTTTACCTCGAGCGGGGCCAGGAGATCGTGCCCGACTACCTGGAGATGCTCTCCTGCGGCGGCTCTCGCTCGCCCGAGGAACTCGGCAGGATCGTCGGCGTCGACCTTGCCGATCCGGCCTTCTGGGACCGCGGCCTCGACCTCGTCGCCGAGCAGCTCGATGCCGCCGAAGAGGCCGCCGACCAGGTGATGAGCGCCGGCTGAGCGACCCGCGAGCGACTCACCGATACGGGGAGTAAGGTGAGGGCGAGGGTGCCTGGGGGTGCCCGCAGGCATCAACAGGGAGGGTTCAGTGATGGGTCGGTGGCGGCGTGGAGTTCTCGGCATCTCGGTACTTGCGACGCTGGCGTTTGCCGCCCCCGCGCCCGCTTCGGCGAGCACCGGCTCGCTCGAGATGTACGAGGCCGACGTCAGCGGCGATCAGCTTTCGACGCTCAATGCGGGCGGCTTCGACATCGCCTCGGTCGAGCCCGGCTCGACCGGCGACAGCCATGTGGATCTCGTTCTCGACGACGCCGAGCGCGCCGCGCTCGCTCGCGACGGCATCGAAGTCGGTCTCGTTCGTGACGCCGAGGGCCGCACGGTCTCCGAGCGCGCCGCCTCACAGGCCAAGGGTGGGTACAAGGTCTTCAGCGACTACGACGGCCACGACGGAATCGCCGCGCAGCTGAGGAAGCTCGCAGAGCAGTACCCGAAGCTGACGAAGCTGGAGACGATCGGGCGCTCCGGGCAGGGCCGCAAGATCCTCGCGATGCGGCTGACGCGCGAGTCCTCGCGACCGGCGAACGGCGGCAAGCCGGCGGTCCTCTACCAAGGCACGACCCATGCGCGGGAATGGATCAGCACCGAGGTGACGATGCGGGCGATGCGCTGGTTCCTGGCCCATCGCAACTCCGGTGAAGCGCGGAGGTTGCTGCAGACCCGCGACCTCTGGTTCCTGCCGGTCGTCAACCCCGACGGCTATCAATACACATTCGATCACGAGCGCCTCTGGCGCAAGACGGTGCGCGACAACGACCACAACGGCAAGATCACCAACGGGGACGGCGTCGATCCGAACCGCAACTATCCCTACCGCTGGGGCTACGACGACGAGGGATCGGCGACGATCACCTCCGACGAGACCTTCCGCGGCCCTCGCGCCGCCTCCGAGCCCGAGGTGCGCGCGGACATGAAGCTGGTCCGCCGGATCGACCCGACGTTCGCGATCAGCTACCACTCCTACGGCCCGCTGCTGCTCTACCCGCAGGGCTGGCAGGTGCAGACGCCCACGGCCGACGATCCGATCTACGAGGCGCTCTCGGGCAACCCGGAGAAGCCCGCGGTGAAGGGCTTCGTCCCGGAGGTCGCGGCGCAGCTCTACACGACCAACGGTGAGTTCACCGACTGGGCGCACTCGGCTCAGGGCGTACTCGCGTGGACGACTGAGCTCGAGGAGGGCTGCAAGGGCTGCGGGTTCGTCTTCCCCGACAACGAGAAGAAGGTTCAGCACGAGTTCCAGATCAACCGGCCGTTCATCCTCGACCTGGCCCGTTCCGCCGCGAACCCGACGCACCCGAAGTCGCACCTCGGCAACAAGGTCAAGCCCCTCTACCTGTCCACCACCGCGGCCGACCCCAACCGCGCCCACAACCCGAGCTCCGACTTCCGCTTCAAGTATTCGTACGGCGGCACGCAGCCCGTCCAGGTGCTCGCCCGCCGAGGGATCGGCAAGGTCAAGGTCAGCTACCAGGTCAACAACGGGCCGACGAAGACGGCCAAGACGTCGCCGGCGAAGATCGGCGAGCGTTTCGGCCTCAACGACTACGACGCGTACTACCACGAGCTTCGCGGTGAGCTTCCCGCAGCCGGCGCCGGTGATCAGGTCAAGGTCTGGTTCACCAGCGGCAGAGCGCGGACGGCCGCGTTCACCTACAAGGTGGTGAACGCGACCCCAGCCGACGTCCTGATCGTGTCCGCCGAGGATTACACGGGAATCTCCTCCAGCACCGATTACCCCGACACGACCGGCCCCAACTACCTCTCCTACTACGAGGACGCGGTCAGCGCCTCGGGGCACTCCTACGACGTCTACGACGTCGACGCGCGCGGTCGCACCGCGCCGGACGACCTCGGCGTTCTCGGTCACTACAAGGCGGTCGTGTACTACACCGGCAATGACCTGATCACCCGCGACGCCGGCCAGGTTCCCGGCGACGCATCGCGGCTGGCCAACGACGAGATGCTCGAGCTCCGCTCCTATCTCAACGAGGGGGGCAAGCTCCTCTACGGGGGCCAGTACGCGGGCTACGAGTACTCACTCGGCTACCCCTTCGATCCGGTGGCCAACGACTCGTGCAACGGCACCGACGACGCCGTCGCCGCCCGCTGTCAGTTCCTGTCCGACGACTTCCTGCAGTACTACCTCGGTGCCGGGATCTACAACGACGATGCGGGCACCGTCGGGGGGACCGACGAAACGCCGGGCACCCCCCTCGACGTCACCGGGGTGTCGGCGCCCTTCGATGGGACCAGCTGGTCGTTCAACGGCGACGACAGCGCCGCCAACCAGACTCACACCGCTTCGTTTCTGACGAGCTCGAGCCTGCTGCCGGAGGCCGGATACCCGCAATTCGCCGGGGACGCACCCGCTGCGTACGCACGGTCGGGCGCCGCGCCGTTCGAGCCATTCGACGGATCGAAGTACCTCTACTCCAACATCTCGAGCAATTCCTACAAGCGGCTTACCCACCGGTTCGATCTCACCGGGGTGGCGCCCGCCGACGCGACCCTCAGCTTCGCGACGTCCTACGACACCGAGCGCGACTACGACCACGTGATCGTCGAGGTCCATCACACCGGCAAGAGCGACTGGACCACGCTGCCGGACGAGAACGGACACACCACACCGGACGTCGGCGAGAGCTGTCCCGAGGGCTGGACGGAGGATCTCCATCCGTTCGTCAAGCACTACGAGACGTTCAACGGCGGCAAGCCATGCGATCGAACCGGCACCACGGGAGAGTGGAACTCGGCAACCGGTCGTTCGGCGGGCTGGGAGAACTGGAAGATCGACCTCTCGCGTTACGCCGGATCGAGCATCGAGGTTTCGATCACATACGTCAGCGACTACTCGGTCCAGGGTGCCGGCGCCTTCATCGACGACGTCACCACGGGCTTCGGCGAGGGTACGACCTCGTTCGAGGACCCCTCGGCGCCACTCGGCGGCTGGCGCGTCTCCGGTCCGCCGAAGAGCAGCCCGGGCAACGCGAACGACTGGGAGCAGACCGGCTCGCTCGGCTACGAGGAGGGCGCGGTGGTCTCAACCCCCGACACGCTCTACTTCGGCTTCGGCCTCGAGGGCATCTCAGGGAGGGCGAAGCGTGCCGAGGTCATGAACCGCAGCATCGACTATCTGCTCGGCAGCTGACGCTCAGCAGCGTCGGCGCAACGAGCTCCGCTCGACCGCGGGCGGCGTGAAGCCGGACTCGTCGGCGACGTTCCTCCCCGGTGGGCAGATCTCGTCGATCCGGTCGAGCACGTCACCGCTCAGCTCGATCCCCGCGGCGCCGATCTGGCTCTCGAGCTGCTCCATCGTGCGCGGGCCGATGATCGGTGCGGTGATCGCGGGGTGCGCGAGCGTAAAGGCGAGCGCCAGATGGATCAGGGAGAGGCCGCACTCGTCGGCGAGCTCGGCGAGCGCCTCGACCGCATCGAGCTTCCCCTCGTTGTCCGGGTTGGACGTATCGAAGCGGTTCGCCATGTTGCTGCGACGCACCGAGCTCCCCGGCGAAGCCTCCTCGCCGCGCCGGTACTTGCCCGCGAGCCAGCCGCCGGCGAGCGGGCTCCATGGCAGCACGCCCATGCCGTAGCGCTGAGCGGTCGGTAGGACATCGCCCTCGATGCCTCGCATGAAGATCGAGTAGGGCGGCTGCTCGCTCACGAACCGGCCCAGGGAGTGCCGCTCCGACGCCCACTGGGCTTCGACGATCTTCTCGGCGGGGAAGGTCGAGCAGCCGAACGCGCGGATCTTTCCCTCTCGCTGCAGGTCCGTCAGGACTCCGAGCGTCTCCTCGATCTCGATGTGGTAGTCGGGCCGATGGATCTGGTAGAGGTCGATCCAATCGGTCTGCAGGCGGCGGAGGCTGTTCTCGACCTCCAGCGTGATCCAACGTCGTGAGTTACCCATCTGGTTGGGATCGTCGCCCATCCTGCCGTGAACCTTCGTCGCCAGGATCACTTCGTCGCGGCGGTCGACGAGCGCCTTGCCCACGATCTCCTCGGACTCGCCGCGGGAGTAGACATCGGCCGTATCGATGAAGTTGATCCCGCGGTCGAGCGCGGCGTGGATGATCCTGACCGAATCCTCGTGATCGGGATTGCCCCACTCGCCGAACATCATCGTCCCGAGGCAGAGCGGGCTCACGCTCATCCCGGTTCCGGCGAGGTAGCGCTGCTCCATTCAGCTCCTACCGCTTGTAGGTGCCGACCAGGCGAGCCTGCTCGATCACCAGATCCTCGATCCGCTCGAACAGCTGAGTGCGGTTCAAGCCGGGGTCGAGCTCGGGGTCCTCGCTCAGCGCGTAGACCCAGAAGTAGTAGTGATGGGTCCCGTGGCCCGGCGGGGGTGCGGGGCCGTTGTACCCGGTGTTGCCCATCGAGTTCTCGCCGTTCGTGACGTCCCCGCCGCCCTCGGGGATGCCGGTGGTGTCGCCATCGATGTTGTAGGCCACCCAGTGGGTGAAGCCGTCGACGAGGGGTGCGTCGGGATCGTGGACGACCACCGCAAACGCCTTGGTGCCATCGGGAACGCCGGACCACTCAAGCGCGGGGGCGATGTCCTCGCCCTCGGTGCTGTGCTTCGCCGGGATCGCACCGTGGTGATCGAAGGCGTCTGACTTGATCTTCAGGTCTTTGACGTTCAGTTCTTGTGGCATGTCCTGAGACTACCCGCACCGTTCTTCGCCAAACGACCGAGCGGCTATCAGCCGGCCATCGCGCCGCTGTACTCGAGCGCGTTGTCACGGCCGTGCTCCTTGGCCGCGTAGAGCGCCAGATCCGCCCTCGCGACGAGATCGTCAGCGGACTCCCGCGGCTCCCAGTGTGCGATCCCTGCCGAGCATGTGATCGCGGCGGGCACGGCTCCCCTGATTCGCTCAACGACATCGAGGGCGTCGGCGGGGTCGCAGTCGCGCATCAACAGGATGAACTCCTCGCCCCCGTACCGCGCCAGCACGTCCCCCTCCCGGGTGTGCTGACGCCAAGCTGCGCCAACCGCCACGAGGAGCCGGTCGCCGGCCTGATGGCCGAGCCGATCGTTGTACTTCTTGAAGTGATCGAGATCGAAGATTGCCACCGAGGCGGGCGCGCTGGTCGCACCCGCCTCCTCGAGTGCCTCGGGCAGAGCCTCGTCCCACGCGCGGCGATTGGGCAACCCGGTGAGCGCGTCGGTCAAAGCGGCCCCCTCGAGGCGGCGGAGCAGATCAGCGCGTTCGATTGCCATCGCAGCCTCCGTCGCCAACAGGCCCGCGGCGATGCTGCTGCTCGAGCTCAACTCCGCCACACGGCTCAACCAGCCGATCACGAGCACGCCGACGACCTCGTCGTCTCGCAACACCGGCTCGAAGAGGAGCGACTTGGTGTTCAGGGAGTCGTTGATCCGCTTGGAGACCATCGCGCTCGCTTCGGCGTCGGGGACGAAGAGCCGCTCACGCCTGGTGAACGCGCGACCCGTGCCGGAGTTCTCATCCGACAAGCTGACCTCGATCTCAGGGAGCTCGACCCCGACGGACGCGGTCATCCTGAGGCCGGCGGTGCCGTGCGCCTCCATCAGGACCGCGAGGTCCGCCTCGGTGACCTGCCTCGCGGCCTCGCAGATGCTTTCGCGAGCGTTGTCGCTCGTCGCGATGGCCTTGCTCAGCGCCGACACCGAGCGGAGCGCCTGTTCGCTGGCCAGCAGCTCCTCCTCGACGTGAAGGCGCTGGCTGATGTCACTGGCGATTCCGATGAAGCCGTTTATCCGCCCGTCGCCACAACGCGTCGCCGAGATCGTGAGCTCGACCGGCAGGCGATTGCCGTCCTTGCGTACGTACGTCCACTGCCGCGTCTCGTGCTCGCCCTGAGCCGCCCGCCCGACGAGTGCTTCGAAGCCGGGGACCAGACCTCTGCTCTCGGCGAAGTCACGGACCTCCCCCGGATCGTGGATCAGCTCCGGCGTGACCCTCCCGATCACCTCCTCGGCCGAATAGCCGAGCATCCGCTCCGCCCCCGCGTTGAACACGACGATCGTGCCCTGGGCGTCGGTGCCGATGATCGAATACTCGGTCGCCGCCTCGAGAATCCCGCCGAGCAGATCGGTCGCCGCCTCCGACTCGGCGGCGCGCTCGGCGGAAGCACGCGTCTGAGCCGACAGCGCCCGGACCAGGTTCTGCATCGGGAACCCGACCGCGGACGTGACGGCGACCCAGAGACCGGCTCTGACCCACTCCTGGTCCGGGTAGTGCTCGGGGCTCATGAAGGCGGCGGGGACGACGAAGACTCCGGCGCTCGCGACGATCGCGACGATGACCTGACGGCGGGAGCCGTGAAGCGCGAACCAGATGACCGTCAGCAGCGCGAGCAGACCGAGGCCTGAAGCCGCACCGCCCGCGGCTTCGCGCAGCAGCCCCACCGCCCCCAGATAGGCGAGGGGAGGGATCGACTGCATCCACTCCGGCAGGCGATGCCAGGGCGCAAAGACCGAGAGCGCGACCAGGGCAACCGTGAGCCCGATCGCGACGAGCGCAAGGCCCGTATCGATGCGTTCCGGGATCAGGGCGAGCGCGAGGATGCCGCCGGTGCCGAGGATCGCGAACGGGCTCATCTGCTTGAAGATCAGCCAGCGGTCGGGCCGGCTCGTGCTCTCGCCCATGTACTTCGTATCGGCAGATCCAAGCGGAGGATTAGTTCGGACCGGGTCGGGCCGGGTTGCGAGCGGCTTTGCCGCCGGGAGCCGCGGCTGCGGCGAGTTCCTGCGATTCTGGGGCTGCGTGACGGACGGCGACACCTCCTGATGGAGCAACTGGTTCAGATCGTCGGCGCGATCCTGATCCTGGTCGCGTACGCCGGGGCGCAGGCCGGGCGTCTCGATCAGCGCTCGATCTCCTACCTCGTGCTCAACCTGGTGGGCTCGGCGATTCTCGCGGTGCTCGCTGCAATCGAGGGTCAGCCGGGATTTTTGCTCCTGGAGAGCGTCTGGGCCGTCGTATCGCTGGGGTCCCTCGTGTCCGAGCTCCGCGGAGCGGATCCCGAGGCCGGCTAGGCCTCCGTCGGCGCTCGGCGCACCGCCTCGATCGCATCGGCGTCGGACACGCCCGTCACCCGAAGCAGGTCGACCGCGATCGAGCGCACCTGGCTGACGATTGCGCTCACCGAGAGGTTGGTCGTGTCCTCCAGCGCCGCGGTGGCCAGCTGGGCGGCCCGGACCGCAGCACGCTCGGCCTCCTCACGATGGGAGGCGTCCCAGAGAAAGCGATTGACCTCCCGGGTTGCCGCACCGAGTTGGGCCAGGCTGCGAATCGCGCTGAGCGGCGTCGCCTCGTGGAGGTCGAGTGCACGCAGCACGTTGCGGGCGAGCACGCGGGAGTTGCGCAGCGCGTAATCGATGGGTACCGCCGAGGACGAGAGGTCACTGACGAAGCCGCGGGAACCGCGGCGCGGCGGTGCCAGGCGGGTGGTCTCGGCGGCTGCGCTCAGCGAAGAGCGCACGGACGAGATCGCATCCTCACTCGAGCGCCCGCGAGCCAGCGCTGACTCCGCGGCGTCCCGATCCCGCCGCTCCAGCGCCCCGGCGAGCTGCTCGAAGATCTCGGCTAGCTCCTCCAGGAGGGGCTCGATCTCGCGCCGCACCATCCGCAACGGATGCGAGGGCGCCAGGGCGTTCGCAAGCAGCGCCACGCTCGAGCCGATCAGAGCGTCGATGAAGCGGGCTCCTGAGAAGCCGGCGGTCGTCGGCAGGGTCGCCACCAGCACCGCGGACACCGCCGCCTGGTTGACGAGCAGGACGCCGCCACCGGTCAACGCACCGGCGGCCATCGCGAGCGAGACGATCACCGCCAGCTGCCAGGTTCCCGTGCCGATCGCGAGGACGAGCAGGTCGGCCACGCCGATCCCGAGGGCGACGCCGATCGCCAACTCGATCGCCCGCCGCCCACGCTGACCGACGCTCAGGCCGAGCGTGAGCACGGCGGCGATCGGTGCGAAGAACGGCGTCGCATGACCGACTACCTGCTTGGCGATCAGAAAGGCGATCGCGGCGGAGATCCCGACCTGGACGATCGACAGCCAGTTGCCCCGCAGCTCCTGGAGCCGGTCGGAGATCCTCTGTCCCTGCCATCGCCTTGGGGCCGGTGCGGACACGGATCGAATCTAGCCGCTGATGGCTAGGATGCAGCGCCGATGAGCACCGAAGCAGACGAAACGACCGAGCAGATCCTCGAGAGCCTCCGCGAGCGGCCGGCTCTGAACACGCCGGCCCTGATCGCCCAGGACCTCGGGATCGAGCGCGAAGAGACGACGCGCATCCTCGAGGCCCTGAAGGCCGATGGGGTCGTCAAGCAATCGGTGATGGGATGGAAGCTGCCGCGAGGCTGACCGGAAGGCTGCGGTCCGCAGCCGGTGAGTCAGCCGGCCTTGAGCACCGCGGCCGGAACCACGAATGACTCGGGAACGAGCGGCTTCGATCGCCGGATTCCCCCGCCGCCAGAAAGCGCCGTATCGCGCTCGCTGACGCTGCCGCCCGCTTCCAGGACGTCATCGCGTATGGCATCCGGGT
Organism: uncultured Solirubrobacterales bacterium; assembly: GCA_963826475.1. Classification (GTDB taxonomy): domain Bacteria; phylum Actinomycetota; class Thermoleophilia; order Solirubrobacterales; family 70-9; genus RHKX01. The sequence goes on along the minus strand of CAWGXC010000003.1, from coordinate 505,708 downwards.
CGATGCCCTCAGCGACGAGCGCGTCGAACTTCACCGAGACCATCGTGTCGCCCTTGGTGCCTCGCCATGGCCTGCCGGCGTGCTTCGCCAGGGCTGCCCTGAGAGTGGGTTCGAGTGGCTTCACGCGCCCATCATGCCACTCCGGCGATGGCGGCGCTGAAATCGGCGCGATAGCCTGAGCGGCGGGCAGGCGGTCGAAGAGACGAGGAGGGGGAACTTTGCCGCAGCGACATCGCCATCCGCCATCAGCCGGCGTCGGACGCGCGGCGCGGCGTCAGGCGCTCGCAGGCTTCGCCCTGGTGGCCCTCGGCATCTGCGCCGGGCCCCCCGCCGCCGGCGCAGACCCGACCGAACGGCCGGAGGCCAAGCCGGACGTCGTCCAGGTCTCCTACGAGGAGAGCGATGACGGCACCTCGCCCCGCCGGCAGCTTTCCGCGTTCGCCCGGCGCGCCGATGCGCTCAGCTTCGCGGTGCGCATCCATCACGAGCGGGTTGCGGCCGGCTCCGCGTATGACTCGCACGTTACCGACACCGATTTGCACGGCGACGCCAAGCACCCCTGGGTCCTCAGCCGAAAGCGCTCAGGCGACGAGATCCTTCGCAAGATCCATAAGTCCCTCACCCATCGGGGTGAGGTGAGGGTGTGGATTCGGGCCGGAGGGAACGGCGAAGTGGACAAGTCCAGGGTCACCATCAAGCTCGCGGAGTGCACCCAGGATCCGCCGTTCTACCCGGTCAGCTGCGAGGTGGCCTCCAAGTAACGGGCGCGCGTTGCCCGTGGCGCACGCTGCGAGGTGAAGCCGATCGACCTCGACCGGTTCGGTTGATCGACCGAGCCACCGAGTGGGGAACGGACGACTCCTCCTCGTCCGAGGCGCTATTCACGGTCGATGGTGGAAAAGCGAACCATGTGTTCGCAAATCAACCAATGACATCGTCGGGAGGCAGCGTGAAACCCGCAACCCATGCGAAGCGACTTTCAGACACCCGCCCCGCGACCCAGTTGTGACCCGGTGCCGCAGCGAAGGACTCGGGTACAGCGCTAGTGCGAGCGAAATATGCGATGGGCCGGGTTGGGCTCGAACCAACGACCTACGGATTATGAGTCCGCTGCTCTGACCAACTGAGCTACCGGCCCGGTCGGGGGCGAGCGTACCGGGCAGCCGAGCGGGATCCGCCCCCTGGGAGAATCAGGAGCATGAGCGGCATGGAGCATCTACCCGATTCTCGGCAGAGCCTGCTCGGCATCAGCGCCGAGGGCGATGAGGTCTGGCTGATTCGCGGCATCTCGCAGAAGCCGTACACGTGTCCGGGCTGTTACGGCGGGGTCGAGATCGGTGAGGATCACGTCATCGCGCAGACCGTCCACCGGATCGGCGGGACCGAGCACCGGCATTGGCACCGCGGCTGTGCTCAGCGCATGCTCGCGCCACAGCTGCGGCGGCTGAAGGCCGTGAACGCGCGGGAGTCGGGACGGGCGAAGCTGGAGAACCGGGGGAAGCGGCCGGCCGGAAAGCGCGGTCGGCGCACTCCTCGGCGCTGAGCCCGGCGGCGGATGGCTCGGGTCAGCTGACCTTGTCGAGCGCGGCGTTCAGCTCGGCCGCGCTGAAGGCACCCTCGATGCGGGTCGAGATCCGCCCGTCGGAGCCGATCACGAAGAGCCAGGGCTCGGTCATCAGGCCGAAGGCCGACAGCTGCTCGTTGACCTTCGGAGGCGCGTTGTTCTTGTAGACCTCCATGTGAATGTATGCGGCGTCGTCGGGTCGCTCGTTCTTCACTTCCTCGGCGATGTCGGCGACGGGACCGCAGACGCGGCTCTGGCACAGGGCCGGGGTGGCGAAGAGAAGCACGATCGGCTTCTTGCCGATCACGTCGGCGTAGTCGACGTCGTGCATCGTGTCGGGGGGCTGGCGGGTGTCGATCTTGGACAGGTCCCCGCCGACGTCATCAGCGGTCGGCGTGTGGATGAGCGGCGCCTGGTCTCCGACGTTCGGGATGTTCTTGAAGAGCGGATCGCCGACCCTCGCGCCGGGTACGTTCGCGACCGTGTAGTTGCCGTCGCCGTCGCGGAACATGGCCATGATCTGCCAATCGCCGTTGCTCGGCAGCTTCACCTCCGCCGTGTAGACGTAAGCCGCAGCGTCGGGGTCGGAGACCGTCGTCTGCGACTCGAAGGCCGGCTTGGTCGCAAGCGAGGCGACCGAGGCGGGGAATGGGCCGAGCGCGTCACCGTTGTTGCGCGCCGCGTAGATCGCGACCTGCGCATCGGAGATGTTTTCGTGCTTGACGGTGAAGACGCCGAAGCCGTAGCGGTTCTTTCCCGGAGTGAAGACCTGCCCGGAGGGGGCGACGACGAGATCACTCGGGCTCGCATCCCCGGCGAGGCTCGAGAGGGTCTTGCCGTCGGCGGCGGGGAACTGCTCGGCGCTGGGCGCCGCGCTGACCGTCGAGGAGGAGCTGTCGCCCCCGCAACCGCCCGCGAGCAGGGCGAGCGCAACCGGCGCCATCGTCAGGGCGCGTCGGGCCTGTCTCCTCGGGGCGTGCACGGTCGCGAATGGTAGGGAAGGAGGCTCACCGCGATCTAAAGGCGTCCGGGCGGCGGGCGGACCGTGATGATCGTCGTTGGGCGGTTAGGCTCCGCCGGCTCACCTGAGCGGGTGGATTTCTGCGACTGAGAGGAGACCGCGTGGCCGACAAAGCTGCACTCGTGACCGGAGGATCGAGCGGGATCGGGCTGGCGATCAGCCGCGCTCTCGCCGAGGACGGCTATGCGGTGACGATGTCCGCACGCCGGCCCGACAAGCTCGAGGCGGCCGTGCGCGGCCTCGCCGATGATGGTCTCGAAGTCAGCGCCGTCCCGGCGAACGCCGCCTCCGAGGAGGAGATCGTCGCGCTCTTCGCAGCCCACAAGGAGCGGTACGGCCGGCTTGACGTTCTCGTCAACAACGCGGGGGTCGGGATCGGGGGCCCGATCGAGGAGACCGTGACGAAGAAGCTGGACATGCAGCTCGACGTCAACCTGCGCTCCTACGTGCTCGCCATGCGAGAGGCGATGCCGATGCTCAAGCAGGCCGGCGAGGAACATGGCAAGGCGCTGATCGTCAACACCGCGTCGATCGCGGGCAAGGGCGGACAGGGCTGGCTCGCGGTCTACTCGGCGACGAAGGCCGGGGTCATCGCGCTCAGTCAGGGAACGCAGATGGAGGTCGGCAAGTCAGGCATCCAGGTGACCGCGCTGTGCCCGGCATTCGTCGACACCCCGATGACGGAGTGGGTGCAGGAGCAGGTCAAGCCTGAGGAGATGATCCAGCCGGAGGATCTGGCGGAGACGGTTCGCCTCCTGCTGCGCACGTCGCGCTATTGCCTGATCCCAGAGGTCGTCTTCCAGCGACCGGGCGACCCGTCAGCCTTCGCGACCTGAGCGGGCGAGGTTCAGTTGGCGGCCGCGGAGCGGCTGGCGCCGTCGAGGAGCTCGGCAGCGCCCAGCTCGGAGTGCTGCTCGGATGCTGCGGCGACCCGCTCGTTGTAGACCTCGAGGCTGCGGGCCGGGAGGATCCACGACCAGCGCGATCGACGGCGCAGCTCCTTCGCCCGGCTTCGCTCGCCGGTCGGCAGCGGCGTGCGCGTCGGTCGCTCCCGGGCCGGAAGCTCTGGTGCCGGGCGGCTGGCGATCTCGGCTCGGTCCCGGCGGATGCCGGCGGCGATGACGGTGAGGGACTCAGCGGCGCCATCCTCGTTGGCGAGGCTGCCCTCGAGCAGGGCGCGCAGGGTTCGGACCTCCCGCCGCGTCGCGAGGCGCGGACGGCGGGCGTCCGTGTAGCGATCCCAGCTGCGGGCGAAGCTCGCCAGGTCGGTGCGGCCACCGTTGCGGTGGGCAGCGAGCATCGGGCAGATCCCCTTGCTGGATGGATCGGAGTAGGCGCCGACGATGATCGTGTTGGAGTCGATCCCCCGGATCATCGCCTCGCGAGCGGGCCGCGGCATCGCCTCGACTGCGAGGCGCAGGCGCAGGCAGGCATTCTGGGGCTTCGCGTGGCGTCTGAGCATTCGTTCCCCGAGGATGGCGCGAGCCGTCGCGCCCGGGTTGCTCGGCGGCCGCGGCGGGAGGCATCTTGCAGGTGAAGGGAACGAGCGGGCCGCGCCGGATTCTCGTCGCCGCCTTCGGCGATGCGGGGCATGCGTTTCCCGCGATCGCGCTTGCCGCGGAGCTGGCGCAGCGCGGGCATCGGGTCGTCGTCGAGACGTGGGAGACGTGGCGCGAGGCCGTCGAGGACGTCGGGGTGGAGTTTCGAGCGGCCGAGGAGTATGTGGTCTTTCCGCCACCGCCGCCGGGCGAGGGGCCGAGCGCGGCGTCGGCGGCCGAGGCGCTGCTGCCGCTCCTCGACGAGCTGCAGCCGGAGATCGTCGTCAGCGACATCCTCACGCTGGCGCCCTCTCTCGCCGCGGAGATGCGCGGGGTGCCGCGGGCGACGCTGATCCCCCACCTCTACCCCGTTCATGAAGTGGGGATGCCGTTCTTCGGGATGGGGATGGCGCCGCCGCGGTCGGGCTTCGGCAGGCGCGCTTGGCGAGGAGCGCTGCCGATCCTCGAGGCCGGGCTGCGCCGCGGGCAGCGGGAGATGAACGAGACGCGCGCCCGCGTCGGACTCGGGCCGCTGGATCGCTTTCACGGCGGCATCAGCGAGCAGCTGGTGATCGTCGGGACGTTCCCGCAGCTCGAGTACCCGCGGGCGTGGCCACGGGAGGTCGAGGTCGTCGGACCTCTGTCGTTCGAGCTGCCCCATCCCGACATCGAGATTCCCGCCGGCGATCAACCGATCGTCCTCGTCGCCTCGAGCACGGCCCAGGATCCCGATTGTGACCTCATCCGGCGGTCGTTCGAGGGGCTCGCGGGCGAGGCGGTGCGGATCGTGGCGACGACCAACGGCCACTCACCGAGGGTACCTATCGACGTGCCGGCCAACGGCACGCTGGTCCCCTGGCTCTCCTACTCGCAGCTGATGCCGCTCAGCGACGTGATCGTCTGCCACGGCGGCCATGGAACCGTCGCCAGGGCGCTGGGAGCCGGGCTGCCGCTGGTCATCTCCCCGTCGATCGGCGACATGGCCGAGAACGCGCAGCGGGTCGCATGGGCCGGGTGTGGGCTGACGGTCCCGGGACGCCTGCGACGAGGCGCGACGCTGCGGTGGGCGGTGGAGCGAATCCTGGGCGATCAGAGCTTTCGGAGTAGGGCGAGGGTGATCGCTTCGAGCCGCTGGGCCAGGGGCGGGGCGGCGCGAGCGGCGAAAGCCGTCGAGTCGATGACCTCGCATTAGCCGTCACGGTCGGTACGATCCACGTGCGGACGAGCTGGTTGCAGGAAGCTCGTTTTTCGATCCCCGGTGATGTAATGGCAACATTCTTGACTGTTAATCAAGCCTTGCTGGTTCGAGTCCAGCCCGGGGAGTTAACGTTGACCGTCTCGATTAAGCGGCGGTAGTTCAGCCAGGCCTGCTTCCACCTCTGCGTGGCAGTTAGCACAGAGGAGCACACACTTAGCGGCCTCCTTGCGGACCACGTCGATGCCGTTCGTGCAGCCTTGTTGAGCGATCGCGAATCGTTTCTCGTCGGGGTCGACGTGATGGAACTGCAATGCCACGACAGAACGGTCGTAACCGCAGATCAGGCACTTGCCTCCGGCCTCGGCTACGAGCAACCGCTTCACCTTTCGACGCCGCTTTGTCACCGCGTCTCGCCTACAGATACGACAGCGCCAGTGTCCTGGCCGATCCATCACATACTCCGCCTCGCCGTGATGGCGGCACATCCGCGTCGTCCGTGTGTCACCTGCACGCAGCCTTTCGGCGACGCGGCCGGCTCGCACCTGCCATGGCTTCGGAAGCCCGTACTTCGCGATCCAATACCAGACCGTGTTGGGCCCGACCTCAAGCTCATTCGCTATCTGCTCCAGCGTCCGGCCCTCTTCGACGAGCGGCCGAAGGACCTCAAGCTTTATCCCCTTGCCAGGGCGGTACTTGTGGGACCCATTGGCCACCAGCCCATGCCTCTTGACCCAATAACCGACCGTCCCCGGGGCTCGCCCCACCTCGCGTCCGATCTCTTTGAGCGACATCCCCGCCGCCAGGCACTTTCGCAAGAAGTCCTTGTCCACCCGGCAATCGTTCCATCCGATCCGGATGGAAAAAACGAACACGCGTTCGCTCAGACTGCGGCTCGGATCATCTCCAGCAGGCCGTCGACGTCCGACTCCGTCGTGTCCCAGGAGCAGAGCCAGCGGACCACTTCCCGCTCCTCGTCCCAGACGTAGAAGGGGTGCTCACCCGGCATCGCGCTCTGAAGTTGCTCGATGGCCGCGCCCGGAAGACGGGCGAATACGCCATTGGCCTCGACGGGATGCTCGAGCTCGATGCCCTCCAGCCGGGCGATTCCACCCGCCAGTCGCAGCGCCATCTCGTTGGCATGCTCCGCCGTGCGCCGCCAGAGGTCGCCGTCGTCGAGCATCGCTTCGAACTGGCAGCTCAGAAATCGCGTCTTGGAGGCGAGCTGCATCCCCTGCTTGCGGATCCACTCGAAGTCGGGCGCCAGACCCTCGCGGAGGAAGACGATCGCGTCACCGAAGAGGCCACCGTTCTTGGTGGCGCCGAAGGAGACCGCGTCGACCCCGGCATCGGTGGTCACCTCTCCGAGGCCCGCGCCCAGCGAGGCGGCCGCGTTCGCCAGCCGCGCACCGTCGACGTGAAGCAGCATGCCCAGCTCGTGCGCGGCATCGGCGATCGCCGCCAGCTCCGCCACCGAGTAGACGGTGCCCACCTCGGTCGCCTGGGTGACGGAGACGAGCCGCGGTTGCGCCGCGTGCTTGTCGCCGCGCCGGGACTCGAAGTCGGCGACGTCGGCCGGAGTCAGCTTGCCGCCTTCGACCTCGACGGTGAGCAGCTTCGATCCCGTGTGCCGCTCGGGGCCGCCCCCCTCGTCGACGGCGATGTGCGCGGCTCCTGCGCAGATCACCGCCTCGTACGGGCGCGTCAGCGCCTCGATCGCCAGCACGTTCGCGCCGGTCCCGTTGAAGACCGCGTAGGCGACGGCGTGCGGGCCGAAGTGCCGGCGAAACAGCTCGTTGGCCCGCGCGGTCCAGCCATCCTCGCCGTAGGAGGGGGCATGGCCGTGGTTGGCGCGCTCCACGGCCGCCAGCACCTCGGGATGCGCGCCCGAGCGGTTGTCGGAGGCGAAGCCCCGGGGTTCCTCGAAGCTCATCGGATCACGGATGCAGTGAGAAGCGCTGGCCGTTCATTCGCGAGCCATCGTCGGAGCAGATGAACGCGAGCGCCTCCGCGATCGCCTCGACCGGCGTGAAGCCGGGGTACTCCTTGCGGGGATGCGCGGCGCGCATGGCCGGCGTCAGGATCGCGTTGACGACGACGATGTTGGCCGTCGCGCCGGTGCCGGCGAACGAATCCGCGAGCGCCAGCGTCCAGGTCTCCGCCGCACCCTTCGTCGACGCATAGGCGGCGTTCGTCCCCTCGGGATACTGCGCCTGCTTGGAGGAGACGATCGCGAAGCGCCCCGCGCCGCTCTCGGCCAGGGCGTCGTGAAAGGCGCGCGAGACGTACATGGTCGTCTTCACGAGCAGGTCGTGGAGGAAGTCGTAGTCGGCGAGGTCGAAGCTCTCGATCGGGTCCCCCCCACGCCAGCCGCCGACCAGGTGCATCAGCCCATCGACCTTGCCGAAGCGCTCGACCAACGACGCGCACCAACCGCGCGCCGCCTCCTCGTCGAGCAGATCGACAACCCGGACATCGAGGCGATCCTTGGCCAGGCCGAGGCTCTCGCCGAGCTCGGCGAGCTTGTCGGCGTCGCGATCGGTCAGGGCGATCGTCGCCCCGGCGTCCGCGAACCGCTTGGCCACCGTTGGGCCGAGGCCGCCGCCGGCGCCCGCGATCGCGATCACGCGACCCTCGAGCTCCCCGGCCATCAGGCCGCCGCCGGCTGGAGGGCGGGGCGCGTCAACGCCGGCTCGAGCTTGGGCTTCAGCTGGGTGTAGAAGAGGCTGAGCGGAAACTCGTCGTCGCGGACGAGATCGACGAGCTGCTTCGGCTCCTCGACCTCCGGCAGATCGCGGTGGTCCTTCGTCCAGACCGAGCGCTCCGACGGCGGGACATAGCTCGCGACGAGGTCATGGGCGGCGATCCACTGGCCGAGCTTCGAGCGGTCGATCCCCGAGTGGTAGAGCTCGGCGACGAGCGCGAACAGCCGCCCGACGCCGTCGGCGACCCGGTCCCACTCGATGACCAGCCGGTTGTCGGTCCAGTGCAGGTACCGCTCGTGATGGAGGAAGGCGAAGAGCAGCTGCCCGCCCAGCCCGTCGTAGTTGCGCACCCGTCCGCCGGTCACGGGGAAGCGGAAGAGCCGGTCGAAGAGGATCGCGTACTGGACGTGACGCGCCAGCGGGAAGCCCTCGGCCTCGAGCTTGACCGCCTCGCCGAACGTCGTCAGGTCGCAGCGCAGCTCCTCCAGCGAGTACATCCAGTACGGGCTTCGCTGGCGAATCATGAAGGGGTCGAACGGAAGGTCACCGCGCATGTGCGTGCGGTCGTGGATCAGATCCCAGGCTATGTAGGCGTCACGTGAGAGCGGCGCCGAGCTGAGCAGGCAGGCCGCGTCCGGTGGCAGGTTGAGCCGCAGGATCTCCGCCGCCGAACCGCAGACGCGCCGGAACCGCTCGGCCTCCCGGTCGCAGAAGATCGCCCCGAAGTGAGCGTCGGTGCGCTGCGCGACCGAGAACGTCTCGGGAAAGAGCACCGCGCACTCGGAGTCGTAACCGGATGTGTGGTCGACGAACGTGACGGGCACGAACTTGGCGTTGTCGTAGCGCTGCTCGAGCTCGACCGCCCATTGGGGCCAGGGCACCCTCACGATGAGCGCCTCGAAGCACGTGTCCGGAGACCCGTTCTGCTTGTACATCGGGAAGACGGCGAGGTGCTCGATGCCGTCTCGCCGGTCCCGCTCCGGCCGGAAGGCCTCCGTCGCAGCGGCGAAGTCCGGCTTGCCGAAGCCCCCGGCCGCCCACGCGTGCAGGTCGCGCCCCAGCGCTTCGATGTACTCGCCCTGATGGGGGAACTGCGGGATCAGCCCATGGGCAGCCCCCGCGATCACCTCGACCAGCTGACCGACCCTCGCCATGTCATGAGCGCCGACGTCGATCGACCCGTCCGGCCCCTGGGTCAGACGGAGCTCCTCGACGGCCTCGCGCAACACGCTCCAGGCCGGATCCTGCGCCGCCGCCGACTCGACGGGGTCCTCCTCGCTCGCAAACGACGGGCCGGCCGCCCAGTAGGCGAGGTTGACCCAGAGCTTGGCGTGATCGAGCGCGCCGATGCAGTCGTCGCCGAAGAGGTCCGAGTCGGCGAGCACGACGACTCGCCCGGCGCCATGCTCGGTGACCGCGGCCAGGGGAGCGTTGGGCGGGGCCGCGGAGGCGAACGTCCGCGCGATCACCCGCGCGCCGTTGTGGACGGCCAGCGTCCCGGCGCGGTAGAAGCATGCCTCGGAGACCCCCGTGAGGGGATCGGCACCACCCGCCCCCTCGGGGCGGACGAGGTCCGCCAGGACCCAGCTCGGCGCCTCGCGGTGGTGGTCGTAGTCCTGAACGGTGCTCGTCTCGATCTCGAGCCCGAAGCGCGACAGCAACTCGTTGAGGTTGTTCCCGTACTTCTCCTGCTCCGTCTCGCCGAGCACGATCAGCCCTCCCCCGGCCGTGACCCACGCGTCGATCGCATCGATCTCGGCGCCGCTGAGCCTTGGCTCGCCCTCGCCCGTCGTCGCCTCCCAGCGGGGATCGGAGGGGTGAGCGATCACGAGCACGTCGGCATCAGCGAGGCGCTCGGCCTCGAGCGGTTCGTGATCGTTGGCGGCGACCTCGAAGTCGCGCATCTCCAGGGCGTGCGCGGCTTCGGCGAGCGAGGCGTCTGCGGGATGCGCGGCCTGCATCCGCTCGGCCACATCCGCGCGGATCGACCAGGCCTCGGAATGCGCCTCGTCGAAGAGGACGCGGGCGCGCTTGGTGTCGGTCGTGGCGCTCATCGTGGTCAGGCTAAGTTAGCGCGACGGCGGGGTCGCGGTGCGCTCGCGAGGGGTCGCGAACGAGCGCCCTAGTAGGAGCGTGAGGCGATCCGGTCGGCAACCTGGGCGCGCCCGCGCTGCAGCGCAACCCGCTTCACGCCGTCATCCTCGCGCCGCAGGGCCCGGTCGAGCCGGTCTCGCTCGAGCAGCAGCCAGCGGAACTCGAGGGTTCCCTCGTTGACGACCTCATGCTCGACGGCCTGCAGCCTGACGATCGCGTTGTAGAGGCCCCCGTCCTCCTCGGTCAGTCCCTCGAGCGGCGCCTCGGCGTGGTCCTTCAACCAGGCGAATGCGCGGAGCAGGATCGGCGAGCTGAAGTGGTCGCTGCTCAAGCGCCCGAAATACTCGGCGCCGAGCTTCGGCGAGTCCAGGAGCAGCGCGAGCATCATGTACTGGCGCTCCTCCTCCGCGGTCGGCTTGCGGCGCGGTGCGGAGCGACGCGGTTCGCCCTCGCCGTTCACCCCCGGCCCCGCCGGGGTGGCCGGAGCGCGCCGCGTCGGGCTCTGCATCCGCGAGATCACCAGCGAGGGATCCGCATCCAGCCTGTCGGCGACCTCCCGAAGCATCTCCTGGCGGCTGATCGTCTCCCCCATCCCGAGCAGGACGGGAACGACTTCGTCGAGCGCCCTGTCGCGGCCCGTCGGGCTCCCCAGGTCGGCGTCCCCGAGGATCGCGCGGACGTGGAAGACGGCAAGCTCGACCGCCCCGGCGAGCGCCTCGCGCAGCTTGGCGCCGCCCTCCTCGCTCTGCATCAGCTCGGCTGGATCCTCACCCTCCGGCATCGCGGCCACGAGCAGGCGCAGCCGGCCACTCCCGGCGACCCGCTGGGCCCGCAGCATCGCCTCGCGGCCCGCCCGATCGGCATCGAGCGCGAGCACGACCTCCTCGGCGTAGCCGCCGAGCATCTTCAGCTGATCGGGCGTGATCGCCGTCCCCATGACCGCGACCGTCTCCTCGACCCCCGCCTGGTGCAGGGCGAGGACGTCCGTGTAGCCCTCGACGACCACCGCTCGGCCGCCGCGGGCGATCGGGCCGCGGGCGCGATCGATCCCATAGAGCGTGCGGCTCTTGCGGTACATCTCGTTCTCCGGTGAGTTCAGGTACTTCGGCTTGGCGTCGGGTCCCATCCCGCGCGCCCCGAACCCGACGACGCGGCCACGATGGTCACGCACCGGGAACGTGATCCGCGCGCGGAAGCGGTCGTAGTGGCTGCCCGGCTTGTTCGCGGAGCGCTGAATCAGGCCTGCGGCGAGCAGCTCCTCCACGCTGTAGCCGGCGCGCTGGCCCCTCGTCAGCACCGAGTCCCAGGCACTCGGGGCGAAGCCGACCCCGAAGTTGCGCAGGACCTCCTCGCCGAGCCCGCGCTCCTCGGTCAGGTACGTCTTCGCCTTGGCCGCCTTGGGCGATTCCCAGAGGAACGACTCGTAGAAGGCGGAGACCCTCGTCAGCGCCTCGCCGAGCCGGCCGCGTCGCCGGCGGGCCTCCTCGGCCTTGGGGTCCTCGTCCTCGCGCTCGATCTCGACGCCGTAGCGCTCGGCCAGCGCTTCGACCGCATCGGGGAAGGCGAGCCCCTCCTTCTCCTGGACGAAGCGGATGGTGTCGCCACCCGCCTCGCACCCGAAGCAGTAGTAGAAGCCGTCGCGTGGCTTGACGGAGAACGACGGAGAGCGCTCGTCATGGAAGGGACAGAGCCCGACGAAGCGCTCCCCCTGCCGGCGCAGGTCGGTGTAGGCGGAGACGACCTCGACGATGTCCGCCGACTCGCGGACGCGCTCGATGGTGTCTGGGCTGAAGCGGCTCATCGACACCAAGAATGCCGAGCCGGGCGAGTGCGCGCCCCCGCGGTCGCGGAACGGCGTCTCAGAGTCGTGATTCCTCGGGCAGTGCGATCCGCCGGAACGTCGCAATGCAGAAGCGATCGGTCATCCCCGCCACGTAGTCGGTGACCCGCTGGAGATCGTCCTCACCCTCGCGGCCGGGCGGTACGAGCTCGGGGTTGGCGAGGTAGTGATCGAGCAGGGTTGTCAGGGTCCGGTGTACGCGCTCGTTCTCCGAACGAGCCGCCACGCCGAGGTAGACGCGGTCGAACATGAACTTTCGCAACCGCAGCATCGCCCCGCCCATCTCCTTGCTCTGAACGATGTCGCCTGCCACGCGTGACTGCTCGACGATGTCCTGAACGAGCGCGTCGATCCGCAGGGAGCCGGTCGGCCCGAGCTTGTCGATCTGCTCCGTCGGCAGGTCGTCCTCGCCGATGATCCCGGCGCGGACGGCATCGTCGATGTCGTGGTTGATGTAGGCGACGCGGTCGACCAGGCGCACGACGCGACCCTCGAGGGTCTCCGGCTTCAGCGAGCCCGTGTGATTGAGGATCCCGTTGCTCACCTGGTCGGTCAGGTTGAGCCCGCGGCCACCGCGCTCGAGCCGCTCGACGATCCGCAGCGAATGCTCGTTGTGGCGAAAGCCGTCGGACCCCCGTTCCTTCAGCGCCACGTCGAGCACCTCCTCGCCGATGTGCCCGAACGGCGGATGGCCGAGGTCGTGACCGAGCCCGATCGCCTCGGTCAAATCCTCGTTCAGCCCAAGCGCCCGCGCGACTGTCCGGGCGATGAAACACGTCTCGAGCGTGTGAGTGAGGCGCGTCCGATAGTGGTCCCCCTCCGGCGCGATGAACACCTGCGTCTTGTGCTTGAGGCGCCGAAAGGCCTTGGAATGCGCGATCCGGTCGCGGTCGCGCTGAAATGGCGTACGCACCGGGCTGTCGGGCTCGGACTCGGCGCGGAGGGCCGGATAAGAGGGTGTGGCGAGCTCCCAGAGAAAGGCGGACTCCTGCGCCTGGATGCGAGTGGCGAAGTCGTTGGCAGTCAGGGCTTGAGCTTGACCTTCGCTTGATCGGAGGCGGTCTCAGCTCCGGCCGTCGCGACCACGGCCAGCGTTGCCTTGCCCTTCTCGCCGGCGATCTTCTTGCGAACCCGCGGCTTCAGCTTGAGCTTCACTTTCGTCGCGACCCCGGCCAGGAGGGTCTTGGCCGCGTGCTTGGTCTTGAACTTGTCCCCGCCGGCCTTGCCCTTGCCGCTGACTTCGATCTCGCAGTCCTTCGAGCAGCTCACGACCGCTTGCAGCTTCTTCCCCTTCTGCTTCTTCGCTGCCGTCATATCCACCCTCAGAGGTAGGTCCGTGGCGGCGAGCTCGACCGCGCCGATGTCTGAGCCGTCCCCTCCTGGCGCGTTGGGGATCGCCGAAGAGTCGGTGGGCCTCAGCAGTCCACGTTGGTCCGTCGTGGACCCGCCGGAGAACCCCTGATCGATGGCCGGGCTCGTCCCGGTCGGAGCCATCGTCGCGGTAGGTCCACCGTTGTCCTGAAGGGGCCCGATCCCGGGGTCGGTTTGCTGCCGGTCGGTTGCCGCGGTCAACCCGCAGCTGCTCGCGCTGTCAATGTTGAACCCGCCCGACGTGATGGCCCCGGCGCAGCTCCCGCCTCCGGTTGGATTAGTGACGATCGAGCTGGAGATGGTGAGGCCGTCGCCACCGCGAAGGTTCGAGGCTGTCGTTGCGCGATTGCCGGCGAACGTCACGCCGCTCAGGGTGGCTGTGGCTCCGGGCGCGCCTGAGTTGAGCAGGCCGCCGCCATCGGCCACCCCGGCGGCTCCTGGGGTGGCTGTCGCCAGCCCGCCAGTGCCGCTGTTCGCACCTCCATTCGTCCCCGTCGCGGTGCCCGCTTGCTGGCCATCGATCCCGATATTCGCGGCGATCGTGGTGTCCCGGAGCTCGAGGATTCCGGCGTTGAAGATTCCGGCTCCGAGCGGCTCGCCTCCGGCGCCGCCGGCTGCAGTCGCCGCACCGCCGGCGCCACCCGTGCCGCTCGGCCCCATCCCGCCTGCGCCGCCGACGGCCTGCGCGTCGCCGCCGTTGGCCCCAACCGCGGTGTTCGAGCTCACCGTGCTCGCAGAGATCTTCATCGTTCCCGCGTTGTAGAGACCGGCACCGCGGACATCGCCGCCGCTGACCCCGGTCGACGTCGCGTCCCCACCGCGCCCGCCGAGGGCGACCGGCGGAACGACGATCCCCGTCCCGCCCGTGCCACCTGTTGCCTTGGCGTCGCCTCCGTCGCCGGCTGTGCCGGAATTGCCGCTGACCGTGCTCGCGCGGATGGTCATCGACCCGTCGTTGAAGATGCCCACCCCGCGGACGTCACCGGCCGCTCCCGATCCCCCGGTAGCGCCGCCTCCATCGCCCCCCTTGGCTCCGCCGGCGCCGCCCGAGCCGCCGCTGCCTCCCGTCGCATCGCCTCCGGCTCCGCCGAGTCCTCCGATGCCGCGGTTGCCGGTGACTACGACGTGGTCGAGCGTCAGGTCACCATGATTCGCGATTCCACCGCCGACCTCAGGAGGAGCGTTCGCATCGCCCCCGGTTGCCTGACCGCCATCACCACCACCTGCGCCGCCGGCACCTCCGGTTGCGGACCCTCCCGATGCGGACCCTCCCTCGATCTTGCCGTCAGCGATCGTCAGACCGGAGATCGTCACGCTCGCGGTGCCGGCGATCTCGAACGGCCGCGTGGTGTTGTCCCCGGACACGGTGAGCACTCCGGCGCCGGGCCCCGAGATAGTCGTCGGGCCGGTGATGGTGAGCGCCCCGGGCTTGATCGTCCCGGTGACGCCGGGCGCGAAGGTGATCGTGTCGGCACCCCCCGCCGCGTTCGCGTCGAGGACCGCTTGGCGCAGCGAACCGGCGCCCGTGGCGCTGGCGTTGGTGACCGTGAACGTGGTCGCGTCGGCTTCGGTGATCAGTGCGAGGGCGATCACCGCGCACAAGCCCGAAAACGCGACCTTCATTCGTGCGCCCCGCCACATCAGAGGGGCGAGCCTAGCCTCAGTCATCGGGCCGGTCAACTCGGTTTCATGAAACAGCGCGCAAATGGACGTGTGCGTGATGGTCGAGCGTCTCGGTGATCGCGCGCTCCACCTGCCGCAGCGCACGCTCGGACGCGTCGGGCAGCTCAGCGATCGGGCTGCCCAGGGCGGTGACCATGAACTCGTGCGCGTCGTGGGAGAGCGGGAAGCCACCGCCCTCGCACGAGCTGCACACGACCCCACCCGCCGAGCCGGAGAAGGCGACGATGCCCTCCCCCTCGCCGCAGCGGGCGCAGGAGGCGAGCTCGGGTGAGAACCCCGCGGCCAGCGCCAGCTTCAGCCGGAATGCGAGCCCGACCGCGGCAACCGAGCGCTGCGCGGCGGGGTCGGCTGCGGCCCCGGCATTGCGGTCGAGCAGAGCGAGGTAGCGGCAGAGCAGGTTGTAGGCGGGTCGGTTGGGGTCGTTGGAGTCGAGCAGCCGCAGCATGGCGTCGCAGGCGCGGGCCGCCGCATCGATGGCGGGGCCATCCGATCGCAGGTCGGCGTACCCCTCGACCGTCGCGGCTCCGGTGATCGTGCAGAGCTCGCTGCGACCCTGATGCAGCATCAGATCCAGGCGGAAGAACGGCTCAAGCCGGCCCCCGAAGCGGGACTTCGGGCGTCGCGAGCCCTTGGCTATGGCATTTACCCGTCCCCGATCGGCGGTGTAGAGATGGAGGATCCGGTCAGCTTCGCCGTAGCGGATGCTGCGCAAAACGATCCCCTCGGTCTTGAAGCTGCCGGGCACCCCCCAAGGATGACGAGGGACGGGGACGGGTGAGCGCCCGGTGCCACCGTTCCGCGCGTCTCTCGTCGCGCGCCGGAGCGGCAGTGGCCCCCGTCAGCCGGCCGCCTGACGCACTCCGTCGCGGATCGCGTCCGCCACCACCGTCGCCGCCAGGGAGCCGACTCGCATCACGGTCCAGGGCGTGGTCTCACCCTCCCCCGAGGCGAGGCAGAAGACGATGTCGCCGTCGAACGGCGTGAACACGGGGTCGACCGCGCGCGCAACGCCGGCGCTCGCCATCCGGGCGACCTTCGCGCACGCCGTCTTGTCGAGGGCGGCGTCGGTGATCACGCAGACGAGCGTCGTGCCCTCCCGGTCTGGATCGCCGGCGCCCTCCGGCGGCCCCGACGCGGAGGCGAGGATCTCGATGCTGCGGGTCATCGTCCCGTCCTCGTCGCGCGGCCCGCCGATGAGGGTGCCGTCTGCCTCGAGCACGTCGCCCGTCGCGTTGACGACCGCCAGCGCCGCGACGGTCTCCCCCGGTCCGGTCCGGATCGCGGCGTAACCGACGCCGCCGGGGCACGCGTTCTCCCGTCCTCGCACCTTGCCGACCGCTGCTCCCCGTGCGGCCCCGAGGCTGCCGACCTCCGGCAGGCCCTCCCTAGCGGCCTCACAGGCCGCATAGCCCTGGTCCGGCCCGGGTCGCATCGACTGGGTGCCGGCCGTCAGGTCGTAGATCACCGCCGCGGGAACCAGCGGGACGAGCCCGCCGGGCGTCCGGTAGCCGCGGCCCTGCTCCTCGCACCAGTGCATGACCCCATCGGCCGCGGCGAGCCCGTGGGCGCTGCCACCGGTGAAGAGCACCGCGGTCGCCTCCTCGGGGTTGGCGAGCGGCCCGATGATCTCCGTCTCGCGAGAGCCCGGTCCACCGCCGCGGACGTCGACGCCGGCCCTGGTCCCCGGCGGCGGCAGGATCACCGTGCAGCCGGTCCGTGCCTCGGGGGCGGTCCAGTGGCCGATGGCGAAGCCCTCGGGCGGAGGTGTTTGCGCCGGACTCATCGGCGCGGGCGCGCGGTGCGCTTGCGACGCTTGCGCAACCGGACCTGACAGGCGGCGCAGAAGTACGTGGAGCGCCCGGAGACGACGATCCGCGCGATTCGCCCGCCGCAGCGCGGACAGTCCTCGCCGGCACGGGTGTGGACGAGGAACTCGTCCTGCATCGAGCCCTGCTCGCCGCGGGAGTCGCGGTAGTCGTTCATCGAGGCGCCACCGTTGCGCAGGCCCTCCTCGAGCGCCTCGACGATCCCCTCGCGCAGCGCCTCCCAGTGCTCGGCTCGCATCGAGCCGGCCGGGGAGAGCGGATGGAGCTCCGCTCGGTGGAGCGCCTCGTCGGCGTAGATGTTGCCGATGCCGGCAATCCCCTTCTGATCGAGGAGAAACGACTTCAGCGGCACGGTGCGACCGCTGGCGATCCGCCCGATCAGCTCCGGGGTCAGCTCAGCCCCGAGCGGCTCGACCCCGAGCCTGGCGTCGAGGTAGGGGCCCAACTCACCCGCGCCGAGCAATGACGCGTGACCGAAGCGGCGCGGGTCGGTGAAGCGAAGCAGTCGCCCGTCGTCGAGCTCGAGCTCGGCCCGCAGGTGCGCGGCCCCGGTGCCGGCCGCGTAGAGACGCTCGGCACCGAGGCGGCGACCATCCGATTCGTCGCGCTCGGCGAGCAGCAGGTTGCCGGTCATCCGCAGATGCATGACCAGGGTCGAGCCATCGTCGAGGCCGACGAGCAGGTACTTGCCGCGCCGGCCCGCGGAGACGATCTCCCGGTCCACGAGTCGCGACACCACTGCTTCGGGCGGCTCGGGGCGGGTCCAGCGCGCGTCGAGGACCTCTGCGGAGAGGATCCGCCGGCCGACGATCTCCGGCTCGAGCTGGCGGCGAATGGTCTCGACCTCGGGGAGCTCGGGCACGCTCTCAGATTAGATGCCCCGGGGTCCTATCCCATCTTCGCGCGCGGATGGGTTTCGAAGTAGACCTCCTTGATCCGATCCGGCGATAGATGGGTGTAGACCTGGGTCGTGGCGACGTCGGCATGGCCGAGCATCTCCTGGACCGAGCGCAGGTCACATCCGCCCGAGAGCAGGTGCGTCGCGAAGCTATGGCGCAGCGTGTGCGGGCTCATCCGATCGCCTAGGCCGACGTTGCGTGCGCGCCCCTGGATCACCTTGTAGAGACCCTGGCGGGTCAGCGCGCCGCCGCGCTGGTTGAGGAAGAGGGCGCGCTCATCCTTGCCCGAGGCCATCTCGATGCGACCGGTTCTCAGGTATCGCTTGACGGCGGCCGCGCCCTCCCTGCCCAGCGGCACGATGCGTTCCTTGGAGCCCTTACCGTGAGCGCGCAGGAAGCCGCGGCGCAGGTCGATCGAGCCGACCTCCAGGCCGATCGTCTCCGAGGCCCGTAGGCCGCAGCCGTACATCACCTCCAAAAGCGCGCGGTCGCGGACGTCCGCGGGGTCGCTTCCCGAGACCGAATCGAGCAACAGCTTGACCTGCGCGTAGCTGAGGACCTTGGGAAGGGTGCGCCCCTTGCGCGGCGGGCGGATGTTCGCGGTGGGATCGGCATCGATCAGCTCGGATCGGCGGAGGTGGCGGTAGTAGGAGCGCAAGCAGGCCGTCTTGCGATTGAGCGTTGCCGCGCCGCAGGGCGGTCGGCCGTTGCCGCGGGCCAGCTCGGCGAGGAAGTCGGCGACGTCGGCACCCGTTGCCTCGAGCGGGCCGTTGCCGCGGGCTGTGAGAAAGGCGCCGTACTGGAGCAGATCGGTCCGGTAGGCGGTGAGCGTGTTGCGGGAGAGCCCGCGCTCGAACTCGAGATAGGCGAGGAAATCGAGCAGCAGGGATTCGAAGCGCTCATCGACGCCCGGCCCTGCGCTCTCGGCAACCGAGCTCACGCTCATCTGTTTCTCGCCTCCGGTGCCCGGGCCTGCCGGTGCAACCCCCCACCCGCGCTCAGCGAGCGAACGCGCCGGCAAGCGCCGCCCCGGCGGCGAGCGGCGCGGCGAAGAAGAGCTCGTCATCGACCAGATCGCGCCCCATGGTCCTGGTAGGCAACCCGCTGGTTGCGTAACCGCGGAGGTCGACCCGCTGCTCGCGAGCCAGGTGCAGGCCGGCCGTCGCCTCGCCGATGGCCCTCTCGGACGACCCCGCCTCCTCCGGCCACAGCCCGGTCAGGCCGGATGGCAGCGGCAGCTCGATCCCGCCGAGCAACAGCTCGAGGACCGAGCGGGTGTGGTGGCTCAGTCCGAGATGCCGGGGCCGCGGGTCGGAGGCCGACATCCGCGGCGAGACGATGGTCGGCAGCCCCAGCCCGAGGGCCGCGTGGGCACCCTCGAGGGCCGCCATGCCGCCGTGTCCGTAACGCGTTGCGGAACCGAGGATTCCCGGTCCCGGGCCGACTATCGCCGCATCCCAGCCGCGCTCGGTGGCGGCTGCATGGAGGGCGCCGGTGAGGCTGATCGCCTCGACCTCGCCGCCGAAGCTCGGCGAGACGGTGACGTGCTCGCAGAGCAATCCGCGGGCGCGCAGCTCCCTGACGTCGCCCGAAAGCGACCCGGGCAGGCCGCCACCGCCGGACTGGATGAACCCGACGCGTAGGCCCCCTTGCGCCTCTTGCGCCGCCCACGCCGCCGGAGCGAGGTGGCCGTGCATGGGCAGGACGAGGACCGGCATCGGCCTCGCGGGCCGAGCCGGGCTGTCCGCGGTGGCCTCGATCGGATCGACCGCGTGCTGCAGCGAGCTGTAGTTCAGCTTCATCACGTGGACGCCCTCGGGCGTCTCGCCGCCGGCGAGTCCGCGCGTCAGGTTGACGTGGACGACGTCGAAGCCGCCGGAGCCCAGCCCGAGGTCGATCGCGGCCGTGTTGACGATGACCTCGTCGCCGACCTCGGCCTCGCCGACCATCCCGGCGTCGGCCCAGGCGCGTCGGCGCTCCCCTTCGACCTCGACCTCGAGGGGCTCGGCGGCCACGACCGTCCCGCGCCGGAGCTTCAGCAAGCGCCGGCCTCCTCGACGATGGCCGAGCAGACCTCCAACATCGAAACCAGCGCCGACTTCGCGACCGACTCATCCGGCGTGTGGTTGGCCTCCGTGCCGTTCGCCAGGAGCAGGGCGTCGTAGTCCAGAGCCCGCAGGGCGTTGGCATCGCTGCCACCGCCGGTCGCGACCTCCGTCGGCTCGATGCCGCACCGCTCGAGCGCCCGGCGGGCGATTGCGAGCGGCTTCGACGCGGGCTTGATCCGATAACCGCGGAAGTAGGTCTCGACCAGGAGGTCGACGTCGACCCCAGCCTCGCCCGCGGCCCAGGTACAGGCATCGACCATGCTCTGCGCCACCTCCTCGGCCCTGCCCGCGTCGATTCCACGCGCCTCGGCCTCGACTCTGCAGCGGCCGGCGACGACGTTGGGAGCCGTGCCGCCGGAGATCACCCCGACGTTGGCGGTCGTCTCGGCGTCGATCCGCCCGAGGTCCATGGTGGCGATCGCGGCCGTGGCGGCGGCGATCGCGCTCCGCCCGGCCTCGGGCTTCATCCCGGCGTGAGACTCCACGCCCTGGAACTCCGCCATCAGCTTCTTGTAGGTGGGGGCGGCCGTGATCACCTCGCCGATCGGCGTCGCATGATCGAGCACGTAGCCGAACTCCGAGCGCAGCCCCGCGACATCCAGCGCGTTCGCTCCACGCAGGCCCTGCTCCTCAGCCACGGTGAATACGAGCTCGACTCCGACCGGCCCCGGTTCGGCAGCCAGGCGTGCCCCGAGCTCCATGATCACGGCCACGGCCGCCTTGTTGTCGGCGCCGAGGATCGTCTCCCCGGCGCTGCGGAAGACCCCATCGTCGTCGACGACCTCGATCAGCTCGTCATGGGGGACGGTGTCCATGTGGGCGAAGAAGGCGACCCACCTGTCGGAGTCACCACCGC
Source organism: uncultured Solirubrobacterales bacterium (assembly GCA_963826475.1). Classification (GTDB taxonomy): domain Bacteria; phylum Actinomycetota; class Thermoleophilia; order Solirubrobacterales; family 70-9; genus RHKX01. The sequence continues at coordinate 485,008 of CAWGXC010000003.1, read as the reverse complement.
CGGGGACTCGCGCGATCAGGTTGTTCGTCTCCGATCGCGCGGGCCCGCCCGCCTCGTCCGCGTGGAACTCGATCCCGAAAGCCGTCAGCTCGGCGGCGATCATCTCCGCGACCAGCGCCTCGGAGCCGGTCTCCGAAGGAGTCTCGCAGAGGCGCACGAAGCGCTCGAAAAGTCTCTCCTCAGTCATCCCGCTGGGCAGGCTACGCGAGGCACCATTACGACGTCCCCTGACGAGGCGGAGAGATTCCCGATCAAGGACGCAGGAGCCGATGCGGCCAATTGGCCGTGAGGCGACGAGGACGCCGAGCGGGGATCTCTCCGTCCGTCAGGAGGAGGAGCGGCGGACTGAGATTTCTGGCGAGCCGTCCAGCTCCTCGCCCTCGAAGCCGGCCTTCTCGTCCGGCTCGCGTTCGTCGGCCTTGCGAGCCGCGGCACCGACGAACTCCCGGAACAGCGGCTCGGGGCGCGTCGGGCGCGAGTTGAACTCAGGGTGGAACTGCGACGCGACGAAGAACGGATGGTCCGGCAGCTCGACGATCTCCACCAGGCGCTCGTCCGGGGAGGTGCCGCTCATCACCAGCCCCTCGTCCTCGATCCGGCGGCGCAGCATGTTGTTCACCTCGTAGCGGTGACGGTGCCGCTTGTAGATGACGGCCTCGCCGTCGTAGATCCCGCGCGCCTTGGTGCCCTCGTGGAGCTTCACCGGGTCGGCGCCGAGGCGCATCGTCCCGCCGAGGTCGGTGACCTCCTTCTGCTCAGGCAGCAGGTCGACGACGGGGAAGGGCGTTTCGGGGTCGAACTCGGCGGAGTTCGCGCCCTCCATGCCGACGACGTGGCGGGCGTAGTCGACGACCGCCATCTGCATGCCCAGGCAGATGCCGAGGAAGGGGACCTCGTGCTCACGGGCAAAGCGCGATGCCGCGATCTTGCCCTCGATGCCGCGCTCGCCGAAGCCGCCCGGGATCAGGATCCCATCGGCGCCCTCGAGGTCGGCGGTGTCCAGCTCCTCGGAGCTGACGAGGTCGATCTCCACGTTGACGCCGTGGTGGAAGCCACCGTGCTTGAGCGCCTCGATCACGGACTTGTAGGCGTCCTCGAGCTGCACGTACTTGCCGACGAGAGCGATCCTCACGGTGCCCTCAGCCTTGTCGGCCCGGCGGCAGAACTCCTCCCAGTCGGTCAGGTCGGGCGCCGGGGCTTCGATTGCGAAGTGGTCGAGGACGAGATCGTCCATTCCCTCGGCGCGGAACGCGAGCGGCACCTTGTAGGTGTTGTCGACGTCGCGCGCCGAGATGACCGCCTCCTCGGGAAGCGAGGCGAAGAGCGCGATCTTGCGGCGGATCTCGCGGTCGAGGCCACCCTCGGAACGGCAGATGACCGCATGCGGCTGGATCCCGATCCGGCGCAACTCGTTGACGGAGTGCTGGGTGGGCTTCGTCTTCAACTCGCCGGCGTGACCGACGTAGGGGACGAGCGTCAGGTGGAGGAACATCGCCCGCTTGGGGCCGAGATCGGTGTAGAGCTGCCGGATGGCCTCGAGGAAGGGGAGCGACTCGATGTCGCCGACCGTGCCGCCGATCTCAGTGATCACGAAGTCGACCGACTGGGCTTCGGCGACGATCAGGATCCGCTGCTTGATCTCGTCGGTGATGTGCGGGATGACCTGGACCGTTCCGCCCAGGTAGTCCCCGCGGCGCTCGCGGTGGATGACCGTGTTGTAGATCGCGCCGGCGGAGACGCTCGAGGATCGCGACGTGTTGTGGTCGGTGAACCGCTCGTAGTGGCCGAGATCGAGGTCGGTCTCGGCGCCGTCCTCGGTGACGAAGACCTCGCCGTGCTGGAACGGGCTCATCGTTCCCGGATCGACGTTGATGTAGGGATCGAACTTCTGCAGCTGCACGCGGAAGCCGCGAGCCACCAGGAGACGGCCGATGGAGGCGGACGCGATGCCCTTCCCGAGGGCCGAGACCACGCCGCCGGTGACGAAGATGAAACGGGTTTCCCCTGCGGGCATGCGAACGCTCAAACCGGTGACCGAGTGTAGTCATCGCCGCGACGGAATCGGGGCCCGGCCGCCGTCGGACTTGCGGAAATCCCGCGATTTGCAGGAAGCGCGAGGTCGCTCACCGGGCTTCCGGCAGCCGACCGATCCGGTCGACGGCCCGCAACGGTCCGATTCGGTCGATCGCCGCCGAGATCGAGCGGAACTCTCCATAGACGGTCAGGGCCGCGACGAGCGCCAGCGCGACGAGTCGCGCGTCCGACCCCAAGCTGACGATCAACGCAACGCCGGCGAGCGCCCCGGCGAGGTTGGCTCCCGCATCGCCGAGCATCGCTCGCTCCCGCAGCGTCAGCGCCGCTCCGACGAGCACCGGCCCGACGAATACCCCGAGCAGCTCCAGCGGGAAGACGCTCGCGGTGGCGATGCAGACTCCCGCAAGCAGCAGGAAGAGCACCTTCTCGACCCTCCCGGGACGCAGGTCGAGGAGGTTGAAGAGGTTCGTGGTCAAAAGCAGCAGCGCGAGGTCGGCGAGATATCCGGGCCATTCGCGCCCGAGGCCCGAGACGGCGAAGGCGGCGAGCCCGAAGGCTCCGACGGCCTTGATCGCTCCCGTCGAGAGGCGCCCGCCGGCAACCGCGCGAGCGTGGCCCCGCCACCCCCGTGGCGTACTCGAATCGGCCCCGCGACCGAGCATGTCGTCGAGCAACCCGAGCAGCGCGACGCCGAGGACGTATCCGAGCCAGCGCGCCAGATCCGGCTCGAGCAGGTCCAGATCGGCGCGATCATCGAGCACCGCGAGTGGGCCGAGAGCGATCAGGGAGACCGAGATGAGCAGCGCTCCGGTCGGGAATGCGAGCACCGATCCGCGCCAGTTCTCCCGCGTGAGCCCGTTGGCGCGCATGTCCTCGCACCAGGCCGGCAGCAGCCACGCGGCGAGGGCGGCCGACAGGATCAGGCCCGCGATCGTCACGGCGACGGAGTGGGCGCGATCAGGTCCGGAAGCAGGCTGGTCGCTCCGTCCTTGACCCCGAAGTCCCCCTCGGCACCGAGCAGAGCGAAGACGGCCGCCACCTGTCCGGGCATCCTCTCGATGTCGTCGACGGTCGCGATGCCCGCGTTGGAGAAGGCCCCGAGCGAGGTTGGATCGGTCTCGGTGAGCTCGACACCGACGGTTCCCAGCGCCGTCTCGTCGATGGCCCGCAGCAGCGCAAGCTCGAAGGTGCGGCCCTCGCCGGTGATGTTTCCCTGGAGGTCTCCAGGCGCCCGGCTGACGAGGAGGACCCGGGTGACCCCCGAGAGGTCGCCGCTGAACCGCTCGAACAGATCGGCTCTCACCTTTTCGATCAGCGGCCCCCCGCCGACGAGCTGGCGCCCGAGCGCGGCGCCCAGATCTCCGGCGAGCCCCTGACTGGGCCTGCCGGCTGCAAACCGCCCGCCTGCCGCTGCGTACAGCGAGGGCAGATCGGGCGGCAGGGAGAGGATCGCCTGGGAGGGAACGGTGCCGCCCGCGGCCTCGACGGCATCGGTCGCGGCCCTGACGGTGTCGTCGGAGACCTGCCCGAGCTCCACGAGTCCGACTGCCTGGCGATCGAGACGCCCGGCGACGAGTGCCGGACCGGCGCGGTCGGCGAACTCGCGCTGTTGGTCGACCTGCGCCGTGAGGTCGTCGACCTGACCGGTCCGCTCGGCGAGGTCGCTGCGGAGGCTGTCTTCGAGCCCCTTGTCGGCCGCGGTGACGACGTCGTCGGACAGCCCGATCCCGATCAGGATCCCGATCGCCAGGGCGACGAAGACGGCCGCCAGCGAGGCGGCGTGATAGCGACCGCTATAGCCCATGGGCGGGGACCCTAGCCACCGAATGCATCCTTGATCTTGAGCCAGAGCAGCTCGGTGACGTTGTCGAGGTTGGGCGAGGCGATCACGATGATCGTCGCCAGGACCAGGAAGACGAGCACGAACATCGCCAGCCCGAGCTTTCCGATCCCGGGCCGGTAGAGCCTGCTCACGCCCTTGGCATCGATCAGCGTCTCCCCCACTCGCAGCCGCGTCAGGAATGTGGATGACATCCCGGCGCGATTCTTGTCGAGGAACTCGGTCACGTTGAAGTGGGCGCCGACGCTGACGATCAGCTTCGCGCCCTTCTCGTGGGCCAGCAGCATCGCCACGTCCTCGCTGGTTCCCACCGCCGGGACGACCAGGTGGTCGAGACCGGACTCGACCAGCCGCTCCCGCCCCGGTGCCCGTCCGTCGCTGTATGCGTGGACGATCAACTCGGCGCCGCATCGCAGCGCCTTGTCGGTCGCCGAGTCCATGTCCCCGAGGATCACGTCCGGCTTGAGGCCGACGGCAAGGAGCGCGTCGGCCCCGCCGTCAACGGCCACGATCAGCGGACGCACATCCCGGATATAGGCGTTGAGGGCCGCGAGATCCTCGCGGTAGTCGGGCCCGCGCACCACGATCAGGACATGACGGCCGCGAAAGTCCGTCCGCACGTCGGGCAGCTCGATCTCCCCTGACAGCAGCTCGCTCTCCTCACGGACATGCTCGAGGGTGTTGACGGCGAACTCGGCCAGCGCCCCGTCGATTCGCTCCCTCTGCAGCTCGAGGCGGCCCTCGACCTCATCGAGCGTCGGGCGGACGGCCTCTGCGACCACGTCGGCACCGCGGCAGATCTGAGTGCCGTCGACGCGCACGATCTGCCCGTCGGAGAGGCGGTCGAAGAGCGGCTCGCCGACGGCATCGATGAGCGGGATGCCGGCGCGAGCGAGGATCAGCGGACCGATGTTCGGGTAGCGGCCGGTGGACGAGCTGGCCACGTTGATCACCGCCGCGACTCCCGAGCTCGCCAGGTCCTCGGCGGCGATCCGGTCAAGATCGGGGTGGTCGATCACCGCGATCTCTCCGAACTCGAGCTTCTTGACGAGATCCTTGGTCCGGTGGCCGAGGCGGACCGGGCCCGCGAGGTCGCGCCCGGGATGTACCGGCTCGGCCGTGCGCCGACGCGAGATGCGACCCCGAAGCGGACCCCTGGGGGCTGTTCCGGATGCCATCGCTTGATTATGCGGCAGCGGCGGCCACGCGAGGGGGTTGAGGGCAGCTGGGCACCCTCTTCCCTAGGCCGCGAGCAGCTCCCTGGCATGGCCGAGGGCAGCTTCGTCACCGCGGTCGGCACCGAGCATGCGGACGATCTCGGCCAGCTGCTCGTCACCCGAGACCGCCTCAACCCGCGCAAGCGAGGCTGTTCCGTCCGATTCCTTCTCGACCCGGAAGTGCGTGCTGGCGAGGGAGGCGACCTGCGCGAGGTGAGTGATGCAGATGACCTGTCGCTCGGAGCCGAGCCGCTGCAATCGCTCGCCGACCCGCCGGGCCACCTTGCCCCCGACGCCGGCGTCGATCTCGTCGAACACGAGCGTCTCGGCCTCGCCGCCGGGGCCGAGGCCCGAAAGCGCGAGCATCACCCGGGAGAGCTCGCCGCCGGACGCCGCGTCGCCGAGGGGCGCGAGCGGCATGCCCGGATTCGTCGCGACGCGAAGCTCGATCGTCTCCCGCCCCCCGGGGCCGAAGCCGTCCGGATGACCCTCCAGGGCCACCTCGAGCCGGGCGCCATCCATCGCGAGCTGCGCCAGCTCAGCGGCCACCTGCGCTTCCAGCTCCGGCGCGACCTTCCGTCGCTTCGCCGAGAGCCGCTCGCCGAGCTTCGCGCGCTCAGCCTCGGTGGATGCGAGCTCACGCTCGAGCTCCTCCCCCCGCTCGCTCGCGCGCTCGAGCCGCTCGAGCTCGGCGCGGCAGTGCTCGGCGTGCGCGAGCACCGCCTCGACGGTGCCGCCGTGCTTGCGCAGGAGGCGGTCGATCGCGGCAAGCCGCGTCTCGACCTGCTCGAGCCGTTCGGGGTCCGCCTCGATCCGGTCCGCGTAGGAATGCAGCTCACGGCCGAGGTCGGAGGCCTCGAGGGCGAGCGCGATCCCCCGCTGGGCGAGCGCGTCGAGGTCGGGGTCGAATCCGGCGGAGCGGCCCAGCGCCGACTCGGCCTCGCCGATCAGCCCGATCGCGCCGCCCGCTCCGTCGTCGGTCCCGGCGAGGGCGAGCAGGGCGACGCCGGCGGCCTCGCGCAGAAGCTCGGAGTGACGCAGGCGGTCACGCTCCGCCTCCAGCGCTTTCACCTCGTCGGCCTCGACCTCCGTCTCCTCGATCTCATCGAGCTCGAAGCGCAGCAGATCGATGTCCCGCTCGCGGGCGCCCTCGCGCTCGGCGAGCTCGTTCCGCTCGCGGCGCAGCGCCGCCGCGCGGGAATGCGCGTCCCGGTAGGCGGCCCGGACCTCCAGGTGCCCGGGACCGGCGAATCCGTCGAGGATCTCGGCCTGAGCGGCGGCGAGGGTCAGCTTCCGGTGCTCGTGTTGTCCGTAGAAGGCCAGCAGGCGCGAGCCGAGGGCGCGCAGATCCGCGGCGGATGCGGAGCGGCCGGCGACGAAGGCCGATGAGCGGCCCGCGGCCGAGACGCGCCGAGCGAGGACGAGCTCGTCTCCGGGCGGCAGGCGCTCGGCGAGGTCGCCGAGATCAGGGTCATCGCGCAGGCCGTCGGGAATCTCGAATGCACCCTCCACCCAGGCCTCCTCGGCACCGGGCCTGACGATTCCGCTTCGAGGTCGGCCGCCCATGAGGAGATCAAGCGAGTGTGCAAGCACGGTCTTACCGGCCCCGGTCTCGCCGGTGATCGCGTTCAGGCCCGCCCCGAAGCGCAGCTCGGCGCGCTCGATCAGCAGCAGGTTCTCGATTCTCAGCTCGCGCAGCATGCCCCCTGGTCTAGCAACGGGCCGGGACGGAACTGACTGCCTCGTCAGCTGGGTTAATGCGCCAGGCGACCGAACTTCTCGCGGATCCGCCGGTAGAAGGTCTCGCCCTCCACCTGGGCCAGCAGCGCCAGGCCGTCGCGGAAGCCGACCACGACCTCCTCGCCCGGGCCGAGCTCACCTGCGCCGATGCCGTCGACGGCGACGTCGACCGCGTCGCGCTCGTTGAGGTTCTTCACGTGGAGCACGTCGCCGGGAGCCACTACGAGGGCCCGCGCCGTGAGGGTGTGCGGGGCGATGAAGCTGACCACGTAACCCTCCACTCCCCAGGCGAGGATCGGTCCGTTGTTCGCAAGGTTGTAGCCGGTGGACCCCGCTGGGGTCGCGGCGACGAGGCCGTCACAGCGGACGCGACCTACCTCGCGGCCGCCGACGGTGTAGCTGAGCTCGGCGACCCGCTCGTGAGCGCGGCGGATGAAGGAGACGTCATTGACGGCGATCTGTCGCCCGCCGCTCAGCCCGACCTCGAGCCCGGCGAGCGAGACGACCTCGAAGTCGCCGGCGAAGGCGCGTTCGAGGCCGGCCGCGAGATCGGCGGCCTCGGCGGCGGCCAGGAATCCGACCGTGCCGTAGTTGACGCCGAAGACGGGGACGCTCGTGTTCGCGTAGTGGCGCAGCGCTCGCAGGATGGTCCCGTCGCCACCGAGCGCCAGGCAGAGGTGGACATCGTCTGGATACGAGTCGACCGCCACAAGGCCCGTCGTGTCGATCGCGGCCAGGTCACACCCCCCCTCGGCACTGATCAGCAGCTCGCAATCGGCGGCGGCGGCGGCCGTGGCGGCGGCTGAGATCGCCTCGATCGGCGGGTTCTCCTGGGTGAACAGGGATACCTGCCGCACCTTCTGCGCCTCGCTCATCGGACCGCCTCGGCGATCATCGCGGCGGCGGCGGCTCCGACGGCCCCCTCCCCCGTGCGCTTGAGCTGCACGAAGACCTCCTGGTTCCCCTTCGGCCCCGGCACGCCCGCGGGCGCGACGCCATGCAGGCCGAGGCCGATGTTCGCGGCCTCCGTCGCAACTCCTGAAACCGCCTCCCGGCGGTCCTCCAGGGAGCGGACCACGCCGCCCTTGCCGACCCGGCCCGGCCCCAGCTCGAACTGAGGCTTGACCATCGCGATCAGCTCAGCGCCGGGAGCCAGGCAGCTCGCAACGGGACCGAGCACCTTGCCGAGCGAGATGAAGCTGACGTCGATCACGCAGAGGCCGGCCTCGAAGCGGAGCTGGCCGGGCTCGAGGTGCCGAGCGTTGACGCCCTCGAGGACGACCACGCGCGGGTCGTTTCGAAGCTTCCAGTCGAGCTGGCCGCGGCCGACGTCGAGCGCCAGAACCCTCTCAGCGCCTCGCTGGAGGAGGCAATCTGTGAAGCCGCCCGTGGAGGCTCCCACGTCGAGGCAGCTGCGCCCTTCGACGACGATCCCGAGCTCGTCGAGAGCGGCCTCGAGCTTCAGCCCGCCGCGGGACGCATAGCGCGGCCGCTCGTCGATCCGCAGCTCCGCGTCGGCGGCCACGAGCTGGCCGGGCTTGGCCGCCCGCTCGCCCCCGGTGCCGAGCCGGACCATGCCGGCGCGAATCGTCGTCGCCGCGGCGGAGCGCGACGGGACGAGGCCCCGCTCGGCGAGCAGCGTGTCGAGTCGGATCCGGCTCACACACGGAAAGTATCGACCTGAGCCCTGCTACCCGGTGCCAGCAGCGCCCTTGCACCGCCCCGCGCACCACTGTGATTGGACTCACACACAAGGGGGACGTACGTTCGTATTCTGGACGCAGACTTAAAGACAGGCAGGCCGCCGCCCTACGTCGCAGCGTCCGGAGTTGACTGTCTCTCTCGAAACACATAACTCTCCTCCCTGTACCCCGAGAGCGCCTCACATTGATGGGGCGCTTTCGTTTTTGTGAGGGCGCACGCACGCGCCGCGCCCAGGTGAGCGAAACTCCGCGACTCGATGGAAGCGGCGACCGCCACCGACCGGGATCCGCCTGGTTCCATCTTTCTCAGGTTCCTCAAGTTCGGTTGCCTCGCGTGGGGCGGTCCGGCAGCTCAGATCGCGATGATCTCCAGGGAGTGCGTCGACGAGGAGGGCTGGGTCGACCCCGAGACGTTCCGCAAGACCCTCGCCGTCTTCCAGGTCCTCCCGGGACCGGAGGCCCACGAGCTCTGCGTCTACTTCGGGCGGCTCCGGGGTGGAAGGCTCGGGGGCTTCCTGGCCGGGCTCGGCTTCATGTTGCCCGGGTTCCTGCTGATGCTCGGGCTGTCGATCCTCTACGTCGAAGCGAATCTGGCCGGTCACCTCGACGAGGTCTTCTACGGACTCAAGGCGGCGGTCGGGGCGATCCTCGCTCGCGCCCTGGTCCGGCTGAGCCGAAACTTCATCACCGGCGTCCCCCTCGCCATGCTGGCGGTCGCCGGCTTCGCCCTGACCGTATTCGCGGACGCAAGCTTCGTGATCGTGCTGCTCGGCGCGGGGCTCCTTTACGCGGTATGGACGAACGCGGCCGCCTGGACCGGCCGGGCGCACTCGATCTCGCTGAGCCTTCCCGTATTGGTCCTCGCTGCTGCCGGTGCGGTCGGCCTTTCGCTGACAGCTGAGATCTTCTGGGTCGGCATCAAGGCGGGGCTCGTCACGTTCGGCGGCGCCTTCACGGTGATCCCGTTTCTCAACGATTCAGCGGTGGGCGGCCATCACTGGCTCACCGACGGCCAGTTCGTGGACGGCCTTGCGCTGAGCGGCGTCCTTCCGGCGCCCCTCGTCATCTTCTCCACCTTCGTCGGCTACATCGCGGGCGGCATCGTCGGAGCGCTCGTGATGACGCTCGGGATCTTCATCCCGGCTTTCGTCTTTCCGATCTTCTTTCACCGGCAGCTGGTCGGCATCGCCGAGAACGCTCGCCTCCACCCATTCCTGCTTGGCGTGGCGGCCGGCGTCATCGGGCTGATCGCGGCGGCGACCGTCGACATCGTGGACACCAGCGTGGTTGACGTGCCCACCGCGGTCCTCGCAATCGGCTCCTTTCTGGTCCTCAATCGCTGGCACGGCAAGCTGACCGTTCTCTACGTGGTCACCGGCTGTGGCCTCATCGGAGCCGCTCTGCAGCTCACGGTCCTCTGAGCGGTTTCCGGTGTCTCAGGCGTGGGCGCGGTCGCCGAGCGCGGCCAGCACCCGGTCGACGACGGTGGCCCCGTTGAGGCCGACCTCGTCCCGCAGCAGGTTCGGCTTGCCGTGGGTGACGTAGCGGTCCGGCAGGCCGATGCGCATGATCCGCGCCCGGTCGCGGTCCAGCGAGTCCTCGACGTGCTCGAGGACGGCGGCTCCGAAGCCACCGGGCAGGACGTTCTCCTCGATCGTCACGACCAGGTCGTGCTCCCCGCAGAGGCGGTCGATGAGATCGGCGTCGAGCGGCTTGGCGAAGCGGGCGTCGGCGACGGTCGGAGTGATCCCGTGCTCGGCGAGGAGCGCGGCGGCGTCGTTGGCGACCTGCACGCCCCAGCCGTAGCCGAGCAGGGCGACGCGCTCGCCCTCCTGCAGGACCTCACCGGTCCCGATCGGGATCTCGCGGGGCGGCTCGGGCAGCGGCACGCCCTCGGCGGTGCCGCGCGGATAGCGGAAGGCGACCGGGCCCCTGTGGGCGAGCGAGGTGCGCAGCATGTTGACCAGCATCGCCTCGTCGCGAGGCGCCATCAGGACCATGTTCGGGAGCGGGCGCAGGTAGGAGACGTCGAAGGCGCCGTGGTGGGTGGGCCCGTCGTCGCCGACGAGCCCGGCGCGATCCATGGCGAAGACCACGTCGAGGTCCTGGAGGCAGACGTCGTGGACGATCTGGTCGAACGCGCGCTGGAGGAACGTCGAGTAGATGGCGCAGACGGGCTTCGCCCCCTGCAGCGCGAGGCCGGCGGCGAAGAGGACGGCATCCTGCTCGGCGATGCCGACGTCGTAGTACTGCTCGGGAACCTCCTTGGCCAGCTTGTCGAGGCCGGTCCCGCCGGCCATGGCGGCGGTGATGCCGATCACGGTCTTGTCGCGCTTGGCCTCGGCCACCAGCGCCTTGGCGAAGACCGATGTGTAGGCGGGCGGCGACGGCGTCGGGGTCGGCGGCTCGAGCTTCTCGGGCGCGATCGAGGCCGGTGAGTCGGACTCCTGGACCGGGATCGGGCGCGGCGGCGTGCCGCCTCCCACGGGGGCGCCGGCGACGGGAGATGGCGAGCTCGAGGTGGCGGGCTTGCGATCGACGATGGAGCCGGGCTTGGCAGCGTGCCACTGCTCCATGCCCTCGAGGCCGCCCTCCTCGGCGGCGGCGAAGCCCTTGCCCTTGACGGTGTGGATGTGGACGACGACGGGACGCTGCGCCTCGAGTGCCTGGCCTAGCGCCCATTTCAGGTCGGCGACGTCGTGCCCGTCGATGACGCCGAGGTAAGCGATGCCGAGCTCCTCGAAGAGCAGGCCCGGGGCCCAGTAGGCCTTGATCGCCGACTTGATCTCCGGTCCGAGGCGCTCGATCCGGCTCCCGAGTCCGAGCGGCAGCTTGGTCAGGCGCTCCTCGACGTCCTCGCGGGCATGAAAGAGCCGTGGATTCAGGCGGAAGCGGTTGAAGTAATGGGAGAGCGCACCGACGTTGGGCGAGATCGACATCCCGTTGTCGTTGAGGACGATCACCATCGGCGTCTCGAGGCCGCCGGCATGTTGGAGCGCCTCGTAGGCGACGCCGCCGGTCATCGCGCCGTCGCCGATCACCGCGACCACGTGGCCGTCGGCGCCGATCCCGCGGCGCATCGCCTCCTTGAGGCCGACGCCGTAACCGATCGACGTCGACGCGTGGCCGGCGCCCATGATGTCGTGCGGCGACTCGGGGATCGAGCAGAACGGAGCGAGGCCGCCGTAGTGGCGGATCGTCCGGAGCTGATCCTTGCGGCCGGTCAGGATCTTGTGCGGGTAGGACTGATGGCCCACGTCCCAGAGGATCTTGTCCCGGGGCGAGTCGAGCATGCTGTGAAGGGCGACCGAGAGCTCGCACGTGCCGAGGTTCGCGCCGAAGTGCCCCCCGACCTCGCCGATCGTGTCGATGATCAGCTCACGGATCTCCTGGGAGACCTGCTGGAGCTGCTCATCGCTGAGGCCGTGCAGGTCCGCCGGCCCGTCGATGCGGTCGAGGAGGCGGTCGCCTGTGCGGTCGGAGTCACTCATGAAAGAGATGCGAGACGGCCCGGCCTCGCGGATCAGGAATTGTCTCAGGTCGGAGATTCCGGACTTCGCGGCACTTGAATCCGGCACGCAGAACTGCAGGGCGGGAGCGGCGTTGCAGGTTATTTCTACAGGGATGCGACGCGCGGCGGGCTAGGACTGGCGGGTGAAGATGAAGTCCGCTATCTGCCGCAGCGAGTCGGCCTCGCCGGCTGCGTCGTCGAGTGCGGCCACCGCCTCGGCGTGGGACTCGACCGCGAGCTCGCGCGCTCGTTCGAGGCCGAAGAGGCTGACGTAGGTGAGCTTGCCGTGGCGCTCGTCGGAGCCGTGGGGCTTACCGAGGACGTCATCGGTCCCGGTGACGTCGAGGATGTCGTCGACGATCTGGAACAGGATCCCGAGCTCGGCGGCAAATCGCCGGTAGGGCTCCTCCGCGCTGCGCTCCCCGCCCGCCATGACGAGGGCCGAGCAGACGCTGGCCGAGATCAGCCGCCCTGTCTTGAGCGAGTGCAGCAGGCGCAGGGACTCGGCGTCCCTGCCGGCGATCCCCTTGACGTCGACGTACTGGCCGCCGACCATGCCGTCGACGCCGGTCGCCCCCGCAACCTCGCGCACCGCCGCCACGATCCGCCCGGGCTCGCCCTCCTGACTCTCACAGAGAAGCCGGATCGCCTCGGCGAACAGGGCGTCGCCGGCGAGGATCGCGACGTCCTCGCCGAAGGCCTTGTGGGAGGTGGGCCGCCCGCGTCGCAGGTCGTCGTCGTCCATGGCCGGCAGGTCGTCGTGGATCAGCGAGTAGGTGTGGATGAGCTCGAGCGCCGCCGCCGTGGGAAGGATGGATGCCGGGTCGAGGCCGAGGGCCCGGGCCGTGGCCAGGCAGAGGACCGGCCGGATCCGCTTGCCCCCAGCGAGCAGCGAGTAGCGCATGGCCTCTTCGATGCCGCTCGTCTCGGAGCGATCCGAGAACCGCATCTCCGACAGGTAAGCCTCGACCTGCAGGCGCAGGTCGTCGGGGTAATCGGCCATCTAGGCGTTTTCGGGCCCGCGCTCGGAGGCCGCTCGAGCGGCTTCCGCAGCGGTGCTTCCGGCCTCGGCGGCGATCTGCGCGGCCTCGCGCGCGAGCTCGACGGCCGCCGCGTCGGTCGTCGCGGGGTCGGAGAGCTCGAGCGCGATCCGGTCGAGGCGCTCGGCGGCCGCGTGCAGGAGGTCGACTCCGTCACCCCCGCTCACGCCGCGGCTCCATCTCCGGACCGGGCGATGGCCGACAACACGCCGTTGACGAAGGAGGGTGCCTGGGCGCCGCAGTACTTGCCGGTCATCGAGACGGCCTCGTCGATCGAGACGGCCACCGGGATCTCCTCGCGATGGTGGATCTCGAACAGCGCGACCCTCATGATCGCCCGCTCCAGCGGCGCGATGCGCTGAATGGTCCAGCCGTGGGCGTTGGCGCCGATCTCGGCGTCGATCTCGGCGAGATGGGCGTCGGTGCCGGTGGCGAGGTCGCGCGTGAAGGGCTTGCTGTCGGTGAGCAGATCCTCCAGCGGCCGGCCGGTCACGTCGCGCTGGTAGATCGCGAAGGCGGCATCACGGCGTTGGTCTGAGCGGCGCATGCATGGCAGGTTACGCACCGAGGAGGCCGCGAATCTCGGCGGCCAGGGAGTCCTCGTCGTCGAGGTCGTCCTCCATCAGCCGTGCGGGGGTCCAGCCGGCGAGGATGAGCGCCCGATCCTGCCGGCGGTCCTTGAGCATCTTCGGTCGGCTTCCGTGCGTTGATGGGGCATCGATTTCCATGACCAGGCGGGACCCCGGCCAGCAGAGATCGACGTTGTAGGTGCGGCTGTGAGTCCGCACGTCGTGGTTGGTGAATGGCCGTGGGAACCCGTGGCGATCCAGGAAGGCGAGGAATCGCTCCTCGACTTCGCTCTTGGTCAGCGTCGTCCCGCCTTCGAAGCGGATCAGCGCGGTGCGAACCGTCGTCGTGCCTCGTCGACGGGGATGTCTGTCGAGAAGCACCGGGAGGGCCGGCTTGATCGGCAGACCCAGGACGAAGGCCTCGTTCAGCATTCGCTCGATCTCCCTGGCAGTCATCGTCTCGGCGCAGTCGAGGATCGTCCGGCCGGTGGAGGTCAGGGGGATGCCGTGGCGCTGGGCCCGCTCGTCGGCGGGCACCGGTGAGCGGTGGGCTCGGATGCCGCGGGGACCTCTGATGCGACGGGGCGAGGTCACGTCGATGATCGAACCGATCCCGACCCTCAACATCTTCCAAATGACACCGGCCGCGCGGTGACTCGTCAAGGCATCTTGTCCGGCGAAGAGCACCGCCGCCATCACGTCTCCATGGGCAGTGAGGGGACCTGGGCCAACCGCAAAGACACCTCGGTAGCGCCGAACGAGCCGGCCGTTCGCGACGTGCCCCTCGATCTCCCTCCGAGTGAAGCCGATCGCCAGGAGCTCCCGGGCAGCGACGACGCGGTGGCGACGACGAGCCAGGTCCGCGAGTCGGTCATCCCGTTGACGCGGGGAGACTTTTCCACCCCCACGGTGCAAAAGTCTCCCCTCGTCGCCCACCGAACCATCGTGGCGCAGCCGGTCGCCCCAGTGACCCCCTCCTCCGCCCTTTTCAGTCGCGAATCTGTGCCGAGATCCTCGGCGAGGCCACAGCTACCGAGTCACGCCCTCGAGACGTACGCCCCGGAGCGCGTGTCGACGCGGACCTTCTGACCCTCTTCGACGAAGAGTGGAACCTCGATGCTCACGCCGGTCTCCAGGGTGGCGGGCTTGGTGCCGCCGCCCGAGGCGGTGTCGCCCTTGAGGCCGGGCTGGGTCTCGGTGACGGTGAGATCCACAGCGCTGGCGATCTGCACGCCGGCGGGACTCTCGTCGACGAAGAGGATGTCGACCTCGTCGTTGGGCCGCACCCACTGCATCTCCTCGCCGGTGACGTCCGCCGCCAGCTCCAGCTGCTCGTAGTTCTGGGTGTCCATGAAGACCTGAGCGTCGCCGGAGTCGTAGAGGTACTGCATCTTGCGGGTCTCGGTGCGCACCGGGCGGAACTTCTCGCCGGCGCGGAAGGTGCGGTCGATCACCGAGCCGTCCTCGATGCGCCGGAGCTTCGTCCGCACGAATGCGCCGCCCTTGCCGGGCTTGACGTGCTGGGAATCCATGATCCGGAAGATCTTCCCGTCCACCTCTATGTGGGCGCCGTTCTTGAATTGAGCTGTCGAGATCAAGGCCGGCGGAGGGTAGCGGTCGCGCTCCTCATAAGATCGGCGTGTGCCATTCACCTACACCAGGCCCCTGCGAAAGGAGCTCGCCAACGCCCTTCCCGAGCGCCCCTTCACGGTCGTTTTCTGGGACGGGACCCGCCTCGAACCGACCAGTCCCGGCGGACCGACCTTCACGGCGCACTCGCCGCGGGCTATCGCCCACGCTCTGCGCGCTCCGGGCCAGCTCGGGATCGGCCGCGCGTACGTCTCCGGCGACCTCGAGGTCAGCGATATCGACTCGGTGATGAGGCTCCTTGACGAGTGGAAGCCGCCGCCGATCGAGCCGCTCGCGAAGCTGCGACTCCTTGCCGCCGCCCTCGTCGCGAACGGACTCACCCCTCCCCCCTCCCCACCCCGCGCTGAGCTGCGACCGCGTGGCACCCGCCGCTCACCGGAGCGCGACGCCCGGTCGGTCCGCCACCACTACGACCTGCCGCCCGAGTACTTCGGGCTCTTCCTCGATGAGTCGATGACGTACAGCTGCGCGATCTTCTCCCGCGGCGCCACCACGCTCGAGGAGGCGCAGGAGCAGAAGCTGGAGCTCGTCTGCACGAAGCTCGGGCTGAAACCCGGCGAGCGCATCGTCGACATCGGCTGCGGCTGGGGCAGCTTCGCCACCCACGCCGCCACGCGCCACGGCGTCGAAGGTCCTCGGGATCACGCTCTCGGAGCCGCAGGCCCGGCGGGCACGCGAGCGGGCCGAGGCGGCCGGCGTCGCGGACAAGGTCGAGATCCGCGTCATGGACTACCGCGACCTGACCGGGGAGAAGTTCGACGCGATCGCCTCGATCGGAATGGTCGAGCACGTCGGCGCCGAGAACATCGACCTCTACGCCCAGCGGCTCGCCGGCCTCCTCGACTCGGGCGGACGCCTACTCAATCACGGCATCGCGCGCCTGCGGCACACCGACCCCGAGGCCGGGCCCTTCTCAGAGCGTTACGTCTTCCCCGACGCCGACCCCGTGCACCTCTCGCGAGTGCTGCTGGCGCTCGAGCGCGCCGGCTTCGAGACCTCGCTGGTCGAGGGCTTCGCCGCCGACTACGCCGAGACGCTCCGTCACTGGGCGAACCGACTCGACGAGCACCCCGACGAAGCCGCGCGGCTGGCCGGCGCCGAGCGCCTGCGCGTCTGGCGGCTCTACCTGCGCGCGGCCCGCAACGGCTTCGAGTCCGGCTTCACCTCGATCTACCAGGTGACGGCGAGACGAGCCTGAGCTGGGTGCGTTCCTAACCGCGCGGTCAGCAACCCGGGCCGGAACTGCAGCCAGCACTCTCCCCAGGACCGGGATCCTTCGCCTCGTGCGAGGCCTCGGTCTCACCGGGGCCCGGCTTCGACGAGGCGTGTCCGGATGGCTGATGCTCCTCGCCCCCGTCAGTCGGCGGTGACTGAGTGGACGGGGGTATCTGGACAGAGTCGGCGTCGCTCCCCGTTGCGGAGGGAGTTTCTTCCTGAGAACCTGGGTGCCGGCCACCCTTCGGATGCCGTCCTTTCCCGTGATGCGGGCGCCGGCCCGGTCCGCCCCCAGATCCCAGAGCCGGCCTGGCGGAATCACCATTGTCAGGCGATTCGGTACCTAGGGCGGCGTCCTCACCACCGTTATCAGCAGACAAGGTCGTCGTGCCCACGGGAGAGCGGGACGAGACTGTGGCACCGTCGCCGCTTGCCTGGATCGAATTCTCTCCACAGCCAGTCGTCACGAATCCAGCCAGGGCCACCGCGAGGATCAGTGCTATGCAGTCTCGGCCGCTCACCTGAGTTCGTCAGTTCAACGAATCGGACGGGGCCGTGCCGGCCCCGTCCGATCGAATGGATGCTCCCCTGACTACGGAGCGAGACACAGGGCACTAACCCTGAGGAAGCTGTTGCCTCCTGTCTCATTGGTGCCGAATGCGCGCCACGAATCTGCTCCGAACTGAATGCTCCTCTGCACTCGCCAAGCAGTACCGCCGCCGCCGCCATCGAAGCCGCCGCTGATGACATCGGAACCACCGGGACAGGTCGCAGTTGCGCCCGCGACTGCGCCGTTGGCGACAGTTGCGCTGTCTGCGGTGACCACAGTGATCGCCTCGAGCTCATCGGAGCTGACGCTGTTGGGCTCCATTTCGAGCGCCCCAACGGAATTCACGCCGAGATCGGCCTGACCCAGCGACTCGTCGGCCACCTCTGAGCTACCGACGCTATCCGGAGCCAGATCATCCGCGGTGAGGCTGTCGGCTGCGACCTTCGCCGAGTTGACCGCGTTATCGGCGATCTTCGGCGTGGTCACCGCGTTGGCGGCGATCTTCGTCGCAGTCACCGCATTGTCAGCGATCGTCGGGTTGGGGTACGTGCCCGTCAAGCCGCCGCCGGCGGGTCCGCTCGGAGTGGAGCTGGACGGCAAGTTCAGCGTCCCCTCGTTGATGTCCGTTCCGGTCAGCGAATCGTCGATCACGTCACTGGAACCGACGGCCTTCCCATCTTTCAGGTCCTTGGACTTGATCGCGTTGTCCTTGATGGTGCTCGACTTGACGCTGTTGCTCTTCAGCGCGGCGGCGAAGGCGCTTCCGCCCGCGATCACCAGAAACACCGCCAGCGTGGACATGACATTGGAATAGTTGAAGTGGCGGCTCACGCCACCCCGGGTGTCCTTGCTCCCCATTATTGACCCCTAACTCTGCGTTGACCTTTTCAAGGCCTGCCACGCGTCCCAACGCCCGTCCTCCTGGACTTCAGGCGAACATATCCGCTAGAGGACATTCACGCAATCCGGAACCTCCGAATCGTCGCGGTGATTGGTGTGAAAGCTCGGGCTCAGTGTGGCCAGACCAGCCTGGTCGCGAGCGCCTCGCCGTGCTTGCCGGCGGAGGCAAGCGGCCGAACCATCACCCCGGCCAAGCGGGAGCGGCGGCGATTCGGGCCGATGTGCGGAGCCAGGGCTGCAGCCAGTGCGAGCAGGCCGGGCATCGGGCGGACGAAGATCGTCAGCTCGGAGATGAGCCCGTCCCCGTCGAGCTGAATGCTGATCGTCTCCTCAATCCTCTGGCCACCCACGGTGCCGCTTCCGAAGAGGACGGTGCACGACCCCTCCGTCAGCTCCCGCTCGAAGCTGATCTCGGCGACCTCCGTCAGTACGGCCGCGTAGACCTCGCGGAGCTCCTCGCGGCCACGGAATTGATGCCGGTCGGTGATCGGCGAGTTGAGGACCACATCCGCAGACATCGTCGCGAGCACCCCTTCGAGGTTCCCCGCCTCCATCGCCCGGCGATATCCCTCGACCCCCATCAGCCGAGTCCCGGCGGGTCGACCTCTTCCACGTAGAGGTCGACCTGGGGCTTCGCCCCGGGGGCCGCGGCGTACTGCTCGAAGTCGGTGACGCCCTCCTCCACGAGGACGTCCTCGCAGAGGAAGAAGTTGCCGGTGCACTCGCGGCTGTCCCGCGTGAGCACCGCGTAGGCGGCGTCGGAGTAGATCTCGGGCTTGCGGGCGCGAGCCATGGCCTCGTCGCCACCGAGCAGGTTCTGCACGGCGGCGGTCGCGACGAGGGTGCGCGGCCAGAGCGAGTTGAAGGCGATCCCGTCCTCGCGGAACTCCTCGGCCATGCCGAGCGTGCAGAGGCTCATCCCGTACTTGGCGATCGTGTAGCCGACGTGAACCTTCGCCCACTTCGGATCGAGGCTGAGTGGCGGCGAGAGGGTCAGCACGTGTGGGTTCGCCGCCCGCTTCAGATGCGGCACCGCGTGCTTGGAGAAGACGTATGTGCCGCGCGTGTTGATGTCCTGCATCAGGTCGTAGCGCTTCATGTCCATGTCCTCGGTGCCGGAGAGGTTGATCGCGCTCGCGTTGTTGACGCAGATGTCGATGCCACCGAACTTCGCGACGGTCGCTTCGACGGCCGCCGCGACGCTCTCCTCGTCACGAACGTCGCCGACTATCGGCAGCGCCCGGCCACCCGCCTCCTCGATCTCGGCGGCCGCCGTGAAGACGGTGCCGTCCAGCTTCGGATGCGGCTCGGCGGTCTTGGCGACGAGCGCGACGTTGGCGCCGTCACGGGCGGCACGAAGCGCGATCGACAATCCGATCCCGCGGCTGCCGCCGCTGATCAGCATCGTCTTGCCCTCGAGGGTGCGCTCGGCCATCGCGGGGGACGCTACCTGCTGGGGGAACCGCGCACCGGGCCCGCCTAGCGGCGACTGCGGCTGCGCTTCTTCTTCTTGCTGCGCGAGTGCGCCGGCACCGTGGGTTGGGGCTTGGTCGCGGTGGTCGCTCCGGCGGAGCGGCCGTTGGAGCCGCCGTTCGTAGTTTCGCTTGCGGCCTCCGCGTCGAGGGCGCGCTCGAACTTCGAATCCTCGCCGGCCTCGAGCACGTCCTCCGCCTCCGCGACCAGGGCCGCGGTGCCGGCGGGCACCGCCGGCGACAGTCGCCAGAAGACGATCTGCTGGCCCATGCTCCAGATGCTGGTGGTGATCGAGTAGATCGCGAGCCCGGCCGGGAAACGCGCGATGACCGTCACGAACAGCAGCGGGAGGGCCATCGCGATCCCACGGTGGCTCGACTGCAGCGTCCGCGTCGCGATCGCGCTGGATGCGATCTGAGAGCTCACATAGATCAGCATCAGCGCGATCAGGACCCCGCCGTGCGCCTTCAGGGTGAGGTCGGGAATGAACAGGAAGCCCCCGTCGCCGAAGACGCCGTTGCTGGCATCGGAGCGCAGCAGGAGGTAGAGGGAGATGAAGACCGGGATCTGCAGCAGCAGCGGCGCGATCGACGCCAGGGGGTTGATCCCATGCGACTTGTAATAGGCGGCCATCTCGCGCTGCAGCTCCTGGCGGTCGCCGCCCTTGTGCTTGGCCTGCATCCGCTTCAGCTCCGGAGCATGGATCTTCATCTCCCGCTGGGAGCGGAACTGGCGAACGATGAGGGGCAGCATCAGGCAGCGGATCAGCACCGTCAGCCCCACGATCGCGAGACCCCAGCCCAGACCGAGGGAGTGCAGGTGCTCGAGCACCCACTCCTCGACGTCGGTGAGCGGTTGGAGGATGTTCGCGGCAGGCATCGCCCCGGAAGGCTACTTAGCGTAAGTGCTGAGGTTGCGGTGTCCGTCGTCGGTCACCACCACCAGGTCCTCGATCCGGACCCCGAGCTCGCCGGGGATGTAGACGCCGGGCTCAACCGTGACGACGTCGCCGGCGAGCAACTCGTCATCGGAGCGCTTCGAAAGTCGCGGAGGCTCGTGGATCTCGATCCCGACGCCGTGCCCGAGACCATGGCCGAAGAGCTCGCCGTATCCGCCCCCCTCGATCACGTCGCGAGCGGCGGCATCGACCTCGCGGCCGTCGGCGCCGGCGCGGATCGCGTCGAGTCCGGCCAGCTGGGCGGCAAGGACCAGGTCGTAGACCTCACGAGCCCTTCCGCTCGGCTCGCCGTCGACGAGCGTCCGCGTGCAGTCGGAGCAGTAGCCGTCGACGATGGCCCCCATGTCGATGACGACCAGCTCGCCCTCCTCGATCACCCGCTCGCTGGGCGTCGCGTGCGGCAGCGCCCCATTGGGACCCGCGGCCACGATCGCCGGGAACGAAATATTCTCCGCGCCGAGCTCGCGCATCCGGGCTTCGGCGCCGAGCGCGACCTCGTGCTCGGTACGACCTGCGAGCCCCCGCTCCTCGATCCAGCCGTAGACCTCGTCGGTCAGGCGAGATGCCTCGGCGATCGCGGCGATCTCCGTTTCGTCCTTGATGCGCCGCAGCGCCTCGACCGGACCCTCCGAGGGCGTCAGCTCCACCCCGCCGGCAAGCTTCTCGACGAGCTTGCGGTGCTGCTCGACGCTCGTCTTGGCCTCGTCGAAGCCGACCCTGCCGGAGAGCAGGCGGGCGATCGCGGGAATCATCTCAGCAGTCGCGTCGACGACCTCGAACGAGCTGGAGACCTGAACGGCGACCTGGGAGAGGTAGCGGAAGTCGGTGACCAGAGCGCGGACCCCGGGGCCGACTACGGCGATCCCGCTGGAGCCGGTGAAGCCGGTCAGCCAGGTGACGTCGGCCATGGCGTCGCGGCCCGAGTCCCCGGGGTTGACGAGGTCGCCGACGATCAGCGCGTCGAGCCCCTGCTCGGTCGCGAGGGCGGTGAGTCGTTCAGCGCGGACCTCGGGTGCCGGGCTCACAGGTCGAGCTCCCCCTTGAGCAGCTCGAGCGCTTCGCGGTAGCCGTCGATCCCCTTGCCGCTCACGACCCCGGCGACGAGGCCGTCGAAGACCGACACCGACCGCCAGTCCTCACGACCCGTGACGTCGCTGATGTGGACCTCGACCGCGGGCTTCGCAGCGACCTCGAGCGCGTCGCGGATCGCCCACGAGTAGTGGGTCCATGCCCCGGCGTTGACCAGCACCGCGTCGGCCTTCTCCGGCAGGCGGTGCAGGAACTCGCAGAACTCGCCTTCGTGGTTGGTCTGGAAGAAAGCCGCCTCGAGATCCAGCTCGCGGGCCCACTCGTGGACGCGGTACTCGAGCTCGTTCAGCGTCAGCGTTCCGTAGATCTCGGGGTCACGGCGCCCCAGGGTGTCGAGGTTCACGCCGTGCATGACCGCGACCCGGTTGCGCGAACCGCTCATCTGCCAGTTTTGTCCTGTAGCTCGATCACGGAGTCCCGCAGGCTATCCGCATCGATCCGCTGGCCTTCGCGGACGTCACCCGGGCCGTTCACGAGCACGAACCCGATGCCCTCGGCGGTCTGCTTCTTGTCGCGCCCGATCGCCTCGATCACCGCGTCGATCTCGATCGCTGGATCGAGGCCGACCGGCAGCCCCGTGCGCTCGAACAGGCCCGCGACCTCGGCCCGCAGGGCCTCGGCACCGGAGAGGCGCAGCGAAGCGAGCATTCCGATCGCCACCGCCTCTCCATGGCGGTAGCGCCCGTAACCGCTGGCGGTCTCGATCGCATGACCGACCGTGTGGCCGAGGTTGAGCACAGCGCGGCGGCCGCCCTCCCGCTCGTCGGCGGCGACGATCTCGATCTTCGTCCTCGCGCAGTCGAACACGAGCGGGGCGACGATTGCGGCGTCGAGCCGCTCGATCCCCCGGACCCGCTCCCACAGCGACCCGCCGGCGATCAGCGCCGTCTTGACGACCTCCGCGAACCCGGCGACGAGCTCCGCCTGCGGAAGGGTCGTGAGCGCCCCCGGATCGGCGAGCACCGCGGAGGGGTGATGGAAGGCGCCGACGTAGTTCTTGGCCTCGGGGAGGTCGACGCCGGTCTTGCCGCCGTAGGCGGAGTCGACCTGCGCGACGACCGTCGTCGGTACCTGCACGACGGGGATGCCGCGCTGGTAGACGCCCGCGCAGAAGCCGGCGAGATCCCCCACCACCCCGCCCCCGAACGCCACGATCGCGTCGTCACGACGAACGCCGGCGCGAGCCAGCTGCCCCAGCAACGCCTCGGCCGAGGCGAGCGTCTTCGCCTGCTCGCCCCCGTCCACCTCGACCGGCTCGCCCTCGGCGACGGCGGGCACCAGCGATCCATTGGCAGCCACGGCCGCGCGGTCGGCGACGGTGAAGAGCCGCCCCGCCGCGATCAACGAAGCAAGCGACGCATCCAGGACCTCCGTCGCCCCGCTGCCGACGAGCGCCGGGTAGGCCGCGGACGCGGAGCTCGCCCAGGCCATGCGCACCCCGGGACGGGCGCGCAACGCGTCGAGCCAGGGCGCGACCCTCCTGCCGATGCCCCCTCCCCCGCCCGGCAGAATCGCCCGAGCGACGCCCTCATAGAGCGGTTGGCGAGCGGCGAAGCGTCGCCCGAATCCGTCGCGATTGCGCGCCAGCGGCCGATCGGTTCCCGACGCCCGCTCCCAGGCGGTCGCCTCCTCGACCTGACACCAGACGACGACGTGCTCCGCCAGGGCGGCGCGGATCCTCTCGCTCTCGACCGCTCCGCCGCCGAGCGCGACCACCACGCCCTCGCGGTCAAGCGCCTCGAGGACCACCCGCTCCTCGATCTCGCGAAACTCAGCCTCGCCCTGGTTGGCGAAGAGGCCGGCGATCGAGCCGACCTCCTGCGCGATCACGTCGTCGGTGTCGATCAGCTCGGCGCCCAGCGCGCCCGCGGCAGCTCGGGCAGCGGTCGACTTGCCGGCTCCCATGAAGCCGACGAAAGCGATGGATGGGCCGCCCGAATTCAGTCCCGCAGGCCGATCCGCTCGCGGTAGGCAGCGATGGCACCGAGAACGTCGTCGATGTGATCGCCGCCGAACTTCTCGCGGTAAGCGCGAGCGAGAACGAGCGCGAGCATCGCCTCCCCCACGACGCCGGCGGCCGGCACAACCGTGGAATCGGTGCGCTCCTTGTGCGCTTGCATCGGCTCCTTCGTGTGAATGTCAACGGAGCGCAACGGCTTCGTCAGCGTCGAGATCGGCTTGATCGCGACCTGCACGATCAACGGCTCCCCATTCGTCATCCCACCCTCGATGCCACCGGCGCGGTTGGTCTCGCGGTTGTAGCCGAGCTCGGGCGAGTGGAAGATCTCGTCATGGGCCTCGGAGCCCACGCTGGCGGCGACCTCCCAAGCCGGGCCGATGCTGACTCCCTTGACCGACTGGATGGAGACCATCGCCTGGGCGATACGGCCATCGAGCTTCTCGTCCCAGGAGACATGGGAGCCGATTCCGGGGACGAGGCCCCAGGCGCGAACCTCGAAGGTGCCGCCGAGGCTCTCGTTCTCCTTGCGCAGGCGATTGATCTCGGAGACCATCGCCTCCGACGTCGCGGGATCGAGGCAGCGGACTGGATCGTCGTCGACGCCGTCGAAGGCCGCGATCGAGAGATCCGCCGCAGCGGGGGCCTGCACCCCGGCGATCATCGTCACGTGGCTGCGGATCGTCACGCCGACGGCGGCCAGGAACTGCCTGGCCAGGCCGCCCGCGGCCACCCGCGCGGCCGTCTCCCGGGCGCTGGCGCGCTCGAGCACGTTTCGCACGTCGTCGAAGCCGAACTTCTGCACCCCCGGCAGGTCGGCGTGGCCGGGACGCGGCAGGTGGACCTGCGCGACTCCGTCGCCGCTCTCCCACGGCCCCATCCGCTCGACCCAGTTCTCGTAGTCGCGGTTGGCGACCAGCAACGCGATCGGGCTGCCGAGGGTGCTGCCGTGCCGAACGCCGGAGCGCACCTCAGCCGTGTCCTTTTCGATCTTCATCCGGCCGCCGCGGCCGTGGCCGAGCTGACGACGCGCCATGTCCCGGTCGAGCGCCTCGCGGTCGAGCTGCAGGCCGGCCGGCATTCCCTCGACGATCGTCGTCAGGCCCGGGCCATGGGATTCCCCCGCGGTTACGAAGTCGAAGCGCGCCATCAGGACGCGAAGGCTATCCGCGAGCGAATCGGGCGGCTGCGCGGTGAGTTGGTCAGCCGTCCGAGGGCAGGCCGGCCGAGAAGCCGATCCGGCCGGAGACGTCGCCGGCGGCGTCGCCGACCGATCGCAGCGGGTCGATCTGCTGCGTGATGCCGAGAAGCTTGATCCGATAGGTGCGAGAGGTGGGTCCGTAGACGAGCTTCTCGGAATCGCCGACCGAGAGCTGGAGGAACTGGCAATCGGCGCGGCTGGGAGCGCAGCGACCATCGCCCTCGACGCTGCTCACGGCACTCGAGGTCACGAAGGACGCGCGCTGGCCACCGAGGTCGGTGGTCACGTACTGCAGGACGGGATGGCTGTCGCCGGGCAGGAGCTGGAGGGACTTTGCGCCGTCGATCTCCTTTTCCTCGCCGACCGCTCCGACCAGGACGTCGATGTCGTAGCTGACCACCGCGGGTCGCGGAGAGTCGGTGCCGTCGCTGGGCTTCGCGCCCTGATCCGCCGGAGTCGTGGTCGTCCCCGCATCCGGCGGAGTCGTGATCGCACCCGTATCGGTGGAAGATGGAGTCGTAGCCGTGTCGCCCGAGGCTGAGCTCGTGTCGGTCGGGGTCGAGCTGGACGTATCGGTGCTCGTCACCGTGGAGGCATCGGTCGCGGTCGTCGTGGCATCGGCTCCGCTCGGGTCCGAGCTCGAGTTCCTGACGACGGGCGCCTCGGGCTGATGGAAGGGATTCTTCTTGTCGTACTCGTTGAGGCGCTTGTGGAAGTTCCGCAGCTCGGGGGTGGTCGGGAGGACGACTGGCTGGGTCTCCGCGAGCGGTTCGATGCCGACGGCGAGCTCGGTCTTCGGCGCCACCGGCGGACTACCGGAGCCGAGCGCCATCGGGACGACGATGATCGCGACCAGCAGGATCGCGACGAGGGGCAGCAGTCGCTTGCTGCGCAGGTCCCGATAGAGGGTCTTCAGGGTGTTCTCGAAATCCTTCACGGGGTCACCGTCGCAGTCGTGGGAGCGGGTGTGCTGGTCACGGTTGTCGCCGGAGTCGCGGCAGCGGCGGGACCCGTCGGGGTCGCGCCGTCGCTCACGCCCTGGTCGGCGGGCACGACGTAGGTCGTGACGGAGAAGTCAGCCTGAACGGCGGGGAAGCCCTTGCGCGGATTGGCGCTGAGCGCGAAGCCGTCGATGGTCATCAAGCGGCCGCGCACCTCCGGCCCCTTGCTTCCGTCGAAGACGTCGACCTGATCGTCGAGGGCGCCGAAGAAGTCCGCGATGTCGAAGAAGTTGCCGAAGAAGTTGAAGTCGTAGGGGACGACGGGAAGTCCCGCCGATCCGACCGTCGCGCCGAGGGGCAGCGTGGCGACCGCCGTCTCGGTCGCGGTGGCATCCGTTGCCGCCGGGGCGGCCGCCGTGGCGTCGCCGGAGCCCGCGGTCACGTGAAATGAGCGGAAGCGGACGTTATTTTCCTTGCCGAGCTGTGACATGTCGTAGACGAGGGTCGCCTGATCGTCATCGCTCGGGGCAGCAGCGCCCAGCGAGACGACATCCGCGTAGTTGCGCCGGAAGGAGGTCTTGGCGGCCTCGCCGGCGCTGACTTCGCTCTGCGCAACCGACAGACTCGACTGCAGCTCCGCCACCTGCGCCTCGAGGTCGCCCGCCTCACCCTTCTTGGGGCTGATGACGAGCATCCAGAACGCGATCAGCAGGGCCAGCGCCGGAAGGATGAGAAGGATTGTCCGATCGGTCGACTTCATGTCACTTGCCTCCTCCGGAGGGGATCTGCGCGGCCGTGTTGGCGCTCTGCTGCGCGTCGGCGACGTTGCCCTGTTGCTGAGCGCTTTGATCGGTGGCGGCGGCGACGCCGCCGTCGGCCGTCGTCGACGCCGGCGTCGTCGTGGTGGTGGGGGCGGGCGTCGTCGTGGTGGGGGCGGGCGTGGTGGTCGTCTCGCCGGCAGCGACGGGCGCCGCGACCGGGGTGTCCGTCGGAACGCCGGCCGCTGTCTCGGGGACGGGCACGTCGTCGAAGGCGGCCACGAGCTGGAAGGTCGGATAGGTCGGCCGGGAGCTGCAGCCGGAAGCGGTTGCGTCGGCCGTCGTCGCGGCGGATGTGCTCGTGTCTCCCGCGGCCACCGGGGCGGCCGGCGTCGACTTCGACGATTCGGGCACGAGCACCCTGCCGACCCCATCGATGTCATGCATGGAAGCGATCAGGCGGGCGACGGTCCGCTGGTTGCGGGCACATCCCGTCAACTCGAGCGCCGGCCCGGGGATCGACGCGCGGGCAGCGAGGCCGGTGCTGTTGGTCACCGAGGCGCTCGGACTCGCCGTGCCCGTGAGGCTCGTGAGGAAGACCCGATCCGGGATCACGATCGCAAGCTCGCGCATCACCCGCTCCCAGTCGAAGCGGGACTTGGCGAGGGAGTTGATCGTCGCGATGCGCGCGTCGTGGACCTGCTGGAAGGACGTGAACGAGGTGAAGCTCGCGGCCTGGGCCTGCGCGCTGTCGATCTGAGCCTGGAGGGAGTCGACCTCGGCCCGCCGGTCGGAGACGCGCTTGTTGAAGATCGTGATGGCGGAGACGGCCACGAGCACGAACACGAGCAGGCCGACGACGATGTAGGGACCCGGCTTACCACCGAATGCACTGCCCCCGCCGCTGCGGCGAGCATCTCCCGGAATCAGGTTCACCGGGCGCATCTACCGCTCCAGCCCGAGTCCGTAGGGAAGGGTGAGGCGCGCGGCGTCTCGAGGATCGAGGTGTGAGAGGGCGGCCGGGCGAGCGCAGCGGACCGCGTAACCAAGCTCGGACTGGACCTTCTCAGCGACGCCTTCGATCGCGCTGCCGTCACCACAGATCACTATTTCCTCGACCTCCATTGCGCCGTCCTGCGCTCCGTAGTAGTCGAGGGAGAGCCGCAGCTCCCCGGCCAGCTTGGTCACTCCCTCACGGAGCGCATCGCGGACGATCGCGACGATCTGGGGGTCGCCGGAGACCGCCTCGATCGGCTGGTCGAGGCCGACGTGCAGCATCCACTGCCGGGCGTGCTCGGGCGTCAGCCCGTGCTGCTCGCTGATGCCATCGATGATGGTTTGAAGGCCGAAGTGGGAAACGCGAGTGAAGAGGCAGCTCGAGCCGCGAGCAACGGCGAGGTTGGTCGTGTCACCGAAGTTGCAGAGCAGGCCGGCGGGCTGAAAGGGGGTGGCGACATCGAGCCCGTCGCGGTTCTCGTAGCTCGGGACGGGCATCGCGACCGTCGGCGTTTCGCCGGCGAGGGCGCGGATCATCGCGAAGGCGGAGATGTCGATTCCAACGGGCTTCAGGCCGGCGGCCTGCAGTGCGGCGGTGAGCCCCGAGACCATCTCGATTCGGGCCGCGACGACGACGACGTCCATCTGCCCGCTGCGGCGAAGCTCCGGATCGTCATCGAGCACCTGCCAGTCGAGGATCGCCTGATCGAGCGCCATCGGGATGTGGTCCTGAGCCTGGAACCGGATCGCCGTCTCGAGCTCGTCCGCCTTCTCGATCAGCGGCATGCGAATGGTCCTCACCACGACGCGCTGATTTGCGATTCCAACTCGAACCGCCTTCGGGAGCTTGTGCTCGGCGAAGAGCTCCTTGAGCGCATCCGCGAGAGCGTCCGGGTCGGAGATCTCTCCCTCGAGGGCGATCCCCGGCGCGAGCGGCGCGATGCCGACCTCGCCGACCGAGACCGAGCCGTTCGTGGTGACTGCGGCGGCCGCGATGCTGTCGGCCTCGATGTCGAGGCCGGTGATGGTTGTTGATCTCTTCGAGGAGCGCATGGTGATCGTTGAAACAACCATCGACCGCACCCTCGAAACCTTGAGCGATGCCGCGCGTGGCCCGCAATTCCGCTCTCACGAATCGAAGAAGCTCGCCGTGTACCAATCGACGATCTCCGGCCCCACCAGCAACCCGATGATGCCTCCGAGCGCGAGGAACGGCCCGAAGGGCACCGCGCTCCGGCGCGCCTCCGATCCATGGCGGACGATCAACCCGACGCCGTAGGCGGCTCCCGCGGCGAACCCGATCAAGAGGGCCGGAGCGATCGAGGAGCCGAGGTAGAGGCCCATCATCGCCACGAGCTTGACGTCCCCCATTCCCATCCCGCGCGGATAGGCGAGGGCCACCGCGAGCAAGAAGCCCCCGCCCGCGGCGGCGGAGATCAACCGCTCGACCAACTCGTCGGACTCGAATGCCACCACCAGGGCGATAGCGATCACGACCCCAACCGTCACGACGACGTTGGGGATGATGCGCCGCTCGAGGTCGGTCAGGGTGATGATCGCGAGCAGAAAGGCAAAAGCACAACCGAGCGCAACCTCACCACCGTCGTCGCCGAGGACGAGGAAGACCGCGACGAACGCAATGGCGAGCGCCGCCTCGATCAGCGGATAGCGCGCCGGGATCGCGTCGCCGCAGCTTCGGCACCGCCCGCCGAGCAGCAGCCAGGAGACGACCGGCACGTTGTCCCGAGCTGCGATTTGGGCGCCACAGTTATCGCACTGCGACCTGCCGGTGACCCACGAGGTCCTCTGTCCGAGTCGGTAGGCGACCACTCCCGCGAAGCTTCCGAGAGCGAGGCCGAGCACGGCGAGGAGGACTGCGATGGCGATCACGGCGTCAGGCTAACCGGCGGTCCGGCCGCCGAACTTCGGTTAGGCCCCTCACCAGGACCCTACGGGTTGGGGAGGATGAGGAAGGTGCCCTTGACGCCCGCCACCTCGCCATTCGAGACCGCGTTGCCGAAGACGTTGGCGTCGTAGGTGAAGTTCGGCTTTCCGCTTGAACCGGCCGTCACGCCGCCGCACTTGTCGATCACGATCGCACCTTGGATCGAAGAATTACCGGTCATGTTCACCAGCGAGGTCTGGTTCGTCGAGGTGCAGGGGGGTGCGGCGCCGCTGGCATTGGCGTTGTAGATCAGCCCGAAGTACTTCGCATTGCCGCCGAGGGACAACGACCCATTGCCGAAGACGACGAAGCCGGGGGCAGCTGCGGAGTTGAAGGTCGAGCCGTTGAAGGAGCAGGTCGCTGACTCGATGTAGATCAGCGTTCCCGTGAGGCTCGACGGGCATCCCGTGGCGTAGTAGGTGGGCGGGGTCAGGCTCTGGGCGCGGGCCTTGAGCCGGGCCAAGGCGGCGCTGTCGATCGCGTTCGCCGATCCGGTGCCGTCGACGTACCCGGCCTGGTAGGCGCTGGTCGGCGAGACCTGTCCCAATGCAAAACCCAGGCAGGAGTTGCCGGATGCCGGCACGGTCGCGGCGGTGCCGCACCGAACCGCTATGTTGCCGGCGGTCGCCGAGGTGCCCTTGACGTCCGCGATGACCTTGTTGCCGTTGTTGGACGTCCGGAAGAACCCCGCCGTGACCGCGTTTCGCGGAAACGCCTCCACGCGAGGCTGGCTCCGAGCGACGAGCGCGACGAGCGCGCTCGTCTGGCCGGCGACCGTGGCCTGGGCTCGAACCCAGACCGAGCCGTCGGGTCCATTTGAAGAGGAGCCCTTGAGGTCGCACGCGCACGGTGCCGGGCTCTGCGTCGAGAGCGCGTCGTTGTAGTAGTCGGCTCCACCCTCATCGTCAATCACCCGGCTAGACCAGGTGGGCGCCGTGCCGAAGTCGGTACCGCCCGAGGGCGTGCCGCCGGTGAGCGTCGTGTAGTCGAGGGCGAGGGACGTCCCCATGCAGGTCGCCGACGGAGTCGAGGACTGGTTACAAGGGGGATATGCCGAAGCGCTGCTCGTCGGCCAGGTACGGGTCAGCTGCAGGACGTTGTTGTTGAGTGCGCTTTCGGCGATCCGGAAGGAGGCCTCCTTGGCCCGCTCCGTGGCCGTCTGGTGCGTCTGCACGTTGGCCCCCGCCAGCAGGGCGGTTCCCAGAGTCATGACGATTGCGATCGTCATGATCGCCGGTACGAGCGCGAGCCCCCGCTCGCTGCGAAGCCTGTTCACGAGATCACCACCGTCTGCGTCAGGGAGCCGGTGAGGCCGCCGGTGTCGGTGACCTCCAGCCGGACCGTGTATGTGCCTGGGCCGGGTGCCCAATCCAGCAGACCACTCGCCCCGATCGCGGTGTCGGCGCCGCCGACGACCTTGAACCACGCATAGGTGAGAGTCTGGTTGTCGGGGTCCGACGAGCCGCCGCCGTTGAGAATCGCGTGTCCGCCGCCAGGTGTCGTGAAGGTGAAGGACGCGACCGGCGACTGGTTCTGGTTTCTCAAGAAGGCGGAGCTGCTCAACTCCGACTCGGGTGGCGGCATCGCCGTGTTGACGTCGATGAACAAATCGACGCCCACCGCCGTGATGCTGTCGAGCGAGGGGTTGTCGTAGGTGAACGCCGCACGGGTTGCCCCTGCGTAACGATTGGTGACATCGCTCACCAGCGTCGAGGTCGAGATCGAGGCGCCCGCCGGCAGCGAGGCAGGGGTGAACGGGCAGGCCGGAAAGACCCCTCCGGAGGCTGCCCACGGATTTGCCGGCGTGCTGGCGGTAGTCCACGTCTCTTTCTGCGCGATGAGGACCTCGGTGGACTTGCTGCCGGGCGCCGGATCGGAGGGCAGGCAATACCGCATCCGGGTTATCGCGGACTTGTTCGCGGAGCCCCCGGCCGGCGCGGTGCTGTCGACCGTCTGAAAGGTGAGGTCGAACGGCCCGGCGCCCTCGATCAGCGTCGGGCTGGTGCGGGTGCTCGCAACGTCGCGCAGCTCGCGAACGATGCGGTCGATCGTCGTCCGGGCCTGGTCCTGGCTGTCGTTCTTGCGGGTCGACCTCTGCGCATCGGCCTGGTACGCGACGAGCGCTGCCCCGACGAGGCCGAACACGGCGATGGCCATCGTCATACCCACGAGCAGCTCGACCAGGGTGACCCCCCGTTCGTCGCCGATGGTGGCTCGCGTGTTCATCCCGTCACCACGTTGCTGCAGGGGCTTTCCTGCATCCGGGTGTCAACCGTGGTCACGCAGTACTTCTGCAGGACTCCACCTGGACGCGGCGAGGGGTCGACGAAGCCGGTGAGGCCCGCGAGGAGCACGAAGTCATAGCGATCGGCGGGATTCACCGGCAAGGAGGTTCCGGTCCAGCGATAGATGCGGAAGGCGTAGATGTCGTCCGCCGAATCGACATCGGTTGGACTCCCGGGCAGCGATCCGGTCAGCGAGACGGTCCCATCCGAGTTGTTGACCAGGGAGATGGACCCCATCTTCTTCGGCGCGTGGTTGCAGAGGTTGACGTCAATCGATGCCGTCGGGGTCCCTTCGCGCGGCGCAGCGCCGTTCTGGTCAACCGCGACCACGTAGTAGTAGAGCTGGCTCGCGGCGACTTGCTGTGGGCTCGCGCAGGTCTTATCCGCGCCGGAGCTCTTCAACGACCAGTCGGTCGGGTTGGCGGGAGGGGTCAGGTCGGTGTAGGAGGTGACGCTCGAGTCGGCGGTCTGGGCGAGCAACGTCGCGGCGCCCGTTCCCACCTTCTTGTAAATCCGGAAGTAAAGGACGTCCCGGTCGGGCACGGGCAACCAGTTCAAGTCGACGCCGCCGATCGTCCCGTTTCCGTCGATCTCGGTATCACGCCCCGCGGTGTAGTTACCGGGCATGCCGGGGGCTCGTCGATTGACCTGCACCTGGACGCTCCCGATCGTGCCGCTCTTGCCGTTGGAGTCGAAGACCGCCGCGCTGATCTCATAGCTGCCGTCAAAGACGCTGCCGACGGCGCCGATCGTGCCGAGGTTCCAGGTGAATGTGGCGCTGCCGGCGCTCGGAGTCGCCGTGCCCGCGTAGGTTCCGTTGACGTACCAGTCCAGGCGCGTCGCCGTGCCCTTGACCGTGGCGGTGAAATTGACTGAGGTGCCGCTTGTGATCTGCGGTGCGCTCGGACATGAGCTGCCGGTGGGCCGCAGGCATGACACGGTCGGCCCGTTGATGCCTGACGAAGAAATGATGGTGATCGCCCGTGCGTTGCCGCTGTCGCGGGTTCCGGGCCAGGTAACGTCAACGATCACGCGCTTGTAGTCGTCGCCATCGGAATCGGCCACGCCGCTCGGCGCGACGTCAGCGCAGTAAGGGCCTCCCTGGGTGTGGTCGCCGTATCCGTCGGTGGGGTCGTCCATCGAACAGATCGACACCTTGAGCGTGTAGGTGATGCCAGCGCGGATGACCGTCCATACGCCGGGGGGACTCGACGAATCCGGAGCGAGGCCGGGCTGCGCCTGAAGGCCCGTGACCAGGGGGCTCGTCGAAGAACATGGATTGGCCGGGCTCGATGGCGCCGTGCATCCGCTCGAGAGCGCCGCGTACGTGAGCGACCCCTGCACTACCCGCGAGCCGTCGGCCACCTCGCGAGCGAGGTTCACCCCGGATGTGCGTGCGTTGTTCGTGAAGGAGGTGCTGTTCGCCGTGTTGACCATCAGCAGCGCGCCGAGGATCCCGACCAGGAGCAGGAAGATCGCGATGATCACCTCGAGGATCGAAAAACCCTGCTGATCGACGGGGTCGAATCGTCGGCGAGCTGTCTCGCGGCGCGGGTGATCCTGTGCTCGCACGGAGTTCATAGCGCAAGCATCGGTAGAAGCCGCCTCCAGCTTGAGGGTGGGGCCGAAGATTCGACGTTCGGCGGGTCGTTGCATCGGCGGCCCAGAACGAGACGAGGCGGGCTTGCGCCCGCCTCGTCCATTCCGGTTCGAGCCGAAGCTCGCGGTGTTGGCGTTACGAGTCGCCTGGCCTTACGGGGCCCAGACGCCGGTGGCGCCGAGCGCCGCGGGACATCCGGCGTTCGCGTTACCGGTCGATGCGGGCACCGAGCACGGGTACGTGACCGCGCCGCTCGCCGCTCGAGCAACCGAG
This sequence comes from uncultured Solirubrobacterales bacterium, assembly GCA_963826475.1. Taxonomy (GTDB): domain Bacteria; phylum Actinomycetota; class Thermoleophilia; order Solirubrobacterales; family 70-9; genus RHKX01. Next base: position 451,563 of record CAWGXC010000003.1, on the reverse strand, counting down.
AACGTGTTGGTGGTTGCCGACGTTGCCGTCACCGTGTAGGTGTTCGACGTCGGCGTACCGGTCGAGACGGTGCTCTTGATCGTCGGCTCGATCGCCTGCAGCTTGGCGAGGTTGCAGGTTGCGTATGAGCCGTTGTTGTCAGTCGCGCAGGTCTCCATCGCGGTCTGCGCGGTGTTCACCTGAGCCTTGGCGTCGGAGTCCTTGGCCTTGTCTCGCTGACTGAAGAACGCGGGGATCGCGATCGCGGCCAGGATGCCCAGGATGAGCATCACAACGAGGAGCTCGACCAGGGTGAACCCTGATTCCTCGGCACTCCTGGTTCGGAGCTTTCGTAGCATGGTTACCCTCCTTGGGGGTGGTACTCGGTGAGCCAGAACCGGTCCGCAGGTCTTACTGCGATCGCGTTGAAGTGCTGGCGTGTTTCCTCTGATGCCAGCCTCATCGGCCGCTCGGGCGCTCGCCTTGAGCAATTCAGGGTGCAGCCTGGACACGTGTCTAGGGGCTGGCCCCTAGATGGCTCTGGGATGCCACCCTCGCGAGGCTTGAACTTATGGCCGCCCGCCGCCTGATCATCGTCATGGGAGTCCTCTTCGCGATCTCGATCGCCGCTGCCGCAATCGCTCCACAGCGTCCGATCACGGCTTCGACCGAGAGTTCGACGACGACGGCCCTCGACCTCACCGGGTCCACCACCGGCGGCGCGGAGGTCAACGAGCTCCTCCCGGCGTCACCGAGCTCGCCTTCCACGGTGCGGGCGAACGTCGGCGACCAGCTCAGCCTCACCGTGAGCGCCCCCAGGCCTCTCGAAGTCGAGATCGCCGACTTCGGGCTGATCGCGAACGCCGCCCCCGCAGCCCCCGCCATCTTCAACGTCCTGCTTCGCGATCCCGGCTCCGTCGCGATCACGGACGCGAGCAGCGGACGCGTGATCGGCCGGCTGGTGGTGCGGCCCGCACCCCCCGAAGGCCGAAGCTAGCCCTCAGCGGTCGCGTAGCGCGTTCACCAGTGCGTCCTTATCCATGCTCGAGCGGCCCTCTACGTCGAGCTCGGCAGCTCGCTCACGCAGGTCATCGACGGTCCAGTCCTCGTAGCTCCCGGATTCACCGCCTTTCTTGGAGACGTCCTCACCGGCCGCCTTGGCGTTGGCGATGCGCGCGGCCTTCTCCTCGCCGGCGCCGTCGTCGCGGAGCTTCTCGTAGAGCTCGTCGTCCTTGATGGACGGTCCGTGATCGTCGGCCATGCTTCCTCCTGACGTCGAGTTCAGTCCCGGGCTACCCGGTTGGAGGGTGTCCAAATCTCAGAGCACGAGCTTCAGGATCGCGGCCACTCCGACGACGACGATCACCCCCCGGAGGACCGGGTCCGGGAGTCGCTTGCCGATCCCGGCCCCGATCAGGCCGCCGATCGTTGAGCCCACGGCGATCAGGAGCACCGGCAGCCAGGCGATGTCCGCGGCGAAGACGAAGACCAGTGCCGCCACGCCGTTGGCGATACCGGCGAGGACCGCTCGGACCGCGTTGAGCTCGCGCAGGTCATCGGGCAGTGAGATCGCCAGGAGGCCGAACAGGAGAATGCCCTGGCCGGCGCCGAAGTAGCCACCGTAGACGCCGGTGCCGAAGATCCCGGCCCGCAGCAGGCCGCCACCATGCGGCTTCGCCAGCCCCCTCCTCGCCGTCGCCCACCGCGAGATGCGCGGCTGAAAGACGATCAGGATCAGCGATACCGCGATCAGGATCGGGACGATTCGCTTGAACGAGTTCTCCGGCAACGACAACAGCAGGGCGGAGCCGATCGCCGAGCCGACGATCGTCGCCGGGGCGTAGCGCAGCAGCCTTTGGCGGCTGCCGCGAAGCTCGTGGCGGTAGCCGATCGCCGAGCTCGCGGCACCGGGGACCAGGCCGATGTTGTTGGAGACGTTGGCGAGGATCGGCGGATAGCCGACCGCGAGCAAGACGGGAAAAGTAATCAGCGTGCCGGAGCCGATGACCGCGTTGATGGTCCCCGCGGCGAGGCCCGCTGAGAGGACCAAGATCGACTCGAGCAAGCTCATCGGCTGAGCATCCTGACGTAGGCCGCGTCGGGATCGCGTCCCGTGGCCAATCGACCTTGACCCGCCTCCCTCCGCTGCGGGCTTCGGTCAGCCGGGTCTAGCAGCCGGATTCCGGATCGGTGGACGTGGTCGCAACCGACGAACATTCCGTCCAGCCAGGCCGGGCGCGGAGGTAAAGCCCGCTGCCGCCGATGCGGATGCCGCTCACGTCACCCCCGTAGAAGTCGAGGCCATTGGTCGCCGTGATCTTCTTCGCGGCGATCGCGCCGTAGAACGTCGACTTGTTCGTGAACTTGACCTCCGCGTTGGGCGCGTAGAGAGCCGCGGAGAATCCCGCCTGATTGGAGACATCGATCCTCGAGGAGGAGTACTGGTAGATCTGCAGATCCGCCGGGTTTCCCGGGGTACCCGGACTGGCGCAGACGACCATGTTGAAGCAGGACGTGTTCGAGATGGTGATCGATCCGGCGCTCGAGCAGCCCGAGCCGGCTCGACTGGACGAATCGACGAGTAACTTCATCTGCGCGCCATTGAGAAGCCTGATCTGGGTTCCGGCATGGGTGAAGTTGAGTGAGCAGACGTTGAATACCCAGACTCCCCCTGAATTCGCCCTCGGATTGGGCCCGTCGAGAGTCAGCGCCGTGGTGGTGTTGTCGGCGAGGGATCGGGTCGATGCGTTGTAGCTGAAGCCCGTAGCGGTGCTGGCCCCGATGCTCCCCGCGGTGAAGATTGAGTTGTCGTTGTTCGCCGCCAGCTCGGTCCCCGCGTAGATCGGATCGACCGCCTCCAAGGTGTAAGGAGCCGTGCGGACCGGACTCGCGGCTTGAACGCTGCAGCCAGTCGCGGTTGCACCAGGAGAACCCGGCCCCGGGTCCCATGTGGTTGCCACGCCCGGTGATTGGCAACCTTTCAGGGTTAGGGCGCCATTCGAGCCAAGGGGACCGTTGATGTTGCCGAAGCCGTTCTCGGTGATTGCGATTCCGTCGAGGCCGACTATCCCCGAGAGCGGAAAGATTCTCCGGCCAAGCTGTGCTCCCACCAGTGCCTGCACCCGACGGGTTACGCCGTTCACCGTGCCCGCGGCGGTGATGCAGCGCTGGTCGGCTGCAGTGGTGGCCGGTACGGTCGGCACGCTGGCGCAGCTCACGTTGCTGGCGGTGATCGGGGGGGTGACCCAGTACTTGTACGTCGCCCCGTTCCCCATGGATCCAGAAAATGCGGGACACTCGCCCGCTGCCGCGCCGCCGCTGCCGGTCGCGACTGATCGGTCGGTCAGGCAATTCGCCGGCTGAATTCGGTTGAGTCGGTAGCGGGCGATCTCGAGTCCTGCGTTGGCGGTGGCCAAGGCCCGCGTCGAGCTCGCATCGCGGAGCGTCGAGGAGCCCAGTGATGAGCCGGCCGCGATGACTGCCACGGCTAGGAGTCCGAGGACGAGCATCACCTCGATGGCCACCACCAGCGCCACCCCGGACTCAGAGCTCGCGTCGAGCCGAGCGCGGGTCTCGCTCCGGGCGGGGGTCATCCGGGCCCCATCGCGGAAGGGTCGGCGACGATCGTCGAAACCAGGTAGGGGGTCTTCGGGTAACCGGCGCCGGAGTGAGTGACTGCGAGCGTGATCCGCTTGTAATCCGTTGTGGTCGGGCACTTCTGCGGGCTCGCGGTCGGATCACAGGGGTCGTCGACCCAGGTGACGTAGCGGTAGAGCGATCCGGTCATCTGCCCTGAACTCCAGGTAATCGGGCCGGTCGCGAGCGAACCCGTGCACCCGGTAGCCGGGAGGCACAGCGGCTCATCGTTCGCTGCGACGTCGCGATCCCACTGAAAGCGATTGCCTGATCTGACGTAGTAGCGAGGGTCATCGGGGTTGCTGGACTGGGTCGGCGCCGAGGCGAGCCCCACGCCCGCGTAGCCGAGCGAGACGATCCGGTCGATCTCCTGATCCGCGACATCGGCCTCGGTGGCGAGGACCTCAGAGCTGGTGATCGAGCGTTGAGACGGAACGGTTGCCTGGATGAACGCGAGGATTCCGACGACGAGAACCGTCATCGCCACCAGGAGCTCGACGAGGCTGAGGCCATCCTCGGCGGCTATTCGCTGCTGCTTCACTGGGCGCCCAGATTCCGGAGGTAGACCCCGCCGTTGAGGGCGATCCGGTGCTGATAGCCGGTGAGGTACCCCCCGCCGGCACCGTTCGAGGCAGGCACCAAGAGGTTGATGGTGACGTAGGTCGGGGCCGTCGCGGTCGGGGTGTAGCCGAAAACGGGGGTGTTCGAGTCATCTGCCGTGCCGTTGATCAGCGAGCTGACGACGACCGGCGCGCCGGTGATGCTGGGTGCCACGCTGAGATCGGTGCTCGAAGCCCGCACGCACTGCTTGTAGGCACTGCCCACGGGCTGGGAGTCGCACTTGTAGATCACTCGCCGGGTGGTACCGCCGGATGTGACGGCAACGTCTATTTGGGTGCTGGTCGCCGAGTAGACCGCGGAGCTCTGTCGCAGCTCTCGAGTCATCTGGTACAGCGCCAGCTCGCCACTGCTGACCGATACAGCGCGCTTGAGCTCGCGGTTCGCAATCCGCGAGCCACTCATGAGCGGCTGCACGAGAATCGTCAGCAAGACGATTAGGAGGGACATGGTGATCAGGATCTCCGGGAGCGAAAAACCCTCCTCGGCGCCGAGCGACCAGCAGCAAGAACGCCGCCCGTCGAGGGAAGTGACTTCAGTTTCATTCATAGAGGCCGTCCTTGACCTTCTCGGTGGCGAATAGGGAGTTGCTCGCCACAAACCCTTACATTCAGTTCGGTTAGCGGATCTTGTCGTAGAGGCTGAAGATCGGCAGGTACATCGCGATCACGATGAACCCGACGACGCCGCCTACGCCGATGATCATCACCGGCTCGATCAGAGCCGTCAGCGCCTTGATCTTCGCGTCGACCTCGGCCTCGTAGAAGTCGGCGATCTTGCCGAGCATGTGCTCGAGCTGACCGGTCTCCTCACCGACGGCAACCATGTGCGAGACCATGGTCGGGAAGACCGGCTCGGCCTCCAGCGGTCCCGTGATCGTCCCGCCGCGGCGAACCGAGGCGTAAACGTCCTCCATCGCTCGCTCGATCACCTTGTTGCCGGCGGTCTCGCCGGCGATCTTCACGGCCTGGAGGATCGGCACGCCGGCGGCGATCGTGCCCGAGAAGATCCGCGACCAGCGCGCGATCGCGATCTTCTGGACGACGTCGCCGATCTTCATCGGCAGCTTGAGCTTGATCGCATCCCATTGGTAGGCGCCGGAATCCGTCTTCTTCCAGCGTCGGAACGCGTAGAACAGCGCGGCGACGACGGGAATCACGATGTAGAAGGAGCCGGTCATCAGATCCGAGCCGGAGACGACGATCTGCGTCGGCAGCGGGAGCGAGGAGGAGACGTCCGGATTCTCCGAGGCGAGCTCCTCGAAGAGCCCGACGAAGACGGGCACGATGAAGGCGACGACGATGATCACCACGACCAGCGCGAAGCTGAAGACGAGGAGCGGGTACATCATCGCGGAGCGAACCTGCCGACGCAGGGCGTCGAGCTTCTCGATCTGGAAGGCGACCATGTCGAGCGCTTGCTCGAGCTGACCGGAGCTCTCCCCCGCCCGCACCATCGAGCGATAAAGCGGATCGAAGACGTCGGGGTGCCGCTCCATGGCGTCACCTACCGAGCTACCCGCCTCGACGTCCTGGCGCAGGCCGATGACCGCCTTGGTGATCGCTTCGTCCTCGGTCTGGTCCTCGAGCGTGTGGAGGGAACGCAGCATCGGCATCCCCGAGGAGATCAGAGTGGCGAACTGACGGGAGAAGATCGAAAGCTCGCGCAGGTCGATCTTCTGGAAGCGCTTGAACGGCTCGATCTTCAGCGACTCGCGCTTCTCGGTGACGTCGAGGACGATCAGCCCGCGCTGGCGGAGCTGCTCGGTGACGTGACCCTTCGAGCCCGCCTCGAGCTCGCCGCGGGATGGGACCCCGGCGACATCGACAGCTCGGAAGGCGAAGGTGCTCATGATTCAGGTCCTCAGGCCGGAGAGCCGATGCTCGCCGTCCGCGCATGGGCCGGGGACTGGGGGCCGCCGTTCTGGGCCGCGGGGCCGAGAAGCCGCTTGAACTCCTCCGGCACCGAGGCCCGCCGCTCGGCGAGCTCCCGGGTGATCTTGCCCTGGCGGACGAGCTGGACGAGATGGGAATCCATGGTCTGCATCCCGCTCGCCCCGGAGGTCTGAATCGCCGAGTAGATCTGGTGGGTCTTACCCTCCCGGATCAGGTTGCGAATCGCAGGGGTCGGAACGAGGATCTCGGAGGCGCAGACGCGGCTGGCGCCGTCGGGGGTCGGCAGCAGCTGCTGGGTGACGATGCCCTGCAGGGCGATGGAGAGCTGCATCCGGACCTGGTGCTGCTGGCCGGCCGGGAAGACGTCGATGATGCGGTCGACCGTCTGGGCGGTCGACTGGGTGTGCAGCGTCGCGAAGACGAGGTGGCCGGTCTCCGCCGCGGTCAGGGCCGTCGACATCGTCTCCAGGTCGCGCATCTCGCCGACGAGGATCACATCGGGGTCCTGACGCAGCGCGGCCTTCAGCGCGAGGGCGAAATCGGGAGCGTCCGAGCCGATCTCTCGCTGGTTGACGATGCACTTGCGGTGCGGGTGCATGAACTCGATCGGGTCCTCGATCGTGAGGATGTGCTCCTCGCGCTCCCGGTTGATCGCGTCGACCATGGCGGCGAGGGTCGTCGTCTTGCCCGAGCCGGTCGGGCCCGTGACGAGGACGAAGCCGCGAGGCTTGCGCGTGAACTCCGTGAGGATCGGCGGCAGGTTGAGCTCCGCGAGCGACTTGATGTTCTCGGGGATGTGCCGGAACGCAGCGCTGATCGCGCCGCGCTGGAAGAAGACGTTGACGCGGAAGCGCGCGACGCCCGGAATCGCGTAAGCGAAGTCGAGTTGCTTGTTCGTCTCGAACCGCTTGCGCTGATCGTCGTTGAGGATGGAATAGACGATCTCACGGGTGTGCTGAGTGGTCAGCTCGGGCTGCCCCTCCATACGGCGGATGTTGCCCTGGACCCTGATCGCGGGCGCGAAGCCCGGGGTCAGATGGACGTCGGAGGCCTTTGCCGCAACCATCTCGGTGAGTACATCTGCGAAGTCGAACTGGCTCATCCCGACCTTGATCGTCAAAGATGGCCTCGACCTTGAGTCCGGGCGGACGCCAACCGCCCGGACGGCACGCGAATTGCTAGCCGGGCGCCGGGGTCGCCGGCGCTGGATCGTCGCCCTGTTGTGCCTCGATCGCCTCCAGACCCCCTCGCCTGTAGGCGAGGAACTCGCGAACGCCGATCTGCAGGGCAGCCGCGACCGGAATCGCGAGCAGAGCGCCCACGACTCCGAGCAGCGTGCCGCCGAACAGCGCCGCGACCACGATGACGAACGGGTCCAGCTCGACCGCCCGCCCCTGGATCCGCGGCTGGACGACGTAGTTCTCGAACTGCTGGTAGACGATCGCGAAGATCACCCAGACGATCGTGACCGTTGGGAAGTCGGTGAAGAGCGTGACGAGCCCGACGAGGAATGCGCCGACGGTCGCGCCCACCAGCGGGATCAAGTCGAGCATCGCGATCAGCACCGCCAGAGCGAGCGGCGCGGGCACGCCCAGGATCGAGAGCATCGTGAACGACGCGACGCCGGCGATCGTCGCCTGCGCCAGCGCGCCGCCGACGTATCCGGAGACCGCGACCGCCATGCGGTCGAGGGCCCTGCCGATCGCCTCAGCCTCCTCCGGCCGCCGCGTCCTCAGGACCGCCTGAGTCCAGACGTGACCGCGGCCGACGATGAAGATGCTCATGACCAGGATCGTGAAGAGCGCGAAGAGCGAGCCGAGCAGGCCGGCCCCGAGGTTTGCCAGCGTGGTTGCGACATCGTCGAGCGAGCCGGCCGCATTGTCGGCGAGGTCGCGCAGCTTGCCGACGAGATCGAAGTTCTCGTTCAGGTTCTTCAGGGTGTCGCTGTTCTGAACGGTGGTGTTGAGATCGTCGACGTAGGCGGGAAAGTTCGACACGAGGTCGCTCGTCGCCCGCACCGCAGGCGGGACCAGGATCGCCCCGATCACGATGGGAATCAGGATCAGGCCGAAGTAGACGATCGCTATCGCCGCGCCCCGGGGCATCCGCCGGCTGAGGAGGTTCACGGGGGCGGAGACCGAGACCGCGACGAAGGTCGCGAAGAGCAGCCAGCTGATCGGCGTCCGCAGCTTGTAGAGCAGATAGAGCGCGAACGCGCTGGCTACTACCGTCGCAACCACGCGCAGGATCCCGCGCACGGTCGGCTCCCGTGGGGTCGCGGCGGCGAGGATTCCCGAGGCGGGCTGCCTCTCGCCGGCGCTTGGTGCGGGCGAGCCCTCCATACGTTGGATGCTAGGCGCGCGTCGGACGGCTTTTTCGTGACGACCGGGACCGCGGATCACTCCGCGACCCGGGCCACCTCCGCGATGCTCGTCGATCCCTGACGAACCTTGGCCAGTCCGTCCTCACGCAGGGTCTGCATCCCGTTTTCACGCGCCATGCGCGTGATCTCCGCTTGCGATGCGCCCGACACCGTCAGCTCCTTGAGGGCTTCGGTCATGACCATCACCGAGTAGAGCCCGAGCCGGCCCCGGTAACCGGTCCCGTTGCAACGGTTACATCCCACCGCTTCATAGGCGTCGACATCGGCGCTGACCTGGAAACCAGCCGTTGCGAGGACCCCCTTGTCGAGCACGACCGGCTTCTTGCAGTCCGGACACAGGGTTCGGGCTAGGCGCTGAGCGACCACGCCGTCGACTGCGGATGCCGTCAGGAAGGTCTCGATCCCCATCTTGGCGAGCCGGGTGATGGCGCCGGGGGCATCGTTGGTGTGCAGGGTGCTGAGCACCATGTGGCCCGTCAGGGCGGCCTCGATCGCGATCCTCGCGGTTTCGCCATCGCGGATCTCGCCGACCATGATGATGTCGGGGTCGGCGCGCAGCATCGAGCGCAGGCCCGTGGCGAAGTCCAGGCCGGCCTTGCGGTTGACGCCCATCTGGTTGATGCCGCCGATGCGGTACTCGACGGGGTCCTCGATCGTGATGATGTTCTTGGAGACGTCGTTGAGCTCGTTGAGCGCCGAATAGAGGGTCGTCGACTTGCCGGAGCCCGTGGGGCCGGTCACGAGCACGGCGCCGTGAGACTTCTTGAACGAGTTCTGGAAGTTCGCGAGGGCCGTCTCCTCCATGCCCAGGTCGCCGAGCGAGCGCAGGCCGGCCGTCTTGTCGAGGATCCGGATCGTCGCGCCCTCGCCGCGCTGGGTCGGGACGGTGACGACTCGTAGGTCGATGTGCCGCTCGTCGACGTTCACGCCGACCCGGCCGTCCTGTGGCAGGCGCTTCTCGGAGATGTCGAGCTCGCTCATGATCTTGATCCGGCTGACGACGCCCGAGACCATCCGCTTCGGCACCCTGGCGACCTCGTAGAGAACGCCGTCGACCCGGAAGCGGACGCGCATGTCGCGCTCCTCCACCTCGAAGTGCACGTCGGAAGCACCCTCATTCACCGCCTGCCCGAGGATCGAGTACACGAGCTTGATGACCGGCGCGTCGTCGGCCGACTCGCGCATCTCGGTGACGGCGGTTGGGGTCAGCTCATCGCTCCCCTCCTCGTCCTCGGAGACCGCCTCGGAGACCGCGCTCTCGAGCGAGTTCAGGCGGCTGATCAAGCTGTCGATGTCGGCCTCTGCGGCGACCGCGACGCGGCAGTTGAGCGCCGTCATCATCTGCACGTCGTCGACCGCGAGCACATTCGCCGGATCGGCCATCGCGAGCAGCAGCGTCTGCTCGTCGACGTAGCCGACCGGGACAGCCCGGAATCGCCGCGCGGTCTGCGCCGAGACGAGATTCGCCGCTCCCATGTCGACGTGGTAGGAGTTGAGGTCGACGTGATCGAGGCCGTATCGCTCGGCGACCGCGCGAGAGACCTGATCGGGAGTGAGCAGGTTCCGCTCGACCATCAGGGCTTCGGGAGAGCGACCCGCGGCGCGTGCCTCGGCGATCACCTGGTCGACCTGCGCGGGCGAGAGATAGCCGAGCTCGACGATCACATCGGTGATGAAGCGCCCGCTGTGGGATCGGCTGCGAGGGGGCGATAGGCCCGGAGTCGCGGCCGCTGGGATCGGGCCCGCCGGGGCCAGCGCGCGCGCGACCCCTTCATTGATCTGCGCCGGGGTGTGCACGGGGCGAAGATGCCCGGGGCGGTCGGCTGTGGTGTCTGTGTTCATCTGCTCTTGCTTCGAACTGCGCTTCTCATGGCTTCCAAAGGTGGTTTCAAGCCAGTCCAGATCCGGAATGACTCGGCGCCCTGCATGACCAAGATCTCGAGGCCATCCACCACGGTCGCCCCCTCACGCCTCGCGGCGGCGGTCAGCTCCGTTGCGGTGTCCCCGTAGACGAGGTCCACTACGACCAGTCGGTCACTGAACTGATCGGCGGATAGGCGCATAGCCTTTAGTCCTGAACCGAGCTTCCTGCTTTGCCCACCCTCGCCGGAGAGACCGATCGAGGTGGCGTTGACGAGGAGATCGAAGTGCTCAACCGGGAGATCGCCGGGTGGATCGATCGTTTTCACGCCGATGTCGCGGGCCAGATCCCGTGCGCGGGAGGCGGTGCGATTGTGCACGGTTACGTGCGCCCCGGCGCGCTTGAGCGCCCACGCCGCGGCCCGTCCCGCACCCCCGGCGCCGAGGACGAGGGCGCGCGCACCGGCGGGCGCGCGCGGCAGCGACGCGATCAGGCCCCCGGCATCGGTGTTGTCGGCGACGGTCCTCCCGGCGGTGAAGGTCAGGGTGTTCGCAGCGCCGATCCCGGCCGCCGCCTCGGAGGCCTCGTCGGCGATCGCCAGTGCGGCCGCCTTGTGCGGGATCGTCACGTTGGCGCCGGCGAACCCCTCTGCCACCATCCGCGCGACACCCGCGGCGAACTCCCCGGGGCTGAGCTCGATCGCCGCATAGCTCCATTGATCGGCGATTCCGAGCTCTTCGAAGGCCGCCGTGTGCATCGCCGGTGAGAGCGAGTGCGCGATCGGCTGACCGAGAACGGCGAGGCGCTTCATCAGCAGCTCGTCGGCTGCTTGCCCTTTGCCTCCAGAGCCGCCTGGTAAGCCGCCTGCAGCTGCAGGAACTTGTTGTAGTCGGCGGTGAACGTGTGCTCGTTGCATGAGCCGGGCTTGAATACGTAGTACTTGTAGTTGACGTCGGCCGGATGGGCGGCGGCCTTGAGGGAGTCGAGGCCGGGGTTGCCGATCGGGGTCGGGGGGAGCCCCGGATTGATCCGCGTGTTGTAGGGCGAGTCGGAGCTCAACTCGCTCTCGGTGAGGGGCTTGTCGAAGCCGACCTCGTAGCGCAGGGTGGCGTCGATGCCGAGGGGCTCGCCGTCGGCGAGCCGGTTGTAGATCACCGCGGCTACGAGCGGCCGCTCCTTCGGCGCCTCCACTTCGCGCTCGATCATCGAGGCGATCGTGACCACGTCGTAGATCGACAGGTTCTTCTTCTTCGCGTAACCCATGTCGATACCGCCGAAGTTCTGATCGAATGCCTCCAGCTGCTTGCCGACCAGATCCCCGACGGGCGCGCCCTTCTCGAGTTCGTAGGTCGCCGGAAAGAGGAAGCCCTCGAGGCTGGCGTCGCTCGGCGCACCAGCCTTCTTCAGATCGAAGCTCTTCGGCGCCTTCTCGGTCGCCTTCTCGTAATCGCCCTTCAAGCCGGCCTTCGCGGCGAGCTTCGCGACGTCCGCGCGGGCAAGGCCCTCGGGGATCGTCAGCGAGATCGTCTTCAGGGTGCGCGGTCCCTTCGCGGCCGGCGTCGGATCGTCCCCGCCGGTGTGCTTGATCGCGAAGATGGCACCCGCCGCAACGACCAGGACTCCGACCAGGGCCAGGATTCGGCGACGCCAGATGCCCGCGTCCGCCCCCACCGCAGGCGGCTTGCGGGGGTCTCCGGGCCCCCCCGGGCTCGGTGCCGGCGGCGAGGGGGGCGGTGGTTCAGCCGGCGCGGCGGAGGCGACCGGGGCCTCCGGCGGTCGCTCGGCGGCGGCGCGGCGTGCTTCGGCGGCAGCGATCGCCGCCTCCGCAAGCGCGGCCTGCTCACGGGTCGGCGGACCGAGGGCGACGCGGGGCCGGCGCTCGGCTTGCGCCCTTCGCCTGCGACCGGCAAGCGGACCCTCGCGCACGGGAACGACGTCGGCCGCCGACCTTCGTGAGGGGGCGGTCGGCTCGGCGGGTGCACTCGCCGCGGGGGTCCGTCGCAAGGCCGGCGGCTCGGCGCCCTCGGCGGCGGGCGGATTGCTGGGATGCACGCGCTCGCGGCCGTGTTCGACGACCTCGCGGCCCTTTGCCGCCGCTCCGTCGAGGGCGCCGCTGACGCGATCCCCAAGCGAGCGGCGCTCATCGCGTGCGCGGCGCTGCGCCTCGCGCTGCAAGCGCCGGCGCTCGCGCTCGAAGGCCTCGGGATCCCCTTCGGTGAACGGGTCCTCGGGGCTCAACCCCGCGCCTCCAGAACGAGCAGATAGGACTCCAGGAGATGGGCCGCGGCGAGCGAGTCCTCCGCCGCCCTCGATCCCGATCTCCGGCTGGCGGCGGCCATCCGGGTGGTCAGCCGCTCGTCATAGGTCTCGACCGGCACGTCGACGAGCTTCTCGATCTCAGCGGCGAAATCACGCGCGGATCGCGCCTGTGCGCCCTCGGAGCCGTCGAGGGAGACCGGCAGCCCGACCAGGATGCTCTCAACTCCGCGCTCGGCGACCACCCTTGCCACCACGGCGGGATCGGGAGGCGAGATCACCTCGATCGGCGTCACGATCGTGCCGGTCGGATCGCAGACCGCCGCGCCGCACCGCACCGCACCGTGATCGAGAGCAAGGACCCGCATCGGATTCGGCGCTCAGCTCAATCCGCTCGCGAGCATCGTGCGTGCCTGCTCCAGCGCCTCGTCGAGCCTCTCCGGGCGCCTTCCCCCCGCTTGGGCGACATCGGGCTGACCCCCTCCGCCCCCCTCCACTATCGCGGCGGCACCGCGGACGATGTCGGCGGCGTTGATGCCGCGATCCACCGCGGCCGAACCGAAGGCGGCGACCAGCGAGGCCTTCTCGCCGGCGGATGAGCCCAGCACCACCGCCGCGGACGTCCCCAGGCCCTGCAGGACCGTGTGCGCGATCCCCATCAGCTGCTTCGCGTCGATGCCCTCGCCCAGGGAGCCGACGACCACCTCGACTCCGCCGACGGTCTCCGCGGAGCCGGCGAGCTCGGCGGCCCGGTCGCCGGCGGCCGCGGCACCGCGCTCAGCCGCGGCGGCCTCGAGATCCCGCAGCCTGGCCGCGGCGCGCTCCGCGGCGCCGGCTGGGTCATCGCGGCTCCCCAGGACTTCGCCGATCCGCTCCAGCTGATCCTTGCGCCGACGGAGGGCCTCGCTTGCAACCGGCCCGGAGATGGCCTCGATCCGGCGCACGTTCGAAGCGCTGGAGCCCTCGGAGACGATCTCGAAGACGCCGACCTCGGCGGTGTTGGCGACGTGGGTTCCACCGCACAACTCGCGGGAAACGCCCTCGACTTCGACCATCCGGACCCATTCGCCGTACTTCTCGCCGAAGAGCGCCATCGCACCGAGGCGCTCGGCCTCGGCCCGCTCCATCTCGATCGCGCGGACCGGAGCACTTGCCGCGATCCAGTCGTTGACGCGCGTCGAGACGGCCTCGAGCTCGGTTGGCGTGAGCCGGGCGCCGTGGGTGAAGTCGAAGCGGAGCTTGTCCGGGCGGACCGACGACCCCGCCTGCCGGACGTGGGTTCCGAGCAGCTCACGCAGGGCGGCGTGGAGCAGGTGGGTGGCGGTGTGGTTGCGCATGGTCGCGTGACGGTCGCGCCTGCCGACGGCTGCCTCGACGCGGGCTCCGGGCTCGGGAGCGGCACCGCGGATCCGCAGCGCCTGATCGCCGCCGACGCGGTAGACGTCCACGACCTCGGCCTCGGAGCCGTTCCAGCGGAGCACGCCCGCATCGGCGACCTGACCGCCACCCTCGGCGTAGAAGGGGCTCTCCTCCAGCTTCACCAGCGCCTCCTCGGCGCCCTCGACCGGAGCGCAGGCGGCGACGCTTGTCTGCGCGGCGAGATCCTCGAAGCCGACGAAGCGCGTCTCGGGGGCTGAACCGACGAAGGCGATGACCGCATCGTGGCGGTCGGCCGCGACCGCCCCGGAGGCACTGCTGCGGGCGCGATCGCGCTGCGCATCCATGAGCGACTCGAAGCCCGCATCGTCGACGCTCAGCCCGCGCTCGGCCAGCAGCTCGCGCGTCAGGTCGTAGGGGAACCCATAGGTGTCATGCAGCTCGAATGCGTCCTCGGCGCTGATCCACGAGGTGGACGATTGCTCAGCCGCAGCGATCAGCCGTTCGAGCAGCTGGCTGCCGCGGTCGAGCGTGCGGCCGAAGCTCTCCTCCTCCGCGCCGACCCACCGCAGGATGCTCTCCCGCTCGGCGGCGACCGCCGGGTTGGAGCCGGCGAGCAGCTCGATCGCGCGCTCAGCGAAGCGACCGAGGTAGGGCGGCTCGAGGCCGAGCACCCGGCCCTGGTGGATCGCTCGGCGCATGATCCGCCGCAGCACGTAGCCGCGGCGCTCGTTGGAGGGCACGACCCCGTCGGCGAGCAGCTGCACCGCGCCGCGGGTGTGGTCGGCGATGATCCGCATCGCGCGGGTGGCCTGCGCGGATGAGTCCCGCTCGCGCCCGGAGAGCTCGACGGCGAGGTCCAGCAACGGGCTGAGCAGGTCGGTGTCGAAGACCGACTCGACCCCCTGCTTGATGACGGCCATCCGCTCCAGACCGAGCCCGGTGTCGATGTTCCTTGCCGGCAGATCGGTGAGCGAGCCGTCCTCGTGCAGGTCATACGCGGTGAAGACGAGGTTCCAGTACTCGAGGTAGCGATCGCTGTCGTCGCCGGGACGCTCCTCGGGCCCGCCCCACTCGGGGCCGCGGTCGATGTAGAGCTCCGAGCAGGGGCCGCAGGGGCCGGACGCCCCCGCCTGCCAGAAGTTCTCCTTCCGCGGCAGGCCCACGATCCGCTCCTCGGGCACGCCGAGCGCCTTCCAGATTTCGACCGCCTCCTCGTCGCGGCCGAGACCGAGCTCGTCATCACCCTCGAAGACGGTTATCCAGATGCGCTCGGGATCGAAGCCGAAGCCCTCCCTCGAGAGCTCCCAGGCGAACGCGATGGCGTCCTCCTTGAAGTAGTCGCCGAACGAGAAGTTCCCGAGCATCTCGAAGTTGGTCAGGTGCCTTGCCGTGTTGCCGACCTCTTCGATGTCGGGGGTCCGGAAGCAACGCTGCGAGGAGGCGAGCCGGGGGGCCGGAGGCTTCTGGACGCCGAGGAAGTACGGCTGGAACGGCTGCATCCCGGCGACGGTCAGAAGGGTCGAGGTATCAGTCGGCGCGGGGATCAGCGAGGCCGACGGCTGGCGCAGGTGACCGCGCTCCTCGAAGTAGGACAGGTAAATCTCGCGGATCTCGGCCGAGGTCACGGTCGAGAGGCTAGCGGCCCGCTACGCGATGGTCCCGTGGCCGACGACGACGTCTCCATCGCAGAAGACCGCGGTCTGACCCGGCGCCGCCGCCCGGGCGGGCCGAGCGAGGTCGAGCCGGAGATCCTGATGCCTGCCGGGACCGGCGACGAACCCGTCAGGGGTGGCGATCGCGCACCGCAAGGGCTTTGAGCGGTAGCGCAGCCTGACCTCCTTGACCCGCTCGCCCGCCCGATGCAGCACCGCATCGCGGACGCGAACCGTCGAGACCTCGAGGTCGCCGGCGCCACCGACGAGGACCTCATTCGTCGAAGCGTCCGTGGCGAGCACGTAGAGCGGCTCGGAGGAGCCGATCCCGATGCCGCGACGCTGGCCGACGGTGAACCGGTGGTGGCCCTTGTGAATGCCGAGCGTGCGCCCATCGCGGTCGACGATCTCGCCCTCGCGGTCGCCAAGCCCGCCGTGGCGCTCGAGGAAGCCGCTCTTGCCGATCCCGGAGAGGAAGCAGAGGTCCTGGCTCTCGGCGCGGTCGGCAACGGCCAGTCCAGCGCCGCGAGCCAACTCGCGGACCCGCGGCTTGCTCAGCCCGCCAAGGGGGAAGCGGATCAGCTCGAGCAGCTCCGGCGCCAGGCCGGCGAGCATGTAGGTCTGATCCTTGGCCGGATCAGCCGACGCGAGCAGGCTGCCCTCGCCGTCGTTGACGAGACGGGCGTAGTGGCCGGTGGCGAGCGCCCGGGCTCCGAGCCGTTCCGCGATCCGGACCATCGGCTCGATCCGGACGTTGCCGTTGCAGCTGACGCATGGGTTGGGGGTGCGGCCCTCCGCGTAACCGGCCAGGAACGGCTCGACGACGCCGGCCCTGAACGCCTCGCGCAGATCGACGGTGAGATGCGGGATCCCCAGCGAGTGGGCGAGAGCGCGTGCGGTTCGCACCGCGTCGGCCGAGCAGCAGCTGCGCTCCCCGTCGTTGGCGGGATCGGACCAGAGCTCGAGGGTGATCGCGAACACCTCCGCCCCACCGTCGCGTTCGCGCAGGGCCGCGACGCCGCTGTCGACGCCGCCGCTCATCGCCACGAGAACCCGCTCGCGGCCGTCGGCGGGCGGCGCCAGCAGCTCGCCGGTCGAGCGAGACACCGCCATCCCGAGCGCGCGGTGGAGCGCCTCCGCAGCCAGGTCGGCGGCGTGAAGGCCGACGGGGCTCAGACCACCGAGCTCGCCGGAGATCGAGGTCGGGCCGATGAGCGCCGCTTCGGCGAGCGAGGCGCCGTCGGCGAGCTCGGCGGCGGCGGCGGAAGCGGCCCGCGCTGCGGCGCAGCCCGATGCCGAACGGCGAACCTGGCTCACGCGGCCGTCGATCAGGCGCAGCGAGATCTCGACGATGTCACCGCAGGCGGCCCCGCCGGCACGGCCCAGGGCCGGGTCCTCGGACAGCGGCGGCCCGAGGCGCGAGGAGTCGCTCAGGTAGAGCTCGAAGGCGGCGGTATCCATCCCGCCAAGGGTAGAGGTGCGGGAGCGTCAGACGACGCCGGGCATCTCACGGGTAGGAGGGGACGTCCTTGCCGTCATAGAGCGCGTCGTCGACCGCCTGATCGACGCTCTTGGGGCCGCGAAAGCCGTAGGAGACGGTTGCCGTCGGCTCGCCCTTGTTCAGCTTGCGAGGCCTGATCACGACGAGCGCCGGGACGCGGTCGACCGAGACCCCGGAGGTGATCCGGTAGTACTTGCCGACGTCCTTGGATTCGACGACGAAGAGCGTCACATCCTTGCGTCCCCGCAATGGTTCGGTGAAGGTTCTGAGCTTCGAGTCGGAGAGCCCCTTGGGGTCGATGACCAGAAGCGCGATCGCCTGGTTCTTGGCGTAGGCGACCAGCACGTCCTTGGGCAGCCCCTTCGACGGCAGCAGTCCGTCGGCGGTGCCGGTGCCACCCGCAGATGTACCCGGAGCCACCGGCGTCTCGGGCACGGCGGGGGTGGTTGTGGGGGCGCCGGTCGCCGGATCGGTCGCGGCGGGAGCGGCGGCTGGGTCGGCGGGGGTGGCTGCAGCGCCCGTCGCGGCGGGATCGGTCGCGGCGGGAACAGCCGCCGGATCGGTTGCCGGGACCGCCGGGCTCTTCTTCATCACGGTCGTGAACAGGAAGAAGACGACGAGGACGCCGACGGCCGCGAACACGGCCATCTGCACCCGCGGGTTCTCGTTCAGCGCCTTTCTCATCGCGCACCTCCCGAGGCCGCAAACTTAAAGGGCTCCAGCTTGCCGATGCCGCCCGGCTTCTGAACCCTGGGATTCAGGGGGGAATCTGCCAACGCACCCACGGGTGCGCCGGACGAGGACTCCCTAGCCAATCGTGTTGGTTCACAATTGGAGCGGCTGTCGAACATGCTCGGGCCCATCAGAAAATTACCATCACTGAGCAGTTCGACCGCAAAGGGGGAAACCTTGAGCCTGCAATGCACGCAACGGTGCGGCCGGGTCAGCCGCAGACGGACCTGAGGGCTGCCGCAACGTCGTCGTAGAGGCGGAGAAGCCGCAGGAGCGCGCCATCGAAGGCGAATTCGATGGCGATCGGAGAGCTGTCGGCGACGTCGCCGCCATCGGCCCAGACGTATTGGACGGCGCCGAGCGCAAGCGTCCGCTCGTCGCCGAGACGGAACTCATCGATCGCGTAGCAGCGGACGAGATGGTCGAACCGCTTCCCCGCCCAGGCGACGACCGCCGCCGGGCCCGCGTGGACGTTGCGCCCCGTGGCGACTTCGACCTCGGGAGAGAGCAGTGGCTCCAGCCGCCCAGGGTCGCGGGAGTTGATCGCCTCGATCACCGCGGAGGCGAGGGGAATGGGGTCCTCGGTCACTCCGCCGGAGGTGTCGCCGCCGGCTTCGGCGCGCTGAGGGCGACACCGAGATCGCGGAGCTGAACGGGATCCACCGGAGCGGGTGCTCCGGTGAGCGGATCGCCCCCGGAGGCGGTCTTGGGGAAGGCGATGACGTCGCGGATCGAATCCGTGCCGGCGGCAAGCGCACAGATCCGGTCCACCCCGTAGGCGATTCCGCCGTGGGGCGGGGCGCCGAAGCGAAGCGCCTCGAGCAGGAAACCGAAGCGCGCCTCGGCCTCCGCCTCGTCGATTCCCAGCAGGCCGAGAACCTGCTGCTGCTCGGCGCTGTCACTGATGCGAATCGAACCGCCGCCGATCTCCGACCCGTTCCAGACGAGGTCATAGGCCTTCGCGCGAGCCGAGCCGGGGTCGGATTGGACGAGCTCTCCCTCGAACGCGGTGAACGGATGGTGCAGCGGGGTCCAGCTGCCGGCCTCGTCGTTCCACTCCAGCAGCGGCCAGTCGGTGATCCAGCAGAAGCCATGTGAGCCATCGGGGATCTCGCCCCAGCGCTTGCCGAGCCTGACGCGCAGCGTGCCCAGCACCTGGTTCGCGACCGCCGCCTTGTCGGCGACCACCAGCATTAGGTCGCCCTCCTCCGCACCCATTGCCTGGTTGAGCGCGGAGAGCTCGGCCCCGGTCAGGAACTTGGCGGTCGGCGAGCGCCAGCCGTCCCCCTCCCGGAACGCCCAGACAAGCCCCTTGGCGCCGAGCTCCTGAGCCTCGGCGATGAGCCCGTCGAGCTCGGAGCGCGGCACCTCGCGCTTGCCGCAGTTCATGCCCTTGACCACGCCACCCCCATCGATCGTCGCCCGGAACACCCGGAACTCGGTCTCGCGCAGGACGTCGGAGAGCTCGGCGAGCTCCATGCCGAAGCGGATGTCGGGCTTGTCGGACCCGAACCGGGACATCGCCTCGTCGTAGGGGATCCGTTTGATCGGGGTGTCCACCTCGACCCCGGCCGCAGCGAGCACATGCTTCATCAATCGCTCGTTCGCCTCGATAACGTCGTCGACCTCGACGAAGGACATCTCGATGTCCAGCTGGGTGAAGTCGGGCTGGCGGTCGGCGCGCAGATCCTCGTCGCGAAAGCAGCGGGCGATCTGGTAGTACCGCTCGAAGCCGCCGACCATCAGCAGCTGCTTGAACAGCTGCGGCGACTGTGGAAGCGCATAGAAGCTGCCCTGCTGCAGGCGACTCGGGACGAGGAAGTCGCGGGCGCCCTCAGGCGTCGAGCGGGTCAGGACCGGCGTCTCGATCTCGAGAAAGCCCTCCGAGTCGAGCTGCTCGCGCATCGCGCGCATCAACTTCGCCCGCAGGATGATCGCCTCGCGCATCGGCTCCCGGCGCAGGTCGAGGTAGCGGTAGCGCAGACGCGTCTCCTCCCCCGCTCCCGTTCCCCGGCCCTCGATCTGAAACGGCGGTGTCTCGGAGTCGGAGAGCAGCGTCGCCTCGACGACCCGGAGCTCCACCGCTCCCGTGGGAATGTCGTCGTTGACGGTCCCCGGCGAGCGCTCCACGAGGGCTCCGCGAACGCTGATCACGTCCTCGGGCCGAAGCTTGTGGCCCAGGGCGACCGCCTCCGCCGAATCAGCGGGGTCGAAGACGAGCTGGACGAGGCCCGTGCGATCGCGAAGGTCGATGAAGATCAGGCCGCCATGGTCACGACGCCTGTTCACCCAGCCGGCCAGCCGCAGATCCGAGCCCACCCGGTCGCCGAGCGCCTGACCGCACCAGGCATCCCGATAGCCGTTTCCCCGCTGGAGGGGAAACGCGGGAATCTGGGACTCGGAGGTGGGCGAGCTCACGGTGGCGCAGTCTGGCAGGGACGACTCGGCGGGCGTGTTTCGGGGGGTGTCTGGTGGGGCTGACGCCGGCTCCAGGCACAGCGACCAAGCGCTTTCAGGGCAAGCAGAGCAGGGAGAACGGGGGCGATGCGGCGGCGCTGGGCCCGGATTACCCCCGCATAGGGGGCCAATCCTCCCCAGCATCACCGCGTGGGGTGACAGAGACCATGTACTGCCGGAATCCCTACCCCACCGCGTCAGCGATCTCCCTGGCCAGATCACCCTCGTCGACCTCGCGCTGCTCGCCGCGCTCCATGTCGCGGAGCTGGATCGCTCCACCCTCCTCGAGGATGACCGCGAAGCGGGCCCCGGAGCGGTCGGCCTGCTTCATCTGGCCCTTGAAGCTGCGCCCGGCGAGGTCGAACCGGCTGGCCAGGCGGGCGCGGCGCAGGGCCAGCGTGATCCGGAACGCGCGCTCGGAGTCGCCGTCCGCCGCGATCACGAACGCCTCCGGAACCGGCTCCGGCGGGCTCTCGCTCATCGCGAGCAGGATGCGCTCGACTCCGGCGGCCCAGCCGACGCCTGGTGTCGGCGGGCCTCCGAGCTGCTCGACGAGGCCGTCATAGCGACCGCCCCCGCCGAGGCCGGATTGCGCACCGAGCCGATCGCAGGTGAACTCGAAGACCGTTCGCGTGTAGTAGTCGAGGCCACGGACGAGGGTCCCATCGATCCGGTAAGGGACCTCGGCGGAGTCGAGCAGCGCGCGGACCGCGGCGAAATGCTCGGCGTCCTCCTGCTCGAGTGAATTCAGCAGGATCGGCGCGGACGCCATCACCTCCCGCGTGCCCGGGTGGTCGGAGTCGAATGCTCGCAGCGGGTTGGTGTCGATCCGGGAGCGGACGTCGTCGGAGAGCTCGGCCTCATGCTCACGCAGGTGGGAGCGGAGCTCCTCGCGGTAGGCCTCACGGGTCCGGGGCGTCCCGAGGCTCGAGAGCCGCAGCTCCGCGTCGGCGATGCCCAGCCCGCGGAAGAGCTCGTCGAGCAGGACGATCAACTCGGCATCCGCCAAGGGCGAGTCGGTGCCGATCGACTCGGCGCCGATCTGGTTGAACTGGCGGAAACGTCCCTCCTGGGGGCGCTCGTAGCGGAAGTAGGGGCCCTGGTAAGAGAGCTTCACCGGCTGCGGGAGCTTGTGCATGCCGTGTTCGACGTACGCGCGGCAGATCGGCGCCGTCCCCTCCGGCCGCAGCGTCATCGAGCGCCCCCCCTGATCCTCGAAGGTGAACATCTCCTTGCGGACGATGTCGGTGGAATCGCCGACCCCGCGCTCGAACAGCGAGGTCTCTTCGAAAGTCGGGGTCTCGATCCGCCCGTAGCCCGCCGCCTCGAGCAGCTCCGAGGCGTGCGTGGCGATCAGTTCCCGCCTCGCCTCGTCGCCGGGCAGGATGTCGAAGGTGCCCTTCGGCGCCTGGTACCTGGCCGGCGCCACGGAATCAGCCGGCGAGCTCAGCGAGAAACGGGTTCGTCGCCCGCTCGGCGCCGAGGGTCGTGATGCCCATGTGTCCCGGATAGACGACGGTCTCGGGCGGGTAGCCCTCCACCAGCATCCTCAGGCTCTCGGCCAGCGTCGGCCAATCCCCTCCCGGGAGGTCGACCCGGCCGACCGATCCCTGGAAGAGGACGTCGCCGCTGAACAGCGCGCTCTCACCCTCGTCGCTGACGGCATAGGTGACGTGGCCGGGACTATGGCCGGGCGTGAAGAGGACGTCGACATCGAATCCCCCGAGCTCGAGGCGCTCGCCTCCGGAGATGGTCTCATCGGCGTCGTAGCTCTCGAACGGCCCGAATCCGGGCCACGGCACGTAGGCCATGATGTCGGCGAGAACCGGCACCTCGAGCTCGGGGCAGTACACCGGCGCCCCCGTCTCTCGCGCCACCGGGGCGACCGCTCCGATGTGGTCGAAGTGCGTGTGCGTGAGCAGAATGGCCTCAATCTCGACGCCGAGCTCGGCGACTCCCGCCAGCAGCCGGGGGGCCTCGTCTCCGGGGTCGATCATCAGCGCTCGATCGGAGCCGTCGCGGCGGAAGATGTAGGAGTTCTCCGCGACCTGGCCGACGGTGAAGCTGCGGACCTCCACGTCGTTCAGCCCTTTCGCTCGGCCTGCTTGGCCGCGCGCTCTCGCTGCTGCTTGGCCCGCCGCCGGTTGTAGAAGAACTGCTCCGTGTAGAAGCCGAGCGGCACGTAGAAGACGACGGCGATCAGGGTCAGGATCAGAGCGCTGCTCGCCTTCTGGCCGAACACCAGCGAGACCGGGAACAGCAACGCAGCGAAGAGGATGCCGCGGGTGAAAGCGCTCCGCCAGCTCGGCGGGACGTCGCGCCGGTCGACCGGCTGCCGCTTTCCCCCGCGCTGGGAACGGGCCTGAGCCATCGCCTCCTGGCGGTTCCTCGGACGAGTTCGCTGAGCGCGCGTGACGCTCCCGGTCTGGGTGCCGCGGTGCTTGCGCTGGCGTGGTTTTTGGTTGCCTGGCATCGACAGACAGCCTAGCCGCCGAGTCCGCTCAGCCTCGCCTCGATCGTCCGGCGGCCGGGGTCGTCACCGGTGATCGGAACGTCGCTGGGATAACCGTCGAGCGCCGCCGCGGGAACGAGGCCGACGAGCTCGGCCGAGGCGGGGCTCGAATCCCGCTCGGCCGCCAGACGGGCGATCTCGGCCACCACCAGCCGCAGGGGCACCGCGACGGGATCGTGAACGTTGGTGGAGATCTGAGTGCGGCCCTCGCCGAGGTCGATCGCGATCGCCCTGACGCCGGCCAGTCCGCCGCCCGATTCGCGCAGCGCCGCGGCGATCTCGGCGCCCGTCGCAATCGAAGCCCCTGCGAGCTCCACGTTGAAGGCGGCCAGCGGCGCGCGCGCCGTGACCAACACCGCCCCCGCGGTCGCGTGCGGCCATTCGGGGCCAAGGTCCGGAAGCAGCTCACCCGACCTCATTCGCTCCCCGAGCCGGCGTGTCCCCCCGCGACGGAAGTACGAGCGCTCGCGTCGCTCGGGCGAGCTCGCGAGGTCCCCGTAGAGGAAGACCGGAAGCCCGATCGAGCCGAGCTGCTCGGCGACTGCGAAGGCCGTCTCGCGAGCGTCGTCGCGGAGATCCGGAGAGGGCCAGACGATCGGGCAGACGTCGAGCGCGCCGATGCGCGGATGCGCTCCTCGCTGTCGGGTGATGTCGATGACCTCGATCGCCTTGCACGCCAGGTCACGCAGGGCGCGCAGCAGGGCGGCGTCGCTGCCGGCCAGGGTGAATACCGTGCGGTTGTGGACCTCGTCGGTGTGCTCATCGAGGAGCGCGACGGGGTCCTTGGCGAACCCCCGGCGAAACGCGTCGATGTGCGGAGCCTCGGTCCCCTCCGAGACGTTGGGGACGGCGAGAAGCTTCCGGGCCGGCGCCACTAGAGCAGCAGCCTCCCGTCGCGGACGATCTCCGTTCCGTCGATCGAGATGACGGGTCGCATGATCACGCAATCGAGGTGGACCGGCACCTGGATCCGTCCTCCGATGGCGTCTGAGGCGCCGAAGGCGACGTGGGCGGTTCCCAGCAGCTTCTCGTCCTCGAGCACGTTGCCGGTCAGCTCCGCCCGCTCATTCGTGCCGATACCGAGCTCGGCGATCGTCGTCGCGGCGTCCCCGTGCTTGCGCAGCAACGCGAGCAGGGCGGCTCCCTCGGGTCCCGTGGCCTCGACCAGGCGTCCGCCGGAGACGGTGAGGGTCACGGGCTCAGCCGGGATCCCGACGCCGGCGATCGTGCCATCGACGACCAGGGTCCCCTCGCAGGCCGCGTCGTCGGGTGAGATGAACCCCTCCCCGCAGGGAAGGTTTCCGAACGCCGCCGGGTCTCCGAGCTCGCCGGCGTCGGGGATCGCCGTCCGGCCTTCGAGCCCGAGCTCGAGGTCGCTGCCGTTGGCGCAAGTGAGCCTCGCAACGGAACCCGCGGTGAGGGCGTCGGCGATCGCGGCTCCGCGCCGGCGAAGCTCAGCCATGTCGGCGCTCATGACCCGGGCGAGCATCTCCTCGGTGACGCCCGGCAGCGTTGCGATGCGCGCCCCCGCCTCGGACGCCGCCTTGCGCGAGGCAGTGTGTGACAGCGACTGCACCGTCGGCGCCAGCACGACGTCGGCGGCGCGCATCGCCGCGGCGATCGTCGGCGGCGGCTCGGCTGCATGGGAGTCGCGCTCAGCCATCAGGGCGAGGACCGCGTCGGCTCCCGCGCGCCCGGCCTCCCCGCGGAGGCGTTCGCCGAGCCCGAGGGTCGCCGGATTGGCGATGACGAGGACGTTCTCCCCTTCAGCGACCCGCAGGCAATCGTTGACGACCGCGGAGACGGCGCGTTCGAGGTCAGTGGGATCGCTCATCGCTGCGACACTAGGCGCTAGCGTGGTGGCAATGCGGTCCGGTTATCGGGTGCTCCCGGCAGAAGACGCCTTCTGGCGACCCTCCAATCAGATGGGCTTGCTGAACACGGATCTGGGCAAGCAGCTCGATTCGGCGGAGTTCGGCTCACGCCTCTGGAGGCTTGCCCCCGGACAGGCCTCCACCCGCCATCGTCACGAGCGGCAGACCGAGCTCTACGTGGTCCTGGAGGGCACCGGGCGGATCAGGATCGGCGAGGAGTCCCTGACGCTGAGCGCGCTCTCCGCGCTTCTGGTCGAGCCCGGCACGGTGAGACAGCTCTTCAACGACACGGAATCCGACGCTCTCTGGCTCGTGGTCGGCACACCCGTCGAGGCCGCCAACACGCTGGAGATGTCACCCGAGCAGCTCGCGCGCCTCTACCCGGACGGCCCGAAGGCGCTGCCGCCGGAGCTCGAGGCCTGACGCGACCGACCGCGTAATGTGAACGACGTGGAGAGCGTCGCCGAAGGAGTGTGGAAGCTGACCGGCGGCTTCCCGCTCCGCACCAATGCCTACCTCGTTCGCGAGGGCGATGGCGTGGTCGTCTTCGACGCGGGCGTCAGGTCCATGGGCGGCATGATCCGCCACGCCGCGAACGAGCTCGGCGGAGCGACGCGCGTGATCCTCGGAAACTCCCACCCCGACCATCGCGGCGGCGCCGCCGCGCTGGATGCTCCGCTCGAGTGCCACGCCGACGAGCGGGCCGATGCCGAGGGCGACGGCGGCGAGCATTACTTCGACTACGCCAAGCTCGGCTTCCCCGGCAGCCTGCTGACGCCCAGGATGATGAGGGCCTGGGACAGCGGGGGCCTGGACATCTCCGCCGTCGTGGCCGAGGGTGACTCGGTCGGGGACTTCGAGGTCATCCACCTACCCGGGCATTCCCCTGGGTGCATCGGCCTCTGGCGCGAGCGCGATCGCCTGGCGATCACCAACGACTGCTTTGCGCTCTTCGACCCGGCCCTGCCACGGGCGGGCCGGGCGCGCATCCCTCATCCCGCGTTCAACTGGTCGACCGACGCCGTTCGCCAGTCGATCCGCAAGCTGGCGGCACTCGGGCCCGACACCTGCCTTCCCGGTCACTACGGCCCGCTCACCGGAGACGTGCGCGGGCAACTCGAGGCGGCGGCATCCGAGTAATTCTCATACCCGCAGTCGCGCTCGGAACGCTGGCGGCGATCGCCAGTCCGGGCGCCGGAGCCGCGCCGTCACCCCCGACTTGCGAGGGTCAGCTGGCGACGATCGTCGCGACGGGAGATGGACCGATCGTCGGCACGCGAGGGCGGGATGTGATCGTCGGGACGGAGGGCGATGACGTCATCCGCGGGCGAGGGGCCGACGATCAGATCTGCTCGCTCGGCGGGGACGACTCGGTCAGCGGGATGGGCGGCGACGACATCATCGACGGCGGCTCCGGCGACGATCGGATCAAGGGGGGCGCCAACATCGACGAGCTCCATGGAAGCTCGGGCGCGGACCAGCTCAGAGGCGGCGCCGGGATCGACGACCTCCAGGGCGGTGACGACGCGGACTCGCTGATCGGCGGGAAGGGCAACGACCGGGGCTCCGCCGGGGCCGGCGACGACCGCGTGGCGGGGAGCCGCGGCAACGACTACCTCAAGGGCGGCCCCGGCGACGACCGGATGCGCGGCGCCAGCGGCAACGACACGCTGATCGGACAGCGCGGCGACGACCGGCTGTTCGGGCTCTCGGGCGGGGACCGCCTCCGCGGTGGCCGCGGAGACGATCTGCTGCGCGGAGGCCGGGGCAGGGATCACCTCCTGGGTGGCCCCGGCCGGAACTCGCTCTACCGCGCCTCGGCCTCGAAGAGCTCCCGCGGCGACGACCCGTCCGCTCGAGAGCGATGATGGGTCCACTCCTCGACCGCGATCAGGATCACCATCACAACGAGGACGAGGATGCCGACGACGAGCGCCGAGGCTTCTCCGGCCAGTAGGCCGATCAACACGATCGCCGCTGCGGCCGCCGGGCGCTTGATGCTTCCCGTTCCGGTCGCGCGCAGGCGGATGAGCGCCAGCGCGAGCAGGTAGATCACGGGGCCGGCGATCACGGCGACGAGCTCCGGGCTCTCGAGCGCCTCCCCGTGTCGCGTGATCACGATCTCATCGCCGATTGCGGAGACGATCACGCCTGCGATCACGAACGCGTGCAGGTACGTGTAGACGTCGCGAGCGAGCTCGGTCCGGTTCTCCGCCATCTCGAGGCGGCGCTGGGAGCCCTCCGCGGCGCGGTTGAAGTAGAGCCACCACAGCGCCGCGCTCGAGAGGAAGGCGACGACGAAGGCGGCGACGGTCGAGGCGTCGAGCGGGTCGATCTCCGAGGTGGCCGCCCCGGTCACGACGATCGACTCGCCGAGGGCGATGATCACGAAGAGCTGAAAGCGCTCGGCGAAATGCTCCGTCGCCACGTCCCAGACGTTCGCCGAAACCCTTTGCATCCATGGGACCCAGTACACGGCGAGGGGGGCGCTGTAGTCGATGGCCAGCGCGATCAGCCAGAGGGCGGTCCGGGCCGGCCCCTCCGCAAGCCCTCCGGCGATCCAGAAGATCCCGGATGCACAGAACCACGTCGTTATCCGGCCGGCGCGATCGCGTTCCTTCGAGCCGCGCCCTCCGACCACGAAAGTCATGAACGCGTGCCTGCCGACCTGGATCGCGACGTAGGAGCCCACGAACAGCATCGCTCGCTCGCCCCAGGCCGCGGGGATCGCGATCGACATCAGCAGGCTGCCGAGCATCACCGCGACGACTACCGCCCGCACCGGAATCGCCGTTGTGTCGAGCTCGTTGGTCGCCCAGGTGGTGTAGTTCCACGTCCACCAGACGGCCAGCAGGACGACGGTCTGCTGACCCGCCACCTCCCAGGTCAGGTCGTGCAGCAGCGTGTGCGAGATCTGCGTGACGGCGAAGACGAAGACGAGGTCGTAGAAGAGCTCGAGGGTCGAGGCCCGCGAGTGGCCGTCGGCAGCTGAGGGTCGGGCGAAGCGCGCCATCGTCGTGAAGCTATCGCGACCGCCCCGGGGTCCGCGAGAGAGGAACCTCCCACCCGGCGAGGGGCACGGATGCCCCGCCTCCCGAGATGATCGCGGCGACGCCGAGCGCTGCAGCGGCGACTGAGCTAGGTTCGCGGGGTGGCCGCGACCGTCTACTACGCGGCGATGAGCCTCGACGGCTACATCGCCGAGCCGGAGGAGAAGCTCAGGTGGCTGATGGGCTTCGACGGTCCCGGCTACGCGGGCACCGACGGCGGGCCGGTCGCTGACTCGTTCTCGGACTTCATGGAGGGCGTCGGGGCCTTGGTGATGGGGTCGAAGACCTATGACTTCATCGCCGGAGAGAACGAGGCTTGGGTCTACGACGACCTCCCGGCTTGGGTCTACACGCACCGGGACCTGCCGAAGCTGGACGAGGCGGTCAATCTGCAGTTCACATCCGGCGCGGTCACGGAGCTGCACGGCGAGATGCTCGAGGCCGCTGCCGGAAAGGACCTCTGGCTGGTCGGCGGCGGAGATCTCGCATCGCAATACGTCGCGGCCGGCCTACTCGATCACGTGCGGGTCACGATCGTGCCGGTCGTCCTCGGCGACGGCCTGCCGCTCTTCGCCGAGCCGATGCCGGACGCGATGAGGCTGATCGGGCTGACCCCGTTCGACACCGGGATGGTCGAGCTCGACTACGAGATCGTGCAGTGAGCGAGGAGGAGGAGGCTCGCGTCGTCCACGTCGACGACCTGCCAGAGCTGAAGATGGGGTCCGGGAGCCTGTTCCGGCCGGTCCGCCGCAAGCTTGCCCTGACCGGCGTCTCAGCTCACGCCTACACCGGGATCGAGGCCGGCGACGAGGTGATCGAGCCCCACGACGAGCTCAGTCCCAACGCCGGCGGCCACGAGGAGCTCTACGTGGTGATGACGGGCCACGCCACCTTCGTGGTGGCCGGTGAGGAGATCGACGCGCCGGCGGGGACGATGCTGCGCGTCGACGTCGGCCAGCAGCGTGAGGCGAGGGCCGCCGAGGCCGGCACGACGGTGCTGGTCGTCGGGGGCGAGCCGGGGTCGGCCCTTCCCCCCTCCCCCTTCGAGTACTGGTACGCGGCCGAGCCCGAGTACCTCGCCGGCGACTACGAGCGCGGTATCGAGATCCTCTCCGAGGGCCTTCACGACCACCCGCTGAGCTCCGGCCTCAACTACCAGCTCGCCTGTTACAACGCCCTCGCCGGCCGCGGAGACGAAGCGATCCGGCGCCTCAGGGTCGCACTCGCGGGAGACGACGATCGCATCGCCGGCTGGGCGGGCGAGGACGAGGACTTCGACTCGATCCGCAACCGCGAGGACTTTCCGAACCTCGACGCGTGACGAGGGGCGAGTTTGTCTCGGTTACCGAGACATTTGCGCCCCTCGTTGCGGCGGAAGCCTTTCGACCCTGCGCCGCTACGATCCACGACTCCCGCCGGAGTAGCTCAGTCGGTTAGAGCAGCGGAATCATAATCCGCGTGTCGGGAGTTCGAGTCTCTCCTCCGGCATCCGTTTCCCATCCAGACAGGACGTCACCCATGCTCCGTAAGACCGTCGTCGTCATCGCCATCTCCCTCCTCGGCACCGCGACGGCCCACGCCGCGACGGGCTCGCTGAGCGATCGCACCGGCGATTACCCCGACATCGTCAAGCTCGCGTACAACAACGCGGCGACGAAGGTCGTGATGAAGCTGACCTACTCGGGTGCGGCAGCTCAGAACGAGAGCTTCTACATGCGCTGGGGCTCGGGCGACGCGGCCTACCAGGTGTTCGCGAGCCCAGTCAGTGGCATCGAGGAGCTCCGGTATTACGGGAAGGGGAACGCCGTCAAGTGCGCCGGACTCCGAGTCAAGCGGCCAACCGGGAGCGTGACGAAGGCGGTGGTCCCGCGCAGCTGCCTCGAGAAAGCCCCTGACAAGCTTCGTTTTCAGGGCATCGCCACCGAGGGCATCTATTCCTCCGACGAGACCAAGATCAGCAAGGCGATCCGGCGCGGCTGAGAACGTCTCCCCCGGCAACGCCCCCAGCCCCGCTGGGACGGGCCCTCGTCCGGATTCCCCTCAGCCCCGCCGCACCCGCTCGCAACCCTTGGCGACGTCACCCCGCCCGACGATCGCCGTGTCGCGGCCCGGGCCGCAGAGCGCCAGCGACTTGCCGGGGCCGCTGACGTCGATCGTGTCATCACCCTTCTGGCCGAAGACGGTGTCTTTTCCGGGGCCTGCATCGACGGTGTCGTCGCCCTTGCCCGCCTTGACGCAGTCGGAACCCGCCCTGGATTTGATCACGTCGTCGCCGGAGCCGCCGGCGATCAGGTCGTTGCCCTTCGTTCCCTTCAGGGTGTCGGGGAGCGAGCTGCCGAAGATCACCTTGGCGGGCTCGGCCTTGCAGGCCTTGCGCAAGCTTGCGAGGCGAAGGGAGATGCTCGCGGTCGGTCCCTTGCCGGCGTCCTTGTCGGTTGCCGTAGCAGTCATTGAGAAGTTGCCGCGCTTGCCAAAGGAGTGCGAGACGTCGAAGCTCGAGGGGCCGGTGGCGGTCTGATCGGTCGTGCCGTCGGATTCGAAGTCGATCGAGTAGTGGAAGTCCGATGACTGATCGGCGGGCGAGGGATCGGTGGCGGTCAGGGTGAAGTCGACGGAGTGGTCGGAGAGCCCGTCGGTGGAGCCGGTGATCTGCAGGGACGGAGCGGAGTTGTGGAGGGTGAGGCTGACCGGGGCGGAGGTCGAGGTGTCGGTTGCGTCTGAGGCGCGCATGCGGATATCGAAGTTCGAGGGACCGTCGGAGATGCCGAGGTTCGCCAGCTCAGCCGAGCTGAGCGTCGGGTTCGCGCCGGTCGCGTCGGAGAAGTCACCGTCGCCGTTTAGGTCCCAGGCGTAGGTGATCGGATCGCCGTCGCGGTCGGTGGCTGTGCCCGCGAGGGTCAGGGGATCTCCCTCGGAGATCGCGTAGGGGCCGCCGGCGGATAGGGCCCTCGGGGCGGCGTTTATGCAGCTGACCGTGATCGAGACGGTGGCGGTGGCGCCGCCGGGGTCGAGGGTGTAGGTGAAGGAGTCGGATCCGCAGTAGTCGGCGTCGGGGGTGTAGGTGAGGTCGGCGCCGCTATGGGTGATCGCGACGCCGCCGTGGGAGGGATCGGTCTTGGAGGCGATCGAGATTGGGCCGCCGTCGGGGTCGGTGTCGTTGGCGAGGACGTCGATCGTCGTTGTGGGGGCGTCCTCGTCGAGGATCGTCGTGTCGTCGACGGCGGTTGGAGCGATCGTCGATGCAGGTGACGGTGATCGTCATCGTGTTCGGGGAGGGATCGGTGTCGGAGCCCCCGTTCGCGGTGCCACCGTCATCTTGGACCGCGAAGGTGAAGGAGTCGTAGTCGGTGCCGCAGGCGTCAGCCGGGGGGGCGTAGGTCAGGTCTGGGATCTGGGAGGCCGGAATCGACTGATTGGCACTGACCGAGGATCCGCTCAGCTTCAGTGACCCGGAGCTGGGCAGCGTGGCGACCTTCACGGCCGTAAACGAGTCGGGGGGGCTGTCGTTGGGGTCGGAATAGCCGAAGTCCGCGGCGGCGAACGTCTTCGCCGAGTCCTCGTCCGTGATGACGGTGTTGTCGGTGCCCTGAGGGGGGTCGTTGGGCTTGACGATCGTGATCGAAAAGGGCTGGGTGGCGTCGGGGGCGAAGAATTCGTTCGATGCCCTCACGGTCCCGTTGAAGGTGCCGGCTGCGGTCGGGGTGCCGGTGAGCGCACCGGTGGAGGAGTTGAGGGTCAAGCCCGGAGGAAGGCTGCCGGAGGTGAGCGTGAACTTGGAGGCAGGGCCGTTGGTGGGGCCGGCGGCATAGTCGTGGGAATAGGGGGAACCGACGACGCCACCACCAGGGGCCGCGGAGGAGATCTGCGGGGCCCCACCGAGCCGGCCCAGGCCGTTGTCACCCCAGCACGCGGCGGTGCCGTCGGTCTTGATCCCGCAGGCGTGGTCGTCGCCGGCGGTGATTGAGGTGAAGGTGGCGTCGGTCGGGGGCGTGGCTTGGCCATAGTTGTTGAAGCCCCAGCAGGCGGCGGTGCCGTCGGTCTTGATCCCGCAGGTGTGGAGGCGGCCGGCGATTATCGAGGTGAATGTGGTGTTGGCTGGGGGTACGGCCTGGCCCTGACCGTTGTCGCCCCAGCAGGCGGCGGTGCCGTCGGTCTTGATCCCGCAGGTGTGGACATCGCCGGCGGCGATCGAGGTGAAGGTGGTGTTGGCTGGGGGCCTGGCCTGCTCCTTGCGGTTGTCGCCCCAGCAGGCGGCGGTGCCGTCGGTCTTGATCCCGCAGGTGTGGTATTCGCCGGCGGTTATCGAGCTGAAGGTGGTGTTGGCTGGGGGTGTGGCTTGGTGGTAAACGTCGTCGCCCCAGCAGGTGACGGTGTCGTCGGACTTGATCCCGCAGGTGTGCAAGCGGCCGGCGGTGATCGAGGTGAAGGTGGCGTCGGTCGGGGGCGTGGCTTGGCCGTAGGTCGTTGTTGCCCCAGCAGGTGGCGGTGCCGTCGGTCTTGATCCCGCAGGTGTGGAAGCCGCCGGCCGCGATCGAGGTGAAGGGGGAGCTGGCGGGGGGTGCGCCTTGGCCGTAAAGATTGGAGCCCCAGCAGGCGGCGGTGCCGTCGATCCTGATTCCGCAGGTGTGGAAGTTGCCGGCGCTCGCGGCACGGTGCGAGAAGGTGGTGTCGGTTGGGGGTGTGGCTCGGTCTTGTCCGTTGAAGCCCCAGCAGGTGGCCGTGCCGTCGGTCTTGATCCCGCAGGTGTGCCAGAGGCCGGCGGTGATCGAGGTGAAGGTGGTGTTGGTTGGGGGTGTGGCTCGATCCTCGCCGTTGGAGCCCCAGCAGGCTGCGGTGCCGTCGGTCTTGATCCCGCAGTTGTGGTAGGCGCCGGCGGTGATCGAGGTGAAAGTGGTGTCGGCTGGGGGTGTGGCTTGCCCGCTTCCGTCGTTGCCCCAGCAGGCTGCGGTGCCGTCGGTCTTGATCCCGCAGGTGTGGGAGTAGCCGGCGGTGATCGAGGTGAAGGTGGTGTTGGCTGGGGGTGTCGCTTGCCCGAGGTCGTTGTAGCCCCAGCAGACGGCAGTTCCGTCGGTCTTGATCCCGCAGGTGTGGGCGTAGCCGGCGGTGATCGACGTGAAGGTGGTGTTGGCTGGCGGTGTGGCTTGACCCTCGCCATCGCTGCCCCAGCAGGCGGCGGTGCCGTCGGTCTTGATCCCGCAGGTGTGGGCGTAGCCGGCGTCGATCGCGGTGAAGGTGGTGTTGGCTGGGGGTGTGGCTCGGTCGAAGCTGTTGCTGCCCCAGCAGCCGGCGGTGCCGTCGGTCTTGATCCCGCAGGTGTGGAAGCCGCCGGCGGTGATCGAGGTGAAGGTCGTGTCGGCTGGGGGTGTAGCTTCGCCGTTGACGTTGTAGCCCCAGCAGGCGGCGGTGCCGTCGGTCTTGATCCCGCAGGTGTGGAGGTCGCCGGCGGTGATTGAACCCTGAACGGTCCCCTCCGGTCCAGCGGCCAAAGACGCCGAGTTCGCCTTTGCCTGCGGCGCGAGCGCGAGCGCCGCAGCCAGAAGGACGAGCGGAGGGAACCCCAATGTCCGGCGCGCCGCGACTGCACGGAAGGGTTGCCTCATCCAGTGACCAGAGCGCCCTCCCGTACCACCTGCCTGCATTTCATCTCGCTTTGCGGTGCACCCCGCAGCAGTCCGTTGCCGGCCGCTCAGGGCGACCCGATAGGGCTATCTAGCAGGTGCCCTGACACGATGTCAACCCCCAGTTCAGCCCCTTGAACCGTACGGATCACGCGGCGAACGGTCCGCCGACAGCGACTCCTGTGACCGGGTGACCAGGTTCTCGATCGCATCGGCGACGTGGATCGGCTCGATGTGGTCGTCGCCGCGATCAACGCGCAGGCGGTGCGCCTCGAGCAGCACGTCGGCGTGAGTGTGCTTCGCCGGCGGCTCGAACCGGTAGGAGGCGAGCTCGATCAGGAAACCCATCGGATCCTTGAAGTAGATCGAGTCCATGAAGCCGCGGTCCTTGAGGCTGTAGTCGATCCCCCGCTCGCCGAGGCGCTCCTCGATCTGGCGGAAGCTGGCGTTCGACACCGACAGCGCCAGGTGGTGAACACAACCGGGATCGGTCGGGGTCCGCTCCGGCTCGGGCGTGCGGTCCTCGTTGGTGAAGATCGTGATCAGGCGGCCATCGCCCGGGTCGAAGTAGAGGTGGCTCTCCTCCGGCCTGTCGAGGTTGGGCTGCTCGAACACGAAGGGCATCGCGAGCAGGCCCTCCCAGAAGTCGATCGAGGTCTGGCGATCCGCTCCGACGAGCGTGATGTGGTGGACGCCCTGCGACTGGATCCTTCTCATCGATCCAGCTTTTCACACCCGGACAGCGGCCATCAGACCTCGATCGGCGCCGGCCTGCCGATGAAGTACCCCTGGGCCTGATCGACGCCGTAGCCGCGGAGCAACGCGAGCGCGCCCTCGTCCTCGACGCCCTCGGCAACGACCTTCAGACCGCTCTCCGTGGCGATATGGACGATCGAGCGCACGATGCGCCGATCGGCCTCCGAGGTGGAGAGCCCGCGAACGAACTCGATGTCGATCTTCATGGTCGAGATGGGGAGGTGCTTGAGCAGGACGAAGCTGCCGAAGCCCGTTCCGAAGTCGTCCAGCGCCACCTCGCAGCCCAGCCCGTTCAGACCCTCGGTGAACTTGCGGGCGTCCTCGACGCTCGAGACGGCGGCCGTCTCGGTGTACTCGAAACCGACCTGGTCGGGACTGACGCCGCCTTCCCGCAAGAGCTTCTCGATGATCCCGACCAGATCGGGGTCGCTCAGCGAACGAGCGGAGAGGTTGATGTTGACCCGATGGCCCGTTGCGGCGCGCTCGATGCCCTTGCGGATCACCCAGCGATCGATCTCGCGGATGAGCCCGAACTGCTCAGCGGTCGGCAGGAAGGAGGTCGGCGAGATGATGGCTCCGTCCTCGTCGATCATCCTGACCAGGAGCTCCTCCATCAGCGTCTCACCGGTGGGCAGCGCGATGATCGGCTGCGCGAACAGCGTCAGCCGCTTCTCGTCGATCGCCGTCCGCACGCGATCGATCCACGTCAGCGTCTCACCCGGCTTGCCGCCGAACACGGCCACCCGGTCACGTCCGGCCTCCTTCGCCTGATAGAGCGCGATGTCGGCTGCGACGAGGGCGTCGAGCGGGTTCGACAACTCGCCGGCCTTGAACGCCGCGACGCCGGCGCTGACCGTGACCGCTACGGCGGTCGCGGTGGAGCGTGCCGCGGTGAGCAGATGGCCCGCCACCGACCGAGCGGTGTCTTCATCGACGTCGGCGAGGAGCACCGCGAACTCATCGCCGCCCAGGCGTGCGACGCAATCGCCGGGGCGCACCGAGTCATCGAGATTTGCCGCCACGGCCCGCAGGAGCTCATCGCCCGCGGCATGTCCAAGCGAGTCGTTGACGAATTTGAAATGGTCGATGTCGACGAGGACGACCGCTCCATCGTCGCTGGCCACCTGCGCCCCGAGGAGAGCCTCGAAGCGGCGGCGGTTGTAGAGGCCGGTGAGGCTGTCGTGCTCCGCCAGCTCGCGCAGCTTCCCCTCGTAGGCGACGCGCTCGGTCACGTCGAGGGTATGAGTGAGAACGATGTCCGGTGGGATGAAGACGTGAGTGACGACCAGATCCTGCTCCTCGTCGGTCGTGCGCATCCGGTAGCGCATGTCGCGCGTGATCGATCGCCCGGTCGAAAAGCAACGCTCCAGGTCGAGGCGGATCTCGGGATCACCGGCATAGAGCTCGTCGGCGCTCATGCCGAACATCTCCGTGATCTGGCCTTCGGTGGCCTCCCGCGCAGCGTCGTTGGAATCGAAGAGGATCAGATCGTCACCGCGGCGCTGCCAGGCATAGGTGGGCACCGGAAGACCGCGAAACTGAGCCTCGTAGCGCGCCCTGCTCGCCTGCGTCTCCCGCTGTGCCGCCTTCTCGGCGGTGATGTCCCTCTGCACGGTTGCGAGCGCCCACGGTTCCCCGGTCTCCGGATGCTTGACCAGGAACGAGCTGATCCGCACGTCGATCTCGGCGCCGGTCCCGAAATGGCGCAAGGTGCTCTCCCCCTCCCACCTCCCATGCTCGACGACGGCGGGCTGCTCCACCCGTTCGGAAGCCAACCTCCCCTCCTCGGTGAGGAAGTCGACGATCGCCTTGCCTCGAACCTCCTCGAGGTCACCGAGCCCGACCAGCCGTCGGCCAGCCTCATTGAGGTAGAGCACCGAACCGTCCAGACCGGCGAGCGCGACGAAGTCGCTGGAGAGCTCCACCAGCGAGGCGAACATCTTCAAGTCCTCGTCGGCGCGCCACCTGTCGGTGACATCGTGGAAGGACAACACCAGCCCCCGCGGCGCATGGTGCTCGCCGCCGGCCAGGGGCTCGTAGTTCACTGAGAGCCACCGCTGCTCGCCGTGCTCATCGGTGAACCCCAGGTGCTTGTCGAGAATGGCTTCGCCGGTGCGCATGACCTCAGCTCCGAGCCCCCCTTCAACGACCACCTCCTCGCCCGATGGATGGCGCGGTGTCAGCCGCTGCCACCAGTCGACATCCTCGAACTCCTCCGCCGAGACCCCGAGGATCCGCTCGGCGGCGGCGTTGAAGGTGAGGATCCGTCGCTCCTCGTCGACGACGACGATCCCCTCGCTCATCGCGTTGAACATCGAGCTGTGCAGCTCCGTGGTCTGCTCGAGCTCGAGCTGCGCTCTCCGCAGCGTTGTGACGTCCTGCAGCACGCCCTCGATCACGATGCCGTCGGAGTCCTCGATCCGGCGGTAGGTGCCCTGGTCGCGAATCCAGACGACGTCCCCGTTCGGAGCGAGCAGCCGATATTCCATGTCAGCGACCCCGGACCCCTCGCCGTGGATTCGACCGCGTGCCTCTTCGATGACCCGCTCGAGATCGTCCGGATGCAGCATTCGCCGCCAGAGATCGGAGTCGCCGAGCCACTCGCCGGGCGGGTATCCGGTCATCGTCTCGATCTGCGGGCTCATGTACGTCAGCCGAGTGCGATCCGTACGGTGGGCCACGTAAGTCGCCATCGGCAGACGTTCGATCAGCGATCTGTATCGCTCCTCGGCTTCGTTCAGCCGAGCCTCCGCCTCGATGCGCTCGGTCGCGTCCACGAGCAGCGCGAGGAAGAACGCGGCCTCGCCGTCAGCGCCGGGAACGGGCTCGATCCGGATCTCGCACCAGAACGGGGATCCGTCGCGCCTGTAATTGAGGATGGTGGTACTGATTGGTCGCCCTGCTTCGAGCGCTGCCTGAATTTCCGCACTGGCGGAGGGATCCGTGTCGGCACCCTGCAGGAACCCGCAGCGTTGTCCCAGCGCTTCGCGGGCGGAGTAGCCGGTGAGCCTTTCGAAGGCGGGGTTCACATACGTGATGACCCGCTCGGAGGCGGCGGCATCGAAGACGGCGACGCCGACGTCGAGGGTCATCAGCATCCGCTCGAGCAGCGGCGTCGCGTTTGCGAGGAGCTCGCGCGCCCGCTCGCCGGAATCCGTCATAGACCCTTCATTCCCCCGATCGCCGCCTGAAAGTCTCCCTTCAGAGTACGCATGACGGTCCCGCCTCAGCCTCGGCACGGCGGGAGTGGGCTCCCGCTGGCATCCGTCCGATGATCAATCGGGAATCATGTCGAACTCGTCCGGGTTCGGCCCAGTGCGACCGTCCTCACCCTTGTCGAGCGCGGTGAGCTTCTCGACGTCGGCCGGCTCCAGCTCGAAGTCGAAGATCTCGAAGTTCTCCTGGATCCGCTCAGGCGTCGTCGACTTCGGGAAGACGATGTTGCCGCGCTCGACGTGCCAGCGCAGGGTCACCTGCGCGGTCGTCTTGCCGAGGCGCTCCGCGATCTCCGAGATGACCGGATCGTCGAGGACGCCGCCTTGCGCGATCGGCGACCACGCCTCGACCGCGATCCCGTTGTCGCTGCAGTACGAGTACACCTCCTCGTTGACGAAATAGGGATGAATCTCGATCTGGTTGACGGCCGGCGCAACTTCGGCCTCGCCGGCGAGGCGCTCGAGGTGCGGCACCTGGAAGTTGGAGACGCCGATCGAGCGCGCACGCCCATCCCGCTTGAACTCCTCCATCGTCTGCCAGGTGGAGACGAAGTCGCCGTCGTAGCGCGTGGGCAGCGGCCAATGGATCAGGAAGAGGTCGAGATAGTCGAACCCGAGGTCCGTCAGGGTCCTCTCGAACGCCCTGCGAGCGTCGTCGGGTTCGTGGTAGCCGTTGTTGAGCTTGCTGGTCACGAACACGTCGCCGCGATCGATTCCCGAGGCGCGGATACCCTCGCCGACCTCCTTCTCGTTTCCGTACATCTCGGCGGTGTCGATGTGCCGGTAGCCCACGTCCAGGGCCTCGCCGACTGCCTCGGCGGTTTCTGTCGGATCGATCTGGAACACCCCGAATCCCAGCTGCGGGATCGAGTTGCCGTCGTTCAGCGCAATTACCGGGATCTCGCTCAAGCTCTGCTCCTTCGGGTGGATACGTGGCTCATTCCCAGAAGAGGCGGCTCCCAAGCATTGCCTTCCCCGCGACATGGTCGGAACCCCTGTCTCTCGCGCTACGATTTCGGTCAACGACAGACGGGTCGTCCTCGGGGGCCGATCGCGAGGCGAGGGACGGGGGACCGACCGCAACATCGGAAATGACGCCGAACATGCAACGTTCTGGGATTCGATCTCCAGTGACGACGTGGCGAGCGTCGTTGGGCGCTTACCCGATGGGGTGGTCGTCCTCGACCGCGACCTGAGATATCGCTATCTCAACGACCTCGCTGCCGAGATGCTGGGCCGTTCCGTTGAGAGCCTCGTCGGCAAGCACATCTGGAACGAGTTCCCCGACGCCGTCGGCCTCCCCGTCCACCTCGCGGTCGAGGAGGCGGCGAGCGAGCAGAGGGCGATCACGGTGATCGAGCGCTACGACGCACTGGATAGCTGGTTCGAGAACCGGATCTACCCCCTCGACGAAGGAATGCTCGTGATCTTTCGCGACGTCACGGCCGAGATGGCCGCGAAGGAGGAGATCCGGGAACAGGGCCGCCGGCTCGCGGATGCGGAGCGCATCATGCGTTTCGGCGTCTGGAGCGTGAACCTGAAATCCGGACGGGTGCGCTGGTCCGAGCAATTGGAGCGCATGCACGGGCTGCCACCCGGGGGATTCGACGGCACCGCAGAGGCCGCGGCGAGCTTCATACGCGACAGTGACGAGCGCGAACGGGTGCGCTCGATCGTCCGGCTTTCGGTTGAGCGTCGGCAGCGCTTCGCGTTCGACGAGCGCGTGACCAGAACCGACGGAGCCGAGCGGCTAATGCTCTGCGAGGGCCGCCCGGTATTGGGAGTCGACGGCGCGGTGAGCGACGTCGTCGGCGTCTGCCACGACGTCACGGATCGCCGCGTGACGGAACAGGC
The DNA here is from genome assembly GCA_963826475.1 of uncultured Solirubrobacterales bacterium. Taxonomy (GTDB): domain Bacteria; phylum Actinomycetota; class Thermoleophilia; order Solirubrobacterales; family 70-9; genus RHKX01. The sequence goes on along the minus strand of CAWGXC010000003.1, from coordinate 412,334 downwards.
GCTTGGCGCCAGCGAACGCAGGATGCGCGCGATCATCGATAACACACCCTCCGTCATCACGGTCAAGGACCTCGACGGTCGCTATGTGATGACCAACGCCGAGAGTGGCCGGGTCACCGGCGTCGCCCCCGAAGACTTGATCGGACGGGAGTGCGCAAGCGTCTTCCCGGCCGAGCTCGCCGGGCGACAGCGGGCCAACGACCTGCTTGCCGCCGCCGAGCGCGAACCGGTCTACGACGAAGTGGTGCTGGAGACCGACGGCGAGCCGAAGAGCTTCGTCACGGTGACCTTCGCTCTCCCCGACGAGAAGGGCCTCCCCGCGGAGGTCTGCACGATCGCCACCGATGTGACCGACAGCCGTAAGCGCGACGCCGAGCGCGCGGATCGGATCGAATGGCAGGGCCAGATCGATGCCGCGATCGACGAAGGCCGGATGCGGGTGTTCGCTCAGCCGATCATCGACCTCGCGACGGGCTCCCCAGCCTCGCAGGAGCTGCTCGTGAGAATGGTCACCGCGGGAGAGGCGCCGGAGGTCCTTTCCCCCGCGGCATTCCTCCCCCCGCCGAGCGCTTCGGCTTGATCCAACGGATCGACACATGGATGATTCGCCAAGCGCTCGCGCGAACCAACGGAACGGTTTCGGAGGTGAATCTCTCGGCGGTGACGCTCTGCGATCCGGCGGCTAGGGATGAGATGGTCGGGTTGCTGGCCGCGTCGCCCGAGCGAGCCCGCAAGATCATCTTCGAGATCACCGAGACGGCGGTCGCCGAGCATCTCGACGCCGCGAGCGAGTTCGCCGAGCAGGTGACCAGCCTTGGATGCCGACTCGCCCTCGACGACTTCGGGACCGGCTTCGGCTCCCTCACCTATCTCGACAACCTCCCGCTGAGCTTCATCAAGATCGACATCAGCTTCGTCCGAGCCCTCGCTGCCGCGCCGGGCGACGACCGGCTCGTCAAAAGCATCATTGACGTCGCCGGCATCTTCGGCCTCAAGACCATCGCCGAGGGCATCGAGGACGAGTTGACGCTCGGATTGCTCCGCGACCTGGGAACCGATTACGCGCAGGGGTTCCATCTCGGGCGCCCAGCGCCGCTTCCGCGCCTCGCTTAGAGGCGGCTCAGCTCGCCGGGACCGGCTCAACCTCGGGCTCGGCCGCGACAGGCTGCGAGGCGGGCGGGCCGAAGGCGACCATGTCGCCGCTGCGGACGAGGAGCCACGACGCGACGCCGCCGACGAACGCGATCACCGCAGCGAACACGAGAATCTCGTTCAACCCGCTGACGAACGCCTCATTCGCAGCGACGGCCGCCTGATCCCGGAACTCGGCCGGGATCGACGCGAGCGCACTCTGCGCAGCTCCTGACGAGACGGCGTCCGAGAAGCCGCCCGGAGCCTGCGGAACGGAGCCGGCGAGCTCGGAGGAGACCCTGCTCTGGAAGATCGCGCCGAGCGCGGCGACGCCGGTGGCGATCCCGACCTGGCGGAACGTGCTGTTGATGCCGGAGGCCATCCCCGCACGCGCCGGGCTGACGACGCCGATCGCGACCGATGCGATCCCCGGGTTGGTCATGCCGACCCCGATGCCGGCGACGACGAAGCCCGGCAAGAGGCCAGTCCAGCTGTCGCCGACCTCGATCCCGTGCATGAGCACGAGCCCGAGCCCGACGAGGAACAGCCCCGTTCCCATCAGGGCCCGGAAGGGCACGCGGTTCGACAGGCGCGCCGAGAGCGGCGCGACGACGAAGGAGAGCAGGGAGAGGGGCAGGAAGCGAAGCCCGGCCTCGAGCGGTGAGAACTCGAGCACGTCCTGGATGTAGAGGGTGAGGTAGAGGAACATCGCGAACATCCCTGCGGAGAGGCAGAACGCGACCAGCGAGACGCCGGTGAAGGAGGGCTTGCGGAACAGCGACATGTCCAGCATCGAATGCTCGCGCCGATGCTCGATCACGACGAACGCGGTCAGCAGGACCGCGGCGCCGGCGAGGCAGGCGACGATGACCGGACTTCCCCAGCCCTCGGCGTTGCCACGGATCAGCCCGAAGATGAGGGCGAACAAGGCTGCCGAGAAGGTGATGAGGCCCCCCCAGTCGATCGGCTGCGGGTCCGTCGCCTTGACGTTGACGAGCTTCGTCTCCGTCATGACGAGGGCGGCGACGCCGATCGGCACATTGACGAAGAAGATCCACTCCCAGCCGAGGCTCTCGGTGAGGACCCCGCCGACGAGCGGCCCGATCGCGACGGCGGCGCCTACGGTCGCCCCCCAGATCCCGATCGCAGTCGCTCGCTCTCGGCCCTCGAACTCTTGGGCGATCAGCGCGAGGGCGGTGGCGAACATCGCCGCGGCGCCGGCTCCCTGGAGCCCACGAGCGAAGTTGAGCATGGTCGGGCTGGTCGAGAGCCCGCAGATCGCGGAGGCGACGATGAACAGGACGAAGCCGATGCTGAAGACCCGCCTGCGACCCAGGCGATCACCGATCGAGCCGAAGACGAGCAGGAAGGAAGCCAGGGTCAGCGCGTAGGCATCGACGACCCACTGCAGGCTGGAGAGGCTCGCCCCGAGGTCCTTCTGGATGTCGGGAAGGGCGACGTTGACGATCGTCACGTCGATGAGGAGCATGAAGGTGGCCACGCAGACGGCCAGCAGTGTCCATCGCTTACGGCTCATTGGGATACCCTTCGTAAGAGGAAGTAATGATCATCAGCCATGCTGACGATTAGATTAGCGAATAGATTGGACCGATGGCGGCCGAAGACCCTGACACCTACGAGGACCCGGTGCTCCGAAACGTCCTCTCGGAGCGAGTCGGGTTCCTCTTCGCCAAGCTGCACCACAAGCTCTCCACCCGGGCCGCAGCGGGATTGAGCGACGCGGGCCTCGGGCTCTCCGGCATGCACATGGGGGCGCTCTCGGTGATCGAGGCGGCCGGGCCGATGTCCCAGCAGGAGCTCGGCGAGCTGATCAAGAAGGACCGGACCTCGATCGTCGCGATCGTCGACGAACTCGAGGCCGCGGAGCTTTTGAAGCGGCATCGCAACCCGACGGACCGCCGTGCGTACGCACTCGAGCCAACCGAAAAGGGGCTCGAGTGGCTGCGCAGAGCGCTGCCCGTCGTCGCCGCGGCCGAGGACGAGATCCTCGCGGGGCTCGACCCGCGGGAGCGGCAGGTCCTGCTCGAGCTTCTGCAGCGCGTGCTTTTCAACCCACCACCGGGCTGACCTTCAGCTCTCGGTCGACCCGGTGCCGCGTATGGGCGAAGGCCGCGTGGCTCCGACCCGTTGACGGCGGATCCAGAGCTCATAGCCGACGAGGACGAGCGCCGGCGGAATCGTCGCCGGAAGGACGTCGTAGACGAGGAAGAGCTGGTCCCAGCAGACGGCGAGCACGACCATCGAGATGGCTCCGAGCAACTTCGGCCGTCCCTCCGCGGCCAGGATCCCACCGACCACGGCCGCGGCGAAGAAGTCTCCATACCCCATGCCCCAGCCGCCGAACGACGCCGATTGGAGCTGCGGCAGCCCTTCGGCCGGAACCGCCGAGACGAGGACCTGGTTGGGTGCCTGGAGGCTGCCCGAGAAGACCAGGACGGCATCGACGACCGCCATCGCGATCACGCCGACCTTCAGCAGGGTCAGGGGGGCGACCGATGCCAGCAGCCGCCCCGCCGCTACGGCTGAGCCCGCGATCAGCACGATCGTCGCAACCTGCCCGATGCGATCGTGCTGATGGGTCCACGCCACCGCCAGCAACGGGGCGGCGAGCAGCGCCAGCCGGGGCCGGGCGCCTTCAGCCGCCCACCCGAGCGCGAGCGCGCAGCCGATTGGCACCAGGATCAAGGCAACCCAGGTCAGGACTTCCGCCGTCGAGGGCACGAGCTGGATCGCGGCGATGACCGCGACGATCGACAGGGGAAGGATCAGTGCCCACGCGGGGCCGCGAAATCGATCCGCCCAGCCGGGCAGTCCCGCGGCCGGGGTGGCGATGCAGGCGGCCTGAGCAATCGTGAGCACCAGGTTGTCGCCGGAGAGGATCAAGCGCCGTCGATGCGCTCGATGGTCCGCGTGATCGTCTCGCCGACGGCGTCGACGCTCGTGACCGAGAGCTTGTCGAGGGTGTCGGAGACGTCATGGCCCCGGTAGCTCCAATCGATCAGGTCGACCGCCGGGATCCCGGCACGCAGGAATGGCGTGTGATCGTCGGTGATCGACGGGCCGAGCCCGGCGGGGAAGGTCTCCCCCGCTCCGATGTCCGAAGCGGCGGCGCGGATCTCCGCCCAGAGATCCCGCGAGGATGTCCCCTCGCGGGGTAGCCGGAGGCCCTTGTTGGCGACGTAGTCGAGCAGGATCATGGCGGCGGTCTGACGACCGTGGGCATCTACGTAGGCGCGCGAACCGCGCAGGCCGGTCGAATAGAAGTCGCCCTGATCCTCGGGCAGGCCCCGGGCGGGCTCCTCCCCGTCGAAGAGAACGAAGCGAATCTGGCGGGAGCCATCGGGTCGGTCTAGCCGCGCGATCGTGCGAGCGAGCTGCACGACGATCGCCGTGCCGGCCGCACCGTTGTTGGCACCGACGAATCCCTTGGGGTCGGCGAGCGTGTCGTAATGGGCCCCGATGACGATCGCCGGCTTCTCGCCGGGCACGACGCCGACGACGTTGCGCAACCTGGCCTCACCCGGAATCCGCTCGAAGTGGCCCCTGGGAAGGGCGGCCCGCAGCTTCCCCGCGAGCCGCCGCAGCTGCGGCGAGCCGGCGGGACGCTGTCCGAACCGGAGCTGGAGCTTGATCAGCTTCCATGCCCTGTCGGCGTTGAAGGCTCCTGTCCGCGCCGACGCCTGCTGGGCTCCGGCGGACTCGGTTTCGCTCGGATCGGCCGCACAGCCGCCCGCGAGCAGGCCGGCGCTCACGAGGGCAAGCGCGAGCCAGATGCGGATCGCGGTTCTGATCGTCCTTGGTTTCACTTCACGTTGAATCCTGCCAGCCGGCGATATCGTCCCCGCGGTGAGGTCCTCGGAAGGCAAGCTCGCCGGCACACTTGCCGCTTCCGCCGCGGTCGTCTCCTGAGCAGAATGCGAATCGCGATCGCAAGCTTCGATGGCATGCCCCCTGAGTTCCAGGACGACCAGACCCTGCTCGGGCTGCTCGCGGAACGGGGGATCCGAACCACCTACCGACCCTGGGACGACCCCGCAGTCAACTGGCGCGCGTTCGACCTCGTCGTGGCCCGCACGCCCTGGGACTACACCTGGCGGCTCGAAGAGTTCCTCGAGTGGGCCGACGGCGTCGGCGAGCGACTCGAGAACGCCGCGGCGATCGTCCGCTGGAACAGCGACAAGCGCTACCTGGCAGATCTCAGCGCCGCCGGCCTGCCGGTCGTTGACACGACGTACGTCGAGCCCGGCGGATCACCACCTGCGATCGATGCCGAGGTCGTGATCAAGCCGAGCGTCTCGGGAGGGGCGAGGAACACGGGCCGCTTCGGACCCGCCTCCGCAGCGGGCGCGCTCGAGCTGATCGAGCTGATCGGGTCGGGCGGGGGGACCGCGATGGTGCAGCCGTTCGTGGCGAGCGTCGAGGAGGCCGGCGAGACGGCCGTGGTTTTGATCGACGGCGAGGTGAGTCACGTCCTGCGGAAGCGGTCGTTGCTCGAAGCCGACGAGGTGGCTCCGATCCGCGCCGGCGATGCGCTCGGGGTCGCCGAGGTCATGTACGACCCCGAGCTGGTCCTGGCAAGCGAAGCCGCGGCGGACGAGCTCGGGCTCACGGAGTCCGTGCTCGACTATCTGCGCGGCCGCTTCGGCGTCACGCCGCTCTTCGCGCGAGTCGACATGTTGCGCTCCGTCGATGGCGACCCGGTGCTGCTCGAGCTCGAGGCGATCGAGCCGAACCTCTACTTCGATCAGGCGATCGGCGCCGCCGAGCGCCTCGCTGACGCGATCGTCGCCCGGGCCGAGCTCAGAGCGCCGAGCGGATGAACGCCGCGACGTCGTCGAGCACGTCGCGCCGGTTGATCTCGTTGAAGACCTCATGACGCGCGCCCTCGTAGATCTTCTGCTGGAAATGAGGTCCTCGGATCAGCTCGATCGCCTCCCGGGTCGACCCCAGCGGCGCCAGCGCGTCCTCGGTGCCATGGATCCACAGGGTCGGCAGCTCGCCCAGCGAACCGTCCTGGGCGACCATCCGGACCCCGTCGAAGAGCGCCTCGAGCGTCGGGCGCAGAAACGGCCCGTGGTAGACGAGAGGATCGGCGGCGTAGGCCGCGCCGACCTCCGGATCGCGCGAGAGGACCTCCGGGTCGATCGGGATCTCCGGGATCGGGTCCATCCCGAGCAGCGCCTCGAAGCCGGGGTTGCCACCGATGATCGGCGCGGAGATGACAAGCGCGGCAAGCTCGTCGCCGAAGCGCTGGGCGTAGCGGGTGGCGATCAGCCCACCCATCGAATGGCCGATCAGGACGACGGGAAGTCCCGGATGCGCGGCTGACGCCAGCTCGGCGACATCGTGCAGATCCGTGCTCATGTCCTCGCCCCGCTCGACGAGCGCGCGCTCGCCCGCAGAGCGGCCATGGCCGAGATGATCCGGCCCGTAGACGACGGCGCCATCGGCGACGAGACGCTCTGCCAGACCCTCGTAGCGCCCGATGTGCTCTCCGTAGCCGTGCGCGATGAGCGCGATGTGGCTCGCGGACGCGTTCGGCCATCTGCGTACGTAGATCTTGCCGACGCATCCGTCGATCTCGGTCTCGGTCGATTCGGGCACCACTTCTCCTCGTTCGGGGTAGCTCGTGTGTATCTCAGATCGCCGTCGACCGCTCGCGAGGTTCGGGCGGCCCGGCGATGACCAGTGCTTCAGCGCGCGCCTCGAGCACGCACTGGCGGACGTGCGAGAAGCGCCCGTAGGCGGGCGGCGGATCGGCTGAATCGATGTAGTCACTGACCCAGAAACCACGCTCGCCGTGGAGGAGCTCGGCGCAGCGGGTTGCGCTCAGGGGCTCGAAGGAGGAGCTGAGCAGCTCACCGATAGCCGTGTCGACGTGGCTGGCCACCGGCTCCAGGCGCCCCGCGTCCCACTCGGCCCAGCTCGAAGCGCCCTTTCCATAGGACGTCCCGTCGCTGTGGGCGATGAAGCCGGCCCCGGCGAGCTCGACGGCCCGGGCGAGCTCGGCCTTCTGCGCCTGCTTCGATGTCTTGAACGCCGGCAGGTCCTCGTAGAGGTCGGGGCGCAGATGCAGTGCGAAGCGCTTGACGAGGCCCGAGGACTTGTAGCCGCGCCGGTGTTGGGCGAAGCGCATCTCGGCATCGCGCGAGCTCGAGCCGACGTAGACCCAGGGAATCCTGGGATCGCGGCGGGGGCCCGCGCCGAAGCTGAGCTCGATGACGTAGACGCGCGCGGACACGGAGGTAGCTTCGACGGCGTCACCGCGGCGCCTTCGCGCAAATCGGCCGCTCGTCTAAGCGGGGTGGCGCGGCCCGGGCACGTTGCGGAAGGCGAATGCCTCGGACCTGCGGCCGGCCTGGACGAACCAGCACTCGCCGCTCATCTCCCCTGCGAAGAGATCCAAGACCGCCGCGGCGACCTGTTCGGCGGGGATGATCGGCAGGTCGGAATCGATGAGCGCCTGACGGAACGAGGCGATGATCGCCGAGTCCGCGAAGCCCGGGCAGATCGCGTTGTAGCGAATCCCCTCCCCGGCCAGCGCGGGCCCGAGCGATCGGGCGAGCCCGACGACGGCGTGCTTGTTCGCCGCGTAGAGCGGGTCGTAAGGAACCGAGGTGAGGCCGGCGAGGGATGCCGTGGCGACGATCGATCCACCGCCCCCGTGTGCGCGCATCGCGGCCAGCGCCTCGACGGTGCCGAAGATAACGCCGTCGAGGTTGACGCCCATGATCGTCCGGTAACGCTCCAGGTCGAACTCCTCCCCCACGCCCATTCCGCTCGCGACGCCGGCGTTCAGGTGCACGAGGTCCAGTCCGCCGCAGCGCTCGATGGCGAAAGCCACCATCGCCGCGTTGTCCTCCCGCCTGGAGACGTCCGCGTGGACGAAGGCCCCACCGAGCTCGTCGGCGAGCGCCTGACCTGATTCGTCGACGTCCGCGATCACGATCTCCGCGCCGGCGCCGTGCAGAGCTCTGGCGGTGGCGGCACCCAGTCCACCGGCGCCACCCGTCACGAGCGCCACCTTCCCGTCGAGGGTGGTCACCGCGCGACCTCGATCGGGCTCAGCTCAGGTCGTTTCGGGGACAGGCCGTCGCCGGAGGATCTCCCACGCAGGCGGCGCAGGACCCAGGGGCCGAGATGGCGCCCCGCCCAGGCCGCGTCCGCGGCGAGGCGCGTCGGCAGAGGTGCGGGATCCGGGTCGGAGAGCGTCGCAGCGAGGTCCGGGGCGGGACCGGTGATGCCCAGGGCAGCGGCGGCGACGTCGGTGATCCGCTGGTGTCCCAGAGCGCTCCCGTGCAGCCGATCCGGCGACCACAGGCTCGGGTGCGAGATTCCGTCGGCCTCGAGGTCGATCACCACCGCGCCATGCAGGTCAGCGATCTCACGGAGGCGGGCGTTGAACGCCGCAACCCGTGAGCGAATCCGTGAGGCGGCCACCGAGATCATCGCCGTGGGATCGGGATACGTCATGACCAGAACCCTCGCCCCCTGATCCGTGAGGGCCGCCACGATCGCCTCCAGGTCCGCGCACACGGCGCCGAGGTCGACGTTCCTGCGCAGGATGTCGTTGAGGCCGCCGATCACGCTGGAGAGATCCGGCTCGAGCGCGAGCGCGGGCTGCAGCTGCTCGGCTCGGATCTGACCGATCTTGCGGCCGCGAATGGCGAGATTGGCGTAGCCGAACCCGGGATTCCCGAACGCGAGCTGCTCGGCGAGCCGATCCGCCCAGCCGCGGTAGGAGAGACCCCCCGGATAGGGGTCGTCGAGACCCTCGGTGGTCGAGTCGCCGAGCGCGACGAAGCGATGGAAGCTCACGCGGGGATGATGTCCGATTCGGGAGGTGGGTGGATTCGTGGCCGCACCGCGGCCCTGCCGCCGCCCTCGCTGATCAGGCTCGAGCGTCCTCGGCCGCCGGGGGCACGGCGACGATCTCTTCGCTATGGCGGGAGTACCGCGCGGGCTTGTCCGCCTTGACATCGCGCAGCCGTTCGTCGGCGGCCGCAAGCAGGCCCTCGAGCGTGTCAGCGTCCTCGGGGAACCTCGCGATCCCCATCGAGCAGCCGATCGGGCGCCCATCGGCGGAGACCCTCCGCACCGCCGCCGTGAGCCGTTCGGCCAGAAGCTCTCCCGCTCGCTGATCGGTCTCCGGAGCAACGACGGCGAACTCGTCTCCCCCCTGACGAACGACGATGTCGTGGTCGCGCACCCCGGCCATGAGCGCGAGTCCGATCTCCTGGAGCACGGCGTCACCGCGCTGATGGCCGTAGCTGTCGTTGATGCGCTTGAACTCGTCGAGGTCGATGACGAACAGGACGAGGGGCCGTTCATAACGCTTGTGACGCCGAAGCTCACGGGGGACGCGCAGGCTCAGCATCCGGTAGTTGCCGACGCCGGTCAACGGGTCACGCTCGGAGAGGTCGCGGTAGCGGTCTTCGCTGGCGGCAAGCCGTTCGCGCAGAAGCGCGACCGCGAGCCCGGCCAGGATGATCGTCGGCACGAGCACGAGCGCCCTCAGCAGCCCCTCGCGAGCCGTCTCGGAGGAGTAGGCGAGGGGGGCGAACGAGAGGAGCACGAGCAAACCGATGTGAGCGGCGATCCAACTGCGCTCGCGGAAGACGTACGCGGCGAAAATCGCGATGAACGTGTAATAGGTGGCAAAGCTCTGGTCGGCCAGCGCAACCGTCGCCGCAACCTCGAGCGCGGCGATGACCGCGACGAGGTGGAGCCAGTTCCGGGCCGCCCTCCCCGCCAGCATCAGGCACATCGCCCCCGACAACACGGCGAGCAGCGGCAGGAGATAGATCGTCGCCGGATGATGCGGCTCGTGCAGCGCGTCGGGAAGGATCGCCCCGACGCCGCCGCCGGCGAACAGAATTGCGGCGAGAAGCCAGTTCTGTCGCGTCTCCTCGCGACGGGTTGCGGCCAACTCGTCGTCGTCGGGGCCGAGCGCGGACTCGGCGAGAAAATCTCGTTCCCCGGCAGGTCGAGAGCCCACGCCGGGCGCGGATGGGTGCTCTTTCTTTCCGTTCATCATCGTCCAGAAACCTTCCGAAACAACCTATCGGCCGCTCCGATCCCTTCATTTAGCCATCTGTCATGCCTGGGCCAGGTGAATCTGAGGCTCGTGGCGAACCGGGAACGACACGGAGCGTGCGATGAAGCAACTCCGCTGCGCGACATCGTGGAGCGCTCGGGCCCGCTCGATCGAGCACGCCCGCGCGATCACGACCTGGGGCCGGAGCAGGACCTCGGTGAAATATCCGCTGCCTCCAGGCTCCTCGTACATCGTCCCGATGGGATCGTCCCGGTATTCGACGACGGTCACGCGGGCGGCCGCGCATGCGCTCAGATACCAGAGCAGATGACAGCCGCTGAGCGCTGCGACGAGCAGCTCCTCGGGGTTGTAACGGGTGGCGTCGCCCCGGAAGGACGGATCGGAGGAACCCCACAGCGTGGGCTTGCCCGGGGCATCGATTACGTGGTCACGCCGGTACGAGTCGCGGCGGACGGTCCCCTCGCCCGCGTTGCCCGTCCAGCTCACCGTCAGCTCGTAGTGATGCTCGCCCGGCATGGATCAGGCCGCGGGGGCGGATCGTCTGAGCCGCCATTCGCGGGCGAGGATCGCGTAGTCGAACTCGTCGGTCCACTCGCCCTTGAGGAACTCGTTCTCGATGAGATGTGCCTCACGCCTCATGCCCAGCCGCTCCATCAGCCGCACTGACGCCGTGTTGCGCACGTCACAGCGACCGACCATCCGATGCAGGTCGAGCCTCTCGAAGGCGATCTCCAGGACGGCGGCGCATGCCTCCGTGGCAAGTCCCCTCCCGTGATGGTCAGGGTGGAAGATGAAGCCGAACTCCGCGGTCCCGTGTTCGGGGGCGAACGGGAACAGGCTGATGTCGCCGATGAGCGTTTCCGTCGCTGCGCGGGGTACGACCGCGATGCTCACCCCTTCCTGGCTGCCATCCACCCGCCGCTCGAGCACCTCGCGAACCGTCTGCTCATCCCGAGGCTCCCATGGGACGAACCGAGTCACGTCCGGCCGGGAGGCGATGTCGTGGAGACCGGCGAGATCGGTGAGCGCGAAGGGCCGCAGCAGCAGGCGCTCGGTCAGGATCGGAAATGCGATCCGCCCCCAGGGCGACGGCTGCGACTTGCTCACTCGTGCATCGTACGAACCTGGATGGGGACGCCCGCTTCCGGATGGTGCTGACGATCGGCTGACCAGGCCGGCGCCGGTAAGGTCGGGAGCCATGAAACGCGTCAACATCGGATCGCCCGACTTCCAGTACGACGATGAGGATCCAGCGGGATTCCGCGCGGGACTGTTCCGCTTCGGAGACCTCGTCGGCGCCAAGGAGACGGGTGCGTCCCTCTACGAGATCGCCCCCGGCGAGGCCCTGTGCCCGTACCACTACGAGCACGGTGAGGAGGAGTGGCTGCTCGTGCTGGAGGGGACGGCGACCGTGCGCCACCCCCGCGGCACCGAGGAGATGGGACCGTGGGACGCGACCTGCTTCGTGCGCGGACCGGAGGGCGCCCACCAGATCCGCAACGACGGCGATGAGACGATCCGCGTGCTGATGTTCTCGACCGTCGTGCACCCCACCGCCACCACCTACCCCGACAGCGACAAGATCGGGATCTGGACCGGGCGCAAGGAGGACAACGTGATGGTGAGGCGCTCCAGTGCCGTTCCCTACTACGAAGGCGAGGATCGCTCCGCCGATCCGCCGAAGGACCCGCCGGCGGCGGGCTAGCGCGCGGGCATCGGCTCGCGCTCGCCGAGCTCGCGGGCAAGCTCGGTGACCATCTGATCGACCTCGGGATCCTCCGGCTTCCAGTCGGCCACGAGCTCGGTCAGCCGGTCGCGGCGGGCCCTCGAGAGCTCCGCGTACATCGCCCCGCCGGCCGGCGTCAGCTGGGCCCCCTCCCCGGGGGACACGGACTCGTCGGCTACCAGCTCCCGTTTCCGGAGCCTGGCGAGAGCCCTGACGAGGGATTCGTGGTCCTCGGGACGACGGGCCTCGAGGGCATCCGTTGAGATCAGTCCGTCGCGCGCGCGGGTAAGCACCCATGCCTCGGCCACGTCTAGGTCGACCCCGGCGCGCTCGACGACCCCGGCGACGAACCGCCGCGTTCGCTCGCGGCCCACGTGGCGGCTCAGGGCTCGTGTGATCTCGTGTAGCGAGTCGGTGTCCTGCGGCGCGGCGAAAGCGTCGCCGACGTCGCCGGTCTCGACCGTCCGGCGCAGCGGCCGCTCCTCGAGCAGCCACGAGAGCAGGAACGCCACCACGACCACCGCGGAGGCGATCAGGAAGACCGTGGAGAGGGCGTCGGTGAACGCGGAGACGTATGAGTCGCGAACCGAGGCGGGCAGGGCTGCAAGCTCGGAAGGGTTGATCTCCCCCGCGCTGGGCACACCGCCGCCCGCCGCCGAGCTCGACGCGAGCTCCACGATGATCCGGTTGGAGAAGATCGCGCCGAGGATCGCGGTACCGAGCGAGCCCCCGATGGACCTGAACAGCGTCGCGGAGGATGTGGCGACACCGAGCAGCTTGTAATCGACCGCATTCTGGGTGGCGAGGACGAGCACCTGCATGACCAGACCGAGCCCGACGCCGAGGACGAGCATGTAGGCGGATGCCTCGAGCGTTCCGGTGTCCACGGTCAGGTGGGACAGCAGAAAGAGCCCCAGCGCCGCAATCGCCGTGCCGGCGATCGGGAACGCCTTGTAGCGCCCGGTTCGCGTGATCACCTGCCCGGACCCGATCGAGGCGGTGAGCAGCCCGGCCATCAACGGAACCAGCTGCAGACCCGATTCGGTCGGGCCGAGGCCCCGTACGACCTGCTGGAAGAGGGGCAGGTACGTGAGCGCACCGAACAGAGCGAAGCCGACCACGAAGCCGACGGCGCTGGTCACCCGGAATACGCGATTCGAGAACAGCGAAGGCGGCAGTACCGGCTCGTCGGCCCGCCGCTCGACCGCGACGAAGCCCGCCAGAGCGGCGATGGCCAGCGCTCCGAGGCCGATGATCTGAGCCGACGCCCACCCATAGGTCGTGCCGCCGAACGTCGTCGCGAGGACCAGGGAGGCCAGGGTCACTCCGAGCAGGACGGTGCCCGCGTAGTCGACCCTGTGGCTGCGTCGCTCGGAGACCGCCGGGAGGGCCACGGCGAGTACCGCGAGCGCCACCAGGCCGAGCGGGATGTTGACGTAGAAGATCCAGCGCCAGCTGGCGTGGCTGGTGAAGAAGCCGCCGATCAGGGGGCCGGCGACGCTCGACACGCCGAAGACCGCACCGAAAAGGCCCATGTAGCGGCCGCGCTCCCGCGGGGAGACGACATCGCCGATCGCCGCCTGTGCGCTGACCATCAGCCCGCCACCCCCGAGTCCCTGGATGGCCCTGAAGGCGATCAGCTCGGTCATGCCCTGGGCGAGCCCGCAGAGTGCCGAACCCATCAGGAAAATGACCAGGGCGCCCTGCAGTACGACCTTGCGCCCGTAGAGATCCCCGAGCTTTCCGTACAGGGGCGTGACGATCGTGATCGCCAGCAGATAGGAGGTGACCACCCAGGAGATGTGCTCGAGCCCGCCGAGGTCGCCGACGATGGTCGGCAGCGCGGTCGAGACGATCGTCTGATCCAGCGACGCCAACAGCATCACCATCATCAGTGCCCCGATGACCACTCGAAGCCTCGGGGTGCCGGTTTCGGTCTCCTCCCCGCTCACCGGAACGCTTCGCCCTATCCGTCCGCGCCCGTCTTCGTCGTCATCACGCCGGCCGCGCCCCCCGAGAGGATCCGGCGGACCAGGCCGGGAGCCAGGGCCTTGAGGATGGCGACGCCTCGATAGGGACGCGGTACGTAACGCTCCGCCTTGCCGCCCGGCCCCGCCTCGTAGATCGCCTCGGCGGCCTTCTCGGGGGTCGAGACCATCCACCGGGTCAGGGCCTTGGCGCGCAACTCCTCCGCGGGGAAGCCTTCGGTGACGATGAAGCCGGGCAGGACGTTGCCGACGTGAACGCCATGGCGTCGCTCCTCCAGGTAGAGGGAATCGGTCCAGCCGGCCAGCGCGAACTTGCTCGCCGAGTAAGCCCCCGAACCCGCCCGCGAGATGCGCCCGGCGGTGCTCGAGACGTTGACGATCGAGCACGGCGCTGAGCTCCTGAGCAGGGGGAGCATGGCCTCGGTCAACCGAACCACGGCGTCGAAGTTCAGCTCCATGGTCCGCCGCACGTTCTCGTAGCCGACGTCGCCGAAGTCGCCTCGCCAGGCAGCCCCCGCGTTGTTGACGAGCAGGTCGAGGCGGTCGTGGTGCTCGGTGACATGAGCGAGGACCCGACCCGGTGCATCGGGTTCGGTCAGATCGATCGCAAGACACGTGGCCGGCACCGGCAACGACCCCGCGAGATCCCGCAGGCGGTCGCCGCGACGCGCGACGAGAATCAACTCGGTGCCGGGCTCGCGGGCGAGTCGCCTCGCGGTCGCCTCGCCGATGCCGCTGGAGGCGCCGGTGATCAGCGCGACCGTCACCGGCCATCACCGGCGACGCCGAGGACGACCTTGCCGGTCGCGCCACGGCCGTCAAGCAGGTTCAGAGCCGCGGCCGCGCCGTCGACCGAGAAGGGGAGCTCGGCGCCGACGATCGGGTCGACGGCCCCTGAATCGATCAGCCTGCCGATCTCAGCACCGATCTCACGATTCAGGTCGGGCTTGCCCATCACGTAGGCCCCCCATCCCGCGCCGATGACCTCGACGTTGTTGAGCAGCAGGCGGTTTACCTTGACCTCGGGGATGGAACCGGCCGTGAAGCCCACGACCACCACCCGCCCTCCTTCGGCGAGGGACCTCAACGAGTCGGTGAACCGGTCGCCTCCGACCGGATCGATGACGAGGTCTACCCCCCCGTCGGAGAGCTCCTTCGCCTCGTCCTTCCAAGCTCCATCCGAGCGGACTACCTCGTCGGCTCCGGCCTCGCGAGCAACGCGCTCCTTCTCGTCGGTGGAGACCACGCCGATCGAGCGAGCCCCGACGCCCCTGCAGATCTGGATGGCGGCCGTACCGACGCCGCCCGCCGCACCGTGGACGAGCACGGTCTCCCCCTCCCTGAGCCGCCCGCGGATGACCAGTGAGAACCAGGCGGTGTGGTAGTTGAGGATCAGCGCCGCCCCCTGGGCGAAGCTGAGCTCGTCGGGGATCGGGAAGGTCAGGAACTCGGGTGAGACCGCAACCTCGGCAAAGCCACCGAGCATCGGGAACGCGGCGACCCTGTCGCCGGCGCTGACCGCGGCATCCGCGGGCGCGCTGCGAACGATCCCACCGACCTCGCTGCCGGGCACGAAGGGCAGCGGCGGCTTGAGTTGATACTCGCCCCTGGTCTGGAGGAGCTCGGGAAACGAGACTCCGGCGGCATGCACATCGACGACGACGCCGCTCCCCGGCGTGAGCATGTGGGAGCCCTCGGGTTCGTCGATGTCCACCCACCGAAGCGCGGAATCGGGTCCGGAGAGGTCAACGATCTGAATGGCTTTCATGGCGTCAACCTACCCACCGGCAGCCGTCCGATGGCGGGTCGGTGGGGTGCGGTGCAGCCGAACTCCTGTTGGAGCCCGCCTCTGGCGGCGACCGGAGGTCGCACCGTGCCCCACCGGGCCGCCATCGTGGCGTTACTTCTTCTTGGACTTGCGATGCCCGTCGAACGAAATGACCTGCTGGATGCCACTGGGCCGGTTCGTGTAACGCATCGTCTGCACGTTGATCGGTGAGAACTTGATCTGCTCGCGGGTCGCATCCGAGCGCCAGGCGGTCGGATCCTCGGTGCCCTGCGCGGCGGCGATCTCCCCGCCCGACCTGTCGATGGCGCTGTAGATCGAGGCTTGGCACCTCTTCAGCTTGCCCTTGCCGCAGTACTGATTGTCGAACGGCTGCGGGACCTTCTTGCCGAGCAGCGAGCTGATATCGCGATCGAAGTACTGGTACCAACCCGAGTACTGGCCGCTGGGGGGCAGGTCGAACCGCGAGAACAGCGTGTTGAGCTCATCCTCCAGATCCGGCCCGAGCTGGGGGGCCAGGAGCGCATCGGCGATGTTGTTCCAGGACCCGTCCATCACTGCGGCACCGGGGTTGTCGATGTTGCCATCGAGGTCGCGGTCGAGGCGACTGCCCCCCGACTTGCTCCAGCTGACCATCAGGTCGAGCATCTGCTTGGCGCGCGGGCTCGGAGCCTTGGCTCCCTTGAGCAGCTTCGCCAGCAGCGGCACGGTGTCGATCGCGCGCACGTCCTGCGTGGCCGCAGCGTTCATCGCCGACGTCACCGTCGCGAGCGACCACTTGCCCTTCTTCGTCTGGAGGCGTGCCAGGTTCTTGTCGAGCAGGTCGACGCGCTCGGCGGAGCCGTTGCGGCCGAACTGATCGTCGGCCGCCGCGAAGCCATGAGCGACGGTCTGGTTCCAGTTGGTCATCGTCCCGTCCTTCGGATCGATGCCCTGAGGATGGTCGCCCTTGGCGACGAAGCCCTTCCATTCGTACTTGCCGGTGCCGTCCGTCGGCAGGCCCGGGTCGACGTTCTTGGGCCGGATCGGCAAGAGGCCCGCCGTGTACTCGGCGACGTGCTTGTCGTCGATGTAGAAGGAGTTGAAGGTCTGCGGGGTCTTCGACGCCGCCTTGAAGAACGACTTCGGGTCGTGAATCGACCCGTTGGAGAGTCGCCGGTTGTAGAGGAGGTCGGTCACATCCTTGCCGTAGCTCGAGCGCTTGGCCGAGATCGCGACCTTCTTGCCCTTGACCGTGGCGTACCCGGTGACCGATCCGTGGACGGTCGTCTTGAACGTCACCGGTTCCCCGTTCAGCGTGCCGGCGTTGAAAGTGCCCATCTGGCGGCACTTGCCCTTGTACTTGTACTTGGTATCGCTGCCGCCACAGAGCGTCTCGACGTATTGATCGATGATGTCGGCGCTCGCCGAGGTCAGGGTCGTGGCGAAGTCCTCGCCGCGGCCGATCAGCAGATAACCGGGGAACGGAGCCGAGGTGGCACCGCGCCAGACCAGCCCGGGAGCCTGCATGTCGATCTCATAGGTGAGGCCCGGGTAGAAGTAGCCGATCTGCGGACCGCCGACCATCAGCGGGTTGCCCGTGTTCGAGCGATCACCGGTGATCATCAGCGTGTTCGACGCGTTCATCGGCTGCGGAGCAACCTGCTTGGCGAGGGCGCGGTTGGCGACCGCCGGAGTCGTCGTGTAGCTGTCGGGGTCGACGGCGACGTTGCCCTTCGCCTTCTTCGGGATCTTGCCGTAGGGGAACTTCCCGTCGACGGTCGTCGGGCTGCCGGAGTTCTTGAACTGCCGGAGGTCGTTGAAGACGCTCATGCCCTTCTTCTTGCCGAGCTTCTTCTGCAGGCCGCCGAGGAACTCAGACCGACGGGCCTCGTCGCCGCCGCCCTGCCCGAGGAACTGGCCCTTGAGCGCGTTCAGCGCGTAGATGTCGTTGCGCGTGAACGGAGCCGCCGATGGGCTGTGGATCGAGAGGTAGTAGTTGATCCCCTTGACGTACGTGTCGATGTCGGCGAGGACGGCCTTACCCTCCTTGCCCGCCTTCTTCAGGACCTTCGTCTGCTTGGCGACGACGTCCTCTGTCTGCTGGCTGGGGACGAAGCTCTTGAGCTGCGTGACGAGACCGATGGCGCTGAGCCCGGGAGCGTCGATCGCGGCGACGCGGGCGTTGTAGCGCGCCTGGGTGAGCAGCAGCCCACGGTCTTCCGCGGCGATCCAGCCGGCGGCGAAGATTCCGCCCTCATGCGTCGTGGCGACGACGTGAGGCACGTTGTAGGCGTCACGAGTGAGGGTGATCTCCGGGTGATCGGGAATCGTCTCGGATCGCGCTGGCCCGTCGGTGCCGACGCTCCCCAGGGCCTCGGACTTGAAGTACTTGGTGAGGTCGCTCGTCTGGACGTTGTCGAAGAGCGGCGTCAGCCCGTCGTACAGGAGCGCCTGCCCGTTGCCGTTGAGCGACGACGGCCCGTTCGGGTCGTTCGGCGGCGTGATCGAGCCGAACTGACCCGACGGAATGATGTTCAGCGCGGTGTCGGCGTAGTCCTTCGCGATCGCGCCCGACACGGAACCGGCCATCACCGCTGCAAACACAGCTGCCAACGTCACACAGCGCTTCATTCAATCTCCCTTGTAGCCCCCGTGTGCATCCCGGGCGGATCGCCGGCCGCTCTCACTCCGCGGCGCACGTTATAGAACCGCCCGCGTCGGCAGTTGAAGTCAGGACCTCGCGTTCGGTCCCGCCGGCCTGAATGCGGGTGCCCGAAGATGGGGTGATGAGGGAAGGGACAGAAGCCGGACCGGCGACCGGGGGGAGGCGTCGCGTCGCGATCGGCCTGATGCTCACGGGGATCGGGTCCGTTCAGATCGGCTCGGCTCTCGCGACGACGCTGTTCGACCAGCTCGGGCCAGGAGGGACGGTCTTCCTCCGCACCCTCTTCGCCGCAATCTTCCTGCTGGCGATGTGGCGCCCGGCCCGCACGGCGTTGAACCGTCAGAGCACGCGCGACATCGTCTACTTCGCCATCACCCTCGCGGGAATGAACCTCAGCTTCTACGAGGCACTGGACAGGCTTCCCCTGGGAATCGCCGTGACGATCGAATTCACCGGCCCCCTCGCGGTGGCGCTGCTCGGCTCCCGCAGCCGCCGCGATCTGCTCTGGGCGCTCCTGGCGGGAGTCGGGATCCTGCTCTTCGCACCCGACGTCGGCAACGGTCTCGACGCGGTGGGAGTCCTGCTCGCTCTCTCGGCCGCCTTTTTCTGGGCGATCTACATCTACATGTCGACGCGCGTCGGGCGCGGCCCTGCCGGGCTCGGTGGCCTCTCGTTCGCGATGGGGATCTCGGCGGTCGTGCTGCTGCCCGTCGGAGTCGCGGACGCGGGCGGCGACCTGCTGGACCCACGACTAGGCGCCGTCGGCCTCGGCGTCGCCGCGCTCAGCTCCGTGATCCCCTACACCATCGAGCTCGAGGTGCTGCGGCGCCTGCCGGCGAGCACCTTCGGCGTCCTTCTGAGCCTCGAGCCCGCCGCCGCGGCGCTCATCGGCGCAATCGCGCTCGACCAGGCCCTCGCCGGGCGCGAGCTGCTTGCCATCGCTCTCGTCGTCGTCGCAAGCGCCGGAGCCCTGCGAACGGGAACGGCGCTCGAGCCACCCGACGTCTAATTCTGCGTCCCCGGCTTCGCCTCTCGCCGCTCGAAACCCGGGCACTCGATAATCGGGACGCGCGGATACTTCGGATATGCGGGGTCGGTTCGGGAGCGCTCGCAGAGCGAGAAGCGGGACCCGCGCGTGTTGCGGACGACGCGCTGATTACGGCAGCGATCGCACAGTCCGGCTCCGGTCTGCGGCATCGGACCAAGTCTAGGACGTGCGGTCCGCGCCGCAGACCCTGTACTTCATTTTGTATAGTGGGTCGGTTCCGTGAGCACCTTTCGCCGCCTCTTCACCTTTCTCAGCCCGTACCGTCGGGCGAACTATCTCTCGATCGGGCTCGCCTCTTTGGCGATGATCGTGACCGTGGCGATTCCGTGGCTGGTCGGCCAGACCATCAACGCAATCGATCATGATCAGCGTTCCGATGTCCTGCCGCTGGCACTGGCGATCGTCGGCGCAGGGCTGCTTCGGCTCGCCCTGACCGCCTCCCGACGGGTGGTCGCCGGCAAGGTCTCCCTGGCGGTCGAGTTCGACCTGCGATCCCGGGTCTACGAGCATCTGCAGACGCTCGAGCTCGGCTACTTCGATTCTCAGCAGACCGGCCAGCTGATGTCGCGCGCGACCGTGGACCTGCAGTCGATCAGGTTCTTTCTCGGCTATGGGCTGATCTTCATCACCCAGAGCCTTCTGACCCTGGTCCTGGCCGGGGCGGTGATGTTCTGGCTGCAGCCCGACCTCGCCGCGCTTGCCCTGATCCCGGTGCCGATCGTCGTTCTGACGGCGATGCGCTTCAACCGCACCTCGCGACCGGCCCTGCAGGAGGTCCAGCAGCGCATCGCCCAGCTCACCGTCGAAGCCGAGGAGGCCGTCTCCGGCGTCCGCGTGATCAAGGCCTTCTCGCGGGAGCGTCACATGCTCTCCCGGTTCCGGCACGCGGTCACCCGGGTCTTCGACCAGAACCTCTACTCGACGCGACTGCGCGCTTTCTACACCCCGCTGATCTCGTTCCTGCCGAACCTCGGCCTCGCCGTCGTGCTCTACGTCGGCGGGCGTCAGGTGATCGACGGGACCCTCCAGATCGGCGACTTCACCGCCTTCTACACCTACCTGATCATGCTGATCGGGCCGATGCGCATGCTCGGCACGGCGCTCGGCATGTCGCAGCGCGCGATCGCCTCCGGCAACCGCCTCTTCGAGATCCTCGATCGCGAGCCCGAGATCGCGTCCAAGATCGGCGCCGACCCGCTGCCGGAGGGCAGGGGTCACGTTCGAATCAAGAACGTGGGCCTCGCCTACGGCGGCGCCGAGGAGGCGCTCACCGACGTCGACCTCGAGATCGAAGCGGGCCGCGTAGTCGCGCTCGTCGGTCCCACCGGTTCAGGCAAGACGAGCCTGGTGGCCCTGCTTGCACGCCTATACGACCCGACCGAAGGTACGGTCGAGATCGACGGCGCGGACCTACGCGACGTCGAGCTGACATCGCTGCGCTCCCAGATCGCATTCGTCGCCGACGACAGCTTCCTGTTCAGCGCCTCCGTCGCAGAGAACATCGCCTACGCGAAGCCCGAGGCAACGCAGGAGGAAATTGAGCTTGCCGCTCGGCGGGCGCAGGCCAGCGGCTTCATCGAGCGCCTCCCCGATGGCTACGACACCCTCGTCGGGGAGCGCGGCTTGACCCTGTCGGGCGGTCAGCGACAGCGGATCGCGATCGCGCGGGCGCTGCTCGCCGACCCGCGCATCCTGATCCTCGACGACGCCACCTCCTCGGTCGACGCGACGACTGAGGCGGAGATCCGCAAGGGCCTCGGTGAGGCGCTCAGCGGCCGCACGACGTTCATCGTCGCCCACCGCCTCTCGACGATCTCGCTCGCCGACGAGATCGTCGTCCTCGACGAGGGCCGCATCGTCGACCACGGGACCCACGAGGAGCTCCTCGACCGCTGCCCGCTGTACCGGGAGATCGCCGACTTCGGTCTCGCCGACCGTGCGTTCCTGCAACGAGACCTCGAGGAGCGCGAGGAGGTGGCGCGGCTGTGAGCGGCACGCCTCCCGTACCTCCCGCTGAGGGCGTCCGTCCTCCCGGCCTCGGCAACGCCTGGCTGCTCGTCAAGAGCCTGTGGCGGACGATCAGAGGCGAGGACGACCGCGCACGCAAGCTGCGCTGGCTCATCGGGCTGCTCAAGCCATACAGGTTGCGCGTCGTCGTGATGATGATCGCGCTGCTCCTCGCCACCGCCGCGGCGCTTGCCCCGCCCTACCTCGCGGGCAAGGCCATCGACGCCGGGATCAACGGCGGGCCCAACAACGAGGGCGACCTCGGCGCGCTGACCCTGATCGTCCTCGCCTTCCTCGCCTCGGCCGCCATCTACTGGCTCGCGACCTACGTGCAGACGTACTTCGTCGGCTGGGTGGGCCAACGCGCCCTGCAGGACCTGCGCGAGCGCATCTACACCCACCTGCAGGCGATGTCGATCGGCTTCTACACCCGCAACCGTCCCGGCGTGCTGATCTCGCGGATGACCAACGACGTCCAGGCCCTCGACACGCTCGTCACGGACGGGATCGTGACGATGTTCTCGAGCGTTCTGACCCTCTTCGGGGTGGTTGCGATCCTCATCGCGATCGACCCCGCGCTGGCGCTGATCACCTTCATCACCTTCCCCGTGCTGGCCGTGGGGAGCGTGATCTTCCGGGTCGCGTCGTCGAGCGCCTACCGACTGACGCGCGAGAAGATCGCGAACATCACCGCCTATCTGCAGGAGACGCTGAGCGGCGTTCGAGTGGTCCGCAGCTTCGGCCAGGAGCCGCGACACCTCGCGGAGATGGCGAGGCTGAACGAGGAGAACCGGGCGGTCAACATGAGGACCGTCTACCTGAACGCCTCCTACTTCCCGGCGGTGGAGCTCCTGTCGGCGATCGGCACGGCGGCGATCCTGATCTACGGCGGCCATCAGGCCATCGACGGGACGATCCAGATCGGCGTCCTGGTCGCGTTCGTCGGCTACCTGCAGACCTTCTTCGACCCGATCCAGCAGATCAGCCAGCTCTACACCACCTATCAGCAGGGGATGGCGGCGCTGGACAAGATCTTCGACCTGCTCGACACCGAGCCCGACACCGTCGATCGGGCCGACGCGATCGACCCCGGGGTGATCGAGGGGGAGATCGCCCTGGAGGGGGTCTGGTTCTCCTACGCCGAAGACAACCGCCTCGCGCTCGCGACGACAACCAACGGGAACGCTCCGGTCGAGCCGGCACCGGAGGGCTGGGCGATGCGTGACATCGACCTGAAGATCCTGCCCGGCCAGACCGTCGCGCTCGTCGGCGAGACCGGGGCCGGCAAGTCGACGATGGCGAAGCTCGTCGCACGCTTCTACGACCCCCAGAAGGGGCGGATCACGATCGACGGCGTCGACGTCCGCGAGCTCGACTCGCGCGCGCTGCGGAGCCAACTCGGGATCGTGCCCCAGGAGGGTTTCCTGTTCAGCGGCACGATCGCCGAGAACGTCGCCTTCGGCCGTGACGACATCGGCGAGGAGGGGGTCCTCGAAGCGCTCAACGCCGTCGGAGGTGCCGCAATGCTCGCGACCCTGCCGAACGGCCTCGCAACCGAGGTCGGCGAGCGCGGTGCTCACCTCTCAGCGGGGCAGCGTCAGATGATCGCCTTCGCCCGCGCACTGCTTGCGCAGCCGCGGATCCTGATCCTGGACGAAGCCACCTCGAACGTCGACGTCCGCACCGAGAAGCAGATCGAGCGCGGCCTCGAGCGACTCCTCCACGGACGCACCTCGATCGTGATCGCGCATCGCCTCTCGACGATCAGGAACGCCTCGCGCATCGTCGTGCTCGAGCGCGGTGCAATCGCCGAAAGCGGCACCCACGAGGAGCTCTTGGACGCCGGTGGTGCCTATGCGCGCCTCTACGGCACCTGGGCGGGCAACGCGACCGCCGCGTGACGACGGTGGCTACGGGCTGAGTCCGCCGCTGCCTTCACCGTCGCCGCTGTCGTCAGGGGCCGGCGTCGGGGCCGGAGCTCCGGCGCCCGTTCCCCCGCTCGGCGCGGGAGCCGGCTCAGCGGCCGGGTCTACGGGAGCTACGGGTGCGGTGGAGGTCGTGGCCGTGGGCACCGGATCGGCTCCGGTCGTGGTCGCCCCGCCACTCGGGGCGGTGGTTGCCGACGGTGGACGGCCGCACGCATCGAAGCCGTAGCTCGACGCTGCGTCCCGGGTCTCGCCCTCCGCCTGGTCCAGCTGCGCAGCGAGCGCGTCGGAGGCGCTGGTGTCTCCACCGGCGAGCGCCGTCTGCTGCTGCTGGAGCACCACGATCTGGGACTTGAGGCCCTTGAGGAAT
Organism: uncultured Solirubrobacterales bacterium; assembly: GCA_963826475.1. Taxonomy (GTDB): domain Bacteria; phylum Actinomycetota; class Thermoleophilia; order Solirubrobacterales; family 70-9; genus RHKX01. The sequence goes on along the minus strand of CAWGXC010000003.1, from coordinate 388,627 downwards.
GCCGCGAGGTCACCGGAGGAGTCGTCCGCGGGGGTGCCGAGCGACTTGATGCCCGTCAGGACCTCCTGGGTGATCGCAAGCCGCTGGCTGACGGCAGTGGAGGCGTCCGCGGTCGCGCTGAGGTTCCCGATCGCGGAGTTCGCCTCCGCGCAGCGCGAATCGGCGCTGCTGATGAACGCCTCCTTGGAGACCCCCGCAGCTCCCGTCGAATCGGTCGTCGTACTGATCGATTGAATCGGGGCATCACTGCCCCCACAGCCTCCGAGGGCGGCAATCGCCGCCCCGGTGGCGAGAAATGTCGCCGCTTTGCCCCTCACTCCGCTCAGGTTAGCCCTCGGCGCGGCAGCTCCGCGCCCCTGACGCCGAAGCTCAAGCGATCTTGCGCGACTCGCCCGGCTCCGGATCGTGCGTCCCGGTGGCGAACGAGCGGCCGTCCGCCTGCTGGCGGACATGCCCCGCCGCCGATCCCGGCGCGCCCTCGCCCCAGCGAGGAGGCGGAGGAGTTTGAGGCTCGTCGAGGCAGGAGGAGCCGTTTCGGGCACCTCCTGCCAAGCCGAGCAAGCCCATAAGGGCTTCGTACCTATCTGACATCCGTGTCAATCCTTCCGCCCCACATCCATACGGGGCCCGACGGCTTCCGTGCCGAAGGGGTCGCGTGCTGCTCCCATCGGCGCCGCGGCGAAAACCTGCAGATGAGGGGCTGGGCCTGGACGGCTGTCCAGAACGGGGTGTCCGCGGTCAGCCGGGCGGAGAGCTGCGGGCCAGGGATTCGAACCCCGAATACCTCTTCCAGAGAGAGGCGTGTTGCCGTTACACCAGCCCGCAAGGTCGACCGGGCGAGGCCCGGTCGGTCGGCGCAAGGTTAGCGGGAACCGACCTCGTCGAGGTCGGCGTCGGGATCGGCGAGAGCCGCGCGCCCGGCGCCGATCGGGGCGGCCGATTCGATCAGGCGGCGGGCATGCTGAAGGTCCTCCGAGCGGCCGACCGAGAGCGCTGCGACGACCCTGTCGTCCTCGAGGTACCAAGCGGAGAACTCACCGCTTTCGCGGCCGCCCCGCCAGAGCACGTCGTCCCAGCTCTGGGCGGGGCCGACGTATTCGATCGCGGCCCAGTCGGAGAGGTCGCTGAAGAAGTACGGCACCACGCGGTAGGGCTCGCGCTCACCGATCATCCCGCGCGCGGCGTGACGACCCTGGTGGAACGCGTGGTCCCAGTGCTCGACGCGAAGGCGCCGTCCATGGACCTCACTCTCGTAGTTGCAGCAGTCGCCGGCGGCGAAGATTCCCTCGACCGAGGTCTGCAGAGCGGAGTCGCAGAGGATCCCGTCCCCGACGTCGAGCCCGGCACGATCGGCGAGCATCGCGTCGGGCCGGACCCCTGCCCCGATCACGACCGCGTCGCAGTCGATCTCGAGACCACTCTCGGTGAGGACCGACGAAACCCGTTCGTCACCGCCGAAGGAGGCGAGCGTCTCGCCGCCGACGATCTCGACGCCCTTCGACGCCAGCAGCTCGTGGAAGTACCGCCCGACCTCGTCACCGAAGCCGCGCGAGAGCACGATCTCCTCCATCGCGACGATCGTGCAGCGCTTGCCCATCTCAGTCAGCGACGCCGCCACCTCCGCGCCGATGTAGCTGCCGCCGATCATCACGACGTGCTCGGCTCCGGCGACGTCGTCGCGAATCGAGTCCGAGTTGCCGAATGCGCGCAAGTAATGGATCCCTTCGAGCTGGGCTCCGTCGACGCGAAGTATGTTGACCATCGCTCCGGTGGCCAGCAGGGCGCTGCCGAACCGGATCTCATCCCCGCCCTGCAGCTTGGCCGTCCGTTCGCTGGGGTCGAGGGACAGCACGCTGCGCCCGGTGAGCAGCTCGACCGCGTTCTCCTCGTACCACCCGGAAGGGTGGGCGTAGGCGTCGGCCCGCTGGCTCTCGCCCCGCAGATAATCCTTGGAGAGCGGCGGTCGGTCATAGGGCGGCTCGGGCTCGCGGCCGACGAGCAGGATCGACCCCTCGGCGCCCTTGCTCCGCAGCTCCTTCGCGCAGTGGGCGGAAGCGATCCCGCCGCCGATCAGAAGGTGGTCGACCTCGCGCTCAGCCACGGGCGCTCAGCGGGGCGTGCGGTCGATCGAGCCGCCCTCGTCAAGTCCCAGGTAGGCGGTCAGCTCCCCCTCGACCCGGGGGTCGAGGACGGCGAGCACCTCATCGCCGGCCTGCAGCACCGTGTCGGCGGTCGGGACGAAGCCACCGCCGTCGCGCAGAACGCTGATCAACAGGCTTCCCTTCGGCATATCGAGCTCGTCGACGCGCTTGCCTACGACCTGGGCCTCGGCGCCGACGAGCAGGTCGACGATCTCGATCTTGGCGTCGGCGAGGTCGAGCAGCTGGACGAGGCCGTAGCGAGGCACCTGCCGTTCGATCAGGCGCAGGATGAGGTCAGTCGCGGAGACGAAGGGCTTTACGCCGAGAAGCTCGAAGTGCTGGCGGTTGCGCGGGTTGTTGACGCGGGCGATGACGCGATTGACGCCGTACTTGTCCTTGGCGACCTGACAGATCAGGAGGTTGTCCTCATCGTCACCGGTGACCGCGATCACCATGCTGGCGCGCGCGATGCCCGCGCGCTCGAGCACCCAGAGCTCGGATGCGTCGCCGTAGAGGACGCGATGTTCCATCTCCTGCTCGACGGTCAGGTAGCGCTCACGATCGTTCTCGATCAGGGTCACCTCGTGGCCCATGTCGATGAGCTCGCGGGTCAGGTTCCACCCGACCTTGCCGGCGCCCACGACGAGCATGTAGTCCTGAGGCGCGGGCTCACCCACGGCGCAGCTCCTCCCCGGTGCCGGCGATCTGGCGCACGTCGCGCTCGAGCTCGGCGATCGCGATGCGCGTCGGGCAGATCGTCCTCAACCCCTGCTTCTCGTACCACTCGGCCCGGTAGGGATCGAGGATCCGTGCAATGACCGTGGAGACCTCGAAGCGCCGTTGGGCGATCTGAGCGATCACGATGTTGGTGTTGTCGCCGTTGGTCGAGGCGACGAAGACGTCGGCATCGTCGATTCCGGCGGTCAGGAGCGCGTCGATCTCGAGGCCGGTGCCGACCGTGAACTGGCCTCCGGCATCCTCCCAGGAGGAATCGAGCCCGAGCTCGAGGCGCGCATGGGAGTCCGGGTCCTCGTCGAGACACGAGACCTCATTTCCCTCATGCAGCATCGTCCTCGCCAAGGAGGACCCGACGCGCCCGCAACCCACGATCAGGATCTTCATCGGGCGATCTTATTCGGGCGACGGCGCGGCGGGCTTGCCCTCGGCCGGCGCCGTCAGCAATACGCGACACGGAGCGTGGCGGAAGATGTACTGAGTGGTCGGGCCGACCTCGGCCGGCCGCGCCCCACGGACGCCGCCGAGGACCGCACCGCCTCGGATCCTCGTGGGAGGCTCGCCGCCGATGATGATCGCCTCGACGTCGTGCTCGCGGGCGCGTTCCACGATCGCCTCGCCGACGCTGCGCGCCTTCGCGTAGCTCGAGTCGACCTCGACGGACGGGTACTCGGCCGCGACCTCGAGCGCCCGGGCGAGGACCTTCTCGGCGCGTGCCAGACGATCCGGCGGGGTCGGGCCCTCGAGGGGGACGGTCAGGGGTAGGTCGATGACGTAGAAGAGCTCCAGCCGGGGTCTGCTCTCGCCCGGCAGGGGATCGGAGTCCGCGAGCCGCCCGGCCGTGCCGACGATCTCGTCGTCGAGGCCCTCGCCGAAGACCGGAACGAGGACGCTCGCGAGCTCCACGTCGGGGACCTGCTTGCGCAGCGCCTGCTCGGGCACCGTGACCCGATCGGTCAGCGAGTACCCCTCGACCAGCCGCCGGTAGACGAAGTAGGAGACGAGGCCGAAGACCATCCAGCCCCCGCCCACGTACAACGCGCCCCCGTGCAGAAACACGAGGGAGACGAAGCCGGCGCTGGTCAGCACGAGGCCGAGCACCGATGGCAGCGGGACCATCGCTCCGCGGATCCGGATCGAGCCGGGAACGCTGTAAGGGCGCTCCCGCTCGGGGTCGGTGAAGCGCAGGCGGATCAAGGAGAGGTGTGCGATCGAGATCGCCAGCATCGCGCCGAAGGCGAACACCCCCGCCAGCAGGTCGACGTCTCCCGGCAGAACGAGACCGGCCGCGAACAGGCCGGCGATCAGGATCGCGACGTGCGGCGTCGATCGCTGCTTGCCCAGCTTGCCGAGCCAGCTCGGAATCTGGCGGTTGGTCGCGAGCACGTAGACGTGCCTGGAGAGGCCGAGCATCGTGGCGTTGGCGGCGAAGAGCAGGATGAGGGGCGCGATCGCGACGACCGACCACTTGGCGATATCCGCCAGCCAGGCCGGATGAAAAGCAGCGGTGACCCCCAGCACCGGAGCATCGATGTAGGTGGACGAGAGCGCCGTCTCAGGGCCATTCGGCCCAGCCACCACCGGCACCGCCATCAACGCGACAATTGCCATCCCGATGTAGACGAACGGGACGACGATGGTGCCGGCCCGCAGCACGTGCTTGAGGTCCTCGCTGCGCCAGAGCAGGTCGGGGGCCAGGTCGGAAGCGGCCTCGATGCCGGCCAGCGCGACCATCGAGATCACCAGGGCGAGGGCGATGTCGCCGACGCTCGGGGTGCCGAACAGGTGGAGCTCGTTGGTCAGGGCGCCGGGATCCCAGACCACCGCGATCCCGATCACGATCAGCGCGAACTGCAAGAACACGTCGGCGGCGGTGAGCGCGACGAGCCAGCCCTGGCGCCGGTGCCCGGTGAAGCCGACGATGTTGACGCCGCAAACCAACGCGATCACCCCGATCCCGATCCCGATCTCCCCCGTGCCGCTCGAGAGATCAGTGGAGATGGGCGCGAGATAGTGGGGCACGGAGATCGCCGCCAGCGCGATGACGATCACGTAATCGATGAGGATCGCCCAGCCGGCGATGAAGCTGATCAGCTCGTTGAAGGCGTGGCGGGCGAGCGTGTTGGAGCCGCCGCGCTCGCGGAACATGGCCCCGCCCTCGACGTAGGTCATCGTCGTGACCACGTAGACGAGGCCGGCTACGCCGAAGATGACCGGGGTCAGCGCCAAGCCGCTCTGGGCGACTACGCCGAGCGAGTAGTAGATCGAGAAGGCGATCGCCGAGTGGGCGACCGCCCATAGCCACGGCACGCCGAGAAAGCGCCGCCCGAGTGGCGGCTTGACTGCGCGACGGTCGTTCACCGGCCGACCCGGGTCGCCAGGTAGAGGCGACCGAGGCCGATGGCGAAGAACACGACGCCGAGCAGCACGCCGATCGAAAGGACACTGCCTCCGGCGATCAGGGTACGGGCGACCATCGCGACGCCCAGCACAGCGATCGCGGTGGCGAGGACGCGCGTTCCGTTCGACCCGATCGCTCCCAGGGACGCCATCGGCGGCGATTCTAGATGCGGGAGAACTCGCCGGAGCGGCGCCCCGAATCGGTTAGGCCGTAATCGGCTCCGGGACCCGGGTCGGGTCGCCGGCCACGAGCACCCGGCAGGGCCGGTTGCCGAGTACCCCCTGGAGGGTCTTGCCGTAGAGCGGCGTCCCGTCGCGGTACGTGAGCTGCATGACGATCGCGCTCGCGCGGATCGAGGTCGCCTCTTCGATGATCGCCTTCGGCGCCTGTCCCGGCCTGATCCTCAGCACGTGACCGGTGACCCGCTGACCGCCGATCAGCTTGGCCCGCTCGATCTTCGCCTGGGCCTTCTCCTGCTGGCGCGGAAGCACCGCATCGAGGGGCAGGTGGGCGGGGACGTTGAGCAGCGATACGACGTGGATGCCGCGGCGCTTTCGGCCCGCGAGCCGAGTCGCGGTGCCGATCGTGAGCTCCGAGAAGGGATCGTCCTCGAACGGGACGAGAACCGAGCTGAACTCGACCTCCTCGACGTCGAGGGGCTCGGGCAGCACGACCTTGACGGTCTTGGTGATGGGCAGTTGCTGATTGCGCCGGTAGAGCACATAAACGGCGGCGCCGAACAGCATCCACCCCACCCCGATCGCCGCCGTGGCCGGGTTCAGCGCCATCACCACGATCCAGGCGGCGAACGTGCCGAACCCGCCGACGACGGCCGTCAGGGGCAGCGAGACCCCCTTGACCCGGATCTCTCCCCGGGGTTTCCAGGGGCGTTCCTCATCGGCCTTGCATTTGCGCATCCAGAGGACCGAGACGTGCGCGACGGTGAAGGAGAGCATCGCGCCGAACGAGTACATGGTGGCCAGCAGATCCACCTTGCCGGGGAGGAGTGCGATCGAGGCGATGACCGAGAAGGTGATGATCGCGACGTGCGGCGTCCGGTACTTCGGGTGGACCTGCCGCAGTCGCTCAGGGAGCTGGCGGTGCTGGCCCATCGAGAAGGTCAATCGCGAGACTCCGATCATCCCGGCGTTCGTCGCGATCACCAGGATCACGGCGGCGAGAATCCCGACGTAGACGCGCAGGCCGTCGGTGAGCGCCGCGCCGAGACCGAGGTTCTCGACGATCCCGAGCACCGGATCGCTGGCGAAGGTCGTGCCGAGCTCGGTGGTGTAGCCGTCTGGTCCCAGCGTCACCGGCATCGCCGAGAGGGCGATGATCGGCAGCAGCGCGTAGAGGCCGAGGACGGCCACGACGACGAAGCCCGCACCCCTCGGAATCGATTTCTCGGGCTCGATGGCCTCCTCCGACATGTTGGAGATGGTCTCGATGCCGGTGTAGGCGATCATCCCGAGCGCGATCCCGAGCGCGAAGTCGCTCCACGTCGGCGCGACGCCGAGGTGGATGTTGTTGATCAGCGTGTCCGGGCTGAGCACGAGGGCGAGCCCGATCAGGACCAGCAGGATCTGGGTCGCCAGATCGCCGATGGCCAGCACCAGGTTGAGCTTGGCCGACTCCTGGGTCCCCTTGACGTTCAGCGCGGCCAGGGCCGAGATCAGGACGATGCCGCCGATGATGTCACCGGGACCGTGGCGCAGCGGCTCCCAGAAGACCCCGAGGTAGTGGGGCACGAAGAAGGCCGAGATCGCGACCGTGATGATGTAGTTGAGCATCTGGCCCCAACCGGCGATGAAGCTGACGAGCTCGTTGAAGGCATGGCGCGCGAAGCTGGCCGAGCCGCCGGCCTCGGGGAACATCACGGTCCCCTCGACGTAGGTCGCGGCGGTGCAGACGAAGATCAGACCCGAGATGACGAAGGCCAGCGGCGTCAGCCCGAGGGCGAAGGCGGCGACGACCCCAAGGGCGTAATAGATCGACGAGCCGACGTTCCCGTACGCCGCGCTGAACAGGGCGCCGACGCCGTGAACGCGCTGCAGGGATTGATCGCGGGGTACCCGGTGCGCCATGCGGCTGGCGACTATAGGGACGGCTCTGGTGCCGCCTCAGGCGACGAGGCACCGAGGTCGGCTGGATTCAGGGGCGGCGGCGCCGCAGGGGCGGCGTGGAGCGGCGCGGCGCGACCTCCCTTGATGGCTCTTCAACCTCCGGCGCCGGTGCCTCTCCCGGCGTGCGCAGCCCGAGATAGAGCCGGCCGATTCCGAGCAGCAGGAACAGCCCGCAGATCGCGAATCCGCCCGAGAGGGGCCCGTCATCGCCCAATCCTTCGACCAGTAACCCGCCGACGGCGAAGCAGATGACGACGACGGCGAAGAAGCTCGAGGCGATCGCGTAGAGGCTGCGCTCAGGCCTGGACCCGCTCATCAGCGGATGGTCGCAGGCGGCGACTTCCCGCTGCAGCGAACCCGGTCGCATCGGGGCACCGGATTGCTGCTTGGTACCCAGGAGTACCAAGGCTCATCCGGTCGCGCGGGTGCCCTTCATCGCAAGCGAGCCGCAGCCTGCAGCGCGCGCTCGAGGTTGTCGAAGCAGACGCCCCAGCCGCGCTCGTGCGAGCGCACCGCCTCCTCGCTCCAGAGGCCGTTGTGGGTGAAGTGGACCGTGGTGGTGCCGTCGGCCTCCTCGAAGTCGATCTCGATCAGCGTCTCGTGCGGCTCGGCGTCCCAGACCCAGGTGAACGCAAGCCGCTTCGGCGGCTCGATCTCGGTGTAGTGGCCCCCGCCGCCGTACTCGACGCCCTTCTGCGGATCGCGCATGACCACGCGCAAGGCGCCGCCGACGCGCAGATCCACCACAGCCTCCGGCGTGTCGAAGCCCCGCTGGCCGCGGAACCAGCGGCGCAGCACCTCCTCGCTCGTCCAGGCGTCGAACACACGCTCGGCGGGCGCCTCGTAGGTTCGCTCCATGCGCAGCGTGGTCTTAGCGCTCATCTCGACGCTCCCTGGTGCGGCGGAGGTGGGCGATCATCCAGCCGCGCGCGACGATCAGTCCGGCCGCGGCCGAAGGAAGGAACTCCTCCACCGGGACGCCGCCCAGGTGCGCCGACGGCGTCATGTGCTGCTCGATCCGCGCTGCGAGGCCGTCGCCTCGGAGAGGCCGTGCTCGAAGTCGGTCGCGTCCTCGTACTCATCGTGGCGATTCCACCACGCGTAGGCCTGGGTCTGCGGATAACCCTCGGGGGAGTCCTCCCAGATCTCCTGACGGCCGAGCGCGGTGATGTCGAGGTAGGCCCATGGGCTTCCCAGGGCCTCGTCGCCCCGCTTGTCGACGAAGTACGTCCGAAAGATCCGGCCGTCGTCGTCGCGGTAGAAGGCGTTGGTGCCGTGCCACTCGTCGACGTCGAAGTCCGCGTCGAAGTCATCGGTGATCGTGTACCAGGGGATCTCCCAGCCCATCCGCGACTTCAACCCTTCGATATCGGGTTGCGGGGCACGCGAGACGTAGGCGAGCGTGGTGTCGCGCGAGTTCAGGTGGGCGAGATGAGCGACCTGATCGGCCATCAACGAGCAGCCTCGGCAGCCGGCATCGGGCCAGCCGTCCACGCCGGGCTCGAAGAAGAACCGGTAGATGACCAGCTGACGTCGTCCCTCGAAGAGGTCGAGCAGGCTCACGGGGCCCGTCGGTCCATCGAACGCATAGTCCTTCTCCACGGCCATCCGGGGCATCCTGCGGCGCTCGGCGGCCAGCGCATCGCGGGCGCGCGTCAGCTCCTTCTCCTTGATCAGAAGCTCCTCCCGCGCGGTTCTCCAGTCCTGCGGTGAAACGGTCGGTGGCATATTCATCCTGGTTCCTCCTCATTGAGATATTCATCGACGGCATCGAACATGCGCTCCCAGTGAGCACGTTGCTCATCCATCCACCGCGCCGCCTCGCCGATCGCCTCCACCTCGAGCGAGAGCCGGTGCGTCCGGCCCTCGACCACGCGCTTGACCACGCCCGTCTCCTCGAGCACCTTCAGGTGCTTCGAGATCGCAGGCTTCGACACGCCGAAGCCCGCCGTCGCGTCGCCGACCGTCGCCGGTCCCGCGGCGAGGTGCTCGACGATGCCGCGACGGATCGGATGCGAGAGCGCCTTGAATGGATCATTAACCATACGGTTAACAGTACCACGCCGGCCGGGCCGGGTCGAGGAGGTCCGGGCGAAGCCGTCTCTGACTCGCGATCCGAAGTCCCCCGCGGAAAGCGTCACCCCTGAACGACCGAGGGCGGCCCTGTGGCCGCCCTCGGGTCAACTTGCTCTCGATCAGTCCTAGAAGTGGATGATCGGGATGATCAGGATGGCGATGATGTTCGCGACCTTGATCATCGGGTTGATGGCGGGGCCGGCGGTGTCCTTGTAGGGATCGCCGACGGTGTCGCCGGTCACCGAGGCGGCGTGGGCCTCGGAGCCCTTGCCGCCGTAGGCGCCGTCCTCGATCAGCTTCTTGGCGTTGTCCCAGGCACCGCCGCCGACGGTCATCGACACCGCGGCGAAGAACCCGACGACGATGACGCCGATCAGCAGCCCACCGAGAGCTTGAACGCTGATGATGCCGACGATGACCGGCACGACGATCGGAATCAGCGAGGGAAGGATCATCTCCCGCTGGGCCGCGGCCGTGACGATCGCGACCGTCCCACCGTAATCGGGCTTCTCGGTCCCGTCCATGATCCCGGGGTGTTCCTTGAACTGCTTGCGGACCTGCTCGACGACCTCGCCGCCGGCACGCCCGACGGCCTCGATCGCGAGAGCCGCGAAGAGGTAGGTCATCATGCCGCCGATCAGCAGCCCGATCAGCACCGGCGGGTCGGCCAGGTCGAACGAGATGAAGTCGACTCCGGCCTCGGCCTGAGCCTCGGCCTTGAACGCAGCGAACAGCACCAGCGCCGCGAGAACGGCGGAGCCGATCGCGTAGCCCTTGGTGACGGCCTTCGTCGTGTTGCCGACCGCGTCGAGCGGGTCGGTCACGTTGCGAACGTCCTCGGGTAGCTCCGCCATCTCGGCGATGCCGCCCGCGTTGTCGGTGATCGGCCCGAATGCGTCGAGGGCGACGATGAGCCCCGTCAGCGACAGCTGCGCCATCACCGCAACGGCGATGCCGTAGATCCCGGCGATCTCGTTGGCGCCGAAGATCGCGAGGATGATGATCAGGGCCGGGATCGCCGTGCCCTGATAGCCCTGCGCGAGCCCCTGAATGATGTTTGTCGCATGCCCGGTGATCGATGATCTTGCGATCGTCTTGACCGGACGGAAGCGGGTCGACGTGTAGTAGTCGGTGACCACGAACAGGCCGGCCGTCACGGCGATGCCGATCAGGGCGCAGAGCCACAGACCGGTGACCGAGGCATCGGCCAGGGCGCCGCTGGGGTTGGCGACGCTGAACTGCAGCGGATCGGACATCAGCCAACTCGTGACGGGGTAGAAGGCCGCAGCGGAGATCACTCCGGAGACGATCAGCCCCTTGTAGAGCGCACCCTCGACGTTGCCCGTCTTGCTGCGGACCGAGAGCGCTCCGATGATCGAGGCGATGATCGCCACGCCGCCGATCACGAGCGGGTAGATCGCGACCTCGCGGGCCGCGTCGACGTTGAAGCTCAGTACGCCGAGCAGCATCACGGCCACCGCGGTGACCGCATACGTCTCGAACAGATCGGCCGCCATGCCGGCGCAATCGCCGACGTTGTCACCGACGTTGTCAGCGATCACGGCCGGGTTGCGGGGATCGTCCTCGGGAATCCCGGCCTCGACCTTGCCGACGAGGTCGGCTCCCACGTCGGCGGCCTTCGTGAAGATGCCTCCACCGAGCCTGGCGAACACGGAGATCAGCGATCCGCCGAACCCGAGTCCGATCAGCGCGTCGATCGCTTCCTTGTCGTCCTGTCCGGTGAGGATCAGGATCCCGAAGTACCCGGCTACGCCCAGCAGGGCCAGGCCAACGACCAGGAGCCCGGTGACCGAACCGCCCTTGAAGGCGGCGTCGAGCGCGGGCGGGATGCCGCCTCGCGCAGCTTCGGCGACACGCGCGTTCGCGCGAACCGAGACGTTCATCCCGATGAAGCCAGCCGAGCCCGAGAGTACGCCGCCGATGACGAACCCGATGCCGGTGCTGACGCCCTGGAGGGCGGCGATGGCGATCGCGAGAACTACCGCAACGCCCGCGATGATCGTGTATTGGGTCTTCAGGTAGGCCTCAGCGCCCTCTTGGATGGCGCCTGAGATCTCCTGCATGCGGTCGTTTCCAGGTGAGAGCGCGAGCAGGCGCTGCGTGATCAGCAGCCCGTACATGACCCCGGCGCCCGCGCAGACAAGCGCGATGACGACGCCGTAATCGGTCAGGAAGTCAGTCAACGGTGGTTCCCCTCCTATTTAGGACTAATGGACGAAAAAATAAGCCGCCCCCAATCCTCATCAGGAACGGCCTCTCAAAGCCGGGCGAGTTTACCCGGAGCCGGCGGATGGAGGCGCGGCGCCTATCGGGAACCGGGGGTCCAGAGGCCAGGCGGTGGTGTGCGAATCCCCTCCGGCTCTGTCCCGGAGGAGCCAGAGCTCGCCGGGGCCTCGCCGGGGCTCGACCCCGCCAGCTGCGCGTACGCCATCTGAATCTGGGAGAGGGCGTTCTTGACCTCGTGCTGGGCCTCCGGCTCGAGCATGTCGACGAGCGCTCTGATCGCGTCGATCCCGAGCTTGGCCTGCTCGAGGTCGCGCTCGTCCTCCTTGGCGATCCGCCGATAGGAGAGGTTGAGGATGCTGACGACGCTCTGGGTGAGCAGATCCTGGACGCGGATCCGGCTCATCTCCTCCTCCATCTGCCGGAGCATCTGCTCCTGCTCAGGACTCAACTGACCTTCGGGACCGTCTCCGGGCGCTCCCGCGATGTTGCTCTGATCGCTCACGACAACGGACCCTATCGCCCCGCCCCCGCCGCACCGGCGAAGCTCTCGCGCGTAGCGGCGACGGCGGCCCGAAAGACCTCCTCGATGCCGGTGCCGGCCTCGACTTCTCCCCGGGCCCGCTGGGCACCGTTGGGCTCGATCGCCGGCTCGCCGATCCCGAGGGTCTCGCGAGCGGGCGCAGTCCACGCGAGAAGGCGCTCCACGGCCTCCCGGGCGTGGATCTCGCAGCCCCGGTCGAAGTCGATCATCCGCCCGTCGAGCCCGAAGCGGATCGCCCGCCAGAGGTTCTCCTCGATCTCACGACCGCGCAGTGGCGCCGCCAGCTCGCCGGCGTCGTAGTCGATCGCCGCCTGAGCCACGCAGGCGACCAGCAGGCCACCGAGCGCAAGGGACTCCTCTCCCCTGGTCTGCGCGTCGCAGATCCGCACCTCCACCGTGCCGAAGGCGTGATGGGGTCGCACGCTCCACCACAGCTGAGTGCTCTCCACGACCGAGTTGGTCCGGTCGAGGAGGTCGACGAACGAGGCGTAGCTCTCCCAGTCACCGAAGGGGTCGTGCACGCCGCAGCGGGGGAACGACCTGGTGAATATCTGCGAGCGCACCGAGTGCAGGCCCGTGTTCTGGCCATCGAGAAAGGGGGAGTTCGCCGACAGCGCGAGCAGCTGTGGCAGCACGTTGCGCAGGGTGTCGCAGACGGCGATCGCGCGATCGGCGCCCCGGACTCCGACGTGTGCGTGGAGGCTCCAGGTGTTGTTGCGCTGCGCGACCCAGCCCAGCTCCTGGCGCAACCGCCGGTAGTGATCGGTGTCGATGATCGTCTGGTCGAGGTAGTCGGCCCAGGGATGGGTCCCGGTGGACGCGAGCGCATACCCGTGCCGATCGGCGAGCGCGAAGAGGCGGCGCCGGTGGTCGCCTTGGCGCTCGCACATCTCCGCGAAGGTCTCGCAACGGCCCGAGCGGATCTCGATCTCGGTGTCGATCAGCTCTCCCCGCACGGAGTCGGCGAGGGCCTCGTCGGCCTGAGCGGCGTCGCGAAGCCGCTCGAAGCCGTGCGACAGCTCGAGCGTGCGGGGGTCGAGGATCGCGAACTCCTCCTCGACCGCCATCGTGAAGTCGGTCGAGGCCTCGAAACGCTCGCGCGCCGCTGCCAGATCGAGGCTCTCGTCGCGAGACGCGGGCAACGTTGGCTCAGGCCAGGTAGAAGTACAGCGCGTAGAGCAGATCCACGGCGGGGCTCGAGGTGTGGACGGTCACCTCGGGCGGCACGTCGAGCAGTTGCTCTGAGTAGTTGAAGATCACCCGGACGCCCGCCTCGACGAGGCGATCGGCGACGCCCTGGGCGGCGTCGGCCGGGACGGCGAGGACGCCGACGACGATCTCATCGGTCGAAACGACCTTCTCGAGATCGTCGATCGCCCTGACCGGGACACCGCCGATCTCCTTGCCGGCCAGCTTCGGAGCGACGTCGAAGATGGCGACGATCCGGAACCCGTGGTCGGCGAAGATGTCGGAGGAGGCGATGGCCTGGCCGAGGTTGCCGGCTCCGAAGAGGGCGATGTTGTGGTGGCCGGAGGTGCGCAGGATCTTGCGAATCTCGCCGACGAGCGATTCGACGTTGTAGCCGACGCCGCGCTTGCCGAACTTGCCGAAGCCCGACAGGTCGCGGCGAATCTGGGTCGAGTTGACGTGGGTCCACGACGCAAGCTCCTGGGATGAGATCGTCTCGCGGCCCATCTTCCGAGCCTGAATGAGGACCTGCAGATATCGGGCGAGCCGTGCTGCGACGCCGAGCGAAAGTCGCTCAGGACTGGCGCCGTTGCCGCCCACGGCCAGGGAGTCGCTGCGCGCGCCCGTCCCCGAGGCGGCGGCTCTACGGACAGGAGGTCGCCGCTCGCTCACGCCGACACGGTATCGATCCGGGCAAGGACGGCGCTTGCGTCAAGGAGAAGCTCGCAGACCCGCTCGCCGTCCACCTCGACCACCGGGATCCTCTCCAGCATGCTCCGGTGCAGCTTCTCGTCGGTCTCGATGTCGATCTCGCGCAGCCGGAAACGAGCTCCGCCGCCTTGCAGGGCAAGCAGCTCGAGTCGTGCCTCCTCGCAGAGATGGCAACCCGCTCGCCCGTAGATCGTCACGGTGGGCAGGGGCGGCTGTCCGCTCACGTGGCAACCGCGTCCCAGTCGAGGTAACCCGGATAGGCGATCCGCGGCAGATGCCGGGCCGCGGAGCCGATCATGGCCGCGTTGTCGGTGCAGAGCTCGCGGGCGACGAGCTTGAGCCGGACCCCACGCGCGTCGCAAATCGTCCCGAGACCCTCGCGCAGACGCGAGTTGGCGGCCACGCCGCCACCGAGAGCGAGAGTGGACCAATCGCCCTCGTCGAGCGCCCGGCCGGCCTTGCCGATGAGCTGGGAGACGACCGCGGCCTGGAAGCTCGCAGCGAGATCGGCGCGCCGATCGGCCAACTCCCCGGGGTCGAGAGCGCGGACGGCGTAGACGAGCGACGTCTTCAGGCCGCTGAAGCTGAAGTCGAAGCCGGGCCGGCGGCTCATCGCGACCGGGAACTCGAAGGAGCCGGGGTCTCCGTTGAGGGCCTCCCGCTCGATCGCGGGGCCGCCGGGATATCCGAGCTCGAGCACGCGCGCGGCTTTGTCGAGCGCCTCGCCGGCGGCGTCGTCGAGCGTCTGGCCGATGACCTCGTAAGTGGAGTGGTCATGTACGGCCGCGAGCTGCGTGTGGCCTCCACTCGCGATCAGCGAGAGGAACGGCGGCTCGATCGGGTCCGGCTCGAGGAAGGACGCCGCGACGTGCCCGTGGAGGTGGTCGACGCCGATCAGGGGTTTGCCGGTCGCCGCGGCCAGCGCCTTGGCGGAGCTGACCCCGACGAGCAGCGCGCCGATCAGGCCCGGGTGAGTCGTCACAGCGATCGCCTCGACCTCCTCGAGCTCGCAGCCCGCCTCCGCGAGCGCCGCCTCGATCACCGGGTTGACGAGTTCGAGATGGTGCCGCGAGGCGACCTCGGGAACGATCCCGCCGAAGCCGGCGTGAATCGCAGCCTGAGAGGAGACGATGCTGCTGAGCACGTGAGCCCCGTCGAGGACGGCCGCGCAGGTGTCATCGCAGGAGGTCTCGATGGCGAGGATCACAAGCCGGCGCCTCTCCTAGAAGGCCGGCTCGCCGAGCCACATGATCAGAGCGTCTTCTCCGTTGTCGGAGTAGTAACGGCGACGGCGACCCGCGCGCTTGAAGCCGATTCGCTCGTACATCTCGATCGCGCCGTGGTTGGAGACGCGCACCTCGAGCGTGTAGCGACCGTCGCGCCCGGCCTGATCGAGCATCCCATCGATCATCAGCCCGGCGATGCCCTGGCGGCGGCAGTCAGGATCGACGGCGACGTTCATCAGATGCCAGACGTCGGCGTAGCGGGAACAGACCAGGAAGCCGGCAAGACCTGCGTCCGTCGACGCCGCGAGGCAGACGCCCGACGGCTTGGAGAGCTCGAGCACGAACATCGCAAGCGACCACGGCGCCGGGAACGAACGCCGCTCGATCGAGAGGACACCGGGCAGGTCCCCATACGTGAGTCGGCGTACGCGCACGGACTCGGCGGCCTGTGAAAGCTCAGTTGCGGCCATCTCGCTCAAGCCATCGCTCCGCATCGGGTCGTCTCAGGTACATCGGCCGGACCTGCTCTCGATCACCAATCGCCCTCTCGGCGCCGAGCAGGCACAAGCACCGAGCCGAGAGTCGATGCGCAGGGTCGCTGTCTGGGAGAACCTCGATCCCGGCGGCCTCGATCTCGGAGCGGAATCGTAGCGAGCCGTCGCCGGCCGCCAGAGCCCCGGTGAGCGCCTCTGAACCGAGTGAACCGGCGAGCTCCGCCGGATGACAGACGACCGGCTCGCCCAGCCCGGAGCCCGTGTCGAGAGCCGCGAAGACCTCTCCCCTCCTCGCGTCGATGACCGCCAACCGGCTGCGGCCCTCCGCCGCGGGCAGCTCACCGAGGGCGGCGGCGAGCGCGCCGAGCGAGCCGACCCCGACGAGCGGAAGGGCACGTGCCTGCGCGAGTGCACGAGCCGTCGAGACGCCGATCCGCAGGCCCGTGAACGAACCGGGCCCGACCCCGACGACGATGAGATCGATCGCCCGCCATCCACCGGCCGATCCAACCGCATCCTCGATTGCGGGCAGCAGCGCCGTCGCGTGAGCCGGGCGCCCTCCGGGCTCGGGCCCCCGGATGCTCTCGATCGGCTCTCCCCCGCCGACGACCGACACGGCCGTGTCGGCCGTCGACGTATCGAAGCCGAGGATCACCCGCACCACTCGACCTCGAGCTCGCGACGATCCTCGCCCGCGTGCCCGAGGGCGATCCGCAGAACGACTTGCCCGATCTCACCCGTGCCGACCTCCGGCCACTCGACGAAGGAGACCGCATCGGCGGTCAGGTAGTCGTCGAGCAGCCCCGGATCTTCATCGCCGAGGCTCCCGAGCCGATACAGGTCCAGATGCGAGACGGGCACCCTGCCGGCGTAGCGATGCCCGACCGTGAACGTTGGCGAGGTGATCGGGCCCTCGACCCCGAGCGCGTGCGCGGCGCCACGGACGAATGTGGTTTTGCCCGCCCCCAGGTCGCCGCTGACGAGCACGACGTCACCCGGCCTGAGGCCGGCAGCCAGTTCGGCGGCGATCGCCTCCGTCTCCGCGGCGCTCTCGGTGGTGTGGCGCTCCATCAGGAGGTGAAGAAGTCCATCTGATCGTCGCCCGACCGCCCCGGCTCGGGGGCGCGACCAGGCGGGAGATCCGGCGGTGAGACCTCGCCCCGGTCGGGCGGTGGCGCCTCGAGCAGCTTCGAGAGCGCGGCGAAATCCTCCCTCATCACCGGGCGCTGGCCGGGGTTGCGGAGGATCGCCGCGGGGTGCAGGATCGGGAAGACCTGCACGGTCCGCTCCCCGAGCGTGTGCGTCTGCGGCTTGCCTCGCACCCGCGTGATCCCCGTCGGATTGGCCGTGATCAGCTTCGTCGCGAAGTTTCCGAGCGTCGCGATCACCTTCGGCTGGATCAGTCGAACCTGTTCGAGCAGGTATGGCCGGCAGGTCTCGATCTCGATCGGCTGCGGATCCCGGTTGCCGGGAGGCCTGCATTTGAGCACGTTGCTGATGAACACCGTCTCCCGACTCAGGTTTATCTCCTCGAGCAGCTCGTTGAGCAGCCCGCCGGCCCGCCCCACGAACGGCAATCCCTGCCTGTCCTCCTCGGCCCCGGGGGCCTCGCCGATGAACATCAGGTCGGCGTCCGCGTCGCCGGCCCCGAAGACGACGTTCGTGCGCGTCGCGGCCAGCGGGCACAGCGTGCAGTCGGACGCCTCGCGGTAGACCTCGACGAGCCGTTCCCGTCGTGCTGCGGAGCCGCCGCTCACTTGCCGGAATGCGGGGGCTTGCGCGGGTTGCGCGCACGGCCCGCGTCCAGGGACTTCTGGAAGCGCTGGCGGGCACCGTCGCGGTTGGTCCCGCGCTTGTCCTCCATGCGACGCCTCTGTCGGGCGGTCGGCTGCCTGGTCAGCCCGAAGCTCGAGAGCTTGCGCTCGGCGCCATCGGTCCCGCAGCGCGCGCACACGGCGGTGTCCGTCCCGGCGTCCACGAGGCGCTCGAAGCGCTCGCCGCAGGAACCGCATTCGAACTCGTACATGGGCATGGTTCCGATGCTATCCCGGCCCGGGGACCGGTTCGCGCCGCTGGGTATCATTGGCGGTGTCTTCGGCCGCGATCCCGACAGGGGCGTGGACCGGCAATCAGGCAGTCCAACACCACACGCGCCGTCTGGTATCTCGCCGAGAACTGGAACGGATGAACTCACTCCGCGACAACCCCGCGCTCCCTCCGATCGCCCTGGTCGGATCCGGTCGCATGGGCAATGCGCTCCTCCACGCCGCTCGCACGGCCGGCATCAGCGTCGTCCTCGCCGGCCGCGATGATCTCGCCCTGATCGCCGACGCGGAGGTGGTGCTGCTCTGCGTCCCCGACGCCGAGATCGAGAACGCCACGGGGAGCGTCATGGAACTCGCCCCGCGGACCCGCTTCATCGGCCACACGAGCGGAGCCACCGGCTTGGGCGCGCTGGGCCAGGCGGCGGAAGCCGGAGCCGAGGCGTTCTCCCTCCATCCGCTGCAGACGGTGCCTGACGGGTCGACGGATCTGACCGGGGCTCCCGCCGCGGTCGCCGGCTCCTCCACCGCGGCTCTCGAGCTGGCTCGGAGCATCGCCGGATCGTTCGGAATGAAGCCGTTCGACCTGCCCGACGAAGCCCGCGCCGCCTACCACGCGGCTGCGGCGATCGCCTCCAACTTCCTCGTCGCGCTCGAGGAAAGCGCCGTCGCGCTGCTCTCCGCGGCCGGAATCGACGACGGAAGGTCGCTGCTCGCGCCCCTCGTCACGAGCACGGCCGCGAACTGGGCCGAGGGCGGCGGCGAGGCCCTGACCGGACCGATCGCTCGCGGGGACGAGCGCACGGTCGAGGCCCACCGCAGGTCCATCGCCGCCATCGCCCCCGAGCTCACCCCCCTTTACGCGGTGCTGGCCGAGCGGACTCGTGCGCTCGCCCGCTCTCGTGAGGAGGTCCCCGCATGAGGACCGTCGAAACGAAGGCGGAACTTCGCGCGGCGCTCGCCGAACGGCGGCGCGAAGGCCTCTCCATCGGCCTGGTGCCGACGATGGGCGCCCTGCACGCCGGCCACCGATCGCTCCTCGACGCCGCACGGCGTGACTGCGACATCGTGGTCATGAGCCTCTTCGTCAATCCGGCCCAATTCGGACCCGGCGAAGACCTCGACCGCTACCCACGGAGCCTCGAGGCGGATGCGGAGATCGCCGTCGACGCCGGAGTCGACCTGCTCTACAGGCCGACCGTCGGCGAGGTCTACCCGGATGGGTTCGCAACGTACGTCACGGTCGAGGGGCTCACGGACGTGCTCTGCGGCGACCCCGCGAGCCGCGGAGCCGATCACTTCCGAGGGGTCACGACGGTGGTGGCCAAGCTGCTGAACACGGTCGAGCCCGCTGTCGTCTACTTCGGTCAGAAGGATGCGCAGCAGGCGGTCGTCCTCCGCCGCATGATCCTCGATCTGGACTTCCCCGCCCGGGTCGAGGTGATGCCCACGGTCCGCGAACCCGACGGACTGGCCATGTCATCGCGAAACGCCTACCTCGACCCGACCGAACGCGAACGGGCGGGAGCGCTGCGCCGGGCGTTGCTTGCGGCCGAGGCCGCCGCCGCCGGTGGCCGGCCCACGGCCGAAGCCATCGACGCGGCCCGCGGCGTCCTCCTCGAGGCGGGAATCGAGCCCGAATACCTGGAGGCACGCGACGCCATCGCGCTCCAGCCCGCCGAGGTCTTCAACGGGGTCCCCGTCCTGCTCGCGGTTGCCGCGAGCGTGGGCGGGGCACGACTCATCGACAACGTCCTGATCGAGCCGATCCGCGCCGGGGACGCGGACGGCGCCAGCTAGGGAAGGGAAGACAGCCATGAGCACGCCGCCACGAGTCCCGAATACGCCCCCGAACGAGCGACCGAAGCTGACCCTTCCTCGACTGGCGGAGATGAAGCGAGGGGGCGAGCCCATCGCGATGGTCACCGCCTACGACTACCCCTCCGCGCAGGTCGCCGAGGAGGCGGGCGTCGACGTCGTACTCGTCGGCGATTCCGGCGCCATGACGGTGCTCGGCCACGACTCGACGGTGCCGGTCGGGATGGAGGAGATGCTGATGCTCTGCGCCGCCGTCAGGCGCGGGCTGCAGACCCCCTTTCTGGTCGGCGACATGCCATTCGGGTCCTATGAGGGCTCCAACGAGATGGCGATCGCGAACGCCCAGCGGTTCATCAAGGAGGCGGGCTGCGACGCCGTCAAGCTCGAGCGCGGCGGTGCCTCGGTTGACCGCGCCCGCGCCATCATCCGGGCCGGAATCCCGGTCATGGGACACGTCGGGTTGACACCGCAGACGGCGACGGCCCTCGGCGGCTACAAGGCGCAGGGACGGACCGGCGAGCGCGCCTCCCAGATCGCCGAGGACGCCTTCTCGCTCCAGGCGGTCGGCTGCTTCGCGATCGTCTTCGAGGCCGTCCCCGCCGCGGTCTGCGAGGCGCTCATGCCACGCATGGAGGTGCCGGTCATCGGCATCGGCGCCGGCGGGTCGACCGACGGGCAGGTCCTCGTCTTTCACGACCTGCTCGGGATCCACACCGGCCACACGGCCCGGTTCGTCAAGCGCTACGCCAAGGTTCACGACGCGATGGTCGCGGGCGTCTCCGAGTACGTCGCCGAGGTCCGCTCCCGGCGTTTCCCGGAGGCCGCCCACGAGTACTCAATCGACCCCGAGGAGCTGGAGGCCTTCGCGTCCTACCTCGATCAGGAGACCCTGGCCGGCAACTCCCCCTGGGACTGGTAGTCGCTACCTCACGTCGAGCGCGTCGATCCGGAACGCGTTCCCCTGCTGAAGAACGGTGAGCTGGAGAGTCTTGCCGTCATAGCGCCCCCCGCGCGGCTTCGCCACAACGGTCGCCGTGGCGCCTTTTCGCTTGACGATCAGCCTGGGATTCCGATCCGCCAGGTCGGAGGGCTTCCGGGCCGCGATGCAGCCCTTCGTGCCCTTGTATTGCTTGCGGACGAACGAGGGCGTCAGCAGCTCGCTGCAGACCATCTGGGCGTCCGGAGAGGTCAGGAACTGCTTGACGGTCGTCGAAGGTGTTCGCGCAACGGCGATGGGCGTCGTCGTCGTCGACTGGGTAACCACCGGCCCGGTGGTCGCCGGCTCCTCCTTCTCGCCGCAGCCGGCGGCGGAGATGGCGACGGCGGCGCAGGCGGCCATGGTCACGATGAGCTTCGGGGCGTGATTCACGCCGTGCAGGCTACCCACCGGACCCGTCCTCGCTCTCGGTGAACTCGATTTCGCGTAGCACCTTGGCGGGGACGCCCGCCGCGATCGTCGCCTCCGGAAGGTCCTTGGTGACCACCGAGTTCGAGCCGATGACGCAGCGGTCGCCGATCGTCCTGCCCCCCTGCACGACGACGCCCTTGCCGAGCCAGACGTTCGAGCCGATCCTGACCGGCCCTCTCGGCGTGAAGCCCTGCCAGGTGATCGGCAGGCTGGGGTCGTCGTACTTGTGGTCGGCGTCGCCGACGAAGCAGTGGTTGGCGAACATCACGTGATCGCCGATCTCGATGAGCTCGTGAGCGGCGAGCATCGTCTCGCGGTTGAGGAAGCATCCCCGGCCGATCGTGATCCGCGCCTCCGGCGCCATCGTGATCCAGCAGCCCGGCTCGAGCTTGGTGCCCTCCCCGATCAGCAGTCGCCCCTCATCGAGGGCCTCGAGGACCTCACCCTCGATCGGATGGCGGACGAAGAATCCTCCACGTGCCGCATGGCGATTGATCCGCCAGCGATTGCGCAGCGTGTGGGTGCGCTCATACCAGCGGCGCTTCCGCCACCACATGCGCCATCCGCGCTGCGGATAGACGTGTGGGTCGTCGTCCGGCACCCCTGTAGCTTCCCAGACGTGCAGGCTCCCACCATCACCCGGCCATGACTCCCGCCGACGAGCAGTCCCGCGAGGAGCGGCTCGCGATCGCTCGCCGCTACCGGGAGCGAAGGGCCGGTGAGCTCAAGCAGCTCGCCGCTCGGGTCGTTCCCGGAGAGATTCTCGCCGCCGGCGAGTTCGGGACGGTCGCTACCGAAGCGCTGGCTGCCGTTCCCGGCTTGGGAATGCTCCTGGTGCCGCTCGCCAACCGGCGGGCGCGCAAGTCGGGGATGCCGCCGCATCTGCTTCTCGCCGTGGACGCGAGTGCCCTCCACGTCCTCGAGCTGAAGCCCGCCGACCTTCGACGCGACGTCTCGGAAGTCCGCGAGGTCCGCTCCTGGCCCCGATCGGAGGTGTCGATGGAACGAGCTGGGCGCGTATTCATGCGCGACCGGCTCACCCTCAACGTCGTGACCGAGCCCGAGCCGCTGACGCTCTTCGTCTCGTCCTTGACCACCAACCCTTGGAGCGCGGAGGTGGTCCGCCTGTTGGGCGGCGAGGCACCCGACCCGATGAATCTGTCCTGAGCGGGGCTATCCCCCGTACGTGAGATGCCACCATTCGGATGGAGCTTCGAACTTGCCCCACCCGAACTGGTAGCCGATCTGATCGACCATCGAGCGCATCTCAGGCGTCGCGACATCGACCGACAGCCCGAGCTCGTGTGAGGAACTTCCCGGGGGGTTGGCGGGCTCGCCGGTTCCATCCAGGAAGCTCTGGTACAGCTGCGCCTGCTGCTCGGAGGTCCGATACGCCGACAGCGGCCCATTCGGATAGATGTCCTGCCCGTAGTCAGCCAAGGACTCCTGTCGCATCGCGTTCCACTGAGAAGCCGCGTTCGACTCCAGATAGACGTCGCCACCCGGCGTGTAGACCGAGCCCAGGCCGATCGGAGCCGAGGATGTCGTCGTCGCCGCCGCGGGAATCTGCACGGTGGTCCCCTCGATCAGGAAGCTGTCGGGGGAGAGACCGTTGGCTGCGGCGAGGTCGGCGATCGTGATCCCGTTGGCGGCCGCGACCGAGCTCAGCGACTCGCCGGCGACGACCGTGTGAGCGCCGAGCGCCGAGCTCGCGGTCTCGCTCGCCGGCGCTACGCCGGCCTCGGCAGGGGTCGGCACCATGATCGACGTCCCGGAAATCACGAAGCTCGCCGGATCGACGCCGTTCCACGCGGCGAGCGTCTCGGTCGAGAGGCCGTTGACCGACGCGATGCCGGAAAGGGTCTCACCCGGCAGCACGAGGTGCGAGACGGAGGCCGAAGCGCCCGCGGGCGAGGCTGCCGCGATCCCCGCGGTCGCCGCCAGCGCGCTCAAACCGTGGCGGAGCCTTCGCCTCCCCAACAGGGCATTCCGATCCCGAATCAAGACCATGGGCGTCCTGCTTCCCGACCACCCGCCCGTCCCCTGCACCGGAAGCAGCACGGTCGCCGAACGCATGGGAATCTGCATGCAGGGGCTGCGCGAGCGCCACACGGCGCCGGCCCGGCGGTCGCGCTACGGTCCGTTCCACGACGCAGTTGTCCGGTCTATCGAGGGGGGTATCAGAATGGGATTGTTGAACTTCGAGATGTCGGCAGAGCAGGTCGAGACCTTTCGCCAGCAGCTCATCGACGCGGTCAGCCCACACGTCAACGGCGAGGAGGTCGTGGCGGCCGGGGCGTTCCGCCGTGGCGGCGCATCGGGCAGCTACGCAGCCGCCAAGATGGGTGGCGGCCTCGCCTACGCGGCCATCTCGCTCGCGCGAAAGAAGAAGGCCGGCGGGCTTCCGCAACAGGTGCTTTTGGCCGTGACCCCGGACAACCTCTACGCATTCAAGTGCAAGGTCAGCCGCCACGGCTACCAGGCCGACAAGGAGGTCGCCAGGTGGCAGCGCGCCGGCCTGCGGATCAGCTCTCAGCAGAAGATGGGCTTGACGAACTTGACGATCGAATCACCCGCCGAGGAAGAGAAGGTCACGTTGGTCCCGATCGGCGTCAAAGACGATCCGGTCAATCTCCAGGTGATCGCGCTTCTCGAGGGTGCTCACCGCGCCTCAGTCGCTGAGCGGTGACGATTCACAATCAGCGCGGTGGCCGCTACTGGTACTACTGGGTGCTGATCATCGGCGGGATCATCTTCGTCGTCGCCTACTACGCGACGGACGGCTTCGGCTTGGCCCCCTAGAGCGCCGGGCTCAGGCCGCGACCGGCTCGCGCTTCTTCCCGCTCACCTTGCGGGGAGTGCGCTTGACCTTGGGCTCGACGAGCTCCTCCAGAAAACGGCCCGTGTAGGAGCGGGGCTCGGTCGCGACCTGTTCGGGCGTGCCGGTGGCGATGATCTCCCCGCCGCCGTCGCCGCCCTCGGGTCCGAGGTCGATGACCCAGTCGGCAGACTTGATCACGTCGAGGTTGTGTTCGATCACGACCACCGTGTTTCCCTGATCGACGAGCCGTGCCAGGACCTCGAGCAGCCGTTCCACGTCGGCGAAGTGCAGCCCTGTAGTGGGCTCATCGAGGATGTAGAGGGTCTCCCCCGTCGCCACCTTCGAGAGCTCGGTCGCGAGCTTCACGCGCTGCGCCTCCCCGCCCGAGAGGGTCGTCGCCGGCTGACCGAGGCGGATGTAGTCCAGCCCGACGTCATGCAACGTCTTCAGGCGGCGGTGGATCTTCGGGATGTTGGAGAAGAAGTCGACGGCCTCCTCGACCGGCATCTCGAGCACGTCGGCGATCGACTTCCCCTTGAAGAGGACCTCGAGCGTCTCGCGGTTGTATCGCCGCCCGTTGCACTGCTCGCACGGAACGTAGACGTCGGGCAGGAAATGCATCTCGATCTTGATCTGGCCGTCGCCCTTGCAGACCTCGCAGCGGCCCCCCTTGACGTTGAAGGAGAACCGCCCGGGCTTGTACCCGCGCGCTCGCGCCTCGCGCGTCTTGGCGAAGAGCTGGCGGATGTGGTCGAAGACGCCGGTGTAGGTGGCCGGGTTCGAGCGCGGCGTACGGCCGATCGGCGACTGATCGATGTTGATGACCTTGTCGATCTGCTTGAGCCCCTCGATCCGGTCGTGCCTGCCGGGACGAACCCGCGCCTTGTGGAGACGGTTGGCCACCGATCGGTAGAGGGTCTCGTTGACCAACGTCGACTTGCCCGACCCGGAAACTCCCGTGACGCAGGTCAGGGTCCCCACCGGGATCGCGGCGTCGACCCCCTTGAGGTTGTGCTCGCGGGCTCCGCGGACGACGAGCTCTCCGCGACCCGCACGGCGCTCGGCGGGCACCGGGATCATCTTCTTTCCCGATAGGTACTTCCCGGTGACCGACGCGGGGTTGCGAATCACCTCATCCGGGGTGCCGGCGGCCACGATCCGGCCGCCATGCTCACCGGCGCCCGGACCGAGGTCGACGAGGTAGTCGGCGGCCCGCATCGTGCCCTCGTCATGCTCGACGACGATCACGGTGTTACCGAGGTCACGGAGGCG
This sequence comes from uncultured Solirubrobacterales bacterium, assembly GCA_963826475.1. Lineage (GTDB taxonomy): Bacteria > Actinomycetota > Thermoleophilia > Solirubrobacterales > 70-9 > RHKX01. Next base: position 363,383 of record CAWGXC010000003.1, on the reverse strand, counting down.
CTCGAGCGTGGCGATCAGCTTGGCGTTGTCGCGCTGATGAAGGCCGATCGATGGCTCGTCGAGGATGTAGAGAACCCCGACCAGGCTCGAGCCGATCTGGGTTGCGAGCCTGATCCGCTGCGCCTCCCCGCCCGAGAGCGTCGTCGCAGCCCGCTCCAGGGTCAGATAGCCGATGCCGACCGAGACGAGGAAGGTGAGCCGCTCCTCGACCTCGCGGACGACCAGGTTGGCGATGGTGCGCTCCGTCTCGGTCAGCTCGAGCGAGCCGATCCATTCCAGCGCCGCGCGCGCCGACAGGTTCGCGTACTCGGAGATCGACAGGCCGCCGACGGTGACGGCGAGGCTTTCCGGGCGCAGCCGAGCGCCCTCGCAGGCCGGGCATGGCTGCAGCGCCATGAGCTCCTCGATCTTCTCGCGCGTCCGCTCGGAATCGGTCTCCTCGTAGCGCCGCTCGAGCCCGGTCGTGATCCCCTCGAAGCGGGCGCTGTAGCTGCGCCGCCGACCGAAGCGGTTCTTGTACGAGATCGTGTGGCGCTCCTGGCCCGTCCCGCGCAGGAGGATCTTCTGATCGGCCTTCGGCAGGTCCTGCCAGGGCGTATCGAAATCGATGTCATAGGTTTCGCAGACGGCCTGCAGCAGCGTCCGGTAGTAACGCGACGCCGCTCCCATCCATGCCTGCAGAGCGCCTTCGGAGATCGCCAGCGTAGGGTCGGGCACGCATAGGTCCGGATCGATCACCCGCTGGAAGCCGAGCCCGTGGCAGCGCTCGCAGGCCCCGTGGGGCGAGTTGAAGGAGAAGATCCGCGGCTCGATCTCGGGCATCGAGGTGCCGCAGTTCAGGCATGCGAACTTCTCGCTGAAGACGAGCACCTCGCCGCGCTTGCCGGCGCTGGGCCCGGAGAGGGTCTGAGCTCCGGCGACCTTGGCGGTTCCCTCGATCAATTCGATCTCGAGCAGCCCGTCAGCGAGCCCCGAGGCCGCCTCGAGCGATTCGGAGAGCCGCTTGCGCAGCCCTTCCTTCATGACCAGGCGATCGACCACGATGGCGATGTCGTGCTTGTAGCGCTTGTCGAGCTGGATGTCCTCGTCGAGGCGCCTCAGCTCGCCGTCGACGACCGCTCGGGCGTAGCCCTGCTGGCGCATCTCCTCGAGCATTCGCCCGTACTCGCCCTTCCGCTCCCGGACCACGGGGGCGCAGACCATGAACTTGACGCCGTCTTCGAGGGTCATCACCCGGTCGGTGATCTGCTCGATCGACTGGCCCGAGATGGGCTCCCCGCAGCTGAAGCAGTGGGGCTTGCCGATCCGTGACCAGAGCAGGCGCAGGTAGTCGTAGATCTCGGTGACGGTGCCGACCGTGGAGCGCGGGTTGCGCGATGTCGTCTTCTGATCGATCGAGATTGCGGGGCTGAGACCCTCGATCGAGTCGACGTCCGGCTTGTCCATCTGCCCGAGGAACTGGCGGGCGTATGCGGAGAGGCTCTCGACGTAGCGTCGTTGCCCCTCGGCGTAGATCGTGTCGAAAGCAAGGCTCGACTTGCCCGATCCGGACAGTCCGGTCATCACGACGAGCGCGTCGCGTGGAAGCTCCACATCGACGCTGCGCAGGTTGTGCTCGCGCGCGCCGGAGACGACGATCTTGTTGCTCGAGGCCATGCCCCGAAAGTCTAGAGAACCGAACGGATGTTCCCCTTGAGGGAATTCTCGGCTGACGAGGCCGGGCGCCGCCAGATCAAGGAAGACGAGGCGATGCTGTCATCCGGTGGTGAGCCGAGGATGACGCCGAGCCGGCGCCTCCCGGCAGTCAGCGGCCGGCGCGGGCGAATACCTCGTCCAGCAGCCCGTCGAGATCCGGCACAGCGCCGAACTCGGAGTCGATTTGAGTCGAGATCTGCTCGCGAGAGGCGCCTTCGAGCGCCATATTCATGGCCACCAGGCGTGCCGCTCCGAGGTCGGAGCTCAGCGTCTGAGGAGCCGCTCCGCCGTCGCCGGCGTTCGATGGAGAGTCGCCGCGCAGCTGGGCGATCAGATCCTCGGTCGTCGCCGACCCCTTGTCGGAGGCCGCCACGGGTTCCGGAGCCGGCTCCGGAACTGCGAGCTCCTCGGGCTCCTCCTCCAGGACGGGCTCGGGTGCCGGCTCCGGCTCGGGCGTCGGGTCCGGAGTCGGCTCGGGAACCGGGTCCGGAGTCGGCTCGGGAACCGGGTCAGGCGTGGGCTCGGGAACCGGCTCCGGCGTGGGCTCGGGGACGGGCTCCGGCGTCGGCTCGGGCGCCGGCGGAGGGGTCGGCTCCGGGATCACCGGGGGAGGCGCGAACTCGGCAACGGTCGCGGCGCTGGAGCGGATGCTCCCGGCGAGCTCGTCGCCGAGCACCCCGACGCGATCGCGGAGCTGATCGGCCTGGGAGATCAGACCCTCGACGGCGCTGCGTGCCTGATCGACGCGCATCGCGGCCTCCTCCTTCGCCTCGGCGCGCATCCGCTCCGACTCGCTGCGAGCGGAGCTGAGCATCTGCTCCGACTCGGCTCGGGCGGCGCTCAGCGTCGATTCGGCCTCGGCGCGCGCCGAGTTCAGCGTGTTCTCGGATTCCGCGCGGGCCTGGCTGAGCATTCCCTCGGACTCGGCCCGGGCGTTGCTGACCATCCCCTCGGACTCCGCGCGCGCATCGCTGACGAGCTTCGTGGCCTCGGTGCGGGCCTCGGTCTCGATCCCGTCGGCGGCCTGCTCGGCGGCGTCGATGACACCCCGGACGCGCTCAGCCGCGAACTCGGCGAGCGACGGCTCGACCACGGGCGCCGGAGGCGGCACCAGATCCGCGGGGTCCGGCATCGACGCGGCGACGACCTCCAGGTGCTCGCGGACGGCGTCGGGGTCCCAGCCCTTACGGGTCGTCGGGAAATCGTCTCGAAGAATCTGTTCTTTATCCATTGCCACCCAATCTAGCGAAGGTTCCGTGACGCCTCAATGCCCGTAAAGCGCACCTTTTATCCGCATCCCCCTAGTGGTATCGGCGAGGGCTGCTCATAGCCCGGCGCCCTTAGCCGCAGCCTACCCATTCAGGGCGATCAAGCGCGCATTCCCTCGAGATCCCGTCGCAGCTCCTTGAGCTCGTCCCGCAGCCTGCCGGCCTCCTCGAAGCGGAGCTCCTCGGCAGCGGCGAGCATTTCCTCCTCGATCGAGACGATCACCCGCTGCAGGTCCTCGGGGCTCTCGATCGTCCTGCCGTCCAGCGTTGCCTTGGTGCGCCTGCGCTTGCGCGGCGCGTTCGACTCCATCGCGAGGAACTCGGACATGTCGCTGATTCCCTTGGAGACGGTCTCGGGGGTGATCCCGTGCTCGGTGTTGTAGGCGACCTGGATCTCGCGCCGTCTGTCCGTTTCGCGGATCGCCGTGCGCATCGCCTCGCTCTCCTTGTCGGCGTACATGAGCACCCTGCCGTTGATGTTGCGGGCAGCCCGCCCGATGGTCTGGATCAGGCTGGTCGAACCCCGCAGGAAGCCTTCCTTGTCGGCGTCGAGGATCGCGACCAGGCCGACCTCGGGGATGTCGAGACCCTCGCGCAAGAGGTTGACGCCGACGAGGACGTCGTACTCCCCCAGGCGGAGGTCGCGGATGATCTGGATTCGCTCGATCGTGTCCACCTCGGAGTGCAGATAGCGGACGCGGAAACCGTGCTCGAGCAGGTACTCCGTCAGATCCTCCGACATCTTCTTGGTCAGGGTCGTGACCAGCGTCCGCTCCTTGCGCTCGGCGACCTTGCGCACCTCGTTCATCAGGTCGTCGATCTGATTGCGGGTCTCGCGGACCTCGATCGGGGGATCGATGATCCCGGTCGGACGGACGATCTGCTCGATCACGCTGCTCGCCTTCGTGCGCTCGAACTCACCGGGGGTCGCCGAGACCATCACCACCTGGTTGACGCGGTCGAGGAACTCGTCGAACTTCAGCGGTCGGTTGTCGATCGCGCTCGGCAGCCGGAACCCGTGATCGACCAAGGTCAGCTTCCTCGATCTGTCGCCCTCGTACATGCCGCCGATCTGGGGCACCGTCTGATGCGACTCGTCGATGAAGACGACGAAGTCGCTCGGGAAGTAGTCGACGAGGGTGTGGGGAGCACTGCCGGCGGGCCGGTCATCGAGGATCCGGGAGTAGTTCTCGATCCCGTTGCAGAACCCGAGCTCCTTCATCATCTCGAGGTCGTACTGGGTCCGCTGCCGGAGGCGATGCGCCTCGAGGTCCTTGCCGCGCTCCTCGAACCATTTGACCTGCTCCTCGAGCTCGAAGCGGATCTGGTCGACCGCGCGCTCGATCGTCTCCTCCTTCGTCACGTAATGAGTGGCGGGCCAGACGGCGACGTGGTCGACCTCGTCGAGGACCTCGCCGGTGAGCGGGTCGAAGTGGGTGATCGCCTCGACGAGATCCCCGAACATGGCGATCCGGTAAGCCGACTCGGCGAATGCGGGATAGACCTCCAGCACCTCGCCCATCACGCGGAACGATCCGCGCGTCAGGATCATGTCGTTGCGCGTGTACTGCATCGCGACCATCTGCCGGAACAACGTCTCGCGCTCGACCTCCTCGCCGATCTTGAACAGGATCATCTGCTCGCGGTAGAGCTTCGGCGACCCGATCCCGTAGATGCAGGAGACCGACGCCACGATGATCACGTCACGGCGCGCGAACAGCCCGGCCGTCGCCGCGTGCCGCAGGCGGTCGATCTCGTCGTTGACCGTCGCGTCCTTTTCGATGTAGAGATCCTGCGCCGGCACGTACGCCTCGGGCTGGTAGTAGTCGTAGTAGGAGACGAAGTACTCGACGGCCGCCTCCGGGAAGAACTCGCGGAACTCGTTGCAGAGCTGCGCGGCCAGCGTCTTGTTGTGGGCGATCACGAGCGCCGGGCGACCGAGCTTCTCGATCGTCGCCGCCATCGTGAAGGTCTTGCCGGTGCCGGTGGCGCCGAGCAACGTCTGAAACCTCTCCCCCCGCTCGATGCCTCTGGCGAGCGCCTCGATCGCCTTCGGCTGGTCGGCGGTCGGCGAGTAGGCGGAATTGAGCTTGAACTCAGGCACCCACCGAGGTTAGCGAGCAGCGGAAGCGACCCGATGAATATGTTTGGTCGCATGACGACCTCTCAGCGCCTGCTCGCCGCCTTCTGGATCCTCGGCGGCATCAACCACTTCCGGGTCCCGAAGGTCTACGAGGCGATCATGCCCGACTACGTCCCGAAGCACCACGAGATGGTGCTCTGGAGCGGCGTCGCCGAGATCATCGGCGGCGCCGCCGTGATCCCGCCGTGGGGCCGCGCCTTCGCCCGCTGGTGGCTGCTCGGCGTGCTCGCAGCCGTCTTCCCCGCCAACGTCCACATGACCATGCATCCCGAGCGCTACGAGCAGATCCCACCCGCGGCGCTGTGGGCCCGGCTTCCACTGCAATTCGTCGCGGCCTGGTGGGTCTGGAAGGCGACGGAAGAGACCTAGTCCGACGCTACAGCCCCAGCTCGCTCGAGTACTTGTCCCGGTACTCGACGCGCTTTTCGAGGATCTCGTCGACGTAATCGCGCGTTTCAGGGAACCTGATGTCGCTCTCCCTCATCGCCACCCCGCCCCAGGCGTCGGCGTTGCCCTCGCCGGCGTTGTAAGCGGAGAGCACGGCGACGAGGTTGTTGTCGTACTTCTCGATCAGGTAGTGGAGGTAGAAGGTTCCGTAGCGGATGTTGAGATCCGGATCGGCGAGGTCGTCGTAGACGAAGGTCTGGCCGCCGGAGAGGTTCTCGATGGTGTCGGCGGTCGCGGGCGTGATCTGCATCAGGCCGCGGGCCCCGGCCGAGGAGGTCTGATCCTCGAACTTCGACTCCTTGTAGATGACGGCGGCGATCAGGTCCGCGGGGACGTTCTTCTCCCTGGCCTGCTGGCGAATGATGTCGTCGTGGCGCAGGGGAAGGGTCAGCTCTTGGAGCTTGTCCCCGAAGTCGTATCGCCAGACGCCGATCGCCACCCCCACGCAGAGAAGGAGGACCAGCCCGAACAGCACCCGGCGCAGCCTGGTCCGGCGCGCCACCGCGGCGCTCGTGCGTCGCCGCGATGCGCCGCGGGTCGGGCTCGCACTCCTCGTTCCGGACCGCGCAGCGCTCATCCACCGGCTCCCTCGAGCTGCGGATAGAGGTCGCGAAGCTGGCCCTCGAGGTCCTCGATGGCATCGTCGTTGACGACCACGTGACTGGCCCGCTTCGCCTTCTCCTCCTGGCTGAGCTGCCGGCCGTTGCGGGCCTCCAGGTCCCCCGTTCCCCTCTCTCCCGCCCGTACCTCTCTTTTTTCATCTGCAGCGATCACGGCGATCGTCCGATCGAAGATCGGTTCCATGGACCCCTCGAAGAGGAGCGGGACTTCCACGACCGCCACGCTCACATCATCCGTCAATCCGCGGCGCCAATCGATGACGCGGGCGGCGACGAGCGGGTGCAGCACCGACTCCAGCCAGGTCAGCTCGCCGGGGTCGGCGAAGACGATGGCGCCGACGCGGCCTCGGTCGATCCCGCCGTCGGGAGCGACATCCGCTCCCCAGCGCCCGACCAGTCGGTCGCGGACCTCAGAGCTGCCGAGCAGCTCGTGGACGATCGCGTCGGTCGAGACCGTCGCGGCACCAAGCTCCCCGAGTATCCGCAGCGCCTCGGACTTGCCTGCGGCGATCCCCCCGGTCAGCCCGATCAGCGAGGGCCCGGGCATCCGATCAGGAGTCGTCGTCCTCGGAATCTGTAGGGGCGACGGGCTCTGCGCCCGCCTCTGGGGCCTCCGTCGCCGCGTCCTCGGCGGTCAGCGCCTCGTCAGGCTCCTCGGCGTCGTCGGCAGGCGCCTCTTCGTCTGCGGGAGCCTCGGCGGCTCCGTCTGCCGGCGCAGGATCCGCGGCACCGGCGGCCTCGTTCTGGGCGTTGGCCGCCTCGGCCTCGGCGGCGACCTCGGCATGGGCGGCCGCGAGGTCCTCATCCGTGATCTCGAGTCCGCCGGAGCCGCCACCGAAGACGTCCTCGGAGAGGCCGAGCTCGGGCGCCGAGCCGTCGGCGGGCTCGGTGCCGGCCTGAGCGGCCTGGAAGGCGTCGCGCAGCGGCAGGCCGCCCTCGCCAACCCGCTTGATCGAGAGCGAGATGCGGCGGCGCTCCTCGTCGATCTCGAGGATCTTGACGCGGACCTCCTCGCCGGGCTGGACGACCTCACCAGGGGTCTCGACGTGGTGCTCTGCAAGCTCGGAGATGTGCACGAGGCCTTCGACGCCGGGAACGATCTCGACGAACGCGCCGAACGCGACGACCTTCGTGACCTTGCCCGAGAGCGAGGAACCGGGTCCGTAGGAGTTGAGCACCGTTTGCCACGGATCCTCCTGCGTCTGCTTGAGGCCGAGCGAGATGCGCTGGCGATCGCGATCGATGTCGAGCACCTTGACCTTGACCGTCTCGCCGATCTTGAGGACCTCGGAAGGATGGTTGACGTGACTCCAGGAGATCTCGGAGATGTGGATCAGCCCATCGATGCCCTCGAGGTCGACGAACGCGCCGAAGTCGACGATGTTGGAGACCTTGCCCTCGACGACCTGACCCGGCTGCAGACGGCCCAGGATCTGCTCGCGGACCTCCTTGCGCTCGTCCTCGAGGACGGCACGGCGGCTGAGCACCACGTTGTTGCGACTGCGGTTGAGCTCGATCACCTTGCACTCGATCGTCTGCCCCGTGAACTCCTCGAGGTTGTGCACGCGGCGAATGTCGACGAGGGAGGCGGGCAGGAAGCCGCGGACCCCGAGGTCGAGGATGAGTCCGCCCTTGACGACCTCGATGACGACGCCCTCGACCGGCTCACCGGATTCGGCGGCGGCTTCGATCTTGCGCCACGCCTTCTCGAAGCGGGCGCGCTTCTTGGAGAGGATCAGACGACCCTCGGAGTCCTCCTTGGTGAGGACCAGGGCGTCGACGCTCTCACCGAGCGAAACTTCATCGGCGGGGTCAACCGAACGGCGGATGGAGAGCTCGTGGGAGGGGATGATGCCCTCCGACTTCCAGCCGATGTCGAGCAGGACCTCGTCCTTGTCGATCCTGACGACGGTGCCGGTGACGACCTCGCTCTCGTCGAAGTGGTGGATCGTCGCGTCGTAGTTGGGGAAGATCTCGCCGTTGAGCTCCAAGAGGAGGCCATCGGAGCCCTCCACGGGGGTGGCTCCTTCGGGCGCGAGCAGGGTTGCGCCTGCTGTCTGAACGGCGGACATCGACGCGGGATCATGGCAAAGACGGGCCCTCGGCCGCGATGCGGTCCCCATCGGGGCGTCCGCTCCGGCCTCGAGCAGGTTGGTTGACACCGATTTCCTGCTGGATGCTGCGGCCGTGATCTAGGCTCTCCGGCCATGCCGGTCCGGAAGACGAAGCGCGGCGCCGAGCGCACGCCGATCGGCGGCTCCTGGGACGTGATCGTCTGTGGAGCGAGCTTCGCCGGCCTGACGATCGCCCGGGAGCTCGCCGGCTCGAGCGCGCGCGTGCTCGTGCTCGACCGCTACGAGATCGGTGAGCGCCAGACCTCGGCCTGCGCGGCGCCGACAGGCTGGCTCGAGGCCCTCGGCCTGAGCACCTCCATCCGCCAGACCTTCGACGAGCTCGTCTTCCACACGCCGCACGCGGACACCAGGATGCAGCTGCCCTGGACATTCTCGACCTTCGACTACGCCGAGCTGTGCGGCCTGCTCTGGACCCAGTGCGACGCCGAATTCGAGACCGCGAAGGTCGTCGGCCGCGCCGACGAGGCCATCCCGGCGGGCACTCTCGGCGCTGCTGGCGATGCGCCGATCACGATCGAGACCGACCGCGGCGTCGTCGAGGCGCCGCTCGTAGTCGATGCGCTCGGCTGGCGACGCGTCCTCGACGACGGCTACCAACCGCCCGAAGCCCCCCTCTCGCGCGGGCTCGAGGTCCATCCCGGCGGCGCCGGCGAAGATCTCGAGATCTGGATCGAGCGCGGCGTGGTCCCGGCCGGATACGGCTGGAGCTTCCCGGCGGGAGACGAGGTTCGCGTGGGCGTAGGCAGCTTCGACCCGCGCTTCCACGTTAAGGCCCCGACTGTGGAGCTCGCCGATCGGCTCGAGCTCCCCCCGGACGGCTATCAGGGCAACTGGATCCCACATCGCCTGCGCGAGGGCGCCGCGCGCGGCGTCTTCTTCTGCGGCGACTCGGCCGGACACTGCCTGCCGCTGACCGCGGAGGGCATCCGGCCCGCCTTCTACTTCGGGATCGCCTGCGGGCGCGAGCTGAGGTCGGTGCTGGAGGGACGGTCGAAGCGCGAGGACGCATTGCGCGCCTACGCCGACTTCAACGCGTCGCACCGCTGGAAGTTCGAGTGGATGCTGCGGGTGCAGAACCTCGTCCCGAGGGTGCCCCCTCGCGCGCTGGCACCGGCGCTACGGGCGATGAGCTCGGGGCCGTTCGTCAACTGGGCCTTCACCCACTACCTGAACATCGCCGATACCGGGATCGTCGACGAGACCGGCCGCGTATGCGATCCCGTCGCCGCTTGAGTTCAGCGAACGACCAGCAGCGTCCCGACGAGCAACATCGCCACACCCGCGATTCGGGTAGCGGTCAGCGGGGTCTGCTCGAGCCCGAACGCCCCGATGCGGTCGATCGCGATCGAGGCGAGCAGCTGGCCGGTGATCGTCGCCGCCGCAACCCCGCCGGCGCCGACGGATTTCACCGCGATCAGGGCGCAGGTCACGTAAACGGCGCCGAGCAGTCCGCCGATCAGGTAGACGGGACCGACCTCGGTCAAGGAGGCGACGCCCCCGGCCTGGCCCGAGAGCGTGACGATCAGAGCCAGGGCGATCGTCCCGATTCCGAACGAGACCAGGGCCGCGGCGAGGCTCCCGGTCGATCTGCCGAGGGTGGAGTTGATCGGCGCCTGCAGCGCGATCAACCCGCCCGCGGCGGCAGTCAGCAGGATCGCCACGTTCCGGTCCACGTGGCCGATCGTACGTTGCGACCCCGCCGCGTGATCTTCACACTCCGTCGGGGTTGCACCGATAGGAGGGCGTGGGCTCTTCCGAGCAGACGGCCACCGAGGAGAACAACGTGAGGAGACAGAGCCTTAGACCGATCGCCCGCCGAGCCCTGGCGACGCAGTCCGACGAGCGCCTCGTCGGGCTCGTCCGCGACGGTCACGAGCCGGCCTTCGAGGAGATCGTGCGCCGCTACCGCGAGCCGCTCGTCGCGTTCGCGACCGCGATCGTCTCCCACCACCGGGCCGAGGATGTCGTCCAGGCCTCGCTCGCCAAGGCCCATCGCGCGCTGCTCGGCGAGCCGAAGCCGATCGCCCTGCGCCCCTGGCTGTTCACGATCGTCAGGAACTCTGCGCTGAACGTCATTCGTGATGAGCCCTCCACCGATGAGCTCCCGGCCGACTACCCGGTCACCTCCAGCCCGGCCTCCATCGCCGAGCAGCACGAGGAGCTCGACCGGCTTGTCCTCGCCATCTGCGCGCTGCCCACCAGCCAGCGGGAGGCGCTGGTCCGCCGCGAGCTAGAGGGCGCCGGACACGCGGACATCGCCGCCGGGCTCGGAACGAGCGCGACGGCGGTCAGGGGATTGATCTTCAGGGCGCGAACCACGCTGCGCGACGCGGTCGGCGCCCTCGTGCCGATGCCGCTCCTGCGCCAACTACTTCTCGATGGATCCCGCACGGGGACGCTTGCCGAAGCCACGTCCACGGGAGCGGGGGTCGGTGCCGCCGTCGTCGGCGCCGCAGGGGCGAAGGGCGGAGTCGCGGTCACCGCCGCCGTCCTGGCACTGGCGACCGGCGTGGCGATCGAACGACACGGGGGCGATCGGGGCGAAACGGCCCCCGCCGCGCATGTGCGGACCACCGGCGCAACCGTGGGGCGCCAAGCCGGTCGGGCCGGCGATTCGTCGGCTACGGCTGTAGCTGCTACGACGATCGGGGCAGCGGACGCCGGAGCAGCGCTCCGCGCCGCGCAGCAATCCGACGGCGGGGGCGACGAACGTGCGCGATTCGCCCCTGTCGGCGACGACTCCGGCAACGCGGAGCTGGAACCGACCGCCGACGCTGGGTCGAACTCGAGTGAGGGCTCTAGCGTGGAGAGCTCAGGTTCGGAGCGAACCAGCGGTGGCTCCGGCCACGACGAGGGTGAAGGGGGCGCACCGACTCGCGACGATGGCGACAGCAGCACGACGGGTTCGGGTTCGGGTTCGTCGGGCTCGGGCGGCGAGGACCATGACGGTCGCACTCAACCCATCGCGGCGCCTTCCCTTCCGCCTCCCCCCGACGACGACAGCGGCGACTCCGGTTCCGGCGGCGGGGTCACGACTACGACCGACGACTGACCCGTCCGTACGTCCACCAGAAGTTCGCGGGACCGGCCTCGGTTCAGTCGACGAGCCGACGCTCGACCGCCCAGCGGCTGAGCTCGTGGCGGTTCGAGAGCTGCAGCTTGCGCAACACGGCGCTGACATGGGCCTCGACGGTTCGTGCGGAGATGTCGAGCTGGAGCGCAACCTCCTTATACATATAACCGCGAGCGATCAGGCGCAGCACCTCCCGTTCGCGCAGGGTGAGCTGGTCGAGCTCCGGGTCGGCCACCACCTCGGCAGCTGTGCCGGCAAAGGCATCGAGAACGAAGCCGGCGAGGCGGGGAGAGAAAACCGCATCCCCCGCAGCAACCCGGATGACCGCTGCGGCGAGCTCCTCGCCGGAGATGGACTTGGTGACGTAGCCGCGCGCGCCGGCCCTGACGACCGCGATCACATCCTCAGCCGCATCCGACACCGAGAGTGCGAGGAATCGTTGCGCGGGCGCCGCCTCGGCGACGCGGCGGATCACCTCCGCGCCGCCTCCGCCCGGCATGTGGACGTCGAGTAGGACGACGTCCGGATGGTGCTCGGCGATCGCCCGCACAGCCTCCTCGACCGATCCGGCCTCGGCGAGCACGTCGAGCAGCCCCTCCACCTCGGAGCGAACCCCGCTGCGGAAGAGGGCGTGATCGTCGACGATCACGATCGACGGCCGTGAGCCGCTCATGTTCGGCTCCGGCGAGCGGTCAGCTCGACCTCGGTCCCTGATCCAGGCACGCTGCGGATCGTGGCAGTCCCGTTGTGTCGCTGCATGCGGCCGATGATCGACTCCCGCACCCCGCGGCGGTCAGCGGGAGTCGCCTCGAGTTCGAAGCCGGGCCCGCGGTCGCGCACGAAGGCCTCGATGCGCTCCTCGCCGACCTCGGCGTAGACGGAGATCGGCCCGTCCTCTGCGGCGAACTTCGCGGCGTTGGTGAGGGCCTCGCGCGCGGCCCCCACGATCGCCCGCACTCCATCGTCGGCCTCGCAGTCGCCGACCGTGACGACTTCGATCTTGACGCGATAGGCGTCCTCGACTTCCTCGGCAGCCGCCTGCAGCGAAGCCGCAAGCCCCGTCTCTCCGGCACCTGGGGAGGCTCCGGCGTTGAGCCAGCTGCGCAGCTCCCGCTCCTGCCTGCGGGCCAGCGCCGCGACCTCGCGCGGATCCCCAGACCGCTTCTGCACCAGGGTCAGCGTCTGCAGGACCGAGTCATGCAGATGCGCGGCGACGTCAGCACGCTCCTGCGAGCGGATCCGCTCAGTGCGCTCGGCGGCCAGGTTCTGACCGAGCCGCCAGATGAAGGGGGCGAGGATCAGCGCCAGCGCGAAGATCGCGACGATCGAGGTGAACGCAGCGTCGCGCGCGGCGCCGAGTGCGTTGTTGGAGGAAAGAAAGAGAAGCGCGGCGCCGATTACGAGGGCGATTCCGAATCCGCCTCTGTAGAGCTCGACGATGCGCGAGGCCTGACGCGCCCCCGTCTCGACCTCGAGGGCCGGAGTCGCCTCCGAGACGTCGTCTGGAGCTTCCGGGCGGCTCCGGTTCTGACCCCAGAGCAACGCGACGCCGGCCGCGGCGAGCACGAGCGGCCAGACGAGCTGGTCGCTCCACCAGATGCCCAGCTCACGGAAGATCAGCAGCCCGGTGAGCGTCAGGAGCCCGACCCCGGCGGAGAGATGCCATCCACGCGGAATTCGGCCGAGTCGCGCTCCCCTGACCGCGTCCGGGTCGCCGTCAGCGGGCAGAGCCGCCCAGGCGAGGCCATAGAAGAGGAGCGCGATGCCGCCGCTGAGGACGGCGATTACTACGAACGCGATCCGCACGCCGAGCGTGCGAATTCCGAGACGGCGGGCAATTCCGGCGAGGACGCCGCCGACGACAGCCCGGTCGGCGTCGCGGCGAAGGCCCCCGCCACCCCTGCGCACCCCACTTCGCCGGTGGGTACGCCCGTCGGCGCCGGCCAGTCCCGAGACGACGAGGATCGCTCCGGCGGCGGCGCAGAATGCAGCCGCCGCCAGCGCGATATCGAGGTCGATCGCCCCGATCTGGTCGAACGCGAGCACGCCGCACAGGGCGAGCATCGCGAGTCCCCCGGAGAGGGAGACCGAATCAGGACCGCTCCGGCTCAACTCGAACACGCCCTCGAGTTGAGCTGCCGCGCGCTCGGCTCGGCATCGCTGAGGGAGCGATCGAAGTGGTCCGCTCCGAGGATCTGCGTCGTGTCATCGTTGACGATCCTGACCTGGCCGAGATCCACGTCCGCGTTGATCCGCAGCCGCGGTGTGGCCCGCGAGCCCTCCTCCGTGTAGAGATCGACGTCCGTTCCGTCGGCGTGCTGTCCGGCGACCTGCAGGTCGCCTGCCCCGGCATGGGCGTCGGCGACGACGCAGACGTCGGCGGGGACGGCGACGATCGCCTCGCCCGCTCCGACACGGACCTTGAGGTCGACGACCCGGTCCGGCGACCAATCGATGCCGCGCAGATCGACGGCCAGCCGGCCGACCCCGAGCTCATACCCGCCGGCGGGGATCGCCGCGGCCGAGCTCGGCCGATAGTCGCGCTTGCCGATGCCGCCCTCGAGGTCGAGCTGGGCCGCCGCGGCGACCCCGACACCGATCGACAGCGCCAGCGCCGGAGCGATCAGCCATCTTGCTCCACCGCGGAACGAGAGGACGATCAGAGTCAGGGCGAGGATCGCGATCAGGGCGACGACGGTGAGGCCGTAGCCGAGCCCCGTGACGAACGCCGCTCCCGCGCTGAGCACGGCGAGGCCGGCCAGGCCGACGATGACGAGCCCGCCGATGCCGACGATGCGGCCGGTGGTTCCCAGCCGGCCGCCGGGCGCGATCGCCGCGCTGCCGCGGTCATCCGGGATGAACAGGGCGGCGACGATGTAGGCGATCAGTCCGAAGCCACCGAACAGGATGGAGAGGCCGAACGCGATCCGGAAGATCATCGGATCGACGCGGAAGTAGCGACCGAGGCCGCCGGCGACGCCGGCGATCACGCGATCGTCCCGGGATCTCAGCAGGCGCTTGGGGCCGCCTCGGGTCCGCGATTTCTCCGTGCCGGTGGGCGGGGCCTCACGCGTCGGAGCCTCCTCGGTGCGGGCCTCCTCGTGGGTCTCATCGCCTTCTTCGATGTGCTCATGGTCGGTCATTTCCGGTCCTCCTGGGTTGAGTGAGTTGACGTCACTCAGGCTGACCTCGCTCCGGCCCCCCGTCTATGCGGGATGACCCCTACCCGACCCTCGTCTCCCACCTACCCCGGAGCCCTACTTCGCGCTCAGCCAATCGGGCCCGATGCCGACGTCGACGGCGAGCGGCGGATCGAGGTCGAACGCATCGACCATCGCCGAGCGGGCGAGCTCGGCCACGGCCTCCGTCTCGGAATCGGGACCCTCGAGGAGAAGCTCGTCGTGGATCTGCAGGATGAGCTTCGACTCGAGCCCGGAGTCGTCGAGCGCGCGGCGGCAACGGACCATCGCGAGCTTGATGATGTCGGCCGCCGTGCCCTGGATCACCGTGTTCACGGCGAGGCGCTCGCCGAGGGTGCGCGTCTGCCAGTTCCGGGAGCGGAGCTCGGGCAGCAGGCGGCGCCGGCCCATCAGGGTCGTCACCTTGCCCTCCTCGGTGGCCCGCTCGATCGTCTCGTCGATGAATCTCTTGACGCCCTCGAAACGCTCGAAGTAGCGGTCGATGTAGGCGCCGGCCTCCTCCCGCGAGATCGAGAGCCGGTCGGCGAGGCCGAACGCCGAGAGCCCGTAGGCGATCCCGTAGTTGACCATCTTCGCCTTCGATCGCTCGCCCGGGGAGATCGCCTCCGGATCGGCGCCGATGATCCCGGCGGCGGTCGCGGAGTGGACGTCCTCGCCCGAGGCGAAGATCTGCCGCAGAGCCTCGTCACCGGCCACGTGAGCGAGGATTCGCAACTCGACCTGGTTGTAGTCGCAGGAGACGAGCGAGCAACCCTGCGCCGCGACGAAGCAGCCGCGGATCGGCCGGCCGAGATCGGAGCGGACCGGAATGTTCTGCAGGTTCGGGTCGGTGCTCGACAGCCGCCCGGTCGCCGCTCGCACCTGGCTGAACGTGGTGTGGATCCGGCCGTCCTCGGGATCGATGTCGGCCGGCAGCGAGTCGAGATACGTGTTGGTCAATTTCGTGATCTCGCGCCAGCGCTCGATCTTGGGAACGATCTCGTGCTCGGCGCGGATCTGCGAGAGGACCCGGGCATCGGTCGAGAACCCGGTCTTGCCGCGGCGCTTTCTGCTCAGGCCGAGCTTCGTGAAGAGCACCTCGGCCAGCTGTTGGGGAGACCCGATCGTGAACTCGTCCCCCGCCAGCGCCCAGATCTCCGCCTGCAGGGACTCGGCCTGCCCGCTGAGCTCACCTGAGATCGCGGCGAGGCGCTCGGTGTCGAGCCTCACCCCCTCCCTCTCCATCCCGGCGAGGACTTCGATCAGGGGCATCTCGACCTCGTTGAGGACGCGCTCCAGGTCGAGGCTGGCGAGCTTCTCGCGCTGACGCACCGCCAGCTCCCATGCCAGCCTTGCAATCTCGGCCGGATCCTCACCCTCCTCCTCTGCCGGCGGCGCACCCAGCGAGAGCTGGCCGTCGCCGGTCTCGCCCTCGGCCTTCTCGCGCTTGCGGACCGCGATACCTTCGTCCGCGGCGAGCTCCACCAACTCATAGTTGCGGCGAGCAGGGTCGATCAGGTAGGCGGCGATCATCGTGTCGTGGGCCAGGTCGAGCGATCCGGCCGCAAGCGTTCCGAGCAGTCCCCGCGGGCCCCTCTCGCCGAGCGACTTCGCATCGTGCGCGATCAAGGGATGTCCGGCGAGCGCGTCGCTGAGCTCCTGCGCTCCCGGGGCGTCGCCCGTCAGCAGACGCTCACCGTCGTAGCTGCCCCAACGGGAGCCGGCGAGCGCGAAGGCGATCTCGCCCGAGCCGAGGTCGTTGAGCGACACCTCCTCCGCCTCCTCGAGCTCGATCTGCTCGGGCGCCTCCCGGTCCGGAACGCGGCGTTCGTACTCGTCCTCGAGGCGCTGGATCACCTGGCGGAGCTCGAACTCGGCGGCGACCTCGCGCAGGCGCGAGAGGTCGGGCTCGCGCTCCATCAGGTCGGCGAGGTCGAGCTCGACCTCAACGTCGAGATGCATCGTCGCCAGCTCCTTCGAGACCCGCGCGTCGTCGGCGTGCTCGGTCAGGTTCTGCTTCCGCTTGGGGCCGGAGATGGAGTCGATGTTGGCCAGCACGCCCTCGAGCGATCCATACTCCCCAAGCAGCTGTGAGGCTGTCTTCTCGCCGATGCCGGGGACTCCCGGGATGTTGTCGGAGGTGTCGCCCTTGAGCCCGATCAGGTCCGGCACGAGCTCGGGGGCCACCCCATAGCGCTCGATCACGGCGTCACGGTCGTAAACCTTCGTGTCGGTGACGCCACGCGAGGTCGACATCACTCGAACGCCGTCGCCGACGAGCTGATAAGCGTCGCGGTCGCCGGTGACGATCATGACCGGGATCTCCTGCTCGCGGGCTTGGCGGGCCAGCGTCGCGATCACGTCGTCGGCCTCCCACCCATCGACCTTCACGTTGGCGAAGCCGAAAGCGTCGGCGAGCGGCGCCAGGTGAGGCCACTGCTCCTTGAGCAGGTCCGGGCGGGACTTGCGCTGGGCCTTGTAGGGGGCGTAGGTCTTCTCGCGACCGGACCAGCCGGCATCCCAGGCGACTGCGACGGCGCGCGGATAGAGGTCGGTGAGGATCTTGACCATCATCGACGCGAACCCGTAGATGGCGTTGGTCGGCCGGCCGTCGGAGGTGGCGATCGATTCGGGTAGCGCGAAGAACGCGCGGTAGGCGAGGCTGTTGCCATCGATCAGGAAGAGCTCGCCCGATGGCGTGGACGTCGGCGTGGGACTGGGTGACACCGGCCGATCATAGGCAGGACCGCATCGAACCCCGGGGGCGGATGTTTCAACGCCCGAGAGACGCTTCTGCGAACAAGAGATGCCTCCGGCCCGAAGTCGGCGGCATCGTCGAAGCGACGAGTGAGCCGGCCTTCACACGGAAGTCCGGGGAACGTCCGCGCGAGCGGACGAAGGAGGCAATCCAGATGAGGAAGTTCATTCCGAAGTTCACACCGGCGACCGTGATCGCGACGATCGCGCTGGTGGCCGCCGTCGGCGGCACTTCGTACGCCGCCACGAAGATCGACACGGCCGACATCGCCAACGATGCGATCACCGCCCGCCAGGTCGAAAACGGATCGCTGAAGGGCAAGGACTTCAAGGAGGGTGGTCTGAAGGGCTCAGACATCGCCGACGGGAAGGTCGGCCTGCAGGACCTCAGCGACACGGCAATCGCCGCGCTGAAGCCGCGCTGGCTGCTGCTCGACGAGACGGGCCAGATCGAGGAGCAGTCGGGCGGATTCACCGTCCTGGACGCGTACACGACGAACAACAACGTCTACATCGACGCGGGCTCGACGCTCGAGGGCCATGGCCTGACGGCGACGGTCGCCCTGCAGAACAAGCTCAACCTCGACGGCAAGGCCGGAGCTGATCCCAGCTTCAACGGCCAGGTCAGCGTCGGGCGTTGCCAGACGGCCGCGGTGGAATGCGCACCCGCCAACGCGAAGGTGCCGAATGCGTTCGTCGTCAGCCCTCGGCAGGACGACGGCTCGGCGACCGGCCCGAACTCGCGCGAGCGCGTCTACGTGCAGATCACTCCGTAGCGACGACCCGCCCGCCACCCACCCGCCGCGATGATCCGGCGGGTGGGACGGGCTCTAGGGGGACGGTGCCCATTCCGGGCTGAATGCGCTCTCGGGAAAGGCTGGGATCACGGGCCGGGCGAAACCTCCCGATGCCGCTCCGTACGTCCCGTCAAGCGCGAAGAGGTCGCTGCTGGACTCACCCACGATCTCGGTGCCGTCCGGGGAGTAGCTCAGATCCTCATATGAGACGAAAGCCTGATCGGGTGAGATCTGGCGCAAACCGCTGCCATCGACGTTGACGATCCAATCTCTGTACGGAGCGTAGAAGACGATCTGCGATCCGTCCGGCGAGTAATCGAAGTTCACCGGTGTACCCGCACGAGGATCGTCACCTCGGTAGACCGTGCGGACCTGCCGGGTGACGAGGTTGACAACCTTCAAGGACGAGGCGTCCGCGTAATCGATGAAGGCAATCTCCTTGCCGTTCGGCGCCCAGTGCGGGTACCCCTGACCGGTCAGCGACTTCGAGAACACGTACTTGAGCCCCTTGCCGCTCTTCTTGATCACGTAGAGGCGCTGATCGCTGTGCCCGACGAAAACGATCCGCTTGCCGTTCGGCGACCACGAAGCCCAATAGGTGTCCGCGAAATTGCGAACGGTCGGATAGCGCTTGAGCAGGTTCGTCGCCTTTCCGCCCTTGATCTTCATCGTCAACAGGCTGCCGTTGGTGAAGGCGAACTCCTTCCCGTTCGGGGCGGCGGCAAGGCTGCGTGCGTCCTTGTTCGAAATACGCTTGAGGCCGGCGCCGCTGGCCTTGACCCGCCAGATCGAGTCGTAGGTCGTGAACAGGATCGGTCCGTTGACGGCCGCTCCTGCGGCGGATACCGACCCGAAGATGCAGGCGATGGCTGCAAGGCACGTCAGAGCCAGTCGAACGCCCCCATGAGTGCGCGAACGCCCCGTCCACTTTGGATTCCTGCCCATTTCTGTATCCCTGCCTGTACGCGGAGGAGGACGAAAGCCTCTGGAACGTATCAGCCGTCCGGGAACATCCGAAAGCCCCGGTTGCGGATGCCGTCCATCGCCTCCGGGCTGACCTTGTCGATCGCGGAGACGAGGTGGGCGAACGGCGGCGCCACCCGCCGTGGCCGGCCGACGACGGCCTCGGCGATCAGCCGGCCCGCCTCCTCCGGGCTCAACGCTGGAAAGTTGTCGTAGTGCTCCGTCGGCGTGATCATCGGGGTGCGGACGAGCGGCATTGAGATCGTCGTGAAGCGGATCCCGTCGGCGAGGGTCTCCGCCTGCACGGCATCGGAGAACGCCTCCAGGGCGGCCTTCGACGCGATGTAGCCGGAGAAGCGCGGCGTACGCGTCTGCACGCCTGCGCTGGAGACGTTGATGACCTGGCCGCCGCGTTCCTTGAGCGACGGCAGGAGACCGAGAATCAGGCGGACGGAGGCGAAGTAGTTCAGCTCCATCGTGCGCTCGAAGTCATGGAAGCGGTCGTAGGAGAGCTCAGCGGAACGTCTGATCGAACGACCCGCGTTGTTGACCAGGACGTCGACCCCGCCGAACGTCCCAACCACCTCGGAGACCAGCGCATCGATCGCCTCGAAGTCGGTCAGGTCACAGGGACGGACATGCGCGTCATCCCCCACCTCATCGGCGATTCGCTTCAGCTCGCCTTCCCCCCTGGCCACCAGGACCACCGTCCCGCCGGCGCCGCCGATCAACCGCCCCGCGGCCTCCCCGATGCCCGAGGAGGCGCCGGTGATCATCACCACCCGCCCCTCGACGGCCCTCGTCAGCGCGCCCCTGCCCTGCGGGAGGAGGTTCCGCGGCGCCAGCCCGCTCCCACCGCCGAGTGGACGGCTCGAGGCGCGAAACAGAGCTCCTGCCGGTCGTGCCGCGACACCGCGCAGCCTTCTGATCAAAGGATTCACCCCCGGAAGTCTCCCAGCGATCGCCGTCGCGGGGCACTCCTCGCGCGGCTCCTATGATCCCTGGCGCACCAATGGCCAACGTCAGCGCCCAATTCTCGGTCACCGTGCGCGTCGAGCTCGACGCGCGCAACGAGCCCCTCGGCAAGATCACCGCCGCGATCGCCGAATCGGGCGGGGCGCTGCAGAGCGTCGATCTCGTCCCGGGCGCGGGGGCCGAGGGCAAGCGGATGCGGGAGTTCACGATCGACGCCCGGAGCCCCGAGCACTGGGAGCAGATCCTGCGGGGAATCGGCTCGACCCGGGGAGCCAAGGTCATCGACTACACCGACCGCACGTTCGCGATGCACCGGGGCGGCAAGATCGAGCAGTCCAACAAGTACCCGCTGAAGACCCGCGATGACCTCTCCATGGCCTACACGCCGGGTGTCGCAAGGGTCTGCACCGAGATCGCCCAGGATCGCTCCAAGGCCTTCGAGTTCACGATCAAGAAGAACACGGTCGCCGTCGTCACCGACGGCACCGCCGTCCTCGGTCTGGGCGACATCGGGCCGGAGGCATCGATGCCCGTGATGGAGGGAAAGGCGATGCTGTTCAAGGAATTCGCCGACGTCGACGCCTTCCCGATCGCGCTCGACACCACCGACCCGGACAAGATCGTCGAGACGGTGAAGCTGATCGCGCCCGGCTTCGGCGGGATCAACCTCGAGGACATCTCGGCTCCCCGCTGCTTCGAGATCGAGGACCGGCTCCGCGACGCCCTCGACATCCCGGTCTTCCACGACGACCAGCACGGCACGGCGGTCGTCGTGATGGCCGCCCTCTTCAACTCGCTGAAGATCGTCAACAAGCCGATCGAATCCCTGCGGGTCGTGATGCTCGGCCTCGGCGCCGCCGGAATCGCCTGCACGAAGATGATGCTTGCGGCGGGGGTGACCAACATCATCGGCTGCGACCGTCGCGGAGCGATTTCGACCGTCCGCGACGACTACGCATCAGGCGGAATGCCGCCGATCAAGCGCTGGTTCGCCGAGATCTCGAATCCGGAGAGGATCACCGGCGGGCCCAACGAGGTCCTCGATGGGGCCGACCTGTTCATCGGCCTCTCGGGCCCGGGCCTCGTCGAGGCGTCCTCGCTCGCGGCGATGAACCGCGACGCGATCGTCTTCGCCATGGCCAACCCCACTCCCGAGGTCATGCCCGAGGACGCCGCCCCGCACGTGCGGATCATGGCCACCGGCCGCTCCGACTACCCGAACCAGATCAACAACGTGCTCTGCTTCCCCGGAATCTTCCGCGGCGCTCTCGACGCGGGCGCTCCGCGGATCACCGAGGAGATGAAGCTCGCTGCCGCGCAGGGAATCGCGGCGGTGGTCACCGACGACGATCTCAACGAGGACTACATCATTCCAAGCGTCTTCAACCGCGACGTCGCGCCCGCCGTCGCCGCGGCCGTGGTCGAGGAAGCCAAGCGGGCGGGTATCGCGCGGATCCAGGAGGAGACGGGAACCTTTGCGGTGGTCCAGTAGATGAGAGTTCTGGTCACAGGCGCCAGCGGGACCATCGGCCTCGCCGTCTGCGACGCGCTGCTGGCGCGCGGCGACGACGTGGTCGGGCTCTCGCGCGGCCCCGAGAGGGCGGCGCAGAAGAACGCCAAGGTGGCCTGGCACGCCTGGAACCCCACCCTCGAGCGCCCACCCGAGGAGGCCCTGGCGGGCGTCGACGGGGTCATCAACCTCGTCGGCGAGCCGATCAACCAGCGCTGGACCGACGAGGCGAAGAAGCGGATCTGGGAAAGCCGGGTTCGCGGGACCGAGAACCTGGTCGACGCGATGCTCGCAGCGCCGGAGACTCCGCGAACGATGGTCAGCCAGTCAGCGGTCGGCTACTACGGAGACCGCGGCGATCAGATCGTCGACGAATCGACCGGTGCCGGCGAAACCTTCGACGCGCGCGTCTGCGTCGCCTGGGAGGAGGCCGCGACGAAGGTTGAGCCCGGTGGCACGCGCCTGGCGATCATGCGAACCGGACTGCTGCTGACGAAGGACGCGGGATTGCTCGGCGAACTGCTGCTGCCGTTCAAGCTCGGCCTCGGCGGCCCGGTTGCCGGCGGTCGCAACTACATGCCGTGGATCAGCCTGGCCGACGAGGTCGGGCTCCTGCTCTGGGCGCTGGACAACGAGCGCGCCTTCGGCGCCTACAACGCCTGCGCCCCGAACCCGGTCACCAACCGCGAATTCTCGAAGTCGCTCGGCAGGGCCCTCGGGCGCCCGGCGATCATGCCGGTGCCGAAGCTGGCCGTGAAGATCCGCCTCGGCGGCGAGCTCGGCGAGGTCGCCACCGGCGGCCAGCGCGCCCTGCCCAGCCGCGCCCGGGACGGAGGCTACGTCTTCGAGTTCCCCGAGATCGACGCCGCGCTGAAGGATGCCCTCGGCTGAGCCATGGGTGATGAGCTGCCCGAGCGCTCGCGCCTGATCGGCATCAATCACGTCGCCCTCGAGGTCGGCGACCTTGACGAAGCGCTTGCCCTATACGGCCGTATCTTCGAGTTCGAGCTGCGCGGGCGGGCGGGGACCATGGCCTTCATCGATATGGGCGATCAGTTCCTGGCGATCGCCGAGGGGCGCAGCCAGGGACCCGATGACGGCCGCCACTTCGGGCTCGTCGTCGAGGACCGGGACGTCGTCGCGAGGGCGGCCCGGCGCGAGGGGCTGGAGCTGATCAAGACGCATCGCGGCTACGACTTCGTCGATCCATGGGGCAACCGCTTTCAACCGCTCACGTATGCGGACGTGCAGTTCGAGCGCCCTCCGGCGGTCAAGCGGAAGCTGGGCATCGAGGGCGTCGAGAAGACCGAGGCAGCCCTTCGGGAATTGCGCGAGGCCGGGCTGGAGTGACCCCCGCGAGTCAGCCCGTGCCGAGCGACCGCGGCTCTGCGACGGCACGGCCCTCGCGCACGTCATAAGCCCCGAGCTCGCCGAGGGTCGTATCGCCGACGTCGTCGATCGAGTAGGTGCCGAGGATCGAGTCGCGGTCGCGCGTCGCGAAGAACGCGTTGACGACGTCCTTGCGGCTGAGCGGGTCGCCGGCCCGCTCGATCGAGTCCAGGACGACCGCCATCGCCTCGTAGCCGTAGGCGGCGTAGCGCCCCGGCCGACGGTGATAAGCGGACTTGAAAGCCGTGAGAAACCCGGAGGCCGCGGAGGGCAGCTGCGAGGGATCGAGCGCCGCGGACGTCAGCCGCACGGCTCGTGGCTCGGCCGGGCAATCACTCGCGCTCGCGCATCCCTCCGTGAGGATCCGCAAGGTGGTCAAGTCGACTGGATTCAGCAGCGCGTCGGAGCCGAACAGCGACCGGACGCCCGACCCGGGGATAAGGCTCCCCCCCTTCGGCTTCAGGCTCTCCTCGGCGAAGAACGCGGCCTGCGCATGGTCGGCAGTGATCGCGGGCGGGTCGGCGGCGGACTTGACTCCCGCGCTCAGCGCCGAGGCGAACTGCGACTCGCCACCCACGACCTCCACCGAGTCGATGCCGAGGTGGGACATCCACTCCCCGGCCGCCTGCCCCTGCATCCGGTCTGATGGGATCACCCGGCCGAAGGTGCGACTCCCGCTCGGCTGCACCAACAGCGGGACGCGGGTGCTGCCGACTGCGGCGCGGGTGAGGTCCTCCGCCCCGGCTCCCGCCGAGACCTGAAGCAACCCCGCCTCATTCGTGATCGGCAGGGAGGTCCTCGTGGCGCCCGAGTCGAGCTCGCCGATATAGGCGATCGTGCTGGTGTCCTCGGTCGCCCGGCGAGCGTTCGCTCCGCTCAGTGCCGCCTGCCAGCCCCGCTGATCGCCGTCGTCGAGGACCGCGAGGATCACGCCTGTTCCAGCGGCCGAACCATCGGCCTCGGAGAGCGCCAGCCGGGCACCGTCGGCGACATCCCGGCCCTCCTGCGATCGCGGACCGCTCAGTGGAGTGCTGAGGTAGATGGTGAGCTCGGCGTCACCATTCACCGCGGAACCGCAGCCCGCCTGAGCGGCGGCGAGGATCAGCGTGCCGACGAGCGCGATGTTCGTAAGTCGCCGCACTCAGGGCTTCGGTGCTTCTTTGCGTGAGCGCAGCCCAAGCTTGCCGAAGGTGCCCCGGTGGCGGGCAATCCAGCGATACGTTCTGTCGGTTGCGTCGGGGAAGCGGCGAAACGCGCGATCGGGGATCGCGCCGCCCGGCAGGAGCTTCGCCAACGGGGCCGCTGCGTCACCCCCGGAGATCACCTTGCCCCCCGGAGTGACGAGGTGCCAGGACTCGAGACGTTTCGACTCGGGCACCTCGGTCAGCAGGCGCTGACCCTCCTCGCCCTGAATTGCAACCGGGCTGAGCCGCTCGTCACGGTCCATCCTCAGGATCGCGCGCAGGCAGAGCATGCAGAATCCGCAGTCGGAGTCGAAGAGGATCGCGTGATCGCGGCGAGATTCCACAGCTGGATTATCGACATCGGGACAAGCGGCTGTGCACCCCCTCGCGTTAGGGTCCGACGATGCGCATCGGGATCCTCACCGCGGGCGGCGATTGTCCCGGGCTGAACGCCGTCATCCGCTCCGTCGCCCGCTGCGCGATCGACGCCGGTGACGAGGCCGTCGGGATCATGCGCGGGTACCGTGGCCTCGCCGAGCGGGACTACATGCCGCTGGACATGCTGACCGTCTCGGGGATCCTGCCGCTTGGCGGGACGATCCTGCGGACCTCGAGCTACGAGCCGAAGACCGAGGAGAGCGTCCATCTCGTCGTCGAGGCGTTCGAGAAGGACGGGTTCGACGCCGTGGTCGCGATCGGTGGCGAGCATACGATGGACATCACCGGCCAGATCCACGCTGAGGAGGGGCTGCCGCTGATCGGCGTGCCCAAGACGATCGACAACGACATCGTCGGCACCGATTACACCTTCGGCTTCGACACCGCCGTGCACGTCGTCAGCGAGGCCATCGACCGCCTTCACACGACCGCCCAGTCACACGACCGGATCATGGTCGTCGAGGTGATGGGCCGGAACGCCGGCTGGATCGCCCTCCACGGCGGGATCGCCGGCGGCGCCGACGGGATCGTCATTCCCGAGGTCGACACGACCTGCGAGGAGATCGCCGCGGCGATGAAGCGCCGCCATGACCGCGGCAAGGACTTCTCGATCGTGGTGGTCGCCGAGGGCGCCAACCTCTCCTTCGAGTCGGGCGAGGTCCGGCAGGTCAAGGTCACCGAGGCCACCGACGAGTACGGCTACCCGCGGCTCGGCGGCATCGGAGCAGCCCTTGCCTTCGAGCTCGAGAAGCTGACCGGCTACGAGTCGCGCACCGTCGTGCTCGGCCATATCCAGAGGGGCGGAACCCCCACCGCCCACGACCGCGTGCTCGCCACCCGTTACGGCGCCAAGGCCTACGAGCTCGCCGCGGCGGGAGAATTCGGCCGCATGGTCTCGCTGCAGGGCGACGCGATCGACTCGGTCCCCCTGACCGATGTCCAGGGCATCAAGACGGTGGATCTGGGCCTACTGGAGATCGCCAAGAAGTTCTTTGCCTGACGCCGCCCCTCGCCGCCGATCCCCGAGGAGCGGGGCGCGGACAGTGAGGATCGACATCCCCCGAGCCCCCTCCTCATCGGCCGCGCCCCGTTCCCGAACCACTACACCGCCATGTTGGCGGGAAGTCAATGCGTAGAAAATGCGTAAGGATTAGCCCATGGGTCAGAAAGTTCTGCTCGAGCTCCTCGGTGACGTCGCCGGCCTGCTCGACATCGAGGAGTTCCGGGCCGGCCTGCTCGACGCCGTCGGCCGGGCGGTCCCGGTCGACTGGATCTCGCTCAACGATCTCGCTCCCGACCCCGCCGAGACCGTGCTCCTCGTCGATCCGCCGTTCCCCGCCGAAGACCATGAGCTCTTCGCAGGCCTCGCGCATGAGAACCCACTCGCAGCGGCGTTCATGCGCACCCAGGACGGCCGCGCGCAGCGCTTCTCCGACGTCTGCACGGCGGCGGAGTTGCACAGCACCCGCCTCTACCGCGAGTTCTACGGAAGAATCGGCCTCGAGCACCAGATCGCGTTCACGCTGCCCAGCGGCGAGGGGCGCATCCTGGCGCTGGCGCTGTCCCGCCGCGGCTCCGAACCGGACTTCTCCGATGCGGAGCGGGAGCTGCTCAACGCCGCCCGCCCCTTCCTGATCCAGTGCTACGGCAACGCGCTCGAGTTCTCCCGCCTGAAGGCCGCGCTCGACATCCGCCTGCGCACGCCAGCGGTGGCCTTCACGGAACCGGATGTCGCCGCGCTGCTGAACGATCGCGGAGTGACCCGGCGCCAGCGAGAGGTCCTCTCACTGGTGAGTACGGGCGCATCGGCCCGCGAGGTGGCGTCCGCCCTCGAGTTGAGCGAGCGCACGGTTCACAAGCATCTGCAGCGCTGTTACGCCTTACTCGGGGTTCACTCCCGCGACGAGGCCGTGAACGCTCTACGGGCCCGAAAGCGCGACTAGAGCTTTGCGGCGGGGCCGCGGATCCACTCGATCAACGGAGCCCAGGCGCGCAGCGTCGCGCCGATGAAGAGCACGAGCAGAAACATCAGCACGCTGACGGCTCCGCCGAGGTCAAACGCGAAGCCGACCATGAAGAGCATCATTGCCGCTGTGGTGAAGCCGAGAAGCTGCATCGCCGGGAAATCTACAGGGCTCCGGCGCCGTCACGACCCGAGGCAAGCGCAACGCGGGTGTCGGCCAGGAACGACGAGACCGCGTCAACCGCTTCATCGCGCCCCGAGGCGTCGGCGACGAGCCGAACCAAGCGGGTGCCGATGATCACCCCGTCGGCGATTCCTCCTACGTCCGCCGCCTGTTGCGGAGTGCCGATCCCGAAGCCGACCGCCGCCGGCGCGCTCGACCGCTCGCGGACCGCCGCAACGAGCTCGCCGAGCTCCGGGGGCAGCTCGGAGCGCTCTCCCGTGACGCCGGTGAGCGAGACGACGTAGGTGAAGCCGACGGCCCCGGCGGCGACCTCAGCGAGGCGCTCCGGAGGCGTCGTGGGTGAGACGAAACCGATCAGCGCAAGCCCACGCTCGGTCAGGGCGGCCGCGACCGCGTCATCTTCGCCGGGCGGCAGGTCGGGAATGATCGCCCCGACTGCGCCCGCGTTTTCGAGGGCGGCGGCGAAGCGGTCCGGGCCGAGCGTGAGAACCACGTTCGCGTAGACCATCGGCAGGACCGGGATCCGGGCGGAGACCCGCGCGCACAGCCCGAGGGCGTCGTGGAACGTGGTTCCGCCCCGCAACGCCGCGGTTCCCGCCGCGTGGATCACCGGGCCATCAGCGAGCGGATCGGAGTACGGGATCCCCAGCTCGATCAGGTCGGCACCGGTGTCCGCGTAGGCGTCGATCACCGCGGCCGAGGTCTCGAGGTCGGGGAAGCCGGCCATCATGTACGGCATCAGCGCCGCCCTGCCGTCGGCGGCCGCCGACGCGAACGCGGCGGCGATGCGCTCGACACCGCGCTCAGCCACCGGCTTCATCCAGCCGCCGGAGCCCGGCGAGCGCCTCAGCGAGATCCTTGTCACCACGCCCCGAGAGCGTGACGACGTCGATCCCGCCGGCCCCATCGTCACCTCTACCCTCACCGAGCAGCCAGGCGATCGCATGGGACGGCTCCAGAGCCGGCACGATGCCCTCGAGCATGGCGAGCTCGCGCAGGGCGCGCAGGGCGTCGTCGTCGGTGACGGCCACGTAGCGGGCGCGGCCGATGTCCCGGAGCATGGCGTGCTCGGGGCCGACCCCCGGATAGTCGAGCCCGGCCGAGATCGAATGCGCCTCGAGGATCTGACCCTCCTCATTGGCGAGCACCGCCGAGAGCGCGCCGTGGAGAACGCCCGTGCGGCCGGCCGACAGCGAGGCGCCGTGGAGCCCATCGAGGCCCTCCCCCGCGGCCTCCACGCCGATCAGCTCGACATCGTCGTCGTCGACGAACGGGACGAAGGTGCCGATCGCGTTGGAGCCGCCACCGACGCATGCGATGACCCTGTCGGGAAGGCGACCGACGGCCGCGAGGATCTGCTCGCGCGCCTCCTCGCCGATCACGCGCTGCAGGTCGCGGACGAGCGCCGGATAGGGCGCCGGGCCCACCGCTGAGCCGATTATGTAGTGGGTGTCGCGGACGTTGGAGACCCAATCGCGGATGGCGGCGCTGACCGCCTCCTTCAGGGTTCGCGCCCCGGCCTCGACCGGCTCGATGCGAGCTCCCATCAACTCCATGCGCTCGACGTTCGGATGCTGGCGGCGAATGTCCTCCGTTCCCATGTAGACGATGCACTCGAGTCCGAGCAGCGCGCACGCCGTCGCGGTGGCGACACCGTGCTGACCGGCGCCGGTCTCAGCGATGATCCGCGTCTTGCCCATCCGCCTGGCGAGCAGGGCCTGGCCAACCGCATTGTTGATCTTGTGAGCGCCGGTGTGGGTCAGGTCCTCGCGCTTCAGAAAGATCGATCGACCGACGCGCTCCGACAGCCTCGTGGCCTCGTACAACGGGGTCGGGCGGCCGACGAAATCGCGGAGGAGCGAGGCGAGCTCGGCCCTGTATCCGGGGTCGCGTCTGGCCTGATCCCAGGCCACGGTGAGCTCGTCGAGGGCCGAGATCAAGACCTCGGGCACGTAGCGACCGCCATAGGGGCCGAATCGGCTCTCGATCGGCTGCAGCTCGGGTTCGGTGGCGCTCATGCGCGGGTCCGGCGGCCAACCGCCTGGCGGATGCGCTTCATCGCGCGATGGCGCTCGCGCTGTTCACGCTGGATCACGCCCGCCCGCCCGGCCGCGGCCAGGAACGACTCCATCAGGTTGTGGTCCTTGATCCCGGGAGCCGACTCGACGCCGCTTGCGACATCGACCCCCCAGGGATTCGAGGACGCGATCGCCTCGCCCACGTTGTCGGGCGTCAGGCCTCCGGCGAGCAACGCAGGCACGCCGCCCTTCCTGGTCGCGACGAGCTCCCAGTCGAACGTCTCACCGCTGCCGCCCCGCCGGCCGCTCCGCGCGTAGGCGTCGAAGAGATGGAAGTCGGTGCGAAAGGCGCGCGCCGCGGCGACGTCGCCCGGGCTCTTGACGCGAAAGGCCTTGATCACCAGGCAGCCGGTTCGGCGTCGAACCTCGGCGCAGAAAGTCGGGCCCTCGTCGCCGTGCAGCTGAACGATGGTCAAGCCCTCACGCTCCGCCGTGCGGGCGACCTCGTCGAGATGCGCGTTGACGAACACCCCGGCGACCTCGACCTTGCGCTTCATCGCCGATCCGATGCGCTCGGCCTCGTCGGGGTCGATCAGCCGGGTGCTCTCGAGGCTGTGGTTGAGGCCGATCGCCCACGCGCCCAGGGAGACAGCCGCCTCGGCGTCCTCGAGCCTCGTTATCCCGCAGATCTTCGTCTTCATCGCGCACCAAAGATCGCAGATCGGCCTGACCTCGACGAGGCGCGGCCCCCGCCGGGGGGCCGCGCTCGTCCGGACGCCGGACGGTTGATCGGCCTCCGGATCAGCCGCCGGCATCCGCCGGGCGATCGCCCAGCTTCACCGTGATCTGCTTCTGCGATCCATCGCGGAGCACATCGAGCGTGATCTCATCGCCCGGCTGCTTTGCATTGACCGCCGAGATCAGGTCGTCCATGCCTTCGATCTGACGGCCGTCGATCGCGGTGATGACGTCGCCGCCGGCCTTGACCTGCGACCCGTTGATCGAAACGGTCGCATCTCCGGCCTGCAGCCCGGCGGCGTCGGCGGGCCCGCCCTTGGTCACCTTCTGCACGAGCGCGCCGCGGTCGATGCCGAGGTTCAGAATCCCGGCCAGCTGGCTGTCGAGGTCCGCACCCTCGATCCCGAGGTAGGCGTGCTGGACCGAGCCGCCGTCGATGATCTGTGAGGCGACGTCCTTGGCGGTGTTGATCGGCACCGCGAACCCGATGCCGACCGAGCCGCTGCCGCCGGTCCCGGTGGCGATCTGGGAGTTGATCCCGATCACGCGGCCGTTGGCATCGATCAGGGGGCCACCGGAGTTGCCGGGATTGATTGCGGCATCGGTCTGGATGACGTTTGAGATCGTGAACCCGTTCGGGGCGCTGATCGACCGCTGGAGGGCGGAGATGATCCCCGAGGTGACCGTCCGGTCGAGCCCGTAGGGGTTACCGATCGCGACGGCCGGGTCGCCGACCCCGACGCCGTCGGAATCGCCGAGCTGCAGCGGGTGAGCCGATACCTTCGAGGCGTCGACGGAGAGGACCGCGACATCGGTCGAGTCGTCGACGCCGAGCACCTTGGCGTCGAGCGCGTCGCCGTCGCCGAACTTGACGGTCACGGAACTCGCGCCGTCGACGACGTGAGCGTTGGTGAGGATGTGGCCCTCGTTGTCCATCAGGATCCCCGAGCCGGTGGCCGTTCCGCCGCCCTGCTGCATCGGCCCGAACGGGGAGTTGGTGGAGGTGGGCTTCTCCTGCGACTCGATGTAGGCGACCCCTTGGCCGTCCTCGTCGTAGACCTGCCCGACCGTGTGGGCAGAGCCGGAGACGGGCTGGGTGTCGGCGATCGGAGCCTGCGCGGCCGTCGTGGTGGCGTCTCCATCTGTGTTGTCGATGGAGATCAGGCCCGAGGCGACCGCGACGATCCCGAGCGCGAGCGCGACGAGGCCGCCGAGCAGCCCTGAGCCGAAGGGGCTGCGGGAAGCTCTTCTGAGGCGATGCATGCCGGCGATGTTCCACCGGCACCCTCAGCACTTCCCAAAAAGGGCCCAAAAGAAGGCTAATTCTTCCCTGTGCGCGTCCTAAGGCCCCGAGGCTCGCGCCGGCTGCGTCCCCCGGAGGCCCTTGTCAGCACGTCTCGACCCGGGCCTCGCTCTGCACGACCTCGAACGCGCTGCCTGGAATGTCCTTGAGCTGGCTGAGCTGACCATTGCGCCATTTCCCGTTCGGTGCCCCCTGGAAGAACCAGTTGGAGCCGTTGTCGGCGTTGATCAGGCCGTAGTGCTTCAGAGCCGTGGCGATCACAGCGGCCTGGCCGGTGAAGGAGGAGGTGTCGTAGGACGCCTTCAGTCGCAGCCGGAGGCCCATCGGCGGCGCCGACGCCGAACTGGTGTCCCCCGCGCAGTGCGAGGCCGGGTTGATCCAGGCGTTGCGCGTGGACTCGAACGTGACGCGGAAGGCGTGGTCGATCGCGCCGGAGGCGGCCTCGCCGTAACGGGCGAGGCCGGGGAAGATCGGCAGTCCCGCGGCATCGGCCGAGGTGAAGCCCGCGGTACGCAGGCCCGATGATTTCAGATCCCAGATCGCACCCGACCCCGCCTTCCAGCTCTTGTTGCGGGGGTGCGCGTCGAAGAGCTCATAGAGCTTGCACCCGGCTTTGTCGTAGGCGATCACGTGTCGATCGCCGTCGCCATTGGATCCGCCCTCGATCGGGGACCCGAGCGGAATCTTGTACTTGCCCGGGTCGGACTCCCCGCGATAGCGGAACTTGACCCGCACGCGCCGGGTCTTGGCGCCGACGACCTGGTAGGGGATGCCGTACCTGCTCCGGGGGCCGAAGTCGGGATGCAACTCGGTGTCGCCGTGAGAGTTGATGTAGCCGATGATCTGGCTCGAGTTCGGGTCGACCGGGGATTGCGAGACGTCCTGATTCCAGGCACGCTGATCCGGAAGTGAGGGCGAGCGCGGGTCAACGCCGTCGGCGCTCGGGAACGTGCCGCACCTGGAATCGAAGGATCGGTCGGCGAGCGGTTTCGCGCCAGCCCCGCCCACAGTCGCGAGGACCATGGCGCCGGACGCCGCGGCGGCGGCGGCGATCGACGCAACTCCGCGAACCGTCCTTGTGATCTTGTGACTCACCCGGCTGGAGACTCTCGCGGAAACGGCCTGAGCGCAACCCTCAACTTCCCGCTACGTGCGGGTGATCCTGATTCTCAGCGTTCGTCGGAGAGCAGTTGCTCGCGGGTCAGGTCCTCTTCCAGCGTCATCGATCTGACCGTCGCCTCAGGGTCCTCGCAGCGCATCAGCGTCTCTCCGATCAAAACCGCGTCGACGCCGACCCTGTCCAGCTCCTCGATCTGGGAGCGCTCGCGATAGCCGGATTCCGCCACCACGGTCTTACCGGCGGGGACGCCGGTGACCAGCTCCGCCGTGACCTCGAGGTCCACGCTGAGGTCATGGAGGTTGCGGTTGTTGATCCCGATCACCTCGGGATCGAGCTCGAGCGCCCGTTCGAGGTCCTCCTCGTCGTGGACTTCGACGAGGCAGTCGAGGTCCAGGGCGCCGGCCTCCTCCCAGAGCAACCGCAGATCCTCGTCGGCCAACGCGGCGACGATGAGCAGGATCGCATCCGCCCCGCTGACCACGGCCTCCCAGAGCTGGTAGGGGTCGACGATGAAGTCCTTGCGCAGGATCGGCAGCGCCGAGGCGCTGCGGGCGCGCTCGAGGTCCTCGAGCGATCCATGAAAGTGGGTCTCGTCGGTGAGGATCGAGATGGCGGCGGCGCCGCCGCGCTCGTAGGCGCTGACCACCTCGACGACGTCGGCATCGGGATCGATCAGCCCCGCGGAGGGGGAGCCGCGCTTGAACTCGGCGATGACCGAGAGCCCCGGCCGCACGAGCGCCTCCTTGAAGGGTCGCGAGCCGGTCCGGGTCCCCAGCTGGTCACGGAGCTGTGCCGCACTGACGTTGGAGCTGCGCCTGCGGACGCCGTCTCGCGCCGCATCGACGAGCTGATCGAGCCTGCTCATCCGCGGGGGAGGCTACAGATCCGCCCGCCGACATTTCCAGCCTGGCCACTCACGGCTGTGACCGCCCGGCGGCGACGAGGTCCTCGAGCAGCTTCGCCGTGGCGCCCGAGTCGACCGCGTCCGCGGCCCTGACAACCCCGGCGGCGAGATCCCCGGCACCCCCGCTCACGTAGATGGCGGCCGCGGCGTTCATCAGCGCGAGGTTGCGGGCGGGGCCGTGCTCGCCGGCGAGCACGGCGCGCACGACGGCGGCGTTCTCCGCCGGCTCGCCACCGGCCACCGCCGGGATCGGGCCGTCTTCGAGCCCGACGTCCGCGGGCTCGACGTACCACTCGGACGTCCGGCCGTCGCGGACCTCGATGACCCGCGTGGGTCCTGCGATCGTGAGCTCGTCGAGCCCGTCGTCGCCGGCGACCACGAGAGCGTGCTCGCAGCCGAGGCCGGTGAGCGCCTCGGCGATCGTCTCCTGGTAGCGGCGATCGGAGACCCCGAGCAGCTGGCGGGTGGCGCCGGCGGGGTTCGTGAGCGGACCGAGGAAGTTGAAGATCGTGCGCACTCCGAGCTCGGCCCGGGCGGGTCCCACGAACCGCATCGCCGCGTGGTGGGCGGGCGCGAACATGAACCCGAAGCCAGTCCGGCGAATCGACTCGCCTACCTCGGCCGGGGTCATCTCGATGTTCACCCCGAGGGCCTCGAGGAGGTCCGCAGATCCCGAGCGCGACGTGTTGGAGCGATTGCCGTGCTTAGCTACGGCGCAGCCCGCC
Source organism: uncultured Solirubrobacterales bacterium (assembly GCA_963826475.1). Taxonomy (GTDB): domain Bacteria; phylum Actinomycetota; class Thermoleophilia; order Solirubrobacterales; family 70-9; genus RHKX01. The sequence continues at coordinate 329,855 of CAWGXC010000003.1, read as the reverse complement.
GCAGCGGCGATCAGGGCGGCGGTGGTGGAGACGTTGTACGTGGAGGGGCCGCCCCCCGTTCCCGCGGTGTCGACTAGGTCGCCGCGCCCGGTCTCCACCGGCGTCGCCAGCGATCGCATGGTCCGGGCCAGCCCGACGAGCTCGGGGACCGTCTCTCCCTTCGCCCGCAGCGCGACCAGGAAGGCGCCGGTCTGCACGTCGCTGGAGCGGCCCTCCATGATCTCGGCCAGGACGGTCGCCGCGTGGTCGGCGCTCAGGTGCTCGCCGGAGCAGACCGCGTCGATCGCGCGGGTGATGATCTCGTTCGGCATGGTCAGTGGCCTCCCAACCTAGTTCCCGCGCCACTGGAGAGGAAGTTGGCGAGCATCGCCTTGCCGTCGGGGGTGAGCACCGACTCCGGGTGGAACTGGACTCCCTCAGCCGGGAGCGAGAGGTGCCTGACCGCCATCACCACGCCGTCGAAGTCTGCACTGATCTCGAAGCAGGCGGGCAGGTCGCTCGACGCGATCAGCGAGTGGTAGCGCCCCACCGTGAGGGGCTCCGGAAGGCCGGCGAAGATCGTCCGGCCGTCGTGGGAGATGACCGCGTCCTTGCCGTGGCTGAGCGAGCCCGCCACGACCGTGCCGCCGAAGGCCTCCACGAGTGCCTGATGACCGAGGCAGACCCCGAGCATCGGCACTCCCGCCTCGGGAAAGCGGCGGGAGGCCTCGACCGAGATCCCGGCGTCGGCCGGCGTGCGCGGACCCGGCGAGATCACCAGCCTGTCGGGCTCGAGGGCAAGCAGCTCATCGACCGTCGCACGGTCGTTGCGGACCACCTGAATCGTCGCTCCGAGCTCGCCGAGATACTGGACGAGGTTGTACGTGAAGGAGTCGTAGTTGTCGATGACCAGGACGTTCATCGCCACTCCGGATGCTCGACCGCGACCTCGATCGCCCGGAAGATGGCCTTGGCCTTCTGCAGCGACTCGCGGTACTCGTAGTCGGGCTTGGCGTCCGCGACCGTGCCACCACCCGCTTGCACATGGGCGATCCCGTCCTTGACCACGACGGTGCGGATGTGGATCGCGACGTCGACGTCGCCGCGGAAGTCGAGGTAGCCGATCGCGCCCCCGTATGAGCAGCGCTTGTGCGGCTCGAGCTCGTCGATGATCTGCATCGCCCTGACCTTCGGGGCTCCGGAGAGCGTGCCGGCCGGGAGGGCGGCTCGCAGCACGTCCATCCCGCCCAGGCCCTCGCGCAGGGTCCCCGAGACGCGACTGACGATGTGGAGCACGTGCGAGTAGGTCTCGACCGCCATCAGCTCATCGACCTGCACCGTGCCGTACTCGCTGACGCGCCCGAGGTCGTTGCGCCCGAGGTCGACGAGCATCACGTGCTCGGCCCGCTCCTTCGGGTCTGCGAGCAGCGCCTCGGCGTTCGCACGGTCCTCTTCCTCGCTCTCCCCCCGCGGGTAGGTCCCGGCGATCGGTCGCGTCTCCACCCTGCCGCCGGCGACCTTGACCAGCGGCTCGGGCGAGGCGCCGGCGATCTCGAAGTCGCCGAAGTCGATGAAGTACATGTACGGGGATGGGTTGACCGAGCGCAGGCCGCGATAGATCGAGAAGGCCTCGACCGGGCTCGGCGCGCTGAAGCGCTGCGACGGCACGACCTGGAAGGCGTCCCCGGCGTGGATGTACTCGACGATGCGCGAGACGTTCGCCTCGAACCGCTCCCGGCTCATGTTGGACTCCCACTCGACCGCCACCGCGCCCTCCTCCGCTGCGGGCGGCGTGACCCGCGGGACCTCGCGCCGCAGGCGCTCCCGAGTGCGCTCGATCAGCTCGACTGCGCGCGCGTAGGCCGCGTCGATCTCGCCGTTGGAGCCGAAGGCGAGCGCGATGATGGACACCTCGCGCTTGTGATGGTCGAAGGCGACGATCAGCTCGCAGATCATGAGCGCCAGATCCGGCAGCCCGAGCGGGTCGGGATTCGGCTCGCCGAGCGGCTCCACGGTGCGGACGAGGTCGTAGCCGAAGAGGCCGACGGCGGCGCCGGGGAACGGCAGGTCGTCGCCGCCGACGAGCTCGAACGCTCCAACGCGCTCGGCTACAGCGGCATAGGGATCGGGTGCCGGGGTGCGACGCGTGGGCTCGCCGAGGGGCGTGACGGCTGCGTCGTCCTCCCACTCGAGCAACTCGCCCTCCTCCCAGCGAATCAGCAGCCTCGGGCTGAAGCCGAGAAACGAGTAGCGGCCGAGCCGTCCACCCTGCTCGGCGGACTCGAGCAGAAACGACGGTCCGTCCCCGCGCAGCTTCAGGAAGGCTGAGACCGGCGTCTCGGCGTCCTCGATGTAGGTGTGGACGATCGGGACGACGTTGCCCCGCGTCGCGAGGGTCCGTGCTTGCTCGAGGGTCGGGTTGAGCCTCCGCCGCTCGACTTCGCCCATCTAACGGCGCCTTTCGAGCAGAACCTCGAGCGCCCTCGCCAGTGAGATGTCGCGCGAAAGCAATGCGACCTCGAGGTGGTAGAGGACGTCGGCCGCCTCCTCGGCGACCCGAACGTCCGACTCGCCGGCGACCGCGCGCGCGACTTCGTCGGCTTCCTCGCGAACCTTGGCGCCGATCAGCGCGGGATCGGAGAGCAACTCGACCGTATAGGAGCCTTCAGGGCGCTCGGCCTTGCGGGCTCGGAGGATGCGCTCGAGCTCGGGAAGGGTCTCGTGGACGGCCGTCTTCGGCTCGCCGCCGAGCGAGCGATGGAAGCAGGTCCGCTCCCCGGTGTGACATGCCGGGCCGGCGGGCTCGACGAGCGCGAGCACCGCATCGGCGTCGCAGTCGTAGCGCAGCTCGACGACCCGCTGGACGTTCCCGGAGCTCTCCCCCTTGTGCCACAGCTCGTCGCGGGAGCGGCTCCAGAAGTGCATCTCGCCCGTCTCGATCGTCCGCTCGAGCGCCTCGGCGTTGAGGTAGGCAAGCGTCAGCACCTCGCCTGTGGACGCATCCTGCATCACGCACGGAGCCAGGCCGCGGTCATCGAAGTTGATCGTCTCGTTCATGCTCGTGAGTCTAGGCGGGGTCGCCGGGCTCCAACCGGCCCCGGACGGCGCCCGCGCTCAGTACTGCGGGTCGTCGCTGGCGTCCGGAGTCAGATAGGCCTGCGAGAGCCCGCCATCGACGAGAAAGCTCGAGGCCGTCGTGTAGGAGCTCTCGTCGCTCGCCAGATAAAGGGCGCCGTGGGCGATCTCGGTGGCCAGGGCGAAGCGCCCGAAGGGCAGATGGACGAGGCGTCTGGCGGCCTTGTTCGGATCGCTCGCGAACAGATCTCGGAGCAGCGGCGTGTCGACCGGGCCCGGGCAGAGGGAGTTGACGCGGACACCGCGGTGGGCGAACTCGACGCCGAGCTCGCGCGAGAGGGCGAGAACAGCTCCCTTCGAGGCCGTGTAGGAGATCTGCGAGACGGCAGCCCCCATGACGGCGACGAATGAGGCGGTGTTGATCACCGAGCCTCCGCTCTCGTTCTCGAGCAGGTGGGGGATCCCGTACTTGCAGCAGAGGAAGACGCTGCGCAGGTTGACGTCCATGACTCGCTGAAAGACGTCGAGGTCCGTCTTCAGGATGGAGGCGTCCTCGGGCGGATTGATGCCGGCGTTGTTGAAGAGCACGTCGATCCGCCCGAACTCCTCGTGGGCTCGGACGTACATGGCCTTGACCTCGTCCTCCTGGCTGACGTCGGCCTCGATCGCGAGGTCGCCGACCGAGCCTTCGGCGAGGTCCACCCCGACCACCTTCGCCCCTTCGTCCATGAAGAGCCGGGCCGTCTCCGCGCCGATGCCGCTCGCCGCACCGGTGATCACGCAGATCTTGCCCTCGAGTCGTCCCGGTCGGTCGGTCATCCGCGCAAGCTAGCAGCGTCCTGAATCCCAGAACCTACGGGGATGCGGCGGCCGTGGAGATCGGCAAGTGCCCACACCGTCAGATCGAGATCAATCCATTCGCCGGCGGAGCGAGGAGCCGACGCGAGGTCGTCGGCGCTGCGCCCTCCGGCCAGCCCGGTGCCAACACAGCTTTCGACCGAACCGAGCGCAGCGGGAGCGGCCGCTTCGACGGTCTGCCCATCGGGACGCCGGAACTCGAACCCTTCTCCTGCACGACCGACGGAGAACCCACCCTCGTGGACGAGCCGATGGTGGTGACGGCAGAGCTGGACGAGGTTCTCGAGCGCGGTATCGCCGCCGTGGGCCCAATGCTGTACGTGGTGGGCATCGACGAACCGGTCTCGGTCGCAGCCGGGGAATCGGCAGCCACCGTCACGCGAACGCAGTGCGCGGCGGATGGACGGCGGAACCGAGCGTGTCTTGCGACCCACCGAGACCGGTATCCCCGCCCGCTCGATCATCGTGACGACGGATGCATCGCAACCCAACCTGCGTGCCACTTCCGGCGCAATCGCAATCCCATTGTCGATCGTCGCGGACGCGGCGCCGGCGGTCCTGCCGCCACCGAGGTCGAAGTGGAGGATGACCTGATGCCGGTCGCCGCCACTTGCCGCAGCAACGCCGCCGGCAACGACACTCTCGCCAAGCGCGACCAGGGCGTCGGCGTCGTTCGGCGGAGGTGGAGTGGCCTCTCCGTCGACGTGATCGTCCTCGGCAAACAGGGACTCGCGGGCGATCTCCAACGCCTTGCGCAGCAACGCGCCCTCCTCCGCCGGGAGGCTGCCGCGCACAGTCAGGGTCCCATCGTCCTCCCAGCGAGTGCAGAAGAAGCGTCGCTCGCGAGCGGTCACCTCGTCCTCGGTAATCGCCCTCCGGTACCCCCGCACGATGCGCTCCAGCTGTGCAGCGGTGGCCTCCTCGGCGAGCTCGAGGAGGTCCTCCTCCATCTCCGGCTCTGCAACCCGGGTCAGCGCGCGCACCTTGGAGTAGCTCAGCCGCCCGGAACCGAACGCCTCACGAATCGCGGGCAACTCGGCCAGCGTGCGCCCGACTCGGAGCTGCTCTCGCGTTGCCCGCGCGGTCAGCGAGCAGCGCCACGCCAACCAAGACGCGCAGGAGACGAATCCGTAAGCCTCGTGACCGCCGCGCCGATCGAACTCGGCGGCCAGCAGCAACCACCGGCAGGTCGCGGCATTTATATCAGCGGCTAGTTGGCTGATCTCCTGCTCCAGGGCCGGAGTCTCGAGCTCTTCTATGGTCGCGGGCGTGTCCGTGGGAAGCGGCATTCCATGCCCATTTGCGGTGATCTCAACGCTGGGCTTCGTTGCCGCCTCTACGAACATACGTTCCCCAGCTTAGGCTGGCTGCCGGACGGAACCTTTGGTCTCAGACGCGCCAATAACTGGACGGATTCCGGAATTCAATAGGGGCGGTTCCGCGGAACCGCCGGAGTGCGGATTGCTCGTGGGAACATGTGCTGAGTCTGATCGGGGAGAGCGAGTGAACAACATCGAACACTCATCCGACGAGACGCTCGAGGTCAGCCCGCCATCGCGCTGTTCGCGGGAAGCCTCGCGGCCCCGACGACCGGCTGACTCCAGGGCACCGACCTTGCCGAGCTAACCCTTGCTCGGTAGCGAGCGGGCATAGGCGACGCCCGTGGCGGCCCAGCGCTCGAGATCGGCTTCCGCCTCCAGGCCGTCATCGTCCACCAGCAACCAGCCGCGCATCTCGCGGCCATTCATCTCGAACGGCTCGGCATGCTGCTCGCTGAGCAACTCGTCGACCTCCGCCGGATCGACGCGCACCATCAGCCCCCCTTGACCGCTGGCGGCGACCGCCATGTTGCCGTCGAGCAGGAACGCCAGACCCCCGAACATGCTCATCTCGGTGACGCCCGGCTCCGCCGCCAGGACCTCGCGAATTCGCTCGGCGAGTCCTTCGTCGTAGGCCACCGCCTACTCCTCGGTCGCGAAGTACACGTTCTTGACGTCGGTGTAGTGCTCGAGCGCATCGGGGCCGAGCTCCCGTCCCACCCCCGACTGCTTGAAGCCGCCGAACGGTGTCGAGACCCGAACGGAGGAATTCGAGTTGATCGAGATCACGCCCGTATCGAGCGCTCGCGCGACCCGGAGAGCCCGGCCTCCGTCCCCGGTCCAGATCGACCCGGAAAGGCCATAGATCGTGTCGTTGGCGAGGCGGATGGCCTCCTCCTCCCCCTCGAAGGGGATCACGCACGCGACCGGGCCGAAGATCTCCTCGCGAGCGGCCCGATCGTCGTTGGAGACCGGCGCCAGCACCGTCGGCGGAAACCAGAACCCCGCGCCGGCGGGAACCGAGCCCTGGAAAGCGATCGGGGCGTCGTCGGGCACGAAGGAGCCGACCGTCTCGCGCTGTCCGGCCGAGATCAACGGGCCCATCTCGGTGGACTCCTCGAGCGGATCGCCCACCCTCATCCCCTTGACCCGGGCCTCCAACGCGGCCATGAACGTGTCCATCGCGCCGCGCTCGACGAAGATCCGCGAGCGGGCGCAGCAATCCTGGCCCGCGTTCCCGAAGACGGCTCCCGGAGCGGCCGCGGCGGCCGTTTCGACGTCAGCGTCCGCGAAGACGACGTTCGCCGACTTGCCTCCGAGCTCGAGGGTTACCCGTTTGATGGTTCCGGCCGCGCCCTGGGCGATCCCGCGGCCGACCTCGGTCGAGCCCGTGAAGGCGATCTTGGCGACGTCGGGGTGCTCGACGAGTCGCCTGCCGCAGATCGAGCCCGGTCCGGCGACCACGTTGAGCACGCCCTCCGGCAGCCCGGACTCCAGCGCGATCCGCTCCAGCTCGATCGCGCTGAGCGGCGTCAGCTCGGCGGGCTTGAGGACGATCGTGTTGCCGGCGGCGAGGGCCGGGGCGACCTTCCATGAGGCGATCACGAGCGGGAAGTTCCAGGGAACGATCAGGCCGACGACCCCGAGCGGCTCGCGGAACGTCAGGTCGACGCCGCCGGCGACCGGAATGGTCTGGCCGAGCAGGCGCTCCGGCGCCCCGGCGTAATAGCGGAAGCATTCGATGACCATGCCGATCTCGCCGCGGGCGTCGCCGATCGGCTTGCCGGCGTTCCGAGCCTCGAGCCGGATCAGATCCTCGGCCTGGCCCTCGATCCCGTCGGCAACCGAGCGCAGGATCGCCGAGCGCTCGGCTGGCGCCACGGCGCGCCAGCCCGGGAAAGCCGCCTTCGCCGCCGCGACGGCGCGATCCACGTCCTCGACCCCGGCGCGAGGGATCTCATCGAGGGTCAGCTCGGTGGCGGGCTCGATGACCGCGAGGGTGCCGTCGCTCATCGGGCGCTCACCGACGTCCGCGCGGCCTCGACAAGCGAGTCGATGATGCTCGACTTGACGTCCTCCTCCGGATGCCAGAGCACCCCGAGCGCATAGGGGCGATCAGGGAGCTCGAGCGCCTCGACGATGCCGTCGGGAACGGAGCGGCCGGTGATGAGCAGGCCCTCGCCGATCCGGTCGACGCCCTGGTGATGGTGGGACTTGACGGTGAGACGGGCGCTCCCCGCCGATGCGGCCGCGAGCGAGCCGGGCTCGAGCTCGACCTCGTGATCGCCGTATGTCCCGGGCGTGTGGCGATGCCGCTCGTCGCCTCCGAGCTGGTCTGGGAGATGCTGGACGAGGGTCCCGCCGCACGCGATGTTGAGCATCTGCATGCCACGGCAGACCCCGAGGATCGGCAGCTCCCGCTCGAGCGCGCGCCGGGCGAGGGCCAGCTCGAAGGCGTCCCGCTCAGGCCAGACGCCCTTCGTCTGCGGGTCCGGCGCGGCTCCGTAGCTTGCGGGATCGACGTCGGAACCGCCGGCGAGCATCAGGGCGTCGATGCGGTCGAGGATCCGATCGGGTTCGGCGATCGCCGAGGCGTCCGGCGGCAGCAGGAACGCGATGGCGCCGGTCGCCTGCACCGCGGCCGCATAAGCGCGCGGAGCCATCGTGATCGTCTCGTCCCAGGCGCCCCAGCGGGCCTTCTCGACCGCGGCGCAGATCCCGATGACGGCGCTCACAGTCGTTCGAAACCGCGGTACTTGTCCCAGTCCGTGACGGCGGCCTCGTGGGCCTGAAGCTCGATCTTCGCGTGGTTGAGGTAGTGGTCGACCACCTCCTCGCCGAACGCCTTGCGAGCGACCTCGCTGGCGGAGAAGAGATCACGCGATTCGTAGAGGTTGGTCGGCACGCGCGGGGCGTCGGAGGTGTAGGCGTTGCCCTCGAGCGCGGGCTCGAGCGGCAGCTCGGCGTCGATCCCATGCAGGCCGGAGGCGATCATCGCGCTCAGCGCCAGGTAGGGATTGACGTCCGCGCCGGGCAGACGGTTCTCCATCCGCAGCGACTCGCCATGACCGACGACCCTGACGGCGCAGGTCCGGTTGTCGCGGCCCCAGGCGACCGCGGTGGGAGCGAAGGACCCCTCGACGAAGCGCTTGTAGGAGTTGACGTAGGGCGCGAACATGAGCGTCATCTCGCGCAGGCAGGCCAGCTGACCGGCGACGAAGTGATCGAACATCTCCTGGTCGGCCCCGAAAGCGTTGGTTCCAGCCATCTCGCCGTCGGCGTGGGCCAGCGAGCAATGGATGTGGCACGAGTTTCCCTCGCGCTCGTTGTACTTGGCCATGAAGGTGATCGAATGGTCCTCCTGAGCCGCGATCTCCTTGGTCCCGTTCTTGTAGATCACATGCTCGTCGGCTGCCTTGAGCGCTTCGCCGTAGAGGAAGTTGATCTCGTGCTGGCCCAGGTTGCACTCTCCCTTGGAGCTCTCGACCGTGAGCCCCGCTGCCGCCATCTCGTTGCGGATCCGCCTGATCAGCGGTTCGACCCGCGAGGTGCCGAGCAGTGAGTAGTCGACGTTGTAGAGGTTGGCGGGATCGAGGTCGCGATAGCCGGAGCGCCACGCGTCCTCATAGGTGGTCTTGAAGACGATGAACTCCAGCTCCGTGCCGGCGTTGGCGATCAAGCCGCGCTCGGCGAGCCTGGCGAGCTGGTGGCGCAGGATCTGCCGCGGCGACGCGACGACCTCGGTCCCGTCCTCCCATTGCAGGTCGGCGATCACCATCACGGTGCCCGGCTGCCAGGGGATCGGGCGCAGGGTCGCCATGTCGGGCTTCATCTCGAAGTCGCCATAGCCGCGCTCCCAGGAAGCCATCGCATACCCGTCGACCGTCTCCATGTCGACGTCGACGGCCAGCAGGTAGTTGCAGCCCTCGGCCCCGTGTTCGACGACCTCGTCGAGGAAATGGGAGGCGGCGAGGCGCTTGCCCTGGAGCCGGCCTTCCATATCGGCGATCGCCAGCAGCACCGTGTCTACGCTGCCGGCTGCAACCGCCCGCTTGAGCTCATCGAGGTTCACTCAGGGAGAGACTACGCCCCGGGTGCCGGTGCGTCGGGCTCGCCGCCCTCGATAACCCTGCCCGTGTCATCGGTTGCGACCTGGCGGATCGGGCCCTTGAACGTGTTTCGGGCGCTGACGAGCCACCAGGCGCCGACCGCGCCGATCACGACGAGGACGGTGATCGGTGCGTAGTTGACGAACTTCCAATCGAAGGTGTCGTCCCACGGAACCCCGGCCGGGCTCTGCGGAAGGCTGAAGATGACCACGCAGATCGCCACCCAGATGACCGCCGCGGGATTGACCCACTTGTACTTGCGACCGAGCGTCCACGGTCCGGGCTCGAATGCGTCACCCATCCGCCACCGGAGGAAGACCGGAATCACGTATGCGATGTAGAGGCCGATGACGGTGATCGAGACCACCGCCGCGAACGCGTAGGTGAAGTTGTTCTCGTCGCCGATCAGCGCCGGAGCGGTCACGAGGATGGCCATGGCAGCCATGAACAGGACCGAGAACGCCGGCACCCGGTGGTGATTGAGGCGCGTCCAGAGCCGGTGGCCGGGCACCGCCCGGTCGCGCGAGAACGCGTAACACATGCGCGAGGCGCTGGTCAGGCAGGCCATGCCGCAGAAGAGCTGTCCGATGGTCGCGATCAGGATGACCGCCTTGGCGCCTCCCGAGCCGAGGGCGTTGTCGAAGATCGCCAGCGAGGAGCCGGCACCGAAGCCGTTGCCCGGATCGTTGATCATGCCCGGGTTCGTCGCGGCGAAGGTGATCGCGAGGAGGACCAGCCAGCCGATGGTTCCCGCCCAGAAGACCGAGCGCCAAACCCCCTTGGCGGCGCCGAGCGCGGCGCCTTTGGTCTCCTCACTGATGTGCGCGGAGGCGTCGTAGCCGGTCTGCGTGTACATCGTCAGCAGGAAGCCGAGCGGCAGCACGTAGAACCAGAAGAACCCGCCCGCGGTCCCGCCGCTGAAGCCGGAGTTGTTGTAGGTCTGGGTGAAGACGAAGTCGATGCTCTGGTGCTTGTCGGGGACGATGATCAGGATCCCGATGATGATCGCGACCCCGAGCACGTGCCAGAAGACGGAGATGTTGTTGAAGAGGGCGACGAGCGGGGAGGAGAAGATGTTGATCAGCGAGTGGATGCCGATGAAGAGGACGAAGAGGGAGAACGTCTCGAGCAACACGTGCTCGCTGTCGCCGAAGTTGATGAAGCCGAGGTCGAGCCCGTAGAGGTTGAGCAGCGCGTATGCGAACTGGGCCGAGGCGTAAACGACCGAGGCGACGACGCCGACCAGGCCGATCAGGTTGAACCAGCCCGTGAACCAGCCCCAGGCCTTGCCGCCGAGGTCGGAGGACCAGTAGTAGATCCCGCCGGCGGTCGGGTACTTGGAGACGAGCTCCGACATCGAGACCGCGACGAGCAGTACGAGGCCGCAGATGATCGGCCAGCCCCATGAGATCGCGATCGGACCGCCGTTGTTCCAGGCGATGAAGTAGGTCGTGAAGCACCCGGCGAGGACCGAGATGATCGTGAACGAGATCGCGAAGTTCGAGAAGCTGCTCCACGCTCGGTCGAGCGACTGGGTATATCCCAGGCCGGCGAGGGTCTTCTCGTCGTCTGATGCCTGGTCCGCGTCGCTCGCCATCCTCTGCTCCTTAGGTCGCCTTTAAGACCGGGCGACCCTATGCGCCCGGGCGGACGCGGTCAAGCGGGAATCGCGCATTTGTCGCCGCGCACGCTTCTTAGCGCGACTGGCTGCGCAGGATTCCCTTCAGAAATGGGCTCACCGTCCGCTCGAAGCGGTTCGACTTCGCCGGCGCGAGCACGGGGTCGAGGTGGCTTGTAGTGGCGCTTGCGTCGACCAGCTTCTTGCGCTTGATCTTCGAGCCCCTGATCAGCGTCTTGGCGCCCTTCAGCACCCCGCCGTCGGTCAGCTCCGTCTGGAACGCGTAGAGCGGGATGTCGATCTGCTTGGTGTGGAACAGGCGCAAGCCGAGGTAATCGGCGGCCGGCGTGGGCTTCAGCGCGTTCGCCGCGGACGTGTCGAGGATCATGCGGTTCGGGTAGTACCACTCCGTCGCATTGCCGACCGGCCGGGCGAATGCCGAGGCGAAGTCCTCGATCGGCGTGTTCTCCCCGCTGACCCACGGCTTCGGATCCCCGCTGCCGAAGTCCCCGGCGCGGATGTGCAGGGAGGCTCCGAGCGGCGAGTAGGTCTTGTCGAAGAGGTAGCCGAGCAATCCCTCGTTGGTCACGGGATAGGGCGGCGCGAGGCCGGCCGCGGTGACCAGTGAGTTGTCCTGCAGCGCCGATGGGGCGTCCGGCTGCTTCTCCGCGTAGAGCGCCGCGACCTCGGAGAAGATGTAGCCGATCTCAGGGATCCCGGCGCCGAGCGGATCGCTGAAGATGTCGCCGCTGCGGATGTCGGCGAGCCCCGCCTTCGCGTCCCTGAGGGAGAACTTCTGCGGCCCGAACGCCGCGAGGCCACCGTCGATCAGAACGAGGCCATCGAGGTCCTTGTATCCCGGCCCGTCGCCCTTGAAGTCCCATGCCGCGTACGCAACCGTCGAGGAAGCGCCGCGGGAGTGTCCGCCGAGAATGACGCTTCGGCCGCCCTTGGAGGCCTTCCTGACCACCCGATGGAGGTCGTTCATCTCGGTGGCAAAGCCCCAGTCGGCCACGAACGGCGCCTGGTCCGCGGTGACGCGGTCGTAATTGAAGCCCAGGTAATAGTCCTCGGCCGCCTTCGGATCGTCCGCCTTGAAGCCGGAGGTGTCCTCGAAGGCCTGCTCGCGGCGCTCGAATCCCCAGACCTGCAGTCCCTTGACGCTCTTGACGAGCTCATCGGCGATCGGGGCCACGCTGCCGGTTCCGCCACCCGTGCCGGGAATCAGGATGAGGACCGTCTTCGCCTTCTTCGGGCCGTGCTTGTCGACATGGACCTCGTCGTAGACCTTGGGCCCGGCCGCCGGAGCGCCCTTGATGGCGACGTACTTCGAAGCCGACGCGCCCGCGACTGCGAGCAGCGAGACGAGCAGGGCGCATGCGAGCGCTACCGGGTACAGGCGACGACGGTTCAAGATCTCTCCAACTCTTCGGGGGACGAGCGAGCGATCATCCTCGCAGGTGCCCTCCGTCGCACCTCAGTCGATCCCGAGACGGTCCAGCAGCGACTCGTCTCGGCGCCAGTGCGAACGCACGCGAACCTTGAGGTCCAAGAAGACGCGCGCTCCGAGCTCGCGCTCGAGCTCACGCCTGGCGGCGGTGCCGATGTCCCGGACCATGCGCCCGCCCTTGCCGATCAGGATCGCCTTCTGGGAGTCGGTCTCTGCCCAGACGTCGGCGTGGACCTCCACGAGATCGTCCTCACGGTGCTCGATCGCCGCGACCTCGACCTCCACCGCATGCGGGATCTCATCTCGCGTGCGGCGGAGGATCTGCTCGCGGATCAGCTCAGCGAGATGCACCTCGCTGCTCTCGTCGCTGCTGTCACCCGGCGGGTACATCAGCGGACCGTCCGGCATGAGCTCGGTCAGGCGGTCGTGGAGTGGCTCGAGGCCGGTGCCCCGGCGGGCGCTGATCGGAAAGATCTCGTCGACGACCTCGAGCTCGCCCGCGGCCGTGAGCACCTCGAAGAGCTCGTGGCGCTTCAGCGTGTCGATCTTGTTGACGGCGCAGATCACCGGCGTGTTCGCCTTCGCCTTGAGCAGGGTCGTCGCGATGAATTGATCCCCCGGGCCAACTCCCTGCTCGCCGTTGATGACGAACAGAACGGCGTCGGAGTCGACGAGCTCGCGCTCGACTCGCCGCTGCATCCGCTCGGTCAGGACGTCGCGCGGCTTCTGCACCCCGGGCAGGTCCACGAGCACCATCTGCCACGTCTCGTCGGGTGCGGTTGCAATCGCGCGCACCGCCCGGCGCGTCGTCTGCGGCCGATCGGAGACGATCGCGACCTTGTGGCCCACGAGCGCGTTTGCGAGCGTCGACTTGCCGACGTTGGGACGCCCGGCGAGCCCGATGAAGCCCGAGCGCGTCACCGGGACTTCCGGGTTCACGACGCCCCGCCCAGCCCGTGCCAGCCGAACGAGATCGACGTGATGTTGGCGCCCTCGCGCCGATAAAAGCGGTGAGCATCCGTTCGGGCCTCGCCGCTATCGAGCTCGAGGTGAGAGGCGCCGCGGTCGGCGGCCCAGCTGCGCGCCCGGCCAAGGAGCTCCGCCCCGACCCCCTCCGACCGCGTTGCCGGGTCGACCGCAAGGTCCTCGACCCAGCAGCGGAGGCCGAACCGGACCGAGAGGAGGTCGATGTAGGCGGTGCAGAAGCCGATCACCCGCCCTTCGCGGAGGGCGACGAGGACGTTCGCCTCCTCGGACTCGAATGCATTGCGCAGACGCTCCCTGGCCAGATCCGGATCCCAGGTCGGTGGCTTGGAGCCGGGGGGAGCGAACAGCCACCCGTAGGCCGAAACGAGCTGATCCAGCCAGCGCTCGTCGGCAGAGACGACGGTGGTCGTCCCTTCATCCACGGGAGACCTCGAGCTCACCGATGACCCGGGCCTGGAGCGCGAGCATCTCCCCGTCATCGACCTCGTGGTCGTACCCGCAGAGGTGGAGGACTCCGTGGACGGTCGCCTCGGTCATGTCCTCGGTGTGCTCGGGACAGATCACGACGTCCCCGAGCTCCCGAGGTCCGGCGCTTGGGCCGGTGCCGTCGAGCGGAAAGGAGAGGACGTCGGTCGGCTCGTCGAGGCCGCGGTGTTCGCGATTGAGCTCGCGGATCCGATCCTCGCCGACGAGCTCGAGCGAGAGGTGGCCGTCGTCGACGCCGACTGCGGCCAGCGCGGCGAGCACCGGCTCACGTAGCTCAACCGGCACGTCGTCGACGTCGGCGCTCAACCGTCCCCGTCCCTCGCGTCCCCGGAGGGGGCGCGCGGCGTTCGGGCCCGCTCGCCGCGCTCGGCGTACTCACCGTAGGCCGCGACGATCCGCTGCACGAGCTCGTGGCGGACCACGTCGGCGCCGCCGAAGCGGATGAAGTCGATGTCACGGACGGCGGAGAGGATCTCGCCGACGACGATCAGCCCGGAGCGCTGGTTGGAGGGAAGGTCGATCTGCGTGACGTCGCCGGTGACGACCATCTTGGACCCGAACCCGAGCCTCGTCAGGAACATCTTCATCTGCTCGGGGCTCGTGTTCTGGGCCTCGTCGAGGATGACGAATGAGTCATTCAAGGTTCTTCCGCGCATGAACGCGAGGGGCGCGACCTCGATGACGCCGCGCTCGAAGTACTCGTTGACGCGATCCGGATCGAGCATGTCGTAGAGAGCGTCAAAGAGCGGCCGCAGATACGGATCGACCTTCGCCTGGATGTCGCCGGGCAGGAAGCCGAGCCGCTCGCCGGCCTCCACGGCCGGGCGGGTCAGGATGATCCGGCTGACGTCGCGGCCCTCGAGCGCGGCGACGGCCATCGCGACGGCGAGAAAGGTCTTGCCGGTGCCCGCCGGGCCGATCCCGAAGGTCACGGTGTGGCGCCGGACGGCGTCGACGTAGCGCTTCTGGTTGGCGGTCCGGGGGACGACGCGCGTGCCGCGATGGCTCCAGACGGCGTCGCCGAGGAGCACCGCCGGGTCGATCCCGGCCTCGCTGGCACCGCCGACCGTGTCGATGGTCTCCGGCTCGAGGTCGTGCCCGCGCTCGATCAGGCCGACCAGCTCCTCGACCATGTCCTGGCCTTCGCTGACGGAGTCGTCGGGGCCATCGAGGGTGATCACGTTTCCGCGCAGATAGACCTCGCAGTCGAGGCGGTCCTCGAGTCGCCGGAGCACCGAGTCGCCCGACCCGGCGAGCTCGGCGGCGACCTCGTTGTCGATGGTCAGCTGTCTACGCGCCAAGCCGCTCCCGGACCGCGGAGGAGACGCGCTTGCCGTCGGCACGACCCTTGACCTGCGGCATCACCGCTCCGATCACCATGCCCATCTCCTTCATCGAGGTTGCTCCCGTGGAACCGATCGCCTCGTCGACGAGCGTCGCGAGCTCCTCGTCGGAGATCTGCTCGGGGAGATAGGTGGCGATCAGCTCGGCCTCGTCCCGCTCGGCCTGTGCCTGCTCGCTCCGCCCGGCCCCTTCGAAAGCCTCCGCGGCCTCGGCGCGCTTCTTGCGCTCGCGCTGAAGGACCGCGACCGCATCGGCGGCACCGGCCTTCTCGTCCTGCTGCAGCGAGTTGACGATCATGCGGAGCATCGCCACGCGCCCGCGCTCGCCGGCCTTCATCGCTGTTCTCGTGTCCGCCTGGACCCGTTCGAGGATCGAATCGCTCATCGATCAAGAGTAACTGCGCCGCGACGGGCAGGGCGGAGATGCCGTGAGGAGCGTCAAACGCGCTCGACCTCACCAAGCGGCATCTGCAGGAACCTCGTCCCGAGCTCGCGGAAGCTGTCGGCGTCGCCGGTGCAGAGGAAGCCGTACTCGCCCTCCTCCGCGCCCTCGGACTCGATCCCCGAGGACTCGAGGATCCGCTGGGCAGTCGCGGCGATCGCATGACCGGCGGCGACGAGCCGGACGTCCCGGCCGAGCATGCGCTGCAGCATCGGCGCCACCAGCGGGTAGTGCGTGCAGCCGAGGATCAAGGTGTCGATGTCGGCCTCCCGCAGTGGCCGGCAGTACGACCTGACCGTCTCCACCACCGACTCGTCGAACGGGAAGCCGCTCTGGATGATCGGAGCGAGGTCGGGCGCGGCGACCTCCGTGACCTCCAGGTCGCGGCCCTGTCGCTGCAGGGCACGGTGATAGGCGCCGCCCTCGACGGTGGCCGGCGTGGCGAGAACCCCGACCCTCCCGGTTCCGGTGATCGCCGCCGCGATCTCGGCCTCGGGGTCGATCACCGTGACGACCTCGACGCCATGGGCGGATGCGATCTCGCGTGCGGCGTCGGCCCCGGCCGACGTCGCCGAGTTGCAGGCGACGATCAACAGCTTGGTCCCGCGCTCGATCAGGTACTCCGTGTTGCGCTCGACAAGTGCCCGCAGCTCCGCGTGGGTCTTCGTCCCGTAGGGAAAGTTCGCGCTGTCTCCCAGGTAGAGGAAGTCCTCGGAGGGCAGCGAGACGAGACACTCGTGAAGGACGGTCAGGCCACCGACCCCGGAGTCGAACATTGCGATTGGCAGGGAGCGGTCGGGAGGCACGCAGCAAGTATGGATGGCGGGCAGGCGCCGATCTGCGCCGCGCAGCCACGCTTTTAGAGAAAGGGCTTGGCCGTCATCACGTAGATCGTCAGGACGATCAGCAGGCCCGCAGCGCCTCCGACCCTCGCGATCTGCGCGCTCAGCGAGTTGAACTCATCGGAGAGCTCGCCGCCACCCTGCAGGTCGCGCTCGGCGAGCTGCACCGCCTGCCGCGTCTTCGGAGCGAAGTAGCCGTGGACCACGCCGAAGAGCAGGATGATCGCGACGAAACCCCAGGAGACGAAGAAGTCGCTGAAGGCCCAGGCCCGCGCGTCGCTGGAGACGAGGTAGAGGCCGGAGAGCAGGATCACCGTCATGCCGATCGTGCCGGCGATCCGGTCCCACGTCATCATCGCCCGGCCGACCGCGGGGACGGCGATGCCGCCCTCGCGCTGGGCGACGGCGAGGAACAGCCCATAGGCGAACGTCGGGCCGAACGCCAGCACGACGGCCAGGATGTGGAAGAACGTGACGACGCCGTAGAACTCGACTGCGATTGGAGGCATGCCGCTCAACATAGCGCCGGCGCAGGCGTCAAGCGCGCAGCAGGAGCGCGGTCCATTCGCCGATCGGCACCACCGTCTGCGCGCGCAGACCCGCGAGCCTGAACGCCTCGCGCACTCGATCGGCCTCGGTTTGCAGCAACCCACTCAGCACCAAGGTGTCCGGCGTCGCGATCGAGCCGTCGGCCATCCGCCCGGCCAGGGGGATCAGCAGGGGTGCGGTCAGGTTTGCGACGACGATCGGAGCATGAGGTGGCACCTCCTCGCGCAGGTTGAGCCGCCTGAACGTTGCCGATGTGCGGTTCGACGCCGCGTTCTCCCGGGCCGCCTCGATCGCGGGCTCCTCGTGATCGACGCCAACGACCGGGCCCCAGCCGAGGCGGGCCGCGGCGATCGAGAGGACGCCCGACCCCGCTCCCCAATCCGCCAGGGGGCCGCCGGCCTCGCCGCGATCGGCGAGCTCGAGGAGCAACTCCAGGCAACCCCGGGTGGTCGCGTGGGCCCCGGTGCCGAAAGCACGCCCGGGGTCGACGACGATGTCGATCTCCGCGCCGGCGGCGGACGCCTCCTCCCACGACGGCCGCACGACCACGCGCCCTCCCCCGACCAGCACGGGCTCGTGGAAGTCGCGCCAGCGGTCGGCCCAGTCGTCGGGAATCTCCGTGGTTTCGATCTCGACGAGCCCATCGCCGGCCGCCGCCTCGAGGTCAGGCAGCTCCGGGAGCTCGCCGGGCGGCCCATAGATGGCGTACTCGACGTATGTCTCCCCTCGCTCCTCCTCCACCCCACCGGGAACGAGCTCCAGCAGCTCGGCCAGCACCTGCTCGGCGAGCTCGGGAGTGCAGCGCACGGCGAGGCGAATCAAAGCCGCTCACCCGCCCGCGGAACGCGGGTCACCGGAATGCGCGCTTGACGCGGTCGAAGATGCCCTTGCGCGCGCCGCCCGGCGCATTGGCCGGCTCCAGCGACGCCTCGAGCCGCTCGGCCAGGTCGCGCTGCTCCTCGGTCAGGTCGACCGGCGTGATCACCTTGATCACCTGGTGAAGGTCGCCGCGACGGCCGCCGGAGCGCAGCGACGGCAGGCCCTCGCCGCGGATCCTGATCGAGTCTCCATGCTGGGAGCCGGCCCTGAGCTCCACGTCCCGCTCGCCGGACAGGGTCTCGACCGTAAGGGTCGCGCCGAGCATCGCGGTCGTCGCCGTGACCTCGAGCACGCTGACGAGGTCGGAGCCCTCGCGGTGAAACCGGTCGTCCTCTGCGACCAGCACCTGCACGTAGAGATCACCCGCCGGAGCGCCGCTCTCGCCGGAATGGCCCGCGCCGCCGACCCTGATCCGCTGGCCGTTCTCGATGCCTGCCGGGACATCGACCTCATAGGTCTTGCGCTGGGAGATCACCCCGTCGCCGTCGCAGACCTCGCACGGGGTCTCGGGGACCTTGCCGGCGCCGCCGCAGGTCGGGCAGACCGTCGCGCGGACCATCTGACCGAAGGGCGTGCGCGTCGCCTGGCGGACCTGGCCGGCCCCGCTGCACGTCTCGCAGGTGTGGATGGGCGTACCCGGTTCCGCGCCGTTGCCGTTGCAGTGATCGCATCGGACGACCGCCTGGAACTCGACCTCTCGCTTGACGCCGGCCAGCACGTCGGCGAGCTCGATCTCGATCCGGACACCGATGTCGCCGCCCGGGGCGGGGCCGCTGGAGCGTCCGCCGCCGAACAGGTCGCTGAAGACCGATTCCCCGCCGCCGCCGAAGATCGAGGAGAAGATGTCCTCGAACCCGGTGGCGCTCTCGGCGCGGGAATGGAAGCCGCCCGAGCGCAGCCCGTCGTGGCCGAAGGCGTCGAAGGTCCGCCGCCGCTCGGCGTCGGAGAGGATCTCGTAGGCCTCGGCGGCCTCCTTGAACTTCTCCTCCGCTTCGGGGTCGTCCTTGTTGACGTCCGGGTGCAACTCGCGGGCGAGCCTCCGGAACGCCTTCTTGATCTCGGTCTCTTCCGCGCTGCGGTCGACGCCGAGGACCTCGTAGGGATCGCGTGGCAAGTGTTTCCTTTCTAGCCTTCGTAGACCGTGGCGAAGAAGCGGGAGAGCTCCCCGGCAGCATCCCGCACCGAATCGATCGCGCGGGCGTAGTCCATCCGCAGCGGTCCGACGACGCCTACCGCGCCGAGGTTGCGGTAGCCGAGGCCGTAGCTGGCGCTGATCATGCTCATCGAGCGCAGGGCCGGCTCGGGGTTCTCCTCGCCGATGCAGAGGAAGACGGACCGCTCCCGCAGCGCCGAGCGCAGGACGGAGAGGACGCTGACCCGACCTTCGAGCGCGCTGACGACTCCGTCGGGGTGAGGGATGTCGCCGGCGTGGGTTTCGGAGAGCAGCCGTGCCGTGCCGTCCATGTAGAGCTGCTGGGGTGAGGCCTCGGCGAGCTCGGAGATCGCCTGTCCGATCTCGGCCAGGAAGCGATGCTCCCGCTCGCCGAGCTCTGGATCCTCGATCCGGGCGGAGATCATTCGCGAGCCGATCCCGATTCCGGCGAGGCGCTCGTTCAGGAACGACGAAGCCCATTCGACGAGGCCGGCGTCGACCGGCTTCTCGAACGTGAAGACCCGCTTTGCGACGTCGCCGTTGTCGGCGATCGCCACGACCGCGACGACTCGCGCCTGCAGCTTCAGCACCTCGATCCGGTGAATCGTCGCGGTGCTGGCCGGCGGGGCGGTGGCCAGCGCGAGCAGGTCGTTCGCCTGCGCGAGGGCCGCGGTGGTCTCGCGCAGTGCCTCCTCGACCTCGCGGCGGACCTTCGACAGGCCCGGGCCTGCGATCTCCGGTGGACGGGGCTTGGCGCGCGACTCGATCAGGTCGTCGGCGTAGCGCCGGTAGCCGGCATCGGTCGGAACCCGGCCGGCCGAGGTGTGTGGATGGGTCAGATAGCCCTCGCGCTCGAGGGCAGCGAGCTCGGAGCGCACCGTCGAGGGACCCCACTCGAAATCGCCGCGCTCGGCGATCGCACGGGAGCCGACCGGCGTCCCGGACTTGAGGTAGGCCTCGACCGCGAGGTCGAGGATCCGCACTTGGCGTTCGCTGAGCATGCCTTGATTCTAGGTTGCCGCGGTGCGCCGAACCGGGTCAGCCATCCCGCTCGTCAGGCGCGAGCGAGTCCTCTCAGCGAAGTTCGAGCTCGGCCTCGGCGTTCCGAACGATGCCGGTGCCCGACTGGAACGCCTCGGTATCGACGATGACCCGATCGCCCTCCCGTTCGCGCACGGTGCCGGTGACGACGATCTCGTCCTCGGGCACCCCCATGCCGCGGAACTGGACCTTGAGGCGGCGCAGGCTGCGCGGATCGCCCTCGACCGCCTCGACCGAAGCGCGGGCGACCAGCGCCATCGAGTAGAGGCCGTGCAGGATGTTGCGCGGCAGGCCGACCATCTGCGCGAACTCGTTGTCGATGTGGATCGGGTTGAAGTCCCCGGAGGCGCCCGCGTAGCGATGGGGCAGGTACTTGTCGGGGGTGACCCGGAGCTCGGGGATCGGGTCACCCGGATTCAGCTCAGCCATCTCAGACTCCCCTGACGATGTTCGTCCACGTGCCGCGAACGACCTCGTCGCCGTCCTGGTTGGTCGAGGTTGATTCAAAGACGTAGAAGCCCTTGCCGTCCTTCTCATAGATCTCGTCCACCTTCGCGGTGGTCGTGATCACGTCGCCGGCGCAGACGGGCTCGCCCCAGACGAACTCCTGACCACCGTGGACCATCGCGGCGAAGTTGATCCCGACGTCGGGATCGAGGATGGCGGGGCCCATCGCGGGCGAGCTGTAGACGACGGCGAACATGGGCGGGGCCACGACGTCGCGAAAACCGGCGGCCTTGGCGGCGTCGCGGTCATGGTTGACGGGCGCTCCCGCTCCGATCGCGTTCGCGTACTCGCGGATCTTCTCAAGGCCCACCTCGTAGGTCACCGAGGGGTATTCCTTGCCGACTGCTTTGGTCTCAACGGGCATCGCGGCGGCAGTCTATTTCCCGCGCTTGACCTGGGAGCCGCCGGTGATCGTCTCGGTTCCGTCATCGGCGAAACGGACCAGCGCCTTGTTGCCGCCGTCGTAGTCGGGCGCCCAGAGCAGGAGCTCGGCCTCGCGGCGCTCATCGGCATCGGGGGGGCCGATGCTGACGCGCTCCGACGTCGGCTCATCGAGGCCGCGCCAGAGACGGATGAAGGGGTTGTTCTCCCACTCCTCGATGATCGTCGAGGGCTCGCGGTGGCCGGGATGGATGCGAACGTCGTTGGGAAGTTCCATCAGGCGGTCCATGATCGACGCCTTCAGGTCGCCGAGGCCCGTAGCGCCGGGCGCACCCGTCCCGCCGACCGTGCCCTTGAAGAGGACGTCCGCGGTGAGGCAGTCGTCGTCGTTGATCCGCAGCGCGAGATGGTCGGCGCAGTGACCCGGCGTATGGATCGCCTCGATCTTCAGATCACCTGTCTCGAGCACGTCGCCGTGGTCGATCGTGCCTGTGACCAGGCCGTCCTCGAGCAGTTCCCTGGTCTTCGGATGCGCGAGTACCGGAACCCCGCCGAAGCGCTCAGAGAGCTCCTTCAGCCCGTAGACATGGTCCCAGTGGTGATGGGTGAGAACGATGTGGGTGATCGTCGTGCCCTCCCGCTCCGCCCGCTCGGCCAGCGGATCGGTGACGCCGTTGGAGTCGATCAGGACTCCGGTGCCGCCGATTCCGTCAACCGCAAGGTAGGCGTTGGAGAGCCACTCGGCCTGTTCAACTCGCTGAAGAATCATTTCTAGAACTCTATGACGCTGCGGATTCCGTCCTGTTCATGCATCAGGTCGAAGCCCTTGTTCACCTCGTCAAGCGTTATCCGGTGGGAGATGAACGGGTCGACGTCGATCTCGCCCTGCATGTAGAGGTCGACGAGCTTGGGGACCCCCTCCCGGCCCTTGACCCCGCCGAACGACGAGCCGGCCACGCGGCGCCCGGTGATCAGCCAGCGCGGGATCACGTCGAGCGTCTCCCCCTTCCCCGCCACCCCGGCGACCGTGCAGAGGCCCCACGCCATCCGCGCCGTCTCGACGGCCTGGGCCATCACCTTGACGTTCCCGGTCGCCTCGAACGTGTAGTCGAAGCCGTAGCCGCCGTCGCTCATCTCAAGGAGGCGCGCGACGGTGTTCTCGTCGCCCTTCACGACCTCGGTCGCTCCCTGACCCTTGGCGAGCTCGAGGCGATCCTCGGAGAGGTCGACGCAGATGATCCGCTCAGCTCCCTGCAGCCGGCAGCCGGCGACCGCTCCGAGGCCGACCATCCCCGCGCCGAAGACGACACACGTGCTGCCCTCGCTGACCTCGGCGGTGTTCATCGCCGCCCCCAATCCGGTGGAGAGGCCGCAGGCGAACAGGCAGGCGCGGTCGAGCGGCGCTTCAGGATCGACCTTGGCCAAGGCGATCTCCGGCATCACGGTGTATTCCGCGAACGTCGAAGTTCCCATGAAGTGGCGGATGCCCTCGCCGGAGCCGGCGCGGCTGAGGCGGGTCGTCCCGTCCGGAAGGTGGCCGAGGTTCTGCTCGGCGCGGATGGCCATGCAGAGGTTGGTGCGCGGGTCGACGCAGTGAACGCACTCCCCGCATTGCGGCGAGAAGAGCGTGACGACGTGATCGCCCTCGGTGAGCGAGCTGACGCCTTCGCCGACCCTCTCGACGACTCCGGCGCCCTCGTGGCCGAGGACGGCCGGCGCGTAGCCCGAGGGATCGACGCCGGATGCGGTGTACATATCGGTGTGGCAGACGCCGCACGCAACGAGGCGAACGAGCACCTCGCCGGGCTGCGGGTCCTGGAGCTCGACCTCCTGGACGACCAGGGGCTCTCCGAACTCCTCGAGTACGGCCGCGCGCATCCTCATCTCCCTATGACCTCCTCCATCTCGACTACCCCGGCCGCCCGACTGGGCGCTCAGCGAGCGCGAGCGCGCTTCAGGTCCTTCTTTGTCGCATCCAACGACACCAAGTACGAACGCTTACTGACCCGAGTGGCGAGTCCACGGCGCTCGAGCTTCTTCATCGCCGCCGGGCACCGCTTGCAACGCGGTCCCGACTTGCAGCACTTCTTCTTGGTCCTGATCAGACGCTCGGCGGCCATCGACGCGGAGCCTACCAGGGTGCGTTAGGCAGCCCTAATGGATCTCTACCATCGCAGTTGCGCCTCCTCGGAGAGCGGCCCCGGATCGGTTACCGGCTCGCGTCCAGCTCTCTCGCGGACCCGCGCCTCGCGCCAATCGAGGACCCGGCGGACGGCCAGGAACGCACAGATCGCGAAGATCCAGCCGAGCAGGATGTCGGTGACATAGTGCTCTCCCGTGTAGACGAGCGTCAAGCTCATCGCGAGCGCGTAGATGAAGCAGAGGATCCGCGCCCGCCAGCCGCTCGACCAGAAGAAGCAGAGCAGCATCACCGGATAGGCCGTGTGCAGGGAGGGGATCGCGGCGACCTCGTTGGAAAGCGTGCTGCCGTGCTCCCAGAGGGCCGCCGCATGATGGACGCCGAGCTCCTCCCAGACGCCGCCGACCACGCGAGTCACCGGCCCGATGACGCCGTCGTCGCTCGCCATCCACGGCGGAACCGCCGGAAACAGTGCGTAGGTCAAGAACGCCGCCGCGGTGAGGGTCAGCACCATCGCGCGGAATTCGATGAACCGCGGCTTGGCGAAGCGCCAGAGGATGCCGGCTATGGCGAAGACGACGAAGAAGTGGCTCAGATACGTGGCCCAGGCCGCCACGTCGTACCAGTGCAGGACCCCGGGATCGTAGAACCGGTCCTGCAGGGCGACGCTTGGCACCGAACCGCCGGAGAGGAACTCGTCGATCCTGATCTGCGGGAATATGTGCGGTGAGAAGAGCGGGTCGTTTCCCACCTGACCCCGCAGCAGGTCATAGGCGAAGAGCGCGGCGAAGAACGGCAGCCAATCGACGACGACGCCCCGTGCCCAGCCCCGCAGATCGGACGCCGAGACCGCAAGCAGGCCGACCAGGAGCCAGAGGAAGATGGTCTCCCTGGAGAGCGGCACTCCGACCACCCCGATCAGGAATGCCGAGGCGACGCAGAAGGTGACGAATCCAATCAGGACCGAGCGCTTGGATCCGCGGCTCGCGTCCTCCTCCGTCTCCTGCTCAGCCACGTTCACGGGCAGCGATGATAGGGCGGCGCCATGGCCTAAGCGGGCCGTGTCTCGGCGGAGCGGGGCGTCTCGCGCAGCCGCTCCCCGATCCAGTCATCGAGCTCCTGCCAGTGGCCGTAGAGCCAGCGGATGCGCTCGTCGCGGCCGTCGGGCAGATCGCTCCGCGGATAGCGCCAGAAGCGCACGCCGATCGTCGATCCGACGAGCTCCCCACCCCAGATCTCGCCGAAGCTCCGGAACCCGTCGAAGCCGACGTGCGCGCAGAAGACGATGTCCGCATCCGGCGTCTCCTCGAGCAGCGCGAGCGGGCCGCCGAGTCGTGGCGGCAGAAGGTTCTGCAACCGGTTCGCGAGCGGCGAGATCTCAGGCTGGCTCTCGGCGATCTTCTCCTTGGCGCGGGCCAGCTTCGCGGCCGTGTGGCGCGTGCCCTCGGGATAGACGAGCAACCCCTCCCCGGGGCTCACGCTCCTCCGCGAGCCGGCGCAGGCGCTTGACCTCACCCTCGGTGTCACCGGAGGCTCGGCGGACGAAGTTCGTCGGCACCCAACGGCCGCCGATGTCGATGACCGGGATCGATTGCAGCTCACGCTTGATGATGTAACGCAACCCGAGCCCATGGGTGTGGGCGACGAGGGAGTCCGGGAGCAGGTTGTCGACGATGCTCGCATGCCGGATGAAGATGATCACCGGGCCGGGCGCGGCCACCTCGAGGTCCTCGACCTCGAAGCGCAGGCCGAACAGAACCCGCATCCCGGCGAGGTGGCCGCGGGCCCAGCTGATCCTGAGGTTGTAGACGCCGAGCTGGCGACTCTCGGAGCCGACGCCGAACGGTCCGCCCGAGCGCAGCCAGATTCCCAGGATGACGAGCAGGGCGCGCATCTCTCCGGCCAGGAACCACCAGAGGAAGGCGACGAGGCGGATGCCGACCCACGGCTTGCGGCGTCGCAGCCAGAGCGCGAGGTCGAGGACCGCCGCCATGAGCAGGAGGGCCGGAAACAGCACGGTGCCGACCACGAAGGCCAGGACCTCGAGCGAGATGCCCCGAACCCGACGGATCAGCCGCGGCCCGACCGGCCCGTCGTCGGGGAATACGGGACCGCCACCGATCCTCGTTACGCGCATGGGGCGACCCTAGCCCTAGTCGTCGCCGAGGGTGAGCACCGCCAGGAAAGCCTCCTGCGGCACCTCGACCGAGCCGACCTGCTTCATTCGCTTCTTGCCCTTCTTCTGCTTGTCGAGCAGCTTGTTCTTGCGGGTCACGTCGCCGCCGTAGAGCTTCGCGGTGACGTCCTTGCGGACCGCCTTGACGGTCTCGCGGGCGAGGACGCGGGAGCCGACCGCCGCCTGGACGGCCACGTCGAACTGCTGGCGCGGGATCGTCTTGCGCAGCCGCGAGACGAGCTTCTTGCCCTGTTCGAAGGCGTTGTCACGATGGCAGATGACCGAGAGGGCGTCGACGGTCTCGCCGGCGAGCAGGACGTCGAGCTTGACCAGGTCCCCGGGGCGATTGTCGAGCGGCTCGTAGTCGAGCGACGCGTACCCCTTCGTGTTGGACTTGAGGATGTCGTAGAAGTCGAGGACGATCTCGCCGAGCGGGAGGTCGTAGCGCAGCTGCACCCGCTCGGGGCTGAGGTAGTGCATGTCGACGTGGGTCCCGCGCCGCGCCTGGCAGAGCTCCATCACGGGCCCGATGTACTCCTTCGGGCAGATCAGCGAGGCGCGGATGTAGGGCTCGGTGATCACGTCGATGCCGCCGGGATCGGGCAGGTCGGCGGGGCTGTGGACCTCGAGCACCTCGCCATCGGTCCTGGTGACGAGATAGCTGACGTTCGGGGTCGTGGCCATCAGCGCGAGGTCGTATTCGCGCTCGAGCCGCTCGCGAACGATGTCCATGTGCAGGAGCCCGAGGAAGCCACAGCGGAAGCCGAAGCCGAGCGCGTCGGAGGTCTCCGGCTCCCAGGAGAGGGCGGCATCGTTCAGCACGAGCTTCTCGAGCGCGTCACGGAGGTCGTCGTAGCGATCGGAATCGAGCGGGAAGATTCCGCAGAAGACCACCGGCTGGACCTCCCGGTACCCCGCTAGCGGCTCGACCGCGGCATTGGCCTGGGCGGTGAGGGTGTCGCCGACCCGGAGCTTCGCCACGTCCTTGAGGCCGGTGATGACGTAGCCGACCTCACCGGCGTCCATGCCCTCGACGCCGACCATCTGCGGCCGGAAGAAGCCGATGTCGTCGATCTCGGCCTCCGTCCCGTTCTGCATCGCGCGGATCGAGTCGTGCTTGCGAAAGCTGCCGTCGATCATCCGCACATAGGCGATGACGCCCCGGTACTGGTCGAACTCGGAGTCGAAGATGAGCGCCCGCGGCGCGGCATCCGGCTTGCCGGCCGGCGCCGGGATCCGCGCGACGATCGCCTCGAGGACCTGATCCACGCCCATGCCCGTCTTCGCTGAGATGTGGATCGCGTCGTCGGGATCGGTGCCGAGCAGGTCGGCGACCTCGTGGGCGACGCGCTCGGGCTCGGCCCCCGGCAGATCGACCTTGTTGAGGATCGGGATCAACTCGAGCCCGGCGTCGATCGCGGCGTACGTGTTGGCAACGGTCTGCGCCTCGACCCCCTGCGCGGCGTCGACCACGAGCAGAGCGCCCTCGCAGGCGGCGAGGCTGCGCGAGACCTCGTAGGAGAAGTCGACGTGCCCGGGCGTATCGATCAGATGCAGGTGATAGGCCTGACCGTCGGGCGCGAGGTACTCGACCCGGACGGCCTGGGCTTTGATCGTGATGCCGCGCTCCCGCTCGAGGTCCATCGAGTCGAGCAGCTGAGCCCGCATCTGCCGCTTGTCGACCGAGCCGGTGAGCTCGAGGATGCGATCGGCCAGGGTCGATTTCCCATGGTCGATGTGGGCGATGATGGAGAAGTTGCGGATGTGGTCCATGAATCTGCTTCCGGGGCGCCCGAGGGGTTGGGTCGCGGCGCCCTAGCGTAGATGGGCGCCTACCTGAGGATCAGCGGCGGACGAGGCGCACGAGCTGGAGCGCCTCGGGCACGCGCATCGCGAGCACGGCGCCAAGGTAGACCAGAGCGCCAAGCAGCAGCCCGCCGCCGAGCGACGCGATCTGAGCGAGCGTGCCGTCGCCGAGGGCGTTCATGAGCAGGTCCCAGCTCAGGTAAGCGACGCCGGCAAGCGCCCCGGACGCCAAGACGATCCGCACCGCAGCGTCGATCAACCCGCTCAGCTCGAGCCCGCCCAGCTCCCGGCGCAGGACGATCATCTGCGCGCCGACGCTGAACGCGGTCGCCAGCGCCGTGCCGGCCACGATCCCGGCGATCCCGAAGGGCTTGTAGAAGGCGACGGCGGCTCCCGCCGTGATCAGCAGGTTCAAACCCGAGATCCAGGTGGGGACCCACGGTCGCTGGAGGCTGAAGAACGTTCGCGTCATGATCAGGAAGAGCCCGTTGAACGGAAGCGAGAACGCGAACCAGAACAGCGCCGTAGCGACCAGCGGCGTCTGCTCGGGAGTGAAGTCGCCGCGCTCGTAGACGAGCCTGACCATCGGCTCGGAGAGGACGAAGATCGCAGCGGCGGCCGGCGTCAGGACCAGGAGGATCATGCGCATGCCGTTGGCCATGGTCGCCCGGAGGTGGTCGTACTCGCGCCGGGCCGCGTAGCGGGAGAGGGTCGGGAAGATCACCGTCGTGACCGCGACCGAGAACATCCCCTGCGGCAGCATGTAGATCCGGAACGCCTTGTCGATCGCGGCGGGGGCGAAGTCGGAGAGCGGCCTCGCGGCGCCGGATGCGTTGACGACCGTGCCGGTGACCAGCGAGCCGAAGCTGCTGTTGATCAGCAGGTTGATGTTGATCAAGCCGAGCGAGATCGTCACCGGCAACATCAGCAGAAGCACCTTCTTGACCAGGGGGCTGCGCCAATCGAAGACGAGCTTCGGCCGGAAGGGCGTCTTGCGCATGTCGAAGACGAGTAGGGCCAGTTGCAACGCGGTTCCGACGACGACCCCGATCGCGTAGGCGTAGATCCGCTTGTCCTCCTCGAACGCGGGCGCGAGGCCGACCAGCACCGCGATGATCGCCACGTTCCAGAAGAGCGGAGCGACGGCGAACATGCTGAAGCGGTTGTAGGAGTTGAGCACGCCGACGACGACGCCTGAGATCCCGAGCATCACGAGGATCGGGAAGAGCAGCTGCGCAAGTACGACGCTGAGATCCTGCGTCGCGGGCGATAAACCCGGTCCGAACAGCGGCATCAGCACCGGCGCCAGCAGGATGAACAACGCCGTGATCAGGCCGAGCACGGCGATGATCAGGAAGATCAGGGTCGAGGCGAGGCGATAGGCATCCCTGCGGTTGCCCTGCTCCAGCTGCTCGGTGAACACCGGGACGAACGCCGCCTGCAGAGCGGCGTCGGCGAACAGCGCCCGAATCAGGTTCGGAAGCTGGAAGGCCAGCGTGAACGCCGACATCGGGCCCTTGACGCCGAAGTAGCTGGCGGCCACGATCTCGCGCACCAATCCGGCGACCCGCGAGGCTCCCGTCGCGATGCTGAAGAAGATCGTCGTGCGCCCGAGCCCACTCCCGCCCGCCTGCTGCTCGACCTCCGGCTCGAGCGCCCCGGGGGGCGCGCTCGGAGCACTCGCGGGGGAGCGCGAGTGGGCGTCGTCGGGGGATTCGTCCATCAGCCGCTAGAGTGTGGCGCCGCAATGGCGAACATCGCATCACAGAAGAAGAGAATCCTCCGCTCCGAGCGTGAGCACGACGAGAACCGCCGCCTCACCGGCGCGGTCAAGACGGGCTTCCGCAAGTTCGAGAGCGCGGTCGAATCCGGTGACGCGGAGACCGACGGTCTGCACAAGACGCTCGTCTCCCGCATCGACAAGGCCGTCCAGAAGGGCGCGATGCACGCCAACACGGGCGCTCGCAAGAAGAGCCGCGCCGCCCGTCTGCGCGCCGCCGCCAAGTCGTAACCCGGCTCGTCGCTCAAGCTTCTCCCCCGGCCGCACGCCGCACCGCCAGCGTCAAGGCGACTTCGTTCGTGTAGTCGGAGCCCCCGCGACTCCACCACTCGAGATCAGCGATCACGCCGATCGCCTCCGAAAGCTCCCCCGGGTCCACGCCGCGCACCGAGCGAACGAGCATCTTCGATGGATATGGGGCCATCGGCAATGCCGCCTCGACCTGCTGGGGCGAGCGGCCCTCCCCCAGCGCACTGGCCGCCTGATGGGCGCTGCGAAGTCGTGATGCCATTCCATAGACCAGGGGCGTGAGCGCCTCCCCCTGGGCCAGCAGCGCATCCGCGGCGCCGACCGCGGCCTCGCGGTCGCGCGCGACGACCGCGTCGCCGAGCGTCCACCCCGCCTGCTCCGACTCATCGGCGGTGAGCTCCTCGAGATCCTCGAGCTCGACGCTGCCGCGCTCCTCGGCCCAGAGCGCCAAGCGGTCGAGCTCGTTGGCCAGCCTGACGGTGCCGTCGCCGAGCCTTTCGACCAGAGCGCGGGCGGCCTGCGGAGCGAGTGTGAACCCACGCTCGCGAGCGGCTCTCATCAGCCAGGAGGGAAGCTCGCGGCGCTGCGGCGCCGCATAGGCCAGCACCTCCCCCTTGACGGCCTCCACGGCGTCGGCGAGGCCCTTGGGGGCATCGCCGCGGGCGACGAGGACGACGGTGACCTCGGGTGGTGCGGTCTCGAGTGCGGCCGCCAGAGCCTTCACCTGAGCGGGGCGCCAGCGCTCGACGCCGTCGGCGAGGAGGTAGCGACGCTCCGACATCAATGAGATGGCAGGCAGCGCTCCGATCAGGGCCTCGACGTCGGGCGCCGACGAACCGGCCCCGGAGAAGGTCTCGAGCGAGCCCTGTCCGCCCTCGCGCTCGGCGCGAGCCCGCAGACGGGCCAGCGCGGAGTCCAGCTTCGCGGCGTCCCCGCCGGTGAGCAGGTAGGCGGGTTTCATCGCGTCGGCCACGCGCCGAGTCTACGTCCGTGCCCGGCTCCTTCTGCACTCGGCCGCTCCCGGCTCAACATCCAGCTCGATCGGCGGGCAGATCGCCGGCGGCCGTCCGCGCGAGCACGCCACCGGGACCGAGCTCGACCGTCGACGCTCCATCGAGATCGGTTCGCAGGGCGCAGACGCCATGGTCGGCCAGCGTCGCCAGCGTCGACTCGGTCGGATGACCGTAGCCGTTACCCGCCCCGACGCCGATCAGCGCCACCCGGGGCACCGAACGATCGAGCAGGGTGCCGAGCCCGGCGTCGTCGCTGCCGTGATGGGCGACCTTGAGCACGTCGATCGGTCCCGGATCGATGTGAGTCGCCTCCTCCTCGGCGTCGCCGGTCAGCAGCGCGCCGTAGCCGGCGAAGCGAGCGACCATCACGAGGGAGTCGAGGTTGGGGTCGTGATCGGCGGGACCGGGCTCGCGCGGCGGCCAGAGCACGTCGAGCTCGAGGCGCCCGAAGTCGAACGAGCTGCCCTCAGCCGTGGAGCGGACCCTGGCCCCCGCACCCCGGGCCGCCGCCTCGAGCGCGGGAGCAGGGCGGGCATGGACGAGCTCGTCGACCCGAGTCGAGGCGAGGACCGCAAAGAGGCCGCCGGCGTGATCGAGCTGGTCGTGGGTCACGAAGACTGCGCGCAGGCGACCGATCCCGAGTCCCCGAAGCGCGTTCGCCGCCGCTGCTCCCGGCGGCCCGCCGTCGACGAGGATCGGGGCGCCGCGAGGCGGCTCCAGCAGGGTTGCATCGCCCTGACCGACGTCGAGTTCGGTGATCCGCAGCGTCGCCGCGGGAGGACCCGGGGCCGAGCCCGGCTCGACGGCGGCTTCGGCGAGCAGGACGAGCCCGAGCAGCGATGCCGCGAGCAGGAGGCGGCGCGGAAGGCCGAGACCTCGTCGGCGCCTGCCACCGGCCAGCGCGGCTCCGACGAGCAGGACGACGGCGACATGGGCGGCGAAGACCGCCGTCGACCCCGGCAGGGGTAGCTTCGCCTGCGCCCACGCGGGCGCGGCGAAGACGTCAGCGACGCGAGCGACGAAGTCAATGAGGGCCCCCTCCACCCATCCGAGCGGCGCGAGGGGTAGCGCGGGGAGCTGCGCGAGCAGGCCCATCACCATCCCGATCCACATCACCGGAGCGATCGCCACGAGCACGATCAGGTTGGCGGGGATCGCAGCCAGCGAGAGCTGCTCGAAGTAGTGCGCCATCAGCGGTGCGGTCGCAACGGTCGCGGCGATCGTCAGGCCGGCGCCCTCCGCGAGCGGGCTCGCGAGCCTCGCCGGCAGCCAGCGGGCGAACGGCGGCAGCAGGAGCGCCCGCAACGGTGCCGCCCAGAGCATGATGCCCAGCACCGCGGCAAAGCTGAGCTGCCAGCTGACGTCAGAGCCGAAGCGCGGGTTGATGATCAGGGTCACGGTCCCGGCGAGCAGCGCGAGGTGGGCGCGATCAGAGGGACGGCCGGAGAGAGTCGCGAGGATGCCGGCGGCACCGATCACCCCGGCGCGCTGGATCGAGGGGCCCGCTCCCGCAACCGGGACGTAGATCGCGATCAGCAACATCGTCAGGGCCAGGCGCGCGCGCAAGCGGACGCCGAACACGGCAAGGATGACGCCCGCGAGGATCGCGAGCAGCATCACGTTCTGGCCGCTCACCGCAAGCAGATGAGCGAGGCCTGACCGCTTGAACGCGTCCCTCGTCCGCGGTTCGATCAAATCGTCCTCGCCGAGCACGAAACCGCGCGCCAGGGCCGACTCCTGCTCGTCCATCCCCGCCTGCAGGCCGGTCTCGGCGCGAGCGCGGATCCGGTCGAGCGCCCCGATGAGGCCGCCACGCTGCTCGTCGGTGAGCTCGAGCTCGTCGGCCCGCAGCTCGAGCGACGCTCCGAGCCGCTCCAGCTCGTCGCGATGAAATGGATCGGGGGCCGTGAGCCGACCGCGCGCTTCGACCGCGCTTCCCACCGGCAGTGGCCCGACGGGCTCGTGGGCGACGAGCATCAGCCGCCCATCGGGCGTGGCGAGGGGGACGCGGACCTCGCCGAAGCTCCTGCGCGGCACCGCGTCGACGAAGCCGCTCAGCCTGACCTGCGCACCGACGGGGCCCCCGAGCGCCCCGGCGTCGATCGCGGCGATTCGCGCCGCGCCGATGCCGAGGCCGACGATCGCCCCGACGGCGCAGATACAGGCGAGCCACCCCGGGAGGGCAAGCCCGCGGGTCGTCTCCGCGACTCCGAGCAACCCCCGGCCGACGACCGCCAACCCGAGCGCGGCGACCAGCGAGCATGCCGCCCAGCCAGGCGGTGCCGTCAGCCGTGAGGACGTCAACAGCCCGATTACGAGGCCGGCGAGCGCCGCATGACGCCACCACCCGGCCAGAGGGTTCACGGTTGCAGTCGGTCCCCGAGCGCCTGAATTGTGGTCGGCCCGATCCCCGGGATCTCGTCGAGCTGGTCGATCGAGGAGACGCCACCGTGCTCATCGCGGTAGGCGATGATGTCCGCGGCCGTGACCGGCCCGATCCCTTCGATCGTCTCGAGGGTGGCCGCGTCGGCTGAGCCGAGGCTGATCGGGCCCGATGCGGCCGGGTCCGAGGGGTCAGCGGTCGCTTGGGAGGACGACGAGGTGCGCTCGGGCACCACGACCTGCTGGCCATCGGCGAGGCGGGCAGCCAGGTTGATCGCGTCCGGCTCGGCGCGCCCACTCGGCCCGCCGGCCCGCTCGAGCGCGTCGGTGACGCGCGAGCCCGCCGGGAGGCGATAGACGCCCGGTTCGGAGACCGCACCCGCGACGTGGACGACGACGTCGCCATCGGAGGCGGGCGGCCCACCGCTGCCGACCGGCTCGGACGAGAGGCGCGCACTGCCGCCACTGCCGCCGGCGTATGAGCCGTCCCCCTCCTGAGCTCCCGTCTCCCGGAGCGCTCGGATCCCGAGCAGGAGGAGGACCACGCCGATGGCAGCGTAGACCGCGATCTGCGCGCGGCTCACGCCCTCGCTCACCGAAGGTCCTCGATCTCCAGCTCAGTCACGAGCCGATGCTCGCCGGCGGC
The DNA here is from genome assembly GCA_963826475.1 of uncultured Solirubrobacterales bacterium. Lineage (GTDB taxonomy): Bacteria > Actinomycetota > Thermoleophilia > Solirubrobacterales > 70-9 > RHKX01. The sequence continues at coordinate 296,645 of CAWGXC010000003.1, read as the reverse complement.
GGCGCACACGTTGCGCGGCCTCTGCGCCGATTCAGCGGCGAAATCGAGGCGGTTCTCGCGCTCGGCGTGAGGGCGGGCGGAGAGTCAGCCCGTGCTGAAGCCGGAGGCGCCCTCGGGCTCCTCCCGGTCGACCTCGACGCCGCTTACCCGCGCCCCTTCAGGACCTTCCGAGCTGTAGGAGATCAGCTGCTCGACGGCGTCGGGCGGGCCTTCGAAGGCCATCTCGACCGATCCATCGTCGCGATTGACCGCGAACCCCGCGACGCCCAGCTGCTCAGCGAGCCGGCCAACGGACGCGCGAAAGAAGACCCCCTGCACCTCGCCTCGGACGACCACGCGGCGCCTGACCAGCCCGGCCATCTAGTAGTCGTCGTCGTCCTCTTCGTAGCCGGAGACGGCTGAGGTCTGGCGGCCGAAGGTCTCATCGACGGAGACCGCCGGCGACTGGACGGAGAGGATCGCGAGCGGGTCGTCGCTCTCGTTCGCGAGGGTGTGGTCGCTGGCCGGCGGAATCAGCGCCAGATCGCCGGGCTCGAGCTGCTCGGTGTCACCGGTCGCGGAGAGCGTGCCGGTGCCCTGCACCACCACGTAGACCTGCTCCGCCTCCTCATGGGAGTGGAGCTCCTGGGAGACGCCGGGCGGCACCACCACCCACGTCACGGTCATATGGCGTGAGCCCATCTCCCCGGCATCCATGAGGATGTGGGAGCTGAGCCGGTGGAAGTCCTTCACGGCGGCGTCGGAGAGGCGCCTGACGAGCATCGCGGATGTTCTAGCAGGTCGAGCGAACTAAACCGGGAGTGCTCGCCTCGATGTGGCCTGCCTCCGGAGCGGAGCGGAGCGTCCTCGCGGAGCTATCTGACGACGAGGTTGACCAGTTTGCCGGGCACCACGACCTCCTTGACGACCTCGGAGCCGTCGATGTGGGCGCTCACCTTCTCGCTCGCGCGGGCGAGCCTGAGGAGCTCGTCGCGGTCCGCGCCTGGGTCTGCCTCGATCCGGTCGCGGAGCTTGCCGTTGACCTGGACGATGACCGTGATCCGAGCCGAGGCGAGCATCTCCGGGTCCGCCTGCGGCCACGGCTGCTCCCAGACCTGACCGGCTCGCTCGCCCTCCAGCGTCTCCCAGACCTCGGCTCCGAGATGGGGGGCGAACGGGAAGATCAGCGAGGCGGCCGTCGACGCGGCGAAATGGACGGCACGCCGCCCCTCGGACTCCGCATAGAGGCCGTCCTTGAGCCGGTAGGAGTCGTTGACGAGCTCCATCACCGCGGAGATCACGGTGTTGAACTGGAACCCGCGCTCGAAGTCGCGGGTCGTCTTGTCGATTGCCCAGTGCGCCTTTCGCAGAAGCTCCCGCGCGGCGCCGGAGGTGGATCGCTGCCAGTCGGACGTGGCCTCCTCTCCCCCGTACCCCGCCTGCTCGTTCGCAAGGCGCCAGAGCCGTCCCAGGAACCGGTGGACGCCCTCGAGCCCCTCGTCGACCCAGTCGCCGCCGCGGTCGGGTGGTCCGACGAAGCAGACGTAGGTGCGAGCGGTGTCCGCGCCGAAGCGCTTGACGAACTCGGACGGGCTGACGACGTTGCCCTTCGACTTCGACATCTTGGCGCCGTCGCGGGTGATCATCCCCTGGGTGAAGAGGTTCGCGAACGGCTCCTGGGCGGAGAGGAGTCCGCCGTCGGCCAGCGCCTTGGTGAAGAAACGCGCGTACATCAGGTGCAGGATCGCGTGCTCGACTCCACCGATGTACTGGTCGACGGGCATCCAGTAGTCGGCTATCTCGCGCGCGAACGGTGCCTCGTCGTTGTGCGCGTCGAGGTAGCGCAGGAAGTACCAGGAGGAGTCGACGAACGTGTCCATCGTGTCGGTCTCGCGACGCGCGGGGGCGCCGCACGACGGACACTCGGTACTGACCCAATCGGTTGCCGCCGCCAGCGGCGACTGGCCCTTCGGGCGGTACTCGTCGACCTCGGGGAGCTCGACGGGGAGCTGGTCGTCGGGTACGGCGACCGCTCCGCAGGCGTCGCAGTGAACGATCGGGATCGGGCAGCCCCAGTAGCGCTGCCGGGAGAGCAGCCAGTCGCGGAGGCGGTAGTTGACGGCGGGCGCCCCACGGTTTTCGCTTTCGAGGCGTTCGATGATCCGCTGCTTGGCAGCGGCCGGGCTGAGCCCGTCGAGCTCGCCGGAGTTGACCATCCGGAGATCGTCCGACTGCGCCATGAACGGCTCCTCCGCAGGTGGCTCGGAGCCGTCCGTCGGCGCCACGACCCGCCTGATCTCGAGGTCGTACTTACGAGCGAATTCGAAGTCGCGGCCGTCGTGGCCGGGGACGGCCATGATCGCGCCCGTCCCGTACTCCATCAGCACGTAGTCGGCGACGAACATCGGGATCTGCTCGCCGTTGACCGGGTTCGTCACGGTGCGTTCCAGCCGGACGCCGGTCTTCTCGCGATCCTCGGCTCCGCGGTCGATGCTGGAACGTAGAACTGCGTCGGCGACATAGGCGCGCACCTCATCGGCGTTCGCGGTCCCCTCGATCAGCCGGGCGAGGTCGGGGTGCTCCGGCGCGAGGACGAAGAAGGTGGCGCCGAAGAGGGTGTCGGGCCGGGTCGTGAAGACCGGGAAGTCGAGGCCGATCTCCTCGCACCTGAAGATCGCCTCGGCGCCCTCGGAGCGGCCGATCCAGTTGCGCTGCATCGTGACGACGTGCTCTGGCCAGGACTCGAGCAGCTCGAAGTCCTCGAGCAGGCGATCGGCGTATGCGGTGATCCGGAAGAACCACTGGTCGAGATTGCGCTGCTCGACGAGGGTGCCGCAACGCTCGCAGCGACCGTCGATCACCTGCTCGTTGGCGAGCACGGTCTGGTCCTTGGGGCACCACTGCACCGGGGCGTTGGTCCGGTAGGCGAGGTCGCGCTCGAAGAGCCGGAGAAAGAGCCACTGCGTCCAGCGGTAGTAGGCCGGATCGCAGGTGGCGAACTCGCGGGACCAGTCGATCGAGATGCCCCACTCCCGGAACTGGCGGCGGAACTCGTCGATCGAGCGCATCGTCGAGAGCCGAGGGTGCTCGCCGGTGCGGATCGCGTGATTCTCGGCCGGCAGGCCGAAGGCGTCGTAGCCCATCGGATGGATGACCTGCATTCCATGACGGCGGCGGAAGTGGGCGATCGCGTCGCCGATCGCGTAGTTCTTGAGGTGGCCGACGTGGGGCTCCCCCGACGGGTAGGGCAGCATCTCGAGCACGTACGCCTTCGGCTTGGAGGCGTCGAAGCCGTCGTCGCCGGGGTTGGGCACCTGCCAGGTGCCGTCGGCGTCCCACGTTTCCTGCCACTTGCGCTCGATGGCACGAGGCCTGTAGCGGTCGAGGTCAGGGGGGCTGCTCATCGCGCGGAGTCTAGGCAGTCGTGCTCACGACGCTGCGTGCCGGGCGAGACCCTGGGGATCGCGGGACGGGCCGGAGGCAGCGTGCACGAGCCTAGCCCGGCGGCACGCCGTAATCGACCGGGCACAGCCGGGCCATCGGCCAGCCTCTGCGAGAGATGAGGAGCTCCTCGCCCTCTGCGGCCCGCTGAAGAAAGCGGGCCGTAAACCTGCCGAACCGCTCAGCGCCGACCTCTTCGATGCCGGAACCGTCGTTATGGAGCTGAGGGGATTCGAACCCCTGACCTTTCGGCTGCCAGCCGAATGCTCTAGCCAGCTGAGCTACAGCCCCGTCGAACTCATTGTCGGCCGCGGAGTTTACTGCTGCGAGCTGACCATTCTTGGCCGGCTCGAGACGAAGATAGATGCTCCGCCGATTCGCGATCTCCTCGATCGGGAAGAAGTAGCACCGATCGAGCTCGCCGCAGTAGGCCGCCACCGCGTCGATCTCGTCCTTGGAATACGTCGTTCTCTTGTACCCACCGACCGGTGTGTGTCGCGATGTTGCGAGACCGATCTTCACGACATCCCCGCACTTCCGGGCCCATTTACATTGCACCCGCAGGAGGCGACCACCCAGATCGAGAGCGAGGTCGTAGCGGCCGTGCTCGGTCATGGGCAGCAGGATCCACGAACACATGTTCGCTTACTGACCGGACGGAGATCGCCGGTTCCGGGCAGGGATTCGTGACGGCCTTGCGTAGAATCCGGGACATATGACAGACCGATTCGGCACCTCGACGCTCCCGTCCGCACAGGCACAGCTGACCCGCCAGGCGTTCATGACGAGCGTCTTCGGCTGGATGTTCGTCGGGCTCGCCCTGACCGCCGGTATCGCCGCCTACGTGGCCGCCAGCGGCGACATGCTTGCCTGGTTCGGAGACCATCAGCTCGCCTACTTCGGCATGTTCGCCGCGGAGCTCGGCCTGGTGATCGGCCTCTCGGCAGGGATCAACAAGATCTCCTACTCGGTCGCCGTCTTCCTCTTCGCGCTGTTTGCGGCGGTGAACGGCTTCACCTTCTCGGTGATCCTCGAGATCTACACGACCGCCTCGATCGCGTCCACGTTCGTCGTCACGGCCGGGATGTTCGGCGCGATGGCCACCTACGGTTACGTGACCAAGCGCGATCTGACGAGCATGGGCTCGATCCTTTACATGGCGCTTTTCGGCCTGATCATCGGCAGCGTCGTCAACATCTTCTGGGCTAACTCATTCCTCTACTGGCTGGTCACCTTCGCCGGCGTGCTGATCTTCGCCGGCCTGACCGCCTACGACATGCAGAAGCTGAAGGGGATCGGCGAAAGTGGGCTCGACGGAGAGGGCGCGCAGAAGGTCGCAATCCTCGGCGCCCTCTCCCTCTACCTCGACTTCATCAACATGTTCCTGTTCCTGCTCAGGATCATGGGCTCAGCCAGAAATTGAGCGTCAGGAGGGGTCCACGTCCAAGACGATCGAGTCGTCGCTGCTCGATCGCACCTTGAACTCGAGGTCGCACCGCTCCTCGAGCTCGTGTAACAAATCGATGGGCTCGCTGAGGGCGACATCGATGCGCGCCCTACCCTCCGAGAAGCGCTTGATCGAGATGTCGCCGGTCGCGCCGATGGCGTTGGCCGCATCCTCGAACCGAACCAGTTGCGAGAAGTCGGCGAACGGCCCGACGTCCACGCTGACGCTGCGGCGACTCCCGTTGCCGTTGGCCCGGGCCTGGGGTGCGCCGGTGGCCGCGTCGATGACCGGGATGGAGGTCAGCCCGAGCGCCCCGGGTGCAATCGGCTTTTCGACCTCCCACTCGCTCCCCACGCGATCGATGGCGTCCTCGAGGGCTTCGAGGATGCGCTCGCGCGCCGACTCCTCTCCACCCTCCGTCGCGGTGGCGTCCACCAGCCGGGCGTTCAGCTCCGCCGCCTCGCGCAGGGCGCGCAGCCTGATCCGCGTCGCCTGTCCGCGCGCGCCGACCCTGAGCTCCTCGAGATGGCGGCCGAGGACGGTCAGGCTGCGCAACTCCTCGTCGACGCGCACGCGGGCGCCGGCCAGCTCCGCGCGGACGTCGGCGATCTCACGCTCCTGCTCGACGATCCGGTGACTCAAAGCCCCTGCCTCCGTCGTCAGCCTCTCGATCTCGCCATCGCGGGCTCGCAGCGCCTCACAGCGCATGCCGAGCTCTGACTCGAGCCCGTCCATTGCTTCGTCAACCGCCGACCGGCGGTAGCCGAGCAGAGATCTACTGAATCTTCCTCCAGCGATGGCCCGAGGGTAGGGCCCCCCGCGGACGTGAAAACGGCGTTCCGCCTAGGCGTCGCCGACGGCGCGGGCCGGAGTGCCGCCTCCGAGCGCAAGGTCGACCGCCTTGCCCTCGCCCCAGAGCTGATCGAGGCGATACAGCTCGCGCGTCTCGGGGACGAAGACGTGCAGGATGCAGTCGAGGTAGTCGACGAGGACCCAGCGCGCCTCGGGCAGACCCTCCACACGCCTCGGCAACAGGTCGTCCTCGTGCTTCAGACGAACGTAGACCTCATCGTGGATCGCCTTGGCCAAGCGCTCGTTGCGCGCCGTGCAGATCAGCAGAACGTCCGTGTAGCCGAGGATCTCGGCGACGTCGAGGGCGACGATCTCCTCGGCCTGCTTCTCGTCGCAGATGGCGGCGATCCGCTGGGTCAGCTCCAGTGGCGTGTAGCTCATCCCCGCATCCCCTCACGGACCCCGACGGCGGGGGCCTCCGCTGAGCCGTATAGGCCCAGCTCGCCGATCAGCTCGACCACCGTGTCGGGCACGAGCCACCGGATCGGCTGTCCTGCGGCGACACGGGCGCGAATCATCGAGGAGGAGATCCCCACCGGAGGCATCTCGATCGAGTCGATCCTCCCGGCTGCGCCCAGCCGCGACAGAACCTCATCGATTTCGGAGTGGTCCACCCCGGGCCGCTCGGCGATCGCCACCCGGGCGAGCTCCAGGACGCGCTCCGGATGGCGCCAGCCCTCGAGTCCGGCGGCGACGTCGGCGCCCATGACGAAGGTCAACTCGGTTCCTGGAAGCTCATCCGCAAGCAACTCGAGCGTACGGTAGGCGAAGGACGGCCCCTCCCGCCCGACCTCGAGATCGGAGGCGGAGAGGCGGTCGCATCCGGCCACTGCCCGCCGGGTCATCTCGAGACGCACCTCGGGCCCGGGCTCAGGATCGATCCGCTTGTGCGGTGCCTCCCCGGTCGGCATCAGGATCAGCTCGTCGAGCCCGAGCTCGGCAACCGCCTCCTGGGCAAGCAGGAGATGGGCGAGGTGAGGTGGGTTGAAGGCGCCTCCGAGGACGCCGACGGCGCGGCTCACGCGCGGATCTGGCCGGTCCCGCGCAGGACGTACTTGCTCGAGGTCAGCTCGCGGAGCCCGATCGGCCCGCGCGCGTGCAGCTTCTGGGTCGAGTTGCCGATCTCGGCGCCCATCCCGAACTCGAAACCATCCGTGAAGCGGGTCGACGCGTTGACGTAGACGCAGGCGGCGTCGACGCCGGCGGTGAAAGCGTGGCCCGCGTCGTCGGAGGACGTGACGATCGCCTCCGAGTGGCCGCTGCCGTGGCGGTTGATGTGCTCGATCGCGGCGTCGAGCGAATCGACGACCCCCACGGTCAGCTTCAGCGCGTTGTACTCGCGGTCCCAATCGTCGTCGCTGGCCGAGCCGACATCGACTCCGCCGGCATCGTCGCGAGCGGCGTCGTCGCCGACCAGCTCAACGCCCGCCGCGCTCAGCTCGGCGAGCGCGGCCGGCAGGAAGCGCTCGGCGACATCGGCATGGACGAGCAGCGTCTCAGCGGCGTTGCAGACGCTCGGACGGCTGACCTTCGCGTTGACGGCGATGGCCCGGGCCATCTCGAGGTCGGCATCGGAGTGGACGTAGACGTGGCAGTTGCCGGAAGCGGCGTAGAGGATCGGCACCTCGGCGACCTGCTCGAGTGACTTCTTCAGCCCGTCGCCGCCGCGGGGGATGATCAGGTCGACGAGGTCGCGCTGACGAGCGAGCTCGGCGAGCTCCTCGCGGCCTCCCCCGGAAACCATCTCGATCGTGCCCTCGGGAAGACCGGCCTCGCGGACCGCGTCGCGTGCCAGGCCGCCGAGCGCGGCGTTTGAGGCGGTTGCGGTGCTGGAGCCGCGCAGCAGCGAGGCGTTGCCGCTCTTCAGGCAGAGGGCGGCGGCGTCGATCGTCACGTTCGGGCGAGCCTCGTAGATGACCGCGATGACGCCGATCGGAACCCGCCGATGCTCCATCTCGATCCCGCTGGCGAGCGTTCGCCGCTCGAGTTCCTCGCCGATCGGATCGGGCAACGCGATGACGGCTTCCACCCCGGCGGCCATCGCCTCGATCCGCTCGGGGTTCAGGCTGAGGCGGTCGAGCAGCGCGTCGTCCAGCCCGTCCCCCCGCCCGCGCTCGACATCGATCGCGTTCGCCTCGAGCATCTCCTCGGAGCGCTCACGGAGCATCCGCGCCATGATCGCCAGCGCCTCGTCCTTGGCCGCCGTCGGAACGGCGGGCAAGAGCAGCGAGGCGGCGCGAGCGCGGCGGCAGAGGTCGGTTACGGATTCGGTGGCGGTGGCCATACCCCAAAAGGGTAGCCGGAGGCCTAAGTAAGGACGAACCTGTCCCGATGCACCGCCTCCTCGGCGGCTCCCGGCAGGATCTCAGCCACCTCGTTGCTGCGCTTCCCGCGGACCCGCTCGAGCACCTCCGAGGAGTGCTCGGCGATGCCCTTGCCGATGATGCCCCCCTCGCCGACGACCTCGACGGGGTCACCGGCCGCGAAGCTCCCCTCGACCTCCAGGACGCCAACCGGCAGAAGGGAGGAGCCGCTCTCGCGCAGAACCCTTCCCGCCCCGGCGTCGACCACGATCCGCCCACGGGCCGGAGTCGCCCACCGCAACCAGAGCTTGAAGCTGGAGCCGCGATCGGTCCGCGTCTTGAACGAGGTGCCGATCCGCTCGCCGCGGGCGGCGGTGAGCAGCGTGCCGGTGGCCGTCCCATCGCAGATCGTCACCGCGACGCCCGACCCGCTGGCCATGCTCGCCGCCGCGACCTTGCTGCGCATCCCCCCGGAGCCGAACGCGGAGGTCCGGACCCCGATCTCGTAGGAGTCGAGCTCCGCCGGGTCGTCGACCTCCTCGATCAGGTTCGCCTGCGGGTCCTGGCGTGGATCGCGATCGTGGAGCCCGGCCTGGTCGGTGAGCAGGATCAGCCGTCGCGCCTCGATCATGATCGCCACCTGGGCCGCGAGGAAGTCGTTGTCCCCGAAGGTGATCTCATCGGTTGCGGTCGTGTCGTTCTCGTTGATCACCGGCACGACGTGCCAGGCGATCAGTCGCTGCAGAGTCTGACGCGCGTTCAGGTAGTGAATTCGCTCCGACATGTCGAAGGCCGTCAGCAACACCTGCGCCGCTCGCACCTCGCCCGCCGCCAGCCGGTCCTCATAAGCGCGGAAGAGCGAGCCCTGGCCCACGGCGGAGGCCGCCTGCAGCTCATCGACGGCCGTCGGGCGCCGCTCCAGTCCAAGCAGTCTCCGGCCCCGCGCGATCGCCCCCGAGGTGACCATCACGACTTCCTCGCCACCGGCGTGCAGCTCCGCGACCTGTGCGCAGACCTCGTCGAGCACGTCGGCGCGCAGGGCGCCGTCCGCACCGGCGACGATCGAGGAGCCGAGCTTGACTACGAGGGTCATGAGCGTCGCAGCCTAAAGATGCTCAGACCTCGAGATCGAAAGCTTCGTCGCCGACGCGCACCTCGTCGCCCGATTCGAAGCCGGCGTCGCGGAGGGCCTTGATCACTCCGATCTCGGTGAACCTGCGACCGAGGTAGGAGATCGCCTCGTGGTTGGAGAGGTCGTGCCGCTCGACCAGCATCTCGACGCCTCGTCCCTCGACTACGAAGACGCCGTCCTCCAACACGGCGACGTCGAAGCCACCGGAGGCCCGCGGCCGATAGATCCGGTGCTCCGCCTCGAAGGCCGGGTCGACCGGCATCCGGGCTGCGCCCTCCGTCTCGACCGAATCCGCCGCCGCGACCGCGGAGAAGAGCTCATTCGTCAGCTCCGGCAGCCCGGCACCCGTTGCCGAGGAGATCGCGAGAACCTTCAGGCCCGGGTGCCTCTCGCTCCATTCCTCGACGTGCAGCTCGAGCTCCTCGGCCGGCATCAGATCGGCCTTCGAGAGCACGATCACCTCCGGCAGGTTGCCGAGGCCGGCACCGTGGGCCTCCAGCTCCCCCCGGACGGTGCTGTAGGCGAGCTCGGGATCGCTGCCCTCGCCGAGCTCGACGAGGTGCAGGAGCACCCGGCAGCGCTCAACGTGGGCGAGGAACTCGTGCCCGAGACCGGCTCCGTCGGCGGCGCCCTCGATCAGGCCGGGGATGTCGGCGAGGACGAGCTGTCGCTCACCGTCATCGATCGTCCCCAGGATCGGCTCGAGCGTCGTGAAGGGATAGTTGGCCACCTTGGGGGCGGCGCGGGTCAGGCGAGCCAGCAGCGAGGACTTGCCGGCGTTCGGGAGGCCGACGAGCCCGGCGTCGGCGAGTAGTCGGAGCCGCAGCTCGACCCAGCCCGACGCTCCCGTCAGGCCGTTCTCGGCGAACCTGGGAGTCTGGCGCGTCGCTGAGGCAAACTTCTTGTTGCCATGACCGCCGAGCCCGCCCGTCGCGACGGTGGCCCGCTGGCCGGCTTCGACGAGGTCGAAGAACTCACCGCCGAGGCCCTCGACGGTCGTTCCCGGTGGGACGAGGACGATCAGGTCCTTCCCGCGAGCGCCCGCCTTGTTGGCGCCCTGTCCATGAGCACCCCGCTCGGCGCGGTAATGAGCGGATACGCGCATCGAGGCCAGGTCGCGCCGGGAGGGGTCGCAAACGAGCACAACGTCTCCCCCGTGCCCGCCGTCGCCGCCGTCGGGACCGCCACGTGGAACGTGGGCCTCACGCCGGAAGCTGACGACGCCGTCACCACCGCGACCGCCCTCGACGAATATGCGCGCCTTGTCGTGGAACACGTTCCCGAGGGTAGGCGAGCGAGCTAGGGGCCGCGAGAAGCGGCCGGGCCCTACGAGCCGGTGGTGGCTTGGCTCTCGGTCGGCTGAGCGACCGAGATGATCCGGCCCTTGCGAGCCAGCTTGAACTCGACCGTCCCCGGTCGGGTCGCGAAGATGGTGTGGTCGCGGCCGATGCCGACGCCGACGCCGGGGTGGAAGCGGGTGCCGCGCTGACGGACGATGATCTCCCCGCCCGTCACCTGCTGGCCCGCGAAGACCTTGACGCCGAGGAACTTCGGCTTCGAGTCACGACCGTTTCGGCTGGAGCCGAGTCCCTTCTTATGCGCCATCAGTCACTCTCTTTCTTGGGGGCCGGCTTCTTCTTCGCGGCGGGCTTCTTGGCCGCCGGCTTCTTCTTGGCGGCGGGCTCCTTCTTGGCGGGGGCGCCCGTCTTCTCGCTCGCTGCCTCGTCGCTCTCAGCCGGCTCCTTCTTCGTCGCCGGCTTGCGGGTCAGCAGCTTGACCTCGGTCACCTCAAGCCTCGTCAGCTCTGAACGGTGGCCCTTGGTCTTCCGGTAGCCCTTCTTCGCCTTGTACTTGAAGACCTTGATCTTCTCCCCGCGCTCGTGTCCGGCGATCTTCGCCTCGACCTTGACCTTCTCGAGGTCCTTCGGGGCGATCACGGTGTCGTCGTCGCTGCGGAACATGACCGCGCGCAGGCCGACCTTCGCCCCTTCATCCTCGGGCATCCGGTCGACCAGCAGGAACTGGCCCTTCTCGACGCGGTATTGCTTACCGCCGGCTTCGACTATTGCGTACGTGGGCATTCGGGTTCAGTCTCTCAGGATTCGCTGTCTGTGCCGGAAGGGGAACCGCTTCCGGCGCGGGAACGGCGCCGTCCGCCTCTGCGGCCGCGGCGCCGAGCGCCGGATTCTAGACCGTCGGCGTCCTCACCATCGGCCTCGTCGTTCACGGGCACCCCTTCGAGCAACTCCGCCTGGCCCGAAGAGCGCTCGATGCTCTGGATCCGGACCAGCTTGCGCTGGCCGACGAGCGATGCCGCGCCGGCGACCGTGATCACCAGCGCGTCGACCCGGGCGACCGCGTCACCGGCGTTGTACATGTGCGGCTCATCGATCGTCAGAAGCACCTCGTCGCCGACCGCGAACGGAAGGGCGCGGCGCTCGATCTCGTCCTTGTTCCCCGATTCGGAGACCTCGAACGTGTCGATCGGCAGGGCCTCCCCGCCCTCGAACAGAAACGTCTTGCCGAGCTCGGCCTCGAGCTCGAGCAGGCCGCTGTCGTGGCGCATCAGCTCGCGCGCGACCCGTGGGTTGACGCGAATCAGGTGGGCCTCGGGCTCCGGCTTGGAATCGACGACGTCGCGCAGCTTGCGCAACGACTCGATCGCCACCGTCTCGGCGGAGCGGACGACGCCCTCGCCGTCGCAGGTCGGGCACCTCGTCGTCAGGATCTCGCGGACGCCGTCGGTGACGTTCTGGCGGGTCATCTCGACCAGGCCGAGCGGGGAGACCTCGACGACGTAGGTCTTGGTCCTGTCCTCATCCAAGGCCTTGCGCAGCGTCTTCAGGACCTGATCGCGGTTCTTGGCCCGCGCCATGTCGATGAAGTCGATGACGATGATCCCGCCGATGTCGCGTAGCCGCAGCTGGCGGACCACCTCGTCGGCGGCCTCGACGTTGACCTTCGTGATCGTGTCCTCGAGACGGCCCTTGCCCTTGCCGGTGAAGCTGCCGGTGTTGATGTCGATCACCGTCAGCGCCTCCGCGTAGTCGATGATCAGATAGCCGCCGGAGGGCAGGTCGACGCGGCGCGAGAGGGTCGAACGGAATGCCTCTTCGGCACCATGGCGCTCGAAGAGATGCTCCTTATGGGCGTGGATGGTGACCGAGTCGACCAGCTCGGGAGCCGTCCGCTGAAAGAACGAGGTGACCCGCTCGAACTGCTTCTGGTCGTCGATCTCGGCGCCATCGAACTCGCTGCCGAGCACGTCGCGGAGGACGCGGATCGGCAGGTCGGCCTCCTGGAAGATGAGCGAGGGAGCCTCCACTCCGGTCGAGCGGCGCTCGAGCACCTCGTGGAGCTTGTGGAGGTAGGAGATCTCCCGCTCGAAGTCCTCCTGCTTGGCGCCCTGCGCCGCGGTGCGGACGATGTAGCCGCCCTGGTCCTTGTGCGAGGCGTGGATCTTCTCCAGGCTCTTCCGCATCTGGGACCGCTCGCCATCAGGAAGGCGCCGGCTGACGCCGATCCCGCCGCCCTGCGGCATGTAGACGAGATAGCGGCCGGCGATCGAGACCTGCATCGAGAGGCGTGCGCCCTTCGTCTTCAGCGGGTCCTTGACGACCTGGACCACGATCTCCTGACCGCGCTTGATCAACTCGTCGATACGACGTCCCTGGCCTCGCCCGCGCTTGGGCTGGGCCTTGCCGTCAGGGGTGACGATCTCGTCGACGTGGAGGAACCCGTTGCGCTCCAGGCCGATGTCGACGAAGGCCGCCTCCATCCCGGGCAGCACGTTGTCGACGACGCCCTTGTAGATGTTGCCGACGATCGAGCGCGATCCGCGTCGCTCGACGTAGAGCTCGCCAACCCGCCACTTGCCGTTGCCGTCGTTGTTCTGGCGACCGCCATCACCGTCTGAGCGGGCGGTTCCCTTGGTTTCGAGTACGGCTACGCGTGTTTCACCGGCGTCAACCGATACGAGAATTTTCTTCTTCAAAGTGGCTCACCTCACAGAGCATTTCTTACCCTGCCGGGGGAGGCGAGCTGCGATTGGACGTAGACGCTCTGCAGCAGGCCGATCGCCATGAAGGTGGTAAGCACCGACGATCCGCCATAGCTCATCAACGGCAACGGGATTCCGGTTACGGGCATGATCCCGATGTTCATCCCGACGTTGACGAAAACCTGAAAGAGCAACATCGCGGCGATACCCGCCCCGATGAGGCTCCCGTACAAGTTCTTCGAGAGTGTCGTTATCCGCAGCGCCCGCCAGATAAGCAGGGCGTAGAGGGATAGAAGGAACGCAGCGCCGACGAAGCCCCATCGTTCCGCCGTCACGGCGAAGATGAAGTCCGTCTGCGGCTCCGGCAGGAAGCCGGATTGCGCTTGAGTGGCGTCGTCGCCTCGGCCGGTCTTCCCACCGGAGCCGACGGCGATCAACGCCTGATTCGTCTGATAGCAGGAGTCGGCCGTGCAATCGCTCGGATTGAGGAACGAAGTCAGCCTCTCTGCCTGATAACCATGAAGGACAGGTTGCCCGACCGCGGGCGCGACCACCAACACCACCGTCACCGCCGCAACCGCGAGGCCGCCGAGCGCAGCGAAATGCGTCCAGCGGACCCCCGAGATGAAGAGGATCACGAGCGTGACCGCGCCATAGACCAGGGCCGTGCCAAGGTCGGGCTGCACGAATACGATCGCCGCGGGAAAGAGGCCCAGGAGGAGCAGCCGCGCGGTGCGCTGCAGCTCCGACTGGCGCCGAGCCCGGTCGATCACGAAGCCGGCAAGAGCGAGGACGAGCAACAGCTTGCCCAGCTCCGACGGCTGGAAGTTGAAGAAGGGAAGCTCGATTGATCGCTGCGCGCCGTTGGCGATCTTCCCGAACGGGAGGACGGCGAGGATCGCGAGGATCATGGCGGCGTAGATACCGACGCGAAGCTCGCGGAAGCGCGAGTAATCGAACCTGGCGAGGGCGAACATGAGGGCGATTCCGATGACCGCGTAGATGCTCTGCCGGATCACGTAGAAGTACGGGTTCCCTGCGACGAAGTCCTGCGTCGTCGCCCCGAGCGCAACGATGCTGGAGACGATCAGCGCGATTCCGGCGAACGCGATCAGCGGATCCATCCGCAGGAAGCCGGTGCGCTCGGCAAAGCCGGCGCTGCGCTCGTCGAAGGTCTGTGGCTGGGCGAGGGTTGGCATCAGTCGTCGATCGGTAGGTGGTGCATCTAATCAGCGTCCCAGCGTGCCGCCGGTGTCCTTGATCTGAGTCGGCTTCACGTCGAAGATGGCATTGAGGATGTCACGAGCGGCGGGCGCGGCAGTGTCGGCGCCGAAACCGCCGCCCTCGACGGTGACCACAACGACGTACTTCGGGTTGTCGAAGGGCGCCAACGCCGCGTACCAGGACTGGTCGGCGAGGGGGAAGGTCTTCTCCGCCGTTCCGGTCTTCCCGGCGATCTCGATCGGATAGCCGGCGAAGACCCCCTCCGACGTTCCGCCGGGATCGTTTGCGGCTTGGCGCAGACCCTCCATGATCGTGCTCCGGGTCGTGTCGGAGATATCGACGTGGTGGCTGGGCGCGGGATCGAAGGTCTGGGTGACGGCGCCGTTCTGATCCTCGGCCGCCAGCGCGAGGTGCGGCCGCACGAGGTCCCCGCCGTTGCCGATCGCGGCGTAGGCCTCGGCGAGCTGCAGAGGTGTCGCCCCGAGGTCGCCCTGGCCGACCGAGAGGTTCATGTCGTCGCCCACAGACCACGGCCTGTCGGTCTCCGCGGGGTAGACCGCATCCGTGCCCCCGGGCGAATCCGGCTTCTGCGCGTCCTTGTAGAGCTGGTCGCGCCACTCGGGCGTCGGGATCAGGCCGGACGCTTCGCCGGGGAGGTCGATGCCGGTCGGCTGGCCGAAGCCGAGCTTCGAGGCCCAATCCTGGATGACCTCCTTGCCGGTGTTCTCGTAGACCTTCTCGGCGTCGATTCCGACGGAATAGAAGTAGACGTCGGAGGAGACGCGCAGGGCGTCGATCATGTTCACGACGCCGTTGGGCTGGCCCCCGGCGTTGGTCCACTCGCGACCGGCGAATTCGAACGAGCCGGCGTCGTCGAACGTCGACTCGGGAGTGCGCAATCCGCCCTCGAGGGCGGCCGTGCTAGTGACCAGCTTGAACGTCGATCCGGTCACGTACTCGGCCTGTGTGGCCCGGTTCAACAGGGGCTTGCTCTCGTCGTTGCTCAGGTTGTCGATCGCCCTCGATGACGCGGGTGGCGTGTAGACGCTCGGGTCGAACGTCGGGTACGAGCCCATGCCGAGGATCGATCCGTCGTTGACATTCATCACCACGAAGGCGCCCGGCTTGCCCTTTCCCCAGCTGAGCAGCGCCTGCTCGCCGGCCTGCTGCACCTTCTCGTCGAGGGTCAGCTTCAGGTTGTCCCCAGCGACCGGATTGACCCGGGAGAGCTCGCGGCCGCGCGGTTCTCCGGCGGCGTCGACCTGCACCCGGATCGCGCCGTTGCGGCCGCGCAGGACGTGGTCGTACTGAGCCTCCAGGCCGGTGGCCCCGATCCGATCGCCGGGCGCGAGGCCGTCATAGACCTGCTCCTTCAGCTGATCGGCGTTGATCTCGCTGACGTAGCCGAAGAGGTGTGCGCCGAGCGTCCCGTCGGGGTAGTCGCGCACGTAGATCTGCTCGGCGCTCACGCCGGGGAACTTGTCCTGGCGCTCGCGGAGGAAGTAGACGAGGTCCTTGTCGACCTTCTGCTCGAGGGTCACCGGGCTGGCGGGGAGCAGCGTCGTCTGCTCCTTGATCTCGCGCTTGATCTTCATGAAGGGCAGCTGCGCCACCGAGCCGAGCTTCTTCAACTCGTGGTTTCTGCTCTCGTTGTTCTTCGGCAGCTCGTCCGGGCGGACCTGCAGGGAGAGCGACGTCCTGTTGTCGACGAGCACGTGGCCGCGACGATCGAGGATGTCGCCGCGAGGCGCCTGAACCTTGAGCTCGCGGACCCGGTTCGCGTTGGCCTCCTTCAGATAGGCCTCGCCGGAGAGAACCTCGAGAAACCAGAGGCGGAAGAAGATCGCGGCGAAGGCGACGAGGGCCACGCCGCCGAGCACGGCAACCCGCATCGCGAACTGCGAATGGGTCGGCGCGCGGTCTTCGTCGACGCGGAACATCAGCTTGCCCTGACTACGTTGCGCAAACCACCCGGCGCGATCCGTGCCCTCGGCCGGGTCGCGTCGGTGACGAGCGCCGGGCGCAGCGAGCGCCGGATCAGCGGGTAGATCGGAACCGCGAGAAGTGCTCCGAGCAACGCCTGGACGAGCACCTCCCTGAGGGCCAGGATGCTGACGGGAGAGTCGATGCCGAGGGTGAGCTGCATGGCTCCGTAAACGAGGGCGGCGACGCCGCAGAGCGCGCCGCAGAGGAGCGGGGGGACGAGCGAGCTGACGATGTCATAGCCCTCTCGCCAACGGCCGCCGAGATACCCGGCGGCCATCAGCGAGAGCGAGGCGACGCCGGGAGTGCCTCCGAGCATCGCGTCGATGAGCAATCCCGCCGCGAATCCCGCCACGGCTCCGTTGACGGCGCCCCCGAGCAGGCCGAGCGTGACGATCACGACCGGGATCACGTTTGCGACCGAGCCGAGCAGCGGAACGCGCGAGAAGAAGCAGATCTGGATCAAGACCGTCAGGAAGACGATCACGACGAGCCGGATCACGGTGTTCGGGGTGAGGATCACGAGCCGCCCCCGGTGAGAACCGTGACCTGGTCGATGTGAGCGAGGTCGGCGAAGGACTTGACGTGCACGGTCGCGCGCTTCTCCTGCTCCGCAGGGATGGTCTGGTCGACCTCGCCGATCGGAATACCGGCGGGATAGAGCGACTCGAGATCGCCGCTGTTGAAGCCTGCGGTCACCAGCTTGTCACCGTCTTCGATCTTGTCCTCGTTGCCCTGAATCAGGCCGAGGTCGAGCTCGCCGGGGGAGCCCACAATCGGCTGGACGAGCCCTTCCGCATTCCCGCCGACGACGTCAGCCGTGACCGCGTTCTGGCCGTCCGTGATCAGCTGCACGACGGCGTAGCCGCCGGTAACCGACTGAACCCTGCCCACGAGGCCGTCGTCGGTGACCACCGAATCGTTCTTCGAGACCCCGTCGGAGGAGCCGACGTCGATCTTGATCACGCTGTACCAGGCGCTGAAGTTCCGACCGAGGATGCTGGCGTCGACCCGCTGGTATCCGTCAAGGCCCGAATCCGCCGCGAGCTTGTCGAGTCGCTTGGCGTAACCGGCCTTCTCGGCAGCTTGCTGCATATCGAGCACCTGCTGCTTGAGCTGGGCGTTCTGGGTCTTCAGCCTGTTGTTCTCGCCCCGGGCGTTGAATGTCTCATCGAACCAGTTGATCATGTCGCGCGCCGGCTTGAGCACGCGTGAGGCGCCGTCTTGGACCGGGTTGAAGATCGAGCCGATCCCGCTCTGGATCGAATGCAGCGGGCCGCTCTGGGCCTCGCTGATGGAGATGCTGATCAGCATCAGGCAGGCCACGACGAGGGTGACCAGAACGGCTCGACGCCTGCGTACCTGCTTTCGGTACATCTCCCCGAGCCTCCCCTACCTACGGCGTCGCCGGCTCGAATTGCGGTTGGCGCGGTGGATCGTCTCGAATTCCTCGAGCGATCTTCCGGAGCCGACTGCAACGCAAGTGAGTGGGGAATCGGCGAGCTGGGCAGGCATCTGGCATTCCTCGCGCAGGCGCTCGTCGAAGCCCTGGAGAAGCGAGCCGCCGCCGGCGAGCGTGATGCCGCGGTCCATGATGTCGCCGGCGAGCTCGGGCGGAGTGCGATCGAGGGTCTCCTTGACGGCGTTGACGATCGCGTTGACCGGGTCGGTGAGCGCGCCTCGGATCTCCTCGGAGGTGAGCATTATCGTCTTGGGCAGACCGGAGACGATGTCGCGTCCGCGGATCTCCGTCTTGATCTCCTCGCGGAGGGGAGTCGCCGATCCGGCTTCGAGCTTGACCTCCTCGGCGGTCTGCTGGCCGATCATCAGCTTGTGGTGCGTCTTGCAGTGGTTGACGATCGCGTCGTCCATCTCGTCGCCTCCGACCCTGATGGACTGGCTGACGACTATCCCTCCGAGCGAGATCACCGCGACCTCGCTGGTCCCGCCGCCGATGTCTACGACCATGCTGCCGGTCGGCTCGCCGACCGGAAGGCCGGCGCCGATCGCGGCGGCCATCGGCTCCTCGATCAGGTAGGCCTGACGGGCGCCGGCGGCAAGGCAGGCCTCCTCGACCGCGCGCTTTTCGACCCCGGTCACGCCGGAGGGGACGCAGACGACGACGCGGGGATGCGCGAAGCGGTTCTGATGCACCTTTTGGATGAAATGCCGGAGCATCTCCTCGGTGACGTCGAAGTCGGCGATCACGCCGTCCTTGAGCGGGCGGATGGCCTGAATCGTCCCGGGGGTGCGGCCGAGCATCCGCTTGGCCTCCATCCCGACCGCGTGAACCTCGCCGCTGCGCGAGTCGACGGCCACGACGCTCGGCTCCGAGAGCACGATGCCGCGCCCGCGGACGTAGACGAGGGTGTTCGCGGTCCCGAGGTCGACGGCCATGTCGCGACCACCGAAGCCGGTGAGGTATGAGAGGACGCCCATCTAGGTGCTGGAAACGATGCGGAATTTGCGGAGGAAAGTCATGTTGCTCTGTCTCTTGAAGGGTCTGGCGGAGGTCGGGCGGGGTTCTGGCGGCGGGTCGTCGAGGCGGTTCCGTTGACTGCCTGCCGGTCGATATGACGATTCGGCTGCCGAACGCTGATCGCGCCCGCCTCGCGCACCCGCGCTGAGCACGGCCCCTTGGGTTGCGAAGCAGGTGCAGCTTAGCGAAGCAGGCGTGCCACAGCCAGTATGTGAGCACTTGCCCATATGATCCTGACGAAACCTTAGCTAAATTGCAAGCCGCCGATCATCCTGCTCAGCGCCGGAATCGGCAGGCCGATCACGTTGGAGAGATCGCCGTCGATCAGCTCGATCAACGACGAGCCGAGTCCCTGGACCGCGTAGCCCCCCGCGCGGTCCTCCCATTCACGAGATGCGACGTACGCGCCGATCTCGCGGTCGGTGAGCGCACGGAACTTCACCTCGGTTCGCACGAGCTCGGTGAGGACCTCGCCCGAGTGGATAAGGGCGATCCCGCCGAGCACCTCATGGGTCCGGCCCGAGAGCGCCCGCAGCCTCTCCCCCGCGCCGTGGGCGTCGGCCGGCTTGCCGAGCATCTCGCCGTCGAGGACGACGTCGGTGTCGACCCCGAGGATCGTCGGTGCCTCCCGCCTCAGGCCGGCCCCCGCTTTCGCCTTGAGCAGAGCGTTCTCGACCACGAGGACCTCCGGAACGCCCGCCGTCAGCTCCTCGACGCCGGTTACGACTACGTCGAAGGGGATCCCGAGCAGGCCGAGGAGCTCCCGCCGCCGCGGCGAGGCGGAGGCGAGGATCAGATGCTCGACGCCGGCGACGGTCAGCCGAGCTCGGGAAACCAGATGCCGATCTCGCGCTCGGCCGACTCGTCTGCGTCGGAGCCGTGCACGAGGTTGAACGTGACCTCGGTGCCGTAATCGCCGCGGATCGAGCCGGTTTCGGCTTCGACCGGGTTGGTGGAGCCGATCAGCTGGCGGGCGGCCTTGACGGCCTCGACCCCTTCCAGGACGCCGGCGACGAGAGGGCCGCCGGTGATGAAGGAGACGAGCTCGCCGAAGAACGGCCTCTCGGTGTGCTCGGCGTAGTGCTCGTTGGCCGTCGCCTCGTCGGCGGTGAGCAGCTTCAGCGCGGAGATCGTGAGCCCCTTGCGCTCGAAGCGGGCGAGAACCTCGCCGGTGAGGCCGCGCTCGAAGGCATCGGGCTTGATCAGGATCAGGGTACGCGTGGTCTCAGCCATGGAGGCGGGGTCCCTTCGTTGCTTGGTTCACTCGCTAGGAGCTGGAGGTCGAACGAGGCCTGCGAGGAGGAGGATTGGAGCTCTCCTCGGCAGTCCCGGCCGCGACTGCGCTATCCGGGCGCTCGGCGCGGGTCGGCCGTTCGTCGGAACGGCTGTTGGCGGACTTGCGGCGCGTGGCGTCGGATCGGGAAGCATCGCCGCGGCCGGAGTCGGTGCGGGCGCGAGAGCGCGACGGCGCATCGGAGCTCGAGGAGCGACTCTGCAGGGGCGTTTCGCAATAAGGGCAGAGCGACCAGCGCGGGTCGACGGGGCGGTTGCAGGAGCGACACGGGTCCTTGAGACGGTGCTGGCACTCCGGACAGCGCAACCAGGTGCGCTCGATCGGATGCTCGCAGCGAGGGCATGACTGCGCGGCGAGGTGTCGCATGCGCAGCTCGGACGCCTGGGTCTCGACCTCGCGCTCGCGCACGTCGTCGAGATACTCGGGTGGACGCAGGATCGTGTAGATGACCGTGCCGATGAAGGGGACGAGGGACGCGACGGTGGCCGTCGTCACCAGGATCGGATCGCCGATCCTGCGCCGGGCGTCCGCCCACGTCCAATAGACGAGGGAGAGCCATACGACCACCAGAACCAGGATCACGAGATTGATCGCAAGGTTCAGCGAGCCGTCGTCGATTCCGAACAACGCTGTGAGCATGCTGAAGCGCGTCAGTCTAGTGCCATCGTTCGCCGACGCCCACCGCTCGGGCGGTAATGATTGATCGCATTCAGAGAAAGAGCCTGCCGAAGAGGTAGCCGAGCGCGAAGAAGACGAGGATCACGATCGCGACGACGGCCGCGACCAGCCCCATCATCGCGAGGAGTTCTGAGCGCGCTTCCCGGTCCATACGTAGCGCAGAAGGTAGTGCGAGCCGGCGCAAAGTGCCACGCCGCCCCGCTCACGGGCGACGGCGAGTGCCCGCTCGACGGCCGCGGCCGGCTCTGCGACCACCTCGGCGCCGACCGCCGCGGCTCCGAGCAGCGCGGCGAGGTCCCCGGGATCGGCCGCCTTCGCCCCCGGCCTCCCCATCGCCTCGCCCGGCTCGGCGGCCGTGCAGACGCAGTGGTCGAGCTCCGGCGCGAGCGCCGCGACGATTGCCGCGGCATCCTTGTCGGCGAGGATCGACAGGCACCCGACGACGGGACGACCCGCCGCGAAGCCACCGATGACCTCCGCTAGCGCCGCGGCCCCCTGCTCATTATGAGCGGCGTCGGCGAGCAGCGGCGGGTTGCCGTGGATGATCTCGGCCCGGCCCGGCAGGACCGCCGCATGCAGGACATCGCGGACCGTCGCGATGGGGAGCGGGCCGGAAATCGTCTCGGCGAGGCTGACCGCCACCGCCGCGTTGCGCGCCAGATAAGGGGCGAAACCGTCCGGCAGCGCGTCCTCGGGAAGCGGCGGAGCTTCCACCACCGACGCGCCGATCCTCTCCGCGGTGCTGCGCGCGAGCGCGCCCACCTCGGAGCTGAGCCTGCCGAGCACCAGTATCGATCCCGGCTGGAGCACCGCGAGCTTCTCAGCCGCGATCTCGAGCTCGGTCCCACCGAGCCAATCGACGTGATCGAGCCCGACCGAGGTCAACGCGGTCGCGGTCGAGGGTATGACGTTGGTCGCGTCGAGACGCCCGCCGAGGCCGGCCTCGATCACGCCGACCTCCACTTCGGCATCGGCGAACGCGACGAAGGTGGCAGCGATGGCCGCCTCGAACTGGGTGATCCGCTCGTCGGCACCGAGCATCCGCTCCGCCTCCGGGATCGCGGCCGAAACCGCTTCGACCGCCCGGCCGAAGGCCTCGGCCCCGATCTCGGCGCCGTCGATCCGCACGCGCTCGCTCCATCTCCACACATGCGGCGAGGTGCAGGCCCCGACCCGCGGGCCGGCGGACGCCAGCAACGCCGCCGTGAGAACGGTTACCGAGGATTTCCCGTTCGTGCCGACGACGTGCAGCGAGGCAAAGCTACGCTGCGGTTGGCCGAGGGCCTCGCATAGCGCCTGCATCCGCTCGAGGCCGAATCGCCAGCCGACCGGCTCCAGGCTTGCGAGGTAGCGACCGGCGTCTATTTAGAACTCACCCTTCGAGCTCGGCGAGCTCGGCCCGGTAGCGCTCGAGCTTCTCGCGCTCGGCCTCGACCACATCCGCCGGCGCCTTGGCGACGAAACCCTGGTTGGCGAGCTTCCCCTCCCCGCGCGCGACCTCGCCCTCGAGGCCACGGCGGCGCTCAGCGATCCGCTCGGCCACGGCGCCGGCATCGAGGCCGTCCGAGGGCAGGATCTCGAGCGCGCCCACGGTCGCCACGGGCGTGCCGCCGGCGCCGTCGAGCTCGACGCGCGCCAGTCGCCCGACGAGCGGATGCGAGCTCGAGCCCGCGGCGACCCTCGCGTTGAGCGTCGTCGCCGGGGCGACGCCGGCGAGCTCGCGCCAGCGCCGCAGGGCCCGCGTCAGCTCGATCGCCGCGGCGACCTCCTCCTCGGCGGCAGCGTCGAAGCGCTCGGCCTCGGCCACCGGATATGGCGCAACGATCAGCTCACCCTCGCGGTCTGGCAGGTAGCTCCAGATCTCCTCGGTGACGAAGGGCATCAGCGGATGCGCCAGAGCGAGGGTGCGCTCGAGCACGTGCAGGAGGTTCCCCGCGGCGTCGCCATCGCCGTCGTAGAGGCGGATCTTGACGATCTCGAGATACCAGTCGCAGAGCTCGGAGTAGACGAAGCGGTAGAGCTCGAGCGCGGCGTGCGCGAAGTCGTAGGCGTCGAGCAGGCCGGACACCGCCTCGACCGTGTGCTCGAGGCGGGAGAGGATCCAGCGGTCCTCGACGGTCGCCTCGCTCGGGGCCGGCTCGGCATCCGCATTGAGCAGGATCAGCCGCGAGGCGTTCCAGATCTTGTTCGCCAAGTCGCGGCCCTGTTGGACCTTGGCCTCGGAGAAGCGCACGTCCTGGCTCGAGGACATCGCCAGCAGCCCGAAGCGCAGCGCGTCGGCGCCGTGGCTGTCGATCAGCTCGAGCGGGTCGATGCCGGTGCCGAGGCTCTTCGACATCCGCCTGCCGTCGGGCGCCTGAACGACCGAGGTGATGTAGACGTCGCCGAAGGGGATCTGACCGGGGAACTCGAGCCCGGTCATGATCATCCGCGCAACCCAGAGGTAGATGATGTCGCGCGCCGTGACGAGCACGTCGGTCGGGTAGAAGGCGCGCAGCTCGGGCGTGTCCTCGGGCCATCCGAGCGTCGCGAAGGGCCAGATTCCCGAGCTGAACCAGGTGTCGAGCACGTCTTCATCGCGGCGCAACGCGGAGCTGCCGCAGTCGCACGCCGCGGGTTCCGTCTCGGCGACCAGGGTTTCCCCGCAGGAGTCGCAGTACCAGACGGGCAGCTGATGCCCCCACCAGAGTTGTCGGGAGACGCACCAGGGCCGGATGGCGTTCATCCAGTCCATGTAGACCTTCCCCCAGCGCTCCGGGGTGAAGGTCACGTCGCCATCCTTGACCACCTCGATGGCGGGCTTGGCGAGCTCGTCCATGGCGCAGAACCACTGCAGGCTGATCAGCGGCTCGATCCTCTCCCCCGAGCGGTGGGAGAAGGGAACCGCGTGCGGATAGGGCTCCTCAGCCGAGATGCTGCCCTGCTCGCGCAGTGCGGCGACGATGCGCTCCTGCGCCTTCGCGGCGGTCAGCCCGGCGTACTCCTTGCCGGCGACGTCGGTGAGGCGACCGTCCTCGCCGATCACCGAGATCTCCTCGAGCCCGTGCCTGCGGCCGATCTCGAAGTCGTTGGGGTCGTGGCCGGGAGTGATCTTCAGCGCTCCCGTGCCGAACTCCGGGTCGACGTAGGGATCGGCGATGATCGGCAGCCTTCGGCCGACGAGCGGCAGGACGCAGTGGCCTCCGACGAGGTCCTGGTACCGCTCATCGTCGGGATGGACGGCGACGGCGGTGTCGGCCAGCATCGTCTCCGGACGGACCGTCGCGACCGTGAGCACCCGATCGCTGTTCTCGACCGGGTAGTCGATGTGGAAGAGGACGTCCTCGACGTCGCGGTTCTCGACCTCGAGGTCGCTGATCGCGGAGTTGGAGCCCGGGTCCCAATTGACCATGTAGTTGTCGCGGTAGATCAGGCCCTTCTCGTAGAGGCCGACGAACACCTTGTAGACCGCCTTGACGTATGCGTCGTCGAGGGTGAAGCGCTCGTTGGCGAAGTCGCCGGAGGCGCCGAGCCGCTTGAGCTGCTCGATGATCGTCCCGCCGTACTGCTCGCGCCAGCGCCAGACCTCCGCGACGAACTTCTCGCGGCCGAGCTCATGGCGGTCGACGCCCTGTTTGCGCAGCTCGCGCTCGACGACCGACTGCGTCGCGATCCCGGCGTGATCGGTGCCGAGCACCCATTTCACCCGGCGACCCTCCATCCGCCGCTTGCGGGCGAGCGAGTCCTGGATCGTGTTGTTGAGCCCGTGGCCCATGTGCAGCGACCCGGTCACGTTCGGAGGCGGGATCGCCATCGAGAAGTTCTCGTCCGGCGTCCCCTCGGCCTCGGGCGTGAAGTAGCCGGCCTCCAGCCAGCTTGCGAAGATCCGCGACTCGGCCTCGGCCGGCTCCCAGCGGGTCGTCTCCTCGAGGCGCTTTCGGCGATCGGAATCCATCGCACCCGATGTTATTCGGGCGGCGGAGCGCCCAAGAGCGAGCGCAGGTCGCGTTCGAGCTCGTCGGCACCGGGCCCGAGGTCCCGTTCGGTCACCCGGACCGGACGCCAACCCTCAACGCTGACCCGTCGGTCGTTGGAGCGGTAGCCGACGACGTCGACGCCGTCGTGTTCCGGAATCAACCGGCCACACCGAACCCGATGCGTGACAGCTCCAGGCGCTGAACAGTCAAAGCGGGGGGCCGCGGCCCCCCGACGGGAGACCTAAGCCGTCTCCTCCCCCAGCTCACCGAGGTCCATCGAAGGCTTGTCGGGGGCGACGGCCTGGGTGACGAGGGTCGGCGGCATCCCCTTCTCGATCGTCTCGCGCGTGACGACGCACTTCTTGACGTCTCGGCGCGAGGGGAGCTCGAACTGGACGTCCATCAGGGTCTCCTCGATGATCGAGCGAAGCCCGCGGGCGCCGGTCTCGCGATGAATGGCCTTGTCGGCGATCGCATCGAGGGAGTCCGGGGCGAAGACGAGCTCGATGTCGTCGAAGTCGAAAAGGCGCTGGAACTGCTTGGTCAGCGCATTCCGCGGCTCGGTGAGGATCGTGATCAGATCCTCGCGGCGGAGCTGATCGATGGCGGCCAGGACTGGTAGGCGTCCGATGAACTCCGGGATCAACCCGAACTCCATCAGGTCTTCGGGCAGCACCTGGCCGAAGAGCTGGCCGACGTCGCGGGTCTCCTTGGAGACGATCGAGGAGCCGAAGCCGATGCCGCCGTCGCCGATCCGCCTTTCGATGACCTTGTCCAGGCCGGCGAACGAGCCGCCGCAGATGAACAGGATGTTCGAGGTGTCGACGGTCAGGAACTCCTGATGGGGATGCTTGCGCCCCCCCTGTGGTGGAACGGAGGCGGTCGTCCCCTCGAGGATCTTCAGCAGCGCCTGCTGCACGCCCTCGCCGGAGACGTCGCGGGTGATCGACGGATTGTCCGCCTTGCGGGTGATCTTGTCGATCTCGTCGATGTAGATGATCCCGGTCTCCGCCTTCTTGACGTCGTAGTCGGCGGCCTGGATCAGCTTCAACAGGATGTTCTCGACGTCCTCGCCGACGTAGCCGGCCTCGGTCAGCGCGGTCGCATCGGCGATCGCGAACGGAACGTTGAGGATGCGGGCGAGCGTCTGCGCAAGCAGGGTCTTGCCGCATCCGGTCGGCCCGAGCAGGAGGATGTTCGACTTCTGCAGCTCGGAGAGCTCGGGGTCGGCCTCCTCTCCCGCCATCTGAACGCGCTTGTAGTGGTTGTAGACGGCGACGGACAAAGCTCGCTTGGCGCCCTCCTGGCCGACCACGTACTCGTTGAGGATGGAGTTGATCTCCTGCGGTTTGGGCAGGGCGTCGAGCTCGAAGCTCGGAGTCGGGGCCAACTCCTCGTCGATGATCTCGTTGCAGAGATCGATGCACTCGTCGCAGATGTAGACGCCGGGGCCCGCGATCAGCTTCTTGACCTGACGCTGGGACTTCCCGCAGAAGCTGCAGAGGAGCTGCTCGTTCGAATCAGTTGGACGTGCCAGCGGTCTCTCCGTTCATGATCTGGAGGCGAGCCGTACCTGAGGCAGAGGGTACGGAACGGCGCAACTCCTTGGTCGAGCTGTTGTTACTCGCCTGAGGCCTCTGTCCCTGCAAGGGAGGTTTGATTGCACGGGGCGGCGGGGCGAACTAGACTGCCGCGCCCCCATCAGGGGAGCAGCTGATACCGAAAGGGAGAGTCATGGGTAGAGGTCGAGTAGGGGCAATCGTGGCGGTAACAGCCATGGTCTTCGCGGGTTCCGCGCTTGCGGACGGCAAGTCGAAGCTGAGCGGACAGGTCGATGGTGATTCGGCCGCTTCCGTGAGCCTCGCCGTGGTCAAGAAGAGCGGGGCTCCCAAGAGCGTCAAGAACGTGCGCATCAAGAACCTGCTTGCGGACTGTGGATCGCGCGAGGCTCGGATCGAGCTGAACCTGTCCGGCGCTGCGAAGCTCAACAGCAAGCGCAAGTTCGAGATGGTCTACAAGAACGAGGATGGCAAGGTCAAGCTTCAGGGCAAGGTCAAGGCGGATGCGAGCCGAGTGAAGGGCGAGATCAGCGGTTCGACGATCAAGATCGCCGGCGCGGGCAAGTGCGACGTGCCGAACGCCTCGTTCGTCGTCAAGGACTGAAGGCTGGAGAGGAGCCCTCGCGGAATCGCCGCGGGGGACGAACGGGAGGCGGTTACCGGTTCTCCACGACGCGGTCGATGATGTTGTACTCGACCGCTTCCTCGGCGCTCATGAAGTAGTCGCGCTCGGTGTCGCGCTTGACCCGATCGATCTCCTGACCCGTGTGATGGGCGATGATCTCGTCGAGGCGCCGGCGGATGTCGATGATCTCGCGGGCGTGGATCTCGATATCGGTCGCCTGACCTGAGAAGCCGCCGGAGACCTGGTGGATCAGGATCTTCGAGTTCGGCGTGGCCATCCGCTTGCCGGCGGCACCGCCGCCGAGCAGGAGCGCGCCCATGCTCATCGCGATGCCCACGCAGATGGTCTGCACGTCGGGCTTGATGTATTGCATCGTGTCGTAGATCGCCAGGCCCGCGTAGACGGATCCGCCGGGCGAGTTGATGTACATCGAGATGTCCTTATCCGGATCCTCGGACTCGAGGTGGATGAGCTGCGCGACGATCAGGTTCGCGATGTCCTCGGTCACCGGGGTCCCGAGGAAGATGATCCGCTCGTTGAGCAGGCGCGAGTAGATGTCGAACGCGCGCTCGCCGCGAGAGGTCTGCTCGACCACCATTGGAACCATCGGGCTCATCGGCGCGGCAGTCTACCGGGCGGCAGGGACCGGCCGGCGGACCGCTACTTTGAGGCCCGATCGGCGTTGGAGAGTCAGACCCCAGTCGGCCATCGCCGGGGGACCAACTTCGATCGCAACCCTCTGGCGCGCATTCGAGCCGTGCCGGTCATGAAAGGCAATCAAATGAAGAAAATCGCAACCCTGTGCGCCGCCGGAGCATTGCTGCTTCTGCCCGCAAGCGCCCTCGCCAACAGCATCAAACAGGAGGGCCAGATCGTCAAAGACGACGTCACCAGCGTGAAGCTGCGCGTCAAGGTGAGCGGCGGCACTCCCGTGAAGGTCGGTGGCTTCAAGGCCAAGAACGTGCTCGTCCATTGCAACAAAGGCCCCCGCAGGATCAACTTCACGGCGCTGACTCCCGTCAAGGTCAACAGCGACCGGGGCTTCAAGGTCCGCCTGAGCGACGGAAAGGGTGGAACCCTGCGGATCACCGGCAAGGTCAAGGCTCATGGGCATGCCACAGTCGGCTCCCTGAAGACGAACGAGTTCAAGGCCGGCCCCAAGACGACCTGCAAGGCGCCCAAGCAGAAGTTCAAGACCTCCGCCTAGCGGGCACCGAAACGAGGGTCGACTACTTCTCGTCGTCGCCGGGGGTCCAGATCTCCCCGGCGGCGGCGGTCTGGCCCTCGCCCTCGGGGGTCCAGAGCTTCTCGCCCTCGCCCTCGGTCGCCGAACCCGAATCGGTGGCCTGGGCCCTCTCGACCGGCTTGGCCGTGTCGATGATGAGATCGGCGGCCTTGCGCATGCGGATCTCCTCGATCAGCAGCGCGTCGCGCCCCTCGGCGCGCAGCCGCTTCAGGAGCTTCTCGGGCTTGCCCTTCTGGCCGGCCGGCGGGGCCAGCGCCTCGAGCATCTCCTCCTCGGTCACCGCGAAATCCTCAGCCTCGACGACGGCGGCGAGGACGGCCTCGCGGCGAAGGCCCGCTTCGGCATCCCCGCGTGCGTCGGCGATCGCCTCATCGCGGTCCTTGCCCTGAAACTGCAGGTAGGCGTCGGGGTCCATCCCGCTCTGGCGTAGCTGACGCTCGATCCGCTCCCAGATCTCGGTGGCTCGCGCGGAGGCGATCTCCTCGGGGATCTCGACCTCGGCCTGCTCGACCGCCGCGTCGAGGGCGGCGTCTCGGAACTCGTGCTCGGCCCGGTGCTCGTACTCATGCAGGAGGCGATGCTCGATGTCGGCCCGCAGCTCCTCGAGCGAGTCGAAGTCGGAGTTGTCGGCGGCGAAGTCGTCGTTCAGCTCGGGCAGCTCCTTGGCGCGGACCTCCTTGACTCCGACCGTGAAGGTCGCGGGCTTCCCCGCCAGATGCTCGGCGTGGTACTCGTCGGGGAAGTTGAGCTCGACGGTCCGCTCCTGGCCCGCCTCGGCGCCTTCGAGCGCCTCGTTGAAGCCTTCGATCAGATCGTTCGAGCCGAGCTCGAGCAGATAGTCGGATGCGGTGCCACCCTCGAAGGCCTCGCCATCGACCTCGCCGGCGTAGTCGATCAGCAGGTAGTCGCCCATCGCGGCTGCACGCTCGACGGGGTTCAGCGCCGCGAGGCTCTCCCGCATCTTCTCGATCTCGGCGTCGATCGCGTCAGCGGGAACCTCGGGAGCGGCCTTACCGACCTCCAGCCCCTTGTACTCACCGAGCTTCGCCTTCGGGCGGACTCCGACCTCGATCGTGAACTCGAGCGCCTCACCCTCGCCGGGAGCGTCGGGCATGTCGAGCTTCGGCTCGCCGACCGGAGTCACGTTCGAATCGAGCAGCGCCCGCTCGTACCACTCCGGCAGGCCCTCGCGAAGCGCCTCCTCCATCACGGCCTCGCGGCCGAGCCGCTGCAGGACCAGCTGCGCCGGGACCTTCCCCTTGCGGAAGCCGGGCATCTTCATCTCCCGCGCGTAGTGCGTGGCCGCGTGGGCCAGCGCTTTGTCGACCTCGTCGGCGGGGACCGTTGCGGCGATCTTGACCTTCGAGTCGGGCAGCTCTGTGACGTCTGTCTGAAGTTCCATGGGGGCGCGACACCATAGTGAAGGGCCGCGGAAGGCTTTACCTTGTCGCCCATGGAACCCCAGCGCACAGCCATCGGCACCTGGAGCGGCGGCCGCTTTCTCGGCTACGGCGAGAAGATCGAGGCGGAACGCCTCATCGACCTGCTGAGGCCCGGCGGGGGCATCGAGACGATGATCACCGCCGACACGTACGGCCAGGGCGAGGCGGACCGTCTGCTGGGGCTGGCCCTCCAGGGATGCGATCGCGAATCGTTCAGCCTCGTCGGCGCCGTCGGCCACGACTTCTACGAGGGCGAACGGGACGGTCCGCGAGGGTTCCCGCGCTTCACCGACACTCGGCTGCGGGGGCCAGATGGCTACGGCGATTACCTCCGGCATGCCGCGGAGCGCAGCCTCGAGCGACTCGGCACGGACCACTTCGACCTTTTGATGCTCCATAACCCCGATCGCATCGGGTACTCCTCGGATGTCGTCTGGAACGGCATGGCGGCCCTACGCGACGAGGGATTGACGAACCGGATCGGGATCGCGCCGGGTCCCGCGAACGGCTTCACCCTCGACCTGCTCGATTCGTTCGATCGATTCGGCGAGCTGATCGATTGGGCCATGCTGATCCTCAACCCGTTCGAGCCCTGGCCCGGCGAGCTCGTCCTCGACGCCGCTGCCGAACGTGAGATCAAGGTGATCACGCGCGTGGTCGACTACGGCGGCCTCTTCTGGGGCGACGTGGACCCCGATCACGAGTTCCCGCGCAGCGACCATCGCGGATTCCGGCCCGATGGCTGGGTGGCGCGAGGGCTCGAGCGGATCGCCCTGGTCGATCCGTTCGCCGCCAGGCACGAGCTGACCCGAATGCAGCTTGCGTGCCAATGGAATCTGGCTCACGAAGCGGTTGCCTGCGTCGTCCCCACCCTGATTCAGGAGGAGGGCGCCGGCGCCCGCCCGATCGAGGACAAGCGGGCCGAGCTGGCCGCCCTCCCGGAGCAGCGCTTGAGCAGGGAAGAGGTTGCGGAGATCCGCCGGATCGGGGACAACTTCGGCTCCATGGCCCTGAAGGGCGGCAGCTCCGAGCACGAGGGCGAGATACGCCCCGATCGCTGGCCGCTGAGCCCCGAGCTGATCGCCGCGGGCGAGCGCTGGGGGGTAGTCGCGGAGCGCGACCTGATCAAGGCTCCGGAACCGGCATGAGGCGGATCGAGTCCCGGTTGGCCGGTCTGGTCAGCGGCCCGCTGGGCAGGGGCCTCGCATTCGTCGTGGACTTCGTGGCCGCCGTCTGGCGAGCTCTCAGGGGCGACCCCCGCCACCCCGAGGAGCGCAAGGTCCCGTCGGTGAGGCCTTGACGAGCCTGCGAGCCCGCTGAACAAAGGAAGAGCCCGCCGACGCTGCCTCAGGCAGCGAGGCGGACGATGATGCCGGGCAGTGGTCTCACAGGCCGTCAGCAGGCCGTCAGAGCCAGTCGATGCGCTTGAAGAAGCGGTACATCGTGGCGACGGCAAGTGCCATCACGGTGAGAGCCAGCGGATAGCCGAAACCCCACCCGAGCTCGGGCATGTCTTGGAAGTTCATCCCGTAGATGCTGGCTATGAACGTGGGCACGGCGATGATCGCCGCCCAGGCCGAGATCGAGCGCACGACCTCGTTCTGACGCAGCGTGATCAGGGCCAGGTTGGAGTCGAGGGCGGCGTTGAGCAGCTCACGCTGGTCGTGAAGCTGCTCGTCAACGCGCCTGATGTGGTCGGCGACGTCGCGGAAGTAGCGGCGGATCTGCTCGTCGACCTCGATCACGATTCCCTTCTCGAGGGACTCCAGCGGCGCGATCAGCGGCTGCACGGCACGGTGGAATTCGATCACCACCCGTCGCAGGAAATAGATCCTCTGCGTGACATCGGCGTTGACCCTGGAGAAGACCTCCTGCTCGACCTCGGAGATGTCGTTGTCGAGCCCGCCCGCGACGGGCTCGTAATCGTCGACGACCTTGTCGAGGATCGCCCAGGCCGCCGCCGCCGGTCCGACCTTGATGAGGTCCGGACGCGCCTCCAGGCGCTTGCGGGCGACATGCAGGTCGCTGGCGGCTCCATGACGGATCGCGATCACGTAACCACTG
The DNA here is from genome assembly GCA_963826475.1 of uncultured Solirubrobacterales bacterium. GTDB lineage: Bacteria > Actinomycetota > Thermoleophilia > Solirubrobacterales > 70-9 > RHKX01. The sequence continues at coordinate 264,941 of CAWGXC010000003.1, read as the reverse complement.
CCGAGAAACAAGTTGATCTCGCCGAACTCGACCCCCTCGCGCTCGTCGTCGTAGCGGGCCGTCTTGAGCACGACGAAAAAGGAGCCTTCGTAATCCTCCAGCTTCGGGCGCTGGTGCTCCGCCCCGGCGTCCTCGATCGCGAGCTCGTGCAGCCCGAAGGCCTCCCCCACTTCGGTGAGCTCCGCTTCGTCGGGCTCGTGCAGCCCGAGCCAGACGAAGCCCCCGGCGTCGCCCCTCGCCCGCTCGGCGGCCGTCTGGACGTCGAGGGGACCGGCGTCCTGGCGGACCCCGTCGCAGTACTGGGCACAGTCGACGATCACGGCATTGGACTCCGCTGCGATGTTCGGGGCGAGCGGAACCGATCCTGCTCGCGGGCACCTCGGGGCTTCAGCCCTCACCCTGCGCGTAACCCAGGATCGAGCGGTCGATCAGCCACTCGACCGGCGCCTTGTCGTCGGTGTAGACCTCGCCGCCCGGCAGCCGCGGCCCCAGGCGGGGGGCCTGAACGGCGGCCATGCCGGCGAGGTCGCCCGGCACCTCCGGCGAGGCGATCAGGCGCTCGCCGGAGGCGGGGGCCCGGCTGGCGAGCAACAGCGTGTTCTCATCCTCGATCGGATCACGAACGACGGTCGGGAACTCGGTGGCCATCGTCGCGCCGATCACCTTCTCGAGATCGTCGTTCCCGGAGGGGTGGCCGACGTTGACGATCACGGTCCCGCCCGGAGCCAGCCTCTGGCCGACCAGCTGGAAGAACTCCTTCGTCGCCAGGTAGAAGGGGATGTAGGGCTGCCGATAGGCGTCGACCACGATCACGTCGTAATCACCCGGCGAGGTGCGCAACCAGGGTCGCGCGTCGGCCGTTGAGGTGTGCAGATGAGGACCGGAGAGATCGAAGTACTCGCGGCCGATCTCGGTCAACTCGCCGTCGATCTCGACTCCGTCGACCCGCGCGTCAGGGAAGAAGTGCCCGTACATGCGGGCGGCCGTTCCCGCCGCGTTGCCGAGGATCGCGACCCGCTTCGGCGGCCCGTCGAGCGCCGCGAAGGGCAGCGCCAGCAGACCATCCCAGTAGCGGCCCGTCAGGTAGGAGCCCGGCCTGAGCATCGAGTGCGTCGCCTGGCCCTCGTTGAGCTGCAGCAGCCGCGTTCCGTCGGGTTGCTCGATCACCTGCGCGTACTGCGTCGCGGTCTCGTCCTCGTAGATCACGGCGCCGAGGTCGGAGGCCTTGACCGTCCCGACCGGCAGCGCGAGCGCCGCCGCCAGGATCGTCGGCACGGCGAAGAACCGCGGCCCGAGCCCGACCACCGCGGTCGCGGCGATCACGAAGGCGAAGACGAGAAACGTTCGCTGAGTGCCCACGAAGGGGATCAACAGCAGCGACGAGCTCATCGTGCCGACGAGCGAGCCGGCGGTCGAGATCGCGTAGAGGCGGCCGGAGATGCGACCTGTGTGCTCGACGTCGGGGATGGCGAGGCGCAGCGCGTACGGCGAGGCGGCACCGAGCAGCATCACCGGGATCGAGATGAGCGCGAGGACGCCGAGCAGAGAACCGGCGAAGGCGCCGGCCGAGATGTTGTCGAGCGCATCGACTGAGATCTTCAGGAACGGCTTGGCGACGAAAGGGACGACGGCCAAGAGGACCGCTGCGCCGAGGACCATCCTGCTGAGGCCCGCCTGCGTCGGGTTGCGGTCGGCGAGCCTCCCGCCGAACCAGTAGCCGATCGAGAGCGCGACGAGGACCACGCCGATCGTGTTGGCCCAGACGATCGTCGAGGCCCCGAAGAAGGGGGCCATCAGCCGTGCGACCGCGATCTCGGCTCCTAGCGATCCGGTGCCGACGACGAAGACGAGCACGAAGAGGTATCGGTTGCGACTCAATGCCCGTCACTCGCCCGCGGCCGCACCGGGGTCGTCTCGATCCGCTCACGAAGGCGCGCGCCCTGGCCGGCGCCGACGGCCCGCTCGGCCCGCTTCGGATCGAGTTCGACGCCGCGGGAGGCGGCGAGGTCGAGGAGCTCTTGGCGTTCGGTGTCCTGTCTGGCCCATCGCAGCACGAGCCAGCTCAGCACGGCGAGGCTGATCACGGTGCTCTCGGCCATCATCACGATCCCGGCGGTCCCCTGATCGGTGAGTGGCGCGACACCGTGCGCCGCCTCGCCCCCCTGGTAGCGGTCGTAGAGAACCGACCCCGACCACATCAGGATGTTCGCCAGCACGGCTCCGATGAGCCTGATCGCGGCGACGAAGCCCGCACTTGCGGCGCCGCCGAACCAGCTTGGCTTCGGCAGGGGGCCGAGCAGCGACATCCAGAACGCGAAACCGGCCAGGAAGAAGCAGACGTGCTGCACTCCGTGGACGAGGTCGCTGTCGAAGGTGGCGGCCTCGTAAAGCACCGGGACGTGCCAGGCGTACAGGAGCACGGTCCAGATGGCCAGCGCGACGATCGGGTTCGCCAGGTGACGGGTCCAGCGCAGCCCTGGGAACGCGAGAACGGGCTGCATGACCGGCCCGGTCAGGCCGAAGACGAGGAAGAGCGCCGCGACGTCCATGATCAGCAGGTGTTGGATCATGTGGACCGTCAGGAGCTCGTCGGCGAGCCGGTCGATCGGGGAGACCAACGCGACCGCCAGCACGGCCAACCCGGAGAGGAAGAACGCCTGCCGCCACAGCGGCACCGCGCGGCCGGTTCCCGCCAGGCGGACGATTCGGACGGCGTAGGCGCCGGCCAGGACGATCAGTGAGAACGAGGGCAGCATTCCGACGATCGTGGCGCCGAGGTCCGCGAGGGGAAGCATGGCTCGATGAGGCTAGCGGGGTCTCCTCTTCCGGCATTGCTCTTGGGCTGTCGGGATGGGTCCCGAACGCCGGCCCCCGATCGGCCGCTAGGCGAGCCCGCCCTCGAGCTCGAGCAACCGCCGCTTGATGTCGAGGCCACCCGCGTATCCGCCCAGCGCGCCACCGGTGCGCAGGACGCGGTGGCAGGGCACCACGATCGGAATCGGATTGGAGCCGAGCGCGCTGCCGGCGGCGCGGAAAGCGCGCGGGCTTCCGGCGCTGGCCGCCACCTGGCGGTAGCTGCGGGTCTCTCCGAACGGGATTCGCGCCGTCGCCCGCAGGACCTTGCGGGTGAAGCCGCCGGTTAGGCGCCAGTCGAGGTCCAGATCGAAATCGCGCCGCCTGCCCTCGAAGTACTCCCCAAGCTCACGACGCACCGGGTCGAGCCGTGCCGGCGCCTCGAGCAGGCGCGGGGAGACCGCGGCGGCGAGCAGCGCGAGTTGGTCGTCGACGTCTTGACTCGGCAGGCCGAGCGCGATCAAGCCGCGGGATGTCGCGGACGCCAGCAGCGGCCCGACGGGTGAATCGATCTCGCAGTAGGCGACATCGAGCAGTCCCTCGGCATCGGCACCCGCGGCGAGCCGGGCCCTGAGCGCCGCCCGCTCGACGGTGACCCGGGTGCCGGCCTCGATCGCCCGTTTCAGCTCACTTTCGCCGGTTACGCCTGTATCGCTCATCTCGCCACCTCCGATTGGATCTCCTCTGAATCTCGCAGCCTCTTGACTGCCTCGTGGACGCTGCGCCTGGCGGCCGCCTCCGAACAGCCGATGGCCTCCCCGATCTCCCGGTAGCGCAAGTCGAGGGCAAAGCGAAGCACCAGCGCCGCCCGCTGCTTCTCGGGCAGCCGGGCCACCGCGCTCCACAGATCCGAGCCCGTGTCCAGGCCGGCGACGGCGACGTCCCGCCCCGGCTGTGCATCCGGCTGGATCAGATGTTCGGGACGCCGGGCGCCGGCACGATGCTCGTCGATGGCCTTGTTGCGAGCGATCGTGAGGAGCCAGGCGCGGGGATTGGAGCCGTCGAAGCGCGGATAGGCGCGCAGAGCGGCGAGGAGCGTTTCCTGAAGGACGTCGTCGACGTCGTCGGGGCCGAGCATGCCGCGGAGAAAGCGTGCGATCGCGACCGCGTGGTCATCGACGAGCGCTTGAAACGGTGGAAGGCTTACTGCGTCGGTTGCCGGCATCTCGTCTTCAACGACCGCCGCACCGCGTTTGTGAGGTCGGCGAGATGCACGATCGCCCGACCGCCGGCCTAAGGCTGCGGCAGGTCCCCGGTGGGGATCCTGGAGATGCTCTCGCCGCTGTGAGCGATGCTCCCGGGCTCCTGGATGGAGACGTCGATGAACGGGTAGTCCTGCCAGTTCTCCGGCAGGGTCGCCTTGATCTCGCCGTCGCCCTTCCGCGCTCGGCCCAGGCTTCTGGAGTCGATCACCGACTTGTACAGCCAAGCCCTGTATTCGCCGGCCGGGTTGGGTAGCCCCTCGAGCTTCATGTCGAGCTTCGGCTGAGCGGGGTCGCCGCTCATGGTGACGTCGATCTTGCCTTTGATGTCCACGCCGGGGAGCATCTGCATCGAGACGGTGTCCGCGCTCGGCTTGACGCCGTCCTTGGTCGTGGAGTCCGTCACCTGTGGCGCTCCGCCTCCGTCGGTGGCGTCGTCGGAGCCTCCCGTGACGACGATGAAGAGGACGACGGCGATGGCAGCCACCGCAAGCAGCGCGGGCAACCGTCGATTGGACGTGCCGGCCGGCTTCGGCTTCGAGTCCCGCTTCGAGCGGGCAGCCGGGAACGGCTTCGGCGAGGGCACGGACGCGGACGTGGACCCGGAAGCAGGAGGTGGGCTGGAGGGCGGAGGGATGGATTGGATCGCCGGCGTGCTTTCGACCGGCGACTCCGCTCGGGTCGCAGGCTCGTGGGCTGCTTCGGCCTCGAGCGCCGGCCCCTGGGCGGGCGGGGCCGGCGGGCCGGCGGGCCCATCCGCCCAGAGCATGGTGAGGCCGCTCTCGACGGTCTCGATTGCGTCGCGACCCTCGATGCCGGCCCGCTGGGCGAGCCAGACGAGCGCCCGGCTGCGCTGTCGGACGATCTCCGGCTCCTCGACCTGGGCCACGGCCGCAATCGTCGAGTCGGGGAGGCCGCGGCGGTAGCGCAGCTCCAGCGTCGCGCGGAAGGGGAGCTCGAGCTCGCTCAGGCCCTCGGCGAGCGCTGCGGATTTGTCCGCATCTGCAGCAGCTACGCTTGCGCGCTCTATGGGACGACTTTCTTCACTCATGTTCGCCGGAGTATTCACAGTGCTGATGACGGCTGCACCTGCAAGCGCGTCGAGCGTTGATTCTACGGTCAGATTCGTGCATGCGGTGCCCGGTGTCGGGGATGTCACCCTGAGCGTCAACGGGACCGAGATCGAAACCGCGGGATTCGGCGACCCGTCGGATCAGGTCACCGTACCCTCGGGCGACGACAGCTTCGAGGTGAGTGCGCCCGACGGCGTGAAGCTGAGCGCCGAGCAGAACCTCGCTCCGGGCGCGAGTTATCTGGTCATCGCGATGAAGACCGACAAATCGGCCGAGATCCGCTTCTTCAAGGATCGCGACGCGAAGGCCGGCGTCGCCCGTCTGCGGATGATCCACGCAGCGCCGGAGCTCGGCGACGCCAACATCCTGCTCGACGACAAGGTGGTCGCCAAGGGCGCCTCCTACACCGACGCCACCGACTACCTCCAGCTCGATCCGGGCGACTATCGCATCACCGTCGCGAACCCCAAGAACGACGAGACGGTCGTTGCCGGCACCGCACCGCTCGCGGCCGGCACCTCTGAGACCGCGCTGGTCGTCGGCAGCCAGGGCGAGGTGGCCAAGATCATGCTCGTTCAAGACGACGTCGCGGCGCCCGGCGCAGCTCCAGAGACGGGCCTCGGGGGGCTTGCGCGCACCGACGGCACCGGCCCCGATCTGCCCCTTGCCGTCCTCGCGGCGCTCGTAGCGGGTCTGCTCGGCCTGGGAGTCGTCCGCCTGAGGACCCGAGGCCGCGGCCGTCCCTCGCAAGCGGGCTGAGCGGAGCCCTCGATGAGGGGCCGTTCAAGCGGCGGCGCGACTCGCTCCCGGACTCTTCTGGCGTTCCTGATTCCCGCGCTCCTCGCAGGCGGTGCGGTTCTGCTGCTGAGCGGCGACCCCTCACGGCAGGACCCGCTCCTCACCCCGGCGCAGCTCTCAGCCGTCCCCAGGGTCGGAGCGGCCCCGGCCGAGGGTGAGTCGAGCAAGATCAGGCGCGTCGTCACGGGCGATCCCGCCGCTGCGGCGCCGACGGAGCCGGGTGTCAGGCCGGCCGAGAGCCGCCCTGCCCCACCCGCGCGCATCCAGATCCCCGACGTCGGCGTCGACACCACGATCGTCCCCGTAGAGGCCACCGACGATGGCATCGAAGTACCCCCCGTCTTCGAGGCAGGATGGTTCGATGCCGGGCCCCGGCCGAGCGAGCCCGGCCGAGCGATCGTCCTCGGCCACCTCGACAGCCTCAGCGGCCCGGCGGCCTTCACCCAGCTGCCCCAGGCCCGCCCGGGCTCGGAAGTCATCGTCACCGACCGGGCCGGACTGACCCACACCTTCCGGATCCTCCGGACCCTGGAGGTCGCGAAGGCGAGCTTCCCGTCCGAGGAGGTCTACGGGATGACCCGGAGGCCGGGCCTCGCGCTGATCACATGCGGCGGGAAGTTCGACCCGGGAACCGGGTATGAAAACAACGTGATCGTCTTCGCCAGGGAGCTTCGCAACGACTGAGCGCTGCGGCGCTCGCCACTACTTCTTGATCCTGATCTTCTCGCAGTCCTTCTTGTTGACCTTCGACTGCTTGTTGGTGATCACCTTGTCGACGCCCTTGCCGCACTTGATCGTGTTGCGGCCCTCGGTGTCGTTGATCTTGTCGTCCTCGTTGCCGCCGTTGATCATGTCGTCGCCGGCGTTGCCCTTGACCTTGTCCTTGCTGCCGCCGGCCCTGATGACGTCGTCGTCGGCGCCGCCCTTGATCTTGTCGGTGCCGCCGCGGCCCTTGATCGAGTCCATGCCGCTGCCGCCGTCGACCTTGTCCGCGCCGCCGCCGGCATCGATCGTGTCGTCGTCATCGTTGCCCTTGAGCTTGTCGTTCCCGGTGTTCCCCTGGATCACGTCCTTGCCCTCGTCGCCCTTGATCGTGTCGTTGTCCTCCTGACCGAACAGGCAGTCGTCGCCCTTGAGGCCCGTGATCGTGTCGTTGCCGCGACCGCCCATGATCTGGTCGTTGTTGTCCGAGCCGGTGAACGTCTCGTTGCCGTCAGCGCCCTGCAGGATCTTGCCGTTGAGGACGACGCCGTTGGCCACACACTCCTGCGGCTCCTCGTAGTAATCGTCGGGGAGCTTCACGGTCGTGGTCTCGGTCGCCGAATCGTTCGCGCCGTTGTCATCTGCGGTGGTGGCGTCGACGGTCGCCGTGTTGGACAGCGTGCCGGTTCCCACCGACCTCGGCGTGACGACGATCTCGGTCTGAGAGGTCGCGCCGTTGGCCATCGACCCCAGATCGCAGGTCACGGTGCTCGTCCCGCTGCAGCTTCCCTGATCCGGCGTGGCGGAGACGAAGTCGACGCCCGCGGGGAGCGGATCCGTCAACTTCACCCCGGCAGCGGCGTCGGGCCCGTTGTTCTTGACGGTGATCGAGTAGGTGAGGTTGTCGTCAACGTTGACGGGGTCGGGGGAATCGGTCTGAGTGACCGAGAGATCGGCAGAGGGCGGCTTTGCCGCCGTCTGCTCGCCTTTGACGCAGAGTCCGAACAGCTGACCGCCCGCTGCCGTGATCGGGCCGACCTCGATGGCTCCCGTGGCGATGTTGAAGCGGTAGAAGTTGTTCGAGGAGAAGCCCCCGGACCAGAAGGACGTGCCGTTCGGGTCGAGGTTGAGCGAGAACCAGGAGTCCTCGCCCGGGGCGTCGTAGGTGGCGACGACAGCACCCGAGCCGTCGAGGCGCTTGACCTCGTCACCGTCCGCCACGAGCAGGCCGCCCGTTCCGTCGCCGGGTGGAAGCAGGCGCAGCGCGTATGCCTCACCCGAGCCCGGGAGCGTGGCGAAGTCCGGAAGCGCCGTGTCGGCCCCTACGTCGTAGCGAAACACCTGCCGGCCCTCGGTCGTGAAGAAGATCGTCTTCTGATCCTTCGCGAGGTCGATCCAGTCGGATCTCGGGACATCGAACGACTGGACGAAGTGATTGGACGAGTCCCACTTCTGGATGTCGCCGTTGCCGCCGGTGTTGCTGACATAGAAGTTCCCGGACTTGTCGAACACGATCGACTCCGTGCTGCCACCGCCCTGCGCGCCCGGATCTATGGACGTGTCCACGGTGTGTGGGTGGGCATCGGTGTAGGTGGGAACGCGGGCGGCGCTGAAGTTCGTCGTGAAGAGGAAGGTCTGCGAGTTGTTGAAGGCGCAGCCCGTGGTGAAGCCGCCGAGTCCGTCGCTGATGGTCTCCTTGAAGGTTCCGGCGTTGTCGTAGACGTTGTAGCTGCCGTTGCCAACGCCGGCGAAGACGTCGCCGTCGTTCCAGGTGGATGCAGCGGCCACGGCTGGGACCGCGCCAAGGCAGAGACATAGTGCTGCGAGGGCTGCGAGCCGCTTACCTCGAGCGGCGCTGCGTCCTACGTGCCGACGCTTGGCCTTCTCGACGCCCGTCCGACCCGTGTTCGTCCTTCGCATTTCCGACCCCCTCAGATCCTAGTTGCAATCGCAACGTACGTCGGGGGAAACGCGATGTCAAGGGTTAATTTCCGGACAGTTCTGGCTTCATTGCTCCTACGGGAATCCGGTGATCCGCTCGCAGCTCGCGCGGTCGACGCTGTCGTGGTTGCCCTCGCCGCCGTCGCAGCGATCGTTGCCGCCGTCGCCCGAGACGAAGTCTTCGTTGTCGCCCCCGGTGAGGTCGTCGTCGCCCTCGCCGCCGTAGACCTCGTCGTTCGAGCCGCCGCCGTCGATCGTGTCGTCGCCCCCGCCGCCGCGGATGATGTCGTCACCGATGTCGCCGAACAACCGCTTGTCGTTGGCGTCGGAGCCGATGATCGTGTCGTTGCCGATGGACCCGTCCATCAGCGCCACGCCCGAGTTGGGGGTTCGCGATGACAGCTGGTCGTCCTCGGCGCCGCCGATCAGCGTGTCGAAACCGCCCGCGACGAGGACGTCCGCCTCGAAGCTGCCGTCGAGGAGGTCCCGGCCCGCGTCGACGATCTTGCCGTGCGACTTCATGTAGCCGACCAAGCGGTCCAAGCCGGCCTGGCCGTTGAGCCTGTCGTTGCCCTTGCCGCCGTCGAGGAAGTCGTTGTCCTCCTCACCGAAGACGCGGTCGTTGCCGTCCTGGCCATAGACCTTGTCGTTGCCGACACCGCCGCAGACGACGTCGTCACCGCCCCCGCCGTAGACCTTGTCATTGCCTCGGCCGCCGTTGAGGATGTCGTCCTTGTTGCCGCCGATCAGCGTGTCGTTGCCGTCCCCGGCGTTGTACTTGTGCCTCTTGTTCTTCGAGAGCTTCGTGACACCCCCGCTCTTGTCACCCATCTCCGTGCGCTTCTTGCAGATGGCCGCGTCGACGGGTTCGAACCGGTAGGTCTGCTCGCGTCCCTGAGCCGCCGCCGGGAGCATGAGCGCCATGCTCGCAGCCGCCATCGCAACCCCACGCCTCACGTTCATGGATACCCGCCTTCTGCTCGCATGACTCTTCAGCCGAAACCTACCTTGCCAGCTGAACCGCGGGAGTTTTGCGGCGCACGATCGCAAGCATCGTCGCGCCGGCCGTGATCGACACGATGCTCCAAAGCTGAGCGGCCGTCAATCCGGCGAGCACCGTCTCGTTGCGACGGATCAGCTCGACCAGGAGCCGCTCCACCCCCGCGCCGATGAGGTAGGACGCCGCGAGCACGCCGGGCCGAAAGGAGTCCCGCTTGCGCCACATCCACACCGCCAGGGCGGCGAGCGCCAGCGCCTCGTAGATCGGGGTCGGATGAACTGAGACGCCAGGGGGCGTGGGCACGGTGCCGTCGGGGTACCCCATCGCCCAGGGCAGGTCCGAGCGGACGCCGTAGTCGCCGTCGCCCGAGAGCTGGCAACCGATTCGTCCGACCGCCTGGGCGGCGGCGACGGCGGTCAGGCTGAGATCGGCCATCCGCAACTCGAAGAGGCCACGCCAGCGCGTCCAGATCGTCACCGCGACCGCGCCCGCGAGGAGACCTCCGTACCAGACGAGCCCGCCGCCGCTCAGAATCGCATCGAGCGCATCCCCCGGCCGGGTCGAGAGGCTGGGTATGAGCCACGCCAGGTGGGCGCCGGCGATCCCCGATACCGCAGCCACGAAGACGCCCTCATTCGCCAGGGCCGGGTTCCGCCCCATCTCGTGGAGGCGCTTCGCGACGAGGAGCGTGCCGATCAGAAACGCCCCGATGACCGCCAACCCGAAGGTCTGGATCGAGAGTCCGAGTACGTGGAGATCGGGAAGCATCAGGGCGAGAGCGTGATCGGCAACACGGCCTCACCGCGCGGCCGCGAGTCGATCTTCACGGCGTTCGTGCCACCGGACGCGGCCGCGCGACCGGTGGCACGATGAGCCTGTTTCCTAACGCTTCTTCAGCAGCTGCTTGCAGCTCTGCGAAAGCTTGTGGGCGCTGCCCTGCTTGACCTTGATCGGGAACGTCGCCCGATCCGGGATCTCGAGCGCCGTGAACTTCGGCAGCTCGCCGCTCAGCCGCAGGCGCTTCAGCGGGCCGGTCGCACCGACCAGCTTGATCCTGTTGCGGCTGCTCCCAGCGGCAGGTCGGGAGTCGAGGTTCGCCTTCAGGCAGACCTTGGCCTTGCTGCCGCCCTTGACGACGCCCGCGTACAGAACCTTGATCGCGTACGGCCGGTCCCCGCTTGCGTCCGGGAAGCTCTGGCCCTGCTGCTGAGTGACCAGCGAGAGGTTGAGTGATTTACCGACGCCCGGTGGCAGCTGCTTGAGGGTCTTCTTCCGGCCCTTCAGCTTCGCCTTCAGGTCGAGCCGTTCCATCACACCGCTGAATTCGCCGATCCCCTCCGGCGTGAACGAGCCCTGGCCGAAGGAGAGGAACTCGCTGTTGGTCAGGCGACCCGCGAACTTGAGCTTCAGCGCCTTGCCCTTGCCACCCTTGCCTCGCCGCGGTACCGCCCGGGGCGATCGCGACGTGCTCGCGAGGGTGGCTGGGCTGCTCAGGTTGACGGTCAGGCGACCCGGGTTGCTCGGGTCGAACGAGTCGCCACGGTTGGCGATCGCGAGATCGCTGACCCCGTCGCCGTTCAGACTCGCAGCCGCGATCCGGGCCGGCTCGGCGCCGGCTGCGACATTCACCGCACCGGTGAAGGTCCCGTCGCCGCCGTTGACGAGCACCGAGGAGTTGTTGGAGCCAGCGTTGGCGGTCGCGAAGTCCAGCAACAGGTCGTCGTTGTAGAAACCGACCGCAACGTCGACCGGGCCGTCGCCGGTCGCGTAGGTCTTCTCGGCGAAGCTGAACGTCGTGTCGCCGGGCTGGGTCGTGTTCAGCAACACCGAGGCGTTCGTGGCACTCACGTTAGCCACCACCAGGTCCGCCTTGCCATCGTTGTTGAAGTCACCTGTCGCAACCCCGCTCGGCCCGGTTCCGGCTTTCGTCGAGATCGCCTCGGCCGGCTCGAAGGTGACGTTGTTGGACCCGGAAGGCGTCGTGTTACGGAGTACCGTCACCGTGTCCGAGAGGGAGTTGGCGACGACGACGTCGGGGTTGGCATCGCCATCGAGATCGGCGATTGCCACGGCCAGCGGTCCGGTGGCGCCGGAGGGGAAGGACTTCGGCGTTTGGAAGGTTCCCGCCCCTGTGTTGAGGAGGACGGAGATCTCGTCCGGGCCGGCGGCCGCCGTGACGAGGTCAGGATGGCCGTCGCCGTTCAGGTCGCCGATGTCGACGCCGTTCGGGAAGGCGTTCGGATCGGCGGGCTCGACCACGGCGGGCGACTGACCGACGCTGAACGTTCCGGTGCCGTCGTTCTTGAGCACGGTGAGCGTGCCGTCACCCGTGTTGGAGGTCACCAGGTCGGCGTCATTGTCGCCATCCAGGTCAGCGGTCGCCATGTCCCTCGGGTCGGCACCCGCGGCGAGCGCGATTGACTGCGGCGAGCCCAGGCTCCCGTTCGCATTCGCCGTGAAGACCTTGACCGCGTCCTGGCCGGCGGGTTCGTCGCTGGCAACCGCGACGTCGTCGCGGTTGCTCGTCACGGCCCCTGGATCGGGGTTGAAGTCGGCTGCCGCGACCGCGCTGGGCGTGGTGCCGGCATCGTCGTAGGGCTGAGGCGCCCCGAACTTGGCGGGACCGCCCTTCCCGCCGCTGGGCGGCGGGGGCACGTAGCCACCGTCGGGGGGCGTGACCACCACGACCTGCTTGCTCACCGCCAGCGGAACGCTGAGCGGGCCGTCGGCCACTTCGACGCTGACCGTGGTCGTGCGCTCGCTGCCGGGCGCGCCGCTCGGAAAGGCATAGGTGCGCTGCTCGTGGTCGATCACGCATGTCCGGGTGATCTGCTCCGCGCGGGTTTTCGGCGGGGTTCGGGCGGGATTTGCGTCATCGGAGCCCTCGAAATGCCATGCGAGCAGCTTCGGGCACTTGCCGGTGTCGACGGTCTTTCCGTTCTTGTCGAGCAGCGGGCCGTCAACTGTGAAAGTCGCCGCCTCGCCCGCCGTGACGCGATCGGGCCCGGTCAGCGAGATCGTCGTCGCCTTCGAGAAGCTGTCGAAGCAGCCCGCGGCGATCACCGCGGTGATCGCGAAGAAACCAGCCGTCCGTAACCGGGCGATCCAGCTTTTACCAAGCGGGTATTCCATCCATGCCAAGCGCTTCATGAGCCTCCCTTGAAATTTCCCTTGCCGAGACCGCTGCGCTCCCCAGGCGAGCAATCGATCGCGGCGTTATATCCAACGCAAAATCGCTTGTCAAAACCCGCGCGAACTGTCTTGTCAGACGGGTTGAGCAAGCCGTTTCATGCAACGCTCACGGCTGTTCAGATCGGTGGAGCATGCGCCTCCCACGAGAAGACACGCAGCTCGATTCAGTCGGACGGAGGGTGAGCGACGGGGCTCGAACCCGCGACAACCTGGACCACAACCAGGAGCTCTACCAACTGAGCTACGCCCACCGCGTGCCGTCAATCTAGCTGAGTGCGTGAGCCGCCCCCCGCTTGGCCTGCGGCTCGCGAGGAAGGACCCGCAGTGATCCGATCAGCGCGACCGGAGCGGCGGCCAGGGCGAGCATCGCGATCAGCCATGCTGAGCGGCCGTCAGTGCCTGATCCGATCGTGTGCACGAGGCCGAGGATGAAGACGAGGATCGTCCAGCGGTGGAGCTTGCGCCAGAGCTTCACGCCAATCCGCTTGCGCACGTAGAAGCTGAGGCCGAACGCGATCGCCAGCCATCCGGCGATGACCCCCAGACCCGTCCACGGCGTCCTGTTCGGCAGCAGAAAGGGGACGGCGATCTGGGGGAGCGAGGGATGCAGGTAGGAGTCGCCGAGGAGGAGCACGCCGTGGCCGGCGATCGCAATGAGAGAGACCAGAGCCACCGCTTCATGCAGGGTCTTGAGCCTGGCCGGCATCCCGGGCCGGCCGCCGATACGGACCGAGAGGGCGAGACCGAAGCCGACCGAGACCGAGACGAGCATCATGGCGACGATTCCGAGGGCGCGGCTCCCGAGCCAGAAGAGGTGCTGGCTCGGATCGGTGAGCTGTGCGGCGACGAAGCTCATGCCGGGGCCGCAACGCGCTCGAGCGGGAGCGCGCTTCCCGCGACCGGCTCCACGGTCCCCGAATCGGAGATCAGAAAGCCTCCGTAGCTCGAGAGTCGCTCGCGGCCACGAAGGGGGCCTTCGAGGAGCGCGGCCTTTGCCAGCACCTCGGCCTCGGTCGCCGTCGGCGCAAGCGCCGTCGCCTGGATCAGGCCGGTCCAGGCGGGGCGCCCCGTCCCGGGATCGATCAGGTGGTGGTGGAAGCGATCTCCGTCGCGCCAGATCCGCGCGTTCAGCCCGCTCGTCGCGACACCCCCATCGGAGACGTCGAAGACGATCGACTCGCGGTCTTCGAATGGATGCAGGACGTTGACGGCGCGCGGCCGTTGCTCGGTGCCTCCGATCCGCAGATCCCCTCCACAGTCGATTGCGAAGCTCGAGAATCCGGCGAGCAGCTCCGCGCCGAGATCCGCCGCGAGGCCCTTGCCGAGCCCGCCGCTGTCGATCCTCATCCCCGGGGGTCTGGTGACCTCGTGGGTTTCGGGATCGACGGCAACTTCGTCCCAGCGAGCGAGCGGCGCCGGCGTCGCCGGATGACGGCATGGAACCGCGGCGAGGGCGTCACGAAGGTCGGCCGGATCTGCTCCGGCACGGGAGCTTGCGTACCCGCAGCGCTCGAGGTGACCGACCAGCGAGGAGTCGACCAGCCCGCCGGTCCCGCGAGCCGCGTCGATGGCGGCGGCGACGAGGCTCGCGAGCGCGGCGCCGACGACGACGACACGCTCGGGATCGCGGTTCAGGCGCGAGAGCTCGCTTCCGGAATCGAACCTGCTCAACTCAGCGTGGAGCCTTTCGAGAAGCGCTTCCACGCGAAGGGCGGCGATCGCCGGAGTCGGAGCGGTCGCCGAACGAGGGGCGCCGACGAGGATCCGCACGCGGGAGCCGAAGAGGGCGAGGCTGCGCTCGTACTCCGCCAGCATGGCTCAGGACGTACTCGTCTGCACCGGGGTCGGAGGTGGCGAGGGAGTGGGTGCCACCGCCGTGGGCGTGGGCGCGGCGGTCTGGGTCGGCACGATGATCTGGGTCTGGGCCTGGGCGGCGAGCGCGGCTGAGATCGCCGAGGCGTCGTGCCCGCTCGAGGCGGCTGTGGAGACCCGCGAATCGGCGGCGGCCGAGGCCGCCCCGACGCTCACCTTCGAGCCCAGCGCCGGATCCCCGCCGAGGGACATCTGCAGGGTCAGGCCGGCGAAGAGGATGACCGCGATCACGAGGCTGATCGCGGCGACGCGACCGAGGGCCTCCGGGAGGGGGACGCGCCGCAGCGACGCGACCACCGGACGTGGGCGTACGGGAGGCGTCGTTGCAATCTCATTGGCGGCGGCGAACTGCATGAGAACAATCTCTCCGGCCGCGCTCAGCGGGTCATAAGCCGCTGATTAGAGCTTCCTGAGATTTCTCGGTCGCCAAACGGATCGCACATACGATGGCCGCGTGAGGATTCTGGTCGTGGAGGATGAGCGCGGGATCGCAGAGTTCCTGTCGCGGGCACTGGAGTCGGAGGGATTCGCGACGACCGTTGCCGCCGACGGCGAGGAGGCCGAGAGGCTGGCGCTGACCGGGGACTTCGACCTCGCTCTCTTGGACGTCATGCTGCCTCGTCGAGGTGGCTTCGAGGTCCTCGCGACGATCCGCGCAAAGAGACCGGAGCTGCCGGTGATCATGCTCACCGCGCTCGGGCAGAAGCGCGATGTCATCGAGGGACTTGACCTCGGCGCCGACGACTACATCACCAAGCCGTTCGACCTCGACGAACTGCTCGCCCGGGTCCGGGCGCAACTCCGCAGACCGGCCCAGCATGATCCGACTCGCCTGGTCGTGGGGGACATCGAGCTCGACCTGCGCACCCGCGAGGTCGATCGCCTCGGCGTGGCCGTGCGCCTGACCGCCCGGGAGTTCGAGCTGCTCGTCTACCTGATGCGCCACCCTGGCCAGGTCCTCTCACGCGAGCAGATTCTCAGCGCCGTCTGGGGTTACGACTTCGACCCCGGCACCAACGTGCTCAGCGTCTACATCAACTACCTGCGGCGCAAGCTGACCGTCAACGGGGATCCACCTCCGATCGAGACTGTCCGCTCCGCCGGATTCCGGCTCAGGGCTTCGTGAGGGCGGTGCTGGTTCCCAGCGGTCTTCGAGGGAGGCTCGTCGCCGCGATCCTGATCGTCGCCGTCGCCGTCCTCGCGGGCAGCTTCTTCGCGTTGCACGAGGGAACGGGGGCAGACCTCAGCCGCGGGATCGACGATCAGCTTCAGACCGACCTCGGCGAGTTCGAGGGGTCCGCGGCCGGCAGCTCCGCGACCGAGAACCAGCTAATTCGTCGTGCTCGCGCCTTCGTCGCCACCCAGGGCTATCACGGCGACTCCAGGGTCTTCGCCATTCAGGTCGGCACCGGCGGCTCCGCTCCGGTGATCACGAACCAGCGCGAGGCGGTCACGCCGGAGGGCGACGAGGGACCGGAGCAGGGTGACGAGAGCACCGGTTCGACTTCCTCCGGCGTACTCGGAGCACCGCTGGGCTTCGCAACGATCGGCGCACCCGACGGAGGCCACCTGCGAGTCCTGTCGAAGCTGATCGGGCCCGCAGAAGCTCCCGTCGGGACGTTTCGCGTCGCGCAATCTCTTGCGCCCGTCGGAGCGGCCCAGGGGAGCCTCCGGGACACGCTCCTCGTGGTTGGGCTCGTGGCGGTTCTCGTCCTGATCGCGGCCGCCGTGTGGATCGCAACCCTCGTTGCCAACCCCCTGCAGCGGATCGCCGGCTTTGCGGCGGAGGTCGATACCGCGGGGCTCGATCGCCGGCTCGGCGAGGCCGAGGGGCCGACCGAGGTCCGCAGCCTCTCCCACTCGATCAATCACATGCTCGACCGGCTGCAGGCCTCGTTCGAACGCGAGCGCGAGTTCGTGGCAGACGCCTCGCACGAGCTTCGCACTCCCGTGACGATCGCCCAAGGCGAACTGGCGCTGCTCCGCCGTCAAGCGGCCCCGGATGAGAGGGAGCGGCTCGACGTCGTGATGCGCGAGCTGAGGCGAATGGAGCGCCTGGTGGCCGAGATGCTCACGCTCGCCTCCGAGGACTCGGGCGGACCAGAGCGTCGTGAGCGCGTCGACGTCTCCGACCTCCTCTCCGACCTGCGTCGCGACCTGCCCCTGATGGGTCGCCGCAACTACGACGTCGCCGAGGTCGGCGGCACGATCGAGGCGGATCCGGATCGACTCGCGCAGGTGTTCCGGAACCTGCTCGGAAACGCGGTCGCGCATACGCGAGAGGGAGGGTGCGTGAGCGTCCACGCGCTCCCGCTCGGCGACCGCATCCGCTTCGAGGTCCGCGATGACGGGCCTGGATTCGGTGCCGCCGAGGCGGAGCGGCTCTTCGACCGCTTCTACCGGACCGAAGAGGGGCGAGGTCGCGATCGCGGTGGCAGCGGCCTCGGTCTCGCGATCGCTCGCTCGATCGTCGAGTCACACGGAGGAAGGATATGGGCGCAGGGCGTCACAGGCTCCACCGGCGGAGGCGCTGTGGTGGCTTTCGAGCTTCCGGGTTATCGGGGGTGAGCGTCTGCTGAAACGGTGGATGCACCGGCGACGCGTAGTACCCCCGGCAGGATTCGAACCTGCGACATCCGGCTTAGAAGGCCAGCGCTCTATCCAGCTGAGCTACGGGGGCCTGAAAGGGAATTATGGCCTCGGCCGGCGGACGCAGGCGTCCACCGGACTTAGGCCTGGAGTCTGACCGGCAGGCTCTTGAGCTGGTTGACGAACTGCGTCGCGGCGTGCTTCGGCTCCCCGTCGAGCTCGATCCCGGGAAAGCGGGCGAGCGTTTCCTCGATCAGGATCTGAAGCTCGAGCCGCGCGAGGGCGGTGCCGAGGCAGAAGTGCCGCCCCCCGGCGCCGAAAGCCTGGTGCTCCGGATTGCGGGTGACGTCGAAGGTGTTGGGGTCCTCGTATCGCGTCTCGTCCCGGTTCGACGAGACGTACCAGAGCACGACCTTCTCGCCCTTTTTGATCATCGTGCCGTTGAGCTCGACGTCGCGGGTGGCGGTCCGGCGAAAATGGGCGAAGGCGGGAAACATCCGCAGGGCCTCCTCGACCGCCGAGGGGATGAGCGAGGGGTCGTCGAGGAGCTGCTGCTTCTGGCTCGGATCCTCCATCAGCGCCCTCATCGCGCTGCAGTAAGTGGCCTTGGTGCTGTCGTTTCCGGCGGCGACGAGCAGGAAGAAGCCCATGACGATCTCGTGCTCCTCGAGGCTCTCGCCATCGATCTCGGCGTGGACGAGGACGCTGGTCAGGTCGTCGGTGGGGTTCTCACGGCGCTCGGCGATCAGCTTCGTGCAGCGCTCGAACATCTCCGGCACGTCGCGCTGCATGACCGCCGCGACGCCCTCGGGATTGATGTCGGGGTCGTTGGCGGCGAGCATCGAGTTCATCAGGCGGGCCCAGATCTCATCTTCCCCCTCGGGAATGCCCATGAAGCTGCCGATCACCCGCGAAACGAACGGTTGCGCGACCTCGTTGACGAGCTCGACGCTCTCGCGGCCCTCAACGCCATCGAGGACGTCTTTGGCGATCTGCCGGATCTCGCTCTCGTGCTCGGCGATTCGCTTGGGAGTGAAGCCGCGCTGGAAGAGCGCCTTCAGGCGATCGTGCTTGGGCGGGTCCATTCCGATGAACATCGCCTGCGTCAGCTCGAGCGGCAGGATCGCGTCGGTCAGGGCGGTGATGCCGGTGGCCGATGAGTACGTCTGCCAGTCGCGGCTCACCTCGAGCACGTCGTCGGCGGTGGTCACCGACCAGAAGCCGGCCTCCTCCGGGTACTCGGTGATCTTCGGGCTCCAGTGGACTGGGCATTCGGAGCGCATCCGCTCGAAGATCTCCTGGGGCGGACCGTCCTCCCAGTGCTCGAGGTCCGACAGCAGGAGGCCGTCGAGTTCTTCTGACTTCGTCTGCTGCTCGGACATGCTCCCTCACTCCTTGGTTCTGGCTCCTTCGGGCAGCCTACGCCTGACGCGCCAACCGCGACGGCGAGACCGCGGCTCCGCCATGCTCCCTGCGGTGAGCGAACCGTCCAGCCACGAGAGGATCCGCGAGGAGGTGGAGGCGATCTGCTCCTTCGACGGGCGCATCGCCGGGACCGACGCCGAGCGACGGGCGTCGCTGGAGATCGCCGCCCGGCTGAAGACGCCCGGCCGCAGCTCCACGACCGAATCGACCTTCGTGCAGCCGCAGTGGGCGGTCGTACACCTCCTCCACTGCTCGATGGCGGCAATCGGCAGCATGGTCTCCGGCCTTGCGCCCGCCGTCGGCTTCGCCCTGGTGCTGGTGGCCGCGACCTCCGCTTACCTCGACCTCACGGGACGCCATTACCTGCTCCGGCGCCTGCCCTTCCGCCGCGCATCCCAGAACGTGATCTCGTGGCCGCAGGCGAGCCCGCCGGGCTCGGACAGGGTGATCCTCTGCGCGAACATCGATGCGCCGCGCACCGGCGCGGCCTACAACCGCATCCCGATGCGGCTCGCTGACGCTGCCTCGAGGCGCATGCCGATCGTCTCGTCACCGACGCGGATCTGGTTCTGGTCGATTGCACTCCTGCTCCCGGCGCTGGGGGCGCGCATGGCCGGGATCGACGCGTCCTGGCTGGCGGCTCTGCAGTTGCCCCAGACCCTCGTCCTGATCATCGCCGCGTTCCTCCTTGGAGAGATCGCGCTCTCGCCCGCGTCGCCCGGCGCCAACGCCAACGCTTCCGGCACGGCGGGCCTGCTCGAGGCGGTCCGCAGGCTCGACGCCGACTCGACCCAACGGCTTGCCGTCGGCGCCCTCGTCTGCGGCGGCGGCGAGACCACGATGCAGGGCATGCGCGCCTATCTGCGAACGCACCGGCGGGAGTTGGACCGCGCTCGCACGTGGGTCATCTCGCTCGAGTCGATCGGCCGGGGCGATCCGCGTTTCGTCACCTCCCAGGGACTCGCGGTGACGCTGCCGATGGACGCCTACCTTCTGGAGCTCTGTGAGGCCATCGCGATGGCCGGCGACGAGGAGGATGCGCAGGGGGCGAAGGCGATCCGCAACGGCGCCATCAGCGCGGCGTCGACTGCGCGGACCTACAAGTTCCCGGCTGTCGCGATCACCTGCCGGGAGGGAGCCGAGGCCTACCCCGCCGGCCACCACTCGCCGTCCGACACACCGGCGAACGTCGATCCCGCCGCGATCGATCGCGCGACGTCATTCGCCGTCGACGTCGTCCGGCTGCTGGATCGAGACCTCTCGCGTCGAGCCGGCGCGACAGAGAGGCCGGCCGCGGCTGGGCCGTCTGAGCGCGAGGAGCTCAGACGGGCGTGATCGGGTTGTGCCGCTCGCTGAAGCGTCGGTCCTTGCCCTCGGCCTGGGCATAGCGGCGGATCAGCTCACTGCGCAGGTCATCCGGCTCGATCACCGCGTCGATGACCAACTCCGACGCGAGGTGGAGGATGTCGATGTCGTCGGAGTACTCGGCGCGTTTGCGAGCGACGAACTCGGCACGGTCGGCCTCGTCCTCGATCGCCTCGATCTGGTTGAAGTAGACGGCGTTGATCGCCGCCTCGGGACCCATCACCGCGATCTGCGCTCCCGGCAGAGCGATGCAGGCGTCGGGCTCGAAGGCGGGACCCGCCATCGCGTAGAGCCCGGCGCCGTACGCCTTGCGGACGACGACGGAGATCTTCGGCACGGTCGCCGAGCTGACGGCGCTGACCATCTTCGCCCCGTGGCGGATGATCCCCTGCCGCTCGACGGTCTTGCCGATCATGAAGCCAGGGACGTCGGCGAGAAAGAGCAGCGGGATGTTGAAGGCGTTCGCGGTGTTGATGAAACGGGCGGCCTTGTCGGAAGAGTCGACGAACAGCACCCCGCCCTTCTGCTTCGGCTGGTTGGCGACAATGGCCACCGCGCGGCCGTCGAGCCTCGCGTACCCCACCACCAACTCCTTCGCCCAGCGCGCGTGGACCTCGAGAAACGTGCCGGCATCGCAGACGCCCTCGATCAACCTGCGGATGTCGAATGGCGTCTTCTCGTCGGCGGGAACCACCTCCGAAGGCAGCGCCGCCGGATCAGGCTCGCCCGGGGCGGCGGTCGGAGGGTCCTCACGAAAGCTGGTCGGCATGAATGAGAGGTAGGCGCGGGCGACCTCGATCGCGTCCTCGTCCGTCTCAGCGAGGAAGTGGCCACAACCGGAGACCCCCGTGTGCATCCGCGCACCGCCCATCTCCTCGAGCGTCACGTCCTCTCCGATCACCATCTGCGCCATCCGCGGCGACCCGAGATACATCGAGGCGTTTCCGTCGCGCATGATCACGACGTCGCAGAAAGCCGGGATGTAGGCCCCACCGGCGGCCGACGGTCCGAAGAGCATGCAGATCTGCGGCACCCGGCCCGACATCCGGACCTCGTTGTGGAAGATGCGCCCCGCTCCCCGGCGGCCCGGAAACATCTGGACCTGATCGGTTATCCGGGCGCCGGCGGAGTCGACGAGATAGATCATCGGCAGCTCGAGGCTCAGTGCCCGCTCCTGGATCCGGATGATCTTCTCGACCGTCTTCGCGCCCCAGGATCCGGCCTTGACGGTCGGGTCATTCGCCATCAAGGCGACTCGGCGGCCGCCGATCGTGCCCAGTCCGGTGACGACACCGTCCGCGCCGAGCCCCTCGCCGTCCCAGTTGGCCAGCATCGCCTCCTCGGAGAGGCTGCCGGGGTCGAGCAGTCGCTCCACCCGCTCGCGGACGGGCAGCTTGCCCTGTTCGGCGGTCTTGGCGTGATGACGTTCCGGCCCACCCGCAAGCGCGGCTGCGTTCGCCTGCTCGAGCGGTGTCGCGTCGCGGGTCTCGCTCAAAGGAAGTCCGCCAGGTTCGATTCGTCGGTCGGTTGATCGGCGCTCTGGCTCGCGCTGCGGCGGCGGCGCTCGCGCTCCTGGTCGTCCATCTCGTCCTCGTAGTCGAAGCCCTCGCCGGTTTCCATCTCATGCGCCTCGGTTTCGCCTTCGCCGGCGTCGGGCTGCTCCTCCTCCGGTATCGGCTCGGTCGGCTCGAGCTCCAGCGGCCGGGAGCTGGACGCGCTTTCCCCGATGACTTGATGCTCAGCGACGCCCTCGGACCCCACCTGCTCCTGCGCCGCGCCCGTCGGGTTCGGCACGACCTCGAGCAATGCGGCGGGCTTGCGCGGCGGCGGCTCAGATCGATCGAGGCGGTCGCTGGGGTCGGGCAGATCGAAGTCCTGGCTGCCGGGGCCATCGATCGTGACCCGCAGCGCGGTGACGAGTTGCTCCAGATTGGCGGTGATCTCGCCGCGCTTCGCAATCAAGCCGGCGATCTCCCGCTCGACTCCCCGGGTTCGCTCGGCCGCTTCCTCCACCGCCTTCTTCAGCCTGGCGTCGGCCTCGCGGATCGTCGCCCTGGCCTGATCATCGGCCCGCTGAAGCACCGCGTCACACTCCCGCTTGGCCGTCTCAGTCACCTTGCGCGCACGCTCGTCGGCGGACGCTCGAGTCTCCTTCGCATAGGCCTCGGCATCGCCCCGCACCCGCTTCGCCTCGGCCTCGGCCTCGCTGGTCATCCTGTCAGCGCTCTCCTGAGCCACGCTGAGGATGCTCCCGGTGCGCTCGCCTACCCGCTCCATCTCGCGCTGGACGAGCGCCGCGCGGGTCTGGTCGTCGCCGCCGGTCTCGAGCCAGTCGGCGAGCTCGTTCAGGTAGGCGCTCACAGCGCTCGGGCTGTAGCCGCCGCGACGTTCCGTCGGGAACGTGGCCTCCCTCAGCTGGTCGATGAAGTCAGTGGCCATTTCCGCGCTCCTTTCCTATTGCGTGCACTCCCCGCAGGTGTCCCGGCGGGACCGCGAAAGGTCGGTCAGAGGATCGCACAAGCCCCGGAGACCGGGGACGGCATCCCGCCGCCCTCGAGCTCAGAGGCCGAGTTCGCTGGGAACGGGCTTTTCGCCCGAGTAGTCGTAGAAGCCCTTACCCGACTTGCGTCCGTACCAGCCGGCGGAGACCATCTTGCGCAGCGTCGGCGGCGCGGCGAAGCGGCGTTCGCGGTACTCATCGAACATCACGTTCCCGATCGACACGAGCGTGTCGAGGCCGACGAAGTCGGCGAGGGTCAGCGGACCCATCGGGTGGTTGGCGCCGGCCTTCATCGCGATGTCGATCTCGTCGATCGAACCGACCCCCTCCTCGTAGGCGCGGATCGCATCCAACATGTACGGGACGAGCAGCCGGTTGACGATGAAGCCGGTCTTGTCCTTGGCGTGAACGACCGTCTTGCCGAGCTTCTCCCCGACCTCGAAGCCGACCTTCAGGGTCTGCTCCGACGTCGTCACGGTCTGAACGACCTCGAGCAGCGGCATCACCTGCGCGGGATTGAAGAAGTGCAGGCCGAGGAACTGCTCGGGGCGCGAGGTCGCGGCGGCTTGATCGATCACGGCAAGCGACGACGTGTTGGTGGCGAAGATCGCTTCGTCCTTGACGATCGGGTCGACCTCGCGCCACATCTCGAGCTTCTGCCCTAGGTCCTCGGTCATCGCTTCGATGACGAGGTCGCAGTCAGCCAGCTCGGCGTAGTCGGTGGTCCCGTTGATCCGGTCGCGCACCCCATCGGCCTCCGACTGCTCCATCCGGCCCTTCTCGACGGCGCGGCCGAGCTGCTTCTCGATCTTGCCGATTCCCTTCGACAGCGCGTCCTCGTCGAGCTCGCGAAGGATCACGTCCCAGTCCGCCTGGGCGCAGATCTGCGCAATCCCGTGGCCCATCAGGCCTCCGCCGACAATTCCAACCTTGCTGATCGCCATCTGCTCGTAAAGCCTTTCGCTAGTTCTCGCGGCCGCGGGTGCGCGGCCTCACGGATCCCGTGGGGCGCGGACCCTATCGCGGCGGGTCAGGACTTCGGCGGAGTGAGACCGAGCGACTCGAAGCGCTTGCCCATCGCCTCGGCAAGTGCCATCAGCCCGCTGCGCGGCCTCACCATCACCTTCATCTCAGCGATCAGCCCCTCCTCGTCGAAGCGCAGCAGGTCGAGGCCGTCGAGCGATCTACCGCTCACCTCGGCCTCGAAGATCAGCGTCGCGATCCGCTCCTCGGCGTTCTCGAGGCGATGCACGTAGGTGAAGTTCTCGAAGACCTTCATCGCGCCCTCGGCCAGGATCGTCCCGACCACGTCGCGACCCTCGTAGGGACTGAAGACGACGGGGCTGAAGAAGCGGACGCCTTCGGCGAGCGTCTCGCGGACGGCATCCCCGTCAACGGCGTGGACGGCTTCGACGAACGGATCGTGGAGCATCAGGAGGTGAACTTACCGGCGAGCTGCTGCATCGTGCCCATCGTTCTCGTCGTCGGCTGGCCGACCTGCTTCTCGATCGCCTTCTGATCGAGCTCGGAGTCGAGCGTTCCTCCGCTCGGCAGCCAGAAGAGCTCACGCTTGCCGAAGGCGAGCAGATCCCGGTCCGTCGCGAGGGCGAGCACCTTTTCCCGGGCGACCTTCGACGGTGACTTCGTGAGCAGCGAAACCTGGAGCTTCCCCTTCGACTCCCTGACCGCCTTCGCCTCGAATGGCTCGGCGGCCGCGATCTGCGCCAGCTCCGCCGCAGTACGGATGAAGGTCGGCACCGCATAGCCGAGCCCCTTCTCGAGCCCCTTCTCGATCTCCGCCCGCAGCTTCGACTCCGACTTCGCCTTCGACTCGAAGATGACGTTGCCACTCGCCCTGAAGGTCGACACCGACTCGAACCCGAGCGCCTCGAACTCGGCGCGGAGATCGTCGTTGGTGATTCGGTGGCCGCCGACGTTCATGCCGCGCAGAAACGCCGCGAAGAGTCCCATCAGCGCTCGTGCCAGTCGACCGGGCCGGCGGTGAGCAGGTGCGCGCCGAGCGGCCGGCCGAGGACCTCCTGGGCGGCGCGGGACGCGACGAGCAAACGATCGAGGTCGACGCCCGTCTGCACGCCCATCTCGTGCAGCATGGAGATGACGTCTTCGCTGGAGACGTTCCCGGTCGAGCCGACGGGCACCGGGCAGCCCCCGAGCTCGCCGAAGCTCGACTCGAACGAGTCGATCCCCTGCTCGAGCGCCGCCAGCACGTTGGCGAGCCCCTGTCCGCGGGTGTTGTGGAAGTGGGCTGTGAGCTGCACGCCTCCGAGCCGTTGCCGGCCCAGCTCGTAGAAGTCGCCGACCTGGCGTGGGTTGGCCATCCCGGTGGTGTCGCCGAAGCCGACCTCCGCACAGCCCGCGGCTGCGAGTCGTCCCGCGAGCTCGAGCACGCGCTCGGGATCCACATGGCCCTCGTAGGGGCAGCCGAAGCTCGTCGCGATCACGCCCTCGCATCGCAGCCCCTCGGCCGATGCGGTGGCGAGCACGCGCTCTAGCCCGGTCATCGACTCCTCGACCGAGCGATTGACGTTCTTGCGGTTGTGCGTCTCGGACGCCGAGAGGAAGACGCTGATCTCGTTGAAACGGTCGCGGGCGGCAAGCGCGTTCTCGAGGCCTCGTTCGTTCGGGATCAAAACCGAGAAGGAGACATCGTCGGGACGATCGAGCGCGGCGAGAACCTCCGCTCCGTCGGCGAGCTGCGGGATCACGTCGGCGCGGACGAACGAGGTGACCTCGATTCGCTTGACGCCCGCGTCGAGCAGCAGCCCGATCAGCCGGACCTTCTCCGCGGTCGGGATCACCTCCGGCTCGTTCTGGAAGCCGTCGCGGGGACCCACCTCGCGGATCTGGGCCCGATCGGGATAGGGCCGCACGGGGCTAGGCCTCCGCCTCCGGGGCACCCGGGACCCGGATCACCCGCCGCTGATGAGTGCCGACGCCAATGGTCCGGTCGTCCTCGCGCACCTCGACGTCGAAGAAGAGCTTGCGGTCGTCGACGACCTCGGTGAGCGTGGCTGTGGCGGTGCAGGTGGCGCCCTCCCCCGCTCCGGCGACGTGCTTGATGCAGACCTCGAAGCCGACGGTCGCGCTGCCCTCGGGAAGCCGCTCGTAGGCGAGCACGGCAGAGGTGCGCTCCATCATCGCGATCATCCCCGGGGTGGAGAGGACCGACATGCCGATGGTGCCGCCGACGTCGGTCAGCAGTGGGCCTTCGACCGTGAACTCGTCGGTGCGGGAGACGCCGGGCTCGAGCGGCTTCGCATCGCCCGCCGATCGCTCGGGATTGGGCAGGTCGAGGTCGTCAGCGGGACCGACCACGGTTCAGACCATGCCCATTCCGCCGGAGACGCCGAGCGTCTCGCCCGTCACGTAGGAGCTCTCCTCGGCGGCGAGGAACGCCGCGGCGGCGGCCACCTCATCGGGCGAGCCGAGGCGGCGGAGCTGGGTCCCGGCGGTCATGTTCGCGACGATCCGCTGGCCGACTTCGCCCAATTCTTCGGCACTGCGCAGCAGCGGCGTGTCGATCGGTCCCGGTGCGATCGCATTCGCCGTGATGCCGAAGCGCCCATTCTCGCGGGCGATGACCTTCGTGAACGCGATCACGCCACCCTTTGCCGCGGAGTACACCGCGGAGCCCTTCGAGCCGACGCGCCCCGCCTCGGAGGCGATGTTGACGATCCGCCCATAACCGGCCGCCTGCATCGCCGGCAGCGCCGAGTGGGTACAGGCGAGGACGCCGACGAGGTTGACGGCGATCAGGCGGCTCCACAGGCCAGGGTCGGTATCGGTGAAGAAGCCGAACTCGTCGGTGCCCGCATTGTTGACGAGGATGTCGAGGGTCCCGGCCTGCGCCATCACGGCCTGAGCTGACTCGGGATCGGAGACGTCGAGGTGCACGGCCTCGGCCCCGACCTCCCCGGCAACCCGCCTCGCCCCCTCGTCGTCGATGTCGGCGACGAGGACGGCCGCACCCTCCGCGGCGAGTCGTCCGACGATCGCGGCGCCGATGCCGCTGCCGCCGCCGGTGACCAGTGCCTTTCGACCCTCGAAGCGCATTCGGGCAGGAGCATAGGCGGGTTACGCCGGCCACCCGCCAATAGACTCGCCGCCGATGGCCGACGCCACGTCCGACACCCCTGCGATCCCGATCCTCGGGGGCACCGGCGCGCTCGGCTACGGGCTTGCGGTCCGCTGGGCGCAGGCCGGTCTACCTGTGGTCATCGGCTCACGCGAGGCCGATCGCGCGCTTGAGGCCGCCGAGCGGATCCGCGGTGCCGTTGAAGGCGCAGACGTCGAGGGGCTCGCCAACGAGGACGCCGCCGCCCGCGGCCCGATCGCCTTCCTCACCGTCCCCTTCCGCGCCCAGTCGGAGACCCTCAACAACCTGCGGGGAGCGCTGCAGTCCGGGCAGACGCTCGTCGACTGCACGGTGCCGCTCGCGGCGGCGGTCAGCGGCAAGGCGACGCGCTCGCTCGGCGTCTGGCAGGGCTCGGCCGCCCAGCAGGCGCAGGAGATGGTTCCCGACGGTGTCACCGTCGTCTCGGCCCTGCACACGGTCGGGGCACCGACGCTCTCCGACCTCGACGCGACGCTCGATGAGGACGTGCTCGTCTGCGGTGACAAGAAGCGTGACAAGGCGCCCGTCGCGCGCCTGATCGAGCGCATCGAGGGCCTGCGCGCCGTCAATGCCGGGCCGCTCGAGATGGCGCGCATCGCCGAGCAGCTGACGCCGCTTCTGATCTCTGTGAACGTCCGCTACAAGGCCCATGCCGGACTGAAGCTGGTCGGCCTCCCCGACGGGGACCCCTGGACGTGAACGTCGTCTGTCTCGCCGGCGGGACCGGCGGGGCCAAGCTCGCCGCCGGCCTGCAGGAGATCGTCGGCTCAGGGCTGAGCGTCGTCGCCAACACCGGCGACGACGTCGAAGCACTCGGCGTGCACGTCTCGCCCGACCCCGACCTCTGTACCTACTGGCTCAGCGGCGACATCGACGCAGACCGGGGATGGGGAATCGCGGGTGATTCCTTCAAGGTCTTCGAGCGGATGAAGCAGCTCGGCGCACCGGGCTGGTTCGGGCTCTCCGATCTCGACCTCGCGACGTGCCTCGAGCGCCGACGGCGGCTCGATGCGGGGGACCGTCAGACCACGATCCAGCTGGATGTCGCCGCGGCGCTCGGGGTCACCGGCCGCGTGCTGCCGATGTGCGACGAGCCCGTACGCACCCGCATCCGCACCTCCGCCGGCTGGCAGGAGTTCCAGAGCTACCTCGTGCGCGACGGCGCCAAGCCTGCGGTCGAGGAGGTCGAGTTCGCCGGCATCGACGCCGCCGGACCGACGCCCGAGGCGGCGGCGGCGATCGCGGAGGCCGAGGTGATCCTGATCGGCCCCTCCAACCCGGTCATCTCGATCGGGCCGATCCTGGCCGTTCCCGGAATGCGCACGCTCCTCGCCGAGGCCGCCGCGCCGGTCGTGGCGGTCAGCCCGTTCGTCGCCGGCAAGGTGATCAAGGGGCCGACCGACAAGTTCATGCGGTCCGCGGGCTACGAGCCCTCGGCATCCGGTGTCGCCGCCGCCTACGAGGGCGTGATCGACGCCCTCGTGGTCGACGCCGCCGATCCCGACCCGCCCCCGGCGAGCCTGCCGACCGCCGCGATCGACACGCTCATGGATGGGAGCGAGAGGCGCATCGAGGTCGCGCGCGCCGTTCTCGCTCACGCGCGCTCGCTCGGCGGCTGACATCGCGATGCTCGCCACCGCGATCCTTCCGATCAAGCGCTTCGGCGCCGCCAAGAGCCGCCTGTCCGGAGCCGTTGCCGGCGAGGCGCGACGGGCGCTGGCAGCGGCGATGCTGAGCGACGTGCTCGTCGCTCTCGGTGGAGCGAATGCGCTCGAGCGGGTGATCGTCGTCAGCGGGGAGCCGATCGCCGTCGCGGCGGCGGAGTCAGCCGGCGTGCGGGTCGTCGATGACCCGGCGGACGCAGGACATTCCGAGGCGGCGGAGCTCGGGATCAGAACCGCGATCGCGGCCGGCGCGACGTGCGTCGCGATCCTGCCCGGCGACTGCCCGCTGCTGGTGCCCGGCGAGCTCGATGCCGCGCTGGCCGAGCAATCGGAGAGGTCCGTCGGAGTGATTCCGGATCGTCATGGAAGCGGCACGAACGGGCTCATCCTCTCCCCTCCCGACGCGATCATGCCGGCCTTCGGGCCCGGCAGCCGCGAGCGTCACCTCGGGCTGGCGCGCGCCGCGGGCATGGGCGCACGCGCCGTGGAGATCGCCTCCCTCGCGCTGGACCTCGACACCCTCGACGACCTCCACGAGCTCGACCGCCGGCTCCAGGCCGAGCCTGATCTGGCCCCGTTCACGGCATCCGCCATCCCGAGGGTGCGCGAACGATGAGCGGGGTGCTCGAGCTCCACGCGGTCGAGGGCATCCCGGAGGTCGCAGAGGGCGACTCCCTCGCATCGCTGCTCGCCGAGCGGTCCGCGCTCGCCGACGGCGACATCGTCACGGTCGCCCAGAAGATCGTCTCCAAGGCCGAGGGAAGGCACGCGAGCCTCGCCGGCGTCGAAGCCTCCGAGCGAGCTCGAGAGCTGGCCGCGCGTCTCGGCAAGGATCCCGCGCTGGTCGAGCTGATCCTGCGCGAGAGTCGCAGGGTCGTCCGCGAGGAGCGCGTTCTCATCGTCGAGACCAACGGCGGGCTCGTCTGCGCCAACGCCGGCATCGACTCCTCCAACGTCGGCCCCGGTGGCGACGTCCTGCTGCTGCCGCTCGACCCCGACGCCTCCGCCCGACGGTTGCGAGCCGAGCTGCGAAGCGTCACCGGGCGCAACGTGGCGGTGATCGTCACCGACAGCTTCGGCCGCCCCTGGCGGGTCGGCCAGAGCGAGGTCGCAATCGGCTGCGCGGGGCTCGACCCGCTCGATGATCAACGAGGAGAGACCGATCGCGACGGCCGCGAGCTTGCGGCAACCGAGATCGCGATCGCCGACGAGCTGGCCGCCGCCGCCGACCTCGCTCGGGAGAAGGCGAATGGCCTGCCGGTCGTGGTCATCCGGGGCCGAGACGACCTGGTGACGGATGGGGATGGCCCCGGCGCCGCGGCGCTGATCAGGGCCGCGGAGGACGATCTCTTCCGGTAAGGGGTGGCTTTCGGGCGCCTCTAGTACGTCTCGAGGACCTCGTAGAGCGTGTTCCGCTGCGCCGGCCTCCTACCGGCCTTCCGAGCGGCGCCGATCAGATCCTCCGGCTCCAGGCGACTCCCGTGCTGAGAGCCGGCCATGCGCGAGATGCTCTCCTCCATGAGGGTGCCGCCGAGGTCGTTGACACCCCAGCGGAGGGCCTCGCTGGCGGCGTCGAGGCCCATCTTCACCCAGCTGGCCTGAAGGTTGGTGATCGACCGGCCGAGGGCGAGCCGGAAGACGGCGGTGTGCTTGAGGTTCTCCTCGTCGGAGATCTCCTCGATGCCGTGGGTCCGGCCGAGCATCGTGTGGTACGGGATGAAGCTCAGCGGGACGAACTCGGTGATCCCACCGGTGCGCTCCTGCAGCGCCCGGATGACGCGCATGTGCTCGGCCAGCTCCTCGGGCGTCTCGATGTGACCGAACATGACCGTCGAGGTGGAGCGAAGCCCGGCCCGGTGGGAGGCTTCGATGATCTCGACCCAGCGCCCGGCGGGAAGCTTGTTGGGCGAGATCCGCGCCCGGACCCCGTCCTCGAGGACCTCGGCGGCGGTGCCGGGCGTGGAGCCGAGGCCCTGCTCCCGCAGGTAGGCGAAGACGTAGTCGGGGTCGCGCCCCGACCGCTCGCACATGAAGTGGACCTCCATCGGCGAGTAGGCGTGCAGGTGGATGTCGGGAGCGGTCGCCTTCGCCAGCGCCAGCCAGCGTCCGTAGTGCTCGAGCGTGTAGTCGGGATGTATCCCGCCCTGCATGCAGATCTCCGTGGCTCCGACCCCCACCGCCTCGCGGATCCGCTCAGCGAAGACGTCCTCCTCCAGGTGGTACGCGTCGGGCGAGCGGCGGGTCTGGCCGAACCCGCAGAAGGCGCAGCCAACGGTGCAGACGTTCGTGAAGTTGATGTTGCGGTTGACGACGAAGGTCGCGAGATCGCCGACGAGCTCCGCGCGCAGCTCGTCCGCCGCCTGGCGCATCTCCTCGATCGCCTCGGGTCGTTGCTCGGCGAAGAGTGCGGCGAGCTCGTCGGGATCGAGGGCGACCCCCTCCCTCCCCTTGGCGATCGCGCCCGCGGTCAGCTCCCCGTTGACCGCCGGGCGCATCCCGGCGCCATTTCGCCCCCGCTTGCGCGGCATGAACGTCGGATAGGTGTCCCCGAGCACGACGAGGACGTCGCGGTCCAGCCACTCGGCGTTCATGTACTGCGGATAGACGCAGAGGCGCTCGGTGAGCGCGTAGCCGCGCGGCCGCAGGCGCTTGCGGGCCTCATGCGGACTCGGGAAGGGATGCTCGGGAGAGATGTGATCGCCGTTGGCGGAGAGCCCCCCGAGGTCGGTCGCGCCGGCGTCGAGGAGGTCCGGCCACCAATCGGAGAGGTTCGGCGGCACCTGAACCCCGACGTCAGGCATCAGCCGTCGCGATTCGGCGACGAGCCTCTTCATCTCCTCCAGCGTCACGGGCTCGGCCCACTCCGGCCACTCGACCTCCTGCTGACCGGCCTCGCCGGCGGAGGCGGCGCTCCACCTGCGCCTGGAGGCCTCGTCGGCGATGTCAGCCACCTCTTGCCCGTAGTAGCGGGGGTGGGCGACGAAGTTCTGCAGGATCACCTCCTGCAGGTGGCCGTGGCGGGAGTGGACGTCGGCGAGCACTTCCAGCGAAGCGATGCGCTCGTCCTCCGTCTCGCCGATCCCGACCAGGATCCCGCTGGTGAAGGGAATCTTCAGCTCACCGGCGGATTCGATGGCCGCCAGACGGACCTTGGGGTGCTTCGTCGGTGAGCCGGCGTGGACGGTGTTCATCAGCCGCTCGCTGATCGACTCGAGCATCAGGCCCTGAGAGGCGGTGACCGCGCGGAGACGGCCGAGATCCTCGGGCGAGGCGACGCCGATGTTCGTGTGAGGCAGCAACCCTCGCTCGAGCGCCCGTTCGCAGGTCCAGGCGACGTAGGAGGTGAAATCGCTGTGCCCCCAGGCCGCCAGTCGCTCGGCGACGATGGGGTTGACCTCGGGCATCTCGCCCGTCAGGACGAGCAGCTCCTTGACGTTACGGCGCTTCGCCTCGTCGAGGCGGTCGAGCACCTCGGCGGGCGCGTGAAGGTGCGCTTGATGGGTCGCGAACGCGCAGTACTTGCAGTAACAGCGGCACGTTCGCGAGAGCGAGAGCGTGAGGTTGCGGGAGTAGGTGACGCGCCGCATGGGTCGTGAAGCTAGCGATCGGGCCACCCGAACGGGAACGGGGCGCCTGCAGGCGCCCCGTCCGGATAGTTGGATGTCCCTCGGCGACTAGGCGCCGGGAACCTTCTCCACCTGCACCTTTCCGGACGCGGCCCGGCCTGAGGCATCCTGAACGACGACGTCCTCGATCTCGCCAGCGACGATCACGAAGCGGTAGAACGCCGCTGCCAGCAAGGCGCCGACCAGCGGTCCGACGATGTAGGGCCACACGCCACCCCACTCGCCCGAGATCAGCGCCGGGCCGAACCAGCGGGCTGGGTTGAAGCAGCCACCGGTGACGGGTCCGAAGATGAATACGGCGACGGTGAACGTGAGGCCGATGGTCAGCGGTGCCCAGTCGCGCCATGCGCGCGAGTTGAGCGCCACGGCGACGACCGCCAAGACGATCAGGAAGGTGCCGATTCCCTCAACGATCGCGCCCTGGAAGTTGCCTCCCACGAGAGTGATGTGTCCGGCGCCGTAGTCACCGGCGCGGCCCTCGTCGAGGAACAGTCCTCGGACCAGGAGCGCGCCGAGCACGCCGCCGGAGAGCTGCGCGAGCACGTAGACGACGGCATCGACCGGGTCGATCCGCTTCAGCACCGTCGCGGCGGCGGTCACCGCCGGATTGAGGTGGGCACCGCTGACCCCGCCGAGCACCTGGATCAGCATGAACAGAATCAGCCCCTGCGTCAGGCCGACGACTGCGAAATCCGAGCCGAACTGGGCATTGCTGCCGGATGCGACGTAAAGGGTGACGACGGTCCCGATCACGAAGACCAGGAAGAACGTGCCGACCAACTCCGAGATATAGGCCGCGAGTCCTCGATCCTGCACTCTCAAACCTCCAGTTTTGACCGGCTTCCCGAGGGCGCCGGCTAGATGAAGCGATCCGCGCCGGGGGCACGGCCAAGCGGCGGCAGTCTAGTACGCAGCGGCGATGGGTCGGGTCGGCGGCGCCCGATGGGCGATCTCAGTCCGCTTCGGCCTCGTGCTTCTCGTGCGCCGAGCGGGCCTCCTCGAGCACCTCGAGCGCCTCCGAGCGATCGTGCCAGCCGCCGACGTCCACCGTCTTCTCCTCGAGGTCCTTGTAGACGCTGAAGAAGTGAGAGATCTCCCGCTGGAGCTGCTCGGTGATGTCATCCTTCTCCTCGAGCGTGTTCCAGCCGGGATCATCGACCGGCACGCAGATCACCTTGTCGTCGATGCCCGCCTCGTCCTCCATCTTGAAGAGGGCGACCGGCTTGACCCGGATCAGACATCCCGGGAACGTCGGCTCGGAGACCAGCACGAGGCAATCGAGCTCATCGCCGTCCTTGCCGCGATGGCCGATCAGGTAGCCGTAGTCGGCCGGGTAGACCGTCGAGGAGGAGAGGAAGCGGTCGAGCACGATCGCGTCGAGCTCCTCGTCGTACTCGTACTTGTTGCGGGATCCCTTCGGGATCTCGATGAAGGCGATCAGCTCGTCGTCGGCCAAGTTCCTATCGGTGCCCTCTGGGAATCCGGTACTTGGAGGTGGCGGAGGAGGTGAGCCCGCCGGATGTCTCCGCCGTCGCGACCAGCGCGTACCGGCCGTGCACGCGGCCGAGGCGCCTCGAACTGAGCCGGATCACGTTCCGGCCCTGGACGGCCGCAATCCGGGCGACCGGTCGATTGCGCGGGAGACGGCCCTTCCTGAGCGGTCTCGAGCGGGTGAGATTCACCCGGGCCTCCCTGTTCAGGCGGAACTTCACCGCGACCCTCCCCCTGCGGTGAACGCGGTGCGGCGAGATCCGAAGGTGTTTGACGATCGGCAGCCGACCCGGGCGCGCCGGCTTGCTGAGCACCGCGATCGCCGACTTCCCCATGCTCGCCAGACCCTTGGCGTTGGGGTGCAGCGGATAGGCCGGCTCGGTGGGGGCGAGCCCCTCGAACCAGCGATCAGGCGGCAGCTTGCAGGCGTCATGGCCGATGCTGTCGTCATAGGTGTCGATGAACTCCGCGTCGTTCTTCGCGGCCTCCTCGGCGATCATCTTGTTGATCCGGACGATCAGCCCGTCGATGTATTTGACGTCATCGGGGCTGAGCGGGATCATCGGGTAGCAATTGGTGCCGTCGCGCGGCAGGACGTCGGGGTAGCCCACGATCGCGACCCTCGCGTTCGGGCTGCCGGCGTGGATTCCCCGCAGGACGGCGTCGATCTTCGGGCGGGCGTCCTCGATCTTCGCCTCGACGCTGTCGACCCCGCCGGGCGCGTAATGGTCGCGGCAGGCGGTCCCGTTGGGATCCGTCGCGCCGAGCTGCGCGCACTCCTCCGCGACGCCGACGAGCCCGGCGTCGTTGCCCCCGATCCCCACCGTGACGAGCGTCGCATCGGCGCGCAGGGCGTCGAATTGCGGAGGATTGGTCCCGCCGGCGGGCAGGCCGGTCTGCGGCTCCGTCATGTCCTTCGTCTTGGCGCTGCCGCAGCTGACGTCGACGAAGACCGCCGGCTGGAGCGCTGCCGCGACGAGCGAGGGGTAGTTGTGATCGGAGCGGCCGCAGTCGATCGGGTCACCGTGCTGCATCGGGACCAGCGGCCCCGAGGTGTAGGAGTCGCCGAGCGCGATGTAGACGCCACCGGACGATGCCGGTTCCTCGGCAGCGGGTGAAGCCGCCGCGATCCCGCCGGCCGCAACCGCCACGGCGAGCGCGGATGCGATTCGCGTGACTGTTCGCTGCCTCCCCATCGCCATCGAGGCTACCTATGCCGCCGCCCTCCCGCCGCGCCCGGCATCACTGAGTAGCCTGACGTCGCAGAGATGAGTCGGATTGCCGCGTCGCTGGCGGCCGGACTCGCGGCGCTGGCGCTGGCCGGTTGCGGCGGGGACGGCGCTGAACCGGACGTGCCCCCTGGTGGCGCGTCGGCGACCCTGATCCTGGACTTCCAGCCGAACGCCGTCCACGCCGGGATCTACGCGGCCCTGGCCGACGACGAGCTCACGAAGCGCGGCATCGATCTGACCGTGCAGGAACCCGGCTCCTCGACCGACGCGCCGAAGCTCCTGCGCGCCGGGCGCGTCGACATAGCGGTGATGGACATCCACGACCTCGCCATCGCTCGGGAGCAGGGAATCGACCTGGTCGGGATCGGCGCGCTCGTCCAGCGACCGCTGGCCGCGGTGATCGCCGGCGACCGCGACGCGATCCGTACCCCCACCGACCTCTTCGGATCGACGATCGGGGTCACGGGATTGCCCTCCGATGACGCCGTCGTCAGGGCGATCCTGAACTCGGCGAACCAGGACGCCGTCGAGCCCGATCTCGTCACGATCGGCTTTCAGGCCGTCGCCGCCCTCTCATCTGGCCGCGTCGACGCGGCAACCGCCTTCTGGAACGTCGAGGGCGTCGCGCTCAAGCGCGCCGGCGTCCCGACCCGTGAGTTCCGGGTCGACGACTATGGGGCGCCCAGCTATCCCGAGCTCATCCTGGTGACGACGCGCGACGAGCTCGATGCCAAGCCGGCCGAGGTGGCCTCCATCGTCGCCGGCCTGCGCGCCGGTTATGCGGACGCGATTGCCGATCCGGACTCCGCGCTCGACGATCTCGTCGCCGCCGTCCCGGGCCTGAACCGCGACGACCAGGCGGCGCAGCTCGATGCGCTCGGCGACGCCTTCGCGCCGCCGCTGGAGCTGAGTCGCCCGACCCTCGAGAGGTGGGCTGACTGGGAAGTCCGTTACGGAATCGTGGACGCGCGCCCCGATGTGGACGCGGCATTCGACTTCGACCTGACGGCCTCCGGTCCCTAGGAGATCAGCTTCTCGACGAGCGCTGGAAGCTCCCGGGCCATGCGCGAGCGGGGGACGACCACGTCGAAGCCCGCCTCCTCGGCGGCCCGGCGCGTGTCGACGTCGACGTGTGAGTAGAAGCCGAGCGTCGGCGGTCCGATCGCGGCGACCTCGGCGGCGTTCACGGCCTCGAGATCAGCGACGATCGCGTCGGCGCTCGCGGCGTCCGGTCCCGCGGTTCCCTGCACCGTCACGTCGTGGCCGGCGGCCCGCAGGGAGCCCTCGACGCGGCTGGCGAGCATCAGGTCGGTGACGAGTGCGACGATTCGTGCCATCGCGTCCCGCCGCTAGATCGAGCGGCGCTGGCGGTACTCGCGCCGGACGCTCTCCGGCCGGCCCCACATCTGCACGACCTCGGCCCGGCCCTCGTTGAGGTCG
This sequence comes from uncultured Solirubrobacterales bacterium, assembly GCA_963826475.1. GTDB lineage: Bacteria > Actinomycetota > Thermoleophilia > Solirubrobacterales > 70-9 > RHKX01. Next base: position 228,841 of record CAWGXC010000003.1, on the reverse strand, counting down.
CGGACGACGAGCTCGCCCTCGATCCCCTGGCGGTCGAGCATCGAGAACACCCAGGTGACGGTCTCGGGCGCGGCGCCGTGGCCGAAGCCGTTGGCGACGTTGATCCGCCAATGCCACTCGGCCTCGGAGTACGGCTGAGCGTTGATCTGAGTCATCGGGATCGAGGCGTCGACGTATCGGTCCTCGTCCGTGATCCGCAGGTCGAGCTGCATGTCGGTCCAGTCGCGAGGCAGCGCCTCGACGATCTCCGCGAATGCCTCGCTCAAAGCCATGGCAGCCACCCTACCGAGGCGAGCCGCGGCTCAGGCGAGGAAGAGCTCGTAGAGCAGGAAGAGATTGAGGGCGATGATCATCGTCGCGAGGACCGAGGCGAAGACCGTCAGCCAGCCCGGGTTGACCATCGCCCCCATCACGCGCTCACGGCTGGAGATGATCAGCAGCGGGACGAGCGCGAACGGGATGCCGAACGAGAGCACCACCTGGGATACCACTAGCGCTCGCGTCGGGTCGAGGCCGATCGCAAGCACGATCAGGGCGGGGGTCAGGGTGATCGCCCGGCGCAGGGTCAGTGAGATCTTGCGCTTGATGAAGCCCTGCATGACGACCTGACCCGCCATCGTCCCGACCGAGGTCGAGGCGAGTCCCGACGCGAGCAGCGCGACCCCGAAGACCGTGGCTGCGTTGTTCGACACGGTCTGGCGCAGGCCCTCGAAAGCACCCTCGATCGAGTCGATGCCGGTCAGCCCGCCCGCGTTGAACAGGCCGGCGGCGACGATCACCATCGACATGTTCACGAGACCCGCGATGGTCATCGCGATGATCACATCGACCTTTTCGAAGTTGAGGATCTTCCTGCGTTCGGCGTCGTTGCGCCCGACGACGCGCGACTGGGTCAGGGCGGAGTGCAGGTAGACCACGTGCGGCATCACGGTGGCACCAAGGATGCCCGTGGCGAGCAGCACGCTCTCGGTGCCGTCGAAGCCGGGGATGAAGAGGCCCTCGGCGATCCCTCCCGGATCGGGATTCGAACGGGTGACCTCGAAGGCGAACGCCGCGATCACCACGCCGACGAAGCCGGCGATCAGGGCCTCGAGCTTGCGGAAGCCGCGCTGCTGGAGCGTGAGGATCAGGAACGAGCCCGCCCCGGCGATCACGCCGGCCCAGAAGAGCGGGATGCCGAACAGCAGGTAGAGGCCGAGCGCGGCTCCGATCACCTCCGCGACATCGGTCGCCATCGCAACCAGTTCGGCCTGGACCCAGAGCGCGAGAGAAGTCCGCCGCGGAAACTCCTCGCGACAGAGCTCGGGGAGGTTCTTCCCGGTGGCGATCCCGAGCTTGGCCGATTGCGTCTGGACGACCATCCCGATCAGGTTGGCCGCGAGCACGACCCACAGCAGCGCATAGCCGAACTGCGCGCCGCCGGCGATGTTCGTCGCGAAGTTGCCCGGATCGACGTAGGCGACGCAGGCGACGAAGGCCGGGCCGAGGAACGGCCAGATCTTCCTGAGGCCGCGCTGCTCGCCGTCGAGCGAGCGCTGCGCAGCGTCCGCGACGCGGGCCTCACCCGGAAGGAAGACGTCGACGCTGACCTCGCCGGTCGGTGGCGGCGCCGGAGAGCTCACCCGTCCGCCCGGGCTCGCTCGACCGACATCCTCAGGGCGAGCTCGGGTCCGATCAGGCACTCGATGCCGCTGGATTCGATGACCAGACCGGCACCGAACGGCTCGCGACGGGTCAGGCGGAGTTCGGCCCCGGGCAGGATCTCATGGTCGGAGAGGTAGCGAAGCATCTCGGGTTGACCATCGGAAACGCGCATGAACGTCCCGGCCTCCCCGGGCTCGAGCTCGGTGAGCGGGACTCCGATCGAGTCCCCCTGCTCGAAGCGGAGCTCCCGGTCGGGGATGGGATCGCCGTGAGGATCTCGAGCCGGGTGACCGAGGGCAGCGGCCATCCGCTCCACGAGGTCTTCGCTTATGTAGTGCTCGAGGACCTCGGCCTCGTCGTGGACCCGATCCCACGGCATCCCGAGCGCCTCCGCGAGGAACGACTCGAGCAGCCGGTGATGGCGGATCACCTCGAGCGCGATCCGCTCCCCCGCCCCGGTCAGCACGGCGCCCTGGTAGGGCTCGTAGCTGACGAGCCCGAGCGCGGCCATCCGCTTCAACATCGCGGTGACCGTGCCCGGTGAGACGCCGAGACGCTCCGCCAGCGCGTTCGTCCCGACCGGGCCGGGCTCGCGGGATGCCAGGGCATGCAGCGCCTTGGCGTAGTCCTCGATCGCCTCCGAAGCGCGCTCGCGACTCTCCCGGCGATGCGATCCCGATGGCGGCAGAGCACTTTTTAGCGACATCATGGTCCGAGAGTTTGACAGGTCCAACTTCCTTACCGCGAGGTGCGCCTCTCGTACAATCGGCGCATGGCTGACCCGGCGATCGGAATCGACGCTCAATACCGCGCGCTGCGCGAGGGCGCGGGGCTTCTCGATCGCTCCGAGCGTGCGCGCCTCACGGTCGACGGCAGCGAGGCCGGTGAGTTCCTTCAAGGCCAGCTCACGAACGACATCGAGGGCCTCGAGCCCGGCCAAGGCTGCTATGCGGCGCTGCTCGATCGGAAGGGCAAGATCCGGGCCGACATGCGGGTCCTGCGCACCGCGCCTGACCACTTCCTGATCGACACCGAGTCCGCCTCCGGCGAGCTCGTGCTCGCTCATCTTCAGATGTACAAGGTCGGACGCGATGCCGCCGTCGAGGATTCCTCGGCGGAGTGCGGGCTGCTCTCGCTGATCGGACCCCGCTCGGAGGAGATCGCGGGCGGGCCGATCCGGCCCGAGCACGCCCATCGGGAGCTTGCGATCGCCGGCATCGCCTGCCGGGGGATCGCAACGGACCTGGGCGTCGACATCCTCGTTCCCGTCGGTGAGCTCGAGAGATTGCGATCGGCGCTGCTCGAGGCCGGTGCCGAGCCGATCGCCATCGAGGCGGCCGAGATCGCCCGCGTCGAGGCGGGGAGGCCGCGCGTCGGTCACGAGATCAGCCCGGCGACCATGCCGCAGGAGGCCGGAATCAACGACCGCGCCGTCAGCTTCACCAAGGGCTGCTACATCGGCCAGGAGACCGTCGCCCGACTGCATTACAAGGGCAAGCCGAACCGCCACCTGCGCAAGCTCGCCCCCGAGAAGCCCGTCGCCGAAGGCGACACCGTGAGCATCGACGGCCGGGAGGTCGGAACGATCGGAACGGCGGTGCTCTCCCCGGCCAGCGGCCCACTGGCCCTTGCGATCCTGCGACGCGAGGCCGAGCCCGGCGCTGATGTGATCATCGGCGACGGCGTTCCCGCGAAGGTCGTGGAGATAGCCGCTTGACGCCGGCGCCGCGCGGCCGGCCGATCGGCCTGGGCGGGCGGCCGATCAGCGCGGACTCCCCGCTTCTCGGCGGTCGCGTCGAGGGGGTCGAAGAGGTGCGCCACGCTCCGGACCCCGAGCGGCTCCCCCCCACCTTCGACCCGAGCGCCGACGAGCTGGCGGCGAGCCTGCCGTCTTCGCTCGAGGTCGAGGGCGCCGATGGACCGACCTCCGAGGAGCTGCGGGAGCTCCTGCCGGCCGCCGAGCCCGGGCGCGACCTCGACGATTGGGGACGGTCGGAGCGTCTGATGGCACTCGCCGACCCCGTCCTCAACTTCTACTACCGCTATTGGTTCAGAACCGAGGTCGAGGGCGTCGAGAACGTCCCCTCATCCGGCGGCGCCCTGCTGGTCTGCAATCACGCCGGCGCGCTGCCCCCGGACGCCCCGATGATCATGCAGGCGATCCGCAACGAGCATCCGTCACCCAGGGCCCTGTACATGCTCGGCGAGCACTGGTTCAAGGGATATCCGGGAGTCGGGATGCTGGCGAACAAGCTCGGCGTGGTCCCCGCTCATCCGGCCAACGCCCAGCGACTGCTCGGTGACGAGGGACGCCTTGCGATCGTCTTCCCCGAGGGGATGAAGGGCAGCGGCAAGGTGCTCTGGCAGCGCTATCGGCTGCGCCGATTCGGCCGCGGGGGCTTCGTCCGGACCGCCCTCCGCGCGGGAGTCCCCATCATCCCCATCGCCCTCGTCGGAGGCGAGGAGGCGATGCCGATCTTCGCCCACATGCGCTCGCTGCAACGGATGACCGGCCTCCTCTATGCGCCGATCAATCACGCATTTCCGCACTTCGGACCGCTGGCCGCCCTGATGTACATGCCGGCGAAGTTCAAGATCAGGTTCCTCGAGCCGCTCGACGTCGCCGCACTTCCCGAGGGCACGGTGGATGACTCGGCGGCGGTGCAGGGAGTCGCCGAGGAGGTACGCACCAGGATCCAGAAGGCGCTCGACGAAATGCTCGCCGATCGCAAATCCGTGTGGATGGGATAGGCCCTGGACGAGAAGATCTCCCGCCCCAACGCCCCTCCACCCGAGGGACGCGGACGCGAAGTGGAGCATTCCCCCGGAGTTACCTATAGATTCAGAAGCCGGATGAGGAGGAGATCCGCCGCAGCGCTGCTCGCCATCGCCGCCGCGACCATCGTCGCCGGCTGCGGCTCCGAGGATTTTCCCAACGACCCCCGTCCAGCTTCGCCGGTGGAGCTGAGCGCCAGGATCGACGACGGCAAGGTCGTGATCGCCCCCGACAAGGTCGGCGCCGGGCTCGCGACGGTGACCATCTCGAACCAGTCTCGCGAGGATGTCGCGCTCGACTTCTCCGGGCCGAGCGACGTCAGCACCGGCTCGATTCCCGCCGGCGGCGTCGGCTCCCTGAAGTTCGACCTCAAGCAGGGCGACTACAAGGTCAACTCCGACGTCGGGACGATCTCGAGCGGTGCCCTCAAGGTCGGCTCGCCGCGCCCGAGCGCGCAGAACGACCTGCTCCTGCCCTGAGCGGCAACGCGAGTCTGACGTCCCGATGACGGAGCCCGGCTCAGCTCCCCCCGAACAGTTCGGCGATCACTATCGGACGATCTACGCCTTCGGCGCGGGCGGCCAGGCACCCACGATGCCCGTCGCCTGGGACGAGCTCGCCAGACAGGCCGAAGCCGCGCTCGAGCCGACCGCTGCCGGCTACGTGTTCGGCTCGGCCGGGACCGAGGACACGGCCCGGGAGAACGCTCGCGCCTTCAGTAGCTGGCGGATCGTTCCGCGGATGCTGCGGGATATCTCCGTCCGGGATCTGAGCACCGCTCTGCTCGGGATGGACTGGCCGTCGCCGGTCGCCCTCGCCCCGGTCGGGGTGCAGACCATCATCCACCCCGACGGCGAGTTGGCCAGCGCGCGCGGGTCGGCCGCGGTCGGGGTGCCGATGACCGCCGGCACGGTCGCCAGTCACACGTTGGAGGCGATCGCCGCCGAAACCGGCGACGGACCTCGCATGTTTCAGCTGTATTGGCCCAACGACCCGGAGCTCGCGACGAGCTTCGTGGAGCGCGCCGAGGCCGCGGGCTACGGAGCCATCGTCGTCACCGTCGACAACGCGTTCCCCGGCTGGAAGCCACGCGATCTGCAGAATGCGTACCTGCCGTTCATCCACGGGCAGGGCCTCGCGAACTTCTTCGCCGACCCGGTGTTCCGCGGCTCGCTCGAGCAGACCCCCGAGGACGATCAGGGTGCCGCAATCGGTCACTTCATCGGAGTGTTCGGGAACCCGGGGCTGACCTGGGAGGACCTCGATCGGCTGCGGGCGATGACCTCGCTGCCGATCGTCGTCAAGGGCATCCTCCACCCCGACGACGCGCGCGAGGCGCGCGAGAGGGGTGCGGAGGGGATCGTCGTCTCCAACCACGGCGGCCGTCAGGTCGACGGGGCGATCGCCGCGCTCGATGCCCTCCCCGCGATTGCCGGCGCGGTCGGCGACGACCTCACCGTGCTCTTCGACAGTGGCATCCGCTCAGGCGCGGATGCCGTCAAGGCGCTGGCGCTCGGGGCAGACGCAATCCTCGTCGGGCGTCCATATCTGTGGGGAATGGCGCTCGAGGGCGCCGAGGGCGTCGAGAAGGTGCTGCGCTACCTCCTCGCCGAGCTCGATCTGACGATGGCGCTGTCGGGCTCGACGAGGCCCTCCCAGCTCGAGGCTGGGATGCTGGTTCGAAGGCCCTAGACGGCGGAGTCCGCGGCGGCGTCCGCCACGAGGGAATCGATCCGCTCGAGCTTCGCCTCCACTGATGCGACCATCTCGTCGAGCCCGGTGCGGGCCTTGTCCGATGAAGTCTTGATGCCGGTCAGCGCCGAGCGGATCGACTGAGCCTGCTTGAGGCAGGAGATGGCCTCCTCGCTGACGGAGAGGACCTCGGAGGCGTCAACGGTCATGTCACGCCCGCGAGCCATCGCCACGCGGGCCGCCGCCAGACGGTAGGCGATCGCCAAAGCAAGGGAATCTGGCTCGTCCCGATCGACCGCGACGATCAGCTTGTTCCCCTCGTACTCGTGGAGCTGCTCGCGGCCGGAGGGGATCCGGTCCTCGCCGGCCACGACCAGAACCCCGAAGGAAGCGGCCCGGGCGGCCATCGCAGCGTTGAGCTCAGCCCAGGCATCGTTCTTGGAGAGCTTGCGATCCTTGACCTCGAAGACGATCCGGCCGTTCGAAGGCCCGGCGCCGGCCGCGATCTCAACGACGACGTCACCCTTCTTGCCGCCGCCTTCGGCGCCCTCGCCACCGGTGTGGATCGCGGAGTCACCGCGTGCGTCGGCGACGTTCTCGATCGCTCCGAAGACCCGCTCCTCGAAGCTGAGCCCCTTGCGGGTGCCGGCGGCCTCGGCCTCGGCGACCAGCTCATCACCCATGTTGCGCTCGACCAGCTGGGTGACTCTCTCGCTGAGCTCGGCAACGCGTCCCTGCAACGCACGGGATGCATCGGAGTGGCTGTCCTGAAGCTCCTTGATCTGCTTGCGGTGGCGGTCCTCCGCTTCGATCATCGCCTTCGCCGTGCGCAGCTGGACGGCGTTGAGAGGGTTCGACCCGTCCTCGGCGGTGAGCATCCGGTTGAGCTGCTCCTGCTGATGCTGAATCGCGGCGACGAGCATCGTCTTGATCTCACCCTGAACGGAGTCGGCGCGGTCCACGTCGAACCGCTCAGCGATATGGCGCGCGATCACGTCACTGCCCTCGTCGAGCGTTTCGGTGAGCTCGGCGCTCAGCTTCCCGACTCGCTCCTCGAAGACGCGCTGGACGTAGTCCACGTTGGTCGCGGTGCTCTCCGAGTCGATCACCCGGGCGCCGATCTCGATCGCCTTGGCGACCGTCTCGGCGGGCTGGATTCCGGCCTCGGCCCGCTCCCGCACGACCTTCGCCGCGCGCTGGTCGGTGACGCTGAGCGACTCGATCACGATCCGGTCAGCGAGGGCGCGCACCGAGGCGTGCGCCTCGAAGGCGAGCTGGTCGATCTGATCTCGGCGCGAGGCTTCCATGTGGACTCACGAAGGTAGTCGCACCTCCGGATGCGTTTCTGACGATGCAACCTCGCGACCGAGACGGGTGGCGGTTCTGGGATAAACGGGGAGTGAACCCGGCTCCGAAACCCGAGCTACGTCGTCTCCATGAGCTGCTGGGCGAGATCGCCGACCTCGGGCGAGCTCGAGCGCTGCTGTTCTGGGATGAGCGGACGATGATGCCGTCGGGAGGCTCCGAAGGGCGCGCGGAGCAGCTCGCGACACTGGTTCGGGTCCGCCACCGGCTGCTCGCGGGCCCGGAGCTCGCGGCTCTGCTCGAGCGGCTCGGCGACTCGCTCGAGGATCCGATCGATGCTGCGACGGTGCGGATGGCCGGCAGGGATGCGGCCAAGGCGCGTCGGGTTCCCGCCGACCTGCGCGCGGAGATCGCGCGCGCCGGATCGCTCGGCGAGAGCGCGTGGGCCGAGGCGCGCCGCTCCGGCGACCTGAGCACCTACCTGCCGAACCTGGCGCGCGTCATCGACCTGCGCCGTCGCTACATCGATTGCTTCGAAGGGCTCGAACACCCCTACGACGCGTTACTCGACGACTACGAGCCTGGGATGCGAACCGCCGAGGTGGCACCGCTGCTCGCGGATCTTCGCGCCGGCCTCGTTCCCCTGCTCGCCTCGATCGCCGCGAACGCCGACGCCGTCGATGCCGCGCCGCTGATCGGCGCCTTCGACGTCGACGAGCAGGAGCGGATGACGCGGGCGATCGTCGCCGGCCTGCCCCTCCCCGCCGACGGGTGGCGACTCGATCGGACCATCCACCCATTTGCGACCTCCATCGCCGCGGGTGATGTGCGCCTGACGACGAGATACGAACCCGACGACTTGTCCTTTGGGCTGTTCTCCGCCCTGCACGAGGCCGGGCATGGCATCTACGAATCCTCGCTTCCCCGAGGATTCCGGCGCGGTCCCCTCGGCCGGCCGCCATCGCTGGGATTCCACGAGTCGCAGAGTCGTCTCTGGGAGAACTGGGTCGGCCGCTCGCGAGGTTTTCTGGAGTCGATTCTTCCCGAGCTCAGCCGCAGTTTCCCGGACCGGTTCGCGGGAATCGAGCCGGAGACCCTCTACCGAGCTGTGAACCGGGCGGGGCCGACCCCGATCAGAGTCGAGGCCGACGAGGTCACCTACAACCTCCACATCGCGCTGCGCTTCGAGCTCGAGCTGGCGATCTTCGAGGACAGGATCGCGCCCGCGGATCTGCCCGAGGCCTGGATCGAGGCGACCCGCGCCTACCTCGGGATCGACCCGGCCGGGCCCGCGGAGGGAATCCTCCAGGACGTCCACTGGGCCGGAGGCGACTTCGGCTACTTCCCGACCTACTCGCTCGGCAACATGATCGCCGCTCGGCTCTGGGAGATCGCCGCCCAGGAGCGGCCCTCACTCGTCGCGCAAACCGCACTCGGCGGGCTGGAGCCGCTGCGCGCGTGGCTCGACGAGCGGGTCTACCGCCATGCCGGCACGATGTTGCCCGCAGAGCTGATCGAGGTCGCCCTTGGCGGACCCCTCCAAGCGAAGCCCCTGATCGCCTACCTGAGGGCGAAGTACGGGGAGATCTACGAGCTCGACTGACCGCGGTCAGTCGTCGGCGAGGTAGTCGATGTAGAGCGGCCGGAGCATCTCGGCGGTCTCGCCGCGGCCGGCGTCGGTCAGATCGTCGACGTGGGCGAGCGCCCAGGAGACGTCCTGATTCGCCTCGTCGAGGTTCCCGGCGGCGGCCTCGGCGGCCGGCAGCGTCTCAATCAGGCGCCAGAAGAACTTCACGTCCAGGCGCTTGGCGGCTCGACGCACCGCGAGGTCATGCAACTGCTCGCCATCGAGCTGCTCGAGCTTCTCCCTGCTGGCCATGACGGCAGCGTATCGACGTCAGCGCAGAGGGATCGGCGGGCAGTCGTCTCGCTCGCACCGCCGTGCCGGTTACGATGCCGCGGCCTTTTTCCAATCCGCGAGACCGAGGAGAGACGTGGCCGTAGACATCGCCGACCTTTCGAAGCTTGACGTCGAGCCGGGCGAGCTGCCCGAGAAGATGGCCGCCTGGGTCATCCGCCAGGAGCGCGAGGGAGAGCCGAAGGACGCTTTCCAGATCGAAGAGGTGGACGTTCCCGAGCCCGGAGCGTTCGAGGTCGTCGTCCGCGTCATGGCGGCGGGCGTGAACTTCAACAACGTCTGGGCCGCCTTCGGCACCCCGGTTTCGGTCTTCGGCTACGGCGATCATCCGGAGTACGGCCACCACATCGGCGGGTCCGACGGTTCGGGCATCGTCTGGAAGGTCGGAGCCGGCGTCACGAACTGGAAGCCCGGCGACGAGGTAGTCATTCACTGCAACCAGGCCTCATATGAGGACGTCGAGGTGCACGGCCTCGATCCGATGGCCGCTCCGAGCCAGCGGATCTGGGGATACGAGACCACCTGGGGAAGCTTCGCCCAGTTCACGAAGGTCCAGGCTCAGCAACTGCTGCCGAAGCCCGAGAACCTGTCCTGGGTCGACTGCTCCGCCTATGGGCTGACCTACTTCACCGCCTACCGGATGCTGCTGAACCGGGCGCAGATCCAGGCGGGCCACAACGTCCTGATCTGGGGCGCCGCCGGCGGGCTCGGGGTCTTCGCGACCCAGCTCTGCAAGGCGGCGGGGGCCAACGCCGTCGGCGTCGTCTCCTCCGCCGAGAAGGGCGAGCTCGTCAAGCAGCTCGGCGCCGTCGATTACATCGATCGCAACGAGTTCAAGGGCATGATGCGCACCGGCGACGAGACTCCCGACGAGGAGAAAGCGCGCTTCAAGGAGTCGCGGGCATTCGCCAAGAAGGTCAAGGGCATCCTCGGCGACGCGCCCGACATCGTCTTCGAGCACGTCGGCAAGGCCACGTTCCCGACCTCCGTGTTCACCGTCAAGCCGTTCGGCAAGGTCGTGATCTGCGGGGCGACCTCCGGGTACACGCTCGACTTCGATGTGCGCTACCTGTGGATGAAGCAGAAGGAGATCCTCGGATCCCACTTCGCGAACGCCTATGAGTGCATGCGCGCGAACCAGCTGATGGCGGAGGGCAAGGTCCGGCCCGTGCTCTCGGAGTCGATGCCCTTCGAAGGCGTCCCCGAGGCCCACCAGAAGATGCACGAGAACAGGCACAGCGGCAAGATCACGGTCCGCGTCGGGGCGACGGACGACGAGCAGGGCAAGACCGCCGAGGGTGATGGGGCGATCTGGGCAGAGGTCGGGGCCTGAGCGACCAGCGCGCCCGTCACCCCAGCGCCCCAATAGACCACTAGGATCACGCACCGATGGCCGAGGTCAACATCATCAATTGGCACGTCACCCCCTTCCGGGCGGACCGCTGGTACGCGACCTGGCGCCCTGCCCTCGAACGGGCGGCGGCGTTCGGAGCGACCTCCTACACGCTGACCCGATCCGAGGACGACCACCTGCACTTCGTGCAGACGACCATCTGGGACAGCCGCGCCGACTTCGAGCGCTACTGGTCGTCGGACGAAGTGGCAAAGGCCCGCGAAGACGCGCTCAACTGGTTCGCCAAGCCGCTGCTGCCGAGCTGGCACGTGCTGCTCGACCGCAGTTAGGTTCGCATCCGCTCAGGCGGCCGCGGCCGCCACGTCCAGCTCGATCTCGTTGCTCGCCTCGGAGAGGATCTCGATCATCGCCTCCGTTGCATTGCTGCGTGAGCCCGCTCCGAGCGTCACCGCCCAGATGCGCCGGACCGGAGGCTCGGGGGCGACGTCGACGATGGCGACGTCCGGATGCTTCGCGAGCAGGGCCAGGTCAGGCAACAAGGTGACCCCCATGCCGGCGGCGATGAACGCCTGCATGACGTTGTAGTCGTCGCTCTCGTAGAGGACGTTGGGCTGGAACCCCGCCCGCTCGCAGCTACCGACGGTCAGGCGGCGGCACGAGCCATCTCCGGTCCCGCAGAGCCAGTTCTCGTCGGCGAGCTGGTCGAGACGGATGCAGCCCTCGTCGGCGAGGGGATGATCTGCCGGCAGCGCGACGTGCATCTCCTCGTCGAGCAGGTGAGTGAGGATCAGGTCGCGGTCTGGCCCGATCGAATCGATCTCGAAGTCGTAGGCGAGAACGAGATCCGCTTCGCCGCGTTTGAGGTCCGGCAGCGAGTACTCGGGATCCCCCTCGGTCAGGCTCAGCCTGACGCCGGGGAAGCGCTCGTGGAAGTACCCGGCGGCGCGACTGACGATGGTCACGCTCGCGCTGGGGAAGCTGATCATCCGCAGCTCACCGGCCCCACGCCCCGAGAGCTGGTCGAGATCGCGCTCAGCCTGCTCCAGACGGGCCATCGCTGCCTCGGCATGGCCGACGAGAAGCGTGCCGGCGTCGGTGAGGACCGGGCCGGTCCTCAACCGCAGGAGCAGCTGGCTGCCGACCTCCGCCTCGAGCGCGGTGATCTGCTGGCTGACCGCGGACTGCGAGACGTAGAGGCTGTCCGCCGCGGCCGAGAACGAGCCCCGTTGGGCGACCTCCCTCAGAACGCGCAGGCGCTTCAGATCGAGCATAAGGGCATCTTATCAGAGCGCCATCTACTTCATATTGCGCTTATTCGTAAGTCGGCGCATCCTGTCACTACGCAATCCCGCGAATCGAACGGAGGCTCCTGATGAGCAACCACGAATCACCTCTCAGCCCAATCGCGGTACGCGCCCTCGGAGCGGACGACGCTCCGCGCATCCGCCACCTCGCCGAGCTTGACAGCGCCCACGCCCCCAAGGGCGATCTGCTCGGCGCCGAGGTCGACGGCACGCTCGTCGCCGTGCTCTCGCTCGACGACGGCCGCACCATCTCCGACCCATTCCACCCAAGTGCGCCCGCCGTCGAGCTGCTTCGCCTCCGCGCCACTCAGATCGGGGCGCCGCGCCGCGGCCTGGACCGCTTGATCCGCCGCCGCCGCGTCCATTCGCGAGGTAGCCTCGCGGGCTCACCTCCCGGGGCGGGAGGCAGGCTGCTGCAGCTGTGAGGCCGCAGCCCGCCCCTCAATGCTGCTCGAGCGGGGCCATGGTCAGCCCGGCGCCCGCCAACTGCTCCCAGTAGAGCTCCGCAGGCTCCTTCTGACCGGTCCAGACGATCGCGCGGCCGCTGGTGTGGATGACGTTGGCGAAGCTCATCCCGCGTCCGTAATCGACGCCCGGAAGGAAGCTTGCAAGGGTGCGTGCGACGTGCTCGAAGGTGTTGTGATCGTCGTTCATGACGATCACCTGCCAGTTCCCGCCGAGGCCGGAGCCCGGGCCCGAGGACTTCGGTTTGTCCAGCGTCGTGGTTGACATTGCGCGCGCCCCCTGAAGCTCAGCCTACCGCCGAATCAGCTGGAATTCACAGCTGATCGCACGTGAGCGACGGTCAGGGAGCGGGGACCTGAACCTTGAGCTTGTCGAAGAACGCCTCTCCGGTGGCGCCCCTGGTTTGCTTGCGATCGCCGTAGACGAGCGCGTTCTTACGCCCGCCGACGTCATCAGCCTTCTTGTCCTTGTACTGGATGAGCCGCTGACCGTTGACCTTTGCGGTGACGGTCGAGCCGATCGCCTGCAGTTGCATCCGGTTCTTCTTCGCGAGCCCGTCGATCGCCTTGTCGCGGTCACCGTCGATGCGATCGCCGTTGCGGCGCAGTTCCCACTCCCGTGCCTTGGGGAAGATCCGCAGCTCATAGCCCTGCTTGCGATTCGCTCGCACCGCCACACCGACGTATACGGCCTTCTTCACCTTGTCTTCGGTCGCCTTGGTCACCTTGCCGACGACCTGGAGGATCTGATCCGGCTGGTCGGAATCGGAGGAGACGGGAGTTGCCAGGGAACACTCGAGCTTGCCGCCCTTGGTCGTCACGCCGAGCGCGGACTTGTTCCGCCACGAACGGCCGCATCCGGGCTTAGCCGAGAGGGTCTTGACGGACTTGTAGTCCCCGCGCGAGCTGAACGACGTCTTGAAGACGCTGATCCCGGCCTGAGCCAGGCCGGCGACCGCCAGGGAGGCCGAAACGGTCAAGAGGGCGATTGTGAAGGGGAGGCGTTTCACTGGGTCAGGCGCGGAGCGTAGCTTGCCGAGCGGTCGCTCGGCAGGCCTCGGGTGTTTTCCGTTCCGCCCCCTGCGAACACGGCCGGGGGCCGGGAGTAGCGCTCAGTCCGTCCGCTCGCCGCGCTTGCGCCAATAGCGCTCGAGGCCCAGCCAGACCTGGTCCGGCGGCATCGCAGCGCGGATGCGCTCGGCGGCCTCGCGGGGCTCGGCGCTGATCCGCTGGTCGAGATCCGCAAGGAACGCCCTTCGATCTCCTGCGCGGGCGCGTTCGGCGAGCGCGTGCAGTTCCCGCTCGGAGGCATCGAGGTGCTCGAGGGCGTCATCGGCTGAGCCGAAGTGCGTGAGCGCAAGCCGTTCGGGGGCGAAGTCGCGGATGGCGGCGATCGAGCTCTCCCACAGCTCGACATCGATGTCGGGGGGCGGGGTCGGAATCCAGACTTCGCCCGTCGGCGGGATCAGCACCCCGGCGACGTCGCCGACGAATGCGTCGCCGCGGTCCTCGTCGAGGTAGGAGACGTGATGGGAAGCGTGACCAGGGGTGTAGACGACCCGCAGGCCGTCGACCCGCTCACCGCCCGAGAGGACCGTCACGTTCGCCTCAGGAACGGGGACGACCTCGCCCCAAAGCCGGTCCATCTCGTTCCCGTAGAGGCGCGCGGCGCTCTTCAGCAGCCGCGAGGGATCGACCAGATGCGGTGCCCCGGACTCGTGCACGTAGACCTGCAGGGACGGGAACCGCCGGACGAGCGTTCCGGTCGCGCCGGCGTGATCGAGGTGGATGTGGGTGAGCAGGATCGCGACGGGCTCACCCCCGTCAAGGGATCCGAGCACGGTCTCGATCGAGCTCGCGGGGCCCGGGTCGATCAATGCGCCGTTGCGCTCCCAGGCCCCGATCACCCGGTCGAGACCCTGATGCATGGTGTCGATGACGCGCGCCTCGGAGTCGCTCACGCCGGAGACGCTACCCCGGGGCGACCGCCGGGAAACCCGCGGATACAATTCCCCGGATGAGCGACCACCGCCTTCCCGAGCGCGATCGCCCCTGGGTGATGCGCACCTACGCGGGACATTCCGACGCCCGCCGCTCCAACGAGCTTTACCGCGGGAACCTGGCCAAGGGCCAGACCGGACTCTCGATCGCCTTCGACCTGCCGACCCAGACCGGATACGACCCCGATGCGACGCTCGCGCGCGGCGAGGTCGGCAAGGTCGGGGTCTCCGTCGTCCACCGCGGAGACATGGAGACCCTGATGGACGGGATCCCGCTCGGCGAGATGAACACCTCGATGACGATCAACGCGACCGCCGCCTGGCTGCTCGGCCTCTACGTCGCCGTCGCCGACGAGCAGGGGGTCGAGCGCGCCCAGCTCAAGGGCACCACCCAGAACGACATCATCAAGGAGTACCTCTCCCGCGGCACCTACGCCTTCCCGCCCGAGCCCTCGATGCGGCTGATCGCCGACATGGTCGCGTTCACCGTCAACGAGATCCCGAGTTGGAATCCGATCAACATCTGCTCCTACCACCTGCAGGAGGCCGGCGCGACTCCCGTCCAGGAGATCGCCTTCGCCGTCTCCAACGCGATCGCCGTCCTCGACGCCGTTCGCGAGCGGGGACAGGTATCGGAGAAGGACTTCCCGAAGGTCTTCGGTCGCATCTCCTTCTTCGTCAACGCCGGCGTCCGCTTCATCGAGGAGCACGCGAAGCTGCGCGCGATGGGCGTGCTCTGGGAGGAGCTCGGCCGCGAGCGTTACGGCGTCACCGAGCCCAAGTACCTGCGGATGAGATACGGAGTTCAAGTGAACTCGCTCGGCCTCACCGAGGCGCAGCCGGAGAACAACGTGCCGCGAATCGTGCTCGAGGCGCTGGCCGTGACCCTCGGCCGCGAAGCCCGCGCCCGCGCCATCCAACTGCCCGCCTGGAACGAGGCGCTGGGCCTCCCCCGCCCCTGGGACCAGCAATGGAGCCTGCGGATTCAGCAGATCCTCGCCAACGAGACCGACATCCTCGACTATCCGGACATCTTCGAGGGCTCCGTCGTCATGGAGGGCCTCGTCGACGAACTGCTCGAGGGCGCACGGGCCGAGATCGCCGTCGTCGCCGAGCACGGCGGCGCGATCACGAACGAGGCCGTCGCCTACATGAAGGCCCGACTCGTCGAGTCCCATCGCGACCGCTTGGCGCGGATCGAGTCAGGCGACCTGAAGGTGATCGGACAGAACTCCTACACCGAGACCGAGGACTCACCGCTCACCGTCGGCGAAGACGGCGGCATCCTCACCCCCGATCCCGAGGTCGAGCGGGAGCGAATCGAGGCGCTCGAGCAATGGAAGGCCGACCGCGACCCAGGTGCCGTCGAGACCGCCCTGAAGGCGCTGGCCGAGGCCGCCGCCGATGACTCCGTGAACCTGATGCCGGCGACGATCGAGGCCGCCAGGGCCGGCGCGACGACGGGCGAGTGGTCGGAGACGCTGCGCGAGGTCTTCGGGGCCTACCGCGGCCCAACCGGCCTCGACGGCTCCGCGGCGGGGGGCAACGCCGAGCTGCTCGCCGACGTGCGAGCCACGGTGAGCGAGGTCGGAGAGGCGATCGGCCACCGGATCCGCATCCTCGTCGCCAAGCCGGGCCTCGACGGCCACTCCAACGGCGCCGAGCAGATCGCCGTGCGTGCCCGCGACGTCGGGATGGAGGTCATCTATCAGGGCATCCGGCTCACCCCCGAGGAGATCGCAGCCTCCGCCGTGCAGGAGGACGTCGACGTGATCGGCCTCTCGATCCTCTCCGGATCCCATCGCGAGCTCGTCCCGCGCGTAGTCGAGCTGCTCCGCGAGGACGGCGTCGATGCCCCGGTGATCGTCGGCGGGATCATCCCCCCTGTCGATGCGCGCAAGCTGACCGAGGCCGGCGTCTCCCGGGTCTACACGCCCAAGGACTTCGACCTGAACCGGATCATGGTCGACATCGCCGAGCTCGTCGCAGAGCGTTCGGCGACCGCCCAGCCCGCCTGAGGGCCGTGACGGGGATCGCGTTCCCCATCGGGGGGATCGACGACGGGCTGGTACGGATCAGGCTGCCCGCCGACTCCGACGTCGACGCGATCGTCGAGGCGACGCAGGACCCCGAGATCGTGCGCTGGACCAGGGTTCCGGCCGGGAACACGCACGAGCAGGCCAGGGAGTGGCTGGCGGGTGCGCGGCGAGAGGACGCCGAAGGGGGTGAGCTGCACATGCTCGTCACCGACGTCGCCGACGACGGGCTCCTCGGAGCGATCGGCGTCCATCGCCTCAGTCCGGAAGGCGAATGCGACATCGGCTACTGGCTCGCCGCATCCGCCAGGGGCCGCGGGCTGATGACGAGGGCCGTAAGCCTGCTCAGCCGCTGGCTCTTCGCCGAGCAGCCCGTGGAGCGGATCGTGATCAGGGCGGAGCCGGCCAACGCGGCGTCTTGCGCCGTCGCCGAGCGCGCCGGCTTCCGATTCGAGGGTGTCCTGCGCTCCTACCTGGTCATCGGCGGCACCCGCCGGGACGCGGCCAGCTACTCGCTGCTGCGCGACGAGATGCCGCAACCTCGCTGACAGCTGGGGCGATCCTTCAGCGCCCCCTTCCCCGACCCGCCACAATTGGGTCAGGCGGATATGAACGACGAGCTGAACTCAGACGGGACCGCGCGCAGCGCCTGGCTGCGCTGCTACCGCTGCTGGTCGCAGCGGCTCGAGGCGCAGGTGCACTACGACGCGATCCTGCGCATCGATCCCGAGACCGGCGAGCCGGCAGAGCGCATCGACGAGGTTCAGGAATCCGTCGTCCAGTGCCTCGACTGCATGCACGATCAGCCCCACCTCTCGGTCGAGGACGGCAAGGTCGTCCCGATCGAGGATCGCTGGGAGCGGCTCGTCGCCGGCACCCCCTGGGTCGCCTCCTGCACCGTCACCGTCGACCAGGACCTCGTCGAGGTGTGCTCCGGCCCCGAGGCCGCCGACAGCCTCACCTACGGCGCCTTCGGCGACGCCGGCACCCGTGAGTTCTTCACCCACGTCCGCTTCCACAAGCACGAGGGCGAGCGAATCGTCGTCCACCTGCTGGTCGAGCTCTATGCCAGATCAGCGAACGAGGCCAGCGAAGTACTTGAAAGCGCGGCGCGCGGCCCCCTGGAGATCACGTCGCTGGCGGAGGAGTCAAGGCCTCCGGCTCACGCGGCCGACGAGGCGCATTAGATAACTCCGGGGGGAATGCTCCGCTTCGCGTCCGCTTCCCCCGGGTCGCGGGCCACCGGGGCGGCGTCGCTGGACCCGGTTCGGCCCCGCATCCGGGGCCAATCCTCCCCAGCGCGTCGGCCGCGGCCGCGACTCGGCGCTACGGATCCGCGGGGCCCGGTCCCCTTTCCCTCTATGCCGAAGCTCGTCGAACGCCCGCCCGCGCCAATCGGACGCGCGGGCGATCGATGCCGGAGTTACCGCTTGAAGTCCTCGTCCGCCTTCATCCGCCTGATGAACGCCACGATCAGCTGAATCACAGCCTCGACGTCGCTGAGCTGGACCATCTCGACCGTCGAGTGCATGTAGCGCAGCGGGATCGAGACGAGGCCCGTGGCGATCCCCGCTCTGGCGATCTGGAAGGAGTCGGCGTCGGTGCCGGTGTAGCGGCCCGAAGCCTCGAAGGTGTGGTCGATGCCCTCGGCCTCCGCGGCCTCCCGGAGCAGCTCGTAGACGCGCGGGCCCAGCGTCGTGCCGCGGCCGATCACCGCGCCGGAGCCGAGCGCGTGGTCGCCGTTCTCGTGCTTGTCGATGCCGGGAGCGTCGGTGGCGTGGGTGACGTCGACGACGATCGCGACTTCGGGGTTGAGCGAGAAGGCCGTCGCCTTGGCGCCGTGGAGGCCGACCTCCTCCTGGGCGACCGCCGCTCCGACGACGCCGACCGCCGGTGGATCGCCGTCGGCGATCCGCCTCGCGACCTCGTATGAGACGTAGGAGCCGAGCCGATTGTCGAGCGAGCGGGAGACGAGCCGGCCGTTGGGAAGGGATAGGGGTTCCGCCGCCAGGACGGCGGGATCGCCGACGCTGACGAGCGCCTCGGCCTCGTCGCGGGAGGCGACGCCGATGTCGATGTGCATGTGCTTGATCTGCGCGGGCTTCTTGCGCTCGTCGTCCTCGAGCAGGTGGATGGGCTTCTTGCCGATCACGCCCGGGACCTCGCCGTCGTCGCCGCGGACGATGACGCGCTGGCCGACGAGGTTCTGGGGATCCCAGCCGCCGATCGATCCGAACCAGAGGAAGCCCTCATCGTCGATATGGCTGACGAACATCCCGATCTCGTCGATGTGGCCGACGACGGCGACCGTCGGCCGATCGTCTCCGACCCCAACGCTGACGGTGGATGAACCGAGCACGTCGGAGCTGACATCGCCGAACTTCGACGCCGCCTCGCGCCAGACTTCGGCCGCCGGGGTCTCGTATCCGGAGGGGGCGGGCACGCGGACGAGCGCGTCGAGCAGTTGGGGAGTCGCTTCGGTGGGCATCGTCCGATTATCCCGACTCGGCCGCCCTACCCGCGCCAAGTCCCGGCAGTCGGTGGGGGCGGCCAGCCGGATGCCGCGACGATCTCGGGGTCGAGCCCGCGCAGCCCCACCGCGACCTCGTACCGCTCGCGCTTCTTCGCCGCAACCAGTCCGGCGTGCTCGTAGACCCGGTCGTGATCGGCGTAGAGGAGCCGCGGGAGCAGAACCCGTGAACGCACGGGGTCGAGGCCCTCGACGGTCCCGGGCACCTCATACCCGAAGTCCAGGTCACGCTCCCAGATCACCGCGTCCTGCTCGACCGCATCGAGGACGGCGGCGATCAGGGCACCGTCGACCTCGCTGCAGCCGGGGCGCACGGCCGGGCCGCCGACGGAGCCCTGCTTGATGGCGTAGATGGGTCGCCCACGAGATCGCAGGGAGGCCAGAAGTTCATTGGCCTCGATCGCGTCACGCTCCTCGTCGTCGGAGTGCTCGAGCCAGAGCAGTACCGCGAGCACGGGACCGATTCGCGCAATCGGGGCCAGGGTGCCGACCCCACGGCAGTGGACGAAGGTGAAGCCGCCGACGCCCGGCGCCGCTCCACCCGCCTCGGCGCCCCCGCGATCGGCGACCAGCCCACCCCACGCCGGCGCCCCTTCGGGGCGGCCGCTGAGATCCGTCGATCGGGTGGCGTAGGGATCGGCCAAGGCCGGACCGAGGCTAGATCAGCTCTCGGTGCCGTGCTCGCGGCGCGGGATCAGCACTGTGCGCTTGAACTCGGCGACCAGGGTGTTGTCCTGCTTGTAGACCCGCGTGTGGACCTTGACGACACCCCGATCGAGCTTCGTCTTCGACGGCCTCACATCGAGGACCTCCGATTCGCAGAAGAGCGTGTCGCCGTGGAAGACCGGCGCCGGATGGCTCAGCTCCTCGGTCGCGAGGTTGGCGATCGCCTTGCCGGATACATCGCTGACGGACATGCCGAGGGCGAGCGAGTAGACCAGGGGGCCGACGACGACGTTCTGGCCCTGCTGGGACTGGCCCGCGTAGACGTCGTTGAGGTGCAGCGGGTGGTGGTTCATCGTGATCAGGCAGAAGAGGTGATCATCGGACTCGGTGACCGTCTTCGCCGGCCAGTGCTTGTAGACGGCGCCGACCTCGAACTCCTCGAGGTAGCGTCCGTAGGGATGGGCGCCCGAGGCCTCGCGCTCGGCCTGGTCGGTGGAGAGTTCGTGGGTTGCGTTTTCGCTCATGACTCCTCGTCGGTTCGTTGTGGGGCAACTGGAAAGGTTGGTCGATCCCGCCGCGGCACACGGCGACCGCGGGCTACTGCACTCGCTTGAGCTTGCTGCGGGCCTCGTGCTTTGCGATCACGCCGCCGAGCAGGCGGATCACCGCCGGGTCGCCGCCGATCCTCACGATCCCGTGCTCGAAGGCCGTATGCCAGTGCTCGAGAGTGGAATCGGCGAGGTCGTTGAAGTCCGCCCGCGGCACCGAGATCTCGATCCGCGCGTCGTCGGGCTCGCCCTTGCTGATCTCCGGGCCGGGTGCGCTGATCCGGAACACCTGGACGTCGCCGCGGCCGCGAAGCTCGAGCCGGGCGACCAGCTTCAGCTTCTCGAGCTGCGGCAGCTCTTCGACGAATCGCTTGTAGGCGATCTCGATCAGGTCGTGGGTGATCGACGAGGAGGACATGCTCTAGATCTTGTTCCTCTTCAGCAGCGTCTTGCCGATCACCATGCGCTGAATCTCCGACGTTCCCTCGCCGATCAACAGCAGCGGCGCGTCCCGGTAGAGCCGTTCGATCTCGTACTCCTTGGAGTAGCCATAGCCACCGTGGATCCGGAAGGACTGCTCGACGCACTCCTTGCCCGTCTCGGAGGCGAGCAGCTTCGCCATCCCGGCCTCGAGGTCGGAGCGGATTCCCGCGTCCTTCATCCTGGCCGCCTTCATCGTGACCAGGCGCGCCGCCTCGATCTTGGTCGCCATGTCGGCGAGCTTGAACAGGATCGCCTGATGCTGGGCGATCGGCTTGCCGAACGTCTTGCGCTCCTGGCTGTAACGAAGGGCGAGCTCGAGGGCGCGCTGGGCGATCCCCACGCCGCGCGCGGCGACGTTGACGCGACCGACCTCGAGCGCGTCCATCATCTGGCTGAAGCCCTTGTTGAGGCCATCCTCCTCCCCGCCGAGGATCCGCTCCGGGGGGCACGAGTAGCCGTTGTAGATCAGCTCGGTGGACTCGACGCCCTTGTAACCCATCTTCTTGATCTGCGGTGGAACTTCGAGGCCCGCGAACTCGCCCTCGTTCTTGTGCTCTCCCGGGGTCTTCTCGGTGATGAAGCACGTCATGCCCTTATGGGGCGGGTCGGCGTTCTTGTCGGTCTTCATCAGCGTGAAGACCACTCCGGAGCGCAGGCCGTTGGTGACCCACATCTTCTGGCCGTCGAGGATCCAGTTGCCGTCGTCATCCTTCTTCGCCGAGGCCTTGATGCCCTGGACGTCGGAGCCGACCTCCGGCTCGGAAAGCGAGAAGGCGGCGCGAATCTCGCCCGTCGCCATCTTCGGGAGGAAGTAGTCCTTCTGCTCGTCGGTGCCGAACTTCATCAGCAGGTAGGAGCCGATGAAGTGGGTGTTGACGACGCCTGAGATCGAGATCCAGCCTCGGGAGAGCTCCTCGACGATCATCGTGTAGGTCGTCAGGTCGAGGCCCATCCCGCCGTATTCCTCGGGGATGGTCACCCCGAAGAGGCCGAGCTCCTTCATCTGCTCGACGATCGCCTCGGGGAACTCGTCCTCGTGGTCGAAATGCTCGGCGACGGGGAGGATCTCCTTGTCGACGAAGGAGTGCACCATCTCGGTGATCTCCTGCTGGATCTCGGTCTTCTCTGCGTAAGTCTCGGTGTCTACGGCCATTGGCTCTGGAGCTCCTGGGTGGTCGGTGCGGATTGAGGAGGATCGCGGCGCCGCGACTGTGCCCGGAGGCGTTCGAGGACCCCGCATGGACCCCGCGCGACGTGGAGAGGATACCTGCCCCAACGCCCGGCCGAGGCCCTCCGCGGGGCCCCGGCCGATCGCACAACTCAGTACTCGGGACCGCGGATCAGCCCCCGCTGGATCCGCCGCCCAGGTTGATGCCCGCATCGGTGAGCGACTTCGCGGCAGCCTGGAGCTGCGTCTGGAAGTCGACCCCGGCCTGCTGCAGCGCGGTTGCGGCGTCCGCAAGCGCCGTCTTGTCGCCGGAGGCCGCGGCGTCACTCACGTCGGTGAGCTTCGAGGAGAAGTCCTCCAGCGCCGCGAGGATCTGGTCGTGACCCTCCTGCGCCTCGGCCGGGGGCTTCAGCGCACCGAAGTCGTCGATGACTCCCTGGATCTCGGTCTCGGCCTGATCGACCAGAGTCGAGAACTCCTCTGGCGAGCTCGACTTCTGGATCTTCGCGCCGAGCTGCGTGAACTGGGTGCCGAACGCGACGAGCACGGTCTGAGCCTGCTGGGAGTACTCGTCAGCGGACAGGGCGTCGCCGGAGCTGGTGTCGGTCGTGCTGGCGTCGGTAGCCGTCGTCGAGCTGTCCGTCGCCGTCGAGCTGCTGGAGCTGGTGCTGTCGTCGCCACCGCCGCAACCGCTGACCGCGATCAGGCCGACGAGGGCGAGGACGAGGAACGGAATTTTCAGGACTCGCATGTATCTCCTGTTTGAAGGGGCCCGTGGAAGGGCCGTTTACGACTCGCCTCGCGAGTCAACTGCGTGCGGAAGTCTAGGGAGAGCCACGCCGAGTCGACTGCGCCGGCTCCGCTAGCGTTTCGCCTCCACCCCGCATCGATGAGGAGCCCGACTTGAGAAACCCCCGCCAGTTCGCCCAGCCGCTAGCGATCGGCGCACCCGACCCCGTCCTCGAGGTCCCGTTCAAGCCCTCGCGGATGATCCACTTCTTCGACGCCTCCAACGAGAAGATGGCGGCAAAGGTCCCCGACATGGCGAAGCAGGCCGACATCCTCCTGGGCAACCTCGAGGACGCGGTATCGGTCGACAACAAGCTCGCGGCGCGCGAAGGCCTGGTCAAGGTGGCCAACGAGGTCGACTTCGGCGAGACCCAACTGTGGACGCGGATCAATTCGCTCGAGAGCCCCTGGGTGCTCGATGATCTGACCACGCTCGTCACCGAGATCGGCGACAAGCTCGACGTGATCATGGTGCCGAAGGTCGAGGGCAACTGGGACATTCACTACGTCGACCGGCTGCTGGCGCAGCTCGAGGCGAAGGCCGCGATCAAGCGTCCGATCATGATCCACGCGCTGCTCGAGACCTCGCTCGGCGTGGTCAACGTCGAGGAGATCGCGACCGCCAGCCCCCGCATGCAGGGAATGAGCTTCGGGCCCGCCGATCTCGCCGCGTCGCGGCGGATGAAGACGACCCGCGTCGGCGGTGGTCATCCCGGCTACCTGGTGATCAACGACCCCGACCCCGAGAATCCCGAGGCTCCGCGCGCGACCGCGCAGCAGGACCCGTGGCACTACTCGATCGCCCGCATGGTGGACGCGTGCACCTCAGCGGGAATCCTGCCGTTCTATGGCCCCTACGGCGACATCAAGGACGTGCAGGGGTGCGAGGCGCAGTTCCGTGCGGCCTTCCTGCTCGGCTGCGTCGGAACCTGGTCGCTTCACCCCGTCCAGATCGAGATCGCCAAGCGCGTCTTCAGCCCCGATCCCGAGGAGGTCAGGTTCGCCAAGAAGGTGATCGAGGCCATCCCCGACGGTCGCGGCGTGCACATGATCGACGGCAAGATGCAAGATGACGCAACCTGGAAGCAGTGCAAGGTGATGGTTGACCTCGCCGAGCAGTTGGCCGCCGGGGATCCTGAGCTCGCGGAGGCCTACGGGCTCGGCGGCGATTCCTGAGGCCGGCGATGGCAGAGCCCCTGCGGCACGGAATGCGGGTTCGCTATGCCGAATGCGATCCGCAGGGGGTCGTCTTCAACTCGCGCTACCTCGAGTACTTCGATCACGCCATGACGGAGTTGTTCAGGGAGGCGATCGGTTCCTACGACGCCCTGCACGCCGATTACGGTGTCGATCTCGTCGTGGCTGAAACCGCCATCCGGTTCCGTTCGTCGCTGCGCTTTGACGAGGAATTCGAGCTGGCGATCGCGGTGGCATCGCTCGGGAACACGTCGATCGCCACATCGATAGTCGTCGAGCGGCTCGACGGAGAGATCGCGGCAGAGGGAGAGCTACGACACGTCGTGGTGGAGCTCGACGGTGCTGGCAAAACCCCGATCCCCGAGCCCGTCAGGAACGCCCTCTCGGCCTATCTCACGCCGCCCGCGACCCCAACCGGCGATCATTCGCACGATGAACGCTGACGACGAGGACGCCCGCCGTCGACGGATCTACGTAACGGGGCACCGCAACCCCGACCTCGACTCGATCGCTTCGGCGATCGGCTATGCCGAGCTCAAGGGCCGCCTCGATCCGTCGAGCGAGTACGTCCCGGTTCGCCTCGGTCGCATCAACGAGCAGACGAGCTGGGCGCTTGAGCGGAGCAACGCCCGCAAGCCGGACCTGATGGAGCACGTGATGCTGCGGGTGCGCGACGTGATGCGCGAGCAGTTCCCGATCGCGCGCAGCACCGAGCCGCTACGGGAGGTCGGCCGGGTGATGGCCCGTGACGACCTCGATCTGGTGCCGATCGTGGGCGACGCCGGCGAGCTGATCGGCGTGATGACGGAGCGAGCGCTCGCCCATCGCTACGTGCGCGAAGCGCGCCGCAGCCACAGCCTCGATGCAGCGACGACGGTCGAGGCGATCGCCGGCGTGCTCGACGGGGAGCTCGTCGAAGGCGGCGGATGCACCGTCTCGGGCCGCGTCTGGGTTCATTCGATCGACGCGACCCGCAGCGACAGCAACATCTCCACCGGCGACATCGTGGTCGTCGGCAACCGCCTCGACGCCCAGCGGCAGTCGATCGAGCTCGGGGCCGCGCTGCTGGTGATCAGCAACGACGCCAAGCCCGATCCGGCGATCCTCGAACTTGCCCGCGGACATCGCTCGGCGGTGATCGTCAGCCCGCTGGACTCCTACGTCTCGAGCCGGATGATCACCCTCGCCTCCCCCTGCGAAGCGATGGCCGACCGCGAACCCCTCACCGTCGGGCTCGATGATCTGATCAGCGACGTCTCCGAGCAGGTCAAGGACGTCCACTACCGAGCGGCCGTCGCGATCGACGCCGAACGCCGCCCGGTCGGGCTGCTGACCCGCTCCGACCTCGTCGCCCCGCGGCCACGGCGCGTCCTGCTGGTCGATCACGCCGAGCAGGCGCAGAGCGTGCAGGGCATCGAAGGCGCCGAGATCGTCGAGATCCTCGATCACCACCACATCGGCTCGATCGAGACCCGGGTCCCCGTCGTGGCGACCTTCGATCCGGTCGGCTCGACCGCGACGCTGGTCACCGAGCGGTTCATCCGCCATGGCATCGCACCGAAGCCGGAGACGGCGAAGATGCTGCTCAGCGCGGTCCTCTCTGACACCGTCCTTCTGAACTCACCGACCGCAACCGAGCGGGATGGAGCCGTGATCAAGCACCTCGAGTCGATCGTCGGATTCGACGCGATCGCCTACGGCCGGGAGATGTTCGAGGCGAACTCAGACGTCTCCGGCGCCTCGGCGGACGACATCGTCACCCGCGACGCGAAGGAGTACCAACTGCCGGGTGGCGAGACGATCTCGATCGCGCAGATCGAGACGGTCGGCAAACGCGTCCTCGATCGCCGGGATGAGCTGATCGCGGCGATCGAGGTCGTGCGCGAGCGAAACGATTATCCGCTGGCGGCGCTCATGGTCACCGACATCCTCGAGCGGGGCACGGAGCTGCTCGTCTGCGGCGACGTCGCCGCCGCCAACCGGGCGTTCTCCGGCAACGGCCGGGACAGCGCGATCTCCCTGCCCGGCGTGATGAGCCGTAAGAAGCAGGTCGCGCCGAAGCTGCTCGGGGCGTTTTAGGAACTACCCCAACTCTGCCTTCAGCTTGGCCAGGTGCTCGCGGATCTCGCTGGGCAGGCCCGAGCCGAACTGGGCGAGGTGCTCCTCGACCTGCGGGATCTCATCGCGGAGCTTGTCCAGGTCGACCTCTGACAGCTCGGCGAGCGCCTCGCTGGAGAGCTCCAGGCCCTCGACGTTGAGCTCGCCGTCGGCGGGCACGAGGCCGATCGGGGTCTCGGTCACGGCGGACTCGCCGTCGCAACGGCGAAACACCCACTCGAGCACTCGGCTGTTCTCACCGAAGCCGGGCCAGATGAACTTCCCGTCGGCGTCCTTGCGGAACCAGTTGACGTAGAAGATCTTCGGAAGCTTGTCGGCGTCGCCGCGGCGGCCGATCTCGAGCCAGTGCTCGAAGTACTGGGCCATGTCGTAGCCGCAGAACGGCAACATCGCAAACGGATCGAAGCGGAGCTTGCCGACGGTGCCGAAGGCGGCGGCGGTCATCTCCGACGACATCGTCGAGCCGAGGAATACCCCGTGCTCCCAGTCGAACGCCTCGCGGACAAGCGGCACGACGGAAGCGCGCCGACCGCCGAAGAGGAAGGCGTCGATCGGCACTCCGGCCGGATCCTCCCACTCGGGGGCCATGACCGGACACTGCGCCGCGGCGACCGCGAAGCGCGCGTTCGGATGTGCCGCGGCCTTTTCGGAGTCGGGGGTCCAATCGTTGCCGTGCCAGTCGATCGCGTGCGCCGGCGGGTCGGGGGTCATCCCCTCCCACCAGACGTCGCCGTCGTCGGTCAGAGCGCAGTTGGTGAAGATCGTGTCCCGCTCGATCGATGCCATGGCGTTGGGGTTGGTCTCGACGCCGGTACCCGGAGCGACGCCGAAGAAGCCGGCCTCGGGGTTGATCGCATAGAGGCGCCCGTCGTCGCCGAACTTCATCCAGGCGATGTCGTCGCCGATCGTCTCGACGCTCCAACCGGGCAGCGTCGGGATCAGCATCGCCAGGTTCGTCTTGCCACAGGCCGAGGGAAACGCCCCGGTGACGTACTTGACGGCGCCCTCGGGCGAGGTGAGCTTGAGGATGAGCATGTGTTCGGCCATCCAGCCCTCGTCACGGGCGATCGCTGAGGCGATTCGCAGCGCCAGGCACTTCTTGCCGAGCAACGCATTGCCGCCGTAGCCGGAGCCGAAGGACCAGATCTCCCGGGTGTCAGGGAAGTGGACGATGTACTTCGTCTCAGCGTTGGTGGGCCACGCGGAGTCCTCGTCATCGGGACCGAGCGGGTCGCCGACCGAGTGGACGCAGGGAACGAACTCGCCGTCGGAGCCGAGATCGTCAAGGGCCTTCTTGCCCATCCGAGTCATGATTCGCATCGACACCGCAACGTAGGGCGAGTCCGTCAACTGAATGCCGATCATCGACTTGTCGGAACCGAGCGGCCCCATCGAGAACGGAACCACGTACATCGTTCGACCGCTCATGCAGCCCTCGAACAAGCCGGAGAGCGTCGAGCGCATGTCGTCCGGAGCGCGCCAGTTGTTCGTCGGTCCCGCCCCGTGCTCGTCCTCGGTGCAGATGAAGGTGCTGTCCTCGACCCTGGCGACGTCGCTGGGGTCCGACCAGGCCAGATAGGAGTTGGGCCGCTTGGCGTCGGAGAGGCGCTTGAAGGTACCGGCGTCGACGAGGCGCTGACAGAGCGCGTCGTACTCGTCCGCGGAGCCGTCGCACCAGTGGATCGAAGCGGGGTTGGTCAGCTCGGCGATCTCCTCGACCCAGGTGAGCAGGGACTCGTTGTCGGTGAGCGCCTCAGCGGCGGTGGCTTCGGTCATGGGGTGCGTGCTCAGCTCCTCTCGGAAGAAATCCGGTAGTTCTCGCCTTACGGCCGCCCTCGTCCATATCGGTCAGTCCGCTTCGTAGGGCGGACGCGAGGGCGACACATTCTGCCGTAACCGGCGAATGAGCGGATTGAGCTGATTGCTACTTCTTGTTGTAGATCTTCACGGCAACGCTGTGACCCAGCTTGTTGCGTGCGATCTGGCCGGCCACCGCGAACTGGCACGAGTCGGGATCGGCCAGCGGAATCTTGTACGTGCCGCTGAACGGGGTCTTCCTGGTGGTCGTGTGGACGTCGCCGGGGCCGGGGTAGTAATCGATCAGCGCGCCGTTGGTGCAGCGGGTCGTGAACGCCCAGTCGACCGGGAGGTGCTCGGGCTTGCTCGAGACGGCGTACCTGACCGTGCGGAAGTCGTTCAACGTGACCCTCGCGACAGCCGCGGCGGGTCGCCGTTTGGCGGTGTCCTTCGCGACGAGGTGACCCTTGCCGCCGTAGGTCTGACTCGAGGACCCATCGCTCTGCCCGCCGAGCGCGATGCTCGCCGTCACCGCCATCAGCGCAAGCGCCGCCACAATCCCTGCCGCCTTCTTGAACATCCCACTCCGATCTCGGTTGCCTTTGTCGAATTCCATATCGGCAGGATGCACGTAATCAGTTAGCCCGGCTGACGGACCGCCCATCCCCGACCGGGGGTGGCTGTGTAGGGTTCCGCGGCGCTCGCCTCCCCGGCGGGACGCCCTCGAAGGACTCCCCGGAACTCTCATGCGCTTCTACGAATACGAATCACGGCGAATCGTCGAACGTGCCGGAATCCCGGTCACCGACTACGGCTTCTGCACGACCGCCGAGGAGGCCCGCGAGGCGGCCGAGCGCATCGGCGGCCCCGTCGTCGTCAAGTCACAGGTGCTCACAGGAGGCCGGATGAAGGCCGGCGGGGTCAAGTTCGCGGACTCTCCCGAGGAAGCCGCCGCCCACGCCCTCGAGATCCTCGATCTCGAGATCGGCGGCCACATGCCGGTCGGCGTCCTGATCGATCCCAAGGCCGAGGTCGAGCAGGAGTACTACGCCGCCGTCCTCTGGGATACGCGGGCGCGCCGGCCGATGATGCTCTTCAGTGACATGGGCGGCATCGACATCGAGCAGGTCGCCACCGAACACCCCGACCACATCGGCCGCGCCCACATCTCGAACCTCCATCCGATTGCCGACTTCCGTGCCAAGGAGGCGGTCGCCAACTGCGGGATGACCGGCTCCGAGCTCGGCAAGGCAAGTCGCGTGCTCGCCGCGCTCGCCCGTCTCCAGCGCGACTACGACATGACGCTCGCCGAGATCAACCCGCTCGCGAAGCTCTCCGACGGCACCTTCGTGGCTCTCGACGCGCACATGGAGATGGAGGACGAGGCCGTCGGTCGCCACAAGAAGGTCCTGACCGAGCTTGGAGTCAACCTCACCGAGCCGCGCGAGATGTACGAGCCGAGCGCCTTCGAGCGCAACGTCAAGGCAATCGACGCCGCTGACCACCGCGGCGTGATCCAGGGCAAGGACCACGGCTTCACCGGCAACATCGGCCTCGTCATCGGTGCCGGCGGCGGCTCGCTGACACTCACCGATGCGGTCCGCAACCAGGGCGGCAAGCCCGCCAATTACGCCGAGATCGGCGGCAACCCGTCCGTCGCGAAGTCCTGCGGGCTCGCCAAGGAGGTCCTGCAGAAGGAGGGCGTCGAGAAGATCGCCGTGATGATGTCGATCGTCTCCAACACGCGGGTCGACATCGTCGCCCGCGGCGTGATCAAGGCATGCCTGGAGCTCGGGAAGGACCCCGCCGAGACGATCGCCATCTTCCGCATCCCCGGTGCCTGGGAGGACGAGGGTTACAAGATCCTCGACAAGTACGGCGTCGAGTACGCCGACCGTTCCGTTTCGATGTGGGACGCGGCTGGAGTTGCCGTCGAGAAGGTTCAGGGAGGCGCATCGTGAGCGTGCTGCTGAACGAGGACTTCACCTTCATCGTCCAGGGCATCACCGGACGCGAGGCGGTGAACCTGACTCGAGAGTGCCTCGACTTCGGTTCCAAGATCGTCGCCGGCGTGACACCGGGCCGCAAGGGACGCGAAGTTCACGGCGTGCCCGTTTTCGACACCGTCGAGCAGGCCGTGGCCCATCACGGCAGCCCGATCGACGGCGCCGTGGCGACCGTCCCCCCCGCCTTCACCAAGGACGCCGTCTTCGAGGCGCTCGAGAACGGCATCAAGCTGATCGTGATCGTCACCGAGCGCATTCCGCGCCGTGACGTCGCCGAGATGGTTGAGCTCGCCGACCTGCACGGCGCCCGAATCATCGGCCCCAACTGCCTCGGCCTGATCGCGCCCGGCGTCGCCAAGATGGGCGGTATCGGCGGTCCCGCCAAGGACGCGGCCAAGGCCTACGTCGCCGGCTCCGTCGGCGTCATGTCGCGCTCGGGCGGCATGACCACCGAGATCTCGTCGACCCTGACCGCCGCGGGCCTCGGCGTCTCCACGGCGATCTCGATCGGCGGCGACGCGATCATCGGTTCCACCTACGCCGACCTGATGCCCTTCTTCGAGGAGGACGAACAGACGGAGGCGATCGTGATCTACACCGAGCCCGGTGGCCGGATGGAGGCCGAGCTCGTCGAGTGGCGCGAGCGGGCCGGCTCGACCATGCCGATCGTGGCCTTCATGGCCGGCCGGTTCATGGACGACGAGGAGATGCAGGGGATGAGCTTCGGCCACGCGGGGACGATCGTCGAGGGCGAAGAGGACTCCGCCACGCAGAAGATCGTCCGCCTCGAGGAGGCCGGGATTCCCGTCGTCGAGCGGATCGACGAGATCCCCGATCGCGTCAAGGAGGCCCTTGGTCGATGAGCGGTGAGAACCTGCACGGGATCTTCATCAACGTCGAGGTCGACGAGTCCGTCACCGACGACGCGGCGCTCGCGGCCAAGCTGAGCGAGGTCTGCCCGGTCGACATCTTCGCCGACACCGATGGCCGCGTGAGCGTCGTCGAGGAGAACCTCGACGAGTGCGTCCTCTGCAACCTCTGCGTGAAGGCCGCGCCCGAGGGCGCGGTGCGGATAGTCAAGCTCTACGAGAGCTGAGGGACCCGGTCCGGCAGGGCGAGCCGGCGCATCATGGAACGTGCGGCTCGAACGGCGAGGGCGCGGTCGTACGTGATCACGAACTCGAACCGGCGGTCCATGTCCGCGCACTCGTCGCCGAGGTCGCGGGCGACGAAGGCAGCGGCGAAGTGCGGTGCGACGACGGAGACGTCCCATTCACCGATCAGAGGATCGCCCGCGGGCAGGTCGCGCCAGCGGACCCCCGGTGAGAGCTGCGGATTCGGGCCCGCCGCAAGCGCGCCGACGAGGGGGAGCTCGCGGGCGAGCGGCGAGTAACGCCTCGCCACCCTCTCCGTGAAGAATTCGCTCCGCTGGAAGGTCGAGAGCAGCACCGTCGAGCAGCCGTTGCCCTCGGCGTGAGCTTCGAGTTCCATGCTGAAGGCGAGCAGCAGTCGCTTGTCGCCGATGCGGGTCTCGCGGACGGCGCTGACGACCTCGAAGGGGGTTGGCTCGAACGACCGGGAGTCGCGAAGCGGGAAGCCGCCCTTGAGCGGGTTTGCAATGCTCGGATCGAGCCCGGCCGGGCGCCCGAACAGCCATCCCTGGCCGAGCGTCGCGCCGAGCGCCCGCGCTCGATCGAGGTGACCCTGGTTTTCGATCCCCTCGGCCAGGACCAGGGCGCCGGTCCGCTCGGACTCGGCGCTGACGGCGTGTGCGATCGCCGCGATCTCCACGCGCGGGTGAGAATGGACGAGGCTGAGGTCGAGCTTGATCACCTCCGGATCGAGGAAGGGCAGCAGCGCCAGGGACGCGGCATCGGCGCCGACGTCGTCGAGCGCGATCCGTACTCCCATGCTCCGCAGCCGGTCCACGGTGCGTAAGAGCGTCATCGGGTTCTTGACCAGCTCACGCTCCGTGAGCTCGACGAAGACCGGTATGCCTTCGTCGACGATCTCGCTGAGGCGAAGCAGGCGACGGATCTCCCCGGATTCCAGCAGGCCCGGTTCGAGGTTCACGAAAAGTGCGACCCCATCGCCGAGACGGGCAGCTTTCGCGCCTTCGAATGCGGCTCGCACGCAGGCTCGCTCGAGCTCGCGGCCCAGGCCCGCCTCAGCTGCAGCCGGAAAGAGCTGAGCCGGCATCTCAAAGCTCGAGCCCTCGGGTCCGCGGGCGAGCGCCTCGAAGCCGACCGGAACGCCTGTGATGAGGTCGACGATCGGCTGATAGACGGAGCGCACCCCGCCGGCCGCGACGATCTCAGCGAGAGGCTGGTCTTCGAGAGTCGTGGACATCTGCTGCTCTATCGGCTACCCCGTCGGCTGGCTTTAAAAAGAGTCCGACGTCGCTCGACGCCTCAGCTTGCGGTCCGTGGCAGACTTCTCGCGCAAATCCTGGTTGGCAGGGCAAAAGTCGGGAAGGGGCGGGAACATGAGTGGTGGGGATCACCCAGGGGCCTTCGCGGTCAAGCCGACGGAGCGACTGCTCCGCGCGGCGGGCGAATCGAAGCTGAAGAAGTCGATCGGCGTCCTCGATCTGACGGCCCTCGGCATCGGCGCGATCATCGGGACCGGGATCTTCGTGATCATCGGCGAGGCGATCGGGGACTCCGGCCCGGCGATCGTGCTCTCATTTCTGCTCGCCGGCATCACCTGCATCTTCTCGGCGCTCTCCTACTCAGAGCTCGCCTCGGCGATTCCCGTATCGGGAAGCGCCTACACGTACGCCTACGCCACGCTGGGCGAGCTGGTCGCCTTCGTCATCGGCTGGGACCTGATCCTCGAGTACGGCGTCTCCGTCGCGGCGATCGCGGTCGGCTGGGGCGGCTACCTGAAGGACCTTCTCGACTCGCTCTTCTCGATCAGCCTGCCCGCGTCGATCGCCAGCCCGCCGGGCAGCGGAGGCACCTTCAACGCCCCGGCCGTGTTCGTCATCCTGGCGATTGCCTGCGTGCTGATCGCCGGCATCCGCGAGAGCGCGCGAACGAACACGATCATGGTCGCGATCAAGCTGACCGTGCTGCTGTTCTTCATCGCGGTCGGCCTGACGTCGTTCCATGGCTCCAACTTCACCCCCTTCGCGCCGCACGGGTTCTCGGGAGTCGTCGATGCTGCCGCGCTCATCTTCTTCGCCTACATCGGCTTCGACGCCGTTTCGACGGCAAGCGAGGAGAGCAAAGACCCTTCCAAGGATCTGCCGAAGGCGATCATCGGAGCGCTGGTGATCGCGACCCTCCTCTACATCGCCGTTGCGCTCGTCACGACCGGCCTGCTGCCGTTCGATCAGCTCAAGGGGAGCGAGTCCCCGCTCGCTGACGCGATTGAGAAGGGAGCGGGAATCTCCTGGGGGGCCAACATCATCTCCTTCGGCGCGCTCGTCGCGATCACCAGCGTCGTGCTCACCATCCTCTACGGACAGACCCGGATCATCTTCTCGATGTCTCGCGACGGGTTGCTCCCGGCACGCCTCGGGGAGGTCTGGGAGCGGACCAGGACACCGGCGCTGATCACCGCGATCGTCGCCTCGCTGGCAGCCGTCATCGCTGCCTTCGTCCCGCTCGACGAGATCGCGAAGTTGGTCAACATCGGCACGCTGTTCGCGTTCCTGATCGTCAACATCGGGGTCATCGTGCTGCGCCGGACGAAGCCGGATCTCGATCGTGGATACCGAGTCCCCTTCGTGCCGTTGTTCCCGCTGATCGGCTCCGGGCTCTGCATCTTCTTGATGACCTACCTCGACGGGATCACGTGGGTGCGCTTCGGCGTCTGGCTCCTGATCGGCTTGATCATCTACGGCACCTACGGATACCGCCACTCGGCTTTACGAGATGAGACGGACGAGGGCGCCGGAGCGCCGGCGACCTAGCCGCGATCTTCAGCCCTTGACCCGCGGCTTGGTGAAGGTGAACCTCCCGTCCTTGCCGACCAGCTCGACCTCGATCGTAAACCGGGCCCCGCCGCGTTCGACCCCCTCGCAGCCGAAACGCGCACCCGCCTCGACCGTGACCTGATCGGGGCATGTCAAGGTCTTCGCCTCGACGTTGAAGCGCGACGCGAGCTCAGCGGTGATCTGCTCCACCGCACCGCCCATGTCGAGCTCGTTCTGGTCAGCTGATGAGCACCCCGCCAGCGCCGCAATCGACGCCGTCAGGGCGGCCGCTACCGTTGCGGACCTTCCGAATTCATCGCGCGCACCGGACACAACTGTGAACTTCATCGAAGACGTCCTCGAATCCTTCCCCGCAGCCAGGCCGGCATTGATCGCGATCGACGCGGAGGGCCGCCGTCGCGAGTGGGGATTCGGCGAGCTCGTTGCCCGCAGCGCGGGGCTCGCCGGTGCTCTCGAGGCCCGCGGAATCGGGCGCGGAGACGTGGTGATGATGCTGATCGGCAATCGCTCCGAGTGGGTTCTCGCGATGCTCGCCTGCTTCCGGATCGGCGCCGTGGCGCTCCCCTGCAATACACAGCTGCGCAGCGCCGATCTCGCCCACCGTGTCGACGTCGCCAAACCGGCGATCGCGCTCGGCGAGGCGGATCTGCTGGCGACGCTCCCCGATTTCCTGCGCTCCATCCATCTCGAGGAGATCCAGGCGATCCTCGACGAGGAACGGCCCCAGGTGGCCCCGTCGGAGCCGGCCGTGCTCCAGCCCGGTGAGCCGGCGCTGATCGTCTTCACCTCCGGCACGACCGGCAGCGCCCGCGGCGCCGTCCACCCGCAGTCCTATCTGGCCGGGCAGGAGATCCAAGCCCGACACTGGCTCGGCGCCCGCAAGGGGGAGCTTTGCTGGTGCACTGCGGCAACCGGCTGGTCGAAGTCAGCTCGCAACTCGTTCATCGCACCCTGGCTCTGCGGGGCGTCGGCGCTGATCGTCGACGGCCGATTCAACCCCGCCGAGCGACTCGACATCTGCGAGCGCGAGGGCGTCAACGTGCTCTGCCAGGCGCCGACCGAGTACCGGATGCTCGCCAAGCGGACCCAGCTGCGGAAGCTCCCGGCGCTTCGCCGGATGGTCTCCGCGGGCGAGCCTCTCAACCCCGAGGTCATTCGCACCTTCCGCGACTCGATGGGCCTCGACATCCATGACGGCTACGGCCAGACCGAGACCGGAGCCCTGACCGGCTCGTTGGCGGGCGAGCCGCTTCGGGAGGGCTCAATGGGAAAGCCGCTGCCTGGGATCGAGCTGCGCATCGACGAGGGGGAACTGATCCTGCGACGGGAGACCTGTCCGACCTTCTTCAGCAACTACATCGGCGAGGAGCCGGTCACCGACGAGTGGTGGCGGACCGGTGACCTCGTCACCGAGGACGCCGATGGCTACCTCTGGTTCGAGGGCCGAACCGACGACGTGATCGTCTCGGCGGGCTACCGGATCGGCCCGTTCGAGGTCGAATCGGCGCTCGTCTCTCATCCGGCCGTGGCCGAGGCCGCGGCTGTCGCCCATCCAGACCCCGAGCGCGGCTCGGTCGTGAGGGCGGTCGTGGTTCTCCGCGACGGTGAGCCGAGCGAGATCTTGGCGCACGAGCTCCAGGAGCACGTCAAGCGAGAGACCGCTCCCTACAAGTACCCGCGAATCGTCGAGTTCGCCGACGAGCTCCCGAAGACGTCCAGCGGCAAGATCAAGCGCGCCGAGATACGCGAAGCGAGCCCATGAGAGCCCCGCAGCGGCGGTCGCGGGCGCTTCCTCCGCGCCTGGCGTTCGCCGCGCTCTTCGGCGTCACCATCCTGTCGCTGCTCAGCGTCGGAGCGACGCTGCCGATCATGCCTCGATACGTGCAGGGACCGATCGGGGCGGGCGACGTCGCAGTGGGCATCGTCACCGGCGCCTTCGCGATAACCGGCCTCGCCTGCCGTCCGCTCGCCGGCTCGTTCGCCGACAGCCGTGGCCGCCGGCCGATCGTCGTCGGGGGCGCCCTGTTGATGGCCTTCGCCAGCGCGCTCTACTTCGTTCCCGCAGGCGTCCCGGGGCTGATCATCGCGCGCCTCCTGCTCGGCGCCGGCGAAGGCATGGTCTACACCGCTGGGGCCGCGTGGGTCGTCGACATCTCCCCGGTCGAGCGGCGCGGTCGCATCATCGGCCTCTACGGGCTCTCGATCTGGGGCGGGCTCGCCTTCGGCCCGCCCATCGGCGAGTTGCTGCTGCGAGCCTCCGATTACGGCTTCGTCTGGGCTTTCGCCATCGCCTCACCCCTGATCGGCGCCGCAATCGCGTCGCGGATTCCGCAATCTGAGCGCCCGACGCGGAAGCTCGGCGGGGTTCGCGGAAGCTTCTTCGCCCGCGAGTCGTTCGCACCGGGGGCCGCGCTGTCGCTGGCGACCCTCGGCTACGCCGCGCTCGCCGCCTTCGTCGTCCTCCACCTCGACGAGCGGGAGATCGGCCACGGCGCCGAGGTCTTCACTGCGTTCGCCTTCGCGATCGTGGCCACCCGGGTCGTCGCCGGCGGCCTGCCGGATCGACTCGGCGCAGCCCGCTGTGCGGCCTTCGCCGCAGGGGTCGAAGCCGCCGGCCTGATCGTGATCGGCCTCGCCCAGAGCCCCCTCGCGGCGTTCGCCGGCGCAATCGCCATGGGGATGGCCTTCTCGACGATCTTCCCCAGCCTCGCTCTGCTCGTGATCAACCGGGTCGATGACGATCGCCGCGGCGTCGCGATGGGCACCTTCACCGCCTGCTTCGACGTCGGGGTCGGCCTCGGCGCTCCGATCGCCGGTGCCGCGGCGGCGATCGGCGGCTACGAGCTGTCGTTCTTCGTCGCGGCAGCCGGCGCGCTCGCTGCGCTGTGCCTCGCACTCGTCCTCGGCCGGCGCATCGGCCACGTGGCACCCGGAATCGCCAGGAGGGTCGCGGTTGCCGACCAGCGGTAGTCGCGGTTCCGTTGCCGAGCGCGGTACCCTCGCACCCTGGTCGCCGAATGAAGTGGAATGACGTGAATTCAAGCGACGGAGAGAGCGGGGATCTCGAGGAGGTCGGAGACGCCTTCGGCGAGGTCGCGACCGCAATCGAGCAGACGCGGCAGATGAGCGAGGCGCTCGTCAGCGACATCGGCTCGATCGTCTCCGAGTCACGCGCCGCCGCTGAGCGGATGGCCGCCGCCGAGGCGCGAGCGGCTCAGGCGGAACAGGCTTCGACCGCTGCAGAGCTGCGTGCCGTCGCCGCCGAGGAGCACTACGAGGCGAAGCTTCAAGAGGTCAAGGACCATCTCAGGGAGCAGGCCGAGGAGAAGGTCCAGCTCACCGTCCAGCGACTCGAGGCCATGGTCGAGGAACAGGTTGAGGCGGCGCTCGCGCCCAAGCGGGAGGCGCTCGAAGCCCAGCGAACCGAGCTCGAGGAGTCGATCGCCGCGAGGACGAAGGAGCTCGAGGCGAGGATCGCCGAGCGCGAAAGCGCCCTCGACGGACAGATCGCCGAGATCCGCGAGCAGGCGATGCAGGAGGCGACGACGCAGCGCGAGGCCCGCGAGGTGGCCGAGCAACGGGCGGAGACCCTCGAGAGTCAGCTCGAGCGCGTCGCCAATCGGCTCGCCCGCGAAGCGGGACAGGCGATCCGCCAGCAAGCGGAAGCGCGATTGGAAGCCGAGGCTGCGAAGGCGGAGGCCGAGGCCGAATCGCTCGCCGAGCAGGAGCGGGAGCGGGTGACCCGCGAGCTCGACCGCGAGCTTCACGAGCGACTGGCGGCCGAGAAGCTGCGGCTCCGCGAGGTTGCGGAGGAGAGGGCCGCAGCCGAGCGCGAACGGACCGAGGCGGCGGCGGTTGCGGCCGCCGAGCAGGCGCGCCGCCAGACGCTCGGGTGATCCGTCACGTACTCGCGTCCTGCGCGGTCGCGGTTGCCGCTGCCCTCGCCTGCCTCCCGGTCCCGCTCGCTGATGCGAAGTCTCCGGATCCGAACTGCCTCACGGCCGACCCACCACCCCTCGACGCCGCGGCGCATCCGATTCGCTTCGGCATCACTCCGCTGAGCGCCGGCAGCGCGGGGACGAGCCAGCTCGAGCCGAAGTCGGAGGACCGACGGGCCGCGAGGACCGCGCTGCGAGCCCTGCGCCCGCGCAACCGCGATCTCGTCCTGCGCCTGAACCGGATGTTCTGGTCGGATGGAGTGCCCGGGATCCGCCACTACGCCGCCATCGTCGACCGCTACGCCCGCGCCGGCTTCGATACCGAGCTGCAGGTCCGCTACCACCCTCCTGAGGGCCAAGCGGGGGACATGCACGCATGGAAGCACTACGTGCGGCAGGCGGTGAGGATCCTCGGCAAGCGACGGAGCGTGGTCGCCCTCTCGATCACCAACGAGGCCAACTTCGCCGTCTCGCCGAACACCTCCGACGGCAGCTACGACGGAGTCAGGAAGGCGATCGTCAAGGGCGTGCTCGCCGCCGATCGTAAGCTGCGCGCGATCGGCCGCAGCGACATCCAGCTCGGCTTCTCGTTCGCCTGGCGCTACGCGCCGAACTCAGATCGGAGCTTCTGGGAGGAGATCGGGGCCAGGGCGACTCCGCGCTTCCGTCGCGCCCTCGATTACGTGGGACTGCAGATCTACCCCGGCCTCGTCTTCCCGCCGGCCCCGCTCCCGGGCCGCACCGCCGGCGACGAGGTGCTCGAAGCGCTGACGCTGCTGCGCGGTTGCTACATGCCCAAGGCGGGGCTGGGCGACGGCGTCGACCTCTGGGTGAGCGAGAACGGCTACGCGACCAACCTCGGCCGCGACGAGGCCTCGCAGTCCGCGGATCTGCAATCCACTCTCGACGCGATCCACCGCTATTCGGGAACGCTCGGGATCAGCGACTACCGCTACTTCAACCTGCGCGACAACAACTCGTCAGGTGCCGATCTCTTCGACGCCGTCGGCCTGCTGCGCGACGACTACACCCGCAAGCCGGCCTTCAGCGTCATGGCGCACTCGATTGCACGGTTCGGCGCCCCAGCAAGGCCGTGATCCCGGGTGCGCCGGGAGGCTGATCGGCCGCGTAGAGTCATCTGCATGAGCTCCTCCCCCGCCCTCACGCTCCACGTCCTGCCACCGTCTCATCCGTCTCGCGCGGCCGAGGCTGCGATCAAGTTCAAGGGACTCGAGTTCGAGAAGGTCGACATGGTCGCCGGTGAGCACGTCGGCGCAATGCAGGCGATCTACGGCGAGGGCAATTCGACCGTGCCCGGCCTGCTGGTCGACGACGAGCCGGTCCATGGCTCGAGCGCCATCTTCCGGAAGCTCGAGGAGATCGCCCCCGATCCGCCGCTCTTCCCCAACGACATCGCCGCCGAGGTTCGCGAGGCCGAGCGCTGGGGTGACGAGGAGCTGCAGCAGCTCGGCCGCAACCTGGGCTGGGGCGCGCTGCATTTCCGCCCTGAGTCGATGGGAGCCATGGGCGGCTCCGGACAGCTCGACCCGGCCGGAACCGATTTCGCGATCAAATACGTCCGCGCGTCCTGGAAGTACCACGGCATCACGGCGGTCCGACTCGCCGCCGACCTCGAGAGCCTGCCGGCCAAGCTCGACCACGTCGATCAGCTGATCGCCGACGGCATCATCGGCGGCAAGTCGCCCAATGCCGCCGACCTTCAGATCGCCTCGACGCTGCGCGTCCTGATGATCATCGGCGACCTCGACGAGCTGATGGCCGCTCGTCCGGCCGGCGAGATCGGCCTCCGCTGGTTTCCCGACTATCCCGGTGCGATCCCGGCCGGTGCCTTTCCGGCCGGCTGGGTCCCGAAGCGCCCCTAGGGTGATCCCGCTTTTGCAGCCCGCGAGCGAGCGACAGAGTGAGGGCCGCAATCACTCCCGGCGCGGGCGCGGAGGGGTGGTCGGGTGGGCGGCCTGCGTCGCCGTTCTCATCATCACCGCCGTGCCCGCCTCCGCCGCGGCTCGCTGGCCCGAATTCCATGGTCGCGCCGGTGGCGTGTTCCGCACGGCCGAGGTCCGCCACGGGCAGTGGATCTACACGAACGGGATCGAGCAGGCTCAGGGGGCCGACTCCGACGCGACCAAGCGCACCGAGTACTTCGATTCCGCGCTCACCGGTCCCGGCCTCGATCAGGGCTTCATGCGCCGTGATCTGTACCTGGCGCTCACGTATGACTTCTTCGGCGCCCATCGCGGTGCCCACAACGGCGATTACCAGCTGCCGACCGATCATGCGCGCTGGCCCGACGGAACCGCCGATCTGGCGGAGTTGCGCCTGGTGGTCAGAGGGCGTTTCCTCTACGCCCGCTTCCGCTGGGACTCGATGCCGCGGCGGGACGCCCAGATGGCCACGCTCGCGTTCGCGCCCGACACCCAGGATGTGGCGAGCCGGCAGTGGCCACGCAACGCTCATCTCTCATCGCCCTGGGAGTCCGCGCTCACGGTGTGGGGCGGCGGCGCAACCCTCTCCGGACCTGGCGGCGTCGAGCGAAAGCTGAAAACGCGAGC
Organism: uncultured Solirubrobacterales bacterium; assembly: GCA_963826475.1. Classification (GTDB taxonomy): domain Bacteria; phylum Actinomycetota; class Thermoleophilia; order Solirubrobacterales; family 70-9; genus RHKX01. The sequence goes on along the minus strand of CAWGXC010000003.1, from coordinate 188,595 downwards.
CGCCGATCACGCCGTGGTCGCCCGGGTTCCGCTGAAGCTCCTGCCAGGTGGGCGATGGCGACTGACCGGCGGCTCCGGCCTCGGCGACCCGCAGCACCCGGGCAGCTACTGGTCGGTGCCGAACGGAGACGCGACCGAGCAGCAGCCGGGATCCGGCGGCAGCACATCGCCGACCAACGTCTGGGACCTGCTCTTCGCCGATGACCACCCGTGGTCATTCGACGAGCTCTCGCAGTCGCAGATCCTCTCCGGGGGTGACGCATCCGATGCCGCCGAGACCGTCGATGTGGCGGCGCTTCGGAGGGGTAAGGGCAGCCCGGTTGAGAGCACCGGTGACCTGTCTCGCATGTTCTCGAGCCGCTACTCCGCGGCCGACGGGATCAGCCGGGAGGAGGGAGCCGTGCCCGCACCGTCTCCCCCACCCGGGTTCGGCCCCGCGGCGAACCCGGGGTTCAACGTGACCTACAAGCACACAGGGCGGCTGCAGTGGTACGGGATGCACGTTCCCGAGCGATATCCGGCATCCGCGCGGAAGTGGCCGCTGATCGTCTACCTGCACGGCTTCACCGGCGGTCCAGACGAGGCATTCCACAACCCCGTGGGGCTGGTTGAAGGGGCGGACCAGCGCGGATACCTGCTTGCGACCCCGCTCGGCCGCGGCGACTACTTCTACAAGGGCCCCGGCGATCTCGACGTGCTCGAGGTGATCCACGATGTCGAGCGTCGCTACCACGTGGACCGCGACAGGATCTACCTGATGGGCCACTCGATGGGTGGCTACGGAACCAACAACGTCGCGACCCGTCACCCCGACCTCTTCGCCGCGGTGGCGCCGGCGCAGGGCACCGACTCGATCGACCTCGCCGCCAACCTCCGCAACGTCCCCTGGTTCGAGATGAGCTCCGAGCAGGATCTCGATGCGGGCGCCGCCGACGCACGGAAGATGTATTCGGCCCTGTCGGATCTCGGTTACGACGCGCAACTGCTCGTCTACGACACGAAGATCCACGAGTACTCCTCGATCTACGACACGCTGCCCGACATCTTCACCTTCTTCGCCGCGCACCAGCGCAACGCGAACCCCGCAGAGATCGCATGGACGCAACCCGTCGGCGAGAGCCAACCGAAGCTCGGCCTGGTCTACGACGGGGCCTACTGGCTGGACCGCGTGCGTGCGGTCGATCCCAACCAGCCCGCCACCGTGGAGGTGGCATCCGGCGGGATCCCGCACCGACCCCTCGACCCGCAGCAGGCCGATCGCTCGGAATCCATGGTGAACACCAACGGCCCCTCCGGCCGCTCCGCCGGCACGCTGCTGCGCACCGTGCCGGCCTTCGGTCCTCAGACCGGGCGCTCGAACTCCCTCACGCTCACGGCCACCAACGCCCGGCGCCTCACCCTCGATCTTCGCCGCGCGCGGGTGGCGGTGAGCAGGCGGGGCCTGCGAATCGACGTAACCACGCAGTCGCGGCTGCGCTTACGCCTCAGCCGGGGGCGGTCCCGGCAGGCCCGGGTTCGCATCGATGGGCGCAAGCACGCTCGGCTCCTGCACCGCCGGCAGCGGACGTTGAAGGTGAAGGTCCCCGCCGGCCATCACCGGGTGCTGGTGCGCGCAGTTCACCCCTAGCTGGTCCCTCGGCGACCGCTGGTTTCACTCCCGTCAGCGCCGCTCAGGTCGGGAACGGCCGCGGCGACGAACCCGCGAAGCTCCTCGAGGATCTCCGGCGGCAGCCAATGGCCGGCGTCCGTCTCCCGGTAGGTCGTCTCGATCCCGGCATCCACGAGGGTCGCGCGAGCGGCCCGGGCGAAGTCGACCGAGATGACCGGATCGCGTGCGCCGTGGTGGATGTAGACGGGCAGGTCGGCCCGCGACGCGAGATCGGCGCGCCAGCCCTCCACCTCCGGGATGAATCCGCTCATCGCGGCCAGCCCAGCCGGCACGGGACGGCCGGTCCCGAGCGCGAGGGCGTGGGACATCACGGTTCCCTGGGAGAAACCACCGAGCACGGTGCGTGACCAGCCGATGCCTCGCTCGGCGAGAAGCGCGTCGAGGCGGATCGCCAGCGCCTCGTAGCTGGGCCCGAACGTCTCTGGCTGCGGATAGCCGACGCGCTCCACGACGTACCAGTGACGCCCTCCCGGCGGGATGCCGAACCAGGGTCCACCCGTGGTGACGCCGAGCAGACGGCGCCCTGGGTCGAGCTCGTCGAGGAGTCCGAAGAGGTCGTTCTCATCGGCGCCGCGTCCGTGGTTGAGGATCAGCGCTCCGGACGGCTCCGGGACGCTCGCCTCGCGGACCCGCAGGTCGACTCCGCCCCATTCGATCGCAGGGCTCACGCGGGCTCCTGCCTCGGGCTGAAGACCGGCGTCAGGTTCGCCTCGACCTGGGCGCGGAGGTGCTCATAGTCGGGCGGCAGCGAGAGCTTCTCGCCGAGCGACTCCAGCGGCTCGTCGACCGTGAATCCCGGCCCGAGGGTGGCGATCTCGAACAAAATCCCGCTCGGCTCACGGAAGTAGATCGACCTGAAGTAGAAGCGATCGATGACGGGTGTCGGCCGCGCTCCGCCGGCGATGACTCGCTGACGCCAAGCCTCATGCTCTTCGATCGTCGAGGCCCAGGCGATGTGGTGGATCGTTCCCGCTCCCTGCAGGCCGCGCTCCTCCGGCGGCTGCTCGTAGACGATCGTGCCGCCACGGTCGCGGCCACGGGCCTCCCAGCTGCCGTCGTCTCGACGCGAGAAGCCGAGCTCGGTGAGCAGCGGCTCGCTCGCCTCGGGCGCCGACGAATAGGCGCGAACCCCGTCGAAACCGCGCAGCGCGAGCTTCGCCGGCACATCGGGATGCTCGGCGATCAGCGCGTCGTCGTCAATGGAGCTGACCAGCAGCTCATGACCCAGCCCCTCCGGATCCGCGAACCGAAGGACGTCGGCGCCGCGATCGGTGTCGATGCCCTCGCGGCCGAGCCGCTCGCCCCAGAAGTCGAGCGCTTCGATCGAGCCGACGCGCCAGCCGATCGTGTGGACCATTCCGTCGCCGGCGCGACCTCGGGGCGCTCCCGGGAACTCGAAGAACGTCAGATCGGACCCGGCGCTGCCCTTCTCGTCGGCGTAGAACAGGTGATAGACGCTGGGGTCGTCCTGGTTGACGGTCTTCTTCACCATTCGCAACCCGAGCACGCCCGCGTAGAAGTCGATGTTGTCCTGCGCGTCAGCGGTGATCGCCGTGATGTGGTGAATGCCCTCGAGCTCCATCATGTGCCCTCCTCCAGAGTAATTGCACGTGCAACTATACCACCGGCCAACGCGCGCGCAACCTCGTTGCAAGCGCAACGACCGTTGCTACACTCGATCTATGGCGCAGATCACGGACGGACGCCGGCTCGACGAGCTCGAGCTCGCAGCGTGGCGTGGAATGCTGGTCACGCACAGCAGGGTGATCGCCGCGCTGGACGAGGAGCTCGAGCGCGAGCACGGACTGGCGCTCGGCTCCTACGAGGTGCTGCTTCAACTCGCCGAATCCCCCGAGCAATCGCTGCGGATGGGCACCCTCGCGGATCGTCTGCTCCTCAGTCGCAGCGGATTGACGCGGCTCGTCGATCGCCTGGTCGCACGTGACCTCGTCGAGAGGCACTCCTGCCCGTCCGACCGCCGTGGCACATACGCCCGTCTCACCGACGAAGGACGTAAGCGCTTCGCCGAAGCTCGCCCCACCCATCTGCGCGGCGTTCGCGAGCATTTCCTCGGATTGCTCGAGGAAGGAGACATGGAGCGCCTCGCCGCAACCTGGGACCGAGTGCTCACCGCGGATTCTTAAACACGGTTAGCGGGTATGCGGGGGGTCGATGAGCAATCGCCTCGCCGACGAGACCTCTCCGTACCTCCTTCAGCACAAGGACAACCCGGTCGACTGGCTGCCTTGGGGTGAGGAGGCCACACGGCTGGCGCGGGCCAAGGATCGCCCCCTGCTGCTCTCGATCGGATACTCGGCCTGCCACTGGTGCCACGTCATGGAGCGCGAGTCCTTCGAAGACCCCGAGACGGCGGAGTTCATGAACGCCAACTTCGTCCCGATCAAGGTCGACCGCGAGGAGCGTCCCGACGTCGACGCGATCTACATGGAGGCCGTTCAGGGAATGACCGGGCACGGGGGCTGGCCGCTCACTGCCTTCTGCGACCCCGATGGAGTCCCGTTCCACTGCGGCACTTACTTCCCGCCCGAGCCCCGCCAGGGGATGCCGAGCTTTCGGATGGTCATGGAGGCGGTCGTCGCCGCCTGGAGCGGCCAGCGTGAGGAGATCCGCGGCGCCGCCGATCGCACCCGCACACAGCTTGGAGCGCTCGCCAGGGTCCCGCCCTCAGTCGACGACCTCGACCCTCGGCTTCTCCCCGAGTCCGTCTCGAGACTCGCCGAGGATCTCGATCCCGTCCATGGCGGCTTCGGCTCAGCGCCGAAGTTCCCGCCGGCCAGCGCGCTCGACCTGATGCTCGCGAATGGGCTGAGCGCGGAGGTGGAGCTGACGCTCGACTCAATGGCCGCCGGCGGCATCCACGATCAGCTCCGCGGCGGGTTTTCCCGCTACTCGGTCGACGGTGCCTGGATCGTGCCTCACTTCGAAAAGATGCTCTACGACAACGCCCTGCTCGCCCGCTCCTACCTGCGCGGTTGGCAGGAGCTCGGCCATCGGCGCTACCGGGATGTCTGCACCGGGATCCTCGACTGGGCGATCGACGAGATGCGGGGGCCCGAAGGAGGCTTCTACTCGGCACTCGACGCCGATTCCGAGGGCGAGGAGGGCCGGTTCTACACGTGGACGCCCCGCGAGGCCCGCGAGGTGCTCGGCGATGCGGGGCTCGATCACAACGCTCCCGCGATTCTCAGCTACCTCGGGATCACGACGCGCGGACAGCTCGACGGCCGCAGCGTTCTGCACCTGCCACACGGCATCGCCGCTGAGCCACCTGCCGGCTTCGCGGAGGCACGTTCGGCACTACTGAAGGCCCGCGAGCAACGGATCCGTCCCGGCCTCGACGACAAACGGCTGACCGCCTGGAACGCTCTGATGATGGGGGCCCTGGCCGAGGCCGGGTCCGCGCTCGGCGAGCACCGGTACATCGAGGCAGCCCACGACTGTGCCGACTTCCTGCTCGGGACGATGAGGACCGACGAAGGTCGTTTGCTGCGCACGTACAACAACGGCGAGGCGCGGCTCAACGGCTACCTCGAGGATCACGCCTACCTGCTCGAGGGCCTGCTCGATCTCTATGGAGCCTCCTTCGAACCGCGCGCCTTCGAGGCGGCGACCGAGATCGCCGACGTAATGATCGAGCACTTCGCGGACCCCCGCAACGGCGGCTTCTTCACCACATCCAACGATCACGAGGAACTGATCGCGCGGCGTAAGGATTTCGACGACCACCCAGCGCCATCGGGGAACTCCTCCGCCGCCTACGGCCTGCTGCGACTCGCCGCGCTCAGCGGCGACGCGTCCTACGAGGAGCATGCACTCGGCGTCCTCCGCCTGCTGGCCGAGCCCGCCCGCAACCAGCCGCAGGCGCTGTCGTACCTGCTCAGCGCGCTGGACTTCCACCTCTCCCCCACACGCGAGGTCGCCCTCGTCGCGCCCGCCGGCGCGACCGACTCGATCGATGGGCTCGTCGACGTGATCCGCGCGCGCTTCCGCCCCCGGGTCGTCGTCGCGGCCGGAGTCGAAGGGATGTCCGTACCGCCCCTCCTCGCCCACCGCCCCGCGCTCGGGAGTGGCGCCGCCGCGTACGTCTGCGAGCGGTTCGCCTGCCAGGCGCCTGTCGGCGACGAGGGGGAGCTGGCGACGCTGCTCGACTGATCGCCCGCGTGGATTACTTGCGCGAGGTCCGCAGTGCGGCGGTCATGCCGCGCGCCGCGTGTCCGTCGATCGAGCACCACAACCGGTAGCGGGCGCGCTTGCGCAGCTTCAGGTCGAGGGTCCCGGTCTCGCCGGGCTGGATCTCGCCCATCGAAAAGACCCGGGGGCTGCCGATGCGCTGCAGCTGCATGTCGTGCGGGTCCTCGCCGAAGTCGTAGAGCTGGATGATCGCCGGTCCCGCGTCGAGCTTCGGCCGCGAGAGGGTGAAGTCGAACTCGCGGGCTGTGACGAGCAGGCGCGCGGGCGGGTCCGCAAGGGCGCTGGGTCCCTGAGCGGAAGCCGTGCCGGCGGTCACGGCTAGCAACCCCACGAGGACCGCGACGACGCGGCGGGATGACCCGATGCCCACCGGATTCAACCGATCAACGTGGGCCTGGCGAAGCCGGAGGCTCCGGGGATGACGGCGTTCGCGTCGACGCCGAACCACTGCTCGATCAGGGAGCTGTAGACGGCGCGGAAGTCCGCGGTCGAGCGCAGATTGTCGTCCTCGTCGAGGCTGTCGAGGCCAGGCCACTCGCCGACCATCTTCCCCGAGACCCTGCCACCGATCAGGAAGGCGTTGCCACCGGCCCCGTGGTCGGTTCCCGCGGACCCGTTTTCCTCCGGCCGCCGGCCGAACTCCGACCAGACGAGCGTCAGTACGCGGTCCTGCAGGCCCCGCGCCTCGAGGTCCCGCTGAAAGGCGAAGAGGCCATCGCAGGTCTCTCCCAGGTACCTGTGGAAGTCCTCGGCCTGGTCGTCATGAGTGTCGTAGCTGCCCGGCGCGTCGATAGAGGCGACGGAGACCGGCAATCCTGCCGTCAGCATCGATGCGAGCCCGGCAAGGCTCTCGGGGAAGTGACCGCCGGGATAGGAGACGGGGCTCTGAATCTCATCCGGAAAGGCGGCGAGCTGAGCGCGCAGGGTGTTCGCCTGGCGGGCCACCTGGCCCGCGATCTTGAGGCCCTTGTCGCCGCTGCGTTCGGCCGCGGCGCCGATCCGGCCGAAAGTCTCGAACATCAACTCCTCGACCTCGCCCCAGACACCCGGCGCCCAGAGGTCGTAGCTCGCGCCCCAGGTTGCGGCCACCGGCACCTTCGCCGTGGCGAGGGAGGGCGAGAGCGAGCCGTCGAGGGAGAGGCCCTGAAGCGGGTTCTCAGCGGAGCCGACGACGTCGAGCAGCCGGCCGAGCCAGCCGGTGTTCCCCCGTGGGTCGAGAGCGCCCGTCTCCCAATAGTGGCGCGAGGTGAAGTGGGATTGGTCGGCATCGGCATAACCGATCGCGGGAAAGACCGTGACCTTGCCCTCCCCGTGGAGCTGATGAAGCGGTGCCGCTGCCGGGTGCCAGTGCAGGCGCGGATCTTCGGTCCACGCGGGCCCGGCTCCGGCCGGCACTGCAAGGTGCGGCCGCAGGGACCGGTAGCGATCGTCCTCCACCGGCGCGAGGATGGAAAGCGCGTCGATGCCGCCCTCCATGAAGACTGAGACGAGCACCTTGCCGTTCGTCTGCGCGGCCTTGGCGATCCCGTCGACGAAGGCTCGGGGGTTCAGCAGGCTGGCGCCGTAGACGCTCAGCGCAAGGCCGCCGGTCCGCAACAGGAACGATCGCCGCGAGAGGCCCGTGCCGGCGGGGTCGGGCATTCCCGGCTCGATCGCCGGCAGGCCGCGGCCCGCCTCGGCGAGGGTGCGGCGGGCGAGCTCCGAGCGCGTGTGCTCGCTGCAGCTGCCGTGGATGCGGGGTCGCGGCGATGTGCTCATGAGGTCTGGAAGTCCGGGCTCGAGGCGATCAGCACCCGCAAAGCGTTCTGGCGCAGCGCGCGATATGCCTCCTGCTGCCAGTCGTCCTTCGCGATCCTCTCCACGCCCTTGGCGAAGCGCATGAGCTCCGCATGGGTCCGCTTCGACAGGGTCGGGGCGCCCCAGAAGCGCAACGCCTTGGCGACGGCCTCCCCGGCCGTCTCCCCGGCGTCATAGTGCCGATCATCCGCCTGCGAGCGCTCCGTCGATTGAGCCGCAGCCGACCAGCGGCCACCGAGGCGAGCCGTGTCGAGCCAGCGCTCCTCGTCCCAGCCGGCGACGTTGGGCGGCCGGAAGAGGCGCTGCCCCGCGCTCTCGGAGATCCATGACCAGGCCTCGGTACCCACGCCGGACTTGCGGGCCCGCAGCATTCCAGCGATCTGGACGATCGGCGGCTTGATCATTCGCGGGCCTTCGTAGAGGCTCGGGTGCATCAGGATCGCCTCGACGACGGGGCGGATCTCCAGGTTCTCCGCGTAGGACCTCTTGAGCGCGAGGAGGGTCTTCCTCGGTGGGTCGGTCGGGATGAAGTACGACCAGACCCGCTTGACGAAGTACTCGGCATGGGCTGGATGACCGAGACAGAGCTTGCAGGCGTCGCGCCAGTCGAAGGCGCCGCTCTGGCCGAAGACGGACTTGGTGCCGGCGTCGTGGCGGTCAGCCTCGTAGTGGAAGTTGACCATGCCGAGATCGTCGTCCCAGTCGTTTGACCAACCCGTCAGCGCCCGAGCCTGCTCGCGGACGTCGTCCTCGGTGTATCCGGCCTCGGCCCCGAGGGTGAACAGCTCCATCATCTCGCGCGCGTAGTTTTCGTTCGGCGCCCGCTTGGCGTTGTCGTTGCCGTTGAGCCAGGCGAGCATGGCGGGATCGATGGTGACGTCGAGGAGAAGATCGCTGAACGAGCCCAGGGCCCGGCGACGAAAGAGCTGGTTCTGATCCAGGTTGAGCTGCGCCTGGCCGACGTCGCCGGTGGCAAACCAGTCGTGCCAGGAGAGCGTCATCCGTTCGATCAATGGCTGGTCGCTGCGAACCATCCGGTCGAGCCACCACAAGAGGTCGTGTCCCCAAGCATCGACGGGCGCGAGCGGCAGGCCATCGTCATCGTGAGGGAGGGGCCCGCGCAGGCGCGCCTTTCCCTCGGGACGGGTCAATGAGTGGACGGCGCCCTTCAGGCCCTTGCGAACGAGCTTCTTGACGTCGCCGGGGCGGGGCCCGAAGCCGGCGCGCCAGAGAAGCCGCTCGGCCTCAATTGCTCCGAAGCGACCTCGGTATACGGGTGACGACACCTCTCCCCATCGGCGATCGAGGGGTCCGGGTTGAGCCCGGCACGCTCAGCCTGGACGCAGCTGGACGATCCTCAGAGAACCGGCAGGAACTGCTCGATCTCCCAGGGGGTCACCTGGAGCCGGTAATCCTCCCACTCGGCACGCTTGATCTCGATGAAGCGGTTGAACGTGTGCTCTCCGAGGGTCCGCAGGACGAGCTCGGACTCAGCGGCGATCTCGATCGCCTCGCCGAGGTTCTCGGGCAGCTGTTCGATCCCGCGGCGGTGGCGATCCTCGGGCGCGAGGTGGTAGAGGTTCTGCTCCATCGGCTCGGGCAGCTCGTAGCCCTTCTCGATTCCCTCGAGTCCGGCGTGGAGCATCCCTGCAAAGCAGAGGTATGGATTGCAGGCGGGATCGGGACAGCGAAGCTCCGCACGGGTGGCCGTCTCCTTACCGGGGTGATAGAGCGGAACCCGAATCAGGGCCGAGCGGTTGCGACGCGACCACGCCAGGTAGACCGGCGCCTCGTAGCCGGGAACGAGCCGCTTGTACGAGTTGGTCCACTGCGCGAAGAGCGCCGAGATCTCGCGGGCATGCTTGAGCTGACCGGCGATGAAGGCCTTCGCGGTCGGCGAGAGGAAGTACTGATCGTCGGCGTCGTAGAACGCGTTCTTGCCGTCGCGCGAGAGAGACTGGTGCACGTGCATCCCTGATCCGTTCTCTCCGTTCAGAGGCTTGGGCATGAAGGTCGCGTGCCAGCCGTTCTTCATGGCGTACTCCTTGACCGTGATCCGGTAGGTCATGCAGTCGTCGGCCATCGCAAGCGCGTCCTTGTAACGCATGTCGACCTCGTGCTGAGAGGGGCCGACCTCGTGATGGGTGTACTCGACGTGGATCCCGAGCTGTTCGAGGGCCAGCACCGTCTCGCGGCGGACGTCGACGCCGGCGTCAAGGGTCGTCAGGTCGAAGTACCCGCCCTCGTCGAGGACCTCCGGGATGCCATTCGCCGGCTTTGAGTCCCTGAAGTAATAGAACTCGAGCTCGGGCCCCACGTTGTACGTCTCGAAGCCCATCTCCTCCGCCCGCTTGAGGGCGCGGCGCAGGATCCAGCGTGGATCGCCCTCATACGGGCCTCCTCCCGGCACGTGGATGTCGCAGAACATCCGCGCAGTGGGCATCTCATCGGGGCGCCAAGGCAGGATCGAGAACGTCGAGGCGTCCGGCATCGCGATCATGTCCGACTCCTCGATCGGGTTGAAGCCCGTGATCGACGAGCCATCGAATCCCATCCCCCCCTCGAAAGCGTCTTCGAGCTCCGCGGCGTTGATCGAAAAGCTCTTCAGCTGCCCCAGGACGTCCGTGAACCAGAGGCGGACGAAGCGGACACCACGATCGGCGACGACCGCCAGGACGTCCTCCTCGGTCTGTCTATCGTCACTCATCTGGCCTGCCGCTCCTCGAGTCGTTGATCCGCAGACCCTAGATCATCGTTAGATAGTGAAAGGGCGAAGCTCGAGGTGATTCGGAGCCATCTGAAGGGCACCCGGAGTTGCAAGCCGCCGATCCGCCCGGTATAACTTACTCAAGGTAAGTAACTGGCTAAAAGTAAAGTAAAGCTGCGATGTGCGGCTGTTAAGCGTCGAACACACCACCTCTTGGAGTTCCCCACAATGACCGTTAAGACTGACTTCTCTCGATTCGACATCCACGATGAACTGACCGCCCCCGACGGGAGCGAGCGGCTCCTGAAGAGCATCTCCACCGCCGGCGGCTCCGTCTCGAAGCTCGTCGGCGTCCTCGCCGGCTCGCCCGCCACCCTCCGCGCCTTCGCGCGGATGCGCTCGGAGCTGCACGCCGGGAAGCTGCCGGCGAACACCGCCATCCGCATCGGCCTCGCGGTCGGCGAGCGCAACGGCGACGGCTACACCGTCGCCCAGCATGCCCGCAGCGCCCGCCTCGCCGGACTCGGCCTCGACGAGATCTCGCTTGCGCGCAGCTTCTCGTCGAACGACCCGCGCGAAGCGGCCCTGATGGCATTCGTCAAGGGCGCGATGGACGCCGACGGTCACCCGCCCGTATACCTCCTCGAGGAAGCGCGTGAGGCGGACTGGACCGACGAGCAGCTCCTCGAAGCTCTGGGCGAGGTCGCCCTCAACGAGTTCCAAGCCCTCGTCGCGAAGGCAGCCGGTCTCCCGCAGGATCAGATCGACTCCATCTGAGCGACGCCGCGCCGGGGGAACTGCGCGGCTGAGCGGATGAATTCAAAGAGGGCCGTTCGCGAGGACGGCCCTCTTTTTTTGCCCGCCAACCCACGGCGCCGCCTCAGATCAGACCGTAGTGCCTGCGGGTGTCGGTGAATAGGGTCCCGAGCAACGCGCTGTTGACCGGGTTCGCGATCCGGAAGGCCGGATGGGGCTCGATCGCGATCACCCAGCTGAAGCGGCACGACGTCTCGCCGGTCGCCTCCACCAGGTAATCCTCGGCGAAGCGCCGGAACATCGGGGTGTTCGCCTCCACCACCTGGAATGACTGTCGCCGGCCCTCCTCCCAGCGAAAGAAGTCCTCGTTGATGACGGTCGTGCCGCCGAGGGAACGAGCGATTCGGGTGGTGCCGACGCCGAAGGGCCGCGGGGAGGTCCAGTCGATCCTGGTCAGGATCCGGCACCAGCGGAGTGGATTGTCGTTCGTCAGATCGGTCCAGATCTGAGCGGCGGTGCGCGGGATGTCGAATTCCGCGGCGAGGCGGAGCGGAGCATCGTCGAAGAAGGCTTCATCGACCGGCTGGGTCCTGAACGACGGCTTCATGGCCTGACCATATCTGCGAGCTCCGTTTCTCGTGATCGGCTCTACGCTGCAGGCATGGGGGCGCTGGATTCAGATGACGTCGCAGCCCGTGCGCTGACCTGGCACCACTCGTTCCACGCCTCGGTCTGCGACGTACTCGAGCCCTGGGCGCACGGCACCGTCGCGCGTGCGACGCGGTACCCCGACTACTGGGACTACAACGTCGTTCGCGTAGAGGAGGCCCCGGGCATGAGCGTCGAGGAACTTGCTTCCTTCGCCGATTCGGCGCTGGCCGGCCTCGATCACCGCCGTGTGGACTTCGATCTCGCCGCGACCGGCGAGTCGCTGCGAGCCGGCTTCCGCGCGGCGGGCTGGAGGTCGCTGCGCCTGCTATGGATGCGCCACGAGCTTGCGACGCTCCCCGTTGCGGACGTCGCCGTGACCGAGGTCCCCTACGACGCCGTCTACGAACTCCGGGTCGCATGGCACCAGGAGGACTCGGGCGGGGCGGATCCGGGCGGCTACCACGAGCACGCACGCGAGGTAGCCCTCGAGCGCAACGCACAGGTTCTCGCGATTCTGCAGGGGCCGACGCCGATCGCGTTCGCCCAGCTCGAGCGCGAGGGCACCGGCGCTGAGATCACTCAGGTCTACGTGCATCCCGGCCACCGCGGCGAAGGACACGGCACGGCGATGACGCGTGCGGCGATCGATGCGGCGGAGGACATCGACGACCTCTGGATCTGCGCCGACGACGAGGGCAGGCCGAAGGAGCTCTACGCGCGGCTGGGGTTTCGGCCTGCCCGCACCACCATGGAGTTTCTGCTCCGGCCCGGCGTCGAGCGTTGAGCCGGGTCCCTCACCACCGCGGCGAAACGCTCAGCGAACGATCGCGGAACGGACCTTCGAGGTGACCTCAAGGCCGAGCCGCTGAGCGGCGGCCGAGGTCAGGTCCCACTTGACGCCCTTCGTGAAGGGCCCGCGGTCGACGACCTCGGTGTCGAGGTAGTGGCCCCGGTATTTGATCGTCACCTCCGTGCCGCAGGGAAGCGAGCGATGCGCGACGCCGACGACGGTGCGCGTGAGGCGCCTCCCGCATGCCATCTCGTTGCCGTAGAGGCCCGGGCCGTAGAACGAGGCGGTGTCGATGCGCATCGAGGTGATCAAGGCATCCTGGGTGTCGCCGTCGACGATCCCGGTGCGGGGTAGCTCGGCGACCGCCTGCAGGCTCTTGACGGCCCTGGTGGTCGATGCGTCGAAGTCCTCGCCGGTCGGAGCCGCGAGACCGAACTTCTTCGAGTTGAGAATTTGATTCAGCGTGATCACGTCCGCGCCGCAATCCCCCTTGCTGAGCTTCCTGGATCCGAGGTCGGGGTCGGTCGCGCAACCGGACGCAGACGGCTCGGAACCGGCCTTCGCGTCATCTCCATCACCGACGCCGACCCCTCCGCCGGCGGCATGCGCGGAAGCCGCGGCGACGAACATCACCACGACTGCCATGACCACGGCCCACATCGCCAGCCGGTCAGGACGGGAGCTGATCGGCTCCGGATCGCGGAGGCGCCTTGTATGGAAGCCGGCCTGACGGCGCGGGGTTCGCTGGTCCACGGAAGCTCTTTCCAACGGTTGCGGGGGCACTTTCAACCCGGGCTTGGCAGCACCTTAGCAGGGAACGTGAACGTAAAACTCACAAATTGCTAATGAAACTGGCGCCCTGAAAATTGAGAGAGCCCCGGGTTAACGGGGCTCTCTCTTCAGCGGGCCGATAAGCCGGATCTTGTCTCGCGCGACCATCCATCTCAACGGAACCTGAGCTCCGATGGGACCACGTTCTCCATGGTCCTGCGGCCTACCTGGACCTCCCCGGGCCGGATCAACGGTCCTGCTTGGCCTTGCACCAGACGGGGTTTACCCGGCCGCCGCGTCACCGCGACGCCGGTGCGCTCTTACCGCACCATTTCACCATTGCCTGTGCGCCTCCCGAAGGCTGCGCCATCGGCTGTTTGTTTCTGTGGCACTTTCCCGCGGGTTTCCCCGGGTGGGTGTTACCCACCGCCTTGCCCTTTGGTGTCCGGACTTTCCTCGAGGGATTTGACCCCCCGCGATCGCGTGACCCGCGCGAATGATTGTAAGGCCGCAGAGGCCTGAGTGGGTCCCGTGTCCGTCAGGTGAGCTCGGCCCCACATCCGGTGCAACCGGAGGCGACGAGCTTCTCATGCGCGCAGACGGGACAGGTGACCGCGACGCCGGCGGCGAGTTGACCCCAGGTCGCGATCATCCGATCCTCGAGTGTGACCGCCCGTGCACGGCTCAGCGAAGAGCCGCTCGGACCGCGGCGCGGCCGGCGCCGTCGGTCGCTCCGAGGGCTGCGCAGGGCGGTATTGGAGCGGGCCGCCATGCTCAGACCCTCCGGAAGACGCCGATCACGCGCCCGAGCACGTCGGCATCCTTGGAGATGATCGGCTGGTATGCCGGATTCTCGGGCTGCAGCCGAATGGCATCGCCCTCTCGGAAGAAGCGCTTGACGGTCGCCTCGTCCTCGATCAGAGCGACGACGATCTGGCCGTTGTCGGCGTCGTCGACCGGATGGACGACGACGTAGTCGCCCTCCAGGATCCCGGCATCTCGCATCGAGTCCCCGCGGACCCGCAATGCGTAATCGCCACTGTCGGCCCCGATCACGGCGGGAATCTCGAACTGGTCCTCGATGTTCTCCTCGGCGAGGATCGGCGTGCCTGCGGCCACTTGACCGACGAGGGGCACGGACGGCCGCATCACCCGCTTGGCCCGGCCGACGAGGATCTCGATCGCCCGGGGCTTGGATGGATCGCGCCGCAGGACCCCCGAGAGCTCGAGCTTGGCCAGATGCGCGTGGACGGTCGAGGGCGAGTGCAGGCCGAGAGCGCTGCCGATCTCCCGCACCGTCGGTGGATAGCCGGTCTTGTCGATCTGGACCTTGATGAACTCGAAGATCTCGCTCTGCCGCTTGGTCAGGTTCAGATCCATGTCTCGACTAAGCCTCCAGTCGTCGCGGTCGTCTGCGGTAGGGAACACATGTTCGTAGAGTAGCCGGGGTCGCGGATGGAATCAACCGCAGGCTCCCCCGGAGGCCGCTCCCCTTACAATCCTCGCGCGCTGCGGCTGTGGCGGAACTGGTAGACGCGCAAGGTTGAGGGCCTTGTGGGCTTTATAGGCCCGTGATGGTTCGACTCCATTCAGCCGCATAGGACCTCCCCCCTCCCGCCTCGGCAGCGACGCCGCCGGCCTGAGGGGGGACAATGGCTCCGTGCGCGTCTCCGCCAAAGCCGACTATGCCGTCCGCGCCGCGGTCGAGCTGGCCGGTCCGACCGAGGGCCCGATCAAGGGCACGGTCATCTCAAAGGCGCAGCGAATTCCGCTGCGCTTCCTCGAGAACATCCTCGGCGAGCTCCGTCACGCCGGCGTCGTCCAGAGCCAGCGCGGCTCCGACGGCGGCTACTGGCTCGCTCGCTCGGCTGACGACATCACCGTCGCCGAGATCATCCGCGCCGTCGAAGGTCCACTTGCGAGCGTTCGCGGTGAACGGCCCGAGGATCTCGACTATCTCGGCGATGCCGCTCCCCTTCAGGGAGTCTGGGTCGCGCTGCGGGCCAACATCCGCCAGATCCTGGAGTCCGTGACCCTGGCCGACATCGTCAGTGGTCAGCTACCGGAGCGGGTCGCCGAGCTCGTCGACGACCACCCGGAGGTCTGGGAGCCGCACTGAGCCCCAGCGGCATCAGGCCAGGGTCAGCTCGGCCGTCGCCGGACCGCCACCGCCCTCGAACACCTTTGCGTGGCGCGGACGCGCCCAGACGATCTGCCCCGCGACGAGCTCGAGCTCCTCGGCCTCGCTGCGGGTGACCTGGGCCCAGATCGAATCGCCGCCGGTCAGAGCGAGCTGGACGCGAACCTCGAAGCCGAGCTTCGTGACCCGTTCGACCATGACCTCGTCGCCGCCTTCGACCGGTATCAGGGAGAGATCGAGGTCGTGCGGACGGATGTAAGCGCCGCCGACCTGGTTGACCTCGCCGACGAACTGCATGACGAACTCGGTCTTGGGCTCCTCGTACAGCTCATGGGGGGTGCCGACCTGCTCGATCGCCCCCTCGTTCATGACGACGATCTGCTCGGCGACCTCCATCGCCTCCTCCTGGTCGTGGGTGACGAAGATCGTCGTCACGCCGACGTCGTCGTGAAGGCTGCGCAACCACTCGCGAAGCTCCTTGCGGACCCGCGCGTCGAGTGCACCGAACGGCTCGTCGAGCAGCAGCAGCTTCGGCTCCGGCGCGAGCGCGCGGGCGAGGGCCATCCGCTGGCGCTGACCGCCGGAGAGCTGTGAGGGATAGCGGTGCGCCATCCCCTGGAGCTGGACGAGCCTGATCAGCTCCTTGACCCGATCGCGGATCTTGTCGCGGGGAGTCTTCTTGATCGCCAGGCCGAAGGCGATGTTGTCGCGGACCGTCATGTGCTTGAACGCGGCGTAATGCTGGAAGACGAAGCCGATTCCGCGCTCCTGCACGGACATGTGGGTGACGTCACGCCCATCGAGGAGCACGGTGCCGGTGTCAGCCTCCTCGAGCCCCGCGATCAATCGCAACAAGGTCGATTTGCCGCTACCGCTCGGGCCGAGCAGGGCGGTCAGGGACCCATCGGGGACGGTGAGGCTCACGTCCTTGAGAGCCTGGAAATCCCCAAAGCTCTTGTTGACGTTCTCAACTGCGATTCCCATCAGAATCAGACTTCCTTCCTGCGGTTGGTGAGGTTCATCAGGACCAGGACGATCAGGGCGACTACGGCCAGGACCAGGGCGGCCGCGTAGCCGGCGGAACCGTTGAGCAGCTCGAACTGCCTGCGGACGTAGAGGGGCATGGTCTCGGTCTGGCCGGAGATCGACCCGGAGACGACGCTGACGGCGCCGAACTCGCCCAGCACCCGAGCGGTCGAGAGGACGACGCCGTAGGTGACGCCCCACTGGATCGCGGGGAGCGTGATTCGCCGGAACGTCTGCCACCAGTTGGCGCCCAGCGTCTTGGCGGCCTGCTCCTGCTCCTCGCCGACCTCCTGCAGCACCGGGACGACCTCGCGGACCACGAACGGGAGCGAGACGAAGATGCAGGCGATCACGATACCCGGGGTCGAGAAGATGATCCGGATACCGTGCTCGAAGAACGCCTGGCCGATGAAGCTGTTGCGCGGCCCGTAGAGGAGCACCAGCGCGAGGCCGATCACGACGGGCGAGATCGCGAACGGGATGTCGATCAGCAGGTTGAGGATCGCCTTGCCCCGGAACTTGTGACGAACCAGAACGAGCGCCGCGAGGATCCCGAAGGCGGCGTTCACCGGAACCGCCAGGGCGACGGTGACGAGGGTCAGCTCCAGCGCGTGGATCGCAGCTTCATTGGTGACCGCATCGGCGGCGGCCTGAAACCCGTCGTCGAACGCCCGGAAGAAGATCATCGCGACCGGGATCAGCAGCAGGGCGGACAGGTAGAAGAGGACCCCGAAGCGGAGTCCGTAGCGGCTGAGGCGGGTCTGCTCCATCAGGCTGCCGGCCTTCCGCCACGACGTGCCCATCCACCGAGCATCAGCAGGACCACGACGGAGATCAGCAGCAGCACCACCGAGACGGCGGCGGCTCCGGCCTGATCGCCGCTGCCGATCTTGGCGAAGATGTAGATCGAGGCGATCTGGACCTTGCCGGCGATCAGGACGAGCGAGCCGAACTCACCGATCGCGCGAGCGAAGGCCAGAGCGGCGCCGGCGAGGATGGCCGGGCGCAGGTTCGGCAGCACGATCGTTCGAAAGATCGTCCAGTTGCTCGCGCCGAGGGAGGCGGCCGCCTCCTCCATGTCCTGGTCGAGCTCGATCAGCGTCGGCTGGACCGCCCGGACCACGAACGGGAGGGTGACGAAGAGGAGCGCAAGGGAGACGCCGATCACGGTGCGGGCGACGTCGACGCCGATCGGGCTGTCGTTGCCGTAGAGCGCAAGCAGCGTGATGCCCGCGACGATCGTCGGCAGGGCGAAGGGAAGGTCGATGACCGAGTTGAGCAGGCCCTTGCCGGGAAACTCGTCCCGGACGAGGACCCAGGCGATGGCGGTGCCGGCGACGCAGTTGATCGCCGTGACCGCGAGCGAGATCAGCAGCGTCGTGCGGAACACGCCCAGGGCCTGGGCGGAGGTGACCTCCCGCCAGAACTCGGAGAGGCCGCCGTCAAAGGATTCGAGCGTCAGCGCGATGATCGGAGCCAGCACGACGATGCTGAGCCACATCGTGATCACGCCCCGGGAGAGCAGCGCGCCCCCGAGGCGCGGCCCGAAGGCCGGCCTCGGGAGCGTCGCCACCTGATGAGTTGCGCCGCTCATCAGCCCGTGGTGACTCCGAGGTCCTGTTCGATCTGGGTCACGGAGCCGGAGCTCTCATCGAAGAACTCGTCCGTCACCGAGTCCCAGCCGCCGAGATCGTCGATCGTGAACAGGTCCTTCGGAGTCGGGAACTTGTCCTCATTCTTCTTCAGGACCGCCGGATCCACGGGGCGGAAGCCCTTGTCGGCGAACCCCTGCTGTCCCTTCGGGGAGAGCAGGTAGTCCATGAAGGCCTGAGCCCCGACCGGGTTCTGAGCGCTCGCGTCGTTGAGCACCGCGCCCTTGGTCTCGATCCTGATCGTCTGATCCGGGATGACGTAGTCGACGTCCTCGCCGGCGTCCTGGGCCCGCAGCGCCTCGCTCTCGTAGGAGATCAGCACGTCGCCCTCGCCCGAGGTGAACGTCTCGAGCGCGTCGGAGGCGCTTGCGTCCTGGGTGACGGTATTCGCGAGCACCCCCTTGACGAAGTCGAGGGCCTCCGCGGCACTCTTGCCTTGCTCGATCTGCGAGCCGTAGGCGGCCATGATGTCCCAGCGGGCCCCGCCCGAGGTGAACGGATTCGGCACCAGGACCTTGACGTCGTCGCGGAGGAGGTCGTCCCAGCCCTGGATGTTCTTCGGGTTGCCACCGCGGACGGTGAACGCGACAACCGACTCCTGGATGGTGCCGCCGTAGTCGCCGGAGTCCCAGCCGGCGTCGACCAGCCCGGCGTCAACCAGTCGCTGGACGTCGGGAGCGAGCGCGAAGTGGACGATGTCGGCCGGCTGGCCGGCCTCGACCGCCCGAGATTGATCCCCCGATGCCCCGAACGAGTTGGAGAACTCCACGTCAGCGCCCTCCGGGGTCCTCTGGAAGTCGGGCTCGAGAGTTTTCTCGTAGGCATCGGTGGGCGTCGAGTAGCCGACCAGCGAAACCGTGCCGCCGGCGGTCCCGTCGCCGCTCGACCCGGAGATGGAAGCGGAGCCGCAGGCGGTGAGGGTCACCCCCAGGGCGAGTGCGGCCGTGACCGCGAGAGAGGTCCGCGCAGCACGCGCACCGTTCAGGTTCAAGGAGTTCATTCGTACCTTTTCGATTGGTTTGGTGAACAAGAGCGGCGGCAGAGTAGCAAGCCCACTCCCCGTATGTCGAGTCGATGGGTCAAGAACCCGGGAATTCCGGGCGAGGCCGAGGCTCAGCGCAGGTTCGTCAGCCAGACGTCGGCCAACGGCTGCGCTGCCATCGGGGAGTCGATGCCCCGTACGGACCGGGCGACTCCGAGCACCGACCCGGAGCTTCTGACGAGCGTCGAGAGCGGATCGCGCTCGACGCGCGCCGCCGCGCTCGCGTCGAGATCCTCGGCGACCTCGACGCTGCCGGCGAGCAGGTCGTCGGCGCGACGGCTCGGGTCGTCTTCGTCCTGGAGCTGCACCTGCTCGACACCGGGTCCGAGCCCGAGGTCGGCCCCCCACCAGGAGACGTTGCGAGCCAGCAGGGTCGTATCGGGTTCGCCCTCACGCAACTCGAACGGCCCGGTCCCCGTGCCGCCGAGCTTGATCGGGGCGGAGCCGGAACCCACGAGCGCGCTCGGAGCGACCAGCCCGAGCCGCGGATCGGCGAGCTCCCTGGGAAATTGCGGTGCGGGTCGCTCGAGCAGGAAACGCACGATCCCGGGCTGCGGGGAGTCAGCCGGCGGCGCCGGCAGAGACGGAAGCTCGGGAAGGAGCTCCGGGCCCGGTGAGACGTTCGCCCAGCGATTGACGTTGGCGATCACCGCGTCGGCGTCCATCGGCTCCCCGTCCTGGAAGCGGACGCCACCGCGCAACCTCGCCGTCCAGATGGTGGCCGCGGCGTTCGAGCTGATCGAGAGGATGAGCCCCGGCCTCACGCGGGTCTGCCCGAACGGGCCGTTCTGCCTTGAGATGAGTGGCTCGTGGACCTGCCGGGAGGCGATCTTCTCGGCCGGGTTGGATGTCAGCAGCGGGTCGATCGACGAGACCTGCCCGGCGACCGCGATCCGCAGGGTCCCGGCCGCCTCCGGGATGACGCCGGGCTCCGCTGTCGCGCCCTCGTTGGCGGCCTTCCCGCACCCTGCAAGCAGGCAGAGGCTCGCGACAGCGACGATCGGCGCGGCGAAGAGCGCTCGCCGCAAAGGCGGGCGCCGTTCGACGAGCTCAGACCTTGAGCAGGACGATCGTGTTGATGGCGAACAGCAGCGCAAAGAAGATGGTCCACCGATCGAGGTTGCGCTCGACCAGCGATCCGCCCCCGAAGGAGCTGCCACCGCCACCGATCCCGAACGCGCCGGAGAGCCCGGCGTCCTTCCCCGAATGCAGCAGCACGAGGAAGATCAGGATGATCGCGACGAATACCTGGACAATTCCGAGAAAGGTCTCCACGGCGCCGAGTTTAGCTGCTGCTGGGAGCCGAATCGCGGCCGGTCCGGCGCTCCGACTCCGCCGAGTCGATCAGCTTGAGGATCTCGATGGCCTCCGCGCGCAGCTCCGCGTCCTGCCGAGCGAACTCATCGGCGGAGAGCTTGCGCTGAGCGTGGTCCTGCTCCGTATCGCGGATCTCCCGGTACTTCGCCTGCTTGCGGGCCTCGAGCTCGGCCAGAACCGGATCCTCGACGGACGGCTCGGCGAATCCCTCCTCGCGACGCAGGGGGATCGAGACCCAAGCCGCCACGGCGAGCACGAGCACCAAGACGATGATGATCTCCATCCGTTTCCCCTGCCCGCTAGGCGCGGGTGAGGTCGCGAGCGAGCCGGGCCCCGTACACGTCGGAGACCTTGCGACGGCGCCCCTCGGCGGTCGGCCAGAGGGCGAACAGCGCCCCGCCCACTCCGATCAGCCCGCCGAGCCAGAACCAGACCACGAACGGGTTGACGTTGAAGCGGATCTGTGCCGGCGGGGTGTCGGTCATGTACTTGTCGGCGAGCGCTCTGATCTGCTCGCCCTGCTGAACCGCGATCTGCCGCTGGGCCTCGGGGCTGTTGACCACGGCGGCCGGGAAGCGCTTGAACGCGGCCGCGTAGCGGGCGTCGTAGGCGTTGATCTGATCGTCGAAGGAGCTCAGGTCCGGCTGCATGGCGCTCCACAGGTCGCGGGTGGCACTCTCGTCGCGTCCCACCTCGCTCGTCGGCTCGCCCTCGAAGAAGTTGCGGATCGGTGTGCTGGGATCGGCGTTGGGCCCGCCGAAGTAATCGCGTGAGGGGGTCAGCGTCGTGACCAGCTTGTCGTCGCGCGTCACCGTCAGCACGGCACCGAGGGCGAGCATGTTCCGGGAGGCGTCGATCGAGGTGGTCGGTTGCTTGTAGGTGACCGTGTAGCCGTCGACGCTGGCCACGTCCCCGGGGCTCATCCGCAGATCGCGGCTGGTCTGGAAGCTCGAGGACGCGGCGATGCCGAACAGCGCGACGACCAGGCCGACGTGGACGATGTAGCCGCCGTAGCGCCGCCGGTTCCTGGCGAAGAGCGAGCTCAGCGCGCCCATGTAGCCGCCGCCGGCGAGCGAGCGGCGCGCGATGGTGCCGCGGATCACCTCCTGAGCGATCGCGGCGATCGTGAAGCCGCCGCCGAGGAAGAACACGTAGGCGGTCGGGCTGTGAGAGGCGCCGATCGTCAGGGCGAGTACGCCCGCGAGCGCGATGGTCGCGAGTACCGGGATGCCGACGGCCCTGCGGATCCCGGCGAGGCTGATCCGGCGCCAGGCGACCAGCGGGCCGATTCCCATGAAGAAGACGAGGCCGATCGCCAGCGGGGTGGCGAACCGGTCGAACCAGGGCGCGCCGATCGAGGCGTCCTTGCCGGCGAGCTCGGCGAGCAAAGGGAAGAAGGTGCCGTAGAGGATCACCGAGGCAAGCCCGACGAGAAGCAGGTTGTTGACCAGGAAGATCGACTCGCGGCTCCACAGCGAGTCGAGCCTGCGCTCGGAGCGCAGGGAGTCCAGTCGGGAGGCGATCAGGATGGTGGAGCCGATCAGCACGGTGCCGATCAGGAAGAGCAGCGGGACCCCGACCTTGGAGGCGCCGAAGGCGTGGATCGATTGCAGCACGCCCGAGCGCACCAGGAAGGTGCCGAGCAGCGAGAGCGCGAACGTCGCGCAGATCAGCGAGACGTTCCAGACCTTCAACATGCCGCGCCGCTCCTGGACCATGATCGAGTGCAGGAAAGCGGTGCCGGTCAGCCATGGGATCAGGGCGGCGTTCTCGACCGGATCCCAGGCCCAGTAGCCGCCCCAGCCGAGCTCGCTGTAGGACCAGCGGGCCCCGAGGGCGATGCCACAAGTGAGCAACAGCCAGGCGACGAGCGCGAACCTTCGGGTGGACCTGATCCAGCTGGCGTCGAGGCGGCGGGTGATCAGCGCGCCGATCGCGAAGGCGAACGGAATCGTGAAGAAGACGTAACCCGAGTAGAGCATCGGCGGATGGATCGCCATCGCCGGATGCTGGAGCAACGGCGTCAACCCGGCACCCTCGGTCGGAATCGGGTTGGAGAGTGCGAACGGCCAGCTGTCGGCCTCGGGAAAGATGATCCCGGCGACCATCAGGCCCAGGAAGAAGACGGCGACGCCGCCGAGCACGGCGGTCGCCCAGGGGACGACCTCGCGATGCCGGTTGCGGGTGATGAAGAGGACGGCCGACGACGCGGCGGAGAGGACGAACGCCCAGAGCAACAGCGATCCCGCCTGGCTTCCCCACAGGGCCGTCAGCTTGTAGAGCATCGGAGTCGTCGTCGACGAATGCTCGGCGACGAGCGCGATCGAGAGGTCGGTCCGAGCGAACGAGATCTCGAGGGTGACCGCGGTCAGCACGAGGAGGCCGAACATCGAATAGATGGCCCGCCGGGACGAGATCACCCAGCGGCGATCGCCGCGGGCGCCGATCAGGGCGGCGACGACGGCATAGACAGCGACGAGGAGGGCCGCGACCAGCGCGGCGGATCCGATCTCCCTCACTGGATGACTACGTGTTCGGGGTCCGCCGCTGCCTCGTCGGCGAACTTCGAGGGACACTTGGTGATCAGGCTGTCCTTCTGCGCCACGAGCGTGCCGTCCTCGTCGAGCTTGCCGGTCACGATGATCTCGCGGCCCTCGCGGAACGGATCCGGGACCTGACCCGCATACGAGACGGGGAGCTTCCCGCCGCCGTCCCTGTCGCTCATCACGAAGTGCAGAAGGCTTCCCTGGCGCTTTGAGCTGACCACGTCGCCGGTGATCTGGTAGCTCTTGCCGTTGACCCCCGCGGCGAGCACCTCGGAGGGCTCGCGCGTCTCGGTCGAGGCGGTGAAGGAGGTGTAGATCAGCGCCACGGCGAGCAGCACTGCCACCGATAGGGCGACGACGAGGCGGATCTGGCGCTTGCGGTCGTGGTCCATCGCAGCGCGGATTATCGCAGGGTCCCGCGCTCGGCCACCGAGTTCGACGACGTGCCCGCAGTGCTATGAATGGCGGCGATGAGCGAGCCAAGAACGATCCTGATCACGGGCGCCAGCACGGGCATCGGCGCCGCCACCGCGAAGCGCCTCCTGGCGGAGGGCCACCGCCTGGTCCTCTCGGCCCGTCGCGAGGAGCCGCTGAACGAGCTGGCCGCTGATCTCGACGGCGGCGACGACGTCTTCGTCAAGACATGCGACGTGACCGAATGGGAGCAGGTCGAGGATCTCGCCGCTGCCGCCGGAGAGCGGTTCGGCGAGATCGACGTGGTCTTCGCGAACGCCGGCTTCGGCGCCTCGCGCGGCTTCCTCGAGGAATCGCCGGAGCAGTGGCGGACGATGGTGCTCACCAACGTCCTCGGGGTCGCTCACACGATTCGCGCCACCCTCCCCCACCTGCTCGAGCGCGGCACCGGCCACTACCTGATCACCAGCTCGGTGGCGGGTCGGCGAGCGCTGCCGGGCTCCCTCTACTCGGCGACGAAGTGGGCCGCGACCGCGATCGGTGAGTCCCTGCGCCAGGAGCTCCGCCAGATGCACGAGAACACCGCCATCAAGGTGACCCTGATCGAGCCGGGCATGGTTGACACGCCGTTCTTCGACAACAGGCCGACCGGCGCGCTCGAGGCCGACGACATCGCCTCGGCCGTCCTCTACGCGATCAGCCAGCCCGACCGCGTCGACGTCAACGAGATCCTGATCAGGCCGACGTCGCAGCCGACCTAGCTCCACGGCGTCGACACGTAGAATGGCCGCGCCCTCGCGGGTGTAGCTCAATGGCAGAGCGCCAGCTTCCCAAGCTGGACACGGGGGTTCGATTCCCCTCACCCGCTCTCAGGCCCGCGCGTCGCCACCTCTAACCTGCTCGGCCATGAGCAACCGTGGATTCATCGCCATCGTGGCGGCGGTCGCCTTCGTGGCCCTGCTCGGCTACGGGATCGTCGCCAAGGGCAAGAGCCGACCGGAGATCGGCTCCGTCCTACCGGACGAGTCCGTCCAGCGACTCGGCGGCACGGAGGAGACCAGCCTCGCCGATTACCGTGGGAAATGGGTGCTGGTGAACCTCTGGGCTTCGTGGTGCAAGCCGTGCATCGACGAGTCCGACGCCCTCCAGGCCTATTCCAAGGCCCACGGCGATGAGGTCACCCTGGTCGGCATCGACACGGAGGACGCCACCAGCGACGCGCTCAAGTTCGCCGAGACCAACGGCGTCACCTATGACCTCCTCCACGACGGCGAGGGGAAGTTCAAGGACGCGTGGGGAGCGACCGGACTGCCGGAAACGATGCTCGTGGACCCTCAGGGCCGACTGGCGTTCCGGTTCATCGGCCAGGTCGACACGGCTCAGCTGGAGGCGAGCGTGACCCCGCTGATCGAGTCCCGAGGTCCGGCGTGACGCTCCGCGCCTCCGCGCTGATCGCGGCGGCGGCGACCTGCATCCTGCTTCTCGGCCCGCCCGTTGCGCTCGCCGCGAGCGCCTCCTTGCCCGACATCGAGGACGAGGTGATGTGCACGATCTGCGGGACGACGTTGCAGCTCGCCAACTCGCCGCAGGCCGAGCGCGAGCGCGCGCTGATCAACTCCCTGATCTCGGAGGGCAAGGACAAGGATCAGATCAAGGACGCGCTCGTCGCCGAATACGGCCCAGCGGTGCTCGCGGTTCCCGACGCCTCGGGCTTCGGGCTGACTGCCTTCATCGTCCCGATCGTCGGCATCGCCCTCGCCCTGATCGCCATCGCCCTCGCCGCGAAGCGCTGGCGCCTGGCCCGCAGGAAGTCCGAGGCCGCCGCGGCGCCACCGGCCTCGCCGAGCCCGGCCGAGGAGGAGCGCCTGCGGGTCGACCTCGGCCGCTACGACTCCTGAGCCACATCGCCGCGGGTGGATCAGCGCGGTCTCACGGTCAGGCGCCGCGGAGCCGACCGGGTGGGGCCGAGGTATGGCCATCGGCTCTCGGCGGGCACGTTCAGACGAAAGCGAAACCGGGCCGGGCGCTCGTAGAAGCGGTCGAATCCGTATCTGATGCGCCACCGTCCCCGCTGGTCGGTGCGGAACGCGTGACGAACGGTTCGGAAGTGCCTTACACCTGCTCCGCGCACCTGCAGCTCGACGAGCTTGCCGGCGGCGGGGATGCGGGCACCGAACCTTCCGATCGTTCCGCTGAAGACCGCGGTGCCGCCGGCGCGCACCCTGCGGGGGCTCGCCGACAGGGTCGCTGAGCCGCGGACTCCGAGCCTGATCGAATCGGCATCCGCTTCGAGATAGCGACGCGATCCGCCGTAGACGATGGCGATCCGCCGGGAGGGCCCTCGCGTGGTGCGGATCGAGAACCGGCCGGAGCGGTTGGTGGGAGCCGTTCGGGCCACCGGCTCCAGCGACGAGCCGCCCTCGAATCGTTCGATCACCGTCACCGGCTCGCCCGCGATCGGCCGGCCCCGCGAGTTGCGCAACGCACCGGCGACCTCGACCCTCCCGTCGTAGTCGACGTCCGCACGATCTCGGCCGTGGATCGAAGCCGACAGGCGGGTCGGCTCGCGCAGGGGGAAGTCGAGGATCACCTCCTCGCCGCCGGGGCGGGTACCTGCGGTGGCGACGTTCCCGGCCGCGTCGGTGGCGCTAGCCCGGAAGGCGTACTTGCCCGGGGGCTCGGACGAGGAGTCGACCCGCGCCCGCAGCTCACCGGCGGCGAGGCTCGTGGGCAGCTCCCGCCACGCCCCGCCGGCGAGTGGGCGGTAGGCGATCGCGCCGGACGTCACTCCCGACGTCCCGTCCGAGACCGCGGCGCGGATGAGCTCGGGGTCCTCGCGATCCCGGGACTTCGAGAACGCGACTACCGGCGCGGTGTTGTCGACCATCACGACCCGCCGGTGGCAGCCGGGGGTCGCGTCGGCCCCATAGTCGCGAGCGCAGGCCCAGACGACGTTGGCACCGTCGGCGAACGGCGGCGCCGATGTGTCGAGGGACGCGCTGACCGACTGGGTGCGCGAGCAGGGGCGCATCCGGGAGGCGAGCGCCGAGCCGGCGATGGCCGCGCAGGGAAAGGTCTGCGACTGCGGCAGCTGCGCGAAGCCGACCCCAAAGTCGATCCGGCGCACCCCCGAGCCGGCGTCGGTCGCGACCGCGGTGATCTCACCCGGTCCGCGGTGCCATCCGGGGCTCAGCAGGGGTCCCGAGGTGAGAAGCAGTGGCGCCACGGAGTCGGCGATCGCGAGACGGACCGAACGGACCCAGGTCTTCGCCTGCTCCGATGCCCTGCAGCCATTCCGCTCGACGCAGGTGAGCTCTGCCGCAAATCGCTCACGGCCGCCGTCGGTCAGCTGTCGCTCGTACCGCTCGAAGCCACCGGCGTCCTCCGAGCCGGTCGCGACCCTGCCGATCTCCGCCCCGCTCGGATCGATGAACGTGAGGCGCGCCTGCTGGCCGGCGTCGCTGCGCAGCTTCGCCTCGAGGCCGACCCCGATGATCCGAGCGCCGCTCGGCGCGGACCACGAGATCCGGCCGAAGTGATTCTGCGGGGTCGTCGTGATGGTGTGGATCTGCAGGGAGCTTGCGTCCTCGTCCTCCTCGCAGCGATGGGCGAAGCCGTAGTCGCCGCCGTTGCGGCGCTCGAACTCGGCGTCGGCGAACGCCCGGCTCGCGGGATCGCACTGGACGACCGTGTAGCGACCGGCCCGCGCGGCCGGTGCGGCGAGGGCCAGGGCCAGCGTGACCCCGATCAGGACGGCCAAGGTCACCCGGAGCCTGCGGTTGGTGGCCTCGAAGGGGGGTCGCATCGAATCTCCTCGCTGAGTTTTTGCGGACGCCGGTCCGGCGCCTCTACCGCCTAAGCCCAGGGGAGGCCGACACGCCCCCGGGCGCGGGTCAGCGCCGAGCGGCGAGCGCCCGCTCCAGCGCGCCGAGGACGCTCGCCGCTGGACGTTCGCCGTCGACACAGCCGGAGGCGAGCTCGCGCCAGAAGACCCGGCGCGAGCGTTGAGCGAGCAACGAGGTGATCAGCTCGAGCTCCTCCGCGAGCGCGGCCTCGCCCGCAAGTGCCGCCTCGACCGCCGCCAGCTCAACGGGGTTGAGCCCTGCGTCATGGAGGGAGGACATTCCCTCCGGAAGCCCGCGCCAGGCCGTCGCGCCCCCCTGGCGGCTTACCTCTGAGCTGAATCCCTGGCCGCGCCGACCTCGTCCATCAGCGCTGCAGCCGCCGTGAATGCCCGCAATCCCCGCTGCGACTCGACGTCGTAGGCCTCGGTGGCACCGCCCTCTCTCCAAACTCTGGCGAAGGGCTGGCTGCGCATCTTGCGGCGACGGAGGAAGGCGCTGCCCTCCTCCGCGTAGCCGGCGACGCGATCGAGCAGGAACCGATGCGGTTTCTGCATTCAGGGCCTCCCGGCTGAGACGACATCGGGCTGGACCGCGTCGAGATCGCGGAGGGCCGCACGCAGGTCGCAGAACATCAGGGAGGCGAGCGCGAACCGATCGGTGACCGCGAGCGCCGAGCAGCCTCCGTGAGCGCGGACCAAAAACACCTCGCCGTCGATCGTGGCGACGTGGACCTGGGTCGGTGCCGGGCGCCCGGCGTCGGTCGAGGCGCCCCAGAGCTCGGTCGCACAGGCTCCCCAGTCGGCCTCGGCGGTGGCCGCAAGCGGCTCACCTTCGCCGTCGAGGATGGCGCAGGCACGAAGATCGAGGCACGTTTCCTCGAGCCGGGCGATCGCCTGGCCGGCTGCGGTGACCGCCGCCTGATCGCTCATCGAGGGTGTCCGTCCCGCATCTGAGGGAACATAGTGACGTGAACATCGCCCGGGCATCTTGGATAACGGTCGTCGCGGCCTGCTTGATCGCCGCGCTGCTTTTCGCGATCAACGGTTACACCGGCTACACGATCACGGTGATCGCGGTGGCATTGGCCGCTGCCGTGAACCTGAGCTGACCGCCCCCTCGGGAAGCGGTTTCAGGGTCTTGCCTCGCGGCTCGAGATCTCCCGTCCACTCCCGACCTCCACCCGGGCAGACCGGACGCGAAGCGGAGGATCTGCCCGGAGTTACCTGCTATCCGTGGCGGAACGGGCCTACGTCGCCCGTGCCCCGGAATGAGTCCTCCGGCTCCACGTGGATCAGGACGTCTGCGTTGCCGATCTCGTCCTCGATCGCCGCCCGCAGCTCGTGGGCGAGCTTGTGGGCGTGCTCGAGGCTGGTCCCGTCGACGAACTGGACGTGCATGTCGACGTGATGGCGCGCTCCCGCCCGGCGAGCGCGCAACTTGTGGTAGCCGGCCATCTGCGGAGGACGGGATTCGGCGATGACCTGCTCGATCCGATCGAGCTCGGCCGCCGGAGGCGCCTCATCCATGAGGACGCGTCCTGAACGCAGGGCGAGGCGGATCCCGGTTGCGACGATCACGATCGCGACGGTTAGGGCGGCGACCGAATCCCATTCCGAGGCGCCGGTCACCTGGACCAGGACGAGGCCCGCGAGCACGGCGATGGACGTCAGCGCGTCGGCTCGCAAGTGGGCGGCATCGCCCGCCAGCGCAACCGAGTCGAGCACTTCGGCGCGTCGGAACAGGAAGCCGGAGACGAGCAGGTTGGCTACGACGGAAACCCCGATCACGACGATGCCGATCCCGACCTGATCGACATCGGAGCCGTTGAGGAGCCGTCTCACCGCCTCGATCACGACGATCGCCGCACCGAGCAGGATCAGCATCGCCTCGGCGCCGGCGGCGACGTTCTCGGCCTTTTCGTGACCGTATGGATGATCGGCGTCGGCGGGCTCGTCCGCCTTGCGGACCGAAACCAGCGCGATCAGCGACGCGATCAGGTCGATCGAGGAATGGATCGCCTCGGTGAGGATTGCGATCGACCCCGTCAGAAGGCCGGCCGCGAGCTTGAGCACGATCAGGATGGAGTTCGAGACGACCGAGAGGAGTGCGGCACCCGTTTTCGTCGAGCTCATCGAAGCTCTCCGAGCTTTGCCACCAGCTTCCGAGCCGCGCGGCCGCGGTGCGAGATGCCGTGCTTCTCCGTGGCGCTGAGCTCGGCCATCGTGCGCCCGTCGCCGATTTCCGCCGGCACGAACGCAGGGTCATAGCCGAAGCCTCCCGTCCCGCGGGGCTCCTCGGCCAGGGTGCCATCGCAGCGCGCCTCGGTGATCAGCTCGTCTCCGTCGGCGCTGATATAGGCGATCGCGCAGACGAAGGCGGCCGAGCGATCGGACTCGCCGGCGAGCTCGTGCAGGAGGAGCCTCAGGTTCTCCTCGTCGGTTGCGTCGGGGCCGGCGTAACGGGCGGAGCGAACGCCCGGGCGCCCGCCGAGCGCGAACGCCTCGATGCCGGAGTCGTCGGCGAGCACCGCTCCCCCGACATGAGCATGGGCGGCCCTGGCCTTGATCAGCGCGTTGGCCACGAAGGTCTCGCCGTCTTCGGGTGGCAGCGTCACGTCGTCGGGCAGCGGTCGCAGGTCGAAGCAGGTGAGGATCTCGGCGAGCTCGACGAGCTTGTGCGCGTTGCGCGTTCCCACCACCAATCTCTCCCCCGGTTCGGCCCTCACGCCTCCGTCGCCAGCTCCTGCACCACTCGCAGCTCCGTGATCCCGGCCTCGGCGAGCTCGAGCAGCTCGTCGAGCGATGCCCTGGAGAGCGGTGTGCGCTCGGCCGTCGCCTGCACCTCGACGAGCCCCCCGTCGCTGGTCATCACGACGTTGGCGTCGACCTCGGCACGGGAGTCCTCGGAGTAGTCGAGATCACAGAGGGCCTCGCCGTCGACCATCCCGACGCTGAGCGCCGCGACCGATCCGCTCAGGGGCAGCTTGGCCAGGTCGCCCCGCTCGACCGCGGCGGCGAGAGCGAGATGAAGCGCTACGTAGGCGCCGGTGATCGAGGCGCAGCGGGTGCCGCCGTCGGCCTGGAGCACGTCGCAGTCGATCCAAACCGCTCGCTCGCCAAGGGCTTCGAAGTCGACGATCACACGCAGAGCACGGCCGATCAGTCGCTGGATCTCGACGGAACGGCCATCGAGCCCGCCCCGCTTGGAGTCCCGGACCTTGCGCTCCCCGGTCGAGGCCGGCAGCATCGCGTACTCCGCGGAGACCCACCCACGTCCCTTGCCGCGCATCCAGCGCGGGACCTCGTCGGCGATCGAAGCCGTGCAGATGACCCGCGTTTCACCAACCGAAATCAGCGCGGAACCGTCCGCCGTACGGACGAATCCGGGCTCGATGTCGACGGGCCGCATGGCTTGCGCGGTGCGGTCGTAGCTGCGATCCGGCATCAGAGCAGTCTCCCAGATACGGGGCCGCCCGCCGCGGAGCGGGCGGCCCCCGGATCCGCCGTTCAGCTCGCGAAGGTGATCTTCTGCACCCCCTGGACGATCTTCTTGGTGATCGCCTCCGCCAGTTCCTTGCCGATGCCGGAGAGGCTGCCGAGCCCACCGACCGCAGCGACCATGCCACCCATCAGGGCGGCGACCAGCAGAACGAGCCCGACGTACTCGACGGTGCCCTGACCGCGCTCGCCGCCGAACCGGTCGCGCATCGTCTGTAGGGCCCATACCGACCTGGCGTGCGCGAGCCCGAAGAATTCGTGCATCTCAACTCCCTTCCCGGCGGGTCAGCCCGCCGGATCGCTTTTCGAGCCGATCGTCGGGGTCATTCCACGACCGAACAACGCCTCGATGTGCCGGGGCGCGCGCATTTCGATGCCGTTTCAGGAGGCCGAGGCGCAACGGGTCGCGGCCGCGCACCCGGCCGCACACCCATCGCGTAACCTGCGCCCGAGATGGCTCGACGCAGAGGATTCTTCGGCCGCCGGAGGGACAAGGGGGAGGGCGAACAGCCCGGCGAGCCCGACTCCGAGGGCGAGTCCCCCGCCTTCGCGTTCGACGCCGACGCCGAGGCCGAGGAGTTCTTCGATCAGGAGTCGATACCCGACCGGAGCAACGTCGTGCACGTCGACGCGTCGGTGACACAGGACTGGGAGCTGCCCGACCCTCCCACCGAGGAGGACGAAGACGAGAGCGAGGAGTCCGGCGAGCCGAGCTCCGACACCGGCGACTGGGCGCTCCCCGAATCCGACGAGGACGAAGACGATGTCGACGAGGACGACGAGCCGGCGGACGAGCCATCCGCCGAAGAGGGAGGCTCCGGCGACGAGGCTGAGCTCGAGGGCGCCGAAGCGGACGGCGTCGCCGACGAGGAGGAGCACGCCGATCCCGATGCTGAGGGGCCTGATTCGCCGCCGGGAACCGCCCCGCGGCCGCCTGCCCCCACCCGGGGCGAGACCGGCGAGCGGATCAAGGTCGCCGCCGATCAGGCCGCCCAGGCCGCCGAGATCCGGGCGATGGACGAGATCCTCGCGCTCGAGGAGGACCTCGAGCGCGCCAAGACGAACGCCTCCTCGGAGGTCGGCGAGCTCGACGCCCGGCTGCGCGAGGCGGAGGCGCGTGCGCTGCAGGCCGAGGAGCGGGCGGAGCGGGCCACACGCGAGCGCGACGAAATCGAGGCCCGGTCTCGCGAGGCGGCCAGGAAGTGGCTCCGTAAGCAGCTGACGACCCTCAAGGCCGAGGCGCGCCAGCGCGTGCGTGAGGAGGTCGAACGCATCCGGGCGGAGACCGAGGATGAGGTCCGTCGCGAGACCGAGGAACGGCTTCAGGCCGAGGCCGCCGACCGTCAGCGCGAGGCTGAGGAGAAGATCGGCGAGGAGCTGCGCAAGGACGGTGCCGACGTAACGGAGGAGGAGATCGACGGCGTGACCGAGGCTCGGCGCGAGCGAGATGCCGCGGCTGAGACGCTGCGAGCGACGCTCGTCAACCTCGAGGAGGCCGAGACGAGGGCGGCGACGGCCGAGCAGGCACTTGCTCAAGCCTCAGCGGCGCCGAGCGACGACGTGCAGGGACTGATCGCCGCGGAGACCGAAGGACTCAAACGCGAGCTCGAGCTCGCGCGCGACGAAGCCGAAGGCCGGGTCGCGGCCGCCGTGTCGGAGGCCGAGGCGCGCGCCGGCGAGGAGGCCGAGGAGCGGATCGCCGCCGCCAAGGAGGCCGCCAGGTCCGAGCTGAAGTCTGAGCTGGAAGCATCCGAGGACGAGCGCTCGCGAGCGCTCGAAGAGCGCATCCGTGCGGATGTCGAAGCGGCAACAGCCGAACGGATCGCGCGGATCGAGGCCGACGCCGAGGAGCGGCTCCGCGCGGAGGTCGCCGTGGCCCGCAAGGCTGCCGAAGAGCGATTCGCCGAGCGACTCAGCTCCCGCGAGCGGGAGATCGAGCGGGAGCGCGAGCTGAAGGTGAAGCTGATCGAGGACTCCAACCGCCGGCTCGGGGAGATCGAGGAAATGGCACTTGGGGCGGCGGCGCGGGTGACGGCCGCGGAGGAGCGACTCGCCGAGGAGGCGACGCGACTGCGCGACGAGGCGGTCGCGGAGCTCGAGGCCGAGGCCGAGCGCGCCCGGGTGGCGGCCGCCGCTGCCGCCGAGGCCGAGATCGAGCAGCGGCAGCTCGAGCTCGAGCAGAAGACCGAGGCGGCGCGGCTCGCCGAGAGCGAGGCCGAGGATCGCATCAGGGTCGCGACCGAGGCCGCCGAGGCGGAGGTGACGTCGCTTCGCGCCGAGCTCGCGGAGCTTCAGGCCTCAGCCGCCGAGGAGAGCCGGATGGAGCTTGCTGCCGCTGAGGAGCGGGTCAAGGCGGCGGACGCACGTGCCGCAGCCGCCGAGGCGGAGGCGGCGGCGGTCGCAAGCCGGGCGCGGCTCGCAGCAGCGGACTGGCTCCGCGGACAGGCGAAGGCGCTGCGCAAGGAGGGCGAGCGGGCGAGCCGCCAGCGAGTGGCCGAAGCCGAGGCCGCCGCCAGGGACCAGGCCGTCGCAGCGACCGAGCAGCGACTCGGCAGGGAGCTCGAGGAGGAGCGGGCGAAGAGGGAGGCGGCCGTGCGCGAAGCCGTGGCGGCCGCGCGGTCGGAGGTCGTCGAGGCATCGGCGGAGCGGCTTGCGACCTCGGCGAGCTCATGGGAGAGGGAGCGTCGCGAGCTCCAAGCCGACCTCAGCCGGGCGCAAACCGAACTCGAGGAGGCCGAGCTGCGGGTCTCCGATGCGGAGGAGCGTGCCGAGCGCGCAGAGGTCGCCGCCGCTGAGGGACTCGAGGTCAAGCAAGCCGAGCGCTTCGACGAGGCGGCCAACCGGATCGCCGAAGCGACCGCCGAGGCAGAGGCCGCGAGCGAGCGAGCCGCCGGCGCCCGCAGCAAGTCCCGGATCAGGAGGATCTTCGATCGCGACGCCGACGATGACACCGCCGATGAGCAGGGCTCAGAAGAGGAGGAGGCGGATTGGGTCGTCGAGGAGGACGAGGACGAGCTCGACGATGAGGTCGAGTTCGAGGAGGGCAACGACGAGGCCGGCGGCGACGAAGAGGCGGATGAGGACCGAGCCGAAGGTGAGCCGGTGAAGCTCAGCTCCGCCAGCTTCGAGGAACTGCGTGGAGCAGGTCTATCGGTGACCCAGGCGCGGCGCCTGATCCGCTACCGCGACGAGCGCGGCCTGAGGACGATCGACGAGCTCGAGTCCGTTCCCGGCTTCCCGCGATCGTTCCTGGACGGCCTCGAGGGCCGCCTCAGCGACTGAGCGCCTCCCGCCAGCGTCCTTCCGCGAACCGCTCGCGCGCCCGCTCCGCACCCGCGCGCCCAACGCGCTTCGCCGGCCGATCGTCAGCCAGCGCCTCGACCGTCGCCAGCACGGAGGCGGCGAGCGCGTCCGGTTGGTATCCACCCTCGAGGCAGACGAGGACCGGGCTCTCCAGGTCATCCCCGAGGTCACGGACGCTCGCCGCGAGCTGGCCGTAATCCTCCGTCGTGACCTCGCACTCCGCGAGCGGGTCGCCGAGGTGCGCGTCGTATCCGGCCGAGACGATGATCAGATCCGGCGCGAAGTCGCGCCCGATCGGAGCGATCACATGCTGCACGAGCGCCAGGAACCTCTCCCCGCCCGAACCGGGAGGGACGGGGAGGTTCACGGTGTAGCCCTCGCCGTCACCCCTTCCGACCTCCGTCGGGTAGCCGGTACCGGGATAGAGGGGGCTCTGGTGGATGCTCGCGAACAGCACTTGGTCGCTGTCGTAGAAGATCTCCTCGGTGCCGTTGCCGTGATGGACGTCCCAGTCGAGGATCAGGACCCGCTCGGCCCCGGCCGCTTCGATCGCGTGCATCGCTGCCACCGCCGCGTTGTTGAACAGGCAGAAGCCCATCGCCCGATTCGACTCCGCGTGGTGGCCCGGAGGACGCAGACCGCAGAACGCGAAGCGGTCCTCACCGGCCAGCAGCCGTTCGGAGGCCTCGGCGCCGGCGCCGGCGCCGTGCAGTGCGGCCTCCCATGAGGCCTCGACGACGACCGTGTCCGCATCGATGGCGCCGCCACCGTCTGCACAGGCGCGCTCGACCATGCCCACGTGCTCCGGCGTGTGGACGCGCTCGAGCCACTCGCGAGATGCCGGTGGGGGCTCGATCCGCTCGAGGCACGGCCAGCCGGCCTCCCCGAGGACATGCTCGATGGCCCTGATCCTCCCTGCGTTCTCCGGATGCCCTCCCGTGTCGTGGGCGAGCGAAGATCGATGGCGGAAGTAGAGCCCCATGCGCTGCGGGGTACCGTACCCACCGACCTTGTCCGCGACCACGCCCGCAGACCCGCACGCCTGCGACGTCGCCGTGATCGGCGGCGGCGCCGCCGGGCTCCATGTCGCCCTCGAGGCGGCGGCCGCGGGCGGCCGGGTAGTCGTGATCTCACGCAAGCCGCTCGCCGAGAGCGCGAGCTTCAGAGCGCAGGGAGGGCTGGCGGCGGCGATGGCTCCCGACGACTCCCCCGCCCGCCACGCCGAGGACACGTTCAACGCGGGCCGCGGCCTTTGCGATTCAGCGGCCGTTGACGCCCTGGTCACCGAGGCGCCCGAAGCGGTCGAGTCGCTGATCCGGCGAGGCGTGACCTTCGACCGCGGCCCTGACGGCAGGCTGGCTCTCGGGCTGGAGGGTGGGCACTCGGCGCGGCGGATAGTCCACGCCGGCGGCGCCGAGACGGGGCGCGCGCTGACCGGACGCCTCGCACAGCTCGCGGCTGAGGACCCTCGGATCGAAGTTCTGGAGGGGGCCTCGGCCCTGGCGCTCTGGTCAGACCGGACGAGGTGCGCCGGCGTCGTCACCGATCGCGGAACGCTGCGCGCCACCGCGACCGTGCTCGCCACCGGCGGGGGAGCGGCCCTCTGGCAGAGGACGACCAATCCCCGCGGCGCGATCGGCGCTGGAGGCGTCCTCGCTCATGCAGCGGGCGCGGAGCTCGCCGATCTCGATCTCTGCCAGTTCCACCCAACCGCCTTGGCGATGACGGGCGACCGTCTCGACGGCTGGCTGATCACCGAGGCGGTCCGGGGCGAGGGTGCGCTGCTGCTCGATTCGGAGGGCCAGCGCTTCACCGACGAGCTCGCCCCCAGGGATCAGGTGACGGCGGCGATCCTCGACAGGATGGCGGCTGACGGGACCGCCGCCGTGACGCTCGACCTGCGTCACGTCCCGCTCGAGCGTTTTCCGACCATCGCCTCAACTCTCGCCGGGGCCGGAATCGACCCCGTCGCGGTGCCGGTGGCCCCCGCTGCGCACTATCTGATCGGAGGAGTGCGGACCGACCTCGACGGGAACAGCAGCCTGCCGGGCCTGCTTGCGGTCGGCGAGGCGGCGTGCACGGGCATCCACGGGGCCAATCGGCTCGCCTCGAACTCGCTGAGCGAGTGCTTCGTCTTCGGCACCCGAGCCGCGCGGGCGGCGCTGGGTGCCGCTCCAGCCGCGGCGATCGAAGCTCCAAGCCCCGACGACTGGCGCTTCGAAGGCCCGGACGAGAACACGCGGCGAGCGGTCTGGGAGCTCGCCGGCCCCCTCCGGACCCGCGAGTCACTCGAGCTCCTGAACGACGATCCCTATCCCCTCGCCCGGCTGATCGCGGCCTCCGCCATCGCCCGCACCGAGTCTCGTGGAGTGCATCGCCGCTCCGACTTCCCCCGGATCGATTCGAGCTTTGACGGACGCCACATGACCGTCGCCGCAGACGGCGCGATCACCGCCGAGCGCTGGTCCTGATCGCATCCGGGGTGCTCGGCCGCTTAATCCGAACTTAACGCGGCAAGCAACGGACTTCACAAAGTCCCCGTCATGCTTGGCCTGCAGGGAGAGACGCCCACCCACAGCGGGAGGTTCAGGGCAAGGATGTATCAGTTCAGCCGTTCGATCTATCGCGAACTGGCACCGAAGATCGTTGACGTGAGCGGGCAGGGATGCGCGAGCAAGCAGCGCGTCCTGGATGCATGCGAGTCGACGATGAACCGGCTCGTCAGCGACCGCCGGTACTTCGCGAAGCCGACGAAGTCGTTGTTCACCGATCTTCGCGGTCACTTCCCGATCAGCGAGCAGTTGTTCGTTTACCGCGTCGTCGATCGCAACGTGAAGCTCGCACTTCGCTACCTCGAGTCCGTGCCGGCTGACGAGTTGATCCTGCCGGGCTCGCGTGAATGTCGCGCGCACACGCGCCGTGGCACCCCGTGTCAGCGCGAGCCGCTTCCGAATCGCGATTACTGCCCCTCCCACAAGCACCTCGAGGAGGATCTCGAGCTCGATCTGCCGGTTGCCGAGGAAGCCGAGCTTCCGCTCGTCGCCTGAGCGGCCCGAGGACCTGAACCCGCGCCCGAGCGTCGGGGCGCTGTAATTGACGGATGCTGCTCGGCGTCGACGTCGGGGGAACCTTCACCGACGCCGTCCTCATCGACGGCGAGCGGATCCACGCTGCGAAGTCGCCGACGACCCCGAAGGATCAATCGCTCGGCGTGGCCGCCGTGATCGAGGCGGTCCTCGCCACCTCGGGGGCCGCGGCAGGCGACATCGAGCACTTCGCCCACGGCATGACCGTCGGCACGAATGCGCTGCTCGAACAAACCGGCGCCCGCACGGCACTCGTCGCAACCGACGGCTTCACGGACCTGCTCGAGATCGCCCGCCAGGACCGGCCCAGCCTCTACCGGCCGTGCGAGGACCGACCGTCCCCCCTATCACCATCCGACCTTCGGGTCGGCGTCAAAGAGCGCATCGGCCCGGCCGGCACCGTGCTCGCCCTCGATCGGGACGAGATCGCCCGGGTCGTCGCAGAGCTCGGCCGGCTCGAGCCGGAGTCGGTCGCGATCTGTCTGCTCTTCTCGTTTCTCGACGCCTCACACGAGCGGGCCCTCGCGGAGGCGGTGCGGGAGGCGATGCCCGATCTCCACGTCTCGACCTCCAGCGAGGTCCTGCCCCAGTTCCGCGAATACGAGCGCTGCGCGACAACCGTTCTGGACGCCTACCTCTCCCCGCTCCTCGGCGTCTACCTGCGCCGGCTCC
Organism: uncultured Solirubrobacterales bacterium; assembly: GCA_963826475.1. Taxonomy (GTDB): domain Bacteria; phylum Actinomycetota; class Thermoleophilia; order Solirubrobacterales; family 70-9; genus RHKX01. The sequence goes on along the minus strand of CAWGXC010000003.1, from coordinate 150,702 downwards.
GTGAGCGCTGCGCGGATCTCGGCGTTCCCCGCCCGGTCGTCATGCAGTCGTCCGGCGGCGTCGCGGAGGCGGGCGATGCTGCCAGCGGCGGAGCGTGGAGCGTCCTCAGCGGGCCCGCGGGGGGAGCCGTCGGAGCCGGGCTGATCGCGACCATCAGCGGCGACGGGGACGCGCTCGGCTTCGACATGGGCGGGACCTCCTGCGACGTATGCCTGATCGAAGGAGGGAAGGTGCGCCGGACCGATTCGCGGGAATTCGCCGGCCGGCCGATCCAACTGCCGATGCTCGACGTCCACACGGTGGGGGCCGGCGGCGGCTCGATCGCCTGGCGGGACGCCGGTGGTGCGCTTCGGGTCGGGCCGGAGTCGGCCGGGGCCGAGCCGGGGCCGGCCTGTTACGGCAAGGGCGGCGAGCGGCCGACCGTGACCGATGCGAACCTCGTGCTCGGCCACCTCGGAACCGACGGCGGGCTCGCCGGAGGCGTCGAGCTCGATTACGAGTCAGCTGAGCGCGCGCTCGGAGCGCTGGCCCTCGAGCTCGAGCTCGAATCGATCGAGACGGCCCGCGGGATCATCGAGGTCGCGAACCAGGAGATGGTCAGGGCGTTGCGCGTCATCACCGTCGAACGGGGGATCGACCCGCGCCGGTTCGCCCTGCTGGCATTCGGTGGCGCCGGTCCGCTGCACGCCGTCGCGATCGCGGAGGAGCTCGACATCGGCCGCGTGCTCTGCCCCCGCTCCGGGGGTGTGCTCTCGGCACTCGGCCTGATTGCGTCTGGGCGCCGGCGCGACACCGCGCGCACGGTGATGCTGAGCGGGGACGATCTGAGCGGCGAGCGGATCGCCGCCGAGGTGGCGGCGCTGGCTGACGCGCTGCACGCCGCCGCCGGCGACGAGCTCGAGGCCACCTTCGATCTTCGCTATCGCGGTCAGGCTTTCGAGCTGGCGATCGAAGGGCCGACAGAGCCGGATCCGGATGAGCTGATCGAGGCTTTCGCCGCCCAGCACGAGCGCCGTTACGGCTACCGTGAGGAGGCGGGCATCGTGGACCTCGTCAACATCCGGCTGGCCTCACGAACCCCGCTCGCCGAAGTCGACCTTCCCCTCGCCGGCAGCGAGGAGCCGCGCCGGAGCCGGCGGCGGATGAGAACCGCCTCGGGGTGGGTGAACGCCGAGGTGATGCGGGGGGAACCGTGCGCCGGACTGCGATCCCGCGGCCCGTGCGTGTTCGAGCTCCCGGAGACGACCTTCGTCGTGCCCGCGGGCTGGACTGCGAACGTCGATGAGCGCGGCACGATCGTCGCCGAGCGCAATGCCGGTGAGGGTCGATGAGCGGCGAGCCCTCGGTGGACCCGATCACCCTGCAGGTGCTCAGCGGCGGGTTGCGAGCGATCTGTGACGAGATGGGCGCGATCCTCGTACGCGCAGCCCACTCACCGAACATCAAGGAGCGCCGGGACTGCTCGACGGCGCTCTTCGACGTCGACGGCGAGCTGGTCATGCAGGCCGAGCACATCCCCGTCCACCTCGGATCCATGCCCGATGCCGTTGCCGCGGTCTCGGGCTTCGATCAGAGCCCGGGGGACCTCTGGATCCTCAACGACCCGTTCCGGGGTGGGACGCATCTTCCCGACATCACCCTGATCTCGCCGCTGTTCCACGAGGGGAAGCAGGTGGCCTGGGCGGCGAGTCGCGCCCATCACGCCGACGTCGGCGGGCCGACCCCCGGTGGGATGCCGGCGGACTCGCGGCGGCTCGAGGACGAAGGCATCGTGATCTCGCCGCGGCGGGTCGGCGACGGAGACCTCCGCGAGCTCGCCGCGCAGATGCGCAACCCCGCCCAGCGACTCGCCGACCTGCGGGCTCAGCGGGCCGCGAACCAGCTCGGCGCGACGCGACTCGAGGAGCTGATCTCGCGCCACGGCCGCGATCTCGTGTGCGCTGGGATGGCGGCCGTCCTCGACTACGCCGAGCGACGAACCCGAGGCGCCATCGCCGAGCTTCCCGACGGTAGCTATCCGGCCGAGGACTCCCTCCAGGCCCCTGACGGCGCGCCGATCCGTCTGCGTGTCGTAGTCCGCGTCGAGGGCGATTCGATCGACGTCGACTTCGCCGGTTCCGCTTCGCAGGTCGAGGGCAACCTGAACTGCCCCCTTGCGGTCACGCGGGCCGCTGTCCGCTACGCGGTCAGGGTCCTGACCGATCCGGATGCCCCGCCCTCGGCAGGCGCCTACCGGCCGATCGCGATCCGAGCGCCGGCCGGGTCCGTACTCAACGCCGATGCCGGGGCCGCCGTAGCTGCGGGGAACGTCGAGACCTCGAGCCGGATCGCCGACCTCGTCCTCGCGGCGCTGGCCGAACCGGCCGACGGACCCGCGCAGGGGCAGGGGACGATGAACAACCTGACGCTCTCCGGCGGCGAGGGCGACGCCGCCTTCACCTACTACGAGACGCTCGGCGGCGGCCAGGGCGCCTGCGCGGGGGCGCCGGGCCCGAGCGCCGTCCACGTTGCGATGTCGAACACCCTCAACACGCCGGTCGAGGCGCTCGAGGGGGAGCTGCCGGTGCGCGTCCGCCGACTTGCGGTGCGCCGGGACAGCGGCGGCGCGGGAGCCCACCGTGGAGGGGACGGCATCGTGCGCGCGATCGAGGCGCTCGCCCCAATGCGCTTCACGCTGATCACCGAGCGGCGGGATCGCGGCCCTCGAGGCAGAGCCGGCGGCGGCGATGGCGAGCCCGGGCGCAACCTGCTCAACGGCGAGCAGCTGCCGGCAAAGGCCGAGGGGGACCTCGAGCCCGGTGATGTACTCACCATCGAAACCCCCGGGGGCGGCGGCTACGGCGCGCCCTGACGCAAGCTGAGCCTTCAAACTGTTTGTGCGTTCTGATACTTATTTGCCGTTGAGCGAACGCTGCTCTAGAGTGGCGCTCCTCGCAGGGCCCGGTTAAGCGGCCCAGCCGGGTCGCCCTCGTCCGAGTCTCTCCGACCCCGCTACAACCCCCGACCCCGGACGCTAAAACCCATGCCTATTGCTTTCAAAGAATGGTCCGTAACCGTTCGAGCTCTCGCCGAAGGCGAGCAGCTCGTAACCCTCCGCAAGGGCGGGATTCGTGAGGAGAACAAGCATTTCGAGCTCGAGCACGAGCGCTTCTTCCTCTACCCGACCTTCGACCATCAGCGCAACGACCTCGTTCGCGAGTCGCATCACCCCGAGCTGCGTCGTGCGCTCGAGGAGGGCGTCTGGCCCGACGAGGAACCCCCACCGCGCGCACTGCTTCAGGACGGCGGAATCCCCCAGCCCGACCGGGTCCGGATTCGCGCCTGGGCCGAGGTCACCGATCACTTCACCACCGACGATCCGCGCATCGTCGACTCGCTCTCGCCCTACCACGTGTGGACGCAGGATTACGCCCGCAAGCGGCTCCGCTGGAAGCGCACCCATCCGCTCCACGTGCTCCTGCTCAAGGTCCATCGCATCCCCCGCCCCGTGACGGTGCGGGTCCGTGACGAGCACATCGGCTGCCACTCCTGGGTCGAGATCGACCGCGACCTGCCGTTCGAGGGCGTCCCGGTGATGGCCGAGGAGGAGTTCGACCGCGCGGCGAATGCGATCCGGACGACCTGCGGTGCACCCAGCGTCTCCGAGCCCGAGCCCGCCCTGGCATAAGGACGTCGCCGTGCCGGGGCAGACCCCGGAGCAGGTGAACGCGTCGCGGCCCCTAGCCGAGCTGCTCGGCACCGCTCGCCGCGCGCTCGTTCTCGGCATCGGTGGTGGTGGGGATGTCGTCGGCGCCCTCGCGGTCGCACGCCAGATCGAGGCCGCCGGTGGCGAGGCCGAACTCGGCGGAGTCGCCTGGGAGCGCTTCGCAATCGACCCACATCACCCCGGGCCGCGTCCGCTGTCGGACCTGCTCGGCATCGAGCGCCTTGGTGGGGGCGCCGCCGCCCTCTGCAGCGCCGAGGGCCGCACTCCCGAGGGCATCCGGCTGGCCGAGGCCGGCGTCGCCGCCCACCTCGGCCGGCCGACGGTCCTCATCGACATCAACTCCGGATCCCGCGCGGTCGCCGCCGGCGTGACCGCGGCCGCGGATCGCCTCGAGTGTGATCTCGTCGTCCTGCTCGACGTCGGAGGCGACGTCCTCGCGACCGGTTCCGAACGGGGGTTGTCGAGCCCCCTCTGCGACGCGGTGATGCTCGCGAGCGCCGCTTACATCCCGGAGCGGATCGAGACCATCGGCTGCGTCTTCGGCACCGGCTGCGACGGCGAGCTGACGGTTGCGGAGGTCCTCGGGCGGATCGTGGTGCTCGCGCGCGACGGCGCCTGGATCGGCACCAGCTCTCCGGGGTCGGAGGTCGCCGTCGAGATCGTCGAGCTCGCCGGGCTCGTACCAACCGAGGCCAGCCTGCAGGCGGCCCGTTGCGCCCTCGGCGAGGCGGGCATGACGCCGATTCGCGAGGGCCGCAGAACCGTCGAGCTCGGCCCGGTCGGTGCGCTGGCCTTCTTCTTCGACCCGCTCAAGGCGATCGGCGGTGCCGCACCGCTCGCCGAGCTCGTCGCGGGCGCCCCCTCGATCGAGGAGGCGCGCCTCCTGATGGAGGAGGCCGGGGTGCTCACCGAGCTCGATTACGAGCGCCGACGGGCCGCGGAGGCGACCGCCTCCGCTCCGCTGAGCCGGCGGGTTCGCGACCGGCGCGCGCTTCGCGCCCGGCGGCATAGACTGCCGCCGGGGACAGGGTCGGCAATCTCAGGGAGGCGATGGGGAAAGTGTTGAAGCGAGCGATGATCTCGGCGTTGGCGATCGGCGCCGTCGCGCTGGCGGTTCCGGCTTTGGTGGACGCCGCGCCCCCCACACCGGGCGCTTACCAGGAAAACGACTACTCGGGCGGTCGGGCCTTCAACATCGTGCCCCCGGGTCAGAACGGCTTCGAGAACTCGACCGACGTCGCGAACTTCCTCGCAACCGGCACGCGACCCCCGCACCAGTACGACCAGGAGGACATGTACGCCAACCTGGTCTACGCAACGCCGGGCCTGAAGGAATCTCAGATCCTCGACTACTTCAAGGACGGCAGCTTCGGCGTCGAGCCGCAGAACGTCGAGCGCACCGAGACCCCGCAATGCGCCATCACGACCCCGCCCTCCGCCGACAACCCTCACTGCGGCGACGTGACCATCGTCCGCGATCAGTTCGGCATTCCGCACATCTACGGCCAGGACCGTGCCGCGCTGATGTTCGGCATCGGCTACGCCACCGGCGAGGACCGGCTCTTCCTCGCCGATGCGCTGCGCCACGCGGGCCGCTCCGATCTCTCATCCTTCGCCGGCGGGGCCAACGCCGCGCAGGACCAGGACACGTTCAGCAACGCCCCCTACATGAACGACGGCGAGCTGCAAGCCCAATACGACCGCGCCGACGAGCTCTACGGCAAAGAGGGCATCCAGATCCAGCAGGACTCGCAGAACTACACCGACGGCATGAACCAGTGGATCGCCGAGTCGAGGCTCGACCCGTCCAAGCTCGACGCCCTTTACGCGGCGACCGGGCACCCCGGCGGTCCCGATCCCTGGAAGGTGACCGACGTGATCGCCACCGGCGCCCTGGTGGCCGGGATCTTCGGCAAGGGGGGCGGTGACGAGCTCGAGGCGGCCATCACCCTGCAGGACTCGAAGAAGGTCCTCGGCAACAGGAAGGGCAAGCTGGTCTGGAAGGACTTCCGCTCCGCCGACGACCCTGAGGCCGACCGCACCGTCCACAAGAAGACCTTCCCCTACCGATCGCTGCCCAAGGGCAAGCCGCGCGGCCTCGCCATGCCCGACCCCGGCACCGTCGAGGGCGTGCCCGTCGTCTCGGACCCGCAGACGGCAGCGGCACCGGAGTCCAAGACCGAGCCGGGATCGGGACTGCTCGCCGGCCTCGACCAGATCACGGCCGGATCGAACGCCCTGCTCGTCTCGGCTCGCGAGTCGGAGAACGGCCACCCAGTGGTCGTGTTCGGACCGCAGACGGGTTATTTCGCGCCGCAGCTCCTGATGGAGGAGGACATCCATGCGCCCGCCGGCCCCGAGGGTCCCGCGATCGACGCGCGCGGGGTCGCCTTCACCGGAACCAACCTCTACGTCCAACTGGGTAGGGGACAGGACTATTCGTGGTCAGCGACCTCCTCCGGACAGGACATCATCGACACCTTCGCGGTGAAGCTGTGTGAGCCTGATGGCAGCAAGCCCACCCGCGCATCGACCAGCTACGAGTTCAACGGCCAGTGTCAGCCGATGGACGTGCTCACCCACACCGACTCGTGGACGCCGAACGCCGCCGACCAGACGCCTCCCGGCTCGCAGACGCTGCGCGTCTACAGGACGAAGGCCGGCCTCGTCACCGCGACGGCGACCATCAAGGGCAAGCCCTACGCGTATACGAAGCTGCGGGCCACCTACCAGCACGAGGTCGACTCGGCGGGCTCGTTCGCCGACTGGAACAGTCCCGACGTCGTCCACGACGCCAAGTCCTGGACGAAGGCCGGCTACACCGATGACCTCACCTTCAACTGGTTCTACACCGACGACAAGCACATCGCCTACTACAACTCCGGCGCCGACCCCGTCCGCGCGAAGAACACCCATCCGAACTTCCCGGTGCTCGCCAAGAAGAAGTTCATGTGGAGGGATTTCGATCCGGACATCAACACCTTCAGGCGAGACCCGATCCAGAAGCACGCCCAGATCATCGATCAGAGGTTCCTGGACAGCTGGAACAACAAGCAGGCGCTCGGTTACCGCTGTGACGGCATCCGCTGCTTCTCACCGATCTACCGCAGCACGACGCTGACGAAGAAGATCAAGGAGGGGATCAAGGGCAAGAAGAAGATGAGCCTGACCGAGCTGATCGACGCGATGGAGAGCGCCGGCACCGTCGATCTGCGTGGCCAGAGCGTGCTCCCGTTCGCCTTGAAGCTGATCAAGCAGGGTCCCAAGGTCAAGAGCCCGGCGGTGCGGAAGGCCGTGAAGACGATGCGGGCCTGGGTCAAGAGCGGCGCCCATCGCCTCGATCACGACAACGACGGCAACTACGACAACGCCGAAGCCGTGCGGATCATGGACGCCTGGTGGCCGCTGTGGGTCAAGGGCCAGTTCCAGCCCACGCTGGGGGCGAAGCTCCAGGGCGACTTCATCGGCACCTCCGGCGGTTCCCACACGGCCGTCGAAGGCGGACTCTCGTTCCACGACGCACCCGGGCCGATCGGATCCGCGTTCCAGAACGTCGTCTACGGATTCGTGCAGAAGGATCTCCGCTCGACCCTCGGCGCGCCGGTCAAGGGCGCCTACTCCCGCATCTACTGCGGCAAGGGCAAGACGGCGGCGTGCCGCAGAATGCTCGAGCGGACGCTGAAGAAGGCGGCGGGCACGAGCTTCGACGACCTCTACGGGACGGAGGGCTGTGAGCTCAACAACGGCACCCAGGCCAGCCCGCAGATGTGTGGCGACGCGGTCAACGCCACGGATCTGACCGCGGCTCCGGTGGGGGAGTTTCACTGGATCAACCGCCCGACGTTCCAGCAGGCCGTCGAATATCTGAATCACCGCTGACCGCATGGGCGCAGCCGGGAGAGTCCCGGCTCGGGATCCGGTCGCGGCCCCTCGCCTAGGCTCCTTCCATGCCCTGGACCGAGACCGATTCGCTCAGCTTCGTCGCGCGCTTCGAGGAGGGTGACGAGGAGTTCGCCGAGCGGACGCTCGACGAGCTCGAGGATCTGAGGCTGCGGCTCGAGGAGCGCTTCGAGCACGTGCCCGGCGGGGTCACCGTCGTCCTTCACCCCACGTCGGCATGGCTCTCAGCGGCGCATCCCTTCCTGCCGGCGGTCCGGCTCGCTTCGGCTCCGGCCGGTCGCCGCTACCTCGCCGGCTGGGCGACCGCGAGCGAGCTGCACACGCTCAGCGGGACGGCGCTCGAACGGCGGGCGGGCGGCGAGGACTCGCTGCGAGCCCTGCAGGGGACCTCGCGCCGCCTCTACACCCAGCTCGTCCTCGCCGCCAACAACGATCGGATGCCACCGCCATGGGGCGTACGCAGCTTCGCCCGCTACCTGCGATGGGCGTGGCTGATCGAAGGCGGCTCTCAGTTCTTCTCAGGGCAGTCGTCGAGCTTCAGGGCGGCAGTGCTGCGGCGGCTCAACGAGGGTCCGAAGCCATCGTTTCCACCGTCAGCCCGCGACGCGATCATCCTGGGCGGCAGCGTCTTCGACCTGCTCGACCAGGAGGTCGGCCCCCATGCGTGCGAGATGTTGGTCTCGCGGCTCCGCAAGGACGGCCCCGTGCCGGCGCTCGAGACCGCCTTCAGCGCTCGGATGCGGGAGATCGAGGTCGCCTGGCGCAACCACGTCGATCGAATCGCCGGCTCGGCCTCGCGGTTGTAGGCGAGACGTCGCCGAGGCCGGGACGCCGGCCGAAAGTTGGTCTGGACTGATGAGGGAGGAGTGGGCAGAGCACTTGCGGCCTTCCGGGTGACTTCGGCGATGCTCGTGAGGCGGACCCGCACGCCCCGTCCTAGGGGATCAGCGACAGGATCAACCCCGCCAGCGCGCCGAAGAGAAGGAGACCGGCGAGCATCCCGGCCGCGATGCGCATCGCGATCCGCGAGGTCGGCTCGTCCTCCGGCAGCGGTGGCTCCTCACCGTCGACGGCCAGCAGTTGGCGCGCGGCCTCCACGCCCGACTCGGGGACGAGGATGTCGCGGGGACCGGCCGCGAGGAAGTCGGGCACGTCGAAGCCACCCGAGCGCCGCAGGAAGCTGGGGATCCCCTCTTCGAGGAGGATGCCCTGCATCAGCTCCGCCTGGGGCAGATTGAGCCCGACGCCGATCCGGCGAGGTTCTCCCCTGGCGTACTTGGGGAGGACCTTCCGGGCCCGGCGCGTCGCCTCGTCGACGGGCTGGCTCTCCTCACCACCGGCCTGCACCAGCGGCATCCCGCAGCCGGCGCAGAACTGCTCGTCGCTCGGATGGTCGAGACCGCAGCGGGGGCAGACGAGCGAGCCTTCAGCCGACGTCGAGCTCGACCTCCTCGACGGCTCCGTCGCGGATCTCGAAGGCTCGGACCACGGGAGCGTCGGCGTGCTCGAGCGAGCAGATCAGATAGAGAGGGTCGGGCCAGTTCTCGGCGAGGTTGATGTCCGTCTGCGACGGATATGCCTCGCTCTTGGTGTGCGAGTGGTAGATCCCCACGAGCTCCTCGCCGACCTCCTCGATCCGGTTCATGATCCGCAGCTGATCGGTCGGATGCAGCTCGTAGCGGAGCCAGGTCGCGGCAGCGTTGCGGGCTCGATGCACCGACGTCATCTGCGATCCGTCTCCGCCGATCAGGCCGCAGCACTCGTTGGGCATGTCGTCGCGGGAGTGGGCGACGATCTCATCGATCAGGTCCTGGGAGATCCGCATGGAGCGGGCTCCTACCAGAAGTTCTTCGACTCGAGGTCCTCGAGCTCTTCGACGGGCTGCGTATAGACGCCCGAGGAGAGGTACTTCCAGCCGTCGTCGGGAATCAGGAAGACGACGTTTCCCTCGTCCATCTCGCCGGCGATCCGGTTGGCGACGTATGCGATCGCGCCGGAGCTGACCCCGGCGAAGATCCCTTCCTCATGCAGGAGCTTCTGGGTCCAGATCACCGAGTCGTGGTTGGAGACCATGATCTTGCGATCGAGCAGGTCGAGATCGATGATCGGCGGGATGAAGCCGTCGTCGAGAGAACGGAGCCCGTCGACGTCCTCGCCCTGCTTCGGTTCGGAGGCGACGATCTTCGTCTCCGGGTTCTCCTCCTTGAGCCTGCGGCCGTTGCCCATCAGGGTCCCCCCCGTGCCGAGCCCGGCGACGAAGGCGTCGACCTGATCGAGCTCATCGAGGATCTCGAGCGCCGTGCCGTTGTAGTGGGCGAGCGGATTCGCATCGTTCCCGTACTGGTAGGGCATGTAGTAGGAGGAGTCCCTGCCGGCCATGTCCAGCGCCATCTCAACGGCGCCGTTGGAGCCCTTCCGGCCCTCGGAGTAGACGATCTCGGCGCCGTACATGCGCAGCAGCTGGGTGCGCTCGCCGGTGACGTTGTCCGGCATCACAGCCTTCATCTTGTAGCCCTTGCGACGGCAGATCATGGCCAGCGCGATGCCGGTGTTGCCGGAGGTCGGCTCGAGGATGGTCTGGCCGGGCGCGATCAGCCCCTCGGCCTCCGCCTTGTCGATCATCGACTTGGCGACGCGGTCCTTGACCGAACCGGTCGGATTGCGGCCCTCGAGCTTCGCGTAGATGCGCACCCCGGGACGGGGAGAGAACCGGGGCAGCTCGACCAGCGGCGTGTTCCCGATCGCGTCGAGGACGTTCTCGAAACGCCCCCCACAGGGACGGTTTAGGAGCTCTTCAGCCATCGCTTCAATAAGTGTAGTGACCTGGATGTATCCACGGGGATGGTGCGGGGCGCCGGATCTCGCCGTTTGGGAGGCGCGGCGTGCGAGCCGATCTGGGTAATGTCATCGCTTGGCCACCGGCATGGGGTTGGTGCGCCACGAAATGGAAGGACCTCTTGAATATCTCGAAGACGCGCAACCTCTCTGCGCTCGGACTTCTGGTTGGCCTCGTTGCGATTTTCGCCCTCGCCGGCTGTGGAAGCGGCAGCGACGGCACATCCCAGGACGGCACGACGCCCAGCTCCGAGCCGGGAACCATAGACATCTCGAACGCGACCCTGATCAAGGATGGCCAGCTCCTCGTCGGGACCGACGCTCCTTACCCGCCATTCGAGATCGGAACTCCCGAGGCCGGTGACTTCAGCGGGTTCGACAAGGACCTGATGGACGCGATCGCCGCGAAGCTCGGGCTCGAGGTCACCTACCAGAACAGCTCATTCGACACGATCTTCCGCGACGTGGCCAGCGGGCAGTTCGACGTGGTTGCGGCCGCGGCGACGATCACGCCGGCGCGCTCGAAGGTCGTCGACTTCTCGCGCCCCTACTACGAGGCGCAACAGGCGCTCGTCGTGGCCGAGGGGTCCGACATCACCTCGACCGACGACCTCTCCGGAGAGATCGTCGGCGTCCAGCAGGGCACCACCGGTCAGGCCTACGCCAAGGACGAGACCGACGCCGGCGAGGTACGCGGCTTCACGAAGGGGGCGGACGCGCTCTCCGCCGTGACCACCGAGCAGGCTGCGGCGGCGATCGTCGACCAGCCGTTCGCCGCCGACGCCGTCGAGAAGCAGAGTGGCATCACCATCGCTGAGGAGATTCCGACCAATGAGGTCTACGGCTTCCCGGTGGCTCCGGGTAACCCGCTCGGCGACGCGATCAACGAGGCGATCGGGCAACTGATCGACGACGGCACGATGGACGAGCTGTATCAGCAGTACTTCTCGACCGACGCGCCCAAGTCGGTGACGTCGGGCGGCTGATCGCCGGTAGCCCACGGACGGCGAAAGCTCGGGTGGGACGGTCTCGTAAACGCCACGCAGCCTGCGGAGGGGCGCCTGACGGCGCCCCTTCCCCGTTCCGTGGAGGATTCAGCTAGGAAGGAGGGCCAGTGGACTTCATTCGCGAGTACTACTTCGACTTCGGGAGGATGTTCGGCGACGACTTCTCCCCCGTCCTGGAGGGCTTCTGGCTGACGTTGAAGCTCTCGGTCGTCAGCGGCATCTTCTCGCTGCTCTGGGGCCTGGTCCTCGCCGTTCTGCGCCAGCTACCGGGCAAGCCCGCGGCGCCGGTCCGCTGGCTCACGATCGCCTACATCGACGCCTTCCGCGGCATCCCCCTGTTGATCGTGCTGCTGCTCGTCTCGGGTGGGTTCAGCGCCCTCTCCTCACCGATCGGCGGGGATGTTCTCCCCGACTTCATCGGCAAGCCGACCTGGCTCGGTGAGACCAGCCCCTTCTGGTGGGGAGTCTTCTCGCTGACGCTGACCTATGGCGCGTACATGGCCGAGGTCTACCGGGCCGGCATCGAAGCCGTGCCGGGGGGTCAGATGGAGGCGGCACGCTCGCTGGGCATGAGCCACGGTCAGTCGATGCGACACGTGATCGTCCCGCAGGCGGTCCGCAAGGTGATCCCGCCGCTGCTGAACGACTTCATCGCGCTGATGAAGGACACGTCGCTCGTCAGCGTCCTCGGCGCCGCCGACGTCGTCTACGTCGGCCGCCAGATCCAGTCGGACACGATCAACGGATCGGGGTTGATCCTCGGAGCGATCCTCTTCCTGATCGTGACCATTCCGCTCGCACGCCTCGTCGACTACCTGATCGCGAAGCAGAACAGGAAGACGACGCGAGGGGGCCGATCGTCCGGCGGCGATGCGGAGCCTCCGCGACAGACGGGGATCGCCGGTGCCTGAGCGAACGGAAGCGGCGGCGGAGCCCGAGGTCAGTGGCGTGCTCACGCTCGAGGATGTCCACAAGAGCTTCGGCGACCTCGAGGTCCTTCGCGGCATCAATCTCGAGATCGGCGCCGGCGAGGTGATCTGCATCCTCGGCCCGTCTGGTTCGGGGAAGAGCACGTTGCTGCGCTGCATCAACCTGCTCGAGCCACCCGAGCGGGGACGGATCATGCTGGACGGGCGCGAGATCACCGGCGGCAGATCGGGCGAGGGGCTCAACTTCGTCCGCCGGCGGGTGGGGATGGTCTTTCAGCAGTTCAACCTCTTTCCCCACATGACCGCGCTCGGGAACGTGACCATCGCTCCCAAGACCGTGCTCGGCCGCGAGGCCGAGGAGAGCCACAGACGCGGCATCGAGCAGCTCGGGCGAGTGGGCCTCTCCGACAAGGTCTCCGAATACCCGGACCGGCTTTCGGGCGGTCAGCAGCAACGCGTGGCCATTGCCCGCGCCCTGGCCATGAACCCGGAGGTGATGCTCTTCGACGAGGTCACGAGCGCCCTCGACCCAGAGCTCGTGAAGAGCGTCCTCGACGTGATGCGAGAGCTCGCCTCCTCCGGGATGACGATGCTGGTCGTCACCCACGAGATCGGCTTTGCACGCGAGGCCGCCGACCGCGTCGTCTTCATGGACGGCGGGGTGATCGTCGAGGAGGGACCTCCTTCCCGGGTGCTGGACAACCCCCGTGAGGAGCGCACTAAGCAGTTCCTCGGGCTCGTCCTCGAGCACTAGAGCGGTGGAGCGGTTCCGCCGGATCGCGGTCGCAGTCGCGCTGGTGCTCGCCTTCGGCCTGGCCGCCGCACCGGCGCTCTCATCCGTCGGGCGGGCGGCGCCGCGTGACTTCTTCGGAGTCAACGGATGGAATACGAGCCGGTCGGACTTCAGCCAGATGGCGGGCGCCGACGTCGGGGTCTACCGGGCGAACTTCCCGTTCGAGCTGGCGAGGACGGTGCCTCGGCAGCCATATGACTGGAGCTACTTCGACCAGCTGGTCGCGAACACGAACGCGAACCGGATCACCTTGATCCCGGTCCTCTACGGAGTTCCCCCGTGGCGCTCGAAGGGCCTTTCCTCGACTCCGGTGCACGATCGCGTCTCGCGCAATCAATGGCACGATCTCGTCGTCGCGATGGTTCGCCGCTACGGGCCGGACGGGACCTACTGGGATCTCCACCCCGGCGCCCCATACCTGCCGATCCAGGTCTGGCAGGTCTGGAACGAGCCCAACTCGAAGACCTGGTGGGGTCCGAAGCCCGACCCTCACGAGTACGCCACCCTGCTGCGCCGCACCTCGCGCTCGATTCACGACATCGACCCCGCCGCCGAGGTGCTCACCGCCGGCATCGTCGCCAGGCCGACGAACAGGTACGCAATCAAGGGGCCTCGGTTCCTGCGCCGGCTCTTCGCGACCCGAGGCGTGGCCGCGGCGGTTGACGGAGTCGCCTACCACCCATACGCGGCGACGGTTCGGGCGGTCGGCTCGCAGCTGAACGAGGCGCGCTCAGTTCTAGACCAGGCCGGCGCGCGCGTGCCGCTCTGGGTGACCGAGATCGGCTGGGGCACCGACGGACCGCTCGAGCACCCCCTGATCAAGAGCCGCACCGGTCAGCAGCAGGCCCTCTCCGGGACATTCGAGATGCTCTTGCGAGAGCGTCTGCACCTGCGGATCGCCCACGTCCTCTGGTATCTGTGGCAGGACCGCACCGACACCCTCTGCATGTGGTGCGAGAGCTCCGGCCTTCTCGATGACGACGCCAACCCGAAGCGACTGCTCCAGATCTACCGTGATTTCGCCACGCGCTGAGCGCTGAGCTCCGCGTAGAGCGCGGCGAGACGCTCGGCCATCAGGCGGGAGTCGAAGCTCGCGGCCAGGCGCTCGCGGGCCCCGCTGCGGAGCCTCTCCCCCAAGCTGGGGTCGGCGATGACCCGGCCGATCGCGGTCGCGAGCGCACCCGGGTCGTCGGGCGGGACGAGAAGTCCCGAGCTCCCGTCTATGACTGTGTCGCGGTTGCCGATCACATCGCTGAGCACGACCGGCGTTCCCGCCCGCATCGCCTCCAGCGGAGCGTACGGACCGGCCTCGTAGCGGGACGGGAGCGCGAACACGTCGAGCTGGCTCATCACCGACGACGCGTCCAGCATCCCGGGCACCTGCAGAAAACGCTCGCCGAGCCCGGCGGCGCTGATCTCGTCGGCAACCGCCCTGCGCATCGGGCCGTCGCCGATGATCACGAAGCGCGCGGGAGAGGTCTGGGCGATCAGAGCGCAGGCGCGGACGAAGACCTCCGGCGCCTTCTGCGCAGCAAGGCGCCCCACCGTCCCGATCAACGGGACCTCCTCCCCCACGCCGAGCCGGCCCCGCAGATCCATCCCGGGCGGCGCCGCCCGATCGAGATCGATGCCGTTGGGGATCACCGTGATCCGATCTCGCGCCGCCACCCGCAACCCGGCGATCTGCTCGGCCTCCGAGGGCGAGACCGCGATGACCGCGTCGGTGAGGCGGCCGAGGAGGCGCTCGACGGCGATCACGCCCGTGCTCGGCAGCAGGCCATTCGGCGTATACGCGCACCGTGCAGGGGTTCGCGCCGAGGCGAGCCGGGCCACGGCCCCGCCCACCGACGCGTGACCGTGAACGACGTCCGGTCGCCCCGCCCTGATCAGGCGCCGGGCGATCAGCACCGCTTTCGCGTTGTGGGCGCTGGCGACCGAGCGCCGCATCGGAGTCAAATGGATGCGGGCGCCGGCGGCCTCCATCGCCTCGAACGCAGCATGGTCGGTGAAGCCGCCGGTCCGCACTGGGGGTACGAGTACCTCGTGCTCGGCCGGGACCCGGCAGACGACGTCGGTCACGTGCCGGGCGACGCCCGCCTCGATCGCCTCGATCACGTGCAGGATCCTCATGTCAGCTCCGGTGCGAGCGGTCGTAGCTCCCCGGGCCGGCCGCCACCGCCGCTGCCTTGAGCACGCATCGAGCCGCGATCACGGCCCCGAGCAGAGGACGGCGCAAGGGGCCGGCGCGCTTCGCGAAGTAGCGGTACATCCCGCGGTGGGAGCCGACGATCCAGCGGATGGGAGCCTGCCTGATGCTGGCGCCACCCACGTGGATGATCTCGGCCGCGGGCGTGAACCAGATCTCCCACCCGGCGGCGTCGGCACGCGCCGCCCAGTCGATTCCCTCCCAGTCGAGCGAGAACGCTTCGTCCTGAAGCCCGATCTCCTCGACCGCCGCCCGGCGAACCAGATAGCAGGATTCGTGCCCTCGACCGATGCGCCGCTCCTCGTCGTGCGCCCACCCGTCCCACCAGAATCCGCGAGCTGCATCATCTCCGCGGGACCGCGCCTGGCGTCCCCTCAGCGCATCCGAGAGGATCGGGAGGTCACCCGCTGACGTCTGCAGCCTGCCGTCCGGATAGCGGAGCAGCGGGATCGCGAAAGCCGCCTCGGGCCTACGTTCGAGCAACTCAACCAGGGCATCGACGGCGCCAGCCTTCACGATCGTGTCGGGGTTCGCGATCAGGATGAAGGGCGCTGAACCCGATCGGATCCCCTGGTTGTTGGCCGCTGCAAGCCCCCGGTTCGCATCGTTGGCGATGAGGCCGGCATGGAGGCTGTGAGCGCGCACGGCCTCAGGCGTTGCATCGGTCGAGGCGTTGTCGACAACCACGACCTCCCAGCTCGCCGAAGACGGGTCGGCGGCAAGCGCGTCGAGGCAGTCTGTGATCACGGAGCGCGAATTCCAGGTCACGATCACGATCGAGACCCGCGGCCCTCCACCCATGTGCGGGTCGCTCAGAACGCGCCGGTGCCGCGAAAGACCGCGGGCAGGGTCTGAATGATGATCTGCAGGTCCCGGGCGAGGGATGGGTTGTCGACGTACTCGAGCTCGACCGCCAGTCGCTCAGAGAACGTCAGCTCACCACGACCGAAGATCTGCATCGGACCGGTGATGCCTGGCTTCACCGTCAAGCGCATCCGGGCGTCGGGGTCGTAACGCTCGACCAGCTCGACCTGTTCGGGGCGCGGCCCGACGATGCTCATCTCTCCCATGAGCACGTTGATCAGCTGCGGGGCCTCGTCGATGCTGAAGCGCCGCAGGACGCGACCGAGGCGGGTCACGCGTGGGTCGTCGCGAAACTTGAAGACGGGCTCCTCGAGGTCACCGAGGTCGACCAGGCTGTCGAGCGTCGCCTCGGCGTCGACCCCCATCGTCCGCAGCTTGTACATCCGGAAGGGCCTGCCGTTGAGGCCACCGCGGATCTGCGAGAAGAGGACCGGCCCGCGGCTGTCCAGCTTGATCGCCAGTGCGATCGCGATCAGCGCCGGTGCGAGCACGGTCAGGCCGACGCCGGCGACGAGCACGTCGAAGAGGCGCTTGATCACCAGCGTGGACCGGGAGCGGTCCCACGTGTTGTATTCGAGGATCGGCAGATCGCCGAAGCGGGAGAACGACTCCGATGGAAGCGCGATGCCTCGCAGCGGCGAGACGACGCTGAGCTTCACCGCACGCTTGCGACAGAGAGCCTTCAGGTCGCCGATCAGGTTGCTCTCGACGCCCGTCGCAGCGACGAGCACGCGATCGACGCCATCGGTGAACGAGTTGAGGCTCGCCTCCCGGTCCTCGCCGGTGCCGATCTCGTCGATGCGCAGCTCGGTCACGAACTCGAGGTGCATCTTGCGGAAGATCTGAAACTTGCGGTGAACCGACTCGAGCGCGGCTCCGTCACCGACGACCCCGACGAGCTCCGGCGGAGTGCGCTTCAGCCACGCCCAGCGGGTGAAGGAGCGCAGGCCGATTGCGGCAGCGGCGCCGGCCACCAGCAATCCGCTGATCGCGAGTCCGTCGAGGCTCCCCTCGGGCGTCAGCGGAAGGAGAAGCGCGACCAGGGCGGTGATGGTTCCGATCCAGGCAAGGATCATCGGCACTTCGTCAGCGGTGAGGTGGCGCAGCGCGCGATGGTCGCGGTCGTAGAGGCCGAAGAGCTTGGCGGTCAACGGCCACACGGGCAGGAAGATCATGGCCCAGAACCCGCCCGTCGCGGGGACCGTGACGATCAGCGTCGCGAGGAAGCCGGCCAGGATGTCGGCGAGTGCCAGAAACCGTCGACGGGTGGCGTCGCGCCACCAACGACCACGCGGCGAGAGCCCGGCGGAGGTGATTCCGACGCGCGCCGAGGCGGACGTGAGCCTTCGCCGCTCGGCGAGAGCACGTTCGCTTGAAAGGTCGTTCACGTTCATGCGGATCGGTGTCGGCGCGGACTATCGCGAGGCGTGACCGATGCCCAAGCATAGAGCCACCACAACCGTCAAATTCCGCTCCCCGGGTCGGATAACCCGACGGTCCCGATCCGGGAGAGCACCTGGGGGGCGAGCACCCCCGCCCGCAGGGTGTAGGCGATGCTGGGCCCCGGGTTTCCGCGGACCGACTCGATCAGGCCCAGCAGAAGCCACGCGCGAAAGTCCTGCGGTGCCCGATCGATGGCGGCGAGCCCGTCGGTCCGAGCGGCATCGAGATTGCCCGCCGCCTGCTCGATCGCCGTCAGCCGCAGCCACGGCTCGGATGCCCAGGGTTCGATCTGAGCCGCCGTACGGGCGGACCGTGCGGCCTCCCCGTACTCCCCGCGAGAGTAGGCGTGCTCGCTCGAATTCAGCTGCGATGTCGCAAGCCCGAGCACGCCTCCCGCCCAGATGGCCGGGATCGCGATCGCGATCAGCGCGGTCGCGATCACGGGGCCGCGCCAGGTTCGGGGGAGCCCCAGCTCCGGCGCCTGCGGCGGCGCCTGCGTCCCGCCCGCAAAGGATGGGCCGGTCAGCAGCGCAGCCGCGATGAGGATCGGGACGACGACCGCCGGAAGCTGCCAAGTCCAGTCGATCAGGAAGCCGACTGATCCCGCCGCAATCACGCCGAGCGCTGCGCCGGCCCCCGCCCGATCCGGGCCGCGAGCACGGCGTATACCGGCTCTGACCACCACGAAGAAGAACGCGATGAAGAGCGCGAACCCGGCAATTCCGAGTTCCGCGAGGAGCTCGAGAGGCTCGGAGTGTGCGTACTTCGTCGGCGTATTCAGGGTCCCGTTCACGTTCCAGTACGTCCCGTAGCCCCCCGCTCCGACTCCCTTGAGCGGGGCCCCGGCGAACGCGTCGAGGGCCGTTCCCCAGAACTGCGCCCGGCCTGATCCCGACACCGTCAGGATTCCGGCTTCGCTGGCGGTCCGCTTCTGCTCCGGCAGGCTGCGGAAGTCATCGATGAACCGGGACGGCCCGGTGAGCAGTACGAGTCCGACGCCGATCGCGAGGACCGCGATGAGCGCGGGTGTTCGCCGCACCCGGATTCGCCTGACCCGGATCCGCGAGAGGCGGGTGGTCAGCCCGTCGCCGGCAACCGCGGCGAAGGCCATGCCCGCAACCAAAGCCAGTGCGACGATCAGCTCGGAGCTTCCCGGCGCCCCGGCACCGGCGCTGTCGAGGATCCCGCTCATCAGGCCTGCAGCAAGAAAGGCGGGAAGCGTCGCGAGTATCCCGACCACGGTCGCGGCCGCGGCTCGCGGGCGGTCACTCGCGAAGATGACGACGACGACGGCGCCGAAGGCGGCACCGAGCAATGCCCCTCGCGAGGACGTCATGTACGCGACGAGCAGCGGCGGGCACAGGGCGGCGATGGCCCGGCCGCGGGCCCGCGGCGCATCGAGCCCCGCTGCGAGCCAGACGAGCAGGGGCACCCCGAGTGCCATCAGGGCACCGAGCCCGTTCCAGTACCCGATCGGGTAGCTGAGCCGGCCGCTCGTGGCGGTGAGCAGGGAGGCCAGCGCGGTGTCGCCCTCGCCGATCCCGCCGAGCCTGGAGGCGAGCGCGATCATCGCCACGCCGAAGATCCCGGTCGCGATGGCGACCAGAGTCGATTCCCCCCTCCCCCGCCCCAGCGTCAATCCGGCGAGGACGAAGGCGCCGGCGTATCCACTGATCCTGACCACGTCGGCGAACGCCGAGCCGTCGTCGCTCGCCCACAGCAGCGAGAACGCCGTGAGGCCGGCGAGCGCGACCAGACAGCCCCCGGCGTGCACGGTCCTGGAGCCCTCGGCAGCCAATCGTCCCCGGCCGCTGAGCACCACCGCGAGGACGAGCAACCAGACCAGGACCGTCGTCATCCCGGTGGCCACACCGCCGTAACCTCCCTCGGCCAGGGAGAGGCCGACGATGGCCGCAGCGACCGCGATCCCGGCGCTCACTCGGAGTGCATTGGGCCGATTGTCCACTGATGTCGCCTGTACCATTCTCTCCATCGATGGACCGCCCGAGGGATTCTAGGACCCGCCTGATCTGCTTCCTTGGATCGATTCTCGCGGGCGTCCTCCTCGCAGCCGCCCCGGGTGCCTTCGCGGAGCCGCCCGCAGGAGACGAATACGTGCTTGATCTACCCGGTGCCCGCGACGGCTTCAGCAGCGCCGCAGCGGCCGCGACCAAAGCCGCCGACGGCGGCACCGACTCACGCGGGGATCACGCCCAGGGCGGCGTCGTCGGCGAGACCCTGCCGACGCAGAGCCTGTTGGCATCGGCTGCATCGACCGTCGGGGGACCGCTGGTCATCGGGCTCGTGCTGGGCGGCCTGGCGATGATCTCCTTCGGGCCCCGATCGGCGCGAATATCTCCCACTCGATGATTCGGCGGGCAGCGGCCCTCGGCGTGGCGCTGATGGCTGCGCTCTCCGGCTGCGGAGGCTCAAGCGAGGATCCCGGCAACGACTACGGGGCATTCTTCGGGATCTCTCCCGTGGCCGCTCCACCCTCCTCCGACTTCGCGCGCATGGCCAATGGCGGGATCGGGAGCTATCGGCTGTCGCTCTCCTGGTCAACGGTCGAGGCGGAAAAGGGCAGCTACGACTGGTCGGCGTCCGACGCCACTCTCGCCGAGCTCGCCCGGCAGGGAATCGAGCCCATCGTCAGCGTCACGGGAACGCCTTCGGGATACGCGCCCAGGTTGACCGACCCGCCGACGTCAAGCGACAAGGCCTTCGATGCATGGTCGAAGTTCCTCGACGCCGCCGAGCGGCGGTACGGGCCCGGAGGAGACTTCTGGGACTTCTTCGCAACCGGACATCCGGAGCTGACCCCGCAGCCCCTGCGGATCTGGGAGATCTGGAACGAGCCGAACACCTCGCTGTTCTGGACGCCCAAGCCGGATCCGAGCGCCTACGTGGACCTCCTCAAACGCTCCAGCCGCGTTCTCAAGAAGGTGGATCCCGACGCCCAGATCATGGTCGGGGGCATGTTCGCCACCCCGCAGTCCGATGGCGCGATCACATCCTTCGACTTCCTCAAGGACATCTACCAGCACAAGGGCGTCGCCGAGGCGGTCGACCTGGTCGGCGTTCATCCCTATGGGCCGAACGTCGGCGCGGTCACCGAGCAGCTCGACGGCACGCGAGATGCGGTCGACGCCGGCGGCGACGACGCCGGTCTCTGGGTCACCGAGCTCGGCTGGGGCTCCGACCCCGATGTGCCGAACGACCTGGCGAAGAGCCCCGATCAGCAGGCTGAGCTGCTCGCCGACAGCTTCAACGCCATGTACGACGGGCGCGAGAAATGGGGCCTGCACGGGGTCATCTGGTTCACCTGGCGCGACAGCGAAGGTCCCGTCGGCGACTGCCTGTGGTGCCGGACGGCAGGTCTGCTCGACTCCGAGGGGGACAGCAAGCCCGCGTGGCTCGCCTTCACCGACCTGACGGGCGGAGACCCCTAGGTCGTCAGCGGCCGCCGGCCATCGCCGGCAGGATCACGACGGTATCCGCGTCGCTGACCGATGTCTCGAGGCCGTTCAGCAAGCGGACGTCCTCGTCGTTGAGATAGACGTTGACGTACCGGTTCAGATCGCCGCTCTCATCGAAGAGTTGCTTCGAGACGTCGGGATGAGCGCTTGCCAGGCCGTTGAGAACCGCGCCGACGTCGTCGCCCTGGACCTCCACCAGGGGCTCACCGTTCGTCTGCGCGCGCAGGACGGGGGGAATCTTCACCTTGGGCATCGGCGGGACCTTAATCGACTGACGTGGTCGGGAGTGCGCAGATCAAAGAAGAGCCCGGCGATGCGGCCTTCTGGCCGTGAGCCGGGCGATGACGCCGAGACGCGTGCTCCCGGCCCGTCAGCCGGCGCAGAAGGCGTCGTAGTCGGGGAATTTCCCAAGATCACCGTCGGCGACTTCGGGGGCATTCGGTCCGCAGATCGGGCAGTCCGGATCTCGCCGGACCTTGAGCTCGGTGAACTCGGTCCCGAGCGCCTCGAACAGCAGAAGCCGGCCGATCAGCGGGGTGCCGGCTCCGGTGACGAGCTTGAAGACCTCGAGCGCCTGCAGCATTCCCATGATTCCCGGCAGCACGCCGAGGACTCCGGCGGCGCCACAGCTCGGCGCCAGCTCGGGCGGGGGCGGCGTCGGATAGAGGCAGCGGTAGCAGGGGCCCTCGAACGGGACGAACGTCGAGATCTGCCCGTCGAAGGAGAGGATCGAAGCGGAGACGACCGGCTTCTTCAACCGCACCGAGGCATCGTTGAGCAGGTAGCGGGTCGGGAAGTTGTCGGCGCCGTCGACGACCACGTCGTATCCGGAGAGGAGCTCGATCACGTTGCCGGAGTCGAGACGACCGTTGTGCTCGATCACGTTGACGTCCGGGTTCAGCGCCTCGATGGCCTTGCGAGCGGACTCCGTCTTCGCCATCCCGATCGTCGCGGTGCTGTGGATGACCTGCCGCTGCAGGTTGGAGGCGTCGACGACGTCATCGTCGACGAGTCCGATCGTGCCGACGCCGGCGGCGGCGAGATAGAGAGCGGTCGGCGAGCCGAGACCGCCGGCGCCGAGCAACAGGACCTTCGCGTCGAGCAGCTTGAGCTGGCCTTCGAGCCCGATCTCGGGAACGAGGATGTGACGCGAGTAACGCTCCTTCTGCTCTTGGGTCAGCGACCGAGGCGTGACTACGGGGAGGCCGCGATCACGCCAGAGGGTGATCCCGCCGGCGAGCGAGGAGACGTCCTCATAGCCCAGATCCTCCGCAAGGGTCTTCGCGGCGAGCGCGGAGCGGACGCCGGACGCGCAGTAGACGACGACCCGCTTGGAACGATCGGGGACGAACTGCTCGATCCGCGACTCCAGGTATGCACGAGGGACGTGGATGGCCCCGTCGATATGGCGCTCTTCGAACTCGTGCTGCTCGCGAACGTCGATGAAGATGGCGTCCTCGCTCTTGAGCTCCTTCGCCGCCTCGGCGGGCTGGACCTCGTCGATCGACTCCTTTGCCCTCGCGATGAGGTCGGCGCCGCTTGCCCGGTTCTTCGTTTCAGTGGGAGTCACTTCAGAAAGTATAGCGGCCTGATCGCCCGATCGATGACCGGCGCGTCTAGCCGAGGGCCGGGCGCATCTGACGAAGGCGCCGGACCCGCTCCTCGATCGGAGGATGGGTGCTGAACAGGCTCGCGATCCCCTTGCCGGAGAACGGCTTGACGATGTAGAGGCACTCCGTGGCCTGGTTGACCTGCATCGGCATCGCCTTGGAACCCTCCTCGAGGCGCAGCAGCGCAGAGGCGAGGCTCTCGGGGTTGCCGCAGATCTGGGCGCCCGTGGCGTCCGCGGAGTACTCGCGCTGACGCGAGATCGCCAGCTGGATGATCGTCGCCGCGATCGGCGCAACCAGCACCAGGACCAGCGAGGCGACCAGGCTGAGGGGGCTCTCATCATCGCCGCCGAACCACATCAGCATGTAGCCGAGGTAGGAGATCGCACCGCCGATCGAGGCCGCGACCGACTGAATCAGCGTGTCGCGGTTGCGGATGTGGGAGAGCTCGTGGGCGATCACTCCACGCAGCTCGTCGGGCGAGAGCAGCTTCATGATTCCCGCCGTGATCGCGACCGCGGAATGGTCGGGACTGCGGCCGGTGGCGAAGGCGTTGGCCTGCGCCTGGGGGATCACGTAGAGAGCCGGCATCGGCATCTTCGCCGTGGCGGTCAGCTCACGGACCATCTGGTAGATCTGCGGTGCCCGCTCCTCCGGCATCGGCTGCGCACCGCTCATCTTCAGCGCGATGCGGTCGCTGAACCAATAGGTCCCCATGTTGATCGCGAGGGCGATGAAGAGGAACAGGAGCGCGGTCTGCGGGCCTCCGATGAGGGCGCCGATGACCACGAGCAGACCGGTCAGTCCACCGAGCAGGAGCGTCGTCCTGATGCCGGCGGCGAAGTTGGATCTGCGGGTCGTATCCATGGTTGGTTGCCTCCTCGGGGGGCGTTTGGTTCCCCTAATACTGCCAAAAGGCGTAAACCGCTTCTAAGGTCGGAGGCCCAAAGCGCCGATTCGGTCTCTGACGATGCGCCCCAAGACCCTCCTCACCCAAGTGCTCGTCGCGAACCTGCTGCTGATCGCAGCCGCGGTGATCGCTGCCTGGTACGCATCCGATCCGGGCAATCCCGGGGCCGACAGCGCGGTCGGGATCGTTCTCGGCGCTGCGGTCGCGGCCACGGTCGGACTCAACTTCTCGCTCCTGCAGCGCCGTTTCAAGCCCCTCGAGGATCTCGTCCTGCAGATGGAGAGCGCTGATCTCGGCGGGAGCTCTCCGGTCGATGAGCTGCCGCCCCTGCGCGGGCCCGAGGAGGTGCGCCGCCTCGAGCATTCGTTCCGCGAGATGCTCATCCGCCTCGAGCTCGAACGCCGCCAGGGGGCGATCGCGGCGCTCGCCGCCCAGGAGCGCGAGCGCTCACGGGTGGCCCTCGACCTCCATGACGAGGTCAATCAGTCGCTCACCGGACTGCTGCTCCGGCTCGAGACGCTGCGGCGCAAGGCTCCGCCCGAGCTGGCGGCTGAGCTCGCCGAAACGGGCGCCGTCGCCGGGCGGGCGATGGAGGAGCTCCTCACCCTCGCGCGCCAGTTGCGACCGACGACGCTCGACGACCTCGGCCTCAAGGCGGCGCTCGCGACCCTTTCCGAGGAGGTCGGCCGACGCAGCGGCATCGAGACCGACTTCGACGGTCAGGGCGACTTCTCCCCCGTTTCCGACGAAATTCAGCTCGTCGCGTACCGGGTCGCGCAGGAGGCGCTCTCGAACGCAGTCCAGCATGCGCATGCCGAGCGCGTCCGCGTGCGCCTGCACCGGCGCGGCTACGGGCTCGAGCTTTGGATCTCCGATGACGGCGGCGGGTTCGACGCCGACAGCGCGACCGGGGGCCTCGGAATCGCGGGGATGCGCGAGCGCGCGTTGCTGGTCGGCGGCAAGGTCGAGATCGACTCCGGGCCGAATATCGGCACCCAGATCAGGTTGATGGCCTGAGATGCCGATGATCAGCACAGATGATGAACTTCGAGCTCCGCCAACACCTATGCGCGTTCTGATCGCCGACGATCACGGAATCGTCCGCTCCGGCGTGCGCATGCTGCTCGAGAGCGTCGACGGCATCGACGTCGTCGCTGAGGCGGCTGATGGCGCCGAAGCGCTCAAGCTGGCAGTCGAGTTGCGTCCCGACCTGGCGATCCTCGACGTCAAGATGCCCCATCTCAATGGGCTCGAGGCGACCCGAGCCATCCGCGAGCAGGCCCCGGAGGTCGCGGTGCTGATCCTCTCGATGCACGACGAGGAGCGCTACCTCTTCGAGGCGTTGAAGGCGGGCGCGTCGGGCTACGTTCTCAAGCGCGCCGCCGACAGCGACCTGATCGACGCCATCCATGCGGTCGAGCGAGGGGAGCCGTTCCTGACGCCCGAGGCTCAGCAGGCGCTGATCCGCGACGTGCTCGGCGAGGGCGATAGCCGCGAGGACGACCTCACGCCCCGCGAGGAGGAGGTCGTCAAGCTCGTCGCCGAGGCCCACACCAACAAGGAGATCGCCGAGCTGCTCGGCCTGGCGGAGAAGACCGCCGAGAACCATCGCTCGAACGCGATGCGCAAGCTCGGCATGCGCGACCGGGTGGAGCTCGTCCGTTACGCCATTCGGCGAGGCCTGATCGAACCCTGAGCGGTGGGCCGCCGGCTCAATCGGGCCGGCGCAGGACGAGCATGTCCTGGTAATCGCCCTCCACCCCGGTCCGCCCGGACCAGCTGCCGTGGATGATCGGCTCGAGGAGCTCGAGGTTGACCTCCTCGACGATCCGCAGCACGTCAGCTTCATCGATGCCGATGCAATATTCGGGAACGCGCTGGGAAGCTCCCAGGTACGGCGTGCCCTCGGAGTCGACGAAGCTGTGGTCGAGGGAGAAGGCGCCTTGACGGCGCTCCAGGAGATCCCTGACGACGGGATCGAGGACGAAGAACGTGCAGATCAGCCTTCCCCCCGGCCGCAGGACCCGCCGTGACTCAGCCAGGTACTGACGGATTCCGTCGGGCTCCATGTGGGTGAAGACCGAAGCGGCGAACGCCATGTCGAACGACTGCGGCGGGTAGGGGAACTCGTACCGGTTCGCCGGACGCCCACCCTGGCGGTTGTAATGCCGGTTGCGGACCCCGGCCAGCTGGAAGCGGAAGTTCGGATGGCGCGGCGTTATGTGCCGCTGGCACCAGCGGATGAACTGCGGGACGATGTCGAACCCCTCGTAGGTCCCCGATTGCAGGTGCGAAGTGAGCGCGACGGCGTTGCGCCCGATTCCGCATCCGATGTCGAGCACGTCCCCGCTCGGACTCAGTCCGTGGACGTTGACGAGCTGATCGCGCCAGAAAACGCCGGCGGCCTCGAAGTCGGCGCGCGCCCCGACGTACTGCAGCCGGCGAGGAGGGGTGAGCTCGTCCCTGCGACCCGTGAGCCGCTCGAACGCGTCGATCGGTGCGTACGCAACCGCGCGCAGGGCCCGCGAGTAATAGAGCTCCTTGAGGACGAACCTCGTCTTCGACGTTTGCGCGCGCTCGGCCATGGACTCCTCACCGCTCAGGTACTTTGGGCCCTCCCGGGCACGACGACGCGAATCTAACCGAGTGGCCGCAGCACCTACACATGACGCCAGCACCCGCACACTCCGCGACGGCTCCGAGCTGGTGCTGCGCGAGGTCCGGCCCGACGACAAGGCCACGATCGTCGCCGCCTTCGAGCGGATGGGTCCCGAGTCGCGCTACCGGCGCTTCTTCTCCCCGCTGAAGCGGCTCACGGACGCCGACCTCAGATACCTCACCGAGGTCGATCATCGCGACCACGAGGCGGTCATCGCCATCGGCCCCGGCGACGAACCGGTGGGCGTCGCTCGTTACGTCCGCGGCGAGCGTCCGGCCGAGGCTGAGGTCGCCGTCGCAATCGTCGACGACTGGCAGGGCCGCGGCGCTGCGACCGCTCTGCTCGAACGGCTGGTGGAGCGCGCCCGCGAGAATGGGATCGAGCGGTTCGTCGCGGTCATCCTCGAGGAGAACGCCGACGCGATCGAGCTGTTCCGCAGCCTCTCGGTGAGCGATCCCAAGCCGCGCCGGACGGCCGCCGGCCAGCTGGAGCTCGTGCTGGAGCTGCCGGCCGACGGTGTCTCCGGGACGCTGCTCGGCCGCGCCCTGCGCAGCGCCGCCAGCGGGCGGGTGGTCATCCACCCCTGGCGGCTGCTCGTCCGCAGAATGGCATCGCAAGGCGAGGACCTCGAGGGATAACCGACTGAATCGCTAGGATTTAGCCAGATGTTGTTCTCGACGAAGGCTGAGTACGGAATCCGGCTGATGGTTGCGCTGGGCAGGCGCGAGGGCGAAAGTCCCGCGGCGCTGGGCTCGCTTGCCGAATCGGAGAACCTGCCGCTGTCCTATCTCGAGCATCTCGTCGCCAAGCTGCGAGATGCAGGGTTGGTCAGCTCCCAGCGCGGTGCCCACGGCGGCTACCGGCTGGCCCGGCCCGCCGCTGAGATTCGGATGCTCGAGGTCGTCGAGGCCCTCGAGGGGTCGATTGCGCCGATGGACTGCTTCCGGGACGACCGCGAGGGACGGGTTCTCTGCTCCCACGAATCAGACGGGGACGTCGCCTGCTCGACCAAGTTGCTGTGGACGCGAGTTCAGGGGGGGATCACCCGCGCGCTTGCCGGAACCACCCTCGAGGAGCTCGTCGAGTTCGAGCGCCGGGATCTACGGATCCCCGCCACCGCCGGCGCCTGAGGGTGCCGGCAGCTCACCCGTAAACCGACCTGAGACTGGAGAAAAATTGGCCGACCTGGAGATCAAGAACCTGCACGTAGCCGCCGAGGAGAAGCAGATTCTCAAGGGCCTCGACCTCGAGGTCGGGCGCGGCGAGATCCACGCTCTGATGGGCCCCAACGGCTCCGGCAAGTCGACCCTCGCCAACGCGATCATGGGCCACCCGGGCCTCACCGTCAGCGAGGGCAGCATCAGCTTCAACGGGGAGGACATCACCGAGGCCGCTCCGGACGAGCGCTCCCGCGCCGGACTCTTCATGGCCTTCCAGTACCCGGTCTCGGTGCCCGGGGTGACCGTCGCCAAGTACCTGCGCATGATCGTCAACGCCCGCCGCGAGGCTCAGGGCGAGCCCGAGATCAAGCTGAAGGAGTTCGCCCGCACCACGCAGGAGGCGATGGAGCTGATGGACGTTCCGCGTGAGTTCTCGAGCCGCTACCTCAACGAGGGCTTCTCCGGCGGTGAGAAGAAGCGCATGGAGATGCTCCAGATGGCGCTGCTGAAGCCGCGCGTGGCGGTGCTCGACGAGACCGACTCAGGCCTCGACATCGATGCGCTTCGCACCGTCGCAGCGGGCGTAAACCGCTTCGCCGGCCCCGAGATGGGGGTCCTGATCATCACCCACTACCAGCGCATCCTTCACATGGTCGAGCCCGACAAGGTGCACGTCATGTACGAGGGCAGGATCGTCAAGCAGGGCGGCCCGGAGCTCGTCGCCGTGCTCGAGGACAAGGGCTACGGCTGGATCAAGGAGGAGGTGGCGGCAGCCGCCTAGCGGCACCGCCTCCGCAATCTCCATGGCAGCACCCGAGGGACTTGCGGCAACCAAGACCCCGTTCGACGTCGAGCGGGTGCGGGAGTCATTTCCGACGCTGACCCGGCGGATCGGCGACCAGCTGCTCGCCTACCTCGACTCCGGCGCCAGCTCGCAGCGCGCACTCGCCTCGATCGAGGCGGTTGACCGCTACGAGCGACGCAACCACTCAAACGTCCACCGCGGCTCCCACACGCTGTCGGGAGAGGCCACGGCGGCGTACGAGGGCGCAAGGGCCACGGTCGCCGACCACCTCGGGGCCGCGGACCGCCGCGAGCTGATCTTCGTCCGCAACGCGACCGAGGCGATCAACCTCGTCGCCCGCGCCTGGGGCGCCGCCAACGTCGGCCCGGGCGACCGGATCGCGCTGACCGAGATGGAGCATCACTCCAACATCGTGCCCTGGCATCAGCTCGCCGAGTCCGTCGGCGCGGAGCTCGACTGGATCGGCGTCGGTGACGATGGCGAGCTGGTCGGGGCCGAGCTCGAGGAGGCGCTCTCCCGCAAGCCGAAGCTGCTGGCGATCACGCATCTCTCCAACGTGCTCGGCACGATCAACCCGATCGAGGAGATCACCCGCCGCGCCCACGATGCCGGAGCGCTGGTCCTCGTCGACGGGGCTCAGGCGGTACCCAAGATGGCGGTCGACGTCGGGGCGCTCGGCGTCGACTTCTACGCCTTCACCGGCCACAAGGCATATGGCCCGACGGGCATCGGAGCCCTCTGGGCACGCCTGGACCTGCTGCGTGAGATGCCGCCGTTCCTCGGTGGCGGCTCGATGATCCGAAAGGTCAGCCGGGGGGCGATCACGTACGCCGACCCGCCCGCGCGATTCGAGGCGGGCACCCCTGCCATCGCCCAGGCCATCGGGCTCGCCGCGGCTTTGCGCTGGCTCGACGGGATCGGCATGGATTCCGTTCTCGCCCATGAGCGCGAGATCACCGCTTACGCGCTCCCGCGGCTCGAGGAGGTCCCCGGTCTGCGGGTCTTCGGCCCGCCGGCAAGTGAGGAGCGGGTCGGCCCCGTCTCCTTCGAGCTCGATGGGGTTCACGCCCACGACGTCGCCGAGATCCTCGATCGCCACGGGATCGCGGTCAGGGCAGGTCATCATTGCGCCCAGCCGCTGATGGATCGCCTCGGCGTCGCGGCAACCGCCCGGGCGAGCTTCGGCATCTACACCACGGCCGAGGAGATCGACCGTCTCGTCGATGGCCTCCACGAGGCCCGGCGCATCTTCAGGATCGACTGATGGACGAGCTCTACCGGGATCAGATCCTCGAGCATTACAAGCGGCCGCACAACTTCGGCCGGCTCCCCGAGCACGACCTCGACTACGAGGACACCAATCCGTTCTGCGGCGACGAGCAGCACGTCTTCATCAAGCTCGACGACGACGGCAGGGTCAGCGAGATCTCGTTCGAGGGTCAGGGCTGTGCCATCTCGACGGCGGCGACCTCCCTGCTGACGGACGAGCTCCTCGGCAAGACCCGCGAAGAGCTGCTGCACCTCCCCAAGGAATACGTGCTCGAGTTGCTCGGCATCGACATCTCCGCCACCCGCATGAAGTGCGCGATGCTCGGCCTCAAGGTCGTCAAGTCCGCCAGCCTCGGCTCGCCGGCGGATTGGGAGGACGAGGGCCAACAGGTCGATCCCGAGCTTGTGGACCCCACTCAGATTTAGTTCCGGCGCGTCGGTAGCGACACCGCCAGCCGGGTTGGGCTGCGTTCGGACTGCGGAGGGAAGGTGGAGCGACTGCCGTGGCGGCCACGGTGCCTCGAAGCGATGGGCCGGATCGACCCAGGGAGGCGCGTCCGCCGAGACCCCTCGCGAAGGAACCGGACCCCCCACGCACCTCCCCCTCCCCTGCCAAACCACGCCTTGGGCCGACCTGGCGGACTCACCCCTACTCGTTCAGGTGTCAGTTGCCCGACGAGAAGCTGGACTCCGCCGGCGTTCGGAACCGGCGCGCGCTCGGCGGCCGATCACCCGGCGCCAGAGCAGACCACCGAGCAGGACGCGCTCGCGGCCCTGCGTCTCACGGCGGCCGATCAGCGGGCGCAGGGTGCGAGCGAGCAGCCAGGCGGCAGCTCGAGGTGAGCTCTCGGCGGAGACGAGCAGCTGCAGCGAACGGCGCTTGCGGGGCTCGATCCGCTCACCCGCCCGCAGCTCCAGGATGGCGAAGAGCTGCCGGAAGAGCAGGTAGCGGTCGAAGTAGATCGCCCGCCAGCCGGGGCGTGCGGTCCCCATCCGCAGGCGGCGGGTCATCCGGCGCCAGCGCTGGCGAAGCTGCGCGCGGAATCCGTGCGCGGGCGCGTACCACTCGAACGCTGCCTGGACCGTCACCGAGTCGACGTGGCGGGTGTAGTCGTAGGTCGGCCGATCGAGATAGGCGATGTCGCCGATGGCGAGGGCGCAGAGCGCGAGCCAGTGGTCGTGGTAGTGCTGGTCTGAATGACGCGGCGGGAACGGCAGGCCGATCTCGAGCAGCTCACGGCGGAACAGCGAAGCCGCCCCGGTGACCGTGTTGTTGACGGCAAGCGACGCGATGTCATCGAAGGCGTTCTGGTGCAGATACCAGAAGGTGTCGGAGAGGATGTCGCCGGCTTCGTCGACCACCCGCATGTCGCTGTAGGCGAGGGCGGCGCCCGGGTTGGAGCCGAGGACCTCGACCATCGCCTCGAGCTTGTCGGGGTCCCAGCGGTCGTCCTGATCGGCGAACCCGATCAGCTCGGCCTCGGGGGGGATCATCCGCAGCGCACGTTCGAAGTTGCCGTAGAAGCCGAGCCGCTCGGACGATCGCGAGACGACGAACCGCGCGTCGTCGCCGACCTCGCGCTCGAGGACTGCGAACGCCTCCGGCGAAGAGCCGTCGTCGCTGATCAGGCAGACCCAATTCGTCCACCCCTGAGCCCGAATCGAGTCGAGCTGGCGTCGAAGCCATTCGGCCGGCGGCTCGTGCGTGGCCATGCAGATCGCGATGAGCTGCTCCGACGCGGTCGGCCCGGACGGCTCAATGACGGCCGGACCCGGTTCCTCCCGCTTTCGCACCACCCGCAGCTCGCCGAGCGGGAACTCGGCCTCACCGTCGGCCCCGGTCGCGATCAGCGCCAGCGGTGCCGTCCCGAGGTCGGTGCTCGCGGGAACGGGCAAGATGACCCACCAGCGGGACCCCGGGCCGTAGCTGCGCGGCTCCGGCATCCCGAACGCATCGACCTCCCTGACGAGGGATCCCAGCCGGACGCTGAGGCGCTCGGGCGGTGAGGAGGTGCCCTCGAACGTGCCCTCGAGCCTCAGCGCCGTCCCCCCTCCCAGCTCGAGCGGGTCGGGGAGCGGGCTGGTCAGAACGGCCTTGGGAACGGATCGGCGGGCGGAATCCGCCTGGCTATCCTCTGCTGCTTCGATGCGTTCGCTCATGGCTCTCAGGCAGGGATTCTCAAGCACGCTCACCCGGATCGGCGTTCTCGTTCTCGGCGCGGTCGTCGGGCTGGGCGTTCCGCTCCTCTGGATTTGGGTCGGCTCCCAATTCCAATCCAGCACCGCGCCCTCCTGGACCGCCCTCGCGGTCGTCCACGTCGGGATGATCGGAACCCTGCTGCTGATCGCCGGCTTCTTCTCCTTCTTCGTCGCCCGATCGCGCGATCGGGAGCGGGCTCGTGCCGACTGGATGCGCGGTCAGAGCGAGGAGCGCCGGGTGCAGCATTTCTCCGATACGCACCCACTGGAGATGATCATCATCTTCGCCGTCTTCGTCGACGTGGTCGTCTTCTTGGGCTGGTTCTTCTTCTTCGCCGACCCCGGTCACCCGGTCGGATCGGGATGAATTGCAAGTAGCCGCCGCGGGACCGCTAAAATCCGACCACGGCGCTAGGAATTGACCGGAGCGCCGATTCCCAATGACAGATCACACCGTATGCAGCGCCGACGAGCTCCCCGAGGGGGAGATGCGACTGGTTGAGGTGGATGGCGTCGAGATCGGCGTCTTCAACTGCGGCGGCGACCTCCTGGCCATCGAGGATCGCTGCTCACACGACGATGGCCCCCTCGCCGAGGGGAGCTTCGACCAGGCCACCTGTACCGTTGAATGCCCGCGCCACGGATCGCTCTTTGACCTGCGGACCGGACGTCCCAAGACCCTCCCCGCCTTCGCGCCGGTAGAGACCTTTCAGGTCCGAATCGAAGATGGGGAAATAAAGCTGGAGGTTGACTGAACATGAACCCGCCGCCCGAGACCGCAACCCTTGACCCGAAGCTCGCCGAACGCGAGGCGATCAAGGACATCAACCAGGACTACAAGTCGAAGTTCGGCTTTAACGATCCTGAGACCGGCTACGTCTTCAAGGCGCCGAAGGGGCTCAGCCGCCAGCTCGTCGAGGACATCTCCGAGTACAAGAACGAGCCGCAGTGGATGCGCGACTTCCGGCTCAAGGCGCTCGACCACTTCCTGGCGCGCCCGGTCCCCCAGTGGGGCGCCGATCTGAATCAGATCGATTTCGACAACATCCACTACTTCGTCCGCGCCTCCGAACGCGCCGAGACGAGCTGGGACGACGTCCCCGACGACATCAAGAACACCTTCGACAAGCTCGGGATCCCCGAGGCCGAGCGCCAGTTCCTCTCCGGCGTCGGCGCTCAGTACGAGTCGGAGGTCGTCTACCACCAGGTCAACGAGAAGCTCGAGGCCCAGGGCGTCCAGTTCATGGACATGGACACCGCGCTGCGCGAGCACGAGGACGTCATCCGCGAGCACTTCGCGACGGTCATCCCCGCCAACGACAACATGCTCGCCGCGCTCAACTCGGCGGTCTGGTCGGGCGGCTCGTTCGTCTACGTCCCGCCGGGCGTCAAGGTCGACATGCCACTGCAGGCCTACTTCCGGATCAACACCGAGAACATGGGCCAGTTCGAGCGCACGCTGATCATCGCCGACGAGGGCTCCGACGTGCACTACATCGAGGGCTGCACGGCGCCGGTCTACTCGACCGATTCGCTGCACTCCGCGGTGGTCGAGCTGATCGCCCGCCCCGGCGCACGGATTCGCTATACGACCGTCCAGAACTGGTCGCAGAACGTCTTCAACCTGGTCACCAAGCGCGCGGTCGCGGAGGCCGACGCGACGGTCGAGTGGGTCGACTGCAACCTCGGCTCGAAGGTGACGATGAAGTATCCGTCGATCTACCTGATGGGCGAGCGCGCGCACGGCGAGATCCTCTCGATCGCCTTCGCCGGCAAGGGCCAGCATCAGGACGCCGGCGGCAAGATCATCCACGCCGCCCCGAAGACGACGTCGTCGATCTTCGCCAAGTCGATCTCCAAGGATGGCGGTCGGTCGACCTACCGCGGCCTGCTCGAGGTGGCGAAGGGCGCAACGGAGGCCCGCTCGAAGGTCGTCTGCGACGCCCTCCTGCTCGATCCCGAGTCGCACTCGGACACGTTCCCGACGATCAGGATCGACGAGAGCGACGCCAACGTCGGTCACGAGGCATCCGTCTCCAAGATCGGCGAGGAGCAGCTGTTCTACCTGCAGTCACGCGGCCTCGACGAGGAGGAGGCCTCCAAGATGATCGTCAACGGCTTCATCGAGCCGGTCGTCAAGGAGCTTCCCATGGAGTACGCCGTCGAGCTCAACCGGCTGATCGAGCTGCAGATGGAAGGTTCAATTGGCTAGCTCGGTCGCCACGGCCGAGCCGGAGTGGCTCGTCGAGCGGCGGGCCAAGGCGGTCGAGGCGGCGAAGGACCTGGCCCTCCCCGGCCCGAAGACGAAGGGCTGGGAGTTCACCGACCTCTCGAAGCTGGACCTCTCCGCCTACGCGCCGGCCGAGCCCGGTGATCCCGCCGCGATCGAGGCCATCGGCGAGACGCTCGCGATTCCCGCGGGCGCCAGTGGCCTGACCCAGGTGGACGGCAGCGTTCACTCCGACGGCACCGTCGCGGTGAGCGGCAACGGCAAGCCCGACGGCCCCGTCGTGATGTCCCTCGCCGAGGGTGCCGAGCGCTTTCCCCAGCTCGTCAACGAGCACCTGGGAAAAATCGTTCCCGGCGACAGCGACCCGTTCGTGGCCATCAACGACGCCGGCTGGTCCGGCGGTGCCCTCGTCTACGTCCCCGCCGGAACCCGCCCAGAGACACCGATTTCACTGACGGCGCTGCAGCAGGCCAGCGGCCGGACGCTCAACTGGCGCACGCTGATCGTGCTCGAGGAGGGCGCCGAGGCGGAGGTCTGGGAACGCTACGTCTCAGCCGAGGAGAAGACCGACGCGCTCTTCAATGGCGTCACCGAGCTGATCGTCGGACCGGGCGCCTCCCTGCGCTACGTCTGCGGACAGGACCTCTCCCCCGCCTCGTGGGCCTTCGCCACCCAGCGGGCCGAGGTCGAGCGCGACGGGTCGCTCGAGTGGGTCGCCCTCGGCTTCGGCTCCGCGCGTGGCAAGGTCCGGATGGAGACCAAGCTCGCCGGTCGCGGCGCATCCGCCCGCGTCACGGGCGCCTACGCCGGCACCGGTCGCCAGCACCTCGACTACGACACGACCCAGGAGCATGCGGCGGAGGACACGACGTCCGACCTCGCGTTCCGGGGCGTTCTCGCCGGCCGCGCAACCGCCGTCTGGCGCGGAATGATCACCGTCGACGAGGGGGCTCAGCGAACCGACGCCTTCCAGGAATGCCGCAACCTCCTGCTGTCGAACAAGGCCCACGCCGATGCGATCCCGGGCCTGCAGATCAACGCCGACGACGTCGCCTGCACCCATGCCGCGGCCATCGCGCAGGTGGACCCCGAGCAGCTCTTCTACCTGACCTCGCGCGGCCTGCCCAAGGACGTCGCGAGCAGCCTCATCGTCGAGGGCTTCCTCTCCGAGCTGGTCGAGCGCGTCCCCGCCGGTCCGATGGCCGACGCCCTCGCGGAGGCGCTCGAGCGGCGCCTTCACGAGCTCCTCGGCTGAGCATCCACGGGGAGAGCTGCGGGGATGCGAGCGTTCCTAACCCTCCTGCTCGTCGGCGCGGCGATCGTCCTCTCCGCCTGCGGGGGTGAGCGGACCTTCAGCGCTCAGGAGTTCATCGACGAGATGAATGCCCACGGCGCGGCGCTGGCCCTCGGACCGGTGTTGACGACCAACCCCGACGGCGTCGACATCTACTCGATCTCCTTGACCGAGCTCAGCACGGGGGTCGGGTCGGCCCCTCAGCCCGCCCCCGTTGGCTTGCCGGGAAGTGGATCGATGCTGGTCCTCGACGACGCGGACGTCGCTCGATCCGAGTTCGCCCGGTGTGAGCAATCGCCCGAGTTGACCTGCTTTCGGGCCGCCAACGCGGTGCTCCGCTTCCAAGCGCTCCAGGGGGGCGATCAGGCGCGGATCGTGGCCGCGATCCAGGCGATCGAGACGAAGCCCGGATAACCGCAACCGGCGCGGGTGAAAAAACCGTTGCTAGAATCAGGTCCGCAGCAGGGGGACCACGCCACGCGTGAACGAGTCGAACGGGGGCACCTCGATCAGATGGAACCACGACGTTCATTGACGACCGGATTGGCGCTTTGCGTGCTGATCGGCGGATCGGCAACGGCGTGCGCTGAGGTCGGTTCGCCTGCGCTCAAGATGACGCGATACCCGACGTCCACCACCCTCTCCAGCAGGTTTCCGGCCTTCAGCGGGCGAGTCTCGAGCCGGTTCGCGCCATGCAAGAGGCAGCGCAAGGTCGAACTGTTCGAGAAGCTCTCCGACGGGGGTCACAAGCGGCTGGGCAAGGACCGATCCGACTCCTCCGGTCGCTGGGTCATCGGGGTCAGGCACGTCAGATCCGGCGCCTACTACGCACGGGTGAAGCCGAAGCTCAAGCGCGGCGGCAACTCACCTCTCGTCTGCCGGTCAGGTCGCTCCGAGACCGTCATCGTCGACTAGCGACCGCGCCCGTCGCGCTCGCGGCGCTCGCGGATCGAGCTCACGATCACCGCGATCAGAACGATCACCACGGGGATCGCGTAGGGCAGCCAGTGACCGGAGTGGGCGATCGGTACCAAGGCGCCCTCCTCAACCGTTGGCCTGGGAGAGGAGGTAGAGCCCGAGCACGCTGAAGAACATCATCATCACGAGCATCCAAACCTGCGACCAGGCCGCGTCGCGGTTGTTGCCCCAGACCTTCAAGGCCCGGTCGTGTCCCAGCGTCAGCGCCACGACATGGCCGATGACGATCGCTGCGAACTGGACGTACCAGATGAGGTTCGCGCTGAGAAAGCCGTAGTCGATTCCTGACCCGGCGGTGCCGAACAGGTTGGCACCGGTGCCGAACGGATCGGAGAGGATGAACGTGAACTGCGCCTGCTCCAGGTTGACGAAGTAGCTGAAGTAGTGGGCGACGACGTAGGCGAGGGCGATCGGGATGAAGGCGTGGGCGAACAGCCTGCCCAGCTCCCCCGCGCCGCGTTTACGCTCGACGATCCGCATCCCGTAGATGCCCGCCCAGAAGATCAGTGCGACCGCGACCAGGGTCAGCGCCAGGTAGAGCGAGTTGGTCAGCCGCAGCGCGCTGACGGGCGTGATCCCCGCGTCCCTCAGCCGCTCGTAGAGGGAGTTGATCGGGTCCTTGAGCTTGCCCTCCTGAGCGCCGTCGAAGGTGGTTCCTCCGATCGCGATCAGGACGATCGACAGCGAGCCCGCCGGACCCGACCAGGTCGTCGCGCCGGAGAGCCAGCGCCGGCGCCACAGCCGGCCACCGCGAACCTCGATCGGAGCGAGGCTGGCGAACATGCCGAAGTACACGGAGAAGGACTCACCGCGCTCGTGCCAGCGGTCGACGCCGAAGAGCGCCATGGCGGCGAACGTGATCGCCGAGTAGATGAGCGTCGCGATCGCGAGGTCCCGGGGCTGCAGACCCGCGGCCGCGAATCCCGACTGACCCCAGATCAGCTCGAGGAAGAGAAAGGCGAGGAGGCCGACGGCGGCCGGCCAGCGGCCCAGCCACTCGGGGTAGGCCAGCGGCGCCGCGGCGGGCTGGCCGACGAGCCTGGTGAACGCGGCGGAGGTGAGGCGCCCGATCGCCCGCCAGGGACTGAGCGCGTCGAAGACGCGTCCGCAGAGGACGCTGGCGAGCACGAGGCCGATCCAGAAGGTGACGAAGACGAAGGTGATGGAGAAGTTCCGATCGGGGGCGACGACCCCCGTCAGCCCGGTCCAGACGACGAGAACGAGCAACCCGACGCTGATCAGCCCGGCGGCGACCTCGGACCAGCGGTTGAGGACGATCGCCGAAAGGCGGGAACCCGCCTGGCGTTTCGGGGCACCCTCGATCTTCGGTTCCCGCCAGCCGAGCAGCAGGCCTACGAACGACACGATCAAGATCACGAGCGCGCCGTAGATGAAGAGCCACTGCGGCAGGGGCAGGTCCTGGCGACCGACCAGCGCGTGGGCGAATGCGATCTGCGGGAAGAGCGCGGCGAGCACGGTCGCCACGATCGAGGTGGCGACCGTGCCGGAGAGGCCTCGCCGAAGCGGCTTGCTCACGGGTTGACCGTGAGCTCGGCGATCTGCGTCGCCGACTCCTCGAGCTCGATCTCGAAGATCCCGTCGATCGTCGCCGGGAAGTCGAATTCGACTTTGCCGCCGGCGTCGACGTCCTGCATCAGGTCATAGCCGTGGACGTGGATCTCCGAGGCCGTATCGGAGTCGACGACGAAGTCGACGTCCTGCCCCTTGTCGACGGTCAGCTCGGCGATACCCCCCACCGGCTTGCCGTCCTTGATCTCGATGGTGGTCGGCTTCGTCGACGATGCCGAGCTCGTGCCGCCGGAGCTCGATGGCGTGGTGGCGGCCGAGTCGGTCGTGTCGGTGGCGGTCTTGTCGTCGCCGCTGAAGACGAAGAAGAGCACGATCAGAAGTGCGACTCCCACGACGGCGACGATGCCTCTGGCGATGTTCGATTGCATGAGCGAAACGCTCCCTTCGCACGCCGGTTGTCCGGGTGGGACCCGTACGCGCTCGTCGCTCGGGACCGGAAGGTCCCGAGCGGGATTCAGCTAAGCCGGAACCGCCGTCGCAGACGGCGGCGGCCGGCGGGAAAAGCCGAAGGAGAGTCCCGTGCAGGCCGCTGCCCCCAGGGACGGAGAGTCCGGCGCGGCCGGGCATTCAGCGTCGGCATCGGCGTGGCGACCGCGTCTCCTGTGCGCCAGGGCGACGCCGGTGCGCTCGAGCCAGGCGATCAGCGCGCTCGCGAGCACGCCGAGGAGCAGCGCGAGGGGCACGGCCAGCCAGGCCGCCGAGGCGGACGTCGCGAGCCCCTGCACCCCACCCCCGAGAAACGCGGCCTCGGCGAGCTCCTGCGCGGTGAAGATCCCGAGCAGGGCGAGCGCGAGGGTGAAGGGTGCATGTTGCTGCGGTTCCCCGTGGCGATCGGTGAGCGCCGGCAGCAGCAGGGCGGCGAGCACCAGCGAGGCCGCGAAGGCGCCGCCGATCGGGACGACGAGCTCGAGGTAGCGGTGGGCGCCCGTCAGGCCGCCGCCGACCATGAGGTACGCCAGCTCGTGCAGCAGCAATGCGGCCGGCAGCAGGATCGCAGCCAGGCGGATGACGCGCAGCGCGGACCTCAACGCGAACCGCCGCCGGCGCCCTGCTCGATCGAGGACGAGTGCTGAGTGTTCAGCGACGGAGCGTCGATGGACCCGCTCGACCCGAGAAAGATGAAGACGATCAACGCGGCGATGCCGACGATGATCCCGAGCAGGATTCCGATCAGGCGGTCAGAGCGGCTCATGCGAGCGCAAAGGCTAGAGAACTGGCACTCCTGACGAAGCCGGGAGGCGCCCGATCAAGGAAGGGTGGGCCGATTCGGCCCAGGCGGCCGTGAGGCCCGCGATGACGCCGAGCGTGCGGCTCCCGGCCCGTCAGACGCCGTCGAGCAGGCGCCAGTTCGCTTCGAACGCGCGCTCCGCGGCCGCGACGACCGCGTCCTCGTCCTCAGGGGTCGCGATCAGGTCATCCAACAGGCGCCGGCCCTCGTCGGCGTGTTCGACGTCGCGGCCGCGATGGACCGTGAAGTAACCGGTGCCCTGAGGAGAATCGATGCCGTAGTGGCGCTGCAGCCCGTCGAGCTTCGTGGCCGAGATCTGCGGCTGTCCGCTCTCGATCGCATAGAGCCTGCCGAGCGCGGCGACTCCGCCATCGCGGACGGTCCAGGCCTCAATGCAATCGGAGGTCTCCGCCGTGGGCTCGGCGTTCGCGTCACCGCCGACCGCCTCGATGAAGCCGTCCCAGAGGGCGACGTGCTCATGCTCCTCGGCCGCGTGGCCTGCGAGCTCCCGGTCGGCGATGGTCTCGGCCACGTAGTCGGAGACGGATGCGATCGCCACCACCGCGTGCCGGTACTGGCCGGAGTAGCGCGCGAGCTCCGCGGCGCTCAGCTCACCCGCCGACCAGCGCTGGTAGAAGGGATGTGAGAGCACGTCGTGACGCTCCCGGGCAGCCTCGATGCGCTTCCAGACGTTCTCCTTCACGGCACTCTCCTCGATCTCGACGGTGGGAGGCGAGCATATACAGGCATCGGTTGGCGGGTTAGGCCGCTCTAGGATGCTCCGCCCATGCGCCCCGGCCGAGACGACATCGCGATCCCCCCCTTCGCCCCCGGGGTGAGGTGGATCGGGACCGCGCCGAAGGACGGCGAGCGCCTGACGGCGAAGGGGCCGCTGCTCGTCCACTTCTTCGAGGTCGGTGAACTGAGCAGCGTCCGCACCCTCCCCTTCGTCGAGGGGATGGCGGAGACCTACTCGGGTGACGGACTCTGGGTGCTCGGGGTCCACTCCCCCCGCTCCGGCCTCGCGCGCGAGGACGACGCGCTCACCGCCGCCCTGGCGCGACTCGGGGTGGGCATCCCGGTCGCCAATGACAGAGAGCATCGGATCTGGCACGGATACGGCTGTGACGGTTGGCCCTCGACCTTCCTCTGGGGCATCGGGGGGATGCTCCGCTGGGTCCACTTCGGCGAGGGCGCGTACCACGAGACCGAGGCGGCCATCCGCGCCGAGCTCGACGGCGAGCCCGGCGACCTGGCGGCTCCGTTCCTCGAGCCTCCCCGTGACGAGGCCGGCCCGGCGCTGGAGCTGCCAAGCGGCGAGCTCTTCCCAGGCGGATCCCACGATCGGCCCTGGCAGCCCACGGCAGCCGGTGAACCGCTCCGCTTCGAGTACGAGGCGGCCGGTGCGTGGGCAGCACTGAGCGGAGCCGGAACCGTGATCGTCAGCGTGGACGGGGAGCCGGGCCACTCATTCGAGGTCTCCGCCCCGGGCCTCTACGAGCTCTGCGGTCACGGCTCGCTCGATCAGCACTCGGCAGCGGTCCGGCTGGACGGTGACATCAGCCTCTGGTCGATCTCGTTCGCGCCCGGGGTCCGGAGCTGAGCGGACGGGCGAGCGCGCTAGCCGCGGGCGGCCAGCTCGACGCGGATCTTCTTGGGCAGCATGAAGCGGACGTCCTCGTCCATCGCCCGAAGCTCCGAGACATCGGTGGTTCCGCGCTCGCGGAAGAAGTCGACGAGCGCGGTGACGAGTACCTCCGGCGCGGAGGCCCCGGACGTGATGCCCACCACGTCGACGCCCTCAAGCCACTCCTCCTGCACCTCTCCCGCGTGGTCGATCAGGTAGGAGGCGGTGCCGAGGTCCCGGGTCACATCGACGAGCCGGTTGGAGTTCGATGAATTCTTCGAGCCGACGACCAGGACGAGGTCGCACTCCTTAGCGAGCTGCTTGACGGCGAGCTGGCGATTGGTGGTGGCGTAACAGATGTCATCGGACTTCGGGGTGCGGATCATCGGGAACTTCTCGCGGATCCGGGCGATGATGTCGGCCGTCTC
Source organism: uncultured Solirubrobacterales bacterium (assembly GCA_963826475.1). Taxonomy (GTDB): domain Bacteria; phylum Actinomycetota; class Thermoleophilia; order Solirubrobacterales; family 70-9; genus RHKX01. The sequence goes on along the minus strand of CAWGXC010000003.1, from coordinate 109,556 downwards.
GTCGACCGAAAGCGTGGTCTGGGTGATCATCGCCACGCGATCCGGATCCTCGATCTGCAGCGCGTCGACATCCTCCGCACTCTCGACGAGATGAATCGAGTCCGGAGCCTCTCCCGTCGTCCCCTCGACCTCCTCGTGGCCGTCGTGGCCGACGAGGATGATCGCGTAGCCCTCCTCGGCGAAGCGGCGGGCCTCGACGTGGACCTTGGTCACGAGCGGGCAGGTCGCATCGATCGTGCGCAGATTGCGCTTGGCGGAGTTGACGTGTACCGAGGGAGCCACCCCATGGGCGCTGAAGACGACCAGCGCACCCTCCGGAACTTCGGTCTCCTCCTCGACGAAGACCGCGCCTCGCTTGGTCAGCTCCGCGACCACGTGCTTGTTGTGGACGATCTCCTTGCGAACGTAAACCGGGGCGCCGTGCATCTCGAGCGCGTGCTCGACGGTCTGCACGGCGCGATCGACGCCGGCGCAGTACCCGCGAGGCGCCGCCAGGAGCAGTCGCGAGGGGGTGCTGAGAGCCGCTTGGGACATGGATAGAGGGTAACGAGCGGAGCTCGGCGCCCTAGCCCGGCTCACCGGGCACCTCGTTGACCGCCCATGGGGCCAGCGAGTGCTCGGAATCGCGGACGACCTCGGTATCGGCGATCCGGTCGTGCAAGCCGCGCCGGCGATCGGATATCAGCACGCCGGCGAGGCCGAGGCCGAGGGGCAGGATCGCGAGCCCGAGCGCGAAGATCCGCCTGGTCGCGCGCCTGGCGCCGATCCGCGGCGTCCCCTCCCACTCCAGGCGCAGCCCGAGAAACCGCATCCCCGGCGTTTGGCCCTCGAGTGCCCAGAACACTCCGAGATAGGTGCCGATGGCGAGGATCGAGGCCAAGGAGACGCCCACCACGGCGAACGCCGGCAGCGAGCCGATGTCCCCCGGGACGATCGTCGTGATGAGGGCGGAGAGGAGGGCGAAGCCGCCGAACAGCAGCCCGCCGTCGACGGCGGCCGCCGCGGCACGCGTGATCAGCCCGGCGCGGTCCGTCTCCTCCCTTCGTTGCGGGCGCCTGGCGAGCGCCCTCGCGATCCGCTCGAGCACCTCGTCGACGCTCATGGTCAGCCGCCCGACCTGCCGGCCGACGTCGGTGATCAAGCCGAAGCCCTGCGCGGCGACCGCCATCCGGACCTCGGGCGCCTCAGCGATCCGCTCGACCAGCATCTGGGCCTTGTCGCTGGCGAGGATGTCCTCCCAGACCCGATCGGCCACCTCGCTGTCGATTGCCCTCCTGATGGCCTCCTCGAGCTTGTCCCCGTCGAGCGCGCGCTCGACGGCCGCCTGCAGGCGCCCGTCCTCGACGATCCGCTCGATCGCCTGAATCACGGCATCGCTCTCGACCGTTCGCACGATCGTCTCCTCGACGACTCCTGCGATGGCGCGCTCGAGGCCGGTGGCACCAGCCAGGCGGGAGGCAACCGATGCCCTCGCCGCCGCGGGCTCGGCACCGTTGCCGGAAGGGCTTGGCTGCGCCATCGGCAGGAGCCTACCTCGGCGCCAAGCGACAACGAAGCTGCGCGCGTTGCGGAATCGAGGCGCGGTGGCGATTCGACCCGGTACGTTAGGCACATGGCACAGGGCCACATGGATCGGCTGACCTCCGTCGACGCTTCGTTCCTCACGAACGAGTCCTCGACGAGCCACATGCACATCGGCGGCGTCGCGATCTTCGAGGGGCCGCCGCCGGGCTACGACGATCTGCTCGATCACATCAAGAGCCGGCTGCACCTGGTGCCCCGCTATCGCCAGAAGCTCGCTACCCCGCCCGTGGAGACCGGCCGGCCGTTCTGGATCGACGACCCCCAGTTCAACCTGGTCTACCACGTTCGTCACTCCGGCCTTCCCGCCCCGGGCGGCGAGAACGAGCTGCGGCGGCTCGCAGCGCGCGTCTTCTCCCAGCAGCTCGATCGCACCAAGCCGCTCTGGGAGCTGTGGCTCGTCGAGGGCCTCAAGAAGAAGCAGTTCGCGATCATCTCGAAGACCCATCACGCGCTCGTCGACGGGATCTCGGGAGTCGACATCGCGACCGTGCTGTTCGATGTCGAGCCCGTTCCCGCACCAGTCAGCGCCGAAGCCGAGTGGATCCCCAACCCGGAACCGTCGGGTGCGAGCCTCGCCGCCAAGGGCGCCGAGAGCCTGGCGAAGGCGCCCTACCAGCTCGGCAAGCGGGTCGCCTCCATCCTCTCCTCGCCCAAGTCGACCCTCCGCGAGGTCCAGCAGGCCGCCGAGGGCGTTGGCGAGGTCGCCTGGGAGTTCGCCAACCCGGCGCCCGACCTGCCGCTCAACGTGCCCATCGGACCTCACCGGCGCTACGTCTTCGTCCGCGGCGATCTGGCTGAGTTCAAGAAGATCAAGACGGAGCTCGGTGGCACCGTCAACGACGTCGTGCTGACAGCGGTGGCCGGTGCGCTGCGGCGCTGGCTCCATGCTCGCGGACTCCGTACCGAGGGCCTCGAGCTGCGCGCGCTGGTGCCCGTGTCGATCCGGGCGAGCGACGGGGCGGGCGATCTCGGCAACCAGATCGCCGCCGTTCGCGGGCCGCTGCCCGTCTACGTCGAGGACCCGGTCGCGCGCTTGCGCACGGTCCGGGAGGCGATGAACGACGTCAAGGCCTCGAAGAAGGCGCTCGGCGCCGAGGTGATCTCCAGGTTCAACGACTTCGCCCCGCCCACGCTGCTCGCCCAGGCGGCGCGGATCAACTTCTCGACCCGCCTGTTCAACCTGATCGTCACTAACGTCCCCGGCCCGCAGATGCCGCTCTACGTTCTCGGCCGCGAGTTGCTCGACATGTTCCCGGTTGCCTTCCTGCCGGAGAACCACGCGGTCGCGATCGCGATCATGTCCTACAACGGCAAGATCGACTTCGGCCTGCTCGGCGATTACGACGCCATGGAGGACATCACCATCATCGCTGAAGGCATCGAGACGGAGATCAAGCAGCTCCTCGCGGCCGCCAAGCAGTCGGCCAAGAAGTCATCGGCGAAGTCCGGCTCAGCGGAGAAGAAGACCAGCGCTTCCGCCTGAGTAGGCCACCCGCCGGCCGAAAGCGCCATCATCAAGCGATGAGCGAGGAAGGCAACCGGGCCGATCCCAGTCCGTTCAAGTACCACCTGGAGCTGACACCGGCGCAGCTCAAGATGACTCACACCGCGCTGCGCTCCCTCCTCGACGACTTCGGTCACGAGGAGGCCGACGTGCAGGCGGTGATCCGCCAGGTGCTCGACAAGTTGCCGGACGAGCACGCGATCCGCGCGATCCGGCTCGATGACGAGCTCGACCGGAAGCTCGCCCGCAAGGGCGCCGACGCGGATGTGCCGCGCTCAGCCCCGGGTACCGAGCCTCCCGACTCCGTAGCCTGAGCGTCCGCGCCGCCGTTCCGACTTGACCCTGGGTTGAGGGCCCGTCGCTACCCTCCACCGCCCTCTCATGGATCTATCCGTTCAAATCGGGCTGCTGCTCGCCATCGCCACCGCGTTCTTCGCGGTGGTCGGCTTCCTCTACAAGCACCGCGGCGCCGTCGGCTCCCCGCCGGTCGAGTGGTCGCATCCGGTCCGCACCTCCATGGCGCTGTTCCGCAATCGCTGGTACGTGCTCGGGATCGTCATCGCGATCGTCTCCTGGGGCTTCCATGTAGCGGCGCTGGCCCTCGCCCCGATCTCGCTCGTGCAGTCGGTCATCGCCGGCGGCCTGGTTCTCCTCACCGTGGTCGCCGACAGGCTCTTCGCCCACAGCGTCACACGCCGGGAGTGGCTCGGGGTCGGCCTGGCCGCCGTCGGGCTCGCCTTCCTCGCCGCAACGCTGGAGAGCTCCGGCGGCGGAGCCCACTCCGACTACGACGCAAGCACCCTCGCGCTCTTTCTGGTGGCCCTGACCGCGTTCGCGGTCACCGTCGCCGTGCTCGGCAACCGCAGCAACAAGTACTCGGGGATCGCGCTCGGCGCCTCCGCCGGCCTGTTCTGGGCCGTCTCCGACACCGCGATCAAGGCTCAGACCGGAACGTTCGGCGAAAACGTCCTGACGATCTTCATCAACCCGCTGATCCTCGTCATCATCGCCGCGTCGTTCATCGGCCTGACCGTCTCCGCTAAGAGCCTTCAGACCGGCAAGGCCGTGCCGGTGATCGCGATGACGACGGTCGCCGCCAACGCGCTGACGATCCTCGCCGGTCCTGTGGTGTTCGGAGACCCGGTCCCGGACGACTCGCTGGGACTGATCGCCCGAGTGCTGGCCTTCATCTTGGTGATCGGAGCTGCGGCTTTGACGCCTGCGCCGATCCGAGCCGCGGAGGCCGAGGCTTAGGCACCGTCGGTAGGCGACGCTCTGCCGGAATCGCCGGCATCGTCCGGGTGGTCGGGATGGTCCGGGTGGTCGGGATGGTCCGGGTGGTCCGGGTGGTCCGGGTGGTCGGGATGGTCGGGATGGTCCGGGTTACCGGGATCATGCGGGTCGCCGGGGTCGCTGGGCACCGTCGGATCCGTCAGCGGTGGCAGGACCGGCTGAGGCGGAACGTCGACGGGCGCCGGTACGCCGGCCTCCCAGAAGGCCCCGCCCGATGGAGCGCTGGAGGCCGGCTCCTCAGTTCTCGTGGACCCACCGGCGACGGGTGTCGCGGGTGGGACTCCAGGAGAGGGCGCCGGTGCCGCGGGCGTGAACGGGGCGGCCTCGCTGCTCACCGGCGTCGAAACTTGGGGCGGGGGCGCGAGCTCAGATCCGTGACCTCCACCCTGCTCACCGCCTGAACGCTTGAGTGGCTCACGGCCGGCGCTCGACGACGGCTGAAGGCGGGAATGAGAGTAGACGAGACCCCCGTTGCCGAGCCCAGGGGCGGGGCGACCGGCGTCCACGTTCGCTGCCACGGACTTGGCGGAGGAGACTTCGACCGGCTCCCGAACGCCCGTGTCACGTGGATCAGCGGTTCCCGCTGTCGCGATGACGATGCTCCCGGTCGCGGCCGTCGTTGCGGCGACCGTGAACGCCTTGCTCATGGCCGTGCCTCCGGCGAGGTGGGCCTGTGCTTCCGCCTGGCCCCAGAGCCGGTGGGGCAGCCCGGCGAGCAGCGGCCAGACCAGCAGCCCGCCCGCGCTGCCGGCGTAGCAACGGTCGAAGGCGTGAACGACCTCGGGATCGAGCTGCGTCCCGGCCTCCTCGTGAAGGATCGCGAGCGCCTCCTTGTGACGTCTGGCCGGCCGGTAGGCGCGAGTGGAGGTGAGCGCGTCGAAGGTGTCGGCAACCGCGATGATCCGCGCTCCGAGCGGGATCTCGGTGCCGCTGATCCGCGAGGGGTAGCCGCTGCCGTCCAGCCGCTCGTGGTGATGGGCGACCATCTCGGTCAGCTCGGCGTCCCCGAGCCCACGAACCATCTCGGCTCCCCGCGGAGCGTGGGTCTTGATCACGTCGAATTCCTCGTCGGTGAGACGGCCCGGCTTGTTGAGGACGTCAAGGGGCACCTCCAGCTTGCCGACGTCGTGAACCGCGGCGGCCGTGCGGACCTTGTTGACCTCCTCCTCGGGAAGGTCCATCTTCGCCGCGATCATCGCCGCGTACCTGGCCACTCGCCGCGAATGGCCGTGGGTATAGGGATCGCGAGATTCGAGCGAGCTGGCGAGTTCCTTGAGCACGTCGACGCGGATGTCCGGATGGAGCTCCGAGCGAGGCTCGCCGGCGGCGAGGTCGAGCAACCTCGCTGCGCTGTCGAGGCGGCGCTCGGCACGCCAGCGGCGCAGCCAGCCCCACAGCATCAAGTCGGCGAAGAGGATGTCCCGCGACTTGGGCTGCGATCGCCACGCCACGTTCCCGGCGGTCGAGATCGCCACCGTAGCGACGAGCCCGATCGCCACCAGCGGGATGAAGTGCGTGATCGTTCCGGACGCGGCGAGGCCCCAGACGATGGCCGCCGGGATGAGGATGACGAACATCGTCGCCACCATCACCTGGGGCAGGTAGTGACCGATCGCTGCTGCTCTGCGTGCCCCCATCAAGGTTCCTCTCGACAGATTGGGCCCCGGACTGTAATCAGCAGAGTTGAATCGGCGGCGATGGGCGCCAGGCCGTGAGCCGGCGACGACGCCGAGCTCAACGCCTCCCAGCCCGTCAGATCAGAAGCCGAGGGCGAATTTCGCGTCTTCGGTCATCATCTCGGGAGTCCAGGCCGGGTCGAAGACCATCTTCGGGAACACGCCGGTGACGCCGTCGATGTCGCCGACGAACTCCTTCATCTGCTCGGAGACCTGGGGTCCGATCGGACAGGCCGGGGTCGTCAGCGTGAAGGTCACGTAGACCTCCGACTCCTTCTCGATCTCCACGTCGTAGACGAGGCCGAGGGAGACGAAGTCGAGTCCCAGCTCGGGATCGATGACCTCCTCGAGAGCCTCGTAGACGTCTTCCTCTGTGATTTTCGTGGCGTCGGTCATGACCCCACGTTAGCGGACGACTCCCCCGGCGAGGTGAGCGTTCATCGCTACCCTGAGACCCGTGCCGCTGCTGATTCTGCTGTTCATCGTGCTGCCGATCGCGGAGCTCTACGTGATCATCCAGGTGGGCCAGGCGATCGGGGTCCTCCCGACCCTGATCCTGCTGCTCCTCGACGGGTTTCTCGGGGCCGCTCTCGCCCGCTCCCAGGGTCGCGCGGCCTGGCGCCGCTTCAACGAGGCGATGGCTGCGGGCAGGGTCCCGGCCACCGAGGTGTTCGACGGAGCGGCGATCATCTTCGGCGGAGCATTGCTGCTCGCGCCGGGATTCATCACCGACGTCTTCGCCCTGGCGCTGCTGCTGCCGCCGACGAGAGCGCTGATCCGGGGGCTCGCTCTCCGGGGCACGCGCAGGGTCGGAGCCGCCAGGCCGCTCTTCTACGTCTACGAGCGCCGGGCGGGTCGAGGCCGCCGGGAGAGCGGCCCCCAACCCGTCCCCGGCACCGGCCACAGCCGCGGCTTCGACGTCGAGGGCAGCGCACGTGAGATCCCGATCGACCCCAAGGAGATCGACGACGGGACCCGAGGTGGCTGAAGCCGAGGCCACCGAATCGATGACGCTGGTGTCCTTCGCCGGCGGCAGGCGGGGCTATTGCGTGATGCTCGCCGACGACCGGGGGGCGCGAGCGGTGCGACTGCTGCCGAGTGGACGACTCGAGGCGACGTCATCCGAGCGCGGTGATGCGGGGCGCCAGCTCCTCGATTCGGAGTCCGGTCCACTCGAGATCGCCTGGACTCCCGCCGGTCCGCTGCTGGAGTTCTCCGTCGGCATCCCAGCGGCGCGCGCGTATCCCGTGGCCGCCACCGCCGCGACCGCAGACGAGACCTTTTCGGGTCCCGGAGTCGCGTGGGAGCTGCCGATGGCGGGGTTCTCCGCCTGGCGGACGATCTGGGCAGCTACCGAGAAGCGCGGGTTGACCCTCGTCGTCGCCGGCCGTCCCGAGGAGTCGGCGACTCACGACGAGGAGCTGATCGGCGCGGCGCGGATGATTCCCAACGCCGAGCCCTACGGCTATGCCGAGCCACTCGTCTCGACCGAGTACGACGCTGCCGGCCAGCATGTCCGCGCGAGCCTCGAGCTCTGGCCCGACTTCGACGAGCACGCCCCCGAGCGCGGTGGCGGCCGTCGGCTGGAGGGCATCACCCTCAACGGCACCGAGGACGGCCGGAGGCTGGAGGCCGCCCGGTTCGCCTGGACCATGGACGGATCGATCGCCGTCGGGGGCTACGAGATCCTCACCGCTTGAACGACCCGAGGGCGGCGAGCGGGGGGATCCGCGAGAATGGGCGACCTTGAAGATCCGCGCCGTCATCTGTGACTTCGGCGGCGTGCTCACCTCGCCGCTGCTTGGAGCCTTCATGGCCTTCCAGGCGGACACGGGCGTCTCCCTGGAGCAACTCGGTGAGGCGATGGTGGCGGGCTCCGATCAACTCGACGGAGCCCACCCGCTGTTCGAGCTCGAGTGCGGGCGGATCACCGAGGAGCGCTTCCTCGACATCCTTCGCGACGAACTCACGCCGCTGATGGGTGAGCGGCCGGCGCTGCACCGCTTCAAGGAGACGTACTTCGACGCGCTGATCCCGAACGCGCCGATGATCAACCTGATGGCGGAGCTGCGTGGGAGCGGCTATCGGATGGCGATGCTGACCAACAACGTGCGCGAATGGGAGCCCCTCTGGCGGGCGAAGCTGCCGGTCGACGAGATCTTCGAGATCGTCGTCGACTCCGCCTTCGTCGGGATGCGCAAGCCCGACCACCCGATCTACGAGCTGACGGTCGACCGTCTCGAGGGCGTCGCCGCGGCGGAGTGCATCTTCATCGACGACACCGAGGCCAACTGCACCGCGGCGCGAGAGCTCGGCATGGTCGCCGTCCACTACCGCGACAACGACCAGGCCATCCCGGAGATAAGGTCGGCGCTCGATGAGTGACTTAACGATCGGCACCGCCACCTCCCGCGCCGATATGCGGGAGTTCATCACGCTTCCCTTCCGGCTCTACGAGGGCATCGAGCAGTGGGTTCCGCCGCTGATCAGCGAGCGTCGACATCATCTCGACCGCAACAGGAACGCCTTCTTCCAGCATGCCGAAGCCGAGTACTTCATGGCCTGGCGCGAAGGCCGGGTGGTCGGCCGTATCTCCGCCCAGGTGGACGAGCGCTTCAACGAGTTCCACGACAACGACTGGGGCCAGTTCGGCTTCTTCGAAAGCGAGGATGACCATGAGGTCGCCCAGGCGCTCGTCGACGCGGCCTCCGGTTGGCTGCGCGAGCGAGGTCGCGACCACGCCATCGGACCGCTCGATTTCTCCACCAACCACGAGTGCGGTCTGCTCGTCGAAGGCCACGAGTGGGCGCCGCAGATCCTCGAGAACTGGCATCACCCCTATTACGCACCGCTGTTGGAGGGCTGCGGCCTGACGAAGGCCATGGATCTCTACAAGTGGGAGCTGCACGTCAGCAAGCGCAGCGACGTGCTGCCGATCGTCTTCGAGCTCGCCGACAAGCTCGAGCCCGAGCACGGGATCACGATCCGGGGGATGCGCAAGCGCGACCTCAAGGGTGAGGTCAGCCGCTTCATGGAGATCTACAACGCCGCCTGGGAGAAGAACTGGGGCTTCGTTCCCCTGACCGACGCCGAGATCGTCGGCTACGCCAAGGAGCTGAAGCCGATCCTCGACGAGAACTGGGCGATGGTCGCCGAGACCAAGGAGGGCGAGACGGTGGGGGTCGCCCTGACCCTGCCCGACTACAACCAGGTGCTCAAGAAGCTCAACGGCCGGCTGCTGCCCTTCGGCTGGATCACGGCCCTCCGCGAGCGCAAGAGGATCGACTCGGTCCGGGTCTTCGCCCTGGGCGTCAAGCCTGAGTACCAGCACACGGGAGTCGCCGCCGGCCTCTACAAGCGCCACTTCGACATGGCCGCGTCCACGCCCCAGAGCGAGCATGCCGAAACCGGCTGGATCCTCGAGGTCAACAAGCCGATGAACCGCGCCATGGAGGCAATGGGCGGCAACATCATCAAGACGTACCGGATCTACGGCAAGGATCTCTAGGGCGTGACAACCGATTGACGCATGCGGCGCCGCAGGCGCCTATGCTCAGCGGAGATGGCGGGTTGGCAGCGCTCAGCGCTCAGCGATGGCGGCGTCCGGGAGCGGCTCGGCGTCCGGATCCCGGCGCTCCTCGTCGCCCTCGCTTCGGTGACCGTCGCGATCGTGGTCGTCGGTCACGTCACCGGTGCCAGCACGAACCGCGCCGGTGGCGCGCTCAACGGTGGCCCCGGGAAGGAGACGATCTACGGCACTCAGGGCTCGGACACGATCCGGGGCAAGGGCGGCGCCGACAAGCTCGTCGGCCGCAACGGTTCCGACCGGGTCTTCGGGGGCGGCGGCCACGACAAGCTGCGCGGCGGCAGGGGCGATGACCGCCTGATCGCCGGCAGAGGGGGCGCGGAGATGTTCGGCGGCCGCGGACGCGACGAGTTCAACATGTCCGACGGTGTCCAGGTCGGCGGCCAGGGTCGCGACGTGATCCACGCACGCGATGGCGCCGCCGATGAGATCAACTGCGGGCCCGGGGCTCGCGACGTGGCGATCGTCGATGGCAGCGAGGATGGGATCTACGACTGCGAGCGCGTGGTCGCCCCGAAGGCCGGCCCGTGATGAACCGCCGCGACCTCGAGGGCCCACGAGATGAGGCCGAAGAGCAGTTCGCCGCCGAGCGCCCCGAGTCGTTCATGCGTCGGCGCGAGTTCCTCGCCAAGACCGCGGCCGTCGCGGGGGTCGCCGGGCTGGCGAGCGTTCTGCCCACCGATCGGCTGCTCTCCCTCGCCGCGACGCGGCAGACTCGGGCGGCGTTTCCGAGCCCGCGCAACATGCCGCTCGACACGGTCGTGGTGCTGATGATGGAGAACCGCTCGTTCGACCACTACTTCGGGTCCTTCCCCGACGCCGACGGCAAGAACGAGGGTCTCAGCTACCCCGGCGCCGATGGGACCCAGCACCCGACCCACTACCTCCCCCCCGACTACCAGGGTTGCGGTTTCAAGGACCCCGACCACAGCTTCACCGGCGGTCGGGTGCAGTACAACGACGGCAAGCTCGACGGCTTCTTCGAGGCGAGCGATTCGTTTGCGCTCGGCTACTACCTCGAAGATGACGTCCAGTTCCTGACGCCCGCCGCGCGCGCCTTCACAACGTACGACCGCTACTTCTGCTCGATCCTCTCCTCGACCTACCCGAACCGCCACTACATGATCTCCGCGCAATGCGGTGGGCAGCGCAAGAACGAGATCCCGACCAGCACCCTCGGCAACCAATGGGAGACGATCTTCGATCGCGCCCAGGCGCGCGGGGTCTCGGCCGCCTATTACGTGGTCGACCTGCCGTTCCCGATCCTCTACGGCGCCCGCGCACAGCAGTGGATCCGCCCGATCGAGCAGTTCTACGTCGACGCCGCGGCCGGCACCCTCCCCCAGATCGCCTACGTCGACCCGCCGTTCCTCGACGGCGGCGGGGGCGACGGCCTCTCCGGTGACGAGCATCCGCACGGCGACATCCGGATTGGCCAGGCCTACATGTCCGAGGTCGCCCACGCCTTCCTCGAATCGCCGCAGTACAGGCGCGGCGCGATGTTCATCAACTACGACGAATGGGGCGGGTTCTTCGACCACGTCAAGCCGGTGTTCGTGCCCGACGACCGCGAGAGCCCGAACCTCGACGACAACTTCGGGATCAGTGGTTTCCGGATCCCCAACGCGGTGCTCTCGCCCTTCGCCAAGCGGGGGCACGTGAGCCACGCGACGATCACCCACGAGTCGATCCTGAAGCTGATCTCCTACCGCTTCGGGCTCGGCTTCCTCAACAAGCGCCACCGCTACGCCTCTCAGATCGGCCGCACGCTGGAGTGGGAGAACCCCGACTTCGACGTTCCCGACCTCCCCCGCCCACCGCTGCCGGCGGCGCTGTCGTGCTCGCTGGGCGGATCTCCGCGCACCCTGCGCCAGGAGCGGGATGAAGAGGCCGATGAGGGTCCCGGCCTCGGCGCGATCGCGGAGTTCGCCGATCGGGTCGGCTACGAGGTCCAGCCTGCGACCCCCGAGCGCGTCTTCGCCGATCCCTCTCGCGTCCCCGAGTCGATCGCCGACGGCTGGAGGGAAGCGCAGAAGTGACCCGCGCTCTCGGCATAGTCGTCACGGGCCTGCTCGCCCTGGTGCTCGGCGGTGCCGCCCCCGCCGCCGCAGCCGGCCCCGCGCAGCAACCCACCGCGGCACTGCCGCAGATCAACCACGTCTTCATCATCGTGCTCGAGAACGAGAACGCCGACACGACGTTCGGACCCGGCAGCCCCGCCCCATACCTGGCGAAAACGCTGCCCTCGATGGGCAACTTTCTGCCGAATTACTACGCGACGGGCCACCTCAGCCTCGACAACTACATCTCGATGATCAGCGGCCAAGCTCCGAACCCCCAGACGCAGGCCGACTGCCTCATCTACAACGACTTCATGCCCGGAACCCCGACCGCCGGAGGGCAGGTGATGGGCTCAGGCTGCGTCTATCCCGCGCCCCAGGTGCAGACGATCGCCAACCAGCTCGAGGACTCGGGGTTGACCTGGAAGGGCTACATGGAGGACATGGCGGCCAAGGCGCCGGCGGAGCCCTCCAGCTGCCGCCACCCCGCGATCAACAGCTTCGACGACACGCAGAGTGCAGAAGTCGGGGATGAGTACGCGACGCGCCACAACCCATTCGTCTACTTCCACTCGATCATCGACTACCCGACCTGCGCGGCCAACGACGTCGACTTCAGCGAGCTCGCCGGCGATTTGAAGAGCGCGAACACCACCGCCAACTACAACTTCATCACTCCCAACCTGTGCAACGACGGTCATGACGAGCCCTGCGTCGACGGCAGCCCCGGCGGCCTCGAGCAAGTCAACGAGTGGCTCTCCGAGCACGTCCCCCCGATCCTGAAGTCGCCCGCATACAAGCACCACGGACTGCTGATGGTGACTTTCGACGAGGCCTCGGCGACCGGGGACGACGCCGATTCCAGCGCCTGTTGCGGCGAGCAGCCGGGGCCGAACACGCCCTCCCCCGGCGGCCCGACCCCAGGCCCCGGCGGCGGCCGGATCGGCGCCGTGATGCTCTCTCCCTGCATCCGGGGCGGCACGACCTCGACCCAGAAGTACAACCACTACTCGATGCTGGCCTCGATCGAAGACAACTTCGGCCTCGGCCGCCTCGGCTACGCCGCTCAGCCCGGCCTGCCGACGTTCGGCGCCGACGTTCTGAACCGGCCCGACTGCCGCGAGCGGATGCACCTTCGCGTCAAGCCGAAGCACGCCGAGGCCAACTCCCGACAGACGTTCCGCTTCAAGGTCCGCTCCACCTACGAGCGCTGCCGAGGGGGCGTGGTGGTCAAGCTGGTCAAGCGCGGCGAGCAGCGCCGACCACGGGGGGCCAAGCGGCGAGCGGTGACCAACTCGAAGGGCAAGGCGCGGATCCGCACCTTCGTCCACGACCCAGGGAACCTGCGCGCGCACGCCTACAAGCAGGGCTGCATCGCGGACGGGACGGCCATCCGCACCAGTCGAGCCGCCCCCTAGCAGGCACGCCGACGTCGCGGCCGGCATCGGTCACCCCGGGACCGGCCTGATGAGGAGCCGCTCGCCTTGGCGGCGACATCTCTCTACCTTTCCCGGATGAGCGAGTACGCGGTCACCCGCCTGGAGGACATCGAGGAGATCACCGACGGCCGTGAGCCTTGGCGTCCCCTGCGCCATCACTTCGGCATCACATCGTTCGGGATCACCACCTGGACGGGCCGGGAGGCCGGCGACAGGATCATCAACGAGCATGATGAGGAGGGAGAGGACGAGGAGGTCTACTTCGTCCACACGGGCCGAGCCAGGTTCGAGCTCAACGGCGATAGCTTCGATGCACCGGCCGGAACGTTCGTCTACGCCCGTCCCGGCGTGAAGCGGACGGCGTTCGCCGAGGAGCCTGCGACGACGGTTCTCGTCACCGGGGCCACGCCGGGGAAGATCTTCACGCCCGACGGCTGGGAGCTCTGGGCCCCGCTTGGGCGGCTCTACCGGGAAGGCCGTTACGTGGAGGCGGCCGATCAGGGCCAGGACCTGCTGGATGCACATCCGGAGTACCCAGGGCTCCTCTACAACGTCGCCTGCTGCGAGAGCCTCGCGGGGCGGAAGGCCGACGCGATCGAACATCTGCGGCTCGCGATCGAGGCGTCGGAGGGCACTCGCGCATATCTGACGGAGGACTCAGACCTCGACCCTCTCCGCGAGGAGCCCGGCTTCCAGGCGCTCCTCGCCGGCTGAAGCTACGAAGACGCCGAGTCGGCGCCTCCCAGTCCGTCAGAGCATCTGACGAGGCTGGGAGCCGCCGAATCAAGGATGAGTGGGCCGATGCGGCCGATTGGGCCGTGAGGCCCGCGAAGACGCCGCGTCGGCGCCTCCCAGTCCGTCAGAGCATCTGACGAGGCTGGGAGCCGCCGAATCAAGGATGAGTGGGCCGATGCGGCCAATTGGGCCGTGAGGCCCGCGAAGACGCCGAGTCGGCGCCTCCCAGTCCGTCAGATCAGTTGTCGGAGCCGGCGCGGTCCCATAGATACAGCTCCATCGCCTCCACGGCCAACTCCTCCTGGCGGGCGGGCGAGAGCCACTCGAGCACCGTCTCCAAGGCTCGCTCCTCGGTGACTCCGCGATCGACGGCCTCCTCGCCGCGGAAGCCGGCAGCCAACTTGAGGGCCTCCCGGCGGTGCTGACCGAGGGCGCCGAAGGCGTTGATGAGGAAGTCGCGATTGGGGATTGGATGTGCGATGTCCATCGAGGCGTGCCAGGCGGCGAGCATGGAGATGTCGTGCTCGTCGAGCTCGGTGATCGCTTTCACGTAGTGGGCTTCGAGCTCGTCGTCGGGGATCTCGTCGACCCAGGCGCGGACCGCCTCGCCGAGGAGCTGGCGACGGGCTTCGCGTCCAACCGAGTCAGCTACTACGCGGATGGCATCAGCTGGATCGATGAAGCAGAGGGGCATGCGCCGAAGATAGAGGCGGCCCCCGACGTTAAAACCAACCAAAGTCCCGAAAGAGGTCAGGTGCGGCGCCGGCGGCGCGACCTATGCTCACGGTGATGGGTGCCAGGGACGGATTCGGAGTGGCGGCGGCGTGAGCCTGTCGGTGATCTCCGGGCCCCCCGGATCGGGACGGGAGGCCCGGGTCCTCGACCGGTTCGAGGCCGCTCTGTCGCGCGATCCGCTGCTCGTCGTGCCGACCGGCGACGACGTCGACCGGCTCGAGCGCGAGCTCTGCCGCCGCGGGTCGACCGGCCTGCTCGGTGGCGCGGTGACGAGCTTCCCTCGGCTGTTCGAGGAGGTCGGGCGAGCCTGCGGAGCCGAGCGCGGGACGGAGCTGAGCCGGATGCAGCGCCTCTGGCTCGCCCGCGCGGCAACGCTGCGAACGCCGCTGCGCCAGCTCGGGCGATCCTCCCGCCGCGAGGGCTTCGCGCCGGCCCTCGAGGCGCTGATCTCCGACCTGCAGTCGGCGGGCCTCGATGCAACGTCTCTCGCCGTCGCCGCCGGGGGGCTGGCTGATGGCGCCTACGAATCCGAGATCACCTCGTTGATGGCGGGTTACGAGGAGCTGCGCGACGAGCTCGGCATGACCGACCAGCCCGCGTTCGCCGCACGTGCGATCGCCGAGCTGCGCGCCGATCCAGCCGCCTGGCGAGGGCGCCCCGTGTTCCTCTACGGCTTCGACGATCTCGCACGCCAGCAGATCGAGCTCGTCGGCGCCCTCAGCGCGGCCGCCGAGGTCACCGTCGCGATCACCTTCGAGCTCGACCGCCCAGCCCTCGCCGCCAGAGCAGAGCTGCGCGGCGTCCTCGTCGAGGAGCTCGGTGCGGAGTTCGAAGCCCCCCTCCCCCGCCGCGAGGCGATCGAGGGCTGCGAGACCCTTCATCACCTCGAGCGTCACCTCTTCGAGCCCGACCCGCCGGGCGTGGCTTTCGACGACTCCCTGCGGCTGCTCGAAGGGGCCGGAGAGCGCGGGGAGGCGGAGCTGATCGGCCGGCAGGTCGCCCGCCTGCTCGCCGACGGCGCCGATCCCGACGAGATCGCGATCGCCGTCCGCAGCCCCGACCGGTCCGCTCCGCTGCTGGCACGGGTGCTCTCGGGGCTCGGGGTACCGGTCGCGCCCGAGGCGCGGGTGCCGCTCGCCGCGACCGCGACCGGCTCGGCGCTGCTTCAGCTGCTTGCGATCGCGGGTGCGGAGGGAACCGCAGCCGACGTGATCGCGTTCCTGCGCGGGCCGGCCCGAGCGCTGCCGCGCTCGGTCGACTGGCTCGAGCGGCGAGTGCTCCGAGGTCGCATGAGCACCGCCACCGAGGCACTCGAATCCTGGTGGGACGAAGGGCGCGGCCGACGCATCTGGGAGTTGGACGCCCTCGCCGAGGCCGGGGCGAACACGGCCGAGCTGGCAGGGACGCTGTCGCGTATCGCCGCCGACATCGCCGAGCGCCCCCATCTGCGCACCGGCGTGCTCCCCTCCAGCGGGCCGGCGATCGAGCTGCGAGCCGCCGCTGAGGTGGCCCGGACCCTGACCGAGACAGCCGACCTCGGAGCTCACTCGCCCGCCGCGGACGAGCTCGCAGAGCTCCTGGGTCACGTCCGGGTGCCGCTCTGGCGAGGCCCGACGGAGGGTCGAATCCGGATTCTCAGCCCCTACCGACTGCGCGCAACGCGCGTTCGCCACCTCTTCGTCGCCGGGCTGATCGACGGCTCGTTCCCGGCACGCGGTGGCTCCGATCCCCTCCTCCCCGACCAGCGGCGAGCAGACCTCGGACTGCCGTCACGCAGTGACCCGGCCCAGGAGGAGCGATATCTCTTCTACTCGTGCGTCTCCCGCCCCGAGGGGCGGCTCTATCTCTCCTATCCGGCCAGCGACGAATCTGGCACGCCGGTGCCGCGGAGCCCCTTCGTGGACGAGGTCCGCTCGCTGCTCAGCCCAGCGCCGACGACCGAGCGATCCGACGACGAGGTCGAGGCCGCCATCGCCGTCCGCTCAGGCCTCGACCGGGTGGCGCCGGATCCCGCGGAGGCGAGCACGCCCCGGGAGCTCGCGAGGGCCCTCGCCGCCCTCGGGACCAGGGCGGTGGAGCGGGTTGCCGCGCTCGAGCTGCCGGCCGGCATCGGCGAGGGTGCTCTCGCCGAGATCGACGCTGCGTCGGCAGCGCTCGCCGCCGCCAGGGAGCCGGGGCCGCTCACCCACCCGGACGTCCTGGACGAGCTCGCCGCCGAGCGGCCTTACGGCGCCTCGACGATCGAGGAGTACGACACCTGCCCCTACCGGTGGTTCGTCGGCCACGAGCTCAACCCGCAACCGCTCGGCCCCGATCCGGAGCCGCTGGAGGACGGCGGACTGGTGCACGAGGTCCTCGAGCGCCTCTACCGCGAGCCTCCAGCTGACGACGCAGGGCCTTCGCCCGCGAACGTCGAGGCCTGGGTGGAGGCGGCGAGAGAGCTGATCGGCACGGTCGCGGCCGGTCGCGGCTGGGACCTCGAGCAGCCCCAGGCGAGGATCAGGATGGCCCGCTTCGAAGCGGTGCTCGCGAGGTTCCTGCGTCGCGACGCCGAGGGCGGAGGACCGCTCGAGCCCGATCGCAAGCTGCTCGAGGCATCCTTCGGGCGAGGCGATGAGGATCAATTCCCCGCCGCCGATCTCGGCGGCTTCTCGCTGCATGGGCGGATCGACCGCATCGACGTCACCGCCGACGGCAAGGCGCTGATCCGCGACTACAAGCTCTCGAGCAAGGTCACGGCGGGCAAGAAGCTGATCGAGGAGGGCAAGCTGCAGATGCCGCTCTACCTGCTCGCCGCCCGCGGCTTCGGGGTGGAGCCCATCGGAGGCCTGTACAGCCCGCTCGCCGCCACCCGCGAGGACCGCCCCCGGGGATTGATGAACAAGGACTACAAGGGGCTGGTGATCCCCGCCGAGACCCGCCTGCACTACGGCACCGACTTCGTCCCCGCTGAGGAGTTCGACGAGATCCTCGAGGAGGCGCGCTCGCGGAGCGGCGAGATCGTCTCCGGGATGCGCAAAGGCACCATCTCCCGCTCCCCGCGCAAGGATCAATGTCCCAAGTGGTGCGCGCTCGCGCCGATCTGCCGCATCGAACGCGGAGCGGCCGTAGACGATCCCGAGGCGGAGGAGGACGAGGCGGCATGAGCGAGCCCGAGCAGCTCAGCCTGGTCCCGCCCGAAGAGCCCGAAGCGACCGACGCGACGGAGGCCCTCCCCACCCTCCCGCAGCCCCATCCGCCGACTCCGGAGCAGGCTGCTGCGATCGACGCGCGGGACCGCGACGTCTTCCTCGAGGCCGGCGCCGGCACCGGCAAGACCCGGGTCCTCGTCTCGCGCTACTGCGATGCGATCGACCTCGACGGCATCGAGCCCGAGCGCATCCTCGCCTTCACGTTCACCGAACGAGCCGCTGCCGAGATGCGCAGGCGGGTCCGGGTCGAGCTTGCCCGCCGGGCGGCATCGGCTGAGAACCCCGAGCGGCGGGCGCTGCTGACGGCGGCCTCACGCTCCGGTGAGGGGACGCCGATCACCACGATCCACGGCTTCTGCAGGCACCTGCTCGCCTCCCACCCGGTCGCCGCCGGCCTTGACCCCCGCTTTCGCGTTCTCGATGCCGAGGAGGCCTCACGGCTCGCGACCGAAGCCTACGAGCGGGCGCTGAACGAGCGGGCGGCCGTCGACGGGGACCTGGTCCGGGCGGCGGCGGGCTACCGCTGGCGCCTCTCGGGGATCATCCGCGCCGCTCACTCCGAGCTGCGCAACCACGGCGAGCGGCGGCCGGCCCTTCCCCCCATCCAGATAACCGGCCTCGAACGCATCGGCGCCGATGACCCGGGCTCCGTCGCGATGGTCGAGCAGGCCGGCGCCACCTATGACGCGCTGCGCGGCCTGCTCGAGGCGTACGGGCGCCACTACGAGGAGCTGTGCGCATCGAGGTCGGGGATCGACTTCGACGATCTGCAGCTGATGGCGCTCGAGCTGCTCCGCGAGCGCCGCTCGATTGCCGAGGCCCAGCGGGAGCGGTTCGATCACATGCTGGTCGACGAGTTCCAGGACACGAGCCCGATCCAGGTCGAGCTCGTCCGGGCGCTCGCCGGACCCGCGACCAGGGTGTTCGCGGTCGGCGACGAGTTCCAGTCGATCTACGCGTTCCGGGGCGCCGACCTCTCCAGCTTCCGCCGTGAGCGTGACCGGATCCGCGAGCGTGCGGCCGCCCATCCCGAGGAGGCCGTCGCGCTTCCGCTCAGTGGGAGCTTCCGCTCCGACCCCGACGTCGTCGCCATGGTCAACGCCGTCGGCCACGCCCTGCTCGACGACTTCCGTCCGTTGCGGGTGGGCCGCCTCCCCGATGGGCCACCGCCCGGCCGCGCCGGCGAACCCGCGATCGACGTCCTGCTGACGCGGCGCAAGGGCTGGACCGAGAGCGAGACCCAGATCCCCACCGCGCACCACGAGGCTCCGCAGAGCCGCGTCGCCGAGGCGCGTTTCCTCGCGCGACGGCTGCGCGAGCTCGCCGGCGACGGGGTCGACCCGGCCGGAATGGTCGTTCTGCTGCGCGCTTTCACCAACGTCGACGTCTACGCCGAGGCGCTCGAGCTGGCCGGCCTCGATCCGCACGTGATCGGTGGCCGCGGCTACTGGTCCGCCCAGCAGGTCGCCGACGCCATGCGCCTGCTGAACTGCATCGCCAACCCCCTCGACGACGAGTCCCTGCTCGGAGCTCTGGCTTCGCCCGCCTGCGGAGTGAGCCCCGACGCGCTCTGGATCCTGAGGAGGATTGCCGGCCGGCGACGGCACCTCTGGCCGGCCCTCGACGGCCTCTTCCGGCCGCCGCCGGAGCCCGACCCGGGAGCCGAGGAGCCCGAGGAGGTCGACGAGCGCGAGCTGGAGCAGAAGCGTGAGGCGGAGACCTGGTCGGGGCGCCTCCCCGACGCCGATCGCGAACGGCTGCGGCAATTTCACGAGCGCCTCGAACTGCTGCGTTCCGGCGCCGCCCTGCTGCCGCTCGACACATTGGTGGAACGCACGCTGCAGACCTTCGGCTACGACCTGGCGACGCTGCTGATGGAGAACGGATCGCGACGGACGGCGAACCTGCACAAGCTGGTCCGGATCGCTACGGAGTACGAGGCCCATGACGGCCGTAACCTGCGCGGCTTCCTCGATCACGCGGCGAGCCGCGCCGCGTTCTCCGATCGCGAGGCGGAGGCGGCGGCCGGTGCCGAGGCGCACGCCGGCGTGCGAGTGATGACCGTGCACGCCGCCAAGGGCCTGGAGTTCGAGACCGTCGCGGTCGCCGACCTCGGCCGCAGGCTCTGCATCGGCGGCCAGCCGCCGGAGCTGCGGATCGACTTCGACGCGGAGGAGGCCGCGGCCGCACGTGACGAGGGACCGCCGCCGGCGCGGGTGGGCCTCCGGCTCGCGCGCGCCGGTGCGGGGGCGATCGACACCGAGGGCTACTCCCGGCTCAACGACGACGCCGCGGACGCGGAGGCCGAGGAGTCGGGGCGGCTCGTCTACGTAGCTGCGAGCCGTGCCGAGCGGCGCCTCATCCTCAGTGGCGTCTACGACGACAAGGATCTGGAGGAGTCCGACAAGCCCCGACGTTCACGCACCGCGCTCGGATGCCTGCTTCCTCGGATCGGCGCCGATGGCGCCGACGGCCAGGTGGTCGAGATCGAGGCTCCCGCGCCTCGCGAGGGACTCGAGGCGGCGTTCGATCCCGCGACCGTCTCGATCCACGTGATCGGAGCCGGGGCCGAGACCGCCGCACTGCTCGCCATCGACCACCGCGAGCGCAGCGACCAAGCGCACGGCGCGATCGGCGGGCGCCCGCCGCTGCTCGCCACCGCCGAGCGGGGCGCCGCCGCCGCTCGGAACCTCTCCTACGCGGCGCTCGCCGACTACCGCCGGTGCGGCTACAGGTTCCTGACCGAACGGGTGCTCGGACTCGGAGCGGTCGCGCAGGCGGCGGCGCCGGAGGCGGGGCGGTTCTCGGCCGGCGCGCCGGACGGGGCGGCCACGGCTCCCGACTGGGACGAGGAGCCGCCAGCCGGCGTATCGGCCGACGCCATCAGCGACAGGGCGGCTCGCATGGGATTCGGCCGCGCCGTCCACGATCTGCTCGAGTGGAGCGCGCTCAACGGCTGGCGGGCGCCGAGCTCCGAGCGAGGTCGCTCGACGCTGGCCGCCCACGGCGGCGATCGCGGCGCGGCGGCACGTGCGCTCGAGCTGGTTGCGGGCTGGCTCGATTCAGAGCTGCTCGCCGAGATGCGCGACGGTGTTTCGACGTTCCGGCCCGAGCTCCCGTTTCGGCTTGCGCTCGGTGACCGCTCCATCCTCCGCGGAACGATCGACCTGCTCGCGAGCTCATCGGATGGTGCACCGACCATCATCGACTACAAGACCGACTCGCTCGCCGGAGGCATCGCGCATCTCGACGAGGCTTACGAGCTGCAGCGTTCGCTCTACGCCGCCGCGGTCGCGGAGGCGACCGGAGCAGACGAGATCCGCAGCGCCTACGTCTTCCTGCAGCGGCCCGACGAGCCGCAGATCACGATCCTCGGGATCGCCGACCTCGCCGCCGGGCGGGAGCGGATCGCCGAGTTGCTCGATCACATCCGCGCTGCCGACTTCGCGCCAACGCCGGCACCGTACGCCGCCCTCTGCCACGACTGCCCCGCCCGGGCGCGGCTCTGCCCGCACCCGCCCGAGATGACGATGCGGGCCGAGCCCTGAGCGCCGAGACGGGAGATTTTGCAGGGCGCACGGCCCTGTTCGCATATGGCTCGCTGGTCAATCCCGACAGCGCCGCGATGACCCTCGGACGCAGCCCGATCGCCGTCACCGCCGCGAGCCTGCCCGGCTGGCGCCGCAGCTTCTCGAGTCGCCGCGACAACCTGCGCTCGGAGAAGACGTTCGCCCGGCCCGACGGCTCGCTGCCCGAATGGATCCTCAGCCTCAACATCGAGCGCCGCGAGGGCTCCGAGGCCGGTCCCAACGGCGTCCTGATCGAGGTCGACGGCGAGGACCTTCTCCGCCTCGATCGCCGGGAGCTCCGCTACGCACGGGCAGACGTGACCGCCGAGATCGAGGTCGAGGCGGGGACGACCACCCCGTCGTTCGACCGCGTGCTCGCCTACGTCGCCCGACCCGAGAACCGCGCCGACGGCACCCTCCGCGGCTCGGTCGTGTTGAAGCGCTACGTCGATGCGGTCGAGGACGCGTTTGCGCAGTTCGGGGCGGACGTCCTCGCCACGTACCGGGCCACCACCGAGCCGCCGGCGGCCGAGATCATCGACGCGACGCTCGTCGAGGGCGACATTCGGCAGGGCAACCCCCGGGCCTGGTGAGCGATCAGGCGGCGTCGCCGTCGCCGTTCGAGCTCGGCGGCGCGGGCGCCTCCAGGCGCCACTGCTGCGCCCAGTCGTAGAGCTCGCGAAGCGCGGGCTCAAGCGCCATGCCGGCTTCGGTCAGGCAATACGAGACGCGCGCCGGCGGCCCGTCGTGCACGCAGCGCTCGACCATGCCCTCGGCCTCGAGCTGCCGCAGGCGCTGGGAGAGCAATCGATCGGAGACGCCTGGAACCGCGGCGAGGATCTCCCGGAAAAAGTGCCGGCCATCGAGCAGGGTGAAGAGGATGGCTCCCGACCAACGGCTGCCGACCAACTCGACGGCCTCGTGGAAGCGCGGGCACACGGGTTGCGCGGGGGCCGCAGCCGGAACCGCGTTCGCACCGCTCTGAGCAGCTGCCCCTCCCACGCTTTCGAGGTTACCGAAGGTCGCTCACCGGCTTGTCACTTCACGCACAAGGTCCGGTCCCGGTCGGGGCGCCCGCTGCCTGGAGCGCCTGGCGGACGGCTGCGTTGGGGACGCCGAGCCCTTCCGAGCGGGCCGAGTCCACGGTGGCGGCGAAAACGGTCGTCTGCACGCGGCCGTCGCCGTCGATGACCGGCCCACCCGAGTTGCCGGCGATCACGTCCCCGCGAAAGGAGGTCATCTGCCGCTCGATCGGCCCGTTTCCATAGGAGTCCTCGCTGGTGACCTCGCCGGTGCTCCCGAGGCGGGCCGGAATCGCTGAGAAGTCGCCGGCGCCGGGAAATCCGAGCACCGCGGCGCTCGTTCCGGACCGGGCCTCATCGGTCAGGAGGAGCGGGCGCTCACTGAGCCCGTCGACCATCAGCACCGCGACGTCGTCGGCGGGGCGATAGACGGTCGGGGTCGCGGCGAGCTCGGCGCCGCTGCGGGTCACGACGTAGGTGTCCTCCTCGCCGGCGATCACGTGAGCGTTGGTGACGACGAGGCCATCGCCCGCGATCCAGCCCGAACCGGAGACGTTGAGACCGCAGGCGGTGCCGAGGACGTGCACGACCGAGTTCGACGCCCTGACGACGTCGGGATCACCGAGGATCCCCTTGTCCGGAGCGTCGACCGCAGCGCTCGGCCCGTCCAGCGTGGGGGTCACGGTGACGGTGTTGAGGACGTTCAGGATCGGCCCCGAGGGCGGCGCCACGTCGTTGATCGCGCCGAGGATCATCGATCCCTGGACGTCTCCGCGGATTCCCCGGAGAGCGGGGGCATTCAGCGCAAGAGCCCCGGCCACCCAGGCGATCGCGAGCGCCAGGACGACGAAGGCGAGGCTGCCACCGACCGAGTCGGCGGCCGTGATGATCCGCCCGCGCATGAACCGCGCCCTGATCCTCACCGCGATCGCCTCCCCGACGACGGCGATCACCGCTCCGCCGAGAAAGCCACCGATCAGGGCGAGGCCGGGGGCGTATGGCGAGGCCGATCCGCCCGCCAGCAGAAGCGGCCCGAAGCGCGAGCCGAGCGCTGCTCCGATCGCGAACCCACCCAGGCCCAGCCCGGCGATGAGCAGCCCCTGCCGATAGCCGATCGGCATCATCACAACGACGAGCGCGACGATCGACCAATCGATAGTTGTCATCGGTGATTCCGGATGGTGGTGGCTTCCGTCTCGGACGGGATCGCCGACAAGTAGCCTTCCCGCGGTGAGCTCAAGTCGTCCCAACCCGACGACGCCCAAGGTACTGGATCAGTCGTCTCGGATCGGGCCGAGCGCTGTGCGGCGCAAGCGGCTGATGCTGCGGGCGGTGCCGCTGGTCCTGATCTCGGCGGCGGCCTTCGGCGGTGGGCTCGTGGTCGCCTCAGGCTCGAGCGAACGCGACGCCGTCGAGCGCTTTGCAGCCGCCTGGGAGCAGCAGGACTTCGCCGCGATGTACGCCGAGCTCAGCCCCTCGGCGAAGGCCTCCTACGACGCCGCGACCTTCCAACAGGCTTACTCCGACGCAAGCGAGACCGCGACGATCACCTCGCTCGACGTCGGCGAAGCGCGCGGGCCTCTCGACCAGGCCGGCCCCGAGATCGTCGCCCTCCCGGTCAGCATCGTGACGTCCTCGTTCGGCTCGGTCGACGGCGAGATCGGAATGCCCGTTTCCGACGGTGCAATCGACTGGGGGCCCCAGTTGGTCTTTCCCGGGCTCACCGAGGGCGACGAGCTCAAGCGCAAGACCGAGCTGCCCGAGCGGGCGCCGATCCTCGCCGCCGACCGCAGCCCGATCGCGGAGGGACCCGTGACGGCCCGTACGACCAACGGCGCCGGCGGGATCGTCGCCGGCGAGGTGGGCACGCTCGACAAGGACCAGAAGGACCAGGAGGCGGACCTCCAGGCACGAGGCTTTCCACCTGGATCCCCAGCCGGGAAGAGTGGGCTCGAGCTGGCCTTCGACTCGGTGCTCGCCGGCACGCCCGGAGGACAGCTCAAGGCCGTCGGTGACGGCGGCAGCCGGACGCTGGCGTCCAGCAAACCCATCGACGGCACACCCGTTCGCACGACGATCGATCCCGATCTCCAGGAGGCGACCGCGGCGGCGCTCGGCGACACCTTCGGCGGTGCGGCGGTCCTCGACGCCGAGAACGGCCACGTCCTGGCGCTGGCCGGCATCGCGTTCTCGGGTCCCCAGCCGCCCGGCTCCACCTTCAAGATCATCACCGCGACCGGAGCGCTCCAGGCCGGGGTGACCAAGCTCGACGAGGAGTTCCCGGTGCAGAGCTCGGCGGTCGTCGGCGGTCGCGAGATCGCCAACGCCTATGACGAGGCCTGCGGCGGCAACCTCGTCGAGAGCTTCGCCGAATCGTGCAACAGCGTCTTCGCGCCGCTCGGCGCCAGGCTGGGCGGCGCGAAGCTCGTGCAGACGGCCGAGCTGTTCGGATTCAACCAGCCGCCGACCCTTTACAACGCCGCGGCGCTCGCGGCCGTCAATCCGCTGCAGAGCTCCATCCCCGACTCGCTTCCCAACGATCTCGAGGCCGGTGTCAGCGCCATCGGTCAGGGCGAGGTGCTCGCCACGCCCCTCGAGATGGCCTCCGCGGCGCAGACGATCGGCAACGACGGCATGCGCTCACCCACCTCCGTGGTCCGCGACCCGCTCCTCTCCGGGGACTACCCCGACGTCAAGGTGACGACGCCCAAGGTCGCCAAGGAGGTCAAGCAGATGATGATCGAGGTGGTGAACTCAGGCACCGGAATCGCCGCGGCGATTCCGGGCGTCACCGTCGCCGGGAAGACGGGCACCGCCGAGCTCGGGACGTCATCGACGTCCGAGACGCCGCCGGACGGGGTCGGCGCGGTGACTCCCGAACAGGACGTCGACGCCTGGTTCACCGCCTTCGCCCCAGCGGACAAGCCGAAGCTCGCCGTTGCGGTCCTGGTCGTAAACGCGCCCGGCGACGGCGGGACGGTCGCGGCCCCGATCGCCCGCTCGATCCTGGAGGCCGGTCTGTAGGGACGCGCTACTCGAGCGGGAAGCCGATCGCCGAGCCGCTGATCACGGCCACTCCACCGAGCAGGGCGATCAGACCGCCCGCTCCCTCGCTGAAGATGGCGACGATCGCACCGACGCCGGAGAGCAGCGTGCCGATGGCGAGCAGGGTCCACCAGCCGCCACCGGCGCCCCGGCCGGCGGGGGCGGCGAGGAGCGTGGCGAGGACGATCGCACCGAGGGCACCAAGGCTCGCGGCCGTGTCGAAGAGGCCGACGATGATCACCACCGCGGCGACGGCGGCGAGGATCAGAGCGAACTGGGTGACTCGCAGGTTCAAATGAAGGCCGCTCGCGGCCCGGGACTCAGAGGTCCAGCTCGATGGTGCCGACGCCCTCGGGGCCGCCGGGCACCTGGAGGAGGATGGGCCGGTTCTCGTTGGCGTCCTGATCGATGATGAAGAGGATCATGGAGCCCTTGATCGGGCCGTTGGCGGCGGCGGTTTCAGGCCCCGGCACGGTCTCGTCGGGCAGGACGGGGGTGCCTGGATCGAGCGAGAAGTTGTTGTCGACCGGCACCTGGTCGTAGATGGTGCCACGGGTGTCGACGATGCGGAACGGCTGAGGGACGACGTTCGGCTCGTCGCCCTCGTTCGTTACGCGCATGAAGACGGCGAGGAACTCCTGACCGGGCTTGAGCGCGGGAACTCCATCGAGATACGCGCTGTCCTCGGGCGAGTATTGGTTGAGCGCCCGGGTGTCCTGGATGTTGTAGTTCATGCCGTCGAGGACGAGGGCTTCGCCCTCGCTGACGTCCGTCTCCTCGTCGGTGCCGCAGCCCGCGGCGAAGACGCCGAGGGCGGCGATGGCGAGGACGACCAGGAGCGGGAATGTGTGGCGGCGCAGGCGCATCGGCGGCGGAAGTCTATAGGCGTGATCGTCAGGGGCGGCTGGCACCGGCGACCTGGAGGGCTTCGATCGCGATATCGCCCTCATGGAGGTCGCGCAGACGCGTGAGCGCTCGCCTCCACTGTCGCCCGTACCAGCCCGAGGAGCCGAGCTTGTCTTTGATTGCGTCGAGGGGATGTCCGGGCTCGGTCCAGAAGCTGACCCGGACCTCCGTCATCGATCCCGAGCTCTCGATCAGCTCCCAGGCGGTACCGATCGGAAGCCGGTCGATCCGCGCTCCGCGCCCACGCTCGAGCACCATGTGGGGTGCCTCGACCTCGACGATCACCGTCTCCATCCAGATCGGGAATCGGGGGGCGGCGACGTGAAAGCGGGCCGCTGCCCCGACGCCGCGGGAGTCGATCCGCTGAAGCCGGAACTGGGTCATGAAGTGGTCGCAGAACGCCGGGCGCAACGCCAAGTCCGCGACGGTCGCGAAGACGCGCTCGCGGGGAGCGTCGATCGTGATCTCTGCCATGACGGGACCCATCGGGGTGGCGAGTCTATCCGCGCGCAGCTGTGCACGAACGGCAGGAAGACCTCCCGATCCGTCGAAGTCGACCTCATGGAAGCTGCAGCGGCGCCGACCCCGTCATCGATCCACATCGACGAAATCCCGCCGGCGACGGCGGCCGGCGCCAACTCGGAGCCCAGGCACCCGATCGACGGTGTAGTTCGCTGCGCGTGCTGCGATCGGTTTCCGCTCGTCGGCGAGCGGGTTACCCGCCACGTCGGCCGCAAGGGCGACGGCTGGGCCTGTGCCTCCTGCGAGAGCGATGGGCGTGGCGAGCGCCTCGGCGCGGTTGCCGAGAGCGACAGGGTTCGCTCACTGGGCGGCGCCAGCAACGTCCGCCGCGCCGCCTGACCCCCCGAGGGCCCCACTGAGGCTCACCGCGCGAATATAGTCGCGCGGATGCGTGACGCTTCCATCACCCCCTCCATGCCCGCGAGCAGGTGGAAGCCATGTCGGTGACCGTCGCGGTGCTCTCCCAGAAGGGCGGGACCGGCAAGACGACGACGGTTCGCTCGCTCGCCGACATCCTCGGCCGCGTCGGGCTCGACGTCCTTGCGATCGACGCCGATCCGCAGGGAAACCTCTCCGACTACTTCGACGTCGATCCCGAGGCGCAGCCGACGCTCGGCGAGGTCCTGGCGGGCCAGGCCCGGGCCGTCGACGCCATCCATGGCGACGTGATCCCGGCGAACCTCGGCCTCGCCGAGGCGGAGCTGGTGCTGGCCGGCAAGATCGGCCGCGAGGTGACCCTCCGCAATGCCCTCAGGGACGTCAAGCGGCGCTACGACGTGATCTTGATCGACTGCCCGCCGACGCTCGGGCTGTTGACCGTCAACGCGCTCGTCGCCTCGACCCACGCGATGCTCTCGACTCAGGCCCAGCACTTCTCGCTGCAGGGCGTGGAGCAGGCACTGCAGATCTTCAACCTCGCCCGCGACACGCTCAACCCAGAGCTCGAGCTGCTCGGCGTCCTCCTCAACATCGCCAACATGCGCACCAAGCACGCTCGGCAGACCCTGGAGGCGCTCGAGGAGCGGTTCCCGGGCAAGGTCTTCTCGTCGGTTATCCGCCAGTCGATCTCGTACGCCGAGTCGGCGGAGCGCGCCCGGCCGATCCTGGACTACCGCCCCGATCGCGGGGTCGATTACCTCGACCTCGCCGCGGAGGTGCTGACGCGGCTCGGGATGGAGGAGCGCGTCTCGAAGCTCGAGGGCGTGCGCCGCGACACCCTGCCGCCGCGGTTGCTCGAAGCCGGCTAGCTAGCGCACCAACCGCTTCTTCTCGCATCCGCGCAGCCGATCGACCGCGTCGGCCTTGACGCGATCGCGGCCACCGCCGCAGCTGACGAAGTCTCGCCTGCCGTCGACCGAGTTGATCCGGTCGGATCCCGCGCCGCCGCGGATCCGATCCTTGCCGGGTCCGCCGCCGAGACGGTCCCGCCCGCCGTTGCCGAGGAGGCAGTCCTTGCCGCCCCTGCCCTTGATCACGTCGGAGCCCGCGCGGCCGACGAGCTTCTCCCCGAGGGCGGTGCCCTTCAGCCTGTCCCTGCCGGAGGTACCCCGCAGCACGGTCGCGCAGGCCGCGTTGCGCGGCAGCGGACAGCCGTGATTCGACGCCGGCCCGGGGCGATGGACGCACCTGTCCTTGGGATCGGCGACGCCGTCGCCGTCGGAGTCGATCTCGCTCGCCGGAAGCTCTGGGACCGGCGTGTAGGACGGCGGAACGTACTTCGGGGCGGGCGGGGTGACGATGGGAGCAACGTCTGGCGCCTCGAGGACCGGGAGCCGGAGATCGAGGTTGGCGACCGTGATCGGCGCCTGCCCGTCGGAGACGCGGTCGTAGGGGGTGTCGTTGGGGAGCAACTCGAGCTTGGCGATGTGCCCGGGCGCGAACCGGTACGCGTTCGGATGCAACTGGAAGACGACCCGCTTCGGCGAGCTGGTCGATCTGGGCCGGTATACCCCTCGGGCGACCAGCGTCTCGTCGCCCGTGCCGGGATCGACGTCGAGAAGCCGTGAGGCGATCTGCGAGGTCGGGCCGGGGGACGTGACATCAGCGACGACGGTCGGCGAGCCCATCAGCGTGTATCCCTTCGCCGGGGCGGCATCGAGGCGATACGTGGCTCCGCCGGCCTGATCGGCGGCGGGCGTCGTCGCGCACGCGCCAGAGCCGGCGATCGGATCGAACGCCTGCCCGCTCTGCGGGTCCCCGCTCGCCGGTGCGATCGTCTGCCCGGCGGCGCTCTTGTAGCGCACCTCTCCCCCAGCAAGCGACAGCCAGCTCGGGGCCGTGTAGGGCCCGCCCGACGGGGCGGCCTTGGGGCAGGTCTGGGTCAGGGTCTCGACCTGGTTGGCCGGCTTCGATCCCTCGCCCCTGAGGTAGTAGTCGAACCACGCCTCCTGCCGAGCCCGGAGCAGGGCGGCATCGGCGTTCTTGTTCTGGCCGCGCGCGTGACCATGGTCGAAGAACATCAGCGAGATCGGCGAATCCGGGTATTGATCGCGGGTCCGGTTGTAGAAGCGAATCGCCTCGTCAGCCGGGAACAGGTCATCGGTGAATCCGTTGGAGATCAACAGCGGGGCCGGGGCCTCGGAGTGGTCGATGTAATAGCTCGAGTGGTACTTCGTGACCTCGTCGACGATGCTCTGGGCGGTCGGGTCGCCGTCGTAGGGCTCCCCGGCTGTGAGCCGGGCGTACCAGCCGTTGACGTCGGCGCTCGGATCGGTCCCCGCCGGAGCGAAGTTGCTCACCGCGAGCCCGATTCCGTAGAGGCCGGAGACGTAGGATTGCTTCATCACCCCGATCGGCCCGTTGGAATAGGGGCTGTCGAGGGCGTAGTCGAGCGTGTATCCGTTGGGCACCAGCGAGTTGGCGAGATCGGTCCAGGGGATCTGCGGAGCCGCCGCGGCGAGGTGCAGCGGCGTCCCCGCCGCGCTCTCCCAGGGCTCGAGGGTGCCGTCTGGAAGCATCGTCCGGTCCTTCAGCGCCGCGAGCGCCATCGAGATGCCGCCGCCGTATGAGGGACCCGTCGCGCCGATCCGGTTCGGGTCGACGAGGCCGTCGTCGACGAGCCGGCCCGCCATCACCTGGGCGTCGCGAACTTCGAAGCGATCGTCCATCAGGTGGTTGTAGCCGCCGCGCGAGGCGCCTCCGAGCCCAGTGCAGGCCGCTGTGAGCCGCTTCGGGTCCTGTGCGCCGCACGACATCCCCCAGCCGCGATCGCTCATCGAGAAGGCCGCGTATCCCTTGCTGGTCCAGCGGGCGAGGTTGTACTCGTCCTTGTCCCCACCCCAGCCGTGGAAGCCCATCACCAGCGGGTAGTCGCCGTCGGTGCCGCCGGCACCCGGATCGGGCGGCAGCAGCAGCTTGACGTCGATCGGGGCACCGTCGAAGGAGTCGACGACGCCCGTGCAGAGGCGGTAGTTCGTGGTCGCCTGGACGGTGCAGGCCGGCCCCGATGCGCCGAATGCATGCGTCACCGCCGCGCCGGCGCCCGGCGCGATGACCAGTGCTCCCAGCCCCGTGGTCGCCGCCAACACGAGCGCCACCCGGGCGCGACCAACCATCGATCGTCTCAACTCTCTTCTCCTCGCTGATCCTGCCCCGGCGCCGCACGCGCGGCTCCTGCCACCAAGCCTAGATCAACGAGAGCGCCTCGGAGCCGGCTGACCGGCGCCGATCAGCCCCCAGCCCCCTCCGCCCGGCGCATGCCGCCCACCGCCCAGATCGTGAAGGCCGCCGCCAGACCAAGACCAGCCACCACCCCCAGAGGGATGCCCTCGGGCGCACCGGCCAGGAGGCTGCGTGCAGCCTCGACCATCGGCGTGATCGGGTTGTACTTCGCGACGGTGTGAATCCACGACTCCAACAGCGTCAGCGGAACGTAGACGGGCGTCAGGAACAGCACCAGGAAGACGGGGGTCTGCATCAGCGGGCCGGCCTGGATCGAGCGGAACCGCAGTGCGATCCCCGCCGCCCACATCGCGGCGGCGGCGTTGACGATCAGCGCGAGCATGATCAGGCCGCCGATCTCGACCGCGTCGCTCGCGACCTTCATGCCGGTGAGCAGCGCGATCGCGAAGAGCATCGCGCCGACGATCAGCGCCCGCACCAGGGCCGATGCGGCGTAGCCGGCAAGGATCGCCAGCCGGTTCGGCGCCGCGAGCAGCAGGCGGCGGCCGAAGCCCGTCTCGAAGTCGCGCGCGATTCCGAACCCGGTGAACACGCCGCCGAACGCGGACGCCTGCAGCAGAACGAAGGCGAAGATGAAGGCCGTATACCCCTGGCTGTAGTCGAAGCCCGGCGCCTGGTCGATGCGCGAGAGGCTGCCCGCGAAGGCGCTGAAGAAGAACAGGGGGAAGATCAGCGCAGGCAGCAGGAGCGCCGGGTTCGTGAGGAAGTTGTGGAGGCTCCGCCAGGCAACCGCGAGAGCGACCGAGCGGAACCGGGAGACCGAGCTCATCCGCGCACCAGCCGCGTCCGCAGAGTGGCCCCTGCAGCCGTCAGGAACACGACTGCGATCACCGCGGCGAAGCCGAACCCGAGGGCGAGGGCCTCTCGATCGAAGCCCGTGATGAACAGGCTGCGAACGGCCTCGATCAGGTACGAGACCGGATTGATGTCGGCGATCGTCCGGAACCAGCTCTGCGAGATCAGATCGCGCGGCAGCGAAGCCGAGCTGAAGAAGAGGAAGATGAAGAAGACGGGGAACAGCGACTGCATGGCCTCGCTGCTGCCGACCCGCAGCGCGGCGAAGGTGCCCACGCAGCCGAAGGCGAACGAGATCGTCAGCGAGAGCGCCAGCAGGACCGGAACGCCACCGATCCCCGCCGCGAAGTCGGCTCCGGCGGTGAGGCCGACCGCCAGGTAGACGACCGCCTGCAAGAGCCCGATCGCCATCGCGCCGCCGAGCATCCCGGCGAGCAGGGCGGGTCCGGGCAGGGTCGTCAGCGCAAGTCGGTTCATCAACCCGCTCTCGACGTCCGTCGCGACGTCGGTTCCCATGTTGAGCAGCGCGAAGATCGCGCCCTGGATGAACGGGAACGCGAGCGCGAACGACAGATACGAATCGGTCGGGAACCCGGGGATCTGGGTGGCGCTCTTGAGGCCGGCGCTGTTGACCGCGAGCAGGAACAGGGGGAAGACGATGCTTGGGATGACCGCGGCGGGCTGTCTCAGCGAGCGCAGGAACGAGCGCCTGGCGACCTCGAAGGTCTGTTCGAGAGCCAGGTTCATCGGGCTTCGGACCCCACCGCCCGCTCGGGCTCTTCCTCGTCGGCTGAGCCCTCCAGCTTGCGCCCGGTCTTCTCGAGGAAGACGTCATCGAGCGTCGGCGCGTGCAGCTGCAGGTCGGCCAGCTCGATCTCGGCGCGGTCGAGCTCGCGGACGACCGTGGTCAGGCCACCGCTGGAGGCGCCCAGGCGGACGACGACGGCCCCATCGCCGTTACCGCCGTCGGTGGGCTCGCCGAGCCCGCAGAGGAGCTCATAGAGGCGCGCGTGGTCCGCCGGATCGACCGGTACCGCCTCGATGCTCGGCTGACCGACCTCCGCCTTCAACGCCGTCGGCGTGCCCTCGGCGACGATCTTGCCGTGATCGATGATCCCGACGCGATCGGCGAGCCGATCGGCTTCCTCGAGGTACTGGGTCGTCAGGAAGACCGTCATCCCCTCCGAGTCGGCAAGGCGCTCGACCTCCTCCCACAGCGAGCTGCGCGACTGGGGGTCGAGCCCGGTCGTCGGCTCGTCGAGAAAGAGGATCTGCGGCCGGTGGACCAACGCCAGCGCGAGGTCGAGGCGCCGCCGCATGCCACCTGAATATCCGCCGACCTTCCGGTCCGCCGCCTCGGCGAGCCCGACGCGCTCGATCAGCTCATCTCCGCGGCTGACGCGCTCAGCCTTGGGGACGCCCTGGAGGGCCGTCTGAAGCCTCATGTGCTCGCGCGCCGTCAGGTGCTGGTCGAGCGCCACCTCCTGCAGCGCCGCGCCGATCATCTCGCGTACCCGCGCGCCCTCGCTGACGATGTCGAATCCACCGACCCGCGCAAGCCCGCCGGTGGGCGGCAGCAGGGTCGTCAGCATCAGCACCGCCGTTGACTTCCCGGCCCCGTTCGGCCCGAGGAAGCCATAGATCTCGCCCCGGTCGACGTGGAGGTCGATGCCGTCGACGGCGAGGGGGCCCTTCTTGAACTTCTTGACGAGGCCCTCGACCTCGATCGCTCGCTCGGCTTCGCTCATCGCCGCACCGTAGCAGGATCGTTGGTGGGATCAACTATCCGCGCAGGCAACGGATCGGCCTCAGGGAAGATCGACCCTTGCTCCCTGCGGCTGGAACGGGACCCTGCGAACGTCGGCCCAGCCGTTGCACATGGCCTCCAGCCCTTCCAGCACGCGCGGGCCCGATTGCCAGAAGGCCCAAACGAGCACGGTTGGGCCGGCGCCGGAGATCGTCGCTCCGATAGCTCCAAGCCCGCGCGCCGCTTCGACCACCTCGAGCGAGCGCGGATAGAGGTCGCGGCGCCAGGGCTGATGGATTCGATCGGCGAGACCACGCTCGATCAGCGTCAGGTCGGAGCGTTCGATGCCGAGCACGAGGTGGGCGGCGGCGGCGATGTTGTGTACGGCGTCGGCGACCGGGAGCTGCGCCGGCATCGCGGCGCGAGCGGCCTCGGTCGACACCTCGTCGTCGGGGACGACGAGAATCGCCTCGACCCCCTCGGGAGGGGCGAGCATGACCGGCAGCGCCACGGCTGAGGAAGGAGCCGTGCCGAGCGCGAGCTCGATCGGGTCGGGAGCGGACTCGCGCGCCGGCGCCCCGGGCGGCGGGCAGGCGACGAATCCACCGAACAGCGCCGCGCCGACGTTGTCGGGGTGGCCCTCGATCTCGCAGGCGAGCGCGAAGATGGCGTCACGCGAGTTACCGAGCTCATAAAGGTGATCGGCGGCGAGCAGGCCGGCGAGGATGGCCGCCGCCGAGGAACCGAGGCCACGGCCGAGCGGGATGTCGCTGCGAAGCGCGAAGGAGATGTCGTCGGCGGGATGGAGATGCTCGAACGAGCGCACGAGCAGGTTGCCGCGGTCGGTTGGAACGTCCAGACCATCGGGATCGAACGAATAGTTGCCCGTCTCCGTCACCTCGAGCTCGAGCTCGAGCGCCACGGCGGCGGCGAGGACGTCGTAGCCGGGACCGAGGTTCGCCGAGGAGGCCGGGACCCGGACGATGCGCCGGCGCGCGCTCACCAGTCGCCGGAGGCGAGCCGGCTCGGATCGCCGGCGATGCCCCGAGCAAGCAGGCTTCCGGCGGGTACCCGTGCCCCCGGCAGCAGGAGGGCCTGCTTGACCTGGGCACCGGCTCCGATCTCGCTCCCGGGGCCGATCACGAGGGGACCGACCAAGCTCGCCCCGGAGCCCACCCTGCACCCGTCGCCGAACAGGACCCGGCCCTCGACCTCGACCCCATCCGCCGCCTCGACGCCGGCGGGGATCTCGCCGTCGCTGCTCAGCTCGCCGGCGAGCCTCGGCAGTTGAACCGCACCGGCGATGGCGTCGAGGTTTCCCTGCAGGTACTCGCGCAGCGTCCCGACGTCGTTCCAGTAGTCGTGGATCTCGTGCACGTAGAACGGCGCGTCGTTCTCGAGCAGTGCCGGGAACACGTCGAGGGCGAAGTCCACCGGGTCATCCTCGGGGAAGAAGTCGAAGATCTCGGGGCTGAACGCGTAGACCATGCAGTTGACGAGATCGGAGAGCGCCTCGGCGGGATCGGGCTTCTCCTGGAATCCCTGGATCCGGCCATCGGGACCGGTGACGATGACGCCGTACTGGCTCACGTCGGAGACCTTCTTCACCGCCAGCGTCGCGAGGCCGTCGTTGGCTCGATGGGCCGCCGCCAGGGCCGTCAGGTCGATGTCGGTGAGTGCGTCGCCGGCGAGGACGAGGAACGTGTCGTCGCCATCGGCCGTGAGGAAGTCCGAGACGTTGCGAACGCCGCCCGCGGTGCCGAGCAGCTCCTCCTCGGTCCGGAACGAGACATCGACCCCGGCGGTGGCCTCGGCGCCGAGGCGTCCCTTGACCTGCTCAGGGAACCAGTGCAGGTTCGCGATCGCCTCCTTGACGCCGTGGGCGGCGAGCAGGCGGACGAGCTGCTCGACTATCGCGACGTTGCCGACCGGCACGACCGGCTTGGGGATCTCGTGGGTGATCGGCCGCAACCTCGTTCCCAGGCCCGCGGCCATGACCATCGCTCTCATCCCGGCAAGTCTAAGCGGCTGTATCTAAGGCCGGCCGAGCCGGTCCTTGAGGTCCTCGATCACCGCGACCGGAGTCGGGTCGGCCCCGACCCGGGCGGCGAGCTCCAGCGAGACGAGATCGCCGAGCATCACGGACCAGAGCAGCCGCTCGGTGCGGGTCTCGCCCTCGGTCTCGAGCCGGATCACGTCGTGAGCCGCATCGCCGATGAGCTCGGCCGTGAGCTCGATCCTTTGGCGCTCGCGTGGGTGCTGGTCGCTGTCTTCGAAGAAGAGCGCGGTGTATGTGTCCTGCGGGCCGCCCTCCCAGCCGACGATCTCGTTGTGGTCCATCTCGGGTAGCTGGTGGTGAAAGGCCGGCAACTTCGCGTTCTCGTTGATCTGGCACTTCCAGCGGTAGGCGATCGGCACGGTCATCCCGCACCCGTAGAGCAGCGGTACCGATCCGGTCATGCGCTCGGCGATCGCGGCGGCCTTCGCCAGCAGGGACTCCTTGGCGAGCTCGAGATGGGCCGCCGAGCTGTCGATCTCCATCCTGATCGCCGGGCCCGCTCCGACGAGCGCGGCGACCTCGGCGGCGATCGCGAACGTGTAGCCGACGGCAGCCCGAGGCTGAAGACCCGCGGGCATCCCGATGACCGGCACCTTGTCGCGGCGGGCCAGCTCGCCCATCCGGCCGCCGGTGGTGGCCACGATCCGGCGTGCACCGACCGCCTCAGCGGCGTCGTAGCACGCGATCGTCTCCTCCGTGTTGCCCGAGTAGCTGGAGCAGAAGATCGCGCGGTCGGGCGCCGTCCACGAGGGAACGCCGTAGCCGCGGACGACGTCGAGCGGCTTGCTCAACCGCGAGCCGAGCGCGGCGGCGGCGAGATCACCACCGATGGCCGAGCCGCCCATGCCGCAGACGATCAGCCCGCTGGAGGGGATCGGTCCGAGCTTCGCCGAGGACACCCGCCAGAGGGCGTCGCGCAGGTGGTCGGGAAGCGCCAGCGCCGACTCGAGCTGATCGCCCGAATCGAGGGCGCCGACCCGCTCGGCCAGGTCAGCAGAGTTCGGACCGGTCAGTTCGTTCATATCGTCTCTTCTGGTTGCACGCGGGCACCGGGTCGTAGTTGAGCGTCGGCCGTGACGGTA
Source organism: uncultured Solirubrobacterales bacterium (assembly GCA_963826475.1). Taxonomy (GTDB): domain Bacteria; phylum Actinomycetota; class Thermoleophilia; order Solirubrobacterales; family 70-9; genus RHKX01. The sequence continues at coordinate 73,325 of CAWGXC010000003.1, read as the reverse complement.
GCGCCCGCGCCGATGATTGAACCGGCGGGAATCACGGCCCCCGCCTCGACGATGACGCCGGCGGAGAGAATCGACCCGCTGACCGTCGCGCGGGCGCCGATCCGGCAGGCGGGATGGAGCGCCGAGCCCACGATCGTGGCCCCCTCCCCCACGCTCGTCCCCGCCCCCAGGACGGCCCGCTCGCCGATCGTCGCACCGCCGGCGATGACGGAGTCCGCTTCGACGAAGACCAGGCCCTCGATGCGTGCGGCGGGATCGACGTCGGCGTCGGCGGCGACGTAGGTGCCGCTCCCGTTGAGCTTGGAGCCCGGCTCGGTCTCGACGTTGCGGCCGAGGATGTCCCAGCAGGCCTCCAGGTAGCGCTCGGGGGTTCCGATGTCCATCCAGTAGCCCTCGAGGCGCTGCGAGTAGAGGCCGTGGCCGACGAGCTTCGGAAAGACCTCCCGCTCGATCGAGACGTCCTGCCCCTCGGGAACGAGATCGAGGACCTCCTTCTCGAGGACGTAGGCCCCCGCGTTGATCTCGTCCGTGTCGATCTCGCCGGCCTCCGGCTTCTCCAGGAACTCGCGGATCTCCCCGTCGGGATCGCGGCGAACGAGCCCGTAGCCGGTCGGGTCCTGAACCGGATAGAGCGCGAGGGTTGCGCGGGCGCCGCTGGAGTCGTGCTGCCTGATCAGCGCGGTCAGGTCGAGATCGGTGAGCACGTCGCCGTTGAGAGCGAGAAAGCGGTCGTCGAGCAGGTCGGCGGCGAACTTGATCGCGCCGGCCGTGCCCCGCGGTTCGGGCTCCTCGACGTAGCGCAGCCGCGGGCCACCGGGGATCCCGTCACCCAGCACGGCACGGATCCCGTCGGGAAGGAACCCGCATGCCATGACGATGTCATCGACGCCGTGGCGGGCGAGCCAATCGATCATGTAGCGGATGAACGGCCTATCGACCAGCGGGATGACCGGTTTGGGGAGGGTGAGCGTGACGGGGCGCAAACGCGTCCCATGGCCGCCCACGAGGATCAATGCCTGCATCAGGAGGAGACGGCTCCGCCCCGGCCGACGCCCTCGTAGATGAACCCGGCCTCACGCAGCGCGACCGGGTCGAGGAAGTTGCGGCCGTCGACGATCAGCGGCCGCTTCATCCGGCCTGCCAGCTCCGCCCATTCGAGCTCGGCGAACTCGGGCCACTCGGTGACCAGGATCGCCGCATCGGCGCCCTCGAGCGCCGACTCGGCCGACCCGGCGAGCTCGATCGAGGGGAGCAGACCCGAGGCGCCCTCGTTGGCCACCGGGTCATAGGCGACGACCTCCGCGCCCTCACCTTGAAGGCGCGCCGAGAGCACGAGGCTGGAGGCCTCGCGCATATCGTCGGTATTCGCCTTGAAGGCGAGGCCGAGCAGCGCGACGCGCTTGCCGACCAGCGGGCCGATGTGTTTGGTGAGCTTGCCGATCACCCGCCGCTTCTGCAGCTCGTTGACCTCGATCACCGAGTTCAGCAGTTGGAAGTGGTAGCCGGAGTTGCCCGCGAGCTGCTTCAAGGCGGAGACGTCCTTCGGGAAGCAGTTGTGGGTGACGAGTCCGCCCGTGGTGGCGAACGTGTGCGAGCCGGGGACCTCGAGGGAGTAGACACGCCCCCGGAAACGCCGACGCTCGCGGCTTACCACCCGCACTGCCGCGACCTCGCCCGGATCCCGGCGGTAGCCGGTGGATCGAATCCGCTTCACCTGGCGTGAGAGTGACTCTCGGATCTTGACCCTGCTCGGCTCGTCCACCAGGAAGAGGGCGCGCTCCACCTGCTCCGCGCCCGAGACTCGGAGCCAATGAGTGTCGATGGTCGATTTTGCGGTGCGCCCGATCCGCTGGCTCGCGATCACGTCTTCGAGCTGGAGCAGGCGGAGCATCCCGTCGGCGAGCTCGGCGCTAGCCGTGCCGTACTCGAGGACGACGCTGGGCCCGCCGTTGACGAGGGACCAGGACCCATCGCCGGCCCACATTCCGGACAGGAGCGCCCGGCGGCACGCGCTTGGCTGAACCCAGGCGAGATCGGGAATCCGGTGGGTGTAGGAGTCCGCTCCGACTCGCAGCCGGTCGAGCCACCAGCGGGCGAGGATCTTGGAGGACACGCGGACCCCGCGGGTGGTGGGGGTCGTGACCACCGAGGCCTTCACGCCCTTCGAGCGCCAGTAGGCCGCGACCTCCTCGACCAGGTGCTCCTCATCGCGTGGATGGAAGGACCACGCCATCCGGTGGCGGTCGTGTTGCCCATCAACGCTCACGTGACCCTCCGCGATGTAGAGGCCGACCACCCGCCAGAACGCGGCGTCCAGATCGATGTTGAAGGGGACGTACGTTCCATTTCGGGCCGTCCCGGCCATCGCTCCCTCGAGCGGGATCCGGAAATCGAGAGCCTCGTCGAGTCGCAGGGCTCCGGACTTGCGAACGTCGAACGATCGCTGGACATAGCCGCGAGGGTGATCGCCGAAGACGCGCTGATGAATTTCCCGCGGTGCCTCCCTGATGGTCGCGACGCCTTCGTCGGCAGGGCGCACGATCACGTCGCGTGCGGACAGGCCTGCAGCATCCATTCCCGTGGCAAGGCTGAACCGACCTCCACGCGACTCGCCCATCGCTACGGGACCGGCCGCAAGGGGCAGCCAATCGTCGGTCGTCAGATCCTCGGCGACGGTCGTCCCGGTCACCTCCCTCGACTCCGGGTCGACGACGACGAACGGGTGATCGGCGGTGCAACGCACCCGACGGCCCATCTTCGTCTTGACCTCGATCAGATCGCCGTCATAGAGCCGAGCCGTGACGGCCGCGACGGGCTGGAACGCCATCCGTCCGTCGTCGCCGAGCGCCAGGACCTCGAGATCCTCCGGCTCCAGAACCTCGGCGCTGAGCGGTGCCTCGGTCTCGACCGCGATTGCTCCGAACAGGTCGTCAAGCCGTCGCAACCCGACGTGGTGCCCGCGGCGGACCAGGATCGTCTCCTCGCCGATCAGGCAACTGCCGCCATAGCCGATGCCTGCATTGAGGAAGGAGCTGCCGATTCTCTCGTCGAGCCCCATGCCCCTCGCGACCTCGGTCACGTCTGCCCCGACCTCCTCGCAGACGTTGGCGATCTCGTTGATGAAGGAGATCTTCGTCGCGAGGAAAGCGTTGGAGGCCAGCTTGATCATCTCGGCGCTGGCGACGTCGGTGCGGACGATCTGGCCCCCCAGGGGCTCGTATGCGGCCGCGACCGCCTCAGCAGCCCACTCGTCGCCCGGGTCGGCGCCGATGACGACGCGGTCGGGGTGCAGGAAGTCCTCGACAGCCGAGCCCTCCTTGAGGAACTCGGGGCACGAGACGTAGGAGAGCTCCGGGAGCTCGCGACGGATGGATTCGCCGGTGCCCGACGGCACCGTGCTCTTCATCACCAGCGCGTGCCGGGAGTCGTCGGGCAGCTGCCGGACGACCGCGAGGACCCGCGAGAGGTCGGCGTCACCCGAGTAGGTGGGCGGCGTGTCGACACAGCAGAAGAGCAGGCGGGCGCCAGCTAGGAGCTCGTCCATCGAGGTCGTGAAGTTGAGGCGGTCGGAGTGCTCCTTGACGAGCTCACCGAGCCCCGGCTCGTGAATGCTCAGCTCGCTCCGCGAGAGTCGCTCCACCTTCGCGGCATCGACGTCCATCGCCCAGACCTCGTGCCCCTGGGAGGCGAAGCAGGCGGCCGTCACGAGGCCGACCCAGCCGACGCCGACGACGCCGATCGGTTCGAGGTTTCCGGTGCTCAACTCAGTCTCTCTTTCGGCTCATCCGTGAGCCTCCTGCATCGATTGGGCGATCGCGATCATCTGCGAGGCGTCGAGGGTCTGCAGCAACGTATTGCTGACCCAATAGGAGTTGCCGTCGACGTGGAACGCGATCAGCCTCACGCGATCGCCGACGTAGTAGATGTCGTAGTCGCGACCGTCGATCGTCTCGGTGTCGTGGTCGGACTTGAGGATCGGGGGATCCTCCCAGGTCGTTCCCTCAACGCCGTAGTACTCATCGTTGACCGCCGGGTTCGAGAGCTTGATGACCATCTTGTAGGCGGGCTGCTTGTTGTCGTCGGAGTCCTTGATGTCGTATTGCCGTGACCCGGGGTCGTAGGTGGAGCCGGATGCGACCGCCGTCGGCACGTAGACCGGAAGCTTGAGCCGCCGCGCTGACGTGCGCCCGAAGGCGGCGAACTTGTCGACCCCCGACGTCATCGCAGCGAGGTCCTCGGTGGAGATGACGTCAGCGCCGTCGCCCGGATTCTTGTCCTTCTTCTTCTTGTCCTTCTTCTTCTTCTGCTGCTTGTCGTTGGCGCCCGGTCCGCCGCTCGAGCCCGCTGTGTCGTTCCCCCCGAGGAACTCGTCGACTGCCTTCTTGATCTGCTCCGGCGTCGCTGTCACATAGGCGATTCCGTTCTCGATCGTGTCGGAGCCCTCGAAGTGGACCTCCTTGATCGGGACGTCGCGAACGCCGACGAACGCCTTGAGGACGCCGATCACCTGCGCCGGCGTGTGAATGTCGGAGGACGTGTACTCGGTGAAGATGTTCAGCAGATCGCTGCCGGTGCTGCCACCGCTGATCACCGGCAGGACCTCGCCGATCGGGACCTGATGGCGGGCGTTGCTGAGGAAGTCCTGCTGGCGGGCGGAGCGCACGAAGTCGGTATCGGTGTGCCGGTACCTCACGTACTGCAGCGCCTTCTCCCCGCAGAGACGCTGATAGCCGGCGTTGATGTCGATCTCCGAGTAGGTCTCGTCGCCGTAGAGGCCGTCGTTGCTGTGGAAGTAGTCGTGGTCGACGTCGACGTAGACGCAATTGATCACGTCGACGGCATCGGCGAAGCCCTGGAAGTCGACGTTGACGACATGGTTGATGTCGAGTCCCGTGAGATTCTTGACGGTGGCGAGCGTCTTCTTGATCCCACCGTCGGTGTAGGCCGCGTTGAGCTTGTCCTCGCCGAAGTTCTGACCTGCGATGTCGACCTTGAGGTCACGAGGGAGCGAGAAGAGCGAGAGGTTGCCGTGCGCGGCGTCGACGCGCAGCAGCATCGTGGTGTCGGAGCGGCCCGGATCCCCGGGAGTGTCGGAGCGCTTGTCGGAGCCGACGATCAGGATCGTCTGCGGATCCCCGGGGTCGATCTCCTTGATCTTGTCGCCGATCCCGGGGATCGGCTGCAGCCGGGCGGCGACGTCGGTCAGGAAGAGCAGCGACGAGAGGGCGACGGCTGTCGCCGTCACGACGACGATCAGGATCGAGCCCGTCATGAACCGCCACCAGAGCTTCGGCGTCGTATTCACGAGGTCCTCGTCCGGGATGTATTCAGCGCCACCGCCGGCCGCGGCGATCGGCACGAGCGGCCGGGAGCGGACAACCGTGTGCTCGCTCGCCGGCTCATCGGTCGGGGCGGTCTCCTCCTCCTCGCCGGACCCGGCGGGCTCGACGATCGTCGGTGACTCCGCGGCCTCCGGTTCCTCGGGCGGTTGGTCGGCCACCGGCTCTTCGGGACCAGCCCACTCCTCGGTGCCGCCCGCTTCGGCGGCGACCTCGTCCCCGGCCAACGGCGGGACGACCCATTCGGACGAGTCATCCTCATCATCCCAGCGGATCTGGCCCTCGACCGGAGGGGCCTCCTCGTCGTCGTCCTCGCCGGGCTCGGCCCCGGCGAGCGGATCACCGGTACGCCCGATCTCGGCGTCGATCTCGGCCTCGATCCGGGCGAACTCCTCGGTCAGACCCAGCCCCTTGTCGTCCGGCGGCAGCAGCTCATCGCCGCCCTTTCCGGCGTCGGCGACGCCGTCGCTGACGTCGCTGACGTCGTCGTCCTCGGGATCGCGGGGATCATCGGTCACGCCGTCGTCGCCCCGATCGTCCGCGGCAGGCTGACGGCGAAGTCACAGATGGTGCGCCGGTACGCGGCGAGGGAGGAGATCGAAACCCACTCCTCGGGGCCGTGGTGGCCGGCGCCGACCGGCCCGAACTCGACCGCCGGAACGCCGACGCGGATGAACGAGACGGCATCGGAGGCGCCATCGCGGCCGACGCTCGTCACCTCGGCGCCGTGGTGAGGGCTGGCCGCCGCGCAGAGGCCGCGGACGAAGGGGGATTCACGGTCGACTTCGACGGGGGGGCGCTGGAAGGTCGAGACGACGTGCACGTCCGGGATCTCGGCGATCTGGGCGAGGATCGTCCTCGGATCTTGCTCGGGGAGGTATCTGATGTCGACATCGATCACGCAGGTGTCAGGCACTTTGTTCAACGCATCCCCGCCCAGGATCCGTCCGAGGTTGATCGATGGGCGGTCGAACAGCTCGGACGACTGGCGGGTGAATGGTAAAGACTCGATTCCCCGGAATACCGAGAACGCCTTCGTGATCGCGTTGTCGCCCTCCCACGGCGTCGATCCGTGGGCTGCGCGGCCGCTCACTTCGATGCGAACCGCGAGGACGCCCTTGGCGGCAACTCCGATCAGCATGTCGGTCGGCTCGCCGGTGATCGCGAAATCGCCGGCGAAGCCTCCGTCGACGAGCACATCGCTGCCGCGGTCGAACTCCTCCTCCGTCTCCTCGTCGGGAACGAGTGCGAGGCGGACCCGGATATCCCGCTGGTCGCGCAGGTCGGCCAGCGCCAGCATCATGGCCGCCGCCGCACCCTTCATGTCGTAGGCGCCGCGGCCGAAGAGGCGGTCCCCCTCGAGCACCGGATCGAACTGCCCGGGCCGTCCGGGAACGACGTCGATGTGGCCGTGGATGACGACCGTCGGGCCGGTCTCGGGGCCGACGTCGGCGACGAGGATCGGCAACTCGCGGACGGTCAGCTGCCGGCAGGCGATGTCGCGGGCCTCGAGCCAGCCCTTGACGAAGCCCGCGCAGAGCTTGACGCCCTCGGGCGTCGAGGTGTCATAGCCGATCAGCTTCTCCGCGAGGAGGCGCTCCTGCATCGGGGAAGGGTAATTGAACGAAAGAGGGCGCTCGAATGCGGTCCCCCGCGTGCCGAGAGCCCGGCGCGAGGCGGCCGTGGCCCCCGCTCAGGCCCTCTTCGCCTTCCAGTCGAGCTCGTAGGTGTCGCAGGTCGAGCCCGCCACGATCGACTCCTCGCGCAGGATCCCCTGCGCCTTGCTCTTCGAGGTGAACTTGCCCTCGAACGTGAAGTAGACGGTGACGCCCCCGGAGGATTCCTTGTGGCGGCCGGAGAACTTCCCGTTCCGCTTGACCTTCCACGAGCCGTCCGGCGCGAAGGTGGTCGTCGACGAGCTCGTGCTGCCATCGCAGTATTCGAGGACGTGTCCGGTGATCTTCTTGATCTTCCCGCCCTTGACCTTGAAGGCCAGGTCGTAGCCGCTCTCGACGTAGGTGTCGGTCCACTTCCCGGATTTCGGCGAGGCGGCCTCAGCCGGGAGCGTCCCCGCCACTGCGCTCGCGCTCACGAGGGCGAGCACGGCCGCCCGTCTGCGTCTCGTCGTCATCCTTGCCTCCGCTTCCTGTTGGTTGTTCCGCTCAGCCCTCAGAGATTTCGATGAAAGCCTCGGCCCGGACCTTGTCCTGCTCCGCCCGGCGGTAGGCGTCGGAGTCCTCGTCGCCATCGGAAATCCGCTGCTCAGCGTCCTCGAGCTTGCTCTTCAGGTCCGAGGAATCGAGCGAGTCGGGCTCGTGAGCCTCGGTGACCAGCACCGTCACCTTGTTGGCGAAGACCTCGAGCCAGCCCTCGGCAGCCGCGTAGCGGTGGCCGCCGTCGTTGGAGCCCATGTCGGACTCCTCCTCGAACAGGCGCAGCTCGTGGGGGACGAGGCGGGCGAGCATCGGCGCGTGGCGGGCGCGGATGCCGACCTCGCCGACGACGGTCCGCGCGGAGAGCTGGAAGAGCTCGCCCTCGAAGACCTTGCCCTCGGGGGTGAGGACCTCGGCGTTGAGCTTGTGGGAGTCGTCAGCCATCGGTTGCCTAGGCGGCCGCGCCGGCCTTCTCCTCCTCGCGCTCCTTCTTCTCGTCCTGCTCCTGCTTCTCGTTCTCGGCGCCGTTGGTCTCGTCCTCGCCCTGGCCCTTGGCGGCGTCGAGCACCTGCTCGATCGAGCCCTTCATGTAGAAGGCGCCCTCGGGGATGTCGTCGTGCTCGCCGTCGACGAGGCTGCGGAAGCTGGCCACGGTCTCGGCGACCGGGACGACCTCGCCGGGCGTTCCGGTGAACTGCTCGGCGACGTTGAACGGCTGGCTCAGGAAGCGCTCGATCTTGCGGGCGCGGTTGACCTGGAGCTTGTCCTCGTCGGAGAGCTCGTCGATGCCGAGGATGGCGATGATGTCCTGCAGCTCCTTGTAGCGCTGCAGCACCTCCTGGACGTCGGTCGCGGTCCGGTAGTGCTCCTCGCCGAGGATGTCGGCCTTGAGGATCGTCGAGGTCGAGTCGAGCGGATCGACGGCCGGGTAGATGCCCTTCTCCGAGATCGACCGCGACAGCGACGTGGTCGCGTTCAGGTGGGCGAACACCGAGGCCGGGGCCGGGTCGGTGAGGTCGTCGGCGGGGACGTAGACGGCCTGGATCGAGGTGACCGATCCCTGCGACGTCGAGGTGATCCGCTCCTGCAGCTCGCCCATCTCCGTCTCCAGCGTCGGCTGGTAGCCGACGGCCGAAGGCATCCGGCCGAGCAGCGCCGATACCTCGGAGCCCGCCTGGACGAAGCGGAAGATGTTGTCGATGAACAGCAGCACGTCCTGGCCGCCGACCTCGCGGAAGTACTCCGCCATGGTCAGACCGGTCAGGGCGACGCGGAGACGGGCTCCGGGGGGCTCGTTCATCTGCCCGAAGACCATCATCGTCTTGTCGATGACGCCGGACTCCTGCATCTCGACGTAGAGGTCGTTGCCCTCGCGGGTCCGCTCGCCGACGCCGCAGAAGGCCGAGAGGCCGCCGTGCTCGGTCGCGATGTTGTTGATCAGCTCCTGGATCAGAACGGTCTTGCCGACTCCGGCGCCGCCGAACAGGCCGACCTTGCCGCCCTTGGCGTAGGGGGCGAGCAGGTCGACGACCTTGATCCCGGTCTCGAGGATCTCCTGGCGTCGGGGTCAGGTCCTCGGCGTTCGGGGCCGGGCGGTGGATCGGCCAGCGCTCCTCGCCCTCGACCGGCTCGCCCTCGTCGATCGGCTCGCCGAGCAGGTTGAAGATCCGCCCGAGCGTGTCCTTGCCGACCGGGACCGTGATCGAGCTGCCGGTGTCGATGACCGTGTCGCCGCGGCGCAGGCCGTCGGTCGCGTCCATCGCCACCGCGCGGACGCGGTCGTCGCCGACGTGCTGCTGGACCTCGAGGTGAGGTCGAGCGCATTGCGCCCGTCGCCCTCGGGGATCTCGATCTTCAGGGCCGAGTAGATCTCCGGAAGCTCGTCCGGGAAGACGATGTCGAGGACCACGCCGATGACCTGCTCGATCGTGCCGGTGTTCTTCTCGTCGCTCGATGCGTCGGCGTTGCCATTCTGATCTTCAGCCATTTCAGTGCTCCTTCGGTTCGCTAAGTGGAAGTTCGGAAAGTTCGGTCAAGTTCTGCGCGTTGGGCTCTACGAGCCGCCCAGCGCCTCGGCGCCGCCGACGACCTCCAGGATCTCCTGGGTGATCTCCGCCTGGCGGACGCGGTTCATCTCGAGGGTCAGCTTCTCCACCATCTCGCCGGCGTTCTCGGCGGCGCTGCGCATGGCCGTCATCCGCGCTCCCAGCTCGGAGGCGGCGGACTCGAGCAACGCCCGGTAGACGGACAGGTTCACGTACTCCTCGAAGAGCAGCTTCAGCGCATCCTCGGGCTCGGGCTCGTAGATCCACTCGGATCGCTTGTGGGCCTCCTCGAGCTCGCTGTCGCCCGAATCGTCCTGCTCGGGGATGCCCTCGCCGTAGACCTCCGCCTCCTGCAGCGGCAGCAGCGTGTGCCGGCGGACGTACTGGGTCAGCGGGGATACGTAACGGTTGTAGATCAGCTCGACGCGGTCGATCTCCTCGTCGACGTACGCCGCGGTGACGCGATCGCCGATCTCGCGAGCGTTCGCGAACGCGGGCTGGTCGGTGAATCCCGTGAAGGAGTCGATCACGTCCTCGCCGCGGAAGCTCATCGCGGATGAGCCGCGGCGGCCGACCACGTAGTAGCTGACCTCGGCCCCGTCGCCGGTGATGTCGCGCTTGAGCGCGGTGCCGGCGCGGATGATCTGGGAGTTGAACGATCCCGCCAGGCCGCGATCACCGGTGACGAGGATGACCCCGACCTTGCTGACCTTCTCGCGCTGCTGGAGCAGGGCGACGCGATTGGCGTTGGGACCGGCCGCCTCGGCGGTCTGCTGAGTGATGCGCCGCATCGCCTGGGCGTAGGGACGCATCGCGGCGATCCGCTGCTCGGCCCGCCGCAGTCGCGCAGCCGCAACCATCTCCATCGCCCGCGTGATCTTGCGGATGTTCTTGACGGAGTTGATCCGGTTCTTGACTTCTTTCTGCGTCGGCATGCTTAGTTGGAGTCCTTGGCCTCGTCCTCGTCGGTCTTCGCCTTGGCGGAGTCGTCCTCGGCGTCTGAGCCGGCGTCTTCGGATGAGTCATCGTCGGAGCCCGTCTCCTCGGCCTCGTCCTCATCGGCGGAGGCGATCGCCTTCTCGGCCTTCTCAGCCTCGGCCTCCCCCTCCTTCTCGACCTCGGTCTCCTCCTCGGTGCGGCCGGGGCGCGAGCGCTCCTCCTCGGACTTGACGCGGTCGGACTCGCCCTCCTCGAGCTCGTTGCCCTCCTCGTCGAAGTCGGGGCCGAAGTCGTCGATCATCTCGCCGATCGCGTTGCCGAGCTTCTCCTCGGTCTCCTCGGAGAACTGCCCGTCCTCGTTGATGCCGTCCATCAGCTCGGATTCCTCGCTGTGGAGGCGGTCCCGCAGCTCCCCGAGGAACTTCGAGACGCGCTCGGTCTTGATCCGATCGAGGTAGCCGCCGGTCCCGGAGTAGATCGTCGCGACCTGGTCGGCGACCGTCAGCGGCGCCCGCTCGCCCTGGTTGAGGGCCTCGACGAGCCGCTCGCCTCGGGCCAGCGTGCGCTGGGTCTCCGGGTCGAGCTCGGAGCCGAACTGCGCGAAGGCCTCGAGCTCGCGGTACTGGGAGAGGTCGAGGCGCAGCTTGCCGGCGACCTTCTTCATCGCCTTCGTCTGCGCGTTGCCGCCGACGCGGGAGACCGAGATGCCGACGTTGATCGCCGGCCGGACGCCCGAGTAGAACAGGTCCGACTCCAGGAAGATCTGGCCGTCGGTGATCGAGATCACGTTCGTCGGGATGTAGGCGGAGACGTCGGATGCCTGCGTCTCGATGATCGGCAGCGCCGTCAGCGAGCCGCCCTCGAGATCGTCGGAGAGCTTGACCCCCCGCTCCAGCAGGCGCGAATGCAGATAGAAGACGTCGCCGGGGTACGCCTCGCGACCCGGCGGGCGGCGCAGCAGCAGCGACATCTGCCGGTAGGCGTAGGCGTGCTTGGTGAGGTCGTCGTAGATGACCAGCGAGTGGCCGCCCTTGTAGGTGAAGTACTCGGCCATCGCGGTACCGGCGTAGGGCGCCATGAACTTGATCGGGGCGGCCTCGTCGGCGGGAGCGGCGACGATGATCGTGTTCTCCATCGCGCCGGCTTCCTCGAGCGTGTTCATCAGCTGTACGACGGTCGCCATGCGCTGACCGATCGCGACGTAGACCGAGACGACGTCCTGGTCCTTGTTGTTGATGATCGTGTCGATGGCGATGGCCGTCTTGCCGGTCTGGCGGTCGCCGATGATCAGCTCGCGCTGTCCGCGGCCGATCGGGATCATCGCGTCGATCGCCTTGAGGCCGGTCTGCAGCGGCTCCTTGACGCCCTGGCGCTGGATCACGCCGGGGGCCTTGAACTCCGCCGGGCGGGTCTCGGTCGTGTTGATGTCGCCCTTGCCGTCGAGCGGGCGGCCGAGCGGGTCGACCAGGCGGCCGAGGAGCTCCTCGCCGACGGGGATCTCGAGCAGGCTTGCCGGTGCGCTTGACCGTGTCGCCCTCGACGATCGACTGCCAGTCGCCGAAGAGCACGACGCCGACGTTGTCCTCCTCGAGGTTCAGAGCGAGCCCCGTCACGTCGTTGGGCAGCTCGAGCATCTCCAGGGACATGCAGTCGTCGAGCCCGTGGACGCGCGCGATTCCGTCGGCGATCGAAAGCACGGTTCCGACCTCGGAGAGGTCCGCGCTGCCGGTGTCCAGGCCCTCGATCCGCTGGCGCAGGATCGATGAGATCTCGTCGGGCTTGATTTCCATTCTGCTCTTGTCTCCTTGTTATTTCGAAGTTTCTACGGGACGGTCGCCGTTCGCCTTGATCAGGCGGGGTTGGCGACCTCTCTGCGCAGCTTGTCGAGGCGGCTGCGGATGCTCGTGTCAAGGACGCGGTTGCCGACCTGGAGCACCAACCCGCCGAGGATCGACTCATCGACGTTGCTGGTCAGCTCGATCGTCTTTCCGGTCTTCTTCTCGATCTCGTCGCCGATCGACTTGATCACCGAGTCGTCGAGCTCGATGGCGCTGGTCACGGTCACCGCCAGTCGGTCGTTCTCACTCGCCCAGAGCTCGTCGAAGCGGCGGCGAATCCGGAACAGCGCGGGCATCCGGTGCTTCTCCGCAAGCAACTCGAGGAAGTTGATCAGCTCCTCGTTGCCGCCCGAGATCGCCTTCGAGATCCCATCGCGCTTCTCGTTCGAGGAGAAGTACGGGCTGAAGAAGAACACCTGCAGGTCGCGGTCGCCCTCGACCGCGTCGGCGATCTCGCCGAGCTGTTCGTGCACCTCGTCGAGGTTGCCCTTCTCCTTGGCAACCTCGAACAGGGCCTCGCTGTAGGTGCGGGCGATCTCCTCCATCAGACCACTAGTTCCTCGAACCGGCGCTCTCGCCGCTGAGGGCGCCGAAGTCGACCTCTGCGAGGGCCTCCTCGACGAGCTTCTTCTGATCGTCGGCGGTGAGCGACTTGCGGGTCGACCTTCTCGGTCGCGAGGACGGTCAGGTCGGCGACCTCCTTGCGGATCTGCTCGAGCGAGCGCTTCGTCTCGGCCTCGATGTCCTTGCGGGCCGCGGCGACGAGCTCCTCGCGCTTCTCGCGCCCCTCGTCGGTCGCCGTTGCCTTGGCCGTATCGCCGGCCTTCTTGGCGCGGGCGATGATGTCGTCGGCCTGCTCGCGGGCCTCCTTCAGTCGCTCGCGGTACTCGTTGAGCAGCTCATCGGCCTCCTTGCGCTGACGCTCGGATTCCTCGATGTTCTTGGCCACCTTCTCGGCACGCTCCTCGAGCGCGTCGGAGATCTTCGGGAACGCGAGGCGCTTCAGCACCATCATCGTGATGCCGAACGCGAGCAGCGTCCAGATCATCGTCCCGAGGCCGGGCTGAACGAGGAAGCTCCCTCCCGCATCGGAGGACGCGACCGTTAGTTGAGCGATGGCGTTCATCGACCTAGAGGAAGAACGCGATCAGGCCGAAGATGAACGTGTAGAACGCGACGGCCTCGGTGAGGGCGAAGCCGAGCCAGCGGATGCTCTGCAGCTCGTCCTTCATCTCGGGCTGGCGCGCCACCGACTGAATCTCGGAACCGAAGATGATGCCGATGCCGATGCCGGCGCCGATCGAGCCGAGTCCGGCTCCGACGCCGAGCGCGATCGCCTTGCCCGCGTCGGTGACACCGGTGTCGGTGACGCCCTGCGCGGCTTGGGCGAGAAGCACTAGGTCCATGGGTTGACTCCTTTTTCTAATGACCCTCGGAGGTTGCTTCTCCGAGGTAGATTGCGGTCAGGATCGAGAAGATGAACGCCTGCAGGCCGGCGACGATGCCGATCTCGAAGACGTAGAAGGCGAAGGCCATCGGGAACGTCAGGACGCCGAGGGCCGAGAGGCCGAGCAGCACAGCCAGCCCACCGCCCATGAAGAGCAGCAGCAGGTGGCCGGCGAGGATGTTGGCGAACAGTCGCACCGCCAGCGAGATCAGCCGGACGAACTTCGAGATCGCCTCGATCACGAAGACGAACGCCTTGAACGCGAAGGGCATGTCCTCGATGCCGGCGGGCAGAAAGCTGCCGAGGTATCCGAAGAAGCCCTTGTCGCGGACGCCCTCGACGTTGAAGGCGATCCAGACGACCAGGCTCAGCGCCAGCGGAATGGAGATGTTCGCGGTGGCCGCATAGAGCGCGAGCGCCGGGACGTGGATGCCGAAGATGTTGATCGGCTCCTCGCTGTTGGTCGGCAGCGGGACCAAGCCGATGAAGTTCGAGAAGAGGATGAAGAAGAAGAGGGTTCCGAGGAATGGGAACCAGCGCAGCGCCATCTTCTCGTTGAGGTTGTCGCGGGTGATCTGCTCACGGACGACGTCGTAAGCGAGCTCCACGGCCATCTGCACCTTGTTCGGCTTCGCCTGCATCCGGTTGGCGATGTAGATCATCGACGCGCAGGTCGCCACCGCAGCGAGGACCAGGTAGAGGATCGCCTTGTTGATCGACATGTCGATCCCGGCGATCTTGATGCTGATCCAGGGATCGAGGAAGAACTCGTTCTGCGGCTGGAACTCGTCGTTCTTGCCGTCGCTGCCGAAGATCAGGCCCATCGCGACGAGCAGCAGGGCGTAGCCGGCGAAGAAGATCAACACCTTCCTGCCGGTGCTCATCGGATCGCCCCCTCGGACTCGGGGTGCAGAACGTGATCGGCGAACTGCGAGATCAGGTGGATGGTGACGAGCACCAGCGCCAGGATCGCGGCGGCGAGGCCGGCCTCCCGCTCGCCCAGCAACCCGACGAGCAGGATCGCGCCGGCCAACAGCCAGACGCGACCCATCGTCGCGGCGGCGGTGACGCCGAGGGCGGCGTTGCGGTTGGAGGCGGCGAGGGCGCGGGTGCGCTTGCGAGCCGCGAGCTCCATGCCGATGCGGCCGATGATCCAGGCGCCGGCCGCCGCGGCGTAGCCGGCGATCGGTGCGCCGATCAGGATGAAGACGGGAAGCGCGACGATCAGCGCCAGCAGGTCCAGGTTGCGAAGCGGGCTCATCTCGTCACCCGCGGCGGTCACCGGCACGTCGAGAACCGGCGGCGCGCCCGGCTCCACCTCCCCGTGGGGCCTGAATTGAGGCGAGCGTCGAGCGGGCAACGTTCGCGATCGCGAACGATCGCGCTGCGTTGCGCGCTGGCATCGGATCGGCGCGGCCGCCGATGCTGACCGGCCGGGTCGCGATCTCCGGGGTTGTCGAAGTTTGGGTTTTCCAAGGGTGCAGAGCGACCCGAGTCTTGGACGTGCCGGCGGTTCGTAGTACTCCCTGAGCCGGCGACTCGGGCTGCGGGCAGCTGAATATAACCGAAAGGCAACCTTGAGCCGGAAGGCACTTATCCGGCTCTCCACCGCCGGATTCCGAGATTGTCCAACTCGTCACAATCGCCACAGCAGGAACGGACCCGCGCCGGCGCCTCGACTCAGTGATCCCCGGGGTATCCTCGCGCCCATCACCGACTGCGGGGACTTCCACCGACGGCGCCCGAGGGCGTGGCTCTTCGCGATCGCGGCGGCCGCCGCGATCGGTGGCGTCGGTTGCGGTGGCGGCAGCGGTTCAGCCGAGGACGACGAAGCAGCGATCACGGCCGTGCTGACCGAGCTGCGCCAGGTGCAGGAAAGCGGCGATGCCGAGGTGGCCTGCAGCGACGTCTACGTCGTCCAGGAGCCGGATCGCCCGGGCGGCGGGCCCGAGGGAGCCGAGGGGGAAGGGGCTGAGGAGGGAGCTTCCGCCGAGGCCGAGGCCGAGGGCGCGGCGAGCTCCGAGGCCGCGACGGACGAGGCGGAGTCGGGCGGCTGTCAGGCCGCCTTCCTTGACGCCGTCGCTCAGGCCCGACAGGAGGTGAGCGACCTGCAGACGTCGATCGGCACAATCGAGGTGGAGGATGACCGGGCGACCGCAACCGTCCACACCGAGCTCAAGCGGCAAGACGGCAGCGAGTTGGTCCAGGACGTGCCCTACGACCTGGTTCGCACGCCAGACGGTTGGCGGGTGCGTATCGCCGGCGAGGGCTAGCCGCCCACCCCCGCAAAAGCTCGGCGTCTCCGGTTAGAATGGCCGCCAGGCGGCTGTAGGGGCCGGGGTCAGACGAATCAGGGAGAGACACCGCATGCGCGTACCGGGAAGTCGTTTCAAATGGGTCGCGGGTGCTGTCAGCATTGGCGCGGCAACGCTCATCGCCGGACCATCCTCGGCATCGCAGCCACCCTCCCAGACCGTCGTCGCCCCGGCTGCTCCCGGCACGGTGACCGTCAGTTGGACCGGCACGATTCCGGCGGGGGCCAACCCGACCAGCGACTGCAACACGGGCGCGCCCGGCGACGATCACACGATCGACCTGAAGGTGCCCGCCGGCCTCTACGACTCGGCCACCTCCTCCGCAACCTTCAAGATCAGCTGGGACGACGACAGCAACGACGAGGTCCTGACCGTCAACGGACCGGACGGCAGCGAGGTCGGCTCCAGCGACGGCAGCGGGGCCAGCGAGATCGTCTCCGCCACCGACCTCAAGGCCGGCAAGTACGACGTCCTCGCGTGCGCATTCCTGGCCGGACCGCAGGACTACAAGGGCGAGTTCACGATGACGACGTCTGCGGCTGAGACGGCTCCCCCCTCCGCCGACCCGCAGGGACTCTCGTTCTCCGCCGCCGTGCCCGCCGATCCCCAGCGGGATGAGGCCGAGCCCGACATGCGCATCGACGGTGACGGCAACATCTACACGTGCGGGCCGACCGGCTTCTCCGGCGCCTCCGACTACGCCCAGATCTCGACCGACGGCGGCCAGCAGTTCCATCTGCTCGGAGAGGATCCTCGCGGCCAGCAGGGCCTCGGAGGCGGCGGCGATTGCGGCCTTGCGACGGGCGTCAAGCGCAACGCGGAGGGAGCCTTCCAGTACGCGTATGCGGGCCTCGGCCCGCTGACCGGCTTCACGACGTCGACCTCGCCCGACAACGGGCACACGATCACCAACGCCGGTCCGCAGGGCAACACCAACACGGCCCAGGGCGGCGGCGCCGACCGGCAGTGGATGGCGTTCCTCGACGACAAGACCGTGCTTCTGAGCTACAACCAGCAGGCTCCGCGCAACATCGTCGTCCAGAAGTCGACCGACGGCGGCCTGACCTACCTGCCGGGCAACGACACGGTGGCCTCGCCGAATCCCGACTTCCCGGGCCCGATGCGCTCGATGCCGGCGAACCTGGTGAACCCTGGCCAGAGCGGCTACATCGCCTATTACGGCTGGAACTCGAGCGACGCGGACTTCTCCTACGTCAACTTCGCGATCTCCGACCCGACCGGCCTCAGCTGGCACAACTGCGTGGTGGCGAAGATTCCCGTCACCGACACGGGAGGGCTCGGGGCGTTCACCGTCGCCGACAACGACGACGCGGGAAACATCTACCTGACCTACAGCGACAAGAACGCCTTCCATTCCTATTTGACCACCCTGACCGCGGACAAGCTGAAGGGCTGCACGGACGGCACGTCCAGCCAGCCCACGACCAACCCTGGTTGGTCGAAGCCGGTGCAGGTCGATCGGGGCAACGTGCGCACGACCGTGTTCCCGTGGCTCGCGGCGGGCGGCAAGCCGGGCCGGGTGGCGATCGCCTTCTACGGCACCGAGACGAACGGCGACCCGAACGTGGGCACCTTCAAGGCCAGCTGGGACGTCTACGTCAACCAATCGCTGAACGCCCTCTCGGCCAACCCCACGGTCAGCCAGGTGAAGGCCACGACGCACCCCTTCCACTACGACTCGATCTGCCTGCGCGGCCTCGCCTGCGACCTCGCGGTACCGCCCGGGGACCGCTCGCTCGCCGATTACTTCGCGATCGCCTACAACGACAAGGACGGACGGCTCTCCGTGGTCTTCGACCAGGGCGCCAAGCAGCCCGACGAGGAGGCCGGTCACGTCGCCACGCCGGCCGTGATCACCCAGCAGTCCGGCCCCAGCAACGGCGGCGGAACGGTGACGAGCCAGCGGCCCGTCGTGGCGAAGAGCAGCGACGATCCAAAGAAGGATGCGATCGCCGACTACTCGAGCCTGGCCCCCAACACCTCCCATCCGACCAACGTGCCGGCGATGGACTTCCTCTCGCAGTCGATCGGCCCGGAGCTGAACCTGACGACGGGCAAGCGCGTCGACGATGGCGGCTTCAACGTCACGCTGAAGCTGGCCGACCTCTCCGACGACGCGCTCTCACAGGCGCTCAGCGCGACCAAGTCGGGTTCGCTGCTGTGGATCTTCCGGTTCGTCAACGGCTATCAGGCCTCCGCCGCGAGCGCCCGCTACAGCGGCAACGGTCAGTTCAGCTTCGGCTACAACGACTACACGACGGGATCCGCCAACTGTGGCTCCGACGGCGAGAAGTGCCAGCTCTACCCGGGCGATCAGGATCTCAAGGGCTCCGTTGACCAGAAGGCCGGGACGATCACCCTGCGGGTGCCGCGCGCATATCTGCACGGCCTCAGCGGCTCCACGGGACCGGGCCTCCGGCCGACCCTCGACAAGGCCCGGGCCGGGACCCGCTTCTACGACGGCACGGCGTTCTCGCTCGGGAACGCTTCGCCGAACCCGACTACGCAGTCGTTCCTCTACCCCATCGACAACCCGCCGGCGATGGACTTCCTGCTCCCCGCCGACCCGAAGGGTTCAGGCGGCGGCGGCGGCGGAGGCGGTGGTGGTGGCGGAGGCGGCGGCGGCGCCCAGCCCTGCACTAACAAGATCGACGCCACCACCAAGGACGACAAGCTGAAGGGCACCTCCGGCTCGGATCTGATCGCCGGCCGCAAGGGAGACGACGAGATCCGTGGCGGTAAGGGCGGCGATTGCCTCTCGGGCCAGGCCGGCCGGGACCAGATCAGCGGTCAGGCCGATGACGACAAGCTCAAGGGCGGTGGCGGCAAGGACGTGGTCAAGGGCGGCAAGGGCGACGACATGCTGCAAGGGGGTGGCGGCAAGGACGTGCTCAAGGGCGGTGGCGGCAAGGACGTGCTCAAGGACGGCAAGGGCAAGGACAAGATCAAGGGTGGCGGTGGCAACGACGTGATCCGCACCCCGAAGGGCCGCGACCGGATCAACTGCGGTGGCGGCAAGGACACCGTCTACCTGAGTCCCAAGGACGTCGTGAGCAACAACTGCGAGCGGCTTCGCTACGCCGGCAGGAGCTGATCAGTCGGGGTCGATGACCTCGAATTCGCCGGTCTCGGTATTGACCGCCTGGAACTGACCCGTCTCCAGCTCCCGCTCGACGCCGCGATCGACGTCTTCGGGCGCGAGCTCGATGCCCTTCGCCGCAACCTGCCGGAAGCGGAAGCGGCGTAGCTTGAGGATCTCGAGCACGTAGATCACGTAGAAGCTCGCGGCGAGACCGGTCACGAGGATCGCCGCCATGACGATGGTCCACTCCGTATCGAAGTGGCCCCGGTCGTCGCTGTAAGGAATGAAGCGCAGCGCGAGAGCGACCGCGGCCATCACGATGGTCCACCCGTAGAGGTAGGCCAACGTACGGCGCTGGGAGAAGCCGATGTTCGCCATGCGGTGGTGGAAGTGCCAGGTGTCGGCCTCGTAGATCGGACGCCGGTACTTGAGCCGCTTGGCGACGACGAAGCCGGTATCGAGGATCGGCACCGCCAGCACGATCAGCGGAAATGCAAGAGCGACGACGGCGTTCGTCTTCAGCGCACCCTGAACAGCCGCGACGCCGAGCAGGTAGCCGAGCAGGTTCGAGCCGGTGTCGCCCATGAAGCTCGAGGCGGGCGGGAAGCCGTGACGAAGGAAGCCGAGCGCGCCACCGGCCGTGATCGCGGCGAGCAGTCCCGCGGAATCGCGGTCGAGCGAAAGCGCGACCGCGGCCAGCGTCGCGGCGCTGATCACGCACACCCCCGCGGCGAGCCCGTCGACGCCGTCGATCAGGTTGACGACGTTGGCCATCGCCACGATCCCGAACACGGTGCCGACCTCACCGAGATCGACGTGGCCGACGAGCGGCAGGTCGAAGAGCCTCGTCGCTCCGAGATCGACGCCGCCGATGAAGGGAAGGGTGAAGGAGTCCACCGTGACGCCGGCCTGAACCGGAATGATCGCCGCCAGGATCTGGCCGAGCAGCTTCAGCCACGGGGGGAGCTCGAAGACGTCATCGAGCACCCCGACCGCGGCGATGACGACGGCGCCCATCAGGATCGCTCGCGTCTGGTCCTCCCACGGCAGGAAGATGGCCGCCGACGCGACCACGCCGATCAGGATCGCGATGCCCGAGAGCTTCGGCGTCGGCGCGAGATGGAGGCTGCGCTCTCGAGGCCGGTCGATCGCACCGATCCGCCAGGCGATCGCCTCCGAGAGGGGCACCAGGAGCCAAGCGATAGCGGCTGCCGCCGCGAAGGCGAAGGGTGCTTCGATCGTTTCTGGCATCGGTCGAGGGGCTCCCTCGCGGCGTCTTTGCCCCGGCGTCGAGGTTACTCGACGGCCGCGAGGACTCCGTCGACGAGGACGGCCGGGTCCCGCGGATGGACCGGCCCCGGATCACGAGTTCGCTTCGCCAGCTCCAGCGACCCGGGATCGTGCAGCTCGCTCAGCAGGCCCTGCTCGATGAGCCGCTCATCGACGGCGCCCATGGCGCCGCTGAAGATCGTTCGCACGGGCACCCCGAGCGCGACGGCCTCGCGGTTCATCGTCCCCCCCGCACTGACCACGACGTCGGCGTAGGCGATCAAGCTCTGGGCGTCGATCGCGCGCTCGGGGACGATCAGCCTCCTCCCATCGCGGCCACGAGCCGCCTCGGCCTGCCCCTCGGTTCGCGGGATCAGCACCGTGACGACCCTGGCGTCGGAGGCGAGGCGGTCGAGCAGCCGCTCGTAGAGCGGGTTGTCGGCGTGGTAGGCGGAGGTCTCGGGGGGCGGGCGAACGACGACGAGGACCCGATCGTCCTCCGCGCGGCGAGCGGATATCCCGCCCCGATCGAGCCCGAGCTCCGTCAGGACGCCGGGATCCGGCTCGAAGTCGGCGAGGTAGTAGTCCTCCTTCAAGCCGGGGTAGCGAACCAGCTTGGATGCCTTCGCCCCCGCCGCCTCGAGGCGCCCGAGCGGGATCGAGTCGGGCACGATCACCCGCGCAGCGGCGCGCCAGGCGAGTCGACGCTGCAGCCCTGCGTACTCGTAGTCCTGCATCTGCGCCTGGGGGATCCGCAGGACCGTGCCGACCGTCGCGAGGTCGACCGAGCCATGAGCGACGGCCAGATCGAACCGCTTGGGGCGCGCCCAGCGGACCAGCGAGGCGCTCCGGCCCGCGACGGCGAGACCCTTCGAGAGGGTCGATGCGCCGGCGTGGGAGCCGAACGACTCGAACTCGAGGCCGAGCCGATCGAGCAGGCCCTCGGTCTGGCCGTAGGCCCGCGCGGTTATCGAGACGTGATGGCCGCGCTCGCGCAGGCGCTCGATGACCGGCCGCATCACCAGAGGGTGGGCCGCGGCGGTGCAGTCGACCCAGATCTTCAAATCAATCAGATCGCATGGGCCGTCGGCGAGAGCTGCGGGTAGAGGGGGTAGGTCTCCGTCAGGGTCCGGCTCCGCTCGCGCAGGGCATCCCGCTCGGACTCGAAGTCCTCCGAGAGCGCCGCGCTGATGATCGAGGCGATCTCGGTCATGTCGTCGACGCCGAGCCCCCGGGTGGTCAGGGCCGGGGTGCCGATCCGCAGCCCGGAGGGATCCATCGGCGGCCGCTCGTCGAACGGGATCGCGTTGCGGTTGACGGTGATCCCGATCTCGTCGAGTCGGTCCTCGGCTTCCTTGCCGCCGAGGCCCTTGGCCGTGACGTCGACGAGCACGAGATGCACGTCGGTGCCGTCGGTGAGCACTCCCACGCCACCCTCCATGAGCCCTTCCGCGAACGCCTTCGCGTTCGCGATGGTCCGCCGCTGACGCTCGCGGAACTCCTCGGTCGCGGCGATCCTCAGCGCGACCGCCTTGGCCGCGATGATGTGCATGAGCGGCCCGCCCTGGTTGCCGGGGAAGATCGCCCGGTTGATGTCCTTCGCGAGCTCCTCGCGACAGAGGATCATCCCGCTGCGCGGCCCGCAGAGCGTCTTGTGGACCGTGGTCGTGACGACGTCGGCCGTCTCGACCGGATTGGGGTGCTCTCCGGCGGCCACGAGGCCGGCGAAATGGGCCATGTCGACCATCAGCTTGGCGCCGACCGAGTCGGCGATCTCGCGGAACGCGGGGAAGTCGAGCTGCCTCGCGTAGGCCGACCAGCCGGCGATGATCAGCTTCGGGCGGTGCTCCTCCGCGAGCGCGGCGACCTCGTTCATGTCAACGCGGTAGCTCTCCCGATCGACGTGGTAGGCGACCGGCGAGTAGAGCTTTCCCGACAGGTTGAGCTTCATCCCGTGGGTCAGGTGCCCGCCGTGATCGAGGGCCAGGCCGAGGATCGTGTCGCCCGGCTCGAGCAGCGCCGAGAAGACGGCGTTGTTGGCCTGCGCGCCGGCATGCGGCTGGACGTTGACGTGCTCGGCGCCGAACAGCTCCTTGGCGCGTTCGATCGCGAGGTTCTCGGCGACGTCGACCTCCTCGCACCCGCCGTAGTAGCGCTTGCCCGGGTAGCCCTCGGCGTACTTGTTGGTGAGCACGGAGCCGGCCGCGTCGAGCACCGCCTGGGGCACGAAGTTCTCGGAGGCGATCATCTCCAGCGTCGCCTGCTGGCGATGCAGCTCGCGGTCCAGCACCTCGGCGATCTCGGGATCGACATCCCCGAGCGGGGCGGTCTGGAAGTCCTCGGGCAGCTCGCTCATCTACTCCTCCTCGTCGTTTGAAGTTTGCGTGCCGCGCTCGATCGCGGCGATCTTCTGCACTCGGCGGGCGTGGCGACCGCCTTCGAATTCCGTTTCCAGGAAGCGGTTGATGATCGGGTCGGCTTCGGTGGCACTGAGGCGCTTGCCGGAGAGCGTCAGCACGTTGGCGTCGTTGTGGCGCCTGCTCATCTCGGCCTCCTCCGCGTCATGGGCGTTGACCGCCCGCACCCCGTCCACCTTGTTGGCGACGATCGACACCCCGACCCCCGATCCGCAGACGATGACCGCGCACTGGGCTTCACCCTCGCCGACCATCCGCGCCGCGGCCGCCGCGTAATCGGGGTAGTCGACGGACTCTCGAGAGTCGGTGCCGACGTCGATCAGGTCGTGACCCTCCTCGCGCAGCATCGGGGCCACGGCCTCCTTCAGCTCGTAGCCGGCATGGTCGGATCCGATCGCGATGCGCACCGGCCCGAGGGTAGCAACGGCCCCGGTGGGCTCAGGGCTCCCGCTCGCGTCCATCTGCGGAGATTGCGGCCATCAGGCGCTCCAGCTCCTCCGGCCCGACGGCGCCCACTCGCAGGATGCTCCACGTTCCTCCGTCCTCGATGTCACTCAGGTCCACGACGGTCGACGGCAAGCCGGTCAGCTCGCCGCCGTCGATGGCGAGATCCGCCGCCTCGATCACGTCCGGGTCGACCTGCACGAAGCTGGAGGGAGCCGGCTCCCCGCTTCGATTTGCGCTGGTCTGGAACATGGCGCATCCCGCACCCTCGAGGGGACCGCCCAGCAGGCGCAGCCCGAGGCGCTGGGGGTCCGCGCGGCACGCCAGCGGGTAGCGATGCTCGGGATTTGCGACCACCAGGGTGAGAGCACCCGGAAGGAGGGCCCCGAGCGCCTCGCGGGTGCGCGGGCCGAGGGAGCCGAAGAGCTCGCGCATCTGCAGCGCCGAGAAGTAGAGGACTGCCGAGGGCTTGCCGTCGTCGCGCCCCTTGATCGCGTGGATGCGCTCGATCGACGCCGCCCGGAGCGGGTCACACGCGAGCCCGTAGAGGCCGTCGGCGGGGAAGACGGCGACGCCGCCCCCGAGGACGCAGCGCTCCAGCTCCGAGCGCGCCGCGGCGGCGCCATCCCGCTCGATCGAGACGACCCGGCTCATCGCTCGCCGACGACGACCCGTTCGATCCCGGCGAGATCGCAGTGTGTGCGGACGTTCCTGAACCCGGCGGCGCCAATCAGCGTCGCGACCTCGGGCGCCTGACCCTCGCCGAGCTCGAGCGCGACCGCGTCGCACCCCAGCCCCGCCTCGGCCGGCGCCGATCCCGGGGTCAGCGCGTCGAGCAGGCCGCGGATCGGATCGAGGCCGTCGGCGCCGCCGAACAGCGCGATCGGCGGCTCGTGCTCGGTGATCTCGGCCGCCAGCGAACGCCGCTCGGAGTCGCGGACGTAGGGGAGGTTGGCGACGACGAGGTCGAAGTGCCGCGGGCTCGGCAGCGAGCCGAGCTCGAACGTGACCCGCTCGGCGAGCCCGAGGGCGCTCGCGTTCTCCCGCGCCAGCCCGAGCGCCTCCGGCGAGACGTCGACCGCCACGATCTCCGCGCCCGGCAGCTCGTCGGCGAGCGCCAGGGCGATGGCGCCGGAGCCGGTGCCGACGTCCAGGACGGAGCCCGGCCCGATGGCGAGCGCGACCTCGACGAGCAGCTCCGTCTCCGGCCGCGGCACGAGGCCCCGTGAGTCGCAGATCAGCTCGATGTCGCGGAAGCCCCTGCGACCGAGGATGTAGGCGACGGGCTCGCGGCCGACACGGCGGCGCACCATCGCGCCGAACGATCGGGCGGCGGCGGGCTCGACCCCCGCCTCGGGGCTCGCGACGAGCGCCGCGCGCCCCCTGCCGGTCGCCTCCGAGAGCAACAGCTCGGCATCGAGGCGCGGGCTGTCGACCCCGGCGGCCGCCAGGGCGGCCGTCGCGGCGGCGAGGGCCTCGGCGACCGTGCCTGCCGACGTCGCGGCGGCCAACCTCAGAGCCCCTCGGCGGCCTGGACCTCGAGCTTGCGGCGCTTCTCCTCGTTGCCGAGCGCGTCGGTGAACTCGCGCAGGCTGCCGGCGAGAACCTCATCGAGAGCGTGGCTGGTCAGCTTGATCCGGTGGTCGGTGACCCGGCCCTGCGGGAAGTTGTATGTGCGGACCTTCTCCGAGCGCTCGCCGGTGCCGACCTGGGACTTGCGCTCCGCCGAGATCTCGGCCTGCTGGTCGGCGATCGCCTTCTCGAGCAGGCGGGCGCGCAGTACGCGCATCGCCTTGTCGCGGTTCTGCAGCTGCGACTTCTCGTCCTGCATCGAGACCACGATCCCACTCGGTCGGTGGGTTATCCGCACGGCGGAGTCGGTCGTGTTCACGGATTGACCACCGGGCCCGGAGGAGCGGTAGACGTCGACTTGGAGGTCGTTCGGATCGACCGCCACATCGACCTCCTCGGCCTCGGGCAGGACGGCGACCGTCGCGGTGGACGTGTGGATCCGGCCCTGGGACTCGGTCTTCGGCACACGCTGCACCCGGTGGGTCCCCCCCTCGTACTTGAAGACGGAGTACGCGCCGTCCCCCTTGATCGCGAAGGTGACCTCCTTGAATCCGCCGACCTCGGCCGCGTTCTGGGAGAGGACCTCGGTCTGGAAGCCACGCTCCTCCGCGTAGCGGGTGAGCATGTTGTAGAGGTCGCCGGCGAAGAGGGCCGCCTCATCACCGCCTGCACCCCCGCGGATCTCGACCAGCACGTTCTTGTCGTCATTGGGATCGCTCTCGACCATCGCCAGCCGAATGCCCTCGGCCAGCTCCTCGAGGCGCGCCGGCGCCTCCGAGACGACGCGCCGCAGCTCCTCGTCCTCGTCGTCGGCGAGCAACTCGCGGGCCCCCTCGAGGTCATCGTTGAGCTTGCGCCACTCCTGGGCGAGGGCATGTGCACCCTCGAGCTGGCTGTACTCCCGGCCGACCGCGGCGTAGCGCTCCCGATCGGCGATCACGGCAGGATCCGACATCTCGCCCTCGAGCTTGCGGAAGCGTCCTTCGATCTGATCTACGAGCTGTTCGATCATCTGGACGGGATTCTGACGCTCAATCGCGAGCGGCTACGGGACGTCGTGCTTGCCACCTTCCTCCACCGGTGCCGGCGGGGCTCTGAGCAGCAACGTGAAGGTCGTCGCGCCGCCGCCGTTCGCGGTCAGCTCGAGTCGCCCCCCCTCCCCCTCGGCCAACGACCGGGCGATCGCCAGGCCGATCCCGTGGGTGGCGCCATGCCGGCCGACGAAAAGCTCGTCGGGTCGCTCGACGCCCGGACCGCGGTCGATCACATCGATCGCTCGCATCCCGCCGACGACACGGCCGCGGATCCCGACGGTCCCCCGTCCATGGCGGCGGGCATTGTCGACGAGCACGTCGATCACCTCCCGAACGACGGAACGGGATGCGGCGGCCTCGGATCCGTCGCGGCCGGCACCCACCTCCAGCGCCCGCCCCGCCGCCGCGAGCGGGCCGACCCACTGCTGCCGGATCTCCTCGAGCAGATCGTCAACCACGAACGGCTCGCGATCCGCCGGCCTATCGCGAGAGGCGGCGAGGAGGGTCTCGATCGTGCGCTCAAGCCGGTCGACCTGGGCGATGGCCTCGTCGAGCTCGGCCCCGCCGAGCTGGCGGGACTCGAGGTCGAGCCGCAGGGCGGCCAGCGGGGTGCGCAGCTGGTGGGACGCGTTGGCGCTGAACGAGCGCTCCCTCGCCAGCAAAGCGTCGAGGCGGGCGACCAACGCGTCGAGCGCGTCGGCGACGATGTCGAGCTCGCGGATCCCCGAGCGCGGCGACTCAGCGGGGGACCCGTGGGTGCCGAGGGTCGCGGCCGCCTCCGCGAGCTCGCCGAGCGGCCGCGAGAGCCGGCGGGAGAGCGCCAGCGCAGCCAGGGCGGCCAGGGCGGCGATGACGATCGCGGCCCCGCCGATCAGCAGGCGGCTGTGCAGGACCCGCTCGTTGAGCTCGCCGGTCGACCGCGAGGCCCGAATCGCGCCGACGACCCGCTCGCCGCCGAGGACGGGCACGGCCACGATGAGCCTTCCGGGCTCCAGCGCATCGCCGATGTTCCCGCTCGAGATGGTCTCCGTCACGAGCGGGTCCGCCCGTGCGGGGCCCGCGCCGCCGAGCCGCTGGCCGGTGAGTGAGTAGGCGGCGATCTGGTCGGCCCCGGCGGCGTCCGGGGAAACTCAACCGGGTCCCCCGGGTTGGCGCTCGGATCGAAGTCCCGCGAGGCGGCCGTCGCGTTGCGCTCCAGCTTCAGCACCTCGTCCTCGCGGTAGAGCCGTTGAACCGCGATGCCGAGCGGCAGAGCGAGCAGGAACACGGCGGTGGCCGCGACGCCGACGATGGCGATCAGGATCCGCCGCCTCATTCGACCTCGAGGCGGTAGCCGACTCCGCGTAGCGTCGTGATCGCCCCGGCCGGGAGCTTTTGGCGCAGGGACGAGACGTGCATGTCGAGGGTCTTGGTTGAGCCGAACCAGTTCGTGTCCCAGACCTCTCCCATGATCCGCTCCCGGGTCAGCACCCGTCCGGCCGCGGAGAGCAGGAGCGCGAGCAGGTCGAACTCCTTGGGCCGCAGATCGATCTCCGCTCCGTCGATCCAGGCGCGCCTGGACTCGACGTGGACCGTGATCGCCCCGGCGACGAGCTCGCCCGCCGGTGCAGCGCTGGCGGACTCGAGCCGGCGTGCATGTGCCCGGATCCGGGCCAGCAGCTCAGCGAGCCGGAACGGTTTGGTCAGATAGTCATCGGCGCCGGCGTCGAGCCCCGCGACCACGTCCATCTCCTCGGCGCGCGCGGTCAGGATCAGGATCGCCAGGTCGGGCCGGGTCCGGCGCAGGTCGCGGCAGAGCGTGATCCCGTCGACGTCGGGCAGCCCGAGGTCGAGCAGGACGATGCCGACCGATGGCGTCGCGGCCGCCACGGCCCCCCGGCCGCTCGCGAGGCGCTGGACCGTCATTCCCTGGTCGGTCAGCACTCGCTCCAGGCCGGTCGCGATCGCGTCGTCGTCCTCGATCAGCAGGAGCTCCACGCCGGGGACCGTAGCGGCCTCAACCCGGCTTCCGGCGCCCCTCACGGAACTCTTACCCGCCGTTGACCTTTGCCGGGGAGGGCGTTGACCAACCCGCTCCTAGGCTCGTCGCCACCCAATGACTTACTGAGGAGGCACCGATGAAGAACCGACCGATGGCGCTTGCCGCGACCGTCCTGGCAATCGCCGCACCACTCGGAATCGCCGCGTGCGGATCGAGCTCGAGCTCGACCGCGACCGTCGATCCGAATGCAGCCGAGGTCAGCCCAGCGGGGGACATCCCCGACAACCAGGCCTACGTCCCCTACTCGCCCCCCGGTGGCGGGTACAAGGTGACGGTCCCCGAGGGTTGGCCCCGCTCCACGCAGGGCGCGGCGGTCACTTTCACCGACAAGCTCAACTCGATCCGACTCGATTCCGGCACTGCCGACGCAGCTCCCACGACCGCCGACGGCAACGCCGAGCTGCAGCAGCTGGCCGAGCTCGGTGCCGGGGTTCTCGCCCGGGCAGGTCAGCACCGTCCAGCGTAAGTCAGGGCCGGCGCTGCTACTCACATACACCGGCGACGGCCCGGCGGACCCGGTCACGGGCAAGAGCGTCACCGACGCGTTCGAGCGCTACGAGTTCTTCAAGGGCGGCAAGCTCGCCACCCTGACCCTCAGCGGTCCGAAGGGCGCCGACAACGTCGATCCCGTGGATGACCGTCACCGACTCGTTGCGCGTGGACCTCGTGAGCGCGGCACTCGAATGCGAGAGCGTCTTCCGGTTCTTCCATGCCGGTGACGACGAGACCCTCGCGTTGCGCGGGGTGACGCCTCGCGGTCGATCGCGGGTGAGACGGTGGCGATCACGGGACCGTCGGGCTCCGGGAAGAGCACGCTGCTCGCCTGCCTCGCCGGCCTCGACGAGCCCGACGGCGGGACGATTCGGGTCGGCGGCGAGCGCCTCACCCGCCGAAGCGAGGAGCGCGCGGGCCAAGTCTGCGCGCCGAGCGGATCGGAATGCTCTTCCAGAGCGTCAACCTGGTCGGCCACCTCGACGTCGACGCCAACCTCGCCCTCTCCCAGCACCTCGCGGGTCATGGCAACGACGCAGCGCGCCGCGCGGCGCTGCTCGAGCGGGTCGGCCTGCGGTCGCGCTCCGACGCGACGCCCAGCCGGCTCTCGGGCGGGGAGCTGGCCCGTGCGGGCCTCGCCCTGGCCCTCGTCAACGACCCCGCCGTGCTGCTCTGCGACGAGCCCACCGGCGAGCTCGACGAGGGCTCGGCGGAGCGGGTCCTCGAACTGCTCGCCGACCGCGCTCGCGAGGGTGGGGCCGTCCTCGTCGTGACCCACAACCCCAGCGTCGCCGCCGCCGCCGATCGGGTCATCCGCCTGCGGGACGGGGAGGTCGTCGCGATGACCCCCGCTCGTCCAGCTCCGCGGCGCCGCTCGCACCTACGGCACCGGCACCAGCAGCCGGGTCGCCCTGCGGGAGACCGATTGCGAGGTGCAGCCCGGCGCCAGGGTCGCGCTGATGGGCCCGTCGGGCTCCGGCAAGTCGACGCTCCTCCACCTGATGGCCGGACTCGATGATCCGACCGTCGGATCGGTCGATTGGCCCGCCATCGGTTCCCGTGACTCCCTTCGCCCCGGCCCGGTCGCCGTCGTCTTTCAGGGCCCGAGCCTGCTCCCCGCGATGAGCGTGCTCGAGAACGTCGCCCTGCCGCTGATTCTCGGCGGCACCGATGACTCCGAAGCCCGACGCCGAGCCGCCGCCGCCCTCTCCCTGCTCGGCGCTCGAGGACCTCGCCGAGAAGCTCCCCGAGGAGATCTCGGGCGGCCAGGCCCAGCGAATCGCTATCTGCCGGGCGCTGGCGGGCGAGCCCCAGCTGATCCTCGCCGACGAGCCGACCGGACAGCTCGACCACGAGATCGGCGCCATCGTGATCGACGTGCTGATCGCGGCCGCCGACCACGCCAACGCCGCGCTGCTGATCTCGACCCACGATCCGTCGGTCGCCGATCGCTTCCCGACGAGATGGCAGATGGCCGACGGAGAGCTTTCCGTCGGCGCCACCGCCGCCCAGCCGGCGGCGGTCTGAGCATGCTCTCCCTGCAGCTGGATCCACGGCCTGATCGGCCACCGCCGCTCGCGACTGCTCGCGACCGCGGCCGGCGTCGCCCTCGGCGTCGCCCTCCTCGCCTCGATCGGCTCCTTCCTCTCCTCGACGACCTCGGCGATGACCCAGCGCGCAATCGAGAGCGTGCCGGTCGACTGGCAGGTGGAGGCCCAACAGGGGAGCAACCCCGCCAAGGTGATCCGCCAGGTCAACGCGCTGCCGAACATCCAAAAGTCCGACACCGTCAGGTTCGCATCGACCAGCGGCCTCTCGGCAGCGACCGGGAAGACCGTCCAGACAGACGGGGCCCGGTCAGGTCCTGTCGTTGCCCGCGAGCTATCCGGCCGACTTCCCCGGCTCGGTGAGGCTGCTCGCCGGCAGCCTGAACGGCCCGGTGCTCGCTCAGCAGACCGCCGCGAACCTCCAGGCCCAGCCGGGCGACACCGTCAGCATCGGCCGCCCGGGCCTCCCCCCGGCCGCGGTCAGGATCGCCGGAGTGGTCGAGCTGCCCACCGCGGACTCCCTGTTCCAGAAGGTCGGGGCGCCGGTCGGAGCCCAGCTCCAGGCCCCGCCCGACAACGTCCTGCTGCTTCCCCCCGCGACGTTCCAGCGGGCCGAGAGCCCGCTGGCGAAGACGCGCCCGGACCTCATCCGCACCCAGGTTCACGTCTGACGCTCGACCACAGCGCGCTGCCCGCCAGTCCGAACGCCGCGTACACCGACGTCTCGGGAGCGGCACGCAACCTCGAGGTGAAGCTCGCCGGCGCCGGCCTCGTCGGCGACAACCTCGGCTCCGCGCTCGACAATGCACGCGGGGACGCGCTCTACGCCCAGATCCTCTTCCTGTTCCTCGGCATTCCGGGAGCGATCCTGGCCGGCCTGATCACCGCCTCGATCGCAGCCGCCGGCGCTGACCGCCGCCGCCGTGACCAGGGACTGCTTCGCACCCGCGGAGCGACGACAGGCCGCCTGGTCCGGATCGCCCTTGCCGAGGCCGGCCTTGCCGCCGCCCTCGGGGTCGCCGTCGGCCTCGCCGCCGCGCTTGCGATCGGCTCGATCGCCTTCGGGACGGCCAGCTTCGGGGCGGGCGGGGTCGCGGCGGTCCTCTGGGCCGTCGGGGCCGGGCTCGCCGGCGCGATCATCGCCGCCACGGCGATCGCTCTGCCCGCCTGGCGGGACGCGCGCTCGCTGACCGTTGCGGGCGCCCGCCGCTCCGTCGAGCGGCTCGAGCGCCGGCCCTGGTGGATCCGCGCCCGGCTCGACTTCATCGCGCTCGCCGGCGCCGCCCTCGTCTACTGGCAGGCGAGCCGCAGCGGCTACCAGCTGGTGCTCGCTCCCGAGGGCGTCCCGCAGATCCAGGTCAACTGGTACGCGCTGTTGGCGCCGGTCCTCGCGTGGATCGGTGGCGGGCTGCTCGCCTACCGGCTCGCCGAGCTGGTCCTGGTCCGCGGCCGGAGGCCACTCGGCCACGCCCTCAGGCCGCTGGCCGGCGAGCTCTCGCCGATCGTCGCGGCGACCATGGGTCGGCAGCGGCGCCTGCTCGCGCGGGCGCTGACGCTGGTCGCGCTGACGGTTGCCTTCGCCGGATCGACCGCGATCTTCAACTCGACCTACTCGCAGCAGGTTGAAGCCGACGCGCGGCTGAGCAACGGCGCCGACGTGACCGTGACCGAGTCGCCGGGGGCGGCGGTCGGGCCTTCCGCGCAAACGAGGCTCGCCAAGATCTCCGGCGTCGCCTCGGTCGAGCCGCTCCAGCACCGCTTCGCCTACGTGGGCGCCGATCTCCAGGACCTCTACGGGGTCAATCCGTCCACGATCGGCGCTGCCGGCAAGCTCCAGAACGGCTGGTTTCAGGGTGGCACAGCAGATCAGCTGCTCTCGACCCTCGCCGCGAAGCCGGACTCGATCCTGGTCAGCGCGGAGACCGTCAAGGACTTCCAGCTCCATCCGGGCGACCCGCTCAAGCTCCGCCTGCAGGACGGTCTGACGAAGCAGTACAAAACGGTCCTGTTCCACTACGCCGGGATCGCCAAGGAGTTCCCGACCGCGCCGCTGGACAGCTTCCTGGTCGCCAACGCCTCCTACGTCGCCCAGCAAACCGGCAGCAACGCGGTCGGATCGTTTCTGATCCAGACCAACGGAACCTCCAGCACCGCGGTCGCCTCCAGGGTCAGCGCCGTCGTCGGGACGAGCGCCAAGGTGAGCGACATCGCAACGAGCCGCCAGGTCATCGGCACCAGCCTGACCGCCGTCGAGCTGTCGGGGCTGACGCGCGTCGAGCTCGCCTTCGCCCTGATCCTGGCCGCCGCGAGCACGGGGCTCGTCCTCGCCCTGGGGTTCAGCGAGCGCCGCCGGGCGTTCGCCATCGCATCGGCTCTCGGGGCCGACTCCAGGCAGCTCGGAGCATTCGTCTGGAGCGAGGCGAGCTTCGTCACGATCGGCGGCGTCGCGCTCGGTGGCGTGATCGCGGCCGGCCTGTCGATCGTCCTCGTCAAGGTGCTCACCGGCGTCTTCGACCCGCCGCCGGACGCGCTCTCGCTGCCCTGGGGTTACCTGGGCACGGTCACCCTCGTTGCCGCCGCAGCGGTGCTGCTCGCCACCGTGCTCACCCTCCGGGCCGTGCGCCGGCCTCAGATCGAGACGATCCGGGACCTCTGAGCTCAGTCGGAGACCCGCACCTGCAGCAGCTCGTCGGGATGACGGTGGTCCACCTGCAAGGTCGTGTGCTCGAGCCCGAAGCGCTCATGCAGCTCGTGCTCGAGGCAGAGCCGGACGGCGTGACAGTCGGTCTTCTCGTCGACGACGACGTGCGCGGAGAAGGCGGCGAAGCCCGAGGTGACCTCCCACACATGGAGGTCATGGACCTCGAAGACACCCGGCTGCTCGGCGAGGGCGCGGCCGATCTCGTCGGGGTCGACCCCGCGGGGGGCGGCCTCGAGGAAGACCCGCCCCGACTCGATCAACAGCCCGTATGCCGCCCACAGCATGATCGCGGCGATGACGAGCGAGGCGATTCCGTCGGCCCGGTCGAAACCCGTCAGCACGATCACCAGGCCGGCGATCGCGGTGAAGACGAACGCCGCCAGATCGGTCAGCAGGTGCCGGAAGGCCCCCTCGACGTTGAGCGATTCACGATTGGCCTTCGACAACGTGTGGGTCGCGGCGAGGTTGACCACGATCCCGAGCATTGCCACCACCAGCACCACCCCGCCCTCCACCCCGGGTGGATCGATCAGCCGGCGGACGCCCTCGACGACGATCAGCACCCCGAGGACGAGCAGCGTCGCGCCGTTGAACTGGGCGCTGAGGATCCCCGCGCGCTGCCAGCCGAACGTCATCGAGCCCCGGGCCGGACGGGCGGCGAGCCTGATCGCCAGCAGCGACAGGGCCAGGGCGGCCGCGTCGGTGAGCATGTGCGCCGCATCCGAGAGCAGGGCGAGCGAGCTGACCGCGATGCCCACCCCGACCTCGACGGCCATGAACCCGAGGATCAGCCCAAGCGCAAGCCGCAACTTTCCCCGGTCCGCGTCGGCGGAGATCGCGTGGGAGTGGCCGACGTGACCCCCTTCGTGAGAATGCGTCATCAGTAAGCCATTGTGGCTGAAGCGGGGCGTAGGTGCCAGTGGTGACATGGACCACGTATTCGGTACTCAGTCACCCCAGGCGAGCGCGAACTCTCACTCCGGCGCCGATTCCCCCGCCTACGACCGCCTTCCCTACGCCACGATCTCGATCGGGCTCTCGCGGTTCAGGTCGGTGCCCTCGACCGAGAGCACCTCCTCGAGCGAGGCGATGGCAACGGCGAGCTGTTCGAGATCGGGCTCCCGGGTGGTCAGGTTCTGCAGCATCAGGCCGGGCCACATGAGGCCGCGGACCCACCGCTTGCCGCGGTTGCGCCCCGCCCACTTGATGACCTCGTAGGAGAGGCCGGCGATCAAGGGGATCCCGATGATGCGCGAGGCGACGAGCCAGTACCAGGCGGGCAGGCCGATCGGCGCGAAGACGAAGATCGCGAGGACCATGACGATCAGCAGGAAGCTGGTGCCGCAGCGTGGGTGCAGGCGGGAGTAGCGGGCGGCGCGCTCGGGGATGAGCTCGTCGCCCGCCTCGAAGCAGGAGATCGTCTTGTGCTCGGCGCCGTGGTACTCGAAGACGCGCCGCAGATCGCTGATCCGGCTGATCGCGGCGATGTAGCCGATGAAGATGCTCGTCCGCAGGATGCCCTCGACGAGCCAGAAGAGGAGGGCCGATCCGAGCTGGTCCTTGATCAGGCTCGTCACCCCGACCGGGATGACGAAGAAGAGGCCGATGGCGAGCACCAGCGAGAGGGCGATGGTCAGCCCCCAGGTGAGGCCGCCGATCTCCTCCACCTCGTCGTCGTCGGCGATCTGGGCGTTGGCGGAGATCGCCAGGGCCCTGAAGCCGATCTTGAGCGACTCGCCCAGGGCGGCGACTCCCCGAATGACCGGCAGGCGCAGGATCCGGCGCTGCTTGGCCCAGGAGACGACGGGCTCGGAGCTGACGGCGATCTCCCCCTCCGGCTTGCGCACGGCGACCGCCCAGGTCGAGATGCCGCGCATCATCACGCCCTCCAGCACCGCCTGACCGCCGACCGGGGCGTCCCGTGAGGCCACGGGCTTGCCGTCGGGCATCAGCGTGGGCGCTTCGAGCAGAGGTCCGCGCACCGGCGCAGCCGGTGGCGATGCCCCATTCCCGTTCGAACTGTGCGAAACCCCGTCGGTCATTCGGATCTAGCTGCCGATGTTACGGCGAGGCTGGGAGTGCGCTGATCAAGGACGCAGGAGGCGATGCGGCCTCCAGGCCGTGAGCCGACGAGGACGCCGAGCAGCGTGCTCCCAGGCCGCCGTCAGTCCGCCTGGCGGGCGGCGCGGCGTCGGAAGCGCTCTACGCGGCCGCCGGTGTCGACCAGCTTCTGCTTGCCGGTGTAGAACGGGTGGCAGGCGGAGCAGATCTCGACGTGGATCTCGGACTCGGTGGAGCGGGTGTCGAACTCGTTGCCGCAGGCGCAGCGAACGTGTGAGTGGGCGTAAGTGGGATGTATCTCGGTCTTCATGCCTATTGATTCTAGGGAGGGTGTCCAGCGATGTCTGCAATCACCTCTCGCCTCAGGTGGTAGCTTCGCCGCGGAGGAGTGCGGTGCCGGTTCGCGGAACCGGGCCGGCCAACGGAAGAGGGAGGTTCCAGTGGGAATTCTCGACGGCATCGAGAAGGGCTTCGGACAGGTCAATTCGACCTTCTTTCGCCAGGTCAACCGGGTCAGCGATTGGTGGCACCTGCCGACGCCCGTCGCCCTGCTCAACCTGAGAGCGCTGCGCGATGACCTGCGCGAGGAGAACCTCCACGACACCAACGCGCCCAACGGCAACGCCGCCGCCGACATCGACGACCTCCCCAAGTACCGGACCTACGACGGCTCGGAGCAGGATCCGACCGACCTCGACATGGGCAAGGTCGGTACCCGCTTCGGCCGGAACAACCCGGTCGACGGGCAGGCGCCGGAGCAGCTGCCGGAGCTGATGAGCCCGAGCCCTCGTGAGGTCTCCCAGCGCCTGCTCCGCCGCGACACCTTCAAGCCCGCCGAGACCCTCAACGTCCTCGCCGCCTGCTGGATCCAGTTCGAGAACCACGACTGGTTCGGCCACGGCGAGAACTCACCGGACAAGTTCATCGACGTGCCGCTCCCCGAGGGCGACGATTGGCCCGACGGCGACCCGATGAAGGTGAAGGCCACCAGCCCCGACCGCAGCCGGACGAACAAGAGCGGCCTGCCCCCGACCTACGTCAACACCGTCACCCACTGGTGGGACGGCTCGCAGATCTACGGCTCCGACGAGGAACGCAATCGCAAGCTGCGCGCCGGTACGGATGGAAAGCTCGCGATGGACGGCGAGATGCTTCCGAACGAGTCCGCAGAGGGCCTCGACGGCGTCGATCTGACCGGCTTCTCCGACAACTACTGGGTCGGCCTCTCGCTGCTGCACACGCTCTTCGTCAAGGAGCACAACTCGATCTGCGACTACCTCAAGGGCTATTACCCGACCTGGGACGACGAGCAGCTCTTCCTGACCGCCCGGCTCGTCAACTCGGCGCTGATGGCGAAGATCCACACGGTCGAGTGGACGCCCGGGATCCTCGCCAATCCGGTGCTGGAGCGGGCGATGCACGCCAACTGGTACGGCATCCTGCCGAGCTGGGTCCGCAAGAAGTTCGGCCACGTCGGCACCGAGATGATCGGTGGCGTCGTCGGCTCCGATCAGGACCACGGAGCAGCGCCCTACGCGATCACCGAGGAGTTCATCGCCGTCTACCGCCTGCATCCGCTGCTGCCCGACGACTACGCGATCAAGGATCACGTGACCGGCGAGCTGGTCGAGGAGGTCGGTTTCGAGCCGATTCAGGGCCACGGCACCCGTCCGACGGTCGAGAAGTTCGGCTGGTCGAACCTGCTCTACACCTTCGGAACCGCGAACCCCGGAGCGATCACGCTCAAGAACCACCCCGAGGCGCTCAACAATCACGTCCGTCTGACCGGCGACCGCGTCGACCTCGGGACCCTGGACATCCTCCGCGACCGCGAGCGGGGCGTCCCCCGTTACAACGACTTCCGCGAGCGCCTGCGCAAGTCACGGATCAAGCGATTCGAGGACCTGACCGACGATCCCGAGCTGGCCGAGGAGATCCGCGACGTCTATGACGACGACATCGACAAGGTCGACCTCCAGGTCGGCATGCTCGCCGAGCCCCTGCCCCCCGGCTTCGGCTTCAGCGACACGGCCTTCCGGATCTTCATCCTGATGGCATCGCGGCGGCTGAAGAGCGATCGCTTCTTCACCAACGACTATTCCGCTGACGTCTACACCGAAGAGGGCCTCAGCTGGGTCGAGAACAACACGATGGTCGATGTGCTCCTACGCCATCACCCCGAGCTCGGCCCCGCGCTCGACGGCGTAGAGAACGCGTTCGCCCCCTGGAACGCCCTTGGCTGAACGGCGAAGCGCCTCGCGCGGCGGAGTCCGACGATGAGCGTCGTCGGAATCCCCAGCGCGAGCCTGCTCGAGAACCTCCGCTTCAACGCGACGGTGATCGTCCCCAACGCCGCACAGGGCCTCTTCCGGCGCCGCCGGGCAGCGGTCGCGGCGGCGACCAGAGCCGGCGTCGACGGCCATGCCGTCGGGCTGCTCAGCGGCATGGCGCGCAAGTACGCGGGCGGGCCGGTCTGGGTGCGCGTGGTCACCGAAGAAGCGCTGCTGGTGCTCGACCCGGCCGATGTCAAACGGGTGCTCGAGGGCGCCCCGGCCCCCTACGCAGCCGACCCCAAGCCCAAGCGCGACGGCATGGTGGCCTTTCAGCCCGATGCCGCGACGATCTCACGCGGCGATCTGTGGAGGGAGCGGCGACGCTTCATCGACGCCGTGCTCAAGAGCCCGCCGGAGGGCAGGCTGCTGAAGACCTGGCAGGACGTCTGTCGTGAGGAGGTCGAGCGGATGTCAACCGGCCGCATGGCAGTCAGCGGCGGCGAGCTCTACTGGGACGCCTTCCACGAAATGCTCCAGCGGGTCGCGCGGCGAGTGATCCTCGGCGATGGCGCCGCCGATGACGACCAGCTGACGGAGCTCCTCGAGGACCTCATGTCGGAGGGGAACGGGATGCCCGGGGAGCCGAGCGAGCGCCTGCCCGAGCTCGAGAAGATGATCGCCGGCCACCTCGAACGGGCTGAGCGCGGCAGCCTCGCGGCGCGTTTCGCCGGCGCGCCCTCCAGCGCCGGCACCAATCGCGCCGGCCAGGTCCCGCACTGGCTCTTCGCCTTCGGCGACACGCTTGCGATCAACGCCTTCCGGGCGCTCGCCGTGCTCGGCTCCGACGACGCCGTGCTCGAGTTCGCCCGCGACTCCGACGACTACCTCGCGGCCTGCCTGCAGGAGGCGATGCGCCTGTGGCCGACGACGACGACGCTATCGCGGGAGACGACCGAGGACGTCGAGTGGAATGCCGAGACCGTCCCGGCAGGCACCCAGGTGATCATCGTCAACACGTTCGGCCACCGCGATGGGGACCGCCTCGATTACGCCGACCGCTTCGTTCCCGAGGAATGGACCGTCGGTGACGCGGCCGCCTACCCCGGGTTCAACTTCTTCAGCCGCGGCCCCCAGGTCTGCCCGGGGACCGCCATCGCCACGGGAGCGGGTGAGCTCATTCTCAGCGAGCTGATCAGCCGCTTCGATC
This sequence comes from uncultured Solirubrobacterales bacterium, assembly GCA_963826475.1. Lineage (GTDB taxonomy): Bacteria > Actinomycetota > Thermoleophilia > Solirubrobacterales > 70-9 > RHKX01. The sequence goes on along the minus strand of CAWGXC010000003.1, from coordinate 35,088 downwards.
CGGCGACGATCTCCCCCGAGCTGGACCTCGCCCGACCCCTTCCCCACATGGTCGACTTCTTCGGGATCAAGGTCGGGTTGAAGCCGCGACCGGTCGCTTAGCCGGCCAGGCCGGGCCGCGTTCAGAAAACGCGGCGGGCGAGGGCCAACACGACTAGCACCAGGATGATGATGATCAGGATCGTCACGATCGACATGGTCTCTCCTTCGTAGGGAAGACCATCGTCTCACCCAGGAGAGGCGGAAAACGAGCGCTGGACGAATAGCCCTGGGGATCCGGCTCCGGTCTAGGGCCGACCGCGCCTCGCGATCAACATCTCGGTCCCGCCGAGCTGCAGGGTCAGCGAGCCATCGCCGTGGTGGATGGCACCGTGGTAGACCTCGCGATTGAGGCTCAGCGAGGCGTTCTCCTCGCCTGCGTCCAGCCGGACGAAGATCGCCTCGTGCTCGCCCGGCTCGCCACCGGTCATCGAGTGGCCGGCCTGCAGGATTCCGCCGAAGGTCGCCACCAGGTGCGGGCTCTCACCGGCGGAGATGACGTGCACCTCGACCCGTTCGCCGACCAGGGCCAGCAGGGCGGAGAGGGCGGCATCGAAGTCCATCCCGCCCCATCTTGCCTGGACGAAAGGTGTCGCGCCTCACCCCAGCCCACAACGACCGAGGGCCCGCTTTCGCGGGCCCCCGATCGGAAAGTAAGCGCAGCCTGGAAACAAGCGGCAGGTCCCTATCGGCAGCCCTCGCCGAAACCTTTAGCGCTGAATCCGAATTCCCCCTAATCCATGCTCGCCGCCGCTGGGGCGGGCGGGCTACGCCTCCGAGTAGGCCCGTTCAGGGCCCGCCAGCTCGGCGCCGTCGGCGACCTCGTGGGCAGCCTGCTCGGCCGGCTCGATCACCCACATCGCGACGGCGACCGCGCCGAGAATCAGGGCCGCCCCGATCCAGAAGGCGAGGTGATAGCCGCTGTTGAGGGCGGAATCGCTGGAAACGCCGTCGGCCAGCAGGTTCTCGCTGCGGGATGCGGAGAGCGTCGCCAGCACCGCGAGGCCGAGCGCCCCGCCGACCTGAGCGGAGGTGTTGACCAGGCCGGATGCGAGCCCCGCATCCTGCTGCGTCGCCCCCGACATCGCCAGCGTCATCAGCGCCGGGAAGCAGGTGCCGGCCCCGGTGCCGAGCAGGATCATCGTCGGCATCACGTGGACGAAGTAGCCCCCGTCGGTGGGGGCCATCGTGAATAGGACGAGCCCCGCGGCCATCATCAGGAGGCCGGGAAAGAGCAGGTTGCGAGCGCCGAATCGCATGATCAGCGGCTCGGCGTAGCGGACCGACATCAAACCCATCAACACCGTGACCGGCAGGAAGGCGAAGCCCGTCTCGAGGGCGTCGTAATTGAGGATCCGCTGCAGGTAGAGCGCCCCGAGGAAGAACATCCCGAACATCCCGGCGACCGAGAGGATCTGCACCAGGTTGGCGCCCGTGACGTTGCGCGAGCGGAAGATGCGCAGCGGCATCAGCGGGTTGCGGGCGGTCGCCTCGCGAGCGATGAAGCCCGCCAGCAGGGCGAGCGAACCCGTCCCGAGCAGCAGCGTCTCGGGGTCGGTCCAGCCGTTGTCGGCTGCCGGGGAGACGATCGTGAACACCCCGACCATCAGGGAGCTCGTGATCAGCGCGGCGCCTGGAACGTCCGGCCCCGTTCCGAAGCCGAGGCCCTCGTCTCGCTCGAGGAGCCGCAGGGCGAGGACCGCGGTGGCGATCCCGATCGGGACGTTGATGAAGAAGATCCAATGCCAGCTGATGGCCTGGGTCAGGATCCCGCCGAGCAGCAGGCCCACCGCGCCACCGGCCGAGGCGACGAACGCGAAAACGCCGATGGCCTTCGCCTGCTCCCGCGGGGCGGGAAACATGGTCACGATCATCCCGAGGATCACCGCCGAGGTCATCGCGCCGCCAACTCCCTGAAGGAACCGGGCTCCGACCAGCAGCTCCCGGCTCTGGGAGGCGCCGCAGAGCAGCGACGCGACGACGAAGAGCGCGAGCCCGGAGAGGAAGATCGTGCGGCGACCGACGAGGTCGCCGATCCGGCCGGCGAGCAGCAGCAGCCCGCCGAAGGCGATCATGTAGGCGTTGACCACCCAGGCGAGGCTGGATGTGCTGAAGCCGAGGTCGTCCTGGATCGTGGGCAGTGCGACGTTGACGACCGTGCCATCGAGGACGATCATCAGCATTCCGGTGCAGAGGACGTAGAGCGCTATCCACCGCGAGTCATCAGCCGCACGCTCCGCGTCAGGAGCCGGCGCGGCTCCGTTTTCGTTCATCTCGAGCATCTCGGTCATTCAAGTCTCCTGGGATCGTTGGGCTCCACGCCTGAGGGTCCCCCGATCGGAGCCACAACGGCGCTCTGAATCTGGGCCGTGGCGGGCGCCAGAGCTGTTCGGCGGCGGACCCGAGGGGCCGCGATTCGAGGTTACCGCGACCGCAGGCGGTCGCGTCCTGCGACGATGCGACCGATGCCCACCCTCGGAATGGATCGCAGCAAGCCGCTGATCGCGGTTCTCCCTGAACCGTCGGCCGACCCACCGCGATCGCGCTGGGAGCGGACCAGGCTCCTCTCCGTACAGATCAAGGGACTCTCGGTCGCACAGTTCCCGAACGCCCCTCTCGGCATCTGGCTGGTGGCGAAGCTGGCTGCCGCGCCGGCCTCGGGCTCCCTGCAGAGCGCCGCAAACCTGGTGGCGACCGTCGCGCTGGCGATCTGGGGTCTGCTGGAGCTCGCGACGGGGGTCAACTGGTTCCGGCGCGGAGTGGGCCTGCTGGCGTTGATCGCCCTCGTGTTCTACAACTGAGCGATGGGCGAGATCCCCGTGGACGACCGGCCCTTCGAGACGCTTCTGTATTCGACGCGGGGGCCGATCGCGACGATCACCCTCAACCGCCCCGAACAGCTGAACACGATCGTGCCGCCGATGCCGGACGAGGTCGAGGCGGCGGTCGGCCGAGCGACCCGCGACGCGGACGTCAAGGTGATCGTGCTGCGCGGCGCCGGCCGCTCGTTCTGCGGCGGCTACGACTTCGGCGACGGCTTCAAGCACTGGGACGACGCGATCAAGACCGACGGGAGCTGGGACCCGGGCAAGGACTTCGCCTTCGCCACCACCCCTGAGATCTCGCCTACCCAGAAGTTCATGAGCGTCTGGCGCACGCCCAAGCCGGTGATCGCCCAGGTCCACGGCTGGTGCGTCGGGGGCGGCAGCGACTTCGCCCTCTCGGCGGACCTCGTGATCGCCAGCGAGGACGCGCAGATCGGCACCCCCTACAGCCGCATGTGGGGCGCCTACCTGTCGGGCATGTGGATCTACCGTCTCGGTCTGGCCAAGGCGAAGTACCACGCGCTGACCGGGCGGCCGCTCTCGGGCCGGGAGGCGGCTGACGTCGAGCTGATCAACGAGGCTGTGCCGTTCGCCGAGCTCGAGTCGACCGTCGCCGCCCTCGCGGCCGACCTCGCGAGCATCCCCTCCTCCCAGCTCGCGGCGATGAAGCTCGTCGTCAACCACGCCTACGAAAACATGGGCCTGGCCTCGACGCAGACCCTCGGACCGATCCTCGATGGTCTGATGCGCAACACGCCGGAGGCCCGCGACTTCATCGATCGCGTCGAGCGGGATGGCGTGCGCGCCGCGATCACCGAACGGGACGGCGCCTTCGGCGACTACAGCCAGGCGCCGCCGGATCGCCGTCCCAACCCGGAGAACGTGATCAATCCTTGACGTCCGCCAGGATCGACGCGGCGCGCTCGCCCACAGGCGGCGGCTGCAGCGGCTCGGGCGCCGGCTCGGTCATCCTCAGGTGGTTGCCGAAGGGGTCGCGAAGCCCGCAGTCGATCCCGTAGAAGCGCTCCGTGGGCTCCTCGGTGAACTCCACGCCGAGCTCGACCAGGCGCTTGTGCTCGGCGCGGCAGTCGTCGGTCGTGATGATGAATCCGAGGCCCATCGCGCCCTTGCTGATCAGGGACTTGATCTCCTGGATGGACTGATCGTCGATGAACGGCGGCATCGGAACCTCGAGCAGCACCTGCATGTCGGGGTTGCCGGGGACGCCGATCGTGAGCCAGCGCATGACCTCCATGTCGACGTCGGCGCGAACCTCCATGCCGAGCTTGCCGACGTAGAAGTCGAGAGCCTCCTCTTGGTCGAAGACGAAAACGGACGAGTGAGTGATTTGTTTGAGCATGTCGCCAACCTAGTTGCGGCGACCGGTCCTGTCTTCTCCAAAAGTGCCCGATGGCCGATCCCAGGCCATCGTGATGCACGAGGGGATCGCCGCGCGCTCCGCCGAGCGGGAGCGTCGCCGGTATGCGCTGGGGCTGACCCCGACCACCTCGCGGAACGTGCGGCTGAACGTCCCGAGGCTGACGAACCCGACGTCGAGGCAGATCTCGGTGACCGGCCGGTCGGACTCACGAAGCAGGGCCATCGCGCGCTCGATCCGGCGCCGCTGCAGGTAGCGGTGGGGCGTCTCGCCGAAGGCGTCGCGAAAGCTGCGGATGAAGTGGGCGCGGGACAGGTGCACCGACTTCGCCATCGCCTCGACGTCGAGTGCATCCGCGTAGCAGCGGTCCATCAGGTCGCGAGCCCGGAGGAGCCGCCGGTTTGAATCGAGTCGGATCTCGCTCATCGGTCGAACAACCCGAGAACGTTCTCCGGTGGGCGGCCGAGCGCGGCGCGCCCGTCGCCGGTGAGGACGATGGGTCGCTCGATCAGCACAGGATCCTCCGCGAGGACGCCGATCCACGCGTCGCGGTCTCGCTCCATTGATGCGAGGCCGAGCTCACGGGCGCGCGCCTCCCCCATCCTCGTGATCTCCCAGGGCTCGGCATCGAGCGCATCGAGCGCCCGCTGGAGCTCGGCGGCCGTCGGCGGGTCGTCGAGATAGCGCCGGACAAGCGGCTCGACCCCATGCCCTTCGATCAGCGCCAGCGTCTGCCGGCTCTTGGAACAGCGGGGGTTGTGCCAGATCTCCATCGGAGTGTTCTACCGCGCCGGCCCGTCATCCGCAGGCGCCGGCTTGTGGAGCAAGAGCCGATTGCGTGGCTGTCGCTGAGCGCGAAACGACGAGGCGAGGCGCCTCGGGTGTCCGGACCGCGGAATCTGGCGACGCGGGGACACTTTTACCCCGTGGGGGTGGAAAAGTCTCCCCTCGTGACCCCCACGTCCCGACAACGACGACCGCCGGCCCGTCATCCGCAGGTCGCGGTGGCGATAATCGCCGCGTGACCGACCGCAACGTCCTTGGCGAGGAGCTCGAGCCGTGCGGCACCGACCCGCTCACCGGCTTCTACCGCGACGGCTGCTGCAAGACGGGCCCCGATGATCTGGGCAGCCACACCATCTGCGCCGTGGTCACCGCCGAGTTTCTCGCCCACCAGCAGAGCATCGGCAACAACCTGACCACCCCGATGCCGCGTTACGGATTCCCGGGACTGGTCCCCGGCGATCGCTGGTGTGTGACCGCGTCGAACTGGCTGCGTGCCTACGCGGAGGGCGTGGCGGCCTACGTCGTCCTGGCGTCGACCCACGAACGGGCGCTCGAGATCGTCCCGCTCGAGGCGCTCCGCGAACACGCCGTCGACGTCCCTTCGGACCCGAGCTCCCTGCGGGAGTGACCCCGGCCGGCGAGTCTCAGCAGGCGTCGTAGACGTAGCGGCGGGAGCCGGGCGTGCTGACGTTGCGGTCCCTGAGCACGATGGAGATCTCGCCGCCGATCGTGCGGCAGTCCTCGTTGAAGTCGTCGCGGTGATATTCGATCGCGATCACCTCGTCGCCGTAGACCTTCGTGTAGCGATCGCACTCGTTGTAGTGCCCGCACTCCTCGGCGATGGCGAAGTCGAAGCCGACCGTGTTCGCCTGACCGGGAGTGATGTCGGCCGTGTTCTTCTGCCCGACGGCCATGTCGGCGGCATGCGCGCGAGCGGCCAGTAGCTTCGCGAAGGCGAGGGCCTGGCGTTTGCCGAACGGAACCTTCTTCGCGAGCGGGGTGCCGTCGAAGCGCGTCCACGAATCGAGGTTGTCGAACTCGACGGCTCCGTAGCCCTTACGGGCGCAGCCGTCGATCATCTGTCCGACCCACCGGGCCGCCCGCTTCCGCTTCGCCGCGCTGCGGATGTCGACGAGATACTCGCCGCCCCAGTGCGGGTCGTCACCGAGCCTGTTGAGGACGAGCTTCCGCGGCCAATTTGACCGCTCGTCGGGACGATCGACACCGCGCTCGTTCGCCTGGGTCTGAAACGCGTTGACGTAACAGATGGAATAAGCCGGAGCGGGGGCCGGATCGCCGCTGAACCAGTCGCGGGAGACGACGGAAACGCCGGCGGGGAGCGGGTAGTCGCCGCCGATCTGGTAATCGAAGCCACCGTTGGCCGGGGGCGGCGAGAGGGCCGATGCGGCCGCCGGGACGAGGGCCGCGAGGGCGGCGGTCGCAAGGGCGGCTAGGGGAACCCGGCTGCGGAACATCCCCCAAGTCTCACCGATGGGTCCAGCCGACCCGTACGTTCGGCTAGGGCAGCAGCGCGCGGCAGGATCCAATGAAGGCGTCGAGCTCCTCCGCGTTGCGATCCTGAGCTCCCCCGTCGAGCGTCGACATGAAGACCGAGCGCCCGTCCGTGCTGCCACCGATCTTCCCCCGCTCGGGGTTGAGGGCCATCGGCAGCGTGCCCACCGCCGCGAGGTCCGCCTGGGAGCGAACGGCGGCGACGATGTAGGTCCACCCCATGTCGTCGTAGTCCTCGGCGTTGGTGAAGATCAGGAAGGCCTCCGCGCCCGAGCGGCCGAACTGCCCCCTCGCGGCATGGGCGAGGACGCCCGGCAGGAAGGTGTCCATGTGCGAGCCGCGAAATTCGCTCGGCTCGATCCGCTCGAAGCCCGCGGCGGCCGCGTGCTCGCGGAAGAACGCCTCCGCGCCGAGCTTCCACGCCTCCTCGCCGATGAAGGGACCGCGCCGAAACGCCTTCGCCGCCGCCTTGACGTTCTTCGGAGGTTCGCTGAACGGGTGCTTCGCCAGCTCCTCGTCGACCTGACTGCGGCGCGTCCCCCCAGCCGCGGGACGCAGGGCCCCGCCGCCCGCGCCGATCCGCGAGACCTCCTTCAGCACTCGCGCGGAGGCCGCGCACAGCGCATCGATCTCAGCATCAGCGGAAAGCGTCCCTGGCACGAAGCAGCAGAGTGCACCGTCCTGGAGCTCGAACGAGAAACCGGGAGGGGCGACAGCGGTGAGCCAATCGATCAGGCTCGGGGCGAACAAACGCCAGACGGAGAGCTCATCCTGGTCGGTGTCGGTGAAGAGCGCATAGCGGCGCAGGAAGTCCTCGCTCTCGAGCCTCACCGCCCGGTCGTCAGCCTCGATGATCTCCCGTTCGGAGTCCGGGTTGGTCATGTCGAGCTTGCTCAGCCCGCGGTCGTGGCAGAGCACGCGGACCGCGAAGCCGAGGCTGGCCGGCGCCTGGATCAGGACCAGGGTGAAGTAGCTGCGCTTGAGGTCGTTCGTCCCCGCGTATACGTAGTCGACCTGGGCGAGGTAGCCGTCTCCCAGGTCGCCGGGGAGGCCCCCTCGGATGAGGCTAGGCACCTCCCGCATGAATCCGTGGCGAAGCAGCTGGGTCGCTTGCGGAAGCGCCATCGAGGGGGCCCGGTGGTAGAGGCCATGTGCCTCGGCGTAAGCCGCGAGCGTCGGCGCGTCCCGCCGGTCGCCGTCGCTCATTCGCTGTCGTGATTGAGAGAGTCGGCCCCGGGCATCCGTCCAGTGTCCTCGACCTTCCGGTCCAACACGAAAGCGAACCTCATCAGCACCATCGGATTCATCATCGTCCTCCTCTTCAGCGGGCTCATCATCGGCGCGCTCGGTCGCCTGCTTCTTCCCGGCCGCGATCCCATGAGCATCCCCCAGACGATCCTCGTCGGGATCGCCGGCTCGCTCGTGGCCGGGCTGATCGCCTACTACGCGTTCGGCCAGCGCGAAGGTCCGGGCATCCTGCTGTCGGTGATCTGCACGGTCGGGATCGTCTACGCGGTCCGCAAGTACCGCGAGCGTCAGTCTCCGACTCGGCTCTAGGAGCTCGGCTAGCCGGCCCCGACCCGGACGCGTCCACCCCGCGTCGGGGCGAACGTGATCGCTCGGCGGGTGACGCTCTCGGGGCGGCGGCCGGTGTCCGCGCTCAGGTGGATCGCGCGCAGCGCCTCGCGCAGGACGATGCGCATCTCATACATCGCGAAGCTGGCGCCGAGGCAGCGGCGCACGCCGCCGCCGAAGGGAATCCACTCGTAGGTCCCGGGCTGCTCGTCGCCGAGGAAGCGCTCCGGCCGGAACGCGAGTGGCTCCGGGTAGAGATCCGGGCGGCGATGCAGCAGATAGATCGAGGGCGCGATGTGCGCGCCGGCCGGGAGCTCCCAGCCGCCGAACTCCATCGGCGCCTGCAGTCGCCGGACGACCGCGGGCACGACCGGACGCAGGCGGAGCGTCTCCTTGATCACCGCGTCGAGATAGTCGCCTCCCCCGCTGCGCTCGTCGGCGAGCAGCCGGTCGAGCACGTCCGGATGGCGGCCGAGCAGCTCGAGGCTCCAGGCCAACGCCGTGGCGGTCGTCTCGTGACCGGCGACGAGCAGCGTCATCAGCTCGTCACGGAGCTCGTTCGCCGTCAGCGGCTCTCCCTCCGGGTCCCGAGCCGCAAGCAGCATCGAGAAGATGTCGTCTCCGTCGGCGCCGTGCGGGTCGGCGCGCCGGGCGCCGATCTCGGCGAACAGCAGCTCGTCCGCCTCGGCTCGCAGAGCGGCGAAGCGCCGCCATGGGCTGAGCGGGCCGTTGCGGTTGGCGGTGAGCGCCATCGCTACCACCCGCGGCCGGCTGGCAAGCGTGTCGAGGAGGCGCCGCAGGGGTGTGCCGATGCGATCCCGGCGCTCGCGATCGTCGAAGCCGAAGACCGCGCGCATGATGATCTCCAGCGTGATCGCCTGCATGCTCGGGAGGACCGCGAAGCGCCGGTCGCGCGGCCACGCGGCGATGTGGCGTCCGGCCACCTCCTCCATCAGCTCCCCGTAGTTGCGCATCCGCTCCCCGTGAAACGGCGGCAGCAACAGCCGTCGCTGACGCAGGTGGTCCTCGCCGTCGAGCAGGAGGACGGAGGCCGAGCCGAGGATGGGCGCGAGCGTGATGTTGCCCTCGCCCGCGTAGAGCAGGTTCGGGTCTCCGGTGAAGACCCGCTTGACGGCCTCGGGGTCGGCGGTCAGCACGAGGTCGCGGTCCGCCGCCGGCCGCAGCGTGAAGTAGTCGCCGCAGCGCTCGTGGCAGTCGTCGAGGAACTTCGTCGGCGTGAGCATGAAGCCCATGCTCATCATGAAGTTCGAGAGGTCCGGACGGGGCGGGAGCATCCGCTCACAGACTACGAGCCGGTGGCGCCGGTAACGGTTGGTTCACACGGATGAGCCGCGATCGGGCAAGATCACGACCGTGGGAGTGGGAGAAGTCAGGGATGTCTAGGCGGCGCGGCCTCTACGCGGCGCTGATCGGTGCCGTCATCGCGGTCGCCGCCGTGACGGTCGTCCTCGCCGCGGGGGGCGGCAAGACCGCCGGGGAGATCGGTCCGGCGACCCACATCCAGCCCTCCGGGCGGAAGCTGCACCCGGTCGGCAAGACGACCGAGCTCGGCAACCTGCCGACGGGCGGAGGCCTGACCCGCAACGGGCGGTTCCTCTGGACGCTCTCCGCCGGACGGGGAGCGAACGACATCCGGATTGTCCGCGTGCTGCCGAAGAAGGCCCACTGCAAGCCCGGCAAGCGCGGGAGAAAATGCCGCAAGCGGGCGAAGCGCTCCGTCGGCAAGGTCGTGCAGACCATCCCCATGCCCGGCTTGAGCGGTGGGATGGCGATGGATCCGACCAGGGACGTCGCCTACGTCTCCGGCACCCCCGCGACCAACCACGAGGACGCGGCGGTCCCCGACGACGTCCCCGGCAAGGGCGGTGACGTCCTCCATGTCCTCAGCTACGACCCGAAGAGCGGCAGGGCGACCAGAGACGGCCTGATCGAGCTTCCGCCACCGGACGGGACCCTCCCGCCGCAGAGCTTCCCGCCGACCAACACGGACCCGATCTCCTGGCCCCGCGACGTCGCCGTCTCGCCCGACGGGACCCAGCTGATCGCCGCGCTCAACCTCGCCAACGCCGGAGCGATCGTCGACCTGAAGTCCAAGGCGGTCTCCTACGTGAGCACCGGCCGCTATCCCTACGGCGCCGCGATCACCAACGACGGCAAGACCGGCTTGATCTCCAGCGAGACGGAGGGAACCGTCTCGGCGATCGAGATGAAGAGCGGCGACACCGTCGCGACGATCACCGTCGGCCCCCACCTCTCGCATCCCGAGTCGATCGCGACAGATCCGCGCAAGCCCCTCGCCTACGTCGCGGTCAACTCCCAGGACATGATCGCGGTGATCAACACGAAGACCGTTCAAGGTGGTTCGCACGCTCTCGGTCGGGCGGCCGCAGGGGATCGGGACGAGCCCGGTTCACCTCTCCGTCAGCCCCGACGGCTGCCGCCTGCTCTCCTCCGACGCGGGCGAGGACGCCATCGCGATCTTCGCGCTGCGCACGGCTCGCAAGTGCGAGCGGCCCGTCGGCAAGCGCAAGCGCCGGCTCGCCGGCCGGGCCGAGAAGATCGTCCAGCACGAGGCCAGGGTCGGTTTCGAGAACGCGAACTCGGGCGCGGCCGAGGCCGCGGAGGTCTTCGGTGACGAGGCCGAGGCCACCGCCGATGCCAAGGCCGCCCGGCGGCCGGCGCAGCAGAAGAGCAAGCGCTTCTCGCTGCTCGGGCGCGTACCGGTCGCCTCCTACCCGGCCGCCGCCTTCGCCACGCCGGGCAAGCCCGGCAAGAGCAAGCTCGTCTGGATCGCGGCGAAGGGGCTCGGAGCCGGCCGCAACGACGCGCAGGGGCGGACGCTCCCCGAGGACACCGGCTCCGCGACGTCGGGGGCGCCGGCCGCGTACCGGTTCGATTACCTGCCGTCCAACACGTTCGGCATGTCGGGGGTGCTCGGGTTCCCCGATACGAAGAAGCTGAAGAAGCTCACCCCGAAGGCTTCCAGGCAGCTGATCCCGTCCAACGCGCAGAAGGCGCCCGCCGACACCCCGCTGCGGCCGGACGGACCGATCAAGCACGTCTTCTACATCGTTCGCGAGAACCGCAGCTACGACCAGATCCTCGGCGACGATCCCCGGGGCGACGGCGACCCGCAACTGACCCTCTTCGGCAACGAGATCACGCCCAACGTCCACGCCCTCGCAAAGCGCTTCCCCCTTCTAGACCACGTCTACGCCAACTCGGAGGCGTCGATCGACGGGCACTTCTGGACGTCCGCCGGGGCCGTCTCCGACTACGTGGTCAAGAGCTGGCACGCCAATTACGCGGGCCGCAAGCGCCCCTATGACTTCGGCGTCTACTCGGTCACCTGGCCCTCGCAGCGCTTCCTCTTCGACCAGGCGACCAAGCAGGGGATCTCCTACTTCAACTACGGCGAGGCGGTCGCCGGCACGCTGCCGCTCACCGACGCCGACCGGACGCCGGATGAGACCTCTCAGGTCTTCGGCAAGTTCGCGAACTCCGACATCGGCCCGCTCTCCCCCGGCCCGCAACCCTCGCCTCCGGCAGGTTGTTACTCCAACGACGCCTCGATCGGCAGCAACGTGATCACGATGCAGGACACGTTCGACTCCAGCCTGCCGCCCGGGGTCAGCCCGGCGAACAACGAGAGCCGCTTCGACTGCTTCAGCCAGCGCTTCGACCAGCAGCTCGCCTCCCCCGCAGGCGTCCCGACCTTCAACTACCTGGTCCTGCCGAGCGACCACACCGAGGGCACCAGCCCGGGCCGTCGCACGCCCAACGCGATGATCGCCGACAACGACTACGCCGTGGGTCAGATGGTCGACAAGATCAGCCACTCCCCGATCTGGGACTCCTCGCTGATCCTGGTCGTCGAGGACGACTCCCAGGACGGCGCCGACCACGTCGACGCCCATCGGATCCCGGCGCTTGCGATCAGCCCCTACACGCAGCGGGGCGCGGTGGTGCACGATCGCTACGACTTCCTCTCCTTCATCCGCACGCTGGAGCTGGTCACCGGGATGAAGTCGCTGAACCTCTTCGACGCCACGGCCGTCCCGCTCTATGACGCGTTCGACGGCGATCCCTCCGACAACTCCGAGCCCTACGACGCGATCGTGCCCAACGTCGATCGCAATGAACGCAACCCGGCGACGGCCGCGGCGGCGGGCCGGTCCGCCGCCCTGCCGCTGACCCTCACCGATCGCGTTCCCCAGCCGCTGCTCGATTCGATCCTGTGGAAGTACGTCCACGGCGCCGACGCGGTCGCCCCGCCGCCGGGGCCGAACGCCTCGGGCGTGGACACCTCGGCCTGGAAGCGCAGCGACGCGGCTGACTACGCCGCGGGAATAGCCGAGGTGCGCGCGGAGCTGATCGACGCCTACCGGAAGGTCTACGGCAAGGCCGCCGCCAGGGCCCTCGGGGAGGGCGTCGCCGAAGACGGGGCGACCGAGGATCCAGACCGCGACGCCGATCAGGAGGGCGACCCCGAAGGCTGATGGAAGCTGGAGGTCCGATGAGCGTCACCCACGCGTTCGCCGGAATCGCCGTGAGCGATTACGAAGCAGCGGTGCCCTGGTACGAGCGATTGCTCGGGCGCCCGCCCGACATGCTGCCGCACGAGACCGAGGCCGCCTGGCAGCTGACCGGCGGAGGGTGGCTCTACGTCGTCGAGGACTCCGCACGAGCGGGCGGCGGACTGCTCACGCTCCTCGTCGAGGACCTCGACGAGGAGCTCGCCCGGATCGCGGAGCGAGGTATCGAGGTGGGCGAGATCATCACCATGCCGGGGAAGGCCCGAAAGGCCGACTTCGACGATCCGGAGGGCAACAGGATCTCGTTCGGACAGCCGCTCTCGAATTAGGTTGCCTCGCCCTCACCGCGGTGGTAGCTTCTCGACGTTTCAGCATCCAAGGAGGGGGTCATACTCATGCGTCGTTTCCTACCCGCCGCACTCGTTTCGGTGATCGCGCTCGCAGCGTTCGCCGTTCCGGCTTCGGCATCCATCGATCACCACTTCGACCTACACGAGATTCAGACGTCGTCACACAACGACAGGTCCGCGTTCAGGTTCTCGGACGTTCTCGTCGCGCCCTGGGACCACAGCCTGCGAGCCGGCCGAGATCGGGGCAAGTGCACCTTCGACAAACAGCACCGGAAGATCCACTGCTCCGTAGTCGTTCACCTCAACGGCGCGATCGGCGGCCGCGGCGCGATCAAGGTCCGCGGTGACCTCGAGCGTGGCGACCACAAGCTCTACGTGAGCGGCGGAACCCACCAGTTCAACGGAGTCGCTGGCAAGGTGCTCGTGCACGGCAACGACATCCACTTCGACCTGGTCAAGTAACCGGAGGGGATTGAGGAGCGGCGCCCGTCGCCGTTCGAGCGGGGCGGCTCATCGGGAGCCGCCCCATCGACGGCGGCGCCGCGGCCGCGGGACCCAAATTCGGGATGGAGTTCGCGACACCCGCGACTCAGGCACTGCCACCAGGGCGTTCTTCAACGATCCCGACGGCAATCTGCTCGCGATCCACAACCGTTACGCGCCGAAGAGCTGAGGCCTGCCCTCGCGCACCGCTGCCTCGATCTCGGCGGCGACCTCAGCCGGCTGTCGACCCTCGGTGCTGACAACGAGGTCGACGGCGGCCAGCTCTCGCATCTCGGTCGCCAGCCGGCGGGAGGCGTTGAGCAGGTCGGGGAGCCCTCCCCACCCCGGCGGCTCCCGGGCCAGGATGCGCTCGCGCATGGTCTCGGGATCGGCCTCGAGCCTGACGATGAAGTGCGCCCCCGCCTTCGCCGCCGCCAGCACCGCGGCGCGGTACTCGTCGTCCTCGAGCGTCGCGGTGATCACGAACAGATCGGTGCCGATCTCGCGGTAGGAGCTCGCGATCATCTCGAGATGGGAGATCGCGCGGCCGCGGTCGATCGGCGGGTAGGAGCGATTGAGGGCATCGACCTCGAGCAGCGCTGCATCGACCCCGGCCTCGCCGAGGGAGTCATGGAGGGAGGCGGCCACCTCGCTCTTGCCGGAGCCGGGTGGCCCTGTGAGGACGAGCGCGAACATCGCAGTCCAGCTAGTGGTGACGGTGGCGGTGCTTCTGCACGTGCAGGTAGTGCCGGCGCACTCCCTTGCCGAAGCCGCTCGGATGGCCGGAGAAATACGCCGAATTCCGCGGGCCGAGGAGAGCGTTCTCGCAGCCGCCGTAGTCGGCCTCGGTGTTCCAGGTCCAGGCGAGGTAGGAGATGCCCTTGCCGTCGGCGAACTTCATCAGCTTGTTGCTGTAGTCGGAGTTGCAGTCCGTGTCGCCGAACCCGCCGACGACGACCGGGTAGGACCTCGACAGCGCCGTGAGGTCCGGCTTGGAGGAGCCGAGGTTGCCGGAGTAATCGAAGGAATTCCACCCGACCACGATCGAGCTGAGCGGGTCGGCCGGGACGAACTCCGGCCACCGGTCCAGCTGCCCGGCGAAGTCGATCCCCGAGACGATGATCGGCTGGGTCGCGCCGGTCCCGCGAATCGTGTCCACGATGGCCTGGTGTCCGACCGCCTCATAGGGTCCGAACACGGGCTCGCCCTCCGAGCCGTCCGCGTCAGTGGAGCAGCCGGAGCGTGCGCAGTCCCAGCTGACCTTGTGGGGCTCGTCGAACGCGTGGAAGATCACGGCCCTGTTGCCGGCGAAACGCGTCGCCACCGACCGCCAGAAGTCGAGGGAATGGTCGGCGTCGGCCATCGGTATCTCGGAGTCGCCCGGCACGGCTCCGTAAGCATTGTCGCCGGGGGCCGCGCCCGAGAGCCGCAGCACGACGTAGATGCCATGCGCGTTGAGCCGGTTGACGTAGCCCTCGATGGCCCGCTGATAGGCCTCGCCGCTGAATCGCTGGTTGAGGCCGCCGATGCCGCCGAGCCAGCACGCCTCGTTGAGCGGCAGCGCCACCGCGTTCACCTTCCAAGTCTTCATCGCGTCGATCGCCCTGTTGCTGACCGGCCCCTCGAAGAAGCCGTAGCCGTGCCCGCCCTGTCCATCGTCGCCCGAGCACGAGTACTCGGAGCCCGAGCGGTTGACCCCGATCAGCCGCACCGTCTTGCCCCTGGCGTCGACGAGCCGCTTGCCCTTGACGGAGACCTTCAGGGCACTCGCCGGCGCGGTGAGCAGGGCGAGTAGGAGGAGGGCGAGGACCAGAGCCCCCGGCAGCGACCGCCTTGCTTCGTTCCGGCCCATTCCATGCCTCCTGGTCAGGGTGCCGCATGAGCCCGGCACACCCGTGTCTTTTAGCGCGTTTCGATCAGCCGCGCTTCGCGTAAGCTGCGCGCCGATGCGAGTCGAGATGTTCAATGTCGGCTGGATGACGGTGCCGGTGGGCATCATCCGCTCGGGCGAGGACATGGAGGAGCCGATCCGCATCCCGGTTCCCGCCTATCTGATCGAGACCGATGCCGAGCGCATCCTCGTCGACACCGGGCTCCACCCGGGCGCGGTTGCCGACCCCGACGAGCACTACGGGCGCGAGCACGCCTTCGGTCCGTTCCTCCCTGAGCAGGAAGCGAGCATCGCCGAGCAGGTCGATCCGGCGTCGATCACCAAGGTCGTGCTCACCCACCTGCACTTCGATCACGTCAGCGGCCTTGGGCTCATCCCCGAATCCGTTCCGCTCGTCATCCAGCGCGCCGAGTGGGAAGCCGGCCACGATGAGAGCGCCGTCGCGAAGAACTTCTTCCTGCCTCAGGACTACGCGGGGAGCGAACGCCCGGTCGAGCTCGTCGACGGCGACCACGACCTGCTCGGCGATGGCTCGATCAAGCTCCTGCTCACCCCGGGCCACACGCCGGGACACCAATCGGTGCAGGTCGGCGAACTCGTCATCGGAGGTGACGTCGTCCACTTCAGAGCCGCGCTCGACGACCACCGGTTCCCGCTGTTCGGCGATGATCTCGAAGCACAGGGACGCTCCGCCGACCGCCTCAAGGAGCTCCGCGACGGCGGGCATGACGTCCTACCCGGTCACGACCCCGCTGTGCTCGTCCCGGGACCGGTCCCGGCCTGAGCGACGTGCGCTGCCGCCATCCGGCCGGCCGCGAGCATGGGCTCGACCGAGCGCCGCGCCCGGCAGAGGACGAAGGCGCCCTCGAGCGCCGCGAGCACGGCGAGGGCGAGATCGCGATCGCCGAGGCGCTCGGTCAACGCCACGGTCCAATGCTCGAACACCTCGGCGGTCGCGCGACGCAGGACGTCGTCGGTGCCGGCGACCTCGAGCGCGACGGTGGCGATCGGGCAAGCGTCCTGGAAATCGGTTGATTCCAGCGTCTCGGCCGCGCCGACGAAGACCGCCCCCACCGATGCAGACGCCGTCTGCTCCTCGTCATAAACGGCGGTCACGAGCGCCTGGAAGAACTCCCCACCGCCCCGGATGACCTCGTCGGCGAGCTGCTGCTTGCCCCCCGGGAAGTGGTGATAGAGCGATCCGAAGGGCGCGTCCGCCGCGACGACGACCTGCTTGAGCCCGGTGGCCGAGTAGCCCTGGCGGCGGAACAGCTCGGCCGCGGCGAAGAGGACCCGGTCGCGGGTTGAGATCTGCGTCGTCGCTTCCACGTCGCGAAGTGTACGCTCCCAGTCACTAGAGCGATCTACATAACCAGGAGCGATCAATGAACCGAAAGAGCCTCATCACCGGAGCCGCCCTCGCAGTCACCGCGCGCGCTCTGCTCCCTCAACTGCTGCTCGCCAAGTTCCGGCCGGACGTCGCGAAGCTCAACGCCGGCGATCACTCCAGCCTGCTCGCCGCCTTCGCCGACGACGCCGTCCTCCACTTCAACGACGGCGACCATCGCTGGGCCGGCGATTGGGTCGGCAAGCCGAGCATCGACCGCTTTCTACGGAACTTCACGGCGGCCAAGGTTCAGGGTGAGATCAAGGAGGTCACGACCAGCGGGCCGCCCTGGGCGCTGACGATGTGGGTCCGCTTCGACGACCACGCCGACGCCCCCGACGGGACCCGTTTGTACGAGAACCGGACCGTTCTCGTTCTGCGCACGAAGTGGGGAAAGGTGGTCGACCAGGAGGACTTCTACGTCGACACCGAGGCGATCGCCGCACTCGACCGCAAGCTGACCGAGCTCGGCGTCGCGCCCATCTGACGGTCGCGTGGGAACGGCCGCCTCGTTGTAGGCTGCCCGACAGGTTGTGGTCGGGAGCACACCCCTCTGGGAGGAGGTCGCTGAGGTTGACGGCATTGGCTGTCGCCGCGTTCGCCTGCGCGCTTCCGCCGGCCGCCGCGGGCTCGGCAGCCGCCGCGCCGAAGGGTTCCCGAGGCGCCGACGCGATTGAGCTGATCTCCACGGAGAGGCTGACGTCACGGCTGCACGAGCTCACGCTGAGGACGCCGGAGGTCGCCGAGGACACGGGCGTACGGGTGCTCCTGCCCGACGGGTATGACGCCCATCCGGGACGCCATTACCCCGTCCTCTACCTGCTCCACGGTGCCGTCGACGATTACAGGTCGTGGTCGGACAAGGGCGATGTCGAGGGGATCACGGCGGGCTCAGACCTGATCGTCGTCATGCCCGACAGCGGCGACTTCGAGGGCTACACCGACTGGTACAACGACGGTCGCTTCGGCGCGCCCGCATGGGAGACCTACCACGTCGATGAGCTGATCCCGTGGATCGATCGGCGCTACCGGACGATCCCCGCTCGCCGCGGCCGCGCGGTCGCCGGGCTCTCGATGGGCGGCGGCGGAGCGATGCACTACGCCGCCAAGCACCCCGACATGTTCGTCTTCGCCGCCGGGTACTCGCCCGCGGTCAACCTCCGCGATCCTTCGCTGATCGCCCTCAACCAGGCGGTCCCGGGGCCCGACGGCACCCCCTCCCCCGCCTACGGCCCCTACGCCACGCAGGAGGTTCGCTGGCGCGGCGAAAACCCGCTCGACCTCGCCGAGAACCTGCGCGGGCTGAAGCTCACGCTGCGAACCGGCAACGGCCAGCCGGGCGGCGAGTTCGGTGGCACCGGCGATCCGATCGAGTCCAGCGTCCACACCATGGCCATCGCTCTTCACGAGCGCCTCGAGCATCTCGGCATCGGCCACGTCTTCGAGGACTACGGCGCCGGAAGCCACGCCTGGCCCTACTGGCAACGGGACCTGCGCATCGACCTACCGCTGCTGATGGATACGTTCGCCGATCCCCCCTCGCGCCCGCCCCGCTTCAGCTTCGCCTCGATCGACCCGGCCTACGAGGACTACGGCTGGCGGGTGCGGATGGCGCGCCCCGCGCTGGAGTTCAGCCGCCTGCAGGTGACGAGCGGCAAGCGCTTTCGGCTCTCCGGTAGCGGCACCGGCGTGGTGCGAACGCCACCGCGGCTACGACCGGATCGTGACTTCCTGGTCACGCTGCGCGGCCCGAAGAGCCCGCGCCGGCGAGTGACCCTGCATTCGAGCCCGACCGGCTCGCTGCGGATTCCACTCAACCTCGGACAACCCAACCCCGATCAGCAGTACACACCTGAAGCACGGGCGAGCGGGACCGACGTCCTCACCAAACGCGTTCTGATCAGAAAGGCCCGATGAACCTGCGCAGCTCACGAATCACGAGGCGTACCGCCTCAGTGCTCCCGCTGATCCTCCTGGCCCTGCTGCCGGCCGCGGCCTCGGCCGAGGGTCGCTGCGGCGACCCGAAGGCGCGTCCGTGGTGCGACACCTCCCTCTCACCCGACAAACGGGCCGAGCTCCTGCTCGCCCAGCTGAGCAGAGACGAGAAGATCTCGCTGCTCGGCGGCGACGAGCTCTCCGGCGTCGCCGGCGCCGAGGGGACCCACACCGGCACGAGCGACGGGATCGAGCGCGTCGGAATCCCGACCATCTACTTCTCCGACGGCCCCGCCGGCGTCCGTTCGGGCAACGCGACGGCGATGCCCTCGCCGATCTCGCTCGGGGCCAGCTTCGATCCGAAGAACGCCACCCGAGACGCCCGCGTGATCGCCGACGAGGTGATCAAGAAGGGCAATGACATCGTCTTTGCGCCGACCGTCGACATCGTCCGCACGCCGCTTGCGGGCCGCGTGTTCGAGGCGATGGGCGGCGAGGACCCCTACCTCTCCTCCCACCTGGCGGTGCCTTGGATCAAGGCCGTCCAGGCCAAGGGCCTGATCGCCAACGTCAAGCACTACATGGGCAACAACCAGGAGGGCACCGGCCCCGCCGCCGACGAGGCGCGACCGGGCAACTTCGCCGTCTCGCTCGGCGCCCTGGCGACGGAGGGCAACCGGATGCGCATCGATGCGCGGATCGACGAGCGGACCATGCGCGAGCTCTACCTGCCGATGTTCGAGGCCGCCGTCAAGAAGGCGAACGTCGCCTCGGTGATGTGCGCCTACAACAGCATCAACGGCGATTTCGCCTGCCAGAACAAGACGCTGCTCGAGGACATCCTGCGTGGTGATTGGGGCTTCAAGGGGATGACGATCGCCGACTACAGCGCCGCCCATGACGCCGGCGCGGCTCTGATCAACGGACTCGACATCGAGCCCTGGCCGGGGGTCGTCTACGGCCCCAACTCCGTGAATGCAGCGCTTGCAACGGGGCCCGCCACGATGGCCGACGTCGATCGGCACGTCCTACGCTATCTGCGGACCCTGTTCGCGGCCGGCGCGATGGACCGCCCCGCCTTCGATCCGAACGAGGGCGCGATCGACCAGGCGGCGCATGCCGCCAAGTCCCGGCGCGTCGCCGAGGAGGGCATGGTGCTGCTCCGCAACGACGGGCTGCTCCCGCTCAAGCGCAGGAAGCTCGACTCGATCGCGGTGATCGGCCCGGGCGCCGACGCCTATCTGACCGGTGGTGGCTCGTCCGAGATCAAGCCCTTCTCCTTCACCAGCCCGCTGGAGGGGATCACGAAGGTCGCCGGCAAGGGCGTCAGCGTCTCGACCGACGACGGCAGCGATCCCGCCCAGGCGGCGCAGCTTGCGGCGGACTCCGACGTAGCCGTCGTCGTGCCCGTCTCCTACTCGACCGAGGGCGTCGACCGGACCTGTTTGACGTTCGAGTGCCCGCCGGTCTACGACGACCAGGACTCGCTGATCGAGCAGGTCGCCGCGGCCAATCCCAAGACCGCGGTGGTGATGGAGACCGGCGGCCCGGTCCTGACCCCCTGGAGCAAGAGCGTGGGCGCCGTGATCGAGGCCTGGTACCCGGGATCTGAGGCCGGCAGCGCGATGGCGCGAGTCCTCTTCGGCAAGGTCGATGCCTCCGGGCGACTGCCGGTCACATTCCCCAAGAGCGAGGCCGACCTGCCGACCGCCGGCAACGAGAACGCCTATCCCGGGGTCAACGACGTCGTCGACTACGCGGAGAGGCTGCTCGTCGGCTACCGCCACTACGACGCCAATCACATCAACCCCGCCTACGCCTTCGGCCACGGCCTCTCCTACACCAAGTTCCGCTTCTCGGACCTGCGGATCAAGCGAGCGAAGAAGCGAGGCGGACCGACGGTGGGGATCACCGTCGAGAACACGGGAAAGCGCCGCGGCGTCGCGGTCCCGCAGCTCTACCTGGCGCTGCCCTCGACGGATGCCGTCCCCGAGCCGCCGAAGGCGCTGAAGGGCTTCCGCCGGATCAAGCTCGCTCCCGGCAAGAGCAAGCGCGTCCGCTTCCCGCTGACCCGACGCGACTTCTCCTACTGGGACGTCGACGCTCACGGATGGGGAGTCCAGCCGGGTTGCTCGCGCGTGCTCGTCGGCAGCTCCTCGCGGAAGCTGCCGCTGAAGGCGCCGATCAGCCCGAAGGGCGCCTGCCGAAAGTAGGGGCGAGGGTTGGGGTCAGTCGCCCTTGCCGCGGTGCTGGCGGCTCACCGTGGTGACGGGGAGCCCGAGGTGGGCAACCCGATGCGGCAGATCGATGTGCAGCCAGGCTTCGATGTCGTGAGGCGCCGTCGCCAGGATGATCTCGTCAAACGACTCCACTCGCGAGGAGCTCCTCGATGGCGTCCATCGGATCGTGCCTGATCGAGACCGTGCTCTCCACGTCGCCCTCGGCCGCCTGGGTGATCGCCGGAAGCGCGGCGATCAGGACGCGCTCGGCCTCGGCCACCTTGTCACGACGCTCGGGATGGGCCGGATGCCACTCCGCCGGCGCCGGGTTCGGGACGAGCACGTGAAACTGGTTGCGGGCCCGCGGGCGACGCGACCGCGAATTGAGTCGACCAGTGCCTCGGTCGCCGCGACGCGATCGGTAACGATCAAGACGCGCTTCGTGCTTCCCGAATCCATCGCTGCGAACCTACGCTCGAGGGCCTGAATCCCTCCTGAACGTCCGATCCGCCCCGAGGTGAGGGCGGGCTACGCCGATCGCCCAGCCGGTCCGGGGCGCCTACTCCGCGAGCCGCCGCAACGCTAGCTCGAGCACCTCGGCGCGACTGAGCGCTCCATGATCGGCCGCAATGAAATGGCTGCCGGTGAACAGTGAGAAGGCGAGCATGCACCGGACCTCGACGTCGTCCTCGTCGGGGCAGAAGGCACCGAAAAGCGAACGCATGTAATCCATGCGCCGATTGTCCACTCGCCGCAGCCTCCTTGCTACCGCCGCATCCCGCCGCGACCAGTCCCGGACGGCGAGCTCGACCTTCAGCAGCTCGCCCGCGACAGCGGAGGAGGCGAGCGTGAACAGGCGCTGCAGCTTTGCTCGCGCGTCACCGCCTCCGCCCTCAACGCTTTCGATCACGTCGTCGACCATCTCCAGCTCCCAGGCGTCGAGCATCTCCGCGAGCAGTGCCGGCCGATCTTCGAAGTAGCCATAGAAGCCGCCTTTTGTGACGCCGAGAGTCTTTGCGAGAACCTCGATCCGCACGGCCTCGGGTCCGCCGGCGGCGAGCGCGCGCAGCCCTTCGGCGACCCACGAGCTGCGAGGTGTGCGGGGATGCGCCATGGACTATCTATACGCTACCGTATGGATATGACGCTCCCTCCCGGCCAGGTGGCGCGTGACGATTTTCCCCGCTTCGGAACGCACTTCCACCGTCCCCCACCCCCGATCCCCGCCAGTCCGACGATCGAGATCAGGGGAGCGGTAACGGATGCGCGCTACGTGCCCGTCGACCACGCTCGCGGAGCTTCCCCGAAGGCAGCTCACCGCCGACTTCCATTGCGTGGCCGGCTGGTCGGCCACCAACCTGCGCTGGGAGGGGGTCGGCTTTGAAACCTTCTACCGGCAGGTCATCGAGCCGTTGCTTCGAACGGGCGACAGCATCACCCACATCGTCTTTGGCGGCCTCGATGGCTTCCAATCCGCGCTGGCGATCGAGGATGCCCTGGTCGAAGACGTGCTCATCGCGGATCGCCTTGATGGCCGCCCCCTAGACCGCGGAGCATGGCGCCCCCGCCCGGCTCGTGAGCCCCAGCCAATACGGCTACATGAGCACCAAACACCTCTGTGAGATCGAGGTCCGCACCGAGTCGCCCACCAAGCTCCGCGCCGCGACTCCATTCGCTCAGGAGACCCTGCGGGCGCTCGCGGTGCGCCACCCGCGCGCACGGGTTTGGAATGAAGAGCGCCACCCCTTGATCCCGGCGAAGCTGCTGCGCCCGTTCTACCGGCTCCTGACCCCACCGATCAGAATTCTCAGCAAGCGCGGAGCGTCCGGCGGATGACGCTCCCGAAGACCGCCCACACCTCTATGCCCTGGCGCATCCATGACATCGCAGGTGACTTCCAAGTCGAGGACGTCTGGGCGCTTCCCACCCCGGGGGATCCCGACGACTTCCCCCGGCTGATGGAGGTGATGGGCTCGCTTGATCCAGCGGAGAACTCGGCACTCGCTCGTGCTCTCTTCGCGATCCGCTGGAAGGCCGGCGCGTTGCTGGGCCTAGACGAGCCGGGTTCGGGGCTGGGCTCGCGGGTGCCGACGCTACGTGACCGGCTGCCCGCTGACCTTCGCAAGACGTCTCCCCCCTCCACCCCCGGCGACCTCCCCTTCTCGCCGCTCTACCTGCTCGACGACGAGGTCGGCGATGGAGATCGCCAACAGGACCGTTCACGGCGTCCTCCACGTCGGTTGGGTCTCAGACGGAACGGGCGGATACCGCGGCCAGATGGCCGTCCTGGTGAAGCCGAACGGCCGCTTCGGCACCGCCTACATGGCCGCGATCAAACCATTCCGGCACCTGATCGTCTACCCGGCGATGCTGCGTGCGATCAGCCGCCGGTGGAAAGCGGCTCAACCGTTCTCGAAGGGGTTGTAGTCGCGGCACGGCTCGCCCCGCAGCCCCGGGCAGGGCGGCAGGTCGGTCGGGACGTCGACGCTCGGCACGACCGGGAGGGTCAGCTGCGAGGGCATCTTCTTGGAAGATGCGATCGAGACCTTCGCCTGCTTCTTCGGCTGCGTCTTGGCGAAGGCCCAGATGGGCTGGTCGCCGTTCGGCGCCGAGATCGTCACCCGGATCTGCGAGCCGGCCCGGTAGGGATGGGT
The DNA here is from genome assembly GCA_963826475.1 of uncultured Solirubrobacterales bacterium. GTDB lineage: Bacteria > Actinomycetota > Thermoleophilia > Solirubrobacterales > 70-9 > RHKX01. The sequence goes on along the minus strand of CAWGXC010000003.1, from coordinate 11,499 downwards.
CTCGTAGTAGAGCGGGATGGTGACCGGGACGAAGCGGTTCTTCGGCATCGCCTTGACGTCCTTCTTGCGCAGGCTGAGCACGGGCTCCAGCGGAGTGCTCTTGGCCTTGTCGAGCTTGCGCTCGTTCGTCCGCAGCCAGCCGTTCTGGACGAAGGTCTCCTTGCCGTCCGGCCTGACCTCGGTGATCGTGGCCTGCAGGTCGACGTTCGGCTTCGACGACTTGACCCAGGCCTTCACGTAGCCCGCGCCGACGACGGTGGTGTCCTCGGTCAGCGGGCTGGAGACGTATGCGAGCGCCTTGCCCGCCGGGTGCTCGTCCCAGTGGTATTCGGGGGTCGCGGTCCAGAGGCCCCCGTCGCCGCCGGACGTGTTGCCGGTGAAGTTGGTCGGCTGAGTGGACTTCGCGTCCCAGCTGAACGAGTCCGACATCTTCCTGGTCGGCTTCGCATCCCCGAGCGTGCCGTCGTCTCCGAGATACCAGGAGCGACCGACGGTCGAGGGAATCGGGAAGCTGTCGAACGACTGCTCGAATCCCGGGTAGGGGTAGCCCGGGTTGCCGCCGGCTCCGTTGTCGAAGAGCACCCGGATCGGCTTGAGCTGCTCGAACGCCGAGAGCGCAGAGGCGTAGTCGGGTTGCATCTGAATGGGATCGGGCGGCAGGGTGACGCCGGAGATGCCCATCGCCTCCTGATAGACGACCGGGGCGCCGGCGTTGACGGCCGCGGCGTTCGTGCTCGGTGCCTGCTTGGCCACGTACAGCTCCATGAAGTCGTACCAGCGGTTGAAGGTCTCCGGGTCGAGCGAGTCGATGTGGGTGCCGTTGGTGAACGTGAACCACTTCTTGTCGGTGCCCGTCATGTGGGAGGCGAGCGTCGGGCAGTGTCCGCCCGTCTGCTCGTCGGTGTTCTGACAGGCCATGAAGACCGGCACCTTGATCTTGTTGACGAACGTGATCGGCGAGAGTGGGTCGGCGACCTTGGCGCGGTAGTGGCTGTTGTCCTTGACCTTCTTCAGCAGGTTGACCGCCTCGCCGTGCAGGTCCTGGTTGGACTTGCAGGTCTCGTCGCCCTCCTGGATCCGCTTGTAAGCCCAGGGCTGGCCGCCGTCGGGCGAGGCCGGAAGCGCGTCATGGACCCGCTCCTTCGCCCAGTTGAGCGCGAAGCCGGTGTTCAGGACGCCACCCGGATAGAGCGTCGTCTGGGTGTTGTCGAGGACCGAGAGCGGCGTGATCGCGCTCAGGCTCGGCGGGTTCGTCGCCGCGGTGAAGAGCTGGCTGATCCCGCCGTAGGAGATGCCCATCATCCCCACCTTGCCGCCTGCGACCCACGGCTGGCGCGCGATCGTCTCGATCACGTCGTAGCCGTCGAGGCTCTGCAGCGGCTCGAAGAAGTCGTAGGAGCCGCCGGAGCAGCCGGTGCCGCGCATGTTCACGTCGACGACGGTGAAGCCCATCAGGTTGGCGATGATCGAGATCCCGCTCTCGGGGCCGTCGGGATTGGCGTAGCCGTAGCCGGCGTACTCGATCAGGGTCGGGTGCTGAGTGTCCGCCGGCGGCGGCGGAAGCTGCGGCCCGCCCGCGGTCGTGATGTCCTGGGCCGGATGCACGTTGATCGCGAGCTTCGTGCCGTCGCGAGTGGTCAGGTACCCGTAGCCGCTGGAGGGGATGTCCTGGTCGTAGAAGCCGGTGCTCGGCGGAGCGGGCCGGTTCGAGAAGACCTTGAGCTTCTTGGACTTCGCGCCCCCGGCGCTGACGACGTAGCCGTTGCCGGGCCTGACCTTGCGGAACACGACGCCGCCCTGCGGGTCGGTGCGCTCGCGCTTCACCGTGCGACCCTTGCGGTTGAGCAGCTTGACCTTCGCGTCCGGGGCGAGGCCGGTCGCGTAGACCTGCTTGGCGCTGCCGTGCGCGTCGACCTTTGCGTCGGCGGCATCGGCCGGCGCAGCGACCGCGAAAGCGGCCACCAGTGCGCCGCAAACGACTGCGATTCTGCTCATCCCGCTCCCTTTGACCGATTGACTCTTCAAGGAGCGGCGAGTCTATTCCCCATCGAGCGGTTGGCGCGCCGCTGGGGTCGCGTAGGTCATTCGTCAGGAGCGGGGCCCCCGAATGAGTCGGGGGCCTCCGTTCCCGGCTTCTACTTGGGGAAGACCCGATCGAAGACGTTCTCACCGCCGAAGCTCTCGAAGCGGATCAGCTTGCCGTCTCCGTCGTACTCGAGGACGTCGACCGTTCGCGCCTCCTCCCCGCCGGCCGAGCCGGTCGTGATAACCGCGACCTTGTCACCGTCGGCGAGGAACTCGGTGGCGGAGTTCTCGAACCCCTTCTCGGCGAGCTGCGCCCAGAACTTCCCGACCTCCTCCTTGCCGTGGTAGGTCCCCGAGACGGCGCTGTCGCCGCCGACCACCCACTCGATCGAGTCGGAGATGTCGGCCATCGCTCCTTCGGCGTCGCCTCTCCCGAATGCCTCGTAGCCGTCCCTGGCCGCCTGCTTGTTCTCCTCAGCGGACAATTTGCACCTCCAAAGTAGGGCGACGTAGGTAGGTCGAAACCTAACTCCGCCGTCCCGCGCCGGCAAGGCCCAGTTAGGGCGCGCGTCCTACTTGTGGACCTTGAACCCGCGGGACGCCGGAGTCGGATCGACGTTGCCTGCCGGGTCGATCGCCCTGACGTAGAAGGTGTGGCTCGCGTAGCTCAAGGTCGCGAGCGTCTTGGGCGAGGTGCAGGAGGAATAGCTCCCGCCGTCGACCCTGCATTGGAAGGTCGATCCCGCCTCGGTGGAGGTGAAGGAGAAGGTCGGGGTCCTGTTCTTGGTGGTGGATCCCTGCCCGGGGCCGGAGGTGATCGTCGTGTTCGGTGGCGCGGTGTCGACGATGAAGCTCCGAGTCGCCGCTGGGCCGGTGGTGCCGCCTGGGTCGGTCGCGGTGACCGAGAAGGTGTGGGATCCCTGGGTGAGCGAGCTGTAGGCCTTCGGCGAGCTGCAGCTCGCATAGGAGGCCGCGTCGAGCTTGCATTGGAAGCTGGCGCCGGCGACGGAGCTGAAGCTGAACTGGGCTGAGGTGGTCGCGATCGTCCCGCTCGGACCGGCGGTGATCGTCGTCGCGGGCGGCGGCGTCGTGGTCGTCGTGGTCGAGGTCGTGAACGTCTTGTCGGTCGTCGCGCTCGTGCCGAGCGAGTTGGTCGCGACGAGCCGGTAGTGATAGGTCGTTCCCGGCGTGAGGTTGCTGAGGCTCGTGGAGACCGCCTGCGGCTCGCTCCCGGAGCCGGCCGCAACCGTTGGACTCTGGCTGCCGTACTGAGCCGTCGTGCCGTATTCGAAGTAGTAGCTGGTCGCGTCGCTGTTCGGATCGACGGTGCCGGCGAGGGTTGCGGCGTTGGTACCCACCCCGCTCGCTGAGCCGGTGCTGACCGAAGGCGCCGTCTTGCAGCCGATGGAGCCCGAGTCGAGGACCCCACCGCCGAGCTTCATCATCGAGAAGTCCGCCCGGCCGGGCTCCAGAACCATCTTCAAGGCGCCGAAATCGGTGTCGTTGGAGGCCGCGAGCCGCGAGTCCGGCCCGGTGAAGGTGTGGTGCTCATTCGCCTCGCCGCCGGTGCCGACGACGAACTCCGTCATGCCGTCGATCGGGTTCAGGCGCTGGTAGTTGTGAGCGTGGCCGGTCAAGACGATCGAGGCGTGGCCGGCGAGCGTCTGCCAGAGCCCGGCGCTCTTGGTGTCATCGCCGATCGAGTAGGTCGAGTTGACCTGAGACGTCGCCGAGTAACGCGGGCGATGCCAGAACGCCATCGTGCAGGTGCCGGGGTGGCTTGCCAGGTCGGTCCGCAGCCAGGCGACCTGCGCGGAACCCAGCCCGCCCGATTCCTCCGTGTTGAGGCTGATCACATGCCAGCTGCCGACATCCAGCGAGTAGTAGTGGGGGGAGCTGAGCGCGGGACCCCAGTAAGGGTCGTAGCCGGCTGCGCGGTTGTTCCACTCGTGGTTGCCCGGAGTCGGATAGGACTTGTTCTTGTAGGCCCCGTAGGCCTCGTCGTAGTAGTTGAACTCGGCGCTCGTCCCGCTGTCGTAGACGTCCCCCAGGTAGAGGAAGGCGTCGAAGGGGTTCTGGTTCACCATCGCGCCGACCAGGTTGTCGGTCGGGCCGACCGCAGCGCCGTCGCCGACCGCCCAGACGGTGCTCGACGCCTGCGCGGCAGCGGGCAATGCGACCAATGCGACGAGCGTCGCAACCCCGAGCATCAACTTTTTCAAAGGCGGCACCAAGCCCTGTTTCACGACGGCGACTCCATTCGCGTAAAGACCGACCTCATGTCGAGCGGAGTTGATGATGACACAGCGAAACGCCACAAGCGAATGTTTTAGTTCAGCCGGGGCCTCAGACGGGAGGCGTCATCAGCGCGATGGGAAGCGAGAGGCCCGCCGAGCGCCGCAGGGTGGCGATGCGGCGCCCGGGCTGCACCGCTGGACGCGCGGCGCTGACGTGGTCGCCGTACCCGGCTACGGTCTCGTCCAGATCGGGCGCGACGAGCGCGAGCCCCCAGAAGAAGGCGGGGCGATCGACCCCGCCACCGCGCTCGATCGCGTCGCCGGGCGCCTGAACGACCTCGAGGATCGTGGCGCCGAGCCGGAAGAACGCCTGGCGGGGAGCCCCTGCCGGAGTCGGCTCCTCCCGGATCCGACGAAGGTCGAGGCCGGCGGCCTCGAGGGCCTTGACCGTCCGCTCGAGCGCCGGCGTGATGGCGACGACGTGGTCCAGAGTGGTGACGCCGTTCGGGTGGGTTGGAGCCGACTCCGGCGGCTTGCGATCGGAGGTGCTCGTCGCCAACCCGTCCAGCTCGTTCGTCTCGATTCCACGCAGGGACCACCCGGTTAGCCCGCTTGCATCAGCGTCCGCGCCGGTCAGGCGAATTCGCACGTCCCCGATCACGCAGATGTCGCCGTCGAGCGTGAATCCGAGCGCCGCCCAGGCACCCGGCTCATCGGCGACGGTCAGCTGATCGATGGTCACGGCCACGGCGCCGAACGTTAGACGTGGGTCGCCGACTTGCGCCACTCAAATATTCGTATTAGTCTCTTTAACATGAAAGTGAAGGAGAGCACTCGGACCTACCGGATGTCGGCCCGAGCTGACGCGTCCGCGGCCACCGGGGAGCGGATCCTCGACGCCGCGGAGAAGCTCTTCTGGGCCACCTCGGCGGAGCGCTTCACACTCGCTGAGATCGCCGAGGGTGCGGGCGTGACCGTCCAGACGGTGATCCGCCGCTACGGCTCCAAGGACGGCGTGATCAGGGCCGCGGCTGAGCGGTCGCTTGCGCAGATCCGCGAGCAGCGGGACGAGGCGCCGGTCGGGGACGTCCCTGGCGCGGTCGCCAACCTTCTCGATCACTACGAGGCGTACGGCCGTCGTGCGCTGCGCCTTCTGGCGGAGGAGGAGAATCCCGCTTTCAGCGAGTTCACCAAGGCCGGCCGTGCCGTCCACCACGCCTGGGTCAAGCGCACCTTCGCCCCCCAGCTCGCCGCCCACCGGGGCGCGGCGCGCGCACGCAGGCTCGCCCAGCTGATCGCCGTCACAGACGTCTACATGTGGAAGCTCCTGCGGATCGACTCGAAGCTGAGCCGTCCGCAGGCCGAACTGGCAATCGTCGAGCTGATCGACGGCCGAGGAGTGAGCTGATGGCCAAGGTACTCGTCTACACGTCGCCCGCCCGCGGGCACCTCTACCCGATCACGCCGACGCTCGACGAGCTGCGCTCCCGCGGCCACGAGGTGGCGTTGCGCACGCTCGCCTCCCAGGTCGAGACGATGCGCGAGCGGGGCTTCGAGGCCGCGCCGCTCGCTCCCGCGATCGAGGCCATCGAGCACGACGACTTCAAGGCCCGCACACCTCAGGGCGGCATCAAGCGCGCCGTCGCGCTGTTCGCACGGCGAGCCGAGCACGAGGTGCCCGACCTGCAGGCGGCGATCGAGGCGGAACGCCCCGACCTCCTCCTCGTCGACGCCCAGGCCTGGGGCGCGATCTCGGCGGCAGAGGCCTGGGACGGGCCGTGGGCGAGCTGGCTGCCCTACCCGATCCCGCTTCCCGCGCCCGACGTGCCGCCGTTCGGCCCGGGCTTCGCCCCAGCCCGGGGCCCCGCCGGCCGGCTCCGCGACCGCGTCCTGCGGCCGTTGCTGGTGCGCTCGTTCGAGGGCGCGACGATGCCCGGGCTGAACGAGGTCCGCGCCGGGCTCGGGTTGTCACCGCTCGCCGGAGTCGCCGACCTGTTCTCGGCCCCTCCCCTGCTCATCTACCTGACGGCCGAGCCGTTCGAGTACCCGCGCCGGGAGTGGCCGGCGAACGTCCGCATGATCGGCCCGGGAACCTGGGACCCGCCGGCCGACCCGCCCGATTGGCTCGCCGGAATCGACCGGCCGATCGTCCTCGTCACCACCTCCTCGGAGTTCCAGGACGACGGCAAGCTGGTCGAGACGGCGCTGGAGGCACTGGCCGACGAGCCGGTGCACGTCGTCGCAACGCTGCCGTCCGCCGATCCAGGCGACTTCGCTCCCCGGCCCCACGCCCACGTGCTGCCGTTCGTCCCGCATGCGCCGATTCTCGAGCGTGCCGCCTGCGCCGTCACCCACGGCGGCATGGGCGCGACCCAGAAGGCGCTCGCCGCCGGCGTCCCCGTCTGCGCGGTGCCGTTCGGCCGCGACCAGCTCGAGGTGGCGAGGCGCGTCGAGGTCGCCGGCGCCGGTACCCGCCTGAGCGCCGGGCGGCTCAACCCCGAGCGGTTGCGCGAAGCCGTGCGGAGCGCGATGGAGAAGGCCGAGGGCGCCCGGCGCATCGCGGACGCCTTCGCCGCAGCGGGCGGAGCTTCGGCGGCGGTGGACGCCCTCGAAGGCGCACTGAACGGCCGGCCGGCACGAGCCTAGGAAGCATTTACGCCGGATGCGCATCGGCCCTCTTCGGCGTCGGTGTTGCAGGGTTGCGAATCCGCCCCCCCGATGGTGGAAATGAGCGCACACCCACAGCTCCGGAGGTAGCGTTTGGGCATGCCGCACGACCATCATCACGCTGACGAGTCGGTCCGGCTGACGCTATGGCAGCGACTCGGCATTCGCATGCTCCGGCGCAAGGCGGGAAGGCGAGGCGACGAGCCCCTGCGCCCGGAAGACTGGGAAGTCGCTTGGCGCCTTCACTCGCGCGGCATCGGCGGATTCGTAGCCTGGGCCTTACGAGCCCTGCCGAGCAGCCCGAGGTGCGGAGTATGCGGCGCGCCGTTCGCCGGTCCGGGGAGGATCATCGCCCGCCCCCTCGGCTATAGGCCGTCGCGTAAGAACCCAACCATCTGCTCGGTCTGCGTGGAGTTCTCACCACCTGGCGGCATGACCATGCAGACCGGTGTCCTGTTCGCTGATCTGCGCGGGTTCACGAAGAGATCGGAGGGAATCGACCCGCTTGAGACCTCCCTGCTGCTACGCCGGTTCTATCGATGTGCCGAAGACGTCCTCTTTCCCGATGCGGTGATCGACAAGCTGATCGGCGATGAGGTGATGGCGATCTACCTACCGGACTTCCAGCCGAACATTCAGCGAGACGAAGTCGCCGGGCTGATGCTCAAGCACGCGCAGGAACTCCTACGTGCGGTGGGCTACGGCTCGGCCGAAGGACCATTCGTCGAGATGGGGATCGGTTTGGACTTCGGTGAGGCCTATGTGGGCAACATCGGTCAGCGGGCCCTTTTCGACTTCACGGCCGTTGGCGACGTGGTCAACACCGCCTCCCGATTGCAGGGACAGGCCTCAAGCGGCGAGGTCGTGCTCTCCGACCGGGTTGCGAACGATCTCCCAAGCGCACCCGGCACTCGTGTTGAGCTCGAACTAAAGGGGAAGGCCGAACCTCAGATCGCCTATCGAGTCACCGCCTAGCCCAGCTTCGATCCGCAGCGGCTCGGCGAGAAGATTCACCGGCCTACCGAGGGACACCCATTCTCCATGCAAAGGGTTTTCACGGAACCAAGGAGCTGAGGCCGCCCGCTAGACCTCTTGGTACAGGGGCCCGTCTCCGCCCTCGGGCATCGTCAACCTGCCGCCCTTGGCCGTGATCGCGCCGCACTGGACGCAGTTGGAGGCCGTTACGTGCACGTCGACCGTGGCCGCCTGGCTCTCGAGCTGGGCCTCCGGGATCTCGTAGACCTGCGCCGGGCACATGCTGACCCAGGTCTGGGCGATCTCGAGGGGCACGTGGGTCTGGATCTTGACGTGGTTGGGGGCGTCGTCGCGGGTGGCGTTGCCGCTGAGGAAGACTGATCCGAGCTTGTCGAAGGTCTTCTCGTTGTCGGGCTTGGGGTAGCTGTCGGCGGCCTTGCCGAGGCTCATCTCGTGGACGGCGTCGTCCTCGCTCTTCCAGTGGCCGCCGGGGAAGGCGCCCTTGGTGATGGTCATCGCCGAGGCGATGGCGCCGCCGACGAAGAAGCCCTTGTCGAAGGGCTGGCGCATGTTGCGGCTCTCGTAGAGCTCCTTCTCGATGAGCGAGTTGCGGACGCGCTCGTCGTAGGCGGAGAAGTCGACGGAGTCGATGTCCTTCTTCAGCGTCTCGACGATGGTCTCGGCGGCGTAGATGCCGGCGTGCATGGCGTAGTGGACGCCCTTGAGCGTCGGCACGTTGACCATGCAGGCGGCGTCGCCGGCCATCATCATTCCGGGGACGGCGAACTTCTTGGGCATCGACCAGTAGCCGCCGGAGGGGATGGTCTTTGCTCCCCAGCCGACGCGCTTGCCGCCCTCGAGCATCTTGGCGATGAAGGGGTGGGTCTTGAGCTCCTGGAGCATGTCGTGGCAGCTCACGGTGGCGTCGGTGTAGTCGAGGCCGATCACCATGCCGATGCAGAGCTTGTTCTCGCCCATCGGGTAGATGAAGCTGCCGCCGAACTCGTTGTACTTGGCGGCCTTGCGCAGCGGCCATCCCATCGTGTGGATGACGCGATCGAGCGGCTTCTCCACTTCCCAGACTTCCTTGACGCCGAGCTCCCAGCGCCTTGGGTCGGAGCCGTGCAGGTCGTAGTAGTCGAGCGCGGCGCCGGTCAGGTGCTGCAGGGTGCCCTCGCAGAGGACGGTGGCCTTGGCCATCAGGTCGTTGCCCGGCTCGAAGTTCGAGCGCTGGTTGCCCTCGCGATCGCGGCCCTTGTCGCCGGAACGAACGCCGCGGACAATCCTGTCTTCCACGAGCAGCTTGTCGGCGACGGTCTCGGTGAGGATGTAGGCGCCGGCCTCCTCGGCCTTGTCGGCGAGCCAGCGGCCCACCTTGGCGACTGAGATGCCGTAGTTGCCGTGGTTCTTGAAGTTCGGCGGCATCGGCTTCAGCGGCAGCGCCTGCTTCTTGGTCAGCAGGTAGACCGCGTCGTCGGTGACCTCGCCGTAGGTGGGCCACTCCGACTTGTCCATGTCGGGGAACAGCTCCTCCATCGCTGAGGGCTTCATGTTCGCCCCGCTCAGCAGGTGAGCGCCACAGGCCTTCCCCTTCTCGACGACCGCGACCGGGACCTCACCGAGCTTCTCGGTGAGCTCCGGCTCGTTCTCGAGCAGCTGCATCAGCTTGTTCGCGCAGGCGAGGCCGGCGGGTCCACCGCCGACGATCGCGACACCGACCTCGAGGCGCTCGTCCTCGGGGTCGGTGGGCGGACCGATGTAGTCCTCGGGGTCGAAGGGAGGCGGGAAGTCCTCCGGCGCTACTCCTGCCATCTGCTTATGCGCCCTTCTTGGCCTTGATGGCCTCGGTGAGCTTCGGCATGATCTTGTGGAGATCACCGACGACGCCGAGGTCGCAGAACTCGAAGATCGGCGCGTTCTGGTCCTTGTTGATCGCGAGGATGTTCTCGGAGCTCTGCATGCCGACCTTGTGCTGGATCGCGCCGGAGATACCGACCGCGAGGTACAGCTTCGGGGCGACCGTCTTGCCGGTCTGGCCGATCTGCGTCGAGTACGGGTACCAACCGGCGTCGACCACCGCGCGGGTCGCGGCAACTGCGCCACCCATCGCGTTGGCCAGGTCCTCGGCGAGCTTGAAGTTGTCCTTCTCGCCAAGTCCGCGGCCGCCACCGACGAGGATGTCCGCATCCTCGATGTTGACGTCCTCGCCGCGGGCCTCACCGCGGGTGACCATGGTCGCGCGGGTCGAGAACTCACTGAGCTCGACCGTGACGTCCTCGACCTCAGCGGTTCCGTCGCCTTCCTTGACGTCGAAGGCGTTGAGGCGGCCGATGATGATTCCGGGCTCGGAGACGTAACCGACGTCGACGATCGCCGAGTCCTGCAGGACCGGGCGCTCGGCGACGAGCTTGTCGCCGTCGACCTTGACCGCGGTGACCTCCATGGTCACGCCGGCGCCGAGGCGGGCGGTGAGTCCCGCACCGATCTCGAAGCCGAGCAGTCCGCCTCCGAAGAGGGCGTAGCCGATGTTGTTGTCGGTGATGACCTTGGCCATCACGTCGACGATCGGCTGCGCCAGGCCCTCGGGGGCCTCCTTGCAGCGGTAGACCTTGCTGGCGCCGAACTTGCCGAGGCCGGCGGCGGCGTCATCGGAGACGTCGCCGACCACGACCGCGCTTGCGGTGCCGCCGGTCTCGGAGGCGAGCTTGGCCGCCTCGGAGATCGCGCCTTGGGAGTTCTTGTTGAAGACGCCCTCGTCGTCATGAAGGGCGTAAACCAGGATGTCCGCCATCTAGATCAGCTTCCTCTCGTCAAGCCAGGCGACGATCTTCTCGACCGTCTCCGCGGTGTCCTCGTCCTCGATGACCTCGCCTGCCTGCTTCTCCGGCGGCGGGTTGATCCCGAGGACAGTGGTCTGGGAGCCGGCCTCGCCGACCCTGTCTCCCTCGATGCCGACGTCGCCGGTGGACTTGGTGTCCAGCGGCTTCTTCTTGGCACCCATGATCGCCTTCAGCGACGGGTAGCGCGGCTCGTTGATCGCGTCACCGACGCTGATCACGGCGGGCAGCTGGATCTCGACGGTGTCGTAGCCGTACTCGGCCTGACGCTCGCAGCGCAGCTTGCCCTCGGTGACATCCATCTGGATGACCTGGGTCAGCGACGGCATCTTCAGGTGGTCGGCCACGACGGCGCCGATCGTGTAGCACTCGCCGTCATCTGACTGCTGGCCCAGCAGGACCAGGTCAGGCGACTCGGACTCGAGCACCTTCGCCAGGGCGTAGCCGGTGGCGCAGACGTCGGAGCCGGACAGCGCGTCGTCGGTGAGGTGGACCGAGCGGTCGGCCCCGAGGGCGACGGCCTTGTGCAGCGCGCGGGCGGCGGTGGTCGGGCCCATCGTCACCGCGACGATCTCGTCGACCTCGACCTCACCACCCTCGCGAATCTGCATGGCAGCTTCGATCCCATGGGTGTCGAACGGGTTGAGGTTCCGCTCGCCGGAGCGGTCGAGCCGCTTCGTGCCGGAGTCGATCCGCTTCTGAACAGCGGCGTCCGGCACCTCCTTGACAAGACAACAGATCTTCAAAGTGGGTGCCTC
>CAWGXC010000002.1:0-210153 GCA_963826475.1 uncultured Solirubrobacterales bacterium | reverse complement strand
GGGCCATCGCTTCATCGCGCGGCCCCGGGACCTACTCGATCGTCGCGATCGGATCGCCCGCGTTGATCGGCGTGCCGACCTCGACCTCGAGCTTGGTGATCTTCCCCGCCTTGTGGGCGGTGATCTCGTTCTCCATCTTCATCGCCTCGATGACGACGATCAGAGCGCCCTCCTCGACCTCGTCCCCCTCTGAGACCTCGACCTTGAAGATGCTGCCCTGCAGGGGCGCGACGACCGAGTTGCCGGATGCGGCCGCCGAGGATGCCTTGCGCTCTCGCTTCGGCGGGCGCTTGCCGGCGGGCGCGGCCCCGCCACCGCCGCCGAGCGCTTCGCCGATGACCTTGACCGGGAAGAGCCGCCCCCCGACCTCGACCTTGTACTCACGCTCGGTGAGCTCCGGGGCGTCTTCGTCGCTGACCGGAGCCGGCGGATCGTCGGGAGCGAGCGACTTGATCCAGTCCTTGTCCTCGAGCAGGTCGCGACAGGTCTCGCCCTTGGCCCATTGCTCGGTGGCGAGGATCCTCTCGTGGAAAGGGATGAGGGTCGTAAGGCCTTCGATCCTGTACTCGCCGAGCGCGCGCAGCATCCGGCGGGTGGCATGCTCGCGATCGACGTCCCAGGTGATCAGCTTCGCCACCATCGGGTCGTAGAGCGGGGTGACCTCCCCTCCGGCCTCGAGGCCGGAGTCGACGCGGACGCCGGGGCCGGAGGGCTCGAGGTAGGCGCCGACCTTGCCCGGCGCCGGAGCGAACTTCTTGTGTGCGGCCTCGGCGTTGATCCGGCACTCGATCGCATGCCCGCGCATCTGCATCTCGTCCTGGGTGATCGAGAGCTCCTCGCCGGCGGCGATCCGGACCTGCTCGCGGACGATGTCGATCCCGGTGACCATCTCGGTCACGCAGTGCTCGACCTGGACGCGCGTGTTCATCTCCAGGAAGAAGTAGTCGTCGCCCACCTGCATGCCCTCGACGGTGCCGGCGCCGCGGTAGTCGACGGCCTCAGCCGCATCCGTGGCGATCTTGCCGATCCGCTCGCGCATCTCCTCGTCGACGTGGGGAGCGGGGGCCTCCTCGATCAGCTTCTGGTGGCGCCGCTGGATCGAGCAGTCGCGTTCGCCGAGGTGGATGACGTGTCCGTGGGAGTCGGCGAGGACCTGCACCTCGACGTGGCGCGGATCCTCGAGGTAGCGCTCGAGGTAGACGGTGTCGTCGCCGAAGAACTTCTCGCCCTCGCGGGCGGCGCCCTCGAAGGCCGCTTCGAGGTCGTCCGCGCTCATCGCGACGCGGAAGCCCTTGCCGCCGCCGCCGCCCGAGGCCTTGCAGGCGACCGGGTAGCCGATCTCGTCAGCCATCTTCTTCGCGGCACCCACGTCCTTGGACGGCTCGGTCGCGCCCGGCACGATCGGGACGCCGGCCTTCTCCATGATCTCGCGCGCCTTGGTCTTGGAGCCCATCGCGTCGATTGCGGCGGCGGGCGGGCCGATCCAGACGATGTCCGTCTCCCCGATCGCGCGGGCGAAGGGGGCGTTCTCGGCGAGGAACCCATAACCGGGGTGAATCGCGTTCGCGCCGGACTCGGCGGCGACGGCGAGGATCCTCTCGATGTTCAGGTAGCTCTCCGCGGGTACGGCCGGCCCGAGCAGGTAGGCCTCGTCGGCCTCACGCACGTGCCGGGCCTCGCGATCGGCCTCGGAGTAGACGGCGATGGCGCCGATCCCCATCTCCTTGAGGCTGCGGATCACCCGAACGGCGATCTCCCCCCGGTTGGCGATGAGAACCTTCTCGAACACGGCGCGGGATAATAGATAACTCGCGAACATCCTCCGCTCCGCGTCCCGGATACGCGGAGGAGTCACGCCCTACGGAAGAGGCTCCCGTTCCGCCCTATCCACCGGTCTGCGGGGGATCAGCCGAGTAGAGCTCGGCGAGACCGTCGACCAGCTGCCTCTTCTCGTCCGCCGAGAGCTTCTTCGAGGGGTGGGCCAGGGTGTATTGCCATGGAGGCATCTCACCGCTGCTGACCTTGTCCTGGACCTCGGAGAGGTCAGGTTGGATCTGGTCCCACTCGGAGACGTTGAACCTGGACCGACCGCCGTCGACGTCGTTCTGGACGAGCCAGGAGGCGGGAGCGATATTTGAGTACCAGCGCCATTCGGTCATGTTGCTGTGGCAGTCGCCGCACGACGACTGAAAGATGTCCTGAGCCTGTCCCGGCGGCCACTGAGCGGCCTGGGTGACTGCCGGGTTGGCGTGGGCGCGCCCGTAGGGCACCAGCTGGATCAGCAGGAGGAGGACCAGTCCGCCGAGCAGGCCGGACTTGATCAACCCGAAACTTCGCAGTCTCTTCATCGACCCACCCTTTCACGGTCGCCTGAACAATTCCTGACTACGGTCGGCGACGCCTCCACCTGAGCTCGGAGGTTGCAGGCCCGTTCGCCGTTGCGACCGGCTGCGTCCGGAGGACCAACTCGTCGCCGTCGAGCACGTACTCGCGGCGCTTGTCCATCCCCGGCTGATCCGGATGGATAGCCATCTCCACGTGGTGGACCACGACCCCCGGCTCCGGCAATGAGAACCTCCCGGCGTAAGCGTTGTAGGTCGCGTAGGCGGCAGCGCGCCGGCTCTCGTCGCCGGCGGCCCATTCGCGGGAGCCGAAGAGGCCGCGCCCGGAGTGCTGGATCTGCACGCTCACCCGGCCACTGGGCAGATAGATCAACTCGCCGCTCGGTGACTCCCCGCCGTGCTCGACCGGGTTCCCGTCGCCGTCGGTGCCGGTCCAGGAGATCAGCGACCACTCGCCGACCAGCGCCGCCCGATCCCCGACCTCCCCCATCCTCAGTCCTTCGGCTCGTCCCGCAGCGGCGCCTGGATCTTCTCTTCCGCGCCGGGGACGCCGCTGACGATCTCGCGCTCGCGCTCGAGCTCGGCGTTGAGCTCCTGGCCGAGCAGCAGCGCGTTGTTGGAGATCCAGATCCAGAGCAGGAAGCTGACGATCCCCCCGAGCGAGCCGTACGTCGCCGAGTAGGAGGCGAACTGGGTCACGTAGACGGCGAAGAGGGCTGAGGCGATGATCCAGACGACCACCGCGAAGAGGCTGCCGGGTGAGATCCAGCGGAACTTGGGCTGCTCGACGTTCGGCGCCCAGTAGAAGAGGATCGCGCAGATGAACGCGACGAGCAGGATCATCACCGGCCACTTGGCGATACCCCAGACGGTCACCGCGGTCGAGCCCACGCCGATCACGTTGCCGATCGACTGGGCGACCGGGCCGCTGACGACGAGGCCGATCGCCACGATCGCGAGGAGCGTGATCATCACGATGGTCATGCCGACCTGCTGGGGGCGCATCTTCCAGAAGGGTCGTCCCTCCTCGACCTCGTAGATGACATTCGAAGCGCGGGAGAATGCCCCCAGATAGCCGGAGGCGGACCAGATCGCTCCCAGGGTCCCCACACCGAGCAGTGCCGCCGCGCCACCGGTGTTGCGGGTCACGTCCTCGATGGGCCCGCGCAGGGTGTCGACCGTCGAAGCGGGGCCGAGGTCAGCGACGATGTTGAGCAGCGCGTTCGTCGTCTGCGGGTACTGGCCGAGGACGCCGAGCAGCGAGAACAGGACGATGATCCCCGGGAAGACCGAGAGGACTGAGTAGTAGGTGAGCGCTGCGGCCCAGTCGGTCGCGTCGTCGTCCCGGAACTCACTGAACGCGCGCTTGATCGTCGCGGTCCAGGAGCGCTTGGAGAGGTCCGTGGGACTCTCGGGTTGACGGTCCTGGCCGCCGACCGAGGCCTCGGCTGAGCTGGGTTGCTCCACCGCCTCGGCTTCTCTTCAGCCCTTTGGGTCGTCGCCGGGCCAGAAGCCGGTGGCACGCTCGAAGCCCTTGGCTCCGCCCCGCCGGACGAGGGCCTGGACGGTCTTCAGGATCGCGCCCCCGATCGCCGCCGAGACGAGCACCTCGGCCCAGCTCGCGTCACGGTCATCGGGGTCGGCGGGATCCTCGTCTGAGACGACTCCCCAGAGCTGCTCGAAGGCCTTCTTGCTGAGCATGCCGGCGAGCAGCCCGATGATGATCGCGAACGGCTTGTAAATGAACTTCATCCGTACCTTCCTGCCCTTGATTCTCCCGGCTAAGCAGCGCGGAGCGTCGCCTCGTGCTCGCCGCCCGCCCAGATGATCTGATCGCGCGCAGGCCCGACGCCGATCAGCGTCACCGGCACCCCGACGAACTCGGACATGTAGCGCAGGTAATCGCGCGCCGCCTGCGGCAGATCGTCCTCGGTCCGCGCACCCGTGATGTCCTCCTCCCAACCGGGAAGCTCCTCGTACTCCGGCTCGGCGTGATGGAGCACCGACTGGTGGTAGGGGAACTCGGTGAACGTCGCGCCCTCGGGATGGCGATAGCGAACGGCCACCCGCAGGGGATCGATCCCGGTGAGGACGTCGAGCTTCGTGATCACCAGCCCGGTCATTCCGTTGAGCCTGACCGCGTAGCGGAGCGCGACGAGGTCAAGCCAGCCGCATCGCCGCGGGCGACCGGTCGTCGTCCCGACCTCGGCGCCGGCCTCGCGCAGTCGCTCGCCGACCTCGTCGTCCAGCTCGGTCGGGAACGGTCCGGAGCCGACGCGCGTCGAGTAGGCCTTGGTGATTCCCCAGACCTCGTTCAGGTCACGCGGACCGACCCCGGCGCCGACGCAGGCGGAGCCGGAGACGGGGTTGGAGGAGGTGACGAAGGGATAGGTGCCGTGGTCGAGGTCGAGCATCGTGCCCTGCGCGCCCTCGAAGAGGACCGAGCGGCCGGCGTCGAGCGCCTCCCAGCAGAGGTGGGCGGTATCGGCGATGTGCGGCTCGAGCCGGTGGCCGTAGGTGACGTACTCCTCGGTCATGGCGTGGAGGTCGAGGGCGGGATCCTTGGCGTGGGGGCGCAGCAGCTGGCGCTTCGGCTCCATCGCGGCCATGATCTTCTTGCGCAGGATCTTCTCGTCGAGCAGATCCTGCACGCGGATGCCGAGACGCGCCGATTTGTCGGCGTAGCAGGGCCCGATCCCGCGACGGGTGGTGCCGATCTTGAGGCTGCCGAGCTGCGCCTCGCCCGCCGTGTCGAGGAACACGTGGTAGGGCATGATCAGATGCGCGTTGGCGGAGATGCGCAGGTTGCCGGTCGCGATTCCGCGGCGCTTCAGGCCCTCGATCTCGTCGATGAGGATGCCCGGATCGATGACGACCCCGTTGCCGATCGCGCACGTGGTGCCGGGGTGCAGGATCCCCGAGGGAACCAGGTGCAGCTTGAAGACCTCGCCCTCGCGGCTGATCGTGTGGCCCGCGTTGTTGCCGCCCTGAAAGCGCACGACCATGTCCGCGCGCTCGGCGAGCAGATCAACGACCTTGCCTTTTCCCTCGTCGCCCCACTGGGCGCCGACGATCACCATTCCGGGCATACGAAGGTGATTATGAAGGGTGGACGGGACCCGACCCGACCTGGGAGGGGTTGTACTCCTCCCGCTTGTCCGGTCCGTAGAGCGGCAGCGGGTCCCCGCACATCTCGATCAGGCGGGAGACGGTGCGCTTGCCGATCTGCTCCTCGAGGTCCGGAACGTCGAGGTTGGTGGTGACCACCATCGACAGCTCCTCCTCGTAGCGGCGGTCGACGATCGCGTATAGCTGCTCGAGCACCCAGTCGGTGCGCTTCTCGGCGCCGAGGTCGTCGATGTGCAGCAGATCGACCGACGTCAGCCGGTCAAAGAACGAGAGATAGCCCTCCTCGCCCGACTCGGTGTCGTAGGTGCGACGAATGCGGGCGAGCAGGCGCGGCATCGAGTAGATGGCCACGCTCTTGCCGGCCTCCAAAGCCGCCTTCGAGACGACCATCGCCAGCGAGGTCTTGCCGGTGCCGACGTCCCCCATCAGCCAGGCGCCATCGCCCTTGGCGAGCCGGCCATCGATGTCGTCGCAAAGCTCCCTGATCGCGGCCACGGTCTGCCCCAGGCCCGGGCGCCGCGCCATGTCGGAGATCGGCGGGCGGTCGAACGAGACGCCCTGATAGCGCTTCGGCAACGAGCCGCGTAGACCGGAGACGCGCGCCTTCTCGATCTTGCGCCTGCGGCAATCGCAGGGCCGCGCCGTCTCCTCCGGGCCGACGATCCAGCCGGAGCCGTCGCAGATCCCGAGCGCACACGTCGCCCGCGCGCTGACCTCGCCGCCCTCGCGAAGGACGCCCGCGCCACCCGGCAGCACCGAGGCGAGCGGATCGTGGCCGGCCGGCCCGCGCAGGGGATCGCCGGTGGCGGGCAACGTGGAGCGCAGGCCCCCGAGGGGCCCGCGGCGGGGCTCGTCGCTCATGCGGCCTCCTCGCCCCGGTCGTCGCTGCCGTACGAGCCGGCGAGGTTGAGGAAGCGGGGGAACTGGGCCTGAAAGGCGAGCGGGATGGTGCCGATGGGCCCGTTGCGGTGCTTGGCGATGACGAGATCCGCCTCGCCTGGCCGCTCGGTCTCGTCGTTGTAGTACTCGTCTCTGTAAATAAAAGACACGATATCCGCGTCCTGTTCTATGCTTCCGCTTTCTCTCAGGTCCGAGAGGATCGGCACCTTGTCGGGACGCTGCTCGGGAGCACGTGAAAGCTGGGAGATGCCGATCACGGGCACCTCGAGCTCGCGGGCGAGGATCTTCAGGCCACGGCTCATCTGGCCGACCTGCTCGACCCGGCCGGCGCGGGGGTCGTCGCTTCGCATCAGCTGGATGTAATCGACGATGACGAGCCCGAGTCCGCCCTCGGCGGAGTGCAGGCGGCGGCACTTGGCCCGCAGGTCGAGCAGGCTGAGGTCGGAGGAGTCGTCGATCCAGAGTGGGGCCTCGGCGAGCTCGTTGCAGGCGCGCAGGACCTTGTTCCACTCCTTCGTGACCTGACCCTTGCGCAGGCGGTCGGAGGAGATCCGCGCGCGGGAGGCGATGAAGCGGTGCGCGAGCTCAGTCTCCGACATCTCCAGCGAGAAGAAGGCGACCGGGCGCTTCGCCTTCCATGCGACGTTCTCGGCGATGTTGCAGACGAGGCTCGACTTACCCATTGCCGGCCGGGCGGCGATGACGATCAGGTTGCCCGGCTGAAATCCGCCGGTCATGTCGTCGAGCTTGCGGAAGCCCGAGGGGGTGCCGGTCATCTGGGTCTCGCCGCTCGCCAGCTTCTCGAGGCGTTCCGTCTCGTGGACGAGGATCTCCGCCATCGAGCTGAAGTCGCCGGCCTGGTCCTCGCGCTGGACGTTGAAGAGCAGCCGCTCGGCCTGCTCGAGCAGCTCCTGGGGCTCGCCCTCGCGGGTCTGCACCGACACCTGGATCCTCTGCGCGGCGCCGAGCAGACGGCGCAGCAGCGAGTTCTGCTTGACGATCTGCGCGTAATGACCGGCATTGCCGGGAACCGGCGTGCTCGAGGCGAGCGCGGAGACCGCCTCGCGCCCCCCCGCCTCCTCGAGCTTGCCCTGGCTGGTCAGCAGCTCGGAGACCGTCAGCGCATCGACGGGCTGGGAGCGCTCGTAGAGCTCGTGAATCGCCCGGAAGACCGTGGCGTGGCGCCCGCGGTAGAAGTCGTCGGCCTCGAGCCGCACCTCGAGGACCACCGGATCGATCGCGGCCTCGGAGACCATCATCGCGCCGAGCACCGACTCCTCGGCCTCGAGGTTATGAGGCAGCAGGAGGGGTGCTTCGTGGCTCCCGTTGGCGGTGGCGGCTTCCATCAGTTCCCGGCTTCTCTCTTACGAACGTGTGTTCCCCTGGCCATTCAACCTGCCGAGGCGGACGGATTGCGCTCCGGCCCCGAGGACCAATCAACCACAGCCCGGGGCGGAGCGGGAGACGTGAACCGGGTATTTGGGAGGTAAGTGAGGCGGAGGTGGCGAGTCGCGACTAACGCGCTTCAGCCACGATCGTCTTTACGGAGGCGGTGGCGCCGCCGGGCACCTCGACCTCGACCATGTACGTCCCGACTTCGCGAATGCCCTCCTCGAGGAGGACGCGCTTGCGGTCGATCTTGATCCCGCGCGCCTCGCGGATCGCGTCGGCGATCTCCTTCGAGGTGACGGAGCCGAACAGGCGGCCGTCCTCGCCGGCGCGGTGGGTGATCGTCAAGACGGTCTTCGAAAGCAGTGCGGCGGTCTCGCCGGCGCGCTCGAGCGCGGTCGCGGCGGCCTTCTCGGCGGCCTCCTGGCGACGCTGCGCCTCGATCAGGGCGCCCTTGGTCGCCGGCTGGGCCAGCTTGCGAGGCACGAGGAAGTTGCGCAGGTAGCCGGGCGAGACCTCGATCGCCTCACCGGCGCCTCCGAGCCCCTCGACCTCCTTGAGCAGGATCGCCTGCGCCATCAGCCCTGAATCCGGCTCAGCGCTCGCCGACGTACGGGAGCAGACCGACCTCGCGGGCACGCTTGACCGCGAGCGCGAGCTGCTGCTGGTGACGCCGGGAGAGTCCGGTTACCCGCCGCGAGCGAATCTTGCCGCGGTCGGAGATGAAACGACGAATCAGGCTGAGATCCTTGTAGTCGATCCGATCGACCGCGATCCGCGTGTACTTACGCGGGCGGTTCTTGTCGAAGCGCCGGGAGCTGCTGCTGCTGCCACCCTTGCGGGGGGGTGCGGTGGGAGCGGCCATCAGCGGTCGTTCCCTCGGATCTGCGTTGCTCGGTTCATCAGCGGCCGGGAATGATAGGGACCGGGCCGAACCGGCGCGATCATCTTCCGTCCCCAGGCACGGATCGGGCCCTCGTCACGCCCGCTCCAGCCCACCGCACGCCTCCGCCGGCGGGAAGCCGCGGAGGGGTGCGGGTGGGGCGAAATTCGTGACCGGCCTAGAACGGGATGTCGTCGTCGGAGCCGCCGCCACCGGAGCCGACGCCGGCGGGGTCGCCGAAGTCGGAGGTGTCGGCGGGAACGTCGGAGCTGGGAGCGAAGCCGCCACCCTGGTTGCTCTGGTTCTGATTGCCGCCTCCGCCGCCCTGATCGTCACGGGCGCCGAGGAACTGGACGGTGTCGGCGACGATCTCGACCTTCGAGCGCTTACCGCCGCCGTTCTTGTCCTCCCATGAGCTCCAGCGCAGACGACCGTCGATCGCCACCGGGCGGCCCTTGAAGAGGTAGGTCGCGCAGTTCTCGCCCTGAGCGCCGAAGACGACGACGTTGAAGTAGTTGGGCTCCTCGACCCACTCGCCCGTCTGCTGGTTCTTGCGGCGGTGATTGACGGCCACGCCGAGCTCGCACACGGGGGTCCCGCTGGGCAGCGCACGCAGCTCTGGGTCCCTGGTCAGATTCCCGGTGATGATCACCCGGTTGATGTTCGCCACTGTCTCGTGCTCCTTCTGATTGCTGTCTCCCATCGAGTGTAGGCACCCCGGCAGCGGGGGTTCCGCCCCCGCTGCCGGGGTGCGCAGATGACCCCGCAACTAGCGGGGTTTCATCGCCGGGGTGACCCGGCGTCAGGAGCTGAGCGAGCTCAGGCGGGGTCGTCGGGGGTGCTCGCCGCGGGGGCGGGTGCGGCCGCTTCCGGGGCGGGTGCCTCGGGTGGTGCGGCAGTGGCCTCGGGGGGCGCCGCCGGGGCGGCCTCCGGGGCCGGCACCTCGGGAGCGGCTGCGGCCGGGGCGGGCGCCTCGGGAGCCGGGGCCGCCTCGGGACGCCGCTCCTCGCGGTCGCCGCCGGACTCGCGCGGACGCCGCGGGCCGCCGCGGCCGCCGCCACGACCGCGATCGCGGTCGTCGTCGTCGCGCTTCATGATCTGCTCGGTGTCGGGCGGGGTCATGGTCGGCGCGTCGTGCTCGGTCTTGAAGAAGCGGTAGCGCAGGACGCCGTCGGTGATCTTCAGCGTGTGGCCGAGATCGTCGAGCACCTCCTTGCCGCTGGTGAAGCGGTAGAAGCGGTAGTCGGCCTCAGGGCGCCGGTCGATCTCGTACGCCATCTTGCGCACGCCCCAGTTCGCCTCGTGTTCGATCGTGCCGGCGGTCTCGAGCTTGGACTTGGCGTCCGCGGCGATTTTCTCGCGCTGCTCGTCCTCGGCCTGCGGGTCGA
Source organism: uncultured Solirubrobacterales bacterium (assembly GCA_963826475.1). GTDB lineage: Bacteria > Actinomycetota > Thermoleophilia > Solirubrobacterales > 70-9 > RHKX01. The sequence goes on along the minus strand of CAWGXC010000002.1, from coordinate 200,122 downwards.
GCATGAGGATAAGTTCGTAATGAAGGTCTGCCAAAGCGGCGGGGACTATAGCGGGGCGCCGCTCCCCGCCCCGGGATTGAACGGTATGTGAGGGGCATGACCGTGAGCTGGCGACTCGCCGCCCGAGCGGTCGCCACCGTCGGCGCGGTCGCGGCGGCCCTGGTCGTTGCGCCCTCGTTGCTGCGCACTCCTGAGCCGCCGCCGCTCGACCCGGCGATCGGATTGCCGCAGGCGAAGGTGGAGCCGGAGCCGCCGCTGCCGAAGCCCGGAGAGCGTGCGCCAGAGCGGGGTCGGGGAATCGACACGCCCAAGGGCAGAGGGGATGGGAAGTCGGAGCCGTCCCGGCCTGGGCGGAGTCGCCACGAGCGTGGAGGTCGGCATTCGGGGCCGGACGGTGGAACGCAGGTGAAAGAGAAACCGCCCCGGGCTCCTGCCCCGGCGCCCTCATCCGGCTCGCCAACCTCAGCGGCTCCGGCACCCGTTCCCACGTCCCCTCCGTCGCCCTCACCGACTCCGGCCCTACCTCCGGAGCCCGCCGCGCAGCCGCCGGCCGCCGGTCCGCCGCCGGGAATCGCCGAGTTCGGTCCCTGATCGTTCACGTGGGTGAGAGAGACCACGATGATGGCGTCTGTCACCCCAGGCGGTCGTCGACGGCCCTCTGACGAGGCCTCCCGGCCCGTCAGCCGGCCCGCTTCGCCTCGATGTCCTCGAGCTGATGGTCGATCCAGATGCCGGGATCGGTGGCCTCGACGATCTCGCGCAGATCGGTGGCTCGGCGATGGCGCTCCTCCGACGACATGGTGAGGGCGCGGTAGATGGCATCGGCCTGCTCCTCGATGTCGAAGGGGTTGACGCTGAGCGCGTACTCGCCGAGCTCCTCGTGTGCACCGGTGTTCTCGGAGAGGATGAGGACGCCGTCACGGGTGTTGACGGCGGGAGCCTCCTTGGCGACGAGATTCATCCCGTCGAAGAGCGAGTTGACCATCAGCAGGTCGTAGTGCTTGTAGCGGGCGACCGCCTCGAGGAAGTTCTCGTAGACCCGCAGGTCGATCGGCATCCAGTCGGTGGTGCCGTGGCGGTGGTTGACGACGGCGACCAGGGCCTCGATGCGCTCGAGGTATTCGCGGTACTCGGCGACGTCCTGGCGCGATGGCTGAAGGTGGGCGATGAAGGTGACCTTCTCGAGGAACTCGGGATGGTCGGTGAGGAACTGGTCGAAGGCGGTGAAGCCGCGCAGGACGTTCTTGGAGAGATCGGCGCGGTCGACTCGGATGATCAGGTGCTCGCGGCGGCGGCTCAGCAGCTCCCGTTCGTAGTCGGCGACGTCGTCGGATGCCGCCGCGCGGCGGAGGCGCTCGGAGTCGATGCCCAGCGGGTACGCGCGGGCCCAGATCTCGCGGCCCTGGTAGTGGACCGCGCCCCGGCGGTAATCGACCTCGCAATCCATCAGCTCCCGGCAGCAGTCGAGGAAGTTGTGGACGTAGGCGCTGGTGTGGAAGCCGATGATGTCGTTGGATAGGAGGCCCTCGTAGATCGCGTCACGCCAGACGCGCGGCAGGATTCTCCAGGCGTCCGGGTGGGGCCATGGAATGTGCACGAAGTGATGTAGAAAGGCATCGGGACGGGCTTCGCGAACGATCGCCGGAGCCGTGTATAGGTGGTAGTCGTGGAACATCACGAGTGGCTCGTCCTCGCCCTCGATGTTCTTGATCACGGCGCGGGCGATGTCCTCGTTGACGATCTTGTAGCCGCCCTCCCACGCGTACTTCTCCTCGGCGCGAATGTCGGGAGCGTTGGATAGGTCCCAGAGGTAATGCTGGACGAACCAGAGCTGGGGGTTGGCGATCGTGCTGTAGAAGAGCTCGTAGGCGTCGGGGTTGGAGGCGACGAGATCGACCTTGTAAGTACCGCTCTCCATCTCGATCTCGACCGGGCCGTCCGATTCGCCGGCGACGACGATGTCCTCGTCGCTCATCGCCGAGGCGATCCAATGGACGTCGCGGTGGGTGGCGAGGCCGGTGAGCGCGGTGACGAGCCCGCCGCCGCCGCGGTTGATCACGCGCTCGCCGCCATCGCGATCGAACTCCGCCGGACCCCGGTTGGAGACGATGATCAGCGGTTGCCCGGGTCCGGCCATCACTCGTCCAGCAGATCGCAGAAGAGCTGGGCGTAATCGCGCAGCAGGCGCGGCGTCAGAAAGCGCTCCCGCACATGCTCCTTGCCCGCGCGGCCGAGGCGCAGGCTCAGGTCAGGGTCGCCGAGGAAGTCGAGCGTGCGTTCGGCGCACTCCGCCGCGGAGGACACCAGGTAGCCGGACTCCCCGTCGACGATCTGCTGCGGGATCCCGCCGACGTCGCCACCGATCGTGGGCTTCGCCTTCCACATCGCCTCGGTCACGGTCAAGCCGAAGCCCTCGCGAATGGACTTCTGGATGCAGACGTCGGCCTGCGACTGGAAGGCGTTGACCTCGATCGCGCCGACGTTGTTGAGGTTGTTGAGGATCTTGACGTCAGGATCGCCCTCGGCATAGGCGACCGTCTCCTGCAGGAACTCCCAGCCCTCGGGATCGTCGGTCGCCATCGATCCGACCAGCGCGAGCTGCACCTCGGGAATCCTCTCGTTGACCATCCGATAGGCGTCGATCACGCCCCGGGGGTCCTTCCACGGGTCGAAGCGGGAGACCTGCAACATCAGCGGGCGTTCGGGGTCGATCCCGAACTGGCGGCTGACGAAGGCGGCGTCCTCGCTCGAGAGCGCCATGTTCTTGGAGGCGAGCGGATCGATCGCCGGCGGCACGATGCGGACGTTCGGGGCATCGCGCATCGCATCGGGGACGTAGTCGTCGACGTGCCAGAAGCTCGCGTCGTAGCCGCGGATGTGGGGCAGGATCAGCTCGAGCGTGTCCGGGTTCGGCGTCGAGAGGTCGATGTGGCAGCGCCAGACCCACTTCTTCGCGTTCTCCGGCGCGTAGGTCTTCAGCATCGCCGGCTGGGGATCGTGGACGACGACGATGTCCCAGCCCCCCTCCATCCCCATCGCGTTGAGGTGGTTGTAGCGGTCATATGTCGTTCGCTGAACCTCGTCGAGCGACTCGGGGGCGCCCTGGAGCGAGTTGTGCATCAGCTTGGTGACGTTGTAGAACTCCTCCCGCCCGAGGATCACCTGCCAGTGTGCGTCGATGCCGACGTCGCGCATCAACGGGACGAGCGTGTAGAGGATCTCGGAGACCCCCCCACCGAACGCGGTGGCGCTCAGGTGCAGCACCCGCTTGCCCTGCAGACCCTCCGCCAGCGACCGGATCTGCTCGACGAGCGGACGACCGACGATGTGGGTGTAATCGACCAGCGAACGGGCGCCGGGGTTGACCTCCTGCAGCACGCGCTCAGGCTATCGGCCGGACTCGACGCCCAGACGTACCTCGCGGTTCAGCCGTCGGTGGGCCCAGCCCGGCGCAGCCGCTCGATCCCGGCGTCGAGCGAGGCGATGATCGCCGCGTGCAGCTCGGCGTTCGACGCGCACACGCAGGACATCTGAAAGTCATGGCCCGAGCCGAGCAGCCTCCGGCCGCCCAGCGACTCGCCGGCGGCGCCGGTGAGCACCACGCCCGCCTCCTCACAGATCAGCGCGGCGGCGGCGAGGTCGTAGGGCGAGTTGTTGAGGATCGCACCGCGGCCGACCCGCTCGAACTCGGCGCGGACCCAGTCGACCTCATCGATCATCCGCGGTCCGGGCTCGACGTAGGCGTCGAGCTGGCCGGTGACGAGGCGGGTCATGTCGTAGGTCGCCGAACCGAGGTCGAACGTGCCGCCTGAGACCGAGGACACGTCGATCAGCTCCTCGAGCACGATCGTGGTCGGCACCGCGGGGCGCCCCCGGAACCCATACGTCCAGAACATGCGGTCGAGGGCCGTCTGCGGCGAGAGGCGGGGAGCGGGCTCGACTCCCTGACCCTTGATGGCGAGGAAGCTGGCACCCGACTTGATCTCGATCACGCAGCCGACCTCGACGTCGGCCATCGTCGGATCGTCATCGAGCGGAGCGGCGGCCACCGACACGCACGCGGACTCGAAGCCGGCCATGGCCGGGCGCGTGCCGTCGATCGGGTCGACCACGAGCACCCAGCGCGGCTCGCCACCGGGGGTGACCATGCCGCGGTCCTCGGAGTAGAAGGCTACGTCGGGAGCCCGCTCGGCGAGGAACTCCTCCATCCGGCTCTCGGCCCGCTCGTCGATCGCGAAGGTGACGTCGCCCCCGGCGCCGTCGCCGGAGTGCTCGCGGCCCGCCGCCGCCCCCAGCTCAGGCAGCACCACCTCGCGCAGGTCGGTGGCGAGCTCGACGACCAGATCGCGCAGCGGGTGCAGAGGGTGAGGATCGTTCCCGGAGATCAGATCAGGATGACGGGCGGGTGCCGAGCGTCACGTCGACGTCCATCTGCTCGCCGTCGCGGATGATCGAAAGCGTGATCTTGTCGCCCGGCGCATGCTCGGCGATCAGGCGCGAGAGGTCGTTCTCGGCGACGAGCTTCTCTCCGTCGACGGCGGTGATCACGTCACCGCCCACGGCCACCTCGCGACCCTGGAACTCGACGGTGGAGTCGGAACCGCCGGTCGAGCCCCTCAGCCCGGCGTCCTGGGCCGGACTGTCCTTCAAGACCTTCGAGATGAGCGAGCCGGTCGGCGCGTCGATGCCGAGCTTCTCGGCCAGCTGCGGGTAGAGCGCCTGGCTCGAGACTCCGATGTAGGGGTACTTCGCCTCACCGTTTGCGCGCAGCTGGTCGAGCGAGCTCTTGACCAGGTTGATCGGGACCGCGAAGCCGACGCCCTCGTTACCGCCCGAGGTGGTGTTGATCTGCTGGTCGATGCCGATCACCTTCCCGTCGGCGCTGATCAGCGGGCCGCCGGAGTTGCCGGGGTTGATCGACGCGTCGGTCTGGATCGCGCCGTCGATCTTGTACTTCGTCAGGGAATCGATCGAGCGATCGGTGGCCGAGATGATCCCCGTCGAGAGGGACTGCGTCTCGCCGAACGGGCTGCCGATCGCCGCGACCGGCTGCCCGACGTTGATGTCGTCGGAGTTACCGAGCGGGATGGGCTTCAGGTCGAGACCAGCGGGGTCGACCTTGATCAGGGCGACGTCGGCATTGGGGTCGAAGCCCACGATCTCGGCCGGAACCTGGTTGCGATCGCCGAACTCGACGTAGACCTCGGAGGCCTCGTTGATCGTGCCGCCGGCGCTCGCGCCGGACTCCGCGGCATCGGTGACGACGTGCGCGTTGGTCGCGATCTCCCCATCCTGGTTGAGGACGAACCCGGAGCCCTGCCCGGCCTGCGCCTGGGCGATCGGGGTGTTCGCGTCACCGAGCACCGAGAGGATCGTGACCACGCTGGGAGCGGACTCCGCGTAGACCTGCTGGGCGTCGAAGCCGCTCGAGTCCGACTGGATCGCGACCGTGGTCTCGCCCTTCCCGGCGGTCGAGGTCGTCCCGGCTCCGGTCGTTGCGGTCGTGGACCCGGCCTCGCCACAGGCGCTCAGGGCGAGGGCCAGGGCCGCCACCGCGGCGGCGAGCGCGGGGCGCAGCCTCGAAGGTGTGTCGATCACGCGGGGGTCGCCCCGGTTGCCGCGGTCGGCAGGACGAGCGCGAAGCTCGTACGCCTGCCGCGGGCGCGGTCGAGGACGACGTCGCCACCCATCAGGCGAGCGAGCTCGCGAGCGATCGCGAGCCCCAGCCCCGAGCCGCTGACGGAGTCCGCGGTGAAGAAGCGCTCGAAGACGCGGTCACGCGAGCGGGCGGCGATGCCCGGTCCGCTGTCGACGACCGAGAGGCGGCATTCGTTTGCTGAGCTGGAGAATGTGATCGTGATCTCGGTTTCCTGCGGCGTGTGCTTCAGCGCGTTGTCGATGAGGATACGCATGATCTGCATCGTTCTTCCCCGATCGGCTTGAACAAAGGGAGTCGGGCCCTCAGCCGGGACGACCGCGATCTCGGTCCCATGCCGTCGGGCCGCGGCGGCGAACTCGTCGGCCACGTCACGAGCGAGGTCCAGGAGGCTGAGCGGCTCGCTGCTCAAGCTCATCGCGTCTGCATCGAGCCGGGAGAGATCGAGCAGGTCGGTCGAGAGCTTCGTCAGGCGTTCGACCTGTCCCCGCATCGTCCTGACGAACTGCCGGCGCGACTCGGCGTCGGGCTCCTCATCGTCATCGAGAAGCTCGATGAACCCGCCGAGCGAGGCGATCGGAGTCCGCAGCTCGTGGGAGGCGTTGGCGATGAACTCGCGTCGCGCCGAGTCGAGGCGGCGGAGGCGGCGCTGCATCTCGTCGAGCGTCAGCGCGAGCTGGCCGACCTCGTCGTGGGACCCGATCGGGATCGGCACGCTGAAGTCGCCGCGCGCGACCCGCTCGGCGGCCCGCTCGAGGCGGCGGAGGCGACGAGCGTGCATGCCGGCGGCGACGTAGGCGGCGAACAGAGCCGCGACGAGTGCGATGCCGCCGGCGATCAGCGTCTGGCGGCGGATCAGCGCCACGTTCGCCTCGACGTCCTCGAGCGGAGTCGAGAGCACCACGATCCAGCTCGCGGTCGACGCGCTCGGCGGGGTCCCGCCGGGGACCGGGATGGCGGTCTCGCCGATCCGCCGGCCCCGAACGGTCTCGACCGCCGAGCGCGTCGCCCCGCTGATCGCCGCGCCGGTCGCCGCGGGATACGTGGGCTCGATCGCGTTGCTCTCGAGCTCGGAGTCGGCGAGGACGAAGCTCGGGACACCGTCACGGACGCCGAGCAGAGTCACCCGTGCATCGACGTCGGCGGCGCTGCGCCGGACGAGCGCCGAGAGCTCGCGCTCGCCGAGGTTCCGCAACGAGGCGGCTCGCAACCGATCGAGCTCCTCGGTGCCCTGCTGCTCGAGCCGCTCGAGCCGCTCGGAGGTGAGGCTCGAGCTGAGCTGGGGGACGACGTAGAGATAGACGAACCCGACCGCGGCGGTCGTGATGGCGAAGAACAGCAGGACCAGCTGGGTGCGAACGCTCCCGAGCGGCCTGCGGCTCGGCCGGCGGCGAGGGAGCGCGCTCACTCCGGCGGTGCCATCGAGCCGCCCTCGTCACGAAACCGGTACCCGACGCCACGAACGGTGAACAGGTACTCGGGCTCCTTGGCGTCCTGCTCGACCTTCTCGCGAAGATGGCGAATGTGGACGTCGATCGTGCGCGGATCGCGGTAGGCGCTATCGCCCCAGACGCGCTCGAGCAGCGTGTCGCGGTCAAACACGCGACCGGGGCTCTGCGCAAGCGCCGCGAGGATCTCGAACTCGACGTAGGTGAGCTGAACCCGCTCCCCCCGCACCTTCACCTGGCGGCGGGAGAAGTCGATCGAAAGCTCACCGGAAGTGATCAGGCCCTCGGGATGCCCCGAGCCCGCCATTCGCGTTCGCCGCAACGCCGCCTTGACGCGGCTGCGGAACTCGCGGACGCTGAACGGCTTGGTGATGTAGTCGTCGGCGCCGATCTCGAGGCCGAGGACCTTGTCGACCTCATCGTCGCGCGCGGTCAGCATGATGATCGGAACCTGGCTCCGGGAGCGCAGGCGGCGGCACACTTCGATCCCGTCGAGGCGCGGCATCATCACGTCGAGCACGACGAGGTCAAAGCGCTGGTCGGCGAAGAGATCGAGGGCCTGACGGCCGTCACGGGCGGCCACGACCTCGTAGCCCTCCTTGCGCAGCGGATACGCAAGCAGCGTCTGAATCGCCTCCTCGTCGTCGACGAGAAGGATGCGAGCCGAAGCCTCCACCATGCGGAGAGGTTAGTTTCACCGGCCTAGCGATGTTCGACCCGAGGATCTACCGCGCCGCATTGCTCCCCGCAGTTGCGGCTTTCGTCCTGCTCATGTTCTCGCTCGAGCCGATCCCGAGCGCGCTCCAGCAGCCGATCTCCTCGCCGACCTTCAACGTCGGCGATGCGTCGCGGACGACCCGCTCGATCGTCGCCGCGGCTCCCGATCGCACCCCGGGCTCCGACGGTGACGCCACCACCGCCGACCTGGTGCGCAGCCGGTTCGGCGAGATCGAGGGAGGCGAGGTCTCGGTCCAGGACTTCGACTCCACCTACGACGGCGAGGACGTCAAGTTGCAAAACGTCCTGCTGACGCTGCCGGGCAGTTCGGAGAGCACCCTGCTCGTCGTCGCCGATCGCGACTCCGCCGATGGTCCGGGCGCAGCGTCGAGCGCGGCCGCGACGGCGACGCTCGTCAACATCGCCGACAGCCTCGGCGGATCTCGTCACGAGCGGACGATCGTCCTCGCCTCCACCGACGGCGGCAGTGACGGCGAGCGCGGCGCCAGAGAGCTGATCGACAGCCTGCCGAGGACCGAGACCATCGACGCCGCGGTCGTGATCTCGCAGCCGGGCGCGAGGGATCCGAAGCCCCCCTTCGTGGTCTCGTCGGGAACCGACCCGGAGAGCCCATCGGCCCAGCTGGTCCAGACCGCCCGCACGATCGCGTCGAGCGCGTTCGACCAACGCGATCCGGCCCCCGGAACCTGGCTGGGGCTCTCGCGCCTGGCCGTGCCGATGGGCCTCGGTGAGCAGGCGGCCCTTCGCGACGCGGGGATCGAGGCGGTGGCGATCAGCTCCGCTGGAGAGCGCCAGCTGCCGGCGGACTCCAGGGACGCGGTGACCGCCTCCCCGACAACGCTCGAGGCCAGCGGGAGCGCCGTGCTCAACCTGCTGCTCACGCTCGACGATGCCGATGGTGCGCCCGCCGACGGCCCGGATTCGTACATCCGCCTCGGCGACAACCTGATCCCCGGCTGGACGCTTTCGGTGCTCGCACTGACCCTGCTGCTCGCGCCGCTGCTCGCGGCCGCCGACACCTGGCTGCGCGAGTTCCGCGTCGACTGGCGCACGAGGAGATCCGCCTTCTGGGTGATCGAGAGGGCCGCGCCCCCGCTCGCGGCCCTGTCGCTGCTCTACCTCCTGGCCCTGTTCGGGCTGGTGCCGCGGCCGGGCTTCCCATACGACCCGGCTCGATTCACGGCCGGGAGCGAGGCGCCGATCGCCTTCGGCGTGCTCGCGGCCGCCTTCGTCCTCGCCGGCTTGCTGATCAGGCCGATGCGAACTCCCCTCGACATCGAACCCCACACCCTCGCCGCAGCCGCGGGAATCCTCTGCGGCTTCGCTCTCCTCGGCATCTGGCTGCTGAACCCGTACCTCGCGCTGCTGCTGGCGCCGGCAGCGCACGTGTGGCTGCTTCCGGCACGGGCCGCCGGCCCACCGCGCACGGTCCTCGTCGCCATCGTCGCCGTCCTCTCGGCGGCCGGCGCCCTCGCGGCGTTCGCGACGGTGTCGGCGCACCTCGATCTCGGCGCGAGCGGGCCCTGGAACCTGCTTCTGATGATCGCCGACGGGCAGATCGGCCCGGTTATGTCCATCCTCTGGTGCGCGCTGATCGGAGGTCTGATCGCGTGCGTGGCAGCGGCCGCGTCGGCGGGCCGCATGACCCCCCCGATCGCCGGCGTCCCCATTCGGGGAGCGGGTTCGCACGCCGGCCCGGGTGCGCTCGGTGCCACCTCGTCCTCCCTGCCGCGACGATGAACGGGAGCGGTCACGAAAGTGGACAGCCGTCCGATCCGATTAAAGGGGTCGGGGAGAGCGTCGATGAATCATCGGGAGGAAAGGATTCCTCCGTCCCCACAATCGAGCGAGGTTCCATGCAAGCCCATAGTGAGCAGCTCGAGTCCGTCCACCGACAGGTCGCACGAGGCGAGTATCGGGTCAATTCCGAGCGCGTAGCCGCGGCAATGCTTCAACGCATCGGCGCGAACGTGCTCGACCGGGAGCTGATCACCGTCCCCGACGCTGATCGTGCCCGTCCACCGGCACTGATCGCCCCCCGGGGAGCCTGAGCCGCACCGACCCACCGTCGACGAAGCGGCCGATCTCGGTCAGCCTCGATCCGCCGGCGGCCACGGCCGCACGGCACTCGGCGAGCGCTGCTCGCGGAATCGCGCAGAGCAGCTCGTAGTCCTCTCCCCCGGAGGCGACCAGCTCGATCGGGTCGCGGCCGGCGGCGAGCGCCACCTCCCGCACACCGTCCCCGACCGGGACGAGCTCCAGCTCGATCTCGATTCCGATTCCGCTCGCCGCGGCGAGATGCTCGGCGTCAGCGCCGAGGCCGTCGGAGACGTCGATCATCGCCCGGGCTCCACTGCCCGCGAGCGCAAGGCCTGCGGCGAGCCGCGGGACCGGGGAGAGCTGCCTCGAGACGACCGCCTCCCGCGCCGACGGCGTGACCTCCGCGCCGAGCTCGTCGTGCTCGAGCACCATCAGGCCGGCAGCTGCTCCGCCGAGCGCACCGGTCACGCAGAGCGAGAAGCCCGCCTCCGCTCCGTCCCTGCCGAGGAGGTCGTCCGCAAGGCGAGCATGACCGACCGCGGTGACGCAGACCGAGAGCTCTCCGGCTTCCGTCAGGTCACCCCCGAGGACCGCGACGTCGTGCTCGCTCGCCAGCTCGGCGATGCCGGCGCAGAGCTCCAGGCACTCGGCGTCGCCGAACCCCCGCGGGGCGCCCACCCAGACGTAGGCCTCTCCGGCGCGAGCGCCCATCGCGGCGAGGTCGCTGAGGGCAGCTCCGAGCGCCTTGCGCCCGACCGCGCGTGGCGGGCACCACCGGCGGCGAAAGCCGACCCCTTCGACGAGCGCGTCGACGGTGACCGCGATCGCGCCGCCGGGAATGGTCACCGCGGCGTCGTCGCCGATCCCGACCGCGATCGGTGCTCCCTCGTGCGACTCGCGCGTGACGGCCATCCGAGCGCGGATCGCGGCGAGCAGGTCGAACTCGGGAGAGCTGCGCATCGGGGGCTCGTCAGGGTGGGGATCGATGCTGGTCAAACCGGCACCCCGTTGACGACCTGAAAGAGGGTCAGCGCAACGGTGAGCGCAACCAGCGCCCGGTCGCGGGAGATGGCCGCAAGGGGGAGCAGCCAGATCAGATACCAGGGAACCATGTAGGCGGAGGCGACGAGCAGCCCGAAGGCGGCCCAAGCGGCGGCCCAAACCCAGTCGGCGCCGCGGGAGACGCGGTAGAGCAACCAGAGCACGGCGGCGGCGTAGAGGGCTCCGAGGACCGCTCGCAGGAGCTCGACGTCCAGGCTCGTGATCCGGGCAAGCGTGGCGGGCACGCTCCAGTGACTCATCGTGGCCTGGTTGCCGCCGGCGACGCTGAGGGCCTCGAGCGCGTTCGGCCCGAACCCGATCAGGGCCGCGGCCGCCATCAGCACGGCCGCCAGGCCGATCCCGGCGAGCAGGCGGCCGCGGGAGCCCGAGCCGACCACGGCGAACGGTGCGTACAGCGCGCCGGACACCTTGATCGAGACCGACCCCACGAGACCGGCGCCGGCGAGCATGGGACGGGAGCTCAGCGCCGCCGCGATCGCGAGCATGGCGAGCAGGACCATGAGCCCGTCGTTATGGGCTCCGCCGACGAGATGGACGAGAACGAGCGGGTTCAGCGCCACGAAGGCGGCCGCGGATGCCGGATCGATCCCGCGGATGGTGGCCAGCCGGGCGCTCAGCGCTGCGATTCCCGCCACCGAGAGCGCGGCGAGCGCCTTCAGTGACCAGAGAGCCGCCGGGACGCCGAGCGCGCCGAGCGGAACGCTCCCGATGGTGAACAGCGGCCCGTAGACCGAGACCGCGGAGCGGAAGTCCTCGACCCTGCTCGCGGCCTCGTCGGCGGGGATCGCGGCGGGCGCGAACTCGTAGGGGTTGAGACCCTGCGAGCCGAGGCGAGCGTAGGAGATGTAGCTGAACACGTCGAGCGACAGGAGCGGCGGGGCGAGCGCGAAGAGCACGATCAGCGCCCCACAGATCCAGCGCATCGCGTCGCGTGGCAGCCGGCCGGCGAGGGCGAAGGTCGCGACCCAGATCGCCACCGCGACGTAGAGCAGCGCGAGGTAGGTCTCCGGCGAGAGTGAGAAGCCATCGCCGTAGACCCCGCGCAACCAGCCGGGAGCGCCACCAGCCGCGCCGGGAACCAGGGCGAGACCCGGCGCCGCGAGGGGGATCGAGATCAAGGCGAGGGCCGCCACCGCCATCGCGGCCGGACCGACGCGTCGCCGGCGTTGGGTCATCGCGCCAAGAGGCTAGCGAGGTGGGGCCGAGCGAAATCGGGTGCTCGCGGTCGGTGGGGGCCGAGCGCCAGAATGCCCGGCGATGCACCGCGCCTGCCTGATCGACGCCCTCGGCACCACCGTCCGGCTGCCGCCTCCTTGGGAGCGGGTGCCGCCCGCAGCGATCGCGGGGCTGGAGCCCGCTCGGGTTCGCCGGGCCTTCGAGGCCGAGATGCGCTTCTATGGCGAGCATGCCCAGGAGGCGACCGACGCGGAGTCGCTCGCCGATCTCCGGGCGCGCTGCGCCAAGCTGCTTTCGACGAAGCTCGGCCGCGAGATCGAGGTGACGACGATGATGGAGTCGATCGCGTTCGAGGCCTACGAGGACGCTCGACCGGCCCTCGGCGAGGTGCAGGCTCTGGGATTGTCTGTGGTGTGCGTGTCGAACTGGGACTTTGCGCTCGGCGACGTGCTCGAGCGGGTCGGCCTCGCCGATTGCTTCGACGGCGTCGTCACCTCTGCCGGCGCCGGGGCGCGCAAGCCCGATCCCGCGATCTTCGAGGCGGCGCTGGCTCTCGCCGACTGCACGGTCGCGGAGGCGATCCACATCGGCGACTCCGACGCCGACGTCGACGGCGCTGCCGCCGCGGGGATCGAGGCCCTGCGAATCGACCGCGACGGCGGAGGCGACATCGCCTCGCTCGCCGAGATCGTGCAGCATCTGCGGCGATGATTCGATGAGCGCGCCACCGCCGAGCGCCCGAAGGGGCGGCTTCCTGACGCGCTACGAGGGCCTGCCCGAGAGCGGCTGGGGTCCGGTGACGGTCGGGCTCGCCGTCCTCGCCGCGTTCTTCGTGATCCTCACCGGTTCGATCGTGGTCGCGGCGTTCGATCCCACCGTGGAGACGACCGCCGCGAAGGTGGCCAGCCAGGCCGTCGTCGCATTCGGCCTGATCGGCACCGCCCTGGCCTTCGCCCTCGCCGATGCCGCGGGCCGGTTCAGGACGGCCTTCGACCGGTTCGGCCTGCGGCGCTTCAACCGCAGCGTCGTCGCGCTTGCCCTGGCCGCGTTCGGCGCCTACTTCATCGTGCAGGCAGGGCTCGGCGCTCTCGTCAGCCCCGATCAGGACAACGTCAGAGACGAGCTGGGCCTCGGTGGAACATCGGCAGGCACCATCGTCATCACCTACGTGCTCGTCGTCCTCGGCGCTGCCCTCGGGGAGGAGCTCTTCTTCCGCGGGATCGTCTTCGCCGGCCTGCGAGGCAGCATGTCGCTGTGGCCCGCGGCGCTGATCTCGTCGGTGCTCTGGGGCCTGCTGCATCTGTCCGGCGGCAACCTCGGCGTCGTCGTGATCCTCGTCGTCTTCGGGCTGTTCCTGGCCTGGCTCTACGAGCGCACGGGGACGATCTGGGCGGGGATCGTCGCCCACGGCCTGAACAACGCGATCGCGGTCACGTTCCTGTTCCTGAGCTGAGGGCGCACCTCAGGCTCGACCTCTGCCGACGTCCTCCGTACAATCTCGCCGCAATGAGCCTCAAGATCCGCCTCTCCGCCGTCGCTGTCATCTCAACCCTGCTGGTCGCGGGCGGAACTTCAGCCGCCCTCGCCAACGACAAGGGGAAGGGCGAGGGCCGCCAGGCTTCGAAGACCGCCCTGAAGCTCAAGGGCCTCAAGAACGGCGACCTGACCGTCGGCAAGCACTTCACCGCCGCCGGCACCCTGGCCCCTTACGTCAAGGGCCAGAAGGTCACGGTGCTCCTTCACCGCGGCAAGAAGACGATCGAGCGCAAGACGCTCAACGTGCGGCCCAAGGGCAAGAAGGGCAAGGTCGGCAAGTTCTCCTTCTCCGACAGGCTGATCAGGCCGGGGCGCTACAGCGTCGAGGCGTTCCACAAGAAGAACAAGAGCCTGGGCGGCTCGAAGGACGCGACCCGCCGCTTCCACATCCGCTATCCGGATCTGCGCGAAGGCAACTCCGGTGACGCGGTGAAGATCTTCAACAAGCTGCTCGCCAAGCTCGGCTACGTCAACGACGAGAACCACAGCTACAACTCCGCCACCTCGCGCGCCGTCCTCGCCTATCGCAAGGTCAACAACATGTCGCGCAAGTACAGCGCGTCGGTGACGATCTTCAAGCGGCTGGCGAAGGGAAAGGGTGGCTACCGGCTCAAGCATCCCGGGGCCGGCAAGCACGTCGAAACGGACCTCTCCCGCCAGGTCATGGTCCTGGCGAACGGCGACAAGGTCGACGAGATCTACACGGTCTCGACCGGTAAGTCGACGACCCCGACGATCCTCGGTGAGTTCCACTTCTACCGCAAGGAACCGGGCTACAACAGCCACGCGATGTACTACTCGGTCTATTTCTCAGGCGGCTATGCGACCCATGGCTACTCGGACGTCCCGGACTACCCCGCGAGCCATGGATGCATCCGTAACCCGATCCCCGACTCGAAGCACATCTACGACTGGATCGACATCGGCGACCCAATCTTCGTCTACCACTAAATGGCGGTCCGTCGGCGCGCTGACGAACTCGCCATTGAGGACTTGAAGTGACTGCGCAAGAGACGCTCATCAACGAGCTTCGAGCCCATGCGCTCGTCGTCGGCGAGGTCACGCTGACCAGCGGCAAGACCGCCTCCTACTACGTCGACGCGAAGCGGGCAATCCTTCGCCAGCCCGGCCTCGGGGCACTCGGCGAGTTGGTCGCGGCGGAGGCCGCGAAGCGCGGCGCCCAGGCCGTCGGCGGGATGACGATGGGGGCCGACCCGATCGCCACCGCCGCGGTCTCCCACCCCGCGGGCCACGACCTGCTGGCTTTCTTCGTCCGCAAGGAGAAGAAGGAGCACGGGCTGCAGCGCTGGGTCGAGGGGCCGATCCTCGGTGCCGGCACGACCGTGCTGATCGTCGAGGACGTCGTCACGACCGGCGGCTCGACCGTGAAGGCCATCGAGCGTTGCCTCGAGGAGGGCCTCGAGATCGTCGGCACGGTCTGCGTGCTCGACCGTCTCGCCGGCGGCGCCGAAGCCATCGAGGCGGCCGGCGGCGGGCCGTTCACCGCGCTGGCGACGATCGACGACGTCTACCCCGACCGGCCCGAGACCTAGCCGGCTAGGCGCCGCGGCGGCCCAGATCGTCGGCGAGCACCGCCAGCGCATCCTGAGGGGACGAGACGGCGATAGCTCCCGACTCCGAGGTGATCGAAGGCTCGAGGTCCCTGCCTCCGACGAGCACCAGCGGAGGCTTGTCGACGGAGCGGAGACGACCGATGGCCGCGACGAGCTCGGCGTCGCCACCGCCGGCGGGGAGGTTGATGCAGACGGCCCGGGGATGATGGGTGTCGGTCGCCGCCTCGAGCGCTTCGGCGCCCACGTCGGCCCCGAGGAAGACGGTCTCGTAACCGGCCGCGTGAAGCGCATCCGCCGCCGCCTTGAGCTCCTCCTCGTGACCCTCGCCCTTCATCGAGGCGAGCAGGACCCGTCGGGAGAACCTCCCACCCCGGCGTGATCCGAGGGCCTCGAAGACGGCGATCAACTGGCGCTCGCAGATCGCCGCGGCGAGGTGCTCGTCAGCCGCCTCGAGACGACCGGCCTCCCACTCCATGCCGATCCAGTGCAGGGCGCGGCCGATGATCTCGGTCTGAATCGTCATCGCACCGATCCCCGCCGCCACGGCCTCGGCGATCACCGACTCGGCGCGCTTCGCGTCCCCCGCCACGAGAGCTTCCTGAAAGCGCGAGCGCTCGGGCCCTGACCCGGCTTCGGTGGAGTTCGCGGCCGGAAGAGGGCCGCGCTTGAGGATCTTCACGACCTCCTCCGGGAGCGTCGGGACCGCGAAGCGGTAGCCCTGGCCCTGGTGATAGCCGAGGGCGAAGAGGTGGGCGAGCTGCTGGTCGGTCTCGATCCCCTCGGCGACGACCTCGATCCCGAGTGCGCGCGCCATCGGCAGCAGGCCGGCCGCGAGTGCGGCGTCGGCGGAGCCCTCGCCGAGGCCCTCGACGAACGAGCGATCGAGCTTGACCTGGTCGATCGGCAGCGACCGCAGCTGGGCGATCGAGGTCGAGGCGGTGCCGAAGTCGTCGAGGGAGATCTTCACCCCGAGTTGGCGCAGCTCCGTGATCCTGGCCAGGTGCTCCTCGGCTCCACCCGTGAGCGCGGCCTCGGAGATCTCGACGACGATTCGGTTCGAGGCGACCCCACTGCCCTCGATCAGCTGCCGGACGTGACCGATCAGGGAGTCGCTCGCGAGTTGCATCGCCGAGACGTTGAACGCGAGCCCGATCCGGTTGGTCGGATCGGCCTCGGCGATTGCGGCGAAGTCGACCGCCGCCTGGCTGAGCACGCTTGCGAACAGCGCCTCGCTGCTCCCGGTCTCCTCGGCGACCGGGACGAACACCTCGGGGGAGATGGGACCCCGCAAGGGGTGCCGCCAACGGGCGAGCGTCTCGACCGAGACGATCACACCGGTCGCGATGTCGACGATCGGCTGATAGGCGAGAGTCACCTGATTCTGTCGCAGCGCCGTGGTCAGATCGCTGCCGAGCTCGGCCCGGTTGCGGAACCGCTCGCGCAGAGCGTCGTCGAACAACTCGAAGCGCCGGAAGCCCGTGCGGGAGCGGTCGAGCGCGCTCTCGGCATCGACGACGAGCGACTCCGGTTCGGCGTCGGGCTCGGTGGCGATGGCCACGCCTACCGAGACGGTCGTGGTGAACTCCTCGCCGCGGAGCTCGAACGGGTCGTCGAAGGCCTCGAGGATCCGCGTGCCGAGCTGCACCACGTCGACGCTGCGCCTCATGCCGACGCTCATCACGGCGAACTCATCGCCCCCCGCGCGAGCGACCACGTCGCCATCACCGACCGCGGCCGCGATCCTGCGGCCCGCGCTGAAGAGGAGCTCATCGCCGATGCCATGCCCCCGATCGCGGTTGATGCGGCGGAAGTCATCGAGATCGACGAAGAGAACGGCGATCGAGCCGTGGCTCCACTCCGTCGTCGCCAGCGCCTGCGCGAGGCGGTCGAGGAACTCCCGGCGATTCGGCAGCACGGTGAGGGGATCGAGCCGTCTGGCCCGTTCCTGATCGGCCCCCCCTGCGGTTACCGCCATCTGCGCCGTCACCGAGCGTTGATTCGGACTGGAACGGCGCAATCCTGCTAATCGCCTCGTCGCACGGCCCCACCGCCGCCGGCCGGCCGACGCCGCGACCGTCCAGCGGACTGGACGAATTCGGCGCTTCAATCAAGCTCTGCCGACGACGTGCCGAGGCCTTACTCGATGAAGGTGGACTCTCAGCTGGATGCGATACCGCGTTTTCGGCTCCGCGCGTTCGCTGCGGGGATGCTCACGATCGCCACGTTGGCACTGCCGGCTGCGGCCCAGGCGGAGGTGCCTCTCGCGCATCTGAACGGAACCAAGGCCGTCGCCCCGAAGGGTGCTCCGAAGGTCGTCAAGCAGCTGATCAAGGCGGGCAACCAGATCCGCGACAAGAAGTACAAGTGGGGAGGTGGCCACGGCGGGGACTGGAACGACAACGGCTACGACTGCTCCGGCTCCGTCTCCTACGTCCTGCACAAGGCCGGCCTGCTCGATTACCCGCTCGTTTCGGGAGATCTCGCGAAGTGGGGCAAGGGCGGCCCGAGCCCGTGGATCGCCATCTACGCCAACAAGGAACACGTCTTCATGGTCGTCGACGGATTGCGCTTCGACACCTCCTACATCACCGACGGCGACAAGTCGGGGCCGGGGTGGAGCGAGGTCATGCGGCCCGTGAAGGGCTTCGAGGTCCGACACCCCTCGGGCATCGGCAAGCTGGCGCCGCGCTGAGCGTCGCTAGACGACGTTCAGCTTCGGCACTCCGGACTCCACCTTGAACTTCGCCAGCGACTGAGGCTTCGCCCCCTTCGTCAGCGCGTCGCACTGCATGAACTCGGCGTTCAGCTCCTTCGCATCGACCGTCAGCACGCAGTAGCCGCGTCGATCGAAGTCGGAGAACTTGATGTGCGGATCCGCGGTCGGGACCAGCGCTTTCAGGGTCGGGCCAGGGACGTTGAGCGCCTCCGGGATACCCAGAGAAGTCAGCGAGCCGCCGACCAGCTCGACTCCGACCGGCGTGCCCTCGCTCTCGCCGTTGGTGGTCAGATCGCCTGCGAGAAACGTGTGGATGTCGCCGGTCAGCACCGTGAGGTTCTTGACTCCAGCCGCGACGAACGACTCGAGGATCTCCCTGCGCTCAGCTCCGTAGCCGTCCCACTGGTCGGGGTTGGCGTGCTGCCCCTTGGGCAGGTCGAGGGCCATCACCATGACCTCGCTGCCCCAGAGCTTCCACTTCGCTGAGGACGCCGGGACCGCCCTCTTGAACCAGGCCTTCTGCTCGGCGCCCAGCATCGTGCGGCCGGGCGTGTCGTCGTCGGGGCACGGCTGCGCGAGCGCGTCGTCACAGGGCTGAGGGTCGCGGAACTGCCGCTGATCAGTCAGAAACAACTCGGCCATCCCGCCGAGGCGGACCGAGCCGTAGATGTTGTTCTTCTCCTCGCCGCGCATCCGGATCCGCGGCATCGCCTCGAAGAAGGCCTTGTAGCCGTTGCGGCGTCGCTGCTCGACCGTAACCCTGCGCGGGGTCTTGCCGTCGTTCTCGAAGTTCGGATCCTTCTGCTTCGAGTCGGCTCCATCCCCGGCGTAGTTGTCCTCGACCTCATGGTCGTCCCACACGGACACGAACGCGTGCGCCGCCTGCAGATCCTGGAGGTCCGGATCGGACTGGTACAGGTGGTACTTCTGCCGGTACTCGGGCAGCGTCTGGACGTCACCGTCCTTGTTCGGTCCGCTCCGGTCCACGCGGTCGGAGGGCCCGTCGTAGTACATGTGCTCGTAGACGTAGTCGCCCAGGAAGACGCAGACGTCGAGGTCCTCCTTGGCCAGGGCCGCATGGGCGTTGTAGTAGCCGGCCTCGTAGTCCTGACACGAGTAGAAGGCGAGCTTGAGCGGCTGCTTGGAGTTCTTCGGAGGGAGGGTCCGGAACCGGCCGACCCGAGACTCCGATTTGGATGTCTCGAAGCGGTAGAAGTACTCCTCGGCCGGCCTCAGGCCGCTGACTCGCTCGTGCACGGTGAAGTCGCTGTGCCGCTTGGCAACCACCCGCTCCCGCTTGACGACGTGCCGGAAGTGCTTGTCGGTGGCCACCTCGAGCGTCAGCCGCGACGTGCGCTGAAGCTCGGAGAGCCGCGTCCAGAGGGTGATCGCCCTGTCCGTCGGAAAGCCTGCGGCGACACCATGAGCGAACTTCACCTCTCGCGCGTCAGGGAGGTGCTTTCCGCGAGCGAGCGCTACGTAGTTGATCGGTCCCGCGACCGCGATCCCCGTGGCCGCACCCGCAACCAGGAACTCACGCCTGGCCAGCTTTCGGGATCCCGGCCCATGCCCGTCGTCCACCATCTCAAGCTCTCCGTTCCTCGAGCGCGACCTGCGCGACGGGCCACTCGCGCGTCGAGGGCAAGCGAAAGCTATTCCTATCCCCGGGGCTGTCAAGTCACAACGGGGCAGTTGATGAGGGCGCGCCGGCCGAGGTTCGTCGGCTGCGACGATGCTGATTCGCCGAAGTCGAATCAAACCTTCAAGGAGACCCATGCCGAGCATCGACGCCCTGAGCACACCTTCCGCCGGCGCCCCCTTCGAGCGCACGACGATCGAACGGCGCGAGCTGCGTCCACGCGACGTTCAGATCGACGTCAAGTTCTGCGGGATCTGCCACAGCGACATCCACCAGGCGCAGGCCGACTGGGGTGCGGGCATCTTTCCGATGGTTCCCGGTCATGAGATCGCCGGCGTCGTCGCCGCGGTCGGCGCCGAGGTCGAGGGCTTCTCCGCCGGCGATCGCGTCGGGGTCGGCTGCTTCGTCGACTCCTGCGGCGAGTGCGAGTACTGCGAGGCCGGTGAGGAGCAGTTCTGCACCAAGGGCGTGGTGCTCACCTACAACGGCAGGGACTACGACGGCGAGCCGACCTACGGCGGCTACAGCCGGCAGGTCGTCGTCACCGATCGGTTCGTGGTCAACATCCCCGACGACCTCGAGCTCGATGTCGCCGCGCCGCTGCTCTGCGCCGGCATCACCACCTACTCCCCGCTGAAGCGCTGGGGGGCCGGCGAGGGCAAGAAGGTCGCGATCGTCGGCATGGGCGGCCTCGGCCACGTCGCGGTCCAGATCGCGCACGCGATGGGCGCCGACGTGACCGTGCTCAGCCAGAGCCTCTCCAAGCAGGAGGACGGCGAGCGGCTCGGAGCGGACCACTACTACGCGACAAGCGACAAGCAGACCTTCAAGGACCTGCGCAGCACGTTCGACCTCATCCTCAACACCGTCTCCGCCAACCTGCCGGTCGACCGATACCTGAGCCTGCTGCGGGTCGACGGGGCGATGGTCAACGTCGGGGCCCCGGCTGAATCCGACACCTACAACGCGTTCTCGCTGATCGGCGGGCGGCGCAGCCTCGCCGGCTCGAGCGTCGGCGGCATCGCCGAAACCCAGGAGATGCTCGACTTCTGCGCCGCCAATGGCGTCGCGGCGCAGATCGAGAAGATCGGCATCGACGACGTCGATGAGGCCTACACGCGGATCTCCGACAGCGCCGTTCGCTACCGCTGCGTGATCGACACGGCGAGCTTCGACGGCTGATCCGGCCGGCCGGCGCCGGCGTCAGTCATTCGCTACCCTGATCATCAGGATGGCTGACGATATTCGGGCAGACGAAGCGAGAGAGCCCAACCGCTGGGCGGTTCTCGCCCTGCTCGGAATCGCGCAGCTGATGGTGGTGCTCGACGCCACGATCGTGAACATCGCGCTGCCCTCGGCTCAGGAGGACCTCGGCTTCTCGACCGACAGCCGCCAGTGGATCATCACCGCCTACGCGCTGGCGTTCGGCAGCCTGCTTCTGCTCGGCGGCAAGCTCGGTGACCTATTCGGCCGCAAGTGGACCTTCATCGCCGGGCTGATCGGCTTCTCGATCGCTTCGGTGATCGGGGGCTTCGCCGGCTCGTTCGGCGTGCTCGTAGCCGCGCGGGCGCTGCAAGGCCTCTTCGGAGCCCTCCTCGCCCCCTCGGCCCTTTCCCTGCTGACCGTGACCTTCGCCGACTCTCCGGATCGAGCCAAGGCCTTCGGAATCTTCGGCGCCATCGCCGGTGGCGGTGCGTCGCTCGGCCTACTGCTCGGCGGCGTCCTGACGGAGACCCTCTCCTGGCGCTGGTGCCTCTACGTCAACCTCGCGATCGCCATTCCAGCGGCGATCGTCGCCTTCCGCCTCCTCGTCAACCAAGCCCACCCGGCGCGGCCGAGGATCGACGTCCCGGGCGTCGTCGTCGCGACCCTCGGCCTGTTCGCCCTCGTCTACGGCTTCTCCAATGCGGAGACCGACTCGTGGACCGCTCCGCTGACGATCTTCTGCCTCGCCGCGAGCGCGATCCTGCTGACCGCGTTCATCGCCGTCCAGCGAAGGGTCGCCGAGCCGCTGCTGCCCCTCCACATCGTCTGGGACAGGGCCCGCGGAGGGTCTTACGCCGCAATTGCGCTCGCGGGTTCCGGCGTCTTCGGCGTGTTCCTGTTCCTGACCTATTACATGCAACAGAACCTCGGCTTCTCGCCGCTGCGGACCGGCCTCGGATTCCTGCCGATGACCGGGATGATCATCGTTACCGCCACGACCGTGCAGACGAAGCTCCTCGACGTGATCGGGGCCAAGACGCTCGTCGCCGTCGGCATGTCCTTCGGGGTGATCGCGATGATCATCTTCACCCGGCTGACGCCCGACAGCGCCTACGCGAGCCACGTCCTCCCCGGCCTGATCGTGATCGGATTCGGCATGGGCTGCATCTTCGCCCCGGCCTTCGGCACGGCCACCCTTGGGGTCGACCGCACCGAGGCCGGCGTCGCGTCCGCCATGGTCAACACCTCCCAGCAGGTGGGCGGCTCGGTGGGTACCGCGCTCTTGAGCACCCTGTTCGCCAGCGCCGCGGCGGGATACTCGACCGACCACGCCGGGGCCGCGGGGCTGCGCAGCGCCGCGATGGTTCACGGCTACACGGTCGCGTTCTGGTGGGCAGCCGGCATCTTCGCTCTCGGCCTGCTCGTCGCACTCGTCGTGCTCCCCTCGGGAACCGGGTCGCGGGCGCGCTCCAGGGCCGCGGCGGCGCTGCGGGCCTGAAGCGTCTCCCGCAACCGAGCAGCACGATCTTCGGCTCGGCGATCCTGATCGCCCACGAGATCCACGGTGCGACCGCCAAGGCTGATCTCCCGAGTCCCGCAATTCTGCTCGTCGCGGTCACGGCGCTCCTCGGAGCGGGGTTCGGAGCCCTGGGCGGGCGTGGGCGGGCGGCTCATGCCGAGCCTTCCTCCCCTCCGGGTTGACCCAGCTGCGCCGTCATTCAGGCGAAGTTCAGACGCTTTAGGCATGGCTTGCCTTGCCGAGATCGCCCGTTTAAAGCGATGGCGCACCGTGACGTTCCCGCCCCGTCACCAAACCTTCGGAGGACACCTTGAACGAGACAGACTCAGCCACGAACCACGTCGAGAACGTCGTCCGCAATGCCGTAAACCGCGGGATCGTCGCGGTCGGCCTCCTCGGGGTCGCTTTGATCCACGTGCTGGACGGGATCGGCAAGTACAGCGAGACCCGCTACCTCTTCTGGATGTTCATTGGCCTCTCGGTGAGCGCCATCGTCATCGCCCTCGCCCTGCTGTTCACCAAGTCCCGCGCGCCGCTGGTCGCGGCCGCCGTGCTGATCGCCACCGCGCTCATCGGATACGTCCTCAGCCGAACCACTGGCCTGCCCAACGCCGGCGACGACATCGGCAACTGGACGGAGCCGATCGGCGTGGCGAACGTCTTCATCGAGGCCGCAGTCGTGACGATCTCGACATCCGCACTCCTCGTCCGTCGCCACGCCGGAGCGGCGGCGGGCGCCCGCGGCTCGCGGGTGCCCATCACCGCCGAGACGGCGCTCGGATAGGCGCCCCACCCACGCTCCGGAGCTCGCGGAGCCGGACGACTGATCAGGAGTCGTCGGATCCCGACTTGATCGGATGCCCGAGCTTCTCCCATTTCGGGACGCCCCCCTCGGTGACGTGGATGACCTCGTCGGCGCCGGAGCGCTGAACCAGGCTCGCACCGACCGCGGCGCGCTCGCCCGAGCCGCAGACCACGGCAATCGGGGCGCGCGCGTCCAGGCCCTCCGGAAGACCGTCGATGTCATGCCATGGCTCGAAGAACGAGCCTGGAATATGGCCCGCGTCCCATTCGGACCGCTCCCGCACGTCGAGGATCTGCAGGGGTGAGCTCTCCGCCCGCTCTCTCAGCTCGACGAGGGGAAGGCGTTCGATGCGAGCGACTTCGCCCTTCTCCTGCCGCCAGCTGGTCATTCCGCCGCTCAGGAATCCGCCGAGGTTCGTGATTCCCACCGCCACCGCGAGTCGTGCGGCGCGGCGGCCGTCCTCGTCGTCGCGGCCCACCAGGACGACCTCGCGGTCACGATCGGCGAGCCAGGCGAGCCTGGATCCGAAGCCGGCCTTCAGCATCGGGATGCAGACGGCCCCGGCGATGTGGGCATCGTCGAACTGCTGGTCGGTACGAGCGTCGATCACCAGTGCGCCGTTCGCTCGCTTCCCCTCGAGTTGGCGGGGTGCGAGCGGTAGGACCTCGGTGCCCTCCGTCAGCAGCGAGCCCTTGTTGAGATCGACGATCGCCTTGAAGTTGGGAGGCTGCGGGCCGAGCTCGGCAACGGCCCCTTCGACGAACTCCTCCTCGTCGTCGATCGCGAGTGCGGCGTTGTGCTGACGTTCGAAGCCGATGGTGGAGGAGATCTTCATGTCCATCCCCGGCCCGCCGCACATCGATCCGCCGAGGTGGCCGGGCCAGACCTCGCAACTGTCGGGAAGCGGCAACAGCTTCTCTCGCAGCGAGTGGTAGATCGCCCGGGCGCCCTCCCGCTCCTCGATGGCGAGATCGGGACGCGCGACGTCGTTGACGAACAAGGTGTCGCCGGTGAGCACGGCCCAGGGCTCCTCGGCTTCGCGGCCGCGGTCGATCAGCGCGAAGGCCGTGTGCTCGGGTCTGTGCCCGGGGGTGTGCAGCGCGCGGATCAGCAGCTCGCCGATCTCGAGCTCGAAGCCGTCGTCGATGGCGACGTGCTCGTAATCGGGCTCGGCTTCGCGATGGATGTAGATCG
This sequence comes from uncultured Solirubrobacterales bacterium, assembly GCA_963826475.1. Classification (GTDB taxonomy): domain Bacteria; phylum Actinomycetota; class Thermoleophilia; order Solirubrobacterales; family 70-9; genus RHKX01. Next base: position 175,813 of record CAWGXC010000002.1, on the reverse strand, counting down.
AGGCGCCCGTCGCAGCGGCGAGCCGGCCGTGGCCCGAAACGTGATCGGCATGGTTGTGGGTCTCGAGAATGTGCTCGATCGAAACCCCCAGATATCGCGCGAGCGAGAGGTATTCGTCGATCTCGAACTTTGGATCGATGACGGCCGCCAACCCCGAGCTCTTGTCGCCGACCAGGTAGGAGGCGCAACCGAGGTCGTCATGGGTGATCTGGCGGAAGATCACGCCAAGACCTCGTGTGGGTCGCCGACCAGCGCGGCCAGCTCCCGGAGCTGATCGCGGACGGAGGCGCAGACCTGGTCGCAGAGCGCCATCAACGCGGGGTCGGCGATCCGGTAAATCGCATAGGAGCCCTCACGGCGCCTGCTGACCATTCGCTCCCTGAGCATCACTCTCAGGTGCTTGGAGACGTTCGCCTGACTGCTCCCGGTGGCCTCGACCAACTCGGCGACCGAGGCCTGCCCCCGCTCATGCATGAGGTTGAGCAGCCGCAGCCGGGTCGGCTCGCCAAGGGCGGCGAAGCGGCGTGCGATCAGATCGGCGAGCTCGGGGGTGAGGTCCATCCCGCTCAGTATAACCATATGGTTGAATAGCGATATGGAGATGCTCCTTGCCATTCCCTTCGGCCTCGCGATCGGCGTGATCGTCGGGAGCGTTGGCGGCGGCGGGGCGATTCTGGCTCTCCCCGTCCTCGTTTACGCGCTGGGTCAAGGGGTCAGCCCCGCCTCGACCGCATCCTTGATCGTGGTCGCGCTCGGCGCCTCGTTCGGCGCGGGCGCCCAGGCGCGAGATGGACAGCTGTGCTGGAAGGTGGCGCTTGCGTTCTCGCTACCGGCAGCCGTCGGTGCCTACCTCGGGACGCTCGCAAACGGTGAGGTCGCAGCCCGCACGCTCGTCTTGGCTTTCGTTCCGGTGATGCTCCTTGCAGCTGCGCTCACCTACCGGAGAGGTGACGAACCCGAGGAGTCGGAGGACCAACCGGGGGAGTGCCCGCCCCCGATCTCAGTGCGCGCGGGCCTCGGCGGACTCGGAGTCGGCGTGATGACCGGCTTCTTCGGTGTCGGCGGTGGCTTCCTGATCGTCCCGGCGCTGACCGTGTTGCTCGGCCTCAGGATGCGGAGGGCCATCGCCACGTCCCTGGCGATCATCACTTTGACCGGACTTGCCGCCCTCGCCAGCCATCTGGCGGCCGGTTCCGCTCCAGACTGGGGGCTGACCGGAGTCCTCGGTGCGGCGGCCGCCGTCGGGGCGATCTGGGGCAGCTCCCTGGGCAAGCGACTCGACCCGCGCACCCTCGCCCACGGGTTCGCAGCCTTGGTCACGCTCGTCGCGTTCTTCCTGCTGGTCGACGTCCTCCTGCTCGGCGGTCCACCCGTCGGCTAGGAGTTCGCTCCCCACCTGACGCCCCGAGCAAGATTCGAACTTGCGGCCTACTCCTTAGGAGGGAGTCGCTCTATCCAGCTGAGCTATCGGGGCTCGAAAGCGCAGACTACGTGCTGCGTCGGGGCTCAGATGCGCACGTTCTCGGGAGCGTTGTCGGCGTAGCTGTCGAGCTGGCGCTTGTCCTCGCGGATGCCGAAGACGACGAGAGCGCAAGCGGCGGCGACGATCATGGTGATGAAGAAGCCGACGAGAAAGAGGCCGATCATCGCTTCGGGCCGTCAGGTGGCGGCAGGATGAGCGCACCCAGAGCAAGGATGGACGGGACCCAGAGCCCGACGAAGATCCCGCGGGTCTCGTCGTCGAGGAAGTAGAGGCCGACCGACAACAGGAATGAGAGGAAGGCGGCGAGAAGGATCAAGGTCCTCGCTCTTCCGACGTAGCTCTTTGGCATGAGGTGAACCTACCTGCTGGACTCGGTTGCCGAGTGATACCGGCCGACGTGAGCCACCGAAGCGCGCTACTCGAAAATTACGGTCTCGATCGCGATGTCGTTGTCGACGTCGTGGTCGCTGAGCAGCGTTTTCGTCCGCTTGGAAGTCACGCCCTCGACAAGGCGCCTCATTTCAGCGCTCATCGCCAGCTGGAACTTGCGGCGAATCTCGCGGACCACGTCGTGCTCACCGCGCTCGACGAGCCGCTGCTCGGCCTTCGTCAGCCCGTTCTCGCAGATCGTCGTCGCAAAGGTCTCAGTGATCGTGGTCGTCGCACTGCCGGGACCGCGGCCCAGATACTCCTTGTAGATCGCGACCGTGCCGCGCGAGATCTGCTTCTCCGGACTGTCGCTCGCTGAACTGGGCTGGGCCGGCATCGAGGTCCTCTCTCTTCGCTCCCTCCATCGGTCTGCCGATGGGCGAGGGAGCGGCATGGGTCTCAAGGCAGTTCGAGATCCGATCATACCCTCGGCGGCATCACCCACCGGCCGGTCCAGCAGGCCCTACGCGGCGGGGGGAGCCGCCCCGTTGAGGGTCTCGTCCTCGCCTTCACCATCGTCCTCGTCGTCCTCCGCGTAGAGGCTCTCGGAGGCGATCGTCCGCAGTCGACGGTCCCAGAGCTTGACCTCGAGGTAGAGCTCATCCCCGAAACCCTCGACCGCGTCGACGGCGAAGAGCGTGAAGCGGCCGTCGTTGACGGCTGCCTGATCGATCACCTCGCCACCGAGCTCGGCCGTCGCGGCAATCGCCCCGCGGACCAGCGGGGTTCCCCAGATCAGGGTGACGTCGCCCCCGCGGCCGCCGTCGGCTCGCCACTCTCCGACGACGTCGTCGTTGAGGTCGACCTCCCATTCGGGATTCTCGGCCGCGGTCACATCGGTGAAGTCGGCGGTGGCGAGGAGCTCGCCGGGATCCGTCTCGCCGACCCGGGGGAACGAGATGTGGCCGAAGAACTCCGGGATCACGCCGTCGAGCGCATCAACGCCATGGCCGACGGCCGGGATGTAGGTGCGACCCCCCCAGGTCCGCTCCGGGAAGAAGCGGACGCTTGCGAGGTCGAGGGTCGTCCCCGACTCCAGCTCCTCGCACGCCCGGGTGAAGGACTCGGTGAGCCGCTCCTGCCAGCGCCCGTACGGGCGGGACTCCTGGGCGGTGTCGGCGACGAAGCGCGGGAATGGTCTGGCGACGGGCGGCATAGGGTCCGCAGGCTATCTGCCCGCCGGCGCCGAGCTCTGCGGTAGGCGCCCGCTGCGGCGGAACACATGGCCGAGGGCCAGGACGAACCAGGACCCGAGCGCCGCGACCACGACGGCGACGAACGGCGCGAGAATCGCGCGCTCCAGCCAGACGGTGAGGCTTGCGCTGACCCAATCTTCAGCCACCACCAGGTATACGGCCAGGGCGAGGAGGGCGGTCGCTGCGACGACGGGCATCCTCCTGGCCACCGACGTCGACGTCCCCAGACCGAGAGCGCGGAAGAAGCGCAGGCTACCCACGTCGAGGTGCTTGCCGAAGCGGGCATCGCCCGCTCGCAAGCCCTCGGCAGCGGCCTTGAACGACCAACCTCCGCTCGACCAGAGCTGCGGCGGTAGCGGGGGCAGGCCGAACTCCCGCCTGCGCGGAGCGAGAACGTGATCGGTGATCAGATAAGCGTCGCAACCGAGCGCGGCCGCCTCGATCTGGCTGAACGTGTCGAGGTCGGTGCGGATGCGAGCGAGCGCCTCCTGCAGCTGCTGGTCGACGCCGAAAGCTGTGGCGCCATCGCGCTCGTCGCTCTCCCATCGATTCCCGGGCTCGACCTTCTGCTCGCTCAGCCCCTTGCGCAGGTGGACGAGCCTCACGTCGGCGGCGGAGTCGCCGGGATTCGGATCCGGCTTGACCAGCGTGAGCTGCTGCTCGCGGACGCGGTCGGAGAAGATCGAGAGCGAGCGGGCGGCGACGAAGGGAATCCAGGGCTTCGGCTTCGGCACGTCGGGCATCTGCGCCGAGGCGTCGCTGACGATCATCCGCTTGCAATCCGTGTCGGCAAGGACGCCGACGCCCTGGTTGTCATGGACGCCGCCGTCGACGAGCCGGACCCTGACCCCCTCGTACATGCCGGTGATCGCGAGCGGTTGGAATATCCCCGGCACCGCGGCTGATGCGGCTACGGCGAGCCCGAGCGGAAAGTCCCGGAGCGGCTTCGGCAGCTGCCGATGGCCCTCCCCGTCCGGAGGATCGAAGTAGCCGCGCTCGAGCTCGCGGTTCTTGTCGACGTCGCGCAGGGTCTCGTCGGCGGCTACATCCGGATCGGCCACGTTCTCGCCCATGCACACGGCCTCGAAACGCCAGCCGTGACCGGTGTTCAGCGTCGTCGCGTTGACGATCAGGATCGGTGCCTTTGCGCTGCGGTTCGCGTTCTCGAGGGTCGGGTTGAAGGACTCGCCGGCCCCGGGCGGTTCGATCTTCAGCTCACGGAGCTCGACGGGCGCGGTCCGACCCCCGCGGTCCATCAGCGGTCGGTAGAGATAGCTGTCGCAGAGCTCGCCGATCCGATCCGTCCTCGAGTAGGCCCTGCCGCCCGGGGGCGCCGGGAGCAGCATGCGGATGTTCTTGAGCGGATTCGCAAGCACCCGCGCCCGGAAGTTCTTGTCGACAGCGTCGCGAAACGCCCGATCGAGATCGGCGACGATCCGTTCGTAGTCCGAATCGGCCGGCTCGGCGCTGTCGTTCAAAAGCCTTCGAAGCCGCACGTAGTAGGCGGCACCGATGATCGAGCCTCCCGAGACTGTGGAGATCACCTCGACCTGGCGAAGCAGCCTCTCCTCGGCCAGTCGGGCGAGGACCCCGAGGTGAAAGAACGACGCCCTGAACCCGCCGCCGGAGAGCGCCAGGCCGAGCTTGCCCCGATCGCTCACGACTCAGTCCTGGGGACCGGCCGCCCGCGACTCGTCGATGATCGCCGCGAGATCGGCGAGGGCGAGGACGGGCGCCGCCCCGCCCGCGGTCGGGGACTGGACGAGGTTGACCGGCCCCGGGTGATCGAGCGCCATCTTCAGCGAAGATCGCGCTCCGTCCTCGCCCTGGGTCTCGGGGTCGATGACCATCTCCGGATCCGTCCAGCTCGCCACCGCCGCGAGCCGCAGGATGTCGGTGCGGGTCCTCTCGACCGCCGTTGCGACCTCGCCCCTCGCCTTCGCCGCGTCCGCGGCGTGGCGCCTCGCGTGGTGCTCGGCGGAGTCGGCCCGCTGCTCGGCGCGGTTCGCTCGCGGCTGGATCACGCTGACCCCGAAGACCGCGCCGACGACGGCTCCGAAGAGGCCCGAGAGCGTCTGGAAGAGCGCGTCGCGGCGGTCCCAGACCTGCTGGGAGGAGTCGTTGTCGGCGAGCGCCCAGAGCTCCCAGGTCGCCAGGAAGAACGCCGCCGCGATCGCGAGTCCGAGCACCACTGCAAACCCGGTCGGGAGCCTCGACATCCGCCCCACCACCCCGCTCCCGGGATTCTCGCCGCCACCCACCGAATCGCCTTGCGCTGCCATTGCCGCCCCTTTCTCGCTGACCTTTCGGCGAACCTACTCCGCGGGCGACGAGCGTGCAAAAGGCGGTGGCTACTCGGCGATCGCCCCTCGCAGGTCGGCCGCCGCCCGCTCGGGCGGGTACACGTTGATGTCGACGCCGGTACCGAGCTCGAAGCCGGCCCTGGTCCCGAGGCGGGGCGCGATGTCGAGGTGCCATTGGAACTCCTGGGTGCCCCGGGGAGCCGTGCGAACCCAGATGTTCAGGGGAACGCGGCCACCGAAGAGCTCCGCGAGGGCGCGCAGCGCTCGATGCAACAGGGCGGCCCCGCGTTCGTCGCGGTCGAACCGCGCCTCAACCGACCGCGGCACGAGCCTCATCTCGAACGGTGAGCGTGATGACCACGGGCAGTAAAGCGCCGCTTCGTCGTCGATGGCGACGAGGCGCTCGCGTCGCCTGACCTCCTCGACGAGGACGTCCTCGAGCAGGTGGCCTCCCATCGTGCGCTCGTGGTAGGCGTTGTGTCGCTCGCGCTCGCGCGCCACCTCCGCGGGCACGAACGGCAGCGCGTACAGCTGGGCGTGCGTGTGCTCCAGCGAAGCGCCGGCCTCCGGGCCCTCGTTGACGATCAGGTGGACGAAGGACGCCTCGTCGGCATATGCGGCGATCCGCTCCCTCCACGCCGCCATCGCGCCGGCGAGCTCGGCGGGGTCGAGCTCGGCGAGCGCGGTCGCGTGGCGCGGCGAGTTGACGATCACCTCGTGCGCGCCGTCAGCGTCTGCGGTACGGAACAGCTCGGGCTCGGCTGAGCGTGCGGAGCTTCGCAGGGGGTCGGCGACGCTGCTCAACCCCGACTCGATCGCCCCAGGCGTGGGGTCCGCGGGTCCGGTCGATCCGGGGGTCGCAAGGGCCGGGTAGAGATTCGGGACCGAGCGCTGCAGCCATCCCGGCGAGTCCGGCGCTCCGCCGCCGGGGCGATTCGCCCAGAGCTCGGGAGGGGTCCTGTCCTCGCGACCCTCGCAGAATGGACAGCGATCGAGCTCAGCGGGATCGAGCTCGACCGACCGGGTGACGAACGCGTCGGGACGCTCCGCCCGCCCGGGGGCGAGCAGCGTGCGCAGCCCCGTGAGCTGGTCGATCCGTAACTGGGGCGCGTTCATCGCGCCGCTGAGCTCAGACCGTTGGCCTGCCGGCAGCCGGATCGTCGGGCGGGTCGTCGATCGGCTCCGCGGGCGGGATCTCGGTCACGGTCGGTGGGTCCTCGGGTGGCGGCTTCGGCTTCGGCCGGTAGGTCTCGGCCCCGCCGGTGATCTTGGTGAACGCCGTCATCAGCTCGATCGGCAGCGGGAAGACGATCGTGGTGTTCTGGTTGACGCCCATCTCGAGCAGCGTCTGCAGGTACCGCAGCTGAAGGGTTGCCGGATTCTGGCTGATGATGTCGGCGGCGTCGGAGAGCTTCTGCGCGGCCTGGTACTCGCCCTCGGAGGCGATGATCTTCGCCCGTCGCTCGCGCTCGGCCTCGGCCTGGCGGGCGATCGCGCGCTGCATGTCGGGCGGCAGCTCGACATCCTTGACCTCGACCGTGGAGACCTTGATGCCCCAGGGCTCGGTTTGCTCGTCGATGATCGTCTGCAACTCCTGGTTGAGCCGCTCGCGCTCGGCGAGCAGGGAGTCGAGCTCGGCCTTGCCGAGCACCGAGCGGAGCGTGGTCTGGGCGATCTGCGAGGTGGCGACGAGGAAGTTCTCGACCTCGGTGATCGCCTTGTCGGGGTCCATCACCCGGAAGTAGGCGACCGCGTTGACGCGCACGGTCACGTTGTCCTTGGTGATGACCTCCTGTGGAGGCACGTTGAGGGTCACCGTCCGCAGGTCCACGCGCACCATCTGGTCGACCACCGGGATCAGGAAGCGGAGCCCCGGTCCCTTGAGCGCGATCAGACGACCGAGGCGGAAGAGGACGCCGCGCTCGTACTCACGCAGGATCCGCACGGCCGACGCTGCGAACAGCAGCCCCAGCACGACAAGAGCTCCAACTACCGCGAGTACCACGTCCACCGAATCAGGTCCTTTCCGTTTGGCTCTGAGCCGGCTCCGCGAGTCCCTCGCTCGGCCCGCTCTGGAGAGGGCTGACCAACAGCGTCAGGCCGTCGATCTCCTCGACCTTGACTCTATACCCGACCCCGATCGGGCCAGCGTCCATGATCGCCCGCGCCCGCCAGAGCGCGCCCTCGACGAAGACCTGCCCGATCGGATCGATCGCGGTCCTCACCTCGCCGGTCGCCCTCAGCAGCTCCTCCTCGCCCGTCGCGACGGGCCGGTGGCGGGCGGCCAGCGCGCGCTGGCCGACGGCGACCGTGCCCCCGCCGAGGGCGATCGCGAGGATGACCACGAGCACCGGGCTGACCGACGGAGCGCCGTCCCCGGTGCCGAACAGGAGCAGGCCGCCGGCGATCAGCGCCCCGACCCCGGCGACGCCGAGAAGACCCGCGGTGGGCAGATGAGCCTCAGCGATGATCAGGCCGACGCCGAGGACGATCAGGACGACGCCGATGGCCGCAACCGGCAGCTGAACGGTGCCGAAGACGCCGAGGAGCAGCGAGACGACGCCGACCGAGCCCGGCAGGATCGACCCGGGGGCGAAGAACTCCAGGGTGATCCCGATGAGCCCGATGAGCAGCAGCAGGAACGCCACGTTCGGATTGACGAGGACCTGCAGGAGGTCGTACTGGAACGGCATGTCGCGCTGGACGACCGTCAGGCCAGCCGTATCGAGGGTGCCGGCCTTCGGTCCCTTGACCTCGAAGCCGCTCAATTGGGAGAGGAGGTCGGCCTGGTCGCTCGCGACGAGATCGATCAGGTTGGCGTCGAGCGCCTCCGCCGATGTCACGTTCGTCGCCTCCCGGACCATCTGCTCGGCGAGGTCCGGGTTGCGGCCGTGGACGGTTGCGAGTGCGCGGACGAAGGCCGAGGCGTCGTTGGTGATCTTGCGGCCGAGCGTGTCCCCGATGTCCGCGCCGGTGCTCGTGATCGGGGACGCGGATCCGATGTTCGTCTCCGGGGCCATCGCCGCCACGTCGGCGGCCTGTGTGACGAACAGCCCAGCCGATGCGGCTCGCGAGCCGTTCGGCGAGACGTAGACGACGACGGGCATCGGCGCGGCGACGATGTCCTTGACCATGTCGCGCATCGAGGAGTCGAGGCCGCCGGGTGTGTCCATCCTGATGATCACCAGCGGAGCGTCTTCGTCGGAGGCCTGGTTCAGGGCGTGGCCGATCCAGTCGGCCGTTGCCGGGGAGATCTCGCCGCTGAGCTCGATCGAGGGGATGACGGACCCGTCCGCCATGGCCGGCGGGGAGGTGACGGCGATGCATGCAACGGCGGCGGCGAAGGCGAGCAGGGTGCGGAGAATCGGCATGGCTTCGATTATCCGCCCTCGGGGTGCGCCCCTGAACCCGCTCAGGGATCAGGGAACACCCTGAGGGCGAAATTCCCCGGCGCATCTAAGTTCGACTCGTCCACCTTCGCCGTCCAGAGAGGCTCACGTGTCCCATCGCTTCGTCGTCGCCGCCGTCGCCCTCATCGCAGTCAGCCTCATGACCAGCGAGGCCCGGGCGGCAACGATCACCGTGAACACGACGGCCGACACCTCGGCAGTCCAGTGCACGCTGCGTGACGCGATCGCAGCGTCGAACGCCAACGCCGCCACCGGCGCATGCTCCGCCGGCAGCGGCCCCGCCGACGTCATCGACCTCAAGTCGCTCAGTGGGACGATCACCCTGGCCAGCGCGCTTCCCGCCATCGGCGCCGCGCAGTCGTCGGCGGACATCCAGGGACCCGGGTCCTCGGTCTTGACGGTCAGTGGTGGCAACTCCGTTGCGGTCTTCTACGTGACCGGCACGGCGTCGATGTCGGGGCTGACGGTCGCGGACGGGCACTGCACCTTCGGCTGCGGCATCCGCAACGACGACACCGTCACGCTCGATGACGTCACGGTGGATGGCAACGTCGCCACCGTCACCGGCGGCGTCAGTGCGTTTCCCGAGGCCGGCGGGATCTTCAACGGCGGCACGATGACCCTCACCCGCAGCACCGTCGAGAACAACTCGGCCGTCGCGAGTGGCGCAAGTGGCCAGAACGGTCCCGCCGGCGGCGGGATCTTCAACAACGGTGGGGCGACGCTCACGCTCGATCGCTCAGCGGTGAGCGGGAACTCCGCGACGGCGTCCGCCCCTGCCGGCGGAACCACCAACATCAACGGTGGTGGCATCGACAACCTCGGCACCCTCAACGTCATCCGCAGCACGATCAGCGACAACGCCGCTCAGGCATCCGGGAGCACGACGTTCAACAGCGCGACCGGTGGTGGCATCGCCAACTCCAACAGCGCGGCCGTCCACGTCGTCGTCGACCGCAGCACGATCAGCGACAACGCCGTGACCGCCACGGGACCGGGGGCCAGCAACAATCCGCAGGCCGGGGGCCTCAACGTCCCCGGCTCAGTCGGATCCTTCGCCGTCACGAGCTCGACGATCAGCGGAAACGCCGCCCTCCTCGGCGCCAACGCGGTTCTCGCCCCCGTCGCGACACTGAGGAGCACGATCGTTTCGAGCCCCCAGGGGGGCGGCCAGAACTGCTTGGGTGCCGCCACCTCGCAAGGTTTCAACCTGACCGACGGAACCGGATGCGGCTTCGATCAGCCGACCGACCGGCTGAGCACGAACCCGCTGCTCGATCCGGGCGGGCTGGCCGACAACGGCGGGCCGACCCCGACGATCGCGTTGACTCCCGCCAGCCCGGCGATCGACGCCGGCCACAGCTCGGCCGGTGAGGTGGTCGACCAGCGCGGCGGGCTGCGCCCCTACGACCTCCCCGGCGTCGCAAATGCCGCGGGTGGTGACGCGACCGACATCGGCGCCTTCGAGGTCGAGGACACGACCCCACCCGAGACGACGATCACCTCCGGGCCGGCGGGCGGGACGACGATCTCCGATCCGAGCCCGGCCTTCGCTTTCGCATCCGACGATGCCGCGGCGACGTTCGAGTGCCGCTTCGATGGCCATCCCTTCAGCCCGTGCTCCAGCCCCACGTCGCCGATGAGCCCGCTGACGGATGGCGCGCACTCGTTCGCGGTCCGGGCGAAGGACGCCGCCGCCAACGTCGACGCCTCGCCCGCCGTGAGGAGCTTCGCCGTCGACACGACCCCACCCGAGACGACGATCACCTCCGGGCCGACGGGCGGAACGACGATCTCCGATCCGAGCCCGGCCTTCGCTTTCGCATCCGACGATGCCGCGGCGACGTTCGAGTGCCGCTTCGATGGGCATCCCTTCGGCGCCTGCTCCAACCCCGCATCACCAGCAAGCCCGCTGACGGATGGCGCGCACTCGTTCGCGGTCCGGGCGAAGGACGCCGCCGCCAACGTCGACGCCTCGCCCGCCGTGAGGAGCTTCGCCGTCGACACGACGCCCGCCGATACGACTGCCCCCGAAACGAAGCTGACCTCGGTGCCCCGCAAGAAGATCAGGACGAAGCACAGGTTCAAGAAGGTCTCGATCGCGTTCGTCTCGGAGCCCGGGGCGACCTTCGAGTGCGCGCTCGACGGTGCCGCGTTCTCACCCTGCACCTCGCCGAAGTCCTACGTCCTGAAGAGGGGTGCTCACGTCATCGCGGTGCGCGCGACCGATGCGGCCGCCAACACCGACCCGACCCCCGCGACCGCGACGGTCAAGATCAAGCGGAAGCGGCGTCACAGCCACCACCGCTCGCCCCACTAGGTCCCGGCGCTAGGAAACGGAGCCGAGGGCGTACTTCTCGATGTCGGATTCGAGATCCGCGTCAGTCGTGTAGGGGCCGTACTTGATGTGGGTGATCTGGCCGTTGCTGTCGTAGAAGACGGTATGCGGCTGGCCGACGATGCTCGTGTCGATCGAGTCAGCGAGCGAGTGGTCGGGGTCGGAGAAGCTCGGGTAGGGCTGCGGGTGGTCACGGAGAAACGTCTTCGCGGCGGCGTCGGTGTCGTCGACGTCGATCCCGATGAACGCGACCTCGTCGAGGTACTTTGCGGCCGCGTTCTGCAGATGCGGGAGCTCCGCGTGGCACGGCCCACACCAGGATGCCCAGACGTTGACGACGGCGCCATAGCCCCTGACCGAGGCGAGCTTCGCCTCGAAGGCGGCGCCCCCGCCGTCGAGGATCCGGCCGGCATCGGCGTAGAGCGAGTCGAGCGGTGCGGGGGCTTCAGCGATCGCCGCGGTGAAGTCGGGAGCGTCGGCGGCGTTGCCCGGATCCACTCCCGAGGAGTCGCCGGAGCCGCACGCCGAGAGGATGAGCGCGGCGAGCAGCACTGTGAGCGCGATGAGCGTGTCGGCTCGCTTGTTGCTCTGGTTCTTCATCTCGGCTCCACTTGGTGCTTTAATGGGGGAGCGGCCTTGGGGACTAGGCCGCCGGGGCCGCGGCCAGAGTGACAGTCAGCCCGACCGCCTCGTCTCACCGAGCTTACTGCGCCGGCCTTTCCGTTCTGGATCAAGGGCGCAGCCCGAAGCCTTCCGATGGCAGACACCACCGCACTTGCCGCGAAAGCGGCCGACGCGCCCACTGGCGCCGATCTCGAACGCGTTGCGAAGTTCACGCGTGAACCCGTCCTGCTCGAAGGCGAGGAGCTGGCCGACCTCACTCCGGGCTCCGCGCGTCGTCTCGCCTTCGACGCAGCGCTCGAGGAGATCGACGCCGGTCTCGAGGAGCCCTCGCCCGACTGGCGCGGGAACTACTCGCTGCTGCTCGGGCTCGAGCGCGTCCTGTCGGAGGATCCCCCGCTTCTGCTCGACGGCGCCGAGCTGTCGGAGCATCAGGTCGACGCGCTCTCCGGAACGCTCGCGGCGATCATCTCCGAGATCGAGAATCCGGGCTCGAACCTGGTCGCCAACGGAAACGGCGGAGCCAACGGCAACGCGAACGGGGACGCGGCCCTCCCCGCCGAGGCCGACGAGGACGCGCTCGGCGAGGACGAGGAGCCCCAGGACTGGGACGAGGACGTCGTCGAAGATGCTGACGACGACGAGGAGGTCGTCACCGACGCCCCCGACGATCCGTGGGCAAGCCGCCGCTTCTGGTTCGAGCACGCGACCGGCGCCGGCAAGACCGTCGCCGCGGTCGGCTTCGTCGAGGCCTCGCGGACCGGCGGCATCCTGATCCTCACCCACCGTCGCAACCTCGTCGACCAGTTCATCGGCGAGATCTCCACCCGCGGCTACAAGGACCGGCTGTCCCCACCCCTGCTGAAGGGCAAGGACAACGCCGACGGGCCGGTCACGGTCGAGACCTACCAGTGGTTCGTCCGCAACGCCGGGCAGATCTCCAACGCCTATTCGATCGTCATCTGCGACGAGGCCCACACCGCGCTCGGCGAGAAGACCAGCGCCTGCATCCGTAACTGGAAGGGGCCGGTCTTCATCGGGATGACCGCGACGGGCGCGCTGATCGCCCGTCACGTCGCGGACCTCTTCCCGACCCAGACCTCGCGCTTCGACCTCGCCCAAGCCGCGCGCCGCGGCGTCATCGCGCCGCTGCGCTGCATCCGGATCCCGCCCGGCCCCGGTGTCAGGACGCTGGCCAACGTGCCGCTGCGAAAGGGCGAGGTGGATCAGGACTTCGATCAGGAGCAGCTCGCCGAGTTGCTCGATCAGGGGCCCTTCAACGTCGCCATCGCCGACCTCTATCGCTCCCGCTTCAAGCGCGTTCCCGGCGTGGTTTACACCGCCGGCGTCAAGCACGCCAACAACGTCGCGGCGGCGATGCGGGAGTTCGGGATCAACGCCAGGGCGGTCTCGGGCGAGACTCCCAAGCGCGAGCTCGCCGAGACCCTTGCAGGCTTCGAGCGGGGCGAGGTCGACGTGCTCTGCAACGCGATGCTGCTCGCGGAGGGCTGGAACTCACCGCGAGCGACGATCTGCATGCACCTCGCTCCCACCGCCTCGCGCCGGATCTACCAGCAGCGCGTGGGTCGTGTCACCCGACGCAACCCGGGCAAGGAGGCGGGCCTGGTGATCGATCTCGTCCACCCCGCCACCCGCCACGACGAGGCGATCGTGACCCTCCACAGCCTGCTCGACCGCGACGTCTACCGCGGCGGGGCGATCGTGGTCGGACCGGTTCGCCGCGGCCGCGGCCGCAGGGTTCGAGTCGAGAAGCGCGTGGTTCCCGTCTCCGCCGATCCCGAGCGCCGCATGCAGGTTCTCGAGCGCGAGATGTGGCGGACGGCCGTCGAGCGTCTCGACTACTCCGAGCAGCACGTCTGGGCGGCGCTCGCGGGTGCTCGGGTGCAGCCCAACTCCTGGCGCAAGGCCAAGGCGATGCTCCAGCACGACCAGGCCAAGGAGCTGCGGCGCCGATTCCTCCTCACCTGCATCCAGCGCAACAGATCAACGCAGCTGAAGCTCAAGGCCCTGGAGGAGCTGGCGCTGACCCGCGAGGCCGATCCCTTCGACGAGGCCATCGACATGGTCGGAACGTGGCAGCGCGACCAGCGCCGCGCCGGCGTGCGCGTCCTGCTGCAGGCACTGACCGAGAACCGGATCGGCCGTCGCGACCAGGCTCAGGCCTGGGTCTGGCGACTCGCTGAGTTCACCCGCGACTCCCACGAGGAGTACGCGGTCGCGCGTTGGCCCGAGACCAAGCGACTGCTCGGCCTGTTCGTCAACTCATCGGGACGGGCGCACGGAAAGAACGCGCGCCGACTCGTGCAGGCAGCTCGCGGCCAGGACCGGCGCCTCGCCGTGGCGCTGCTCGCCGCCGCGGTTGCCCACACCCCCGAGGCCGAGGAGGTCTTGCGCGGTGCGCGGATGCGGATGGCGAGGAAGCCCTCGGCCGTGGCCCGCGAGCTGCTCCGCAACCTCCCCAAGGCCGGCGGCAAGAAGCGCCGACGTCGGAGCAAGCGCTCGCGCGACGGAGGGGAGGAACCGCCGAAGCAGGACGTCGACCACGGCGACGAGCAGGATCGGGAGCCGTCCTCCGCCCCCGTCTCCAGCTCCGATCACGGAGGTCCCGACGATCGGGACGCCTAGACGGTCCGGCGACTCAGCGCCGAACCGTCCGCGATGCATCCCGCGAGCTCGAGGTCAGCGTGATGCGGTCCAATCGAGCGCCTCGAGCTTTTTGCCGTAACCGGTGTGACACCCCTCGGTCTGGCCGTTCACGTCGAGGAAGCCACTGAACGTGAAGGTCCCCTTGGCCTTCTTTCCGTGCTTCGTCAGGCGGCCGACGAAGCTCGCCTTCTGGAGGCCGTTGTCCGACTTCACGGCGAACCTGTTGCCGCTGACCGGATGACTGCCCTTGAACGACGAGTTCAGTCCGGTCTTCTGCTTGCCACACCTCGCGGGCGCGGCTTCAACCGCGATCCGCGAGATGGTGGTCTTGCCACCTTTCTCGCCGATCTTGAAGCTGACCGAGGTCGTCCGGTAGTCGTCGAACTCGCCCTTGTAGCCGCTGGTGCTCGCCACCGCGGTCGCCGCCGTCAGGGTCAGCGTCGCGATCAGGCAGAGCGCCACTCGTACCCTCATCCGTTGCCCTCTCATCGTCCCTCCTTCGATCGTTTCCAAGTCATCGCGAGCGGTAGCTGACGACGAGATAGGGCACCTCGCCCGGGTCGTCGTCGGGCCCGTACTGGCGAACGGTGAGCAGCACGCGGTAGTTCTCGCCGGTGTCCAGACCGTGGAGTCCGAACGCCTCGGTCCCCCCGAGCGGCTCGGGGGTGGCATCCGCAGCCGCCGCGAGCTGCGGCTGGATCAGCGACTTCGGATCGAATTGGATCTTGCACTCACGAGCCTTGCTCATCGTGGTCAGCGCCACCTCGTAATAGGCGTCGCAGTCCTCGTCGCGGGTCGCGGTCACGAAGTCGGCGACGGCCCCATCGCGCAGATCCTGCCCCTCCGGCTCGGTGCCCACCTGGGTGGCCGATAGACCGAGGCTGGCGGGGATCAGGCTCTGGATCAGCTGGTATTGGCCGCCCTCGGACACCGCCGCTATCGCCGTGGCTCCGTCGGGAGCCTCCGCGCTCGTGTAATCGACGAGACCCGCCGGACCAAAGGCCTCCGTATCGGCGATCTTGACGTCGGTGTAGCCGGCGGCGCCTCCCGGCTCGCAGGGGATCGTGAACCCGGCATCCCGGTTGAACTCGTCGACCACGTCGCAATCCCCCTCGGTCGCAGCCGATCCCGCCGCGGCAAAGCGGTTGGCGAAGTCATCGATCGACTCCGTCGGCTCCGGTGCGGAGGACGTGGTCGCCGTCGTCCCATCACCCGATCCATCGCCTCCGCACCCGGCGAGCGGGATCGCCATCACCAGCACCGCCGCGGCGCCGATCAGCCAAATCCTCAGGGTTCGCGATGCCCCGCCTTCGGTGACCTCAGCAATGGTCTCGGTGGTCGTCTTCATCTCTCCCTTTCGATTGATACCTGCCTGAGATGCCCGTCCGACACGCCTGCCTCTCGTAGCGCCGCGCCGCTCCCTCCGGAACGGTCGGCTGAGGCGGGATTGCGGACGGCTCGTCTTCAACCCCCATCTGGTTTCTATCCGATCTCGCCTCATCGGCGTCCCGCTGTCCGCCGCGCTCAATGCGAGCGGCCTTCCTGCCGATCACAACCAGATGAAGCGCGTAGCCGAGCCGACAGCGGAAGTCGCCCGGGCGCGGCGATATGCCGCCCATGTGCGGATCGCAGTTGCGGGGCTCGGCTTCCTGATCCTCCTTCTCGACCCATCAGCAGTCGCCCACCCCTTCCCTGCGGCCGTCGGCCTCGCGGTGATCGGGATCACCGGAGCGATCGAAAGCCTCGTCCATCACGCGCGCTGGCTCGCCTTCGAGGAGAGCTTCTCGTGCCTCGCGGCCGTCTCGATCGTCGCCTGGAGCGGCGGGGAGATCAGCGCGATCACCCTGCTCTGGCTCGTCGCCGCTGCCACCGGGGTCCTCGCGCGCGGCGGGCGCGTCGGCGGCATCGGCAGGTTTCTGATCGTCGGAGCGCTGCTGACCCCGCTGATCACCGAGGGGGTCGATGGGGAGCGAATCGGTCTCGCCGCTGCGTCGATCGCGCTCCTGCTCGCCACCGGGCGGATCTCTCGAGAGACCTCGGAGCTGCTCGCCAAAGCGCGCTTTGCAGCTGACCACGATGAGCTCACCGGCCTGCTCTCGCGCTCGGCCCTCCGCGCTCGGGTCGACCTGCGTGCGGCTCAGGCCTCCCTGGACAAGCCCGCGTCCCTCATCGTCGTCGACATCGATCAATTCGGTGCCGTCAACAAGCGTCACGGCAACGCGGTGGGCGACGCGCTGCTGGTGGACGTTGCACGCGCGCTCGAGGGCGAACTGCGGCCCAATGACCTGCTCGGCCGCGTCGGCGGGGACGAATTCGGGGTATTCGCTCACTCCCGGGATCCAGCCGCGCTCGCTGAGCGATTGCTGAAGACGATCGAAGGGGCGTCGAGCAGGTTTGCGCCGCGAGCGCGCGCCGGCTACGCCCTCTGCCCGCTCGACGGCTCCGACGCCGAGTCGCTCCTGGCCGGTGCGGACGTCGCCCTCCGGGTCGCCAAGCGCAGCGGCGAGCGGGGCATCACCGTCCCCTACCAGGGCCTGCAGCTCTCCGATGGCGCCACGGGAGCGCGGTCCGCGTTGGAGCGTCTCTGCACCGGCGAGGGCATCACGATGGTCGTGCAGCCGATCGTGGACATCGGGATCGGGCGACCACACGCCTACGAGGCGCTGGCCCGATTCTCAACCGAAGCGAACCAGGGGCCGCTGCAGTGGTTCGCCCTGGCGGAGGAGTTCGGCATGCGAGGCGAGCTCGAGCTCGCCTGCCTGCGAGCCGCCTTGGAGCTGGTCCCCAGCTTGCCGCAGGGGACACGCCTCAGCGTCAACCTCTCCGCGCCGCTTCTGGCCGACCCACGCTCGCTCGAGCTCTTCGCCGAGCAGGACGACCTCAGCCGGTTGATCGTCGAGGTCACCGAGGAGGCCCTGGTGCGCCAGGGTGCAGACGTCGAACAGGCGACCAGCGCGCTGCGGGGCCGAGGTGTCCTGTTCGCGGTTGACGACATCGGCGCCGGATACTCAGGTCTCGGCCAGCTCGCCGTCCTCCAGCCCGCTTATCTGAAGCTCGATCGAGCGCTCGTCAGCGGGCTCGACCACGAGCCCGCCCTGGCCTCCCTCGTCCGGGTGCTCGCCGGCTACGCCCGCAGCACCGGGGGCCTGCTCGTCGCCGAGGGCGTCGAGACCGAGGCCGAGCTCGCCGAGATCCGCTCCGCCGGCGTCCCCCTGGTGCAGGGCTTCCTCCTCGCCCGGCCGGGGGCACCGTGGCCCGACGTCTCAGCCGCGGCGCAAGCCGAGCGCACCGTCGCTGCCGAGTCCCTCAGTCCAGCCGCAGGCTGACCTCGCCCGAGCCGAGCGAGTGCAGCTCGCCGTCGGCGCTGCGAACGCGCAGGTTCCCCCGTTCGTCGATGCCCTCGGCCTGACCGGAGTGGTCACCCGCATCGGCGCCGCCTTCCCAGCTGATCCGCCGGCCGAGCAGCACGTCGCGCGCCTCGAATTGCTCCCGGACCTTCGCCCCATCGGCCTCGACCCAGCGCTCCAGCGCCCGGTCGAGCGCCTCCCGTAATGCGGAGGGCGATGTGCTGTGGCCGAGCGAGGTCGCCGGCCAGCGCAGGTCGTCCGGAAACTCATCGGGCGCGATCGACACGTTGACGCCGACGCCGATCACGGCCCAGTCCGGGGGCCGCGCCTCGATCAGGATTCCCGCCAGCTTTCGCTCCCCGACCCAGATGTCGTTGGGCCACTTGATCCGAGGGTGGACCGGCGCAAGCGACTCGCACGCCTCGCAGACCGCGATCGGGACGGCGAGGGGCAACAGCAAGTGCCTCAGATCGAGGGGGCGCAGGATGGCCGAGTAGAGCAGCGCGGCCCCTGCCGGCGCCGACCAGACGCGGCCGTGACGACCGCGGCCGGTCGACTGCTCATCGGCGGTGACGACGGTGCCGGAGGCGGCTCCTCCGATCGCCAGTTCGCGGGCGCGGAGGTTCGTCGAGTCGGTCTCCGCGTAATGGTGATGGGGCGTGCCGAAGCGAGGACCGACCCCGACCGGATTCAAGGGGCCGGTTCCAGCTCGATCACGTCGCCCGGGCGCACATCGAGGACCTCGCTCGCGTCGCCGCGGTTGACCGCGATGGCCATCCGGCCGGAGGCGTCCTCGTAGAAGAGAAACGCGCCGTCGGCGACCGCCTCGAACGTCGCCGCTCGAATGGCCGTGCGGCGTCGGCTGCGCGACCCGACCGAAACACGGCCCGCGTGCGCCAGCGGGTGGCCGATCAGATCGTCGGGTCCGAGGTTGAGCGAGATGTTGCCGAAGCCATCGATCCGATCGGCATGCGCGAACGCCCGCAACTGCTCGAGCCGTGGAGGCGTGACGGGCCTGCGCTCGAGGGTCGTGGGATCGATCGCGACGCCCACGTCCGCGAGGGTCGCACCGGTTGCGAGGTTTGCGGCGACGGGAGCGAAGATGTCGCGGCCATGGAAGGTGGGAGAGGCCGGTTCGAGACGGAACGGAGAGCTGCTGATGTCGACGGCCTCGGCTGCGCCGCCCAGCAGGTCGATCGCGGGCGGCAACAGCCCGTTGTCGGGCCCGACGAGGAGGTGACCGCCGGTGAGGGTACGGACGGCGACCGGTCGCCGGTCGCCGCCGACACCCGGATCGACGATCGCTAGGTGAACCCCGATCGGCGCGAACGGGACGGTGTCGGCCAGCACCGAGGCCCCTTCGCGCACGTCGTGTCGGCCGATCCCGTGGGTGATGTCGATGACGACGGTGGCGGGCGCGATTCGAGCGATCACGGCCCGGCAGATGCCGGCGAAGTTGTCCGACATCCCGTAGTCGCTCAGGAACGTGATTGGCAGTCCCATCCGGGGGGACTCTAAAGGTAACTCCGAGAGGATCCTCGGCTTCACTTCACGTCGGCGAGCAGTGCCTCGACCAAGCCGTCGGGGTCGTGGCGCTCCGCCTCGACGTCGACCTCGAAGCCGAGCTCACGGATCGTTCCGCTCGTCACCGGACCGATCGAGACCACCCGGGCGTCGGAGTCGAAGTCCGGACCGACGGTCTCGGCGAAGTAGCGGACCGTCGAGGAGGAGGTGAACGTGAGGTAATCGGCGGCCCTGGCGCGTTCCACCTCGGCCTCCCCGGAGGGGTCACGGACCGTCTCATAGAGGGGGACCACGTCGACGAGGGCGCCGCGCTCGCGCAGCGCCTCCGGGAGAACGTCCCGCGCCTCGGCGGCCCGCGCGATCAGAACCGGGCGCTCGCCCACCTCGACCTCGCGCAACGACTCGACCAGGGACTCGGCGATGGAGCGGGGCGGGACGATGTCGGGGATCAGGCCGAGACCCCGCAAGGTACGAGCGGTCCCCGGGCCGATCGCGGCGATCGTCGCGTTGGCGAGAGCGCGGCCGTCGAAGCCGCGCGCGGCCATCGCCTGGAGAAGCAGCTCGGCGCCGTTGGGGCTCGTCAGGCAGACGAGCGCGTAGGTGTGGAGGTTCTCGACCATCGCGGTGACCTCAGGCGTGTCGATCCGGGGCTCGATCCTGATCGCCGGCAGCTCGACGACCTCGGCGCCGAGACCGCGCAGCGTGCCCGCGAGGCCGCTCGCCTGTGCGCGGGCGCGGGTGACGACGATCCGCTTGCCGTGCAGCGGCCTGCGCTCGAGCCACCCGATCTTCTCCCGACGGGCTGCCACTGCACCGAAGAGGAGAATCGCCGGAGCGCCGAGGCCCGCCTCCGCCACGGCCGCCGGCAGGGTCTCGACGGTCGCGACGACGGTCCGCTGGCCGGGATGCGTTCCCCGCTCGATGGCCGCCGCCGGCTCGGCGGGATCGCGGCCGGCGGCGATCAGGCGCTCGGCGATGTTCGGCAGGTTCTTGACCCCCATGTAGAGGACGAGCGTTCCCGGGAACGAGGCCAGCGCGGGCCAATCGATCGCGGATTCCGGCTTGGCGGGATCCTCGTGACCGGTGACGAACGCGACGGCGGAGGCGTCGTCGCGGTGAGTCACGGGGATCCCGGCGTAAGCGGGGGCGGCGATCCCGGCGGTCACGCCCGGGACGATCTCGAACGGGACGCCGGCGGCCCGAAGCGTCTCCGCCTCCTCACCGCCCCGGCCGAAGACGAACGGGTCCCCGCCCTTGAGGCGAACCACCGAGCGGCCGGAGAGCGCGATCTCGCTCATCACGCGCTCGGTCTCGGCTTGCTCCATGGCCACGGCGCCGGGCGCCTTGCCGACGTAGATCAGCTCGGCCTCGGCGCGGGCGCCATCGAGGGCGCCGCCCGGGATCAGGCGGTCGTAGAGGATCGCGTCGGCGGTCGCGATCAGCTCGAGCGAGCGCGCGGTCATCAGACCGGGATCGCCGGGTCCGGCGCCGACCAGGTACGCCACGCCGGGGCGGGCCCCGGGCCGCTGTGGCGGGGGCGGCTCGCTCACGCGCTCATCTCCTCGGCCCTGCTCAGCAGCTCCCGGGCTCCAGCGGCG
Source organism: uncultured Solirubrobacterales bacterium (assembly GCA_963826475.1). Lineage (GTDB taxonomy): Bacteria > Actinomycetota > Thermoleophilia > Solirubrobacterales > 70-9 > RHKX01. The sequence continues at coordinate 154,897 of CAWGXC010000002.1, read as the reverse complement.
CTCATCCGCTCCACCAGCGCATCGCCGAGCGCCACCGGTTGGGCGGGATCGCCCTCGATGCGCTCGCTCACGTGCTCGCTGCCATCCGGCAACCCCGCGTATCCGCGGACCACCAGCACTCCGTCGACGTGGCGGGCGCAAACGCCGACGGGCGTGTCGCAGCTCGCCTCCAAACCGGCGACCGCGGCACGCTCGGCGGTCAGCTCGACCAGCGCCTCGCGATCGGTGATCTGCGCGGCGCTCTCGGCGGAGTCCAGGTCGTCAGCGCGCGCCTCCAGCGCAAGCGAGCCCTGCCCGGGGGCGGGCGTCAGCTCGTCGAGTGAGAACCGGAAGGAGATCTCAGCGGCCCGGCCGAGCCGCTGGAGCCCGGCGGCCGCGAGCACGATCCCGTCGAGCTCGCGCTCGCGCAGTCGGCGGATCCGCGTGTCGACGTTTCCGCGCAACTCGACGATCTCGAGGTCGGGTCGCAGGGCGAGCAACTGCGAGCGTCGCCGCAGGCTGGCCGTGCCGACCCGGGCCCCAGGCGGAATCTCAGCGAGGGACCCCCCGGCCCCGATCCACGCGTCGGCGGGGTCCTCCCGGACGGGTACGCCGACCAGTCCGAGGCCATCGGGCAGCTCGCCGGGAAGGTCCTTGGCACTGTGCACGGCGAGCTCGATCTCACCGTCGAGAAGCGCACGTTCGATCTCGCGGACGAACCGTGACTTGTCGTCGAGCGCGGCGGCGGTGGCCGCGGCCGGGGACCCTTCGTCCCCGGTCGTCCTGATCGGCACCAGCTCGGCTGCCCCGATCGCATCGGCGACGGTCCGCGCCTGCGTCAGCGCGAGCGCGCTGCCGCGCGTGCCGATCCGCACCGGGCTCACGGGCTCAGTCTTGGTCGCTCTTGGCGGACCGCAGGTGGAGCTGCGTGACCTCTGCGCCCGTGCCCTCCGGCTCGGTCGTCGAGTCAAGCCCGAAGAGCTCCCGCAGGGCGGCGACCTGTTGGTAGGCGTCAGCCTGCTCGGCGGCGCGCTTGAGGCGCAGCGTCGGCTCGTGGAGGATCCGGCTGGCGACGGCACGCGCCATGGACTCGACGCGCTTGCGATCCCTCTCGTTGAGGTCGGAGAAGCGATTCTCGTTCTCCGTGAGCACACGCCGGACGATCTCATCGGCGCGACCGCGCAGCGACGCGACCGTCGGCAGCACCTCCAGCGACCCGAGCCAGCTCTCGAACCGGGCGAGCTCGGCGGCGACGAGAAGCTCGGCCCTGCGTGACTCCACCTCGCGGCCGCTGGCGTTGCGATCGGCGATGGTCTGCACGTCGTCGACGTCGCGCACGACCACCCCGGTGACCTCGCGGCAGGCCGGATCGATGTCGCGCGGAACGGCGAGGTCGATCAGCAGCAGGGGACGATGCGACCTGGCGGCGGCGACCAGCTCGAGCTCCTCGCGCTCGACGATGTGGTGCGGCGAGTTGGTTGAGGAGACGACGATGTCGGCGCGCTCGAGCTGCGCGGGCAAGTCCTCGAAGCGGACCGCGCTCCCGCCGAATCGCTGGGCGAGGCCGATGGCCCGGTCGTAGCGGCGGTTGGCGACGAAGACCGCGTCGACGCCGCGGGCGGCGAGGGCGCGGGCGGTCAGCTCGGCGGTCTCACCGGCGCCGATCAGGAGCACCTGGCGGTCGGTGAGCTCGCCAAGGGTCCGGGTCGCGAGCTCAACGGCGGCGGAGGGGACGCTGATCCCGCCCTCGCCGATGCCCGTCTCGCTGCGAACCCGCTTGCCGGCGGCGAGCGCGCCGCGGAAGAGGCGGTTGAGGATCGCCCCCGTGGCACCCTCGACGAGCGCGAGCTCGTAGGCGCGCTTGACCTGCCCCTGGATCTCGGCCTCACCGACGATCATCGAATCGAGCCCGGCGGCGACCCGGAAGAGGTGCTTGGCGGCCTCGATCCCGTGGTGGGAGTAGAGGCTCTCGACCAGCTCGGTCGGGCGGATGCCCGCCTGCCTGGACAGGGCGGTGAGGGCGACGTTCTCCGCCTCGACCGGATCGGAGACGACGAGGTAGAGCTCCGTCCTGTTGCAGGTGGAGATCGCCGCCGCCTCGCTGATCTGCTCGGAGGCGCGCAGGTCACTGAGCACGCCGGCGGCGCGGCCCTCGGTCAGGGCGAGCCGCTCACGCAGCTCGAGTGGCGCGGTCTTGTGGGAGATCCCCAGTGCGAAGAGCTCGCTCACACGCCTACCTCGGTGGCGCTCTCACGGGTCTCGGCGTTCGCTACGGCCTGCCGGCCCTCGGCGAGCTCCGCAAGTTCCTCCAGATCGCGCGATATCCGGTTCAGCTTCGCGGCCATGATCCCGACGTAGATCACCAGCAGCAGGACGAAGACGATGTAGGCCGCCGCGACGTACTTGCCCGCCTCGTCCAGGGGAAGCGCCGGCATCAGATGTTGCCGCCGCCCGCGGTGCCGGGGGCGATCCGGGTGCCGACGCCGGCCGCGGGAGTCGATGTTCCGTCCAGCGCCCGGCGCAGGCGGGAGATCTGCGCCGACGTGCGCTTTGCGGTCAGCTCGAAGCCGACCAGCAGGAGCCACAGCGCGGCGATCCCGGCGAAGCAGACGACGAACGTCAGCCACATGTCGCCGGGCAGCCCGCCGTCGACGGTGCCGAACGTGCGGGGATGGACGAGCGACTGCGCCGCCCTGACCGCCATGAAGTTGAGCGGGACGAAGGCACCGGCCGTGATCGCGAAGACCGACGCGTAACGCGCCTGCCGCTCGCGGTCCTCGATCGCGTAGCGCAGCGGGTAGTAGGTCGCGTAGAGCAGGAAGACGATCAGGAAGCTGACCAGCGTCGGCTCGTCCCAGACCCACCAGCGGCCCCAGGAGGCCTTGGCCCAGATCGAGCCGGTGATCAGGACGGCGACGCCGAAGATGACCGAAGCGTGGATCGAGACGTAGGAGCGCGCGTCGTGGATCGGGTCCCCGGTCCGCAGGTGACGGATCGCGTGGATCCCGCCGACGATGAATCCGCCGAGCGCAACGATCGCAAGCGGGACGTGCAGGTAGAAGATCTTCTGGATGAAGCCCTGGTCGGCCTCGTTGGGGGCGTAGAAGAAGACAAGCGCGAAACCGCCCCCGATCAGGAGGGTGGTGAGCAGAGCGAGTGTGCGCAGATTTGGCTTTTTCATCCGGTTGACGATGCGCGGGCGAGGTGCATTCCGATCAGTCTTCGAGCAGGAAGTCGAACACGGCCCAACCGATCAGCAGGAAGATGGAATCGTACAAGCCGAGCGTTCCGAGCCAGGTCCAGTAGCGATCGTATGAAGGCCCTCCCGCAGCCAGGAGTTGCTCGCCGGCGGCGCTCGCGGCGATCATCGGAGGAATCAGGAGCGGCAACAGGATCAGTGGGCCGATCAGGTCGCGGGCGTTCGAATTCGTGGCCATCGGCGAGATCAGCGCGCCCGTGACCGCCAACCCGAGGTCGAGGAGGAGCAGGATCGGGAGGAAGGCGGGCAGGCCGCTGCCCCCGTCGAGGAAGAAGAGCCAGAAGATCGGCAGGGCGACGATCTCGAGCGCGGCGAGGTAGACGAGCAGCGCGGCGGCCTTGGCGAAGAACAGCGCGGTCCCATCGACCGGGGCGAGGCGGATCGCCTCGAAGCCACCCTGCTCGCGCTCGGCGACGAAGAGCCGGTTGATCGCCAGCAGTGCCGCGAAGAGGACCGTGACGAGGAGGACGCCGGCAGCGAGCCCCCCCGCGAGCCGCGTGCGGTCGAGGCCGAAGCGGAAGATCACGTAGATCGTGGTCGAGAACAGGACCATCGCCGGCACGGATTGCAGCGTCCGCAGCTCGACCCGCAGGTCCTTGGCGAGGATCGCGGCGATCACCGAGCGCGTCGATGGCGCGCCGGGCCTCATCGCCCCGTCACGGCGACGTCGGAGTAGATGGCCCGTGCCCGCCCGGAGTCGAAGTCGGCGACCGGCCCCTCGAAGCCGACCCGGCCCTCGCGCGTCAGCGCCAGAACGCGGTCGGAACCTGCCAGGGCCGCGTCGACGTCGTGGGTGACGAGGATCCGGCTGCGCCCCCGCCGCGGTTCGAGCAGCGGCCCGACCGCCTCGGCGCCGGCCGGGTCCAGGTTCGCGAGCGGCTCGTCAAGCACCAGCAGCTCCGGCTCGTGCAGAACCGCCCGGCAGATGGCGAGGCGCTGGATCATCCCGGCGGACATCTCCCCGATCCGGGTTCGCGCGCGATGAGCGAGTCCGACCCGCTCGAGCAGCTCTGCGATCCGCTCGGCGCCGTCATCGGGGATGCCGAAGAGACGAGCGTGGAAGCGGAGGTTCTCCGCCGCCTCGAGGTCGCGGTAGAGCAGGGAGCCGTGACCGAGGTAACCGATGCGGCCGCGCAGCCGCCACGCCTCACGGGGGAGTGAGACCCCGAGGACCGACGCCGAGCCGGCGGTCGGTCGCAGCAACGTCGCGACGATCCTCAGCAGCGTTGACTTCCCCGCGCCGTTGGGGCCGATCACCGCGAGGGTCTCACCGTGGGGCAGCTCGACGGTCAGCTCGCGCAGCACCCAGCTCTCCCCGTAGGCACGGGAGAGGGCCGTGGTGCTCAGCGCCGGGGCGCCGGTCGCAGGAGGCGCCTCGGCGTCACGGGACGCATTCGCCTCGTCGGACATTCACGGGAAGCTAGCGGCGGGGCTTAACTTCGGCGTTAGGTCGGAGCTGGAAACTGAGCGGGCGATGAGCAAACGCCGCGATCGAGAGGGCACCGTCGATATGCGGAGGCGGATCGCGGCCACCGCCGCCACCGCCGCGCTGGCGGTCACCGGTCCGGCCCTCGCGGCTGGTCCCGCCGCGGCGCGGGAGAGGCCCCCGGCCAGAGCTCCGAATGCCAGGGCCGCCGCATCCCCTCGGGGCGAGAACGGCGTCGCGGTCGCCCGGCGGATCGAGTTGGCCGCACACCGCAGGGCCCTGGCCAAGGCACTCGCCGCCGAGCTCGGGGCCGACAAGGCCCCCGCGATCGAGCGAGGCCTGACCCAGATCGACGCGGAGATCGAGTCCGCTTACGCGCGCGGCGGTCGGCCCGATCTGCACGGCGGCATCGAAGCCGCTCTCGGGAGCCGGCTCGGTGTCGGCGAGCGCGAGATCACCGAGGCGTTCGAGTCGATGTCGCGCCACGCCGTCGAGCGCACGCTTGGAGCCGATAGCTTCCGGGCGTGAGCGCCTTTCGATACTGCCCCCGCTGCGCGACCGAGCTCGAGCCGAGACCCTCACCAGGCCCCGACCCCGACCGGCCGACCTGTCCCAACTGCGGGTTCGTCCACTACGAGAACCCGGCGCCGACCGTGCAGGCGTGGATCGACCGGGACGGCTCCTTCCTCGCCCTGCGACGAGCCGACGAGCCCTATGCCGGCAAGTGGAACATGCCGGGCGGCTTCGTCGAGCTCGACGAGAGCGGCCCGGAGGCGATCGCCCGCGAGGTGCGCGAGGAGACCGGCCTGGAGATCGAGGCCGAGCGGGTCATCGGCGTCTTCCGATCGAAGTACGGCTCCGGCGACGATGCGATCTCGATCTTCGACGTCGCCTACCTCTGCCGGATCACCGGCGGCGAGCTCGAGGTCTCGGAGGAGTCGACCGAGGGCGAGTGGTTCACGCTGGAGGACTTCCCCGAGCCGGCGTTCGAGGGGGAGCGGCAGGCCTTGGCGGCCTTGCGGGGCGGGGACTAGGCGGGTCGCTGTCGCCCGGACCCAGCGCGGCAGGGCGAGAGTTGGTTCGGGCTGGAGCCCACCGGCCAGGCCCCTCGGGAGGCCACGCCCTCAGTCCCCCGGCCCCGGACCCCTCCGCAGCGACCTCGCGCCCGTCTTCAGCAGGGACCCGCCTCCCTCGCGTAGGACCTTCACGCGCGAGCCGTTGCCGCCGTAGAGCAGCCCGGCGCTGGCGCGGACGGCCTCGCCGAGCGTCTCGTCGTAGGGGTGCCACCAGAAGTCGCGGCTGCGCGCGGCGTTCCAGCTGACCGTCTTGATGTCGACGCACTCGTAGAAGCCGAACTTGGAGTGAGAGCGACCGAGGCCGGAATCCTTGACCCCTCCCCAGGCGCACTGGATGGCTGCATGGCTGTAGGAGTGGTCGTTGATCCAGACCATCCCCGACTCGATCCGGCGGGCGATTCGTTCCCCCTTGCCGCGGTCGCGTGTCCACACGGAGGCGCCCAGCCCGAAGTCGGAATCGTTGGCGAGCTCGATCGCCTCCTCCTCGCCGGCGACGGTGACGATCGGCAGGACCGGGCCGAAGATCTCCTCGCGCATGATCCGCATCTCATGAGTCACCTCGGTGAGCACGGTCGGCGCGATGTAGGAGCCGGAGGAGCCGGGAATCTCGACGGGGCCTCCGCAGAGGCGCTTGGCGCCGTTTGAGATCGCATCGTCGACCAGCTCATTGACCAGCTCGTATTGATCGGTGGAGACCATCGGGCCGAGCTCCGTCCCCCAGCGCTGCGGATCGCCCACCGAGAGCCGCTCGGTCTCACGCCGCACGCCCTCAACGAAGCGTTCGGCAACGGCCTCGACCACGTAGACGCGCTCGATGCCCGAGCAGGTCTGCCCGGCGTTGGCGAAGCCGCCCCAGACGACGCCGTCGACGGCGTTGGTGAGATCGGCATCCGCGCAGACGATCGCCGGGTCCTTACCGCCGAGCTCGAGCACCGCGCCCTTCATCAGCCCGGCACAGGTCTTGCCGACGGTGTAGCCGACCCCGACGGAGCCGGTGAAGAAGATCTTCCGCGCGGACGACTCGACCAGGGCCTGCCCGACCTCGCCGCCGCCGTGCAGGACGCGGATCAGCCCCTCCGGAACCCCGGCCTTCTCGAACGCGACGCGGATGCGCTCGCCGAGCAGCGGGGTCAAACTCGCCGGCTTCAGTACGACGCCGTTACCCGCCATCAACGCAATCGCGACCTCCCCGAAGGGAATCGACCACGGGTAGTTCCAGGGGGCGATGACGCCGACGACGCCCATCGGCTCGAAGCTGAACTTCGCCTTCTTGCCGAGAAATAGCCCCCGCCCCATCCTGATCTGCTGATCGTCGAGGATCGACGGCCCCTCCTCGGCGATCCAACGCAGCGCGTCGATCGTCGGCACGACCTCCATCGTGTAGGACTCGGTGATCGGCTTGCCCTGCTCGGTCGTGAGCAGGCGCGCGACCTCGTCGACGTCGGCTGCGAGCAGCTCGGCGGCGCGGTGCAGATACCTGCCGCGGTCCCCCAGGGAGAGCGCACCCCAGAAGGGCTGGACCTCGGCGGCGTCATCGACGGCGGCCTGGACCTCGGCGGGCTCGACCGTCTCGACGGAGCCGATCAGCTCGCCGGTTGCCGGATTGAACGAGTCGAGGCTCCCCATCAGCTCGCCACCCTATTTAGCTTCGGAGTCCCGAACCGCACGAATCCGCGCGAGTCGCTCGCCGAGCTCCGCCTCGAAACCACGGTCGGTCGGCTCGAAGAAGCGCTCGCCGGCGACCGCATCGGGGAGCAGCTGCTGGTCGTTGACCGCCCCTGGGTCGTCATGGGGGTAGCGATACCCGACTCCGCGACCGAGCTTTGCGGCGCCCGCGTAGGAGGCGCTCCGCGCCGGGCTCGGCGGTTCGTCCGCGCCGTGCTCGCGGACGTGCGCCTCGGCCTTGAGCAACGCCTTGTACGAGGCGTTCGACTTCGGGGCGAGCGCCAGGTAGACGGCCCCCTGCGCCAGGTTGAGCCGGCACTCGGGCAGACCGACGCGATCGACCGCGGCGCCGACCGCCGTCGCCACCGCCAGCGCCTGGGGAGCTGCGTTGCCGATGTCCTCGGAGGCGAAGATCACCATTCGCCGGGCGATGAAACGCGGGTCCTCCCCGCCCTCGAGCATGGCCGCCAGGTAGTAGATGGAGGCGTCGACGTCGGAGGCCCGCGTCGCCTTGATCCACGCGGAGATGTAGTCGTAGTGCTTGTCGCCGCCCTTGTCGTAGAGCACCGCCTTGCGCTGCAACGCGTCCTCCGCCGCGGCGAGGTCGACGCGCCCACCGGTTCCGACCGTCGTGGCCGCCCGCTCGAGCGCACCGAGGGCGGCGCGGGCGTCACCGCCCGCGCGGGCGGCCAGCATCGCGAGGGCATCGTCGTCGACCGCGGGCGGATCGGGCAGGCCGCGCTCGGGATCGGCGAGCGCGCGTCGCAGGAGGTCGACGACCGCCTCGTCGTCGAGGCCGCGCAACTCGTAGATCTGCGCCCGCGAGATCAGGGCGGAGTTGACCTCGAAGAACGGGTTCTCGGTGGTGGCGCCGATCAGCGTCACCAGGCCGTCCTCGACGGCCGGAAGCAACGCATCCTGCTGCGCCTTGTTGAAGCGGTGGATCTCGTCGAGGAAGAAGACCGTGCGGCGACCGCTGCGCTGGCGTTCGCCGGCGCGCTTGAGCATCGCCCGGACCTCGGCACGCCCGGCGTTCACGGCGGACTCCTCCTCGAAGGCCCCGTCGGCTGCCGTGGCCACGATCCGGGCGATCGTCGTCTTCCCGGTGCCCGGCGGCCCGTAGAGGATCATCGAGTGAGGGACGCCCGTCTCGATCGCGGTCCGCAACGTCGAGCCCGGCGCCAGCAGATGCTCCTGGCCCACGAGATCGTCGAGGTCGCGCGGCCGCATCCGGACGGCGAGCGGGGTGGCGCGCCCCGTCTCGCCCGCCGGGCCCCCTTCGTCGCTTTCGAACAGCTGATCGCTCACGGCGACCAGTATCCCCGCCTCCGACCGGTGACGGGGGGAAACCTCGACCCGGCAGGGACCGACGGCTAGTCTCAGCGGATGGCCGAATCGATACCGGAAGAGGGTGGCGGCTCGCAGGGCGGACTCGTCGACGTCTCGAGCAACGGCGCGTCCTCCAACGGCAACGGCCCCCACGCCGAGGAGACCCTTCGTCTCGGCGGGATGGCGCTCCGCAACGGCCTCCTGATTCACGGCCCGACCTCATGGTCGGTTGCCGCCCGCACGCCCGGCGGGGAGATCGAGGTAGCCGCCGGCCCGAAGCCGAACTTCGGGGGCAATCGCCTTGCCGGCGTCCCAATCGTCCGGGGCCCGATCCGCCTGGCCGAGGCGTTCGCCGTGATCCCGATCGCCCGGCGAGCCCTTCCCGCGGCTCGCCTTCCCTTCGAGGATCCGCGCGTGATCGCAGCCGCGCTAGCGACCACGTTCATCAGCGCCGTCGTGCGCGGCAGCTCGAACACGCCGACGTCGCCGGCACGCGAGGCGCTGGCGAGCGCCGTCGGACTCACGCCGGCGCTCGTGGCCCTGACCGGCACGGAGCTCGCCCACTACCACGCCGTCGAGCACAAGGCGATCGGCGGCTACGAGCAGCACGTCGATCCGGCCGGGGTGCCGAAGGAGCATTTGCGCTGCGGCTCCAACCTGATCGTCCCCATGATCGTCTTCGGAACCGCCGGGCAGCTGCTCGTGGAGGCGCTCGTCGAACGCCCCGGACGCCTTGCTCGCGCGATCAGTGCGATCGCGGGGCTGTCCCTCTCGGTCGAGACGTTCGTCCACGCCGACCGACATCCCGACTCCATCCTGGGACGCTCCATTCACTTCGCGGGAACCGGCATACAGCGGCTCTTTGCGACCCGGGAGCCCAGCGCCGAGCAGCTCGAGGTCGGCATCGCCGCGCTGGCGGCCGTGCTCGAAGCCGAGCAGGGCTAAGCGACCGCCGCCGAAGTGCCGATGAGGTTGTGATGAGCACTCCGGCAAGCCTCATTGGGTGGATAAACGTGGACCAGATGCTCTACCAGATCAGCAAGTGGAGCCCACTGCTGATGCTGATCTTCATCTTCCTGCTCGTCTACGTGATGTTCCGCATGCTCGCGGTGATGCCGAAGACGAAGCCGCAGGAGATCAAGGCCTCCAAGCGCAGCGGGGTCAGCTGGGACGACGTCGCGGGCGTCGAGGGGACGAAGGACGAGCTGCGCGAGGTCGTCGAGTTCCTCTCCGACCCGAAGCGCTTCAAGACGCTCGGCGCGAAGGTGCCGAAGGGAATCCTGCTGCACGGCCCCCCCGGCACCGGCAAGACGATGCTCGCGAAGGCGGTCGCCCACGAATCGGGCGCCAACTTCTTCAGCCAGTCCGCATCATCGTTCGTCGAGATGTTCGCCGGGCTCGGTGCCGCGCGGATCCGCCGGCTGTTCAAGGAGGCGCGCGACAACGCGCCGGCGATCCTCTTCATCGATGAGCTCGACGCCGTCGGTCGCCAGCGCGGCAACGACATCTCCGGCGAGCGCGATCAGACCCTGAACCAGCTGCTCGTCGAGATGGACGGCTTCGAGGGGAGCGAGAACATCGTCGTGATGGCCGCGTCGAACCTGCTCGACCAGCTCGATACGGCGCTGCTGCGTCCCGGCCGCTTCGATCGTCAAGTCTTCGTTCCCGCTCCCGACCTGCGCGGCCGCGAGCAGATCCTCCGGGTCCACACGAGGAACAAGCCGCTGAGCCTCGACACGGATCTCGGGCGCGTCGCTCAGCACACCTCGGGCCTGACCGGAGCCGACCTTGCGAATCTCGCCAACGAAGCGGCGATCCAGGCGGGCCGGCGCAAGAGCGCCGTGATCTCGCAGAGCGACTTCGAGGACGCCTTCGAGCGCGTCGTCGCCGGACTGGTCAGCCGCAAGCTGATCACCGATCAGGAGAAGCGGGTCGTCGCCTGGCACGAGGCCGGGCACGCGCTCGTCTCCGAGTTGCTGCCGACCGTCGACCAGGTCCAGAAGGTCTCCATCGTCCCGCGCGGCAAGGCGCTCGGCTACACGCTCAACCTTCCCCAGGAGGACCGCTACCTGAAGTCCCGCCAGGAGCTGATCGACTACATGAAGGTCCTGCTCGCGGGCCGCGTCGCCGAGCAGATCACCTTCGGCCGCGTTACGACGGGTGCCTCCGACGACCTCGCCAAGGTGACCGTCATCGCGCGCTCCATGGTCTACGAATACGGGATGGGCACCTCGATTCGCTCCCACCAGGTGCCCGCCAACGATTGGAACGTCTCCGAGAAGATGCGCCAGCGCCGCGACGAGGAGGTCACCGAGATCGCCGAAGAGGCCTACCGCGGCGCCCAGACACTGATCAACGACCATCGGGATCTGCTCGACGAGATCGCCTACAAGCTCATCGACCACGAGGTCATCGAGCACGACGAGATCGTCGAGATCATGGCCGGCCACCGCGACCCCGCGCTCGCGCCAGAGCCCCGCTTCGAGCCCGCTCGCGGGTCAGCGGGCGCGATGTCGCGGGCGAAGTCACACGAGTCGACTCCGAAGGAGTCGCATCCCCCTGAGCGGCCACGCAGCGAGCCGCCGCCCGGCCGGGGCTGACCTCCCTGGGCCGCCAAGGCCCGCGAGCGAGCCGAATAGACTGCCCCCGATGTTCGATCGCATCGACCACGTGGGAATCGCCGTCGAGGACCTCGACGCCGCCATCGCTCTCTACGAAGGGGCCCTCGGGATGCCGCTCGTCCACCGCGAAACGGTCACCGAGCAAGGCGTCGAGGCCGTTCTGCTCGACGTCGGTGAGGGCCACATCGAACTGCTCAAGCCACTAGCCGAGGACACGCCCGTCGGCAAGTTCATCGCACGCAAGGGCACCGGCATGCACCACGTCGCCTACGCCGTCTCCGACATCGAGAAGGCGCTGGCCGAGCTTGCCGAGAGCGGGATCGAGCTGATCGACTCCGAGCCGCGTACGGGCATCCGGGGCAGCCGCGTCGCATTCCTGCACCCCCGCTCGACCGGCGGAGTGCTCACCGAAATCGTCGAACCCGTGGAGGGACACTGAGATGCCAGTTGCAGCCAGTCGCGTAGAGCTCGGATTCGACGGCGGTCAGGTGATCGCCGTCCGGATCGCCGACGAGGAGCTGCAGGGCCTGCGCTCCAGCCTCGGCAAGGACGGCTGGCACAGGCTCGCCACCGAGGACGCCGAGGTTGACGTCGACCTCGGCAAGCTCATCTTCGTTCGCACCGCCGGTGATGGGACCAAGGTCGGTTTCTAAGCGAGCGGTTCCGGCGGTCGCGGGAGCCGTCGCCGCGGCGGTCGTCGGGGCTGCGCTCTGGTGGCGCAGGAACCCCTCGCCCTGCCCGTACTCCCAGCTGTTCTGGGTCGAGGCGCCCCATCCGCTGATCACCCGCGCGAGGCTGCGGAAGGTCCTCGCGCCGCGGCCCGGCGAGCGCTTGCTCGAGGTCGGGATCGGCTCCGGCTACTACTCGCTCGATCTCGCCGAATGGGTCGGCCCGGCGGGGACGATCGAGATCTTCGACATCCAGCAGGAGATGCTCGATCACGTCCTCCGCCTGGCCTCCGAGCGCGGCCTGACCAATCTGAACCCGACCCGGGGCGACGCCGCCGAGCTGCCCTTCGAGGACGATTCCATGGACGCCGCGCTGCTGACGACGACGCTCGGCGAGATCCCTGATCGGGAGGCTGCCGTGGCCGAGATCGCGCGGGTGCTCCGGCCGGGTGGGCGACTCATCGTCGGCGAGCTCCTCGGCGATCCCCACTTCACGACGCCGGGTGAGGTCAAGCGAATCGGCAACGAGGCCGGGCTCGTCCTCGAAACGCGATCCGGTCCGTGGGTCGGCTCCTTCAGCGTGTTGCGCAAGTAGACACCTCAGCTGGCGAGCGTCTCCCAGAGACGCTCCTCGACCTTCAGGACCCTCGCGGCGCCTTCGGCGATCCGCGCCCAGCCCGTCGGGTCGGCGACCTTCGACTCGCTCGCGGCGAACATCTCGCCGGCGAGGTCGCTCCACAGCGACGCGGCCTCGGCGGCGAGGGCGGCTTCCGGTCTGCCCACCTCCTCGAGAAATCGCGAGAAGAGGGCGCGGAAGTTTCCGCCCCCGGTTCCCCGCTTCTCGATCACCTGGTAGGTGAAGCGCGCGCACCAGCGCCAGTCGCCTGCGTCCTCGGGCCAGGAACCGACCTCGGCGGCGAACCGGCGCAGGGCCGGAAGGCCCTCGAACTCCCCCATCTCCGGGTCGAGCATCCGCCTCGCCGCCCGTTCGATCGCCGGGTTCACCGCGGACATCAACTCATCGATGCTCGGGGGTTCCCCGGGCACGTCGACCATGTGGCCGGCCAGCGGATAGAACGGGTGCTGCTCGTGGCGAGCCTGGGCGAGCCCCTCCAGCGACGTGCGTTGCAGAGATCCGAAGGCGGTGTCGGAGACGTAGGCGGCCTCATCGTCGTATCCGGCGAGCACGACCGCGTGACCCGGAAAGTGGGCGGAGCTGCCGTAATGGTCGAGGTAGTAGAGGTCGGTCAACAGCAGCGAGGGCCGGCCCTCGTCGACGACCTCGCGCGCGAGGCGCCAGGACTCGGCCGGGTCCTCTGCCGTGCGCAGCCGCAGCGGTGCTCCCGTCAGCTCGAGGAAGCCCTCCTCCAGCCTGCCGGTGCGCCCGTTGGTGAAGCGCGACGGTGAGAGCTCGTCGGCGACGAAGTAGTAGAAGCAGGGACCGGCGCCGAGGCCGAACGCCATCTCCTCGGAGATCGGGACCCCGTGGAAAGCGAGCAGGTTGCGCAGCGCGGTCGAGCCGCAGTGGTGACCCGTGACGTGCTCGAAGCCCGAGACCATGCGGGCGCTGCCGGCAGCTTCCATCGATCGCAGTCTCTCAGGCGTCCGTGGTCGGCCCGCGTAGCTCCAGGTACTCCTCGCGAACGCGGAAGACGGACCTCAGCTCGCTCGTGATCTCGTCGAGGAACTCCTCGCGGTAGGTGGCGTCGGTGAGCATCGCAATCGCGAAGTAGAGGCCGGTGAAGGCGGCCAGCCCGCCGGCGACCTTGACCAGCTCGACGGTGAGCTGGAACTGCTCGCCGAAGATCGTCACGTCCCAGAACGAGTCACCGGGGCCACCGATCCACGCTTCCCGGACCTGCTCGTTGATGGCGACGAGCCCGAAGAGGATGAAGAAGACGGCGACCATCAGGCTGACGAGAAGGACCTGCACCGCTTGGCTCGTGAACAGGACGAGCCCGACGTTGCGGCGCTGCTTCGTCGCCAGCGGCGCTGCCCCGGTGCCCATTTCGGCCTCGAGCCTGCGGACCTCACGCGGAAGCAGGGCGAGGAGAAACCCGGTTCCGAGCCCGACGAAGAGGAGGGCGATGACCGCGAGGTCGACGTCGGATATCAGCGAGAACACCTGCCACATCTCGGTGCTCATGAACGTCAAGAGGGCGAAGATCATCAACAGCGGGACGGCGCGGGCGAGCAGGGTCAGCGAGGCCCGCAGCTGACTGACCAGGCGCCGTGCGACCCAGCGCAGGATCGAGACCAGCCCGTAGCCGAGAACCGCGTAGATGACGAGCAGCAGCGCGATGTTCGCGGCAGCGGTGCCCAGGGCGCTGCGCCCCTGGCCCCCGAAGATCAGCGGCAGGAGAGACGGGACGAGAACGAACACGAGTTGCTCCGCCCGGCCGACGGTCTCGGGCATCGCCGTGGCGGGCCGCCCGCGCCAGCGGTTGAGGGCCGCGCCGACCACGAGCAGGATCGCCAGGCCGCCGAGCGCCGCGCCGACGTTTGCGAGCAGCGACCACTCGAGCTTGATCGCCCCGAGCATCTCGCCGACGAAGACGAGGACGAGCAGCGGCGCCGCCCGGTTGAACACGCTCGTGGACGCGGAGAAGTCCTCGTCGAAGAGCGGCAGGCCGGAATCCTGAAAGCGCCGGCGGCAGGCGCCGATGCGGGCTGCGCGCTCGGCGTCGGTCATGCCCCCATTCCACCTCCCGGCCCGGACGCACCGCGCGCCCACTAGGGTCGGTTCCGATGCCCACGATCGCCCTCCTGATCAATCGCGAGTCCGGTGACGGGAGCGCCGAGCGCGTCGAAGGCCTGCTCGCCGCCGCCGGTGGCGACGTGACGAGCTTCGACGTGCGCGAGTGCGACGAGGCCGCCGGCTCGGGAGCCGAGCGGCTCGTCGTGGCCGGCGGCGACGGCTCGCTCGGCTTTGCGGCTGCGGCCGCCGGCAGGGCGGGAATCCCGATCGCCGTCGTCCCGACCGGCACCGCCAATGACTTCGCCGCGCACGTGGGGCTTCCCGCGGAGCTCGAGGATGCCTGTCGCCTCGCCGCGACTGGAGTGGAGACGCGCGCCTTCGAGCTCGGCCATGCCGGCGAGCGGCCCTTCGTCAACATCGCGAGCGTGGGGCTCGCGCCCGCCGCCGCCGAGCACGCGGACGGGCTGAAGGGACGCCTCGGCGCGCTCGCCTATCCCGTCGGCGCGATCAGGGCGGGGCTGCTCGCTCAGCCGGTGGAGTGCCGGGTGACCTGTGACGGCGGTGCGCTCCACGACGGCGAGGCCTGGCAGGTGTCGGTGGCGAGCGTCGGCGCCTTCGGCGGCGGCGCATCGGTCGATGCCGACGCGACCGACGGGCGCCTCGATGTGATCGTGATCGAGGGCAGCAACCGCCTGCGGCTGGCGAAGCACGCATGGGGTCTGAGAATCGGCAGCGTCGAGGGGCAGAGCGGCGTCCTCGATCGCCGCTGCGCGAGGGTCGAGCTCGAGGTTCGACGAGGGAGCGTGTCTGAACGTCGATGGGGAGCTGATCGAGGCGAACGAGCTCAGTGACTCGGGGCCGATCGCGTTCAGCGTCGAAGCCGAGGCGTTCGACCTGATCGTCGGCTGAGGATCGAGCGTGGCCCCGGGGCCGCCTATCCTCCCCCGCCGTGCTCGAACGACCACAGAGACTCCGGCTTCCCTCTCGCGATACCCGTCGGCGGCGCTTGAACCGCTGGGTGAAGGCCAGGCGCAGCCCGCTCGGGCGGGCGTTGCAGGCGGTCGGCCGCGCCGACCAGCGAGCCCTCGTGGCGCTGCGCGGTCACGGGCATTCCGAGCTGGGAGATCGGTTCGTCCAGGGGCTCGGGTTGTTCGGCGAAATGGGGACTGGATGGGTCGTTCTCGCCGGCACCGGCGCGGCCCTTCGCCCACGGCAGCGGGAGCGCTGGTTGGCCGCGGCGGCCGCGGCGCCGATCGCGATCCTCGTCAACTACTCGATCAAGCTCAGCATCGGCCGCGAGCGACCCGTCATCGACGACCACCCACCACTCGCGCGCGCCCCGAGCAAGCTCTCCTTTCCGTCGGCGCATTCCACCTCCTCGGTCGCGGCGGCCGTCGTGATCGGCCGGGTCTCACCCTCCGCTCGTCCTGTCGTCTACACGCTGGCCGGCGCGATCTGTGCGGGGCGGCCCTACCTGGGGATGCACTATCCCTCCGACGTGATGGCCGGCGCCGCGCTTGGATCCCTGCTCGGCAAGCTCTTCCCTCTGCCGAGCGACCGGGGCGCCCTGCCACGAAGCGAAGAGGATCGCGGTGGTGATCTATGAAGGTCGGAATCGTCGGCATGCCCAACGCCGGCAAGTCCACCCTCTTCAACGCGCTGACGCGCGCCGGGGCGGAAGCCGCCGGCTACCCGTTCACGACGATCGAGCCGAACGTCGCGATCGCACCGGTGCCCGACGAGCGCCTCGACACCCTGGCGGCGACGCTCGAGGCGACGCCGGTCGTCCACGAGATGCTCGAGGTCCACGACATCGCCGGACTCGTGAAGGGCGCGTCGGCGGGCGAAGGGCTCGGTAACCAGTTCCTGGCGTCGATCCGCGAGACCGACGCCATCTGCCACGTCGTCCGCGCCCATTCCGACGGTGGCGTCCCACACCCCGACGGCCGCATCGATCCCGTGGCCGACGCGGAGATGGTCGAGGCGGAGCTCATGCTCGCCGACCTCGACACCGCGACCCGGCGACTCGACCGGGTCAGCAAGCAGGCGAAGACCCTCGACAAGGCGGCGATGGCGGAACGTGACTGGCTGACCGCGGTCGTGGGGGCGCTGGAGCGCGGCGAGCCGGTGCGCTCGGTGCCGGTTCCCGACGCGGTGGGAGCGGACGGTCCCCGTCAGCTGCAGGCTCTGACCTCCAAGCCGGTCCTCTACATCGCCAACGTCGACGAGGGCGAGGACCAGGTCCCCGCCGACCTGGCCGAGCACGCCCGGAGGGCTGGGGACGAGGCGATCGCGCTCAGCGTCAAGATCGAGGCCGAGCTCGTCGAGCTCGACGACGAGGAGGCGGCGATGATGCGCGAGGAGCTCGGCCTCTCCGAGTCAGGACTCGGCCGGATGGTCCGCGCGGCTCACTCGCTGCTCGAGCTGATCAGCTTCTTCACCGCCGGACCCGCCGTCGAGGCGCGCGCCTGGAACGTGCGTCGCGGTCAGAGCGTCTGGCATGCGGCGGGCCGCATCCACACCGACATCCAAGACGGCTTCGTCAAGGCCGAGGTGATCGGCTGGGAAGACCTTGTGGCGATGGGCAGCTACACGGCCGCTCGGGACAAGGGCCTCTTGCGGATCGAGGGACGCGACTACGTGATGCAGGACGGCGACGTGATCACGGTCAAGCACACTTAGGACTCTCCTGGGGGTAGGCGATCTAAGGGATCTGAGCCGAACACATGAGCTCAGCGGGTGAATCGGCCCGGATCGCCAGAGACGCTGAGTACCGCTTTGCATGGAGAGTGTGTCTTTTCGCCAGTCTCGAGCTCGTACTGCTGTAGCGCCTCGGACGAGAAGCGGCTACGCACCAGTGAATGCCTCAACGACCCAAACGGCGACGGATCAGTTAGGTTGCTCGCGCTTTGATCACCCCGGTGGCCATGCTCTTCTACGACGTCATCGTCGCCGTGCACGTAATTTCCATCGTTATGGCGTTCGGCGTCACGTTCGCCTATCCGGTGATCCTGCCCTGGCTGACGACTTCCCATCCCGAGGCGATGGCGACGGTTCACGAGATGCAGGTGCGGATCGGAAGGTTCTTGATCATGCCCTTCGGAACGCTCGCGCTCCTGACCGGGATCTATCTCGCCTCCGATAGGGATCTCTTCGATGAGACCTGGGTGGCCATTCCGATGGTCATTCTCATCCTGCTGCTGGCGCTCGGCGGAGCGTTCTTCACCCCGCGCGAACGCGAACTGGCCGACATTGCCCGCCGAGATCTCGCCGATGGCGGCAGCCTCGGCAGCGAATACGACGCGAAGGCAAAGGTCGTAGGAATGGTCGGCGCTCTCTCAAGCGTCCTCGTTCTCGTCGCGATCTTCTCAATGGTCGCGAAGCCGTTCTCCTAAGTAGCAGCGACCTCGGCAACGCGCGTCCCTGAACCCTTGTGTTCTGTACGTACCGTTCGTCGTCCGAGGCGCTATTCACGGTCGATGGTGGAAACGCGAACCATGTGTTCGCAAATCATCCAATGACATCGTTGGGAGGCAGCGTCGAAACCCGCGGCCCATGCAAAGCGGCCCTAACAAGCGCAAAGGCTTCGGGCCGCTCCCTGAGCGCAGATGTCCGGCTCCGAATAGCCTGCGACGGCAAACCCGACTACCCCAGCAGCGGCGCTGCTCCGTCTGACACAGTGATGTGGATCGCCTGCGGCTCCACCGCGTAGTCGATCACGGCGAGGGCGCGCAGCCGGTCGAGCATGAACTGGAATGCCCGCGCCTGCGCATCGCTGCGGTACTTGCGCAGGATGTCGAACGAGTAACCCGTCGTATGGAGCGAGTAGGCGGAAGTCGCCTCGGAGTTGATCCCGACCAGCGCGTCCTGGTAGCTCTGATCGCGGACGGCGCTGGTCAAGGTCAGGGTCCCCTTGCCGCCGTCGATCTCCCGGACCCGAGCACTCAGGTAGATCAGCGTGGCCAGCGCCTCCGGGCGCAGCGACGCGTATAGCGCCGGATCGACGCCGAGCTCCGGGGCCAGCTCGCCGAGCTGCGGACCGACCCTGAAGCCGTAGTCGGCTCCGTCGCCGATCGCGACCAGGTCGCCGTCGGCGAGTGCCGACTCCAGGTCGCTGGGGTCGGCGAAGACCATCGTCGTCGATTCGGGATGGAAGACCTCTTCCGCCGTCGACTTCGCGAGGTTGAGGCCGTCGAGGCGCTCGAGCTCAGAACGATCGTTCCGGTACAGGCGCATGATCCGTTCGGCAGCGAGGACACGCCACAGGTAGGTCGAGCTGTCATCGCCGAAGGAGGCGAGCAGATCCCAGCTGCGCGGATTGACGAGCGGCGAGGAGTCGAAGAAGAGCCGCGGGTAGTCGATCCCATTGCGGGAGACGATCTCGCCGACGGTGGCTCCGGCGCTCGCCTCGCCGGGGCCGACATAACGGTCGATCACGGTTTCGAGGTTGCCGATTCCCATGTGGTAGCTCTCGGTCGCCAGGTCCGCCGTACCGAAGCGCTCCTTCGCCTGCTCGAGGTAGTCCCCCATGCCCTGAAGCGCGGCCTGCGGCTGAAAGCGCTCGTCGATCGCCCGGCGTCGGCGCGCAAGGTCGGCCAGCTTGCGGGGAAGCACCCGCAGTTGCCTGCGGGCCTCGTTACGGACCTTCGGCTTCGGGCTGCTCGCGCGTGTACTTGCCTTCGCCAGCGCCTTGCCCGTCGTCGCGATCTGCCCCGTCAGCGCCTGGCTCCGCGGGAGATCGATCTTCATCCCGAGCAGGTCGATTCCGGTGGAGGCGACGATCTGGGCGAGCCCCGAGGCTGCCGCGGGATCGTCGCCGGCGATCACCTCGGGCCGTCCGGCGCTCTCGAGCAGGACGATCGCCTCCATCAGATCGGGGTCGACCCCGTGATCGTCGGCCGCCCGCTCGATCTCATCCCGCCAGCGCGCGGTGCGGCGAGCGCTCGCGACGATTCCACCCGGGCTCTTCTCGTAGAGGACGTGGGAGTAGCCGAGGGTCGCCCGATCGACGAAGTCGGCGCTGCGCTCATCGGTATAGGCGAAGGGATCGGTCTCGCCGCCGGGATCTCGAGCCGCGTCGGCGATCTGGGAGGGAACCACGTCGCCGTCAGCTCCACCGAAGGCGCCGATCGCCCAGAGGAACAGGGCGATCGCGACCAAACACGCGGCCAGCAGTGGCAAGCGCAACGAGCCCCGGTCATGCGGTGTTCGTCCATGCATCTCCGGCAGCTTGACACGATCGTCCAAGCGCCCCTGTAGCTTCAAAGGATGAAGGCAGAAGCACGTTTTCCGGATGTGCCTTTCTCCCAAGGGCACTACGAGAGCTTCTATCTGAAGGCCTGCGACCCGGCGGGATCACGGGCCATCTGGATTCGCCACACGGTCCACAAGCGACCCGGAGAGCCAGCGACCGGCGCGGTCTGGATCACCTGCTTCGACTCCCGCCGCGGGCCGCCTCGGGCAGCGAAGCGCCAGCTCTCCCTTGCCGACATCTCAACGCCTCAGAGCTCCTACATCCGGATGGGCGAGTCGGAGCTCGGCCCTGGGTGGGCGCGAGGGAGCATTGCCCTCCCCGGCTGCAGGGCCAGCTGGGGTCTGCGTTTCAGCGACCGCCACGAGCCCCTCAACTACCTCCCAAAGGAGTGGATGTACGAGCGGTCGGTGCCGCGGACGAAAATGGTCGCGCCACATCCGGGAGCCCTCTTCGACGGGACGATCGAGCTCGATGGGGAGCGCATCGAGCTCAACGCTTGGCCGGGGATGGTGGGCCACAACTGGGGAAGCGAGCATGCCGAACGTTGGACCTGGATCCACGGCACCGGCCTCGGTGACTCGCAATCGACCGACTACATCGACATCGTCGCCGGCCGGATTCGTCTCGCCGGGATGACGACGCCCTGGGTCGCCAACGGGCGGCTGATCCTCGACGGCATCAGCCACCGACTCGGTGGCATCGGGCGGATCTGGGGCACCAAGCTGAAGGCCGAGGCGACGAGCTGCCGGTTCACCGTCCCCGGCGACGGAGCCACGGTCGAGGGCATCGTGAGCGCTCCCGCCGAGCAGTTCGTCGCGTGGCTCTACTCCGACCCCACCGCGGGAGAGCATCACGCCCTCAACTGCTCGATCGCCGACCTCGAGCTGCGGATCAAACGACAGGGACGCGACGACGTCGAGATCCAGGTGGATGCGGGCGCCGTCTACGAGTACGGCAGCCGGGACACCGACCACGGGATCCCCTTGCAGCCGTTCCCAGACGGTTAGCCGGAGTCACCCTTTCTTGAACTTCACCCAGGTCGAACGGAGGCCCAACTGCAGGCGCAGGTCCGCGCCCGTCACCTTCGTCGTTCCCTTCGAGCCGACCAGGTTCGCGAACACGATTCGCGGGGAGACGCCTCGCTTCGTCACGACGATCTTCCGGAGCCGGCCCTTGACGAGGGCGCCGAGCTTGGACTGCATCTGCGCTTGAGTGAACGTCTCCTTCCAGCGGTGGTTGGGCGAGGCGTCGTCGTAGGGATCGCGCACGCTCTTCAGATAGGGGACGGGCACGGCTCCGGGGAAGCCGAACTCGACGTTCTCGGTCCGTCCCCCCGAGGTGGAGAAGAAGAAGGCCGCGATCACGTCTCCGTTGTAGGTGGCCACCTGCTGCTTCGACTTGCGCACCGCCTTGTTGGTGGCGCTCGTCTCCGTGGAGAGCCCACCGTAGACCTGGCTGCGGGTGTCGTCGTACTGGTCGAAGATGTCGCCGCCGGCGTCGGTTGCGAGCGCGTAGCTCCGTGCGGCAACGGCCTGCGCACGCAGGGCGTCGAGCGGCCAGGAGGAGGGCATCTCGTTGGGAATGACGCCCTGGACGTAGTCGTCGAGGCTGAGCTGGTTGACGAGATAGAGGTCGCCGCCGGAGGCGACCGCGACGAAGTTGCCCCGGAAGGAGCCCTCGCCACCGATCTGAATCGGCCCGGCCACACCCTTCGCGACCAGCTTCGAGCCGCAGCCCGCAATCCGCTTGCCGTTGCTCCGCTCGAGCCGGACCTTGCCCCCGCGGAGTGCCGCGGAATAGGTAGAGGAGGGATGGAGGTCATGGCCGCAGGCGCGCTTGGCTCCGGAGAAGGAGGCCGAGCCCGAGGTCGTTCCCAGCAGCACCCGGACCGAGCGGGAGGCGCGGACCTGCTCGATCTTCGTCCCCCGGTAATAGTGGGCGATGATCTTGCGATAGTCGGTGCCGTGCTGGGCGTATCCGTAAGCCCCCCATTGGCTCATGCCGATCCCGTGACCGTAGCCGTGGCCTCGCAGGACCCACTTGTTGCCCGCGTGCGCAACGGCGGGCGCGACGGCGAGGGCGATGACCACCGCGAGCAGGGGGACGAGCCATCCAAGCCGGAGGCCACGTGAGAGCTGTGCGTTGGGTTCGGTCATCGGCAGGCGGGATCAGAACGCCCTGAGGGGCGCCCATCGAATGCTTCGACACCCATCTCAAACCGCCTCGTGCCGTCGAGTTGCGGCAACCGAGCTTGCACCGGGCCGTGCGCCATAGCGCTTGGCGACTCCGGCCTGCGGGTAGGGTGAACCGACGGATGGAATGTGGACGTGAACACGGCGAACGGGAGGTCCCGCATGAGCAGCACGGATGAGAGATCGGTCATCGACGGCGTCGAGAAGAGGTTGCTCATCGGCGGCGAATGGCGGGATGCGAGCGGCGGCGAGACGTTCGCGATCGAGGACCCCTCGAACGGGCAGACCCTCTGTGAGATCGCCGACGCGACGCCCGAGGACGCACAGGCGGCGATGGATGCCGCTGCCGGCGCGCAGGCCGAATGGGGGGCGAGCGCCCCGAACGACCGCTCCGAGATCCTCCACGACGCATTCCAGGCGATGGCCGACAACGCCGAGGAGCTGGCGCTGCTGATGACGCTCGAGATGGGCAAGACCATCGCCGAGTCGAAGGCCGAGATCGCCTACGCCAGCGAGTTCTTTCGCTGGAACTCGGGCGAGGCGCTCCGCACGCAGGGCTATTACAAGACTGCCGGCAACGGCGCCAGCCGCGTGCTCGTGATGCGCCAGCCCATCGGCCCCTGCTACTTCATCACCCCGTGGAACTTCCCCGCCGCGATGGGCACCCGCAAGATCGGCCCGGCCATCGCCGCCGGCTGCACGATGGTCATCAAGCCGGCGCAGAAGACGCCCCTTTCGATGCTCCGGCTGGCTCAGTTGCTCGTCGATTGCGGGCTCCCCGACGGCGTCCTCAACGTCGTCACGAGCTCTTCCTCGGGCGACGTCTCGAAGCCGGTGATCTCCGACCCGCGGCTGCGCAAGCTCTCCTTCACGGGTTCCACCGAGGTCGGGCAGAAGCTGATCGAGCAGTCCGCCGAGGGCGTGCTGAAGGTCTCGATGGAGCTCGGCGGCAACGCCCCGTTCGTCGTCTTCGAGGACGCCGATCTCGATGCGGCCGTCGAGGGCGCGATGATCGCCAAGATGCGCAACGTCGGCGAGGCGTGCACATCGGCAAATCGCTTCCACGTCCATGAGTCCGTAGCCGAGGAGTTCGCTGAGAAGCTCGCGGAGAAGATGGGCGCACTCAAGGTCGGCCGCGGAACCGACGACGGCAACGACGTCGGTCCGCTGATCGACGAGGATCAGCGCTCGAAGGTCGCCGAGCTCGTCGACGACGCCGTCGAGAAGGGTGCCACGGCCGTCGTCGGCGGTTCGCGGGTCGACGGCGCCGGCTACTTCTACGAGCCGACCGTCCTCTCCGGGGTCAGCGACGACGCCCGCCTGCTCAAGGAGGAGATCTTCGGGCCGGTGGCCCCGATCCGCACCTTCAGCACCGATGAGGAGGCCATCGACGCGGCCAATGACACCGAGTACGGGCTCGTCTCCTACGTGTTCACCAAAGACCTCAATCGTGCGCTGCGCGTCTGCGAGGCGTTGGAGACGGGGATGATCGGCCTCAACCAGGGGATGGTCTCCAACGCGGGCGCGCCGTTCGGCGGCGTCAAGGCCTCGGGCATCGGGCGCGAGGGCGGCAGCGAGGGAATCCTCGAGTACCTCGAGACGAAATACGTGGCGATCAACCTCTGAGCCGGCGGCACCCGAGGCCGCGTCCGTCAGATGCGGTGAGGGCTAACGCCCGAGCAGCTGACCCAGCAGCCCGGCGCCGGAGCGGCGCTGCTGCAGGTAGCACTGGTGGTACTCCTCGGCGCGCCAGAAGCCCGTCGCCGGCTCGATCGTGGTTGCGATCGGCGCGCTGTGGCGCTGCTGCTCCTCGGCCTTGGACTGCTCGGCCGCCTCAATCTGCTCAGGCGAGTGGGTGAAGATGACGGTCCGGTACTGGGAGCCGACATCGGGGCCCTGGCGATCGACCTGCGTCGGATCGTGCATCCGCCAGAACATCTTGACCAGCTCGCCGTAAGAGATCCGCAGTGGATCGAAGGTGACCTGGACGACCTCGGCGTGTCCGGTACGGCCGGAGCAGACCTGCTCGTAGGTCGGATTTTCGACGTGACCGCCCTCGTAGCCGACGGCGGTGTCGATGACCCCCTCGAGCTCGCGGTAGGCCATCTCGGGCTGCCAGAAGCAGCCGGCCCCGAAGGTCGCCTCCTCGGTGACGCCGTCGAAGGTCTTTCCGCTCTCGATCTCGGTCTCGCTCATCGCCATCTCCTGACTCGAAGTACGCCTCCGATGATGACAGCCGTCCACTCCGGGGCCGCTGGGCTCAGCGTGCCTCCGCCCGGGCCGATGGATGGTCGAAGGAGGAACCAGGATGTATCTACTCAAGTTCGTCAACCGGGTGCGAGAGGCCCAGAGCTACGGTGAGATCGAGGAGTTGCCGCCACCCGGCGCCGACGGCTCATCCCCGATCGAGCTCGCGATGGGCTGCCGCATGGAGCTCGACGCGATGCGCCTCTCCAGCCCCCAGGCCGCCGCAGCTGTGGCCGATGCGACCGGCCTGCCGATGAGCCCCGACCGAGTCACCGTCGGGCTGCCGGCAGCGCTGTCCGCTCTCTCCCGTGACATTCACGCCTCGCGCGACGCGGAGGCGCTCACGTACCCGGCGTCTTAGGATCGCGACCTGTGGCGTTCACGCGCAGGAATCTGAAGGACGATCTCGAGGACGTCGGATCCAACTTCGACGGCGACCGGGACCTGGAGTTCCGACTGGCTACCGAGGTCCTCGAGCTCGAGCAATCCGGCCTCGGCTACCAGCGGCTCCCGCCCGGATACCGCTTTCCGTACGGGCACACGCATAAGACGCAGGAGGAGGTCTACGTGGTCCTGCGCGGGGGCGGGCGGATGAAGCTCGACGAGGAGATCGTCGAGCTCAGAACGTGGGATGCGGTACGCGTCGCGCCCGGTACGTGGCGAGGCTACGAGGCCGGGCCGGAGGGCCTCGAGATCATCGTCATCGGCGCGCCCAACCTCGGCGAGGCACCACGCGAAGACGTCGAGGGCCAGCGCGACTGGTGGGCCGACTAGCGCCGGCTGGGGCGGTTCCGCGGAACCGCCCCATCGGAATCCGGTAGTACTTCCCCGCGGCGGATCTACCCGTTCGGACGGGCCATCTTGGCGTGGTCGAGCGCCTCGTCCAGCGTTGCGTCGTCGACGCCCAGCTCGCCCGCGACCTCGCGCAGCGGCCGGCCGGAGTCGGCAGCGGTCTTGACGATCTCGGCCGCCTTGTCGTAGCCGATGAACGGGTTGAGGGCGGTGGCGGTCGCCAGCGTTCCCTCGGCGGCCGCCTCGCAGGCCTCCTCATTCGCCTCGACGTCCTGGATGACCTTCTCGTCGAGCAGACGGCATGCGGCCGCCAGGAGCTTGATGGAATCCAGCAGGTTGCGGGCGATCAGCGGGACCCGGACGTTGAGCTCGAACTGACCCTGCGAGCCCGCCATCGTGATCGCAGCGTCGTTGCCGATCACCTGGTCGCCGACCTGGATCGTCACCTCGGGGATCACGGGGTTGACCTTGCCGGGCATGATCGAGGAGCCCTTCTGCAGCTCGGGAAGCCGCAGCTCGGCCAGGCCGACGCGCGGCCCGGAGCCCATCAGGGCGAGATCGTTGGCGATCTTGATCAGCGAGACGGCGACGACCTTCAGCGCCCCCGAGAGCTCGACCAGCGCATCGCGGTTGGCCTGCGCCTCGAAGGCATCGAGCGGACCGGTGATCTCCAGCCCGGAGTCGGCGACGAGCTTCTCCCGCACACCGGCGGCGAAGTCGGGATGGGTGTTGAGGCCGGTGCCGGTCGCGGTCCCTCCGAGCGGGATCTGACCGACCCGCTCGAGGGTCGCACCCACCCTGTCGATGCCGAGGCGGATCTGCGCGGCGTAGCCGCCGAACTCCTGGCCCAGCGTCACCGGAACGGCGTCCATCAGGTGGGTACGGCCGGCCTTGACGATGTCGGCGAACGCTTCCGCCTTCTCCTCGAGCGCACCCGCAAGCCCTTCCATCGCGGGCAGCAGGTCCGTCGTGACCTCTCCGAGCGCGGCGAGGTGCACCG
Organism: uncultured Solirubrobacterales bacterium; assembly: GCA_963826475.1. Taxonomy (GTDB): domain Bacteria; phylum Actinomycetota; class Thermoleophilia; order Solirubrobacterales; family 70-9; genus RHKX01. The sequence goes on along the minus strand of CAWGXC010000002.1, from coordinate 128,691 downwards.
CCGAGGGGAAGACGTCATTGGAGGACTGCCCCATGTTGACGTGGTCGTTGCGATGGACGCTCTCGCCGGCGAGGTTGGCGATCACCTCGTTCGCGTTCATGTTCGAGGACGTGCCGGAGCCGGTCTGGAAGACGTCGACGGGGAACTGCTCGTCGTACTCGCCGCGGCCGATCGCGTCGCCGGCGGCTCCGATCCGCTCGGCGACGTCGGCGTCGAGCAGGCCGAGCTCGGCGTTCGTGCGCGCGGCAGCGGCCTTGATCCGGCCGAGCCAGTGGACGACCGGAGCGGGGATCGGGTGACCGGAGACCGGGAAGTTGGCGACGGCCTTGTCGGTCTCGCCACCCCAGAGCTTGTCCTCATCGCTGGTCGGGAAGGTCGTCCGCTGCTTCGGTTCGGCTGCCACTCGCGTTTCTCCGTTCGTCTCGATTCAGGTGCCCACAGGTACCCATTGAGGCTATCGGCCCGACGGCCGCGCCTAGAATCGACCGCCCCCATGCCGCAACCCAGGAAATACGAGCCGGTTGACCCGAAGCAGTCGTTCCCCGCGCTCGAGGAAAGCGTCCTCGAGCGCTGGCGCGAGCGTGACGTCTTCGCCCGTCAGATGGCGGACCGCGAGGGGTCCCCGGTGTGGAGCTTCTACGAGGGTCCACCCACCGCGAACGGCCGCCCGGGCTCCCACCACGTTCTGCCACGCGTCTTCAAGGACATCTACCCGCGCTACAAGGCGATGACGGGCCACTTCGTCCCCCGCAAGGCGGGCTGGGACTGCCATGGACTGCCGGTCGAGCTCGAGGTCGAGAAGGAGCTCGGGATCTCCTCGAAGGAGGAGATCGAGGATTACGGCATCGCCGAGTTCAACCGCAAGTGCCGGGAGTCGGTCTTCCGCTACGTCGACGACTTCAAGGAGCTGACCGAGCGAATCGGCTTCTGGGTCGACATGGACGATGCCTACCGGACGCTCGATGACACCTACATCGAGTCGGTCTGGTGGTCGCTGCGGAAGATCTGGGACGACGATCGGCTCTACCAGGGCCACAAGGTCGTCCCCTACTGCCCGCGCTGCGGCACGGCGCTCAGCTCGCACGAGGTCGCTCAGGGCTACGAGAACCAGGTCGATCCGAGCGCCTACGTCCGCCTGCCGGTGACCGAGCCCGGGGGGGCGCTCGAGGTTGGCGACAACCTGCTCGTCTGGACGACCACCCCCTGGACGCTGATCTCCCACGCCGCCGTCGCCGTCGGCGCGGAGATCGAATACGTCCGCGGGCGCCCCGCCGGAGCCGAGGAGGTGCTCGTCGTCGCCGGGGCGCTGGCGGAGAAGGTGCTCGGCGAGGGCTACGAGGAGCTCGGGACGCTCAGTGGAGCCGATCTCGAGGGGGTGCGGTACGAGGGTCCGTTCAAGTACCTGAGCGCCGACGACTTCGGTCCGCTCGGTCATTCCGTCCTGCTCGGTGACTTCGTCACGACCGAGGACGGCACCGGCCTCGTCCACACCGCGCTCGCGTTCGGCGAGGACGACTACCGCCTCGGCGAGGCCTACGGGATGACGCTGCAGAACCCCGTTCTCCCCAACGGCCACTTCGACGAACGGGTCCCCGAATACCAGGGCAAGCTCGTCTACGACCACAACCCCGAGATCGTCGAGGCGCTCCGGGAAAGCGGCCGGCTCTACCGGGTCGTCGACTACGAGCACGCCTATCCCCACTGCTGGCGCTGCGGCACGGCGCTCCTCTACTACGCGAAGTCCAGCTGGTACCTGCGCACCTCCGCGGTCAAGGACGAGTTGCTCGCCGCCAACGAGACGATCGGCTGGCACCCCGAGCACATCAAGCATGGGCGCTTCGGCAAGTGGCTGGAGAACAACGTCGATTGGGCGCTGTCGCGCGAGCGCTACTGGGGCACCCCGCTGCCGATCTGGGAGTGCACCGGCGACGATTGCAACGAGCGCTTCTGCGCCGGCTCGATCGCTGACCTGAAGGACCGCGGCGGCGACGTCCCCGACGACCTCCACCGCCCCTACATCGACGAGGTCGAGCTCGACTGCGAGGGCTGTGGCGGCAAGATGCGCCGGGTAGTCGAGACGATCGACGCCTGGTACGACTCGGGCGCGATGCCGTTCGCGCAGTTCCACTACCCGTTCGAGAACGAGGAGCTGTTCAAGAGCCGCTTCCCGGCCGACTTCATCTGCGAGGGGATCGATCAGACCCGCGGCTGGTTCTACTCCCAGCTCGCCGAGTCGGTCCTGCTGTTCGGCGAGGCCGATTACCGCAACTGCGTCTGCCTCGGTCTGATCCTCGATCCCGAGGGGCAGAAGATGTCGAAGTCGAAGGGCAACGTCGTGGCGCCGTCCGACGTGATCGACACCCATGGCGCCGACGCCTTCCGCTGGTACTACCTGACCTCCCAGCAGCCGTGGGCCGGCTACCGCTTCAGCGTCGAGACGATCGGCGAATCGGTGCGTCAGTTCCTGCTGACGTTGTGGAACACGTACTCGTTTCTCGTCCTCTACGAGAACGCCGCGGGAGAGGCCGGGAGCAAGGACCAGGGCGAGCGGAGCTCCGGCCGTGAAGCCGACGCGGAGCTCGATCGCTGGCTGGTCTCCCGGCTCCAGGGCGTCATTGAGGAGGTGCGGACGGGCCTCGACGACTTCGACTCGGTCGGCGCCGGGCGAGCGATCTCCGACTTCGTCGATGAACTGTCCAACTGGTACGTGCGGGTCTCGCGGCGCCGGTTCTGGGAGGGGGATCCCGCCGCCTTCGCGACGCTCCGCCACTCCCTGCTCGAGACGTCGAAGCTGCTCGCCCCGTTCATCCCGTTCACCGCCGACGCGATCTACTGCAACCTCACCGGCGGGATCGGCGGCGACTTCGGCGACGAGCCGGATTCGGTCCACCTATGTGACTTTCCGACCCCATCGCTCGAGCTGCGCGACCCTGACCTCGAGGCCGGCATGGAGGCCGCCCGCCGCGCGGTCGAGCTCGGCCGGGCGGCGCGCGCCCACGCCCGGGCGAAGATGCGCCAGCCGCTGGCGAAGGCGGTGATCGTCGCCACCGAGGCCGAGGCCGGGACGATCGAGCGTTTCGCCGACGTCGTGCGCGCCGAGCTCAACGTCAAGGAGCTCGAGTTCGTCACCGAGGAGGGCAAGCTGGCGACTTACTCGGTGAAGCCGAACTTCCGCTCGCTCGGACCTCGCTTCGGCAAGCACATGCCGCAGGCCAAGGCTGCGATCGAGGCGCTCAACCCGACCCATGCCCGCGCGGCGATCGCCGGGGAGCGCGAAATCGGAATCACCATCGACGGCACCGATCACACGCTCTCCAGCGAGGACATGACGCTCGCCATGGAGCCCCTCGACGGCTACCAGGTGGAGTCTGAATCCGGACGGGCCGTCGCCCTGGCGCTTGAGCTCGATGACGAGCTGATCCGCGAGGGGCTCGCTCGCGAGGTCGTGCGGGCCGTGCAGAACGCGCGCAAGGACGCCGGCCTGGAGATCACCGACCGGATCGAGCTGATCCTCAGCGGCGACGAGGCGCTGCTGGCGGCCGTTCGCCGTCACGACGACTACGTCGCCGGCGAGACGCTGGCGACGTCGATCGCCTTCGAGCCGGGCATGGACGGGGCGTCGACCGTCGAGGTCGATGGGCGCGAGCTCGGCATCGCCCTCTCCAGCCTGGACTGACCGGCTTCGGATACGGTCCCCCGATGGGGCGAAGCAATCGAGCGGCCGCACTGGGAACCGCCTTCGCGGTGCTTCTCGCCGCACTCCTGCTCTCGACGGGAGCGGCGAGCGCGGCCAAGCCGAACAAGCCGGACAAGAGGTCCGGCCTCCGCGAAGCGCTGCTCGTCGGCAACAACTGGGAGGGCACGGCTGACGTCCTGCACGCAGGCGGGCACTACCGGCGGATCGCCCGGATCGACGTCATCCCCGACATCGATCAGCGCATGCTCGAGATCTACACCGACCCGGTCAGGCTCGGCTACTTCCTCGCGATCCGGGAGCTCATCGGCGAGGGTCACGATCAGTTCGTCGACGACATGTACACGACCAACGATGGGCGGCTGCTGATCGTCTCGAGGCCGAGCCTCGCGGACGTGGTCGGGATCAACATGGACACCGGGAGGATCGCCTGGCGCTTCGTAGTCGATGGCCAGCGCTCCGACCACATGGCGATCTCGCCCGACGGCAAGCAGGTCGCCGTCTCCGCTTCGACCGGCAACGTCGTCCACCTGCTCAACACCGCCACGGGCAGGGAGGAGGGCCGCTTCGAATCCGGCGACTCACCGCACGAGAACGTCTATTCCGCCGACGGGAAGCGGATCTACCACGCTTCGATCGGCACCGTCTACACCCCAACCGATGATCCGGCCGCCGACACGAGCAAGGGCGACCGCTTCTTCCAGATCGTCGATGCCCACACCGGCGAGATCCTCACCCGCCTCGACATGGGCAAGGAGCTGGCCGAGGCGGGCTACCCCGACATGAGCTCGGCGGTCCGCCCGATGGCGATCGCCAAGCACGAGCACTTCGTCTACTTCCAGGTTTCGTTCTTCCACGGATTCGTCGAGTACAACCTGAAGAAGCAGGAGGTCCGGCGCGTCGCCGAGTTGCCCATCGCCGATGCGGTCAAGGACATGCCACGCGAGCAGTACCTGCTCGACTCCGCTCATCATGGGATCGCCCTGAGCGGCAACGGGAAGCGGCTCTGCGTCGCCGGCACGATGTCCGATTACGCGGCGATCGTGAACCGCAGGAGCTTCAAGTACAGGCTGATCCACGCCGGGTTGAAGCCCTACTGGGCGACGAGCAGCCGGGACGGGCGCCGCTGCTACGTCTCCTGGAGCGGAACCGACGAGATCTCGGTCATCTCCTACAAGAAGCGCCGGGAGATCGCGCGGATCCCGGTCGGTGACCACCCGCAGCGAATCCGCACCGGCGACGTTCGCAAGAGCTGGATCACCGCTCAGGACTGAGGGCCCTCGGCGAACGACGCGGTCGTCGTGGGCATCTGTGCATTCGGCCGGCTCCGGGAACTCCTCTTGCGCTGCAAGAAGACGAAGTCCGCGGCTTTGACGGACGACAGGACTGTCAAGATCGCCAGCCGGCCCGCGTCGCGATGACGGCAATCGGCGCGAAGCGGGTGGCTGGTCACTGGGATCAGCTTGAGCGCTTGAAGAGCCTCTCGCAGAGGCCCATCGAGGGCTAGAACCGGTTCCGAAAGCCCGGCTGCATGGTTGGTACTCCTGGGTACCAAACGCGCCATGAGCATGGCGGGGCCTCCTCGCTCCACGGCGTTCGGGTTCTGCGGGAGACTCCCCGAGGATGGAACTCGGCTCCGACACCCGCGCCGTACTGCTCGCCGCCGGGCTGATCTTCCTCTGGGCACTGCTCCTCGGCGTCTGGAAGTACCGGGGCATGGCCACCAGCCCCGACGCGCTCGCCCATCCCTACGTCGACACCGCCCATCGTGCCGCGCTGCTCTACAGCTTCGCGACGCTGCTGATCGCTGTCTTCGTCGAGCTCAGCGGCTGGAGCCAACTGGTCAACCTGATCGCCGCCTTCGCTCTGATCTTCTTCTTCGTCGGCGCGATCGCCGGCTACGCCATTCACGGATACCGCAGGGACACCGACAATCAGTTCCGTGAACCGGTCCCTGGAACGCACGCGTTCATGTGGGCGCTGATCGCCGCCGAGATCGGCGGCTTCGCCGTATTGCTGGCGGGCTTCGTCGACGCTCAGATCCTCTGACCGGAACCAACGACCCTCAGATCATGAATTGGGTGCCGGTAGGGTTCGATCCATGTCTCAACCCACCCAAGATCAGGTTCTGGAGGCGGCTCGCTCCATCGGTCCCGAGTTCACCCGCGAACAGGTTGCCGAGAAGCTCGGCGTCGAGGTCAAGGAGATGCGCCCGAGCTGGAAGGCCTCCAAGGAGGCCAACCAGATCGAGAAGGTCCGCACGGACGGAGGCCAGCGCTACTTCGCCATCAAGGCCTGACCCGTCAGAAGAAACTACGCGAGGGCGGGCTCCAACTCGGCCTCCAGCTTCTTCTTCGGCATCGCGCCGACGATGGTCTTGGTGGGCTGCCCACCCTTGAAGACGATCATCGTCGGGATCGACATCACCTGATACTGGCTTGCAGTCTCCTGGTTCTCGTCGATGTTGATGCTGACGATCTTGACGTCGCTGCGTTCAGCTGACATCTCCTCGAGGATCGGATGGACGACCCGGCAGGGGCCGCACCAAGGGGCCCAGAAGTCGACGAGCACCGGCTCGCCCGACTCCAGCACTTCGGCCTGAAAGTTGTTGTCGGTCACTTGCGGCAGGTTCGCCATTTCTCTATCTCCTGTTGCTTTTGTAAGTCCTCTGACACCTTACTACACAAAATGAAGTATTGGAAGCGACCAGCTAGCCCCCGCGGCCCCAGCGACGCTCACGGAGCCGCATCATCGGCACTCCGAGCGCCGCCTCGACGACGATGGAGCGGCTCATCTTCGACTCCCCGACCCGCCGGTCGTTGAAGACGATCGGCACCTCGGTGACGCGGAATCCGGCGAGCAGGGTCCGATAGGTCGTCTCTACCTGGAACGCGTAGCCGAGTGCCGCCACGCTGCCCGGACGGATCCTCTCGAGCACTTCGCGCCGGTAGCACTTGAACCCGCCGGTCAGGTCACGGACCTCGACGCCCAGCCAGAGCCGAGCGTAGGCGCTGCCGCCGCGCGAAATCGCTCGGCGGACCCACCCCCACTCGCCCACTCCGCCCCCGTCCACGTAGCGCGAGCCCAGCGCCAGATCGGCCTGGTCCATGGCGGCGATCAGCCGAGGAACATCGGCGGGGTCGTGGGAGAAGTCGACGTCCATCTGCACGATCAGCTCGGCGCCCTCGGCGAGCGCTCGCGCGAAGCCGGCCACGTAGGCGGGGCCGAGGCCTTCCTTGGAGCGGCGGTGGAGGACGGCGACCCGCTGGTCGGCGGCGGCGATCCGGTCGGCGATCTCGCCGGTCCCATCGGGCGAGGAGTCGTCGACTACCAGCACCTCCACGTCCGGGACCGAGTCGAAAAGGGCGGCGATCAGCGGCTCGAGGTTGTCCGCCTCGTTGTAGGTCGGGAGAATGACCCGGATGCGTGGCCCGGCGGAGCTCATCAGAGCGCGCCGACTCTAGTTGAGGCGACGTCACGGGAGGGGCACCGCCAATAACGTTGGGTGCAATGCGCAACGCCGAAATCGCCGCAGCCTTCACCGAGCTCGGAACCCTCTACGAGCTCGACGGCGCCAACCGCTTCCGCGTCCTCGCCTATCGCGAGGCCGCGCGGGTCATCCGCGACAGCCCGGCGCCGGTCGGCGAGCTCGCCCTACAGGGCAAGGCCACCGAGATGCAGGGCATCGGCAAGACGATCCAGGAGAAGATCGTTGCGCTACTCGATCAGGGCGAGATTCCGGCGGCGGTCAAGCTCAAGGCGAAGTTTCCGGCCACCCTCGTCGACATCACCCGGCTCCCCGGCGTGGGCGCGAAGACCGCCCGGCTGATCTACGACGAGCTCGGGATCGCGACGCTGGAGGAGCTCCACGAGGCGGCTGAGGACGAGCGTCTGCGAGGCGTCCGTGGGCTCGGCGAGAAGTTCGAGGTCAACGTCCTCGCCGCGATCGAGAAGCTCCGGACCGAGGGCGACGAGGAACGGCGGCGGCTCGACGAGGTGCGGGCGGTCGGGATGGAGCTCGTCGATGCATTGAGCGCGAGCCCGGCCTCCGAGCACGTGGTGCTCGCCGGATCGGCGCGACGCTGGGCCGAGACCTGCAAGGACATCGACATCATCGCCACCGCCGCCGACCCGCTGGCGCTCTCGAGCGCCCTCGCCGACCATCACCTGATCGCCGAGTCGGGCAAGCCCGGGGCCAACGGCCTGCGAGCGCGGACCCACAACGGGATCGCGCTGGACCTGAGGATCGTGCCACCGGAGGAGCTCGGCAACCTGCTGCAGCACTTCACCGGCTCCAAGGAACACAACGTCAAGCTCCGCGAGCGGGCGGTGAAGATGGGCCTATCGGTCTCCGAGCATGGGATCGCCGACGTCGAGACCGGCGAGGTGACGAAGTCGAAGACCGAGGAGGAGGTCTACTCCCGGCTCGGCCTCGCCTACATCGAACCCGAGCTGCGCCAAGGCGGGCTCGAGATCGGCCAGGCGGAGAGGGGCGAGCTGCCCGAGCTCGTGACCCTCGAAGACGTGCGGGGCGACCTCCACTGCCACACGACCCTCTCCGACGGCAAGAACACCCTCGAGGAGATGGCGCACGCCGCTCGCGATCGCGGCTACGCCTACCTGGCGGTGACCGACCACTCCGCCAGCCACGGCTTCGGCGACGACGTCCAGCCGGACGCCCTGCTGCGGCGCATCGAGGAGATCCGCGAGCTCGACGCCTCGATGAAGGGCTTCCATCTGCTCGCCGGCTCCGAGGTCAACATCCTTCCCGACGGCTCGCTCGACTACGCCGATGAGATCCTCGAGCAGCTCGACTGGGTCGTCGCGAGCGTCCACACGTCCTTCCGCATCGGCCCCGACAAGATGACCGAGCGCATCGTCGAGGCGGTTTCCAATCCGCTCGTGGACTGCCTCGGGCATCCGACCGGCCGGCTGCTCCTCAAGCGCGACCCCTACGAGCTCGACATGGAGGCGATCGTCGCCGCGTCAGCGGATGCCGGAACCATGATCGAGATCAACGGCAACCCCAACCGCCGCGACCTCAACGAGGGGCACGCCCGGCTCGCGGCTGCGGCCGGGGTGAAGATCGTCTGCAACACCGATGCCCATCGGGTGACCACGCTGCCGTACATGGTCTACAGCGTGGCGACGGCGAGGCGGGCGGGCCTGACGGCCGACCAGGTGGCGAACACGAGGTCGTGGAGGTCCTTCAACGCCTTGCGGAAGCCGGGGCGTTCGCGTAGCTAGCGGAGCATTCGGCGGAGTTGTCTACGCCGTAGGAGGCGGCGGGTGCCCAGCGGGCGCGCTGCCCCGCATCAGGCCCGGCGTTCGCACCAGCTTGATCGGCTCGAACGCCGAGGTCGGCTCGACGTAGAAGCAGACGCCGTCGCGCTCCTCCACCGCCGTGACCGCGGCCTCGCGGCTGCGCCAGGCGGCGGCGACGCCGAGCGCGAAGCCGGTCGCGATCGCCGGAACCTGCGGGAAGAGGGCGCCGAGGCCACCGGTGACGATCGCGAAGAGCGCAAGGGGCCAGAGCCGGGCGAGGGCGATCCGGGCCGGGGACGTCGAAGGGAGGCTGGTGGTCGTCCGTGCTTTCGCCAGCGGGCCTCGGAGGGCGTCGCGGGTCCGGGCGGGACGCCCGAGCCAGACCCCGACCAGGATGGCGACGAGCCACCAGATCAGGGCGAGCGCGGCCATCGTGTCGCTGGCGGCGGAGTTGAGCGTGATCGCGGAGATCACCGCGAGCGCCGTGGCCTCGACCGCGATCAGCAGCACCGTTCCCCTGAGTAGGTCCTTGAACTGCATCAGCCCGCCAGGTGTTCCAATATTGCGGGCATCGCCTCGGGTCCGTCGACGATCAGGTCCGCCTCCGAAACGATCTCGGCCGGCCCCTCGGCGGAGCGCACCCCGACGCGGACGGCCGCTTCCAGGCCCCCTGACGCACTCAGCCCGTCGAGCGCGGCGAACACGTCGAGGTCGGTGCGGTCGTCGCCCGCATAGAGCGCCGCGCGGACGCCCGATTCGGCGAGCAGCGCAGCGACCGCCGTCCCCTTGCCGAGCCGAACCCGCGGCCGGAGCTCGAGGACCTTCCGACCCCGGTGGACGTCGAGACCATTCGCGACCGCATCGGAGGCGATGCTCTCCGTCAGCTGCTCCGCCGCGTTCTCGTCCGCTGCTCCGCGCCAGTGAAGGGCGATGATCGGGCCCTTGTCCTCGATGCGGATCCCGGCCGCGTCCAATTCGCCGTCGTCGAGAAGTGCGGCGAATGCGGCGGCATCACCGGCCACGTCGAGCAGCTCGGGCGCGGGCCGCGCCTCCTCGTCGCCGGGCGCGAGCAGCTCGTAGCCGTGGTTGCCGGCATAGGTGAGCTCGCGAAGGCCGACGATCTCGCGGGCGACGGCGGCGGGGCGCCCGGTGACGATCGCCGTCAGCGCATATCGGCCGGCGATCATCCGCAGCGCCGCGCGAGCCCGCTCCGGTATGGCCGCATCGCCGGGGCGATCGACGATCGGCGCCAGCGTGCCGTCGAGGTCGCAGAGGATCGCCGTCGCGGCGGGCTCCACGCGCAGGGGCGCCAGCGTCGCCTCCGTTCGATCAACGCTGGCGGGATCGATCTGCACGTGTTCTAGTATCGCGACAGTGCTCGCGAACCGCACGATCCGGCTCGCAACCATCGGGGTCCTGGCCGGTGCGTTCAGCGGCCTCTTCGGGGTCGGTGGTGGCAGCATCATGGTCCCGCTGCTCCTCCTCTGGCTCGGCTACGGCGAACGCCAGGCCACCGCCACCTCGCTGTGCGCGATCGTCGTGATCGCAGCCCTCGCGGGCGGGACGCAGGTCCTCTACGGCAACGTGGACTTCGGGGACGCGGCGCTGCTCGCGGTTCCCGCCGTCGCCGGCGTGGGCGTCGGCGTGGCGCTGCAGCAGCGGATCTCGGAGCGGATGGTTTCGGTGTTGTTCGCGTTCCTGCTGATCGCCGTCGCGACCGAGCTGATCATTCCCTGATCATGGACGTCGCGCTTGCAATCGCATTCGGGCTCGCCGGCGGCGCGGTCGGCGGCCTGCTCGGCGTCGGCGGCGGGATCCTCTTCGTGCCGGCGCTCGCCATCTTTCTCGACTCGACGCAGATCCAGGCCGAGGCGACCTCGCTGCTGGTCATCGTCCCGGTCGCGATCGTCGGCACCTGGCGCCAGCACCGCAACGGCAACGTGCGCGTGCGCGACGGCTTGACCATGGGCGTGCTCTCGGTGCCGGGCGTGGTCGCTGGAGTCGCCCTCGCCAACGTCCTTCCTCAGCGCGCGCTGCAACTCGGGTTCGCGGGGCTCGCGCTGCTGATCGCCGGGCAGCTGCTCGTTCGGGCCGCGAACTCGCAGGCTTCCGGCGCATGAGCGACCGACTCGAGGTGGGCCACGGCGTCTCGATTCCTTTCGAGGAGATCGAGATCCGCGCGAGCCGTTCGGGCGGCCCGGGCGGCCAGCACGCCAACACGACCGCCTCGCGCATCGAGGCGGTCTTCGACGTGCGCGCATCGTCGAGCCTCTCCTCGGCGCAGAAGGAGCGGATCGCCGCGCGGCTCGGACCGCGCGTCACCGCCGTCTCGCAGGATTCGCGCGGCCAGGCCCGCAACCGGGCGATCGCCGTTGAACGGCTGCGCTCCCGCCTGGCGGGAGCTCTAGTCCCGCCCAAGCGCCGCCGGCCGACGCGCCCGAGCCGCGGGGCGAAGGAGCGTCGGCTGGAGTCGAAGCGCCGGCAGTCGCAACGCAAGCAGCAGCGCCGGCGACCGTCGGACTACTAGCGGAGCCCGTGCTCCAAGGCTCCCTTTACACCCGCCTCCAGCGAGTTCAGGCGGGCCAGCGCCAGCGCCTCAGGCGACGAGAAGCCGCTGCCGGACCCACGGGAGCGACCGGCGGCCTCGGGGCCGTGATGGCTGAGCACGCAGTGCAGCAGCGCCAGCTTGCGAGCCGGCTCCAGGTCATGCGACGCCGCGCCGATGATCTCGGCGCCGATCGCGAGGTGACCGAGCATCGCCCCCTCGTCGCTGATCCCGAACTCGGCCCCGTAGGTGAACTCCCTCGTCTTGCCGATGTCGTGCAGCAGCGCCGCCGCCATCAGCAGGTCGGAGTCGAGCTTCGGGTGGAGCTGACAGATCTCACCGACGAGCGTGCCGACCGCGACCGAATGCTCGAGCAGGCCGCCTAGGTAGGCGTGGTGGCCGTTTCTGGTGCACGGCGCACGGTGCAGCCCGGTGGCGACGGGCTGAGTCGAGGCGACGCGCTCCACCACGACGCGCAGCCCCGGGTCATGGATCTCGCGGGTCAGGTGCTCGAAGAAGCCCATCAGCTCCTCGACGGAGCGGTAGGCGGAGGGGAGAAACTCGGCGGGATCGAATGAGCCGGGCTCGATCCGACGCAGCGTCGTCAGCTCGGCGGAGAGCTTGCCGCGGAAGCGCTCGACCTTCCCGCGCGCCTCGATCGCGTCGCCGCGCTCGAACCGCGCGCCGAGCTGATCGGCCTCGCGAAAGATCCGAGCTGGGATGGAACCGGTCCGATCGCGGAGCTCCAGGCTCAGGTACGGGGTTCCCGCCTTCGACTGCTGGCGGTCCTTGCGGACGACCGCGAAGCGACCGCTGAGCGGCTTCCCCGGCTGCAGGCTCGCGACGCCCTCGGGGGCACCGCGGCTGGCTGGATCTGCGGTTGCCTCCTGCATCTCTCGATCATCCAAGGGCGTCCGGACGGCCCACCCCCCGGTGGCGCGCCGCTAGGGTGAGATCAATGGATCCGATCGTCTGGGAGCGGGAGCCCCCGGTGCTGAGAGCACCGGTGCTGGTCGCCTCGTTCTCCGGCTGGAACGACGCCGCCAACGCGGCGAGCACCGCAATCGGCGCCATCGCCGCGTCGCTCGAGACGGAGCTCGTCGCCAGGATCGACCCCGAGGACTTCTTCGACTTTCAGGCCAACCGCCCGACGATCGAGATCGTCGAAGGCAAGATGCAGGGGGTCGAATGGCCCGACAACCTGATCGTCGCCGCCAAGGCCACCGGCGCCGAGCGCGACCTGCTGCTGATCAGCGGCACCGAGCCGAGCACGCGATGGCGGGGCTTCTGCGAGGCCGTCCTCGAGGTCGCCGAGCGCTGCGGCGTCGAGAGCGTCGTCACGTTCGGCTCGCTGATCGCCGACGTCGCCCACACTCGTCCCGTGCCGATCACGGGCCTCGCCACCGACGACGCGATGATCGAGCAGCTCGGCTTCGAGGACGTCTCCTACGAGGGCCCGACGGGGGTGCTCGGCATCTTCCACGGCATCTGCCGCGAACGCGGCCTGACCGCCGCGAGCCTCTGGGCCGCCGTCCCTCACTATGCGGCGGCCGTCCCGAATCCGAAGGCCGGTCTGGCGCTGCTGCGCCGGCTCGAGGGAATGATCGGCATCGCCGTCGAGGCGGCAGAGCTCGAGGCGGCCGCCGTGGCCTTCGAGACACAGGTCAGCCAAGCGGTAGCCGCGAACCCGGAGATCAAGGAGATGGTCGAGCGGCTCGAGGAGCAGCAGGACGAGGTGGCGGGCTTCACGCAGGAGGACGTCCCCTCCGGCGATGCGATCGCCCGTGACTTTCAGCGCTTCCTGCGCCAGCGTCGCGGCGAATAGCGTCCTCATCGGGCTCTCATCTCGGTTCGGGACCCTTGCCGCAACAGGGCCGCGACGGCACGGCCTCGAATCGAGAGGGAGCGATGACAGGACTGCGAAGGATTCAGATCGCGGCGGCGGCGGCCACCTTGGTTGCGACATGCGCGACGACGACTGCCACCGCCGGCAATCGCGCGGGAAGCTCGCCCTACGGCAGCGACTCGGCCAAGATCACCAACCGCTATCTGCCCATCTCAGACTCTCATCGTTGCGTGCTGCGAGGCCGCGACGGTGATCAGACGCTCCGCATCGTCCGCGTGCTCACGGGCCGGACGCGTACCTTCAGGGTCAACGGGCACCCCGTCAAGACCGCGGTGGTCCGGGACGAGGTCACCGGCCTCGGCGCAGGGCGGGTGATCGAGCGCACCATCGATTACTTCGCCCAGGACCGCCGCGGCGGCGTGCACTACTTCGGCGAGGACGTCGACGAGTTCCACGCCGACGGTTCCGTCGGCCATGAGGGTCAGTGGCTGGCCGGGCGGCATGGTGCTCGTCCCGGGCTGCTGATGCCCGCGCGACCAAGCGTCGGCCGGACCTTCAAGTCGGAGAATGCGCCGGGGGTGGCCGTCGAAACGGATCGAATCATCGCGACGAACGGCCACCGGACCGTCCGCGGCCACACGTACGGCAACGTGGTCAAGATCCGCGAGCACGCCACGACGCCGAACCCGGCCGAGATCGAGTTCAAGACCTACGCCCCCGGAGTCGGGGTGATCACCGAGGCCGACGGCGGCGTCGGCCTGGTCCGCTGCAGCTGAAAGTCGTCGCGGGGCCGGAGCCATTGCTCACGGCCCCGCGATTCGACTCGACCCCCCGCCGGGCTCAGGCGGCCTGCGGGACCACCACGTCGTCGGCGCCCGCCTTCACCTTGTACTTGAGCGGGCCGGTGGAGCAGTTCTCCGGACCCGCGCGTTCAGCTTGGCCCCCGGACCTGACTTCTCGCACGTCGCGGGGAGGTCGACGCCGCGGATCTCGGTGATCTTCTTGGGCACTCCCTTGTGGCTTACCTTGACGTCCATCGCGAGGCTGCGCCCTTAATTCGGCCGCACTCCGAGCGCGGCGTTGAGGTCCAGAAGGGCGAGAAATTAGCAGCGGTCACGCTTCCGAGGCGGGGCAGATGAGCCGGTAATCGCACCAGGAACAGGTCTGGAAGTCGGGTCGCGGCTCGAAGTCCTGACCGGCGATGCCGGCAGCCACCTCGAGGACCGTGCGCTCGACGCGTTCGATCGCATCCGGCTCCCCGCCCGCCGGGACCTTCTCATCGTCGAGCACGTACCAGTAGGAGCCGTCGGCGGCCTCGATGTCCCAGGCGTCGCGGGCGGCGATCCGGTAAAGCGCGATCTGGACGTCGTCGGTGAGCTCGGAGGCCTTTCGTGGCGCGCCGGTCTTGTAGTCGATCAGCTCATAGCTGCCGTCGGGATGGCGGTCGACGCGGTCGACGCGCCCGCCGATCGTGTGATCGCCGATCTTGAAGGAGAAGCGCCGCTCGAGCCAGACCGGCCGCGCGGCGCCGAGCGTATGGCGCTCGTGGTAGCGGGCCAGCGCCGCGACGGCACGGTCGCGGTACTGCATCTCGTCGTCTGAGAAGCCGAAGCCGGTTCGCCGCCACCCCGCCTCGAACAGCCCGAGCAGGCGATCGAGGCCACCGTCGCCGGCCTCCATTTCGTCGGACCCGCCGAAGCCGCGCATCTCCTCGGAGTGGTAGCGGTCGAGGACGTTGTGCACGAGGATCCCGAAGCGCTGGTTGATCGTCGGCTCCTGGGGGATCGCGAAGACGCGAGCGAACTTGTACTTCAGCGGGCACGTCCGGTAGAGGTCGACGTCGGACGCCGACAGCCCGAGGCCGCCGCCACGGCGCGGCAGGAACGCCTCCAGGCCCGGCTCGCCGCGACTGGCGAGCTGCTGGGAGCGCCGGTCCTGATCGCGGCCCTCGTCGAGCACGTAGGAGTCGAGCGAGGAGGCCTGCAGCTCGGCGAGTTGCTCGGGCGTCGCGATCCTCCCGAGCAGCTCGTTGAGCCCCGCCAGAGAGTCTCGCGTCGACTCGCCACCCGGTCGCTGGATCAACGCCGCGAGCTTGAGCAGCTCGAGGAAGCGGGCGACCGCGCGGTTGACGTCCTCGGCGGTGTCGAGGCGCATCTCGCTCAGTGCTGCCCCCGCCCGCCACGATGCCTCGAGAACGTCGTCCCGGAGCGAGCGGTACGTCGAGTGCAGCCCCTCGGCCGGGCCGAAGAGCTCCTCCTCGTGCCTCTCCTCCGGAGCTTTGAGCGCGGCGCGCGTTTCCTCGTAGACCGCCGACACGCCCGAGGCGACCCCATGGGCCTGCTCGGGATATGAGAGGACGACGCCCTCGCACGCGCGGCTGATCGCGACGTAGGCGCGGCGGGCACGAAGCGCGGCCGCCATGTCGCGGGCCGGTGGGAGCCCCTCCTCGGCAAGGCCGTCGGGGATCCACTCGGCACGCTCGGCGCCCCACCGCAGCGCTCCCCGATCGAGCCCGAGCAGATACACGCGCTCGAACTGCATCCCCTTGACCTGATCGGGCTCGGCGACGAGGACGGCATCCCGCGGCGGCGGCTCCGCCGGCCGGCTGAAGCGCTGGCCGGCCTCGGCGACCGCGGCGAGATAGCGGACGAAGTCGCGGGTGGAGCCGTCGGGGCGACGGCGCGTCCAACCCGCCGCAAGATCGGCGAGGCGCGAGAGGTTGACCAGGCGCTCCGCCGTCTCCGGGCTGGCGGCGAAGAGCCCGTGGCGGCGAAAGCCGATCCGCTCGATCAGCCGGCGGACGAAGACGTCCGCGCGCAGGCCGTCGAAGGCCGCGGAGGCGGCGCGGTACAGCTTCAGGAAGGCGCGCAGGCGGTCGCGAGACGGCGGCGGCAGCTGCGGGCTCTCGAGCGCCGCCTCCAGGGCCGAGACCATGTCGAGCTTGCGCCGGCGCGCGATCGTCGTGCAGCGGGCGAGGTCGACCGAGCGCAGCTCGACGGGCGGGCGCGTCAGCGCCCTGACGACCGCGGCGGAGTCATTCGGATCGGCGATCGCCCGCAGCCAGGCGATCGTGTCGCGGATCTCGGGCCGGCCGAAGAAGGCAGCCGAACCGGCGCTGCGAAAGGGGATGCTGCGTTCCTCGAGGGCTGCGGCGACGAGCCGGCCGGAGCGCCCGGTCGAGCCGGCGAGCACGCAGATGTCGGCGGGCCGGTGGCCTCCACCAGCGAGCAGCTGCTCGACCTCCCGCGCCACCGCCTGCGCCTGCGCTCGCTCGTTCGCGCAGCGCCAGAAGCGCACCGCGTCGCCGCCGGGCTCCGCGGTCGGCCCCGGGGCGTCGGTGACGCCGTCGCGATAGGAACCGGGGACGAGCCTCGCCGCCGTCGAGACGGCCACGCTGAGTGCCCCGGTCGAGCGCCGGCTCTGGTCCAAGTGGAAGATCTCAGCGCCAGGGAACTCCCGCCTGAATCCGGCGGCGGCGGCCTCTCCGTATGCCCGGTGGGCCTTCAGCGCCTGCTCCGGATCGCAGGTGGCGAGGACGTTCCCATGCGCGGCGATCAGCGGCATGGCCGCCACCCGGGGGCGGCCGGCGTCCTCGAGCTCGTCGACGAGCAGCCACCCGAAGCGCCGGGAGAGCGCTTCGGAGAGATCGGAGTGCGTCGTCAACAACCGGCCGAGCTCGAGGACCATCTCGTTCTCGTCGAGGACGCCCAGGCCGAGCATGAGCGCGTCGTGGCGGTCATAGATCTCGCTGAACTCGATCTCTCTCAGCGCCTGCTCGCGGGCGACGCGGCCGGTCGCGCCTCGCTCCGCGGCCCGGGCGCGGTCACGGAGGTCACCGGGGCCGATCCCCTCGGCCTTGAGGACGTCGATGCGCTCGAGCAGGCGGGCCAGCAACCCGGCCGGGTTGCCGCGGATCTCGTGGCGGCGCAGGGGTAGCTCGTCGAGGTGATCGAGCAGGAGGGCGAGGCGGTCGGCGGGCGCGGCCGGCTCGAAGAACGGATCGATTCCGGCCTCCAGCGCATAGTCGCGGAGCATGCGCTCGGCGAAGCCCGGCCAGGTCTCGACCCAAAGCTCCTCGAACGAGCCCGACAGCTGGGCGGCGATCCGCTCCCTCAGGACGGCCTGGTTGGCCGCGCTCTGCGTGATCACGGCGATCTGCTCGACCGCGACCCCCTCGTCGGCGAGCGCGGCGACGCGCCGCGCGATCAACTCGGTCCGCCCAGACCCCGCCGTGCCGAGCACCAGAGCCGGTCCTGCGCGGTGGGCGAGCGCCCGCTCGAACCCGTCCACGCGCTGCTCGGAATCGGCCACGCCCCAACCGTAGCGATGGTCGCCAATACCATGAGCGCCATGCGACCCGAAGTCGACTGGCTCGATCTCTGCAGGCGGATCGCCGCTCGCCAGGCGGATCTGTTCGCGGCCACGCCGACCATCGCCGAGCGGACCGTCTACGAGGGCCGCGGCGAGGGTGGCGACATGACCCTCGCCCTCGACCGCAGCTGCGAGGACATCGTCTTCGAGGAGCTCGGGGCCCTCGCCGCCGCCGAGGGTCACTGCTTTCTGGCGATCAGCGAGGAACGCGGGGAGCTCCAGGTCGGTGAGGGCGATCCCGGCAGCCGCGTCATCATCGATCCGATCGACGGCTCGATGAACGTCCGCCGCACGATCCCGTCCCACTCACTCTCGATCGCTGTGGCCAACGGCGACTCGATGGCGGACGTCGAGTTCGGCTTCGTCCACGACTTCGGCGCCCGGGAGGAGTTCGCCGCGACCCGGGGCCAGGGCGCAACCCTCAACGGACACCCGGTCGCGGCAAGGGAAACCCGCCCCGACACCGGCCTCGAGGTCGTCGGACTCGAATCGGCGGATCCCCGCTGGATCATTCCCGCGATCGAGTCCCTGCGGGGAAAGGCATATCGCGTCCGTGCCGTCGGCTCGATCGCAATCACCCTCAGCTACGTCGCCACCGGTCGCTTCGACGCGATGCTCTCGGCGCGCCGTTGCCGTTCAGTGGACGCCGCCGCCGCGCAGCTGCTCGTCCGCGAGGCCGGAGGCGTCGTCGAGTTCGCCGGCTTCGAACTGGCGGATGCGATGCTCGATCTCGACGCTCGCTACGCGGTCGCGGCTGCACTCGACCCCGCCAACCTACGGACCGTTCGAGATGCGCAGGATGCCGGGTCGGCATCCGAGCGGTGAACGGGGTGGTCGATTGGCCGCTCGCCGAGCGGATTCTCAGGGCGACGAGCGACGCAGGCTCCGGTTCCATGCAGTCGGGCTGCGATCTGGAGGGGGCGAGCCTGCGCTCCCGTCGGGCGGTCCTCGCTTACACGGGCCTGAAGCCGGCGAGCGATCTGCCCGAGGCCGAGTGGGTGAGCAGGCGGGAATGGGGGGAGATGAACCTCCGGGGAATGCGCGAGATGCTGGCCCCGGTCGAGGATCGGCTGGCGGGGTCGCTCGGCGGCCCGGCGGGAGGGGCGCTCAGAGCAGTCGCCGGACGCCTGGTGGCCCTGGAGCTCGGCGGGCTGATCGCACTTGCCTCCAAGCGGGTCCTCGGTCAGTACGAGTTCTCGATGCGCGGCGCCGACCGTCCGCCTCGGCTGGTCTTCGTCGGCGCGAACATCGAGTCGGCGGCGGAGGCGCTCAGCGGCACCCCCGAGGAGGTGCTCGAGTGGGTCGCGCTGCATGAGACCACGCACGCCGTGCACTTCGCCTCGGCCCCGTGGCTCGGCGGACACCTGGCCGGCCTCGCCGACCGACTGCTCACCGAGGCGCCCCTGAACGTCTCGGGGACCGCCGTCATCTCCTCGGCGCGGCGCATCGTGACTAGCGATCCCCGACGTCTGCTCGCCGAGCTTCGCGCCAACGACCCCGTGACGCTCCTCGCTCCCCCGTCATCGCGGGAGACGATCGCTCAGGTGCAGGCGACGATGGCGGCGGTCGAGGGATACGCCGAGCACGTCATGGACGCCGCCGCCGGGGACCTCGCTCCGTCGGTCGCCGAGCTCCGAGCGGGCATGGAGCGCCGCCGCGACGATCGCGGCACGGTTGCCCGACTGCTCTCCTGGCTGCTCGGGTTCGAGATGAAGCTCCGGCAGTACAGGGACGGCAAGCGCTTCGCCGACGACGTGGTCGGCCGCGCCGGTATCGAGGGGCTCAACGTGGCCTGGGAAGGGCCCGGTTCCCTCCCTCGCCTGGGAGAGCTGTCCGATCCCGCGCTCTGGCTCGGTCGGGTCACGTCGGCCCCCGCGGCGGCCTGAGCCGCGGGCTTCTCCCTCGCAGACCGCTTGGGCAAGCGGTCTGCAGCCGTCAGTGACGGTCCTCACAGACGCGGAGGTAACCGGCGGACAGGCTCTGTGTAAGAACAGTTGTTCGGTGCTACACTGAACATTGTTAGAAGTAAGGACGTTAGAGATCAGCACGATCTTGTAAGCACGATTTCCAATCAAAAGGGGTTGAGAAACTCAGATGGCTACCACCACGAACACCGGCAGCACCAAGAGCGCCGCTCGCACACGAGCGAAGACCACCGCCAAGAGCCAGGCCACCAAGACCGGCACGCAGGCGAAGCGCACGGCGAGCACCGCCAAGACTCAGACCAAGCGCACCGCGTCGACCACCAAGACGAACGCCGCGAAGACCGCCGGACAGGCCAAGGGCGGCGTCAACGCCGTCGGTGAGTACGTCCGCCAGGCAGTCGAGACGGCCGTTGACGTTCCCGTCGGCGCCGCACTGACCACCGTTGATCGCGTCAGCGACATCAACGTGCGGTTCAACACCGCTCACAAGCGTGAGACCGAGCTGCGCCGCGTGCGCAACCAGCTCCGTCGTGAGCTGAACAAGGTCGAGCGTCGTGGCGGAACCGCCCGTCGTCGTGCCCTGCAGTCCGCCAAGCGGACCCGCAACCGCGTCGAGCGCGAGGTCAAGCAGCGCCGCCGCACGGCCGAGACGACGATCAAGCGCAACCGCACGGAGGCCGAGAAGCGCGTCCGTGAGGTCAGCGAGCGCGTTCAGTCGCTGGTCTAGAACCACTTAGCCCGGGCCGGTGACCCCCTGAAGATCGGGGGACACACGGAGAGAACGGCCCGGAGGGATCTGCTCGCCATATATCCGCGAGTAGACAACGGAGATGATCCGGCGCCTTCGGGCAACTGATCGATCTCCACCTCTCCTCCCCGATGCAGCGGGCCGAAAGGCCCGCTGCATCTTTTTGCAGGCCCAAACGCGCCGGAAGCGTCTGCGAAGATGTGCGCATGACTTCAGTAACCGAAGAACAAGTGACCGAGGCGCTGCGCGCCGTCATCGACCCCGAGCTCAGGCGTTCCGTCGTCGAGCTCGGCATGGTCCGCACCATCACCTTCCAGGAGGGTGGCCGCGTCGACGTCGTGATCTCGCTGACGACTCCCGGGTGCCCGATCCGCGCTCAATTCGAGAAGGCCGTCGTCGACAACGTCGGCGCCATCGAGGGGATCACCAGCGTCGGCGTCGGATTCGACGTCCTCTCCGATTCCGAGAAGGCCGGCCTGCAGCAGAAGCTCGGACGTCCGGGCGGCCTGCCTGAGGGCGCCCTCGCCCAGGTCAAGAACGTGATCTGCGTGGCCTCCGGCAAGGGCGGCGTCGGCAAGTCGACGATGACCTCCAACCTCGCCGCGGCCCTGCAGGCCGAGGGCCGTCCGACCGGCGCGCTCGACTGCGACGTCTACGGGTACTCGATCCCGCGCATGCTCGGGGTCAACGGCAAACCGGAGGTCAACGGCGAGCGCAAGATCATCCCGCTCACCTCGCCGAGCGGCGTCAAGGTCATGTCCATCGGCTTCTTCGTCGAGGAGAACGCCGCGGTGGTCTGGCGGGGGCCGATGCTTCACAAGGCGATCCAGCAGTTCCTCGAGGACGTCGACTGGGGGGCGCTGGATTATCTGCTCCTCGACCTCCCTCCGGGGACGGGTGACGTTTCGATGACCCTCGCTCAGCTGCTTCCCCAGGCACGGATCCTCGTCGTCACGACGCCGCAGCCGGCGGCCCAGAAGGTGGCGGCAAGGGCGGCGGAGATGGCCGGCAAGGTCGACCTCGAGGTGCTCGGGGTGATCGAGAACATGTCCGGCTTCACCGCGCCCGATGGTCAGCGCTTCACGATCTTCGGCGAGGGCGGCGGCCAGGAGCTCGCCGACGAGCTGAACGTGCCGCTGCTCGGCAAGGTGCCGCTCGAGGAGGACCTGCGGGTGCACGCCGACGACGGGGACCCGCTGGTCACCGCCGAACCCGGCGCCCCGGCATCAGTGGCGATTCGCCAGGCGGCACGCGGCATCATCGCCCAGACGCCCGTGGAGCTCCCCCTGATGGAGTCCGTCGCGGCGGACACCCCGCCCCCGGTGTCGGTGCCCGTCAGCGGAATGGCGCTACCGGTCGTCCAGGCCGGCGCCCACTAGGGCTCGCGCCGGTAGCCGCCGCCGTCGGCGGCGTTCATCGTCAAGGCCAGCGCGAAGGTCGCGGCGAACGCGAGGGTCACGAGCGCGGCTGAGGAGATCAAGAACCCAGCGCCGGCACTCGTCCAGGGGATCCCGCGCACGGTGAGGGCGGCAAGCCCGAACATCGCTGCGAGCGCGAGGCCGAGGATGAGCAACCCGAGCTCGGCCGTGCCGATCCTGGGCGCGCGCTCAGGCCGGCCGCCGTCGCCGTCGACGAGGCTGACGTGATCCGGGTAGGCCCGGATCAAGGCCGCCGCTCCCGCTGCCGCCGCGAGGCAGACGAGGTATGCACCGACCGCGTCGCTCGGACGGTGCCAGCCCGCCGCGACGACGGCGACGCCGAACGCTGCGCCGACGCAGCCCGCCCCGAAGGCCGTCAGGAGCCGCAATCGGGCGGGAACGACGAGCAGCGTCGCCATCGCGATGGACATCCCGACGGTCGTGTGGCCCGACGGGTAGGAGTTGTCGCCGATCCTGGTGGCAACCAGGTCGGGACGCTCGAGGATCAAGATCTTGAGGACCTCCGTGGTCAGCGCCGCCACCAGAACCGTTCCCGCGGCCGTGAGAGCCAGGCGAGGCCGGCGCCGGATGATCCCGACGCCTGCGATGAAGATGGTGGCGAGGGCTAAGGATCCAACGCTGACGACGCGAAGAAATTCATCGGCCTGCAGGGAGCGGACCGTCGAAATCACGTCGCGGCCGACGAACGCATACTCATCCAGCCTCTGACCCCAGTGCGTGCGGACGACCAGGAAGTAGACCACCAGAACGCCGACGGCGCCGACGGCCGCGAGCAGCAGCAGCTCCCGCGGGAGCCCCGCCGGCCGACCCGCGTGCTCGTCGGGTCGGCTCAGCCGGCTACTTGCTGGCGAAGTAGTCGGCGTTGAGCTGCGCGAACGGACTCCACTCGTCGGGGAGCTGGTCCTCGGCGAAGCAGGCGTCGACGGGACACGCCTCGACGCAGGCGTCGCAGTCGATGCACTCGTCGGGATCGATGAAGAGCTGCTTGGCCGCCTCATAGTCGGGCTCGTCGGGGGTCGGGTGAATGCAGTCCACCGGGCAGACCTCCACGCAGGAGTTGTCCTTCTCCCCGATGCAGGGCTCTGCGATGACGTAGGTCAAGGTGCGTTCTTCCCTCTCGTTGTTCGCTTGCGGTCCTGCCGCGACCTCGCCGCGGAGGCGTCATTGTAGAGACAGCGCCTGCGGAGGTAGGGTTCGGAGGCGAATGATCCTGCTCACCGGAGCCACCGGGCTGGTGGGCTCAGCGCTGTTGCCCAAGCTGCTCGACGAGGGCCATGAGGTCCGTTGCCTCGTCCGCGATCCGCGCCGTCTCGGCAACGACCGGGTGCGCGTCCAGCTCTCGCTCGCCGACCTCGGCGACCCGCGTGGGCTGCGTCACGCGGTTCGTGGTGCGGACACGGTCATCCACCTCGCGGCGGCGATCCGCGACCAGCCGCCCCGGCGCGTCGAGGAGATCACCGCGCTCGGCACGCATCGACTCCTGCGCGCAGCCGAGCGGGCGGGCGTCCGCCGGTTCATCTTCTTCAGCGCGCTGGGGGCGACCAGCTTCCAGCGGACCAGGTTCTTCCGCGCCAAGGCCCTGGCGGAACGGCGGGTGTCCGCCTCGCCGCTCGAGACCACGATCTTCGCTCCCTCGATCATCTACGACCCAGCCGACGACTGGATCCGGTTGCAGCGACGCCTGGCGCTCTTGCCGCTGCTGCCGATCTCGGGTCGCGGCCGGTCCGCGTACGAGCCGATCTGGGCGCAGGACGCGGCCCGGGCGGTGGTGGCTTCGCTGGACTCCTCACCCGGCCGCTACGAGCTGGTCGGCCCCGAGCGCATCAGCTACGAGGGCATCGCCCGGCTGGTCGCCTCTTCAGCTGGTCGCGAGCGGCCGTCGGTCCACGTGCCCCTGCCGTTCGTGCGATCCGGCTTGATCTGGCTCCGGCGCCTGTTCGGCGAGGCCGCCTTCGCCACCTGGGAGGAGGCTGAGCTCATGGAGGTGCCGATGCTCAGCGAGCGGGGCGCGGCCGATGTCCGTGAGCTCGGCGTCGAGCCGTCACCGATGTCCAAGGTCCTCGCGCTCGCCGCCGGCTGACCGATCCACGAGCGCGACGGCCTCCGACTCGATCCCCGCGGCCATCACGTCGAGACCATCGACGAGCGCGGGGTCGGCGCAGAGCCCGAAGTGGAGCTTGCCGGCCAGCGACAGGGCGCTGATCCGCAGCGCGTGGCGGCTGCCGATCTCCGCAATCGAGTGAACGGACTCGACCGGGGCTCCGAAGACGCCGACCGGAGCGCGCGGACCGGGGACGTTCGAGACGCTGAGCGCGAAGCTCCGCGGACTCGCCTCGATGCGCTGACAGAAATCCCTCATCCGCGGGGAGACCGCGCCGAGCTCCCGCATCATCGAATCCATCAGCTCGGCATCGTGGGCGGACTTGCGCTCCGCCGTTGCGGCATGAACGAGGCGGAGCCGCTCGATGGGGTCGCCCACGTTCAGTGGCAGGGCGAGCGAGAAGAAGGAATCGCGGTTGGCGGCCGCGTCGCCCTCGTGGTGGAGGCTGACCGGCACCCGGACCCGCACGCCGCTGAGCGGTCCGTGGTGGCTCTGGAGCCAGAGGCGCAACGACCCGGCGACCACGGAGAGCACGGCGTCGTTGAGCGTCGCCCCCGCCGTGGCCTTGGCAGCGTCGTGCAGCGCCCCCATGTCGGTTGATGCGAAGGCGATCTGCCTGCGGGTCCCGATGCGGCCGTCGAACGGCGAGCGGTGGAGAGCCTCGCCGAACTCCCGGTCGACGAAGGCGGCCAGGTGCCGCCGCCGCCTGGCGTCGTCCGTCTCGCGGGCGGGCGCGGGCGGCGGCGGGGCGGCGGCGTCGTCCTCGTCCCAGAGCAGGGCGCGCGCGAGGCGCATCGACGCCGTCCCATCGGCGAGCGCGTGGTGGATGCGCCAGATCAAGGCCGTGCCGCCCTCCGCGAGCGGCGCCACGTGAATCTGCCAGAGCGGACGCTCCCGGTCGAGGCGCTGCTCGAAGAGCCTCGAGACCTGCTCGGCGAGGCCACCGCGCTCGACCGGCCTCGCGACCTCGAGCGGCTTGATCCGCTCGGCCGGATCGAAGCCCTCCCATGGAACCCAGGCGGGCTGCTCGACGGTTCCGCCCAGCCGCGTCGCGAGCGAGGGCACCGCGGTGACGCGCTCAGCGACCCGTGCGCGCAGATCATCCAGGTCCGCGCCCCTGCCTCCAAGGCGGATCACCTTGCATGTGTGCCCGGCGATCGTCTCGCATTCCAGGCCGAGGATCGCGCGGTCCTCGGGCGCGAGGGGAATCGGGTCCATCGGCTGATCGTCGCAAACGCAGAAGGGCCCGGGATCTCTCCCGGGCCCTTCTGGCCAAGCGGTGCGGCTCAATCGAGCCGCGAGAGGTCCGGAGACCTCCTTACATCATGCCGCCCATTCCACCCATGTCGGGCATGCCTCCGCCGCCGCCGCCGTCCTTCTCGGGCGGCTCGGCGACGATGCACTCCGTCGTCAGGATGTTCTTGGCGATCGACGCTGCGTTCTGCAGCGCGGAGCGGGTGACCATGGTCGGGTCGATGACGCCGTCCTTGATCAGGTCGCCGTACTCGCCGGTGCCCGCGTTGAGACCCTCACCGGGCTTCATGTCGCGCACCTTGTTGACCACGACCGAACCCTCGAACCCGGAGTTCTGCGAGATCTGACGCAGCGGCTCCTCGAGTGCACGGCGGATGATCTCCGCGCCGGTCGCCTCGTCGGCGTCCAGCCCGGATGAGTCGACTGCCTCCTGGGCGTTCAGGAGAGCAACGCCACCACCGGGGACGATTCCCTCTTCGAGGGCGGCCCTGGTGGCCTGCAGCGCGTCCTCGACGCGGTGCTTCTTCTCCTTCATCTCGGTCTCGGTGGCTGCGCCGACCTTGACCACTGCCACACCGCCGGCCAACTTCGCGAGACGCTCCTGGAGCTTCTCCCGATCGAAGTCGGAGTCGGTGTTCTCGATCTCGGAGCGGATCTGGTTGATCCGGCCCTCGATCTGGGCCTTGTCGCCACTGCCGTCGATGATCGTCGTCGTGTCCTTGCTGACGACGACTCGGCGCGCGCGGCCGAGCTGGCTGAGCTGGGTGTTCTCCAGCTTCAGGCCCATCTCCTCGGTGATCACTTCGCCACCGGAGAGGATCGCGATGTCCTCCAGCATGCGCTTGCGGCGATCGCCGAAGCCGGGGGCCTTGACCGCCACACCGGTGAAGGTGCCACGGAGCTTGTTGACCACCAGCGTCGCGAGCGACTCGCCCTCGACGTCCTCGGCGATGATGACGAGCGGCTTACCGCCCTGCATCGTCTGCTCCAGGATCGGCAGGATGTCCCGGACCGAACCGATCTTCTGGTTCGCGATCAGGATGTACGGATCCTCGAGGACCGCTTCCATGCGCTCCTGGTCGGTGACCATGTACGGGGAGATGTAGCCCTTGTCGAACTGCATTCCCTCGGTGAACTCGAGCTCCATCCCGAAGGTCTGGCCCTCTTCGACGTTCACGACGCCGTCCTTGCCGACCTTCTCGATGGCGTCGGCGATGATGTCGCCGATCTCGTCGTCAGCTGCCGAGATGGACGCCACGCGGCTGATCTGATCCTTGCCGCCGACCTCCTTCGACTGCTTGTTGCGCAGGTTGTCAACGACCTGGTTGACGGCCGTCTCGATCCCCTTGCGGAGAGCGAGCGGGTTGGCGCCGGCGGCGACGTTCTTCAATCCCGAGTGAACGATCGTCTGCGCGAGCAGCGTCGCCGTCGTGGTTCCGTCGCCGGCCACGTCGTTGGTCGCCGTGGCGACCTCGCGGACGAGCTGTGCGCCCTGGTTGGCGAACACGTCCTCGATCTCGATCTCACGGGCGATCGTCACGCCGTCGTTGGTGATGGTCGGCGCGCCGAACTTCTTGTCCAGAACGACGTAGCGACCCTTGGGGCCGAGGGTTACCTTGACCGCGTTTGCGACGGCGTCAACGCCGTCCTGCAACGCGGTACGCGCCTCGGCGTCGTACTTCAGCTCTTTGAAAGCCATATGCGTCTTTCCTCCTAGAGAGTCTGTGGGTGGGGTTCGGGCGAGGCCTAGGCCAGGACCTTGGCCAGGACGTCCGACTCGCGTAGGACCAGCAGGTCCTCGCCGTCGACCTTGACCTCGGTGCCGCCGTACTTGCTGTAGAGCACGACGTCGCCTGTGGAGACGTCGAGCGGACGACGCTCGCCGTCTTCGATCGGGCCGTCGCCTACTGCGAGGACTTCGCCCTTCTGGGGCTTTTCCTTGGCGGTGTCGGGGAGAACGATGCCGCTGACGGTCGTCTCCTCCTCTTCCACCGCTCGGACGATCAGTCGATCGCCAAGGGGCTGGAGCTTCATTGCTTGCATACCTCCGGGGTTGGTTGCGTTGACTAGAGATTCGAAGTTAGTTGCGGCCGCTTGACCGGCGCTTGGCACTCTACATACGAGAGTGCCAAAGAGCTCGACGAGTGTAACGCTCAGGCAGCGCCGGTCAAGCGATCTAAGTGTGAACGGCTGAGATTCCTGAGGAGAACAGGGTCTCGAGGGCCGTGAATACCGTCCCGGACCAGGGAACCCCCTGATGGCGGCCCGCGGTCAGGCGACGAAGATGGCTCAATGGGGCTCTACCTGCTGGACCACTCGCACGAGGCGGCGCATTGTGAGGCGGCGTTTGCCGCATGGGCGGGCGTCCCGAGCTCGCTGCGGGGCTCGAGCGCGCTCGCCGGGTGTGCGCACGGCCGGCATCGGGTCATCTGGCACGTCGAGGCAGCAGACGAGGCAGCGGCCTTGGCGCTCCTGCCGGAGTTCATCGCTACGCGGACCGAGGTCGTCCCGGTGCGCGAGGTCCTCATCTCGTGATGCGTTGCCGCTCGATCGCCTGCGCGACCGCGACGCGTGACGCCACGCCGAGCTTCCCGAAGATGTTGCGGAGATGCGATTCGACAGTCTTCTCCGACAGGTAGAGGCGCTCGGCGATCTGCCGATTCGTCAGCTGGTCGGCGACCAGCTCCGCGATCTCGCGCTCACGTCCGCTGAGCTGGTCGAGCTCGCCATCGTCGGCGCTCGTCTGGCCGGACGGGCGCCGCCGCGCCGGAGTGCGACGCCCCAGCTTCCGCAGCTCGCGAGCCGCCTGGGCCCGGTAGGCCTCCGCTCCGAGGCCCTCGAGGATCTCTTCGGCCACGGCGAGCTCCCTGGCCGCGGCCTTGCGATCCCCCTCCGCCGCGAGCAGCACCCCGAGCGCCAGCCGCCCGCGCTGAGCGTCGAGCGCCGCGCCGCACTCCTCGCCGAACGCCACCGCGCGCCGCGCCGCTGCGATGGCACCGGGCCGATCCCCGCGCGCGCCGAGGACCGAGGCCTCCATCCGCGCGACTGCTGAGCGGACCCGCGCCATGCCCGAGCTGCCGGAGGCATCGATCGCCTCCGTGAGCACCTCCTCGGCGGCCGTCTGGTCGTCCCGGGCGAGCGCCTCCCGAATCAGGATCTCCCAGGCGGGGGGCCGCACGCCGAGAGGCACCATCGCGTGACCGGCTTCGCCGAACGCCTCCGCAAGGCATTCGAGCGCCGCCTCGTGGGCACCGAGCGCCGAGTGGATTGCGGCCTCTTGGTACTTCATCAACATGCCACTCAGCGGCTGCCCGGATGGGTCCCGGACGGACTCCGCCTCGGCCAGGACCACCTTTCCTCGCTCGTACTCGCCGCACCGGCTCAGCGCCGTGGTCAGGGTCCAGAGCGGGTACCAGAGGAACCTCGTCCAGCGGGTCCTCTCGCCGCCGAAGCCGCGAGCGATCTCGATCGCCTCCTCCGCCTGGCGAATCGCCTCCCGCACCCGACCCGCCCGAATCAGCGCCTCGACGGAGTCGCAGCGGAACACCACGAGGTGCCGGACGCTCCCGGCACCGCGGGCGACCGCGAGGCCGCGTGAGAAGTGAGCCAGTGCCTCGTCGTAGAGCTCGAGGTGGATCGCCGCCCAGCCAAGGGAGTAGAAGGCATCGAGGGCCGCCGGGAGGTCCGCGTCCGGAAGCTTCGCCACGAGCAGCTCCGCATCACGATATTGCGTCAGCGCAGCGGCGACGTCGTAGTTTGCGGTGACCTCGGCGAACGCCGCGCGTACGCCTGCGAGGACCGACGCGACGTCGTTTTCCACGGCGGCCGCGAGAGCCCGCTGACCGTGCTCGTAGGCCAATCCGTGCTCGGAGTTCCAGCGGCGAAGGTAGAGCAACCTCAACTCGAGATCGGCCACCGCGATCGGGTCGAGGTCGGGGTCGGCGCGGAGTCGGTCAAGCCGGTCGATGGCGACGTTGAGACGACCCGTCCACTGCTCGATCTCCGCGAGGTCGATCACCAGCGCGGGGTCCGTCTCGCCGCCGAGCAGATCGACCGCTTCGGTCATGGCGTCCACCGCCTGGTCGAACATTCCGGCGGCGAGCAGTGCCTTGCCGAGGGACGCGAGCATCGCTCGCCGGTCGGTGAGCGCGGCGTCCGGCGCGAGCCCGAGCGCCGCCTGCAGCCATCGGGCCGCGGATCGCGGCGCTCGGGAGACGGATCTGGCGGCGGCTTCCCTGAGTAGCGCCATCGCCTCGCGGTCACCCGGCTCCGCGCTGATCGCGAGATGGCGAGCCCGGGTGACGGGATCCGCGCCCTGAGCCCCGAGCACGGCGGCGGCGCGACCGTGGGCCGCGAGCCGCCAGCCCTCGCCGGTGCCCGCGTAGACCGCTCGGCGAACGAGGGGATGGCGGAACGCGAACTGGCTCGGCGCGCTGCCCGGGAGCACGAGGCCCGCGGCGATGGCCTCGTCGATGTGATCGAGCGCGTCGGCGCGGTCGACCTCTGCGACGTCCGCCGCAAGCCCGAGCCGGAACGGCTCTCCCGCCACGGCCGCTCCCTCGAGGAGGCGCCTGGTTTCGGGGCTCACCCCCCGCACCTCTTCGGCGAGCGACGCTCCGATGGCCGCAGGCAGGTGGAAGCCTCCCTCGAGCAACTCGTCGTCGGCGGTGCTGCCCACGGGAGGTGGGGTTCGCTCAAGCTGCTCCAGGTAGAACGGGTTTCCGGCTGCGATCGCGAGCATCCTCACCCGGATCGGAGTCGGACGATCGACTGCGATCAGGCCCGTTGCCTCCGCGTCCGACAGCGGGCCCGGCCGCAGGAGGACCGCCGAGCCTGCGGCCTCTCCGAGCGCGAGGGAATCGTGAAGCTCCGCCACCGCCTCCTGAGGGCGATAGGCCCCCGCGATCAGAACGGCCCCGGTTGGGGGACGACGGCAGAACGCAAGCAGGACCTCCAGCGACGCCGCATCGGTCCAGTGCAGGTCGTCGAGGACGACGACCAGCCCGCGGCCCGCGGCGAGCCCGGACAGCAGATCGGCCAGCGCGCGGTGGGCACGGTGGCGCTCGAAACCCCCTTCCGCACCAGCGGCGAAATCCGCCAGCGACGGGAAGATCGCGCCCAGCTCGGCGAGATCGCCGAGCCCACGGATGTGGAGCCGGCCGTGATCCAACGAGCCGAGATAAGCGTCGAGCGCATCCAGGAAGACGGCGAACGGGAGCTCCCGGTCGAACTCGGCGGCGCTGCCCGCAAGCACGACGTGACCCGCGGCGTCGGCGCGGGTGCGCAGCTCGGAGAGCAGCGCGGTCTTGCCGATCCCGGGATCGCCGGCGATGCCGAGAAAGGTCCCGGCTCCCGCGCCCAGCCGCTCGAGCGCGGCGTCGATCTCGCTCACTTCGTCGCTGCGTCCTACGAGCTCCCTGGCGGTGGTCATCGCGTCCTCCGCAGAACGGCATAGATGAGCGGGGGGCCGAGCATATCCGTGCATCCCTGCGACGTCCGGCGGCGCGGCCACGATTCTGCGATGGGGCGAATCGCACAGCTGCGCGAGCGGGCGCAGGAGACGCTCTGGATCGCACCACTGGTCGGACTGGTCGCCGCGCTGCTGCTGGCGACCGCGAGCCTCGCCCTCGACGACCACGCGACCCTGGGGCGGAGCGCCATCGTCGGCTTCGGCGGTGAGGACCAGAGCGCCCGGTCGATCCTCTCGACGATTGCCGCCTCGATGCTCACCTTCCTCGCCCTCTCGTTCACGCTGACGGTCGTGGCGCTGCAGTTGGCGACCAACTTCTCCTCCCGCCTCCTGCGCCACTTCCTCACCGACCGGCCCAGCAAGGTCGCGCTGGCGTTGTTCGTCGCCACCTTCACCTACTCGGTGCTGGTGCTGCGCGACGTCAGCCCGGGCAGCGTCCCGGAGATCTCGGTGACGGTGGCGACCGTGATGGCCATCGCCGCGGTCGTCGCGTTCATCTACTACGTCAGCTCGGTCGCGCAGTCGCTGCGGATCGCGAACATCGTCGAGCGAGCGGCGGCCGATTCGCGACGTGAGATCGATGCCCAGGCTGACTGGGGCCCGGCGGGCGCGGAGGAGGACGACCGCTCCCGCGCTCGAGCTGATCTCGGGTCCCGGAGCACGTCCGAGCCGACGGCGGCGGTGAGCTGGCACCGTCCGCCGGGCGTCGTGATCGCGGTGGACATGCGGGGCCTCGCGCAGCTGGCCGAGCAACGTGGCGTGACGATCGAGCTGCTCTTCAAGATCGGGGACTTCCTCCCGGAGGGAGCGCCGGCGATCACGATCCACGGGTCCGACGAGACGATCGAGAGCTCGAGCGTGAAGAAGCTGGTCGGCAGCTCGCGCGAGCGTTCCGCCAGCCAGGACCCCGCCTTCGGCATCCGCCAGCTCGTGGACATCGCGGCGCGCGCCCTCTCGCCGGGGGTCAACGACCCGACGACCGCCGTGCAGGCGATCGATCACATCCACGACCTGTTGCTGCGCCTCGGTTCGAAGAGCTTGCGCTCGGGGGTGGTCAGGAGCGACGGCGGCGACCTGCTCGTGTTCGGCCCGGTTGACACCTGGGAGGACTTCGTGCGCCTCGGCACCGAGGAGATCCGCCTCTATGGAGCGGAATCGCTGCAGGTTGCGCGTCGACTCAACGGGATGCTCAGCGACCTCCGCCGCCGGCTGCCCGCCTGCCGTGCCGCGGCGGTCGAGGAGCAGGCGCGGCTGCTCGAGAAGATGGTCGACGGGGCCTTCGATCAGCCCGAGGATCGAAGGCGCGCCCACGAGGGGCCGGTCATCGCCGGCGGCTGAGCTCGCCCGGCTCAACCGCCGGCGAGGAGTCGGCAACCCAGGTGCCGAGCCAGGCCCTCCCCGCCCCAACCCATGATCTGATCGTGGTTCCAGCGGAAGAACGGACGCGCGATCGGCGCGACGGCGTTCATCCACGGCTTCCTCGTGCGCACGTTCCACTCGTAGAGCACCGCGGTCACGCCATCGTCCTCGAACAGGCGCCAGAGCCCGGTCCCTTCGAGCTCACCGCTGGCTTCACCCTCGAGCAGGTGCGGTGGTTCGACCCGCGTCGCGACCACGTCGAAGCGGACCGGATAGGGGACCCGGCTGCGCCACACGTAATGACCGCTGCGACCGATCCCGCAGGCAGCGCCTGGATGCGTCTCGACCGCCTCGACGACGCCTCGCCACCACTCGGGCCACGCGTCGGACTCCCAGATCGCGTCCCAGACGTCCTCACGTGGTGCGTCGAGCAGCCACGTGGTCAGGAACTCGTACCTAATTCTGGGAGGGGGGCTCACCGTTGCCGAAGTTGCCCTGCGGGCGTTCGACGATCTGCGAGAAGCGGATGACGGTGACGATGTCCTCGGGCTCGATCTCGCGGCTGTAGATCTGCTCGAGGAAGTTGACGGTGTCCTCGAGGCGCCGGAACTCGGGCGTATCGTGCTCGATGTCCCGTGGGGAGATCTCGGAGACCTTCTTCACCTCGACGTCATCGATGACCGCGGCGAAGATCTTCTCGCGCGGACCATGCCGGTAGCCGACGGTGATCCAGACGACCTGGCCGCGCCCGTACTTGCGGCTCTTGTCGCCGAGCCTGATCGTCGCCGTCTTGCGCCCCCGTTTGAGCTGATCGACGAAGACCGGCGAGTAGAAGTTGAGGACGTAGAGGGCGCTCACCGGTGGGAGCGTATCCGGAAACGCCGCGAACCCCGGATGGGGCTAACGCCCGGCCGGGTAACCCTCGGCTCCGAGGAGCGGCACGAAGCGACACGACGCGAGCCGCAGACTGCGCAGACGCCCACCCGGCTCGCTGTCGCGAGCGAAGAGGGTCAGTTCCTCGCCGCCTTCCGTGGCGACCGGCGCGACCAGCCGGCCGCCGGCGGCGAGCTGCGCCAGCAGGGTCGCGGGGGGCGCAGGCGCCGTGGCGTGGACCGCGATCGCCGGGTAGGGCGCTCGCCCCGGGTGACCGAGGGATCCGTCCCCGATGAGGACCTCGACCCGGTCGGGCCCAACGCCCGCCACCTTCAGCGCCCGGCGTGCTCGCTCGGCCAGCTCCGGGAGGAGCTCCACCGAGATCACCCGCGCGGCGAGGCGCGCGAGCACGGCCGCGGAGTAACCGCTGCCTCCGCCGATCTCGAGCACCGTCTCATCGCCCTGCAGGGCGAGCGCCTGGCAGATCGCCGCGACGATCCAGGGTTGCGAGATGGTCTGGTCGGAGCCGATCGAGAGCGCGGCATCGGAATAGGCGACCTCGCGCTGCGCGTCCGGGACGAAGAGCTCCCGCTCGACCTCACCCATCGCCGCCAGCACCCGCTCGTCGGCTATGCCACGACGGCGCAGCTGCCTCTCGACCATCCGCGCGCGCTCCCCCGCCGCGATCATCGGCTCAGAAGATGTAGGCCCGCAGGCGCGGTGGCTCGAGCACTGTGACCCGGCCGCGACCGACGCGAACCACGCCGGCGCGCTCGAGGATCGCCAGGAAGCGGCTGACGCTCTCCCGCGACGTGCCGGCCAGCTGCGCGAGATCGGCCTGGTTCATCCGGATGGTCACGCCATCGCGACCCGGCTCGGCGCTGTCGGCGGAGACGAGCTGCGAGAGCACCCCGGCTACGCGACTGGGCACCGTCTGAAAGGACTGGCGGCTGATCCGCTCGTTCGTCTCCCGAAGCCGTTGGGCGAGCGCGACTACGAGCTTGGTGGTGATGTCGGCGTTGCGCTCGAGCAATCCCTTCATGTCAGCGGCGGAAACCGCGAGGAGCTCGATGTCGGTCAGCGCCTCGACGCTCGCCGAGCGCACGCCCCCGTCGAGCATCGCCAGCTCGCCGACAAGCTCGCCCGGCCCGAGCGTCGCCAGCGCGATCGCGCGGCCGTCGGAATGCTCACGGGTGACGCGCACCTCGCCCTCGCGGATGACGTAGCAGGCGTCGCTGCGATCGCCCTCGTGGAAGACGCGCGCCCCCTTCGGAAATGAGCGTGGAATCGCTACCTGTGCGATCCGCTCCAGCTCTCCGGCCTCGAGGTCGGAGAGCAGCGGGACGCGAGCAAGCAACTCGGCAGCTGTGGTGGGCTCCTCCCCCATCGCGAGGGGATTATCGCGCCTGGCGCACCCTCGGGAGCTACGCCAGGCTGTGCCCGAGCCGTCGACGCTGGCGAACGGGGGACGGCCCAGCCCCGGCGTGAGGCGGTGGGACACCTACCGCTGGCAGGACTCGCACCAGAAGGTGACCCGGTTGTCGTCCCCTTGGCCATGAGTCAGGATCCGGCCACCGCAGCGGGGGCACGGACGTCGCGCGCGGCCGTAGATCTGCTTGGGGCGGCTCCCTCGGGCCATCGAGGTCTCCATCACCCAGCTCGCCGCGTTGACGATCGCGCGAGCCTCCTCCTCCGTCAGGTCCCCAACCTTGCGCCAGGGGCTGATCCTCGGCAGGAAGCAGGCCTCGATCCGGATCACGTTGCCGATCCCGGCGATCAGCGACTGGTCGTTGAGCGCCTCGCCGACCGCGGCCGAGGGCTCATAGGCGAGCAGTCGCGCCGTCGCCGCCTCGGAGTCGAACTCCGGGCGGAGCGGATCGGGCCCGAGCTGCAGCAGCGCCGGGTCATTGCGGGCGCGAGAGGCCGAGACCAGGCGCAGGATCTTGCCGCCGTTCTGGCTCGCTACGCCGTGGCCGGAGGCGAGCACGAGCCACGGTTTCCCGTAGGGCAGCCGGCCGTCCGCGCGGACGAACCAGCGGCCGTTCATCCCCAGGTGGCTGTGGATCACGCGGTCGTTCGAGAAGTGCAGGAGGAGGTGCTTGCCGCGTGCCTCGGCGCGTTCGAGCACGCTGCCGGCCAGCTCGGAGCCGCGGTTGTGGATCGGTGAGCGTGGGCTCGGGGCCTCGGCGCGCTGCATCGGCTTGCCGACGAGGGCGACGTGGATCTTGCGCGCCGCGCGGTGGATCGTGTCGCCTTCCGGCATCTACGGCTTCAGCTTGTGGCCGCTCGAGAAGAGCCACTGCGACCAGGCGAGCATCGCCGCCGCGATCACGGCCGTCACGCCGAACGAGAGCGCGACGCTGACGTCGCTCGTGCCGAGGAACCCGTAACGGATCGCGTTGACCATGTAGAAGAGCGGGTTGGCGTGGGAGATCTCCTGCCAGGGGGAGGGCAGGATGCTGATCGAGTAGAAGACGCCGCCGAGGAACGTCAGGGGCAGGATCAGGATGTTGTTGATGAAGCTGTGGTGGTCGAAGGTCTGCGCGTAGATTCCGACGACGGTGCCGAGCGCGCCGAACAGCGTCACCAGCAACAGGATGGCGACGAGAAGATGAAGCGGATGATGGACGGGGACGCCGGTCAGCGGCAGCGCCACGGCGACCAGCGCCGCGCCGATCGCGATCGCCCGGAAGAAGCCGCCCACCGCGTAGCCGAGGTTCATCTGCCACGGATGCATCGGGGAGGCGAGCACGTCGTTGATGTAGCGGTCGTTGCGCGCCTGAAGCAGGGTCGAGGAGTTGTTGGAGAAGGCGGCCTGCGCCATCGCCATCGCGATCAGGCCCGGGACGATGAAGACGTCGTACTCGAAGCCCTCGATCGACTTGATCCGGCTCCCCAGCGAGAGCCCGAAGACGAGGATGAACAGGGCTGAGGAGACGACGGGGGCGAGGATCGTCTGCGTCCACAATCGGGTGACCCGCCGGCACTCGCGCAGCGCAAGCGCCCGGAGCGAGCGGCCCGGGTTGGGCTTCGACAGCCCGGCGACCGCGGCCGTCGCCGCGGCGGGCACCTTCGTCGGGGCGCTCATGCGTCGGCCCCCGCGGGAATCGACGGGGGCAGCGAGGTCGAAACGGTCTGCAGGTAGACCTCCTCGAGGGAGTCGGCGCCGAAGCGCCGCTTGAGCCCGTCGGGGGTGTCGCGGGCGATGATCTGCCCCTTCGAGATCAGCGCGATGTCCTCACAGAGGGACTCCGCCTCCTCCAGGTAGTGGGTGGTCAGCAGGATCGTCGTCCCCTGCTCGTGCAGCTTGCGGATGTAGCGCCAGAGGTCGTGACGCAGCTCGACGTCGACGCCCGCGGTCGGCTCGTCGAGGATCACGAGTAGCGGCTCGTGGAGAAGCGCGCGGGCGAGCAGCAGCCGGCGCTTCATGCCCCCGGAGAGCTTCGGCGTCCGCGTGTCCGCCTTCGCCCGCAGGTCGAAGACGTCGATCATCTCGTCAGCGCGCCGGGCCGAGTCCTCGTTGGTCATCCCGAAGTAGCCGCCGTGGTAGATCAAGGACTCGCGGACGGTCAGGAAACGATCGAGGTTCGGGTCCTGCTCAGCGACGCCGACGACCCGCCGGGCCTCCATCGAGAAGTGCTCGTGGCCGAACACGCTGATCGTCCCGCCGCTGAGCCGGATCAGGTTGCAGACGGCGTTGATCAGGGTCGTCTTGCCGGCTCCGTTCGGCCCGAGGAGGCCGAAGAACTCGCCGGCGGGGATCTCCAGGTCGAGCCCGTCGAGGCCGACGGTCCCATCGTCATAGGTCTTCGAGAGACCGGAGATCGTGAGAGCGGGGGGAGTGGTTCGCATCCCTCAAGATTAGGGAGAGCGCAATCCGTGCTTAACCTCGCCCCTCGGTGGGGTATTGGTGAAGGCATGCCGACGCCGCGCGACCTCCATCCGACGATCAAGGCGGTCCTGCTCGCCTTCGGCCTGCTCGTCCTCAGCGTCCTCTTCCAGCAGCTGATCAGCCTGCTGATCGCGATCCTGATCACCGTCCTGGTCGCGATCCCCCTCTCGGCCCTCGCGACGCGGCTGGAGGCGTACCGCGTGCCGAGGCCGGTGGGCGCCCTGCTCGGGCTGCTGGTCGGTGTCGGCGTGGTCGTCGGCCTTCTGATCCTCGTCATCCCCCCCTTCGCCGACGAGACCCAGCTCTTCGTCGACGAGGTGCCGTCGATCACCGACTCGCTGCAGGAGCAGATCGGGGGCGCGATCGGCGCTTCCCCCGGGGACGTCGGCGACAGCCTGCAGAGCTTCCTGCAGCGCTATACCGACGACCCGGCGCAGCTGATCGGGCCGCTCGCGTCGATCGGGCTCAACGTGCTGGGCATCATCGGGGCGCTGATCCTGATCCTGCTCACCGCGGCCTACATCGCGATCAGCCCAGAGCCGCTGATCGCAGGGGCACTCTCGTTGCTGCCGCCCGAGCGCCGACTCTGGGCGAGCGGCGTGATGGATCGGTTGCGCGACGCCTGGGTCGGGTGGATGCAGGGCGTCCTGATCGACATGGCCGTGACCGGGATCCTGCTCTACCTCGGCCTCAGCCTGATCGGGCTCGACTTCGCGATCGTCTTCGCGGTCCTCTCCGCCCTGCTCGTGCTGATCCCGTACTTCGGCGCCATCGCGGGAGGAATCCCTCCGGTGCTCTTCGCCCTCACCGACTCGCCCGGCAAGGCGCTCCTCGCCCTGGCGATCTACGTCTTCGTGCAGCAGGTCGAGAGCAACCTGACGATTCCGCTCGTGATGGCACAGCGGGTCAAGCTTCACCCCGCCGTGGTCGCGATCGGCGTGGTCATCGTCGGTCAGCTGTTCGGCTTCCTGGGGCTGTTCGTCGCGGTGCCGATCCTCTCGCTGATCGTGATCGGGGTCGATGAGATCTGGGTCAAGCCGATGGAGGACGAGCGCGGCGTGAAGCCGATCGAGGCGGGGAGGCTCACGGCTGCCGATCTCGAGCTGCCGGACCCCGCAGCTCCCGGCGTCGAAGCGACCCCCGGGCTCAGCGGCGGCGGGATCATCCATCCATGAGGCTGATTGCGCTCTCGCACCCGATCCCACCCGGCTTCGAGCACAGCCGCTTTCGCCTCCGGCTGATCACGGTCAACGACCTGGTCCGCGACTACGCCGCCGTGATGAGCAGCGTCGAGAGCCTGCAAAGGCGCTTCCCCTTCTGGGGTTGGCCCGATCCGGACATGACGATGGAGGAGGATCTGGTGGATCTGGGCTGGCACCAGAAGGAGGCCCAGCTGCGCCGCTCCTTCAACTACTGCGTGATCTCCCCGGACGAGACCCGCCTACTCGGCTGCGTCTACGTCGACCCGCCGGAGAAGCTGGGAGCCGACGCCGAGATCGCAATGTGGGTTCGCTCCGACGAGGAGGAGGGCGACCTCGAGGACCTGCTCGAGAGGGCGGTCAGGGAATGGCTCCAAGCCGAGTGGCCTTTCGAAACGATTCGCTGGCCGGGCCGGGACATCTCCTGGGAGGACTGGAGCGAGCTCCCGGACTCCTGAGCCCACAGCGAATCAACCGAGTTCGGATTGTTTGCCTGTGCAACGATGCGTGTCGTGGTTCGGGAGGCACGAAATGATCCGACCCCCGTCACCCCGGGTCCCGCGGAGGCGGTGACTCCCGCGGGCTCCGCCCGCGACTTCGAGCCGCGGGTCCTGCTCAACCGCGCGTTCCCCGTGATCGTCGCGATCGCGATCATCGTGCTGATCGCGCTGCTCGCCCCCGGACTCGGCGACGTCCGCAACCTGCTCTCGGACGCCGACCCGAAGTGGATCCTCCTCGGGATCCTCCTCGAGGCCCTGTCATTCGCCTCCTACGTTGTCATGTTCGCCCCGATCTTCTGTCGCGGGATGAGCTGGAAGCGCAGCTGGCAGATCGGCGGCTCGGAGTTGGCGATGGGTTCCCTCGTGCCCGCCAGCGGCGCCGGCGGCCTGGCTCTCGGCGCGTGGGTGCTGCACGAGGGCGGGATGAGCGCCGACCGGATCGCCCGCCGCTCCGTCGCGTTCTTCCTGATCAAGAGCTCGGTCAACTTCATCGCGGTCGCCGTGATCGGACTGCTCATGTTCGCCGAGCTCTTCGGCACCCATGAGTCATGGGGGCTCACCCTCGTCCCGGCGCTGATGTCGATCGCGACGATCATCCTGATCCTGGCGATCCCGAGGTTCGGTCCCGGAGAGAGTCCCGGCGCGGACGCGTCGAGGTTCAAGCGCGCGGCCGCGGCCGCGCGCCGCGCCGTGATCACCGGCACCACCGAGTCGATCGAGATCGCCCGCACACGCAACCTGCGGGTGATCTTCGGCTCGTTCGGCTACTGGGCGTTCGACAACGCCGTGCTCTTGGCCACGTTCCATGCCTTCGGGTACACCCCCGACATCTCGATCGTCCTGATGGGCTACCTGATCGGCCAGCTCGGGGGGCTGCTGCCGATCCCCGGCGGCATCGGCGGGATCGACGGAGGCCTGATCGGCACCCTGATCGTCTACGGCGCTCCCGCGGCGGTCGTCACCGCGGCCGTGCTGGCGTACCGGACGATCCTCTTCTGGTTGCCGCTCGTCGCCGGCGGGGTCGCGTTCGCCTGGCTGCGCCGGGACATGCCGACAGGCAACGAGCTTTCCGCCCGAGATCAGACGGCCGGCGCTTAGCCGAGGAGTCCATGACCCCCAGGGTGGGGCTCCTCACACCACGGCCGTAGGCTTCCTCGCCGTGAAACGCCTTTTCCTCGCCGCAGCCTTGATTCTGGCCGCCGCCGTCATGCTCGCG
The DNA here is from genome assembly GCA_963826475.1 of uncultured Solirubrobacterales bacterium. Lineage (GTDB taxonomy): Bacteria > Actinomycetota > Thermoleophilia > Solirubrobacterales > 70-9 > RHKX01. Next base: position 88,994 of record CAWGXC010000002.1, on the reverse strand, counting down.
GCCCAGGGCAACGCCGCCAAGGCCAAGCCCAACGGCGCGGGCTTCCGACTCGGGGAGACGCGCGTCACGCCGGGAGACCCGTTGCTGTTCGGCAAGCGGAAGATCCGGCTGCACTACCGCTTCGCCTCGAGGCACCCCGTGGACCTGCGGATCGTCGTCGTCCGTGCGAAGAGCGGTGATGTCGTCGCCGACTACATGGAGCGGAACGTCCAGCCCGGCCGGGGGCACACGCGAATCTGGAATGGGCTCAATCGCCGGGGCAAGGCGATGCCCGATGGTCGCTACGCGTTCCGGATCGGGCTCAACGGGAAGGCGATGCAGCGCGCCGGCGCGCTGCATCTGCACGGCCATGTCTTCCCGGTCGACGGCCCACATGGAACCCGCGGTCCGATCGGCGAGTTCCATGCACCTCGCAACGGCGGGCGCATCCACGAGGGCTTCGACATCACCGGCGACTGCGGAACGCCGCTGATCGCCGCCCGAGGCGGGACCGTCCAGAAGACGGGCTACGACCCGGCCCTCTACGGCAACTACGTGCTGATCGATGGAGCGAAGAGCGGCCAGGACTACTTCTACGCCCACATGGTCGACCCGGCGGAGGTGGGGAAGGGCGAGCGCGTCCACACGGGTCAGGAGCTCGGCAGGATCGGGCAGACGGGTAACGCCGCGGGCACCCCATGCCATCTGCACTTCGAGATCCATGTCCACGGAGATCCAGTGGACCCAGCGCCATATCTACGGCACTGGGACAAGTACAGCTAGGCCACTCCCCAGCTCGGCTCCTCGGAGACCGCGCCGCTGTGCGGGAGCGACACCGGTGTGCCGCCGTCCGCGTCGACCACGGCTACCCGGACCGCATCCCTGCTGCTGAGGCGGGTCTCGTAGGCGATCTTCCTCCCGTCCGGCGAGTACGCGGGTGCGTTCGCCTCGAGGCCGGGACCGGAGACGAGGTGCTGGACGTCGCCGCCATCCACGCTCATCGTGTAGAGGTCGCCGGCATCGTCGTCGCGAGTGCTGATGAAGGCGATCCTAGAGCCGTCGGGGGTAGCTCCGGCCTCGCGGTGGCGCAAGACACCCAGGTGGCCGGCGACGACACCCTAGGGCGATGCGACCAGGCGACGGGGCTGGCGCTCGAAGCCGGCCGTCACGAGTGCGTTCTCGAGCTCGTGGCCGATCGCCGCATCGCCATCGATTCGCTCGACCGCGAGTCGGGGCAGACGGCGAGCCTTGACCGCCTCGATGATCGCCGCCAGCGCGAGCGTCTGCTGCTCCTCCGCGATCCGCGCCAGTCGCAGGAGGCCCTTGCCGCCGCGTTCTATGTAAAAGATCGGCTCTCCGTTGCGAAGCAGGACGAAGGCGCCGGCGACACGGCTCGGACGCCGGCCGCCACGGCCGTCCTCCTCGCCCTCGCGGCCGAGCGGCTGGGGCCACTTCAGGCTCGCCCCGTAAGGCTGGGCCGGATCGGTGACCGCAAGGACCACGTAGTCCTCGTCGACGCGCGGGAGCGAGCGCAGCCGCTCGACCGCGCCGGCGAGGGCGAACTGAGCGCCCCCCAGCCCCTCGACGAAGTAGCCCCGCCGGGCCGTGCCGAGGATCTCGAGGTTGGAGAGCTCACCGTAGAGCGACGAGAACCCGCCGGGGACGCCTTCGGCGAGGACGGTCTCGCGGGTGACGATGCCGTAGCGCTCGAGCATCAGCTCGGCCTGCGCGCGCATCTTCGGGCCGCTCTTCGGCGAGTCCTTGAAGAGCGACTCGGTCAGCGACCAACGGCCCGCGATCGCCTGCCCGGTCGCGTTGCGGCGGGCGGAGAAGCGGCGGCCGCGGCGGGCGGCGCTGGTTTCGGAGGCCTTCAGCCGCGGCGAGCGCAGGGGCGCGACGGCGTCGTTGGTCACCTCGCCCGCCCAGGCCAGGTCCCAGAGCGCGGAATGCAGCTCCTCCCTCCCCCACTTCAGGTCGGCGACGAGGTCGACCCAGAAGCAGGGGCGCTGGCTGAGCTGCTCGCGGATCGCATCGTGGATCTCGCCGTCGGGGCGGTCGAGCTTGGCGTTGGCCGGCGGCGGTCCCGCGACCCTGACGTCCTCGCGGAAGTAGAAAGCCACGCGGCCCGTCCGGCCCACCGGCCCGGCGCCGATCCAGACGATCTCCCCGCCCGTCGAGAGCTGATCGAGCCAGGCGGGCGAGTAGGCGCCGAGTCGACGGGGAAGCACATCGCGCTCCCAGACCTCGGGTGTCAGCGCGACCCCCTGCAGGGGGACGAGCGCCTCGCGCAGGCGGTCCGGGCCGGCGCCGGCCGGGCGGTAGGCGTCGACGTTCTGCCAGGAGACGAGGAAGCGGGCCAGCTCGCTGGTGTCGGCGGCTTCGACCTCCTTGCGCAGGACGGCGAGGCTCGCGCGGCGGAGCCGGCGCAGGACGTCCGGATCGCACCACTCGCGCTCGGAACCGCCCGGCAAGAGCTCACCGCGGACCAACTCGCCCTTGGCCTCGAGGCCCTTGAGCGCCGGCGTCGGGTCGATCCCGAAGCGGTTCTGCGCCTGCGCGCTCGGAAACGGCACGTGGGTCCGCGCGTAGCGGCGCATCAGCACCGCCATCGGCTCCTCGACCTTCTCGAGGAACGCGTCCGGCAGGCCCGACGGCACCGGCACCCCGAGCGCGTCGCGATAGAGGGCGCCGTCCTCGGCCGCGATCCAGCGCTCCTCTCCCGCGATCCTCACGCTGACGATCCGCCGCTCGGCCTCGAGCTTGCCCAACATCGACTCGGCCGAATAGCCGTCGGCGACGCGCTCCTCGCACTCGGCGGTCGTCAGGTCACCGAGCCGGCGCAGGATCTGCTGGAGCTGGTCGCGGTCGATCGCCTTGGCTTGATCGACGCGGTGCTGGAGGGAGTCCTCGACGTCGGCGAGCGCGGCGGGGTCGATCAGCTCGCGCAGCTCCTCCTGGCCGAGCAGCTCACGGAGCAGGTCGCGGTCGAGCGCCAACGCGGCCGCGCGGCGTTCGGCGTTCGGCGTGTCCCCCTCGTACATGTAGGTCGCGACGTAGTCGAAGAGCAGCGAGGAGGCGAACGGCGAGGCCGTCTGCGTCTCGACCTCGACCAGCGAGATCCGCCTCGACTTCAGGTCGCGGAGGATCTCGGAGAGCGCCGGTAGGTCGAGCACGTCCCGGAGCACCTCTCGATAGGTCTCGAGGGTGACCGGAAAGCGGGGGAAGTCCTTGGCGACCTCGAGCAGCGACTGCGCCTTGAGGCGCTGCTGCCACAGGGGTGTGCGCTTGCCTGGATAGGCGCGCGGAATCAGCAGGGAACGGCCGGCCGCCTCGCGGAAGCGTGAGCCGAACAGCGCCGAGCCGGAGAGCTCGGCGACGACGAGGTCCTCGATCTCATCGGCCTCGAGCAGGACGATGTCCGGCGACGGCGCCTCATCGGCGTCGGGGAGGTGGACGATGATCCCGTCATCGGACCAGATCGCATCCGCCTCGAGCTCGAACTCGTCGCGGATCCGCGAGGCGAGCGCGAGCGCCCAGGCGGCGTGCACGCGCCCTCCGAACGGGGAGAGGACGCAGAGGCGCCAGTCGCCGATCTCGTCGCGGAACCGCTCGACGACGATCGTCTGGTCGCTGGGGACGACGCGCGTCGCGGCCTGCTGCTCGCGGAGATAGGCGACGAGGTTCTCCGCCGCGAGGTCGTCGAGGTCGTAGTCGCGGGCGAGGTCCGCGGGCTCGGCGTTGACGGCCTCGCGGGAGAACTCGCCGATGGCGCGGCCGAGCTCGACCGGGCGGCCGATTCCCTCGCCGCGCCAGAACGGCACGGCGCCGGGAACCCCGGGAGCGGGCGTGACGATGACCCGGTCGCGAGTGATCTCCTCGATTCGCCACGAGGACGCCCCGAGCAGGAAGACCTGACCTGCGCGCGCCTCGTAGACCATCTCCTCGTCGAGCTCGCCGACCCGGCGGCCATCGGGAAGGTGAACGCCGAAGAGGCCGCGATCGGGGATCGTCCCGGCGTTGGTGACGGCGAGCTGCCGGGCACCCTTGCGCCCCCGCACCGTGCCGCCGGTCCGGTCCCAGACCAGACGCGGTCGCAGCTCGGCGAAGCGCTCGGAGGGATAGCGGCCGTCGAGCATGTCGAGAACGTTCTCCAGCTGCTCCCGCGAGAGCTCGGTGTACGGCTCAGCCGAGGTGACGAGCTGTTCGATCTCGTCGACCGACCATTCCTCGTCGGCGACCATCGCGACGATCTGCTGCGCGAGCACGTCGAGCGGGTTGCGGGGGATGACCGTCTCCTCGATCTCCCCGCTTCGCATGCGCTTGGCGACGACGGCGCACTCGAGCAGGTCGGAGCGGAACTTGGGGAAGATCCGCCCCTTCGAGACCGCGCCGAGGTCGTGGCCGGCGCGGCCGATCCGCTGGATTCCGCGCGCGACCGACTTCGGCGACTCGACCTGAATCACGAGGTCGACGGCGCCCATGTCGATGCCGAGCTCGAGGGACGACGTCGCCACGAGGCACGGAAGCTGACCTGACTTGAGCAGCTCCTCGACGATCTGACGCTCCTCCCTCGCGAGCGAGCCGTGGTGGGCGCGGGCGATCTCCGGGTAGCGGTCGATGGGCACCGGCGGGCGTGCCTGGGGTGGACCGGGAACGCCGGGCTCCTGCTCGGGCTCGGGCTCGGGCGACTCACCTGCCTCAGCGAGCTCGGCCTCATAGAGGTTCTCCGCGTTCATCTCGTTCAGGCGTTTGGCGAGCCGCTCGGAGCCGCGCCGGTTGTTGACGAAGATGATCGTCGAGGTGTGCTCGCCGACGAGCTTCAGCAGCTCGGGGTAGATGGCCGGCCAGATCGAGTTGCGGTTGGGAGAGTCCCCGGGCACCTGCGGCCCGGGCAACTCGACTCCGCCGAGCTCCGATGTGGCTGCGGCTCCCGTCGTCACGCCACCGAGGTCAGCCATGTCCGAGACCGGCACGACGATCTGCAGGTCCATCTCCTTGCGGATGCCGGCGTTGACGATCTCGCACTCACGGTTGGGCCCGACGAGGAACTGGGCGATCCGCTCGAGCGGGCGCTGCGTCGCCGACAGGCCGATTCGCTGGAGTGGCTGCTCGCGCCCCTCCCCCTCGTTGGCTTCGACGCGGACGTGGCGTTCGAGCCGCTCGAGCGTCAACGCCATGTGCGCACCCCGCTTGGTCGGAGCGACCGCGTGGATCTCGTCGACGATCAGCGCGTCGACGTCGGTGAGGATGTCCCGGGCTCGCGAGGTCATCATCAGATACAGCGACTCGGGCGTCGTGATCAGGATGTCGGGCGGCTTACGGAGCATCGCCTGGCGCTCGCGCTGAGGGGTGTCGCCGGTGCGCAGCCCGACCGCCACCTCCGCGCCGACCCCCGCCAACGGGGCCCGCAGGTTGCGCTCGACGTCGTAGGAGAGAGCCTTCAGCGGCGAGACGTAGACGAGCTTGACGCCGCTACCCAGGAGCTCAGGCCGACGGGCGAGCTTGTCGATCCCCCAAAGAAACGCGGCGAGGGTCTTGCCGGAGCCCGTCGGCGCGCAGATCAACGTGTTCGCGCCGGTTGCAATCGCCGGCCAGCCCGCAACCTGCGCCGGCGTCGGCCCGGCGAACGAGCGCTCGAACCAGGCGCGCGTCGCCTGGCTGAACGCCGCCAGCGGGTCGATCGATTGGGTCTGTTTCGTCGCGGTTGCCAACCGATTGATCTTAGGGACCGGCCGGCTCGGCCTCGCTGTGAGGCCGCGCGATCACTGCCGAAGCGGCCCGGACGGCTCGGCGTCGGCGACTTCGCCGCGCCGAGCCGTCGGGCGTTTGCTCAGGAGTTGCTCGCCCTCGTGGCGGCGGCCTTCTTGGCGGCCGTGCTGCGCTTGGCGGCGTTGCGCTTGCGGGTGGCTGCCGCCTTCTTGGCAGCGGCGCTGCGATCGGTGGCCTTCGCCGCCGTCTTGGCCGTCGACGCCGTCGCGCGCGTGCTCGTCGTGGCCTTGCGCGCCGTGGACTTCGCGCCCGCCTTCGCCGTCCCGCCGGTCGAGCGAGCCGCGGTCTTGGCGGTGCGGCCGGTTGAGCGTGCGCCGGTCTTGGCGCGGCTCGCGGTCGCCTTGGTGGTCCGCTTCGCGCGCGAGGCCGTTGCTCCCGCGGAAGCCGCGGCGGTGGCTGCCTTCGCCTCGACCCCGTCCCTGCCGATCGGCAAGCGCTTCTCGAGATCTCCGGCAAGAGTGCGGAAATCCTCGATCGCCTTGCGGATCACTTCCTCAGCCTTCTTCTTGCCTGAGTCGAGGCCGGACGACGCCTTCGCGATCTGCTCGGCCGCACTCTTGTTGATTCCGCGCTTGCGCAGCTGTGCGATCAGGTCGCGTTCGGCCTTGGACTTGGTCTTCGTCTTCTTCTTCGCCATCTGAATCTCCTCCGTGGGTAAACCGTGCGCGCACAGTCAATCGGTTTCAGCCGCGCGTCGCACGGCGGAGAGCGACGGCGCTAGAAGGGAAGGTCGTCGGCGACCGCGGAGAGCCTCGGCGCCGCCTTGTCGCGATCGGAGAGCAACGGCTCGCCGATCGGCCACTCGACCCCGACCTCCGGATCGTTCCAGGCGATCTCGGACTCGGTCTCGGGGTCGTAGTAGGAGGTCACCTTGTAGGCGACGTCGGCCGTCTCGCTGAGGACCTGGAAGCCGTGGGCGAAGCCGACCGGAATCCAGAACTGGCGGTGGCGCTCGTCGTCGAGCACGTGGCCCTCCCATTGCCCGTACGTGGGCGAGCCTCGCCGCAGATCGACCGCGACGTCGAAGATCCGCCCGCGCGGGCACCGGACGAGCTTGCCCTGGCCGGGGACGGTCTGGAAGTGCAGCCCGCGGAGCGTGCCGCGCTGGGTCGAACGGGAGTGGTTCTCCTGCACGAACTCCGCGTCGATGCCGAGCTCGCGCCAGCGGTTCTCGCGGAACGTCTCGAGCACGAAGCCGCGTTCGTCGCCGAATACCTTCGGCTCGATCGCGATCAGCCCGCCGATTGCGGTGTCGATGACGGAGGGCATTGGAACTAGCTCAGCGCCTTGCCGTACTGGCGCTCGTAGTACTCGCGGTATTCGCCTGAGCGGATCGGACCCCACCACGACTCGTTGTCCCGGTACCACTCGACCGTCCGCCGGATGCCCTCGGTGAAGTCGACCTCGGCCTTCCAGCCCAGTGCCTCGGTGCGCTCCGAGGCCAGCGAGTAGCGCCGATCGTGGCCGAGCCGGTCGGTGACGTAGTCGATCAGCGACTCATCGCGACCCGTCAGCTCGAGGATCGTCTTGATCACCTCGATGTTCGGCAGCTCCTGAGGGCCACCGACGTTGTAGACCTCCCCCGCCTCGCCCTTGGCGAGGACTACGTCGATCGCGGCCGCGAAGTCCTCGGTGAAGAGCCAGTTGCGGACCTGCATGCCATCTCCGTAGACCGGCAGGCGATCGCCGGCGAGCGCGTTGAGGACGATCAGCGGAATCAGCTTCTCCGGATGCTGGCGCGGGCCGTAGTTGTTCGATGCGCGGACGATCAGGGCGTCGGCCCCGTAGGTCCGCTGGAACGCGCCGACGATCAGGTCGCCGCCGGCCTTCGACGCCGAGTAGGGGGAGGATGGCTCGATCGGCGAGGACTCGGTGAAGGAGCCCTCCTCGATTGATCCGTAGACCTCGTCGGTGGAGATCTGCAGGTGGCGGATGCCGGCGTCGCGAGCTGCCTCGAGCAGCACGAAGGTGCCGTAGACGTCGGTCTGGATGAACGCGCCGGGGTCCTCGATCGAGCGGTCGACGTGAGATTCGGCGGCGAAGTTGACGACGGCATCGCAGCCCTCGATCGCACGCGCGACCGCCTCGCGATCGGCGATGTCGCCTTCGACGAACCCGAGCCGGCCCTCGTCGACGCCCGCGAGGTTCTCGCGGCGACCCGCGTAGGTGAGCTTGTCGAGCACGACGATCTCGTCATCCGGATGCTCCCCAAGATGGCGGCGGACGTAGGTCGAGCCGATGAATCCGGCACCGCCGGTGACCATCAGCCTCATGGGAGCGCCGGCTCCCGCTCGTCCAGGTAGACGCGAAGCGCGTCCTGCCAGGGCTGCAGCTCGATCGCATCGTCGCGCTCGTGGCCGAGCACCGAGTAGGCGGGGCGGGGCGCCTTACGGCCCATCATGTCGGTCGTCGCCGACATCACGTGCGTCTCCATTCCGGCTTGATCGAAGATCTCCTGAGCGAAGTCGAACCAAGTGCAGTCACCGCCGCCGACGACGTGGTGGATGCCGTAATCACCCGCGGAGACCAGCTGCAGCATCCCGTCGGCGAGATCCGCGCAGCTCGTCGGGCACCCGCGCTGATCGCTGACGACCAGGACCTCGGGCTGCTCGCTTCCGATCCTGATCATCGTCTCGACGAAGTTCTTGCCGCCGTGGCCGAACAGCCACGAGGAGCGGACGATGAAGTGGCGCGGGTTCGCGGCCGCGACCGAGACCTCCCCACCGAGCTTGGAGCGGCCGTAGGCGCTGATCGGGCCGGGCATGTCCGATTCGAGGTACGGGCTTCCCTTCGTCCCGTCGAAGACGTAGTCACTGGAGGGATGGACGAAGCTCGCACCGGCACGCGCCGCGGCAGCCGCGAGCTGTGCCGCGCCGGTGTCGTTGACGGCCATCGCACCTCGTTCATCGTCCTCGGCGCCATCGACGTCCGACCACGCGGCGCAGTTGATGACCACGTCGGGATCGATCGACCGCACCGACTCTTCAATTGAATTCGGATTCGTGATGTCGAGCTGGGTGCGACCACGTGCGATGACCTCGTGACCCGCGCGCCTGCTGACTTCGATGACGTCGCGGGCCAGCATGCCCCCGGCACCGGCGACGAGGACCCTCATGGGAGCGTCATCTCCGAGGCATCGCCGACGATCATGCGCAGCGTCTTCGGCAATCCGTCGGCGCGCGAGATCTTCACGCCACGGCCGAGCAGGCTCGCCTCCATGCGCGAGGGCAGGTCGCGGACGACGGCGCCGGCGAGGAGGATCGAATGCTCGACCTCTGAGTGAATGACCTCGCAGTCCGATGCGATGGCCGTGTACGGGCCGATGTAGGAGTCGACGACGACGCTGCCGGTGCCGATCACCGCCGGCCCACGGACGGTGCTGTTCTCGAGCCTTGCGCCGGCCTCGACGATCACGCGACCCTCCACCTTGGAGTCGATCAGCTCGCCGTCCAGGCGGGGTTCGATGTCCTCGAGGACCAGCCGGTTGGCCTCCAGCATGTCGGCGAGCTGGCCGGTGTCCTTCCACCAACCCTTGACGCGATGATGCTCGACGGTGTGGCCGGTGTCGATCAGGTGCTGGATGGTGTCGGTGATCTCGAGCTCTCCGCGAGGGGAGGGCTCGATCGCCTTGGCCGCCTTCAGGACCTCGTGCGTGAACATGTAGACGCCGACCAGAGCGAGATCGGAGGGTGGATCCTTGGGCTTCTCGACGAGGCGGACGATCCGATCGCCGTCGAGCTCCGCGACTCCGTAGTGCTCTGGATCGAGCACCTGGGTCAGCAGGATCAGGGCATCCGGCTCGTTGCGACGGAACTGGGCGACGAGCTCTGAGATGCCATCGCGGAGCAGGTTGTCCCCCAGGTACATGACGAAGGAGTCTTCGCCGAGGAACTCCTCGGCGGTGAGGACGGCGTGGGCGAGGCCGAGTGGCTCGGCCTGCGGGATGTAGGTGATCCGCGCGCCGAGGGCCGAGCCGTCGCCGACCGCCTCGCGAATCTCGTCACCGGTGGCGGGCGCGATGATGATGCCGATATCGGTGACTCCGGCATCCACCAGTGCCTCGATCCCGTAGAAGAGCACGGGCTTGTTGGCCACCGGAACCAACTGCTTGGCGGATGTGTGGGTGATCGGGCGAAGGCGCGTTCCGGCGCCGCCCGAGAGGATCAGTCCCTTGAGCTCTTCCATGCGCTCGGCAGGCTAACGACCGCCGCCTCGCTTCGTTTTCCAGCTCCCTCGGCCGGCGACGTAGCCCGCGCCGGCCCGGGGGCTACTTCTCGACGCGGATCGAGCCTCGCATGAACGGGTGGATCCGGCAGAAGTACGTGTAGGTGGCTTCGCCGCTCTTGCGAGCCTTCTTGCCGAGCTTGAGCGGCGGCGTCGTGTAGACGTTGGAGCCCGTGGTCACCTCGGTGCTCGTCCCCGAGCCGTAGCCGAGCTGGCCGGAGTCGAAGTCGATCGGCCCGTTCGCCAGCGGGTAGCCGATCCCCGAGCCCTTGTTGCAGGGCGCCCGGCAGGAGGTGATGCTGTGCCACGCCTGCTCGGTCTGGGGCATCAGCGCCGTCGCGTCCTGGTTGGTGAACGTGACCGTGTCCCCGGGGTGGACGACGGGAGGCCGCATCTCGGAGGCGGGGAACCCGCGCACCACCGAGTAGCCACCGTTCGTGAAGTAGAAGCTGTTGATGTCGATTCCGCCCGCCGGCACCTGACCACCGTCGCGCAGATCGCGCGGGTCCGGGAGCTTGAGGTTGTTGCGCGCCTTGCGATCGATGTTCTCGTGAAGCCGGCCGTGGGTGAGGATGCCACCCCGCTTGTACATCCGCTTGACCGCCGCCGCGTTGTCGAACGGGTCCCGCGCCGCCGGATCGGGGACCCTGCTCCAGGCCAGCGGCATGATGCCCATCGACTCGTACCAGGAGGCATGCTTGACGTTGTAGGTCACGTTGATTGAGACGACGTCGCCGGGCTTCAGGCTGATCCGCCAGTTCTTCCGGGTGGCCTCCAGGGCGACGTCCCAGCTGACCGCTCCCGCCGGCTCGTAGTAGTGCGCGCCGGAGTGGAACAGCCGCTTGACCTCGGAGGCGTCGGTGCCCGCGATGGTGTCGGCGTCCGGTCCGTCGCGAGCCACCTTGAGGTCGACGCTGAGGCCGCCGGGGTGAAGGTGGCCGGCGCCGAAGACGAGCGTCGCACCGCTTTTGGGGATCGTCCACTGGCTGGAGTTGCTGATGTTCGCCCGCTCCTCGTAGCCGGGCTTGGAGGGATCGGTCGGCACGTCGTCAGGGAAGACGTACTTGCCGTCTCCATCGAGGTCGTAGCTCTTCCTGGCGTCGAAGACCGGATAGATGTGGGGAGCGCCGGCGACGTCCATCCACCGGACCTGTGTCGGTGTGATGTCGGTGCGCGCGGGGTCCGTCTCAGGCACCCAGTCGATCTCCCAGGTCATGTAGACGCGCCTGCCCGGCGTCGCGCCGAGGTCGTGGATCATCTGGTTGATGCCCCAGTTGGCGTCGGCGTCGACCTTCAGCCCGTAACCCTGCGGGAACTTCGGGATCGTCTTCTCCTCGCCCGAGGCGAAGGTCGGCCCGCCGTTCGGCGCGATCCAGACGACGTGGTGGAGGTGGAGATCCCAGACGCTCGGCGTGACGAGCTTGCCGCTCGGCAGGATCTCGACCATGCTCGGCTTGAAGCGGGTGATGTAGCCGGAGGCGGGCGATCCCTCGTTGAAGATGCTCACATCGAGCGGGCCCTTGACGTTGGCGGCGTTGGGACAGGTGCGCGTGATGTTGAAGTCGTTGAGGTTCTGCCCAGGGTGCAGCTCGATCGCATCGGTGCGGCACGAGAACGTCGTCATCCCGGGGTAGCTCGCGGCCTTGAGCTTCTTCGTGCCGGCGGCGGCAGGGGCGACCAGCACAGCGAATGCGCAGACGGTTGCGAGGGTCCCTCCCAGGACGCGACGGCAGCTCACGCGATGAGTGTATTGCTCCATCAATACGTGCCCCCGAGCTTGCGGTGGTCCCAGCTGGCCGTTCGCACGGGGCGGAAGTGGATCGCCACCCGCTTCGGCGCCTGGGCCGCCAGCCCCGCGGCGGCATCTCCCTCAATCTCGTCGATTCCGTCGCTGTAGCGAATCGCCAGCTCCTTGCCGAACGCCAGCACCGTGTCGTAATCGCGGATCACCTCCGCCTCCGCCTCGATCTGCAGGCCGCGCAGCTCCAGGTACTGATCGCCGGCCTCGACCAGCAGCGTGCAGCGCGGATCCCGCTCGAGGTTCTTGACCTTCTGCGACTTGGCGAAGGTCCAGGCCCAGATGTCGCCGTCGCGGACCGTGAACCACAGCGGCATCGAATGCGGCCACCCGCGCGGCCCGATGGTCGTAACGATGACGACTCGTTCCTCGTCGAGGAGCGCAAGCTGCTCCTCCGCGCTCATCTGGATCTGGTCGCGGCGGGACATGATCGCGATCTTCGCAGAGCATGAAGTGCCGCCATCGCCGCCGCCATCGCGGCCGGCGGGGCTAGGTGAGGTCGGCGGGCAGCCGGCCCTCGGCCCGCAGCTTCTCCAGGTGCGATTGGAGCGCCAGCGCTGCGGCCGGACGCAGGCCCGCCGGAACGTCGGACCAGGCGTCGTCGAGCAGCTCGTCCCGGGAGCGCTTGCCGGCGTCGAGGGACTCGGCGAGCAGGCGCTCCCGCTCGCGGCGATGCGTCATGTACTCCTCGATCCTGGCCTCCGGGTCGGTGATCCAGGAGCCGTGCCCCGGGCAGAGGAGCGTCGCGGCGAGCCCGCGGACGAGCTCGAGGGAGCGCATGTAGTCGATGAGGGAGCCGCCGCCGGCCGCGGGGGGCACGATCGTCGATCCCTCGCCGAGGATCAGGTCGCCGCAGAAGCAGACCGGGCCGAGGACGAAGGCGACGTGGTCCCGTGCGTGACCGGGGGTGGGAAGCACCTGAAACGGGCCGACCCTCGCGGGGGGCGCGGCGAATGGCGGCGGGTCCTCGACGCTCTCAGCCGCATCGCCTCCGGCGCGCAGCGCCGCAGCGAGCTCGGCCGCTTCGTCGGTGCCCGATGAATCACCCCAATCCAATCCCGCTCCCAGCATCTCGACACCGCCGCTGTGGTCGCTGTGGGAGTGCGTGAGCACGACGCCGCCGATCCCACCGCGGGCCTCGGCGACGTCACGCACCTCGGCGATGTGGTCCGCGTCGCCCGGGCCGGGGTCGACGACCCAGGCCGGCGAGCTGCCGACGACGTAGGTGTTCGTGCCCGTGAGCGTCATCGGACCTGGGTTGGGGGCCCGTATCCGGACGACCTCGGGGTGTCCGGGAGCCTCGGAGGCACGGGCTTCCCGATCGGGGAGATCGTCCCCGGCCGCCGGCATGCTCAGCTGGAGACGGCGCTGAGGACTGCCTCGCGAGCGTCGCTCGGCTCCAGCACCACCATGTCGCCCGCGCCCTTGAGGACCTCACGGACGAGCCACGAGGTGCCGGCGAAGGGCATCTCGATGATCAGCGCGCCATCAGCCAGCTCCTCGACGACGGTGCGCTCCTCGCGGACCCAGCGGGCGCGCTCCGGTGAAACCCAGACGCGAGCCACCCGGGCGTCGGTGACCTCGCCCTCGGTGAGCCAGTGCTGGGCGCTCAGCTGAGCCTCCACGTCCTCGTTCGGCTCGAACGTCTCGCCGGTCGGCTCGGCCTCCTTGGTCCGGTCGAGGCGGAAGTGGCGAACCGCGTCGCGCTTGCGATCCCGGCACCCGACGTACCACCCACCCGGCCCGCGGGCGAGCCGATACGGCTCGATCTCCCGCGATGTGAACTGATCCTCGTTCTCCTTGTAGTAGTTGATCTTGAGGACCTCGTGAGCGGCGATCGCCTCGTTGACGGCGCTGACGATCTCGGGCTCGTCGCGCTCGATCGTGATCTGCAGGCCCTCCTCGGAGGGATCGTGGCCGAGCGCCTCGATGATCTTGTCGCGCGCCGTGTCGAGGCCGGCCTGCGGGAGGTGGTCGCCGAAGAAGTCGATCGCGGCGACGAGCGCCTTCGCCTCGAGCGGCAGCAGGCGAGCGGGCTTGGCGAAGCTGTCCCCATAGGCCTCAGGGTCGACCTCGATCTCGTCGCCGACGACCTCCGCGTAGAGCACGTAGGTGCCGCCGCCGAAGTTCACGACGTTGAGCACGTCGATGTCTCCGATCAGTTCGCGAACGGAGATCCCGAGCTCCTCGCAGACGTCCGCGGTGAGCAGCTGACGCTCGTTGCGGGCGGAGCCGATCAGCATCCCGGCCAGGGTCACGAGCCGGGCGAAGCGCTCGGGCCGGATGACCGTCTCGGTCTTGCCGTTGCTGCGGGTTCGTCGCTCGACGTCGGCGACGGCCGGGCTGGCGACGGCCTTGGCCGTCGCGAAGTCACTCGAGTGGCGGGTGCGCAGAAGGCCGAGGCGCTCCTCGGTCTCGGTCGCGAGCTCCGGCGGCTCGAGAACCTTCACGTGCTGGCGCCAGCCCAGCAACCAGGCGACGAGCTGGCGCGAGGAGGAGAAGTCCGTCTCGTACACAGAGCCCTTCCCGGCCTTCGAATCGCCGTTCGTCGCGGGGGCGATCTCGCCGAACTCGCCGTAGTCGCGCTCGACCAGCCAGTCGATGCGGTCGCGGAGGAAGATCCGAGCCCTCCCCGCCTTCGAGCCCATCTGCCAGTCGGCCCGAGAGGCGTAGTCGCGGCGGTCGAACGAACCGGGCGGGTTGAAATCGTGCTCGGCCTTGCTGGCGTAGGAGACCTTGCCCTGGATCCGCGAAAGCCGGAAGACGCGAACGGCGTCGCGCTCGTGGGCGTAGCCGATCAAATAGAACTGCCCGGAGCGGAAGACGAGGTGGTAGGGATCCACCTTGCGGTCGGCCGTCGCGTCGCGCTCCATCGTGTAATAGGAGAACTCGATCGTCTTGCGACGGGAGATCGCCGTCTCGATCTTCGCCAGCCGCTGGGAGAGCTCGCGGCCACCCGCCGAGGCCGTCATCGCCATCTCGATCGGCGCTGCCGCATCATCGACGAGCGGGCTCTTGCGTCCCCACGAGACCTGCTGAAGCGCGAGGCGCAGCGGCTCCGCGTACGCGAACTGACCGTCGAGCAGGGCGAGCGCGGTGCGCAGCGCGGCGAGCTCCCCGTCGGTGAACTCGATCGCCGGCAGGTAGTAGTTCTCGGGAGGCAGGGCGTACAGCTCGGACTCCAGGAACCCCTCGCTCGGGCGGTCAACCTTGAGCGCGATTCCGAGGCTTTCGAGCTCGGCGCGGTCGGCGTAGAAACGGCGCGCGAAGGCGTCCTCGTTCATCGAGGAATAGCCCTCGACCTCCTGCTTGATCTCGAGCGCCGACACGGGGCGGCGGTTCGCCATCAAGAAGGAGATCAGAGAGAGCTGTCTGATCAGCTTCTCGGTGTCCTTCGCCATCGAGCAGCAGGATAGTTCCCGGCGGTGCCTCGCTCCCCCGCCCGGCCAGCGGGAATTACGCACTTTGCGCTCTCTGGCGCAGCATTGGACACCACCTCGTCCGGCACGGTCGGCTAGATTCGCGAAGTAGATGGCCGAGATGCTCGCCAACAACCTGATCCGGCTGCTGGTCACGATCGCGATTCTCGGCGCGGTGTACCTCTTCATAGTGCGGCCGGTCCTCGACACCACGAACAACGCCTTCAACAGCTTCAACGACAGCTTCGACTCGGCCTTCGACGACGTCGGCCTCGACAACGTCAACCTCGATCAGGTCAAGGACGGCGACTTCAGCTCGATCCAGCAACAGATCAAGCAGACCGATCTTGGCGACAAGCAGCGTCGTCAGGCCCAGAAGCTGCTCCACTGCATCCAGCGGGTGCAGCCCGACACGAACAAGATGAAGGCGTGCGCGGAGCGGCTTCAGAACTGAGCCGCTGACTCAGGCCCGGTTACGCCGCGCTCAGGCCGCCGTTCTGTCGCGAAAGTAGGCGGAGCCGTCGATGCCGCGATCGAAGCCGGACCAGGCCTGACCCTCGGCGAGGCCGCGCTCGATCCGGTCGAAGCTGCCGAGCTTGCCGCCGAGGTTGTCCATCATGTGCACGAGCGTCGCCTCGCGGGTGGCGGGGACGACGGGCGAGCCGTGCTCGAGGGTCCCGTGGTGGGAGAGCACGATGTGGAGGACGGCCCAGCCGAGGTCGGGATCGAAGCCGTCGATGGACTCGATCTCCCGGCGCACGCGGTAGTAACCGAGCGGGATCTCCCCGATCAGGCGACCGAGGTCGGTGAGGTCGATCGCGAGGGGATCGTCGTTGTAGGCCTCGAGCTTGCCGATGTCGTGCAACAGCGCACCGGTGATCGCGACGTCGCGGTCGATCCCGGGGAAGAACGATGCTGCGGCGCTCACTCCCTGAGCCACCGACAGCGTGTGCTCGAAGAGCCCATGCCGATAGGCCTGGTGATAGTGCTTGGCGGCGGGCGCGTCGCGGAAGCGCGGCCAGAGGTCGCAACCGGGGGCGAAGAAGCGGTCGAGGAGCCGTCGCAGGTCGGGACTCTGGATGGTCTCGAGCAGGGAAGCGAGATCCGATTCCATCCGCTCGACGGGAACCGGCGAGGACTCGAGCAGATCGGCCGGGTCGTAGTCGCTCTCCTGAGCCGGGGAGATCCCCTCGATGACCAGGGCGTTACCCCACTGCGAGCTGACCTCGTAGCGACCGGTGATGCGCACGATCGTTCCCGGCTCCGCGGCGGCGAAGCGCTTGTCGATCTCGTCCCACGACTTCGCGCTGATGCTGCCCGAGCGATCGGAGAGCTTGAGCGCGAGCCATTCGCCGCCTCGCTTCGTCGGCCGGCGCGAGCGATCGCGGACCACGTAACAGCAGTCGATCCGCTCTCCGTCCGTCAGCCCGGTGAGCTCGCGATGGCTTCGAATGACCGCGTCCGCGGCGACTTCGCCGAGCTGTGGCTGCTGTCCTTCCATCGCTGAATCCAAAGTAGAGACAGGGGCGGACGACGAGGGATCGAGCGCAGGATGAGTTGCGCTTTCTGCTGATTTGCGGGGAGAACGTGCGTCCATCTCCCCGGTTCGGTCGCGGGTGGAACCCCGAACCTGACGCGGGTCCCGTCAGCCCTTTCGATTTGCGCAGGCGGGCAGGCGCGAGGCGCGTCCGGTGCAGGCGAGAGCGCCCTCCGCCGTCTCCGCAGGCGCGTAATGAGCCTCGATGAACGACGCGATCACGCCCGGGTCGGGCGCTTCGCATTTCTGCATCGCGCCCCATGAGCTCAACGCGAACGGGACGTCGAGGTCGGGATCTTCGACCACCGCGAGCTGAAAGTAGCCCTTGCCGTAGGACTCGTTGAAAGCCGTGTGGACCGCATCGAGATCCTCGGCGGAGAGCCCGTTGGTCCAGCCGATCACCGCACCGTGCTCCAACGCGTGCACGCTCTCGCCGAGGCGCGGCGGCTCGTCGTAGAACTTTCCGGTCTCGATCGGGTTCGGATTGTGATCGCCACCCGTCGGCGGATTGGTCTGGTAATCGCCGGCGGCGAAGTCCCTGTCGAAGTGAGTGCCGCTCATCGGCACGTCGACCGTCTCAGCGGCCGAGCAATCGGCGGTCTCGGTTCCGTCGATGGCCGCGGTCGCCGTCGAGTCGGTCGAGTCGGTCGTCGAGGTCGTCTGCGAGGTCGACGAGGAGGTGGACGCATCCGAGCCCCCGCAGGCGGCGAGGAGTGCGCATGAGCAGAGGGCGGCGAGGAGGGCGGCGGCGCGATTCATCGCGGCTTTCTACCACGCTCGCCGATCAGTCGGCGACGACGTAGACCGCGCGGGCGCGGACGATCTCGCGCCCCTCCACGACCAGCGTGCAGTCGGCGAAAGCGAGCGTCCGGCCGACCCGATCGACGCTGGTACGTGACTGGATCCAATCGCCGGGCTCGGCCGGCTTGAGGTAGTCGACGGTCAGGCTGACGGTCGCGCGATCGTGCTCGTCGGGAGCGTCGAACTCGATCGCCCGCCCGAGGGCGAAGTCGGCGAAGGTCGAGAGCATCCCGCCTTGGATCGTCCCGCGATGGTTGATGTGGCGATCCTCCGCCCTGATGCCGAGGATGGGGTGGCCGTCCTCAGCCTCGCGAACGTGAATCGGCCCGACGTGCTCCAGGAAGGGCCCCTGATTGGGGAAGGGTGTGAATCCGTCGGGAACGTCCATGGGCTCGGCAGGCGCGTTGCGACCCTACCGAGGCCACGGCGGCGTCAGCTCCGCCCAGCGGAGCCTCCCCTCGAGCTCGGCCGCGAGAGCGAGCAGCAGGCCCTCGGAGTTCGCCGGCCCCAGCAGCTGCGCACCCACGGGGAGGCCGTCGACGAACCCCGCCGGCACGCTGACCCCCGGCCAGCCGAGCACGTTCCAGGGCCACGTGTACGGGCAGGCGCCGATCATCGTCTTGTCGGTCTGCCACTCCGACAGCCCGTCGATCGCCCCGACCGGGAGCGGCGGCTGGGCGGTCGTCGGCACGACGAGGACGTCGTGCTCGTCGAAGATCGCTCCGATCCGGCGTGCAAAGAGCCCTTCCGCGGCCCGCGCCGCCATCAGAATCGGACCACCGAGGATGCGGCCGGTCCGCGCCGCCTTGATCGTCCGCTCGTCGAGCCGGTCGCGACCCGGGAGCGAGGTGACCCATTCGGCCACCCCCGCCGTCCCACGAGGGACGAAGCCGAGCCCGACCAGTCCGTAGGCCGGGTCGTCCTCCTCCACGGCATGTCCGAGCGCGGCGAGCGCGGCGGCGAGATCGCCGATCCGCTCGCGGATCCGCGGATCGAGCTTCGCGGGCGGCCCGCTGAAGGGAATCCTGAAGCTGAGGGCGACCCGCAGCCGGCGATCGAGCCCACGGCGGACCGACTCCGCGAAGGTGGTCGGGGGCCGCGCGGGCCGGTGCCGGTCGCCGGGATGGCCGCCGCTGATCACGTCGAGGAGCAGGGCAGCGTCGGCGACGGTGCGGGTCAGCGGGCCATAGGCGGTGAGCCCGTTGAAGGCCTCGGGAGCGGGCCAGGTCGAGACCCGGCCGCGCTGGGGCTTGACACCGACGAGGTTCGTCCAGGAGGCCGGGATCCGGATCGATCCGGCGCCGTCGGATCCGACGGCTGCGGCGACGAGCCCGGCCGCCACCGCTGAGGCCGACCCACCCGAGGAGCCTCCCGGAGTGTGATCGAGGCTCCACGGGTTGCGGGTCTTGCCGAAGCCGGGGCCTTCGGTGATCGGCCACTGCCCGAGCTCGGGCGTGTTCGTCTTGCCGACGATGACCGCGCCGGCCTGCTTCAGCCGTCGCGCGACCTCGCCGTCAGCGGCCTTCGGCTCGAAGTCCCCGTCGCAGCCGAACATCGTGGTCTCGCCGGCCAGGTCGGAGTCGTCCTTGATCGCGACCGGGACGCCGAGCAGCGGCGCCTCCTCGCCGGCCGCAATCCGCTCGTCGGCCCGCGACGCCTCGGCCCGGGCGGCATCGGAGCGGACACACCGGAAGGCGTTGAGCGAGCTGCTCGTCTCCTCGATCAGCTCCAGCGAGTGAGCGACGAGTTCGACTGAGGCGACCTCTCCCTTGCGAAGCAGGCGAGCCTGCTCGATCAGCCCAGCCGGGAGGGGCGACGTGGAGCGGCCGCTCATCGGCCGAACCCTACGGGTAGGCGTTGCGGGCCGGAATGCATCGCCTATCTTGCAGGACCCCGAATGTATGACCCGAGCAAAAGCGGTGAGGCCGCGATCCTCGTGGAGGGCCTGAAGAAGTCCTTCGGGAACGTGACCGCGCTCGACGGAATCGACCTCGAGGCTGCGCAGGGCTCCGTGCTCGGTGTCCTTGGTCCCAACGGGGCAGGGAAGACGACCGCGGTGCGGATCCTCACGACCCTGCTCAAGCCGGATGGCGGCAGCGCCCGCGTAGCGGGCCTCGACGTGGTCGACGATGCCGCCTCCCTGCGCTCGCAGATCGGCCTCGCCGGCCAGAACGCGGCGGTCGACGAAAACCTGACGGGGATCGAGAACCTGACCATGGTCGGACGCCTCTACGGCGAGCGTCGAACGGTCGCGAAGAAGCGCGCCCTCGAACTGCTCGAGCGCTTCGGGCTCACCGATGCCGGCGCTCGGACCGTCAAGACATATTCCGGTGGGATGCGTCGCCGGCTCGATCTGGGAGCGGCCCTGGTGGCCAATCCGCCGGTCCTGTTTCTCGACGAGCCCACCACTGGGCTGGATCCGCGCAGTCGCATTGACCTCTGGGAGACGATCGAGGACCTCGTCGCGGAGGGAACGACGGTGCTGCTGACCACCCAGTACCTCGATGAGGCGGATCGCCTGGCCGACGAGATCGTCGTCATCGATACCGGCAAGGTGATCGCTGAGGGGACCGCCACTGAGCTCAAGGACCAGGTGGGCGGGCTGCGGCTCGAGGTCCACGTCTCCGACGGCTCCGATCCGAACGCCGCCGCAGGGGCGCTGGCGCCGATGTCTGAGGAGGAGCCGGAGGTCGACGGCTCGCGAGTCCGGGTCAGGGTCGGACGCGAAAGGGGCACGATCATGGCGGCCGTGCGGCGGCTCGACGATGCGGGCGTCAACGCCGACGACGTGGCAGCTCGGGAACCCACCCTCGAGGACGTCTTCCTGGCCCTGACCGGGCGCGAGATCGCTCCCGGCGAGGAGGAGCCGAACGGGGCCGAGCCCGAGGGGGCTGGTGGATGAGGCGGTTCATCAGCGACACGTTGGTGCTGGCCGAGCGCAACCTCATCCGGCTGCCTCGCCAGCCCGATCTGGCGATCGGGTTCACGATCCAACCGGTCATGTTCGTTCTGCTCTTCGCCTATGTCTTCGGCGGCGCGATCGTGACGCCGGGATTCGACTACATCGACTTCCTGATCCCCGGGATCATCGTCCAGAACACCGCCTTCGGCGGCTTCGTGACAGCGCTCGGACTTTCCGAGGACCTCAACAAGGGACTGATCGACCGGTTCCGCTCGCTGCCGACCTCGCGAGCATCCGTGCTCGCCGGCCGCACGCTCGCCGACGTGGTCACCAATGCGATCTCAGTGATCGTGCTGCTCGTCACGGGCCTGATCATCGGCTTCAGCTTCGAGACGAGCTTGCCTCAGATCATCGGCGGCATCGGCCTGCTGCTCCTGTTCGGCTACGCGTTCTCGTGGATCTTCGCGGTGATCGGCATGTCCGTTTCCTCGCCGGAGGCCGCAAACGGGATCGGCTTCACGCTGATCTTTCCGATCACGTTCATCTCCTCGGCATTCGTGCCGGTCGACTCGCTCCCGAGCGCCCTGAACGCGTTCGCACAGGTCAACCCGATCACCATCGTGGTTGATGCCATGAGATCGCTGTGGCTGGGAACTCCGGCCGGCAACAGCGTGTGGGGGGCCGTCGTCTGGTCGTTCGTCCTGATTGCGATCTTCGCTCCGATCGCCGTCGCCAAATATCGGCGGGCCGCGGCCGGCTGAGGTTCGGGGCGCAGCAGCCGCCGCGGCTAACCCCCGCCGGGATCGAGGTCCAGGCTCCGCAGCCCCTCGAGGGCCAGCAGGTCATTTGTGGTCAGCGCCCTGAACAGGAAGCCGGGCTCAGCCGCCGGAGTGAGCTCGAGCACGGCGCGAGCGACGTGCTGGCCGTGCGAATCCTCCACCTCGACGGTCGCGCGCGCGACGTCCCGCGCCCCCGGTCCCGGGAGCGCTCTGCGCAACGCCGTCGCGGTCCGGTCGATCTCAGCCGGGTCGGGATCGATCGCGCAGAGGATCTCGCGCCTCGCCCCGTCCTCCCCGGGGGTCACGCCGACGGCGTTCATGTCCGGTCCGATGCCCGGCAGGTAGGTGAAGTTGTCCAGCTGGATCCGCGCGGCGAGGACATCTCCGAGACAGCCCGTTGCGGCGAGGATCGCGGGGCTGTCCGTTACCGGCGACCCCTTCCCGATCAGATCGTCGAGGCCGAGGTCGGAGCGAGCGAGAGCGAGCGCATCAGCTGAGGTCGCGCTTCGCGACGCCAGCACTCCGAGCGGCTCCAGCGGGGTGCCGATCGGCGTCTGGCGCTCCGCGCCAAGATCGTAGGCCGCCCAATCGCCGCGGTCCCGCCTGGCCGCACCGAGGCGCTGCAGCGCCGCCGCCACGCGGCCCGTGTCGATCCCGTCGAGGCGCGCCCCGATCGCGTAGGAGCCGGCGATCGAGACGATCCGGTCAGCCGAGGAGGCGTCGACGCCCGTGCCGCGCACCGCCCGGTCATGGGTGAGCAGGTCAGAGGCCCCCGGGCCGAGCGCATCGGCAGCCCACGAGAGCGTTGATCGACTGCTGGGTGCTCCGCTGATCGCCCCGACGTCCACGTAGCCGTAGCCGGCGCCGGCGACCGCCCCACCACCTCCGATCGAGGCCAGCGCTGATTCGAACCTCGTGATCGGGGTCGGCTCATCGCTTCCGCAACCTGCCAGCGCACCGGCGGCGATCAGCGCGAGGGCGAAGAGACGCCTCAGCGAGGCCACGGGAACGACCGACTCGGAGCGTGTCATATGCACGATGCATATAACCCTAGCCGAACGCCGATTACAGCGTGACGGCCGTGACGCCGACTAGAAGAAGGCCCTGAGAAAGCGGCGCTGCTGCCGAGCTCGGCTCGTCAGCTTCCGGTTGGCGATGCCGACCTCGGCGACGACCTCGCCGCGGACCCGGACCACGGCGTTCGACTTTCCGTGGCGGGCGAAGAACCAGCGGTCCTCGCCGATCCGGATCGCGCGCTTCAGATGCAGCTTGCGCTTCGCCGACTTGAGGCTCGTCCCCGGGTGTACCCCTCGCAGCTCGTAGCGGCCGTTGGAGCTGAGGACGAGCACCGACCGGCCGCGCAGATGCCGCTTCACCGAGCGTGGAGAGTGCTTGAGCACCTTCGAGCGCGCAAACCCGACCCGGATCTCGTTCGGGGTCAGGCAGAAGGTGTCGACGTGGTGGCGTCCTTGACGGGGGCTGCCGCGGAGGGCGTGACGGACGCGCTTGCGCTTCACCCCGAGCCTGGCAGGGCCGAGCGAGCGCTTCGACAGGCGGCCCGTGGCAGCCGGGCACGAAACCGCCTTCGGTGGCGAGGCGGGCCGAGCGGCGTCGGCGGCGACCGTCGGAATCGCCAGCTCGATCGCGGTGAAGTCGACGGCGGCCGGCTGGCGCGCGGCGAAGTAGACGCTGGTGCCGGCGATGATCTGCAGCTTGTAGCTCTTGCCAGCGGTGACGTCGGCGGCGATGGCCTCGAGCGGGACCGTCGCCGTGTGGGTGGCGCCGTCGAGCGTCAGCGGGATCGGGGTCACCTGATTACCGAGAACGAGGTTGGAGGCGTTGTCGACGATCTGCGCGTAGGCGCGCCCGTCGCCATCAGCCGCGGTCCCCGAGTAGGTCAGCTTCAAGGTGGGCTCGCCGAGCATCAGCGTCCCGGTCGCCGGCGCCGGGATGTCGACGTCGAGCGCGTTGGCTGCGGGCTGAGCCTCGATCAGCGCGCCCGAGGTGTCACCGGTCGCCATCGCGAGCGTGCCCGAGCCGCTCGCCGTGACCGCGGCGCCTTGCTTGACCGGGTAGTCGGGGGCGCTGCGCAGCACGCCTGCGTCGGAGATCCACGAGAACTTCGGCCCGACCGACCCTCCCGCGCCCTTGACGTAGTGGTCGAGCCAGCGCAGCGCGTAGTTGACGTCGATCGCGGGGTCGGGACCAACCGGCGTGTTGCAGACGCCGTGAGCGGTGGGCCCTCCGGTCAGCCCGCCGCAGAACCACAGCATCTGCACCGGTATTCCGTTCGCCTTCAACGCCTTGTAGTTCTCGATCGACTCGTGCAGGGTGAAGAGCGTGTCGTCGGTCGCCTGCATCAACAGGGTCGGCACGTGGATCTGCGCGAGCAGGGAGTCCGGGCCGCGGGCTCGGAAGAAGGCCCGGTCCTCGGCGCTGAACTTGCCGGTCGCCAGGCCGTTCGTGAACGCCTGCTGGGTCTCCGGGGCCTGCCGCCCGACCGGGCCGAAGGCCGCTGGGTCGTTGCCGACGCCGACGGTTGAACCCTGCGTTCCGGCCCCGACCAGGATCGAGCCCCACCCACCCTTGGCCGTGTTGTCCTTGTCGAGGCTGGTGATCAGGGAGTTCCAGCTGATCTGCGGCGTGATCGCGTCGACCCGCGGGTCGATCGCCGCGGTGACGAGCTGGATGCCGCCCCCGTAGCTGACGCCGATCATCCCGAGGCGGGGGTCGCCGGGCTTGTCGAGCTGCACCTCCGGTTGCTTGGCGAGCATGTCGATCAGAGCCTGGGCATCACGCCCCTCGAACTTCGGCGAGTCGACCTCGACCTGTCCACCCGACTGACCGAATCCGCGCGGGTCCCAGGTGAGCACGTTGTAGCCGTGCTCCTCGGCCGCCTGAACCGTGCCGTCGTTCTCAGAGGCGCCCCCGGAGCTGTAGCCGGGGCCGTTCATCAGCGTCGGCGCCCGCTGGCCGGACGCGAGGCCGGGCTGCGGATAGAAGTGGTAGGCGATCTTCGTGCCGTCGAAGGAGGTGACCGCCCCATCCCGCGCCTGCGCTGGAGCCGCGGTCACGGCGAGCGCCGCGATGCACCCCAGTGCCATCCCCGCGGCCCTCAGAACTCCTTCCCGCATCGCGCTCGACTCTAAAGGAACCGGCACCGATCGCGGCGTCCTCCGTCAGCCGTCGGACGCACGGCGTTGATTCCGCCTAGCCCGTCAGCGCCTGATTCCAGGCATCCTCGACCTCTCGCTGCGCCGTGGAGTCGCCAGGTGGATCGACGACGGACGAGCAATCGGCCGTGTACTCCTTCGTCGGGAAGATCAGCGGGTTGCGGGCTGCCGCCGGATCCGTCTTCGCGAAGATCTCCTTGACGCCTGAGCCAGGCGTCGTGGCGCTCGTCCAGCCGACGATCTGGGCCTGATTCTTGGGCTCGTAGGTGTAGTTGATCCACTCATATGCGGCGGTGGGGTTCGGAGCTCCCGCCGGAACGACCCACTCGTCCCACCAGGTCATGCATCCCTCATCGGGCATCACCCACTGGAGTGAGGGATCGTCCGCCTGCAACTGGATCGCATCGGCCGCCCACCCGATCACGGCGACCGCGTCACCGTTTGCGAGTTCCCCGGCGTAGTCGCCACCCGACAGCTTGCGGATCTGACCGTCGGCGACGGCCTTGCGGATCTTCTCGATGGCGTCCAGCCAGTCTTGGGTGGTGGCGTCCTCGGGGTTGACTCCGTCGGCCTTCATGACCAGCGCGGGAGTCTCGCGAAGCTCGTTGACCATCATCACCCTGCCCTTGTACTTAGGGTCGAAGAGGTCATTGACGGAGGTGATCTCGGGCGCCCGGTCCTGGTTGACGATCAAGCCCGTCATCCCACCCTGCCACGGGATCGAGAAGTCCCAGTTGGGATCGGAGGCCGGCGCCTTGATGTCCGGGCTCAGATTCGAGAAGGCGGGGGCGAGCGCATCCTTGTCGAGCTTCTGGATATAGCCGAGGTCGTACATCTTCTTCGCGAGCCAGTCGCTGGCGACCATCAGCGAGCGTCCGCCCGACTGCCCGTCGGCCAGGAGTGGCTGCATCTTGCCGAAGAACTCGTCGTAGGAGTTGATGTCCTCGACGTACTTCACGGAGACGCCGGTTCGTCGTTCGAAGTCCGGGATCGTGTGCTTGTCGATGTAGTACGACCAGTTGGAGATCGTCAGATCTCCCCCCGCCTTCCCATCAGCCTTGGCGACCGTGACCTCGTTGTGTGAGCTGTCGTTGATCCCACCGCCGCAGGCGCCGAGCCCGAGGGCCAGCAGCGCCCCGATCAGGGCGAGCATGACCCGGCCCGTGACTCCCCTTGAACGTTCGGCTCGTATCACTTGGTGCTCCTCCTGGTTGGATCTCGGTGTTCGCGCTCGCGAGAAAGGCGTTCGAACCAGGTGCGCAGCGCCGGGCGGATCAGCTTCCGCTCGACGTCCTGCTCCGGAGCGGCGAGCTGGTTGAGGAGCAGCCCGTCGAGCATCGCGAGGAACATCCGCGCCTCGAGAGCCGGGTCCGGAGCGCCGAGCTCGGTGAAGAGCTCGCTGAGCGCCTTCGTCCAAGCGCCGGTCCAGGCGCGGCACACGCCTTCGAGCTCGGGGTGTCGGGGGGCTTCGGTCAGCAGGGCGTAGAGAGCCGCCGCATCGGCCCGTTCGGGGCCGAGCTGAGGGATCATCAGCTCGGTGAAGGCATCGACCAGGCGCTTGGTCGACTTCACACCACGGCGCACGCTGACGAGGCGTTCGTTCAGCCTGCTCAGCTCGAGCTCTGCGAAGTGCCTCAGGGAGGCGCTGAGCATGTCCTGGCGAGAGTCGAACCAGTAGGTGGTCGAGCCGAGCGGCAGGTCCGCGGCCTCGGCGACCGAGCGGTGGTTGACCGCGTCGATTCCCCGCTCGGCGATCAACGCCAGCGTGGTCTGCATCAACAGCTCGCGCCGGGCATTGCCGCGCGGGCGAACGCCACTGGAGGGCCTTGCATCCGCGACGGCTTCGACCAGCATCAGTACGATCGTACAGTACGATCGTTCCGCTATGGCAGCAGCCCTCCAAAGCACGTCAAGCGGAGGCCCTCGTCATCGGGGGCGGCATCGTGGGACTCGCGGCGGCGGGGGAGCTCGCGCGGCGGGGCCTCGAGACCGCTCTGGTCGAGCGCTCCGAGATCCGCAGGCCGATCGGCTCCAGCAAGGGCGAGGCCCGCATCTACTGCCCCGCCCCGGTTCCGGCTGCGGGCTACCTTTCCAGGTTCCAGTCAGCCCTCGATGCCTGGCGCAGAGCGGAGGATGACTGCGGCGTCGAGCTGCTTCGGCCGAGCGGGGCCCTCAGCGTGGGCTCCACCGCAACGGACGGTCGATCGGCGCTCGCCGCTGCCGGAATCGAGAGCGAGTTGCTCGACCCCGCCGAGGTCCGGCGCCGCTTCGAGTTGGATCTCGGCGGCGATCGCCCGGTTCTCTTTCAGCCGGATGCGGGTGTGATCCTCGCTTCCGAGGCGCATACGGCGCTGTACGCGCTCGCGCGCGCCGAGGGCGTCAGCATGCACGAGCACGAACGGGTGCTCACCATCACCAACGTCGGCGACGCCGTTGAGGTGGTGAGCGATTCGGCCGAGTGGGAGGTCGGGGCCGTGATCATCGCCGCCGGCGGCTGGACCCCCGGTTTGCTTGCGAGCGACGGGCCGCGGCTGCCTCTGCGCGTCACTTGCCAGAGCATCGCGTACTTCGACCTGCGCAGGCCCCTGGAGTCTGTTCCGGCCCTGATCGACTACGAGGGGCTCGAGCCGTATTCGCTGTATGACCCACGCGGGTGGCTGAAGGCATCCCTGCACACCCCCGGCCCCGAGGCCGACCCAGAGCGCTCATGCGCACCGCGGGGCTGCGACCTCGACGCCATAGCCGACTGGGTCGCGACGGTCTTCGGCGAGCGCGCCGAGCCCGTGGATCAAGAGGCATGCAATTACACGAGTACGCCCGACGATCGGTTCCTGATCCAACGGCATGGCCGGTCGGTCATCGCTTCGGCGTGTGGTGGCCAGGGCTTTCAGTACGCCCCCGACAGCGGATCACGGGCAGCCGACCTCGCGGTGGAGGCGCTCGCCGGAGGGTCCCGATGAATCCGCACGCAGACAAGCTCGACGAGTGCCTGTCGATTGCCGAGGCCGGACTGCACATCGAGGGTTGCTCGGCTGCCGCCCTCGCCAGCCGTTTCGGCACTCCCCTCTACGTCATCTCCGAGGATCAGCTTCGTCGCAACGTCGCTCGGTGGCGGAGTGCTTTCGCCGCCCGCTGGCCGGGCCAGGTGCTCCTGCTGCCTTCGCTGAAGGCCAATCCCGTGCTGGCGCTCAGACACGTGCTCAACGAGGAGGGCGTGGGATGTGACGTCTTCGGCCCCGCCGAGCTGGACGCGGCGCTGCGGTGCGACACACCTCCCGAGTTGATCTCCCTGAACGGGTCGGCCAAGGACCCTGCGCTCCTGGAGCGTGCGATCGGCGTCGGGGCGCGGATCACCCTCGACAGTGCCGACGAGCTCCCCCGCGCCATCGCGGCCGCGCAGCGGGTCGGAAGGAGGGCGCATCTGCGCCTGCGGCTCCGCCCTGATCTGATCGGTCTCGAAGAGCAGATCTCGGAGATGTCCCCCGAGGGCGCGTCCGTCCGCTCGGCGCTCGATCGCTACAAGGCCGGAATTCCGACCGAGGATCTGCTCGCCATGGAGCCGTCCCTATTGACCGACCCCGCGATCGATCTCGCCGGCGTCCATCTCCACGTCGGCCGGCACTCATCCGATCCGGCGGTCTGGGTGCGGGCAGTCGACGCGCTGGCTGAGGCTCTCGCCGCCCTGCGTGAGCGCTGGGATGGCCTCGTCCTGCGGGAGATCGACCTCGGCGGGGGCTTCCCCGCGCCACGGGACCCGTTCGGGCGCCTCCTGCCCCAGCGCCGCAATGCGCCCCCCCTTTCCCCCGGCCCGGATGCCTACGCAGCCCCGCTCTGCGAACGGCTGCACGCGCGCCTGGTCGGCCTCGACATCGATCCGGCGTCGATCAGGCTCGAGCTCGAGCCCGGGCGGGCGCTCTACGCCGATGCCGGGATCCACCTCGCCACCGTCCGGAACGTGAAGCGGCAGAGTGAGCCGGAGCCGCTCACCTGGGTCGAGGTCGATTCCTCCGACGCCTACCTCCCCGACGTCAACCTCGAGTCGAGTCGCTGGACGGTCCTATCCGTCAAGGAGCCGGATGCCGAGCGGACCCTCACCGCCGACGTCACGGGGCGCACCTGCGCGCTCGACGTGATCGTGCCGGATGCCAACTTGCCGGACGTCGCCCCCGGAGACGTGCTCGCCTTCCTCGACACCGGCGCCTATCAGGAGGCAGGCGCGAACAACTTCAACGCCATGCCGAGGCCCGGCACGGTCCTCGTCCACGGCGATCGGGCCGAGCTCGTCCGCCGACACGAGACGATCGAGGACGTCTTCGCGCGGGACCTCGTGCCGGAGCGCCTGAGCCACGGCCCGGTCGTGGATGCACGCTCGGCCCTCGTGAGCTCCCTCGACCACTTCTCCGTTACCTGCTCCGACCTCGACCGCTCGTTGCGCTTCTACCACGGCCTGCTGGGCGTGCCGGTGCGAGCCCGAGGGGAGTCGAACGGCTCGGCTGAGTTCGAGATCGCCGGCATGGCGGGCCAGCGGGTCCGCTGGGCTGACCTCGAGCTCAGTCACGGCCAGGTCATCGAGCTCATCGAGTATTCGGACTCCGACCCAGCCCCGGTTCAGCCGACCTTCGATCGCGCCGGCGGGACACATCTGAGCCTCCGCGTCAACGACGTCGACGAGGCCTACCGCCGGCTGATCGCCGCCGAGGTGCCGACGCGGACGCCACCGGTGACCGTCGAGGCCGAGGGCGCCTGGCAGGGGGCGCGAGCGTTCTACGCGAGCGATCCCGATGGCGTAACGATCGAGCTCATCCAGCCACCGATGCAGCTGGGATCCGGGTAGGCGCTCGCCGGATCAGCTGCTTGTCGGGCCCTCCGCGGGTGACGCTGAGGGGTGGGAATGCGCCCCGGCGACCGCTGAGCCACGTCCAGGCGAGAATCAATTAGGTGCCTGATGCGAATCGCAACCGGCCGGCGGCAAGATCTGGTCGGCGACCTCATAGTGCGCCACCGATGACTCGCCTCCAAGCAGGTATCGCTCGTCCTCGGGGTAGAGCACGGCCGCTTCGATGTCCTCGCCGGCGAAGGCCGTGATCGACGCCTCCGACTCCCATAGTGAGAGGGCGATGAACTCGGTCCGGTCGGGACCGTCGCGGCGCAGCAGCCAAGCGCCCCGGTTGCCCGGTGTATCTCCGTACTCGGAGAATCCCGTCTGCCGGATATAGGCCGCGTAGCGGTCCCCATCGCCGGGGAGCACCGCGCCCGTCCATGTCCTGGCGATCATCCTCTCTCCTTCGCGTCCGACTTCCCGAACCAAGAGCGCGCTACTACGCTCCGACCGTGGCCAGGTTCCCCTGGTGCGGACCGGAGCGGAGCCAGTCCGCATCGAGACGCGCGTCGGCCGGTTCCTCTCGTCGCCGCAGCGCCTCGATGTAGGCGCGATCGGCGGCGAGGCGATCCGCCACCTCGGAACCAGTGGCGACGGCACCGTGGCCGGGGACCAGTACCTGAGCGCGGCTGACGGCCTCATCCAGCAGGTCGAACGCCTTCTCGTAGGCGCCCAGCTGATCCTCCTGGAAGGGGTCGAAGAGCGGGATGAGGACGTCGGAGAACATGTCGCCGGCGAGCAGGACGCCACGGTCGGCGAGCAGGACCGCGGCGTGGCCGACGCAGTGCGCCTGATGCTCGATGATCTCGCCGGGCACTGGTCCACCGTCCGTGGGCAGCGGGGTGACGAGCGCGATCAGCTCGAGGGGGACGTCCGTCCAGCCCTCCTCCTCCGGCCCCTCCAGCTGCTGCTCTCTCGTCCGCGCGGCGAACTCGGCGCCGGCGGCGGTGGCGTAGCGGGGAACGTCGCCGAACCGGGAATGCCAGAGCACGTGATCCGTGTGGGGATGGGTGGAGAACCCGGCGACCACCGGGGCTCCGAGCCCTTCCAGGTCATCGGCGAGGTCGTTCAGCTCGGAACCGTGGATGCCGGGATCGATCACGATCAACCCTTCCTCACCGCGCACGACGATGGAATTGGTCCAGACCCACTCGCTCTGCCGGACCCAGACGCCTTCGGCCACCTGATTCAGCTCGCCCATTCTCCACTCCGATCCGTTGATCAGGGCGCTCGAATGAACGGGCGCCCGCCGTTTCATATGCACGATACATATATCGCGCAGGACGCTACGGCGCGCGCAGAGGTGGGGCTCCCGATTGGCCGCCCCTGATGGCGAGGGTGGGAATCGAACCCACGACACCACGATTTTCAGTCGTGTGCTCTACCAACTGAGCTACCTCGCCGCGGGCCGGAAGGCTAGTGGAGCCCCGCGCTACGCGCGCGATCAGCAGCCGGTCAGCACGTGACGCTTCGCCTCGGTGAATTCGGCGTCGGTCAGCGAGCCGGCGGAGTGCAGGGCGGCGAGCCGCTCGAGCTTCGAGGTCAGGTCGTTCTCGTCGGGGCTGGGCTCGAGCGAGGCGAGGGAGGTGGCCGCGGGTTGCGGGCGATCGACGTGGTGGTCTGCCGCCAGCGCATCCTGAACCGCGGACACGGGCATCGGGACCGCGCCGGCGAGGACCTTGCGGCGAGCCGCGGCTCGCCGGCGGTAGTCGGGGTGGCTGCGCTCCCAGTCGATCGCGACGTTGCGGTGGTTGCCGGGATCGACGACGACCCGAAGCTCCGTGCCGGGTTGGATCGGCTCGGTCCCGGAGACGATCCAGCGATCCTGCACCTCGAATGGATTGGCGCCGGGCAGCTGCACGCTGAGCGTCATCGCCACCTGTGAGGACTGCCCCCCTCCGATCTCCGGCGCGGAGATCGCCAGGACGTCCGCCCGCGCGGGAACGCCACGGTTGAGGATCTTGCGATGGATGAAGGGGTCGAGCACGATTGAGACACCATCGGCGGGGACATTCGTTCCTTGACACTGGGACCCCCGGATCTGGACGCGGTCAGGATCTCCCGGGCGGATCCTCTCCCCCGCGCCGCAGCATCTGGCTCATCAGCTCGATCGCGCCGCCCTTGTGCAGATGCTCGTTGAGGTTGCCGCATTTGGGGCTCTGCACGCAAGAGGGACAGCCGTCGTCGCAGGGGCATTCCGAGACCAGGCGGGAGGCGTCCGCGACGAGCCGCTCGAACTCGTCGTAGCCGCGCCGGGAGATGCCGACCCCGCCGGGATGTCCGTCGTAGATGAAGATCGTCGGGCGGCCGGTCTGGTAGTGGACGTTGGTCGAGAGGCCGCCGATATCCCAGCGATCGCACATCGCCAGCAGCGGGAGGACCGCGATCTGGGTGTGCTCGGAGGCGTGCAGGGAGCCGAGCAGGGCATCGGTGGGCAGCGCCTCCGGGCCGACCAGCTCCTCCGGCAGCACGTACCAGAGGCCCTGGGTCGAGAAGTGCTGCTCGGGGAGGTCGAGGGCCACGAAGTCGACGGCCTCGTGGTCGGAGAGGCGCTTGCGCTGGAAGGCCACCACCTGCTCGCTGACGGCGACCGCGCCGAAGTGCAGCTCGCAGCCGAGTGCGTCTCGCTTGGCGACCATCCGCTCGATGTAGACCTCGGTCTCCTTGCGCGGCTGGGTGTACCAGTCCCCGTCGAAGGGCTTGACGATCGCCCTCCGCCCGTCGACGTCGAGCTCGCGCACCTCGAAGGAACGCCCCATATGCAGGTAGATCGCCCCCGGGTGAACGGTCGAAAAGGCACGCTCCGCTTCGACCGTGCCAAGCAATTCCCCCGAATCGGCATCGACGACCGTCACCGAGTCGGCGGAGGCCGACCGGAGGCCGACGCTGCCGGCGGGGAACCCGGCGCCGCGTACCGCGTAGCCCTCGCCGCCCTTGCCGTCGCGCAGGTAGCCGTATCCCTTGAGCGCCTCGGCGCGCTCGCGCCAGCCCTCGCCGAGGATCTCATCATCGCGTGGTCCCCCGAGCGGTGACTCGAACGCCGCCGCCAGCAGGTGCGCCGACTGGATCCGCTCGTTCGTGTGATCGAGGATCGCCGCCTCGACCGGCCGGGTGAGGAACTCGGTCGGGTGCCGGCAGAAGAACTGGTCGAGCCCGTCGATGCCGGCCATGTAGATCGCCAGCCCGTCACGACGGCGGCCGGCCCGTCCCCACATCTGCCGCAGGCTGGCGACGGTCCCGGGGAAGCCCACGCAGATGGCCGCGTCGAGCTCGCCGATGTCGATGCCGAGCTCGAGCGCATTGGTGGCGACGACGGCCAGCAGGTCCCCCGAGCTCAAGCGCGCCTCGATCTCGCGGCGCTGCTGCGGCGTGTAGCCGGCCCGGTAGGGCGAGATCCGATCCGCCAGGTCGCGGCGGCCGCGCTCGGCGAGCTTGTCGCCGCAGAAGCGCTGGATCAGCTCGACTCCGCGGCGGCTGCCGACGAAGCAGATCGTCCGCACGTCGGCGGTGACGAGATCGGCCAGCATGTCGGCGGCCTCCGAGAGGGCCGATCGCCGCGCGCCCGTCGCGCGGTCGAGCAGCGGGGGGTTCCAGATCGCGATCCGGCGCCCGGCCTTCGGGGCCCCGTCGGAGTCGACGAGATGGAACGGGGTGCCGACGAGCCGCTCGGCCAGCTCCTCGGGGTTGGCGATCGTCGCTGAGGTGAGGATGAAGCGAGGGTCGGAGCCGTAGAGCGCGGCGACCCTGCGCAGGCGCCTCAGGACGTTGGCGACGTGGGAGCCGAAGACGCCGCGGTACACGTGGGCCTCGTCGACGACGACGTAGCGGAGCTTCGTCATCACGTCGCCCCAGTTGCGGTGGTGGGGCAGGACGCCGACGTGAAGCATGTCGGGGTTGGTGAGGATCAGGTTGGCGCGGCGGCGGATGGCCGGGCGCTCCTCGCGCGGCGTGTCGCCGTCGTAGATCGCGTGGCGCAGGCCTCCGGGGGCGATCTCCGTCAGCTTGCGCGCCTGATCCTGGGCCAGGGCCTTGGTCGGATAGAGGTAGATCGCCCGGGCATGGGGATCGCGGGCGATCGCATCGAGCACCGGCATGTTGAAGGCGAGCGACTTCCCCGAGGCGGTGCCGCTGGTGACGATCACGTTCTCGGTCTCGCTCGCGCGAAGCGCCTCGAGCTGATGGGCGTAGAGCGTCCGCACGCCGCTGCGCTCCAGCGCCGCCCGCAGGCCGGGATCGAGCTGAGCGGGCAGCGGCACCTCGGCGGCCTCCTGCTCGCGCTCGGTGCTCTCCGCGATCAGACGGCCGTCGGCCCTGCCGGGGTCGATCGCGAGCCGCCAGCCCTCATCGACGGTCGATCCCCAGGGGAGGTCGACGGCACCGGCCGCGCTCCCCCTAGGCATGCGCCATCCGCCCGGCGAGGTGGATCGCGTCGAGCGCCTCGACGTCATGCAGGCGGTGGACCTGCGCCCCCTTGGCGGCGGCGATGGTGACCGCCGCGATCGTCCCGCTGCCGCGATCGCTCGCCCCGAGGCGACGCTCCCAGGAGCCGGCGAGCACGGCACCGATGAAGTCCTTGCGGGAAAGCGAGACGTAGAGAGGCCGCCCGAGGGAATGGAGCTCCTCGAGCCGCCTCAGGATCTCGAGGTCCTGGTCGGTGTTGAGGTCGAAGTCCATGCCAGGGTCGATCGCGATCGCCTCCTCGGCGACGCCGAGCTCGGTCGCCCGCTCGATGCGCTCGCTGAAGAACGCCTTCAGCCGGTCGACGACGTCGGGGTAGTCAGGCGCCACCCGGTCCCGCCGCGGCGGTCCCTCGATGTGCATCAGCACGTAGCCGCAGCCGGACTCGGCGACGACCTCCAGCATGGCGTCGGCCCCGCCGCCGATGTCGTTGATCGCAGCCGCCCCGGCTCGCGCGGCGGCGCGGGCGACGGCGGGTTCGAAGGTATCGGCGCTGACCGGTAGATCGAGCCGCTCGACGAGGCCCGCGATGGCGGGGACGAGCCGCGCGATCTCGGCCTCCGCCTCGACCGGCGGCCCCGAGCGCGCCGGGACGGCGCCGACGTCGAGCATCTCGAAGCCGGCCTCCGCGAGCGCGACGCCGTCGGCGATCGCCTGGGCTGGGGTGCCGCTGCGAGCGCCCTCGAACATCGAGTCCGTGGTCACGTTGACGATCGCGGCGCCGATCGGCTCGGCGAGCTCGAGGGTGCGGTCGGAGAGGCGCCAGGCGGACATCCACTCACCGTACCCGGGGCCGCCCACCGGTCGGAGGGGCGGGGCCCCCGGAGTCCGCTAAGCGGGCTGAAACTCCTCGGCGAAGTCGGCGAAGTCGAACGGCGCGGACTCGGGGACGCCGTCGGCCGCCGCCTGCAGAGCGGCGAAGAGCTCGAGGAAGAACCGTCGCGTACGCAGCGATGGGCGCACCTCCCAGCGCACCGTGCCCGCCTCGGTGGCGTGACCGCCGAACTCATGCGGTGTGCCGGCGGGCACGATCAGCTCGTCACCCTCCCGCAACGTGCGCGGATCACCGTCGACGCTCACCTCGACCGCCCCCGCGAGCACCGTGAAGCGCTCCTCCTGCGACGGGTGCAGGTGTGCCGGCGCGGGTGGGCTGCCGGCCTCGTAGGTGCTCTCCATGACGAGCAGATCCTCCGACTCCTCGATGAACCGGATCGTCTGCCCGGTGAATGGATTGCGCAGCACCGACGGCTGTCGTCGGGGTCCCTTTGGCTCGTCGAGGGCCATCGCCGAATACCGTACCCGCATGGCCCTCCGCTGTCTCTACACCGATCTCGACGGGACTCTCCTCGGCAAGTTCGGCTCGCTCTTCCGCGACGCCGACGGCAACTTCTCCCGGATGCAGGCGCTGACCTTCGAGGCGTGTCATCGGGCCGGCGTCGAGGTCGTGATCATGTCCGGCAGGCGGGAGGCGCAGATCCAGGCCGACGCCCGGCTCTACGGTCAGACCTCCTACATCTACGAGGCCGGCTGCGGGATGGTCATCGACGGCGAGCGCACCTATCTGAGCGGGGACTGGGTTCCCGACGAGAGCGGCACCCCGGCGGAGCGGATCATCGCCGCCGGCTTGCCGGACCTCCTCTTCGAGCGATTCGGGGGACGCCTCGAGTACCACGCGCCCTGGCATCAGGACCGGGTGCTCTCGCTGCTGTTCCGCGGTGCGGTCGACACCGACGAGGTCAACGCCCTGATCGAGCAGGAGGGCCACCGGGACCTGCGCTTCCTCGACAACGGCGCGATCAACCGCCCGATGGAGGGGATCGAGCGCGCCCACGCCTATCACCTCGTTCCCGGCGGCGCGAGCAAGGGCAGGGCCGTCGGGGCTCACATGCGCGCCCGCGGCTACCTCCCCGAGGAGTGCATCGCCGCCGGCGACTCGATGGAGGATCTCGGCGCCGCCGAGTACGTCGGCCGGTTCTTCTGCGTTGCCAACGGCCCGGCGCGGGACGAGGCGCTCCGGGCCGCGATCGGCGACTACGACAACGTCACGGTCACCGAGGGCGAGATGGGCGACGGCGTCTACGAGGCGGTCGTCTCCACCCTCGCGAACGCCTCGGGCCCGTGACCGCTCCTCGGATCAAGGTTGGCGCACGCATCCTGGCCCTGGTCACCTGCACCTCGATCGGCCTGGCGGCCTGCGGCAGCTCAACCCCCGATACGGCGATCGTCGCCGACTCCACCGCCGACCGGGAGCTCGGGGCCGCGATCGTCGCCGAGCTCGACGAGTACAACCAGCCGTTCGACGTCACCACCCTGCCACCGGCACAGCAGGCGGAGCTCGCCCCGATCGTCAACAGCCTCCCCCGCGCCGGTGGCGGCGTGAAGACCCTGTCGATCAGCGGCGGCGTCGTCGAGGCGCAGACGGACTTCGCCGCCGATGCCGAAGGCGTCGAGACGGGCCGATTGATCTGCGGCGCGATCTATCGCAGGCTCCCCGCGCGCGATCCCGGCGGGCATCGGGTCCTCGGCGCGGGTGGGACCGTGCTCGCCGACTGCAAGCCGAAAGACGCCAGCTTCCCCTAGGGACGTCCCGGCCTCACCGAGGGGCGAGTTTGATTCGGTAACCGACCGAAACTCGCCCCTCACCAACCCGGCTCGCCGGAGTGGGATGCTCATGGGGTGAGCGCAGTCGCCCCGATCGCCGACAACCTGCTCGCGGCCCGCGAGCTGATGGCGTTCACGCTGGGCTTTCACATCATCCTGTCGTGCATCGGGATCGCATTGCCGGCGATGATGCTGATCGCCGAGTACCGCGGCCGCAAGCACGGCGACGCGGACGCGCTGGGCCTCGCCAGGCAGTGGTCGAAGGCGGCGGCCGTGCTGTTCGCGGTCGGCGCCGTCACCGGAACGGTCCTCTCCTTCGAGATGGGCCTGCTGTGGCCGCACTTCATGGAGCGCTACGGCGACGTCTTCGGCACCGGCTTCGCGATCGAGGGAATCTTCTTCTTCACCGAGGCGATCTTCATCGCCATCTACATCTACGGGTGGAAGCGGCTGAGCGGCTGGGCGCACTTCTGGAGCGGCGTGCCGATCCTGATCGCCGGTGTCGGCGGGGCCTTCAGCGTCGTCGCCGTCAACTCCTGGATGAACCAGCCCCAGGGCTTCCAGCTCGACGCGGCCGGCAACGTCACCGACGTCCAGCCGCTGAAGGCGCTGCTCAACCCCGCAACCGTTTACGAATTTCCCCACATGCTGCTCGGCGCCTACCTCGTGGTCGGCTTCGGGCTCGCCTCGATCTACGCCTTCGGAATGCTCAAGGGCCGCCGTGAGCGCCGCCACCGCCTCGGCCTGATCATCCCGCTGACGGTCGCGGCGATCCTGACCCCGGTTCAGATCTTCGTCGGCGACGTCGCCGCCCGCGGGGTGGCCGATCACCAACCCGCGAAGTTCGCCGGCTTCGAGTGCATCAACCAGACCGGGGCCCATCAAACCGAGTGGCTCGGGGGAGTCTGCACCGACGACGGGGTCAAGTACGGGATCGGCATCCCGGGGCTCGACTCATGGCTCGTCGGCTACAGCACCGACACCGTGGTGACCGGGCTCGATCAGGTCCCCGACGAGAACGAGCCGCCGGCGAACACGATGCTCCACCTCGCCTTCAACGCGATGGTCGGCATCGGCTTCGGCCTGCTGGCTCTCGGCGCCTGGTTCGGGATCAGCTGGTGGCGGCGGCGCGAGATCCCGGCGACCAAGTGGTTCCTGCGAGCGGTTTCGATCAGTGGGATCGGTGCCGTCGCCGCGCTCGAAGCGGGGTGGATCGTCACGGAGGTCGGCCGGCAGCCCTGGATCGTCTACGAGGTGATGCGCACCTCCGAGGCGGTGACCAGCGCCGGCGGGCTCTGGTTCGTCTTCATCGGAGCGGTCCTCCTCTACGCGGTGCTCGGGACGGTTTCCGTCATCGCGCTGAAGACGATCGCCCGCCGCGCGGCCGCCGACGGCGACGACGCGGGCGGGGCTGTCCCCTACGGGCCTCCCACCGCCGACGCCAGCGCGGGTGGCTCATGAGCAAGGCGGACGCCGTCGCGGTCATCGTCCTCGTCGGGGCGACGCTCTACGCGGTCTTCGCCGGGGCCGACTTCGGAGCCGGGGTCTGGCAGCTGCTCGCGCGGCGCGAGCCGGAGGAGCGCCGGGAGCGGATCGAAGCCCGGGTGACCGGCTCGCTCGGGCCCGTCTGGGAGGCGAATCACGTCTGGTTGATCTTCGTGCTGGTGGTCCTCTGGACCGGCTTCCCGAACGCCTTCGCCCCGATCATGGAGACCCTCTACGTGCCGCTCGCCCTGGCCGCCCTCGGCATCGTCTTGCGGGGAAGCGGGTTCGCGTTCGGGCATGTCGTCGAGGGCGACCTCGGCAGGCGTGCCCGCAGCGTCTTCGCCTACTCCTCGCTGATCACGCCGTTCTTCCTCGGCGCCGCGGTCGGATCGATCGCTGCCGGGGACGTGGTGGCCGGCGGCAGCGGCGATGCGCTCGGCTGGGTCGGCCCGCTGCCGATCCTGATCGGCCTGCTGTTCGTCGCCAGCTGCTCCTACGTGGCATCCGTCTTCCTGCTCGACGACTGCCGCCGTGCCGGCGACGAGGAGCTCGCCGGCTACTTCAAGCGCCGGGCCATCGCCGCGGCGGTCGTCGCCGGAGCGCTCGCCGTGGTCGGTCTCATCGTCCTGCGAGTCGACGCGCGCTACGTCTTCGACGGCCTCTTTGGTGAGGGCCTCCCGTTCCTGATCGCGTCGGTGCTGCTGGGGGCCGTGACGCTGGCCGGGCTGCTTCGCGATTGGCAGCGGGCACTCCGGCCTCTGGCGATCGGCGCCGTCGTCGCGGTCGTCTTCGGATGGGGAATCGCCCAGTACCCCTACCTGCTGCCCCAGACCCTCACGGTCGAGGCCGGCGCGGGCGCCTCCGGAGCCCTGACGGCCACCGTCTGGGTCTTCGTCGCCGCCCTGCTGATCGTCGGTCCCTCGCTGGCGCTGCTGTTCCGATTGGCTCAGCGCCAAACGCTCGAATAGATACCCTGACGGGATGAGCAGCGATCACGTCTCAGTCGCCGAGGAGGAGTATCTCCAGTCCCTCTTCTGGCTCCAGGAGGCGGACCTACCGCTGACCGGCGCCAACCTCGCGCGAGCCATGCAACTCTCGCCGCCCACGGTCCACGAGATGATCGGCCGCCTCGTCGACGACGGGTACGTCGCACGCGAGGCCGACAAGTCGCTTCGCTTCACCGACGAGGGGCTCTCCCACGCTCGGGCGATCGTCAAGCGGCACCGCCTGATCGAGCGCTTCCTCACCGACGTCCTCGGCATTCCCTGGGACGAGGTGCACGAGGAGGCCGAACGCCTCGAGCACGCCATGTCGCCGGTTCTCGAGGAACGGATGATGGCCGCCATCGGCGACGCCAAGACCTGCCCCCACGGTCACCCGATCGTCCTCGAGGAACGCGAGCGCGGCTCGCTGCTCGCCGACTGCGAGGTGGGAGCGAAGGTCGGTGTCCTGCGCTTCGAGAACGAGGCCGAGGATCTACTGCACTACCTCCGCGCCGCCGGCCTCGAGACTGGCCTCCAAGGCGTCGTCAAGAGCTCCGACGAGGAGGAGGTCGTGATCACCTCACCCGACGGCGAGCACAGCGTCTCCTACAGCGTCGCCGAGACGATCGCGGTCATCGCCGATCCCGCGCCGCCT
Organism: uncultured Solirubrobacterales bacterium; assembly: GCA_963826475.1. Taxonomy (GTDB): domain Bacteria; phylum Actinomycetota; class Thermoleophilia; order Solirubrobacterales; family 70-9; genus RHKX01. The sequence continues at coordinate 49,552 of CAWGXC010000002.1, read as the reverse complement.
TACCGCGCGGCGCTGCCCGAGCAGCTCCAGCTGAGCCGCGACCGCTACGGCCGCTGACGGACGATTTCCGCGCCGCCAGGTTCGCCGCAGATCTGGCGGAGGCGGCGATAGAGCCGCTCGTCGCGGATCACGCTGGCCGGCGTCGCCCGCCGGGCCGCCGCCTCGTGATCTCGGACGGCCGCCGCGAGAGCGAAGAAGCGGCGCTCCACGTTGCGTCGTCCCATCTCCACCCGCTGATCCTCGGGGATCCCTTCGAAGAAGCTGATCGGCATGACATCTCCTCGCGTCTTCAAGGCCCGCGGCGCCCGTTCGCCTCGCCCGAGCCCTCTGTCCAGCAACTGCGCCAAACCTAGCCCTTGACTCTCAACGGTTGCTAAGAGCTGGTGACCCGCAGGTTAATTTTCGGTGACGCGGCTGTGGCCGGCGGGGGGCTCTCAGCCGCGCGAGGCTTCGAGGGTTCGGGCGATCCGCCCGATCCCCTCGGGAACGTCTCCCGGAGGGACGCTCGCGAATGAGAGCCGCAAGCTGCTGGTGCCGCCCTCGAGCATGAAATCCGGTCCGGCGACGAAGCCGACTCCGGCCTCCTTCGCCGGCGCTACCAACGCTGCGGTGTCGGTCCCCTCGGCGAGGTCGAGCCAGAGGAAGTAGCCGCCGCCGGGGACGACGAACTCAGCCTCCGGGATCTGCTCTCCGAGCTGCTCGACGACGGCGTCGCGGCGCTCGGCCAAAGCCACGTTGACGAGCTCGATGTTCCGGGCCAGGGCGCCGGAGCTGCAGAGCTCGAAGACGATCGACTCGGCGAGCATGTTGGGCGAGATGTAGGTCTGGCCGGCGAGCTTGGCGATCGAGCCGATCTCATCGTCGGGCCCGACGAGGTAGCCGACGCGGACGCCGGGGCTGACCGTCTTGGAGAAGGACGAAGCGTGTACGACCCTGGCGCCGGTCCCCTCCGCGAGGGAGAGCATCGTCGGCAGCTCCTCGCCGCCGAAGCGGATCTGTCGGTAGGGATCGTCCTCGAAGATCCAGAAGCCGAATTCCGCCGACAGCTCGACGAGGCGCTGCCGCTTGGCCTCCGAGAGGGTGCACCCGGCCGGGTTGTGGAAGTTGGGGATGACGTGGATGAGCTTCGGGCGGTGGCCGTCGGCCAGAGCCTGCTCGACGCCGTCGACGTCGATCCCGTCGTCCTCAAGCGCGACGCCGATCCGGTCCACGCCGAGACGCTCGAGCATCAGCAGCGTCCGGTCATAGGAGGGCTGCTCGACGATGACCTCGTCGCCGGCCTCGAGCAGGTGGTCGAAGAGCATCCAGCCGGCCTCGAGCGAGCCGTTGGAGACCATCACCCCGGACGGGTCGACGCCGTGCAGCTCGGCGATCCACTCGCCGAGGCCGGGGTGGCCGATGCCGGTGCCGTAGGAGAGCGCCCGGCTGGCGTCGTTGCTGAGAGCGCGATCGGCCGCCTCGCGCACGGCTTCGACCGGGAGCAGGTCCGGGCTGGGCGCCCCGCGGGCGAAGGAGATCAGATCAGCCATCGGCGGCGAGTATAGGAACCCGGCCTCACTGGCCCCCATCCGGTCGCGTCCAGACCATCCTCAGATGCTCCGGCGCAGCGACCTCATAGCCATGCCGCTCGTAAAAGGGAACCATGTCCTCGGCGCAGATCAGCGAGATCCGCCGGCACCCCACCAGCACCGGGTGAGAATGGGCGCGCTCGATCAGCTCGGCACCGAGCCCCCGCCCTCGCCACTCGGGGTCCACGATCACGTCGAAGATCTTCGCCCGGTAGACGCCGTCGGTGATCGCGCGGATGAACCCGACGAGCCTGCCGCCCGCGGTTGCGGAGAGGACCAGGTCGCTGCCCTCGAGCATCCGCTCGACGTCTGGGCGCTCGCGGTCGTTCGTCCACCACTCGCGCTCGTAGAAGACGAGCAGCTCGTCGACGAGTTCGGGAGCGAGCCCGTCATGGAATTCAATCTCAGTCAAAAGACCTGACGAGGCTGGGAGGTGTCAGGCCAAGGAAGAGTCCGGCGACGCGGCCTATTTGGCCGCGAGCCGGGCGATGACGCAGGCATGGCGCCTCCCAGCCCGTCAGGAGTTGATGATCTCGGCGGCGATTGATGCCGCCTCGCTCGGGCTCGTGCCGACGCGCACGCCCTTGGCCTCGAAGGCCTTCTTCTTGGCGTCGGCGGTTCCCGAGGAACCGGAGATGATCGCTCCGGCGTGACCCATCTGCTTGCCCGGAGGGGCGGTGAAGCCTGCGATGTAGGCGACGACCGGCTTCGTGACCTGATCGGCGATGTACTCCGCGGCGCGCTCCTCGGCGTCGCCGCCGATCTCGCCGACGAGGACGATCAGCTCGGTTTCGTCGTCGTTCTCGTAGAGCTCGAGGATGTCGATGAAGTCGGAGCCGACGATCGGGTCGCCGCCGATGCCGACGATCGAGGAGTTGCCGAGGCCGGCCTGCTTGAGCTCGTTGCCGATCTGGTAGGTCAGCGTCCCTGACTTCGAGACGACGCCGATCGAGCCCTTCTCGAAGAACTGGGCGGGGATGATCCCGACGTTCGCCTTGCCCGGCGAGAGCGCGCCGGGACAATTGGGGCCGATCAGGCGGACGCCCGCGTCCTTGGCCTTCCAATAGGTCTTCAGCATGTCGTGGACGGGGATGCCCTCGGTGATCGCGATCACCGTCTCGATCCCGGCGTCGATGGCCTCGTCGATCGAGGCGGCGGCGAAGCGCGCGGGGACGAAGATCATCGAGGTATTGGCGCCGTGATCGGTGACGGCCTCCTTGACGCTGGCGACGATCGGCACGCCATCGACGTCCTCTCCACCCTTCTTCGGGTTCACGCCGGCGACCAGATCGGTGCCGTAGTCGCGGTTGCGGAGCCCGTGGAAGCTCCCCTCGCGCCCGGTCAGCCCGGAGACGACGAGCTTGGTGTCGTCGCCGACGATGATGCTCATCGGTCGTTCTCCTTCGCCAGCTCGACGACGCGCTCCGCGGCGCCGAGCATCGTCTTGGAGACCTCGAGCCCTTCGAGGTCGGCCTCGTCGAGCAGCTTCAGCCCCTCCTCGGAGTTGGTGCCGTCGAGGCGGACGACCAGCGGCACGCTCATGTCGACCCGGGAGTAGGCCTCGATGATGCCCTTGGCGACCTCGTCGCAGCGGGTGATCCCGCCGAAGATGTTGAACAGGACGGCCTTGACCTTCTCGTCGGAGGTGATGACCTCGAGCGCGTCGACGATCGCGTCCGCCTTCGAGCCCCCGCCGGCGTCCAGGAAGTTGGCCGGAGCCCCGCCGGCGTTTGCGACCACGTCCAAGGTGGACATGCAGAGGCCGGCGCCGTTGCCGAGGATGCCGACGTCGCCGTCGAGCTTGACGTAGGTCAGGCCGCGCTCCTTCGCCATCTTCTCCTGGGGATCCTCGTCGTCGGAGTCGTCGAGCCCGGCGAGCTCCTCGTGGCGGAAGATGGCCGAGTTGTCGAGCGTGACCTTGGCGTCGAGGGCGACCACCTCGCGCTTGGCGGTGACGATCAGCGGGTTGACCTCGATCAGCGTCGCGTCGAATTCGTTGAACGCGCCGAGCAGGTCGATCATCGTCTTGGCGACGCCGTCGACGACGTCCTGGTCGATGTTCGCGTCGACCGCGAGCTGGGTGGCGGCGTCGACGCTGAGGCCCTCGAAGGGATCGATATGGAGGCGGACGAGCGCGTCGGGGTCGTTGTCGGCGATCTCCTCGACGTCCATGCCGCCCATCCGCGAGAGGATCGCCAACGGCTTCTTCTCGGACCGGTCGAGAATGATCGAGGCGTAGTACTCGGCGTCGATCTCGGATGCCTGCTCGACCCAGACCTCGTGCACGCGGAACGGTCCCTCACCATGTGGGCCGGTGATGTCCATCCCGATGATCGCCTCGGCGTGAGCGCGCGCCTCGTCGACGTTCTTCGCGACCTTGATGCCGCCGGCCTTCCCACGGCCACCGATCTGGACCTGGGCCTTGATCACGCAGGGGTAGCCGATGCGCTCGGCGGCAGCTACGGCCGTCTCCACGTCGGCGGCGGGTTCGCCCTCGGGTACGGCGACGCCGGCGCGGGCGAAAAGCTGTTTTCCCTGATATTCGAGGAGGTCCATGGGTGCGGGCCTGTGCGTTGGGCGCACGGCGGCGCGGAGCCTATCCGACTGTGCCTCCGGGGGCGATATATGTCATTGATTACCGGATCGGGGATCGGGTACTTCCATACACAACTACCGAATTAATCGGCAAATGCAGGGACTAAGGAAGGCAGGATTCGACTCTGATGAGCACCTGGACATTCATCACGAACCACGCGCGGGTATTGCTGGTCATCACTCATGACCCCACGGTGCGCCTTCGGGACATCGCCTCGATTCTTGACATCACCGAGCGGGCGGCTCAGCGGATCGTCACCGAGCTGGTCGAAGAGGGCTACCTGAGCCGCAAGCGCGAGGGTCGCCGCAACGTCTACACGGTTCACCCCAAGGAGCCGATGCGCGCGCCCCAGACCCGGGGAACCGAGGTCGGCGAATTCCTCGAGATGATGCTCGCCAACCTGGATCTGCCGGCCGGGCTCTCGCGCTGAGTAGGGCCCGGAGCGGCCACGCGACGCCGGGCTGCCATAATGCCCGACCCGCATGCCCCTACCTAAGAGAAGTGAGATCGAATGGGTGACCGTAGATTGCTACGGCACGCTGATCGATTGGGATAAGGGCATCAGCGAGGCCTTCCAGAAGGAGGCCGCCGAGGACGGGCTGACGCTCGACATCAAGAGCCTGCTGATGCGGTTCTACGACCTCCATTACGAGGTCATGGGCGGCTCCTACGAGCTCTACGCCGAGGTTCTGCGCCGCGCTGCGGTCAAGGCCGCGGGCGAGGTCGGCTGGACGCTCGAGCCGTCCCGCGCACAGTTCCTGCCCGATTCGATCGGCAACTGGCAGCCGTTTCGCGAGTCCAACGCCGCGATGGACCGGCTGCGGCAGAAGTACAACCTCGGGATCGTCTCCAACATCGACGACAAGCTGCTCGGGATCTCGCGCCGCCACCTGCGGACCGAGCTCGACCTCGTCGTCACCGCCCAGCAGGTCCGCAGCTACAAGCCCGAGCCCGCCCACTTCAAGGAATGCGCCCGCCGCATCGGCAAGAAGAAGGGCTGGGTGCACATCACCAGCGGTCATTACTCCGACGTCGAGCCGCTGATCAAGATGCGCGTTCCGGTGATCTGGATCAACCGCCGCGGCCAGAAGCTCGAAAGCGGCCAGAAGAAGCCGACGGCAGAGGTCAAGAACTTCCGCGACGCGGCCAAGAAGCTCGGCTGCTGAAAAGGTAACTCCGGGGAGATCCTCCGCTTCGCTTCCGGTCTCCCCGGGTGGAGGGCCACCGGGACGGGAGATCTCAAGCCGTGGCGGTGGGAGAGGCCGCTCGACTTCGCGTCCGGTCCCGCCGGGCGGCTAACGTCACGAAGGCCTCATGGAGCGTCTACTTCCCGATCCCGGACCGACCTCGGTCGCCGAACAGCTCGCCACGTTCGACCCGGCCTCACTCGCCGGAGCCGAGCGGCCCTACGTCTATACGAACTTTGCGCTGACCGTGGACGGCCGCACCGCCATCGGCGGGCGCTCCGGGAAGATCGGCTCCGACACCGACACCGCCATGCTCGTCGGCCTGCGGACCCGCGCCGATGCCGTGATGATCGGTTCTGGGACGTTGCGCGCCGAGCGCTACGGCAGGCTGCTGCCGGATGCCTCAAAGCGCGCGCAGCGGGAGCGCATCGGACTGTCGCAGGAGCCGCTGGCCGTCCTCGTCTCGAGCAGCCTCGACCTGCCGTGGGATGCGCCGATGTTCAGCGAGGGGGGTCGCATCCTCATCTTCACCACCTCCGACGTCGAGCCGCCCGAGACCGCCACGGCGCTGCGCGTCGTCAGGCAGCGGGGTGAGCGGGTCGACCTCCGGGCAGCGCTTCGTCATCTCCGCGCCGAGCGCGGCATTCGCAGCCTCCTCTGCGAAGGAGGTCCGAATCTGCACGAAGCGCTGCTCAGAGGGGACCTCGTCGACGAGCTCTTCATCACGTGGGGACCCCAGATCGGCGGCGGTGACTCCCCCGGGCTCGCCGGCGGGCTCGAGGAGGGCGAGCGCAATCTCGAGCTCGCGTGGCTGCTGCGGGAACGGAGCGAGCTGTTCGCCCGATATCGCGTCCTCAGGTGAGGCGCTGAGCGCTGCTCAGGCGGACGGGATCAGGCCTGCCTGCTCACCGCGCTCCTCCCCGCGCTGGAGCAGTCGCATGCCGAGGATCGTGGCGCCCAGGATGGATACGGTCCCGGCGCTGACCTGGATGCTCAGCCGCCCGCGGGGCGTCCAGTAGACGTCCTCGAGGTCGAGCAGCAGGGCCACCTCGTCGAACGTCAGCCCGGCGCCGACGCCGAAGGGGATCGCAAGCAGCGTCTCCAGCCGGCGGCTCTCGGAGACGATCGCGAGCCCACCCGAGACGAACGCGAGGGCGATGCCGGGAACGAAATGGTGGATGTGGGCGCCCTTGACGTTGACGTTTCCGAGCGGCCACCATCCGGAGCGGATCGCAGCCGTCGAGAGGCGGGCCCAGGCGAAGGATCCGGCGAAGCCGGAGAACAGGTTGAAGAGCGCCGCCTCGCGCCGGGATCCCGCCGTGTAGCCCTCGACGGCGACGAGCAGGGTGTCCTGGGACGCCTTGCCGGCGAGCTGGATCGCCTCCACCGGGTTCTGCGGGACCGGATGGGCGGGATGGCGCTCGGAGAGCCGGCGCCTGTAGCGCCTGGTGAACTCGCCGGTGAGGACCGCTCCGCTCGTGGCGACGGCGCTGGCGGCGAGCGCGATCGTCAGCCGATCGATCCGGGCCTGCCGGCGGCGTCCCCGGATGCTCGGCAGCGGACTCACAACTGCGTCCTAGATGCGCACCGTGTTCGGCGCCTCGTGGCCGCGGCTGACGCCGCGGAAGTCGATGACTAGCTGCGCCCGCTTGATCAGGTCCTCGTAATCGATGCCGCCGTGGGCCGTGACGATGGCGATGGCGTCGGCACTTTCGATGACGGACTCCAGGTCCACGGAGTCGAGCTGCTCGTGCTCGAGCGAGGGGATCAGCGGATCGTGATAGGAGACGTCGGCGCCGAGCGCGCGCAGATGTTTGATGATCTTCAGCGCCGGCGCCTCGCGCAGATCCGCGACGCCGGTCTTGTAGGAGACGCCGAGCACGACGACGCTCGACCCCTTGACGGCCTTGCCGTCGTCGTTGAGACCCTGCTGGATCAGGCTGACGCAGTAGAGCGGGTGCGACTGGTTGATCTTTCCTGCCAACTCGACGAACTCGGTGTAGAAGTCGTGCTGGCGCGCCTTGTAGGCGAGGTAGAAGGGGTCCACCGGCAGGCAATGACCGCCCATTCCCGGCCCCGGATCGAAGCGCATGAAGCCGAAGGGCTTGGTCGAGGCGGCGTCGATCACCTCCCAGATGTCGATCCCGAGGCGACCGGTCAGTTGCGCGAGCTCGTTGACGAGCGCGATGTTGACGGAGCGGAAGATGTTCTCGAGGAGCTTCGACAGCTCCGCCGCCTCGGGGGAGGAAACCCTGACGACCTCGTCGCAGACCTGCCCGTAGACGTCGGCGGCGCGATCGGTGCAGGCGGGCGTCATGCCGCCCACGACCTTGGGAGTCGTCCGCACTTGATGATCGCTGCGGCCCGGATCGATGCGCTCGGGCGAGTAGGCGAGGTGGAAGTCCTCCCCCACCTTCCGGCCGCCACGCTCGAAGACCGGGAGCAGCTCCTCGCGGGTCGTGCCCGGGTAGGTCGTCGACTCGAGCACGACCAACTGCCCTTCGCGCAGGATCCCGGCGATCGTCTCCGCCGAGGCGATCACGTAAGAGAGGTCCGGCTCGCGCTCGGCCGCCAGCGGTGTGGGCACGCAGATCAGGATCGCGTCGCAATCTCCGAGGGCCTCCGGATCGGCGCTCGCCGTCAGCCGGTCGGCCAATGCGGAGAGCCGCTCCGACGTGACGTCCTCGATGTCGCTCTCGCCGCGGCCGAGACGGTCGATCCGGATCCGGTCCGTGTCGTAGCCGACCACGTCGTGGCCCGCCTCGGCGAAGGCGACGCCGAGGGGAAGGCCGACGTAGCCGAGACCGACGATGCCGATGCGCATCGGGCCAGTCTATGGATAGCCATCGGCTCGCGATCGCGCCGTTCAGAGTTGGCGACGAGTAAACTTTGGCTCAATGAAGCGGCTACTCGTCCCCGCCCTCGTCGGCGTCAGCGTTGCTCGTCATGTGGCTTGGTACCTGAGCTATCAGGTCTCCGGCACATCGCGCGTCTGAATCTCCGGCACATCGCGCGTCTGAATATGGGCCATGTTGGGCTCGAACCAACGACCTTGAGATTAAGAGTCTCCTGCTCTACCAGCTGAGCTAATGGCCCGGGCGGGGCATGGTACCGAGCCGGCGCCGCGAGGAGCGCGCACCGTTCCGGTCAGGGCTTCGAGGACTTCTTCTTGCCGCCGGAGTTACCCCCGGAGGTATCGGGAACCGGCGTCGTCGTGGTGCCGGTCGAGCCCGGAGTAGGAAGTGGCGAGGCCGTCCCGCCGAGGCCCTGCAGCGGGTTGCTCTGCGAGGTGTCGGACTGCGGGATGTCACCGTTGATCAGCTTTTGGACGAACTTGCCCTGGCGCTCGGCCTGAGCGAGCTGCTGCTTGACGGCACCCTTCGAGCTGGAGTCGGCGCCCGCGGCGAGTGCCTTCTGCTTCGCCGCATCGCCTTCCTTGGTCCTGCCCGACAGATACGCGGTCTGCGCCAGGCTCAGATAGGTGCCGAGGCTCGGCCGCGCTTCGGCGACGACCTTCGCCGCCTCGTAGGCGCCGTTGACGTTGTCCTTCAGCTCCGCCGGCGGGTTGGCGGCCGTCGTCACCGTCCCGTATGCCTGCAGCATCAGGGAGGCGACGCTGTCGTCGGGCTTCGCGGGCTTCGTCGCCAGATACCTGTTCCAGGCGTCGATCGCGTCGCCGAACTCGGAGATCGTCTGGTCGGTCGGGGTGCGCTGACCCTGAGCGTTGACCTCGGTCGAGGTCTGGCCCTGGAGGAAGTGGGTGCGGGCGAGCACCAGCAAGGCCTTCTCGTCCTTGGGGTTGGTCGCGAGGTCGTCCTCGGCGCGCTGGATCTGGGCATCGAACTGGGGGTCCGTGGAAACGCTGTCGCCACCGAGGCCGATCGCGTCGAAGAGGCCGCCGTTGGTGCTGCCGCCGATGCCGAAGAGGATCAGCCCGCCGCCCATCAGGACCGCGAGGCCGACGTAGATCACCTGGATCACGCGCTTGCGCTTGCCGCGAATGTCGAAGAGCATCGGAGGAGCCTAGATGTTCGGGGTCGGGGGCGGACCCGCGTCGTCATCCTCATCACCGTCGACGTCGACGGCCTCCTTGACGTCAGCCTTGAGGTCCTCGGCGTCAGCCTTGACGTCCGCGACCTCGTCCCTGGCCGCCTTGATGATGCTCTTCTCCTCCCCCGGGGTGCCAAGCGCCCTGGCGAGGATCAGGCTGCCCTCGAAGAGCACGAGCAGCGGCAGCATCGAGAGGAGCATCGTCACCGGATCGGTGCCCGGCAGCAGCATCGCGACGATCGCGATGATCAGAATCGCGTAGCGGCGGTTCTTGGCGAGCTGTTGGGGGGTGACGATTCCGAGCCTGGTCACGGCGAGGATCCCGACCGGGACCTGGAAGAGCATTCCCATCGAGACGAGCGTCAGCGAGAAGAAGCTGTAGTACTCGCGAGCGCGGATCTGGACGTTGAACTGGTCGTTGTTGAAGTTCAGGAGGAACTTCAGCGCAGCCGGGAAGACCACGAAGTAGGCGAAGATCACGCCCGCTACGAACAGGAACGGGACCATCAGCAGCATCGGCAGCATGGTCTTCTTCTCGTTCGGGCTGAGCGCTGGAAGGATGAACGCGTAGGCCTGGTAGAGCAGGATCGGCAGCGTCAGCAGGATCGAGCTGTAGAAGACGAGCGTCAGGGTCGTGATGAACGGCTCCGACGGGGAGAGCGTGAGCAGCTGCTGGCCGTCGGGAAGCGGGCCGTTTGCGATGTCGAGCAGCGCGTGGTTCTGCCAGAAGCAGATGACCGCCACGATCAGCAGCGAGATGCCCGAGAAGATGATCCGGCTGCGCAGCTCGTCGAGGTGCTCGACCAGCGTCAGCCGGTCCTCGAAGCTCGCAGCCTTCCGGACTTTCGTAGGCGCCACTTTTACCGGCCAGTCGAGGGTTGGGCGTCAGGCTCAGGAGCCGGAGGGGCTCAGGAGCTCGGACGTTCGCCGGGGGCGGAAGCGGTCTGCGCCTCGGTGTCCGCCTCGGCCGCGGCGATCGGGGTGGGCTCCTCGTCCTCGGCGACCGGCTCGTCCTCGATGCCGTTCTCGATCTCGGGGGGATCGTCTTCCCTGCCCTCGCCCGAGATCGACGACTTGAACTCACGCATACCGTCCCCGAGCGACTTTCCCAGCTCAGGCAGGCGCTTGGGACCGAAGATCACGAGGGCGATGATGACGACGACCGCCAGCTCGAGTGGACCGATGTTGGGCATGGGCCCATCGTAGCGAGGTGGGCTCCTCCGCTGAGCCGCCTCCGGAGCCGATTCGGCTCAGCGCTTACGAATCGAGAAGTGCAGGCGGCGGGGCTTCGAGGTGTTGTTCGCCTCGTCCGTCGCCCGGAGAACCGCCAGGTACCTGCCGGGGCGGGGGCGGAAGTGTCCACGCCGGGCGCCGAAGCGGACGCCGTTGTAGCCCACGTGACCGGGCCACGTGGCGTAACCGGCGTAGTGGCGATGGCCCTTGGCGTCATAGCGGTAGTAGTCGGCGGCGAGCTTGCCGTCCTCGCCGAGGGCGTAGCTCATGATCGTGCCCCGCCGGCCGACCGTTTGCTTCGCCAGCCGCAGGTCGCGGATGCGAGGGGGCGTCAGATCGACGTTGCTCTTCGGAACCGGGTCCGGCTCCGTGTTGGGATCGCCCGGGATCGGATCGACGACGACCTGCCCACGGACGGTTGAGTGGAGCTTGCAGTGGAACTGGAACGTGCCGGGCTGGTTGAAGGTGAGCTGGTAGGTGTCGCCGATCTGGTGATGGGGCTGGTTCGTGCCCGGATCGCTGTCGCTTCCGAGGTCGTTGGGCGAGATCCCGGTGATCGAGTGCATGGTGTCCGGTCCGACCCAGTACCAGGTCACGTGCTCACCCTCGCGGATCTCGATCTCCGGATCCGACCACCGGTAGTCGCCGATGGCGATCCGGCGGTTGGACGCCGACGCCGCGGGGGCGATCGAGAGCGCGGCGACGAGCGCGATCAGCGCCAGCGCCGCGAGGCGGACGGCATTCCTCACTCGACGATGTACCAAGCGCTCATCCCCTCGTGGAGATGGCTGAACACGTGGCAGTGGTAGAGCCAGCGACCGGGGTTGTCCTCGGTGAACCTCGCCACCAGGGAATCCGCCGGGCCCAGCGTGATGTTGTCGATGATCTTGCCGCCGTTCGGGTCCTTCCAGCGGTGTCCGTGGATGTGGAACGTGTGGAAGTTGTCGTCGATCGCGTAGACGTAGAAGGCGACGTCGTCGCCGACCTTGGCCCTGCGAGTCGTCGTGTTGCCCGTGTAGGCGCGGCCGTTGATGCAGTAGAAGGGCCGATCGAGCCCGGTCGCGACCGGCTGGAAGGAGTGGAAGGCGGTGAAGAACTCGCGGTCGGGCCGGCGCTCGGACGGATCGGTGATCAGCAGCGGCCCGAACAGGCCCTTGTAGAGCGGCAGGGGATCCATGGGGCCGTGGTCGTGGTAGAGCCAGAAGCCCTGCGTACCCTCGACCGCCTCCCAGGTGTAGGTGAACGTGTCGTTCTTCTGCACGAAGCCGCCGGGGTCGGTGTACTTGCCCTTGTAGGCGCCGTCCATGTCCACGGAGTAGAGGATCCCGTGCGGGTGGATCGTCACCGGGACGCTGAGCTTGTTCTGGAAGTGGACCGTGACGGTGTCGCCGATCTCCGCTTCGATCAGGGGGCCGGGAATCGACACGGGCCCGAGCGGCTCCGCGAAGTTGGGCGAGTAGGCGCGGTAGCCGTACGCCGTGAACGTGGTCTTCCCCTTGATCTTCTCCCCCATCATCTGGTCGCGGCCCTTGGGGACGATGTCCCACTTCGTCGCCTCAGCGCGAATCCAGTACTCGCGCGTCGGGGTCGCCTGCGCCAGCACCGTCTGCGCCTGCGGATAGCGGTAGGAGCCGCTTCGCTTCGCGGCCGCGACCTTCGGAGGAACCTTGACGTCGGTCGCCAGCGCCTCGACATCGGCGCCGCCGCCGTTGAGGAACACCTTCTGGCCCGCCAGCGTGCAGAGCAGCAGGCCGCCCGCATCGGCGAAGAGCTCCCGACGGCCGAGTGGGCTCATTGAGTTTTCCTACTTCTTGACCTTGACGGTCAGCTGCATCGTGCCCGGGTGGATCGTGCAATAGAAGTCGTAGGTCCCCTTCTTCTTGAACTTGGGGGCGAACTTGATTCCGATCGAGCCGGTCGCGGAGGTGAAGTCCTTCTTCTTGGCCCCGCGGGGTCCCTTCTTCAGGGTCACGTTGTGTGAGTTGGTGTTCATCCCATCCCACTTGAACTTGACCTTCGATCCCGCCTTGACCTTGACGGTCTCGGGCGCGAAGTAGTCGTCGGCCACCTTCACCTTCGGCGTCCTCGTCGCCCTGTCGGCACCGCCGTCGGCGGACGCGAGCCCGGCGCTCACCGGGATCAGCGCCGTTCCAGCGACGAGCGCCGCGACCAGTCCTCTTCTGGCGGCCCTCATGAGCCGCACGACGGGCCGGGGGTGACGTTGAGGGGAGTGACCGTCTTGGCCGTTCCCCGAGCACCCTCGGGCTTGTAGCCCGCGTAGGCGGGGTGATCGTGGTGCGATCCACGAACACTCCTGGTTCTCGGGCGGGTCGGTGGTCACGTAGGTGAGGAGCTCGTTGAACTGAGTTCCGTCACCGACGACCTGCCCGTCTCCGAGGAGGGCGCGCCGTCGGTGCAGGACGGGTAGAGCAGCGCGTTGCCGGCGGGGCCGCCACTGCCCGGATCCTCGGTGGCGGGGAGCGGCGCGACGCCGACGTTGCCGTCGAAGCAGTTGCCGCTTCCCGATCCGTCGTTCCAGAGGTCCACGGCGTTCGTGTCGGCGCCGGCGAGGCCCATCTGATTGTTGAGGACCTGGTTGTCCATGCTGATCGCGTTGTCGCCCTCGTTCGTCGGGTCCGAGAAGAGCGCCACGCCCCACTTGAAGTTCCCGAAGACGTTGTTGTCACGAATGATCCAGTTGTCCGCGCCGAGCATCGCGACGCCGACGCCCGTCGGGTACTGAATCGTCTGGGTGCCGATCGTGCCGAGGCCGTTCGAGACGGTCTTGACCCTGGAGTTCGGCAGGAAGTAGTTGAAGTTGTTCCAGAAGATGTCGTTGTTCTCCATCACGCCATCGCTGGTGGGCTCGAACGGCTCGGAGTCGAGCGTGTTCGGTACCACGCCGATGCCGTTGTTGTAGAAGTTCGAGTTCTTGATCGTGATGTAGCGCGAGTTCGTGCCCGAGTAGCCCAGCACGTTCTCATGGCCGTCGAGGTGATCGAGCGAGGTCGGATCGGGCTTCTTCTGAATCGGCGTGCCGCCGACGTAGAAGGCCGAGTCGCCATGGCCGTATCCGGTCGACTTGGTCATCCGGCCACCGATGCAGCCGAAGGCGTACATCCCGTAGGAGCGGTTGAACGCGGTGACCAGGTTCTTCATCAGGTAGTCGGCGCACTCGATCTTCTTGTCGTCGGGCCCGGGGTTGGAGTCACGAACGAAGAAGCCGTTGGACGCGTAGTTCTTGGCGAACATGTTCTTCAGGGTCAGATCCGAGACGTCGATGCCCTCGACCCCGTTCTGAGCGAGGCCGTCGGGGCCCTTGGCGTTCTTGCCGTTCAGGACGACCTTCGTCGGATGCTTGGCGTCGGTGCCCTTGATCGTCAGGCCGTCGTGCTTGGGGCCGTCGACGATGACGCCCTCCTTGTACTTGCCGGGCTTGACCTTGATCGTGGCGTTCTTGCCGGACTTGTCGACCGCCTTCTGAATCGTCGAGTACTTGCACCCGTGCTTACAGACCACGAGGGGCTTGTCCTTCTTGCCCTTCTTGCCGGCCATGGCCTGAGTTGGAACCGCGAGCAGCGCGATGGCGAGCAGCGCGAGCCCGATGCGGGTGGCGAAACGACGACTCATCAAAAACTCTCCTCTTCCGCGGCCTGCGCCGCAATTCCCCGTGATCTGAACCGGGTCCGCCCCCCTAACCCGCGGCGATCCTATCCGATTCGGTTGGTGCGGCTACGACTTGCCGTCGCGGAAGTTGAGGAAGTAGCGGCTGGCGGTCGGCTCGCCCTGACCCTGATACTTGCTGCCGGTCTCCTTCGAGCCGTAGGCATGCTCGACCGCCTGGTCCATCCGCATGAAGGAGATCTGCCCGATCGGCATCCCGTGGTAGATGGTGATCGGGAGGTTGGCGACGTTGGAGAGCTCGAGCGTCAGGTTGCCCTCGAAGCCCGCATCGACGAAACCCGCGGTCGAGTGGATCAGCAGGCCGAGCCGGCCGAGCGAGCTCTTTCCCTCGAGGCGGGCCACGAGGTCGTTGGGGAGCTTGACGCGCTCGAGCGTCTGTCCGAGCACGAACTCGCCGGGGTGGAGGATGAACGGCTCATCGTCGGGAACGCTGACCAGCTCGGTCAGGTCCTCCATCTCCTTGCGGACGTCTATATAGGGGTGGCGCCCGTTGTGAAAGACGCGAAACTGGCGATCGACCCTGACGTCGACGCTCGAGGGCTGGATCAGCGCCTCGTCGAAAGGGTCGAATGAGATTCGGCCGGCCTCGATCTCGGCGCGGATCGTGCGATCGCTGAGGACCATCGCGGCGGCAGTCTAGTCATGGGAGGCGCCGCGGAGGGATCCGGGGCTGCAGGCGGGTGGCCGGGCGGGCTCGGACGAACGTCCATACCCGGGGCATACCTCTCAGGCGGAGCTCCAGGTGGGCGATACGGCAATCAGAACGTCATGTCTCCACACGATTCCTCATCCACCGGTCAGCCCTCCTGGGGCAGGAGCGGCGCCACCGACGCGGGACTCCCGTTGCTTCCGGACACCAGGCGCCCCGAGGACCTGCACATCTGCCCCGAGTGCTCCTCTGAACTGGTCTACCCGACCAACTGGGTGCCGACCGACGTCGCCCACTGGCGCGTCGACCTGCGCTGCCCCGAGTGCGAGTGGCGCCAGGCCGGCCTCTACGAGCAGGCCGTGCTCGACCGCTTCGACACGATCCTCGACGCCGGGACCGACTCCCTCGTCAACGACCTCGGGCGCCTGCAGCGCGCCAACATGGAGGACGAGCTGGAGCGATTCAGCCAAGCCCTCGAGCAGGACCTGATCGTCCCGGAAGACTTTTAGAACCCCAACCTCCCTACTCGCCGCCGAGGAGACCATCCACCCGGGCAGACCGGACGCGAAGCGGAGGATCTGCCCGGAGGTGACTACTAGCTGTACCTCTCCACGACTCCGTCGGCGACCAGCTCCAGCAACTCGAGCTCCGACTCCTTGACGCCGGAGGTCCGCAGCTCCGCCTTCGCCGCCACCACCCGCTCCCGCGCATCCTCGCGAACCTCGGCGGGCGCATGCGTCGCGGCGATCCGGTCGCAGATCCCCTCCGCGGATTCGGGATCGAGGGACTCCAGGTCGATCGCGACCAGTGACGGGTCGCGCTCGCGGGCGAGGATGAACGGAAGAGTCACGGTGCCGTCGAGCAGGTCGGTGCCTCGTGCCTTGCCCGTCCGCTCGGGTGGGCCGAGCACGTCGAGGACGTCGTCGAGCAGCTGGAAGGCGAGGCCGATCTCGCAGCCGAAGCGGGCGAGCGCCTCCTGCTCGCCCTGCGGGCGCTCGGCTCCGATCACGCAGGCGCACTCGAAGAGGGCGGCGGTCTTCAGCCGGCAGCGGTCCATGTAGCGCTCGGGCGTGACCTCGACGTCGAAGGCGTCCCGGCGCTGAGCGAGCTCGCCGCGGGCCAGGGCGACCGAGGCGCGGGCGAGCAGCTCGACCTGGCGGCCGGCGTGGGCGTGCCCGTTGGCCGTGGTCTCGGCGTCGGGGGCCTCCTCGCCGCAGAGCACGGCGAAGGCGCGTGAGAAGAGCAGGTCACCGGTGGCCACGGCGCGGGCGCGACCCGAGCTGGCGACGACCGTCGGGAGACCTCGTCGCAGCGGCGCGGCATCGAGGACGTCGTCATGGACGAGCGTCGCCATGTGGACCAGCTCGATCGCGGTTGCGGCGCGAATCGCCGAGGCTCCTCCTCCCGGTCCGGCGCACAGCAGCACGAGCAACGGCCGCATGCGCTTGCCGCCGGCGGAGAGCGTCTCGCTTGCATCCGAGCCGAGCTCTGGGCCCCAGCCCTCGACCAGATCCTCGAGGCGTCGCTCGACGTCGGCCATCTGGGCCGGGAGCCAGCCGGAGGCCATGTCGATGACCTCGGTCACGGGCTCGGGGGTCGAAGCTCGGCGCATCACGACCCGCTCGGCTTGGTGGCGGAGTGGATCGCGATGATCCCGCCGGCGAGGACGGTCCAGCGGATGTCCTCGAGACCGGCGCCGTCCATGATCGCGGCAAGGCCCGCGGGCGGAGGGAAGCGCTTGACCGACTCGGGCAGGTAGCTGTAGGCGTCGCGGTCGCCGGCGATCGTGCCGATCACGGGGATCACCCGGTCGAACCAGATCGAGAAGAAGGTCGACAGCGGCGGGCGGGTCGGGTTGGTGATCTCGAGGATCACGAGCCTCCCGCCGGGCCTCAGCACGCGGGTCATCTCGGCCACCCCGCGGTCGAGGTCGGCGAGGTTGCGAACGCCGAACCCGACGGTGACGGCGGCGAAGCTCGCGTCGCCGTAGGGAAGCTCGAGCGCGTCGGCCCACTCGAAGAGCGGTCGCGCGGCGCCCGGCCCACCGTCCTTCTCGCGCGCGAGCTCGAGCATCCGCTCCGAGAAGTCGGACCCGACCACGCGCGCATCCGGCCCCGCCCGGCGGGCCAGCTCGAACGTCAGGTCGCCGGTCCCGCAGCAGATGTCGAGTACGGGGTCTCCGGCCGAGACCTGGGCCGCGTCGACGGCGCGGGCGCGCCAGCGGTGGTGCAGTCCGGCGGTCATCGCCGAGTTCAGCGGGTCGTAGACCCCGGCGATCCGGTCGAACATGCCGCGGACCTCGGAGGCGAACTGCTCCGAGTCACGCGACGGCTTGGCCTCAGTTGGCGTCATCGATCTGGCCCCGGGTTGATGTCGTGAGCACGGGAGAGCCGGCCCCCGCCGGCCATCTGGCTAGCCGCCCGACGACGAGGAATCGGAACCGCCCGACGCGCCACCCGTGCCGGAGTCCGGACCCGTGGCCGCGGCGGTCGCGGGATCGCCGGTCGGCGTGGTGGCGTCCTGGCCCTCGGAGTTCTCGTTGCCGGTCAGCGAGCCGAGGAAGAGGACGAGGTCGCGGAACTTGTCGGGATCGGAGGCCTTCAGGCCGGCGTAGGAGGGCATGATGCCCGGGCCGACCTGCAGCGAGCGCGCGATTCCCGCGGCCGGCAGGCGGGCGCCGATCTCCGTCAGCGCGGGGCCGGGCCCGGCGTTGCCGTTGTGCTCGAACTGGTGGCAGGCGAGGCAGCCGGACTGGGCGGCGACGAGCTTGCCGGCCTCGTACTCGGGGGCCACCTTGATGTCGATCGCGGTCGGCGATCCGGCCTCGGCGCCGAGGAAGGTGAGGAAGGCCATCGAGACGATCGTCAGGATCCCGGCGACGGTCGCGATCGGCCGCTTCAGCGGGTTGCGCTCCGGGTTGCGGTCGTAGAACGGCAGCAGCAACAGCAGCACCATGCAGATCGTCGGGATGCCGATCGTCGCGATCGGGACGAGCTCGTTGGGCTTGATCACCCGGAGGACCTCGAAGAGGAAGAAGAAGTACCACTCCGGCCGCGGCACGTACGTGGTCGTCGTCGGGTCCGCCTTCGGGCCCTGCTCGGCGCCGAGCCACAGCGCCATGACCACGATCACGGCGACGACGATCACCGCCATCACCGAGTCCTTCATGATCGCGTACGGGAAGAAGGGCTTGCCCTTCTTCTTCATCACCTCGTACTCGCGGAGGTACTGCTCCTTCTGCTGGCGGTTCATCTAGACGTGACCGTTGGTGCTGTCGGCGTCGCCGTTGCCGTTGGAGGTCCGGATCGCGTCGACCTGCTCGGCGCGGGCGTCCTTCGGCTTGCGGTCGGCCCGCAGCCACGGCGGCGCGGTCGTGCCGAGCTTGACGACGAGATACAGGTGAGCGCCGATCATCGCGATGATCGCGCCGGGGACGAGCAGCATGTGGATCGCGTAGAAGCGCGAGAGCGTCGTCGCGCCGAACTCCGGGCCGGCGCGCAGGAAGTCGGAGAGGTAGGGCCCCACGATCGGGCCGGTGCCGTTGATGTTGACGCCGACGATCGTCGCCCAGTAGGAGCGCTGGTCGAACGGCAGCAGGTAGCCGGTGAAGCCCATCGTCATCGTCAGGATCAGGAGGACGACTCCGATCACCCAGTTGAGCTCACGCGGGTACTTGTAGGCGCCGAAGAAGAACGTCCGGGCCATGTGGACGAAGACCAGGATGACCATGACCGAGGCGCCCCACTTGTGCATGCCGCGCACGAACTCGCCGAGGAAGACGTCGTTGGTCAGGTGGGTGATCGAGCCGTAGGCCTCGACCGGGGAGGGCGTGTAGTACATCGCCAGGAAGACTCCGGTCAGCGCCTGCACGACGAAGGCGAACATCGTCGCCGAGCCGAGCGTGTAGAACCAGTTGGTCCCCTTCGGCACCTTCCGCAGGAGCATCGCGGTGAGGAAGCTCGAGCCGCCCATCCGCTCGTCCACCCAGCCGACCAGATCGACCGGGACGTCCTTGATGCCCTCGAGGACCCGGGTGCCGGGACCGACATCGGCGTTGGCGGGAGCGCCGACGACGGCGCCCTCCTTGAGCGCGGTCGCGCCGTTGCCGTTGCCATCGCCGTTGGTCGCGTGACCGTTGGTGGTCGCGGTGCCGTTGGCATGGCCCGGCTTCTGGGGCCGGCGCATCGGTGGGGGAAGCAGCTTCTCGAAGAGGCTCATGGTCGTTCTCCCGTCGCCCTAGCTCTTCGGCGGGGCTGCGGTCGAGGGACGCGGCGGGTAGAGGTACTCCCAGACGCCGCCGGTGTACTCACCGGGGTCGCGGGCGCGCACCGGCTCGAGCTTGGAGGTGACGCTGAAGCGGGGGCCGATCTCGACGTTGCCGTTGACGACGCGGGTCTGGAACTGGTCGAGGGGGCGGACGGGGGGACCACCGATGACCTGGCCGGAGAACCCGTAGACGCCGCCGTGGCAGGGACAGATGAAGTTGCCGGCGGCCTGGACGAAGCGGACCGGGCAGCCGAGGTGGGCGCAGCGGGTCGAGATCGCGATGTACTCGTCGGGGCTCTCGTAGGTGCCCGTCTCGATGTTCTTGATCAGCTCGGGGCTGCCCTGGCGCACGTAGACGGTGGACTTGCCCGCCTCGCCGATTCCCTCGACGATCGTGATCACGCGCGGGCGGTAGGTGTCGGCGGTGAAATCGGCGGTCGGGCCGACCTTCTGCCACTCCTCCTCGGGCTTGTCGAAGATCGGCGCGATGGCGAAGCCAAGGGCCGGAAGGACGATCGCCGCACCCGCGACTCCGCCGAGGGCCTGGCCCGCCACGGTGAACACCTTTCGCCGGGTCAGCGACTCTCCTTCGAAGTAGCCGACCGGCTTCATCTCGGGTAGGACATCGCCACGACTCTCGCCGTCGATGTTGCTCTTTTCTGCGCCTGATTCAGCCAAGGTCCGCGGCCGAGAATCCTACTGCCTGGACAGCCGCGGCCAGTGAGTCGGAGAGTCCGGCTCCCTCGGCGGCGGTGAGGGCGGCGTCCCAGAGGGGTCGGGCGTCTGCGCTGGAGCGCAGGATCTCCTTCGCCCGCTCGTGCTCTTCGTCCGCCCCGGTGGCGATGACGACTACGGATGCGAGCCACACCGCCTCGGCCGGCTCACCCGGGAGGGGGGGCCCGGCGTCGAGCTGCGCGGCGATCGAGATCAGGTCGGAGAGCTCGCGCACGGCGAGCAGATCGCCGAGGGCCACGAGGCGCTCGATTCCGCGGGCGTAGAGGTGGTCGCCGATCAGCAGCCGCAGGTCGGCGTCGAGCGCTCCGAGCAGGCGGGGCTCCCCATAGTGGAGGAGGTAGCCCTCCCGGACCGATTCGATCACCGCCGCGTAGGCGGCGGGGGCCGCTGCGCACCGCGGTCCTGCGGCGGCGAGCATGCCGAGCGCGGGCGCCGAGGTCGGCGCGGCCACATGCGGGGCGATGACCGGGCCCTCCTCGCGCAGCTCGTCGGCGAGGGCGACCAGGGCGCCGGAGGGATGCATCGGGATCACGGGCGCGCGCCGCGGCCTGGTGTCGGACTTCTGCTCGCGCGTGGTCATGGGCGCGTGAGGATAGACGCCCTCAAGCGGGCCGCACGCCTTGCCTGGCGAGCACCGACGAGCGTGGGCCGGCCTGTTCGGGGGGAAACAGACCGGCCCGCTGAGGAGGTCACCCGAGGGCGAGCGCTCGTCTCTGAACCAGAGGTTCTGGGTCAGGCTTTGATGAACGGCTTCACAGCCGTCAGGACCTTGTCCATGTCCAGGGTCGTGTCGAACGCACCGACGACCGGCTGCATGCCCGCGAGGTAGCGGATCGCTCCCGCGTGGCGCGCTTCGATCTGGACGATGCTGCCGGCGGTGGCGAGCAGGTCCTTGGACTTGATCGCCGGGCCGGCGCCGTTGTAGGCGCTGACGCCGGTGTCCTCGAACGTGACCGACAGCTCCATGAACGACTTCTCGTCCTTGAGCGGGAAGGTGAACGTCGGGGTCGCGGCGGGCTTGCCGCCGAGCTTCGTGATCGCGCCCTTGAGCGCGTCGACGTGGTCCTGCTCGTTCTGGCCGACCTCCTCGGCGAACTTCTTGAGCTCGCTCGAGAGCTTCACGTTCTTCAGGGCCTGGGCGTAGAAGTCGGCCTCCAGCAGCTCCAGCGTGTACGCGAAGTTGAGGATGTCGACGTCACCCCCGCCACCCTGGGCGAAGACGCGCTGCACGAGCGGGCCAACCGAGGCCGCGCCGTAGAGGGCACCCGCCGCGAGCGCTCCCTTGAGGAGGAACGCGCCACGGTTCATCGGCTCGAAGTCGACCGCGAGCTCCCCCGAGGGGGTTGCAGTCTGTGTGTGAATTTCACTCATTCTCTTACCTGACTTTCTGAGTTTCTTGCTCGGTATCTCGGACTTCGCCAGCGCTAGCTGACGATGAAGTCCTTGACCGCGGGCAGGACCTCGTCCGCGGACATCGGCACCGCAAAGGCGCCGTCCGGGGTGATGGGGTCGCCGACGAGCATGTTCAGGACCGCTGCGTGGCGGGCCTCGACGGTGTGGATCGACAGGGCGGCGGCGAGCACTTCCTCGCTCTCGATCAGGGCCGCCTGGCCCAGATACGCTGCCGCGCCGACGTTCTCGACCGTGGCGGCGAGCTTGGCCACCGACTTGGCGTCGTCGAGCGGGAAGTCGGTCTTGGGGGCCTTGGCCGCCTTGCCGAGCTTCGCCGCCGTCTGCTCGAGCGCGCCGACGTGGGCCTGCTCGTTGGCGCCGAACTGCTTGAGCAGCGTCAGCTGGTCGCCCTTGAACAGGCCGCTCTTCGCGACGTCCGCGTAGAACGCCGCCTCGAGGTACTCGAGCGTCAGGGCGTAGTTGACGATGCCGAGGTCGCCCTTGCCGAACATCTCGGTGCCGCTGGTTGCGGCGGCGGTCGATGTCGTCGACTCGGTCGACGTCGTCGTGCTGCTCGTCGAGGACGAGGTGCTGGACGAGTCATTGCCGCCACCGCAAGCGGCGAGGAACAGGGCGAGCGCTGAGGCCGTTCCGGTTCCGCCGACTGCGACGAAGCGGCGCCGGGAGACGGGGTCCTCGGCGAGGCGCTTCAGGGCGCTCTTTTCGTGCATGTTCGTGGTGCTCATTGAATGACTTTCCTCCTGGTTGGGGCTGCCGCGGTGTGCGGGAGCTAGGCGACGGTCGGCGTGGGCTCGGTCGTCAGTGACCGCTCCTCGCCCTCGTCTTCGTCGGTCGCGTCGCCGGCGGTCGCCTCGAGGCGCTGCTGGCTCGCTTCCTCCGACTTGTGGTCCTCATCGCCGCTGATGGACGACTTGAACTCGCGCATTCCCTTGCCGAGTGAATTACCTAGCTCCGGAAGCTTCTTGGGTCCGAAGATGACTAGGGCGATGATCACTACCACCGCCAGTTCCATGGGTCCGATGTTGGGCATTCGGTACCTCCTCTTCCCCTCTGAGTACGAGGCGGCGCGCAAGCCCGATCACCGGTTGCCTAAAGATCTGGTGAAACTAGGCGAGGGCGGCGCGCAGCGAGGCGGCGGCGGCCTCACAGGTGCGCTCGATCGCGGCCTCGTCGTGCGCGAGGGAGACGAACCACGCCTCGAACTGCGACGGCGGCGGGTAGAAGCCGCGCTCCAGCATCTCCCGGCAGAAGCGCGCGTAGGCGGCCTGGTCGCAGGCCTTGGCCGCGTCGAAGTCGCGCGGCGGCTCGGGCGACATGAAGAGGGTCACGAGGCCCGGGCGCTCGTTCACGCACGCGCGCGCCTTCGGCGGCCTCGGCGATGGCGGATCGCAGGCCCGCGGCGAGCAGGTCGGTGAGCTCGCCGAGCCGGGCGTATGCCGTGGCGTCGAGCTGATCGAGGGTGGCGATCCCGGCGGCGACCGCCAGCGGGTTGCCCGACAGCGTCCCCGCCTGGTAGACGTCGCCGGCGGGCGCGATCCGCTCCATCAGCTCGCGCGATCCGCCGTAGGCCGCGGCCGGCAGGCCGCCGCCGATCACCTTGCCCATCACGGTCAGGTCGCCGCGCACCCCCTCGAGCTCCTGGGCGCCGCCGGAAGCGACACGGAACCCGCTGATCACCTCGTCGCAGACCAGCAGCGCACCGGAGCGGTCGGCGAGGGCGCGCAGATGGTCGAGGAAGCCCTCCGCGGCTGGGACAAGACCCATGTTGGCCGGGATCGGCTCGCAGAGGATTGCCGCCGGCTCGTACATGTCGACAGCCTGCTCGACGGCTCCGAAGTCGTTCCAGGGCACGATCGCCGTCGCCTCGGCCTGCGAGCGGGGAACGCCGGGGCTGGCCGGGATCCCCTGCGTCGCGAGGCCGGAGCCGGCTTCGGCCAGGAGGCCGTCGACGTGGCCGTGGTAGGCGCCGGCGAACTTGATCAGCCGCTCGCGCCCGGTGACGGCGCGGGCGAGGCGGATGGCGCTCATCGTCGCCTCGGTTCCGGAGCTGACCATGCGGATCATCTCGACGGACTCGAAGCGATCCACGACGCGCTGGGCCAGCTCGACCTCGCCCTCGGTCGCGGCGCCGTAGGACGTTCCCTTCGCGGCGGCGGCGATCACGGCTTCGATGACGCCGGCGTTGGCGTGGCCGAGGATCAGTGGTCCCCAGGAGCAGACCCAGTCGACGTAGGTGTTGCCGTCGGCGTCGGTGATCTCACAGCCGGAGGCGCGGTCGACGAAGATCGGGTCGCGGCCGATGGAGCCCATCGCCCGGACCGGCGAGTTGACGCCGCCGGGGAGCAGCTTCAGCGCGCGCTCGTAGAGCTCCGCCGACCGCCGGGAGTCCATGGTCAAGTCGCGGGGGTGGTCTGCTGCTCGAACGCCTCGGGCGCGTGCTCGCGCTCCCAGGCCTCGTAGTCGGGGGTGAAGTAGCGCAGGCGGATCTTCTTGAACTCGGTCGAGCTGTAGAGGACGGCGCGATCGGCGCCGTGGAGGTCGTGCTCGTCGGCGATCGACTGCAGGACGGCGTCGCACTCCTCCTTGGAGCGGCCGTGAGCCATGGTGAAGACGGAGTAGGGCCAGTCCTCATACGTCGGGCGCTCGTAGCAGTGGGAGATGCCGCGGACGGCTGCCATGCGACCGCCGGTGTCGGGGACGTCGGCGGGATCGACCTTCCAGACGCCCATGCCGTTGGCGGAGAAGCCGGCCCGGCGGTGGAAGAGGATCGCGGCGACGCGGCGGAGGATCTTGCGCTCGATCATCCCCTCGAGGTGGGCGAGGAAGTCCTCGGTGCTGAGGCCTACCTCGGCTGCCGCCTCGTCGTAGGGGCGGTCGGTGACGGCCATCGGCCCCTGCAACGCCCGGATCACGGCGATGTCGAAGTCGTCGTAGGGCTGGCGCTCGAGCTCGCGCGGCGGGATCGCCTCGACCTTGGCCTTGAGGCCCTCGGTCCCCTTCTCCATCTCCAGGTTCATGTTGATCTTGAACATGGTCAGTGTCGGCAGCTGGCGGATCGACTCGGCGCCGGTCAGCTTCTGCAGGACGTCGAGGGTTCCCTGCAGCCCGAGCTTCGACTCGGGCGGCGTTGCGATCGTGAACCAGAGGTTGAACTCGTGATCGCGCAGGTAGTTGTGCGAGACGCCGGGGTGGGAGTTGATGATCTTCGCCGCGCGGTGAGGGTTGTCGGCGTCGACCTTGGCGGCGACGAGCATCGAGGAGTAACCGAGGGTGCGGGTATCGAAGATCGGCGTGATCTCGCGGATGATCCGGCCGTCGAGCAGGCGCTGAGTGCGCTCCTTGAAGTCGTCCACCTCGAGCTCGGCCTCCGCGGCGAGCCAGTCGAACGGCTCGGCGACGAGCGGGAAGCTCGACTGCATCAGGTTCATGATCCGCTTGTCGACGTCGTCGAGGGGGATCGCGGCGCCTCCCTTGCGGGAGCGGAGCTTGGGGATCGCGCGAGGGTTCACCTTCGGCTCTGCGCCCGTGGCCGAGGAGGCGCCGTCGGGGGCCTCGGCGGCTTCGGTCTCGGTTTCGGTTAGCTCAGCCATCCTGCAGCGTCCTTGGCGTAGTAGGTGATGATCGCGTCGGCACCCGCCCGGCGGATCGAGGTCAGCGCCTCGAGGGCCGCGGCTCGCTCGTCGATCCAGCCGTTCATGGCCGCCGCCTTGAGCATCGAGTACTCGCCCGACACATGGTAGGCGGCGAGCGGCGCGCCGGTGGCGTCCTTGACCCGGCGGATCACGTCGAGGTAAGGGAGGGCGGGCTTGACCATCAGCATGTCCGCGCCCTCGTCGAGATCGATCTGGGACTCGCGGATCGCCTCGAGCACGTTGGCCGGATCCATCTGGTACCCGCGGCGGTCGCCCTCCTGCGGGGTCGAGCCGGCGGCGTCGCGGAAGGGACCGTAGAAGGCGGACGCGTACTTCGCCGAGTAGGCGATCACCGGCGTGTCGGCGAAGCCGTCGGCGTCGAGCTGGGCGCGAATCGCGCCGATCCGGCCGTCCATCATGTCCGAGGGGGCGATCGCGTCGGCGCCCGCCGCGGCCTGGCTCAGCGCGGTCTTGGCGAGCAGCTCGATCGAGAGGTCGTTGTCGACCTCGCCGTCGGGTCGCAGGTAGCCGCAGTGACCGTGGGAGGTGTACTCGCACATGCAGGTGTCGGCGATCACGACGAGCTCGGGGTGGGCCTCCTTGAGCGCCCGGATGGCGAGCTGGACGATGCCCTCGTCGTCGAAGGCGCCCGAGCCCATCTCGTCCTTGTCGGCGGGGATCCCGAAGAGCAGCACCGAGTCGACGCCGGCGGCGCGGATCTCCCCCGCCTCCTCGACCAGCTCGGAGATCGAGAGGCGGCTGACGCCCGGCATCGATGGAACCTCCTCGCGGACGTCGGTGCCGGCCGTGACGAACAGCGGCTGGATCAGGTGCGAGGGGGTGAGCTCGGTCTCGCGCGTGAGCCCGCGGAGGACTCCCGTCCTGCGCAACCTGCGCATTCGAGTAGCGGGAAAGGGCATTCGCCCAGTTTAGGAGGGCACGCCGGGCGGCAGTCTGCGCGAGCTCCGAGCTGGGAGATCGGCGGCGGGAACTAGATGAAGCGGCGCACGGCGACGCGGGCGAGCAGCCCGTAGCCGAGCGCCAGGGCGGCCAGGTGGACGAGCGCGATCCCCATGCTCGGGCCGGTCGATTCGAGCGCCCCCTCCAGCGCCCGCAGGGCCGGATCGAAGGGGAAGAGCCCGGTGACGACGCTGATCACGTCGTAGAGGCCCTTGCCGACGGTCCCTGACGGAACGAGCGAGAGGAACGCCATCGGCAGGCTGACCATGAAGGCGAGCAGGGAGGCCGCACGGACCTCCTTCGTCGCGCCGCCGATCGCGGCGCCGAACGCGGCGAAGGCCATGCCGCCGAAGAGGATCGCGGGGATCCAGAGCAGGAACCTCCCCCAGTCGAGGGAGACGAACAGCGAGAGCCCGGCGAGCATCAGGACGGTGACGACGAGGGCGACGACCATCCCGAGCAGGATCTTCTCGGCGAGCAGCGCGGACTTGCCGATCAGCCCGCGCGTGAGGCGGGCGAAGGCGTTCTCCTCGCGCTCCAGCGCGAGCGAGCCGGCGACGAGAAGGACGGTGACGAACATCAGCGTGATCGTCGCCGCGACGGAGATGGCGAAGGCATCGAGGCTCGGCGTGTCGCCGTTGATGACTTCCTTGTCGACCTTGATCGGCTGGGTGACCGAGCTGAGCAGGTCGCCGGCGACGCCGAGGTTCTGCGCGGCGAGGTGGCTGAAGCGGATCACCTCGTCGAGCGGCGCGAGCTCGGGGCTGTCGGTGGGAAGTTGCCCGCGGACCTGCTTGAGGATCGTCTCGGACTGGCGCAGGCCGAGGATCTTCAGCCCCTCCTGGAGGAACGAGAAGTCGCCACCGTCGAGCAGGATCTGCAGGTACTGCTGGGAGACGTCGGAGACCTTCTGGGAGATCTTCAGGTTCGCCTCCGACAGCAGCGAGTTGATCCGGTCGTCGACGAGGCTGCCCTTGACCGGGTCCTCCTGGTTGACCAGGACCTTGACCGTCGGCTTCTCCGGGGTGAGCCCGCCGAGCGATTGCAACTTGTCGATCAGGTCGGCTGGCAGGATCAGGGCGCCGAGGACGTCGCCGGACTCGACCATCTTGCGCGCCTCCGCCTCGCTGGAGACCTGGATGCACTCGATCCGCTGGCAGAGCTCGCTCTTGGCGCCGACGAGGTCGAAGTCCTCGCCGCCGATCTCGAAGGGCGTGTCCGTCGGGACCTCGTTGAGGAAGGCGACGCGCGGCGTGTCGGGCCCGCGGCTGAGGGCGAAGCCGATCAGCACCGCGATCACGATCGGGTAGGCGACCAGGAGCGCCGTCAGCAGCGGCGAGCGCCGCATGATCTGCAGATCCTTGAGGAGTAGCCAGCGCACGTCGTTACCTAGTGGCCGTTCGCGACGAGGAAGCGGACGAAGGCGGACTCGAAGTCGGTGCGCTCGACGCCGGAGCCGGCTTCGGGGGCGGGCGTCTCGGCGTGGAGCTGCTCGGCGGTGCCGTCGAAGAGGCGCTGGCCGTCGGCGAGGACGAGGAGCCGCTCGCCGTAGCGCTCGGCCTCGGAGATGTTGTGGGTGGAGAAGATCACCGTGGTGCCGCGGCCCGCGAGCTCGAGTACGAACTCCCAGAGGCGCGCGCGCTGCCGTGGGTCGAGGCCGGTGGAGGGCTCGTCGAGGAGCAGGACGGCCGGGCTCGAGAGCAGGCCGATCGCGATGTTGATCCGCTGCTGGTTGCCGCCCGAGAGCGTCCCCGCCTGATCGCCGCGGCGCTCGGCGAGCGCCGTCTGCGTGAGCATGCGCTCGACGGTCGCCTCCACGTCAACGACCTTCTCGAGGCGGGCGAAGAGGCGCAGGTTCTCCTCGACGGTCAGCCGCCGATAGAGCGCCGCCTGCTGGGGGACGAAGCCGACCTCGCCGACGGGCAGCCGCACCTCGCCGGAGTCGGGCTCGCGGATCCCGGCGAGGATCGAGAGCAGGGTCGTCTTGCCGGCGCCGTTGGGCCCGATGATCGCGAGCAGCTCGCCGGGCGCGGCGGTGAAGCTGACCTCGCGCAGGGCCTCCCGCTCGCCGAAGCGCTTGCCGAGCCCGCGCGCCTCGATCGCCGCCGAGCTGCCGGGCGCGGTCGCGGCGAGGTCGGTCGCGTGCGTCTGCTCTGTCCCGCTCACGCCGCCAAAGCTAGACGGTCTGCATCCCGGCTCCCGCCGCTTCCCGGACGCCACGGCATCTAGGCTGGCCCGGTGCGCGTTCTGTTCATCGGAGACATCGTCGGCGGCCCGGGCCGGCGCGGGCTCGCCGAGGCCATGCCACGGCTGCGGGAGAGGCATGCGCCCGACCTCGTCATCGCCAACGGCGAGAACGCGGCCGGTGGCGTCGGGATCACGGAGCGGACGGCTGGTGACATCTTCGCTGCCGGGGTCGACCTGATCACGACCGGAAACCACGTCTACCGCCACCGCGACGCCTACGGCTTCCTCGACGAGTGCGACCGGATCGTCCGTCCCGCCAACTACCCGAAGGGGAACCCGGGGCGCGGATCGCTGATCTGGGAGGTGGACGGCCGCAAGGTCGGGCTCCTCAACCTCAGCGGCGAGCTGCAGCTGACCGTCGCCCGTTCGCCGTTTCCAGCCGCCGAGGCGGAGGTCTCAGAGCTCAGGCGGCGCGGTGCCGAGGTGATCATCGTCGACTTTCACGCCGAAGTGACCAGCGAGAAGCTGGCGATGGGCTGGCACCTGGACGGCAAGGTCGCCGCGGTGCTCGGCACCCACACTCACGTGGCGACGGCCGATGGCCGCGTCCTGCCGGAGGGGACCGCGTTCATCTGCGACGTCGGCATGACCGGCTCGCGCAAGAGCATCCTCGGGGTCGAGGTCGAGGATGCGCTCGGGCGCTTCCGCACGCAGATGCCCGCGCGATTCCGGACGGCCGAGGAGGACGTCTGGATCAACGCCGTCGTCTTCGAGGTGGGCGACGACGGGCGCTCCGGATCCTTCGAGCAGGTGCTCGAGCCCTGCGGATAGACGCAATCTCCCCTGTATATAGACGGGACGGTCCAGTACCGATTCAACGTCGGCCTCTCCCTTGTCGATGAGAGAGGTGATGAAGCAACGCAGGGTCGATCAATCCGAGAGCTGGCTCGTGCCCGATCACACCGATCGCGCACGCATGCTCGACATGGATCGCCGCCTCCAGCCGATCAGGCGGATGGCGTTGGGCGTCCTCGCGGTCGGGCTGCTGGTGACCGGCCCGTGGCTGGGCTACTGGACGCTGCTGCCGCTGCTCTTCGCGGGCATCCTCTTCATGCTCGCCGACAAGCGGCTGGAGCGGGTCGCCAAGCCCGAATACGGGATCTTCGCCGCCTGGACCGGTTCGCAGATCGTGATCGCGATCAGCATTCTGCTCGCCGGGGTCGATGGGCTTCCGGCGCTCGCCTGGTTCGCGATCCCCATCGTCACGCTCAGTGCTCGGTTCTCCTACCGCGGGGTCATCCTCGGCGTGGTGATCACCCTCGGCCTCATGTGTGGCGTCGCCTTCGCCTCCGAGCCGTCTCTGATCATCGACAGCCCACCGCGTCTCGTGATGCCGATGGCGACCGTGCTCTCGACGGCGATCCTCTCGACCGCGCTGATGCGCTCCGATCTGGAGCACCGCTCCGAGGCCGCCGTGGATCCGCTGACCGGAATGCTGAACCGCAAGGCGCTGCAGAACCGGGTCAGCGAGTTGCGCCAGCAATCTGAGGTCACCGCGGCGCCGATCGGGATGATCGTCATCGACATCGATCACTTCAAGCGCGTCAACGACACCGTCGGCCACGCGGTCGGCGACACGGTCCTCAAAGACGTCGCCTACATCATCCGCAAGGACCTACGTGCCTTCGAGCTCGCCTACCGCCTCGGCGGGGAGGAGTTCCTGGTCCTGCTTCCGGGCGGCGATGGCGAGCAGACCATGCGGCTGGCCAATCGACTGCGCGACGCCGTCGCGGCGACCCGCTTCTCCCACGACCTGCAGATGACGATCAGCTGTGGCGTGGGCGTCTCGCCGCCGGGGGTCCCCTTCGACTACGAGGAGCTCTTCGAGAGCGCCGACGCCGCGATGTACGAGGCGAAGCGCAAGGGCCGCAATCAGGTGAACGCAGCGACTCCACCGGCGACCGTGACGAAGATCGCATAGGAGTCAAGGAGCTCTAGGGTCCCCTCCAGGTGGCCCTCCACCCGGGCAGACCGGACGCGAAGCGGAGGATCTGCCCGGAGGTATCTCGACCGGCTGATTCCGTGGAGTTACCTGGCGCCGCGGATCTGGTCGCGCTCGGCCAAACGGTTCTTACGGCGTAGCTCGGCCTCGCGCTGGCGCCTTCTCTCGTCGTCCGTCTCGGCGATCAGCTTCGGGGCCGTGATCGGCTGACCGTCCTCGAGGGTCACCATCGTCAGGTAGGCCGTCGAGGTGTGGCGCGTCTCGCCGGTGTAGGGGTTCTCGGCCTCGACCCGGACGCCCACCTCCATCGAGCTGCGCCAGACCGCGTTCACCGAGGAGCTGCAGCGCAGCAGCTCGCCGACGAACACCGGGGTCAGGAAGGTCATCCGGTCCATTCCGGCCGTCACGACGCGGCGGCCGGAGTGCTTGATCGCCGCGAGGCCCGCCGCCTCGTCGACGAGACGCATGACCGACCCGCCGTGGACGAAGCCGCCGGAGTTGGCGTCTCCGATCGACATCCAGCGGACCAGCAGCGAGCGTGAGTGCTCGACGGTGCGGGCCTCGTCCTCGCCGGAGCCCGTCTCGGGTTGGGGTCGGGTGGGTGGCTTGATCTCCTCGGCCATGGCGGCTCACCCTAGCCGGGCCGCGAGGAGACGCGCGATCGTCGATCGGTCCTCGCCGCACTGCCCGCGGGTGAACCGTTGAGTCCCC
This sequence comes from uncultured Solirubrobacterales bacterium, assembly GCA_963826475.1. Lineage (GTDB taxonomy): Bacteria > Actinomycetota > Thermoleophilia > Solirubrobacterales > 70-9 > RHKX01. The sequence goes on along the minus strand of CAWGXC010000002.1, from coordinate 18,679 downwards.
CAGTGGGCGAGGGCGAGGAGAAGGTCCCGCCGCCGATCGCGCTCGGCGGCCTCCCAGTCGCCGTGGAAGCGCCGGCTGTCGAGCTCGACGACGAAGCGGTGGGCCGGCCAGGCGAAGTCGACCTCGAGGACGCCGCCCTCCACCTGAATCGGGAAGTTGACCAGCGGCCGTTCGATGCCGGCCTCCCGCCAGATCGGCAGGAAGAGCAGCTCCAGGTCGGAGCGGACGAGGGCCGGCTCCAGGGCGATGAGCGATGCGAGCTTCGTCATCCCCGGACGACCCCAGCGCTGCTCGATGAGCTCGGCGAGGCGGTTGCGCTTGATCAGTCGGAGCGACTCGGCGGCGACGAGGAGGGTTTCGAGCTCGGACTCGCTGCGGTGGGGCGCGAGGTCGACGAGCGTGCGGTCGGCGGAGGTGCAGAGGATGCCGTCGCGTCTGCGGACGTCGCGCGGGTCAATCGCGCGGCGATGCACGACGACGCCTTCGCGATGACGACCGGAGCCCTCCGGAACTGCGACGTGGGCAATCAGGGAGGAGGTGTCGGCGTAACCGCAGAGCTCGGCCGACGAGATGTCGCTGAGGAGCGCGTTGGGTCCTGAGGCGAGAACCGCAGCGAGCCAGACCTGATGCTTGGTCAGCGGCGGCGGAGTGAGCGAGAAGACGCCGCGGTGGATCCGGAAGAGGCGGCCGCTGGCGACCCGCTTGTCGATCGCGGTTTGGGTTAGACCGGTCCCTTTGATCTGCCTGGTGGTGACTAACCCGTGCTGCCTTCCGGCCTGGATGGCAAGAAGACCCTCTCTGGGACTGCTTTCTTGCCATCCACCTCCCACGCGCCCAACGATCGCGGCCGCCGGCGCGCGCGTGGCGCCCTCTTTCACTCCCCTCTATGCAGAAAGCGTGTCGGCTTCCCCCACCAAAGCGAAGCGCCACCTCTCGGTGGCGCTGACTCCGATCTCCCGTGGGGAGATTGGCGCTTGAGGCGCGGCGGTCTGAGACCACCGGCCGATGTGGTGCGTCCTACGCCTTGGAGACGTTGACGGCCTGCGGGCCCTTCGCGCTGTCTTCAACGTCGAAGTTGACGCGGTCACCCTCGTCGATGCGAGCACCGCCGACGATGTTGCTGATGTGAACGAAGGCATCCTTGTCGCCACCCTCGTCCGGAGCGATGAAGCCGTAGCCCTTCTCGCCGTTGAACCACTTAACGGTTCCACTTGCCATGTTGCATTGCCTCCAATGCCGTTTCTTGAACTGAGGCCGTCTTGGATGCACTACTACCTATGGCAGTGGTCGTCCTCAAGCACACGTTCTTACGTAACTCACGACCCCACGTTGGAGTCGTCGGCGGAAACTGTAAAGGGCCTGCCGCCATCGCGCGCCGCGCTCGCGGCCCTCTGGACAAGTGATGCAGGGGCCGCGCGCTAGGTTTGCCCGGTGGGGAAGTTCGAGCGCCTGAGCCAGAGTGAACTCGCGGCGCTCGGCAACGAGGCGCTGGTCGCCTACATCGCCGCGGCGCGGCAGGCCGGTGAGCGGGGCGCCGAGAAGGAGGCGGTCGGGATCCTCGCCTTCGGATTCGAGCCGACGATCAGGACGTGGGTCCGGATGCGCATGGGCTCGGCTCCCCAGGACATCGACGACGTCGTCATGGAGGTGCTGCAGTCGGCGCTGCGGGCGTCGTTCGAGGGGAAGGTCGTGGGCGAGTTCGGCGCGTTCCTGAAGACGATCACGAGCCGTCGCGTCGCCGACTACTTCCGGGCGCGCGGCCGGCAGCTCGCAATGAGCCCGCTCGGCTCCGAGCACGAGGGCGACGAGGACGTCTGGGGGGACGAGCCGTTCACCGAGGACGACTCCACCTCGATGGAGGTTCGCGAGCTGGTCGATCGCCTGCTCGACGAGCGCAACGAGCAGCACCAGCAGGTCATTCGGCTCTACGGTCCGGAGGTGGCCGGATGTCAGGACCTCCCCGCCGAAGAGGTGGCCGCGCGGGTCGACGGGGTCAGCGTCGCCAACGTCCACAAGATCTGGAGCCGCTTCAAGCGGGACGTGGAGGACGAGCTCCGTGGCTGATCTCCGGCACCTTCTCGAGGAGTTCGGCGCCGAGTTCGAGGCGGGTCGCGCCCCCGACCCCAGCGAGTGGATCAGCCGCGTGGAGGGCGGGGAACGTCAGGAGCTGGCGTCCCTGATCGACCGCTACCTCATGACAGCGCCAAGGCGACCGTGGGACCCGGCCGCATACGAGACCTCTCTCGCGAAGGTCGCCGTCGACCAGGTGTACGAGTCCATCGAGGGCGTCTCCGGCTCCTGGCCTGAGCTTCTGCCCCAGCTGCGGAACCGGGCGCGGATCAGGCGGGCCGACCTGGTCGCCCGACTGGGCGCCGCCCTGGGGCTGGGCGAAGCCGACCCGCGGCGGGTCAAGGTCGCCGACTACTACAACCGGATGGAGCACGGCCGTCTTCCGGCGCAGGGCGTCTCTGGACGGGTGATCGAGGCGTTGGCCGAGATCGTCGGCGTCGGTGCCGACACGCTCCGGGCAGCCGGCGGCGGGGCGATGGCCGAGGGGGGCGCAGAGGCCACCGCGTTCGCCCGCCTCGCGTCCCCCGATCCGCAGTACCTCGCCCAGGAGCTCGACGAGAAGACGCTGGAGGCTCCGGCATCCCCGGGGACCAGCCCGGAGCGCGATGAAATCGACGAGCTCTTCACCGGCGGCTGACCGCCTGGGTACCATCGCCTCGATGGAGGGGATCGAGCGTCGCGCTGAGGAGCTGCTCGCCAAGGTGCCGCAGTGGCTCTGGGATGGCGAGAGCCTGCCCGTCCCCGTCGAGGACATCGCCGACAGCTGCTGCGGCCTGCTCGTCCGCGACGTCGATCAGATGGACGCGGCGCCCGGCTGTCCGCCTCTCAGCGCGGGAAAGTCCCTCTCCGGCCTGCTGCTTCCGAGCCTCGGGGAGATCTGGGTGAACGCCGATGAGGCGCGCCAGTGGCCGCCGCGCCGGCGGTTCACGATCGCGCACGAGCTCGGCCACTGGATCCTTCATCAGGACGACCAGGCGGCCCTCTTCTGCCGCCACGGCATGGTCGATGCGCCGGGAGCCGAAGGCACGGTCGCCGAACGGCCCCCGCTCGATCCAATCGAGGAGGAGGCGAACCACTTCGCCGCCGCGCTGCTGATGCCGGCGGCGCTCGTCCGTCATCACTACGCGCGCTCCGAGGGCGACTTCAACGACCTTTGCAGGTCCTTCAACGCGTCAGGCGCGGCGATGGGACGTCGTCTGCACCAGGTCATCTAGGCGCGACTTGGGCGTTTTCGGCATCTCGAAGCGTTATCCCGCCTCAATGTTGTGCGCGGGATGCCGATGTATGCGGGGTGAACATACGTCCATCCCTGCAAGCGCCCACGCGGGCGCGCCAGGGCGGCGCAGGCCATCGGGGGCTTAACAGCATTCGTCCGGCTGGATCCGCTCAAACGCGAGGAACCGCCGAGCGCGAGGCGCTCCTGCGGGTCGCCGCTGCCGTGGCGGGCGCGAACGATCTCCAGGGCGTGCTCGAGCTGGCCGCCGAGGAGGCTCTGAGGGCAATCGGCGGCGCATCGCTTTCGATCAGCCGCTTCGAACGGGACGGGGAGAGCTGCAAGACGCTCATCAACGTCGGCCAGCTCGGCCCGGAGGAGCAGCGCTACCCACCCGAGGAGTTCTACGAGACCTCGAGCTTTCCCCTGCTCCAGCGGATGCTCGAGACGGGCAAGCCCTACTTCAACTCGCTCGATGACCCCGATTGCGATCGGGCGGCGGCCCGGGTCCTCCAGAGCCTCGGCAAGTCCTCGGATCTCGGGGTGCCGATCAAGGTCGAGGGCCAGATCTGGGGTGAGGTATGGGCGACGACCATCTCCTCCACACCACCTTTCCGCTCCGATGACGTGCAGTTCCTGGAGGCGATCGCCGGCCAGCTCGCCAGCGCGATCACGCGCGCCGAGCTCTTCTCGGAGGTCTCCCGACTCGCCTACGAGGATCCGCTCACCTCGCTCGCGAACCGCAGGGCTTTCGATGAGCGGCTCGAGCGAGCGATGGCCCGCTTCCATGCCCACGGTGCCTCGGTCGCCCTGCTCATCTGCGACGTCGATCGCCTCAAGGCGATCAACGACAACCACGGCCACATCGTCGGCGACCGCGCCCTGCGCGCCGTCGCGAAGACGCTGGTCGCCGCGGCAGCGGAGTTTCCCGGCTCGTTCGTCGCCCGCCTCGGCGGCGACGAGTTCTGCGTCCTGGTCGAAAGTGCCGAGCCGGCCCCGGCGGGCCGCGAGCTGGACGCGATCGTCGAGGTCGGCTCCAACGCTCAGCGGCTCCTGATGGACGTCCCACTCGACGTCTCGCTCTCCTGCGGCGCCGCGCTCGCCGGTCCCGCGACGGGCGATCCCGCCTCACTGCTGAAGGCGGCCGACACCGCTCAGTACGTCGCCAAACGCCGCGGCGGGAACCGCGTCTGCACGGCGGCACAGGTCGCCGAGGAACGCAAGACCATCCCCATCTTCGACAACGCCCGGGGTGGGCCCGTCGAACGGATCGCCGCCGCTACCGAGCAGGTGGTCCGCCTCCTCGACGGCGATCTGCTCGAGGCACCGGTGCTCGATCGGCTGGAGGCCGTTGCGGCCGCGTACGCCGAGGCGGCGAACTTCGCCCGCTGGGGAATCTCGTTCGCCGGAGCCGGGCGCGGTTATCTGCGCGACATCTCGCTCGGGGAGAACCGCAGCCGAGTGGCCTCCGGGGTGCGCGTCGCCGTCGGCTACGAGGAATACGGGGAGTACGAGCTCGACGAGTTCCCGGTGACCGCGAAGGTCATCGCGGCCGGCAGCGGCTCGTTCACCGCTCAGACCTCCGACGAGAACTCCGACCCGAGCGAGCGCGCCTTTCTCGAGCAGGAGGGGTTCAAGGGGGTCGTCGGCGCCGCGGCCGGCGACGATGACGGCGTCTATCTGCTGGAGCTCGTCACCGATCAGGACGACGCGCCGATCCTCGAGCTGGAGTCCGCTCTGCGCCTCGCGGTCAGAGCGGCGATCCCTCCCCGTCCTCACCGGCGCACCAGCTCGAAGCTGACGACCGGCCACTCGCGAGCGCTCGAGCTCTCGCTCGCCCTCGCCGGCCGGCTCGCCGGCGCGACGACGGACGACGAGATCTGCCGGGCCGCGGTCGAGGAGCTCGAACACGCCTTCAACTGCTCGGTCGTCCACGTCGTCGCCATCGTCGGCGAATACTTCGAGCTCCGGGCCGAGAGCTCCGCGCTCCGCACCTCCCCCAACTGGACGCAGCCCCTCGACGCGGGCATCCTCGGGAGCTGCATCCGCGAGGGCCAGCCCGTGCTCGTCGCGGAGGTGGGCCGCGAGCCGCAGTACCGGGCCACCGATGCCACTCGTGACGTGCGCTCCGAGCTCGCCGTCCCGATCATGGTCAGCGGCAAGCCGTGGGGAGTGATCAACCTCGAGGACGTCAGCGCGGAGGCCTTCAACTCCGACGATGCACGACTGCTCGAGTCGGTTGCCGCTCAACTCGGTGGCGCACTCAACGCGATCGCCCTCTACGAGGGCCTCGACCGGGCGTACATGCAGACGGCCGAGGCGCTGTCGCAGGCACTCGAGGCAAAGGACCTCTACACCGCCGAGCACTCCCGCTCGATCGCCAAGAACGCCACCGCAATCGGCGAGATCCTCGGGATGAACCCCGACGATCTGCGGATGCTCCGCTACGCGGCCGCCTTCCATGACATCGGCAAGCTCGCGATCTCCCAGGAGATCCTCAACAAGCCCGGCGCGCTGAACGAGGAGGAGCGTCGCGAGATCGAGAAGCACACAGTGATCGGTGAGCGGATCCTCGCGCCGGTCGAGTTCCTCGCGCCGGTCCGCGCCTTCGTCCGCAGCGCCCACGAGCGCTGGGACGGCGGCGGCTACCCCGACGGGTTGGCCGGGGATGAGATCCCGCTCGGCGCCCGCATCCTCTTCACATGCGACGCCTACGACGCGATGACGACCGATCGCTCCTACCGCAAGCGGCTCCCCGAGTCCGTCGCCCGCGCCGAGCTGCTGCGCAACAGCGGCACCCAGTTCGATCCGCGCATCGTCAACATCCTGCTCTCAGTCCTCGACACTCCCGACGAGGTGAAGCAGGGCAACGAGGCCGAGGTCGAGGAGCTCGACAGCGCCTTCCGCTTCTAGGTCGCCCGCTCGACGAGCTCGGAGACGACCCGCTCCAGCTCGTCCAGAGCCGCTGAAGCGCCTTCGCCCAACTCTTCGCGACGACCCTCGAAGGCTCCGACGAGGGCCTCGTAGTACCAGAGGGTCTCGTCGCGGTCGGCGCTGAAGCGGTCCCAGACGGCGTCGCCGACGCGCCGGTGGTCGGCCAGGATGGAGCGCGCGTTGTGGAGCTTGTCGGCGATCGAGACCCGGACCGCGCCGATCGGCTTGTCGGCGATGCCGGCGAGGTAGGCCTCCTTGCGGGCGCGCCACGGAGGCTTTGGCTCGACGTCGGTGTCGGAGTTGGCGCGAACCATCTCGGCGACGTCTGCGCCGAAGCGGCCGGCGATCTCGGCCTCGGCGGCGGACCCTCCCCCGTCCTCGATCACGTCGTGCAGAAGTGCGGCGATGGCCTCGTCCTCGGTGCCCTCCATCTCCAGCGTGATGGCCGCCACGGCGAGGAGGTGCGCTGCGTAGGGGATGTCGCCGCCCTTGCGGCGCTGGTCGCGGTGGTGGAGGAGCGCGTAGGCGGTGGCCTCGGTGAAGCGCTCGGAGAGTGGGAAGGCGGCGCTCATCGTGGCGATCCTTTCAGTCCGGGGCCGAGGGAGACGGGGCCGCTACATCCCCCGTGCGGCCCCGTCCCTCCGGGCCCTTGCTGGGGCCGGAGGGAAAGGTCGCTCGCGGGGTCTGGTTCCTGACGCGCTCGTTATTCGACCCACCACTGCGGGTCGATCTCGCCGTCGCCCTCGCGGTGCGGGCCGAAGGCGAGGATCTCGAGGCCGTCGGGGCCTGCCGAGAACGAGCGCCAGACCTCCGGGGCGACGCGAATGGTGTCGAGTCGCTCGATCTCGATGATGTCGTCGTCCAGCTTGCACCGGCCGGACCCTGAGAGGACGAAGTAGACCTCCTCGGCTTTCTCGTGACGGTGGCCGAATCCGCTGTGGACGTTCGGGTTCGAGCGGTGGTAGGTGAAGCCGGTGTCCTCCGCCTCGAACTCCTTGCCGGCGAAGCGCATCTCGCCGTGCTCGCCGAATCCCATGTCGGGCGCGGAGTCCGGCGCCTCGGTGATCTTCTTGTGCGTGTAGGGCGGTGTCATTGCTTCCTCTCGTCGGGATGTGCTGACCTCGGCATACCCCGATTCCGCCGATTCAGACCAGATCGGCGAGCACCTCCCGGGGAATGTGCGCGACCTCCATGTCTACCCGCTTGCCGGCGAAGGGGATGCCTTCCTTGCGGAGCAGGCGGCGCTGCTTCTCCCCCTGGGCGAAGGAGCCGTCGGCGCGCACGACTCGGTGCCACGGCAGCGTCTTGTCCTGGTTCATGGAGAGGACCCGGCCCGGAAGGCGGGGCGCTTCCGGACAGAGGTCCCCGTAGGTGGCGACGAAGCCCTCGGGGAGCTTGCGGATCAGCTCGATGATCTTCGCTTGGCGGTCGAGATCGGACATGTTCGGCTCCTCAATCCTCGTGAAGTTCGGCGTCCTGAGGAGGCTCGTCGGTCGGCCGTCACGCGTGGGGCATCCAATGTGGCGGATCGCGCCCGCATGACGAACGATTCAGCCCCGGTGGCTGAGGACGTTCAGCACCTTCCCGCTCGGCTCACGCACGAAGAAACGGCGCACGCCCCAGGGCTCGTCGGTCAGCGGGTGGACGATCTCGCAGCCGAGTCTCTGGGCCGCGGCGTGGGCGGCATCGACGTCGTCGACCTCGACCGAGGCGTCCGGGTGGACCGGCGCGGACGCGTCCTCGCTGATCAGGCTGATCTGCTCGGTCGGGTTATCCGTCGCCGCGTAGGTGACGATCCACCCCATGTCCATGACGACCTCGAGGCCGAGGACCTCGGAGTAGAACTCAGTCCCGGCCGCCGGGTCCTCGGACCGGAAGTTGGGAACGACGCGCCTCACCGACATCGCTCAATCATCCACCAGGCGACGCGGGGCACGGCGCTTCCAGGCCGCGCGCAGCAGCCGCTCGACCTGCTCGGGGTCTTCGCCAGCTGGATCTGCACGGCGCCGATCGGATCCAAGCGTCTCACCAGAGCGTTCCGCGCGGGTCGTATTCGCGCAGTCGCGCGTCTCGGGTGATCAGGGAAGCACCCGAGCCGCGGGCCGTCGCGTAGATCATCCGGTCTGCCGGGTCGCCCGGGAACTGCCCGGGGTCCAGCAGCCCGGCCGTTGTAGCGACCTCGGGCGACATCGGCATCGCGAGGATTCCCTCCCGAGCGAGAGCCGCCCTGACCCAGGCGCGGACCGGCCGATCGAGCGCGATGCGTTCCTTCTGCACCAGCATCGCCACCTCCCAGCAACAGATCGCAGGCACCCCGACCGTCTCGGCTGCCGCAATCGCCTCGGCGGCCGGCCTGCTCAGGCGACCCGGGTCGGAGATGAGCCAGAGCCATGCGTGCGTATCGAGGACCACCGGCGACAAAGTCAGCTCGGAGGTGAGTCGGCGTTCCAGCCCTCGCCGATCGGCTCCATCAACTCGTCGTCATCCACCAAGACGCTCACCGTTCCGAGCATCGATCCGCCAGGGTCGATCTGAGCGACCCGCGCGACCGGGCGACCCCGCTTGGTGATGATCAACTCGGCTCCCGATTCAGCGACGTCGTCGAGCAAAGCGAGACACCGAGCCTTGAAGTTCGTGGCGGTGATTTCCTTCATCTGACCGTGGTCACCTTACCATGGTCATTTACTCAGCCGAACCCAACCGTCGTCCGGCGAGCGCCCTGATCGCGGCCCTCGAGGATCGCGTAGAGCTGGGCGATGGTCTTCGGGCCGTCGACGATCGCCGCGGAGCCGCGGGCGGCGAGCCACTCCGAGGCCTCATCGACGTCGAGCGCCGTGAACTCGGTCTCGGCGAGGCAACGGCCCGGCCGGTGGACCGCCGGATGAAGCCGGCCGAGCGGCTCATTCGTGGAGATCAAAGTGATCGTGTTCGTGCCGATCCCGAGCAGCCCGTCGGAGAGGTTGAGCAGGCGGGAGAGTCCGTGGCCGGACTGCTGACGGGCATCCATCGAGAGCAGCTCGCCCGAGTCCTCGAGGACGATCAGCTTCTGTCGCTTCGAGTCGGGGTGGTCGAAGCCGTCGACGTTGAGCACGCCGAGCATGTAGGTCATCCCCTCGCCGATGAACCGGTCGGGGTCGGCGACGAAGTGCACCGAGCACCAGTCGCGCCACTCGTGCGCCAGCGCCCGCAGGGCGTGGGTCTTCCCGGTCCCGGGCTCCCCGTGCCAGAGGATCAGCCGTCCGCTCGCCGGCGCGGCGCGGAGGTTCATCAGCGGCTCGAGCTCCTCCCGGACCGCGGACGAGTAGCCGTCGGCCAGATCCCGCCACCGCTCGGGCTCGAGCTCCCGCAGCGCCATGTGCCCGCTCCCGTGACCGTCTTCTGACCAGATCGCAATCGGCGTGCTGATCTCGGGGCTCTTCTGCGCGGGCAGCTTCGCGACCAGCTCATCAACCGTGCGCTCGAGCAACTCCGGGTCCGCGCCCGCCGCCGTGACGTGGGCGAAGTCCGCGCGGATCTCGAACGAGGCCAGCACGCCGGGACGATCGATCAGGGCTTTCATCCGGTAGTCGCCACGTGAGCTGAAGCTGACGTCACCGAGCAGCGAGAGGAGCTCGGCCGGCCTCACCTTGCCGATCTGCAGCTGCCGGGTTCGCATGTGCGAGTAGCCGCGGCTGGCGACCGTCGCGAGGAACAGGCCGCTCGAGAAGTCGTCGACGTCGAGCCCGTAACGGGTCTCGCTCCAGGCGAGGGTCTGGTCGTTTGTCTCCGGCAAGTGAGTGGGCTCCTTTGATTTGGCGTGGCGATGGGAACCGGTCGCTGGCCATCCGCGGAACCTGACGGTCACTTGACCCCGCCGTCCGAGTCCTCGCCCTCCGGGTCCTGCTGGGTGTGAACCAGCTCCAAACGTCGCGGCCGGCGGTTGCTCGGCGAAAGCGGCTTCGGCATCCACTGCGGGACCGACACCCCGCAGGCAAAGCAATACGGAGGGAAGAAGCCGCAGTCGAGAACCATGTCCCAGAACTTTTCGCTGCCGTCGCGCATCTCGAGTCCGCAGCAGCCGCAGCTCGTCGAAGCTTCGCGCCGCGCCGGCGGCAAGCCATCGGGCTCGAACACCTCGTCTGCGAACCACGCGCGGAGGTGACCGGTCGCGGTGACCCAGCGCTTCAGGGTTCGACGGGCGTAGGAGTTGTCGTTGGCCAGGAACTCGACGTAGACCTCGCGCTCGTCGGCGTCCTCGTCCTCGTCGATCGTCAGGTTCGCGAGCGACACATCGGAGGGGATCGCCGCGCGGGTGAGGACCGCTAGAGCTCCGCCTTCGACCAGCGGTTGCTCGCCCGGTACGAGGGTGACCCTCCCTTTGCGAATCGTGGCGCGGAACTCCATGGGAAGGAGGTCGTCGGGAAAGCGGGTGTCCTGACAAGGCAGCCGGAAGTCCGGTGGTGTCAGAACGGCGGGCGCCGCTGCGACTGGATGGATATGAGAGAAGTGACCATCAGCCTCGAAGAGGCCTTCGATCGAATCGCCGACTTCCGCGCGATCCACGAGCCGGGGGTGACGATGGACGCCGTCCTCTGTCTGCAGGAGGCGGTCGGCATCGACGAGGCGACGCGCGTCCTGATTCGCGAGCGCCTCTACGAATCCGACTGCTCCCGCGACAGCTCGGCGACCTTCCTCGGCCTGATCATCGGGCTCCTGGCCGCGCAGCTGGCCGGCGAATGACCGCTCGTCAGATCGACGCGCCGGCGAACGACTGACCCCTCATGAGCAACCTTCTCGAAGAATCCAATGTCCTGTCCAACTTCCTCGCCGGGCCGATCGAGGTCGGCGAGCCCGACGTCGCCGGCCCGCTCGCGGTCTACCCGCTGATCGGTCCCGCCACGACCCTCGACTACGTCGCCTTCGCCAGCGCCCACCAGCAGGTCGCGATCACCGAGCTCGAGAGCGGCGCGTCCGTCAACGACCTCGTCGTTTCCAACCAGGGCGCGAGGCCCGTCCTCCTCTACGAGGGGGAGGAGGTCATCGGCGCGATGCAGAACCGCGTGATCGACATCTCCATCCTGATCGCGGCCGGCTCCAAGACTCAGATTCCGGTGAGCTGCGTCGAGCAGGGCCGCTGGGATGGCGGCCGGCGTCACGAACGCTTCGTCCCCTCTCAGCAAGCGGCTGACCCGCGGATGCGGAGGCTGAAGAGCCAGCGCGTCCGGATGAACGCCGAGCTCGGACTCGCGGCCCGTGCCGACCAGGGCGAGGTCTGGCGCGAGGTCGCCGACCGCGGCTTCGAGATGCAAGCGAGCTCGCCGACCGGCGCGATGAGCGACATCTATGAGGGCCGACGGGACCAGCTGGGCGAGATCCGCGAGGGAGTGAAGCTGCACGAGGGCCAGTGCGGCTCGGTCGCGGTGATCGGCGGCAGGATCGCGATGCTCGACTTCGTCGGGCGGGCGGACGTCTTCGCTGCGTTGCAGCCGGCGATCGTCGAGGGCTACGCGCTCGACGCACTCGGCCAGGTGGCGGTGGCCGACGAGACCGCGGCGAGCGTGGCGGTGGACGCCGGCACGGTCCGCGGCTTCACCCTGCTGACTTGCGACGTGCCGGCGGCCGCTCGGATCCCCGGACCGGGAATCGGCGAGACGGCCCGCTTCGCCGCCAACGGCGTCGAGGGCTCGGCGCTGATCGTCGACGGCGAGCTCGTCCAGATGACCGCGTTCCCCAGCGACGACGATGCGCCGGGAGCCGACGGGCCGCGCGCGCGTCGGGTGAACCGTCCATCACGTCGAAGGAGTAGGTGAGGCTGATGTGGCTCGTCACCACGCAGGGCTTCTACAGCGTCGTCGCCCACCGCGAGGATCCCGACACGCTGATCGTGCGGGGCCGCAGCCGGGAGGACCTCGAGGCGCTGCGGGACCAGATCCCCGGCCTCGAGCCCTTCGAGGATCCGGCGGCCGACTACCGCCATCGCGCCTACGTCAGCCGCGCCGAGTGGCTGGCTGCTGTCGCGCAGCTGACCTGCGAGGTCAACTACGACAACTTCAAGTCGGCGGTCGCGGAGCGGCAGGGCTACGAGCGGGCGCGGGTCTACGGGCGCGTCTGGGGTGAGCTGCTGGAGTTGCAGACTGCACGAGAGCAGCCGGGTCGGCACCCTGACAAGTGCGGGAGGTTGGATCGGACCTGTGGTCGATCGTCCGATCAACGACTATCTGGGAGTGTCTTTGCCGTCCCTTGCCGAGCTCGCCGCGCAGGCGGAGTCGATGGCCACCCCGGTCGCGCTCGCCTCCCATCTGCACGGGCCGAAGCACTGGCGGGCCGTCGCTCAGGTTGCCGCGCTCCTTCTGGCGGAGGCCCCCGAGGCGGACCCGCGCTCCCTGTTCATCTTCGCCTGCCTCCATGACACCCAGCGGCTCAACGACGACAGAGACCCCGAGCACGGCTCGAGAGCGGCGAAGGCCCTCGGCGAGCTCGAGCACGGGCTGCACCCCGACGAGCTCGAGCGACTGCGCTTCGCCATCCGTTACCACTCCGGCGGAGGCGGCGGCCCCTCCCACGAGGATCCGACCATCGGCGCCTGCTGGGACTCCGACCGGCTGACGCTCGACCGCGTCGGGATCCGCCCCGAGCCCCTCTACATCTCCACGCCCTCGGTGCGGGACGAGCTGGAACGGTTTCGTGAGGCCGCCCGCGAGATCAGCGAGGGGCCTGACCGCAGTTGGGAGGAGATCGCCGCGGCCTTCGAGCGTTCGAGTCCCCCACGCGAGGGCGCCGGCCGTCGCCTGGTCGCCAGCGACTTCTACGGCTACCTGCGGCCGTCGAAGTGCGGGCTGCGGGTGTGGCTCCGCGAGCAGGGGGACGTCGAGGAGGACCCGCCGGGCGTCTTCGCCGAGATGCTGATGCGCCTCGGCATCGAGCATGAGCGTCGGCACCTGGCGCGGTTCCCGGGGCACGTCGACATCGCGGAGCTGGACCGAGACGAGCAGGCTGACGCAACCATCGCAGAGGTCGCCGCCGGCGAGCGCGTCATCTATCAGGGGCGGCTCCAAGCGCAGGCCACGCTCGGCGGACGCGAGGTGTGGATCGTCGGCCTGCCCGACTTCCTGCTGCCTGCGCGAAGCGGCTACGCGATCCGCGACTCGAAGCTGAACCGCCGGGTCGGTTCGGGACAGGAACACGTGCGCCTCCAGCTCGAGGCATACGGCTGGCTCTACGAGCAGACCTTCGGCGAGCCGCCGGTTGCGCTGCAGGTCCATGGCGGGAGCGGCGAGATCATCACGCTCGACTACGAGGGCGGCGGGGAAGCGCTCGCCGCCTTCGAGGAGATCCTGCGCTTTCGGACCATGGAGGAGGAGCCGGCCGACGAGCACGTCGGGGTGTCGAAGTGCGGCGGCTGTGGCTTCCGCTCGCGCTGCTGGCCCCTGGCGCAGGAGCGGCAGGATGTCGGGCTGCTGCCGTTCGCCGACCGGGGTCTGATCGACGAGCTCCACGAGCGGGGCGTCCACACCCTGCCCGAGCTGGTCGAGGGCTTCGACGCCGAGCGGCTGGGGGCGCTGGAGCGTCCGTCGTGGAACGGCGAGCGGCGCCCCGTCGGCGACCGGGCCGAGCGCCTGCTGATCAACGCTCGCGCCCTGCTCGAGCGGCGACCGATCCTGATCAAGCCGCCGGAGATTCCCGAGCACGACACCTACGTGATGTTCGACCTCGAGGGCATGCCGCCGACGGTCGATGAGATCGAGAAGATCTACATCTGGGGCCTGCAGCCCTTCGGTGTCGGCGGGGGCGAGTTCCGCGCCGGCGTCGCCGGTTTCGGCGGTCGCGGTGACCGCGAGGGCTGGGAATCTTTCCTGGCCGAGGCCGACACGATCTTCGCCGAGCACGGAGACGTCCCGTTCGTCCACTGGGCCTCCTACGAGAAGGTGAAGCTCAACCTCTATCTCGCTCGTTACGGCGATCGGGGCGGCGTGGCGCAGCGTGTTCTCAACAACCTGCTCGACCTGCTGCCGATCACCCGCGACGCGGTGGCCGTCCCCCTCTCCGGCTACGGCCTGAAGGAGATCGAGACCCTGACCGGCTACGAGCGCCAGCTCGTGGAGTCAGGCGGCGAGTGGTCAATGGCACGCTATATCGAGGCGACCGAGACGCGCGACGAGGCCGAGCGCACCGCGATCATCGACGAGATCCTCGCCTACAACCGCGAAGATCTGGAGGCGACCTGGGCGGTGATGGAGTGGCTGCGGGGGCTGCGGTAGAGCGGCAAAAGTGACGGGGGTCAACCGGTCGTGAGTCGAGGGTGTGACGATCGGCGCTGAGCCCTTCCAATCGAGGTGCCGGATGTGCAAGCTCGAGGTCGATGAGCAAAACGTTCCCAGCGGAGCCGCCCACAGACTGGACGCCACACGAGCAAAGATGGCGAACCTGCGACGGGCACATGGAGCGCGAACCCGGCAGGTTGCAACTCCGAGTCGCGCTGCACGGACGGGAGGGTGTCTGCTCGGTGCTGTTCGAGGAGGACGACGAGGCAGTCACCGTCCTGATCCTGGTCTGCGGCGAAGAGGAGCCGGAGACTGATTGGGTCGGCTGCCCGGTCCACATCTATCTCGAGAAGCCGCTCGGCGGCCGGGCGGTCCTCGACGTTGTCCAAGGTTGCAGAGCGGTTCCCTACGTGAACGTCTACGAAAAGTTGAAAAAGGAGTTTCCTGAGCTCAATCAGTGAGCCCCCTCAACTGCTCGGCTTTGAACGGGTGACAGGTGGTAGGTGGTATCTTGCGAGGCGTGCGAAAGACCAGCATCTACGTTGAAGACGAGATCGACCTGGCTTTGGCGAGGCGAGCGGAGCGCGAGGGCACCACGAAGGCTGCGTTGATCCGGAGCGCCCTTCGCGCCGCGGCGGCGGGATCGATTCAGGTCAAGCCTCAGGCTCAAGGCGTGTTCGAGGGCCCGGCCGATCTCGCGGAGAAGGCCGACGAACATCTTCGGTCGACGGGATTTGGCGAGGTTTGATCGTCATCGATACATCGGCGATCCTCGCCTTCATGAACTCGGCCGACACTTGGCATGAAGACGTCAGCGCCTGGTTGGCTGAAGAGGATGATGTCCTCGCCACGACCCCCCTGATTCTGGCCGAAGCCGACCACCTCGTCGGGGCCCGCGGCGGACCCGAGGCTCAGGCGGCGCTGCGATCGGACCTTGCGAAAGGCGCCTACCTCGTCGAGTGGTGGCGAGGGGCGGTACGGGAGACGGTCGACGTCGCCGATCGTTACGCGGACTCCGGGATCGGACTGGCAGACGCCTCGCTGATTGCACTGGCAGGCCATGTGGAGACAGTCAGGATCGCGACGCTCGACGAGCGCCACTTTCGTGCGGCGCGGCCCCTGAACGGCGACGCGTTTCAGCTCCTGCCGGCGGACCGGTGAGCCCGGGCCCGCCGAGCGGTCCAGCACTGTCCCGCAAGCGCTGCTGGCTGAGTTGGCAGAAGGCTGAGTGCGGAGCGGCTACCGGGATCGAGGCCGACGACTCGATGACGACGCGTCATATCCGGACGAGCAACCGAACCCTCGATGCAAGTAGGGCGACCGTCGCTGGCCGCAACATGCCCGAGCGCTCGACCAACCGCGAGCGATCGACCGAACGAACCATGTCGGTCAGCGCCCAACTCGGCTCGCGGAGGCCGCCCTCAGACGAATCGATCTGCGGGCGAATCGGATTGTCCTGTGGCGTCGTCGTCAGCGGGACGACTATCGCGAGGCCGCTGGGACCCGTCCCGAGCTGATCGACCGAGATCACCGCGACCGGCCTGCGACCGGCCTGCTCTCGACCGCGCGTCGGATCGAGCTCGCAGAACCAGACCTCCCCCTGGCGAGCTTCGCTCAAAGCTTGTCGAGGCCGTCTGGCAGCGTCGACTCCCAGAGCTCGCGCTCGGCTTGCTCGCGCTCTCGGGAGACGGGATCTGCCAGCTGTCGCTCGTAAGAGGCGTTCATCTGCTCGAGGAGCTCATCCTGCTCCCGCCGCTCGACGAGCTCTGCAAGAAGGTCCGCCGTGGTAAGTCCGCGCGCAGCGCTGAGACGCGCAAGGGCGAGGCGGGTCTCAGGATGCACTCGAACCGTCGTAGTCGCTGCCATAGTCATAAGTGTATACACGTTCGTATACGTGCCGGCTACATCGACTGCGCCGGGAGCTGGCCATCCGCCCGACCTCAGGCGGCCGCGATCACCTCATCGAGCATCGCCAGTGACGGTCGCCATTCGACTCGGGCGCGCGCCGCGGCAAGTTCGTCGAGATCGAGGAGCCCCAGATCACAGGCATTCGCAAAGCACTCGCGAAGCTCGGCCGCATCCATCACCTCGGCGAGATCGATCAGCGTTCGCGACGGCGATGTGGTCCGAAGCCCGCCAACGATGCAGACGTCGTCAGGATGGAGCTCGGGCACGTAGTGGACGACCACACCCTCAGGGACGTCACGCAGAGCGCGAGGATCGTCAGGGCTACCGGGAACAGTGACGTGGATCGGCTCGCCGTCGGGCATACATGCAAGTTGGCCGCCACGGCCTCACCGATCAAGACCTCTGCATGCCGAATGTGTGTCGAGATTCCGACCGGACGCCGACCTCCGAGCTATCCATAGGATCCAACGATGAGTGAGGGGGTAGAGGCGGAGTTGCGAGCCTTCGTCGCGGAGCGCGACTGGGGTCAGTTCCACTCACCGGAGAACCTCGCCAAGAGCATCGTGATCGAGGCCGGGGAGTTGCTCGAGTGCTTCCAATGGTCAGACGACGCGAATCGGGAGCAGGTAGTCGAGGAGCTCGCCGACGTGCTCACGTATTGCCATCTCCTCGCGCAAAGTCTCGGCGTGGAGCCAGACGAGATCGTTCTCGAGAAGCTCGAGAAGACCCGCAAGAAGTACCCGATTGAGAAGGCGCTAGGGCGGAGCACCAAGTATGGGCAGCTTTAGGGTCGAGCCCATTCGGTTCAGCGAGCGGGGCGTAAAGGCGTTGGCTCGACTCGGTGATGAGCGTCTCTCCAATTGGCCGGTCGTTTACACGCTCGACAACGACCGATCGGTTTACGTCGGCGAGACCGGCGACGCGCTGAAGCGCCTCAAGGATCACCTCGGCTCCCCCGGCAAGCGCGGGCTGCGGGATGTCCGGATCGTGATCGGCGAGGAGTTCAACAAGTCGGTGTGCCTTGATCTCGAGTCACACCTCATCAACCTGTTCGCAGGCGACGGCAAGTTCGAGGTGCTCAACAGCAACGGCGGCCAGGTCGACCGCGATTACTACGGACGCGACGGGTCCCGGAAGGCATTCGAGAAGATCTTCGACGCGCTGCGAGCTCAGGGGCTCTTCGAGCGTTCGCTCCCCGAGATCGAGAACCGTGACCTCTTCAAGCTGTCCCCCTTCAAAGCCCTGACACCGGATCAGGCAAGCGCCATTGACGACATCGTGAGGGGGCTGTCGAACGGACTCGAAGCCGGCTCGCCGACGATCTCGGTGATCGAGGGGGAGCCGGGCACGGGAAAGACCGTCGTCGCCATCTACCTGATGAAGCTCCTGCGCGACATCGGACGCGCGGACCCAAACGATCCGGTCGACGAGGACGCGCGCTTCGCCGAGTTCTTCGACGCGGAGCACGTCGAGCTGCTGCGGATTTGCGGATCGGTCTCGTCATACCCCAGCAGTCGCTGCGTAAGTCAATCGAACGGGTATTCAGCAAGACGCACGGACTGGAGAAGGCGATGGTCCGCTCTCCCTTTCAGATCGGTGGCGGCGATGAGCATTTCGACCTGCTGGTTGTCGACGAAGCCCACCGGCTGAACCAGCGAGCCGCACAGGCATCCGGACCTCTGAACGCCAGGTTTCGCGACATCACGGTGGACCTCTTCGGCGAGGACGACCTGAGCTAAAACCCAGCTCGACTGGATCCGAGAGAAGAGCGACCACCAGATCCTGTTCGTCGACGCCCTGCAAACGGTGCGCCCAGCCGACTTGCCCCCAGGTCACCTGGAACTCGTCAACGCCGAAGCCCAGCGACAGGGCCGACTGCACCGCCTTCGAACCCAGCACCGCATCCGAAGAGCTGGAGAGGATTACGTCGGCCACATCCGCGCGATCCTGGCAGGACAGTCACCCCAGCCCAAGCCAGACCGCTTCACGCCGTATGACCTGCGTTTCTACGATGACCCGCCGCGATGCGCAACGAGATCCTTCGCCTCGACGAATCGGAGGGGCTGGCCCGGATGCTCGCGGGCTACGCGTGGGAGTGGAAGAGCAAGAACGACCCCAATGCTTACGACATCGAGCTCGGCGGCTTGTCGCTGCAATGGAACCAGGCCGACAAGGACTGGGTGGCCTCAGCCGGCTCGGTTGAAGAGGTGGGCTCGATCCACACGATTCAGGGCTACGACCTCAACTACGCCGGAGTGCTCGTCGGCCCCGACCTCGGCTACGACCCGGATGGCAGACGGGTCGTCTTCAACCG
>CAWGXC010000001.1:0-309944 GCA_963826475.1 uncultured Solirubrobacterales bacterium | reverse complement strand
CGACCCTGGCGGGATCGCGCTGCGCCGTCGTCTTCGCGAGCCGCTCGCGCTGGCGCGTCTCGGCGGCGGGATCGGGGCGGTGGAGGTTGGTCAGCTCGTCGTCGTCGACCTTGTAGGCGTTGACGCCGACCATGATCTTCTCGCCGCGCTCGAGGGCGGCCTGGTAGTCGAAGGCGGCGTCGGAGATCTCACGCTGGGGGAAGTTGGACTCGACCGCCGCGACCATCCCGCCGAGCTCGTCGATCCGGGCGAAGTAGTCGTAGGCGGCAGCTTCCATCTCGTCGGTCAGCTTCTCGATGAAGTAGGAGCCGCCGAGCGGATCGACGGTGTTGGTGATGCCGGACTCGTGGGCGATCACCTGCTGAGTGCGAAGCGCGACGCGGACGGCCTGCTCGGTCGGCAGCGCGAGCGCCTCGTCGAAGGAGTTCGTGTGCAGCGACTGGGTGCCGCCGAGGACGCCGGCCATCGCCTCGATCGTGGTGCGGACGATGTTGACCAGCGGCTGCTGGGCGGTGAGCGAGACGCCGGCCGTCTGCGTGTGGGTGCGCATCAGCAGCGACTTCGGGTTCTTGGCGCCGAAGGTGTCGCGGAGCTCGCGCGCCCAGATCCGGCGGGCCGCGCGCAGCTTGGCGATCTCCTCGAAGAAGTCGATGTGGGCGTTGAAGAAGAAGCTCAGCCGCGGGGCGAACTCGTCGACGTCGAGGCCGCGCTCGACCGCCCGCTCGACGTAGGTGAGGCCGTTCTTGAGCGTGAAGGCGAGCTCCTGCTGCGCGGTCGATCCGGCCTCGCGGATGTGGTAGCCGGAGATCGAGATCGGATGCCAGCGGGGCATCTCGTGGGCGCACCACTCGACCATGTCGGTGACGAGTCGCATCGCCGGCTCGATCGGGAAGCACCACTCCTTCTGAGCGATGTACTCCTTGAGGATGTCGGTCTGGATCGTCCCGCCGAGCTTGTCGGAGGCGATCCCCTTCTCCTCGGCGGCGACCACGTAGAAGGCCAGGACGATCGCGGCGGGGGCGTTGATCGTCATCGAGACCGTGACCTCGTCGAGGGGGATGTCGTCGAAGAGGGTCTCCATGTCGTCGACGGTGTCGAGCGCGACCCCCTCCACACCGACCTCGCCGAGCGAGCGGTCGTGGTCGGAGTCGAGCCCCATCAGGGTCGGCATGTCGAAGGCGGTCGAGAGTCCCGTCTGGCCGTGGGCGAGCAGGTAGCGGAAGCGCTCGTTGGTCTCCTCGACCGTGCCGAAGCCGGCGAACTGGCGCATCGTCCAGAGCCGCCCCCGGTACATCGAGGGGTAGACGCCGCGGGTGTAGGGATAGGAGCCGGGGAAGCCCTCGTCGCGGTCGGCATCGTGCTCGGCCAGGTCGTCGGCCGTGTACAGCGGGTTGACCGGATGGCCCGAGAGGGTCTCGAAGGGGACGTCGCGCTCCCGCTCGGCGGCGTATTCCTCGGCCATCCATTGGTGCGCTCGTCGCTGGGAATCGGGCTCGATAGCCATTGGCCTGAAGGCTACCGACGCCCGTGTGGTTTGCTTTCCCGGTACTTGACGGGGGCCAGCGATGGGAACGGAGAGCCGATGAAGGAGTTCGCATGTGGGACGGTGGTGCCGGGTTGCGCGGCCACCTTCGAGGGTGAGACCGTCAACGACGTCCTCGAGCAGGTCGCCGTCCACGCCAAGGAGGAGCACGGCATGGAAACCGTCCCGCCCGAGGTCGCCGCTCAGGTCGAGGAGAACATCAGCGACACGTAGGCCGCGCCAACTTGCCGGCGGCCTGGATCAGGTGACGATAGGTTGCCGCCATGGCACTCAGCTGGACTGATGAGATCGATCAGATCCTGACGGGGGACCTGACCGCAGCGGTCGCGTACGTCACCCCGGCCAAGGGCGTGGTGATAACCCCGATGGCTCCATTGGGCATCCGTGACCGCGAGGCCGGGACGATCTGCGTCTCCACCTCCCTCGGGCTCTGGAAGAAGCTCGATCGAATTCGCTCCAACCCCTCGGTATCCGTCGCCTACCACGCTCGCGAGCACGGCGATTCGAACCGGCCGGAGTTCGTCCTCGCGCAGGGAGTCGCCTCATTCTCGACCACCCCGGACCGCGCCTGGCTGGATTCGATCGAGCCGCAGTGGGAGCACTTCCTCGGTCCCCGGCAAAGGGGGCTGACCGGACGCTGGCTCGAGGTCTACTACTACCAACGCGTTGCGATCACGATCGAGCTCAAGCGGCTGATCGTCTGGCCCGACCTCGAATGCCGGGGCGAGCCGACGGTCCTCGGCGACCCGCTTCCACCCGACCCCGCTCCCCAGAAGTCCCCCAAGAACGGCACCGGTCCCCGGGTCGACAGCGAGAAGCTCGCCAAGCAGATGCACCGGCTGCCTCACGCGGTGCTCGGCTGGGTCGGTGGCGACGGGCTCCCGGTCGTGGTTCCCGCCCACGCCGGGTCCGCCGGGCCGGGCGGCGTCGACCTCGTCCCGGCCCCCGCGATGGTTCCGACGGGCGGTCGCCGCGCCGGCCTCACCGCGCATGAGTTCAGGCCGCGGATGATCGGCCAGGAGCAGCGAATCCACACCGGTTGGCTCGAGGTCGACGGAAACCTCGTCCGTTACTCGCCTCACACCAAGGCCGGCTACAGGCTCCCCGCCTCGAAGGCCCTGTTCACGCTGGGCGGCGGGCTCGGCACCCGAACGGGGATCAAGAAGGCGCGGGAGAAGGGGCTGGCGTAGAGCCAAGGGCGGGCACGGAGCGCCGGTTGGACGCACCGGAGCCTCGGACCCCCCTACGCCGGCAGCCCCGGCTGGAGCAGGATCTTCAGCTCCGTCGTCTCGGGGTTGAGCAGCTCGGTGAAGCAGTCGGCCGCGTCTTCGAGCGGGCGCCGTGAGCTGATCAGCTCCTCGGCCGGCACCTTGCCCTCGGCGAGCATCCCGATCGCCTCGTCGAAGTTGGCGGGCCGGTATGCGAACGAGCCGCGCAGGCGGACCTCCTTCAGCATCACGTTGAGCTGGGAGATCGGCACGGGCTCGCCGAGCATGCCCATCAGGGCGATCGAGCCCTCGGGGGCGATCAGCTCGATCGCAAGGCCGGGCGCCGAGACGTGACCGGCGCACTCGAGGACGATCGCCGGCGGCTCCCCGAGCTCGGCGAGGACGGCCTCGTGGACGCCCTCGAGGCCGAACGCCGCCGCGGCCCCCAGCTTCGTCGCCAGCTTGCGGCGCCCCTCGTTGGGCTCGACGACGACGACCCGCTCGAACCCGCGGGCCTTGAGGCCCACGAGCGTCATCGCGCCGATCGGGCCGCAGCCGAGGACGCAGACGGTCTGCTCGGGGGTCGCGCCGGAGATGTCGATGCCGTGCAGGCCGACGGCCAGCGGCTCGACCAGGGCGCCGTGGGCGAGCTCGATCTCGGCGGGAAGCTTCCAGAGCATCTCGGCGGGACAGGCCATGGCCTCGGCGTAGCCGCCGTCGTTGGTGCCGAGGCCGATGCCGCTGCCCATCGCGGCTGCGACATCGAGATGATCGAGCGGGGCGAATGGGTAGACGCACGCCCTCTCCCCCACCTCCCAGCCGCTGACCCCGGCGCCGATGGCGGTGACCTCTCCTGCGACCTCGTGACCCATGATCGCGCCCTCCGGGAGCGCGCCGGACGGAAGCATGTGGAGGTCCGATCCGCAGATGCCGCAGGAGTCAACGCGGAGGCTCACCTGCCCCTCCCCCGGGGTCGGCTCCGCGACGTCGCGGAGCTCGAGGGTGAAGCCGGGGCCGACGGCGACGGCTCTCATCGGGCGATCTCCGGGATCAGGTCCGGCCAGGCGAGCTCCGCCTCGAGTTGAGCGGCAAGTGAAAGCAGGAGTTCCTCTCCGTTGGGGGGCGCGATGAGCATGGCGCCGATGGGCGGCTCGCCGGACGGGACGGGCGCGGGGATCGACGCCGCCGGCTGTCCGGTGTAGTTCCAGATCGGCGTGTAGGGGTAGGTTCGGCCCATCCCGATCAAGGTGCGAAGGGCGCCCTTGCCGGCCCAGCGCCCGATCTCGACGGGCGGTTCGCCGGTGACCGGCGTCAGCAGGACGTCGACGTCGTCGAAGATCGCGTTGATCCTGGCGACATGCTTGCGCTCATTGGCAAGCGCGTTGCGGAGCGCGCGGTCGGGGATCGCCCTTCCCAGCCTGGCGAAGCCGCGGGTGCGCGGCTCGAGCCGCTCGGGGTGGGGCACGCCGGCGACGTCCTGAGCGACGCCCGCGAGGTAGCGCGGAACCAGGTCGTTGCCGATCGACCCATAGGCGGGCGTTCGCTCGACGACCTCGTGGCCGAGCGAGCGCAGCACGTCAGCGGTCGCCTCGATCGCGGTGACGACCCGATCGTCGAGGATCGGCGGCAGCAGCGCCCGGATCGGCTTCATCGAGATCGCGATCTTCAACTTGCCCGGATCGCGGCGGGCGGCTTCGACGAACGGCGCCGACGGAGGCGGCGGCGTGTCCGCGTCACCGGACGCGCGGCCGGACGCCACGTCGAGCCAGAGCGCGGTGTCGATGACCCGGCGCGTCAGGCAGCCGGCGACCGACATCCCGTACCAGTGCTCGCGATCGGGGAGGAGGCTGACGCGCCCGCGCTGGGGCTTGAGGCCGAAGAGCCCGCAGTTGGCGGCGGGAATGCGGATCGAGCCCGCCCCGTCGGAGGCCGACGCCGCGCCGACCATTCCGGCGGCGACCGCAGCGCCGGACCCGCCTGAGGAGCCGCCGGTGGTGAGGCTCGTATCCCAGGGGTTGCGGGTGATCCCCCAAGCCTCGGTCTCGGTGAAGCCGCATACGGCCAGCTCCGGAAGGTTCGTCTTGCCGACGAGGACCGCGCCGGCCGCGCGCAGGCGGCTCGCATGCTCGGAGTCCTCGGTGGCTATGGCGGTGAAGCCGAGCGTCCCGTGGGTCGTCAGCTCCCCCTCGATGTCGACGTTGTCCTTGACCGCGATCGGCACGCCGAGCAGCGGCAGCCGCTCGCCGGCGGCGATCCGCTCGTCGGCGGTGTCGGCGCCCTCGCGGGCCCGCTCGTGAAGGACGATGCGGAAGGCGTTGAGCTTCGGCTCGAGGCGATCGATGCGCTCGAGGCAGGCCCCGACCAGCTCGCGCGAGGAGACCTCGCCCGAGGCGATCAGCTCGGCCTGGCGAGCGATGCCGGCGTTGAGCAGCTCGGCGGAGTCCACTGAGCGAGCCTAACGCCGCGACACGTGCCGGCGCGAGGCGATCCAGCTTCCGGCTCCGCCGAGCGTCGCGGCGAGCAGGACCGAGCCGCCGATCGCGAGTCGCCGTCCCAGCTTCTCGAAGACCATCACCTGCCAGCCTCGGTCCCGCGCGATCCGCGAGAGCTCCGCGTCCGGGTTGACCGCGACCGGGTGGCCGACGAGCTCCAGCATCGGCAGGTCCGAGACGGAGTCGGAATATGCCCAGCACGCCGCCAGGTCGAGATCGTGATCGTCGGCGAAGGCGCGCATCGGCCCGATCTTCAGCTCCCCGTAGTTGAGCCCGCCGACGAGCTCGCCCGTGTAGCGGCCGCGATCGTCGACCTCGTAGCGGCTGCCGATCCCGCCCTCCATGTCGAGGACCCGGGCGAGCAGCTCGACGACGCCATGGCTCGCCGCGCTGACGATGAAGGCCGGCCGGCCGGCATCCTGATGTGAGCGGACCTCGGCGAGCATCTGCGGGTAGATCCGCGGCAGGATCCCGGCGAGCAGGTCGGGAACCATGCGCTTCAGCTCCCGTTCCG
The DNA here is from genome assembly GCA_963826475.1 of uncultured Solirubrobacterales bacterium. Taxonomy (GTDB): domain Bacteria; phylum Actinomycetota; class Thermoleophilia; order Solirubrobacterales; family 70-9; genus RHKX01. The sequence goes on along the minus strand of CAWGXC010000001.1, from coordinate 304,187 downwards.
GGACACCGGCCAGGAGGACGCGGATCTGCTCGACGAGCTCCTCGGTGTCATGGTCGGTCGCTCCCCGCAGGCGGAACTTCAGATGATCGAAGCCCCAGCGGGTCATCTGCCGGCGGCTGACCATCCCGCTGCGGAACGCCGCGCGCCCGAACTGCGCCCCGCTCGAGCCGGACATCAGGGTCCGGTCGAGATCGAAGAAGGCTGCCCCGCGTTCGCTCATCCGCAAAGGCTAAAGGGACCGATCGGGCGGGCGGCTCGCGGTCGCTCGATGGCAAGAAGGTTGACCACAGGTGAAGCTTCTTGCCATCCACGGGGGAAATCGGAGCCCAATGGCAAGAAAGCGGTCCCAGGGAGGGCATTCTTGCCATCCACCCATCCAAATCGCGAGGCGGAGAGCGTGCTGATCAAGGAAGAGCGAGGCGACGCGGCCATCTGGCCGCGAGCCTCGCGATGACGCCGAGCAGCGCGCTCTCCGTCCGCGATCAGACCTCGAGCACGATGGCGTCGCCCTGCCCGCCGCCGCTGCAGATCGCCGCGCAGCCGATGCCGCCGCCGCGCCGCTGCAGCTCGTGGACCAGGGCGCCGATGATGCGGGCGCCGGAGGCGCCGATCGGATGGCCGAGCGCGATCGCGCCGCCGTTGACGTTGACCTTCTCCTCGTCGATGCCGAGCATGCGGACCGAGTTGAGGGCGACGGAGGCGAAGGCCTCGTTGATCTCCCAGAGGTCGACGTCCTCAGGCGACTTGCCGATCTTCTCGAGCGCGAGCTTGGCGGCCTTCGCCGGGGTCCTGGCGAGGTAGGCGTAGTCGTCACCGATCGTGCCGTAGGAGATGACGGTGGCGAGGACGTTCTTGCCGTTCGCCTCGGCCCACTCGTCGGAGGCGACGACCACCGCGCCGGCCCCGTCGTTGACGCCGGGGGCGTTGCCGGCGGTGTGGGTGGCGTCATCGCCACCGATGGCCCTCAGCTTCGAGAGCGACTCGACCGTGGTGTCGGGGCGGATGGCCTCGTCGGTCTCGACGGTCGTCTCGGCCTTGCGGCTCTTGACGGTGACGCCGACGATCTCGTCGGCGAGCGTGCCCTCATCGGTCGCCCGGGCGGCGAGCTGGTGGGAGCGGGCGGCGAAGCGGTCCATGTCGGCGCGGGTGATCTCGAGCTCGTTGCCGATCTCGCTGGCCTCGTTGATCATCTGCTTACCGGTGAAGGGGTTGGTGAGACCGTCATGGGTCATCGCGTCGACGGCGTTGACGTCCCCCATGCGGAAGCCGAATCTCGCGCCGGGCAGCAGGTAGGGCGCGTTCGACATCGACTCCATGCCGCCGCCGACCGCGACGCCCACGTCGCCGGCGCGGATGGCCTGATCGAGCAGCCCGACCGAGCGCATGCCCGAGGCGCAGACCTTGTTGACGGTCTCGGAGGGGACCTCCTTGGGGATGCCGCCCTTGATCTGAGCCTGGCGGGAGGGGACCTGGCCCTGGCCGGCCTGCAGCACCTGACCGTAGGAGACGGCCTCGATCTGCTCGGGGTCGACGCCGGAGCGGTCGAGAGCGGCGGCGATCGCCTTGCCGCCGAGGTCCGTGGCCTCGAGGGAGGAGAGCGCGCCGCCCATCTTGGCGAAGGGGGTGCGGGCGGTCGAGAGGATCACGGTCTTGGGCATCGAGAAGTCTCCTGCGTGGTCTGGGGCGTAGGGGCCCGGGAATCGTAGACGCCGGAGGCAGGTCGGCAGCTATCGTGGCCGGCCGTGCGCGTCGAACTGTCCGATTCATCCCCCGCCGAGGTGCAGGGTGGCCTGCTCTGCCTCGGGCTGTTCGAGGGTGAGGAGCTGCCGGCGGAGTTCGCCGGCGCGCCGGGCAGCGATGACGCGGAGGCGAAGCTCAAGAGCCTCACGGTCCTCCGCCCGCAGGCGGAATCGGGTCCTCGCAAGGTCCTCGTGGTCGGCCTCGGGGACCGCGAGGAGTTCACCACCGAGCGCGCCCGGGTCGCCGCCGCCCTCGCCGTCCGCCAGTCCCGCCGCCACAAGGCCACCGAGATCACCTGGGTCTGTCCCGGCGGGGCCTCCATAGCTGCGGGCCTGACCGCCGGGACGATCATGGGCGCCTACAGCTTCGACCGCTTCAAGAGCCGCGACGCCGACGACCCCGCCCCGGCCGAGCTCGAATCGCTGACCCTGCTCGGCGCCGGCGATGCGGGCGAGTACGTGCGGACCGCGAAGGCGGCCGCCGAGGGCGCCAACCGGGCTCGCGACCTGCAGAACCTGCCGGCGAACGTCTGCGACCCGGCCTTCCTCGGCGATCGCGCCTCCGAGATCGTCGCCTCCTACGAGAACCTCGAGTTCGAGATCCTCGGCCGCGAGCGCCTCGAGACTGAGGGGATGGGCGGGATCCTCGCCGTCACCGCGGGCTCCGACAAGGAGCCGGCGCTGGTCGTCCTGCGCTACAACGGCGGCGGCTCAGGCCCCACGCTCGGGCTCGTCGGCAAGGGCGTCACCTTCGACAGCGGCGGGATCTCGATCAAGCCGGCCGCCGGCATGGAGCTGATGAAGAAGGACATGTCGGGGGGCGCCGCCGTGCTCGAGGCGACCGCTGCGATCGCCGAGCTGAAGCTGCCGATCAACGTGATCGCAGTCGTTCCCGCCGTCGAGAACATGATCAACGGCAGCGCCACGCGCCCCGGCGACATCATCACCCAGCTCAACGGCAAGACCGTCGAGGTCAACAACACCGACGCCGAGGGCCGGCTGATCCTCGCCGATGCGCTCACCTGGTGCGCTCGCCAGGGCGCGGAGCGGATCGTCGACGTCGCGACCCTGACCGGCGCCGTCGTCGTGGCGCTCGGATCGACCTACGCCGGGCTGATGTCCAACGACGACGAGTGGGCCTCGGAGGTCTCAGCCGCCGGCGACATCGTCGGCGAGCTCGTCTGGCGCCTGCCGCTGCACCCCGAGTACAAGGAGCTGACGCGGGGCAGGATCGCCGACCTCTCCAACGCCGCGAAGGCGCGCAAAGCGGGCACGATCTACGCCGCGTCGTTCCTCGAGGAATTCACCGAGGGAAGGACCTGGGCGCACCTCGACATCGCCGGCACGTCCTGGGACGTCGGCCGCGAATACGTCGGCAACGGAGCCACCGGATTCGGCGTTCGGCTCCTCGTGGAGCTGGCCCGGCGCCTGTGCTCGGCGCAGCCGTCGTCCGGCACCGCCTAGTCATCTCACCCAGCGAGAGGCCGCTCGACTAAACCATCGACGCAGCCTGCCGATAGCGAAGGTGTGACTCCGCCATCCCAGGGCACCTCCAAAGGTCCTCGCAGTCCTGCGCCAGACCGACGTGGCCCCGGCGTTCGGCTGACGCGGTGACACCGGTCAAAACGCCTTCGGTCCGACCCGCTTCCCCGACGTCAGGCGGCTGGACGACGCAGCAGCTCGCCGAGTTCGTCAGCGCCCTCACCGGGTCCGAGGATCACGAGCGGACGATTCGCGTCGCCGTCGAGCGCATCGCTGGTTCCACCGGGGCCCAGGCCGGGGCGATCATCTCCGCGGACGACGTCGCGGCCTCGATCGGATTCGGCGGTACCGCTCCCCAGCACGAGACGCTCGAGGCCGTCGCGCGCGGGGATCGCGCGTTGCTTGGAATCAACGGGGTCGGCGAGTGCCACACGATCGCGATCCCGATCGATGATCCCCGGCTTCGGCATCTGATCCTCGCCCGGCTCGACCTCCCCTTCGACGGCGACGAGGCCGACCTGCTGAGCGCCGCCTCCCGCGTGCTCGCGTTGAGCCTTCGCACGATCCGGATGACGGCCGCCGAGCGGGCCCAGCGGGGCGAGAGCGAGCGGGGCCGCGCCGAGAACGCTCGGCTGGTGGGCTCGCTGCGCGAACGACAGAAGCTCTTCGAGCGGCTCTCGCGCATCCAGAGCTCCATCGTCAGCCGCCTGGCGATCGACGACGTGCTCGACGCGATCGTCGACGGGGCCGCCGAGCTGCTCGGCGACCAGACGGTCTCCCTGCGTCTGATCGATCGCGACGACCCGACCCGGATGATGATCGTGGCAACCAAGGGCATCGACGCGGAGACCCTCGAGAGGACCCGCCACGGCCTCGTGGGCACCGGCGCCGGCGGCCGGGCGATCTCCGAGGGAAGGCTGATCGTGATCGAGGGCTACGAGGACGACCAGCACAAGATCGACGAGTGGGCCTCCTACGGAGTCAAGACGGCGATGGCCACACCCGTCCGCGAGAAGGGTGAGGTCGTGGGCAGCCTGGTCGTCGCACGAGAGATGCAGGACCACGTCTACACCGCCGCCGAGCGGGAGATCCTCGTCGCCTTCGCCAACCACGCCAGCCTCGCGCTCGGCGACGCGCGAACGGTCAACGACGCCGTTCACGAGGCACATCACGATCCCCTGACGGGGCTCCCCAACCGAACGCTGCTGCTCGACCGGCTCGCGGGAGCACTGCAGCGCGCCGAGGCGGCGGGAAGCGTCGTCGCGATCCTCTTCTGCGACCTCGACCAGTTCAAGACCGTCAACGACAGCCTCGGCCACATGGCGGGCGACGAGCTCCTCGTCGCGGTCGGCAGGCGGCTGATCGCGTGCGTCCGGCCCGGGGACACCGCCGCGCGATTCGGCGGCGACGAGTTCGCCGTCCTGATCGAGGACATCACCGAGGTCGACGTCGACGGATTGGCCGAGCGGATCCTCGAGGCGCTCGAGCAACCCTTCAACGTCCGCGGCAAGGAGATCTTCCTCAGCGGCAGCATCGGGATCGCAGCCGGCTCTCATGTCGATGACGATCTGCTGCGCGACGCCGACCTGGCCATGTACCGGGCCAAGCGCGGAGGCGCCGGCAGACACGAGACGTTCGCCCCCCACATGCACACTTCGATCGTCGAGCGCCTGGAGCTCGAGGCCGAGCTGAAGCGCGCGATCATCTCCAGCAAGCTCGGCACCCACTACCAACCGATCGTCTCGCTGGAAACGGGCCGCCTCGCCGGCGTCGAAGCGCTGGTTCGGTGGACGCACCCGACCCGCGGGACGATGCCGCCCGGGGAGTTCATCCCGATCGCCGAGGAAACCGGCGCGATCGTCTCGCTCGGGCGCTCCGTCCTACTCGACGCATGCACGACGGTCGCCCGCTGGCAGCGTGAGCGCACCGGCGGGATCCCGCTTTCGCTCAGCGTCAACGTCTCGGTTCTGCAACTCGACCACCCCCGCTTTCTCGATGACGTCCGCGGCGCGCTCGAGGCATCCGAGCTCGCGCGCGGCACCCTCACCCTCGAGCTCACCGAGACCGCCTTCACCCGCGACCCCGAGGTGATCGCCGGCACGCTCCAGAGCCTCAGCGAGCTCGGCATCGACATCGCCATCGACGACTTCGGGACGGGCTTCTCCTCCCTGCAGCACCTCCAGCACTTCCCGATCGACATCCTGAAGATCCCCAAGCCGTTCATCGACAACATCGGCGGGGATGTGGACGACTCCTCGCTGACGCGAGCGATCATCGACATCAGCCAGAGCCTGGGGCTGACCGTCGTCGCCGAGGGGATCGAGCGGCCCGAGCAGCTGGCGCGCCTGCTGGAGCTCGACTGCCGCTACGGCCAGGGCTATCTGCTCGGACGGCCGATGCCGGCTGAGCAGGTGGAGGCGCTGCTCGACCACACTCCCGAGGCCTGGCTCGCGGTCCGTGTGGAGGTCCCCTCCATCTGAGGCGGTCGCACCGTCCCGGCGGCCGGCTGACACAATCGCCGCGATGAATTTCGATCTCAGCGATGAGCAGCGCCTGCTCCGCGACACCGTCCGTGACTTCGCCCGTAACGAGGTGGCCCCCCAAGCCGAGGAGCTCGACCGCACGAAGTCCTTCCCCTACGAGCTCGTCGCGAAGATGGGCGAGCTCGGGATGATGGGGATCCCCTTCCCCGAGGAATTCGGCGGTGGCGGCAGCGACAACCTCTCCTATGCCCTCGCGGTCGAGGAGCTGGCCCGGATCGACTCTTCCGTCGGGATCACGATGGCCGCTCACACCTCGCTCGGCACGATGCCCATCTACCTCTGGGGCACCGACGAGCAGAAGGCCGAGTGGCTGCCGCAACTCTGCTCCGGAGAGCGGCTGGCGGCATTCGGCCTGACCGAGCCCGAGGCGGGCTCCGACGCCGGCAACGTCCGCACCCGCGCCACTCTGGACGAGGACGGTTGGGTAATCGATGGCGCCAAGCAGTTCATCACCAACTCCGGGACCGACATCTCCGCGTGCGTGACGATCACCGCCCGCACCGGCGAGGACGAGATCTCCAACATCATCGTTCCCAACGGGACCTCCGGCTACGAGGTCGGCGAGGCCTACCGGAAGATGGGCTGGAACGCCTCCGACACGCGGCCCCTCAGCTTCGACTCCTGTCGCGTCCCCGAGGCCAACCTCCTCGGTCCCCGCGGGATGGGCTTCAAGCAGTTCCTGCAGATCCTCGACGGCGGCCGCATCGGCGTCGCCGCCATGGGGCTCGGGCTCGCGCAGGGAGCCCTTGACGAGGCGATCTCCTATGCGAAGGAGCGCCGCGCCTTCGGTAAGCCGATCTCCAAGTTCCAGACGATCCAGGCCAAGATCGCCGACATCGCCACCGAGATCGAGGCCGCCCGGCTGCTGACCTACAAGGCCGCCATCCTCAAGGACCGTGGCGAGCCCTTCTCCCTGACCGCCGCCCAGGCGAAGCTCAAGACCGGCCGCCTGGCGGTCCGCGCCAGCGAGGAGGCCGTCCAGATTCACGGCGGCTACGGCTACATCGAGGAGTACCCCGTCTGCCGCTTCTACCGTGACGCGAAGATCCTCACGATCGGCGAGGGCACCGATGAGGTCCAGCAGATGGTGATCGCCAGGGCCCTGGGCTGCTGAGGGGGGCCGCGCGCCGCGCGCGGCCGGTCGAGGACCAGCCGAGATCCCTGCAACTCACCGTGTGGGCCACCCCTCGCAGGCGGGGAGCCCGAGCGCGTTGAGTAGGGTGATTTTCAGCCGCGACCGCGGGCTGGATTGCCATGCACGACGCTCCACCTCAACAGCCGCCCGGGCCCCCTCAGGGTCCCGCGGACCCCAACCCGGGAATCGCGCCGGAGATCTCCCGCAGGGTCGCCTCGATCCTCGACGCCGTTGAGCGTGAGGCGGATCGGCTGCGCGAGGAGGCCCGCGCCGAAGCCGCTCGCTACACGGCCGAGGCCAGGGCGTATGCCGACGGCCTCGTCGCCGAACGGCAGCGACGAATCGCCGAGCTCAGCGCGGAGCTCCTGAGCAAGTCGGAGGCCGTGGTCGCCCGCCTCGACGACGCGGCTCCGGTCCGACAGGGCTTCGAGAACCTCGTACGAGCACTCGGGGACGCCGCCGAGCGACTCGCGCACGAGACCGCGGTACCGGGGCAGGAGTTCTCGCCGCCCCCGTTCCACGATGTGGGGCGCGCCGCGGCTCGGCCGCCTGAACCACCCCCCACTCCCCAGCAGCCGCCCGCGTACCAGCAGCCGTCCCAGCCCATCTATCAACAGCCCGCGCCGCCGCAAGAGGCCACCTATCAGCAGCCCGCTTACGCGCCGCCGCCGGAGCCCGCCTATCGCCAGCCCACTTACGCGCCGCCGCCCTCCTATCAGCCCCAGGCGCAGGATCGCCCGCAACCACAGCCCGATGCCCCCGGCGCCTTCGAGTACCCGGCCCAGCCGTCTCCGCTCAGCTATGCCCCCGAGAGCCACCCGCCGCAGCCGACGCAGGAACGAGAGCCCGCTCACGGCAGCGTTGAAAACGGATCCGATGCCTTGCCCGGCCCAGCCGATGGAGCGAACTTCCCCGACCAGCCGCACCCGGCGAGGTCGCCGACCCCCGCGGGCCTGGCCGAGACGCTGCAGCCGCCCCAGCCTCCGCCCGCCGCTCCTGGATGGCGGGATCTCGACGAGGCGAGGATGACCGCAATCCAGATGGCCACGTCGGGAGCGACGCGCTCCGAGGTCCGCGATCACCTTGAGCGGGCGCTCGGACTGCGCGATTCCGAGAGCATCCTCGATGAGATCTTCGGAGTCGGTAGCCGCGACGACACGCGTGTGCCCTGGGCGGGCAGATCGCGCTGACGGCCCCGCCGGGCCTGCTCACCAACCCTCATCCCCAGCCCCCCGGCGGAGACGATTGCCGCCGGAGGCGAACCTAGACTCCCTCTCCGGTTCGGCCTCCAGCCGGAGTGCCCGATCCACGAGCTCGAGAAGGAGTGGGAATGCCGAACGACGACTGGGAGAAGCCGAGCGGCACGCCCTCCCCTGTCGGCGGCCCTACGGCGTGGCCGCCATCGCTGGACGTGGCCGCAGCGCTTGGAGGGCTCGATCGCGCTTCGACCAACCTGAGCCGTCTGAGCGGGCTGCTGGGCAAGACGGAGGGGCCGCCTGATCCCACGAGCCGGCCGCCGACCGACCCCGTCCTCGAAGCGCGGATGGAGCAGGCTGAGCGTGAGGCCCGCGAGTACCTCGAGCGCTCGAAGCGCCGGGTCGACAGCCTCCTCGAGACGATGATCGGAGCGGTCGAGAGACAGGCGATCGAGATGCGCCGGGAAGCCGAGCAGAGCATCCGGGCGCGATGGGCGCAGGTCGAGGTCGATGCCAACCGCCAGATCGAAGAGGCGCGACAGATGGGCGATCGCCTCGTCGCCAATCGACAAGCGCGGATCACCGCCCTCAGCGACGGCATCTCGCAGCGCGCCGACGCCCTCACCGCCGGCATGGATGACGCGGCCAAGGTCCGCGACCAGTTCGACACCTTCGTGCGCGCCCTCTCGGTAGCCGCGGACCGGATCGCCCAGCGTCAACCCGCGGCGAGCCGCGGCGAGCTGCACGATCTGCGCCCGCTACCGGACGCCCTCGCCGCCTGAGGGCGGCCATGGACGGCCAGGGCTGGGCAGCGCACCCCGGCGGGTTCGAACCCAACGGTCATTGGGCGGCTGACGCCGGCCAAGCGGTCGACGTGGGCCTTCGCGAGCTCAGCCAGCGCCTCGACCGCCTGCTGGAAAGGGTCAAGATGCTCGGCGCCGAGGGCCACTGGTCGGCTCCACCGCAGCCCGAGCCCACCTTCCGTCCCCCGGAGCCGCAACCCGCCCTCTATCAGCGGGAGCCTCCCGTGCTGAGCTGGGAGGGCTACGTCGATCCCCCGCCCCCGCCGGCACCCGTCTACGGCGGTTGGGCGAACGCCCACGTGCCTCTGATCGAGGTGGCCACCGCCGACGTCGGGCCCTTCGCCGATCTGGTCGAGCTGCGTCACTTCGAGGAGGCCCTGAGCGAGCTGGCGCACGTCCGGGACGTGCGCGTACGCCGCTTCGGCCACCACCGGGCGAGCATCGAGGTCGCAATCAGCAGCGCTCCGCTGCTCTCACGCGAGCTGGCGCTGCTCGGCCGGGAGATGGCCGTCGGCGTCACCCCCGAAGGTGAGCTCGTGGTCGAGCTCGTCCCGCGGACGGTGCCCGCAACCGACCACGCGGCGACGGGCGACGGCGAGCTCCCGCCGGCGGAGGGCGGACGCGGATGACCAGCGCCCTGCTCAGCGTCCTCGGCGTCGCCGCCGTGCTGATCGCCCTCCCGCTGTTCTTCGCCGGCTTCGCGCTGGCGCCGCTGGCAGTGCTCGCCGTCGGATACGCCGCCTTCCGCTACCTCGCTCCCGATTGAGGCGGGTCGTGGGGGCCGCTGAGCAGATGCGCGGAGGAATCGCGCCGACGGGAATCCCGACGATCTCCCTCGAGCTCGATCCCAACCTGCCGACGGTTGATCCGGTCAACCCGATCGCCGCCCAGATGCTCCCCGAGCGGGTCTGCCGCCACTTCCGGATGCTGCCGGTCTCCTACGACGGGCTGACGCTCGTGCTTGCGATGAGCGACCTGGACGACCCGCTGGCCACGAGCGTCGCGATGGCCTTGACCACGGACCCGCTGGAAGTCGTGCTCGCCCCCGCGGCCCAGATCGAGTCGGCGATCGATCGCGTCTTCGGGGGTCTCGGCCACGTCGACGGCATGGCCCCGCACGAGCCGAGCACCCCCCCAGCCCCAGCCGAGGGCGCGAAGGCGGCCGTCGTCGAGGGCCGGATCGGCGAGATCCTCGTCGGCCGCGGGCTGATCGACGTGGACGACCTCACCGAGGCACTCGAGATCCAGGAGCGCACCGGCAGCCGGATCGGCGAGATCCTCTATTACGAATCGCACCTTCGCGAGGCTGACCTCGCCGCGGCGCTGGCCGACCAGCTGCGCATCCCGCTCGTCGACCTCGACGGGATGGAGCCCTCCGAGGACGCGCTCGAGCTGGTCCCCGAATCGCTGCAGCGCGAGGGGCGCTGCGTACCTCTCGCCGTCGACGACGAGGTGCTCTACGTCGCTATCACCGACCCCCTCGACGATGCGACGTACGAGGCGATCCGCGAGCTCACTGACCTGCGGATCCGCACGTACATGGTGCTCCGCAGCGCGCTTGACGGACTGCTGCGCAAGGTCCACGTCGAGGCCCACATCCGCTCGGCGCGTTCGGAGCTGCTCGCCCGCTCGCCCGAGAGCTCCGCCAACCGCGTGCTCACGAAGGCTCAGCAGCTCGTCCTCTCCGCCGTAGCTCTCGCCGTCATCGCCGGCTTCGCGTTCGTCCCGATGAGCACCGGGATCGTCCTCGCGGCCCTCTGCACGGCCGCCTACCTGCTGGCGACGCTGTACAAGCTCAAGCTCTTCTACGCCTCCTTCGGTCGCAGCGGCGAGCTCGACTTCTCAGCCGCGGAAGTTGCGGCCATCGACGACCGCGAGGTCCCGCGGTACACGATCCTCGTGCCCCTCTATCGCGAGGCGGACGTCGTAAAACGCCTCACCGACAGCCTCGCCCGCCTCAACTACCCACGGTCGAAGCTCGAGATTCTGCTGCTCTGCGAGGAGGAGGACGAGGCGACGATCGACGCGATCCTCGCGGCCGACCTGTCGCCGCACTTCCACCTGCTCGTCATCCCCCACAGCCTTCCCAAGACGAAGCCGAAGGCGTGCAACTACGGCATCCAGCAGGCGACCGGCGAGTTCATCGTCATCTACGACGCCGAGGACCAACCCGATCCTGACCAGCTGAAGAAGGCCCTGCTCGCATGGGAGCGCAGTGCCGACGACGTGCTCTGCGTGCAATGCAAGCTCAACTACTACAACGCCGAGCAGAACCTGCTGACCCGCTTCTTCGCGACCGAGTACGCCCTCCTGTTCGACCTGCTCCTGCCGGGCCTCGACGCCGCCGACGCGCCGATCCCGCTCGGGGGCTCCTCCAACCACTTCGATCGCGAGGCGCTGGTCGAGCTCGGCGCCTGGGATCCGTTCAACGTCACCGAGGACGCCGACCTCGGCGTGCGCCTGCATCGGGCCGGCTATCGCACCGTGATGTTGAACTCCACGACGCTCGAGGAGGCCAACAGCCAGCTGCCGAACTGGATCCGCCAGCGCTCACGATGGGTCAAGGGATACCTCCAGACGTACCTGGTCCACATGCGCCACCCCGTCACGCTTATGCGGGAGATCGGCTTCGGGTCCTGGTGGTCGTTTCAGTTCACGGTCGGCGGGACGCTCATCCTCATTCTCAACCCGATCTTCTGGGTCCTCTCGACGCTCTGGCTGCTCACGGAGGCCGGACTGATCCAGGACCTCTTTCCGGGCTTCGTCTTCTACGTGGCGGCGGCGCAGCTGCTGGTCGGCAACTTCGTCTATTCCTACCTGGCCGTCGCGGGCTCGATGCAGCGCGGGCTCCACCACCTCGTGCGCTACGCGCTGTTCAGCCCGGTCTACTGGGGCCTGATGTCGATCGGCGCCTGGATGGGGCTGATCCAGCTCTTCACCAAGCCCTTCTACTGGGAGAAGACCGACCACGGGCTCGATCTGGGCATCGCGGACGGCGAGGCGGCATGACGGACGCAACCCGCGCCCGATCGCGAAGCTGGGCGGGCGTCACGACCCCTCATCCGCGCCTGAGCGGTGACCTCGCGCCGGTCGCCGGGCCGGCATCCCGCGCCGAGGCGCTCGGGATCTTCTTCGGCTTCGGAACCCTCTACGCCGTCGTCGGTCTCTGGATCGTCGGCGATCTGCACGTCGTCAACTTCGACGCGCTCGAGCGCCTCAACCGGGCCCTGATGGTCTGGTTCAACGACCCGCCGAAGCTCGCCGCGATCGGCAGCGGGGCCGCGCCGATCGGGACGCTCGCACTGATCCCGCTCGCCCTGATCCCCGGGCTGGCTTCCTCGACCCTCGCCCTGCCGCTGACCTCGGCCGTGCTGGCAGCGGGAGCGCTCGCATTCGTCGACAAGCTGCTCGCCGGCGCCGCCATGATCCGGGCCCGGCGCCTCACCCTCGTCGCCCTCGTGGCGCTGAATCCGATGTTCGCCTACTACGCGATGAACGGTGCCGGTGACGCCGCTTCCCTGCTGTTCGGCGCGATCGGCCTGTACGGCCTGCTGACCTGGGGTCGCAGCGGCTCGGCGCGACATCTGATCGGTGCCGGCCTCGCCCTCTCCATCGCGGCGCTGAGCGGCTACGAGTTCATCGTCTGGGGCGTCTTCATCGCCTTCCTGATCTTCGGTGCGCTGGCGGCCCGCGGGCGATCGAGGGACGAGGTCGAGGGGACGGTGATCGCCTACATGGCGCCGGTCATCTACGCGATCGGGCTCTGGCTGTTCTTCAACGCGGTGATACTCGGCGACCCGCTCGCGTGGATCGCACCGGGCGGGGGCGAGGCCGCCGTCAACGCGGCCGCCGGAGCGCGCTCCGGCTTCGACCTGGCCGGGGCGATCGGCGACGCGCTGCGAACTCAGCTCGTCCTCCCGCTCGGGCTGATCGCGATCCCCCTGCTGCTCTCATCGGCCAGGGACGCGATCGGCTACGGCATCTGCGGGTTGGTCGTGATCACGCTCGGCTATCCGATCGCCGACGCCGCCATAGCCGGATCGGTGGATGTGATCGAGTTGCGCAGCGCCCTCCCGGCGATGATCGCCGGCCTGGCGGGGATCGCCTGGGTCCACCTGCGGGCGGAGCGCAGGCGCACGGCGACCTGGGGAATTGCCGTCGCCGCCGGGGTGATCGCGCTGCCCCTCGCGTGGTCACAGATGGGCTCCTATCCGCATCAGAACCTCGAGCAGGCCTTCACCAGGGCGATATCCACCGGCAACGACCAGGAGGGCCAGACATCGATCGGTGGCTACCAGGTGGGAATCGGGCAGGAGCGAGGGATGGCGGACTTCATCGAGGGCCAGGGGATCGGCCCCGACCGAATCCTCACCGACGAGGCCCGCACCTATGGAGTCATCGCGCTGACGGGGGACCCCGCCCTGTTCGTCGATCGGGTCGATCACGGCGACGACGCGTGGCAGCAGGTGCTTGCGAGCCCCGCGGGTCGGGTCGATTACATCCTCGTCGCGCGGAGCGGAGCCGATCGCGGCCTCGCCGCGTATCCAGGTGCCGATCAGGGCAAGGTCGACTCGTTGGCGCCCGTTGCGGTCAACGACCGCTACGCCCTGCTCCGGGTCGTCGGGCCTCAGCCCTAGAGGTGCTCTTGCAGGTAGTGGGCTCGCAGGCGCTCGCCGAGGCTCGCCGTGAGGAGCTCCGACTCCCCGATCTCAGGTGAGCTGCGCACGACCCGGCGCTCGTAGGGAAGCCAGACCTGACCGCCGCCCGCGGTCGAGCCGCCGAACGGAACGAGCCGGCAGCGCCCGTTGCCGAAGCGCCCCTCTCTGATCAGCAGCCAGGCCGGATCGCCCGTGTCGGCGTCGATCCAGACGTCCTCGAGACGACCCAGGCCGCTGCCGAGGCTGTCGGTGACCCGATGCCCGATCCAGCCGCGCGCTTCCGCGAATCCCGGCTTGGTCGCCCCGAAGAGAGGATGGGTGGTTCGTGCTGCCGGCATGCGGTCGGCGGCGGTCAGCCGTTGCGATCACGTGGAATCACGCGGAGGCTGCGGAGCTCCCCGCGAATGCTCAACTCGCCGCTCAGCTCAATCTCGACGTAGTGGTCCTGCAGCGAGCGGGAGAGCGAGTCCAGCACCGCGTAGGGATCCTGCTGCAGGTCAGGTGCCTGCTGCTGCGGCGGTGCCTGCTGCTGCTGCCATTGGCCCGGCGGCTGCTGCTGCGGCTGTTGCGGTTGCTGCGGCTGCGGTGCCTGCCATTGGCCCGGCTGCTGCTGCGGCTCGGGCGGGAACTGCTGGTATTGCGGCTGCGGCTGCGGCTGCACCGGCGGCGGAGGCTGAAATTGCTGCGGCGGCTGATAGGGAACAGCGGACGGCTGCTGGGCTCGATCCTGCCAAGCGGGCGGATAAGTGGACTGCGGCTGGCTGCTCGGCGCAGGCGTCGGCGGCGCCGGGCGCGGGGGCAGAGGCGGGATGACGCCACGAACGCGCGAAAGCGGCGGAGCTGCAGGTTGCCCGCGCAGCACCGCGCGGCGCGGCGGATCGGAAAGGCGTCCCTGCTGCTGAGGTGGCTCGGAGGGGAGTGCCTCCGCGGGGCCCTGGGTTTGTTGCTGCTGGGCCTCGGGCGGGGCGGAGTGCCCGAAGTCGGGAGCTGATGCAGTGCTCTCCTCATGGCCTCCCGTCGCGAAGCGGATCGTCGCGGTGGCGGGAGCGGGAGTCGCCGGCTGTGGCGGCGGCTCGGCGGTCTGAGAGCGATGAGAGATGGCGGCCGGCACGTTCGCGGCGTAATGGCTTCGCAGCGCGGCCTCCACCTGCTGAGTGAGCGGCGCGCCGGGCTCGATCTCGGGCGCGTCGCGAACGATCTCACGCTCATAGGGGACCCAGACGTGACCCGCACCCGCGGTCGCGTCCTCGAACGGGATCAGGGTCGTGCGGCCACCGAAGCGACCCTCCTTCACGAGCAGCCACCTCGGAACTCCGGTCCCGGGATCGATCCACACGTCCTCGAGCCGTCCGACGCTGGCGCCGTAGATGTCGTCGACTCGGGAGCCAATCCAGCCCAGGGCCTCGTTCAAGCTCGGTTTGTTACCCCCGCGCAGCTCCGCTGCGATCATGCTGCCGTCCTCCGGGCGGGCGTCCGATGCCTTTGCCCCGCTGGGCGCCACGGTACCAGCAAACGACCGACTTTGAGGCCGAATCTTCCCATCGTCCCCATTATCGGGGGATTCGTTATGCCAAGCCACATGCCCCTTTCTAGCGCTGCTCGCGGCGGAGCGCCCCGCCATCCGGCGGGAGCGCGGCTCGCGGGGGGCGAGGCGGCCACCCTTTCTATACTCGAGCCGTGAGCAGGCCGGACGCCAGCGACGAGGACGGCGATGGTCTCCCGATGGGCGCGAGCGCCGCAGGGCGACCGAAGCTGAGACGGAGATTGCTGGGCTACAGGCGCGAAGATGTCCATCAGGCGATCGACGCGCGCGATGCCGAAGTCGCCGAACTGCGGCAGGACATCGCGGCCCTGTGGCTCGCCTTCGGCCAGCATGACCGGATGATCCGCGCCGCGCTCGAGCAGGGTGCCGCCGCCCGGCCGTCGGAGCCGCCCCGTCGCCCCGAGATCCCGGCCGCCCCAGCCGATCCCATCGCGCACACCCCTCCGCCAAGTCGGGAAGCCGACCCTCCCGACGAAGCGTCGGAATCGATCACCCGCCAGCTCTCCGAGCTCGATGACGTTCTCGCGGCGATCGAGACGGCCACCCAGTCCCTCGAGCGCAGCTACGCCGAGGAGATCGCGCCGCAGGCGCCGGATGAGTCCGCCGCGACCGGCTCCCCTCCCCCCCGGACCGACGCCTAAGCCCGCGGGCCCGGCACGGCGTCGTCGCCGATGTCCGCATCGGGCGACTCACCAGGGACCGATTCCGTACCCCGCCCCTCGGCGCGAATGCCGAAATGGGCCGCGAGCTCACGCTCGAGGTCGCGGCTCAAGCCCTGGTCCCGACTGACCTCGGGGGCGCTCTGGATCGTCTCGCGCGAGAACGGCGTCCAGACGTGACCCACGCCCGCGGCAGCGAACTCCACCGGGACGGCGGAGCGGTGGCCGAGGCGGCCGCGGCGAATGACGAACCAGGTCGGCGCGCCATCCTCGGCATCCACGAGAAGCGATTCGATCCGCCCGACCGCCGTGCCGTCGATCTCGTCGACCCGGAAGCCGACCCAGGCGCTGGCCTCCTCGGCGCTGGGGAGGTGCTCGATGCGAGAGGACGCGGCGGGATCAGCCATCGAGGTCGATCTCCAGGAGCTTCGCGGCGGCGCTCGCGGGATCGAGCTCGCGACTGATCACCCGATCGAGCAACTCGGCGATCTCGGGGTCCTCGTGGATGCGGGCCTCGAGCTCCCGCCTGAGCCGGGCGGCGGCGAGACCCAGCACCTCGTTGCGCAGGTTGCGCGCCCGCCGCTCATCGAGGGTGCCCGACTCCTCGACGTAGGCGCGATGGGCGTCGATCTTCTCCAGGAGGGTGGCGATCCCCTCCCCCTTCGACGCGACTGTCTTGACGATCGGCACCTTCCAGTCCCCGGACGGTCCCAGCGACAGCGCGGTTCGCACCTCGCGGACCATGGTGTCGGCGAGCGGGTGCTCGGCCTTGTTGATCACGATCACGTCCGGGATCTCCATGACCCCGGCCTTGAGGGCCTGAATCGAGTCGCCCGAGCCGGGCATCAGGGCGAGGACGACGGTGTCGGCGTGATCGACGACGTCGATCTCGGCCTGGCCGACGCCGACCGTCTCGAGCAGCACCTCGTCGATTCCCGCGGCGTCCATGACGAGGGCTGCCTGCAGAGCGGCCTCCGCGAGCCCGCCGAGCGCGCCCCTGCTCGCCATCGAGCGGATGAAGACCCCCTCGTCGAGGAAGTGGTCGGCGAGCCGGATCCGGTCCCCGAGCAGCGCTCCGCGCGTGAACGGGCTCGAGGGGTCGATCGAGAGCACCCCGACCTGGCGATCCTTCGAGCGCAGCTCCTTGACGAGGGCGCCGATCAGCGTGCTCTTGCCGACCCCGGGGGGACCGGTCAGGCCGACCACCCGGGCGGCGCCCGTCTTCGGGTAGATCGCCGCAACCAGCGCGGCACCATCGGGCTCACCGTTCTCGATCAGGGAGATCGCCCGCGCCAGGGCCCGTCTGTCGCCATCGAGAAGGCGGTCGGTGAGGTCGGTTGCGACGGTCATCGGGCGGCGGATCATGGCAGGGCCGCGGGCGGATGTCAGGCCGTGCCGGAAGCCCGCCGCCAACTGCGAGCCTATGATCCGCGGCCGTGAGAATCCTGACCACCCTGCGCTTCGCGGCACGACGGCGGATGCTCACCCCCAAGTACGCGCGACTGCTCGCCCGCTACATCAGTCGCCGCTTTCTCAGCGTCGCCGGCCATCGCTGGCGAACCGATGGAATGCTCTTCCTCGGCCCCCGGCTGCAGCTGCAGATCGGCCGCTCCGGGCAGATCCGCTTCGGCCGTTTCGTCTGGGTCGGCGAGGGCACCAAGATCCGCTGCCACGAGGGCATCGTCGAGATCGGCACCAAGACCGTGATCGGCCAGGAGGTCACGATCTCCGCCTACCAGCGCGTCCGGATCGGCGCCGAATGCGTGATCGCCGACCGCGCGATGTTCATCGACTTCGACCACGTCGTCGTCGACCCGGAGGCTCCCGTCCGGATGCAGGGCATCTACAAGCGCGACGTCCTCGTCGGCTCGAACGTCTGGATCGGCTACGGCGCCCAGATCCTGCGCGGCGTGACGATCGGCGACAACGCCATCATCGGCGCCAGCTCGGTGGTCACCCGCGACATCCCGGCCAACGCGGTCGCGGTCGGCACCCCGGCGCGGGTCGTGCGGATGCGCCCCGCCCCCGAGCGGCTGCGGTGGCCCGATCCGGTCGAGCCCGCCGAGTACGGCCCGTCGGGGTGGCGGTAGGGGTTCTCGCTTGGCGGGCCGTTGCCGGGGAGCGGCGGCAGGGCGAAGATTCGCCGAGTTCGGCATCGAGGGAGCGGCGCTCGTGATCCGGAGCGCCGAATCGGGACTGCGATCGCCGCGTGGGGTGACTCAGTACGCAATACGTGGTGTGTGTCACCCCACGCGCGCCGCTGGGGAGGATTGGCCCCGGATACGGGGGTAATCCGGGCCCAGCGCGGCCGATCGGCTAGGGCCGCTGCCTCGACTCCACGACCGACGCCCCGACGCCCGTCAACTCCCCGTACACCTCGGCCGTCCTCCTCGCCACGTCGTTCCAGTCGAAGCGCAGGACGTGCTCGGTCGCCTCGGCGACGAGGCGCTCCGTCATCTCGGAATCGGTCAGGACCTGCTCCATCATCCTGCCGAGCGCCTCGGGATCGCGACTGCGGAAGCGAAGTCCGACCTCCCCGTGGGGAACGACCTCGCGCAGGCCGCCCGTGTCGGCCACGATGCAGGGACAGCCGGAGGCCATCGCCTCGAGCGCGACGAGGCCGAAGGGCTCGTAGATCGAAGGGACAACGCAGACGTCGGCGATCCGGTAGAGCAGGTGCAGCACGTCGTCACCGATCCAGCCGAGGAAGGTCCCGTGCTCCATCAGGCCGAGCTCGGCGGCCTGCTTGCGCAGCTCCTCCTCGTGAGTGCCCGAGCCGGCGACGAGGAAGCGGGTGCCGGGGACGCGGTCGATCAGCTCCGGCATGGCCTCGAGCGCGATCTGGAATCCCTTCTCGTAAACGAGGCGACCGATCAGCAGGACGAGCTTCTCGTCAGGTGCAGCGAACTCGCCGCGCAGCTTCTCGAGCTCACCCTGCTCGCCGACGGGGAGGTCGCCGGGGTCGATGCCGTTGGGGATGACGGCGACGCGACGCTCGGGGACGTCGAAGATGTCGGCGATCTGCTCGCGCATGTAGGCGGAGCACGCGATCACCCGGTCCGAGCGGTTGGTGATCCAGCGCTCCACCCCGTGAATGTAGGACTGCGGGTGCTTCTCGACCCAGCCCTGGTGGCGGCCGTGCTCGGTCGCGTGGATCGTGGTCACGAGCGGCGAGCCGAAGCGCCGCGCGAGGTGGTCGCAGGCGGCGGCGACGAGCCAGTCGTGGCCGTGGACGAGGTCGAAGTCGAAGCGATCCCCGAGCTCGACGCCGGCGGCGAGCATGTCGGCGTTCATCCGCTCCACCCAGGTGACGAACTCACCGAGGTCGCGCGGGCGCGACGGCTCGAGGACGCGATGGACGTTGACGCCACCCACGAGCTCCTCGGAGGGCGACTCCTCTCCCCCGCGCGTCAGCACGTGGACCTCGACGCCGAGCCCGACGAGCGCCTCGGAGAGCTTGCGGACGTGCCTGGCGAGCCCGCCCTCGATCAGCGGCGGGTATTCCCAGGAGAGGATGAGGACTCGGCTCACGATTTAAGGGCGCTATGGCTCGAGCAACGGTGCCGGGGTTAGATCGGGCGCGAGGTTGCGCAAGGTCGGTTCAGCTCGGTCCGGGGAGTTTATGACCTCGAAAAGGGCGCGTGAGTGGTCGAGCAGCCTGCCGAACGGATAGTCGCCCGCCTGACGCCCGTAGTCGAGGAACGCCCAGTCGCTCGCCTGCACCGCGAGCAGCTCCCGCGCGGCCCGCTCGAGCGCCCCTCCCCGCAGCCCCCCGCTGCCGATCTCGCTGAGCACGCGCAGCTCCAGACGTCGCGCCGCCCAGGCGAGGTCGGCGACCGCCGGCGAGTCCCAGGTGCGCAGGTCCTTGCCCTCGCCCCAGGTGGAGGCGGCGAGCTCCCGCCGCTCGGGCTCGTGAGCGGCGACGGCCTCGCCGAGAGTGATTGCCCGGACCCCTACCGACGGCAGGATCCTGAGCACCTCCTCGAGCCAGATCGGCCCCTCCCACCACCAGTGGCCGAGCAGCTCCGTGTCGATCGCGAAGGTCAGCAGGCCGGGATCCCCGTGCTCCTCGTGGTGTCGCCCGAGCCGCTCGGCGATGGCGGTGGCGAATTCGCCCGCCTGCTCGCGCGCTCGCGCGCTCGCCGCATCGGGGTCATACGGCTCGCCCGCGATCGTCCACGGCCGGCACCCGCGCAGCGACTTGCGATGGAAGTCGGCGTAGAGCGGATCGGACGGATAGCCGCCCCACGACCAGAGCCACTGCACTGCCTCCCAGTCGATCGGGAAGGCGGTCGGCCCGGCGGTGGCGATCGGGCGCATCGCCTTCGCGGCGGGCTCGTGCTCGGACTGATCGACGCAGAAGTGGTCGATCCCGAAGCCGGCGAGCAGGTGCTCGAGGCCGGGCTCGTAGGCGCATTCAGCGAGCCACATGCCCCTCGAGGCGCCGAACCGGCGACGGTGCGAGCGCAGGCCCGCATCGATCTGGAGCATCCGCGACTCGCGGGTGGCGATCAACGGCAGGACCGCGTGGGTGGCGGTCGAGGCGACGAGCTCCACCCGGCCCGACGAGCTCGCCTCGGCGAAGGCGTCGATCATGCGGCCGTCGAGCCGCTCGAGCTGGGCGAGCGCGCCGCGATAACGCGCCGCCTCCGCCTCGCAGGCCGCCACGAGGGCGGGCTCGACATCGCGAGCGTCGAGCTCCGCCGACCCCACTCGGTACTCGCGCACGAATTCGAGCAGGCGCTCTGCCATGCCGGGAGCCTCGAGCTGGTCGGCGAGGACCGGGGTGACCGTGATCGTCACATCGCGGGCGACCGCCAGGACGGGCAGGTGGGAGCGGACTACCGCGTCGAAGAGCCACTCCTCACCGAACGGGTAGGTCCCGAAGCCCTCGACGTAGGGCATGTGGGAGTGCAGGACGATCGCGATGTCGCCGACGCGATCGGGCGCCGCGCTCACCGGCGGCAGACGGCCACGAAATCCAGCGCCCGCTCGAGGTCCGCCTCGTTCTCGTTCTTCAGCTTGAAGTCGTTCTGGCCGATCGCGGGGATGAAGCGGTCGTAGAACGGCTTGGTGATGCGCATCGCCTTGTGGAACCGATCCCAGCCGAGCCCGATCGCGCGCTCGTGGACGGCGAGCTTGCCCGCGTGGAAGAGGCCGAGGACCTCGACCTGGCCGAAGGCGGGCTCGAGCACCTCCCGGTACTCGCCGATCGTGTACTCCCGCAGGTGCCAGGGGTTGTCCGACTTGTCCGCTCCCTCCGGCGCCAGGGTGAGGCGATTGGGCGTCGAGATGAACGCCAGCGGCGCCGCGGAGACGATGTTCGCAAGCAGGGCGGGGACGTCCTCGATGTGCTCGATCGTCTGCAGGAAGACCACGGCATCGAGGCCCTTGAAGCTGCCGACGTTCTCGACGAGGTCCCGTTCGAATGAGAGGTTGGGCCGCACGTAGCGCAGGCGCGCATGGTCGTGGGCCTCCGGATTGGCATCGACGCCGATCACGCTCGAGGCGGTCTCGGCGAGCACGTCTGAGCCGTAGCCCTCTCCGCATGCGAGGTCGACTACCCGCTTGCCGTCGACCTGCTCGGCGATCCACTCGTAGACGGCGAGGTGCCGGCGGAACCAGTAGTTCTCCTCCGGGACGTTGGGGAGGGTCCGCTCACCGGTGAGCTCGAGCGGTGGCACCCCGTCGGGCTGCTCCGCCTGCACGTATCGCTTATCCATCGGCCGCCGGACGGTACAGTCCTGCGCATGCCCGCGGCTGCCGACGCCACGGCCGAGCGGATTCGCGAGGTCAATACGCAGTACCACGACCTCGCCGCAGGCTCCTACGACGCCAAGTGGGGAATCGACTTCGGCGAGACGGGCCGCGGCCAGGTCAGCGCCAAGCTCCGCAAGGCCCTCGGCGAGAAGCCCACCCGCTGGGAACACGCGTTGGAGATCGGCGCCGGAACCGGATACTTCTCCCTCAACCTGATGCTCGAGGGGACGATCGGCAGCCTCACCGCCACTGACATCGCGCCGGGAATGCTCGCCGCGCTCCAGGCCAATGCCGACAAGCTCGGCCTCGACGTCGAGACGGTCGAGACCGACGCCGAGCGACTCCCCTTTCCCGACGAGAGCTTCGACCTCGTGCTCGGTCACGCGGTCCTGCATCACATCCCGGATTTGAACGCGGCCGCACGCGAGTTCATGCGCGTGCTCAAGCCGGGCGGCACCGTCGTCTTCTGCGGCGAGCCCTCCGCCAACGGAGACCAGCTCGCCGCCTGGCCGAAGCGGGCAGCCGTCAGGGCAGCGCCGCTCTGGCGCCGGATGGTCGGCGCCGGCCCACGGGACGACCACGGCGGTGCCGATCCTGACTTCGGCCACGCGCTCGAGGGCGAGGTCGACGTCCACGCCTTCGACCCGGGCACCCTGCGGACGATCTTCACCGGCGCCGGCTTCGAGGGGGTCAGGATCCGCGGCGAGGAGCTGCTCTCCAACCTCTACGGCTGGGTCCTGCGGACGGTGGAATCGACCGCAGAGCCGAGCGAGATCCCCGACCGCTGGCGCTTCTTCGCCTTCCGCAGCTATCTGGCGCTGCAGAAGGTCGACACGATGCTGCTCGAACCGCGACTGCCGGCCCAGCTCTTCTACAACCTGGTGTTCTCGGCGCGCAAGCCCTGAGTCCCGCGACGCCGACGGGGTAGAAACCCCTGATGGAGCTGCAGCCGAAGCTGATCGACGTCGCGACGCCCGAGGGGGCCGTCGGCACGGTCCTCGTCCTGCACGGAGGCGCGAGCCGCGGCTCCAACGTCATGGTCAGCCCGACCCAGCTCTCGGTGCTGCGGATGATCCCGATCGCCAAGCGGATCGCCCGGGCCGGCCGTGGCAGGTTGCAGGTCATCCGCCTGCTCAACTCGCGGCGCGGTTGGGACGCCCACGACACGCCGCTCAAGGACGTGCGCTGGGCGCTCGAGCAACTGGCGGAACGCTCCGGCGGCGCGCTTCCCACCTGCCTCGTCGGCCACTCGCTCGGTGGCCGGGCCGCCCTCTTCTCCGCAGCTCATCCGGCCGTGCGCAGCGCCGTGGCGCTGGCGCCGTGGGTCACCCCGACCGACATGCCCTCGGGACTCCAGGGTCGCCCGATCCTGATCATCCACGGAACGCGCGACCGCATCGCCAGCCCGCAGCGCTCGGCGGCGCTCGCGCAGCGCATCAGCGGTCAAGCCGACGTCGACTACGTCGCCGTCGAGGGCGCCGGCCACGCGATGCTCAGCCATCACGGCGAGTTCAGCCGCCCCGCGGCCCGGTTCGCGGTGGAGACGCTGGCCGGGTAGCGGCCGGCTGCTCGCGACTTGGTACTCAGCAGTACCAAGCTCTTTGCACGCGGTCGGCTCGGCCACCGCGAGCGGCCGGTCCGTTCCAAGCGCGCATCGATTCGAATCGCTACCCGAACGTGAACGCGTAGCCCGCAATGCCCTTGTCGAACTCAAGGGTCAGCCTGTGGGCCCCGGCGGCGGGCAGGTCAACCAGCGAGTAGAGACGCTGAGAGTTGACCTCGACGGTGCCGTCGTGAACGTCATCACCGGCTGCTGACGGCGAGATCGGCTTGCCGTCCAGCAGCACCTGGACGAGCCGCGTCCGCTGCGGCGAGCCGAGGACCAGGAAGACCCGCCTGGCTTTGAAGCCGAGGTCGATGCGGCCGTCACGGAGCGCGGTGGCGTCCTCGTCGGCGATGTTCCAGGCGCCGGAGTAGACGAACTCGTTCGGAGCCGCCGGCGCACCCGGGGGGCCGAAGTCCTTCGACCCCGCCCGCAGCGGGTCCTGCCGCCACCCCTGCGCACGCGCCGCGCCCAGATAGGTCTCGGGCGTTCGCAGGGCGGGATCGGCGACCTCGGCCTTGACCTGCTGCGCGCGCGCGCCGACGTTTCCGTTCTCGGCGAGCAGGCTGCGGATCGCGTCCTCCGTCGTGGCGTAGTCGCCCTCGCCGAAGTGCGCGTAGCGGACCTGCCCGCTGCTGTCGATCAGGTACTTGGCCGGCCAATATTGATTTCCGAACGCGTTCCAGGTGCCGTAGTCGTTGTCCTGGACGACCGGGTAGGTGAGGTGGTTGCTCGCAATCGAATCGCTGACGTTGGCGGGATCTCGCTCGAAGGGGAACTCGGGGGTATGGACGCCGATCACGACCAGGCCCTCGTCGGCGTAGCGCTGGTACCAGGCCTCCACGTGCGGGAGGGTCCGGATGCAGTTGATGCAGGTGTACGTCCAGAAGTCGATGAGGACGGTCTTGCCCTCAGCGGTGAGCTCGGCGATCGACACGGGCTCGCCGTCGGCGGTGTTGAAGAACCGGCCGGGCTTCGTGATCTCGGGCGCGGGGCCGAGGTTCGGCAGCTTCGAGCCCGCGCTCGCCTGCTCCGCTCCACCCTGGACCGCGACCGCGTGCCCGGTGTTCCCACGGGCGTCGGCGATCCGGACCGCGACCGCGTCGCTCTCCTCGAGCCCGGTGGTCGGGTTGGTCAGGAAGTCCGGCAGTCCCGTTGCGATGGATTGCTCGAAGCTCTGATCGAGCTTCGTCGCGACCACGAGGGCGGCGAGGATCATGACCACCCCGGTCACGGCCTGGATCCGGGCGCGCGCCGGCTTGATTCGATCGATCAGCCTTCGCCCGCCGATCAGCAGCACGTAGAGGACGGCGGCCGACCCGATGGCGTAGGCACCGACGACCGCGATGCGACCGGCGGTCAGCTGCTGTGAGGCCGACACCGTGATCACGCCCGCGAGGATCGGCCCGGCGCACGGGAAGTAGACGAGCCCGAGCCCGGCGCCGAGCAGCATGCCGGAGCCGAACCCCTCCCCCTTCGCCATCCGCGGCCGGCCGACCACGCGCGAGAGAATCGCCTCGATCCGATCGCCGATCGCCGGAACGACCAGCGAGATCCCGAAGCCGGCCAGGACGATGATCGCGATGATCCGCTGAATGTCGTTGGGCAGCCCGAGGGCATCGATCACGTAGACGAGCGCGACGGCGACGAACGTGAACGACAGTGCCAGGCCGATCACGATCCCGAGCGGGCGGCGCCTTCCTCCGGCCACACCCGCCGAGAGCACCACGGGCAGGATCGGCAGCACGCAGGGCGACAGCGCGGTGCCCGCGCCGGCGATCAGCGCAAATGCGACGAGCAGCAGCATCGAGCCGGAGATCCTCTCAGGGGGTGCATAAAGCACCGTAAACAGCGTTTCTCGCGCTGGGATGGATCAGTGTCGGCGGGAACGCCTCCGCGAGCGCTTCGCCGGCTTGCCCTCGTCGGGCTCCTCGGCCGTCTCGGCCTGATCGTCGCCGTCGTCGTCGAGATCGCGGCAGCGGTACAGGTCGACGGGGCTGCTGATCCCCTTCAGGTGCTTGCTGCCCGCTCGGGAGAACCGGAAGCCGTCCGCGACCTCGTCGCGGACCTCGGAGCTGACCAGGACGCTCCCCGCCCGGGCCACCCCCGTGATCCGGCTCGCCAGGTTCACGGGAGCGCCGTAGAAGTCGCCGCCCCTCGTCACCGCCGGCCCTCGCGCGATGCCGGCCCGGATGAGCGGAAAATCCTCCTCGGCCGCCATCGTCTCGAGCAGATCGAGACAGGAGCCGACGACCGCCTCGGTATCCGGCGAGACGAGCATCGCCGCGTCGCCGAGCAGCTTGACCAGCCGGACGGGCCCGTGAGCGACCTCACGGGCCGCCTCCTCGAGCCGCCCGGTGACGCGGCCGAGCTCCTCGGGCGGCAGCTCCTCGCCGAGCTTCGTGAACCCGACGAGATCGGCGAAGCAGACGGTCGTCGTGACCGAGGCCGCCGAGCCCTCCCCCGCCACCTCCGGGGCGAAGGCGACGTGACGCAGCTGCTCGCGCAGGTGCAGGCGATAGACGTAATCGAGGGTCGGGGCGACCAGCGGCATCAGCGCACTGGCCCCCTCGTAGATCCGATCGGCGATCTCCGCCTCCGATTCGGCGTCACCGACGAAGGTCGAGGCCATCACCTGACGTGAGGCCGCGGCGAACTGCGACATCGCAACGGCGACCGTCCTGCCGAGCTCGGCGATCGCGTCGATGTCGAGGCCGGAGTCGAGCTGGGTCCGCAGTCGGTGTGCGGCCTCGAGGTCGCCATTGGAGAGGACGGCGTCTTCGGCCTCCGGGACCGCGAGGCCGACCGAGCGCCATTGACGCTCGAGTACTTCGATCGGTACCCCGGAGAGGTCCGAGAGCTCGGCCGTCGAGTAGCGGGGCTCCCCCGCCAGCAGACGCTCGACGGGAAGCACGGTGAGCCGGCCCTCCGCGACGGCTGAGCGCAGCTCGTCGAGCGGCACGTTCTCATCGGCGAGGCGTTCGAGCAGGGCTGCGCGGCTCTCGCGCTCGGCGCCCTCGAGCCCGTCGAGCAGTCCCGCTGCCTCGAAATCGATCTCGTTCGCCATCGCGGGCATTGTCCCGTCCCGTGGGCGAGCGCGCGGTGCTCCTATGATCGACAGGTGCCCGAGGACGACGTCGAGCTGCCGATCTTCGAGCTTCCGCTCGCAATCGTCCCCGCGGAACGGGTCTCCCTTCACATCTTCGAGGAGCGATACCGGTCGATGATCGGCGCCTCGCTCGAGCACGGCTCGCCGTTCGGGATCGTCTACCGCGACGAAGCCGGCCCGCGAACGATCGGATGCACGGCCCTCGTGGCAGACGTCGTCGAGCGCTATGACGACGGTCGCATGGACATCATCTGCCGCGGTGGGGACGCCTTCCGCGTGCTCGAGCGCTTCGAGGCTCCCGACTGGCCCGCCGCCCTTGTCGAGATGCTCGACATCAGCGAGCCCGAACGGGGACTGACCGAGGAGCTCGCCGCGGCGCGAGCCGCCTTCGCCGGCCTGCTCGAGGCCGTCGGCGCCGACGCCGCCCGCGCCGATGCGGCCGCCGGCGCATTCGCCATCGCCGGGCAGATCGAGATGCCCGCGGAGGAGAAGCAGGGGCTCCTGGAGGACGCGGACGAGAGCTCTCGCCTCATCGCCCTCGAGGGATCGCTTCGCCGTCTGCTCGCCGGCCTCAAGCGCTCGCGCGAGATCGCCGAGCGGGCGAAGAGCAACGGTCACGGCCAAGGCCCGATCGGCCCGATCCGTCCCGCCTGAGCGAGGCCGCTCAGGCCCGCGCCACAGCCCCTCCCCGCCTCGGGTCCCCGCCCCCCTGCAGAACTCCGTCGCGCTGTGCGACCGCGTGTACGCCACCGAAGAACAGGTTGGGTTGATCCCAGCGGATCACCTCGTACCCGCGGGCGCCGAGCCGCGCGAGAGCCGTTGCGGAGATGCCCGGCTCCGCGTGGACGAGACCGGCCTCGAAGTGCAGCCGCGGTGCCTCGATCGCCGCCTGGACGTCGAGGGCATCGGCGAGGCTGCGGACGATCGTCTGCACGATCGCCGAGCGGATCCGGTTCGAACCACCACTGCCGAGGCCGAGCTCGAGCTCACCGTCGCGGAGGACGATCGTCGGCGACATCATCGACGGCATCCGCCGTCCAGGCTTCGTGGCGTGGAATCCGAACGGGTTGAGGTCCTCCTCCCCGAGCATGTTGTTGAGCTGGATCCCGGTATCGCCGACGAAGTGCCCCGAGCCGCTCCCGTTGGAGCAGGTGACTGTGGCGCAGGCCCCACCGGCATCCGTCGCCGTGATGTGGGTCGTCGAGCCGAGCTGGTCATCCGGCTCCAAGCCGATCGGACGGCCGTGCCCGTCGCGACAGCGCGCCGCAGCGTCCTCGAAAGCGTCCTCGGTCAGGAACCGGCCGGCGAAATCCTCCTCGTAGAGGCCGGCGAGGAAATCGCGGGTGCGAGCGCTCTGGGCCTCCTCCATGACGGCGATCAGCTCCTCCGGGCCGGCGGCGCCGAGACGCTCGAGCAGCTCGAGGGCGAAGGCGATCAGGATCCCACCCGAGGACGGCGGCGGATTGGTCAGGATCTCCCGCCCGCGGTAGACGGCGTGGACCGGCGGGCGCGCGATCGTCTCGTAGGCGGCGAGGTCCGCCTCGCCGAGGTAGCCGCCCGCGGAGCCGACGCTCTCCGCGATCGCGGCGGCGATTTCACCGCGGTAGAAGGGCTCGGGCCCCTCCGCCCCGAAGCGCTCGAGGGTGTCCGCCAGCCCCTCGAAGGCGATCCGCTCGCCGACCCCGAGCGGTGCCCCGTTCGGCGCGTAGATCGCCTTTCCGGCGGGCTCGCGGATCAGGATCGGGGCGAGGATGGAGAACAGGTAGGCCTGCTGGCGGTTGACCTCGACGCCCTCGCGGGCGAGGCGGACGCCGGGGCGCACGAGCTCGGCGAGCGGCATCGAGCCGAAGCGGCGTACGGCCTCCGCCAGCCCGCTCGGGACTCCGGGGACGCCGCAGGACGCCGCGCCGACGTTGAAGACCTGCACGACGCCGCCGAAGTCGACCTCGACGGGCACGAGCTCGGAGCCGCGCCGCGAGCCGTCGAGACCGGGGGCCGCAACGAAGAAGTCGAGCAGGACGGGCTCCTCGCCGGGCCGGTGAACCAGCATGTGCCCGCCCGCGCCGAGGCCGGTCAGCGGGCTCTCTGCGCTCAGGGAGGCGAGCACGGCGGCGATTGCCGCATCGACCGCGTTGCCGCCTTCGCGCAGCGCCCACGCGCCCGCCTCAGCAGTCGCCGGATGTCCGGCGGCAACGACGCCGCGACTCACGGCGGCCACTCGCCGGGGGCTAATTCGGGATGAACTCGGGGACGTCGATGCCGAGGTCTCGAGGGCTCGCCTCGTAGCCCGGAACCCGCTTGGCGCCCGACTCCGTCGCCCGGCGCGAGGACGGACGCGCCGTCGTGCGCTGCACCCCGGTCGAGCTGCCGTCGGCGCGGCGGCCGCGAGCATCGAAGCGCGTCGCGATGACCGTCACCCAGATCTGCTCGTCGAGCGCATCGTCGACGTTGGCGCCGAAGATGATGTGCGCCTCGGGATGCGCGGCCTCCTGGATCACCCTGGCGGCCTCGGAGATCTCGACGAGCGAGAGGTCGCGGCCGCCCGTGATCGAGAGCAGGATCGAGCGCGCGCCCTCGATCGACGTCTCCAGCAACGGCGAGGAGATCGCGCGCTCGGAGGCGAAGCTCGCCCGCGAGTCGCCCGTTCCCATGCCGATGCCGAGCAGCGCCGGACCGGCGTCGCGCATCGTCGTGCGGACGTCGGCGAAGTCGAGGTTGATCAGCGCCGGGAGCGTGATCAGGTCGGAGATTCCCTGGACGCCCTGACGGAGCACGTCGTCGGCGACGCGGAACGCCTCGACCATCGAGGTGTTGCGCTCCAGCACCGAGAGCAGGCGGTCGTTGGGGACGACGATCAGCGTGTCGACCTCGCCGGCGAGCTGCTCGATGCCCTTCTCGGCCTGCTTGGCGCGACGGGTTCCCTCGAAGCCGAAGGGGCGCGTGACGATGCCGACCGTGAGCGCGCCCACGTCGCGAGCGAGCCGAGCGATCACCGGTGCGGCACCAGTGCCGGTGCCACCGCCGGCGCCGGCGGCGACGAAGACCATGTCGGAGCCCTTGAGCATCCGCTTGATCCGATCCTGCTCCTCGAACGCCGCCCGGTAGCCGAGCTCCGGGTCGGAGCCCGATCCGAGGCCGCGCGTGACGCCGCCGCCGATGTGGACCGTCAGGTCCGCGGCGCTCGTCTGGAGCGACTGGAGGTCCGTGTTGACGGCCATGAACTCGACCCCGCCGATGCCCGCCTCGACCATGCGGTTGACGGCGTTGACGCCACCCCCGCCCACGCCGATGACACGGATGACCGGGTCGTTGACGACCGGGGTCGCGGTCGCGGACGTACGGGTGCCCTCGCTGCGGCCGTAGGCCGGCTCGCGATCGGTGCCCTCGCTGTTGAATACGTCGCGGAGGCGCTCCTTGGCCGGCCGGGAGATCGGCGGCGCATCGTCGGTGTAGTAGCCGGTTCCCCCGTCGCGCTCCTCGTCACGGAACTGCTCGGTGGTGGAGCTGCTGGGCGGCGGCGGCGCCGGGGCGCGCTCGGGCTCGGGGTCGCGCCGGCGGGGCTCCGGCCGGGCCGGAGGCTCGGGCGGATCGTCGGGTGCCTCGGTCGAACGAAAGAGGTCGGCGAGGGGTCCCTCGCGCATACTCGCCCGCTTAGGTCGCGCCATTGGTTAGGACCTCCTCCGCCAGATCTCGGTAGCACTGGGCCGCGTTACTCCGCGGATCGTACTTCAGGACGGAGCTGCCCTTCACAGGGGCCTCGGCGAACTTGATCGCCTTCTTGATGCGGGACTTGAAGACGAGCTCGCCGAAGTTCTCCTCGAGGATCTCGACCGCCTCCTTCGCATGGATCGTCCGCGTGTCCAGCATCGTGGGCAGGATGCCCTCGATCTGGACGTCGGGATTGAGGTTCTCGCGGATCATCTCGAGCGTGTTCTGGAGCTGCACCAGCCCCCTCATGGAGAGATACTCGCATTGGACGGGGACGATCACACGGTCGGCAGCGGTGAGGGCGTTGATCGTCAGCAGCCCGAGACTCGGCGGGGTGTCGATGCAGACGAAGTCGTAATCGCCCTCGACCTCCTTGAGCGCCTTCTGCAGTGACCGCTCGCGGCCGATCTGCGTGCTCATGGCGATCTCGGCTCCGGCGAGATCGATCGACGACACGGCGATGTCGACCTCGCGGCGCTGGATGATCTCGCGCAGCGGCATCTTCTCGACGAGCACGTGGTACATGCTCTTCTCGACGGTGTCGGGATCGATTCCCTGGCTCATGGTCAGGTTTCCCTGCGGATCGAGGTCGACGCAGAGCACGCGGTGGCCGGACTCCGACAGCGCCACCGCCAGGTTCAGGCTGGTCGTGGTCTTCGCCACGCCACCCTTCTGGTTGGCGAACGCGAAGATCTTCATCGTCCGCGGCGCAGCGGCCTCCTCGGGCTCGGGCGCGAACGGGTGACGACGCTTCATCGTCGGGCCCATCGCGTCGCTGGCGGAGATGCGCGGATCCTCCTCCGGCGCATCGCCGACTACCGCGCGGCGCAGGTCCTCCTTCTCCAGCGTCCCCGACTCCTCATCGGCGGTGGGAGGAATGGGCGCCGACTCGACGATCGGCGGGCGCTCCGCCGCGCGCGGCTCGAGCTCGGCGATCTCCTCGGCGATCGGCGCGGGACGTGCCGGGGGGACGTCCGCCGCCGGCTGCGGTGTTGCGAGGGGCTCCACCGGCGCGGGCATCTGCTCGGGGTCGTCCCAAGCCGGATCGGGCGGTGCGACCTCACGTTCGGTCATCGGCTGCTGCGGCGGCTTTGCATCCGCCTTGAAGTCCCATGCGTCGTCGGCATCCGCCGACCTCCGATTCGAGTCGTCCATTCGCGCCTCCAAAGGTGTGTCCCCCTCGTAGCGCCCGTCCGAAGATTTCTTATTGAACAAGCCCATCTCGCCGCCATATTCGTTTGCCACCTCCGGTTTCCTCCCGCAGTCGGCAAGAGCCTGGGCGCGGGCGCGGATCGGGCTGCCGTCTTGCAGTTGCGAGAATGCGCCGATCACCGCCCTTCTCGACAAGAAGCTGGCGTTCGTCACTGGCAAGGGCGGTGTCGGAAAGACGACGGTCGCCTACGCCCTCGGCCTGAGAGCGGCCGCCGCCGGGCACCGCGCGATCGTCTGCGAGATCGCCTCGCAGGAGCGCGGGTCGAGGCTCTTCGGCAAGTCCTCGATCGGCTTCAACGAGGTGCGGCTCAGCAAGGGCCTGTGGGCGATCTCGATCGACCCCGATGAGGCGATCCGGGAGTATCTCGAGGTCCAGCTCCCGGTCCGGGCGATGGGTCAGCTGCTGCATCGCAGCCGGCTCTTCAGCTATCTCGCCGCGGCGACGCCGGGCCTGACCGAGATGGTGACGATGGGCAAGGTCTGGGAGCTCGCCCTGAACCGCCGCAAGGCCCACGACGCGACCCGCACCTACGACCTCGTGATCGTCGACGCCCCGGCGACCGGCCACGGCGTCGGACTCCTGCAGACGCCCCGCAACTTCGCCGAGCTGGCGAGGGTCGGACCGCTCGCGAATCAGGCGTCGAAGATCGAGGCGACCATCGACGACCAGGACGAGACCGGCGTGGTGATCGTCGCCGGCCCCGAGGAGATGGCCGTCAACGAGTCGGCGGCGCTCGAGGAGGCGCTCACCGCGGACGACCGGTTCGCGGTCGACGCCATCTACGCGAATGCGATCTACCCCCAGCGCTTCGGCGCGGCGGAGGTCAGGCGGCTGGAGGAGCTCGCCGGCACCGAAGGTCCGGCCGGCGCGGCGATCGAATCCGCGCTCAGCGAGTCGCGCCGAGCGGCGGCCCAGCGGGCTCAACTCGATCGACTCGACTCGATGACGCGGGCGCCGATCACCGAGCTCCCCTTCATCTTCGCCCCCACGCTCGGACCCGCGGAGCTCGGATTCCTCTCGAGGGCGATGGGGTGAGCGACTCGATCACCGACATCCTGGAGGGCCGTTCCATCTGCGTCTGCGCGGGCTCAGGCGGCGTCGGCAAGACGACCACCTCCGCCGCGATCGCCGCCGGCATGGCGGCCCGCGGTCACAAGGTCGCCGTCTTGACCATCGACCCGGCCAAGCGGCTTGCCGACTCGCTCGGGCTCGACGAGCTCGGCAACACCGAGCGGCAGGTCGATCCGGCCCTGTTCACGGCCGCGGGAGCGGAGACCGGCGGGGGCGAGCTCTGGGCGATGATGCTCGATCCCAAGGCCACCTTCGACGAGGTCGTCGCCGAGTACGCACCCGATGAGGGCGCCCGCCAGCGCATCCTCGGCAACCGGATCTACCAGCAGATCTCCGGTGCCCTGGCCGGCTCGCAGGAATACATGGCGATGGAAAAGCTCTACGAGCTCCACGAGGCCGGCGACTACGACCTGCTGATCCTGGATACGCCCCCTTCACGCAACGCGCTCGACTTCCTCGACGCGCCGCGCCGCCTCGTCCAGTTCATCGAGGGCCGCTCGATGCGGCTCTTCATGCGACCCACCGGCATCGGCACCAGGGTGGCCGGCAAGGGAGCCGCGGTCGTCTCCTCGGTCCTGCGGCGGCTGACCGGCCTCGACCTGATCGAGGACCTCTCGGAGTTCTTCTCCGCCACCGCGGGCATGATCGGCGGGTTCCGCGAGCGCGCCGAGCGGGTCAACCAGTTGCTCGAGGACGACCGCACCTCGTTCCTGATCATCTGCGGACCCGCGGGCGAGCCCATCGAGGAGGCGGTCTACCTGCGGGAGAAGCTGGCGGAGCTGGGGCTGCCGTTCGGCGGGATCGTCGTCAACCGCATCCACTCCGGAGCCGCGGTCCCAGGTGATCTCGAGAGCGCCGTCGCCGAGGCCGTCGGCGAACCGGGCCTGGCCGAGCGGGTGCTCGTCAGCCACGCCAACCGCCGTGCGCTCGCCGACCGCGACGCCGCCAACGTCGCGCGGCTGATCGAGCGGGTCGGCGAGGGACCGCTGATTCGCGTGCCCGAGCTCAGCGACGAGGTCCACGACCTCGCCGGCCTACTGGGCCTGGGTCCTCACCTCTTCGACGATTGAACGCGGTTCAGCCCGCGGCCGCTCGGCGCGGCGCACGGCCGCCCACGGTCCAGTTGGTCTCGGTCCGCGGGAACAGATAGTTGACCCGCTCCTTGACCTCCTCGCGGTCCAGCGGCGGACGCGCGAGCTCCGAAAGGTGGTTGGAGCGCGCCGGAAAGTCCATCGTCGCCTCTCCCGGGACCTCATCGAGCCAGTCGGATCCGAGCGTCGGCTCGGGCTCGACCAGCACGGGGGGCATGCGCCTCTCGGCGGTCCCGGGATCCTCCTCCTCATCGACGAACTCGAACGCTCGGGGGGCGGCGAGCTCGTCCTCGACCGGATCGGGTCCGAGCGAGTCGTGGTCGGTGATCCCGGAGCCTCGCGTCACCGTGATCGCCTCGGCGTCGGGCAGGTCGAAGTTCTCGTCAGCCATGGCATGGACCTCGATCTCGGGCTCGGGCTCCATGTCCCACTCAGTCGTATCGCCGCGCTCGCTTCCGGCGCCGTCACCGAAGGCGAGCCCGTCGGCGAGGAGGGTCTCGTCCGCAGCGGCGCGCAGATCGGCCCCGAGCTCGCCGACGACGCCGCGACGCAGGATCGTCCGCAGGAGCTCCTCGACCTGAGCTGCGATCTCCGACGGACCGGCTGAACCCTCGGTCCGGGCGGATTCTCCGCTCCAGAGCTCGCGCTCGAGCGCGATCGCCTGTTCGATCGCGTGCTTGGCCTCAGTCCGGTCGTCGCCCTCGGAGGCCAGGGCGGCGACCCGCATCGGCAGCCCGACGCCGGCCGGCCCCTCTCCCTCGAGGAGGAAGCGCAGCGCAAGCAGGTGGTCGTTGAGCGCATCGATCGCTCCACGGCGGTCGAGCCCGGCCTCGAAGCGGAGCAGCGCACGGCGCAGGCGACCGACGCGGCGCGGGTGCACGCAGACGATCCGGGCGAAGTCGGGCAGCTCCAGTAGGTCCGGCTCCGTCAGGCGGTAGCCGCCGGGACGGGGGCGCCCGGCTCCGGTGGAGATCCGGCGCCAGCGGTCACCGGCGACCCGAACCCATCCGTGAGGAGCGAGACCGACGCCACCCGGCTTGTGGAGGCGAAGCGTCGTCACAACCCGCTCGAAGGTGCGGGCGACCCGCTCGCCGGCGCCGCCGAGGCTGCCGTCGGGGTCCAGGGACACCCTGGCGCTGATCAGGAAGGTCGGCTCCCATGCCGCACCACTCGGGCGCTCGCCGCGGGCGGCGTCGGCAGGAACGTCAACCGCGTCGGCACGGACGATCGAGGCTCCGTTGAGGTCGAGGCGGGTGGCGGGCATCTGGAAGCCGATCAGAGGCACGATCGCCTCCACCTCTCCGGCCTCGGGCTCGGCGCACTCCTCGATCTCGGCGATCGTCGCCGCGAAGCGATCCTCGTCGATCTCGAAATCCGCCGAGCCGTCCCAGAGGCGGGCCAGGAAGTAGGTGACGGCGAGGGTCGAGCGCTCGGTGGAGTCGGTCGGCGGTGCGATCCCGGCCTCCTCCAGGTAAGTCCCGGCGAGCTCGGCCTTGCGCATCGTCTCCGATGCCTCGATGAAGGTGGGAAGCTCGCGCAGCTCGGTCGCGTTGTCGCGCACGAATCGGGCGGTCAGCGGCTGGTACTGGCAGAGGGCGAAGCCGTCGGTCGGCTCGCTGAGCTCGTAAGGGATCTCCTGGCCGCCCTCGACGAGGTCGGACAGGACCTCTGAGGCGTCGCGAGCCAGGCTCTTCAGGGTGTGTCTCAGATGTAGATCGCGCACGCAGCCGGTCTTCGCCCGGGCGAGCACGCCTCCTTGACTGCAAGTTTCCTTGCGGATTACGGTTTTCGTCCCAGCGCCCGTCCGGGGCTCGGGACGAGAGGGGAGCGAACGGCCTAGACGGAGACGGGCTCAGGCGCGGCCTGAGCGCCGGCCTCCGAGACGCCGAGCCAGGTACGCCCGTAGCTGCGCATGTCCTCGATCAGCGGTGACAGCGCCCTGCCCTTCTCGGTCAGCGCATATTCGACGCGAGGGGGAACCTCGGGGTAGGTGTGGCGCTCGACGACGCCGCATTCCTCGAGCGCGCGAAGGCGCAGGGAGAGGGTCCGGGGGCTGATCCCCTCGAGTGATCGCTCGAGCTCGCAGAAGCGGCGGTTCTCGGCGGCGAGATCGCGGATGACCAGAAGGGTCCACTTCCCCGAGATGATCTCGGCGCAAGCGCAGACTGGGCAATCGGTGTCGGTATCGCTCGGCATATCGTGAAAGGCCCGGTGGGCGTCCTTCGACCGCCCGGACACAACGAGGATAGCAATACTTCAGGAAGTGAAGTGCGTTCGCGGCCGTTGCTCAGCCGGTGGGCCCGGCAGAGGCCGCGAAGCCTCCGGTGCCACTGCCGATGCCGTTGTTGGCCACCGGTGAGGGCGCGGCCGCCGGCGCCTCCGGCGCGTGGCCCATCTGAGACACATCGCTGGCGTGCCGGCCCGCCGCCGCGAGCATCAACTTGAAGTCGTGCGGGCTCGATGCGTAGTCCATCGCCGTCTTCTCGTCGACCCTGCCCGAATTGACGTGCTCGAGGAGCGACTGGTCGAAGGTCTGCATCCCGTAGTACTCGCCCTCCGAGATGACCTGGCTGATCTTGCCGGTCTCACCGGGGCTCAGGATCAGGTCCTGGACGCGGCCGGTGACGATCAGGATCTCGGCGGCGGCGATCCGGCCGGCGCCGTCGGCCGTCGGCACGAGGCGCTGGGAGACGGCACCTCGCAGGGTGGAGGCGAGCATGACCCTGGCCTGCTGCTGCAGGTGGGGCGGGAAGAAGTCGATGATCCGGTTGATCGTCTCGGTCGCGTCGAGGGTGTGCAGCGTCGAGAGCACCAGGTGGCCGGTCTCGGCGGCGCTCAGCGCGGTCCGGACGGTCTCCTCGTCGCGCATCTCGCCGATCAGGATCACGTCGGGGTCCTGGCGCAGAACGCGGCGCATGGCCTTGGGGAAGCTCTTGGTGTCGGTGCCGACCTCGCGCTGATTGATGATCGCGCGCTTGTCGGCGTGCAGGTACTCGATTGGATCCTCGAGCGTGATCACGTGCTCTGCACGGTTCGTGTTGATGTGGTTGATCATCGCCGCCAGGGTCGTCGACTTACCGGATCCGGTGGTGCCGGTCAGCAGGACGATTCCGCGGCGCTCGTCCGCCAGCTTGCGAATCGCCTCGGGAAGTCCGAGGTCATCGATGGTGCGAACCTGGAATGGGATGACGCGGCAGACGATCGAGATCGAGCCGCGCTGGCGAAACGCGCTGACTCGAAATCGGGATACCTGCCGGATCGAGTAGGAGAAGTCGGCCTCCCCCTCCTCCTCGAACTCCTTCAGGGCGGGGCCGTCGCCGACCATCCTGCGCAGGGCGTCAACCGTGTCCTGAGGCTTCAGGGGCGGCGCCCCCGGGATCGGCGCGAGGGACCCGTGGACGCGAGCCATCGGCGGGGCGCCGACCTTGAGGTGCAGATCGGATGCAAAGGTCTGCACGACATGGCGCAGTGAGTCATCGACGTTGAAAGCCATGCCCCCCTATCGGCCGGGTGTCCACATCCTTGAGCGCGAAATCGAGCACCCCGAGTTCAGCCTGATGAGGCGCCGAGTCGGCGCCTCGCAGTCCGTCAGGAGGGGCGGCGCTTGCGGGCCTTGCGGACTGCGCTGATCGATGCCCGTGCCGCCTTGGCGATCTCGCCCTCGGTGCGATCGGGGTTACGGTCGAGCTCGAAGTCCACGACCGCTGATGAGCGGAGCTTGGCGCGATCAGCGGTGCTGACATCGCCGGCCTGAGCGATCGCCTCGTCGATGGCGCGCTCGCGGCGGCAGACCAGGCAGTAGAACTGCCCGTTGACGCGCTCCCAGTTGGGCGGCGCCTCGGCGCCGAGGCCCTGAGTCCACCGGCTGGTCATCTCGCAGCGGGCGCAGGTCCATTCGTCAGTTCGGGTCTTGGTTGCAGTGCTCATTCGATGCTCCGTCCTTCTTCCTATGCGCGGACCCCGGCGCTGGCTCGGTGTGTCCGCTTCCTCTGTGCTTCGTTCCCCGCGCCAGGGCGGCGGGGGCGCTGAGTCGCCCGATCTCTCGGGTTACCCCTGGGTCGTCAGGGGCTAGGCGACCTCGCGCAGTTTCTGCGCCTCGGCGAGAGTCTGCAGCTTCTTCAGCGACTGATTCTCGATCTGGCGGATCCGTTCGCGCGTCACGTTGAACGTCCGGCCGACCTCGTCGAGCGTGCGCGGATGCTCGCCGCCGAGCCCGTAGCGGAGCTCGAGCACCCGGCGCTCGCGGTAGGAGAGATTCTCCAGCGCCTCGCGCAGGGCCTCCTTCGTGAGCAGATCCGCGGCACGATCGAAGGGGGACTCGGCCTTCTCGTCAGCGATGAACTGACCGAACTCCGACTCCTCCTCGTCGCCGACGGGCTTCTCGAGCGAGACCGGGGCCTGCGCGGAGCGCTTGATCGAGTCGACCTCGTCGGGCTCGATGCCGGTCACGTCGGCGATCTCCTCCGGCGTGGGCTCACGACCGAGCTCGGTGACGAGCTTGCGCTCGGCGCGGCCGATCTTGTTCAGCTTCTCCACGACGTGGACCGGAATCCGGATGGTGCGCGCCTTGTCGGCGAGCGCGCGAGCGATCGCCTGGCGAATCCACCAGGTCGCGTACGTCGAGAACTTGAAGCCCTTGCGGTAGTCGAACTTCTCGGCGGCGCGGACCAGTCCGAGCGTGCCCTCCTGGATCAGGTCGAGGAACGGCAGCCCCTGGTTGCGGTAGTTCTTGGCGATCGAGACGACGAGCCGCAGGTTGGACTCGACCATCTTCTCCTTGGCGGCGAGGTCACCACGCTCGATGCGCTTGGCGAGCTCGACCTCCTCGGCCGCGGTCAGCAGGCGGACCTTGCCGATGTCCTTCAGGAAGAGCTGGAGGGAGTCGGTGGTCATATCGGGCTTGAGGTCGATCGTCGCCTTGCTGCGACGCTTGCGCTTGCCGTCGTCGCGCTCGGGCGCGGTGGTCTGCGCCGGGTCGACGTCCTCGACCAGCTCGATCCCGGACTTCTCGAGGTGCCCGTACAGCTCCTCGATGTCGCCCTCGTCCACGTCGACCTCGGAGACCGCGGTCGCGATCTCGCCGAAGGTCAGTACGCCGACCTGCTGACCCTTGCTCAGCAGATTCTTTACCTCTTCAAGTTCCTGAAGCTCAGCTACTAGCATTCGGTGTTCAGTTGCTCCGTTTCTCCTGAGTTGAGTGCGGCTCAGGCGCCCGCGTAGGTCTCTGGTCTATCGAACGGCGGCCCACGAACATGAGCCGCTGGCGCCGATTGCCGGGATTCGTCCAAACCCCGCTTCGTCGCTGTCGCTTCGGTCCGCCCGGCCAAGACGAACTAACGACGATGGATTGTAGTCACTATACTTTCTGAAGTCAAGACCCCGAAGGAGATCGTCTTGCCCCCGGTCCGGTGCTTTACACCGGGCGAACTACCCGGTTACTCCGTATTTCATGCACGCGATCTCGAGCCGGCGGCGCGTTCGTCCGCAATACCCGATGAAATAGCCGCATGAGCGATAACGGCAGCGACCCGCCCGTGGATCAACAACGGCCCGATCAGGCCTTCGGGGTGTTGGGGAACCTTCCCCGCAACCGGCCCACCGTGAGGAGCCCGAGGCGCTCCGACCGAGCCGAAGCTGAGGCGCCCGCGGAGGAGGCGCCCGCGGAGGCTGCGTCCCGTGCTTCGCAGGAGGGCACCTCGAAAGAGACCTCGTCGACGGCTGAGCTCGAGGCCCTGGCGCGGACCGGCATCGCCATCGCGGGCGGAGCGGCCACGCTGGGCCTGCGTCTCGCGGGGCGCGCCGCAGCGGCCCTGCGCGGTGCCGTCGACCGAACTTGACCGGGAGCGCGCGACGGGGCCTCAAGGCGTTCTGGAGGCGCGCGTACGAGGAGAACGTCACCGGGATGGCCGCGATGGTGGCCTACAACCTGATGCTCTCGCTCTTTCCGTTCGCGCTGCTGCTTCTCTTCATCGCCGGTCAACTGCTGCAGAGCCCCGACGTCCAGGCGAGCATCCTCCGCGATCTCGGCGAGCTCTTCCCATCGACCGAGCAGGACACGCTGAGGTCGAGCCTCGACCAGCTGCGAACGAACTCGACCGAGATCGGGATCGTGGCGATCGTCGCCGGGCTCTGGATCGGGGCGTCGTTCTGGGGCGCCATGGACACGGCTTTCTGTCGGATCTACCACGTCGAATGCCGAGGCTGGGTCGAGCAGAAGCGCTTCTCGCTGATCATGCTCGCCGTCGTCGCGGTCTTCCTCGCCGCGAGCGTCTCGGTCCCGGCCATGGAGAGCGTCGTCATCGCCGGCACTGACGATCTGCCCCTCGGGCTGTCGGGTATCGATTGGCTCGCCAACCTGCTCCTGATCTTCGGCGGCCTGATGATCACGTTCCTGATCCTCTGCCTGATCTACTGGGCCGTCCCCAAAGGGCACCTGCCGTGGCGGGGGGTCTGGCCGGGCGCCCTCTTCATGAGCCTCGCCGGTGGCGTCGCCAACGTCGTCTTCCCCATCTACCTGGTCAACATCTCGACGATCGGGGAGTTCGGCCGGATCGTCAGCTTCGTACTCGTCGCGCTGCTCTGGTTCTACGCGCTGGCGCTCGGCCTGCTCGCGGGCGGGGTGATCAACGCTCTCCGCTTCGAGCTGCACGACACCGGGACGGTGCGAGGGATGACCGGCAGCTTCAAAGCGATCCAGGAGCCGCCGGGCATCGAGTGAGTGCCGGGGTCGTGAACGTCGACCTCGGGTGAGGCCCTACTTCGCGAGCGCCCCGGGGACCGCCTCGCGCATCGCCTCCACGAGCGGCGTCCCCTCGACGTCGAAGAGCTCCATTCCAGAGGGGTCGTTGACGATCGTCTCAGTCGAGAGGCCCTCGACGAGCGGGCGGGCGACGCCGGTGTCGACCGGGGTGATCAGCCCGATCCAGTGCGAGCTGAGGGTCGGCGAGAGGAGCGGCACCCCGAGGCGTGGGCGCCTGCGCATCCCCTGAGCCTCGGCAGCCAGATCGAGCAGGCCGCCATACGTGGTCACGTCGGGGCCGCCGATTTCGATCTCGCGGCCACTCGACTCCGGAACGTCAGGTGCCGCGGCCAGGAATGCGACCACGTCGGCCGCGGCGATCGGCTGCGTCTTGGTCTTCGTCCAGCTCGGCGTGATCATGGCCGGCAACCGCTTGACCAGATAGGCGACGGTCCGCAACGACTCGCTACCCGCTCCGATCACGATCGCGGCACGGAAGTAGGTGAGGGGGATGCCGGTCGAAGCGAGCTGCTCCGCCGTCTCCTGGCGCGAGCGGAGGTGCTCGGACTTGCCCTCACCGAGGCCACCCAGGTAAACGATGCGCTTGACGCCCGCCTCCTTCGCCGCCTCGGCGAAGTTCCGGGCTCCCTGCCGATCGCGCTCGCCGAAGTCGCCGTCGCCGCCGCGGCCCATCGAATGGACGAGGTAGTAGGCGAGCTCGATGCCCTCCAGGGCCGGCTTGAGCGATTCGGGCTCCAGCACGTCGCCGCGGACGATCTCGCAGCGATCGTCGAAGCTGCCGGCTGCCTTCTGCGGCGAACGCGCCATGCAGCGCACCGCGACGCCGCGTCCGGCCAGCTGATTCGCCAGGAGTCCCCCGACGTAGCCGGTCGAACCGGCGATGAGAAGCATGGGCTCTGACTACCCGTAAAGGCCGTCGGTAATCTCGCGCAGCTTCGCTTGGTCGTGGCGGGCGCGCACCGTACGGGTGGTACCGGAGCGGGAGCGCATGATCAGCGACTCCGTGGTGGCGTAGCCGGCACGGTGGTAGCGGACCCCCTGCAGCAGATCACCATCGGTGACGCCCGTTGCCGCGAAGAAGGAATCGTTGCCGCCGATCAGATCATCGACGGTGAGCACCCGCGCGATCTCATAGCCGGCGTCGGTCGCCGCCTTGCGCTCCTCGGCGTCGCGCGGCCACAGCCGACCGAGGATCTGTCCACCCAGACACTTGATCGCAGCGGCGGAGATGACTCCCTCAGGAGTCCCGCCGATGCCCCAGAGGAGATCGACGCCGGTGCCCTCGGTGATCGCCAGCAGCGATGCCGCGACGTCTCCGTCGGTGATGAAGCGGATCCGGCTGCCGGCCTCGCGGATCTGCCGGACCCCCTCGTTGTGACGCTCCCGGTCGAGAATGACGGTCGTGATCTCGGTCGGGCTGACGCCGCGGCGCGCGGCGACGCGCTTGACGACGTCGCCGACCGGCATCTCGAGGCTGAGGCAATCGGCGATCTCGGGACCGCCGACGAGCTTCTCCATGTACACGCACGGCCCGGGGTCGAACATCGTGCCCCGCTCGGAAAGCGCGATCACCGCGAGCGCGCCCGGCCTCCCCTGTGCGCAAAGGCGGGTGCCCTCGAGCGGGTCGACGGCGATGTCGACCCTCGGCGGGCTGCCATCGCCGATCTCCTCGCCGTTGAAGAGCATTGGGGCCTCGTCCTTCTCGCCCTCGCCGATCACCACCAGGCCGTCCATCGGCACGGTGTTCATCAGCAGGCGCATTGCGTCGACGGCCGCCCCGTCGGCCTCCTCCTTCTCGCCGCGCCCGACCCAGCGCGCCGCGGCGAGCGCGGCGGCCTCGGTCACGCGAACCAGTTCGAGAGCGAGATTTCGGTCGGGCTTGCTGCCCGAGCGCTGGTCCTGGGAGATGACGCCCATCTATCGGTGGGGTGCCAGCCGGCTCAGACTGTGCCGGGAGCCTTGCGCAGATTGCCCTTCTGCGACTCCATCGAGCGCCCGATGCCCGCCGCGGAGATCCCAAAGGCCGCCAGGAGGGCGACGTAATAGCCGATCTCCTTGGTGATGCCGATCTCCGCGGTCTGCTTGCCGGGGGGATCGATCACACCGTTGTAGGCGATCAGGACGAATGCCGTGAAACCCATGACCATCGTCAGCTCGCCCGGCGCCCACGAGAGCTTGTGCCCGCGGATCACGATGTAGGCGAGGATCGGCGGCGCGATTGCTGCGGCGAGCAGGATCCAGCGCAGGATCGGGAAGGTGTCCCAGCCGGTGCACGAGTAGTCGTTCTGCCCGCAGACGAAGTCGCTGCCGTCGGAGCGGTTGGGCGTATTGGAGAGGTCGTACCAGTTGAGGAAGTAGAGCGCGAAAACCAGCAGGGCCGCCGCCACGATCCCCAGCAGCTCAGAGCGCGAAAGCTTCGAGAACTTCATCGCGAGCGAGCCTATACGAAGCCGATAACCCCAGCGCCGTCGCAAGTGTCGATAGCTTTGCGGCGAT
Organism: uncultured Solirubrobacterales bacterium; assembly: GCA_963826475.1. GTDB lineage: Bacteria > Actinomycetota > Thermoleophilia > Solirubrobacterales > 70-9 > RHKX01. The sequence continues at coordinate 261,618 of CAWGXC010000001.1, read as the reverse complement.
GAGCGAGCTCCCCCCCGAGGACGACGATGTGGAGGTCGTCGACGTCGGTGACGCGGGCTCCAGCCGGATGGAGATCCTCGCCAAGCTCGCACGCGGAGCGCGGCGGGTCCTGCCCGGCGACAGCGACTTCGGCGACCCCCTCTCGACCGGAGGCGATCAGCCCTCTCAGGTCCTCGGCCGGAGGATCGCTGAGCTTTCCGCGGATCGCCCGGGCATCCTGCGCGAGGTCGGGCTCGGTGCCCTGCAGGTCTACGAGGCGATGGCGGAAGGTGGGTGGGGTGAGCGCGGCGCCACCGAGCTGACCATCGTCTTCACCGACCTCGTCGGCTTCTCCGACTGGGCGCTTTCCGCAGGCGACACCGCTGCAACCGAGATGCTGCGCGAGGTCGACAGCGCCGTGACGCCGGCCCTGACGGCGCGAGGAGGTCGGGTGGTCAAACGCCTCGGGGACGGGTTGATGGCGACGTTCCTGGAGCCGGTCGCCGCCGTGGAGGGAGTCCTCGAAGCACACGACGCCGTCGTCGGGATCGAGGTCGACGGTGCGACGCCGTCGATGCGCGCCGGCGCCCATCACGGCCTGCCGCGAAGGGTCGGACGCGACTTCCTGGGCGTCGACGTCAACATCGCGGCGCGGGTGGCACAGGCGGCGAAGGCCGACGAGATGCTCATCTCCGGCACCGTCCGTGACCAACTCGACGACGGGCTCTTCAAGACGAGGAAGAAGCTCCGCTTCCGGGCGAAGGGCGCGCCGAAGGACCTCGAGGTCTTTTCGGTCAGCCGGCGCTAGCACGAGAGACGGGGGCCGGACCGAAGCCCGACCCCCGCCTGGAGTGCTCACGGGTGAGCCACTGGGGGCTACTCGATGTAGCCGGACTCCTGGAGGTAGTCGTGAGCGACGTCCTCGGGCTTCTGCTTGTCGACGTCAACCCGGGCGTTCAGCTCCTGCATGACCTCGAGCGAAAGTCCCTCCTGAACCTTCTCGATGGTCGCCTCGTAGTCGGGCCCCGCGTCCTCAGCCGTCTTCTGATCGGAGATGAAGATGACGTTGCCCGCCGGGAGAACGCCCTTGTCGTCATCGAGCAGCGTGTACTTGTCGCTGTCGACGAAGAGCTGCGCGTCGCTCGTGAACAGGATCGACAGATCGGCGTCGCCCTTGTCGAGGACCTCGTAGCGCAGGCCGATGTCGATCGGCGTGAACGAGCCGAACTTCAGCCCGTAGTACTTCTCGAGACCCGCGAGGCAGTCGATCCGCTGACGGCACTCCGGGGATCCGGCGAGCGTCAGGTCCTCCGACTTACCGCTCAGATCCGAGATCTTGGTGGCGCCGAGCTCGTCCGCTGTCGACTTCAGGAGGCCGACCGCGTTGGCATCGGCGAACGGGGTGGGCTTGAAGGCCGTGAGGCCGAGCTTGCCGAACTGATCCTGAGTCTGATCCACCGCTTGCTGGGCGTCCCCGGGCACATCCTCGGGTGCCGCGTTGAAGAACGAGGTCAGCGCGGTGGAGGTGTACTCCGGGTAGCCGCTGACGTCGCCGTTCTGCAGTGCCTTCAGGGCCACCTGCTCGGAGCCGAGGTTGAGGTCCGTACTGACCTGATAGCCGGCCGCGTCGAGAGCCTGCGCGTAGATCTCACCGAGGATGAACTGCTCGGTGAAGTTCTTCGAGCCGATGGTCAGCTTGACCGAGTTGTTGTCGGGGTTCTCCTGAATCAGGCTGCCGCCGGAGTCCGAGGTGCTTGCGTCGGTCGAGCTCGAGTCGCCGCTGTCGTCGCCGCAGGCGGCGATCGCCAGCGAAAGGACGAAGACCGCGAACAGGGCGAACATGACCCGCGGACGGGTGAAGGTGCTCATCTGGGTGGGTTCCTCTCTTAGATCTCTGATCGTTGGACGAGTGCGCCCGCGGTACCCCCCGCGGCCGGTGCGAATCCTATGCAGATGCGCGGGCGGCTTGACGCTGCAACGTCAGCCCGCGAGGGGTCAGCAGCCGCTGGCAGGCCGCCAGCAGCAACTCGAGGGCAAGCGCCATGAGCGCGACCACGATCGCTCCGGCGATGACGCCTTCAGGGCCATAGACGTTCCGCCCGAGGATCAGATCGCCGAGGGTCTTGACGCCGGCGATCGACCCGATCGTCGAGGTGGCGATGATGTTCACGGACGCCGTGCGAACGCCGCTCATCATGGTGGGCACCGCGAGCGGCAGCTCGACCTTTCGGATGATCTCGAGCTCGGTCATGCCGATTCCCCGCGCGGCCTCGACGGCGCCACGATCGACCTGGCGCACGCCGACGAAGGCGTTCGTGAGGATCGGCGGGATCCCGAGCACGGTCACAGCGATCGTGACGTTGACGGCGCCGGTGCCGACGAACGCGATCATCAGCGCGATCAGGGCGAGCTCGGGAATCGCGCGGCCGGCGTTGCCCACGGCGACGGCCAGGAACTCGCCGGTGCCGCGATGGCCGAGGTACAGCCCGGCCGGCAACGCGATCAGCGTTGCCAGCAGCAGCGCCACGACGCTGATCGCGAGCTGTGAGCTCAGGAGGTCCCAGATCTGGCCGGGACCGCCGACGAGGATGCCGGCGTCCCCGACGGAGCCCCGCTCGTTGAGGATGAAGTCGAACGCACCGCCGAAATCGCCGAGAAACGACACCGGGCCGGACGTGAGCGCGCTCATATGGTCCGCACCCTTCGCCACGGCGAGATGTACCGCTGGCTGAGGACCAGCAGGCCGTCGAAGCCGATCGCCATCAGCATTGCGACCGCGCTTCCGACCAGGATGTTGGTCTTGAAGACACCGCGCTGGATGCCCTCGTTGTAGATCACCTCGCCGAGGCCTCCGGCCCCGGCGAAGATCGCGAGGGTGGCGATCGCAACCGTGGAGACCGTCGCGATCCGGACCCCGGCGATGATTTCGGGCACGGCCAGCGGCAGCTCGACGCGCCAGAGGAGCTGGCGGTTCGTCATGCCCATCCCGCGGCCCGCGTCCTTGGCCGATTCGGGGACGTTCGCCAAACCGGAGTTCGCGTTGCGGTAGATGATCTGCAGGTTGTAGATCGAGAGCGCAGCCACGGCGGTCTCCGTCCCGCGGCCGGTGATCGGCAGGAGCAGGAGAAAGAGCGCGATGCTCGGGATCGTGTAGAGGACCCCGGTTCCGCCGACGAAGATCGGCACGAGCCAGCGGCGTCCGTGGGAGATGATCGCCAGGGTCATCGCGACCGCGAACCCGAGCAGGACGGAGATGAGCACGAGCTCGACGTGCTCGAGCGTCGGCTTGACGTAGTCGTCGATGTTGTCGAGCACGTAGCCGGGGCAGAACGCGAGGTTCTTGCCCTCGCAGGTGGTCGGGCCGGTCCCTGGCTCGCGGATCTGGATCTGAGCCAGCAGCGCGGTGAGATGGCCGAGGCTCGCGAGCATCGCGCTCAGTCCCGCGGGCGCTCGGCCGCCGGGTGGTCCTCGACCTTGGCTTCGGGAGAGGTGAGGAACTCGGAGATGATCTCGACCGAGAGAACCCCGGCGATCCGGCCGGCCCGGTCGACGACAGGCGCGTATCGGCTCTCGGCCTGGAGCACGTCGGAGAGGGCGTCGCGCATGACGTCGTCGAGGTCGAGAACGGGATCCGGTGAGATTCCGGGACGGCGGGAGACCGTCTCCTGCGTGAGATCGGCATCGGAGAGCCAGCCGAGCGGGCGGCGATCGGAGTCGACGAGAAGGGCGTGCGGGACCTCCGCTCCCTCGAGCTTGGCACGGACCTCGCCGACCGGCTGGCCTACGTAGGCGAGCGGCGCCTCCCAGAGGTCGATGTCGGACACGCGCATCAGGGCGAGGCGCTTCAGGGCCCGATCGGCTCCGACGAAGTCCTCGACGAAGGCGTCGGCGGGGGCCATGAGCAGCTCCGCCGGGGTTGCGTACTGAGCGAGCTTGCCGCCCTCGCGCATGATCGCGATCCGGTCGCCCATCTTGATCGCCTCGTCGATGTCGTGGGTGACGAAGATGATCGTCTTGCGGATCTCGGCCTGCAGACGCAGGAACTCGTTCTGGAGGCGCTCACGGTTGATCGGATCGATCGCGCCGAATGGCTCGTCCATCAGCATCACCGGAGGGTCCGCCGCGAGCGCGCGGGCGACCCCGACCCGCTGCTGCTGGCCGCCGGAGAGCTGTGCGGGATAACGGTCGGCGACCTCGGGCGGCAGCGAGATCAACTCGAGCAATTCATCGACGCGTGCGCGGCGGCGTTGCTGGTCCCAGCCCAGCAATCCGGGGACCGTGGCGATGTTCTCGGCGATGGTCCGGTGGGGAAAGAGGCCGATCTGCTGAATCACGTAGCCGATCTCTCGCCGCAGCTCGGACGGCGATCGTTCGCGAACCGACGTCCCGCCGATCTCGATGTCTCCCTCGGTGATCTCGACCGTGCGGTTGGCCATCCGCATCGCCGTCGTCTTGCCACAGCCCGAGGGCCCGACCAGGACGCAGATCTCCCCGGAGGGAACCTCGAGGCTGAGCTTCTCGACGGCCGGGGCGTCGGCACCCGGGTATCGCTTCGTGACCTCGCGGAAGCGCACGCTCGAAGCGCCCTGCGCATCGCCTGCGGCGACCGGAGTTCCCTGCTCGCTCACGCCGCCGCGACTCTACAGCGGCCGGGCGAGGCTGAGCGCGTAGAGGTCTTCGGCATCGGTCCACCACTCGGTCAGCTCGAGCCCGGCGTCGGCGTAGCTGTCCTCGATCCGCGCCCGGGTGAACTTCGTCGAGATCTCGGTTCGCATCTCCTCGTTGCGCGCGAAGTGGGCCCGCATGTCAAGCCCCTTCAGGTCGACGAACTGCTCCCTGAGCGCCCGGAGGCGGATGTCGATCCACTCGTTGTCGGGATCCCAGAACGCGACGTGCTCGAAGGCGCCGAGATCGAAGTTCGCGTCGAGCTCGCGGTTGAGCACGTGGAGGACGTTCTTGTTGAACTCGGCCGTTACGCCCGCTGAATCGTTGTATGCGGCCTCGACCATCGCCCGCTCCTTGACGAGATCGGTGCCGAGGAGGAAGCGGTCTCCCGGGTACATGAGCGTCGAGATGCGCGCCAGGAACGAGCGTCGGGCGGCTGGGCGGAAGTTGCCGATCGTCCCGCCGAGGAACGCGATGAGCGCGCCCTCGGGACGCGGGATCCGCTCGAGGTGGGTCTCGTAGTCGCAGACGAGCCCTGCGACGTCGAGCCCCGGATACTCATCGACGAGCTCCGTGGCGACGCGGCGGGTGATCTGCTCGGAGATGTCGACGGGAACGTAGGACTCCAGCGAGCCGGCGTCGCGCATCGCGTTCAGCAGGACACGGCTCTTGGAGGCGGCGCCGGACCCGAGCTCGATCAGGGTCCGCGGCGCCGCGGCGGCGACGATCTCGGTGGAACGGGCATCGAGGATCTCGCGCTCGCATCGCGTCGGGTAGTACTCGGGCAGCTCGGTGATGCGCTCGAACAGCTCGGAGCCGCGCTCGTCGTAGAAGTACTTCGGAGGCAGCTCCTTGAACGGGCAGGAGAGCCCCTCTCGGACGACCTCCGCCATGCCGGCGAGGGCGCCGTCCTGGGGAAGATCGACCTGGATCGCGATGGTGCCTCCCTCCTCCGAAGTCATGCTCGGGCGTCCTCAGCGCAGCGAAAGCCGGCGAAGATCTGGCGGCGCTCGGGGAGGTCCCAGTTGCGGAACGATGATCTGATCACGTTCCTTCGGGTTGCCCAGGCTCCACCCCGCAGAACCATCAACCCGGTGCCGAAGAAGACGTCTGAGTACTCGGGATAGGGAAACGGCTCAAAGCCGGGGTAGCCGGTCAGCTCAGAGGAGGTCCACTCCCAGACGTCTCCGAGCATCTGCACCGCCCCGGCGTCCGACGCCGCGTCGCCATAGGCCCCGGCGGGCGCGGGCGCGAAGGCGAGATGATCGAGGTTCGCCCGATCGGCGTTCGCCCCGGCGGCAGCCGCCTCCCATTCGAGCTCGCTCGGCAGACGCTTACCGGCCCAGGTCGCGAATGAGGTGGCCTGAGCGTGGTCGACGTGGACCACGGGCAGGGACCCGTCGACGTGCCGGCGGCGACCGAAGATCGTCGAGAGCCACCCGCCGTCTCCGTCCGGCTCCCAGTACAGGGGGGGTTCGGCGCCCGTCTCGTCGACGAACTCCGCAAATGAGGCATTGGAGACCGGCGCGCGGTCGATCCGGAAGGGCGCGAGCTCCACCTCGTGCCGAGGTCGCTCGTTGTCGTAGGCGAAGCCGCCGTCCGGCGCGCCGATCAGGTGTGACCCGCCGGCGACCTCGACCATCTCAGGACCCGCCGACACGGGCTCGGCTTCAGGCCCTTCGTCGAGGCGAGGGGGCTCGTAGCCGTCGATCATCTGCAGCAGCTGCAGCATCGTCTCGTTGTGCTGATGCTCGTGAGCGAGCAGCATCTCGTAGACGAATCCGTCACGCAGACGCGGATCGTCCTCCGCGTCGAGGTCGACCTCGTCGAGGACGTCGAGGGTTCGCTCGCGCACCTCGCCCATGTAGCGGCGCAGCTCATCACCGCGGAGGATCGGCAGCTCGCTTCGCGTTGAGCGCGGGTTCTCGATCGCGTCGTAGAAGCTCCCGAGGCTGCCGTCGAGCGGCTCGCGGCCTCCAGCCGTCTGCACGAGCCAAAGCTCCTCGAAGTTGGCGATGTGGCCGAGGTCCCATGCGAGCGGGCTGAGCAGCGGCGAGTAGACGGTGTTGAGCTGCTCCTCGGTGAGCTGCTCGACGAGCATGAGGGTGCGATCACGCGCCTCCGCCAGCCGCTCGGCGATCGCGTCCTTCGAGGTTGGCGGGGCGGATGCCTCGATCGACCAACTGTACTCCGCCCCCACCCTCGGCTGGGCGGTCGATCCGGGACCCGGTGGGGCTAGGTGCCCGTCGATTCCGGATCCACCCAGACGCCCTTCTCCCACGGCGCCGAGATCGCGAACGGTGGAGCGTCGTCGCTCGCGGCGATCGGCTCGAGCGGGACCAGCCGCAACTCCGAGCGCGGGATCTCGCGGCTGTCGTCCGCTGAGGGGAGCGTCATCCCCGCGTGGCTCCCGGCAGCCACGTGAAGCGTGTTCAGGATCGTGTCCCAGCCAGGCTCCTTCTTCCAGCCGGCATCGCTCGCGACGCTGGCGAGGCCGCCGCCGCGGCCGTTGTAGCCCCGGTGCGAGCTGGCCCTGGCGACGGCTCCCGTCGCGTCGACGCGCACCTGAAAGCTCTCCCAATCATCGTGGTGGTAGCCACCGAGCCTGCCGAGGCCATGGGTCTCGCTGTCGGGGTAGTAGAGCCAGTACTGCAGATAGACATGCCCGCTGCGGGCGCCGTCGCAGACGCGCCCGCCGTCGGGTTCGGCCGGCTCACGGCAATCGATCACGTGGACGTAGGAGGTCGGTCGCAACCCCGTCTGGGTCAGTCGCACGTGGCCGGGGTTGATCGAGTCGGCGCAGCTGCGCTGCCGGCATTCGCGGTAGTCGACCGGCATCGAGACGAAGTCGTCGTCTTCGAAGTAGATGTCGGGAGCCTGCTCGATGAGCATCGCGGCGAGCTCCTCCCCGTAGACGCGCTCGAGCGGGGAGAGGGCGGGTAGCCCGGGCACGTGCTCGCACTCCCCCGCGCCGCCGACCGCGCAGAGAAGCTTCGCGGCAACCGTCCGGGCGATTCCCGGCCGGGGGAGGATCGCGCCTGCCAGGGTCACGCCGAGTGCGATCACCATCGCGACCAGCAGGATGAGGCCGACGTACTCCGCGGTCGCCTGACCCGCCTGCGCGGACGGTCGCCCTCTGGCCCGGGAGCCCATTCCGCGACGGTAGGAGCCACGAGCGCACGCGTCTGTCGATCATCGTGCCGAAGCCCGGTAGGGTCGGTGAAAGATGGCCTCCCGCCCCGGCAGCCCGAACGCCCCGAAAAAGGCCGCTAAGAGCCGCGGCTGGCGTACTTATGCCATCGGAGCGGTCGCGATCCTGGTTCTGATCTTCGTGATCCAGAATTCGCAGAAGGTCGAGGTCGACTTCATCTTCGCCACCACCAGCACCCCGCTCTTCTTCGTCATCCTCATCTCCGTCGGCCTCGGCGCGCTGATCGGATGGCTGTTCCCGCACGTCAGGCGGGATCGACGCCGCGAGCGCAACGAGCGCGATCGCCACGACGACCCCGACCGCTGACCGAATCCGGAGCCGGACCCCGGCGATCTACAGGTTCTGGACCTCTGCCGCGATCTCCTGCGCCGCCTTCTTGGCGTCGTCGAAGAGCAGTGCCGTCTTGTCCATGTAGAAGAGGTCGTTGTCGATCCCGGCGAACCCCGGTGAGAGTGAACGCTTGATGACGATGACCTGCTGGGCCTGAGCGACCTCGATGATCGGCATGCCGGCGATCGGGCTGTCCGGGTCGTCCTTGGCGGCGGGGTTGGTCACGTCGTTGGCGCCGATGACGACCGCCACGTCGGTCCGCGGCATGTCGGGATTGATGTCCTCCATCTCGACGAGCTTCTCGTAGGGGACGTCGGCCTCCGCCAGCAGGACGTTCATGTGACCGGGCATGCGGCCGGCGACGGGGTGGATGGCATACCTGACCTCGACGCCCTTCTTCTCGAGCTCGTTGGCCATCTCCTTGACGGCATGCTGAGCCTGAGCGACCGCGAGGCCATATCCGGGAACGATCACGACGGAGTCCGCGTAGGCGAGGGAGATGGCCGCGTCCTGGGCGCCGATCGAACGGTGGGGACGCTCCTCCCCGGGGGCGCCGCCGGCGGCCGCGGCGCCGCCGAACCCGGCGAACAGGACGTTGGAGACCGACCGGTTCATCGCGGTGGCCATCTCCATCGTGAGGATGGTTCCCGAGGAGCCGACCAGGGTCCCGGCGACGATCAGGACCGAGTTGTCGAGCGAGAAACCCGCCGCCGCGGCGGAGAGGCCGGTCGCGGCGTTCAGCAACGAGATGACGACCGGCATGTCGGCGCCGCCGATCGGCAGCACGGCGAAGACGCCGAGCATCGCTGCGGCGACCAGGATCAGGATGAAGAGGAGCTGGGAGGGGTCGTCGGCGTGATCGATGCCCAAGATCACGCAGACGGCGAGCACGCCGAAGAGCAACAGCCCGTTGATGATCTGCTGACCGGGAAGCGCGACGGAGCCGCTGTTGACGATGCCCTGGAGCTTGCCGAAGGCGATGTTCGAACCCCAGAAGGAGACCGAGCCGATCACCGCCGCGAAGAGGATGGGGATGAAACCCTCGAGCGGGAAGTCGGAGCCGGTCGAGAGGCCGTGGCGGAACTCCGACCAGGCGATCAGAGCGACCGCGCCGCCGCCGACGCCGTTGTAGAGCGCAACCATCTGCGGCATCTCGGTCATCTGCACGCGGATCGAGGCGATCACGCCGACCGCGCCGCCGACGATCAGGCCACCGAAGATGATCCCCCAGTTGCCCATGCCGTCGAGCAGCAGCGTGGTGACCACGGCGATCGCCATGCCGCCCGCGGCGATCATGTTGCCCTGCTTGGCGCTGGTCGGGTGGGTGCCCTTGCGGATCCCGTAGATGAACAGCGAGAAGGCGACGATGTAGAGCAGGTTGGTGGCGTCGCCACCGGGCTCGAGCACGGCGAGAGGAGTCACGGCGTCAGTCCCCCGCCCCGGCGCCGGGCTGGCCGGGCGAGCCCGGATCCGATGGCTTTACCTTCTTCTTGCGGCTGAACATGCCGAGCATCCGGTCGGTGACCATGAAGCCGCCGACGATGTTGATCGCGCCGAAGGCGATCGCGACGAACCCGATGGCGTACTCGAGACCACCATCGGCGTAGCCGGCGACGATCAGCCCGCCGAGCATGACGATGCCGTGGATGGCGTTCGTCTGCGACATCAGCGGCGTGTGCAGGGTCGCCGGGACCTTGGAGATGACCTCGAAGCCGACGAACGCGGCGAGGACGAAGATGGTCAGCTCGGTGACGAGGGTCATGAATCACCTTCCACGACGGACTTGGCGCGCTCGTTCTTGATCTCGCCCTCGTGGGTCAGGCAGGCGCCGGCGACGACCTCATCGTCGAAGTTCAGGTTCAGGCCGCCCTCCTCGCCGGTGATCAGCCCGATGAAGTTCTCGAGGTTCTTGGCGTAGAGCTGGGAGGCGTGCGCGGGCATGTCGCTGGCGAGGTTGCGCGGGGCGATGATCTTGACGCCGTTCTCGTCGACGGTCTCCCCCGCCTTCGTCAGCTCACAGTTGCCGCCGCTTTCGCCGGCGAGATCGACGATCACCGAGCCGGGCTTCATGTTATGGACCCCCTTGGCGGTGATCAGGACCGGCGCCGCCCGCCCGGGGATCTGCGCGGTTGTGATGATCACGTCCTGGCGGGCCGCGTTCTCGGCCAGCGCTTCGCGGACCTGCTCGTTCTCCTCGTCGTTGAGCGGACGGGCGTAACCACCCTCATCCTCGGCGTCGGGGATGAAGTCGAGCTCGAGCGGGCGGCCACCGAGCGAGGAGATCTGCTCCCAGGCGGCGCGGCGGATGTCGAAGCCGGTGACGACGGCGCCGAGCCGCTTTGCCGTGGCGATCGCCTGCAGGCCGGCGACGCCGGCGCCGAGCACGAGGACCCGAGCCGGTGAGACCGTGCCCGCGGCCGTGGTCATCATCGGGAAGAAGCGTCCGGCCTCTCGAGCGGCGAGGAGCGCGGCGGCATAACCGGCGACGTTGGCCTGCGAGGAGAGGGCGTCCATCGCCTGAGCGCGCGTGATCCGCGGGATGGCCTCGACAGCGAAGCTGGTAACGCCGCCGGAAGCGAGCGCCCTGGTCGTGTCCTCGGCGGTCAGCGGAGCTAGGAAGCCGATCAGGACCTTGCCGGAGTCGAGCTTGCCGATCTCCTCGGTGGTCGGGACCGCCACCCGCAGCACGATGTCGGCCCCCCACGCGGCCGCGGCGTCGCCGACGTCGGCGCCGGCCTCCGCGTACATCTCATCGGTGAAGCCGGCCTCGACTCCCGCTCCCGACTCGATCGTCACCTCGATGTCCTTCGCGGACAACGACTTGACCGTGTCGGGAATGAGCGCGACGCGCCTCTCCCCCTCGAGGGTCTCTTGCGGAACTCCGATCCTCATCAGCGACGGCGCAGGCTACCCGAGCACACTCGCATCGCGCCGCGTGACCGTTCTCCGCCGCTGATCAGGACGGCGCGGTGACGCCGACGATCGCCGCAAGGCGCTCGATCGTATGCATCCGCTCGCCCTGGTCGAGATGGACCGCCGAGCAGATCAGCCGGTCGATGCCCACTGCCGAGAAGCGCTCGACGCGCTCGGTCACCTCGGCCTCGGTGCCGACCAGCGAAGTCGCATCGACCAGCTCGTCGGGAATGGCCTTGAACGCTTCATCCCGCTTGCCATCCAGAAACAGCGACTGGACCTCGAGTGCGGCGTCCTCGAATCCGAAGCGGCAGGCGAGGTCCACGTAGAAGTTAGTCTTGCGGCTGCCCATTCCGCCGAGGTAGAGCAGCAGCCCCGCCTTGACGACGTTCCTCGCGGCCTCGGTGTCGCCGTCGATCGCCACCTGGATGGACGGGCTGATCTCGAGGTCGGAGCGGCTGCGGCCGCCCTTGGCGAAGCCGGCTTCGAGGTGCTCCCCCCAGGTCTCCTCGAAGGCCGCGGGGCTGAAGAAGATCGGAATCCAGCCATCGCAGATCTCGGCGGCCATCTCGACCGACTTGCGGCCGATCGCGCCGACGAAGACCGGGATCTCGTTGCGGATCGGGTGGAAGTTCAGCTTCAGGGCCTTGCCCTGTCCGGTGCCACCGGGCATCGGCAGTTGGTAGTGCTCGCCCTCGTGCTCGAGGGGGCCGGCGCGAGAGACGATCTCGCGCACGACCTCGATGTACTCGCGGGTCCGGCCCCACGGCTTCGCGTAAGGGACGCCGTACCAACCCTCCGAGACCTGCGGGCCGGAGGGGCCGAAGCCGAAGATGAAACGGCCGCCGGAGAGGGCGTCGATCGTCGCGCCCGCCATCGCCGCGGCGGCCGGCGGCCGGGCCGGCACCTGCATGATCGCCGCGCCCAGCTTGATCGTCGAAGTCTGCGGCGCGAGCCAGGAGAGGACCGAGACGACGTCGGAGCCGTAGCTCTCGGCGACCCAGACGGAGTCGTAGCCGACGGATTCGGCCTTGCGGACGAGATCGACGGCCTCGTCCCCCTTCGGGCCGATCCCCCAGTAACCGAGGTTGATGCCGAGCTTCGGGGCCATCGAAGGGCAGACTATTGGCTCCCCGCGCATGGGTGCCGATCCCGTCGGCGAGGCCTGCTTCATTCTGTAGGGATGGACCAGTTCGAGCAGACCACGCAGACCCTCGGCCTGAGCTCTGCCGAGGCCGGCCGCCGGCTGGCCCGCCTCGGCCCGGTCGAGGAGGACGCGAGCCGCTCGATCCGTTCGATCGTGCTCGCGAACGTCCTGACCCTCTTCAACGCGATCATCCTCGGCTTCTTCTTCCTGGTCATCAGCCAGGGCCTGTACGCGGACGCGCTCTTCGGCCTGGTCGCGATCGTCAACTCGGCGATCGGGATCCGCCAGGAGATCAAGGCGAAGGAGGTGCTCGACGACCTCGCGCTCCTGGTGGCGCCCCGCGCCGAGGCCTATCGCGACGGCCAGGCCGTCGAGCTGCACGCCGATGAGATCGTGCCCGGCGACGTGGTCCGGGTGGAGCCCGGCGACCAGCTGGTCGCCGACGGAGTCGTCGTCAACTCGCGAGGACTGACCATCGACGAGTCGTTGCTGACCGGGGAGGCGGACGGGATCCGCAAGGCGCCGGGTGAGCGGATGCTCTCCGGCTCGTTCTGCATCTCGGGCTCCGGCACCTACGAGATCGATGCGGTCCGCGGAGACTCCTATGCGGAGAAGGTCGCCGGCGAAGCCAAGGAGTTCCGCCATCCGCCCTCGCCCCTGCAGGTCGAGGTGAACCGGGTCCTCTGGGCGACGACGATCATCCTGGTGCCGCTGGCGATCATCATGCTGATCGGCTTCCAGATCCGCAGCGTCGACCTCACCGAGGCGGCTCAGACGGCCACGGCAGGGCTCATCACCCTGCTCCCCGAGGGCCTGATCCTGCTGATGAGCGTCACCCTCGCGGTGGCCGCCCGGCGACTTGCGGGCATGAACACGCTGGTCCAGCAGATCAGCGCTACCGAGGCCCTGGCAGCGGTCGACACGATCTGCGTCGACAAGACCGGCACGCTCACCGACGGCAACCTGAAGTTGATCGGCGTCGTCACGGAGGACCCCGCCGGCGCCGAGTCTGCGCAGCGCGAGCTCGGCCGGTTCGCCGCCTCCGCGGGCGAGCGCAACCGGACCCTCGAGTCGATCGCCGACGCGTTTCCGGCACCACCGGCGACGGTCGTCGCCGAGGTGCCGTTCTCATCGCAGTGGAAGTGGAGCGGGATGACGCTCGACGGTGACGGCTCGCAACGCTCCTACGTCGTCGGCGCGCCCGACGTGCTGACCGGCATCGGCGCGCTGGTCCTCCCACCGGCCCTGCAGATCGCCCTCGACACGCAGTCCAAGGCGGGGCGCCGGGTCATCGCCTTCGGCGAGGCGGTCGCGGGGCTCCCCACCGACCCGGCTCTCGATCCGCCGCCGAGGCTCGAGGCCCGGGCTCTGGTCGTGCTCGAGGAGACGCTGCGCGCCGACGCCGCGGAGACGATCGAGTTCATGCGCGATCAGGAGGTCGACCTGAAGCTGATCTCCGGCGACGCGCGCCAGACCGTGACCGCAGTCGCCTACGCGCTCGGCGTGCCCGAGGACGCCGGCGTGGTCGAGGGACCGGACCTCCCCGACGACCGCGTGAGGCTCGCCGAGGTCGCTCGCGCCGGCACGATCTTCTGCAGGATCACGCCCGAGCAGAAGAAGTCGCTGGTCAGAGCGCTTTCCGAGTCGGGCAGATTCACCGCGATGATCGGCGATGGAGTCAACGACGTGCCCGCCCTGAAGGAGGCCCGTCTCGCCGTGGCGATGGGCTCCGGCAGCCAGGTGACGAAGGGAATCGCCGACATCGTCCTGCTCCAGGACGAGTTCTCGATGCTGCCGAAGGCCGTGGCCGAGGGTCGGCGGATCGCGCGCAACATCCATCGGCTCGGGCGCCTCTACGTGACGAAGACCGTGTACGCCGGCTTCCTGATCCTCGCCGCCGCCCTGATCGGCTTCACCTTTCCCTTCCTGCCTCGGCAGCTGACCGTGGCCGCGACCCTCACGATCGGCATCCCCTCGTTCGTGCTCGCCCTCGCGCCGAGCGAGGGGCCGCTCTATCGCGGGCGGCTGCTGCGCGCCCTGGCGGCCTTCTCGGTCCCGGCCGGAATCGGCATCGGGGTTGGATCCCTGCTCTCCTACGCGCTCGTCGATGGCGTGGCGGGCGGCACCCTGAACGAGGGGCGAACCGCGGCGACCACGACGCTGATCGTGCTCGGCCTGGCGTTCATCCTGCTGCTCGAGCGGGGACCGGGTCGCGAGCACATCGCGATCCAGAGCTACATGCTCGCCATGGTCACAGGGCTCGGCGCGCTGTTCGCTCTGGTCCTCGCCGCGGCGCCCGTCCGCGAGTTCTTCGATCTCGAGCTGCTCACCGCCGGACAGTGGTTCCTGTCGCTCGCTTCGGTCGCCGCCGGTCTGATCGTCGCAAGCGCGCTCTGGAGGCTCCCCTACATCCAGCGACTGGAGCTCGAGGAGCCCGATGCCGAGACGACACCGGGTGGCGAGGTGCTGCCCGAACCCACCCACAGGCGCTTCGGCGCTCGGCGCTTCGGTGGCTGGGAGGGCTGATGTCGGACCATCGCCGCACGAAGATCGTCTGCACCGTCGGCCCGGCCTCGCGCTCGCCGAAGATGCTCGAGCGGCTGATCACCGCCGGCGCTGACGTCTTCCGTCTCAACTTCTCCCACGGAGACCGGGCCACGCACGCGGAGAGCATCGAGCGGATCCGAGCCGCCGGCGAGCTGATGGGCAAGTGGGTCGGGATCCTCGGCGATCTGCCGGGGCCGAAGCTCCGCCTCGGGGAGATCGGCGGCGGCTTCACGGACATCGCCGTCGGCAGCGCACTGACCTTGACCACTGACGTCAGCCTGACCGGCTCGAACGAGCTGCTCCCCGTCGCCTGGGGCGGGCTTCCGAACGCCGTCAACGAGAGCGATCCGATCTATCTCGCCGATGGCCGCGTCCGGCTCCGCGCCCTCGAGATCGACGGCGATTCGATCAGCTGCCGGGTCGAGGCGGGTGGACGCGTCGCCTCCCATCAGGGGCTGAACCTGCCGGGGAGCACGACGGGCATGCCCGCCACCGGCGCCGACGACCTCGCCTGGGTCGACTTCGCCGTCGAGCACGACGTCGACCTGATCGCGGTCTCCTTCGTCCGGGAGGCATCGGACCTCGATCCCGTCCTCGAGCGTCTCGCCGAGCACCACTCCGACATCCCGCTGATCGCGAAGATCGAGAAGCCTCAGGCCGCCGAGAACGCGGAGGAGATCATCGCCGCGGCAACCAGCGGGATCATGGTCGCGCGCGGGGACCTCGGCATCGAGCTGCCGATCGAGGTGGTGCCGGCCACGCAGAAGCGGCTGATCCGCCTCGCCGGCAAGCAGTCCAAGCCGGTGATCACGGCGACCCAGATGCTCGCGTCGATGGTGACCAGCGACCGGCCGACGCGCGCGGAGGTGACCGACGTCGCCAACGCGATCTACGACGGCACCGACGCGATCATGCTCTCCGAGGAGACCGCGATCGGCGAGCACCCGGTCGCCGCGGTCGAGACGATGGACCGGATCGCACGCCAAACCGAGCTCGATCTTCCCTACGGGGACTGGCTGCTCAACCGGGTCGAGATCGGCGGCGAGGTCTCGGCTTCGG
This sequence comes from uncultured Solirubrobacterales bacterium, assembly GCA_963826475.1. Classification (GTDB taxonomy): domain Bacteria; phylum Actinomycetota; class Thermoleophilia; order Solirubrobacterales; family 70-9; genus RHKX01. The sequence goes on along the minus strand of CAWGXC010000001.1, from coordinate 245,767 downwards.
TCGCTCAGGGAGCCGTCGGCTCCACCTACAGGCTCGGGCTGGCGGCGATCGTCGTCCCGACCAGCAGCGGCCGCACGGCGCGCCTGGTGTCAGCGCTGCGGCCGCAGGTGCCGATCCTCGCCATCTCGATGCGCGTGGAGACCGTCCGCCGGCTCAACCTCCTCTTCGGCGTCCGCTCCGCCGTTCACGGCGACTGGCGCGAGCTGCGTCACCTGCTCGACGACTGCGCGGCAATCGCTCGCCGGGAGGGAGTCGCCAAGCCGGGCGAGCTGATTGCGGTCACCGCCGGGCTGCCGGACCAGGACCTTGGAACGAACCTGTTCGAGGTCCACAGGGTCCCCGAGTAACGGTCAGGCGCGTGGGAGCGCGTCGATGCGATCGATCCACGCGGCGAGGTTCGAGGACGGTGCCGCGCTCAGGTGCTCGGCGAGCACATCGTGGAACGTCTCCGGGTCGTCGGGCTCAGGGTCGAGCACCGCGTACTTGAGGAAGGGGAAGGCGCAGACGTCGGCGATCCCGAAGCTCTCCCCTCCGAGGTAATCGTTCTCGGTGAGCAGATCCTCGAACCATCCGGTCCAGCCGCGGAGCCTCCTGACGAGTGCATCAGCGTCCGGCGGCGGCGGTCCGTCCAGCGCGTTGGGCGGGCCCTTCCAGACCCGGTCGAAGAAGGAGATGAAGATCAGCGCGCGGGCACGGTCGGCCGCCGCGGCTGGATAGAGGGCGGGTGCGGGATGATCGCGCTCGATCCGATCGATGATCCGCATCGATCCTCGAACCACTTCGCCGTCGAACTCCGCGACCGGGACGAGCGATTGGCCGCTGAGCTCCTCGACGGCCGAGCGGTCCTCCTTCGGATGGTCGACCCACTCGATCCTGATGCCCTTGAAGCCGGCGGCCAGAGCCACCCGCTCGACGTTGGTCGAAAAGGGAATTCGGTGGACGCGAATCATCGGGCCGGAGGGAGGATGAACTGGGTAACCAGCAGGTTCGCCGCGAGACGGCTCTCGGAATCGGCCCCCTCGCGCTCGATCCTCACCTCGATCACGTGGGTCGATCGGCCCGCGTGCAGGTGCTCGGCCGTTGCGGTGAGCCGGTCGCCGCGGCGGGCCCCGGCGAAGGCGTTGAGCTTCAGCTCGATCGTCGTGAAGTTGGCGCCGACGGGGATGTGGCGGAACGTCTGCCACGCGGCCACGGTGTCGGCGAGGCCCACCCAGACGCCGCCGTGGACGAGCCTGCCGGGGTGCAGGTGGACGTCGCCCACGGTGATCGCGCCGACGGAGCGCTCATCGTCGATTGCGAGGGGCTCGATCGCCAGCGCCTGCGGATAGCTGGGGGCGGTCTCGGCCAGCATGCTCCGGATCGACTGGACGGTGATCGCCGCGTTCGCCACGGCGACAGTATCCCGGCGGCGTCGCTCAGGCGCCGACCGGATCCGCCTCGGGCGGATCGAGCGGCGAGGCCGCCGCGACGACCTCCGGCCGGCGGGCGGCGTACATCCTGTAGGCGCCGACGGGCGGGTGAGCGCGGACGACCTCGAAGCCACTCCCCTCGAGGTTGGCGAGCAGCTCCTCTCGGCTCGCCGCACCGCCGCCCCAGAGTCGGGCACGGACCCGACGCGCCGCTGCTACGAGCGGTTCGGACTCGGGCAGGTCGAGCGCCAGCACCAGGAGCCAGCTGCCCGGGCGCAGAGCTCGCCAGACGTAGTCGAGCCCGCTCTCGAAGGACGGCGGAGAAAGAAACGGCTGCGGGATCAGGGCGAGGTCGAATTGCTGGTGCGACTCGAGCTCCTCGACGCCGTGAGCGACGAACTCGACGCGGTCCTCCAGCCCGGCCTCCAGGCAGCGCTCGCGGCCGATTCCCCGAGCGGTCCCGTTCGGCTCGACGCAGACGGCGCTGACCTCGGGGTAGACCATGCAGATCTCAGTGCTGAGCACGCCGACGCCCGCGCCTACGTCCAGGAACCTGGCGCCCGGGCGCTCGAGTCGCTCGCGTAGTCCCTCCAGCGACGGCAGGATGTGCTCGGCGGCGAGCCGGAAGAGCCCGGCGGTCTCGCCCTGGGCGACCAGCAGGTCAGGATCACGGTGGGACCAGCCGGGAGCCAGCGAGCCGTCCCGTGCGCGCCGGAACGCCTCCGCCGTCTGCAGGTGGTCGCTGCGCATGCCCGCGCGCATGACGCGCGAGAGTGAGCCGGAGCGAAACGGCTCGAACGCCGGGGTGACGGCGTAGCGCTCCTCCTGTCGCTCGATCGCTCCGAGGGCCACGAGGACGCCGAGCAGGTCGACGACGAGCGCCGGGTCGAGGTCGAGGCGCTCTCCCAGCTCGATCGCCGTCGCGGGCGATTCGAGCGAGCGGACGATGCCGAGCTCGAAGGCCGCCGAGAGCCCCGCGTATGCCCACGCCGACGAGCTCAGCTCGGAGATGCTGGAAAGGATGTCCGGCTCGGTGGAGAACACGCTCAGCTCGGAATCACTTGCGTACGAACCTTAAGCGGCGTCAAAGCGCGTCCGTTTCGGCTCCGGAGGGCGGGTCGAGGCCGTGGTCGCCGAATGGCTGGTCGCGAGCGCGGACCGCTTCGCGGTATCCGCCCTCGGCGGCCTCACGCTGGAACGCGTAGCCCTCCGGCGTGTGGCGGGCGATCCCGTCGAAGAACACGCTCAGGGCCTGCGTGCCCGCAAGCCCCTGGGCGAAGAGCGACTGGTTGATCGCGAGCTTGTGCATGACGAGTTGGTTGACCGGCACCCGCGCGACGCGCTGCAGGAGGTCATCGAAGCGCTGATCGAGCTCCGCGGCCGGGGCGACCTCGCTGGCGAGGCCCCACTCGACGGCCGTCGTCCCGTCGATCGAATCGCCGGTGAGCAAAAGCCTCCGGGCACGCTCGATTCCGATCCGGTGCGCCCAGAGCATCGAGGTCGGCACCCCCCAGACCCGCGCGGGCGGGTAGCCGATCTTCGCTCGGTCCTCGACCACGATCAGATCCGAGCAGAGCGCCATGTCGGTGCCTCCGGCGACGCAGAAGCCGTGCACCTTGCAGATCACGGGCTTGTCGGAGTGGAAGAGCGACATGAAGCCACGCAGGTTGCGCGACATCATCTGGTAGTCGACGACCGGGTCCCAGGTCCGCGCAGGATCGTGGTTTGCGGCGACGGTGGCTGGATCGTTCGGGGCCGCGGCAGCGTCGCCGGACGCTCGCGGCTCAGCTGAGCCGAGCGACTCGGCGGAATCCACGAGGTCGTATCCGCCGCAGAATCCACTTCCGTTTCCGGCCAGCGCGATCACGTGAACCTCGGGGTCGAGATTGGCGCGCTCGACGCAGGCGGCGAGCTCGGCCGGCATCGCGAGCGTGATCCCGTTGCCCCGCTCAGGCCGATCGAGCGTGATCCGTGCGACCCGACCGTCGCGCTCGTAGGTCATGGTCTCGGGGGGCGTCATGTATCGATCATCCAACGCATCGTCGCTATCAACGGATCACAGGTCAAGCGCGCGGGCTACCCTCCCGCCCGATGGCTGCTGAGGCGATCACGATCGAAGCTGCCGACCGCGAGGTCCGGCTCTCCAATCCGAACAAGGTGTTCTTCGCCGAGACGGACCCTCCGATCACGAAGCGCGAGCTCGCCGAGTACTACGTGGCGGTCGCTGCTCCGGCGCTGATCCACCTCAGGGACCGCCCGACGACGCTGAAGCGCTTCGTCGACGGCGCCGGCGGAGACTTCTTCTTCCAGAAGCGCATACCCAAGGGCGCTCCCGAGTGGCTGGAGTCGGCGACGGTCCACTTCCCGAGCGGCCGCTCCGCCCGTGAGCTCTGCGCCAACGACGCCGCCCACCTCGTCTGGGCGGTGAACCTCGGGACCATCGACTTCAACCCGTGGCCCTGCCGGCGATCCGATCTCGATCATCCCGATGAGCTGCGAGTCGACCTCGACCCCACTCCCGAGGCGAGCTGGGACGACGTCCGCAAGGTTGCTCTGTGTGCGCGCGAGGTCCTCACCGAGCACGACCTGGTCGGCTTTCCGAAGACGAGCGGCAACCGCGGCATCCACATCAACGTGCGCCTGCGCCCGGAGTGGGGTTTCGACGACGTCCGCCGCGGCGCGCTCGCGCTCGCCCGCGCGGTGGAGCGACGCGTTCCCGACCTGGCGACGAGCAAGTGGTGGAAGGAGGAGCGCCACGGCGTCTTCGTCGACTACAACCAGAACGCCCGGGATCGTACGGTCGCCTCCGCGTACTCGGTCCGCCCCGTCCCGGACGCCCGCGTCAGCACCCCCTTGGAGTGGGAAGAGGTCCCGGAGGTGGACCCGGCGAGGTTCACGGTCCGGACGGTCCCCGACCGGCTCAGGGACCAGGGCGATCCGTCAGCGGAGATCGACGAGAACGCCGGGGGTTTGGAGAAGCTCCTCGAGTTGGCGGCGGAGGATGAGGAGAAGGGCCTCGGAGACGCCCCCTGGCCCCCCCACTTCCGCAAGCAGAAGGGCGAACCCAAACGGGTCCAGCCCAGCAAGGCTAAGAAGGACTGACCCCCCCAAGCGGTAGGGCCGGCGGGCGCGCGAACCGAGCCGAACTCCTGTTGGAGCGGGCTCTGCCCGCGACGGGAGGCCCGGTCGCGCGCCCGCCGGCCCGGGGGACACCTACTGATCCAGCTGGTCGAGCCTGCACTCCGACGGCGCCTTGTCCTCGCGCCAGCGGAGGATCTTCGCGCCATGACGGATCCGCCCAGCGGAGACGTGGTCGAAGGAGACCTCGATGACCAGCTCGGGGCGCAGGGAGACCCATTCGAGGTCGCGGCCGGCCGTCCAGCGGCTCGGGTCCGCTGAGCCTCGGTCGCCGGTCTCATAGGGGGCGAGGGTCCTGACGAGCTCTCGCTTCTCGGCAGCCTTCAAGCCGGAGCTGTGGCCGATCACGCGCAGGTTCTCCTCTCCGTCGTAGAGCCCCAGCATCAGGGCGCCCACGGTGTTCGCCTCCTTGCCGGGGCGCCAACCTGCGACCACCGCGTCGATCGTCCTCAGGCGCTTGATCTTGACCATGCCCTTGCGCTCGCCGGGCCGGTACGGCTCCTCCAGCTCCTTGGCGATCACGCCCTCGCCCCCTTCGAGCCATGGCTCGGCGGCCGCCGGATCCAGCGTCAGCGGCGTCAGCTCGATGGCGCCCGCCGTCCAACCCCCGGGGCCTTCCTCGGTTGCTCCGTCGAATCCCGAGATCAGGTTGACGAGAGCCACCCGGCGCTCGCGGAAGGGGCGGTCGAGCAGGACGTCGTCATCGGCTGCGAGCAGGTCAAAGGCGCGGAAGTGAGCGGGGGTCTCCTGCGCGAGCCGGTTGATCCTCGACTCGGCCGGATGGATGCGATTCTGGAGGGCGTCGAAGACCTCAGCTCCCTCCTCATCGAGGATCACGAGCTCGCCGTCGATCACGTACCGGCCGGCCGGGAATCGAAGCTCCGGGAAGTACCGGGAAAGTGGCTTTCCCCCGCGCGACTGGACGTAGGTCTCGCCTCCATCGACGAAGGCGATGGCGCGGAAGCCGTCGTACTTCGGCTCGAAGGCCCAGCCGTCACCGTCGGGAAGCGCCTTGCGCGAACGAGCGAGCTGCGGCTGGGTCGGTGGGCTCAGCGGGAGGTTCATGCAGGCGATGGTAGGCGAGCCGAGGGAGCTCTCGGCCTCCGGTTGCGTTGCGTTCGCGCACTACCGTGGCCGCGTGGGCGCGAAGGCGACAGCGGGCTGTGACATCTGCGTTATCGGCGCCGGCATCGTCGGCCTGGCGACGGCTCGCGAGCTGCAGCGGCGGAACCCCGGAGCGGACGTCGTCGTGCTGGAGCGCGAGCCCGTCCCCGCCGCGCATCAGACGGGCCACTCCAGCGGCGTCATCCACGCCGGCATCTATTACGCCCCCGGGACCATGAAGGCGCGATTGTGCGTGGAGGGAGCGCGCCGGCTCTACGCCTATTGCGACGAGCGCGGGATCCCGGCGCGACGCGACGGCAAGGTCATCGTCGCAACCGATGACGACGAGCTCCCACGGCTCGACGAGCTCGAGCGGCGGGGAAGGGCGAACGGCGTGGCGGGATTGGCGCGCCTCGGCCCTGACGAGTTGCGTGAGGTCGAGCCGCATGCCGCCGCGCTCTCGGCCCTTCACTCCCCACAGACCGGGGTCGTCGACTTTGCGCGCGTGGCGGCATCCTTGGCCTCCGAGCTCGAGGCCGCCGGAGGGCGCCTGATCGCGGACTGCGAGGTTCGACAGGTCGCCCCGGGCACCGGCCGCCTCGGGATGATCACCTCGAAGGGCCGAGTCGACACCGGGCGGGCCGTTTTCTGCGCCGGCGCCTGGGCTGACCGGATGGCGGTGCTCGCCGGCGCCGGGCGCGACCCGCTGATCGTTCCGTTCAGGGGTGCGTACCTGCGCCTTCGGACCGAGGCATCCCACCTGGTTCGCTCGAGCATCTATCCGGTGCCGGATCCCGATCTTCCGTTCCTCGGCATGCACCTGACGCGTAACGTCGACGGCCAGGTGCTGCTCGGCCCGACCGCACTCTTCGTCGGGGCCCGCGACGCCTACCGGCTGCGCCGCGTGCTGCCGCGCGACCTCGCCGAATCCCTGACCTGGCCCGGGACGCGCCGGATGATGCGCCGGTTCTGGCGGACGGGGCTCAGCGAGATCGGCCACGCGATGAGCACCCGGTCGTTCGTCGCCGAATGCCGCCGCTACGTCCCCGAGCTGCGACGCTCGGACGTCGAGCGCAGCCACCTCGCCGGCGTACGCGCCCAGGCCGTCGGCCGCGACGGGTCGCTCATCGACGACTTCGTGATCTCCGAGACCGAGCATGCGGTTCACGTCCGCAACGCCCCCTCCCCGGCGGCGACGTCCGCGCTGGCCCTGGCGAAGGTCGTGGCGGACCGGGTGGAGGGATCGGGCTGACGGAGGCTCGGAAGACCTGGAACGACCCGGCCCGAAACGTTCAATAGGCTCGACGGACCCGATTCAAGGAGCCGCCAGCGTGGAATCCAGCGTCGTCGAGAAGCCCGAGTCCGGCAGTGCCGCCTCGTCGTTCACCAAGTCTCTGTTGCTGGGCGAGATCCACGAGGAGATGGTCTTCCCCTGGCCCTCGCCGGACGAGGAGGAGCAGCGCAAGGTCCGGGAGCTGTGTGCCAAGGCGAGGGAGATCGGCTCGCGGATCGATCACCGCCAGGTCGAGGAGGACCGGTGGATCGGCGACGAAGTGATCCGCGAGCTCGGAGACGCGGGGCTGTGCGGGCTCTACGTCGACGAGAAGTACGGCGGGCAGGGCCTCTCCCAGACCGGGTATGCGCGCGTCTTCGAGACCTTCGCCCAGATCGACGCCACGCTGTCGATCATCCTCGGCGTCCATCAGTCGATCGGGTACAAGGGCATCCACCTCTACGGCACCGACGAGCAGAAGGAGCGGTTCCTGCCCGATCTCGCGACCGGTCGCAAGCTGGCCGGTTTCGCGCTGACCGAGCCGGAGGCGGGCTCCGACGCCTACCACCTGCGCTCGCGGGCGGTCCAGCAGCCCGACGGCTCATGGGTGCTCAACGGGGAGAAGCGCTACATCGGCAACGGCTCGAAGGGAGACGTGTTCACGGCATTCGCGCGCGCCGAGGTGGGCGGCGAGGATCGTCATATCGCGCTGATCCTCGAGAAGGGGATGGAGGGCTTCGAGGTCGGCGAGCGCTACGACACGATGGGGCTGCGGGGCAACGACCTGCGGCGCCTCTACTTCCACGACGTCAAGGTGCCGGCGGAGAACGTCCTGGGCGAGCCGGGAGACGGGTTCCGGATCGCGATGTCGATCCTCAACAACGGCCGGATCGGGCTCGGTACCGGGTCGGTGGGCGCAGCCAAGAACCTGATCGACCTGGCGATCGGGCATGCGAACGAGCGGCAACAGTTCGGTCAGCCGATCGCCGACTTCGAGCTGGTCCAGGAGAAGATCGGCTGGATGGTCTCCTACCTGTTCGGGCTGGAGTCGATGGCTTACCTGACCTGCGGACTCGTCGATCAGGGGGTCGAGGACTACTCGCTGGAGTCGGCGATCTGCAAGGTCGCCGGGACCGAGTTCCTCTGGTACGCCGCCAACCGGGCGCTGCAGCTGCGCGGCGGCGAGGGATACATGAAGACGGACCCCTACGAGAAGATCATGCGTGACATCCGGATCTTCCCGATCTTCGAGGGCGCGAACGACGTGATGCGCTGCTTCATCGCCCTCTCGGCCATGAAGCCGGTCGGGGAGAAGCTCTCCGGCCTCGGCAACATCGGCCTCGGCGACCCGATCGGATCGATCGGGCTGCTCGCCGACTACGTCGGCGGGCGGGTCAAGCGCGAGGTGCGTCCCGAGCGGATCACCCTGGCCCACCCGGAGCTCGCCAAGCACGCCGACGCGGTGGCCGATCAGGTCAAGGAGCTGACCAGCGTCAGCGAGGGCCTGATTCGCGAGCACAAGAAGGACGTCACCCTCAAGCAGCTCCATCAGAAGCGCCTCGCCGACGCGATCGCCGACGTCTACGCCCAGGTGGCGGTGCTCTCGAGGGTCACGGCGATCTTCAACGACCAAGGGGTCGAACCATCGGGTCAGGAGCGGTTCATCGCCGACTCGTTCTGCACGAGGGCCGCGGGCAGGGTGCGCTCCCAGCTGCGGCAGATCGAGCGCAACGACGACGAGCGGATGACCGCGATCGCGAAGCTGGCCTACAAGCGCGGCGAGTACGGGTACGCGCTCTTCTCCGACTGAGCGCCCCGGGGGCGCTCCGGATCAACCCCCGGCCGTTGACTTCTGGGCGTCGAGCAGGTCGATGACGAAGACCAGCGTTTCGTTGGGTCCGATGCTCGGCGGCTGCCCCTGGGCCCCGTAGCCGAGGTCCGGCGGGATGATCAGCTCGCGACGGCCGCCCACCTTCATGCCGACCAGCCCCTGGTCCCAGCCGGCGATGACCTGACCGGATCCGAGCTGCAGCGGCAGCGGCTGCCCGTTGTCCCAGGACGCGTCGAACTGCACGCCGGTTGCGTAGTCGGCGCCGACGTACTGAACCGAGAGCTGATCGCCCTTCTCCGCGGTCGCACCGTCGCCGACGACGATGTCCTTGCTCACGAGCTTGGTCGGCGGAGGGTCCGCGGAGGCCGGGATCGTCGGCTTCACCGACGTATCGGTCGAGATCGCCGCGGAGCCATCGTCGCCGCCGGTCGCCACGACGATCACGGTGACGATCGCGAGGATCGCGAACAGGATCGAGGCGAGGATGACCTTGCTGCGCTGGGAGTTGGTCGCCATATGGGCCTCACACTAAACAGTCTTCGAACCGAGTCTCGGCCGGCCTCCTGAAGTTGTTCGTCCGATCGCCCGTGCGGGGAGTAGGGTCGTTCATACGCAGGGGTTCAAGGCGTTCCCTCCGGTCGTCTCAACCTGCTTACGGAAGGGATGATCATGGGGAGTGTCCACGCGCGGACCTGGCTTCCGCGGCTTTGGCTCGCGGTTGTCTCGGTCGGCCTCGTAAGCGTCGCAATCCCGGCGGCAGCACATGCCACCTGGGAAAAGGTCTCGAGCGACAATCTGGCGCAGTCCGCCGAGCCGACAATCGGGGTGGAGCCCTCCACCGGCAAGTTCCTGGTCGCGTGGCCGGCCGTGCCGCCCAACGACAGCGTCGCGACCTCCATCCAGGCACGTTCGTTCAGCTCCTCGCTGTATCACCCCGGCGGTCAGCTCGGACCGATTCAGACGCCGGTCAGCGGCTGGAGCGCGATCGGCGACAGCCCCGTCTACGCCGGCCTGACCGGCACCGGCGACTCCCCGCAGCTGCTCTTCTCGGCGTTCAGCCACAACGGCGACGGCGACGGGGGCACGTTCCTCACCGATCCCTCGACTCCGAGCCAGGGCGAGCTGCCGTTCGGGAAGGTCGCGCCGGAGCGGGGCGGCGACCTGACCGCCGTGCGGTCGTTCAGCGGCGCGCCGAGTCCGCGGACCATCTGGGCCAACAACTTCACCGGGACCCTCGCCACCTACGCGAACGCTGGAAGCACCACCCCCGGGGCCGCGGACATGCAGGCGCAACTGGGGGGATGCTGCGCCTACCACCCGACCCTCGGCAAGCTGGACAGCGGCGCGATCGTCCTCGCCTGGTACTCGAGCGCCGCCGCGAACACGGGGCTCTACATGCAGGACATCGATCCCGTCACGGCCGCCGCGATCGGAGGCCCGGTGCGCGTACCCGGGAGCGAGAGCCCGGCCAACAACTTCCAGCACCTGGCGCTCGCGTGCGCGACGGTCTGCCGGATCTTCTACGGGAGCCAGGCCGGCGGCGGGCCGGTGAAGCTGGTCTCCTGGGCCCCCGGCGAAGGTAAGCCCTCCGCGGTCAAGGGCGCCGACGACCTCACCCTCGACGCCACCATCGCGGCCGCTCCCGTCTCCACCGCGAGCGGGACCTGGGTCGCTTGGTACGACCGGGGAAAGTCCGGCGAGAAGGACGGCTACCGCGTCACGATCGTCGGCGGGGGAGCAGGCCAAGGTGTGTACCCCCTCGGCAAGCCACGCGGCGCCAAGGAGTTCGGCCAGCTGATCCCCATCTCCGCGCCGAAGGCGCTTCTGCTGTTCGCGGTCGCGGGCCCCGGAAGCCGGACCGACGCGGTGTGGGCGGAGGAGAGCACGCCGACCGGCGATCCCGCCATTCCGAACACGGACGGAATCAAATCGCCGACCGTGGCCAAAGCCGCCAACGCGATTGCGGTAGTCGCGGGACGAACGACCTCCACTCAACTGAGGACTCACGGGCTGCCGATCCGGATCCAATCCACAACGGCCACCAAGGCGAAGGTGAGGGTCTGCGTCGACCGGGTAGGTCATCCACCGAGCCCCTGCAAGGGCTCGACGGTGAATCTCCGGTCCCCCGGATCGAAGCTCGCCGCCGTCGCCAAGGGGCTGCGTGCGAAGGGGGGCGCGAAGAAGCTGGTGGTGACGCTCAGCGACGGAGGCAAGCGTGATTCGGTCAGGGTGAAGCTCAAGCGCTGAGTCCGGTCCGACCGAGCACGGCCCCCTGAACGAAAGCGGCGGCCCGAGGGCCGCCGCTTCCAATTCATCTTCCGAGCGCCTAGTTCAAGCGCTCAACGACCATCGCCTCGCCCTGACCTCCGGCGACGCACATGGTCTCGATGCCGACCTGGTGGTCATCGGTCTCCATGACGTTGAGCAGCGTGCCCATGATTCGCGCACCGGTCATCCCGAACGGATGGCCGAGGGCGATCGCCCCGCCGTGCGTGTTGAGCTTGTCGGGGTCGATCCCGCATTCGGCCATGATCGGGATCACCTGGGCGGCGAACGCCTCGTTGAGCTCGACGGTGTCGACGTCGCCGATGCTCATGCCGGCGCGATCGAGCACCTTCTTGACCGCGGGAATCGGCGCGACCCCCATGTACTCGGGGTTGTTGCCGGCGGTCGCCGCGGTGACGATCCGCGCGCGGGGCTTCAAGCCGAGCTCCTTGGCCTTCGTGTCGGACATGATCAGCACCGCCGCCGCGCCGTCGTTGAGCGGGCAGGAGTTGCCGGCGGTGACGCCGCCGCCGCCGAAGGCCTCCTTCAGGGAGCCGAGCTTCTCGCGCATGTCGCCCTCGTCCTTGCGGGGACCGTCGTCCTTGGAGACCTCGCCGTTGGGGGTCTCGATCGGCACGATCTCGCGATCGAAGAACCCGGACTCCTGCGACTCGACCGCGAGGTGCTGTGAGCGCAGCGCGTAGTCGTCCATGTCGTCGCGCGAGACGCCGTACTTCTCGGCGACGTTGACGGCGGTGATGCCCATGTCGATGTAGACGTTGGGGTAGCCCTCGTGCTCGCCGGTGAGCTTCTCGTTCTTGTCGTCGCCGCCCGCCACCTCGCTGCGCTCGTTGAAGCGCGAGACGAACTCGACGCCGGCCGCGATGTAGGCGTCGCCCTCGCCGTTCTTGACGGCGTTGGAGGCGTGACGGATCGCATCGAGCGACGAGGCGCAGTAACGGGAGACTGTGACGCCGGTGGTCTCCTCCCCGAGCTTCTCGGAGAGCAGGACCATGATCCGGGCGATGTTGAAGCCCTGCAGACCCTGCGGCATGCCGACTCCACAGATGACGTCCTGGATGAGCGCCGGGTCCACGTCGGGATTGCGGGCGAGGAGCTGGTCGATGACGAACGCGCCGGTCTCATCGGGGCGCAGTTGGGCGAGCGAGCCCTTGAAGGCGCGACCGATCGGCGTGCGCAGGGTGTCGACGATGACTGCTTCAGGCATCAGGTTCTCCTTGATTGGACGAGAGGGATCTGACTCTCGTGAGGCGAGAGGGTGCATCAGAAATGTTACGGAAGCTGCATAGGGACCGGGGTCAGCCCCAGCAACTATCCTCGCGACGTATGACTGAGCCCGAACAGATCGAGACCGAGGTCTCCCCAGCCCGCGCAACCGAGCTGATCGCCGCCGGCGCCCAGATCGTCGACGTCCGCCAGGACTTCGAATGGGACGCCGGCCGGATCGAGGGCGCCGCCCACATCGTCCTCGAGACCCTTCCCACCCGCGCCGGGGAGATCGACCAAGGCCGCCCGGTCCTCTTCGTCTGTCGCAGCGGCAGCCGCTCATCCTTCGCGACCGCTGCCTTCCGCGAGGCTGGGTTCGAGGCCTACAACCTCGCCGGCGGTCTGCTCGATTGGGTCGACGACGGGCGCGAGCTGGAACCGGCCGGCGGCGAGGTGGCCGGTCCCAGGCCGGGCGCCGCCTGATTCGTCATGACCAACGGCGAGCCTGAACTCCCGGGTACGAACCCCGTCCTTCGGCCGCCGACCGGCGAGGCGCCCATCGCAAGCGCGGAGGATGCGCGGGGGATTCTGGCTTGGCTGGCGGTCCTCGATCGCAAGCTGGGAACGCGCACGTACACGGGGGCGGCAGCGGTCGTCATGGCCCTCGCAACGGCGATCGTCGCGCTCGTCCTGGCGGTCGATGCGCGGGACAACTCCGCGAGCGGAGATGACCTGAGCCGAGTCGAGAGCCAGGTCGCCGGCATTTCATCGACGGTCGGCGATGGCCAATCGGCTCAGGACGACCTCGCCACTCTCTCGACCCGTCTCGCCGATCTCGAGAGCCAGGTCTCCAAACTGGAGTCATCCGGCCGCAACTTCGCCCACCGCATCTCGGTCGTCGAGGACGACATCGGCGACCTCCGGGGGCAGATCTCGGATCTGGCGGGGGCCGGCGGCGGAGCGCCGGGTGCGGGTGGGCGATCCGGAGGTGGGGCGTCCGGCGGCGGCGGCGGGACGTCGCCCGCCGGCGACTGACGGTCTGACGTCCGTAAACGGCTCTAGAGTCGCACTCGCGACCGGTTGTGCCATGCGGCACGAACGTTTGAATCGAGGGGTGCGAAAGCGCCCGGAGGGAGAACGGCTATGCCAGAGGGCTACTGCGTCAAGGAACGTAAGAAGGTCGAGATCAAGGAGCCGCAGCAGATCACGATGAAGAACGGGCGCCCCGCGATTCAGGGCACGTGCCCCGATTGCGGAACGAAGATCTTCAAGATCGGCAAGATGGACTGACGCCAGCCCGGCGCGGCGCGCCGGTTCGGAAAACGCGATCCTGAACCTCGCCCGGTGCGAGACGAGGCGTGCACGCGGACTACCGGCGGCGACCCGAGACGCCTTCGGTGGAACAATGGACCATGCCCATGTCCGGCTCGCAGAAACCCCTCGAGCTGATTCTGGCCCGAAATCTTCTGACCAGCGTGACAACGCCTGCCTTCCTGGTCGCCACGGACGGGCGGCTGCTGTTCTACAACGAGGGTGCCGGGGCCATGCTCGGGCGTCCCTTCGAGGACGTCGGTCAGCTCGAACCGGCCGAGTGGACGGCGGCCTTCGGCCCGCTCACCGATGAGGGTGAGCCGATCCCCCTGGACGAGTTGCCGCTGACGAAGGCCCTTCGTGAGGGCCGTCCCGCCCACGCTGAGTTCTGCGTCCGGACCTCGAACGGGGGCCATCACAAGATCGCGGCCAGCGCGATGCCGATCATCGGCACGGCCAACGGGGCATCCGGCGCGATGGTGATCTTCTGGCCCGTCGACGCTGAGCACGCCCGTGAGGTGACCACCGGTCGCCACGAGGTCGCGGGATGAGAGTCAAGGTGTGGGGCGCCCGCGGATCCGTTCCCGCCCCGGGGCCGGAGATGAACCATTACGGCGGCAACACGTCCTGCGTCGAGGTCACCCTCTCCAGCGGCGAGACGCTGATCCTCGATGCCGGCACCGGCATCCGCACCCTCGGCTTCGCCCTCTCACCGGAGATGCCGCAGATCAACATCCTGCTCACCCACCTTCACCTCGACCACATCCAGGGCCTGATGTTCTTCCCGCCCTGCTTCCGGGCTGAGTCGACGATCAGGATCTGGGGACCGAGCTCGCCGGAGGCGTCCCTGGAAGCTCGCATCGCCCGCTACATCTCGGCCCCCCTCTCCCCCGTCGAAGTCCGTGAGCTGCCGTGCGACGTCTCCTTCGTCGACGCTCCGGCGAGCGAATGGAAGATCGGCAACGCAACGATCCGGGCCGAGGCGGTCACCCATCGCGGCCCGACGCTCGGCTATCGGATCACCGACGGAGACGTGACCCTCTGCTACATCCCCGATCACGAGCCCGCCCTCGGCAGTCCGCTCGAGGACCTCGATCCCGAGTGGATCTCCGGCTACAACCTGGCGCGCGACGCCGACCTGCTGATCCACGACTGCCAGTACACCGACGAGGAATACCCGGGTCATGAGGGCTGGGGCCACTCCCGCATCGCCGACACGATGCTCTTCGCCAAACGCGTCGAGGCCAAGCGCACGCTTCTCTTCCACCACGACCCCCTTCACACCGATGGCTTCCTCGACGACCTCCATCGCACCGCCCGCGAGCGCTGGGAGCAGCTCGGAGGCGATCCGGATGAAATCGAGATGGCGGCCGAGCGGTCCGAGCTGACGGTCGCCGCGAGCACCGCCCGCGCCGAGTCCGCGTCCGCAGAAGTGCCCGCTGCAGAGCCCGCGAGCCAGCTGAGCGCCTGACCCTCCAAGGCGTGTAACGGGCCGAGACCTCCGTTACAAGGGGTTTACGGGCCTCAGAAGCGCTCGCGTACAAGCCGGCCTGGGTAATTTTCGACGCCGGTACAAACACGGCCGCTCCTCCTCGACGCACACTGATCGCGTTGGCAAACCACGACCGCCGGTCGACCCTGCCCGGCGGGCTAGGAGTGAACGTATGAAACGGAAGTACCTTTGGGCGCTGCCGCTCGCGCTCGTAGCGCTGTTCGCGCTACTCCCGGGCGCCGCGTTCGCGGATGAAGCCGGGAAGATCGACAAGCTCGCAACCGGGCTCGACGAAACGAACGGGGCCCTGAACACCACCTGGGTGATCGTCGCGGCATGTCTCGTCATGTTCATGCAGGCGGGATTCGCGTTCCTCGAGGTCGGGTTCTCCCGGGCCAAGAACGCGGGTGCGGGAATCGCAAAGATCCTGGTCAATTTCTCGATCTGCGCGCTGCTCTACTGGGCGGTCGGCTTCGCGCTGGCATTCGGTGGAGCGGGCACGATCGCCGGCACGCACGGCTTCTTCCTGGACGTCAGCTCACTGCCGGCTGAGGCCGCGGCGAACTTCCCGATCCTGGACGTCGCGCCGATCAGCCCCGCGGCGTTGCTGTTCTTCCAGTTCGTCTTCTGCGCGGTGTCGCTGGCGATCGTCTGGGGAACCACGCTGGAGCGGATCAAGTTCGGCGCCTACGTCGTCTATGCGGTGATCTTCAGCGCGGTGATCTACCCGGTCATCTCCCACTGGATCTTCGGAGGCGGTTGGCTGCAGGCCAGCATCGGGATGCAGGACTTCGCCGGTTCCACGGTGGTCCACCTGATCGGCGCCACCGGCGCGCTGGCGGCCCTGCTGCACCTCGGACCGAGGCTCGGCAAGTTCGGGCCCGATGGGAAGCCCCGGCCGATTCCAGGTCACTCGATGCCGATCGTCGGCCTCGGGATCCTGATCCTGTGGCTCGGATGGTTCGGGTTCAACCCCGGTTCCACGCTCAGCGCCTTCGGATCGACCGCCGATGGAATCGGCAACCGGTTCGCCGAGATCGTAGTGGTGACGAACCTGGCCGCGGCGGCCGGAGTCGTCGCAGCCGTGATCGTCATGTACTCGCTGCGCAAGACCATTGACATCGGCATGGCCGGCAACGGCGCGATCGCGGGGCTCGTTGCGATCACGGCACCCTCGGGATACGTCGAGTTCTGGGCTGCGCCGATCATCGGTGCGATCGCCGGAGTCATCGTGGTGTTCGGCGTGCTCGGGATCGAGAAGGTGCTCGACGATCCAGTCGGCGCTCTCTCGGCTCATGGCCTCGCCGGAATCTGGGGAACGCTGTCGTGCGGCATATTCACGTCGCCTCGATTCGCCGACTTCAACGGCGTCGGCGATCCGGGCCTCTGGTACACCGGCTCGTTCAGTCAGCTCGGAGCTCAGGCTCTCGGGGTGGCCGCCGCGTTCGCAACGGTGTTCGCTGTCTCCTACGTCGTATTCGGGATCATCAAGGCGACCATCGGCCTGCGTGTCTCCCGCGAGGATGAGGAGGCCGGACTCGACATCACCGAGCACGGCATGTATGGATACCCGGAGCAGTTCATTCCGGCCGAGGAGTACGGATTCGCGAGCGTCTCGCCCGTGGCCAGTCCTCCCCGCCCGGCAACCGTCTCGGCGATGGCATCGACGCCATCGACCCAGGCATAGGGAAGGGAACGCAGATGAAGAAAGTCGAGGCGTTCATTCGCCACGAGGCGTTCGAGCCGATCCGCCAGGAGCTGCTCGAGCGGGGCATCCCGTCCCTCTCGATCTCCGAGGTGAAGGGCTCGGGCCGCCAGAAGGGCGTGGTCGAGCATTACCGAGGCGCGAGCCTGAGCGTCAACGTACGGCCGAAGCTCAAGATCGAGTGCGTCGTCAGCGACGCCGAGAAGGAGCTGGTCGTCGAGACGGTGCTCAAGCACGCGAGGACGGGATCGATCGGAGACGGCAAGATCTTCGTCATTCCGGTCGAGGAGGCGATCCGGATCCGCACGGGCGAGGAGGGCGGCGACGTCCTGCAGGCCCATGAGGGTTCTGAGGTGCCCGCCGGCAGCTAGCCGGAGGCCACTGTCACAGGTTCGGATTGCGGGCCGGCTTCAGATCTGGAGCCGGCCCGCCTTCCTTCCGCGGAGATGGCGAGGACCGAGGAGGTGGAGGACATGGAGGAAGCGGCGAACGTGGTTCGGCTCCCGCCGACCGACGCGCGTCAGATCGTCGCCCTCGGCGGCGGCGGCTTTTCGATGGAGGCCGGCAACCCGCTGCTCGATGAGTACGTCATGGATCTCGCGCGAAAGCGCCGCGAGCGGCCGCGCGTCTGCTTTCTCCCGACTGCGAGCGGCGACGCCGACCATTACATCGTCCGCTTCTACCGGGCGTTCCCGGGCAGCATCTGCGAGGCATCGCACATCTCCCTGTTCCGCCGCGATCGCGGCGTCGGTGACCTCCGCGCCCACCTGCTCGCTCAGGACCTGATCTACGTCGGCGGCGGCAGCGTGATCAGCATGCTCGGCGCTTGGCGCGCCCACGGGATCGACGTGCTGCTCGCCGAGGCGTGGCGCAGTGGCGTGATCCTCGCCGGGCTGAGCGCGGGCTCGCTCTGCTGGTACTCCCAGGGCGTGACCTCATTTCACGGCGAAGTGCTGCGGGTTCGGGGGCTGGGTCTGCTTCCATGGAGCAATTGCGTTCACTACGGCACCGATCAGGGGCGCCGCGAGGCCTATCACGAGCTGCTCAGCCGCGGGATGTGTCCCGGCTACGGCGTCGAGAACGGGGCCGCTCTGCACTTCACCGGCTCGCGGCTCACCGCGGCGATCTCGTCGCGTCCGGAGGCGCGGGCCTGGTGCGTGGGCGACGGCGGCGCCCGGGTGATCGAGACGGCGCTGCCGACCAGGTACCTGGGCACGGCGAAAGCGCCGGCCGGCTCCGAGGGCCTGCACGCTGTCGCCTGAGCGGGCGCGCGCGAACCCCGTGAACGGCCCGATCATCGCGATCGGGGGAGCCGAGTTCGCCATGCGCCCCGAGAACGAGGCGCTTCACGATTACGTGCTCTCCGTGCTCGACTCCGCGACACCGCGGATCTGCCTCCTGCCGACGGCGAGCGGAGATCCGCATGAGCAGATCCGTTCGTTTCACAGCGCGATGGAGCGCCGTGGGGCGGTGGCCTCCGACGTGTCGCTGTTTCGGCTCGGGGTGGCGCCGATCGACCTCGCCGAGCATCTGCTCTCCCAGGACGCGATCTATGTGACCGGAGGCAGCATGGTCAACCTCCTGGCGCTCTGGCGCGAGCACCGCCTCGACGAGATCATGAAGGCTGCTCATGAGAACGGCATCCTCCTCTGCGGCTACAGCGCCGGATCGATGTGCTGGTTCGAGGAGGGGGTCTCCCGTGGCGGCGGAGCCCCCGCCCCCGTCCCCGGACTCGGCCTGATCGGGGGCAGCCACTGCGTTCACTACAGCCAGGACCCTGATCGGCGCGCTGCCTATCGGCGGCTGGTCGGTGCCGGCGAGATCCCCGGCGGCCTCGCACTCGACGACCACGCCGCCGCTCTGATCCGCGACGGCGAGCTGGTCGAGGCGGTTCGCTCCAAGGAGAGCGCCGGCGCCTTCAGGGTCGAGGCCGACGGTTCGGGTGAGCCGATCGAACAGCGACTGGATTCGCGTCTGCTGCCCGCATCGGCGCCGCGCGAGGAGCCGGGGCTCGAGGAGATGCGCCAACTGCGCCGCTTCCAGGCCCGGTCGGCGATCGCGTCCGGCAGGATCGGTCGCGGTCGCTGACGGGAAGCCGGGCTGGACGGGCCGCGGAACCGTCCCCCTGCGGCTTCGGAGTACCTAGCCCAGAGCCTCGCGGCGGACGCGCTCGCCGGCCTCGCCGGCCGCCCTCGCGGCCTCCTCGACCAGCTCACGCTCGAGCTCGTCACAGCGACGTCGCGCAGCCTCGGCCGCGCGTCGCGCTTTCTCCTTGGCGCTGCGGTCGAACTCGAGCCGGACGCGCTGCTCCAGCCGCTCTGAGGCGACCTTCGCCTCCGCCTCGGCGCGGGCCTCAGCTTCCGCTCGAAGGCGGGCCTGCTCCTCCTCGAGTCGCTCTTGGAGCTCCCGCTCGGCCTCGGCCTCGGCCTCGGCTCGGGCCTTGGCCTCCAGCTCGGCGGCCTCCTGACGGATGCGCTCCCGCTCCTCTGTGATCCTCGACTTGGACTCCGCAAGGGCGCCCTTCTCGGCCTCGGCGGCGAGGCGGTCGGCGAGGCGGGTCAGCTTCGCCTCGGTGAGCTCCAGGCGGCGCTCCGCCTCGAGCCGGCTGCTGCGCTCCGCCTCGATCTGCTCAGCTGACTCGGCCCGAGTCCGCTCGATCTCCTCGTCGAGCTTGTCCTCGCGACTCGACGCCCGCGCGTCGAGCTCGCGGGCACGCTCCTCGATTCGTGACTCCAGCTCGCGGCGGCGTTCCTCGAAGTCGGCCTCCATCTGCTCGGTGTCGGTCTGAAGCCGCTCCTCTAGCTGAGCGAGCTCGACCGCCAGGTCGGCGCGGCCCGCCTGAAGCTCCCGCTCGGCTTCGCGCACCTCGGCGCCCATCGAAGCCTCGAGCTCGGCGCGGCGGCGCTGCAGCTCCTCGTCGAACTTGGCTGCCGCCTGGGACTTCATCTTGGCGACCGCTGCGCGCAACTTCTGCTCGGCACGCTCGCGGAGCTGCTCGCGCGCCTCGTGAAGCTGTTGCTGGTAGCGCTCGGCGGCATGGCTCGCCGCGTCCATGGCCGCAGCCTCCGCTTCGGCTGCGATCCGCTCCGCCCGGGTCGCGCGGTCCTCGGCAGCCTTCTTCTCGGCGGCTGCGCGGCGGGCGAGCGCCTCGGCCTTGGATGCGCGCAGTGACGCCCGGTGGGCCTCGGTGGAGATGCGGCGGACCTCTTCGGCGAGGGTTTCGACGCTCTCGCGGCGTGCCTCCGCGACCGCGGTCCCGACCCCGTCGGCAGCCTCTCGGGCGCGCTCGGCCTGCTCGGGAACGCCGTTGGAAACGGCTTCGGGACTCAGCTCAGTCTGCGGCTCGGGCAAGTGCCCGAGCCTACCCATTTCCGGCGCCTGCGGCTGACCTAGGGCTTGACCCGCGGAGCGGACCCGTCGTAGCTGAAGGAGACGACGATGGCCAAAATGGAGCTGAGCAGGACAAACAGGATCGCGAACGCCAGAAGTCGTGGCATCTTGGCCGCGTTGGCGTAGATGCCGACGAGGAAGCCCGCGCCGATCAGAAGCGCGTAGGGGCCGGCCTCGTCGGTCAGCGCGAGGATGAGGGCGGCGGGCACCACGTCATTATCATCGACCCGAGTGAAGCCCACCCCCCCATCCCCGGCCGGTCCCGATTCCGGCGACCAAGGCTGGGGCGGCATCGGCGCCATGCGGGATTCGCTGAAGGAGGCGGGCTACCTCGCAGATGATTCCGCGGCACTCGTCTCCTACCTGGCTCAGCAGCTCGGCAAGCCGGTGCTCGTCGAAGGGCCCGCGGGAGTCGGTAAGACCGAGCTCGCCAAGGCCCTCGCCCGATCGACGGGTCGTGAGCTGATCCGCTTGCAGTGCTACGAGGGGCTCGACGAGGCGAAGGCGCTCTACGAATGGAACTACCGCAAGCAGCTGCTGCGCATCCAGGCGGAGGCAACCGACTCCGAACCCTCCGCCGGGCCTGACGACGACGTCGCCAACCACGTCATGGACGACATCTTCGCCGAGGAGTTCCTGCTCACGAGGCCACTGCTCGCGGCGATCGCCTCCGATGAGCCGGTGGTCCTGCTGATCGACGAGATCGACAAGACCGACCAGGAGTTCGAGGCCATGCTGCTCGAGGTCCTCTCCGACTTCCAGATCTCGATCCCGGAGCTCGGCGTCGTCGAGGCGCGGACGATGCCCCTCGTCCTGCTCACGTCCAACGACTCCCGAGAGCTGACCGAGGCGCTGAAGCGCCGCTGCCTCTACCTCTGGCTCGACTATCCCGACGCCGAGCGTGAGATCGAGATCATCCGGTTGCACGAGCCGAACATCGACGAGCTGCTAGCCGCGCGCCTGGTCGAGGTCGTGGGGATGGTTCGCGAGCTCGACCTCAAGAAGCCGCCCTCGATCGCCGAGTCGATCGACTGGGCCCGCGCTCTGCTCCTGCTCGGCGCAAGCCAGATCGACGCCGACACCTTCCGGCAGACGATGAGCATCATCGTCAAGCACCGCACCGATCTGGATCTCGTCGCCGAGCGCGTCGGGATGAAGCTCGGCCCCAGCCGCCCGCCCGCGGCCGACGGCGCCGGGCCGGGCCCCTGAACGTGGCTTCGGGGGCCGGCGAGCGTGAGGGCTTCGCGCCCAAGCTGCTCGGCTTCTGCGAGGAGCTGCGATCGGAGGAGGTGGCGATCGGGACCGCCGAGATCCTCGACGCCTTCGCAGCGATCGAAGTCGTCCCGTGGACACGCCGCCAGGAGTTCCGTGAGGCGCTCGCCGCCACCTTGGTCAAGTCCCAGGAGGACCGTCGGATCTTCGACCTCGTCTTCGATCGGTGGTTCTTCCGTGCCACCGAGATCGAGGCGCTCGAGATCGACGAACCGGACTCGGCCCGCGAGAGCGGATCGGCCGCCACCGACTCCGAGCGGCTCGACCTGGACGCGCTCCGCGACGCGATTCGGCGCGCGATCATCGAGGGCGCCGACGGGCAGATGCGCGACCTGGCCAGCCTCGCCGTCGCCGCCTTCGGACGCCGCGGCGAGGGTTCGGGCGTCGTCGGCGTCGACGTTCAGCGCATCCGTCGTTCGCTCGGGTTGACCCCAGGCGCGAAATCACCGGACGGATCGGGGGATGAGCCCGACCTGGACCGCGAGGGCGTGCGCCGCTTCGAATCCCACCTTCGCCGCGAGCTCGAGCGCGGGCTGATCGAACGCACCGGCAAGCTCCCTCCCTCCCGACCCCTCGCCGAGCTCGATCGCGCCCTCCCGACCAGCCCGACGCAGGACCTCGCCGCGGTTCACCGCTCCGTCACTCAGCTCAAGCGCCGGCTCGCGACGCTCGGCAACGAGCAACGTGGGCGCCGGCGCGGGCGGGCGGTCGACGTGCGGCGGACGATGCGGGCCTCGCTGGAGACCGGCGGCGTGCCGCTCCGGCTCCGCTACCGCCCCAAGCGTCCGAAGCGGCCGGAGATCTACGTGCTCTGCGACGTGTCGACGTCGGTCACCTCGGCGAGCGTCTTCTTCCTCAGCGTCCTGCATGCACTTCACGACTCGTTCCGGAAGATGCGCAGCTTCGTCTTCATCGAGCGGGTCAGCGAGATCACCGAGGTGTTCGAGCGCGAGCGCGACTTTCGCAAGATCAGCGAGAAGATCAGCCGTGACGGCGGCGTCGCCGACGTCTCCGGCTACACCGACTATGGGCGCGTCTGGCTCGAGTTCCTCGAGGAGATCTCATCCGACCTCGACCCCCGCTCGACGGTGATCGTCCTCGGCGACGCGAGGACGAATGGCCGCGACCCCCACCCGGCGGCCTTCGCCCGCCTCTGCGAGCGCGCCGGGCGCACGTTCTGGCTCAACCCGGAGCCGCGTCTGTACTGGAACTACGGCGACTCGGTGATGGCGGCCTACGAGCCCTTCACCACCGGCGCGTTCGAGTGTTGGACGACTCGCCATCTGGAGCAGTTCGTCGACGTCGTCGCCGGCGGCACGGCCGCGGATCACTAGACTCGAAGCAACGAATCAGGGGTGCTCGCGGGCAGCGGGCTGAGATAGCGCCTCCGGCAACCCCGCCCGGCGCTGACCCTTCGAACCTGTGCGGTAATGCGCGCGAAGGGATGATGGAAATCCGAGGTACTCCCCTAGAGGAAGCTCCGCGCGTCGCACCGGCGGCGGTTGGCTCGGTGCACGGTTCAGCGATCAGCGTGCGCGGACTCGGCCACAATCATGGCGAGCTCGAGACGCTCGCCGACGTGAGCTTCGACGTCGCCGCGGGAGAGACCGTCGCGATCGTCGGAACCTCCGGCTGCGGCAAGTCGACCCTGCTCGAGATAGTCGGCGGGTTGGCGGAGCCTGCCTCCGGGTCGGTCTCCATCGCCGGCGATACCTCGCTCTCGGGCCGGCTCGGCCGCTGCACCTGGATGCCGCAGCGCGACCTGCTGCTGCCTTGGCGCCGCGTGATCGACAACGCCGCCCTGGGCCTGCGGATCGGCGGCGCCTCGCGCGGGCAGGCGCGCGCCGCGGCATCGACGATGCTCGCGAGACTCGGCCTCAGCCAGTTCGAGCGCTCTCACCCGGGTCAGCTCTCGGGCGGCATGCGCCAGCGCGTCGCGTTCGCTCGGACGTTGCTCGCCGGCAGGCCGGTGCTGCTACTCGATGAGCCGCTCGCGGCGCTCGATGCGATCACGCGAGCGGACCTGCAGGAATGGCTGGTCGCAACGCTGCGCGAGGAGCGCCGGACGACCTTGCTCGTGACCCATGACGTCGAGGAGGCGCTCTACCTCGCCGATCGCGTCCTGCTGCTCTCGCCGCGCCCCGGTCATGTCGTCTGGGAGGCCGCTTCGCCGGCTGACCGCGCGCTGAGCAGGCCGCAGGCGATCAGCTCACCGGATTTCGTCGCCTGCCGTGAGCGCGCCCTGCTAGCGCTGGCGGAGTCGAGCCGATGAGCGCCCCGGCCGGGCGGGTCGCGGTGCCGTTCGCGCTCGTCCTCTCCCTGCTCGGGATCTGGGAGGTGCTCGCGCAGACCGGGGTCCTCGCAGACGGCCTGGGGCTCGACTCGTTCCTCGTGCCCGCCCCGAGCGAGATCGCCACGTCGCTGTGGGAGAACCGGAGCCTGCTCGCGGACAACGCCTGGGTGACGATTCGCGAGGTCTTCGCCGGGTTTGCCGTTGCGCTCGCGACCGGGATCGGGCTGGCCGCGGCGTTGCATCTCTCCCCCGTCCTGCGCCGCGCTCTCTATCCGCTGATCGTCGCCTCCCAGACGGTCCCGATCGTCGTCGTAGCGCCGATCTTCGTGGTCTGGTTCGGCTTCGGGATCGGGCCGAAGGTCGCGGTCATCGCGTTGATCTGCTTCTTCCCGATCGTCGTCAACGCGCTCGACGGTCTGGCGACCACCGAGCCCGATCAGCGCAAGCTGATGCGCTCACTCGGAGCCGGGCGGCTGCGCACGTTCAGAGAGCTCGAGGCCCCGACGGCACTTCCGTTCCTGATCAGCGGGGCGAAGGTGGCGGTTGCCGTGGCGGTCATCGGCGCCGTCTTCGGTGAGTGGGCCGGCTCCGACAGCGGCCTCGGGCATCTGATGCTGCTCGACAACGCCCAGCTGGAGGTGGCTCGCCTGTTCGCCTCGGTGGTCGTCCTGTCGACGATCGCGATCGCGCTCTTCGGCCTGCTGTCATTCGCCGAACGGCGCATCGCCTGGTGGGGGAGGTCGTGAAGCGCCGCTCGCCGGCGCGGATCGTGATCGCCGCGGCGGCTCTCCTCGCCGCAGTCACCCTCGCCGCCGGCTGTGGTGGCGGGAGCGCCTCCGGCACGGAACGATTCGACCTCGCGCTCGACTTCTACGTCAACCCCGATCACGTCGGCATCTACCAGGCGCTTGACGAGGGACTCTTCGAGGATGCCGGCCTCGACGTCAGCCCGCGCGTTCCCTCCGACCCTTCCGCGCCGATCAAGCAGGTCGCTTCCGGGCGGGTCGACCTAGCCATCTCCTACGAGCCCGAGGTGATCCTCGCGCGCGATCAGGGCCTCGACGTCGTTGCCGTCGCCGCGCTCGTCAACGGGCCGCTGACCTCCGTCATCTCGCTGCCGGACGCCGGCATCGAGGGGCCCGCCGATCTCGCCGGCAAGACCGTCGTCACCGCCGGCATCCCCTACCAGACGGCCTACCTGCAGACGATCCTCCGCAAGGCGGGGGTCGACCCCGCCTCGGTCAAGCAGGTCGACGTCGGCTTCAATCTGCTGCAGCCGTTGCTGGCCGGCCGCGCCGACGCGATGCTCGGCGGCTTTCTGAACGTCGAGGGAGTGGACCTCGCCGAGCGCGGCGAGGACCCCACCGTCGTGCCGGTCGACCAGCTCGGCATCCCCACCTACGACGAGCTCGTCCTGGTTGCCGACGCCGATCGCCTGCGCGAGGACCCGGGCCCGATCAGAAAGTTCATCGCCGCCCTCGCCGAGGGTACGAACGATGCGCGTGACGATCCCGCCGGCGCGACCGATGCGCTGCTGGCGGCGGCCCCGGACCTGGATGCCGACCTGACGAAGGCCGAGGTCGCCAAGACGTTGCCGCTGCTGGGGCCGGAGAAGGGGAGGTCTTACGGCTACATGGATCCCGGCGAGTGGGAGCACTTCGCCCGTTTTCTCGCGGCGCAGGGCCAGATCGATTCGGCGCCGGGTGCCGACGAGATGCTGGACAACGGGTTATTGCCGAAGGGGTAGCGGCCCAGGGCGCGGAAGGGCGGGAACGGGGCCGAGCGGCGGCGACCCCTATGCCGCCTCGAACTCCGGCGAAGCCGGGTGATATCTGAGCGGCTTGGCACCGCTGAAGGCCTTTCGCAGACCCGCCAGCGTCAGCAGCCCGACGATTCCCCGGTAGGGGGCGTAGGGCCGGTAGTACTCCTCGACCTCGGTTACCGTCGCGCGCCGCCCGAGGCCGGCGAGGTGCCCGACGAGCTTCACGTAGGCGAGGTCGCCGGCGGGCAGGGAGTCCATGTCCCCCCTGCCGTTGAGGCCCAAGCACTGGAGCGTCCAGGGGCCGATCTCCGAGATGGCGGCGAGGCGAGGATCGTCGGCGGCCTGCATCAGGTCGCAGCGGCCGGCCGCGACCTCGCGGGCCACCTTGATCAGCGCCAGTGCCCGCTTGGGTGCGAGGTCCACGGCGGCGAGCTCGGCCGGAGCGAGCGCGGCGATCTCCTCCGGACCGGGGATGTCGCGCAGCGGCCTGACGCCCTCGGGAAACCGGAGCTCGCTGCCCCAGCGGCTGACGATCCGGCGCTGGATGACACCGGCTCGCTGTGCCTCGATCAGCTGCTCGGTGACGGCCCAGGCCAGCGCTTCCCAGGGGCGGGCGCAGCGACGAGCGCGCAGCCATGGCATCCGCCTGATCAGCGGGCCGATCAGGGGATCGCGACGGAAGCGTCGATGAAAGCCGCTCATGTCGTCATCGACGGCGAGCGCGTGGCGGACGGCGGCGATGGCACGCTCGAGGTCCTCCCTGCCGGCGGGCTCGGTGGCCCCCTCGACCACCCAACCCCGCGGTGCCGGGATCGCCGCGATCGCCACCTTCGACACTCTCGGGACCTCCCATGCGCGCACCAGCACCGGCCTGGAGTCGATGCGGAGATACCTCTCGTAGACGCCGCCGCGGGTCCTCGCCACGCCATCGGGCCAGCGGTGGGTCGGCAGCCGGTAGGGGGAGCGAGGTTCGACCTCGACGACCAGCGCGCCCGAGCGGCGCTCGGCCGCCCCGGCTTTGGCGGCCATCAGCGGCCCAGAACGTGGACGTCGACGAGGAACGAGCGGCTTGCGACGATTCCGTCGCGGTCCCGGCGGATCCGCTTGATGCTGCGCCCCCGCCCATGCGAGCGCGACCTCGCGGCGCTCACGGCCGCGACCGTCGCCACTCCCGCGGCGAGCCCACCGGCCGCGACGACCGCGATCGCCCTGACCTCGCCGCGCCACGAGTCGAGCTCGGCGCCCGAATGACGGGTCGGCAGCGCGCGCACCTCTTGGTCGAGAGCGTCGGGGTTCTCCTCGACCGCCTCTTCGACCGCGTCCGCCTCAAGGATCCGTTCAGCCACGGCGACCGATATTACGCTCACCGACGGCGCCAGGCGGGACTTTTCGCGAAACGTCGGTGGCGAGCGGTCGCCCGCACCGGGGGCATGGAACACTTCCCGGCATGAGCGAACAGCTTTCCGGCCCGGCCCGGATCGAGGCCGACGTCTTCGCCAAGGCTCGCGATCACGACCGTCGTGAGTTGCTGGAGTACGCGCGCGAGGCCGACATGATGCCCTACTTCCGCGTGCTCACCTCCCAGGCGGGTCCGATCGTCGAGATGGAGGGCCGCGAGACGGTGATGCTCGGCTCCAACAACTACCTGGGCCTGACCGGCGACGAGCGGGTCAAGCGAGCCGCTCGGGAGGCGCTCGACACGTACGGGACGGCGCTGACCGGCTCCCGTCTGCTGAACGGGACGATTCCGCTTCACATCGAGCTCGAGGAGGAGCTGGCTGACTGGATGGGGACCGAGCAGGCCCTGGTGTTCACCACCGGCTACCAGGCGAACGTCGGCTGCATCGGGACGATCCTCGGCCCCCAGGACACCGTGATCTGCGATTCCGGCGACCACGCCTCGATCCTCGACGGCTGTCGCATCTCCGGTGCGAAGCTGCGCCCGTTCCGTCACAACCGCATGGACAAGCTCGAGCGCATGCTCGAGCGGTCGGTCGCGGACGGGGGCGGGGTGATGGTCGTCGTGGACGGCGTCTTCTCGATGGAGGGCGACATCTGCCCACTGCCCGAGGTGGTCGAGCTGTGCCGTCGTTACGGCGCCCGATTGATGGTCGATGAGGCACACGGCGTCGGGGCGCTGGGCGCCCGCGGCGCCGGGGCGAGCGAGTTGTTCGGGGTCGAGGACGGGGTCGACCTGCGGATGGGGACCTTCTCGAAGAGCTTCGCGTCCTGCGGCGGCTTCATCGCCGGTCCCTCAGAGGTGATCGAGTACCTGCGGATTGCCGCCCGCTCCTTCCTCTTCAGCGCCGCCGCGGTTCCCGCCGCGATCGGAGCAGCCCTCGAGTCGCTGCGGATCATCCGCTCGGAAGGGCCGCAGCTGATCGCCAAGCTCGCCGACAACGCGGCCTACCTGCACGGCGGCCTCACCGACCTGGGGCTTCGCGTAGTCGAGCCGACGCGGATGGCGACCGGGGAGCAGGTCCTGACCCCCATCGTGCCGGTGATCATCGGCGAGGACGTTCGCGCCGCGACGCTCTGGAAGGCCCTCTACGACGAGGGCGTGTACACGAACGTCGCGCTGCATCCCGCCGTTCCCCCGGCGGGGGCGCTGCTTCGGACCAGCCTGATGGCGACGCATGAGCAGGAGCACCTCGATCGGGCGCTCGCGATCTTCGCGCGCGTGATCGAGCGCTCCCCCGAGCTCGTCAACGGCTGACGAAGCCGCGTAACCGGAGCCCTGCTCTCAGTAACCGGTTGCGTGAGTCCGGACTGCCTACCCCATGCCGGGTAGTTTTTCCTTGTCCGCGGCAGCACAAGGGGAATTCGGTCCTCAAAAAGCTGCTCTTAGCGGACGCGGCGGCGGGAAAAGTCGGTTGGCCGGGGGCACGGGTCGCCGGAGAGGACTAGGGTGCCGCAAGCACCAACGCTCGGGGCAGGAAGCGGAGGGTGGGTCCCACCGGGGCCGCCCTTTCAAGGTCCCCCTCACGAGGGATGACCCGGGCAGGTCGCACCAAGACCAAAACCTGAATAAGTAAATCGACATCTCACAACAGGAGGAGGAGTGAGTATGGAAGCTGCCTCGACGGCTGCACCCGCCGCTGTGCCGCAACATATTCGTGCTCTCGAGCACGCAAACAAGGTTCGACTTGCACGAGCCGCTTTGAAGCGATCGGTGCAGGCAGGGAACCTGCCCGCAGAGCAGGTCGTACGGACCTGCCCATGGGAGGCCGAGACGATGTCCGTCTCCGAGCTGTTGCGAAGTCAATCGCGGTGGGGCCGAACGAGGACCCGCAAGTTCCTGGTGCCACTCGCCGTGAGCGAAAACCGGCAGCTGGGCCGCCTGACGCTGCGTCAGCGCGAAGCCCTCGCCGGAGCGCTCGCGACCAAGCAGAGCGTTCGCTAGGACCCCCGGGCCGCTGAACGGCCCGTGAGCATCGACCATGGCGGCGACCCGGGTGACGAGCAACCGGGTCGCCGCCGGGTCATATCGACGTCAACGACCCCCGCCCGGCTTGCCGAACCGGAAGCGCAGACCACCCGAGCGGTTGGCGAACGCTCTCGAGAGCAGGTAGGAAGAGACCGCGAAGACGACCAACCCGATTGCGATGCGGGCGATCGTGGGCAGCCCGTCCGGGGCGAGGTAGACGAGCAGGCCGAGCACGACGATCGCCGGCAGACCCGCGAGCAACATCGTGTGCGAGCGGTAGCCGGAGAAGTGCTCCCGGATCGTCAGGTCGAGGCCGCCGATCGATCCGAGAATGAGTCCGGTCGCGATCAGGATCGCTCCCCGCGAGCCGTGCACGAAGAAGAACCCGATGACGAGCATCACGATTCCGAGCAGGACCGCAAGCTCGATCAGCGGGAAGCTGCCCCAGGGTGCCGGCGGGGGCTCCGGCTCCGCCGAGCGGCGCGAGCGGGCGGGCGTCTTCGCCGGAGCGACGGAGGCCTCACCCTCGCCAGCGGTGGCGGCGGGGTTGGGCGCGGGCGGTGGACGACGCTTGCGACGCTTGCGCGCCGACTTCGATGCCATCTCGTCTATCTCGGGTCGGGCGGCGCGCTCGGCGCTACCCGGTGGCTAACGGACAACCCGAGGACAGCTTGACCCGCCACCAACCGGCGAACATCCCGAGGATGCCCCAGCGCGGTCGCGAGTGCCAGTGTTTGCAGCCCGGCTCGCCGACGTCCTCGTTGCGGACCCTGACCCAGCGATACTCGGCCGGATCGGCGATCATCCGCTCGACGAGCTCACGGTTGCGCTGCTCGTGATCGGCACGACGTGAGATTTCAGCCCGCGCCTCGGCCAGCCTCGTGGCCAGCGCGTCGCGAGTGCGCTCGAGCTCGCCGATTCCGAGCACCCGAGGGCCACCGGCGGCGCCGACTGTCCAATCGATGCCGAGACGGGGAAAGGTGGTCGCGAAGAGCTCGCCGAGCTCACGCTCCATGTGCGCGATCTGCCGGCGCAGCTCGACCCTGGCCGCGCGGTCGTCTCCGACGAGGGCTCCCCGGCGGGATCCACTCGGAGCAGGTGCGTTCCCGGCATTCGGATCGTGTTCCAGAAGCGCGGGCATCCGTGCTCCTTTCAAGATCGGGGTCGGGGCCAGTTTAACCGGACCGACCCCGCCGCGACCCCGATTCAGGCGGATCGCATCGCGTCCGCAACCAGCCAGAGGGCCTCCTCGACCGCGATCTCCGGCACGCCGCGCACTCCAACCGCCGTGAGCAGCGTGCGCTCCGTCGCGGGAGACACTCCTCGCCCCGCTGCGAGCGCTCCGAACAACAGGCCGAGGGGCCGCTCGGGGTCGGCGAGGATCAGGGTCCCGGGCGGTAGGTCTCCCGGCCGACCCTCGAGCGCCTCCCCCTCCCTGCTGGGCCGGATCGTGAGCGGATGGCCTGCCCGATCGGCATCCAGCGCGCGGATCGGCACTCCCGACTCGATCGTCGCGATCGTCAGGGCGTCGTCGAGGAGGTTCTTGCTGACGAAGCCGCCCTTCGTCATCCGCTCGAGAACGAGTGCCTCGACCTGGGTCCGCTGGACGTCGGGGTCGAGTCCGATGTGCCGGTAGAAGACGCGGTAGGCCCAGGGGATCGGCTTGTTGCGCATGGCGATCGCCTGCGGACCGCCGAAGCGGCTGGAGAGGATCGCGAGCCGCTCCTTCATACCGGCTGGACTCCTGCCCGAGCCCCGCTCCACGCTGACGTGCCTGAGGTAGAGGCCCGGCATCTCCTCTTCGAGCTCAGGATCGATGTGGCCACGCTCAGCGAGCTCGTCGAAGTCCGTCACGTCGGGCTCATCGCGAACGTGAGTCACGCTCGTCGGAGGCGGCAAGCAACCGATCGATGAAGCGGCTGATCTCATCCGGCGTGTAGTTCGGCGGTGCGTACTCGGTCCGGTAGACGATCCCGCCGGGGTAGGCGAGCACGATCGTCGGGCACACCCCGATCCGGTAGAGGTTGGAGACGGCGCCGTCGGGATCGAGGCCGACCGGTACGTGCCAGTCGTCAGCGCGGACGATGGATGCGACCGTTTCGCGACTATCGCGCACGTTCATGCTGAGGAAGTTGACCCTCCCCTTGTAGCGGGAGGCCACCTCGTCGAACGAGTCCTGGCTCGGAATGCAGTCCCCGCCGCGGGTGAACCAGAACGAGATCGCCAGCGGCTTGTCGAACAGATCGCACACGCGGATCGCTCCGGTGGAGACCGGGATCTCGCAGGCCGGAGTACGACGCTGGTCGTCAGGGCACGGGTTACGCGAGCTCTCGCAGTCGTCCTGGGCGACGTTGGCGTCGGCGTCGCTCGTGCCGAGGGCGTTCGGGGCCGCGAACTCCGCCAGCGGAAACCCCTCGTCGATCTTGATACCGGTGCTGTCGTCGCCGAGCAGATTGAACAGCGCGACCACGATCAGAGCCACGAACGCCAGGCCGACGAAGGTGGAGTAGCGCGAGGGCGATCGCGTCGAGCGCGACGTCGAGGCGAGACCTCGGGGCGGCTTCCCGGGACCCTCCCCCGGCTTCCCGGGCTTGGACTTCTCATCCCGGTCCCTCTCCCCGTCGCCGTCGGGCCACCAGCCGTCACCGCTCCCGCGCTCCGTCGCCATCTCAGGCGCGGGCGTCCGCGCTGCGCGTCGGTCGGCGCGGCAAGCGCACGCGCCGCAGCGCCGCCGACGGGTGGGGATGGCCCTCGGCCCAGACCAGAGCCGCGGGCAGCACGAGCATCACCCCAGCGAGGGCGACGGAGAGGTCGACGATCGTCACCAGTCCGAAGTCCCGGAGCATCGTGATCCCGCTGAACGCAAGCACTCCGAAGCCGGCGATCGAGGTGATGCCGGAAGCGAGGACGGCGGCTCCGGTTCGCGAATAGGTGAGCCGGAGCGCCTCCCCCACCGACTCGCCCGACTCCCGCTCCTCGTGATAGCGCGCTGAAAGGATCACGCTGAACTCCGTTGCTACCGCGATCACCAGGGCCCCGAGGGTCGCCGACATCGGGTTCAGCGGAATGTGAATCGCCTCCAGGACGAGGGCCGACCATCCGGTCGCCAGTGCGATCGGAACCAATGGGACGAGGGCACGTGAGAAAGACCGATAGACGGCGAGCAACATGAGCCCGACGGCGAGCAGGCCGACGAGGGTGAGCCAGTAGCGCGATCCCGAGAGCTCGGAGTTGGCGTCGGCCGCAAGCACCGGAAGCCCGACGACCTCGGCGCTGATGCCGTCGGGAGGATCGAGCTCGGAGCGGATGTCTCCGATCAGCGCTTCCTGCTCGTCGAGCGGCATGACCGGGATCAGAAACGAGAGGTTGGCCACGTCCCCGGCATCCGTCTGCGAGAGGATCGCCTGTGAGAAGTACGGGGGGATCGCGTCGAGGACCGCCGCGATCCGGTCCTGGCTCGGCGCCTTCTTCCCGAGGTCGAACAGGTCCGAGAGCGAGGGGCCCGGGCAGAGCTCGGTGCCCGGATCCATGCACTTGGGGAACTGACCGTCGAACCCGTGCTCGGTGAGGACCCTCTGCTTGAAGGCGCTCATCCACGCGATCGATTCGGGCGAGGTCACATCGCCGGAGACGAGCACGTCGAGCTCCCCGGAGACGCCGGTTGCGTTCTGGAGCTCGTCGACCGACTTCAGCGCCGGCAGATCGGAGGGAACGAGCTGGCGGATGTCGCTGACTACCTTCGTGCCCGTCCCGGCCACCCAGCCCGTGACGGCCAGCAGGGCAGCGACGGCGAGGACGCGTCCGGGCGTCTGGATCGAGGCCGCCAGCGCCCTCTGGCTCACGTCGGCCGCACCACGCCGGATTGCGGCGAAGGCGGATCCGGCGCCCCTGCCGGCGCTCGCCGCGGAACGGGCGGCAGCGCCGATGCGACCGTCGCCGGCAAGCGCCCGCTCCCGGCCCCTTGCGAGCAGCAGCCCGGCCTTCGGCGTGGGGCGCGAGGCCATCGACAGCGCGGCGAGGCCGGCCGTGAGCGAGATCGCGAGAGCGGCGAAGATCCCGGCGACGAGCGAGAGCGCGAACTCCCGAACCATCGGAATCGGCGACAGGGTGAGCGAGAGAAATCCGACCGAGGTGGCCAGCGCTGCCGTGCCGATCACGGGCCCGCCCCTGACCGCGGCGATCACGGCGGCGGCCGGCGGGCGTTCGCCCCTGTCGGCGGCCTCGCGGAAGCGCGCCTGAAGCTGAATGGCGTAATCGACCGCGAGCCCGATGACCACCGGCAGCACGGCGACGGAGGCCATCGTCAGCGTGCCGCCGATCAGCGACAGCAAGCCGAACGCGAACGCCGCGGCGCCGAGCGCGATGAAGAGGGGCAGCAGCCGCAGCGGCGGGCCGAAGACCAGCAGGAGGACCAGCGCCATCACCGCGAGCGCGGCCCCGAAGAGCAGCGCTATCTCGCCGCTGATCTCGTCGGCGAGCCCCTCGACCACGACCGGGATGCCGCTGACCGCGTAGCTGCCCCCGTCCAGCTTGAAGGCGTCGTTGGCGACCGCATCGCGGATCAGGCCGATCGCCTTGCGGCGGGTTCCGTCGGAGATGTCCGGCTGCAGCCGGATCGAGATCAACGCACCCTTGGCGGAGGGGAACAGGTAGCCGAACTTGGACTTCGGCGTGCCCGATTGCTGCGCGGTGTCGAACACGATCGACGAGACGAACTGCGTGTTGTCGATCGTGATCCCGCGGACCACGTCGGAGAGGCTGAGGTTCAGCTTGGAGAACTCGGCGATCGCCTGAGAGAGAACCTGCTGCTGCGCCTGCTGGGCGACGGCCGCCTGCTCGGCCGCCGTCGCTCCCTGAGCCTTCGCCGCAGCGGCGGCATTTGCCGCGTTCTGCTGTGCCTGGAGCTTCAGCGCCGAGGCCTGCTCGGCGATCGCCTGGCTCGTGCGCTTCGCGGCCTCGTTGAGGAACGTCGCCGGCCCGAAGACGACCCGGGTCGCGCCGAGATCGTGGATCTCCTGGCAGACCGGTGCCGCGTATTGACCGTTCGTGTCGGCGTTCCCGGCCAGGCAGCCTTCGAGCCCCAGCAACTGACCGAGGTTCTTGGTCAGGACGAGCTTGGTCAGATCGCCCTCGGCGAGCACGACGATGGCGTCATCGCCGAAGCGCTCGCGGAATTCCTGCGTGCCCCGGAAGGCGGCGGAGCCGTTGTCGACGAGCTTGTCTGTGCCCGCGTCGGGAGAAAGCCGCAGCGCGCCGACGACGCCGATGATGGCGACGATCGAGATCACCCCGACGATGGTCGGGGCGGGCCGGGTCACGGCCCACTCTCCGATGCGGCCAAGCAGCGAGCGCATTGGCTAGAGAGTACGGAGCGTGTTCACGGGGAAAGCAGGTTGTGAGTTAAGCCCCCGCGGTGGATCTGGCGAGTGCGGGAGCGCGCTGATCAAGGACGCAGGAGCCGATGCGGCCATCTGGCCGTGAGGCGACGAGGACGCCGAGCAGCGCGCTCCCGCGCCGCCAGATCTAGTCCATTGCTAGGGGGCCGTCAACTTCTGCGTTCAAGAACTGCCGTACGAAGTCGTTATCGGACTCGAACAACTCCTCCGAGGGCCCCGACTCCACGATCCGGCCCTTCCAGAGGACGGCGATGAAGTCGGCGATCCGGCGAGCGGTGCCGAGGTCGTGGCTGATCACCATGTAACAGCCCCCGTTCTCCTCGTGGATCTCGCGGATCAGCTCACAGAGGAGCGCCGTTCGCACCGGGTCGAGGCCCGAGTCCGGCTCGTCGAAGAAGACGATCGCGGGATCGAGCACGAGGGCGCGGGCAAACCCGGCGCGCTTGCGCATCCCGCCCGAGAGCTCGTTCGGCATCTTGTAATGAGCTTCGGCGAGACCGACCTCCTGAAGCCGCCCGTTGACGATGTTCGCGATCTCGTCTTCGGACTTGTCGGTGTGCTGCCGGAGCGGAAATGCCGTGTTGTCGTAGATGTTCATCGAACCGAACAGAGCGCCGTCCTGGAAGAGGAGGCCGAACTTCTTGCGCATCTCGAAGAGCTCGTCGTCGGTCATGTTGGGGACCGACTCGCCGTGGACGAGGATGTCGCCGGAGTCCGGGTAGAGCAGGCCGACGATCAGCTTGATCAGCACGCTCTTGCCGGTTCCGGACGGGCCGAGGACCATCGAGACCTCGTTGTCGGGAAGGCCGAGGTTGAGGCCGTTCTGGATGCGGGTGTTGCCGAACTGCTTGACCAGGTCGATGACCTCGATGGCGTCCTCGCCACCGTGATCGCGCTTCTCACCGGTGTGCCACTTGTAGGGCTCGGTCTCGTCAGGGTTGACCCCGGGGATCGTGTAGTCCTTGTTCAGCTTGCCGAGCTCGGGCGCGGCCGAATCCGCGTCGCCACCCGTCTGGTCCTTCGCCGTCCCGTAGTCAGCGGTGTCGTCGTCGCGATTCTCGTCAGCCAAGGTCTCTCCTCCTACCGATTAAGAGCGCTATCCGCCGATTGGCGCGCGCGGATTTGCTCCCCAGAAGACAAGCGTTCCCATCATCCCGATGATGTGGACCAAGACGATGTTCAAGACCATCGACTTGGCCGTGGCGGTGCCGACGCCGACCGGCCCACCTCCGGCCGTGTAGCCGTAGTAGCAGCCGACCAAGACGATGGCGGTGGCCATGGTCATCCCCTTGATCACGCTGAAGATCAGGTCGGGTGGGTTCTGAAACATCCAAAAGATCAGTAGATAACCGCCGGAGGAGGTGTCGCCGATCTGCTCGACGACGGCGATGTAGGAGGCCAAGAAGCCGACCCCGATAGCCGCCAGGTACATGAACGGGAGCGTCATCCAGGCGGCCAGCAGGCGGGTCGCGGCCAAGAAGGTGACCGGCTGGATCCCCATCACCTCGAGCGCGTCGATCTCATCGGAGATCCGCATCGCGCCGAGCTCGGCGACGATGCCGGTGCCGACCTTGGCGCTCATCATGTAGCCGAAGGCGTAGGGGATCACCTCGCGCAGATCGCACCAGGCGGCGAAGTTGCCGGCGTAGGCGGGAGCGCCGACCGAGCGGGTGAAGTAGGCGCCCTCGATCCCGCACTGCAGGCCGAGGATGAAGACCAGTCCCCAGATCACGATCGTCGAGCCCAAGATCAGCACGCCGGCCTGGCGCAGCGTCTCGCCGAAGAACTGAAAGACGCGGCCGGAGTAGACGAGGCCCATGACCCTGCCGCAGAAGCGGAAGATCTCGCCCATCGAGGTGAGCCAGTCCTTTGGTACTGCGAGCCAGCCCATTACAGAATCACTTGATCGTGCTGATTTCGGGGTGGGTGGCCAGCAGCGTCTGCGTGAACACGTAGTTGAACGCGAAGACGCCCATGAAGGCGATCACGACCGCCTCGTTGACGGCCGTTCCCACGCCCTGCGCGCCTCCGGACGCATTCATCCCCTTGTACGAGCAGACGATCGCGATGATCGCGCCGAACAGGATCGTCTTCACCTCCGAGCCCCAGAGGTCGGTGACGGAGGCGTTGGAGAAGAGGGTCGCGAAGAAACCGCCGAGGGGCTGGCCGTACGTGAGCTCGGCGAAGATGCCGCCGCTGATGCCGAACAGCAGGGCGTAGATGTTCAGCAAGCCGGTGATCAGCATCAGGCTGAGGAAGCGGGGGACGACGAGGTTCTTGATCGGGTCGACGCCGAGGACCATCAGCGCGTCGAGCTCCTCGCGGATCTTGCGCGCCCCGAGGTCGGCGGTGATCGCCGTCCCGGCGACTCCGGCCACCACGACAGCGGTCACGAACGGAGCGAACTCCCGGACGGAGGCGAGGATGAAGAACCCGCCCAGGCGGTCGAGCGCGCCGAAGAGGGTGAGGAAGTTGGCGGCCTGCAGTCCCGGTGCTCCGAAGCCGAACGCCACGGTGCTGATCAGCAGGGGAAACCAGCAGAGCTGCAGGGCGAAGAGGAACTGACTGGTGAACTCGCCGCCGTAGGGATAGGGCGGCCTGACGGTCGCGACCATCGTCTTGCCGGTCAGAATCATCATGTTTCCGACCTGCTCGAATAGACCCTTTGCGGGTAGGAACGCCCTATCGGCTACGGATCTGACCATCTCTCTCCAGGCGGCCGTGACGACAGGGCGCCGCGCCTCCGCCGACAAAGTTAGTCCATCGCGGGAATCGGCGCCACCCACAACCCTCGGAGGGATGAACGGCCCCGAAACCGGACTGCGCTGCGGGTCCTGAGCGGTCCGGCTCGCGTAGAGCTGCCTGAACCCGTGGTATGTTCCCGGCGCTTTGGGAGGGAGACCTACAAGCACACCGCGGAATCGCGTTGCCGTTTTCGTGGCATCGGGCGTCGTCGCGCTCTCGCTCTCACTGACTGCGTGCGGAGGTGGTGGCGAGCGGCAGGATGCCAACGAACCGACTGGCAACTTCCCGGTCGAGGTGACGAAGTCCAAGTTCCCGACGTCCCAGCGCCTGGCCGAGACGTCGAACCTGATCCTCGGGGTCAAGAACACCGGCGACAAGCCATTGCCCGAGCTCGCGATCACGATCGAGACCGACGACGGCAAGGGCGACGGCTCCTTCGAGGCGAGGCTCGACGATCCCTCGCTGGCCAATCCCAGCCGGCCCGTCTGGATCCTCGAGAACAAGTACCCACGTGAGGTCGGGACCCCGCCTCCGACCGGCCTGTCCGGCGGCTTCCGCGCCCAGACCAACACGTTCGGCTTCGGCCCGCTCGACCCGGGAGAGTCCAGGGACATCGTCTGGAGGGTCACTCCCGTCGATCCCGGTACCTACACTCTTCACTACATCGTCGCTGCGGGGCTGGACGGCAAGGCCAAGGCCGTCACCGCCGATGGCGGAGAGGTAAAGGGCGAGTTCGTTGTCACCATCTCCGACAAGCCACCGAAGGCCGGCGTCGACGACGCCGGCAACGTCGTCACCCAAGGCGGCTGAGCGTCGGGGCCGCTGCGGTCCCTTCATCGCATTGCTCTCAGCGGTCGCGTTGACGGTCGCGCCCGTCGCCGGCTGCGGATCCGAAACGCCCTCCAC
Organism: uncultured Solirubrobacterales bacterium; assembly: GCA_963826475.1. Taxonomy (GTDB): domain Bacteria; phylum Actinomycetota; class Thermoleophilia; order Solirubrobacterales; family 70-9; genus RHKX01. Next base: position 207,821 of record CAWGXC010000001.1, on the reverse strand, counting down.
GACCAACGGCGGGACGGGCACCAGCAGTTCGTCCGGCAGCGTGGGCGGCGCAACGGCTGAGACCGGCGACGGTGCCGGTGGCGTGGAGCTGACCCAACTCGGGCACTTCAACCAGCCCGTCTATGTGACGCAGCCCGATTCCGGCTCCGACGACCTGTTCATCGTCGAACAGGACGGCAGGATCCAGGAGCTCGCTCCCAACGGGGACGTCTCCACCTTTCTGGACATCTCCGAGGAGACCACGGCGAGCGGCGAGCAGGGGCTGCTGTCCATGGCCTTCGCGCCCGGCTACTCCGACTCGCGCCTTTTCTACGTCGACTACACCGACAACGACGGCAATACCCAGATCGTCGAGTACGCGACGAAGGACGGAGTGGCCGATGCATCCAGCGCGCGCCAGGTGCTCGAGGTGGACCAGCCGTATTCCAACCACAACGGCGGCCTCGTCCTCTTCGGCCCGGACGACGAGCTCTACATCGGCCTCGGCGACGGCGGCAGCGGCGGCGATCCCGACCGCAACGGCCTCGACCTCTCGACCCGCCTCGGCAAGATCCTGCGGATCGATCCCGCTCAGGACGGGGCGAAGCCCTTCACGGTGCCCGACGACAACCCGTTCGTGGGGCGGCAGGACGCGCTGCCCGAGATCTACTCGTACGGCCTGCGCAACCCGTGGCGCTTCTCCTTCGACTCCACGACGGGCGACCTGACGATCGGCGACGTCGGCCAGGAGGAACAGGAGGAGGTCGACGTCGTCGCGCGCGGCGGCGGATCGGGCGCCAGCTTCGGATGGTCGGCCTTCGAAGGCGATCAGATCTACAACGAAGATCAGAAATCGCCGGATGCGGTTCCCCCGGCCCTCGTCACGACTCACGCGGACGGCAACTGCTCGATCACCGGTGGACTGGTCGTCCGCGATCGGAACCTACCCACCCTCTACGGCCGCTACCTCTACGGCGACTTCTGCCTCGGCGAGCTGCACAGCTTCACGCCCGAGCCGGGCACGCGAGCCGACGACGACCGGCCACTGGGCCTCGAGGTGCCGAGCCTCGCGAGCTTCGGCACCGACGCCGATTCCAACGTCTACGCGGTCTCCACCGAAGGATCCCTCTTCCGACTCGATCCTGCCGGCTGAGTCGCCTCAATACTCTGTCCAGGATGAGGACGGCAGGGAAGCTCGCCATCGTGGGCGCACTCAGCGCAGCGCTGGCGATGGCACTGGCGACGGCCGGCTACTCGGCGTCGCCGGCGCGCGCCGGCGACCGCGGCGTCACGCTCACCGATCTCGGCGAGTTCCACTCACCGGTCTACACGGCGACCGCCCCGGGCAAGAAGAACCGCAAGCTGCTCTTCGTCGTCGAGCAGGGCGGCGCAGTTCAGGTGATCCGCAACGGCCGGGTCCTCAGCAAGCCGTTCTTCGACATCTCCGGCCGGATCTCCTCGGGCGGCGAACGCGGCCTCCTGTCGATCGCCTTCGACCCCGGCTACGCCAAGAATCGGCGCCTCTATGCCTATTACACCGGCATTGACGGCAACATCCGCGTCTCGCTGCTGCGCCGGTCGGCCGACCGCAACGTGAGGGTCAATCCACATTCGCTGCGCAAGGTCATCTCGATCCCGCATCCCGTCAACACCAACCACAACGGCGGTCAGGTCGCGATCGGCCCGGATGGAAACCTGTGGTTGGGAACCGGAGACGGCGGCAGTGCCTGTGATCCGCCCGAGAACGCGCAGAACACCGGCTCGCTACTCGGCAAGCTGCTGCGGATCAAGCCCGGCAAACGCGGGGGATATTCGATCCCGAGGGGGAATCCCTTCACCAAGGGACCGGGGGCGAACGAGATCTATGCGTACGGGCTGCGAAACCCCTTCCGCTTCTCGTTCGACGACAAGACCGGCACGATCGCGATCGGCGACGTGGGCCAGGGTTCGTTCGAGGAGGTCGACTACCTCTCCATCAAGGACGCCCGCGGAGCCAACTTCGGCTGGGACGCCTACGAGGGCAACCAGCCGCTGGACCCCCGAGTCTGCCCGTCCGACACGAGCACTCCCCTTCCCCCCGATCCCGTCTTCCCGATCTACGTCTACGGGCATAGCGGCGGCGACTTCAGCGGTTGCGCGATCATCGGCGGCCTCGTCGTGCGCGACCCGCGGTTGAAGGGGCTCGCCGGCCGATACGTTTATTCCGACTCCTGCAATGGGGAGATCCGGAGCCTCGTGGCGAGGGCCGATGGCGCAACCGGAGAGGGAGCGGTCGGCCCGACCGTAAGCAGCCCCTCCTCATTCACCGAGGGTCGCGGCGGCCGCGTCTACGTGTCATCGCTCAGCGGGCACGTCTACCGGTTCGACCCCGCGAGTCGCACCGGCCAGGGCTGATCCGCGACCGGCAAGGTCACGGCGGCGGCGAGCTACTTCTCCAGGTGATAGCCCGCGAAGGGCTCGCCGCCCTGGCGCTGCACGTCGGCCAGGGTGAAGGCGTGATCGCGATCTCCCGCGACGCGAGCCGGCGCGGTCTCCGCATCGGGGACGAGGCGGGTACCGTCGGCGAGCTCGAGCTCGTAGGGCTGCTCACCCATTGAATCCGATGTCAGTGTGGTCGTACGCATCTTCTTTCTACATTAGCGGATGCTCACGCTCGCATTGTAAATAAGTCGGCCATATGCGGACAGATGTTGGCCGCCACTCACAATTCCTGACGCACTGTCAGGCCTTGCCCTCCGCTTCGTACTCTCTGAGGAAACCCTCGAACTGGCGCATATGGCCCTGTTCGTCGCGCAGGATCGCGATGACCATGTCCTCGGTCACCGGATCGTGCTCTGCAGCGAACTCGATGATGTCGTTGTAGAACGAGATCGCGCCGGCCTCGGCCTCGATCACGCCGCGGACGACGTGGGGGATGTCGGTCTGCTCGCTCGGGGGTTGCAGGTAGTCCTGCTCCGGCTTGAACTCCATCGACCCGGGGACCACTCCGTAGAGCTCCTTGATGCGCGCCGCGAACTGCTGCGCGTGACCGAGCTCCTCGGTGATGTCGGTCTGCAGCGATTCCTTGATCTCCATCGCCCTGACGCCGTCGGGGTTGGTCGAGTTGGCGACGTAGCTCATCACCGTCTCGATCTCCATCCAGTAGGCCCTCTCGAGCATGCCGACGAGCTTCTCGCGCTCCTCCTTGTTCTCCTCGGCGAGAATGTCCTTCGAACCTCGATCTCCGCTCATTTCTGCTCCTTCGATTGCGGGGTGGGGCGGCGGTGCCATCGGCAGCGCCCGATACAAAGCATCTGCAATGCACACTACCCGCCACCCAGCGGGGCTAACCGTGCGGGAAAGCAGGGTCCGCCTCGCCGGAATCGAGACGCGCTCACTCCAGCTCGAGGGCGCGGGACCGCCGCTGCTCCTGCTGCACGGCTACGCCGACAGCGCCGATACCTGGCGGCCCCTGCTGGAGCGTCTCGCCACCCGCGAGCGAGCGGCGACGGCCATCGACCTGGCGGGGTTCGGCACCGCATCCGAGCTCGATCCGAAGGCGCTCCTCCTCCCCCAATGGGACGCGCTCGTGGCCGCTGCGGTGAAGGACCTCAGCGAGCGCCACGATGGCGCCGAGGTCTTCGTCGTCGGCAACTCGCTCGGCGGCTGTCTCTCGTTGCGCGCAGCCGAGCAGATGGATCTCCCGATCGGCGGCATCGTCCCGATCGCGCCGGCGGGCCTGCACATGGCTCGGTGGTTTCCGATCATCGAGAGCGAGCGGCTGATCCGCCTGCTTCGGCTCTCCCCCGTCCCGGTCCCCGAGGTGGTCGTCCGGGAGGTCGTCAGCCGCGTCTATCGGACCCTCGCCTTCAACGACCCCCGCGGTGCGGACCCGAGCGTCGTAAGCTCCTTCTCCAAGCACATCGGCACGATCCAGCGCAGCATGGCCGTGCTCGACATCGGTCGCCGGCTCCTTCCGGAGCTCGAGGACCCTTTCAACCTCAAGCGCATCGACTGCCCCCTGCTCCTGGTCTGGGGCGAGCGAGACAAGATGGTCTACACGGCGGGCGCCGAGCGGGTGCTCAGGACGGTCGACTACTCCGACATCGAGGTCATCCCCGACTGTGGACACTGCCCTCAGGTGGAGGTCCCGGACCGGCTGGCGGAGCTGTTGGACGTCTTCCCGGCGAGCCTCGAGTAGGCGGGAGACGACTGATTCAGGCGGGAGCGGTGTCAGCCTGAGGCTGATCGACCTCGGAAGCGACCGTGCCGTCGTCGGTGAGATCGCTCTCCGGTGGCAACTCCCCTCCGCGATCGGTCCCTGCGATCAACTCGTCGGGCTTCGGCTCAGCGGGCACGAAGCCGGACTTCATGCCGAAGTAGACGGCCTGCGGATGGTGGGCGATGATCGCCACCGTCGACTGCTCAGGCTCGACCGCCCAGCCGGTCGAGAGGCTCATGCCGATCTCCTCGAGGCCGAGGAGCCGCCAGACCTTCTCGTGCTCGGACTGCTCCGGGCAGGCCGGGTAGCCCCAGGAGTACCGGCGCCCCTGGCCCGCCTCGATCTCGAGCTCGCGGCGCGCCTTCGAATGCAGCCACTCCGCTAGCCCCTCGGCCGCCTGAACGCCCAGACCATGAACGAACAGCTGCTCGGCGAACTCGCCCTCCTGCTCGAGGCGCTCGATCGTCTTCGTCACCTCGTCGCCCACGGTCACCCCCTGCAGCACGACCACGTCCCGCTCCCCCGATTCGATCGGCCGGAAGAAGTCGGCGAGGCAGATCCGGTCGTGCTTGGGCTGTCGCGGGAAGACCAGCCGCTCGCGCTCGACGTCGTGGTCGTCGGGATCGAAAACGACGAGCTCGTTGCCATCGGCGTTGCAGGGGAAGAACCCGATCTTGGCGCGGGGGTTCAGGTAGCTCTGCTCGCTCCACATGCGCTCGAGCTTCGGCGCGAAGCCCTCGTCATCGCCATCGCCCTCGACGATCTTCCGCCAGGCCTCCCCCTTGACGCCACGGCCGCCCCAGTGCAGCTTGAACAGAACGTGGCGGTCGAGGTATGGGTAGACCTCGGCGAGGTCGATCTCGACCTCGCGCACCCCCCACTCCGCCGGGCTGGGAATCGGGGTCTCGGTGCTGACGGCCGAGCGGACAGAATCGTCGGTCGTCGGCGGCGAGTCATCGACCACGACGGGCTTCTCTCGGAGCACCTTCGCCTCGTCCCGGAGCTTTGCGACGAGGGCCGCGCGCGCGCCTTCGTCGATCAGCGCGTCCATCGTGTCTAGGCCCGCGAAGGCGTCCTTGCAATAGAAGACGCCGGGCTCGTAGATCTCGTCGGACTCCCGGCCCTTGGGATAGAGCACGCGCCGGCCGAAGTCGCGGTTGATGGCGGCACCGCCGATCAGGACCGGGAACTCGTGGCCGCGCTCGTGCAGCTCGCCGATGCAGGCGGGCATCTGCTTGGAGGTGGAGACGAGCAACGCGGAGAGCCCGATCGCGTCGGCCTGGTGCTCGACCGCGGCGTCGATGATCTGCTCGATCGGCACCTGCTTGCCCAGATCGACGACCGTGTAGCCATTGTTGGTGAGGATCGTGTTGACGAGCGACTTGCCGATGTCGTGGACGTCGCCGAAGACGGTCGCGATCACCACGGTGCCCTTCGTGTGCCCCTCGATCCTGTCGAGATAGTTCTCGAGCCGCGCGACGGCGCGCTTCATCACCTCGGCCGACTGCAGGACGAACGGCAGGATCAGCTCGCCGGCGCCGAACTTGTCGCCGACCTCCTTCATCGCCGGCAGCAGCACCGTGTTCAGGGTCGGGACCGCGCCGATCTTCTCGTTGCAGCGGTCGATCCACTCCTCGACCCCGTCCTTCTTGCGGCGCAGGATGTGGAAGTGGAGGGCCTCCTCGGGCTCCATGCCGGCGGTCGCGTCGGCAGCCGAGACCTGCTCCTCGGGGCCCTTGCTCTCGAAGTGTGCGATGAACTTCTCGAGCGCGTCCTCGGAGCGATCGAAGACGAGGTCGTCGGCCAGCTGGCGCTCGTCGGCGGAGATCTCGCTGTAAGGGTTGATGTGGTTGGGGTTGACCATCGCCAGGTCGAGTCCGGCCTCGACGCAGTGGTGGAGGAAGACCGAGTTGAGCACCGCGCGGGCGTTCTGGGAGATGCCGAAGGAGACGTTGGAGACGCCGAGCGACGTCTTGACGCCGGGAATCTCTGCCTTGATCCGCCTGATGCCCTCGATCGTCGCGACCGCGGAGGGCCGCCACTCCTCTTCGCCGGTGGTCAGGGTGAAGGTGAGCGCGTCGAAGATCAGCAGCTCGGGGTCGAGGCCGTGCTCCCCGCAGGCGAGGTCCCTGATCCGTTTGGCGATCTCGACCTTGCGCTCGGCCGTCTTGGCCATGCCGACCTCGTCGATCGTCAGCGCGATCAGCGCGGCGCCGTGCTTGCGGGCGAGCGGCACGATCCGATCGAGCTTGTCGCGGCCGGCCTCGAGGTTCGTCGAGTTGACGATCGCCCGGCCGGGGATCCGCTCGAGTGCGGCCTCGATCACGGCCGGCTCGGTCGAGTCGACCTGGACCGGAGCAGGTTGCGTCAGCGAGATCCGGCTGACCGTCTCGCCCATCTGCACGTCTTCGTCCTCGCGCTCGGTCAGGGCGACGCAGACGTCGAGGACGTGCGCTCCGCCCTCGACCTGATCCTCGGCGATCTGCACGAGGCCGTCGTAGTCATCGGCGAGGAGCATCTCCTTGGCCTTGCGCGAACCCTGCGAGTTGACGCGCTCGCCGACGATCGTCGGGCGCGGCTCCTGCACGAGGTCGAAAGCGCTCATCATCGAGGCCACCCGCGGCGGTCCCGGCTCGGGCCGGGTCACCGGCTTGGTGCCGCTGACCCGCTCCGCCAGCGCGGCGATGTGCTCGGGGGTCGTTCCGCAGCAGCCGCCGACGAGGCCAACGCCGTGGCGCTCGACGAACTCGCCGAGGACCTTTGCGATCTGCTCGGGCGACTCGGGGAAGATCGTCTCGCCGTCGGGGCCCTGCAACGGCAGGCCGGCGTTGGGAATGCAATGGACCGGGACGGGCGAGTTTTCCCCGAGGTAGCGGATCGCGTCCCGCATGTCCTCGGGGCCGGTCGAGCAGTTGAGGCCGACGATGTCGACGTCGAGGCCGATGAGGATCGCGAGCACCGCCTCGATGTCGGTGCCGAGCAGCATCTTGCCCCCGTTGGGGAGAAGCGAAACCGAGACCTGGATCGGGACCGAGCGGCCGACCCGCTTGAACGACTCCCGGGTTCCGGCGATCGCCGCCTTGACCTCGAGGATGTCCTGAGCCGTCTCGATGATGATCAGGTCCGCCCCGCCCTCGATCAGCGCGCCGGCCTGCTCGTCGAAGACCTCGGCCAGCTGCGCGAAGGTGATGTCGCCGAGGGTCGGATCGTCGCTGGCGGGCAGGAAGCCGGTCGGCCCGATCGAGCCGGCCACGAACCGATTCGGTCCGGCGGCCCGGCGGGCGATCTCCGCGGCGCCGCGATTGACCTCGACCGTGTGCTCGCCGAGGCCCCACTCCTCGAGCTTCAGCCTCGAGCCCTGGAAGGAATCGGTCTCGAGAACCTCCGCGCCCGCTTCGAGCATCTCGTTGTGAACGCCCTCGATCACGTCGGGTCGATGCAGGACGAGCGCCTCGTGGCACTTCCCCTTCAGCCCGCCGTAGTCCTCGGTCGAGAGGTCGTAGCGCTCGAGCGTGGCGCCCATGCCGCCGTCGTAGACGACGATGCGCTCTCGCGCGGCGGCGAGGATGTCTCGATCAGGCTCTGCCATAGGTTCCCACTCACCTCCATCGTTCCCGGCAGTCGCACCATCACTCGGCCCCTGGGAGCTCCGTAGGTTGCGGCGGCATCGGAGGTCCGGGCCCCTCAGCCGCTCTGGATGGTCGACCACGAGAATAGCGAGGTGGGCGACCGTGAATGGGTGGCTCCGGTGGCGTCCAACCGGTTTGGTCTATCTACGCAATGGCTGCCAGGACGGCGTTCGCTCGGCACCCGGCTGGTTCGTGATCAATCGGGTGCTCCCGGTCACCAGGCTCAGGGCCCCGATGTCGGGCGAGGTGGACCCTTCCAGCGTGGTGTAAGCGAGCTCGGTGCCGTCGGGCGAGAAGAACGGGTCGGCCACGTGCAACACGACCGGCTGCCCGTTGTTGAGCAGCGCGCCCGTATTGGGATCCATCAGATACGCCCCATTGACTCCCCCGACCGCGAGGAGGCTCGCGTTCGGGTGCCAGTCCGCTGAGAACCAGGCGCCTCCGGTGCCCGGCTCATCGGACCCGTCCGAGACCAGGGTCTCCGGCCCGCCTCCGGCAGGAACGGAAAAGAGGGAGTTGCCGTAGCTCGTGTAGATGATCCGGTCCCCGGCGGGGGACCAGAACGGCTGGTAGGCATCGTTGCTGTCGGTGATCCGCCTCAGACCCCTGCCCTCGAGGACGGTCCGCTTCCGCTTTCCCTTCCCCTTTCTCTTCTTGACGATCTTGACGGAATACAGGTCGTGCTCGATGAAGCCCTCCGCGCGATCGCATTGGAAGACGATCTGCTTCCCTGAGGGTGACCAGCTCGGGAAGGTCTCACCGTTGCAGGCATCGACCTTCCTGGTGACCGAGAAGGCCCGCTTCCCCTTTGCGTCGGCGACGAAGATCTGGCTGTCCGGAACGGTTGCCTGAAAGGCGAAGTGCTTGCCGTCGGGTGAATACTCGTAGTTGTCGGCCTCTGCGTGGATCTTCGTCAGCAGCCGGGCTGACGATGGGTCGTTGGGCGCAACGGTGTACGGACCAGGGGCGGAGTTGCCGAGCGAGGGTATGTACTCGTAGATGACCTTGCCGTTGGCGCCGGGATAGGTGGCCGATGCGGGGCCGGCGCAGATCAGGGCCAGGAGGAATCCCAGGAGCAGGGAGGCGCCTGCCTGGAGCGGCGATATGTGCGCGCGGGGCCTACTCATCGATCACGGACTCCGGGTGAACGGGAGCCCCGAACGCAAGCGGCGACATCGTCGTGGCGAGCCGGCGAGCTTGCACGTCTAGTTCCCCCCGCCCGTGGAGATCACGTTGCCGCCATAGACCGGCATGCAGCTGCAACCGTCGTTGCTGATCACGTTGCCGCCGGCCTGGCCGATCAGGTTTCCCCCGGCCTGGCCGATGAGGTTGCCCCCGCCAACGGAGATCACGCCGAGGCCCTTGTCGGAGATCAGGTTGCCGCCGGCCTGGCCGATCAGGTTGCCGCCGCCGGTTGCGATCACGCCGAGGCCCTTGTCGGAGATCAGGTTCGACCGCGGGGCGTTCAGCGCCTGGGCGATCGCTGCGATCGCTGCCTGGTCGGGACCACCGAGAACCGCGCGGATATTGGAGACGCTGTTGTCGATCGCGCTCTTCAGTCCGCCGACGATGGTCGCGAGGAAGGAGAACGGGTTGGGAATGCCCTCCCTGGCGACCCGCCCGCCGACCTGCTGGCCGAAGCCGCCCCCGAGCGCTACGAGCCCTGGCCTCGCACCGACGAGCGCGTCGGAGTTGTTCTCCACGCTCACCACGTTGTGCTGGCCGGTGAACTGTCCGCCCGCAGCGTCGAAGACGGTGACGTCGGATTGCCGAACCGTCGGGATCGAGTCCACCTCGCCGACTCTGCCGCTGCCGAGGTTGGCCGGCACAACCGGTAGCGCCTTGGCGAAGTTCAGCTCGGCCTCGCTCGCGCCCCCGTAGACGCCCCTGGTGGAGAGGGTGATCCTGCGCCCCGCCATCGAGGTGAACGTTCGCTTGCCACGGTGCACCGCGCGGACCGTCCGCCAGCCCTCGAGCCCCTTGAACTCAGCCGAGAGCCGATAGTCGTCCTCCACCTCCAGCTTCGAGACGAAGGTGGCATCGCCGTTGGCGTCGGTCTGCTCGGTCTTGCCGGCGAAGCTCACCGGGATGCCGGCGACCAAACGGCCCGTGGAGCGCTCGATCACCTGCACGGTGAAGCGGTTGAACTGCTTGTCGCTCACGGTGAGGTGCCCGTCGGTGCCGATCGGAATGTTGGCGCGGTTCGCCTGCGAGGTGAACTCGGCCGGGTTCTCGCGAATCGTGAAGATGAAGTCGTGACTGCCCGGCTGGGCGAGCAGCACCCTCACGGTGTGTTCCTTGGCGTTGGTGCCGAGAACGTCCTTGACGTATGAGTACTCGATGCTCGGTCGCCCCCGCGTCGTCTTCTCGACCACGGTGTCGCACCCGAGCTTGCCGAGGACGGTTATCGCATCGCTGAACGACGTCTCACCGGGCTTCGGGAAGCGGGCCGCGATCTGCTTTTCGCTTTCGCCGGCGGCGATCGGCAGACACCGGGACTTCGGCGGACCGGGGCCTCGCTTGGCGGCCTCGCGCTCGGCCTCCTTTCGCAACTGCTCCCGCTCATCCTCAATCGCCGCCTTGTCCTTGGCGAGGTCGAAGAAGGAGTAACTGATCTTGACCGTGTCCAGTCCGGCCTCGATGTCGTAGCGCCCCCCCTGATCAAGGGTGATCCCGCCTCCGTTCGAAAAGAGGAGCTTGATCCTGGCCCTGGTGATCTCGCCGCCGCCCCCATGCTCCCGCAGGATCTCCCGCTGGGCGGAGTTCGCCGCCAGGCCGGCGGCCACCGGGGTGACGTCCTCAACGTAGGAGGCGATCCCGAGATGAGCAAGCTTGTCCCGGAACCGTTCGACGGTCGCCGCCGAGTCGAACTCGAAGGGACCCTTGGTGCAGTGCTCGTTTCCAGTTGGCGTGTCGTCACCACAGGAAGCGATCAGCCGCGGGAAGCGCAGGTGCCGGACGAGCCTTGAGGACACCGGTGTCCCGGGATTGGTGGTGGAACCGGATCTGGGCGGTGCCTTGAGCGTCAACTCGAACGGTCCCCGCGTGTTCGACGTGGTGTAGTCGGGCCGTCCCGAGGAATCCACCCCGCCGGAGGTGTCGACGGCGATCCTGTAGGTGATCCCGGCCGTAGCCGCGAAGCTGAGCTCGGCCCAGGCGGTGCCGGGGCACCCGGGCCCCCCGGAGTCCTCGTTCGCGACCACCGGGGTGAGAGCATCGACCGCAGAGCCGGTGTAGACGCCCAGCCGCGTGTTGAAGCCGCTGTTGCAGGTGTCGACCAGCGCCTCCCCGCTCGTCTCCGGGGTCCAGGAGTACCAGACGGAATGCAGCGCGCCGTAGCCCGTGCTCGCGTGGTCGGGCTCGCCCGCCTCAGAATCAGAACCGAGGTTCGTACCGGTGATGGTCCCCCCTGCGGTTGCCAGCACGGCTGCCGCGGCGAAGTCGTCGTTGACGGGTGGGGCGGCCAGAGCGATCGCCGCCGGAATCGTCGTCATCGCGATGGCGAAGGCGAGCGCCAGGCGTCGAGGCCGGTTCATCCGTCCCTCCCGCTCCACTTGCTCGCCGTCTTGAACCCGCTGTCGTTTTCCATTTGGGCGTTGTAAGCGAGGGTCCCCTGTCTGTCGCTAGTAGGGGCTACTAGTCTTTCGCCGGCGCCTCGCTGCCGAGCAGACCCGAAAGCAGGCTCCGGTCGTTGACGCCCAGCTTGCGGTACGTGTTCCGCAGATGCCAATGGACCGCCCGGTCGGTGACGAACAGAGCCTCCGCGATCTCCCGGTTGGACATCTCCGACGCCGCCATCCGGGCAACGCGCAGCTCACCTGCAGTCAGGGCTTCGACGCCGTGCGACCAGGGGGAGCGTGGTCGCGCACCGGTCATCGAGAGCTCCTCACGGACGCGCGTGGCAAGCGGCTTGGCCCCCATTCGCTCGGCCAGATCCAGTGCACGCTTGAGGGGCTCGCGAGCCGCCGCCTTGCGGTTGTCGCGGCGGAGGGCGGCGCCGAGATCGCCAAGCGCATGCGCCAGCAGGAGCTTCGCGGGCGAGCGATCGAGGTCGGCAACCGCCTCGCGCAGCAGATCGAGGCCCTCCGTCCCGCCGCGGGCGAGGCCGAGCGCGTGAAGAGCTCTGCCGATTGCCGCGGGGGCGCCGAACCCTCGCGCAGCGTCGAGCTCGTCCGCGGCGAGCGCCGCAGCTCGCTCCTTATCGCCGATCTGGATCAGCGCGAAGGCGGATTGAGACCGCCAGGCGGCGTACGCCGCTGGATTCGGCACAGGCCACCGTTCACCCCAGCGCTCGAAGCATGCGAGTGCCGCCTCCGGCTTGCGGTGCTCCAGCAGCAGTCGTCCCCTGCAAGCGTCGATCAGCGGCCACGTCGGGTGCACCCCCCAGAGCTCCGGTGCGAGCTCTGCGATCCCGCGCTCCGCCGCATCGAGCTCGCCCAGCTCGATCAGCGCGTAGGCACGCCACGCATGGGCTGCCGGCAGAAACTGCTCCCAGCCGCGCGCCTCGCCGGCGACAGCGATCTCGCAGTCGGCGACCGCATCGCGCAGACGCCCGGCCATCAGATTCGGCAGGCCTCGGCAGAAATTGCAGGTGACCCAGCAGAGCACCGCTCCTCGCTGAGCCGCGGCCGAGGCGGCTTGGTCTGCGACCTCGATGACGCGGTCGTAGGACTCAGCCCAGGTGAGGGAGGCCGTAACGGAGAAGAGCGCATTTCCGCCCCCCACCGCGTCAGCGATCAGCCCACCGTCCGCGAGCGCCCGTTCCGCGAGATCGCGGACGCGTTCTCGTCGCGTGCCCCAGAGGCCGTGGTTGAGCGAGGCGGTGGCAAGCAGCGAACGGGCTCCAGGGCCGGCGGGGCCGCCCTCCATCGCGGCGATCGCCCGCTCCATCCGCTCCGGAACTCCGACGGCGAGCTGAGGGATGAGCGTGGCAACCTGCGAGTACTCGGACTCGAGGCGCATTCCCAGGTCGCTGCCGGCGTCGATGAGCGTGAGCCCCCGATCGAAGTCCCGGGCCGCTTCCTCGAGCCGACCGAGGCGGTAGGCCGCCTGGCCGCGGGCGAGCAACAGGCCGGCCCGCTCACGTTCATCGTCCTGCATTTCGAGAGCGAGGTCGAAGCGCTCGAGCGCAGTGGGCTCGCCCGCCTGGACTTCGGCGTGAGCCAGTTCGGCCAGCACCGCGGCGCGCATCTCGGGGTCAGGGGGCTCCTCCAATGCTCGGCGAAGGAACGAGACGGCGGTCGCGGGATCAGCGTGGGCGAGGGAGCGACGGGCCGCATCCCTGAGCACTTCGACGACCCACGGCTCTCCGGCCGCGGGCGCCTTCTGAAGATGAAGCGGAACCCTCTCCATCTGCAGGCTTCGCCTGAACATCTCAGCAGCGCGACGGTGCAGGAGTGCCGCAGCTCCGGGGGGGAGACCAGCTTCAACGGCTGAACGAACCAGGGGGTGAGCGAACTCGAGACCTTTGCGCTGAAGCAGCAGCTCTTCGCGAGCCAGCAGGTCAGCCCCGACGGCAGCCGGTTCTATCTCTATTTCGGACACATGGCTCGCCTCCGCAAGCGTCGCCCCGTCCCCGATCACCGCAACGGCCCGGCAGAGCCTCTCGCACTCGGGTGGAAGCTCGGCGATTCGCCCGGCGACGTTGATCGCGACACCCTCGGGCACGAGCGTTGCGACGGCGGCTGCGCAGGAGGGGTCGCCCGCGTCGAGGCCGCGACGCTGCGCCTCCCTGAGCAATTCGCACACCAGCAGCGGGTTCCCGCCGCTGGTCTCGGCCACCGCGGCGGAGAACTCGGTAGCGGCCTCGGCAGCGGTCGCCCCGACCAGCTCCGCCACCCCTCCCTCCGACAAGGCCTCAAGGCCGATTCGCGTTGCCGTCGGCGCAGCGCTCAGACGCGCGAGGAGGCGCTGCCGCGCGGCCTCGGTCGCCGGTCGGGCAGCGATCAGCAATGCGATCGGCAGATCGCCGATCATCTGCTCGAGGTGGACCAGGTAGGACAGGGTCGGCAGATCGACGGCATGCGCATCGTCGATCGCGATCAGCAGCGGCTCGCGAGCGAGCCGCGCAGTGAGCCATGTCAGCCCCACGAGGAGCGGCGTCGCATCCGCTGGCTCTCCAGGAGCGAACGTCTCAGCGCCCTCGATCAGCGCGCGGGCGCGGGCAGCGTGGCCAGAGAAGACCGACTCCCGCCGATCCTGATCGAGGTCCTCGACGAGCGGTGAGAGCAGCCGTAGGGCGACGCCGAAGTCGACGGCCTCCGCGGAGCCACCGCCGCGGGCCGAGAGGACCCTGATCTCCTCGCCGACCTGGGACGCCGCGTAGCGAAGCAGGCTCGACTTGCCGAGTCCGGCGGGTGCCTCGATGACGAGCGTCTCGCCAGAGCCCTGCCGAGCCGCCTCGAGGGCTTTCGTGATTCGCTCGATCTCGGCGTCCCGCTCGATCAGCGGCGGATCCCGCCGGCCTTTTCCTCCCTCGTCCACCCTGCCCGCCTGTCGTCTACTGCACCGGCTGCGACCCGGGATCCTTTCATGAACGAAGGGCGCTCAGCACCCGTCGGTCCGGTGCCTCAGCCCAGCGCGCCCTCCCGCACGCTGTCTTCGGCCCGCTGCTTCGGCTGCAGGCGGACCGGTGCGGCGCTGATCGCCCGCACCTTGACGTCTGACCAGCTCATTCCCTCGCGGACGAGCGCCGGCAGGCCGAGGGCGACGGCCGTCGCGATCTCGACGCCCTGCAGGATCACGCCGTAGGCGAAGGCGTCGGCGGCGCCTACCCCGTACCCGGTGGTCAGCACGCTGATCACGGCGAGCTGGAAGACGCCGATGTTGGAGGGGGTTGCGGGAACCACGGCGGTCACGTTGACCGCGAAGAGAACCGCGGCGGCACCGCCGATTCCCATCGTCGCATCGAGGCCCATCGCGACGGCGAGGGCGTAACAGGCGGCAACCTGAATTCCCCAGGCCGTCAGCTGCGAGGTCATCGCCAGGGGCCCGCGGCGCGGGTCCCGGAAGATCGCGAGACCGAAGCGCACGCGAACCAGCGCGTCGCGGGCCATGGCGGCGAGGCGCGCGACCCGGCCGGAGCCGGAACGCCGCACCAGCGCGGGGGCGGCGACGATCGCGACGAGGAGCACCGCCGGAACGAAGCTGACGATGAACAGGTGCTCGGAGCTGCGATGGAAGAGATCGGTCGAGGTGACGATGATCGCCCCGAGCAGGACGAGCGCCACGAGGTTCATCACCGTCTGCGAGACCAGCGTGCCGAGCATCACCGGGAACGTCTCGCGGAATCGCCCGACCCGGCGAGCCATGATCATCGCCCTCGCGGGCTCGCCGAGACGCGCCGGCAGCGTCGCCGACATCAGGACGCCGATCATCGTCGCCGACGTGAAGTCCCGTCGGCGCAGCGGAGCCGCCGGCAGCGCCGAGCGCACGGCGAGCATCCAGGCGCCGGCGCGGAAGAACATCGAAAGGCACATCAACGCCGTCGCGACGAGGATCCAAGCGAGATCGGAGCGGACGGCGCTCTCCACGACGTTGTCCACTCCGATCCGCCGCGCGGCGAGGACCGTCAGGCCGACTCCGACCGCACCGGCGACGCCGAGCCCGGCGCGGCGGGCCGCCCGCCGCCGGCGCGTGCCCCGCTGCGGGAGGTCGGGGTCCGGCGAGGGAAGGCGCTGCGCGGGCACCCTCGGCCTGCCGTCGGCGGGGGTAAGGCCCATCCGGCGGAAGCGGCGAGCGACCGGGTCGGCGGGAACCGGGACGTCGAGCGCCCGCTCGTAGACCCGCTCGACCCGAGCGGCGATCCGGGGCCAGGCGAAGCGCTCCGCCCCGGCCCGTGCGGCCTCCCCCATCGCGAGCCGGCGAGTGGGCTCGTGATGGAACCGCTGGAGCTCCTCGGCGAGCCGCTGCGGGTCGCCCGGCGGGATCAGAACCCCGTCGATTCCGTCGCTGACAACATCCGAGTAACCGGCGATGTCGGAGGCGACGACCGGTGTCCCGGCGGCGAAGGCCTCCGTCAGAACCATGCCGAAGCTCTCGCCTGAGAGCGAAGGTGCGCAGAGGGCGTCGGCGTCGGCGAGCTCACGCCAGAGTCGTTGGTCGTCGACCACTCCGAGTGCATCGATCGAGCTCATCGAGCCGGGGTCGGCGAGCGAGCGCGAGACCTCCTCGGCATGGGTACCGATGACGACCAGACGCGCCGGAACGTGCTCGGCGAGCGCCTCGAAGGCGCGCAGCAGGACGGGCAGGCCCTTGCGCTCCTCGGCGCGCCCGACGAAGAGCAATCGCAGCTCGTCTTCGTGGCCGCCACGGTTGTCGCCGTTGCGGCACCGGCGCGCGGGAGCGGCCTCGAGGTCCACCCCGTTGGGGATGATCTCGTAGTTGCCTCCGTACCAGCGACGCCCGGTCCACTCGGCCGCCTCGGAGACTGCGATCCGCGCGCTCAGCTGGTTGAACTTGCGCCGTGCGCCGAGCAGGTTGGCGATCTGCTGGGGAACGAGCTTGGGCGCGTAGGCGTGAAAGGTGCCCACGACGGGGGCGCCGGCGAACGAGCATGCATCCCAGCCGACCAAAGGAGCCGGAGGCTCGTGCACGTGAACGACGTCGAAGTCGCCGCCGCGGAGCTCGCGGCGCAGCGTCGCCACCGGTCCCGGCGTCGAGACGAGATTCGAGACCGCGCCATTGGCGCCGTAGCCGACCGTGCGACCCAGCGGCACGAGATACTCGGGCAGGGGCCGCTGGCGCGGTGTGGCGCCACGATGCAGCGTACGGGCGAGGCGGTCCGGCGGATCCCAGGGAGCAAGGACTCGCACCTCGTTCCCTCTCCCGATCAGATGCTCGGCGAGCGCCTGAACATGCCGGTTGACGCCCCCCTCATACGTCCACGAATACGGACTGACGAGAGCGATGCGCATCTATTTGAGGCAGCCTAGCGGTCCCGGCGGTCGTTGGCTAGTGCTCCAGACGCCCACGCGAGGCCGCAAAATGCGGCGATGAACCCGGTGCCGACCATCAGCAGAAGAGCCGCCGAATCGTTCGCGAGGGTCCCGATCACGGTGGCTGACGCCGCTCCCACGACTCCCGCGAGCGCGGCCGGGCGGCCATCCATCCAGGAAACGATGCGACCCCTGTAGAGGACGGCGAGCACGATCGCGGCGAGCGCTGCGATGAAGAATGGCGAGTGGATCGATTTGGGAAAGCTCCTGGCCCCCAACGTGATCCGCCGCTGGAAGACGTCGCCGACGTCGTTGAGGCCGCCGGCCCCGAGGACCGAACGGGAGAGGTGCGAGTCGCCGCCGCTGATCAGGTCGATCGCGACGAGGACGATCAGAGCCATGAACGGTGCGCCCATGACCAGCAGTGCCCGTCTCCTGCCGAGCCCGAGCGCCGCGATCACGGCACCGGCGGCCCCCGCCGGGAAGGTGATCGCGGCGCCGACGTCGGCGCCGAGCCGTCCCGGTGCGAAAACGAGCACCGCGATCACCGTGACGACCGTGGCGGTGATCGCCAGGGCCCGCCTCGGATCAGCCGGCCCGGCGGCGGTGACGCCAGCGCCCGCGCCGAGCATCAAAAGCGCGCCGATCGTCGCCTCCAGCTCGTTGCCGATTCCGAAGAAGCGAACGCCGAGCCCGGGATTGGGGCCGAGCAGTGAGAGGGAGGTCAGCGGCGATCCGAAAACCATGTCGACCGCGGTCAACCCGATCGTGGCCGCCGCGGCGAGCGCGAACGCCGCGTAGGGAGCACGACCCCCGAAGGGTCGCCGGAGGCCGAACAGCAGGACCCCCGCGAGAGCGGGCGCACCGATGCCGACGATCAGACGCTCCACGACGTCGGACGGCTCCAGCGCGGCCCCGAGGAGCAGGAGGGTCGGCACCAGGGCCATCGTGATCGCCAGCAACTCGAGGCCGACGGCGGCGCCGCGGCGCCTGAAGATCGCCGTCGCCGATATGACCAGCCCCGCCCAGATGAGCAGGTTGACGGCCAGCACGCCCCAGCGCCGGTCGCTGATCGACCCGAGTCGATCCTGCCGCTGCACGACCGCAGCGACGTCCGCCGCCCCCCCGCTGGTCACGATCGCTCGGCCGTTGACGTCATCGGGCACCGCGATCCCGTAACGAGCGAGAACGGTGGGCAGTACGTCCGTCGAGAGGACGTAGCCGTCCATCCGCGTGGTGTCGGAGGTGAGGTTGCCCTCCTCGAATCCGTCACCGAGGATTCCGACTGCGAGCAGGTCGCGGGTGACGGGCGGCCGCTCGATCGCGATCAGGAGGTCGCCGGAGCCGGGCCTGATCCTCGAGGCGAGGACCTTGAGGCCGTCGAGCCCGGTCGAGGTGACGGTCACCCCCGGGCAGGTACCGGGCTTGCACTGTCCCGAGCGGCGTACGTGCCCATCGCGGTCGACCGCGAGCAACCCGGGCGACCCCGCCAGCGGCCGCGCCGAGATCGTCACGCCCGCTTGAGCGAGCAGGGTGGAGAGTAGCCCGGGATGAATCTCCGCGGGCGCGCCCTGCGCGCGGGTGATGACCGGGCGCCAGAGCCGCCCGGGAACCCGGTTGCCCGTCACGTAGACGGGCGTGAGCTCATCCGGATAGAGCGATCTGGCGAGGCGCGTGCCCTGACCCATATCGAGGTAGCTCTGCGAGGCGGGCACCTGCCCGAGACCCGCGCTCATCAGCCCCGGCGCGATGCCGGGGATGGCCGTCGCAAGCTCTTCGACGGTGGTGCCATTCGGCAGGAAAGCGATGGTGACGCGCGGTGAAGCGGCCTCAGCGCACGACGGCGCCACCACCAGGAGGCTGGTGGTGATCGCTAGCATCGCGACCATGGCCGAGCGGACGTTCATCAAGTTCACGTTCCTCAAGATCGACCCAGCCTGGCAACGGCGCGAGGGCGAGCAGAGGGCTCAGGATAAACGCGAGCTGCTCGCCGCCTGTGAGGACTACGCGACCGACCGCCCGCTGCGGGCCTACTCAACGGTCGGAACCCGCGGCGATACGGACATGCTGATCGTCAGCCAGAGCCCCAACCTCAGCGACATCCACGCGTTCCACGTCGTCCTCGCACAGAGCGGGCTCGCGAAGTGGGCCTCGATCCCATACTCGTACCTGGCCATGACGAAGCCGTCCCAGTACTCCGACTCGCAGACGCGTCCCGAGCTGCTCACCTCCAAGCACAAGTATGCGTTCATCTATCCGATGGAGAAGAAGCGCGAGTGGTACGCGCTCGAGCCCACCGAGCGGCGGCGGATCATGACCGACCACATCGAGACCGGCCGCCGCTACCCCCAGATCACGCTCAACACCGCCTACTCGTTCGGGATCGACGATCAGGAGTTCGTCGTCTCGTTCGAATGCGACGACCCCGGAGATTTCCTCGATCTCGTGCAGGAGCTGCGCGGCACCGAGTCCAGCGCCTGGACCCTCCGCGACGTCCCGATCTTCAGCTGCGTAGCGATGTCCGTCGGCCAAGCCCTCGACGCGCTCGACGGCGCCGCCACCTCACGCACGCCGGCGCTCGCCTAGCGGGCGCCGCCTCAGATGGCCCAGCCCGGAAACGCAAGCAACCCGCTGCGAGTCGCCATCGTCGGCTCCGGCCCCGCCGGCTTCTACGCGGCGGAGGTCCTGCTCAGCCACCCCGAGATCGACGTCGAGGTCGACATGCTCGACCGCCTGCCAACCCCCTTCGGCCTGGTGCGCTCCGGAGTCGCGCCCGATCACCCCAAGATCAAGAACGTGATTCGGCGTTACGAGAAGACCGCCGGCCATGAAGCCTTCCGGTTCTTCGGCCATGTCGCCGTCGGCGCCGACGTCTCGGCCGCCGAGCTCGAGGGCGCCTACCACGCGGTGGTCTGGGCTTACGGGGCGGGAGCCGACCGGCAGCTCGGGATCGCCGGTGAGGACCTCCCGGGATCGCACGCGGCCACCGAGTTCGTCGCCTGGTACAACGGCCATCCGGACTTCGCCGCGCGCGACTTCGACCTCTCCTGCGAGCGGGTCGTCGTGATCGGCAACGGCAACGTGGCCGCCGACGTCGCCCGCATGCTGGTCCTGACCCGAACCGAGCTCGAGCAGACCGACACGGCCGAGCACGCGATCGACGTGCTCGCCCACTCGGCGGTCCGCGAGGTCGTCCTGCTCGGGCGCCGCGGTCCGGCCCAGGCCGCCTTCACCAATCCCGAGGTCCGGGAGCTCGGAGAGCTCGCCGATGCCGACGTGATCGTCCATCCCGAGCAAGTCGAGCTCGACGCAGCCAGCAGCCGGTTCCTCGAGTCCGATCAGGCCGACGCGACGAACCGCAAGAACCACGAGGCCTTCAGCCGCTTCGCGGCAGCGGGGCCTCAGGGTAAGGACAAGCGGGTCGAGCTGCGGTTCCTTCGCAGCCCGGTCGAGATCGTCGGCGAGGAGCGGGTCGAGGGCATCGTCGTCGCGATCAATGAGCTCTATGCCGACGAGGCCGGGGCGGTCCGAGCCCGCGACACCGGCGAGCGCGAGACGATCGAATGCGGGCTCGTGCTGCGCTCGATCGGTTACCTCGGGACCGGGATCGAGGGGGTTCCACACGACCCCGAGGGAGGGGTCATCCCCAACAAGCTGGGCCGGGTCGTCGATGAGAGCGAGCATCCGATTCCGGGCCAGTACGTGGTCGGCTGGATCAAGCGCGGTCCGAGCGGCGTGATCGGGACCAACAAGAAGGACGCGACCGAGACGATCGAGGCGCTGTTCGAGGATTGCGCGGCCGGATCGATTCCCGCCGTCGATGCCGACGAGGACTTCCTCCCGCGACTGCTCACCGACCGAGGCGTCGACTTCGTCGAGTTCGACGGCTGGCGGGCCATCGATGAGCTCGAGCAGGAGCGCGGCCGGGCACTCGGCCGGCCGCGGGTGAAGCTGACCTCGATCGAGGAGATGCTCGCGGCTGCCGCCTCCAGGCGCACGGACCGCTGACGCACGGATTCCTGCCGCCTCGGCGCGGCGTGTCGGCCGGTGACCCGCCATCCCTACGATCGACGCATGGTCGATCTGAGCGAACTCGAGGAGATGATCGCAGCCGCCCTGCCGGGCGCCGAGGTCGAGGTGATCGACGAGGGGGGCGGCGACCACCTGCGGGCGATCGTCACCGCCTCGCAGTTTGCGGGCAACAGCCGTATCGACCAGCACCGGATGGTCCGCGCAGCAGTCAAGTCGCGGATGGACGATGGGTCGATTCACGCCCTGTCGGTCACGACCAGGACCCCCGCCCAGAGCTAAGGGTTCGACGCACGGCGGTCGATAGGAGTCGGCAAGGCCCCGACTCGGCCACTCGAAGAGTTTTCAGGAGCATTGATTGGCATCGCCAGGACAAGGACAGTCGAAGCGACCCGGAAGCCTGCTCAGGCTTGCCGGTGAACGCCGCGTGGACGCGCCCGCGAGCACCGAGATCGCGGGCTCCGCCCTGTCCTTGATCATGGGCTCCCCCGACGGAATCGCGGTACTCGACTCGACCGGCTCGATCGTCGAGTGGAACGAGGCCGCGGAGCGCCTGTTCGGCTTCGAACGCCAGCAGATCATCGGCCGCGAGCTCGCCGGCACGATCTTTCCGGAGCACCTGCAGCCTGCGCTTCGCGCAGTTCTGATCCGCCAGCTGTCGGACTACGAGTCTCCCGTCGCGCAACGCCAGCTCGAACTGGCCGCGATCCGGGGCGACGGTCAGGAGCTGCCCGTCGACATGACCACGACGTTGATCAACGGAGCCGAGAACCCGTTGCTCGCGGTCCATCTGCGGGACGCCAGCGAGCGCAGCGAGCGGGAGCGGGAGCTGCACGCCGACGCGCGCCGACGCTCCGCCGTGCTCGACCTCGGTCAGCTCGCACTCGAAGGGATGAAGCTCGAGCAACTGCTCGAGCAGGCGGTCGCGCTCGCCTACGACGAGCTGCGCGTCGACCGCTGCGAGATCTGGCGATGTCTCTCGGAGGAAAAGCTGCTGCAACTGCAAGCGAGCGCCGGCTGGCCCGAGGACAAGGCGCCGGGAGCGATCCCGCTGGCGCCGGCCAACCAGCCCGGCTACACCGTCCTGCGCGGGCAGAGCGCGGTCGTGATCGAGGACTTCCGCCGCGAGGGCCGGTTCCAGCCGGTGGAGCCCCCGGACGAGCCACCG
Source organism: uncultured Solirubrobacterales bacterium (assembly GCA_963826475.1). GTDB lineage: Bacteria > Actinomycetota > Thermoleophilia > Solirubrobacterales > 70-9 > RHKX01. Next base: position 185,879 of record CAWGXC010000001.1, on the reverse strand, counting down.
GTTCAGAGCGCGATCTCCGTGCGAATTCCCGGTGCCGGGGGCGGCTTCGGCGCGTTCGTCGTCTGCTCGCAGACCCTGCGGCGCTTCGAGCTCAGCGACATCAGCCTGGTCGAGTCCCTGGCGCAGCTGCTCGGAGCCGCGATCGAGCGCGTTCGCGTCAACGACTCGCTCGCCGAGGCGGAGCACCGCGTGAGGACGCTGATCGAACGGCTTCCCTCCGTCATCTATCGAGCTGGTCTCGGCGCCGGTGGCGAGTGGGCCTTCATCTCCCCGCAGGTCGAGGAGATCCTCGGCTATACCCCCGAGGAGTGGCGGGCCGATCGGACCCTCTGGGAGACGCGCATCCATCCCGACGACATCGCGCGGGTCATCGACGAGGAGGAGCGCTGCATGCGCGAGAACCGCTCGCTCGACGTCGAGTACCGCTTCCGCACCCGTGACGACCGCCTGATCTGGATCCGCGACCGCGCATCTCTCGGTGTAACGGACGAGAACGGCGCGATGATCGTCGAGGGCCTGATCACCGACGTCACCGATCAGAAGGCCGCCGAGGAGCGCCTTCAGTACCTCGCCGACCACGACGAGCTGACCGGCCTTCTCAACCGTCGCGGCTTCGAGGCAGCCGCCGATCAGGTCATTGAGGGCAGCGGCCTCCCCGGTGGGCGGGGCGCCATGATCATCGTCGACCTCGACCACCTCAAGCGCGTCAACGATTCGCTCGGACGCGCCACCGGCGACCGCGTCATCGCCGAGGTCGCGCAGCTGCTGCAGGCTGAGCTCGGCCCGGGACACGTGTTCGGGCGCATCGACAGCGACGAATTCGGGCTGCTGATACCGGGCGTCGGCGAGGCCCAGGCGCTCGAGCGCGCCGGCAGCCTTCTCGCGGTCATCCGCTCCCGCGAGGGCGCGGCGACCCTCACCGCCAGCGCCGGCATCGCCCTCGTCGAGCGCGCGATGGGGGTGAGCTCGGCGGACCTCCTGACCGCCGCCGACATCGCCGTCCACCAGGCCAAGGAGGCCGGGCGCGACCGCACCATCATCTTCACCGGCGAGGACCGCAACCGTCTCGAGTGGGTCGGCAACGTGCGCAAGGCGATCGACGAACAGCTACTCGTCCTTTACTCCCAGCCGATCGTCGACATGGCGACCGGCGCCCCGATCGCCGAAGAGCTGCTGGTCAGGATGATCGACCCGGCCACGGGCCGGCCGATCTCCGCCGGCGAGTTCGTCCCCACCGCCGAGCGCTTCGGCCTGATCCGCAAGCTCGACCACTGGGTGGTCGCCCGCGCGGTCGAGCTGGGCGCCGCCGGCCGTCGCATCAACGTCAACATCTCCGCCGCCTCGATCGCCGATCGAGATCTCACCGAGATGATCGCCGCCGGCCTCGCCAAGAGCGGCGCCGACCCATCGCTGCTGACCTTCGAGATCACCGAGACGGCAGCCACCCCGGCGATCGAGTCGCTGCGTGACTTCACCTCCCGGGTCCGGGCTTTGGGGTGCGGCCTGGCGCTCGACGATGTCGGCACCGGCTTCGGATCGCTGACTTACCTCCGCCACCTCCCCTTCACCGAGCTGAAGATCGACATGCAGTTCGTGCGCGGCATGCTCGAGTCCAACGCCGACGCCCGCATCGTCGAGTCACTCGTCGTGATCGCGCGCGGTCTCGGTATGCGCACCGTCGCCGAGGGCGTCGAGACAGCCGAGTTGATCGAGCCCCTCAGAGAGCTCGGAATCGACTCCGGTCAGGGCTACCTCTTCGGGCGCCCAGCCGCCGTTGCCATGCCACGCTGAGCCGAGCCTCCCGACCGCCTAACCTCTGGCCTGATCCCCAGACAGGAGGCATTGGACCAATGGCGGCAAATCCCGAACTTCGCGAGCAGCTCGAGCAGGCAATCGAGGCCAACAAGGTCCTCCTGCTGATGAAGGGAACTCCCGAGGCACCCCGCTGCGGCTTCTCGATGCGCACCGTCGGCATCCTCGAGCAGATGGGGGTCGAGTACGGCGCGATCGACGTCCTCCCCGTTCTCGCCCCGCTCCGCGAGGTCACCACCGAGCTTTCGGACTGGCAGACGTTCCCGCAGGTCTACGTCGATGGTGAGCTGCTGGGAGGATGCGACCTGGTCGAGGAGATGTTCGAGTCAGGCGAGTTGGCCGACGCGCTCGGCGTCGAGCAGCCGGCGGACGAGCCGGCGGAGACGGCCCCGCTCGCGGGGAGCGATGCGCCGTATCAAAGCGCCCCCATGCAGATCGAGAACTCCTAGGCGGTCCGGGAGGCCGCCGCTCGGCGTCCTCGTCGCCTCACTGCCAGTTGGCAGCCTCCTGCGTCCTTGATCGGCGGGCTCCCAGCCTCGCCTTACCTCGGCACCAGGATCTGCGCGAGGGCTCCGCTCTGGAAGCGTTCCTCCTCGACAACGTCGAGCTTCAGGTGCTCTCCCAACTCGGCGAATGGGCTTTGCCCCGCTCCGATCGCAATCGGCACCGTCGTCAGTTGGTATTCGTCGACGAGGCCCAGGCGGGTCAGCGACCTGGCAAAGTTCGGGCCGCCGTGGACCAGAATCGTCCCTTCGTCGTCGCGTGCCTTCAGTTCAGCGATCTCTGCACCCAGATTCTCGCCGAAGATCTCGGCCGGCCCCCACTCCGCCTGCTCAAGCGTGCGGGAGAAGACAGCCTTCGGCTTCTCGTTCATCGCGGTAGCGATCGGCCCCTCCGACGCGGCCCAGTGCGGACCCATGATCTCGTAGCTGCGGCGGCCCATCGCGTGGACGCCGGCCTCCTCGAGCGCGCGGATGTTCCACTCACTCGAGTCGCCGCCGAACCATTCGAACATCCATTCATGGGTCCCGTCGGGGCTGGTGACAAAGCCGTCGAGGGACATGACCATTTTGAGAACTACTTTTCTATCGCTCATATCAGTAGAGACCTCAGTGTCGCGCGAAATTCATCGCGCAGTCGTTGAATTCTGGGTCGCGATCGTTCCGCTTCTCGTCCGGAGCGCTATTTCTCGCGTTGAGGCGGGTGAAGGGCGAGTTTGAGACACATAGCGTCCTGAACGCGCCTTTCGATCCCGAGCGCCGGGACGTGCGCGTTCCATATGGAGCGTTTCTACGGCACCCTGGGAGTTAATACCTCCCTCCCCAGCCTTAAGAGCAGCGACCCGCGACCGGCCCCTCGGGAGGCAGGGACCTCCTCAGCCAAACCCCGCCCGCTAGGCGTGGGCGTGCTGAGCTTCTTCGGCTTCGTCCTTGACCTGGAAGGACGAGCCGCAACCGCAAGCTGCGACTACGTTCGGATTGTTGACCGCGAAGCCGGCGCCCTGCAGGCCCTCGACGTAATCGACCTCGGAGCCGAAGACGAACTGCATCGAGACCTTGTCGACGAGAACGGAGACGCCGTTGTGCTCGAAGACCTTGTCGTCCTCCTTGCGCTTATCGAGGGCGAGCGCGTACTGAAAGCCTGAGCAACCACCGCCGCGAACCGCCACGCGCAGTGCCTGATCGGCTTCCTGCTGAGAGGCGAGGAGCTCCTTGAGCTTGCCCGCCGCGACATCGGTGATCTTGATGGCTGCTTCTGGTGTCTCCATGCTTCAGATTGTATAGCCCCGGTCCAGCGGACGGCTCAATCGGCCTCGCCGGCCGCGTGCCGGTGGTCCAGGTACTGCGCGATCCGCTTCGAGTCATGGATCACCTGGTCGCCGTCGATGAGAAGCGGAACCCGATTCTGCCCGGTCAGATCGACGATCTCCGGACGCCTGGAGCGCCGATACGGGACGCGCTCGGTGCGATGGTCGACGCCGAGCTTGCGCAGCTTCCGTTCGACGGCTCCGCAGGGGCAGAGGAAGTTCGTTCGCGTCGGGCAGCGATAGAGGACGACGGATTCGGAGGAGGTCAAAGGGGTGCCAGCCGGCCGGCGATGCGGAAGGCGCGTCCGGCCATCTCAAGAGCCGACCCGGCACGGCTGGGCTCGCCGCCGACGCGGTCGCCGAGCTCCTCGAGCTTGGCCGTCAGGGCGGTCTCGAGGGTCTCCTCATGCGGTCGCGCTGCGAAGCCGAGCTCCCGTTTGGCCTTGGCCGACGAGTACGTCCACCAGAGGGCGGCCGAGCGGGTCTCGTCGACCGCGAGGCTCAGGGGCAGCCCGAGCTGCTCCGAAACCCGCGCACCGCTGATCGCGAGCTGCGCCGGGAGCTTGATCGCTGGCGCCGGCACCCCCGAGATCCGTTCGAAGTCCGAGAAGAGCCGCTGCATCGTGAAGTTGCGCCCGCCGAGGATGTAGCGCTCCCCGCGCTTGCCCGCCGCGTCGGCGAGCAGGTGGCCCTCGGCGACGTCGCGGACGTCGACGATGTTGAGGCCGCCGTCGACATAAGCCGGAATGCGACGCAGCAGGAAGCGCTTGATCAACCCCATCGAGCTGGCTCCCCGGTCGCCGGGGCCGAGCACGAAGGTCGGGTTGACGATGACCGCGTCCAGCCCGGTGGCGGCCACGCGAAGGACCTCCGCCTCGGCCTCGTGCTTGGAGTTGACGTAGGCGATCCCGAGCCCGCCTGCGGTGAACGGGTGGCGCTCGTCGGCGCGACCGCCCGGCGCGGCCGGCCCGATCGCGGCGACGGAAGAGGTGTGGATGAAGCGCTCGACGCCGGCCGCATGGGCTTCTTCGGCGACGACCCGCGTACCCCCGACGTTGACGTCGAAGACCCTGGCCGAGTCGGCGGCGCGCATCGAGGTCATGCCGGCGACGTGGAAGACGCGATCGACCCCGGCCACGGCTCTGCGGACGGCACGGCGGTCGGTCACGTCGCCGCCGACCCGCTCGTACTCGATGCCCGAGAGCAGGCTTTCATCGGAGTCGCGGCGGATCATCAGGCGCATCTCGTCGCCGCGGCGCGCAAGGGCGCGCGCGAGGTGAGACCCCACGAACCCCGTCGCCCCGGTGACCAGCGTCTTCGACATCGGTGGTGATGGTAGTGGCGCGGCCCGGGTGAATGGAGGGCAAGTGATACAACGCTCCCCGGTGAGCGCCGAGGGCAACACAACCGTGGTCTGCGATTCGACCTCCTACCTTCCTCAAGAGACCCTGCGGCAACGCGGCGTCAAGCAGGTCAGCCTCTACGTCGCACTCGGCGGCCAGCAGCGTCGCGAGGTCGATATCGACGATTACGACAGCTTCTTCGAGCGCCTCCGGGCGAGCGACGAGGGCGCGACCACCTCCCAGCCGTCGGTCGGCGACTTCATCGAGGTCTACGGCCCACTGCTCGACGCCGGCCGTGACATCGTCTCGATCCACCTCTCCTCCGCCATCTCGGGGACCTACGAGGCGGCGCTGCTGGCCCGCGAGCGGCTCATCGACGAATCCCGCGGAGGCGAGCGCATACACGTCGTCGACAGCCGCACGGGCTGTGGCGGGATGGGCATGCTCGTCCTCTCCGCCTCGGCCGCCGCCAACGCGGGCGCCGAGCCGGGGCCGATCGTCGACCGCGCGTTGCAGGTACGCGAGGAGCTGCGGATGTGGTTCGCGATCGACACCCTCGAGTACCTGCGGCGCGGGGGCCGGATCGGCGCGGCCCGCGCATGGCTGGGCTCTGCGCTTCAGATCAAGCCGATCTTGACCCTGGAGGAGGAGATCACGCCGGTCGAGCGCGTCCGCACCCGCCGTCGCGTCTTCGAGCGGCTCGTCCAATACGCCCGCGAGCTGCACGAGGAGGGCCGGGACACCTGGGTCGTCCAGCACATTCACGATCCGGAGAACGCGCAGCGCCTCGTCGAGCGCTGCCGCGAGGTGATGGGCAGCGATCCGCTGTTCGTCTCCGAGGTCGGTCCGGTGATCGGAGCTCACACGGGCCCGGGGCTGCTTGGAGTCGGCGGGGTGCCGCCGGCCCTGCTGGGTTAGCTACGCCGACGGAGCCGCTTGAGCGCCATCATGCCGCCGATCACGAAGCCCGCGACGGCGGCGCCCTTGATCAGCTGATCTCGATGCTCATCGAGTTGGCGGCGCCAGTCGGTGAGCTCGTTGACGCGCGTTCGCAACGCTACCATCGAGCTTGCGAGCTCGGCCTGCTGAAGGTCGATGTCGCGGCGGATCTCCTCCGCCGTACGACCGGGCGCTCCCGGCCGTGGCGCGCCGCTCACGAGTCGCCCCCGAGCGCGGCCTTCGTCTGCTTGGCCTCCTCGATGGCCATCGCGGGCACGGGCGGTGAGCCCTTCTTGACGGCCTTGTAAGCGATCAGGCCGGCGACGCCGGCGACGACGAACCAGAGCAGGGCCTCGATCCCGAATCCGATCCAGACCGCGCTGTCGATTCCGAGCAGGTCGTTGATGAGCCAGGCGATGGAATGCATCAGCATCGCGAGGGCGAGCAGCACGAACACGCCGGCGGCGATGCCGACCACCGAGCCCTTGATCAGGTTCGTGACCTTCTCGGTCAGCTCGACCTTGGCCAGCTCGATCTCCTCGCGAACGAGGACCGTGACGCGCTCGGTGACGTCGAAGACGAGCTCCCCGACCTTGCGTTCGTCGCCGGGTGCCGGCGAGGGCGGCTTCGGTGGACCCACGGGGTTGCCGCTCATTCGGGTGGGTCCTCGTCGTAGATGCGCCGGTAGAGGACGGCGGCGAGCTTTGCCGCGGCGATGCTCGCGAGAGCGCCGGTGGCGGCGAGCAGGCCCGACCAAACGAGCTTTCTGGTGATGTCAGTGTCCATGGAAGGTTCCCGTCCTCAGTGCCCTGCAGCGCGAGGTTCAATCAGGACGGCGACCATACCCGACCCGGCTCAGGCCTCGTCGCGCCGGTCGAGCCCGCAACAGAGAGTTTCCACGACCATGTGCTCGGCGCGGTCGAACTCCTCGTCGGCGGCGGGGATGAGCCCGAAGATCCAGCCGGAGAGCAACTGCTCGATGGCGCCGTAGAACCACATTCCGACGAATTCGGGATCGACCTCTGACCTGAATACGCCGTCGCGTTGACCTTCACGGACGATCGTCGAGACGGCGTCGTAGGCGCGGCTGATCTCGGGCAGGTGGATGGCACCGAAGGAGTTGGCGGCCCGGGTGACCTCGACGATGATCACCTTCATCAGCTCCGGATCGTGGCGATAGGAGCCGATGATGAATCCTGCGATCCCCGAGAGCTTCTCGCGCGGAGAGACGTCGCGGGCGATCAGCTCGTCGCCGGCCGCGAGGAGCAGCGACCACCGCTCCGTGAAGAGCTCGGTCATCACCGCCTCCTTCGAGCGGAAGTAGTGGTAGACGAGCCCATAGGCGACCCCGGCCTCATCGGCGATGTCGGAGACGCGGGTCGCGTGGTAGCCCTGGCGGGCGAAGACGCGAACCGCCGAGTCGAGGATCGCGCGGCGCTTGTCGACCGCCGGAGCCTTCGCCTCAGACATTGGCCGGCTCCCCCGCGGGCCACCGATAGGCGCCGGCCCGCCGGTTGGCGAGCGCGGGAATGCGCTCGCGGATTCGCTCCAGCTCCTCGAGGTCGAGGTCGGCGATCGCATACCCCTCGCCCTCGGCGACGGAATCGAGCACACGTCCCCAGGGATCAACCAGCATGGTGTGCCCCCACGAGCTGTATTGGGGGTCGGCCTCGCCGGTCTGATTCGCGGCGAGGATGAAGACCTGATTCTCGATCGCCCGCGCCCGCAGCAGGATCTCCCAATGAGGCTCGCCGGTCGCGGCGGTGAACGCCGAGGGGACCGTGATCACGCGCGCGCCGTCGATGGTGAGGATCCGGAACAACTCGGGGAAGCGCAGGTCGTAACAGATGGTGAGGCCGACCCGAACCCCGTCGACGTCAGCGGAAACGATGTCCTCCCCGGCCCGTTCATGGGCGGATTCGCGATAGCTGACGCCCCCGACGTCGACGTCGAACATGTGGATCTTGCGATAGGTCGCGGCGATCTCACCGCCGGGATCGATCAGCAGGGAGGTGTTCGAGAGCAGCTCACGCCCGGGGACGCGCTCGGGAACGCTCCCGGCGACGAGGTGGATGCCCAGCTCACGCGCCCATGAGCGGGCCGCGCCGATCACGGGGCCGTCAAGCGGCTCGGCCAGCTCGGCCGAAACCTCGCCGGAAGCCAGCAGGCTCCACTTCTCGGGAAGCACGGCGAGCTCCGCGCCCTCGCGTGCGGTCGCCCGGAGCAGCCGCTCCGCGGACTCGAGGTTGGAGTCCACGTCAGAGGTCGAGTTCAGCTGTATCGCCGCGGCGCGCATCACTCTCCTTCCGTCCCCGGCGGACCGACGGGCACCCTCGGCGGTCCATTGATTGACGAGTCAATCTAGCTCACCAAGGCCGCCGAAACGGCGAATAAAGGAGGCCGACCACCTCTCCCCACCTTCAATTTACACCGCGCGTGGGGCTTGAAACAAGACCCGCCGAGTGCCCCATAATCGCCCGTCGAAGCCAGGAGCGACGGAAAATGGGGGAGTGAAGATGAGCGCGACCGAGCATGCCGTGGTGATCGCGGGAGGAGGTCCGGCGGGGATGATGCTCGCGGGAGAGCTGGCGTTGGCGGGTGTCGACGTGGCCATCGTCGAGCGGCGGGCCACCCAGGAGCTCCCCGGAACGCGCGCAGGGGGTCTGCACTCCCGCACGATCGAGGCCTTCGACCAGCGCGGGATCGCCGACCGGTTCCTCTCTGAGGGGCAGGTGGTTCAGGTCGGGCAGTTCGCCGGAGTCCCCTTGGACATCAGCGGCTTTCCGACCCGGCATCCCTATTCGCTCGGCCTTTGGCAGAACCACATCGAGCGAATCCTGGCCGAATGGGTCGGCGAGCTGGCGGTGACGGTCCATCGCCAACGTGAGGTGACGGGCTTCACGCAGGACGACTCGGGCGTCGACGTCGAGCTGGCCGACGGCGAATTCCTGCGATCCCGCTACCTCGTCGGGTGCGACGGAGGGCGCAGCGTGATCCGCAAGGCGGCGGGCATCGCGTTCCCCGGCGTCGATCCCACGACCAGCACGCTGATCGCCGAGGTCCAATTGGCGGAGGTGACGGATTGGGGCACCCGCCAGGACGAGATCGGCATCCATGGTCTCGGCAGGGTGGACTACGAGATCGTCGACGGCGAAGTGATCTACGCCGAGGACGGTCCGGTCCGGGCCATGGTGACCGAGCGCCGTCTGGAGACGTCGAACGAGCCGACTCTGCGCGATCTCAGCGAGGCGCTCATCGCGGTCTACGGGACCGATTACGGGGTGCACAGCCCCACGTGGATCTCCAGGTTCAACGACGCGGCGCGACAGGCTGCCACGTATCGCGACGGCCGGGTCCTGCTCGCCGGCGATGCCGCGCACGTGCATTCCCCAGATGGTGCGCAGGGCCTCCAGATCGGCGTGCAGGATGCGGTGAACCTTGGATGGAAGCTGGGACAGGTGGTCAACGGGGCGTCGCCGGAGAGCCTTCTGGACACCTACGAGGCCGAGCGTCACCCGGTCGGTGCCCGGCTGCTGCGGACCACGATGGCGCACGTCGCGCTGCGTCGAGCGGACGCGCGCACGGAGGCCCTGCGCGACACCATCGCCCTGATCCTCGAGGCGGACGAGGCTCGCAATCGCTTCGCCGCGCTGATGTTCGGACTCGACATCCACTACGACCTCGGCCGGGGACATCCGCTGCTCGGGCGTCGGATGCCCGATCTGGACCTGACGACCTCCGACGGCCCGCTGCGGGTCTTCGAGTTGCTTCACGAGGCCCGGCCGGTGCTCCTCAATCTCGGCGAAGACGACAGTGTCGACATCGAACGGTGGGCCGCCCGCGTCCAGCTGATCGACGCGAGCTGCGAGGGGGTCTGGGAGCTCCCGGTTCTGGGGGCGGTCCGCGCACCGACCGCCGTCCTGATCAGACCCGACGGATATGTGGCCTGGGTCGGCGAAGGAAACACGACGCTCGGGCTCACCGACGCGCTCCGCACCTGGTTCGGAGAGGCCGCGCCCTAGGTCGAGGCGATCAGCGTCACCAGGCCGCCGATCACCAGTCCGCACTCGGCGATCCCGACGATCGCGAGCGAGCCCGACGCCGATGCGACGGAGAACCCGCCGGCGAGCCCGAGGATGACGAAGCCGGCGAGCCCGGTGAGGGCGATCCCGCCCCAAGCGGTCAGGGCCAGCTCCCAGCGCCTGTCCCGATCGGCGGTGCGGGCCGTGAAGTGCTCGTGGAGTGGGAACGGCATCGCTCCCAGCCCGGCCAGCAGCCCGATGGCGTAGACCACCAGCCACGGGTCGAGGCCGCCGAAGTCGAGATGGGGCGGGTCGCCGAGGGCGACGCCGAGCGCCCCAAGAGCGGCGACGAGAAAGCCACCACCGATGACGAGGCCGGCGCCCCGCGAGCTCATTCCGGATTTGCCGATCGTCGGGACTGCAGCTCCTCGGTGAGGAACTTGGAGTTCATCGCGGCGATCAGGTCTGCCAGCGGGTCGATTCCCGCCTCGATCAGCTCGGCCGCGCGGTCGGGCTCGATGCTGCCGACCACCTTCTCCGCGAGCAGCTCGACCTCGCGCTGGGCGAGGGTCCGCAGCGGCTCGAGAAAACGCGCTGCGTCGTAGACGGTGAAGCCGATCCTCTCGTCGTAACCGCCGGCGCGGAAGCGGGCGATCGCCTCGACGATCCGCACGTCGGAGGGGGAGTAGCCGTCGGCGGCAGGACTGAGGATGCCGATCTCGGCGAGACGGTCAAGCGCCTCCGTGGGAACGCCGAGGCGCTCGCTCACCTCATCCGCCGGGCTGCGTTCGCGCTCACGCTCGAGCGCCGCGTCGAGGCCGCGGTCGGCCGCGTCGAGGTGTGCGCGGACGCTCTCGAGATCCCCGCCCTCGCGTTCGAGCAGCTCGCGGATCACCCGCAGCGGCATAAAGCGCTCCTCCTGCAGCAGCTTGATCAGGCGGATGCGATCGACGAGCTCCGGCGGGTAGTAAGCCATGTTGCGCGAGGTCTTGCGGCCCTCGGGGAGCAGCCCCTCGCGGAGGTAGTGCCGCACGGTCGCGACGGGAACCGCGGCGGCCTCGGCCAGTTCACTGATTTTCAGGGTCGGTGCGGGCGGGGCCCCCGGGCTCACGATCAACCCGCCGGTTCGAGCTGCCCGGCGTCCGCCGTCCGCCGTTCACCCGCCAGGCCGAGCATCTCTCGCGCCTCGGCCACCGTCGCGGCGCGGCGACCGATGTCCTCGGCCATGCCCCGCGCCTTCGCGACGAGGTCGCCGTTGGAGCGCGCCATCTCGCCGTTGGGGAGGTAGAGGTTGTCCTCGAGGCCGGCGCGGACGTTGCCGCCGAGGACGAGCGAGCCGGCGAGCAGCTTCCACTGGTCGCGGGAGACTCCGATCACCTGCCAGTTGTTGGGGCCTTCGGGGCCGCCCGGGATCTGATCCGACATCGCGGTGACGTTGCGCGGTACCGGCCGGATGCCGCCGGTGACGCCCATCACCAGCGAGATCTGCAGCGGCTGAGTGAGCATGCCCATGTCGAGCAGCGGATCGAGGTTGGCGACGTGACCCGCGTCGAAGCACTCGTGCTCCGGCTGGATGCCCAGCTCGTTCATCTCGGCGATGAACTCGATGATCGTGTCGAAGCTGTTCTCGAAGACGGCCTTGAAGACGAAGTCCTTGCGCCGCCGCGAGTACTTCGCGTAGTTCATCGAGGACATGTTGAGGGCGGCGACGTCCGGCTTGAGCGCGCGCAGATAAGCGATTCGCTTCTCGAGCGGGATGCCGATCGCACCGGTCGAGTAGTTGATGATCACGTCGCCGACCTCGCCCCTGATGGCCTCGGTGATCGCACCGAAGTCCTCGATCTCATAGGAGGGGACGCCATCGGGCGTGCGAGCGTGGATGTGGATCTGAGAGGCACCCTCGTCAACGGCCCGGCGCGCCTCGGCGGCGTACTCCGCAGGCGTGTAGGGGATCGCCGGGCACTGCTCGCGGTTCGCGATCGCCCCGCTGATCGAGCAGGTGATGATCACCGGGTCCTCGAACTTGCTCATCGACCCTTCCATTCGGGCTCGCGCTTTTCGAAGAACGCCTTGACGCCCTCCTGGATGTCCTCGGTCGAAAAGGTCAGCGACAGCTGGCTGCGCAGGTAATCGAGCCCGTCGTCGAGGGCCATGTCGGCCTGCCGATGCATCGCATCGTGGCCGAGGCGCATCAGGACCGGGCTCTTGGAGGCGAGCCTGGCCGCCCAGTCGGAAACTGCGGCGTCGAAGTCGTCAGCGCCGACGATCTTGTTCGCGAGGCCGTAATCCACCGCCTGCTCTGCCGAGATCCGCTCACCGAGAAGCATCATCTCGTTGACCTTCTTGCGCGGGACGTTGCGGTAGATGATCGCCATGATCATGTAGGGAAAGGCGCCGACGTTGATCTCGGGCGTGCCGAACGTGATCCCCTCGCGGGCGATCACCAGGTCGCAGGAGAGCGCGAGGCCCATGCCGCCGGCGAGCACGTGGCCGTTGGCGGCGCAGAGCGACGGCTTGCCGAGCCGCGGCATCATCCGGAAGAACTCGAGGAAGAGGTCCGAGGAGAAATGCTTTTCGACGAGCGGTGCGTCTGCGGCGAAGCCGCCGAGGTCGGCGCCCGCGCAGAAGACCTTCTCCCCCGCTCCCGTCAGCACGACCGCCCTGACCTCGTCGTCGCCGCGGGCCCGCCCCATCGCGTCGACCAGTTCGCCGAGCATCTGAGCGGAGAGGGCGTTGCGCTGCTCGGGACGGTTCAGCGTCACCGTGGCGACGCCGTCGTTGACCTCGTAGAGAAGTTGCTCGTAATCCATCGCGAAGCGGGTGCGTGACCCGCACCCCGAGCCTACCAGCGTACGAAGTAGTAAGTGACGCTGCCTACTTTTAGGACGCGACGCCGGGCGGGTCGGTGAGCGTCGCCTGACCGTCGCCGATGACCGTCCTCTCCCCCTGGCTGACGTCGCAGGCGATCGTTGCAACGCCGCCGGCGACCGCTTGGACCGTCGCGCTCGTGAGCAGCTCCGCCTCCGGGATCGCCGGAGCCCGGAGGCGGGCCGAGAGCGATCGCAGGATCCGCGGATCGCCGCCATAGGGCTCGATCAGGCCGCGCGAGAGCAGGGCGATGACGTAGAGGCCGTGCAGAATGATCCCCGGCAGTCCGATGGCGCGTGCGAATTCGTCATCGAGGTGGAACGGCGTAAAGTCGCCCGAGGCCCCCGCGTACCGGGTTCCGGCGTAGCGGTCGGGGGTCACCGCCAGCGGGGGCAGCTCGATTCCGTCCCGAAGATCGGCAACGCGACCGGGTGACCACGGGGGCGCCTCACCCGAGGACTCGGCCGCGGCCGGCCGCGGCGGCCGGTTGCCGCGGCGCGCCCCTGGGATGACCCCCTCGTATCGACCACGGACGACGACCTCACCCGATTGGTTGACCGATTCGGACTCGAAGACGCGGAAGGTGGTCCCATCCCGATCGCCCGCGGCGACCAGCGAGGCGACCGTGCTGATCGTGTCACCGGCGCAGACGGGCTCCCCCCACTCGAACTCCTGGGTCCGCTGCACGAACCGATAGCCGGCGAGGCCGACCTTCGGGTCGAACACCCCGACGGCGGGATCGAAGATCACCGAGGCGACGGCGGGGGCGACGTAGACCGCCGCGAAGAGCGGCGGCGCGACGACCGCGCGGAATCCAGCGGCGCGCGCTGCCTCGTGCTCACGATGGAGCTCGGAGCCGGCGCCGATCGCCGACGCGTACTCGCGAACCTTCTCGCGTCCTACCTCATAGGTGTGAGGTGGCCAGCTGTGGCCGACCGGGGGAGCATCGGGCATCCCTTACTAATAGACGGTCGAGGCCTCGACCGAGTCGAGCACGCGCACGAGGGCATCGACGGCGGCTCCATCGAACTGACTGCCGACGTAACGACCCATCTCGGTGATCGCCTCTTCGCGGGTCTTTGCGGGCCGGTAAGGGCGCTCGCTCGTGATCGCGTCGAAGGATTCGGCCACGGCCAGGATCTTCGACTCGATTGGAATCTCATCGCCGCTCAGGCCCTGCGGATAGCCGTGGCCGTCGGGTTGCTCGTGGCGGGCGAGGACCCACTCTCGGATATCGGTGAGCTCCTTGGCTCCGAGGATGCGCGCGGCCATCTCGGGATGTCGCCGCACTTGATCCCACTCGTCCGGGGAGAGCGGTCCGGGCTTCTCGAGGATGGAGTCGGGCAGCCCGACCTTGCCGATGTCGTGAAGCATCCCCGCCAAGCGCAGGCGGTGGACTCGTTGCTCGGGCAGACCGAGCTGGGTGCCGAGCAGCTCGCAGTAGCGCGCGACCGCCATCGAATGGCTGGCGTTGCGGGCATCGCGCAGGTCGAGGACCTCGGCGAGGCTGAGCACGGTGGTGAGGTGCACGCGCCCCTCCTTCGGGGTGACGCCCGCATCGGCCGCCATCGCGTCCTCCACGTCGGCGCTGTAGACGACCGCTCGATCGGAGCCGAGCGTGTCGCCGACCGCGGCGGCGGCGTTGCTCGCCTGCATCAGCTCCTCGGCCTTGGATGCGTGCTTGGGGAAGACGGCGACCCCGATGCTCGCCTTCAGGGTGGTGGCTCGCTCACGGTAGGTGCGGCGCAGGCGAACGAGGATCTGCTCGGCGAGCAGGAAGCCGGTGTGCTCATCGGTCTCGGGGAGGACGAGCGCGAACTCGGTGGCGCTGACGCGCCCGACCTTGTCGATGCGCCTCGTCGACTCGTCGAGCAGATGGCCGACCTCCTTCAGTGCCTCATCGGCCGCAGCGTGTCCGAGCTGGCGGCTGAGCTTGCCGAGGCCCCCGACGCGAACCGTCATCAGCCCGACGCGCTGGGCGTCCGGGCGCGCGCGCTCGATCTCGGTCGCGAGGACCTCCTCGAGTCCGTGGCTGTTGAGCAGGCCGGTCAGCATGTCGGTGCGCGCCGCGGCGGAGAGGTGAGTCCAGAGACCGTTCACGCGGGAGCGGAGGGCGGTGATCATGATCCCCGCGATCGCGAGGCTGCCGACCGTGAGAACGAACTGATGGGTGAGGTCGCCGATGCTCGCCGGGTCGGCGCTCCCGATGGTCATGTAGGCGATGGCCGCGGCGTAGGAGATGCCGACGACGGCGACCGTGAGAGCCGAGTCCTTCGTCGAGAGGAAGTAGAACGCGTAGAAGCACGGCCAGAGGTAGAAGGTCGCGTAGGCGCCGACCGGGTCGCCGCTGAAGATCACGCCGACCGTGACCTGGATGGTGCCCATCACCGGGGCTGCCCGGATCGCCAGCAGCGGGAGGCGATCCGCGAGGAGCAGGAAGCTGAGGGCGTAGATCAGCGTCGATGCCTGCACGGCGAGCAGGCCCGGCACGTTGAACGAACCGGGGTGCGGAAGGACGACGCCGAGGATGCCGAGGAACATCCCGGCGAGCGATACGTAGGCGCCGGCTCTGGCCAGGGGCGCGATCTGCCGCCCGCGCGTATCGGAGGCCAGCGATCCCATGGCCGCTGATCCGATCTGGTCCGCGTCGGACCCCGCGCCTTCGAACAATGCCAGCCCCATTTACTCCCTTTCAGTGCCTAAACGCCCCCCGGCGCGCGCGACTTTGCATCTTGCAAGCGGTCTATCGGCAGGAACGCCCGAAAAGTTCAGTCCTGGGCGTCAGTCCAGCACGCTGGAGGGGCGGCTGCGCGAACGTGCGCCTCGAAAACCGACCACCGTGGCCCGTGCTCCGCGGCCCGGCGCGAGCGTCATGTTGTTGCGGATGATCGCCTCCGGCTCGGGGTCGGCCTCCAGCACGGCCCTCGTGAGGACGGTCCTGAGGACCGTCTTGACGGTCAGCAGCGCGAGGTGAGAGCCGATGCAGTGCCTGGATCCCGCCCCGAAGGGGACCCAGACCCGCGAGCTGGGTCGGGAGTCGCCGATGAACCGATCGGGCATGAACCGATCCGGCTGCGGGAAGACCTCGGGGTCGTTATGGATCAGGTAGATGCAGGGCATCAGAGTCCAGCCCGCGGGGAAGCTGTAGTCGCCGAGATCCATCGGGACCGTCAGCCGCCGCGCGGTCACCGGCAGGATCGGCCGCTGGCGCAGCGTCTCGCGGACGACCGCATCGAGGAATTCCTCGTCGCCTTCGCCGGCCTCGGCGACCCGCTCGAGCGCGTCGGGATGCCGAAGGAGTCGCTCGAAGGCCCATGAGAGCGTGTTGGCGGTCGTCTCGTGACCGGCGATGAGGAGGGTGAGCATCTCATCGCGGATTTCCCGGTCGGTCATGAAGCCGTCCTCGTGGGGCTCGGGGCGGGCCAGCGTCGAGAGCACATCGGAGGTGCGCTCGAAGCCGCGCTGGTGGCGACGCAGGCCGATTTCGTCGAAGAGGATTTCGTCGATCTGGCGGGTCACGCGCATCACCCGGCCGAACGGCGAGCGGCCGCCCACCTCCCGCTGGAACTGCGGCATCAGCGCAAGGGGGTTTTCGGCGATCTGCAGCATCTCCGGCACCAGGCGGCGAATCTGCTCGTCGCGCTCGGGGTCGCAGACTCCGATCACGATCCGGGTGATCGACTCGGTGGTGATCCTGCGCATCGGCTCCTGCAGGGCGAAGGGCGCGCCGACCGGCCAGGTGGCCATGTCGCGGGAGGTGATCTCGCCGATCAGATCGGCGTAGGCACGGACTCCCTGGCGATGAAAGGACGGTGCCAGCAGCCGGCGATGGTGACGATGCTCCTCACCGTCCAGGAGGAAGAGCGAACGGTCTCCGAGGACCGGCCGGAAGATGGCGTTCGTGGGGCCCATCCGGAATTTGGACGGGTCGCCCCCGAGGACCTGCCAGGCGGCCTTCGGATCGGCGATGAAGGCGCAGCGCTTCAGCGCGCCCAGGCGGACCCGGAAGATCGGCCCGTAGCGGCGGCGGTTCCCCTCCATGAAACGGACGGGGTCGCGAAACCACCGGCTCATCTGCCAGAGGCCCGGCGATGTGGGGCCGTCGGGCAGGGCCACGCGCCCCTCCGGCTCCGCCAACGGCGGCGGCGGCGCGGACCCATCGGATTGAGATCGAGCTGACACTTGAGGCTTCCAACCGTTGCTTGCCACGACCAGCCTAGAGGCGACTCCCAACGTTCCGCCAACTACCAATGGCTATGCAACCTCGCGCCCGAAGCCTCTCCAGTGCGTGAAGTAGTAAGTGCTACTGTCTACTTTCAGGCGGCAAGCAACCGGAGGAGTTCTCTTGGCGGTCAGTGGGACGAGCGAGCATGTGGTCAAACCGGAGTTCGGTGCGGCCCGTAAGCACCTGATCTTCACCCAGGAGCACGAGGACCTGCGCGAGTCGATGAAGGCCTGGGTACTCAAGGAGCTGACCCCCAACGCCGCCGCCTATGAGGAGAACTACTGGCCGGACTCCGTCCTGCACCGGATGGCGGAGCTCGGCTTCGTCGGCCTCTGTTTCCCCGAGGAGTACGGCGGCCAGGGAGGCGACTACTTCTACTCGCTGATCCGCGCAGAATGTCTCTCCTACTCGAGCTGCGGTGGCCTCAACATGGGTTTGGCCGTCCACACCGACATGGTCCTGCCGCCCATCGAGATGCTCGGCACCGAAGACCAGAAGCAGCGCTACCTCGTCCCCGGGATCAAGGGCGAGAAGATCGCCAGCCTCGGGATCACGGAACCGGGAGCCGGTTCGGACGTCGCCGGCATCCGTACCACCGCGCGCCGCGACGGTGACGAGTACGTGATCAACGGCTCCAAGATCTTCATCACCAACGGGGCGCGAGCCGACTTCATCCTGCTGGTCACCAAGACCGATCCCGACGCCCGCCACGACGGCATCTCCCTGTTCATCGTCGACCTCAAGGACTCCGACGGAAACCCCACCCCCGGCTTCACCGTCTCGCGAACGCTGGAGAAGCTCGGGATGCACGCCTCCGACACGGCCGAGCTCTCCTTCGAGGACGTTCGCGTTCCGGCTGAAAACCTGCTCGGCGAGGAGGGGAAGGGCTTCTACCACATCAGCTGGGAGCTCCAGGGCGAACGCCTCGTCGGCGCCATCGGATGCGTCGCGGGCGCCGAGCGCATCTTCGAGAAGACCCTCGAATACGCAAAGGAGCGCGAGGCCTTCGGCCGCCCGATCGGCAAGTTCCAGGCCATCCGCCACAAGTTCGCCGAGATGGCCACCAAGATCGAAGCCGCCAAGCAGATGACCTACACGACCGCATGGCGCTTCGCCAACGGCGAGTACCCGGTCCGGGAGATCACCATGGCGAAGCTCTACGCAGCGCAGATGGGCTGCGAGGTCGCCGACGAGTGCATTCAGATCCACGGCGGCTACGGCTACATGAAGGAATACGACGTCGAGCGCGCCTATCGCGACATGCGCCTGAACCGCATCGGCGCCGGCTCCGATGAGGTGATGCTCGAGGTGATCGGGCGCAGCTACGGCCTGTAGACGGACGTCGTCCGCCGGCGTGGCCAGGAGGCTGCGGCAGACGTTGACGGTCGTCTAGCCCCCCGGCGGGGTCGACGCCGCACCCGAACCACTTTTCGCAGATTCGTCCCCCACCCCCCCGGGTACTTCTCGTGTGACTCAACGCACACGCGATAACACCGACTCGAGGAGGTCGATGATGGAATCAAGCAGCGTGGGTAGTAATCAGGGGGCCGCAACGACGGTGCGAAACATCGCGTCGCCGATCGCCGACCCCGCTCCACTCGGGCTTGCGGCTTTCGCGCTGACCACGTTCGTGCTCAGCTTCTTCAACGCGGGGCTGTTGGACGCCGGCGGTGAGCCGATCGTCTTCGGCCTCGCACTTGCATACGGCGGACTCGCCCAGTTGCTTGCGGGGATGTGGGAGTTCCGCAACCACAACACGTTCGGAGCGACGGCGTTCACGTCCTTCGGCGCGTTCTGGCTCTCATTCGCAGCCTTCGAGCTGATCTCTGCCGGAAAGGTGCCTGAGGCGAATGTCGGCGACGCCGTCGGCCTGTACCTGATCGCATGGGGCATCTTCACCGCCTACATGTGGGTGGCGTCGTTCCGGGTCAGCGTTGCCGTGAACATCGTGTTCCTGCTCCTGACTCTGACGTTCATCTTCCTGGGCATCGGAGAGTCCGGCGGAAGCGAGTCGATCACGCATATCGGTGGCTACCTCGGCATCGCGACCGCGCTTGCCGCGTGGTACGCCTCGTTCGCGGGAGTCACGAATAGGACGTTCGGGCGGATCGTGCTTCCGGTCAAGCCCCTCAGCGACTGAGCCAGGACTCCGATCCCGGGTCAAGCGCGGCGGGCTCGCCTCTCGGCGGGTCCGCCGCGCTGCCCGTGAAGCCGCCCCCACCCCTGACATGATTCCCGCGATGGGCGCGAGCGAGCAGCGGCTGACGATCCTCATCGCTGACGATCATCCGGTCTATCGTCAGGGCCTCGAGAGGGCGATCCGCGAGCGCCCCGAGCTCCAGCTCGTCGCATCCAGCGCCGACGGCCGCGACGCCCTCGAGAAGATCAACGAGCTCGAGCCCGACGTCGCGCTGGTCGATGTGCGAATGCCGGGCCTCGACGGCCTCAAGATCGTCGGCGCCGTCAAGCGGGACGGCCTGCGCACGAAGGTCGTGCTGCTGACCGGCTACGAGGACTCCGCCGCCGCGTATCGAGCGCTGGCGCAGGGCGCTGCCGGCTACGTCTCCAAGGCATCCGACCACATGGAGCTGTGCGACTCGATCGTCACCGCCGGGCGTGGGGAGACCGTGATCGCGCCGCAGTTCGCTGCGGGTATCGCCACTGAGATCCAGATGCGAGAAACCTCCGAGCGGCCTGCGCTCGCCACCCGCGAGATCGAGATCCTGAAGCTGCAGGCGGAGGGTCGGACCACAGCGAGGATCGCGGAGGAGCTCGGCGTCACCGAGCCGACGGTCGAGACGCACGTTGCGAACCTCTTCGAGAAGCTCAACGTGTCCGACCGGGCAGCCGCCGTGGCCGCCGCGATGCGCTGGGGCCTGCTCGAGTGAGCGTCCCGAGCGCGGGACCGCCGGGGGGCCATCGCGAAGAGGAGTCGCCGCTTCAGATCATCGGTCAGCTGGCCGGTGGCATCGCCCACGACTTCAACAACATCCTCGGCGTGATCATCAACTACGCCCGGTTCGCCTCCGGGGCGGTTCCGGCTGGCTCGGCGGCCCACGCCGACATCGAGGAGATCCGGCGGGCGGCCGAGCGCGGCGTCGGGCTCGTCCGGCAGCTGATGATCCTCGCGCGCCGGGAGACGGGCATCAGCGTCGTCTTCGACCTGAACGAGCTGATCTCGGGACTTGACGGCTTCATGCGCTCGACGATCGGCGAGCACGTCCGCGTCGAGAGGCGGCTCGACCCCGACCTCTGGCCGATCGCCGAGGACCCGGCCCGCATCGAGCAGGTGCTGATCAATCTCGCGGTCAACTCCCGCGACGCGATGCCGGGCGGCGGCACGCTGACCTTCGAGACCGAGAACGTCGAGCTCAGCGCCCGCGAGGTGATGATCAGGCCGGAGGTTCAGCCCGGCCGATTCATCCGGCTGCTCGTCACCGACAACGGCATCGGCATGGACTCAGAGGTGGCGGCGCGGGCCTTCGAGCCGATGTTCACGACGAAGGCCTCCGGCCAGGGGACGGGCCTGGGCCTCGCCACCGTTTACACGATCGTCATGCAGGCAGGCGGGATGATCGACCTCTCCTCGGACCCCGGCAACGGGACCAGCATCGAGATCCTCCTCCCGGCCTCCGACGCGGGACCCGCGCAGGCGACGCGACCCACGCGCGCGGCACCCGCCGGCCGCGGCGAGTCGGTGTTGATCGCCGAGGACGACATCGCCGTGCGCCGGGTCGCCGAGCGGATTCTCAGCGGCGCCGGCTACTCCGTCCGCTCCGCCGGCGGCGGCGTTGAGGCGCTCGAGCTGCTCGACGACCACGCAACCCAAGTCGACCTGCTGCTCGCCGACGTCGTCATGCCCGGGATGCGCGGCGATGATCTCGCCCGCCGTGCCGTGGCCATGCGCCCCGGCCTGCACGTCCTCTTCATGTCCGGCTACAGCGACAGCCCGCCGCCGGATGACCTCGGGCCGACCGCGGGGCGTGTCTCATTCATCGACAAGCCCTTCGACGCCGGCACGCTGCTCGAGCGGCTCAGGGAGATGCTGGGTCAGGCCGGCGGAAGCTGACTGGTGCAGAAGGCGCAGCGCTTTGCCGAGACCGGGACCTCCGAGAGGCACTCGGGGCATTCGCGGGTGCCGGCCTCCTCCTTGCCGTGACGGGCCTCGTCGAGCTTCTCGAGCGGCACGACGACGAAGAAGTAGATGGCGGCGGCAACGCTGAGGAAGGCGACGAGAGCGTTGATGAAGTTGCCGTAGGTGAACACGGAGCCGTTGATCGTGAAGGTGAGGCCGCCGAAGTCGGGCTCGCCGATCACGGCGCCGATCAGCGGCGTGATCAGGTCGGCGACCAGCGAGGTGACGACGGCACCGAAGGCAGCGCCGATGACCACCGCTACGGCGAGTTCGACGACGCTGCCTCGGGAAATGAAGTTCTTGAAGCCGGCGAGCATGTAATGACTTCTACCCCTTTTGCGCCGCGAATGTAGCGTGCTGGCGGTGACCGTCCTCAAGGACACCGGCGCGCGCGCGCTGCAACCCCCGTTCGAGCCCGAGCACGAGGAGCTTCGCGCGACGATCCGCCGCTGGGTGGAGTCCGAGATCGTTCCGTTCCAGGCCGAGTGGGAGGAGCGAAGGGAGTTCCCCCGCGAGCTCTTCAATCGAGCGGCGGAGCTCGGCTTCCTCGGGCTGAAGTACCCGGAGCGCCTCGGTGGGCAGGGAGGCGATCAGCTCCATGACGCCGTCTGGGCCGAGGAGATCGCCGCGGGGGGAATCTCCGGCGGGGTGGGCGCCGGCCTCGGTGCCCACACCGGCATCGCCACCCCCCCGGTCTGGGCGTTCGGCACCGACGATCAGCACGAGCGCTTCCTGCGCCCCGCCATAGCGGGCGAGCGGATTGCCGCGCTCGGGATCACCGAGCCCGGAGCGGGCTCCGACGTCGCCTCGATCCGTTCGCGAGCGGAGAGGGTCGACGGCGGCTGGCTGGTCAACGGGTCGAAGACCTTCATCACGAACGGTGTGCGGGCCGACTTTCTGGTCTGCGCGGTGCGCACGACGCCCGAAGGAGGGCACGGAGGCATCTCGTTCCTGATCCTGGAGCGTGAGATGGAGGGCTACGAGGTATCCCGCAAGCTCGAGAAGATGGGCTGGCACGCCTCCGACACCGGCGAGCTTGCGTTCACCGACGTCTTCGTGCCGGACGAGAATTTGCTCGGCGAGGAGAACCAGGGCTTCAAGCTGATCATGGCCAACTTCCAGTGGGAGCGGCTGTTGATGTCCCTGGGAGCGGTCGGGGCGATGGACTGGTGCCTGCGGCGGACGATCTCCTACGCGACCGAGCGCCAGGCGTTCGGCCGTTCGATCGGCAAGTTCCAGGCGATCCGCCATAGGGTCGCCGCGATGGCGACGAAGCTCGAGGTCGGGCGCGCGATGAGCTACTCCGCGCTGCGCCTGCTGGTGGATGGCCAGGACGCACTCGCCGAGGTGACGAAGGCCAAGCTCTTCACCCAGCGCGCCGCGGTCGAGGTGGCGGACGACGCAGTTCAGGTCCATGGCGGCTACGGCTACATGCGCGAGTACGAGGTCGAGCGGGCGCTGCGCGACGCGCGGCTCGGGCCGATCGGCGGCGGAACCGACGAGATCATGAAGGAGATCCTGGGTCGTGGGCTCGGACTCTGATCCGGACATCGAGTCCCTGGGCGATCCGCGCCCGCTCGAGCTCGCCGACGTCCCGACGGCGGCCCGCGCGTTCGCCCGCGCGTTCTCCTGGCACGAGCCCTGGGGCGAGTGGGCGATGCCTGACCCCAGCGACCGCGAGGAGCGCATCTTCGAGCGATTCGCCAGCGACATGCGTGGACGGTTCATCGAACACGGCGAGTGCTGGACGATCGGCGGCGCGGCCACGACGCTGTGGATCCCCCCTGGAGTCCCGGAGCTGGCCGAGCGGCGCAATGAGGATGAGTACGCCGAGTTCGGCGAGGTCGCCGATCAGATGCGCGCCGGAGATGCGCTGATCCGCTCGCTGCGACCGCAGCAGGAGCACTGGTATCTGGACACGATCGGCACCGAGCCGGCGCTGCACGGCAGGGGGCTCGGCGGGAGACTGCTCGACCACGATCTGGCGATTCGCGATGAGGCCGGCGACGTCTGCGCGCTCGACACCCACACCGCCGACAACATCGGCTTCTACGCGCGCCGCGGGTTCGAGGTCACGGGCGAGGGCCCGCTCGGTCCCGGGATATCGGTTTACATGATGGTCCGCCCGAGCCGCCCTCAATAGAGTGGCGCTCCACCCCGAAAACTTCGAACGGAGCGCAACTTCACATGGGACTTCTCGACGGTAAGTCAGCGATCATCACGGGCTCGGCCCGAGGCATCGGCAGGGCGACGGCGGAGCTCTTCGTAGCCGAGGGCGCCAAGGTCCTCATCAACGACATCGACGGTGACGTCGCCGAGCAGGCGGCCAGCGAGATCGACGGCGAGACGGCCGTCTTCAGCGGCGACCTGACCGAGCCGGGGGCGGCGGACAAGCTGGTCGAGGCCGGGATCGAGGCTTTCGGATCGGTCGACGCGATCGTCAACAACGCCGGCTACACCTGGGACGGCGTCGTCCACCGGATGACCGACGAGCAGTTCCAGGCGATGCTCTCGATTCACACGGTCGTCCCGTTCCGGGTGATCCGCGCGATCGCCCCGCACTGGCGCGAGGCGGCCAAGAAGGAGCAGGCCGAGGGTCAGGAGGTCTTCCGCAAGATCGTCAACATCTCGTCCGTCTCGGGAACCATGGGCAACGCCGGACAGGCCAACTACGCGGCCGCCAAGGCGGGCGTCACCGGGCTGACCAAGGCCGTCGCCAAGGAGTGGGGTCAGTTCAAGATCAACTGCAACGCGATCGCGTTCGGCTTCGTCGAGACGCGCCTCACCGCCTCCAAGGACGAGGGCGGCGAGATCGAGCGCGACGGCGAGAAGATCGGCCTCGGCATCCCCGAGCAGATGCGCGAGATGGGAAAGATGATGATCCCGCTCGGCCGCGCCGCCCAGCCGGAGGAGGCCGCCGGACCCGTCCTGCTGCTCTGCTCCGACTACGCCAACTACATCCATGGCCAGGTCATCAACGTCACCGGCGGTCAGTTCACGGGCATGTACTCCTGACGGACCGAGAGCCGCATTCGAGCTGCTGGACGAGTGACGCCGCACCCTTGACGGGATGTCGGCAGCTGCTTGGTACTCCTGGGTACCAAGCAGATTTCGGCAGCGCTCCACGGTGGCCACGGTTTTGATGAATGGGGCCTGATCCGGCCCGTCAGCGCTCCCGTAGCTTCAAGCCGTGAGCGAATCGACCGATCCGAGGACCGTGGCGACGCGCCGGCGCGTCTTCCGGGCGATGTATTCGTTCTGGGGCGCGGTGGTGGTCGTCATCGTCCTCGTGCTGCTGATCGGCGGCTGCGGCGGCTCCGGCACGCCGGACACCCTCACCTCCGAGTCCACGACGGCGCCAACCCATGCCGACGGCAGCGTCGGGGTCGCCGCCCTCGGCGACTCGATCACCGCCGGCTCCCCGCTCTGGGACCCGGACCCCTCCGTCAGGGACCGGATCGGCCCCGGCCTCGACGAGCAGAGCCAGTTCGAGTACTGGGCATCGAGGTCAGATCCCGCGCTCAGCTTCAGCAACTGCGGGGTCTTCGGCGAGCGGACCGACCAGATTGCGCTCCGGCTCGGAGATTGCGCCGACGGCGCCGACGCGCTGATCATCCAAGGCGGCATCAACGACATCGCCCAGGGGCTGCCACCGGAGGCCGCCGCCGAGAGTCTCAGGGCGATGGTGGTCGCGGGCAAGGGCCTCGGCCTCCCCGTTGCCCTCGTCGACGTCCTGCCATGGAACAACGGCCACCCGACGGCCGATGAGCCGATCAGGCAGCTCAACTCGATGATCGCCGACATCGGAGATCAGGAGCACGTCCCCGTCCTCCCCTTCTTCGACGCCCTCGACGACCCCGACAACCCGGGAGCGATGCCGGCCGACCTGACGATCGACGGCGATCACCCCTCAGTCGCCGGCTACAAGCTGCTCGGCGCGGAGGTGGTCAAGGGCCTGCGCGCGCTCGACCTCCCCTGAACGGGCCTCAGCGCCGCTCCTCGGCCGGCGGTTCGCCGGCCTCGCCCATCTGCATCTGCGGCGGCCAGGAGCCGAACCAGTTGTCGCGCCCGCCGTCGACGGTCAGGACGGTGCCGCTGAAGAAGTCACCTGCGGGCGAGGCGAAGTAGGCGACAAGCCACGAGACCTCCTCGGGCCTGCCGAGGCGCCCTAGGGGGATCGTCTTCGGCACGGTCTCGACGACGATCGGCGGGTACTTGGTGCGGAAGACCTCGGTGTCGATCTGCCCCGGCGCGATGGCGACGAGGCGGATGCCGTAGCGCGACCACTCGACCGAGAGCGTTCGCATCATGTTCTCGACGGCGGCCCGGGCGGCGCCGGAGTGGACCATCCCCGGCATGCCGTTGTGGGGAGAGAGCGTGATGGACACCACCTTGCCGCCCTCCTGCGGGATGAAGGCCTTCGTCGCGGCGGCGTGCGTCATGTTCCAGGTGCCCTGGACGTTGAGCTCGGTGACTGTTCGAAAGCCCTTGGCAGAGATCGTCTCGGCCGGCGCCAGGAACTGGCCGCCGGCATTGTTGACGAGCAGATCGAGCCTTCCGTGGCGCTCGAGGATCCCATCGACGAGGGCGGCGACCGCCTCCTCGTCGCGGATGTCGGCGGCGACTGCGTCGGCGGTGCCGCCGATCGCCTCGATCGCCTCGCGGGTCTCCTCGAGCGGCTCGAGGCGCCGCCCACAGCCGACCACCGTCGCGCCGAGCCGGGCGAGCTCGAGCGCCGTCTCCCGGCCGATGCCGCTGCCCGCGCCCGAGATCAGGCAGATCTGCCCTTCGAGCAGGCCGGGAGCGAAGATCTCAGATGCCCCGCGGGGCTGGGAGGCCATCGCCGGAGCCTATGCCAGCGCTCGTGCGTGCGGCCCGGTGGTCGGCGAGGCGGGGGGTGGCTGTGGGTAGCCTGAATCCGAGATGAGCAACGTCAAGGCAGAGGCAAGACCCCTACCCGGCCCGCTTCCCAAGGGCTCGCAGACCGGCGCAACCGTGACCGTCGAGCCGCTGCTCGGCGGCGAGGTTCACGTGCCGCGGCAGTTCTTCGAGAGCAAGGGTGGCCGGCTCGCGACGCTGCGGATGACGGGCATCGGCACGCCGAAGTCCAAGTGGCTTTGGGCGCCGGTTCCCGCTTACCTGATCACACACCCCAGCGCCGGCCCGATGCTCGTCGATACCGCCTTCCACGGCTCGGTGGCGGCACACCCGTCGGCCAACCTTGGACGGCTGGCGGCCCGCTTCGCTCACCCGCGCCTCGAGCCGGGCACCGCCATCCCCGCGCAGCTCCGCCAGCGGGGAATCAACTCCGGCGACCTCGGGCTCGTGATCCTGACCCACCTCCACTTCGACCACAGCTCTGGCATAGCCGAGTACCCGAGCGCCACGTTCGTCGTCTCCGACCGTGAGTGGGAGGCGGCCACGACCGACGGGCGCCCCCTTCTGCGCGGCTATCGCCCCTCCCACTTCGACTACCTCTTCAACTACCGGACGGTCGACTTCGACGGACCCACGATCTCGTCCTACGCGAGCTTCGGCCGCACCTTTGATCTGTTCGGCGACGGCAGCGTCCGCATCGCCTTCACCCCGGGTCATTCCGCCGGGCACTGCTCGGTGATCGCGAGGCTCAAGGACCGCGATTTCGTGATCGCCGGCGACGCCATCTACACCCACGCTCAGCTCGAGGGTGCCGATCCTCCGCCGCGGCCCGTCGACATGCACAACTGGCGACGCTCGCTGCGCGAGCTGCAGCAGTTCGCGCGAACCTACCCCGAGGCCGTGATCGTCGCGGGTCACGACCCCGACCAATGGAAGGGCCTGGACGCGCTCTACGAGTAGCTGGGGTGCTGGGGCGAGCTGCGCCCCTCGCGAAGCATCTTGATCACCGAGCGCCGGCCGTCGTGGGCGAGCTCCTCGTACATCTCACGCACGTGGGAGAAGATCTCGGCCGCCGCCGCCTGCTGCTGATCGCGGTCCGGCTCGGCGACCACGTCGAAGCTGAGCGGCTCGCCGTAGCGGATGGTCACCTTCGGGAAGACGAGTCGCCGCCACCCGCGGATCCCCTGGGAGCCGAGGATCGCGACGGGGACGACCGGGGCGCCGCTCTCCAGCGCCGCCCTGCCGACGCCGGGGCGCGCCTCCCCGAGCTCCCCGGTGCGGGAGCGCCCCCCCTCGCAGTAGATCAGCAGGCAGCCGCCGCCCTCGAGGATGGCGTGGACGGTCTTGAACGTCTCCTGATCGCCATGGCCGCGGCGGACCGGGAAGACTCCGCCATGGCGGAAGATGAAGTCGAGGATCGGGTTCTGACCGAAGATCTGCGACTTGGCCATGAAGCGGATCTTCCGCCGCAACCAAACGCCGGTGAGGAAGTGATCCATGATCGAGAAGTGGTTGGGGGCCAGGATCACCGGACCCGATGCCGGGACGTTGTCGACGTCGATCGAGATCGTCCGATAGAGAAAGAGGGAGATCGGCGTGGTGACCACGCGCGCCAGATCGTAGATCCAGTCCGGCTTGCGCGAGCGCGAGCGCTCGTGAAAGGGAGCGAAGAACTCGGCTGGGCGAGTGTCCTTGTAGTTCTGCGGCTTGAGGTCGGGCATCGGAGATCAGCGCGGGCGCCTGAACCTCCTACCCGCCACGCCCCCGGCGGTTACCGACCGAGGGTCAGGTCTTGGCGGGGGCCAGCGCGGGGTCGTCCTCATGCTCGCGGAAGAAGCCGACCATGGCCTCCGCATACTCGGGAAAGCGCGGGCAGCGCAGTCCGCTGGCGGCGAGGAGCTCGGTTGCCCTGCGGGTGTCGTAGCGGACCGGGTGGTTGAGGTAGCGGATCGATTGCGGCGGGGTGCCGCCGTAGAGCTCGCGAATCGGTGCGAAGCGAAGCGCTGCGGCAACTCCTCGAGGAGGCATCCGGTAAGCCGGCTTGCGATCCGCGTAGAGCTTCGTCAGCAGGGTGAACATCTCGTGCGAGCTGAGTGGGTCGGGATCGCAGAGGTGGACGGTCTCCCCCACCGCGTCCTCGAGCGCCCCGAGCTCCACCATCGCATCGACGATGAAGTCGACCGGGACGACGTTGAAGGGGGTCTGACCGCGGCCGATGTTGGCGATCGGCATCCCGCGCGAGACGCTCGCCGCGATGAAGCGGAGCGCGTAGTAGGGGCCGTCGAACTTCTGGGTCTCCCCCGTTCGCGAGTCACCGACCACGATCGCGGGTCGGAAGATCGTCGTCGGGATCTCGTCGAGCAGCTCCCGAACCCAGACCTCGGCCTGGAACTTCGTCGACTCGTAGTGATTCTTGAAGCCCTGCCCGAGGTTGAGTTCGTGTTCGTAGGCGACGCCGGTGCGATCCCCCGCGACGTAGGCGGTGCTCACGTAGTTGAGACGCTCGAGCGCCTCGGCGTCACGGCACAGGCCGAGCACGTTGCCGGTCCCCTCGACGTTGACGCGCTGGGCGATCTCCGCGGGAACGGCCAGGTCGTAGATGGCGGCGAGGTGGTGGACAATCCGGACCTCGGCGACGAGCCGCCCGTAATCGTCATCGGAGAGCCCAAGGCGGTTCTCTCCGATGTCACCGGCGAGCACCTCGATCCGATCGGCACCGAGCTCCGCGGCGGCGGCGCGGGCGGGCTCCAGCATCCGCTCCTCGACGATCGCGACGATCGAGACGTCGGTGTGGCGCTCCAGGAGCGCGGCGACCAGCCGTCGACCGATGAAGCCGGGAAAGCCGGTCAGGAGATGCATATTCATGCCTGGGAGCTTACGGTCTGGGTCCCAGGACGGCAGCTGCTCTAGCATCGCCGCTGTGGATACGGGGGTCAATCAGGGGGAGGGAAAGCAGCAGCGTCGCGAGGTCGTCAAGGGTCGGCTCAGGACCGCGCTGTGTGACCTCGCCGCTGATCGGACCTTTCGCGACGTCACCGTCGCGGAGATCACTACCGCGGCGGGGTTGTCGCGCAGCGCCTTCTACTTCTACTACGACGACAAGCGCGACCTCTTGATCGAGGCCGTCGAGGGCATCTCGGGGGCCAGCTTCGCCCTCACCAGCGGCCACCTCGACGAGGATCGCGACGCTGCCGAAACCCTCAAGCACGTCCTCCGCGCGAACGCGGCCGCCTGGAAGGTCCACGCTCCCCTGCTGCGGTCCGTGGTCGAGGCGTCGACCTACGACGAGGTCGTTGGAACGTTCTGGAGCGGCATCATCGTCGGCTTCATGGAGACCGTGATCGCGCGGCTGCGCACGGACCAGGGACGCGGACTGATTCCGGACGAGATCGACGTCACGACCTGTGGGGAGATACTCGTGACCGCGACGATCGGCTTCTTCTACCACCGCATCGGGCAAGGCGAGATGGATCCGGAAGACGCCGTCGCGGCCCTGGAGCCAATCTGGATGCGAACCCTCTACTGCTGAGGAAGCCTCAGTAGGTCCCCTCGTCGTCCCTGGCCCAACCCCGGGAGCGCTCAACCGCCTCGTGCCAGCGCGAGAGCAGCGACTCGCGTTCGTCCGCCGATATCCGCGGCTCGAAGACGACCCGCTCCCGCCACATGGCCTCGACCCCCTCGCGGTCCCAGAGGCCTACGGCGATGCCCGCCAGATACGCAGCACCCAGCGCCGTGGTCTCGGTGATCTCGGGAACGACGACCGGCGATCCGAGCACGTCGGCCTGAAACTGCATGAGCCAGCCGTTGGCGACCGCCCCGCCGTCGGCGCGGAGCGAGCTGAGCGCCTCGCCGGAGGCCGCCTCCTGCGCCCGGACGGCGTCGACGGTCTGGTAGGCGATCGCCTCGAGCGTGGCGCGCACGATCTGGGCCCGGCCCGTTCCGCGCGTCAGGCCGAGCAGGGCGCCGCGCGCGTATGGGTCCCAGTACGGGGACCCGAGGCCGGTCAGCGCTGGGACGAAGTAGACGCCGTCGTTGCCGTCGAGGGAGGCCGCGAGCGCCTCGGTCTCGGCGGCGGACGAGATCAGCCCGAGTCCGTCGCGCAGCCATTGCACGGCGGCCCCGGTGACGAAGACCGACGCCTCGAGCGCGTAGGTCGTCTCCCCGTCCAGGCCCCAGGCGATCGTCCCGAGCAGGCCGTCGGTGGGCTCCGGTGCTTCGGTACCGCTGTTGAGCAGGACGAAGCTCCCCGTGCCGTAGGTGTTCTTGGCGTCGCCGGGCGAATGGCAGGCCTGGCCGAACAACGCAGCCTGCTGATCACCGGCGATCCCGGCGACGGGGACCTCGCCACCGAACTCGGAGGTGGTGCCGTAGACCTCGGCCGACCCCCGCGGGTCGGGCAGCAGCGCCTGGTCGATGCCGAGCAGATCGCAGAGCTCGGGGTCCCACTCCCCCTTGCGGATGTCGAGCAGCATCGTCCGCGAGGCGTTCGAGAGATCCACGACGTGCTCGCCGCAGAGCTTGTGGACGAGCCAGGAGTCGATCGTGCCGAACAGCGCGCGCTCGGCTCCCTCGACGTTCCGCTGCAGCCACTCGATCTTCGTCCCCGAGAAATAGGGATCGATGACGAGCCCGGTCCGCTCGCGCACCATTTCCTCGTGGCCCTGTTCCTTGAGCTCCTTGCAGCGCTGCGCCGTCCGCCGGTCCTGCCAGACCAGCGCGTTGTGAACCGGCACCCCGCTGCGCGCGTCCCAGCCGAGGACCGTCTCACGCTGGTTGGTGATCCCGATCCCGGCGAGGTCGTTCCCCTCGACGCCCGCGTCGGCGAGCGCCTCACGCCCGACCCGGCGGGTGACCTCCCAGATCTCGGTGGCGTCGTGCTCGACCCAGCCGGGCCGGGGGAAGTGCTGTTCGAATTCGGAGTAGGCACGACCGGCGATCTGACCGTCGCCGTCGAAGACGAGGCAGGTCGAGCCCGTCGTGCCCTGATCGATCGCGAGGATCATGCCGCTCAGCCTAGTCGCGGCGCGAGCGGTGGACGGCGATGAAGTCGCGCAGCTGGCGACCGCGATGGAGGAACCCGCCGAGCGTCTTGCCGGTTGCCCGGTGCTCGAGCGGCAGGGGGATCTCCGCCACCCGATGACCCGCCCGGACGGCGTCGACGGTCATGCCGATCTCCATGCCGTAGCGGGGTGCGAACGGCAGGACGTCGCGGAGGACCGCCGCGCGCATCGCGCGCTGCCCCGAGATCGGGGAGTCGGCCTCGAAGCCGGAGAGCCTCGCGATCGCCCATCGCGCGTAACCCTTGGCGAGGCCGAGGCCGCCGCCCACCCTGCGCTCGAAGCCGGCGACGGCGAGGTCGCAGCTGCCCGACTCGACCGCCTCGATCAGGGGCACCAGGTTCGCGGCGCTTGCCGCGAGGTCGCCGTCGCAGAGGAGGACGGTCGCCTCGTCGGGGAGGCCCTCGAGCGCCGCCGTCGCGGCGGCCGTGACGTTGCCGCCCTTTCCGTGCGGACGGTTGCGGCCGATCACCGTGGCGCCCGCGGCGAGCGCGACATCGCGGGTACCGTCGGAGGAGGCGTCATCGGCCACGTAGGACTCGATCCCGGGGATCGCCAGCGTCAGCGCCTTGAGCGTCTCGCCGATCCGGTCGGCCTCGTCGCGCGCGGCCACGATCGCCACCCGGCGCCGACCCGGAGGGTCCGCGGCGAGGCCGCCGTTGTTCGGTTCCGCCTCCACCGGTGGCTATTCTGCCGCCCCGTGCCGGACATCCTCGCTCACATCACCGGGACCGTTTGGAAGATCGAGGTCGCGGTCGGCGACGAAGTCGGCCTCGACGACCCCGTGGTCATCCTCGAATCCATGAAGATGGAGATGCCCGTGGAGGCCGAGGACTCCGGGACGGTGAAGGAGATCCGCTGTGAGGAGGGCCAATCGGTGGCCGAGGGCGACGTGTTGGTGGTGCTCGAGTAGGACGCTGGCGATGGGCTTTCGCCGAGGCTGCGCCGATCTTCTAGATCGTCACGCTGCCGTCTTCCCTCAGGGTCCAGTGCGGGTTGTGGGCCACTTCCCACGGGTGGCCGTCCGGATCGAGGAAGACGCCGGAGTAGCCGCCCCAGACCGTCTCCGCCCCCTCGCGGGGAATCGTGGCTCCGGCCCTCTTCGCCTCGGCGAGGACCGCGTCGACCTCCTCGGGCGAGCCGACGTTGTGGGCCAGCGTCACCCCGCCCCAGCCGCCGCCGTCGGTGACGCCGCTGTCGGAGGCGAGCTCGTCGCGATGCCAGAGCGCGACGGCCATGCCCCCGCACTGGAAGAAGGCGACGTCCTGGGCCTCGACGTCGTTGCCCGGCTTCCAGCCAAGCCGGCCATAGAAGTCAACGGATGCATCGAGGTCGGCGACGCCGAGCGTGACGAGAGTGAGCCGCTGCTCCACGTCAGGCGTCGGTGTCTCCCCACCAACCCGGGAGCATCTCGGAGTCGGAGCCGGCGTCGTCATCGGCGGAGCGCGGTGCGCCGAACGCGATCAGCTCGAGGCCGTCGGGCCCGGCCTCGAAGTTGCGCGCGAGCTCCGGGGGGACCCGGAGGGCGTCGAGGCGGGCGATCTCGACCTCGTCGTCACCGAGCTTGGCTGTGCCGCTGCCGCCGATGACGACGTAGATCTCCTCCTGCCTCTCATGCCGGTGGCCCCATGGCTGCCGCTTTCCGGGCTCGATGCTCTGGAAGCTGATCCCGCTGTGCTGAAGGTCGAGCGCGGTCGTGGCGAAGTGGGCCTGCAGCCCCTCGACGCCGTTGGCGCCGGCGACGTCGGGAACGTCCTCGGTCAGGTGAACCTTGCTGAACCCCATGTCAGTCCCGCTTCCCGCGCCCCCACAAGAACTTGAAGGTCTTACCGAGGAACCTCGTCTGACGCGCTGACGTGTAGGGCAACATGTGGATGTCCTTGTTCGTCGGCGCGAACTTCGTCACGAGGAGGGTCTGCTGCTTCGTGTACTTGCGAATGCCGCCGGCCCCATGGCGGGAACCGACCCCCGACTCCTTCCAGCCACCCATCGGCAGCTCCAGGGCGACGTAGTTGAGCTGAGCGTCGTTGACGCAGACGACCCCGGACTCGAGCCGGCGGGCGATCGCCTCTCCGTGCTCGGTGTCCTTCGTCCAGACGGAAGCCTGCAGGCCGTAGGGCGAGTCATTCGCGAGCTTGACGGCCTCGTCGACGTTCTCGACCTTCATCACCGGCAGCGTCGGTCCGAACGTCTCCTCGGTCATGCACTCCATGGTGTGGTCGACGTCGAGGAGCAGGGTCGGCTCGAAGAAGTCGCCCGGCCCCTTGCCTCGCTTCCCGCCGACGACGGCGCGCGCTCCCGCCTCGACGGCGTCGTTGACCTGTTGCTCGACCAGATCGGTCTGATCGGGGGAGGTCATCGCACCGACGTCGGTGACGGCCGGACCCCCGGGAACGCCCTGGCGCAGGGCACGCATCTTGGTCGTGACGCGCCCGACGAAATCTTCGTAGACCGGCGCCTCGACGTAGACGCGCTCGACGGAGATGCACGTCTGGCCGCCGTTCTGCATCGAATAGTGGACGGCGGCGTTGGCGGCGCGCTCGAGATTGGCGTCGCGAAGGACGATCATCGGGTCCTTGCCACCGAGCTCCATCGCGGTCCCGGTGAGGGTGTCGGCGGCGCGCTTCATGACCTTCTTGCCGACCTCGGTGGAGCCGGTGAACATGATGAAGTCGACCGCGTCGATCAGCGCGTTGCCGATCTTGCTGCCCTCGCCGACCGCGACCTGGAAGACGTCATCGGGGATCCCGCACTCGCGCAGGCCCTCGGCCAGCAGCATCGACGTCATCGGGGTGAGCGTTGCCGGCTTCAGGACGACGGAGTTACCGGCGGCGAGCGCCGGGATGCAATCGCCGAACGAGTTCGTCAACGGGTAGTTCCAGGGGCCGATCACGCCGACGACGCCGACCGGCGCGTAGCGGACGACGAGCTTGCGGCCGAGGACGAAGGGAGAGGAGGAGCGGACCTTCTCGTCAGCGAGGAACTCGGGCGCATTCTTCGCCCAGAACCCGAACGCGGAGGCGACGTAGGAGATCTCGGCGAGCTGGGCGTCCTCGTAGGTCTTGCCGTTCTCGGCGACGATCGTGGAGATGATCCGCTCGGAGTTGTCGAGCGTCCATTTCTGCGCGCGGCGGAGGATGCGGGCGCGCTCGGCGAAGCCGGCGGCCGCCCAGGCGGGCTGTGCCGCGCGAGCACGGTCGACTGCATCGGTGACCTGCTTCGGCGACATCGCCGGAACGCTGCCGATCAGCTCGCCGGTCGCGGGATTGTGAACCTCGACGGTCCTACCCTCGGGCTTGCCGTTGGTCGTGACCGGGGTCTCGGGAAGGGCGGTGGGCTCCACTGGTGACTCCTCGTTAGCTCTCCTGAACAAAGGAGACGTTACCGCGCCCGCGCCGCCGGGGGCCCAACCTGGCTGCCCAGCCAATCCGTCTGCCATACGCTCCGCCCGATGTCGTCGAAAGAGGCCCAGGAACTGGCGGGTGGTGCGCTGCGGCTCGACTTCCCCGAAGAGGCTGTCGCGCGCCTGACCATGACCAACCCCGACAAGCGCAATCCGCTCAGCCATGCGGTTCTCGATGCGATCGCCGAGACCCTCCCCCGGCTCGACCACGGCATCGATGTGCGCTGCGTGGTGATCACCGGCGAGGGCCGCGCGTTCTCGGCGGGATACGACATCGGCGCGATCCCCGATCAGACCTTCGAGCGCGACGCCGAGGCTCTGGTCGCCCATCCCTTTCAGGCGGCGATGGAGGCGATCAGCGCCCACCCCTTCCCGGTGATCGCCGCGATCAACGGACACTGCCTCGGCGGCGGCCTGGAGCTCGCGGTCCGTTGCGATCTGCGCATCTGCGCGGCCGAGGCGAAGCTCGGCATGCCGCCGGCCAAGCTCGGGCTCGTCTACGGCCACACCGGCCTCGAGCGCTTCATCGAGACGGTGGGCATCCCGAGGACGAAGGAGCTGTTCCTGACCGGCCGCAACTTCGACGGCGCTCGCGCCGAGGAGATCGGCCTCGTCAACGAGGTGTGTCCGGCCGCCGAGGTCGAGTTCCGCTCCCTCGAGCTCGCCGGGGAGATCGCCGCGAACGCGCCGATCTCCATGACCGGCAACAAGTACGCGATCGAGACGCTGGCCCGCTTCCCCAGGCTCAGCCCGAAGCAGACGGAGGAGCTGATCGAGCTGCGCCGTTCCTGCTTCGCCTCCGAGGACTTCCGTGAGGGCGTCCGGGCATTCGCGGAGAAGCGCCCGCCCAGGTGGCAGGGCCGCTGAGCCCATGGCCCTGAGCGGGGCACGCGCTGAGCTCGCCGCCTCCGATCCGGCGATGGCGGCGCTGATCGACCGGATCGACGCGGGCATCATCGAGGGCCGGATGAACGACCGGACGACGGATCGCTTCGAGGCACTTGCACGGATCGTCACCGGCCAACAGGTGTCCACCGCGGCGGCGCGCACCGTCTGGGGACGCGTCGTCGAGGGCTTCGGGGGCGTTCCCTCTCCCGAGCAGTTGGCCTCCGAGGACGCCGAGTCGAAGCTTCGGGCCGCCGGCCTGAGCGGGCGGAAGGCCTCCTACATCGTTGGGATCGCGGAGGCGATCGTCGCCGGAGACCTGCGGCTCAACGAGCTGGACGAGGCTGCGGACGACGAGGTCATGGAGACCCTCGTGTCACTGCGCGGGCTCGGGCCGTGGAGTGCTGAGATGTTCATGCTCTTCGACCTCGGCCGCCCCGACGTCTTCAGCGGAGGCGATCTCGGCCTCCGTCACGGAATCCGCATCGCCTACGGAATGGAGCAGGCGCCAACGCCCGCGGAGGCCGCCGCGATCGCGGAGCGCTGGAGGCCGAACCGGAGCCTGGCATCCCTATACCTGTGGGCAGCGGCGAGCGCCGGCGCCTAGTCGATGACGGCGAGCGGCGTGCCCGCCTCCACCTGATCGCCCTCGGCGACGCGAAGCTCGCTCACCGTGCCCGCCGCGGGGGCCGTCAGCTCATGCTCCATCTTCATCGCCTCGAGGACCATCAGGACCTCGCCGACCTCGACGGTGGCGCCCGCCTCCACCGCGAGCTTGATCACCTTGCCGGGCATCGGCGCGACGAGCGCCCCCTCACCGCGGGCCTCGTCGGCGCCCGGAAAGCGCGGCAGCTCCCGCATCGAGCTCTGGCCGAGCGCGTCGTTGACGTGGTGAACGTCCCCGCAACGGCGCACGAAGTAGCGCCGTGAAACGCCGCCGACCTCGAGCCCGACGACGCCGGGCTCGAGCGAGCGGATGACCGCGCCGTCGAGCTCCTCGCCGTCGATTGCGATCTGCGCTCCCTCCCGGCGCAGGGCGTAGGTCACCTCGAGCTCTCCCCCGGGGCCATCGAAGCGGACCCGCTGGGGCTCGGAGAAGTTGTTGCGGAAGCCCGACGGTACGAACCGCAGCACCCTCGCGTCCGCTCGTCGTTCCGCCATCGCGCTCAGCGCCGCGGCGGTTGCGTGGAGCCGGATCTCCGCCCCGTCGACGAGCGGGTCGCTCAGCCCCTCCCCGCGCTCGAGGAACCCGGTGTCCGTCTCGCCGGCGGCGAATCCGGGGTGGCGGAGGACCCGGACGAGCAGGTCCCGGTTGGTGACCACGCCGTCGACCTCCGCAAGGGTGAGCGCCGCCGCCAGTCGCGCCGCCGCCTCGCGGCGCGAGGGCCCCCAGGCGATGAGCTTGGCCAGCATCGGGTCGTAGTGCGGGCTGACCACCGAGCCGGACTCGACGCCCGAGTCAAGCCGGACGGAAACGGGATCCATCCCCCCGCGCGGCACCGCGAACGGCTCCGCTCCAGGCACGGCGAAATGGCTCAGCGACCCGGCCTGCGGAAGATAGTCGGAGGCCGGATCCTCGGCGTAGAGCCGAACCTCGATCGCGTGACCGCGGATCTCGGGCTCACGGGCACGGCCCGAGAGCGGCTCGCCGGCCGCGATCCGGAGCTGCTCGGCGACGAGATCGAGGCCGAGGACCATCTCGGTTACGGGATGCTCGACCTGGAGGCGCGTGTTCATCTCGAGGAAATGGAAGCCACCGTCTTCGGCGAGCATGAACTCGACCGTGCCGGCGCCGACGTAGCCGACCGCCTCGGCGGCGGCGACCGCTGCGGCGCCGAGGCGCTCGCGGAGCTTCGGGTCGACCGCCGGCGAGGGGCTCTCCTCGAGCACCTTCTGATGGCGACGCTGGATCGAGCACTCCCGCTCACCGAGGCTGACGGTCGTCCCGTGGGCATCGGCGAGCAGCTGGATCTCGATATGGCGCGGGCGCTGCAGATAGCGCTCCAGGAAGACCGTCGAGTCCCCGAACGCGGCCCCGGCCTCGCGACGAGCCCCCTCGATCGCAGCGGCCAGATCAGCGGCCGAGTCGACCGGGCGCATGCCCTTGCCGCCACCACCGGCCGAGGCCTTGACGAGCAACGGGAAGCCGATCCGCTCCGCCTCCGCGGCGGCGTCGGTCCCCTCCCCCAGCTCGGCGCCGGGGACGACCGGAACGCCTGCGGCCTCCATCAGAGCGCGAGCGCCGACCTTGGAGCCCATCGCCTCGATCGCCGACGGCGGCGGGCCGATCCACACCAGGCCCGCGTCGATCACCGCGCGGGCGAAGTCGGCGTTCTCCGCGAGGAACCCATACCCGGGGTGGACGGCATCGGCACCGGAGCGCGCCGCGGCGCCGAGCAACTTGGCGACGTCGAGATACGACTCGGCCGCGGTGGTGCCGCCGATCGCGACCGACTCATCGGCCTCGCCCGCGAAGGGTGCCTCGGCGTCGGGCTCGGAATGGACGGCGACCGTCGCGATGCCGAGGCCGCGGCAACCGGCGAACACGCGGCGCGCGATCTCGCCGCGATTGGCGACGAGGACCTTCGAGAACGGTCTGGCGGTTGGGGTCATCAGGTCAGTGCTTGGCCGCTTACATCCGGAAGACGCCGAAGCGCCGCGAGCCCTCGACCTCATTCGAGCAGACCGCCGAGAGTGCCATGCCGAGAACCGTGCGGGTGTCGCGCGGGTCGATCATCCCGTCGTCCCAGAGCTCGCCGCTGGCGACGAAGGCATCGGACTCCCGCTCGATCTGGTCCTCGACCGCCTTCGTGCCGGCGCTCAGCGCGTCCTCGTCGACCTCGATCCCGCGCCGCTCCGCGCCGGCGCGCATGACGATCTCCATCACTCCGGCGAGCTGCTTGGGCCCCATCACCGCCGTCTTGTGATTGGGCCAGCTGAAGATGAACCGCGGCTCGAAGCTGCGCCCGCACATGCCGTAGTTGCCTGCGCCATAGGACCCTCCCATCATCAGGGTCAGCTTCGGTACGCCGGCGTTGGCGACCGCGTTGATCATCTTCGCGCCGGCCTTGACGATCCCGCGCTGCTCGTACTCCTCGCCGACCATGTAGCCGGTCGTGTTCTGGAAAAAGAGGAGTGGGGTGTCGACCTGATCGGCGAGCTGGATGAAGTGAGCGGCCTTCTCGGCGTCCTCGTTGAAGATCACCCCGTTGTTGGCGATGATCCCGACCGGCCAGCCGTGCAGCTCGGCCCAGCCGGTGACGATCTGCGTCCCGTAGGCGGGCTTGAACTCGTCGAAGCGCGAGCCGTCGACGACCCGGGCGATCACCTCGCGGGCGTCGAAGGGCACCTTGAGGTCGTGGGAGGCGATGCCGAGCAGCTCCCCGGGGTCGTGTAGGGGATCGAGTCCGGCTCCACGCGGCTCCGGCCCGCGCTTGCGCCAGTTCAGGTTACGGACGATCTCGCGGCCGATGCGCGCGGCGTCGAGCTCGTCGGCGGCGATGAAGTCGTTGACGCCGGAGATGCGCGCGTGCATCTCGGCACCGCCCAGCGCCTCCTCCTCCGCGTCCTCGCCGGTCGCCATCTTGACGAGCGGTGGGCCACCGAGGAAGACGAGCCCCTGCTCGCGGATCATCACCGTGTAGTCAGACATGCCGGGTTGGTAGGCGCCCCCTGCTGTGGCGTTGCCCGTGACGATTGCGACGGTCGGGATGCCGGCGGCCGACTTCCTGGTCAGGTTGCGGAAGTTGGCGCCACCGGGAACGAAGATCTCCTTCTGTCGCGGCAGGTCGGCTCCACCTGACTCGACGAACCCGATCGCGGGCAGCCGGTTGGTCATCGCGATCTCCTGCGCCCGGAGGTTCTTGCGCAACGTGTACGGGTTGGAGGTGCCGCCGCGGACGGTCGGATCGGAGCCGCCCACCAGGCACTCGACGCCCTCCACGACGCCGATCCCGCAGACCTGCGAGGCGCCGACCTCGTACTCGGATCCATAAGCGCAGAGCGCGCCGATCTCGAGGAACGGCGAGTCGCGGTCCAGCAGCAGCTCGACTCGCTCCCGCGGCAGCAGACGGCCCCTCCCGTGGTGACGGTCGACCCGCTTCTGGCCGCCGCCGAGGCGTGCCTTCGCCTGCTCCTCCTCGAGCTTGGCGAGCCGCTGAAGCATGCGCTCCCGATTGACCGAGAACGTCTCCGAGCGAGGGTCTATGCGGGTTTCGAGTACCGACAAAGTAGGAAGTAGAACTTACTACTTTCTACTGTTGGAATCGCCTGGAGAAGGGTTGGTGGGCGTGTTCAGTCGCCCCGGTCCGAGCGCAACCCACCGGCGATCAAGTGGGGCCCGAAGGCGAACCCCCGCCCCCGGCCGACACCCGCCCCCGCTACCGTCGCAATCGTGACCGAGGCCGAAAATGTGCCGGGAGCGCCCCCGGATCGCTCGCCCCACTCGGCCAGGGCGGTCCTGCTCAGGGTCCTGGCGGCGATCGTCATCGCGGCGGTGGCGTTCCTGATCGACCGGGTCATCTTCGCCGACAACCCCGGCCACGAGCGCTTCGGCTCGAAGGTCCGCACCCTGACCCTCGACAGCGCGCGCCTCGGTCGCGCCCTGCCGATGAAGGTGGTCGTCCCTCCACGGGCCCCCTCCAAGGACCGCAGCCTCGTGGTGTTCCTGCACGGCCGCGGCGACGACGAGCGGTCGTATCTGGTCGACCCGATGTTCGAGGCGCTCTCGCAGCTTCGCGGCCGTGCCCCCGTGATGGCGTTCCCGTTCGGCGGCGGCGCCTCCTATTGGCACAACCGCGACAGCGGCCCTTGGGCCTCCTACGTCCTCTATGAGGTGATCCCGCGGCTGATCGATCGCTTCGACATCGATCCGAACCGGATCGCGATCGGCGGGATCTCCATGGGCGGCTACGGCGCCTACAACATCGCCAGGCTCGATCCCGGAGGGTTCTGCGCGGTCGCCGCCCACTCGCCGGCGCTCTGGGAGTCGTCCTCGGAGACGGCGGACGGAGCGTTCGACGATGCCGCCGACTTCGCAGCCAACGATGTGATCACGATCGCGGGCGAGGATCCGAACCCGTACGCGCACACGAAGCTCTGGCTCGACGCGGGTGACAGCGACCCATTCCTGGCGGGCGATGACGCGTTCGAGCAAGCCCTGCG
Organism: uncultured Solirubrobacterales bacterium; assembly: GCA_963826475.1. Classification (GTDB taxonomy): domain Bacteria; phylum Actinomycetota; class Thermoleophilia; order Solirubrobacterales; family 70-9; genus RHKX01. Next base: position 145,342 of record CAWGXC010000001.1, on the reverse strand, counting down.
TTCGGCCGGCGACAGGCCGGTCGTCAAGCGCTCGTCAGGCGGGCACGACTCCGGTTACTGGAACGGCAACTGGGACGAGTACCTCAACTTCTACGCCCATGCGCTCACGCACTGCAAGATCAGCTCGGAGGAGCCCAAGCCGGCCGGCGGGGAGCATCCGTCGGCGGAGCGCGCTCAGCGCAAGCCGCTTAGCGGCAAGTCGACCCGGAGCACTTCCGCAGCTCCGCGAGGCGTTCACGCAGGCGGCTGACCTCCGCCTTGACCTTGGGATCGTCGTGGCCGGGAGTGACCGGCGAGAGCAGGTTGTCCAGCTCGAAGGGGTCAGCGCTCCCGGTCAGCGATCCGTCGAGGTCGTAGAGCTCGGAGCTGACGTTGCGGTCACACCCACCGCCGGCCGTCTCCCTGGCGTGGACCACGTAGTTGACGTGCGGGGTGCGGATCCCCGAGTAGAGGCAGTCGCCCCCGCCCTTGCCGCCCTCGACCAGGATGTGGCGGTCCCCGAAACCGGATGGGCCGGCCTTGGCGCCCTTCAGCAGTGGCACCAGGGAGAGGCCGTCGAGGTCCCGGCAATTGCCGGGTCGGGCGCATGGCTTCGCGTCTCCGAGCTGGAGGATGGTCGGAGCGAAGTCGACGTTTGCGACCAGCGGCGAGACGGTGGACACGGCCCGTCCGCCGAGAGCCCTCTTGCCGGCGTAGACGAACATCGGCTGGCGCAGCGCCTCCTCGTAGGGGACGTTCTTGCCACCGATTCGGTGCTGGCCCTCGAGGATGCCGTTGTCGGAGCTGAAGATGAAGACGGTGTTGTCGAGCTCCCCGGCCCTGTCGACGGCGTGATAGATCGACGCCATGCTTCGATCGACGCCGCGCAGCGATGCGAGACGACAGCCGTAGGCGAGGTCCAGCTTCTTGATCCGGCTCGGCTTCAGCGGCGTCCGGGAGACGATGTCCTTGGGTTTGTCGGAGACGTCCCGCTCGTTGAAGTTGGGGGTCCTCGGGACCTTTGCGTTCTTGAAGAGGCCGGTGTCGCGAGGAGCGGGCACCACGTTGTCGGTGCAGCGGCCGCCGTGGCCCTTGCCGTGGTGAGGGGCGAGGTTGTTGATGGTCATGAAAAGCGGCCGCTTGGCCTTCGCCTGCTCCGTGATCGTCTTGTCGGCCAGCCTGGTGATCACGCTCGTGTAGTAATCGCGCGGCTTGCTTCCGTAATGAGCCTTCTTGCCGTTGTCCGCGATGTCGAAGTCGTAGTAGTCGGGCACGAACGTTCCGTGCCAGTCGTCGATCCCGGGCGGCGCCTTGTAGGGGTCGGGGACGTTTTGGACGTAACCCTGCAGGTACTTGCCGATCCACGAGGTCCGGTAGCCGGCGTTGCGCATCCAGACGGGCAGCGTGTTGAACTTGCTCTTCAGGTGGCGATAGCCGCCGGGATTGGAGAAGACGCCGTCGTTGTGGGGATAGGCCCCGCTGGTATAGGTGGCTCGAGAGGGGCAGCACAGCGGCGTTGCCACGATGTAGTTCTCGAAGACGGTCCCGGGATCGGCGAGCAGCTTGAAGGTCTTCGGCATGTACCGCGGCTTGAAGTCGGCGAGGTTCTGGTCGTCCGTGTAGACGAAGATCACGTTCGGCTTCCGCGCTGCGGCGGCCGCCGAGACACGCTCGGGACGCGGGTCGTTGCGCTTCTTCGCCGTGCTCGCCGCCTGCGAGTCGGTTCCCCCACCGCATGCGCCCAGCACGAGCCCAAGGGCGCCGGCGATCACGAGCACGAGCAGGGGGGTCGCGAGGGCAGCCTTCGAACGCATCGCCGGTGGACCCTATCCACCCTGCATGGTCGGCCCGCCCCCTCCGGAGGCGTCCGCGCCCCGACCTAGCATCCGGATCACGCACCAATCGGGCGGCGACACGTCGCGCCGTCATTCAACGAAGGGCTCGATCCGCCATGGCACCTTTGATCAGCTTCGAGGAAGCGCTGGAACTCGGGGAATTGACCGACCACGACGACATCGGCGATCTCGTCGAGCGCGCCTGGGCGGTCCGCACCGAGAACTTCGGTGACTCGACCGACATGTGCTCGCTCGTCAACGCCAAATCCGGCGGCTGCGCCGAGGACTGCGGGTTCTGCGCGCAATCGCGGTACGCCGAGTCCGACACCCCGATGCACGCGATGATGGAGCCCGAGCAGATCCTCGAGCACGCCAGGGCCGCGGAGGCGGCGGGCGCGCACCGCTTCTGCATGGTCACCCAGGGTCAGGGGCTCTCCAAGCGCGACTTCGCGAAGATCCTCGAGGGCGCCAAGCTCGTCGCCGAGAAGACCAACCTGAAGCGCTGCGCCTCGGTCGGCCACATCTCCCCCGACCGGGCCAACCAGCTCGCCGAGGCGGGCATCCAGCGCGTGCACCACAACGTCGAGACGGCGCGGTCCTATTACGACGAGGTGACCACCACGGTTCGCTACGAGGGGCGGATCCGGACGATCGACGCCGTTCGCGAGGCCGGCATGGAGACCTGCGTCGGCGGCATCCTCAACCTCGGCGAGTCACCGCGCCAGCGCGTCGAGATGGCCTTCGAGCTCGCGGCCGTGGACCCCACATCGGTCCCGATCAACCTGCTCAACCCGCGTTCCGGCACGAAGTTCGGCGATCGGGACCTGATGGATCCCTGGGACGTGGTCAAGTGGATCGCGATCTTCCGACTGATCCTCCCCGACGCCCTCTTCCGGCTCTGCGGGGGGCGGGTCGAGAACCTCGAGGACCTGCAGCCGCTGGCCGTCAAGGCCGGCCTCAACGGGGTGATGATGGGCAACTTCCTGACGACGCTGGGCGCCGAGCCGGCCGACGATCGCCAGATGTTCACCGACCTCGGCCTCAACGTGGCCCGCCAGCCCGACAACGGCGCCAACCCTCGCCCGGACAACCGCGACGGCTGGCTCGAGGGCGAGTCCCCGCGGACGCCGCTCGATGACCTCATCGATACCCAGGACGAGGCGGACATGTGGGACCCCTCCACGCAGCTGCGGGTGATCGCCAAGAAGGGCAAGCCCCCCGCCTACCCGCGCCCCGCCGGCCACCTCGACGAAGCCGTCTAGCGCGCAGGCTCGGTTTGCCGGAGCAGCCCGACAACCCCTCCCCGCCCGCCGCCTCGGTTGGCGAGCGCCTGGAGGCGCTGCGCGATGCCGGCCTCTACCGGCGGATGCGGACCGTCGGGTCCGCCCAGGGCCCACGCGTCGAGCTCGACGGCCGTGACGTGCTGCTGCTGTGCTCGAACGACTACCTCGGCCTGGCCGAGCATCCGACCGTAGCCGCGGCGGCGATCGACGCCGTTGAGCGCTGGGGAGCCGGCGCGGGATCCTCCCGCCTCGTCTCCGGCAACATGGAGCCACATGAGCGACTCGAACGCCGGCTGGCCGAGTTCCATGGAACCGAATCGGCGCTGTTGTTCGGATCGGGCTTCCTCGCGAACACGGGCGTCGTCGCGGCCCTCGCCAGGCGCGGTGACGTGGTCTTCAGCGACGAGCTCAACCACGCGAGCATCATCGACGGGTGCCGCCTGGCGGGCGCCACGACCTTCGTCTACCGCCACCGCGATCTGGAGCACCTCGCCTGGGCCCTCGAGCGGACGCCGGGGCACGCGGGCCTGATCGTCTCCGACGGCCTCTTCTCGATGGACGGCGACGTCGCCCAGCTCGCGTGGCTGCGAGAGCTCGCGGGCAGGCACGGGGCCAAGCTGATGATCGACGACGCCCATGCGGTCGGCGCGGTCGGGCCGGGCGGCCGGGGAACGGTCGCCGAAGCCGGGCTCGCCGGCGAGGTGGACGTCGTCATGGGAACGCTGGGCAAATCATTGGGCAGCTACGGCGCCTACGCCTGCACAACCCGCCAGGTCCGCGAACTGCTCATCAACAGCGCTCGGCCGCTGATCTTCTCGACCGCGCTGCCGCCCGCGTGCGCGGCGGCCGCGGAGGCCGCGCTCGGCGTGATCGAGGCGCAACCCGAGCTGGTCGACCGGCTGCGGGCCAACGCCCGCACGCTGCGCACCGCCCTTGCCTCCCACGGCCTCGTTCCCGGCGGAGCGGGCGCTCAGATCGTCCCGGTCGCCATCGGCGATCCCGATCGGACCGTCTCCGCCTGCCGGCGAGCGCTGGACGATGGCGTCTTCGCACAGGCGATCCGGCCCCCTACCGTTCCTCACGGCACCTCACGGCTGCGGCTCACGGTGATGGCCACCCACGCCGAGGACGAGCTCAGGGCCGCCGCCCTGACGATCGCCGAATCGGTCAGGGCGGTCTCGGCAGGCGGCGATTGGACGATCGATCTCCCCGATCCCGCCCCCGGCGAGATCAGCGCGGGGCGGTCGGCGGTGCCGATCGAGCGCTCCGCCCCGGCGGCGTGAGCCCTTGTCCGCCGTCTTCGTAACGGGCACCGGGACGGAGGTCGGAAAGACCATCGTCTCCGCGGTGATCGCGAGGACGGCGGCGCGCGAAGGGCGCTCTGTGAAGGTCTTCAAACCCGCCGTCTCGGGGCTCGACGAGGGCGGCGAGAGCGACCATGAGCTGCTGCGCAGGGCGTCCGGCTCAGCGCAGCGCGATGACGAGATAGCTCCCTACCGCTACGGCCCGCCGGTGTCCCCACACCTCGCCGCCGAGCTGGCGGGGGACGAGGTTGATCCAGATCGTCTCCGCACGGTCGCCGCTGCAGCCGCCGATGCCGATGCCCTGGTCTGCGAGGGAGTCGGGGGGCTGCTGGTCCCTCTGACGTCGCGCGGATACCTGGTTCGGGACCTCGCCCGCGACCTCGGGTACCCCCTCGTGGTCGTCGCCTCGCCGGGGCTCGGCACGATCAACCACACGCTGCTGACGCTCGAGGCAGCGCGCTCCGCGGGGCTCGAAGTCCGAGCGGTGGTCTTGACCCCATGGCCGCAGGATCCCGGTGCGATGGGGCGCTCCAATCGCGCCACGATCGCCTCCCTCGGGGCGGTCGAGGTCCTCACCCTTGCGGCGATCGACCTGACGGATCTCACCGGCTGGCCGTCCCTGCCACTCATCTGACCTCCGCCAGGGTCATCGAACGGCCAATTTGCGGGGTCTCGGCAGCCCGCTTCCGACCGGCACCGCGCCTAGTTTCATCCATCTAGATGAGCGACCGAATCGCAGAGCTCGACCACGCCCACCTCTGGCACCCGTTCACGCAGCAACGTGGCTGGGTCGAGGAGGACCCGATCGTGATCGAGCGAGCCGAGGGCACCGATCTGATCGCCACCGACGGCGAGCGCTACATCGACGGGACCTCGTCCCTGTGGTGCAACGTCCACGGCCATCGCCATCCCGCGATCGATGGGGCGATCCGCGATCAGCTCGACAAGGTCGCGCATTCGACGATGCTCGGTCTCACGCACGCCCCCGGAGCCGAGCTGGCGAGTCGCCTCGTCGAGATCGCCCCAGCCGGGCTCAGCCGCGTCTTCTACTCGGATGCGGGTTCGACGGCCACCGAGATCGCCCTGAAGATGGCGTTCCAGTACTGGAAGCAGCGCGGTGGTCAGCACGCCCGTCGCACGTCCTTCGTCGGCCTCGCCGACGGCTACCACGGCGACACGATCGGAGCCGTATCGCTGGGCGGGATCGATCTGTTCCACGCGGCGTACGAGCCGCTGCTGTTCGGCAAGCATCTGGTCCCCGCCGGGGACGCCGAGGCCCTCTCCGCCGTCCTCGACCGCTGCGGCGAGCAGATCGCAGCCGTGATCGTCGAGCCGCTCGTCCAGGGCGCCGGCGGCATCCTCGTCCAGCCTCCCGGGTACCTGCGCCGGGTCCGTGAGCTCTGCGACGCCCACGACGTGCTGCTGATCTGCGACGAGGTCGCGACGGGCTTCGGCCGCACCGGAACGATGTTCGCCTGTGAGCAGGAGCGGATCTCTCCTGATTTCCTCTGCCTCGGCAAGGGGCTGACGAACGGCTACATGCCCCTCGCGGCGACGCTGACGACGGAGCGGATCTACGACGGCTTCCTCGGCGCGCACGAGGACTTCCGGACGTTCTTCCACGGCCACACGTTCACCGGCAACCCACTCGCCTGCGCGGCGGCCATCGCCTCGCTCGACGTGTTCGAAGCCGAGGACACGATCGCGAGCATCCAGCCCAAGATCCGACTGCTCAGCGAGTTGCTCGCCGGCGTCGCCGCGATGGACGAGGTGGCTGAGGTTCGTGGCCTGGGCCTGATGGTCGGCATCGACCTCGGCGAGCACGACCCTGCGCTCAGGCTCGGCCACCGGGTCACGCTCGAAGCGCGCAAGCGCGGGGCGATCGTCCGACCCCTCGGGGATACGATCGTGCTGATGCCGCCGCCGGCGATCAGCAAGCGCGATCTGTCGCGGCTCGTCGCGGTCACCGCGGCGGCAATCCGGCAGGCCGTCCGCGACTCCTGCGCCGGCCCCGATGCGCACTCCGTCGAGGAGATCAGTCGCCCGCAGCTCGACGCCCGCGTCGAGCGCGCGGCATGATCTCCGGATGAGCTCTGGCAAGACTGCGCTGATAACCGGCTGCTCGTCGGGGATCGGCCGGGCGACCGCGCTGCGTCTCGACGCCTCCGGATGGAAGGTCTACGCCGGGGTCCGCAAGCCCGCCGACGCCGAATCGCTCGCGAGCGAGGGATCGGAGCTCCTCACCCCGCTGATCCTCGACGTGACCGACGAGGAGACGATCGAGGACGCCAGGAGGGCGATCGACGCGGAGGGCTCGGGCGGCCTCGACGCGCTCGTCAACAACGCGGGCGTCGCCTACACCGGTCCGCTCGAGTTCGTGCCCCTCGACGACCTCCGACAACAGCTCGAGGTCAACCTGATCGGCCATCTCGCGACGACGCAGGCGATGTTGCCGGCGCTGCGCACCGCCGAGGGGCGCGTCGTCAACGTGACCTCGATCGGCGGGATCGTCGCCACCCCGTTCTTCGGCCCCTACAACGCCTCGAAGTTCGCTCTCGAAGCGATCAGCGACTGCCTGCGGGTCGAGCTGCGGCCGTGGGGGATCAAGACGATCACGATCGAGCCGGGGAGCATCGCGACCGAGATCTGGGCGAGCGGGACGACGACCTCGAGGGAGGTGCGCGAGCGCATGAAGCCCGAGGCCGAGGGGCTCTATGGCAAGGCGATGGAGGCCACGGAGCGCGCCAGCGCGGAGACGGGTGCGCGAGGGATCGCCCCGGAGAAAGCCGCCGCCACGATCGAGGGCGCCCTGAACGCCAGTCATCCACGCGCGCGCTACCTGATCGGACGTGACGCCTACGGCATGGCGGGCGCAAAGCTGCTCCTGCCGGCCCGGATCTTCGACTGGGTCATCGGTCGCGCCCTCCGCCTTCCCTAGCGGCCCGAGGAGCCGACTGTGACGAAGCGGCCCCGTCCTCGTAGTGAGGAGGTGGAGCAAGTACTCACAGCGCCTACGGCCGCGGTCACCTCGGGCTCCGAGCTCGCATTCGACTCGCTCTACCGGAGCAGCCGGGACGATCTGTTCGCCTACGTTTCGGGGCTGCTGCGCGATCGCTCCGCTGCCGAGGACGTGACGGCGCAGGCCTTCGAGCGCGCCTTCCGCAAGCGCCACGGCTTCGATGCGCGCAAGGGCAGTCCGCGCGCCTGGCTCTTCGGAATCGCCCGCAATGCCGCGCTCGACGAGCTGCGGCGTCGAAAGCGGATCGCCGAGCTGGCCGCGGACCCCGAGGACTTCGAAGCCATGTCACCGGAGGAGGGCGCCGAGGTCGCCCTCCGCCGCGCGGCCCTGCGGCAAGCGATGGCGGGTCTCGACGCTCGCGAGCGGGAGCTCGTCGCCCTCAAGTTCTTCGCCGGCCTGAGCAACGCCGAGATCGCCACCGTGATCGGCAGCAGCGAGAGCAACGCCGGCACCAGGATCCACCGGACCATCACGAAGCTGAGGAGGGCGTGCGATGAGGCTGCTTGAGCGCGACGAACCGCTGGGGCCGCGCGAGCGCGCCGAGCTGGACGCGATCGATCGGGCCCTGACGGGTCGAAGCGTCGACCCCGAGCACACCGCTTGGGCCGAGCTGACCTCCTTGATCGCCTCCGAGCGTCCTGACGTGGACGAGGAATGGGCGGCCGAGCTGGATCGCCGCGCGGCGAACCGGTTTCGGCGCGCCGGAAAGGCCGGATTGGGCGCCTGGATCGAGGGCATGCGGCCGATGCGCATCGCCGGTCCGGCCGGAGCGCTGGCAACGCTTGCGATCGTCGCCGTGGTCGCGGTCTCGACGCTGAATGCAGGGGATGGCGGCGAGTCGAGCACGCCGGTGGCGCCCGACACAGCGGCGAGCTCGTCGGATTCCTCAGGCTCCACCGTGGCCCCATCGGCTGCCACTGCCAGCGGTGCCCAGGAGGGAGCGCGAGGCAGCGCCGATGGTGCGGCCGCAGGTTCCGCGGCCCTTCCGCTCTACCCCAACGGCGACCGCTTCAAGGCCGACACCAGAATCGCTCCCGGCACCGCCAAGCGACAGGTCGACCGCAGCGTCCAACTCACCCTCACGACCAACCCGGACAAGGTGCGTGACGTATCCGACCAGGTGATCGCGATCACGCGCTCGCTCGACGGGATCGTCGCCTCCTCTCAGGTATCGGTCGCCGGCAAGCAGTCGCGGGCCGACCTGCAGCTGACGATCCCGACGCGCAACCTGGACGCCGCCATCGACCAGCTCACGAAGCTCGCCAACGTCGATTCGCTGAACGAGGCGACCGAGGACATCACCCGACCGTTCGTCAGCGCCAAGAACAACCTCAACGACCTGCAGGCGCAGCGCCGGAAGCTGCTTCAGGCGCTGGGCAATGCCGCCACCGACACCGAGGCGGAGGCGCTTCGCCTCCAGATCGGCGACGTGCGCCGCCAGATCTCACGGGCCCAGGCGGCATTCGAGAACATCGCTCGGCGGGCGAACCTCTCCGACCTCAACGTCACCGTTACGGGCGATCCCAACGCGAAGGAGGACCGCGACCTCGGCACCTGGTTCGACGATGCCGTCAGCGTCCTCCGCGACGTCGCCGGAGTGCTCCTGATCTCGGCCGCGATCGTGGTCCCACTCGGACTCCTGATCGGCCTTACGTGGATGGCGGTGGCGTGGGCGCGCCGCCGTCGCCGCGAGAGTGCGCTGGACGCTTAGGTCCCCGGGCCCAGGTGGGTGTGGCCTCCCGAGGGACTGGCGGAAGGCTCCACCGAGCTTTGATTCCTCGGTGGATGGCAAGAAAGCCCTCCCCGCGGCTGCTTTCCTGCCATCGAGCAGCCCAACCTTCTCGTGAGGCGGTCGACGCCTCGGCCACATCCCCTCCCCAACCAAAACCAACTCTCGCCCAGCGGCGCCGGATTCGGGCGCCGGCCCTCCAGGTCCTAGCCCTCGAGCAGCTCGAAGTCGGCTTTGCGGGCTCCGCACACTGGGCAGAACCAGTTCTCGGGGATCTCCGCGAACTCGGTTCCCGCGGGAATTCCTCCGTCAGGGTCGCCCTCGGCCGGGTCGTAGACGTATCCGCAGGAGGTGCAGATCCATTGTTGCTTTGTGGCGGTGTCGCTCATCGGCCGGGCAGCCTAACGTAGAGTGGCGCCATCGTGGCCGAGCCAGCAACGCCGCGGCCCGCCGCCACCGTCATCCTGATGCGCCGCGGGGGCAGGCACTCCGCTCGAGGGCTGGAGCTCCTGATGCTCCAGCGGGGCTCGAAGGCGCGCTTCATGCCCGGCGTCTGGGTGTTCGCCGGAGGCGTCGTCGAGGTCGCCGACCATGAGGTGAGCGGAATCGACCTGCCGGGGGTTGAGCCGGATGAGATCGCACACCGGGTCTGTGGGGCGCGCGAGCTCGCCGAGGAGGCCGGCATCGTCGTCGACGCGGCCGCGCTGCTGCCCTGGTCACGCTGGATCACTCCGGTGGAGGTGCCGGTTCGCTTCGACACCCGCTTCTACGTGGCCCTCGCACCACCCCATTGCAAGCCGGTGGCCGATCTCGTCGAGATGGACGACGCGCGGTGGGTCTCGCCCGCGACGGCCCTTGCCGATCATGCGGAGGATCGGTTCGAGCTCTCCTTTCCGACGATCAAGCACCTCGAGGAGCTGCGCGGGTTCTCCGATGCCGACGCCGTCCTCGCCAACGCGGCGGAGCGGCCGGTGATCCCGCTGATGCCGAAGGTCGTGGGAACGGAGGAGTCGTTCACGATCATCCTCCCGGGCGAGCCCGGCTACGACGACGCCTAGCCCTCCGGGAAGTGCTCGAGCCCCGCGTACCAGGGGCCGGTCGGATAGATCGCGTCGCCCTCCTCCTCGAGCTCGGCGCGCACCCGCCGGAACAGGCCGCCGGCGGTCTCGAGGGCGAGCTCGAGCTCGTCGCGGGTGAGCTCGCGGAGCCGCCAGAGGAAATAGAGCTGGCGCTCGGAGGCTCCGAAGTCCACCTCGCGGTCGATGCCGCTCGCCCAGTCGAGAAAGCCGGGGCTGAACAGCTCGCGCAGGGCGACTGGGTCGTGGTCGTGGGGAACCGTGGCGATGAAGCGCTTGTTGAAGTCGATGCTCTCGAACTGCACCCGGCGGGAGCTGCGGCGCTTCAGCTGCTCGCCGGGGGTCGCCTCGATCGACTCGACGTCGAAGGCGGGAACGACCTTGGTGAGATCCGGCATGTGCGCCTTCGCGAGCAATGCGCCGGGAACCATGGTCTTGGAGAAGAAGGATCCGACCTCGTGCTCATCGGCATCGCAGCACGCGCCCCAGAAGTCCGGCGCCAGCTGGCCGGTCAACCGGTTGGGACCGCCCGGGCAGAGCGCGGCGGGGGCGTCTCGTGGATTGATCCCGCCGACCTGCTCATAACGCAGGTCTCGATCCGCTGCGACGCCCTTGACGGCCGCGATCCACGTCTCCATCTGTTCACTGCCGGCGCTCAAACCATCGCCAGGCTAGATGAATCGATCAGGGATCCGCCGTGATCTGGGGTGCCTGACCGCCGCCGTACTTGGATGAGAACTTGGGCGCCACGTAGCAGGGGGCGAAGGCGTTGCGCGTGAACTGCCCGGGCAGCGCTCCCGGCCTCGACGGCAGCGGATCGTCCTGACTCGAGACCGGCGGGGAGCCGCCGTCGCCGGGGCTGCGCGGGCCACCCGTGTTGTTGCAGTCGAAGTTGGGGAAGATCCCCTTCGCCGCCGCCTGGCCCTGGTCGATGATCTGGTTGTACGGCTGGAGGTACCCGTTGCCGCGGTTCTCCGGCAAGCGGTTGGGGTAGATCGCGAGCGACTCCTGGGTGATGTAGCCGAGCTGGCGAAGCGCGTGGGAGGCCGACGGCTGGCCGGGCGTCGGCGCCAGGGTGTCGGACAGGCCCGCGGGCGGGTTCGAGAGGAAGTCGGTGACGCTCGCGCGGTAGTAGCTGAGCCAGCTGACGACCGGGTCGAGGTTCGCGAGGAAGGGATCGAGCGCGTCGAGCACCGGTCGCAGGCCCTTGAGCGTGCTGGCGAGCGCCGGGAAGCCTCGCCTGGAGGCGCGCGTGAGGTCGTCGAGGTCGTAGAACAGCGACTTCAGATGCGGCGACAGCCGGCGGACGCTGCGAAGCGTTGGGCTGATGTCCTTGGCCACCGGCAGCAGCGACTTGACGAGCGGCTCGGTGTTGGCCTGGAACGCATCGAGGCGATTGAGGGTCAGGGTCGTCTCGTTCTCGAAGGTCGGGGCGATCTGGAAGAACTCCCTCAGGGCGGCCTCCTCGGAGGCAAGCGCCCCGAACGTGGTGTTCGAGCCGGTGATCGCGGTCGCGAGCTGCTGATTGCGCTCGCTGAGCGCGTCGAAGACGGTTCCCGTGTCGCGGACGAGGCCCTGCAGCTGCACCTTCTGCTTACGCAGGACCGAGAGCACGTCGGAGGCGTCGCCGAGGAAGGGGCCGAGGTTGCCGAGGGCATCGTTGAGGTCGAGGCTGCGACCCTTGATCGCGACCGCCAGACCCTGCTGCCAGCGCTGGAAGGCGGTGCGGGTCTCGGTGTCGAGCGAGTTGAAGACCTCGTCGATCTGCGTCTGATTCTCGACCTGCCCGAGGCCGAGGGTGCCCCCCTCCGGGATCGCTTCGACGTTCGCGGTCTCGGCGTCGGTGTTGTTCGTCGCTGCCCCGAGCGCGACCGGCGCCCCCGAGTTCCCCGGCTCGGTTCCGGAGGTCAGCTCGACGTAGGTCTCCCCGAGCAAGGTCTTATTGCGCAGGATCGCCCGGGCGTCGCTCGAGATCGGCGCGAACTGCGGTTCGATCTCGATCGTCGCCTCGGTCGTGTCGAGCCCATCGACCTGTTTGTCGAGCGGAGCCAGGTCGATCGTCTTGACCTTGCCGACCGAGACGCCACCGATGCGCACGTCGGATTCCTGGGCGAGCTGCGTCGCCTCGGGGAAGTAGGCAGTGATCCGGTAGCTCTCGGCCTTGAGCGGGACGGGCCCACCGAAGGCGACCCAGAGGAAGAGGAGCAGTCCGAAGCACGACAGCGTGAAGCCGACCGCGATCAGGATCCTTCCGGCTGATGGAGCTGACTTCTGCATGGCCTAGCTGCAGCCTCCCGCGAACGGCCCGCCGGCCGCGAAGAGAGCGTTGAGGCCCGTCACCGCCGGCGCGAGCGGGCTGGCGCCGAGCAGGCTCACGGCCTCCTTGCAGCCGAGGGTCAGGTAGATCCGGCGGTCGACGCCGTGGGCGTCCTGCACCTGGAAGACGGACCCCGAGTTGTGGCCGAGCCAGGCTGCCCAGAACAGGTAGCCCTCGTCGCGGCCCGGCGTGCCGGGTGGCTCCGCGCCGTTGGGGTTGTACGCCGCCATGTTGCCGAGGCGATTGATCTTCTTGCCGACGACCGTCAGCTTCGGCGTGGCGCGGGCGAATCGCTTCGCAGCCGTGTCGAGATCGCGCACCGGCGCGCGCGCGGCGCGCACGAACGGACGGATCTGCTTCTGGATGACGGGGGTCGTGGTCAACGCCAGCTTCTTCGTCGAGGCATTGAGCTCGTCGAGGTTGCGCGCGAACGGTCGCAGATCCCCGAAGGCTGGGCCGAGCTGATCGGCGAACGCCGCGACGTTGTTGAGCGTCTCGGTCGACTGCTCGAGGGTCCCGGGCAGCAGCTGGATCGCTCGCTGGACGCTCGGGTCCTGCTCGGCGATCGCCCCGAGCGCATCGCTGGAGGAGGTGACGAGATCGGTGATGGTCTTCTGGCTCTTGCCGACCGTGAGGGTGAGCGCATTGAAGTTGGTGATCAGGCGACGCAGGTTGTCCTTGCGCTCGGCGACCTTGGAGTTGATGCGATCGAGGTCGCGCGTGAGCGGTCCGAGCGAACCGAGGACCTTGCCAAGGTTCTTTCCCTGACCCTCGAGGCCCTTACCGGCGCCGACGAGAAGCAGGCGGAGGTATGCCTGGGTGTCTGAGTCGAGCGCGCTGAGCAGCTCATCGAGGTTCACGTCCGGAGCCGTGTTCGCCAGCGGAACCGTCCCGCCCTCCTCGATCTCGCCAGCGGCCTTGGTCCCCGGGTCCATCTCGAAGAACATGTCCTTGAGCCCCGTCTGTGGCCGCAGCAGGATCGTCGCGTCCTTGTAGATCGGCAGGTAGCTGCGATCGAGGCCGAAGTCGACGATCGCCTCCCCGTCCTCGAGGGAGACCTTCTGGACGTCACCGACCTTGACCCCGGCGATCCGGATCGTCTGTCCCTGGCCCGGTACGACCGCCTGGGCGGTCTGGAACTCGGCCTTCAACTCGAACGGCTTCTCTTCGAGGATCGGGATGCGCAGGCGCTGGTTTTGGACGATCACGTAGCCGGCCACGAGCGAAACCACGAGGAGCAGGGTGATGGCGACGAAGTCGCGAAGGTGTTTGCGGATCGCGGTGCCCATCAGTTGCCGTAGCTCTCGTAGAAGTTCTTGAGGTCCTTCATGGCCTTCTGCTGCAGCTTCTTGGCGTTGTCGTCGCCGCTCTTGGCCGCCTGCGCCGCCTGCGCGAGCTCGGTGACGCTGTTGGTCGCGTCGGTGTTGAGCTTCGCGACCTTCGGTTCCACCGGAGCCCCGGTGCTCGCGGACTGCTGCTGAGGCGGCGGCCCGGGGATGGCGCTCAGGTCCGGCGGGTCCTGGTTCTCGCAGGGCTCGTTGGGCTTGAACGGCGTCTTCGCCGAGGCGTCGATCGGCGGCATCGCGCCGAGGATGTCAAACGGGGTGACGCCGGCCTGAGCGGGCGCCGTGGGGGTGGCCGGAATCTGGACGGTGTTGCTGCCGCCGCCGCCGATCACGCGGATGTACTGGCCGTTGGAATCGCCCGAGCGGCTCTCCCCGGAGATCCCGGCGAGGCCGTAGCCGGTCTCCTGGTAGACCGTGCCCTGGGGTCCGTTCGTGGAGTTGTAGGCGGCCCCGCCATCGACCTTGTCGTCTGCGAAGGGCAGGATCGTGTGGTTGAAGCAGCTCGAGAGAGCGCGCGTCTGCTTGAGGAAGGGAATCGTCGACCGGGTGAGCTCGGCAAGGTGCGGGATCGCCGGGCGCAGGTCGGAGACGAGGCCGCGGAGCTCGGCGGGCTGAGCGAGGCCGCGCAGCTGCCGCAGCAGCGGCGTGGCGGCGTCGAGGGTCTCGGGAGTGGTCTTGACGCCGGGGAGCGCCTCGCGGGCGAAGGCGCGGAGCGGCGGGAAGGCGGCGTTGAGGCTGGCGAAGGCGGTCTGGCCGGCGTCGAGCGTGTCGGGCAGGTCCTGCAGCGCCTGCTCGAGGTCGACGCTCCGCGCCGCGAAGCTGCCCGTGACGGTGCGGAGGTTGACGACGAGCGACTGCAATGCCGGCTCGTTGGCGTCGAGGCCCTTGATCACCCGATCGAGGTTGAAGATCAGCGAGGAGAGGTCATGCGGGTGCTCGCCGAGGATGGCCTGGTTGACCTGTGAGGTGTACAGGTACGCATCGGGCGAGACCTTGTTGAGAACCCGCAACGACTTGGCCCCACCATGGTCGATCAGCGCCTTGCCGAACTGGTCGAGGAAGATCTGCAGGTCCTTGCGGGCGTCAGCCTGGAACACGCCGGTCAGGACCTGATCGAGTTGCACCGTGTTGCTGGTCTGAGCCGGTGGGAACGTGTAGTCGGCGTCCACAGCGGGCGCGCTCGGGCTGCCCGGGCGGACGTCGACGAAGAGGTTGCCCTCGAGGAAGAGGCGCGGCTTCAGGGTGAACGTCGCATCGTCCTTGAGGGGCAGTCCGGCGTCATCCAGCTCCATCGTCACGACCGCGCCGCTGGGGACGGTGCTCGTCGCTCCGGTCTCGTTGGAACCGTCGGCGCCGTTGGTCAGGGGCTCGACCTTGGTCACCTTGCCCACTTCGATGCCGGCGATCCTCACCGGCGAGTTCGGGCGCAGGTTCTGCGCCGAGTTGAAGACGACCTTGAACTCGGTCCCACCGCCCCAGGGAACCTGCTTGGTGAAGGCCACGTAGGCGGCCACCACGAGGATGACCATCATGATCAGGCCGATCATCCAGTTGGGGAGTCGCTTGCCGCTGCGGTTCCTCATGGCTGCCTCGCCGGAACTCGGGTGTCGCGGAGCTCGCGCGTGCCGTCGCGGTTCCAGTAGACGTCGGTGATCCCGCGGTCGCCCGGGAGGTCCGGAGCGACCACCGCGGGGTTGCTCGCGCCCTGGCCGGGGACCGGGTCGCTGCCGAGCAGGTAGCCCGTCTGGCCGGGCTGACAGTCGGAACCGTTCTGTCCGGTCGGACCGGACGGGTTCGCGTGCAGGATCGGGAGCTTGTGCGGCTCGAAGTTGCCCGGCTGCCCCGACGGGTCGTAGGCGCGGCCGTTGGCCTGCGCGCCCGAGTAGCCACCGGCCGAGAGGCCGGTCTCCACTTCGCCGGGAACCGTGAGCGTCGTCTGCGGCAGCGTCTTCACGAGATCCCCGACCTGCGACGGCAGGAGCGAGGTGAGCGTGCCGGGAAGCACGCCGGTGAGGTCGGGCAGGCTGAACGTCAGGCTCCCCTGCGGGGTGCTGATCAGGGTGACCCGCTGCGTGTAGCCGACCGAATCCCGCTCGCTGAGGTGCTCGGGAAGCAGTGTCCACATGTAGTTCCAGTAGTTGCAGACCGTCTGAGCCGGAGTGACGTAGGAGGCCAGCGGCTTGGCGCTGCCGAAGAGGTCCTGCAGCCGAACGAGCGAGCTCTTCGTCGTGGGCTGATCGACGAGGTTCTCGGTCTGGCGGAACACCCCGCGCAGGCGCTGGTTGGCGGCGACCGAGCGGGAGAGCACGGGCGTGCCGACGCTGATCGCGCCGTTGAGGCTCGGCAGAGCGATGCGAAGCTGCTTGACGCCCGGGCGCAGGCGCCGGTTGAGCTCGGTGAAGTCGGTCAGGAAGGTGTGCTGGCGGGGCAGGGTGTCGATCCCCGTCTGCAGCGCGGGAGGACCACCTGAGATCGTCGCCTGCAGCGCCGCCGGATCATCGCCGATGGCGGCGAAGGTGACGGCCATGTTGCGGAAGAGCTCAGCCTGCTGGTCGGCGACCGGCGCCACGATCGCGGCGGTTCGCGCCAGGGCCGGGAAGAAGTTCTGCAGGTTGGTTTCCTTGTCGTTGAGCGTCTTGGCGACCGGGAGGAGGTTGGTCAGCAGCGGGTTCAGCGCCTCGATGGCCTGGTTCAGCGAGGTGCCGCGGGCCGCGAATGCGTCTCCATAGCCGGCGAGGTTCTGGCGGATCGCGTTGCGGGTCGCCTGGTCGAAGGTGTCGCCGATCTGGTCGAACTCGGTCTGGGCGATGAACGTGCCGTCATCCGCTCCCTTGTTCTTCGCAACCTCGTCGATCGAGAGGATCTGGTTGTCGTCATCGGCGGGATCGTCGTTGTCGTTCGTCCCGTTGAACGTGAAGCCCTCGGGCGCCATCGGTCCGTTCCCCCGCGTGATCTCGAGGAACTTGAGGCCGAAGGACGACTTGTAGCGAATCCGGAAGATCGAGTTCTTCGGCAACGGCGCCGCCGACTTGTCGAGCTTCAGATTGAGGCGAGCCACGACTCCGCTCGTGTCGCCGCCGGTCTTCGTATCCGCCGACGGGTCGCCGACCGGCAGTCGCACGGGATCGATCGACTCGACCACGCCGACCCGGTTGCCGCCGATCCTGATCTCGTTGTTCTCGACCAGCCGCGAGGCGTTCGGCACCACCACTGAGACCCGGTAGACGGGCACGAAGGGAAGGCCGTTGTTGGCGTTGTAGGCGAGGAAGACGGCCACGATCACGATCAGCGTCGTGATCGCTCCGACCATCGTCGGCGACGACGCCAGCGCCTGCAGGGGGCTGCCGCGCTTCATCGCAGGCCTCCGGCCTCGGGCGAGTTGTATGTAAGCGACGTCGTGATCATCAGTTTCCGAACAGGTATCCGAGCAGATCGTTGGTGGCTCCGCCCGCGGCGTTCGCTCCACCACCGTCGCGCTTCTGACGGCCGACCGAGCCGGTTCCGTTGGGCAGGCCGAGGGTTCCGCCGAGGCCGCCGAGGTCATCGAGGCCGGGGATGCCGGTGCCCTCGACGGGAGGCGCGGGGGTCCCCGGGGAGCTGCCCGTGATCCCGTCGCCGGAGGATCCCGAGCCGTCGACCGTCGGGCCGCCCGAGCCGCCGGATCCGCCGCCCGAGCCGCCCGAGCCGGTGGCGTCGTCTCGGCCTCCGGCCTTGGCGCTCTTCGAGGTGGCCGTCTTGGCGCTGAACGTGCTGCCCGGATCGCAGATCGATGTGTCGTCGGAGCCGCCCGGGCAGACCTTGCTGCTGTAGGGAGGCAGGCTGCCACCGGTCAGGCCGGGCTGGTTGTCGCCGAGCCACGCGACGCAGCGGTTGGCCTGGGTCACGTCGGTCGTGGCAGCCGAGCCATCGAGGTTCGGCACGCCCTTTTGGGCTGCCGCGGGACCGGGTCCGTCCGGGTCGTATTCGCCGGCGTTGTAGCTGGCGCACGGGCCGGAACCGACCTCGAAGATCGAGAAGTGCAGAAGGTGGCCGATCTCGTCGTACTGATTGATCGCGCCGGGCTGGTAGTAGACGTAGTTGAGGAGGCCCTCCATCCCCGTGTAGCCCGTCTCCCCCTTGCGACCGGTGTCGCGATTGGCGCGGGTGTCGGTCTCGACGGCACGGTTGGGGTCGTCGATGTCACGGAGGAACTTCGCCAGGTTGTCGGCGACGGAGAAGGAGCCCTTGGCGGACTTGCCGAGCTGGTTGATCTCGTCGCGACCCTTGGTCAGCGCCCGCTGTCCCACCACAGCCGACTTGCCGAGGCTGACGAGCGAGTCGGTGGCCGACGCGTTGAACGCGGGCAGGTTCCTCGAGAGCGTGTTCAGACCTGGCGCGGCCCGGCGCAGGTCGGAGAGCAGGGGCGTCCCCTGCTGGGCGAGCCCATTGAGGTCGGCCATGGTCGGCTGCAGCTCGGCGAGGAAGTCGTCGAGCAACGCGAAGTTCTGGGAGAGGTCGTCGCGGCGGGCCGCCGAGGCCTGTGAGGTCTTGTTCGCCTCGTTGATGAAGTCGACGACGTCCTGGCGGCGCTGGGCGAGCTTGCCGATGATCCGGTCGGAGTTGACGTTGAGGTCGCGGATGATCGTGTTCTGGGAGGCGAGGAGGTGGAGGACCTGCTGGGTCTGCTGCAGCGCCGGCGCACCGCGGCGGATCGCCGCGTTGAGGTTGTCGGCGTTACCGGCCAGCGCGGTCCCGAACTCGTTGAGCAGCAGCGTCAGCCGCTCGCGGAACGGGAGCCGCAGAGCGCTGAGTACGAGGTCGTTCTGGACGGTCTGGGTCGTGTGTGAGACGGGGATGTCCGGGTTCTCGGCGCGGTCCTGATCGCTGCCGTCCTTCGGTGCTATCGGCGGCCCCTTCGGCTGACAGTCGATGAAGTACTCGGCGATGAGCGACTGGGGCTCGGTGCTGCAGACGGTGTCCTCGCCGAGCACCGCGACCGGGCCTGAGAGCTCGACCTTGGCGACCGCTCGCTTCTGCGAGTTGATGAAGAAGTCGGTGACCTTGCCCGAGGCGACTCCGGCGACCTTGACCTCGGAGCCGTTGACCAAACCGAAGGCGTTGTCCATCTCGATGTAATAGGTGTGCGTGTCGCCACCGCTCGCGCTCGCCGCAAGGCCGGCGATCGAAGCCGCCACGAGAGCCGTGATCAGGAGAAGTCGTCTCATTTGCCGGTCGGGATGATGCTCGGGTCACACTTCACGGGGCCACCCGCGCTCGCCGGGTTGTTCGGATCGGTGAACGGGTTGGAGCCGTCGGGGGCCGGTCGCTCGTTCGAGCCCGGGCAGCGCTGGTAGTTGCCGATGTCGAAGAGATCGGTGCCCGTCGTGGCGAGCGCGCCACCGAGATCGACGACGGGGACGCCGTTGGCGCCGAGGCTGAACGTGTTGAAGGTTGTGCCGATGCGACCGATGCCGCCATTGGCATCGACGAGGCCGGAATGCCCGAAGTCATCGAACCAGCCTGTCAGCTCCGGCGAGTAGGCGCGGAAGAAGGCGAGCTCGTCGAGGGAGTCGGTCAGCGCGGTGGCTCCCTCGGGGAAGGACCCCTGGCGCCTTTTGCCGTTGGCGCGGTAGGGGCCGATCGCGATCTTTGCCAGGTTCGGCTGCAGGCGGGTGAGGTCGACGAGGTCGTTGTCCTTGCCCGGGTCCTCGACGACCTTGTCGAGGTCTGAGACGGTCGGGACGAGATCGTGGGAGGCGGCGCGGAAGTTGGCGAAGAAGGGCCGCAGGCGAACGGCGACGGGCTTTGATGCATCGACGAGGGGATCGACGTCGTCGAGGGCGGAGCGGAGGTTGACCGCGGTCGTGTTGAAGTTGCGCATGAAGTCGGGCAGCTTGCCGATCGCGGAGGTCAGCGAGCTGCGCTGGCGGGCGATCGCGTTCATCATCAGGTCGAGGTTGCCGACCAGCGAGGAGATGTCTGAGCGCTTGGCGGCGAGGGTGTGGGAGAGCTGGGAGCCGTCGACGATCAGCTGCTCGAGCGCCGGGGTGTCGCGGGTCAGCTCCGCAAACGTCTGGCGGGAGGTCGACAGGAACGGGTTGAGGTATTTGAAGCCGGCGTTGGCCTGGGTGGCGGCGCTGCCCTTGTAGGTGGCGGCGAATCCCTTGATCACCTTCTTGAAGTCGGCGGCGGTCTTGGGGTTGAGCGTGTTGAAGATCTGATCGAGGTCGACCTCGCTGATCGTCTGGGACTTATCGAGGGTCCCGCCGGAGGGGATCTCCGCTCCGGCGGTGCCCTCCGCCGGCAGGGTCAGCTCGATCTGGCGGTTGGCGACGCCGGAGAGCGAGAAGGATCTGATCTGGGCGGTGGTGCCGACCTTGAGCGGGGCGAAGTCGCCGTCGACGGAGAAGGTGATCAGCGCGTCGCCGTCGTCGGCGAGCTCGATCTTGGTCACCTTGCCGACCGGGGTGCCGCCGAGGGTGACGACCTCGCCGCCGACGAGCTGGGAGGCGTTGGTGAAGTCGGCGGTCAGCTGGTAGGTCGGTCCGCCGCTGCTCGACAGCAGCAGCACAACGGCCACCACCACTGCGGCAAGGGCCACCAGGGCCACGATTCGACCTGCTGCCTTTTTCAAAACTGTGTTGCGCTCTCCGTGCCTGATGCCGCGAAAACCGCGACGGCAAGCGAAAGTAACAGGGGCGTTTGACGCATGTCAACGCACAACCACCCCGCTCCCGGTCACATTCCACGCGATTGCGCCAACGCCTACGTTGAGTTGGCATTAAGGGTCGGGATTCACGCAATCACGTGCGCCCCTTCACAGATCCATAATCCACGGCTAGGATGCCGCGCATGATCATTCTCATCGTCGTCGTCGCGCTGCTTCTCTTCCTCGGGCTGGTCTTCGTCCTGATCCGGAACGGGATCATCGGCAGCCGTAACCGGGTCGAGGAATCGTGGAGCGGAATCGACGTTCAGCTCAAGCGCCGCCACGACCTGGTTCCGAACCTCGTCGAGACGGTGAAGGGTTACGCAACGCACGAGCAGCAGGTATTCACGGCCGTCACCGAAGCGCGAGCCGACGCGATGAAGGCGCAGAGCGTCGAGGCGACCCAGACCGCGGAGGCGAAGCTATCCGGGTCGCTCACCGACCTGCGCGCCGTCGCAGAGCAGTATCCGAACCTCCGCGCCACCGAGAACTTCCAGCAGCTTTCGCGCAATCTGAGCGAGATCGAGGACGAGATCCAGGCCTCCCGCCGGATCTACAACTCCAACGTTCAGGCCTATAACACGAAGATCCAGATCTTCCCGAACTCGATCATCGCGAATTCCGGTGGCTTCACCGCCAAGGAGTTCTTCGAGATCGAGAACGCCACCGACCGCGAGCCGGTCGAAGTCAAGTTCTAGACAGCCCCGGGCGGGTCGTCCGTCAGCGCGGGTTCAACTGATCCCTGCCTACCGGCTCTCTCCCTCGGCGATGCGCTTCATCTCGACCCAGCCCGCAGCCCGGGCATAGAGCTTGTAGAGACGCAGGCCCTGAGCCCATCCCGGCTGGCAGGCACGGTCGAACACCTGCGTCGCCTCCTCGTCAGTCAGCGCCGGCGCCTCGATCCCAGAATCGACCAGGTTGATCTGGCTGCGCACGTCGGCGATCGTCGCGAGCCGCTGCGCCTCGTTCGCGTCGTTCCAATCCCTGCATTCGACCAATGAGGCCACCGACCCGGCAGTCATCTCCCCCACGGGCTCGGTGCCGGCGATGTCGACGACCGCCCCGCGGCGACCGGAGTCGGGTGCGGGCTCGGAGCTCTTCGCCGCCGATCCGCACCCCGCGGCGGCGAACGAAACGGCGCAGAGCGCGGCAGCGCAGATGCTCGCGGGTCTACTCCACAGGACCGTAGGAGATCTTTCCGGCAAGCTCGTTCACCCATGTTGAGATGCGGTCGGCGACGTTTCCGCGCGCGAGCATCCGTTGCATCCGCAGCTGCCTTGCAGCTGCGGCCTTCGCCGCGGCGGAGCCCGGCTGCGGCGGGGTGTTGTACCAGCCGCATCCGGGAGCGTCGAGCTCCTTGGTCTCCCACTGCCCGTAGCAACTGAGCAGGACCGGCGCCTTGGCCGAGTAGCCGGCGCCGCCGATGCTCGTCTCGCAGTCCTCCGGGAGGAACCCGGGCGTCGACTGACCGGCGGCGGGCGCAACCGGCGGATCGGCGGTCAGGCTGGCCCGCGTTCCATCGGGTCCGGTGTTGTCGAACCAGCAGTTGCCGGTGTTCGGAGTCGCCTCGTCCCACCAGAAGTCGACGCCGTTGGGCGCGGTCCTGGGACTCGACGACAGTGTGGTCTGATTTCCGAACTTGGTCAGGCCGGGGTGCGGCTTGAAGCTCGGGGGAACCTCGCCCATGTGGTTGCCCGAATACTGGTTGGCGCACGAGGTCGACACCGACTGGCTTCCCATGTTGGAGGTCGGGCAGTGAGTCGCGGGGTCGACGGCGCCCTCGGCTTCGCCCGCGATCGCGTCGGGAATCGAGACCAGCATCGTGCCCTGACGCCAGTTGTCGAACACCCAGTTGTCCTCGAAGCGGCCGTTGTTGTGGCCCGGCCAGAAGAAGCCCGTGCCGACCGGCTGGGGCACCAGCGCCTCGAACGGGTTCTCGACCCTGTAGACGTCGAGGTTGTTCGCATAGAACCAGTTGTGGTCGATCTTCATCCCGTCGGCGGGGAACCCGGGGTGCCCGGGGGCCGAGAGGGTGTCGGTGGTCAGGCCGTTCGCGTTGCCATAGAAGTTGTTCCTGGTGACGCGAACCGAGTTGCCCATCGATCCGCTGTAGCCCATCGAGGAGCCGTGCAGGTCGCACTTCTTGATCGTCGTGTTGTAGCGCTCCTCGGGGTAGAAGCCCTCGTCTCGGAACTCGCCGGTCTGCGGCGCTGCGCCGGGATAGACGACCGCATCCCCCGAGCCGAAGCCATCGCAGTTCTTGACCATGTTGTGGTCGGTCGTAAAGCTCAGATGGCCATAGTCGGCGTTCCAGAAGAACTTCACGCGGTCGAGCAGGATGCCGTCGGTCTCTTCGGTGTAGAACCCGTGCTCCTTTGCGCCCCGCACGAGGAAGTTCCGGCCCACGAAGCCGTCCGAGCGGTCGGTTCTCAGGACGACGTGCTTGCCGAAGCAGGGATTGTCCGCGGCATCACTGACGTGGCACTCCGCGGAGGGGATGTCGCCGCCCGGCCGCGCCTGCGGATCCTTGGGATCGGAGTAGTTCTTGCCCGCGTCGAAGATCACGTCCTCGGGCTTCACGCCGGAGCCCTCGATCTGCAAATTGCAGCGGACGCATTCGCCCAGCTCCTGCTCGGGAATGCCGTGCCGGTCGGGCCGCGGCTCAGCCAGGGGCTCGCCGGCCACCGCGCGCCCCTGCACGTAGATCAGGTTCTGGTCGTTCGGGCAGTTCGCCTGGTACTCGTAGCTCGGGGTCAGCGCCCCACCCTGATCCTCCTGCAGCATCGAGGGATTGCACTTCGGGTCGTTGACGGGTGAGCGGCGCGATGCCGGCTCCCTGTAGCGGCCCGGCATGACGACGACGCGATCGTTGTTGCCCGAGTCGTTGATCGCATCCTGCACCGAGCGGTACCTGCACTTCTCCACCAGCCTGGCGTTCAGCTTCCGCAGCCTCTTCGCCTTCTTCCTGCTGAAGTTCTCCATGCCCTGGCTCGGCCTCAACACGTATCCGCCGGCTTTGCGGGCCCCGCGAACAGACCTCTTGAGCAGCCTGAAGGAGACGCCTCCCCGCTTGCCCTTGCAGACGACCCGAACCTTGCCCGGCCCCTTACCGGTCACGGCGGAACGAAGGGATCGTGCCTTCGGCACCGCTCCGCCGGCGGGAGGCTCGACCGACGTGTCGGGGGCGGGGTCGGGCCAGTAGGAGGGCCGCTCCAGATGAGCGAGCGCAAGAGCCGGCATCGCAAGAAGGGTCAGGACGGCTCCGACCAGATAAGCGACGGTCCTGCCGCCGACGACTCCCCGATTGCGCTTGTCTCCCACCGCAGCCCTCCCTCAAAGGCGAATCACTGCGATGGCGCTGCGGACGCGAGCGCCAATCGCCCGACAGGTTCACCATACAAATTCCGCGCGGAGCAGGCGCAGGTGGGCTACCGGTCGCCTGCCCACCCGCTCCAACCCGTGGAACTGAAAGGCCCCAGAACGACGAAGACCCGCCGAAGCGGGTCCTCGTCGGCTCCTGTCCCCTCTGCCGAAGGTCAGGCGACGGCGTCGTAACGGCTGCCGACTTCGTCCCAATCGACGACGTTCCAGAAGGCGTCCAGGTAATCGGGTCGCTTGTTCTGGTACTTGAGGTAGTAGGCGTGCTCCCAGACGTCGACCCCGAGCAGAGGCGTCGCCCCGTCGGAGACGGGCGAGTCCTGGTTGGCGGTCGAGGTCACGCTCAGCCCGCTGCCGTCGTGGACGAGCCACGCCCAGCCGGAGCCGAACTGGCCGACGCCCGCGGCTTTGACCTTCTCCTTGAACGAGTCGAAGTCGCCGAAGGCCTCGTTGATCGCGTCGGCGAGGGCGCCTGAGGGCTCTCCTCCGCCGTCGGGGCTCATCGTCTTCCAGAAGAAGGTGTGGTTGGCGTGGCCGCCCGCGTTGTTACGGACCGGGCCCTGCTTGTCGGAGGGCAGCTCGTCGAGGGACTTGAGCACCTCGTTGACGTCCTTGTCAGCCCATTCGGTGCCCTCCAGCGCGGCGTTCGCCTTGTCGACGTAGGCCTGATGGTGCTTGTCGTGATGCACCTTCATCGTCGCCTCGTCGATGTGGGGCTCGAGCGCGTCGTAGTCGTAGGGAAGGTCTGGAACTTCGTAAGCCATCAGCATTCTCTCCTTGATAAGTGGGGAGTTGAATCTATACCCGGAATCCCGGCTTCCATTCTGCAACCTCGACCGTGCTCGAAGCCGGGACATCTAGGATGCGCGCCGATGGCCGCGGAGATCCCGAAGCAGCTCTGGGAACCCTCGCCCGAGCGCATCGAGCGGGCCGCGCTGACCAGCTTCGCCCGAGCGAACGCCCTCCCCGAGGACTATGCATCCCTCTGGCGGTGGTCGGTGGCCGACATCGAGCGTTTCTGGGGCACCATCTGGGATCACTTCGATGCCGGCGGCTCGTACGGAAGCGTGCTCGGCTCGGCGGAGATGCCGGGAACGGAATGGTTCCCGGGTGCGAGCGTCAGCTATGCCGCGCGGATCTTTGCCGGCAAGCCCGACGAGCGGGTCGCCATCCGCCACTCCTCGGAGCTGCGGCCGCTCGGCGAATGGACCTGGGGTGAGCTGCGCTCGGAGACCGCGCGCATCCGCGCCGGCCTGATCGGGCTGGGTGTCGGCCTCGGCGATCGGGTCGCTGCGTACATGCCGAACATTCCCGAGACCATCGCCGCATTTCTCGCCTGCGCCTCGATCGGAGCGATCTGGAGCTCCGCCGCGCCCGAGTTCGGCGCGCGATCGGTGATCGACCGATTCGCCCAGATCGAGCCGAAGGTCCTGCTGGCCGTCGACGGCTACCGCTACGGGGGCAGAGAGTTCGATCGCACGGAGGTCGTCGAGGCGATCGCGGCAGAGATCCCGGGGCTCGAGCGGACCATCCGCCTCGGCTACCTGGACGACACGGGCTGGGAGGACGGCTTCCTCGGGGAGCCGGACTCCGAGCTGACGTTCGAGCCGCTGGCCTTCGAGGCACCTCTCTGGGTCCTCTACTCCTCGGGTACGACGGGGCTGCCGAAGCCGATCGTCCATTCACAGGGTGGGATTCTGCTGGAGCACCTGAAGAAGATGCACCTCCACCTCGACGCCCAGGCCGACGATCGGGTTTTCTGGTTCACGACGACCGGTTGGATGATGTGGAACTTCCTGGTCGGCGTCCTGCTCACCGAAGCATCGATCGTGCTCTTCGACGGCAACCCCGGCCACCCCGACCTCGGCACGCTGTGGGATCTCTCGGAGGAGGCCGGCGTAACGACCTTCGGGACGAGCGCGAGCTTCATCGCGAGCTGCATGAAGGCCGAGATCGAGCCGGGGGAAGGGCGCGATCTGAGCAGGCTGAAGGCGGTGGGATCGACCGGCTCCCCCCTCTCCCCAGAGGGCTTCGCATGGGTCTACGAGAAGCTCGGCGCCGACACCTGGCTGTTCTCGACCTCCGGCGGAACGGACGTCTGCACGGCCTTTGTCGGCGGGGTGCCGACGCTCCCCGTTCACGAAGGCGAATTGCAGGCTCGCGCCCTCGGCGCCGACCTTCACGCATTCGATCCCGAGGGCAACGAGCTGATCGGCGAGGTCGGCGAGCTTGTGATCACCCAGCCGATGCCCTCGATGCCGATCTTCTTCTGGGGCGACGATGACGGCAGCCGCCTGCGCGAGAGCTACTTCGACACCTACCCGGGAATCTGGCGCCACGGCGACTGGGTGGAGATCACCGACCGCGGGACGGCGATCATCTCCGGCCGCTCCGATTCGACGATCAACCGCGGCGGGATCAGGATGGGAACGAGCGAGATCTACCGCGCGGTGCTCTCGCTGGCCGAGATCGTCGACGCCCTGGTCGTCGACGTTCCCCGGGCGGGCGAGGAGAACTGGATGCCGCTGTTCGTCGTGCTCGCCGAGGGCGCCGAGCTGAACGACGACCTGACGAGGCGGATCGCCGGCCGGATCCGGGAGCACTGCTCGCCGCGTCACGTCCCCAACGAGGTCCGGGCCATCGCCGAGGTGCCCAGAACCCTCTCGGGCAAGGTCCTGGAGGTCCCGGTGAAGCGAATCCTGATGGGCACTCCGATCGAACGGGCTGCAAGCAAGGAGTCCCTGGCGAACCCGAGGTCATTGGACCTGTTCGCCACCTTGGCCGTAGAGCGCAGGCGAGTTATCTAAACTGCGTCCTCTTCGGGGCGTGGCGCAGCTTGGTAGCGCGCACCGTTCGGGTCGGTGAGGTCCTCGGTTCAAATCCGAGCGCCCCGATATAGACAACTCCGGGCAGATCCTCCGCTTCGCGTCCGGTCTGCCCGGACGATGGGGCGTGACGAGACGGGAAGTCCCAACCGCGGAAGGGCTAGCTCACCTGCGCGATTGCAGCGTCGATCGCGGCCCTCGACGGGGCGTCCTCGAGCTGCACGCTGTCGTTCGCGCCTTGGACGTTCACGACGATGTCGTCGGTCAGCTGCTGCTGGACCGCCAGATCGGCGTCCTCCTTCGCCGCGGCCTCGCTGGCCGGATCGGCGTCGGCCGCCTCCCATGCCGTGACGTCGAGACCGGGCGTCGCGCCGGCGACCTCGTCGAGGAAGTCCTGGTTGACGCCCTCGGTCGGCGCCTGGTCCTGGTTGCGCATGAACATCTCCATGTATTGCCAGCCGTGATCCTGATCCGCCGCGGCTTCGACGCCGATACCGCCGAGGGTCACCTCCTTGGCGCCGAGCGAAAAGTTCTTCAGCGTGATCTGGGCCTTGCCGGTCCGGACGAGATCGACGATCAGCGGATCGATGACCTGTGCCTGATACTCCGCGCAGTGCGGGCATTGGACGTCCGTGAAGAGGGTGAGCATGACGGGCGCGTCGTCGTCGCCGAGCCGTTCTCCGAGCTGGTGGATGCCGCCGAGCAGCTCTTGGACGTCGCCGGATCCCGTGATCTGAAGCTGCTCCTCGCGATGCTCGCCGACCGAGAGTGAGATCAGCACGCCCAGCAGCGCCACCGCGCTGACCGAGAGAATGACGAGCGGCACCCAGCGGCTCCTCATCGTCAACCCGCCACGGCCTTGTAATAGCGGACCGCCAGGCCGGTGAGCAGCATCCCGAACGCCTCCTCGACGTCGATCGCGTTCGCATCCGAGTAGGGGGCAAGGCCGCGATCCTCGATCTCGACGCTCCGGGACACGACCTCGTCGATGAGCTCCGGATGCTGATCGCAGAAGAAGGCGCCCATCGAGTACAGGTCGGTGTCCATCAGTGATTCGACGAACGAATCACCGGCGACTCCCTCGCCTACCTCGGTTTCCTCAATGGGTTCGCTGCTCATTTCGCGCGAATCGTAGTCGCGCCGAGCCACGGGCTCGGGGAGCGGGTCCCGGCCGCTGCCTAGTCCTTGTAGCCGAAGTCCATCGTGAAGGTGGCTGCATCGTTACCGCCGCCCGCCGGACTGCCGCGATTGATGCCGATGCCGACGGCCTCGAACCGGCTGCTCATGATGTTGATGCGGTGAGCGGATGAGCCCATCCAGGCTTCGAAGATGCTGCGCGGCGAGCTCGTGTCGCCACTGCCGTAGGCGATGTTCTCGGCGATCGACCAGCTGCAATTGCAGGGAAGGTAGCCCGACTTCTCGAGGCGGCCGACGATGTCGGGCTCACCCGAGCACTGGTGGGAGAAGCAGCGCTTCTGGACCATCAGGCGGTTGTGGCGGGAGGCGGCCTCCTGCTGATGGCCGTCGAGGTGGAGCGCTCTGAGGTGGTGGGAGCGGCGCTCCTTGTTGACCAGGCAGAGCGTCGCCTTGCGCGCAGCGCGGGCACTGGACTTGAACGCGGGGGTGTCCGCGCCCTTGCACTGAGCGGCCTCACTGCGCTCGGCCCCCGGGCCGAGCGCCACCAGGCTGAGGAGGAGAGCCGAGATGGCGACGACTAGGAATCTGGTGAGGTTGAGTTGGTGGATCATCGTGCCCTGGTCATCGGGCCGGGCCCATGATCACGTCAGCGGTAGGTCACCTTTTGGACGGGATGCTCTGGACGAATGACCGAGGCGCCTGCTTCTTTGGCGGCAGTTGCGGGCGATTGCGATGCGAACGCTTGACACGTCCAGCACAAGCGATATACATGCGAGAGCAGAGGGCCACCGACCAGGAGGACTGCCTTGGCAAATCATCTGACGCCCAGCGAGCTCGCGGACGAGGTCGACATGAAGCGGCAGGAGGTGATTGCCAGATGCGTACAGATGGGGGTGCCGATCTTCCACGGAAGGATCGACAAGACCCTCTTCCTCACTTCCCTCCGGCAGCTCGCCGTTTCCGCTCCCGCAGGCCGGCCAGCCTGAGCAACTGGGCGCACCGGCGCCCTTCCCCATAAACTCGATTCGATGGAGGCAGCCACGGCAGCCGGGACCGAGAGCGCGTCAGGCACCGCCGCCGCGACGATCGCCGACCTGCTCCCCCTCTCCGCGGCCAAGTACGGATCCGCGCCCGCCGTGATGTTCAAAGGCTCCTCCGGGGACTGGGAGACGCGCTCCTTCACCGAGGTCGCTGAAACGGTTCGCACCCTCTCGTTGGGGCTCATGGACCTCGGCGTGGCCAAGGGCGACAAGGTTTCGATCCTCGGCAACACGCGACCCGAATGGACCTACGCGGACTTCGCGGCCCTGACCGCCGGCGCGGTCGTCGTCCCGATCTACCAGACGAACTCACCCGACGAGTGCCACTACGTGCTCGAGAACTCCGATTCCAAGGTCGTGATCGTCGAGGACGCCGAACAACTCGCGAAGGTCCAGTCGGTCCGCGCGCGCCTGCCCGAGCTCGAGCACGTCGTCCTCATCGAGGGTGAGTCCGACGACGCGATCTCGTTCGAGGAGCTGACCGCGCGCGGCGCCGCCCGAGACGCCGCCGAGTGGGAGCGGCGTTACAGCTCGGTGACGCCCGACGACGTCTGCACCTTCATCTACACGTCGGGCACGACCGGGCCGCCGAAGGGCTGCGTGATCACGCATGGCAACTACCACGCGATGCTCGAGATGACCAATCGGGCCTCGACGATCGAGCCGGACGAGATCGTCTATCTGTTCCTGCCCCTCGCCCACTCCTTCGCTCTGCTGATCCAGCTCGGTTGCTTCGACCAGGGGGCGACCCTCGCCTACTGGGAGCGCGATCCGCTGAAGATCGTGCCGAACCTCAGCGAGGTGAAGCCTCACTACTTCCCCTCCGTGCCGCGGATCTTCGAGAAGGTTTACGCGACGGCCACATCGGCCGTCGACAAGGACGGCGGCCTCAAGAAGCGGATCTTCTGGTGGGCGATCGGAGTCGGCGCGAAGATGCGCGCCGCCGAGCGGAGTGGAACCGAGCCGGGTTTTCTCCTGCGCAGGCAGTACGCGTTCGCCGACGACAAGGTGCTCTCCAAGATCCGCGGGATCTTCGGCGGCAGGGTCCGCCAATGCACCTCGGGCGCAGCACCCATCAACCCCGAGATCCTGCGCTTCTTCGAGGCGGCCGGCGTCCCTGTCCTGGAGGGTTACGGGATGACCGAGACTTCGACTGCGGCGACGATCTCGACCCCCGACGACTACAAGATCGGCACGGTCGGGCGCCCGTTCGAGGGCTGTGAGGTCAAGATCGCCGACGATGGCGAGGTGCTGATCAAGGGTGCCAACATCTTCCGTGGCTACTACAAGAACGAGGAGGCGACGCGGGACACCATCGTCGATGGCTGGCTCCATACCGGCGACCTCGGCGAGCTCGACTCCGACGGCTTTCTGTCGATCACCGGTCGTAAGAAGGACATCATCATCACGGCGGGCGGCAAGAACATCACCCCGGCCAATCTGGAGGCCGAGATCAAGCAGCACCCCGTCGTCAGCCAATGCGTGGTGATCGGCGATCGCCGTCCATACCTCGTTGCCCTCGTGACCCTGGATCCGGACGAGCTCGCAGCCTACGCCGCCGAGCACGAGGTTCCGAACGACCCCGAAGCCCTTGCCGCCGACGCCGACCTGAAGGCGTCGATCATGGCCCACGTCGATCAGATCAACGAGAAGTTCGCGCGCGTCGAGCAGGTCAAGAGGATCACCATCCTTCCGCAGGACCTCTCACAGGAGGCCGGCGAGCTGACGCCGACGATGAAGGTGAAGCGGAACGTGGTCGCCGAGAAGTACGCGGGCGAGGTAGACGCCCTCTATGGGTAGATACCCCGGCGGCAAGTAGGAAGGACTACCGGAGCAGCGCGGAGGTTGTCTGCTCGAAGACTCGGCGCCAGGCGGGGGTCTGGTCCCGCTCGCGCTCGACCTGATCGAGCACGTGCTTGATCCGCCTAGCCGAGATCTCGATGCCGTGGCGCTCCGCCACCGCCTTGTAGCGGTCGTAGTCGCGAGCGAGGCGGAGGGTGACCGACTCGAAGCCGTGCTTGGCGATCTGCAAGCGGGCCTTGTAGTCCATGATCGAGGTCGAGAACATCAGCTCGTCGCCGAACTCGGGCTCGATCAGGATGATGTCCACGCCCGGATACTTGGTCTCCCACTCCTCGACGGCCCGGTGCAGACGATCGTGGGCGATCATCCGAACGGCCTGATTGGCGAGCGCGATGAACCCCATGTCGGAGATCCGCCGGACGCGACTGCCGAAGATGGTCGGCACTCGCTTGCTGAAGTCGTTGACGAACGGGACGATCGGGTTGACGACGACGATGAACTTCGCGCCCTTCTCGACCGCGATGTCGATGTTCGTGGTCGAGCGGATTCCGCCGTCCATCATCTCGCGGCCCTTGATCTCGACCGGTTCGTAGACGAGGGGCAAAGCAGTGGAGGCGGCGACGGCGCGTGAGATCGGCACGTCGCTCCATTCGCCGTCGCCGAGGACGATGCGCTCGGTCGTGTCGATCTCGGTCGCCGTCAGGTAGAGCTCGCGCTCGAGCATCCGGAAGTCATCGGTCCGATCGGGGTCGGCGAGCATCTCGGCGACGTACTCCTCGATCCCGGCGCCGGTGTACAGGCCCTTGGGCAGGCCCGCGGCCAGTCCCGTTGCCACGTCCATGACCGAGGTTTCGACGAGCGTCCGGCCGATGTCGCGAGCAACCCCCATCAGACGGAAGGGCAGGCGGACCGCGGCATCGGCGAAGCCGCGGTAGTTCGGGCGCAGGAGCATGCCGAGGTCCATGTCCCGCAGCGGCGAGGGCAGCTTCTTGTTGAGGACCCGCATCATCTCCTCCGGCGTGACGCCGTTGGCGACCGCGCTGCCGACGAACGAGCCGGCGCTGGTGCCCACGTAGACGTCGAAGTCGTTGACGGTGCGGTTGACGGCGAGCAGGTCGAAGGCGCGTAGGGCACCGATCTCGTAGACCGCGCCCGTGAAGCCGCCTCCTCCCAGAACGAGGGCAGTCTTGGAGCGGCGTCGCCGTCGAGCGTTCGACCCCCTCGAACGACTCGCCGGATCGAGCTTGACAACCTCACTCATCGGCGAACCCGTTATATCAGGCCATTCCCCCGGGCCAGACGGGCAGAGGGCCCTTGATCGGCGTAAGCGCCCACTACCATCGCCGCGATGGCCCAGCCCCACAATCGCAGCTTCAAGGTCTACCTAGCCGTCTGCGCGAGCGTCCTGATCGCCCTACCGAGCCAGGCGCAAGCGCAGACCGACACGCCGCAGCGCTCCGCCCCCGGGCTCGAGCAGATGGCGAGGAGCCCGCTCGACCGGGGCTCGCTGCATCGCAAGCTCGCGAAGCTCGCCTCCAAGGGCCCCGGCGCCAGCGGCTATTACGTCTTCGACATCGACGCCAAGAGCAAGCACGTCCTGTTCGACCGCAACCAGGGCCGGCGGCGCAAGCTCGCCTCGAACGAGAAGCTCTTCACGACGAGCACCGCTCTGCACGTGCTCGGCGCGAGCGGCACGATCGCGACCCGGGTCAAACGGGTGGGCACGATCACCGGCGCCGGACGTCTGAAGGGGAGCCTCTACCTGGTGGGTGGCGGCGATCCCTCCTTCGGGTCGGGCGGCGTCACCGACCTTGCCAACGACGTGCGCCGAGCCGGGATCAAGAGCGTCAGCGGGACCGTCTTCGCCGATGACACCGTCTTCGACCGGCTTCGGGGCGTTCCCGGGACCGGCTACGACGCGAGCCAATACGTCGCGCCACTCGGCGGCCTCACCTACGGAGGCTCGACCTATTCCGAGGATCCGGCCAAGGCGGCCGGCATCGCGTTCCGGGACCGGCTGCGCGAAGTCGGGGTCGGCATCAACGGCAAGGTCAAGGTCAAGGCCGTGCCGAAGAAGCTTCGCGGGACTCCGCCGCTCGGCGAATACGACTCGCCTTCGATTGCCGCCTTGGCAGCTGACACCAACAAGCCCTCCAACAACTTCTTCGCCGAAACGTTGCTGAAGCGCCTCTACGCCACCGACAAACGTCAGGGCACCACCAGAGGCGGCGCAAAGATCGTCAAGCGCTACGCACGCGGGCTCGGCTCGAAGGTGGACGCGATGGACGGCTCCGGCCTCACCGACAACAACAAGTCCTCCCCGAAGGACGTCGTCAGGCTGCTCAGCGCGGTCCGAAGGGTAAGGGGGGTCGGCGCCCCACTCTTCAGCTCCCTCGCGATCGCCGGCAAGGACGGCACCCTGGCCGATCGGATGGGTGGGACCGCCGCCGCCCGGCGATGTCGCGGCAAGACGGGAACAATCGACGGGGTTTCGAACCTCTCCGGCTACTGCAAGTCGGGCCGGCACCTGATCGCCTTCTCGATCCTGATGAACGGGGTCGGCGACTACGACTACGCCCGCTCCATCCAGGACAAGATGGTCGTGGAGATCGCCCGCTACCGGCCTTAGGGGTTGACAACTCCATCTCCCTTCTGTTAGTACAGCGTACTAATGAATATGGGAAAGGTCAGGAACTACCGGATGGACGGCCGCGCCGCGAGCAGCGCGGCGACGCGCGAACGCATCATCGATGCTGCTCGAGCCAGGTTCATGGCCGAGCACTACGACGACGTCACACTGCGAGGCATCGCGGGGGATGCCGCGGTCGCCCTCGCTACGGTCGTCAACCACTTCTCGACAAAGGACGGCCTCTTCTCCGCGGTCGCCGACCGGCTCCGCCTCGAGGTCGAGTCCGAGCTCGACGACGTCCCGGTCGGCGACGCGGCCACGGCCGTTGCGACGCTGATGGATAGGTACGAGCGTGCCGGCGACGCGACGGTGCGGGCCCTTGCGGTCGAGGACCGCATCGAGGCCCTGCGCCCATTGCTCGCCGACGGACGCAAGCACATGCGCGCGTGGGTCGAGCGCACGTTCGAGCCGGGGCTCCGGGAGCTTTCGGAGGGTCAGCGCGAGCAACTGGTCTTGACGCTCCTCGTCGCCTGCGACGTTCTGACATGGAAGCAGCTTCGACGCGATCGCGGATTGAGCAAGGAACGGACAACGCAAACCATCCAAGCGCTCGTCGAGGGAATCATCGCCCAGTCGATTAGGAGGAGTCAGCAGTGAGTAGTTATCTCTTCGCCATTCCAGACGGGGGTGGGACTACGCCTCCTCAGCTGTCGGTCGCCGCCTCGATGGCGGCTCGAGGCCACCACGTCCGCGTCCAATGCGACCCGGTGCTCGAGCCCGAGGTCGATCAGATCGGCGCTCGCCATGTCCCTTGGAATCGTGGTCCGCATCGCTTCGTGCGCTCGATCGAGACCGAGCCGGTGAGCGCTTGGGAGGCGAGGACCCCACTCGGTGCGTTCGCCCGCTTTCGAGACGAGGTGATGTTCGGGCCCGCCTCGGCGTACGCCGAGGACGTCCTCGAGGAACTCGCTCGTGAGCCGGCGGACGCGGTCGTCTCGGACCTCGTTCTCGTTGGTGCCCAGATCGCCGCCGAGGCATCCAAGCTGCCGCTAGCGGTGTTGATGACGACGATCTATCCCCTGCCGGCACCCGGATTACCGCCGCTCGGACCCGGCTTCATGCCGGCAAAAGGGCCCCTCGGCCGTCGTCGCGACGCCACCGTGGCTGCACTTCAACGACGGATGTGGAATGGCGGGCCGGCGCCCTCAACGCAGCCCGTCGGAATCACGGCCTCCCTCCGCTGGCCCAGGCGCTGGATCAGCCGCTCAGAGCGGACCGGACCCTTGTCCTCACCAGCAGCTCGTTCGATTTCGCAGCTGAGGAGCTCCCACCGGGAGTCCGCTACGTCGGCCCGCGTCTCGACGATCCGGGATGGGTGAGCGATTGGAGCGCCCCGGCAGGTGAGGAGCCCCTGGTCCTCGTCGGCTTCACCACTGCCTACCAGGCTCATGAGGACGCCCTCAGGCGGACCGCAGCGGCGCTCTCGGAAATGCCCGTTCGCGCCATCATCACCACCGGGCCCACAGTCGAGCCCGCCGAGATCGAGGCGGGGCCCAACGTCCAGGTGCTGCGATCGGCTCCGCACCGCGAGGTTCTCGAGCAGGCTCAGCTCGCGATCACTCACGGCGGGCATGGGACGACGATCAAGGCGCTCGCCGCCGGTGTGCCGGTGCTCTGCATGCCCATGGGCGCCGATCAGGCCGACGTGGCCACTCGCCTCGAGGTGAGTGGCGCGGGAGTGCGCATCCGGTCGGGTTCGCGTCCCGCCGCGATTCGACGGGCTGCGGCGCGCATTCTCGCCGAACCCCGGTTCAAGGACGCGGCACAGCAGATGGCGATCGCCATCGCAGCGGATCGTCGGCGGGACCTGGCCGTGATGGAGCTCGAGTCACTGCTCGAGCAGAAGCCATCGGTGGCCATCGCGCCCGGCGAACTGAAGCGATCAGTCGGATCGGCCGGTTCGTATTCCCGGGCCTAAGCGGGAGCGAGCGACATCACCGGGATCTCGCGCTCGCCCGCGAGGACCTCGTAGTCGCCGTAGCCGGCGTAGTTCTGCTCGGCCAGGGCGTAGAGACGGTCCCGCTCGGGTCCCTCGACCTGAGTCGCGTGGTAGTCGCCGGTGACGCCCCCAGCGGTGAGCTGGACGTCGGGGTTGGCGCGCAGGTTCAGGTACCAGGCGGGGTGCTTGGCACGGCCGAAGCTGGAAGCGACGAGGATCACGTCCTCGCCGTCGGTGAAGTAGACGAGGGGAACGTGGCGGAGCTCGCCGCTGCGGCGGCCACGGACGTGGAGCACGACGAGCGGCAGCGCCGAGGTCGTCGCGAAGCGTCCGCGCGTGAGCTTGAGCAGCGGCGGGTCGATCTTGGAGGCGATGTTGATCCCATACCAGCGGCCCGCGTTGCTGGTCCCGAAGGCGTGGAACGCGCGCTTGAAGCGCCCACGTGGGTGGGTCGGATCGATCGGCGGGATCTGGCTCATTCGCCGATCAGCTTAAGCAGCCCGGCCTCGTCGAGGATCTCGGTCTCGAACTTCTCCGCCTTGGCGTACTTGGACCCGGGGCTCTCGCCGGCCACCAGGTAGTCGGTCTTCTTCGAGACCGAGCTCGTGACCTTGCCGCCGGCGCGCTTGATCAGAGCACTCGCCTGCTCGCGGCTGAGGTCGGGCAGCGTGCCGGTGATGACGAGTGTCTTGCCCTGCAGCGGCCCGTCCTCGCTGCGGCGCTCGGAGGCGGCGAGCTCGAGCCGCAGTCCGCGCTCGCGGAGCGCCTCGATCAAGGCCCGAGTCCGCTCGTCGGAGAGCTGCTCGACGATCTGCTCCGCCAGGATCGGCCCGACTCCATCCACCTCGGTGATCTCCTCCTCGCTCGCTGCCAGCAGCGCATCGATCGATCCGAAGTGCTGGGCGAGCGCCTCGGCGGTGACGAAGCCGACCCCGGCAAGGCCGAGGGCGAAGAGGACGCGGGGAAACGGCGCCCGCTTGGAGTCCTCGATCGCCTTGATCAGGTTGCCGGCGGAGACCTCACCGAAGCGCTCGAGGCCGGTCAGCTGGCCGGCGGTCAGATCGTAGATCCCGGCGGCATCCGCGATCAGACCGTCCTCGAGGAAGCGCTGGGCCTGCTTCTCGCCGAACCCGTCGATGTCCATGGCGCCGCGGTGGACGAAGTGCTTGACGTGCTGGAAGACCTGACCGGGGCAGCCGGTGCGGTTGGGGCAGATCGTCCAGACGCCCTCGGGCTTGACGGTCTCGGTTCCGCATGCCGGGCACTTCTTCGGAGGCTTCGGCTTGCGCAACCGCTTGCCCTCGCGCCGCTGGATCAGCGGGGCGATCACCTGCGGGATCACGTCGCCCGCGCGCGTCACCACGACCTCATCGCCTTCGCGCACGTCCTTGCGGGCGAGGTCCTCCTCGTTGTGGAGCGTTGCGGTGCTGACCGTCACGCCACCGACGTGAACCGGCTCGAGCATCGCGAAGGGCACCATGTGCCCGGTCCGGCCGACGTTCCAGACGATCTTGTTGAGCATCGTCGTGGCCGTGGTCGGCGGGAACTTCCAGGCGATCGCCCAGCGCGGTTCACGCCCGACGACTCCCAGCTCGCGCCAGAGCGCGCGGTCATCGACCTTGACGACGGCGCCGTCGATCTCGTAGTCGAGCCGCTCGCGGTTCTCCTCCCACCACCGGCAGCGCTCGACCACCTCCTCCCCGCTCTCCTGCGTCGAGATGTCGCCGTTGACCCGGAAACCTCGCTCGCGCAGCCACCCGATCTCCTCGCTGTGGGTGGCGTGCTCGACACCCTGCCGGAAGCCGATCCCGTAGCACCAGATCTGCAGCGGGCGCTCGGCCGCGAGCTGCGGATCCTGCTGGCGGATGGTCCCCGCCGCGGCGTTGCGCGGGTTGGCGAAGGTCGGGAGCCCGCGCTCGGCGCGGTCCTCGTTCAGGCGCGCGAAGCCCGAGCGCGGGAAGTAGATCTCCCCGCGGACCTCGATCACCGCGGGAGCGTCGGGGATCCGCAGGGGAATCGAGCGGATCGTCCGGAGGTTCTGGCTGACGTCCTCGCCGATCCTGCCGTCGCCACGGGTCGTGCCGCGCACGAAGACGCCGTCCTCGTAGGTCAGTGAGATGGCGAGACCGTCGATCTTCGGCTCGGTCACGTAGGTGATCTCATTCGCCGAGATGTCGTAGCGCTTCAGCAGGTTGCGGATCCGCAGCTCCCACGCCTCGAGATCCTCGGCGCTGCGGGCGTTGGCCAGCGAGAGCATCGGCTCCCGGTGCTCGTACTGCTCGAAGCCCTCGACCGGCTTGCCGCCGACCCGCTGGGTCGGCGAGTCCGGCGTCCGCAGCTCCGGGCTCTCCGCCTCGATTGTCCGCAGCTCATCGAGCAGGCCGTCGTAGACGTCATCACCGACCAGCTGATCGTCGAGTACGTAGTAGGCGTGGTCATAGATCGCGATCTGCTCGCGCAGCTCCGCCGCACGGGCCTCGGCGCCGTCGCCCCCGCTCACGCGCCGACGGACTCCAGCACGCGTTCGAGCGCCTGCTCCAGGCCCAGTCGGCGGACGCCTTCGAACCCGCTGTGATCGGTCAGGTCGAAGTGAATCGGGGTGATCGCGACGTAGCCGCGGGAGACGGCGGCGAGGTCGGTTCCCTCCTCGTCCTCGAAGCCCGGGCGAGTATCCGTAGATCCGGTAGCGCTTGCGCCCGTCGGAATCCTCCTCGACCTGCTGGAGCTCATCGTTGTAGACCCGCTTGCCGAGGCGCGCGACCTCGATCCCCTTCGGCTCGCCGCCGGGGCAGTTGACGTTCAGGAGCGTGCCCTCGGGAAGCCCGTCGTCGCCGACGATCGCAGCCAGCGCCGCCGTCAGCGGAGCGGCGACGGAGAAGTCGAACTCGCGCCCGGGCTCGAAGCCCATCTCCCTCTCCATGGACTGCTGGGAGACGGCGATCGCCGGGATACCGAGCACGATCCCCTCCAGGGCGGCGGCGACGGTTCCGGAGTAGGTGACATCGTCGCCGAGGTTGGATCCGTGGTTGATCCCCGAGACGATCAGCTCGGGGCGCTCGCCGACGAGGCCCAGATCGGCGATCCGCACGCAGTCGACTGGGGTGCCGTCGGTGGCGTAGCCGGCCGTCCCGTCATCGAAGCGGATCTCCTCGACCCAGAGCGGCGAGCGGGTGGTGATCGATCGCGCCGTCGCGCTGCGGTTCGAGTTGGGTGCCACGACCGAGAGCTCGATGCCGTCGATCTCGAGCAGCGCCCGGCGCAGCGTCTGCAGGCCCGAGGCGCCGATCCCATCGTCGTTGGTGAGCAGAACTCGCAAGGCGCGACCGATTCTACGGGCGGATCAGATGCGCGCTAAACGCAACCTGGTTGCAATAGCGATGAGCTCGCGTTAGGTTGGAACCGACCGCGTCGTTCCGCCGCCGGAAGGGGTCGCGTTGGAGGTATCACGAGCTGGACTGCCCACGCCAGGCAGGGCCGGCCGCGTGCGCAACGCGCTCAGCCCAGCCGAGTGGCGCCGGGCCGGCGGCTTCTCCGCGGCGATCGTGGCGCTGCACCTGATCGGCTTCGGGATGCTCTTCGGGGTGGTCGTTCCCGGCCACTTCGCGCTCGGCGACGGAGCCGTCTTCTCGGTGGGCCTGGGGATCACCGCCTACACCCTCGGCATGCGGCACGCCTTCGACGCCGATCACATCGGCGCGATCGACAACACCACCCGCAAGCTGATGGCCGACGGCCAGCGACCGCTCGGGGTCGGCTTCTTCTTCTCGCTCGGTCACTCGACGATCGTCTTCCTGCTCGCGGCTGCCTTCGCGCTTGGAATTCAGGGGTTGAGCGGTGCGGTGGACGACGGTGGCTCGACGCTGCATCAAGCGACGGGCCTGATCGGGCCGACTATCTCGGGCACTTTCCTCGTCCTGCTGGGCACCCTCAACCTGATCGTCCTGTTCGGGATCGTCGGCATCTTCCGGCGGATGCGACGAGGCGAGTTCAGCGAGCAAGAGCTGGAGGAGCAGCTGAACAAGCGTGGCTTCATGAACCGCTTCTACGGGCGGGCCACGCGGGCGGTGACGAAGTCGTGGCAGATGTATCCGCTCGGGCTGCTCTTCGGTCTCGGATTCGACACCGCCACCGAGATCGCCCTGCTCGCGACGGCGGGGACCGCCGCCGCGAGCGGGCTGCCGTTCTACGCGATCCTCTGCCTGCCGATCCTCTTCGCCGCCGGCATGAGCCTGCTCGACACCATCGACGGGGCGTTCATGAACTTCGCCTACGGGTGGGCGTTCTCACGGCCGATCCGAAAGATCTTCTACAACCTGACGATCACCGCGCTGTCGGTCTTCGTCGCGCTCCTGATCGGAACGATCGAGCTGATGTCGGTCTTCGCGGAGAAGCTCGCGCTCACCGGCCAGCCGTGGGACTTCGTCTCGGGGGTCGACCTCAACTACGTCGGCTACGCGATCGTCGCGGTCTTCGCCCTGACCTGGGCCGTCGCCGTCGCCGTCTGGCGCCTCGGCAGGATCGAGGAGCGCTGGACGCTCCCCGCGGAGGGCGGCCGACCCTGAGCCACGCCGCCACAATGGTCTGAGGAATGCCGTCCGCCTCCTACAGCCCACGCCAGGTCATTGACGGACTCGATGACGCGACGCGAATCCTTCGATCCGCCGGTCATCGCGTCTCAGCCAGTCGGCGCCTCACGCTCCAGGGCCTGCTGGCGGCCGAGGGGCCCGTCTCCGCCGAATATCTCGCCGGCGGCCTCGGGGGTCAGGTCTCGGCCGGCGACCTCCCTTCGGCCTACCGCAACCTCGAGCTCTTCGAGCGCCTCGGGCTCGTGACCCACGTGCACATCGGCCACGGACCCGGGCTCTACGCGCTCGTCAGCGATTCCGAGGATGCCTACGCGGTCTGCGAGAGCTGCGGGCGTCTGGTCAGGATCGGAGCGGCCGAGATCGAGGACATCCGCGTTCGCGTTCGCGGCGCGACCGGCTTCGAGGCTCACTTCAGCCACTTTCCGATCCTCGGGCTCTGCGAGGAGTGCGCAGGTGGCGAGGGACGGGCGCCAAGCGCCGGGAGCGGCCACGAGCACAGCCATGGGGACCGGGTCCACTCCCATCCGCACGCCCACGCCGGAGAGCGCGGGCACTCTCACGAGGACTAGCCGCGGTGCGCTGACAGGCCGCGGCGGGGCTCAAGTCCGCGCGGCGGCCTGGCCTCCGCCCAGGTGATCAGCCGGCCCCGATCCTCGTCCCAGAGCTTCAGCCTGATCGAGCGCAGGCCCTGCCGCAGCGTCAGCACCGGGACGTCGGCGAAGGCACCGACCTCATCGTGCGCGCGCTGGAGGTTGTAGTTGGGGACCCGCGAGCTCAGGTGGTGGACGTGGTGAAGGCCGATGCTCCCGGTGAAGAACTGCAGCACCTTGGGAAGCTTCAGGTAGCTGCTTCCCTGGAGCGCGGCCGCCGCATAGCTCCAGGCCTCCGAGCTCTCCCAATAGACGTCCTCGAACTGATGCTGGACGTAGAACATCCAGACTCCCAGAGTGCCCGCGAAGACCATGAGCGGCGCCTCGATCAGCATGAACTCGCGGGTTCCGAGCAGCACGCAGACCGCGATCAGCATCACCGCGAGGGCGAGGTTGGTGAGCAGGACGCTGTTACGTAGGCGTCGATCCGGGGCACCAGCCCAGATTCGCGGTCCGACGACCAGAGACCAGGTCGGTCCGATCCCGAACATGACGAGGGGATTGCGAAAGAGGCGATAGGCGAGGCGGGCGCGCGCCGGCTTCGAGCGATACTCGGCGAGCGTCCACGTCATCACGTCGCCATCCCCGCGGCGATCGAGATCTCCGGCGGAGCCATGGTGGAGCGCGTGGTGCCGTCGCCAGTTGCCGAAGGGCTGGAAGACGAACAGGCCGAACAACCGCCCCGCCCATCGATTGGCCCGCGGGGAATCGAACAGCGACCCGTGGGTGCAGTCGTGGAAGAGGATGAAGATCCGCATCAGGAAGCCCGCCGTCGGGATCGCGATGGCCAGGACGAGCCAATATGAGACGGGAAGCGCCAGGTACATGAGGGCCCATCCCGCGAGGAACGGCAGGACCGACGTAGCGATCTCGCTGAGGGTGCGCGCGAGGCGCGGCTCTGCATAAGGCGACATCACCTCCCGCCAGCCGATCACGTCGGGGGAGACGTGGTCCGTCTCGATCGGGGCCCCGGCGATCACGTGCGGAGTACCGTGGCCAAGCTCCGCAGCGCCGCCGTGGCGTCGGGGTAAACGTCGAGGGTGCGATCGATGCCGGCGAGCCCGAGTATCCCCTGCACGCGGTCTCGCGCCGCCGCGATCGCGAAGCGCGTTCCCCCTGGCTCGAGGATCGAGGGAGCCTCCTTCAGCAGCTCGACCCCCGATCGATCGATGAAGTCGCAATAGGCCAGGTTGACGACCACCGCCGCGCGGCTGATCGATGCTTCGATCGCCCGTCTGACGACCCCTACCCCCGCCGAGGTGAGCGGGCCCCCGACCTCGATCAGATCGGCGACCGCGTAGTTGACGCGCACCGTCCAGAACTGATTCGGGCTGGCTGCCCCCGAGCCGCGATCGGCGAAACGGGGGGCCAAGGGGTCGACGGGCGCCCCGCAATTTCCGCAACTCAGGGTGCGCGGCTGGCGGAGGGAGGCGTACGAGCCCTCCTGGCAGCGGTCACAGCGGACGATCGGCATCGGGGTCCCTCCAGGCACGGTTGCCTGGGGGTTACTCGCGAGCCGGCCCGCTGGATCACACCTCCGGGCTACTCCTCCTCGTCTTTCGCACCGCCCCGGCGCTCGCCCACGGGATTACCGGGGCCGTCCTCGTCGAGGTCACCCTCCTCACCGACCTCCGGCTCAGTGGTGCCCTTGACGTCATCCTCGCGGCCCTCAGCGTGGGCGTGAAGGGGCGTCTTCGGGACCTCGTCCTCGTCAGTGAGCTCTTTACCCTGTTCGTCCGGCATCGCGCCTCCTCCTCCTCCTCGATTTCGTTCTTCTGCCTCTACCCGGGGGAGGTCGAAAGAAAACGGGGTCCGGATGTGATCGATGCCCGGGCGGCGACCGCCGGATTGCGCCTCAGCCGAGTCAGCCCGAGGCGCATCCTGCCCTTGATCGTGCCGGTCGGCTCATCGAGCGCGGTCGCAATCTCGAGAGTGGCTCATACCGGCGAAATACGCGAGCACGATCACCTCGCGCTGAGCATCCGGAATCAGCATCAGCGCAGCTCGCATCTCAGCCTTCTCCTCGGCGCTCTCGACGGCCTGTGACGGAGCACCCAGCGGCTGCGGATCCAAGGCCTCATGCCGCCGGAAGGCATTTGCATCGTCGCTGCGCCGCGACTCGTGGACGCGGTTCGCTCGGAGCAGGTCGAGAGCGCGATTACGCGCGATCCGGCAGATCCAGGAACGAAAGCTGCCGCTCTGGGACGAGTACGTCGCCCTGGCGCTCCACGCGGAGAGAAAGGCTCCCTGAACGGCGTCCTCCGCGAGATCGGGGCCGCAGATTCGTCTGGCCAGGCCGGTCGTCAAGCGCGCGTGGCGGTCATACAACCGGCCGAAGGCATCCGTATCGCCGTGCTGGGAGCGGGCCATCAGGACTTCGTCGGTGGCGACCCCGATAGGCGTCGGTGGGGGCCGTGCGGGGGGACGACGATCCGTGGATACGGACGTGGACTGCTCGGACATTCGACCCTCCTCGGGAACCTGCCGGTAAAACCGAGAAAGTCAGGATTCGCTGCCTCGCCGCGCGAGACCCCGAAGCGGATGCCCTTCTGTTGCGAATCAAGGTATCACAGGCATCTCAGGACGAAGGGCCCGCGGAGGAGCGGGCCCTTGATCCTTGTCGATCCGGGTCCGCCGAGGGGATCGGAACAGCCGACCGCGGAATCTGGACTCTGGTACTCCCCACCCCTGCCGGCGGATCACACGAATTCGTCAGTCCGCTTCGGCGGCGCGGTCGAGGCTGCGGAGCTCATCGGCGTCGAGCAGGTTCGTCGGACTCAGGATGAAGACCTCGCAGATCATGTCCGGCTTCTGCTGATTGCCGCTCATGAAGCCGATCACCGTCCGTCCGGTCGCCGCCTCGACCACCGACTCGAAGCGGTCCCGCATGACTTCCTGAAACGCCATTCGCTGCTCGATGACGGCGTGGCCTCGGCCTCCGTCCAGGAGCGTCTGCTCCACCCGGGTGAAGCCGCCCCGCAAGACGCAGACGACGAGGTCGTCGCTGAAATAAGTCTTGGCCTGGGTCGGCCCGACTCCGTAGTAGTCCTTCAAGAGCGCGACGATGCCGTCGGAGATCT
Organism: uncultured Solirubrobacterales bacterium; assembly: GCA_963826475.1. Classification (GTDB taxonomy): domain Bacteria; phylum Actinomycetota; class Thermoleophilia; order Solirubrobacterales; family 70-9; genus RHKX01. The sequence goes on along the minus strand of CAWGXC010000001.1, from coordinate 101,639 downwards.
CGGTGAGAATGGCCCCGTGACTCGGGCTCGAAGTCGCTCTCGTCTCACCCTCTGACCCCGACATTCCATCCAGGTTAGCGCCGAGGACTACGCTTGACGAGCGTTCGTCGGGTTTGCGCTCCTCACCTTCCGCGCGTTCCAACCCATGGAGCCAGGAAAGGCCGACCTCATGGTCGCCCAAGATGACCCGCTCACGGGACCCGCGCTGTTGGCTGCCGTTACCGAGTCGATGGTCGGATTCCACCGGCGCTACCACCACCGCGAGCCGGTGACGGCGAAGACGCAGATGATGGGCGACGACCTCCTCGCCTGCGTGCTCGGCGGCGTATACACCGAGGTGGAGAAGACGATGATCGAGCTCCAGCGCTCCACCCTCGTTCAGGAGACCAGAAGCGCCTTTCAGATCGCGATGCAGGACAAGTTCATCAGCGCGGTCGAGCGGCTTTCCGGGAGGCGCGTCTTGGCCTTCATCTCCAACAGCACGGTCGGGCCGGATCTCGAGATCGAGATCTTCATCCTCGAGCCCCCGCAGTCCTGACCTAGAGAAAGCTGCCGCCCGGCGGAACGACCCAGAGCCGGTCCGCGCGGCTCGCCAGCCTCTCTCGCTCGAGCTCGCCGACGGTCGCCGCCGGTTGGTCCCTCATCGCCTGCGACAGCCCCTCCCAGACGGACGCGACCGACGCGATCCGCTGCGTCGGCCCGAAACCGGCGGCGGCCCGGAGCTCCTCCGCCCTCGCCGCCACCTCGTCCGCCGTCATCTCGGTGAACGGCTTGTAGCCGGAGCCGCAGTAGACCTGCTCGGCGAGGATCCGATCGAGCGTGGCGTCGTCGGGGTCGCTCATGCCCGCGCCCTCACTGCGGCGATCGCGACCTGACCGAAGGAAATCGCACCGTCGTTGGGGGGTAGGAGCCGCGGGAGCAATGGGCGGAGCCCCGCGGCGGTGAGCAGCTCCGCGGTGCGCTCGAGCAGGAGCCGGTTCTGGAAGACGCCGCCGGAGAGAGCGACGGTATCGAGACCTCGATCCTCGGCGAGCGTCGCGCACGCGGCCGCCGTGGCCGACGCGAGCGCCTCATGGAATCTTCCGGAGATGACCGGCAGTCCCGTGCCGGCCTCGAGGTCGGCGATGATCGCTCGGATCGTCTCCCTCGGATCGATCAGGATCGGCGCCTCGCCGTCGGCGATCAGCGGCATCGGATACCCACGACCGGGCTGAGGGCTCGCGAGCCCTTCGAGCTCGACCGCGGCCTGCCCCTCGTAGTTGACCTCCGCCCGGACCCCGCAGAGGGCCGCGACGCCGTCGAAGAGCCGTCCGGCGCTCGTCGTCAGGGGCGAGGCGACGCCACCGCGGATGAGTTCGCAGATCGCTTGCCAGCGGGGTTCGCCGACCACTGAAGCCAGCGCTGCGGGGATCGGCGGCGACTCCTCTTCGCACGCGGCCACGAGCCATGAGCAGGCCATTCGCCACGGCTGCCGCGCTGCCGCGTCCCCTCCGGGAAGGCGGACCGGAAAGAGCAGGCCGGCGCGCTGGTAGCCGCTCGCCCCGCCGACGAGGAGCTCTCCGCCCCAAACCGTGTCGTCGGGACCGAGCCCCGTGCCGTCGTAGATCGCCCCGACCGCCTCGGGCACCCGATGTTCGGCGAGCACGGCCGCGAGGTGCGCGTGGTGATGCTGGATCGCGACGTGCTCGACCCCTTCGCGGGAGAGGGCATAGGAGCTCGACAGATAGTCGGGATGCAGGTCATGCGCGACGAGCTCAGGCTCGACCGCGAAGAGCCGCTCGAAGTTGGCGATCCCCGCGCGGTATGAGCTCAGGGTCTCGTAGTTCTTCAGGTCTCCGATGTGGTGGGAGACCCACGCCCGCCGCCCCTTGGCGATGCAGAACGTCGCCTTCAGCTCGGCGCCGCACGCCAGGATCGGGCGAGGCACAGGCGCCGGCAACGAGATGGCAGCGGGCACGAAACCGCGCGAGCGCCGAATCAGCAGGGGCTCCGAGCGCAGGCCGGGGTCGAGCGAGCGGACGACCGAGTCGTCGGTGCGGGTGTGGATCGGGCGATCGTGGACGAGGAAGAGGTCGGCGATCCCGGCGAGCCGCGAACGGGCGTCGGCGTCGTCGTGTGCGATCGGCTCGTCGGAGACGTTCGCCGACGTCATGACCAGGGGCTCGCCGGCGTCGGCGCAGAGCAGGTGATGCAGCGGCGAGTAGGGAAGCATCACGCCGAGATCCGGTCCGCTCGGCGCCACCCCGGGGGCGACGGCGGCGTCGGGAAGGCGCCGAGCGATCAAGATCGGCGCCTCGGCCCCGCACAGCAGGCCCTCCTCGACGGGCGTGAGCGCCACCAGCCTCCGAGCCCACTCGAGCGACGGCGCCATGACCGCGAAAGGCTTTTCCTCGCGATGCTTGCGGGTCCGCAGCCGGCCGACCGCCTCGGCGTCGGCGGCCAAGCAGGCGAGGTGATAGCCGCCGATTCCCTTGATCGCAACGATCCGGCCCGAGGCGAGCGCCGCGACGGTTCGGGCGACCGCGTCGCCGTCTCCCCCGGCCCAATCCGCGCCCTCGGCGTCGAGCAGCGAGAGCGCCGGGCCGCACGCCGGACATGCGTTCGGCTGCGCGTGAAAGCGGCGATCCTCGGGATCGTCGTACTCGGCTCGGCAGGGGGCGCACATCTCGAAGTCCGCCATCGTCGTCAGGGGCCGGTCGTATGGAACGTCTCGGACGATCGTGAACCGGGGACCGCAGTTGGTGCAGTTGGTGAACGGGTAACGGTGCCGTCGATCCCCCTCGTCGAACACCTCGGAGAGGCATTCGGCGCAGGTGGCGGCATCCGCCGAGACGAGCGCCTGCGGCTCGCCCCCGCCCTCGCTGCCGGCGATCTCGAATCCCTCGCCTCCGCCATGGGGCGCCAGCTCCCGCGCGACGGTTTGCTCGACCCGTGCCAGCGGCGGCGCGTCCGCCTCCAGCCTGGCGATGAACCGCTCCACTTCGGCCGGCTCCCCCTCCGCCTCGAGCAGGACGCCGCGCTCGTCGTTGAGGACGAAGCCCGCAAGCCGATGCTCGGAGGCGAGGCGATGGACGAAGGGGCGGAAGCCGACACCCTGGACCACGCCCTCGACCCTCACCTCCACCCGTCGGCGCCCGGAGAGCACGGTCGAGACCATCTACCCGACCATCCGGCGCAGGGCGTGGTAGGCGGAGGCCTGCGCCTCCTGGATCCGCGGGATGTTCTGCGAGTCGGTGACGATCGCGTGATCGGCGAGCCCCTCGGCCGCGATCCGGCCGCCGCCGTAACCGACCATTGCGATCGTCTCGATTCCGCGCCGGCGCGCCTCGGCGAGCGCCGCGAGCAGGTTCTCGGAGCCTCCGCTGGTGGAGAACGCGATCAGCGAGTCACCCGCGGCGCCATAGGCGATCACCTGACGCTGGAAGATCTCCTCGACTCCGACGTCGTTGGCGATCGCGGTGAGGATCGGCGTGTCCTCGGTCAGGTCCAGCGCCCTCCGGGCCAGCCGCCGGCCTCCATCGTCGTCGCGGAAGTCCGCAACGACGTCCATCGCGTCGGTTGCGGAGCCGCCGTTGCCGAGCGCAAGCAGCTTGCCGCCGGATTCGAAGCACCTTCGAAGGGCCGCGGCCGCCGCGCCGAGGGTGGTGGCGTTCGTCCTCAGGGTCTCCTCGCGCAGTGCGTTGATCTCCCGCGACTTCGCGAGTGCCGAGCGCCGAACGTCGGCGAGCACCGATTCGAGGTCGCCCTGCGCCTCGGAGAGAAAGGGGTAGAGGAAGCTCGAGGCTCCCGGGTCGTGGACCGCCCGGGGATCGCGGCCCGCGAGCAGCCCGCGATGGTCGAAGAAGACATGGACGAGCTCCCAGAGGACGTGGTAGGCCGTCTCGGTTATCTCCTGGTGAATGGCCGGGTCGTCGGAGGCCCCGTCAAAGGTCCACTCGGCCACGCCGGCGACCGGGGACCGGGGGAAGGCGATGGTCATCGCGCCGGCGGAGCCGGCGGCGGCAAGGGCGATCCGGACCTGCTCGTCCCCGGGCTCGCCGACCCCGAACCCGATCACGATGTCGTCCGCCTCGGCGATCGCGGCGGCCTGGCGATCGATCGGGCCCCCTTCGGAGGTCAGCGCGATCGCCGGCAACGCGCGCTTGCCGACGATCACGGGATGGACGAACTCGACGGAGACGTGACGCGCGTCTGAGCGTGACGCCGGGGTTGCGCCGAGCGCCACCAGCCGCCCGCCGCGCGCGAAGCGCTCCGCCATCCGGTGACAGCAGCGCGCGAGTCGCTCCGATTCCGCGTCGAAGAACTTCTCGCCGGCGGCGAGGCGAGAGGCGATCAACTCGCCCGATGCATCCGGAGCGGAAACGGCGGGGCCGTCCTCCCCTGCCGCGCTCATGCCGCTACCGCAGCCTCCTTGGAGACCCCGAGCAGCCAATCGCGGAAGGCATCGACGCCTTCGCCGGTTCTCGCGCTCGTCTGCATCACCCGAGCGCCGGGGTTGACGGCATCGATGTTGTGCAGCAGCAGATCGAGGTCGAAGTCGAGATGAGGAAGCAGGTCGATCTTGTTGACGACCACCGTGTCGCACGTGCGGAACATCAGCGGGTACTTCAGGGGCTTGTCCTCCCCCTCCGTGACGGAGCAGACCATCGCCTTCGCATCCTCGCCGACGCGGAACTCCGCCGGGCAGACGAGGTTCCCGACGTTCTCGATCACCAGCAGGTCGATGTCAGCCAGCGCGAGGTCAGGCAGAGCCGATCTGACCATGTTGGCGTCGAGGTGGCACTCGCCGCCGAACCCGCCATCGGTGTTGAGCTGAACGACCGGGATGTGCAACGCGGAGAGCCGGTCGGCGTCCATCGAACCCTGGACGTCACCCTCGAGCACACCCACCCGCACCTCCCCCCTGTCGGCCAGCGCCCGCTCCAGCAACGTCGTCTTGCCCGCTCCGGGGGCGCTCATCAGGTTGACGACGGCAACGCCCTCGCGATCGAAGTCGGCCCGGTTGGCGTGAGCGATCGTCGTGTTCGCGTCGAGCGCATCCTCGGCGATCTTGATCTTGGTCCGATGCATGTTCAGTTCCTTGCCGGCATTGGTGCCTCAGCTTCGTTTTCAACGTCAATGGATTCGACTTCGAGCTCGTCCCCGCGGATCACCGCGGCTCCGGCGGCCCGACACTCCGGGCAGCGGAACTGCGGCATCAGCAACTCGCCGCCGACGATGTCGCCGTGCTCGGGCTGGGGAGCCGGATCCCACTCGTGGCCGCACTCGCAGGCCATCAGCGCGTCGATCAGCTCCAGATCCAGCCGGGCCCCCTCGCAGAGGGTGTCCCGCCCGACGATGTCGAAGTAGAAGGAGAGCGAAGCGGGGACGACCTGCCTCAGCTTTCCGAGGCGGAGGCTGACGACGGTGATCCGCCGTCCCCCAGCGTGCTTGAGCGCCGTGTCGACGATCGCCGAGGAGACCGAGAGCTCATGCATCGGCCGATCCCTCCACCACCGACTCGTAGGCCTCGTCGGTGAGCAGCTCCCGCAGCGTACTTCGCACCAGCTCAACGGCCCGATCGACTGCCGCCTCGACGGTCGGGGTGAGGCCGAGGCCCATCTCCTCGACATCACCCGGCTCACAGGCGATCACCACCACCTTTCCAGGCCATCCCCCGACCGTCTTGACGAAGCGCAGGACCGTCTGCGGATCCATGCCGTGAGGGCTGACGACCTCACCGTCACCGATCGCCTCGATGTCCTCCGGGTCGGCGTCCATCACGTAGAGCGTTCCGGGCTCGCCGCCCTGCCTGCTCACGTCGACGAGGACGAGCGCGCTGTAGCCGCGCATCACCTCGTAGGCGAGATCGAGACCACCGGTGCCGAAGTCGAATACCGCGACCCCCGCGGGGAGCTCGACATCCTCGAGCCGTTCGGCGACCTTGCCGCCGAAGGCGTCGTCGCGCATCCACGCGTTGCCGATTCCGGCGACGAGGATCCGCTTGGCCGACGCACCCTCACCGGCTGACTCCGCGGGGCGCCCGAAGACGCTGTTCAGATCCCGCGGCGGAGTCGGCGGTGACTCGGAATGCATGCTGCGCTCACTCAACTCGCTCCCCCACTTCGATCGGCTCCACCTCGTCGGCGAAGAAGAACAGAAACCTGCCCGTGTCGCGCAAGACCTCCCGCATCGGGTCGTCATCGATCGAGACGCCGAAATACGCCTTGCCCTCGTAATCGAGGTAGATCCGCTCGACGGTCGCCGTGCGGCCGTCCATCATCTTGTCGTAGGGATCGCCGTCGACTCCCGGCCTGAGCAGCACCTTGCCGCCGCGCGTGAAGACCTTGCCATCGACCTCGAGCTCCTCCTCCCCGGCGGTGTCCGCGGGGCCCGGAGGCGGCGGGCGCACCGGCGGCTCGATCTCCTGCCCGGGCTCGGGCTCGGCCCACTCGGGGAACGCGATCCCCTCGGCGGGGTCGGTCGGCTTCATCAGACCGTGCAGCTTGAGCAGGTCCTCCTGCGTCGTCGCCTCGGCGCGCTCGATCATCTCCCGGACCGCTGGGTCCTGCTCGTCGATCGCGGCTCGCTCCTCGTCGCTGAGCGCCTGCACATGCAGGACAAGCGCCTCCTCGATCTCGGTGTTGTCGAAGAAGTTGACGTTGCTGCTCGGAGAGATCTGCGGATGGTCGGGGAGCAGGATGGCCGCGCCGAGGACCGCGTCGTCGTCGGGGGAGGCGAGGACCGGCCATGCGTTCACGTTCTCGCATGCGCCGACCGCGACGCCCAGCTCACCCTCGTTCTCCAACGGCGATGCGAAGGTCCCGGCGCTGATGCCGAGCATGGCGTGACAGGAAAGGAGCGCGTGTCGGAGCGCCTCGCCGCGCTTCATGGCGGCCGCCTCCGACTCCGGCACCGGCGTGGTGTTGTGCACCTGCAACCTGATCCGGACGCCGGGCCCTGCCCGCTCGGCGCTCATCCGGATCGTTCCCTGGGTCGACTCGACCGAGAAGGCGCGCTCGACGGGTGACTCCATGAGCTCCGCCACGAGCACCGGGCCGACGTCCTCGCGACGCTCGCTCGCCTGGTGGCGGGTCCCGGCCGCATGCAGAAACAGCGCGGAACCCTCGATCGCCGCGCCCTCCTCGGGCAGCGCCACCACCTCGATGCTGACGTTGTCGAAGGCGGCGGGCTGGCTCTTCGCGTAAGCGCTCGGATAAGCGATGCCGAACGGGGTCGGGGTGGAGTTCTTCGTCGCCGAGGGCGTGTACGGGTAGAGCGCATAGCCCTCGTAGAGGAGGGACTTGGCCAATGATTCAGCGACCTCATGCATCGCGTTGGACCTCGTCGATCATCGAGGCGACGACGCGGTCGTAGGTGGCGAGGCCACCGGCCGTCTTCAGCCGCCGCAACCGGTCGAGCGTCTCCTCCTGGAGCCGGATCCAGCTGCCCTCGGGATAGTGGTTGGCGATCATCGCGCGCCATGCCTCCACCGGGAGGTCGTGGCGGACCGACAGATCCCAGGGAAGCATCATCATCTGCAGCTGCCCGTCCGCTCCGCGGTAGAAGAGCGTCCCGTTGAAGTGGATCTGCAGGGGGATGGCCCCGTCACGGAGCCCGGCGAAGTACTTCGTCGCCGCGATCTCGTGGTCGTACGTGCAGGGCACGAGGATCTCGAAGGCGGCCTCCTCGGTGAAGCTGGGAACGAGCACATCGACCTGAGCCCACCGGAAGGCGCCCGTCGTCGACGCCCACCGCTCCGGCTCGCCGAACAGCTCGGCGAGCCGTTCCCGGGCGTCAGTGTCGTAAGCCCGCTTGCCGGGTTCGATCGTGAACATGACCGAGAGCGCGACGGTGTAGATCTCGATCCCGGTCGGGTCGGCGATCCTGGCGCCGAAGCGCAACGTCGGCGTGGCCGCACGCTCGAGCGAGCCCGCGGAAGCGATCTCGAACGAGACGTCAGGGCGGTCGGTCGGTCGCGCGTCGCGCGCCGTCGCCATGGCTCCGTTGGTCGCTACGTCATCCACCGGCCGCCCCGCTCCTGGTGAACCCCTTGACCCGCAGCTCGGCGAAGAACTGGGCGATCGCAAGCTCGGGACCGGTGCCCCCGGAGATCCCCTCCCAGCTCGCCTTGATCATCCCGACGAGCTTGTAGCAATCGTCGATCGGCGCGATTGCGTGTTGATGGGGCTCGCTCATGCGGTTGACGATCAGCGCCTCCGAGTCGGGCTCGAGCCGCTCGAGCGCTGGGTTCATCGCACGAACCCGAGCCCACGAGCCATCGTCGATCTCAGACTCGGTCGCCCCCGCCGGGCTCGGATAGAAGGCCACGACGCGGCCAGGATCGCCGGTGCGCATGAAGAACGCGAGGCCGATCGGGATGCCGAAGCTCGCCCACGCCTCGTCGGGGAGCTCGAAGCCGTCGAGCCACTCGGTCCTCACCCCCGCCGGGCGGAACTGCGGCTCGCCGGACCGGACCGACCAGCAGGTCTCGCACGCGCAGAGCAGCCGGCGCTCGTCGAGGTGGATCAGGTGCCGGTGATCGGAGGGCAACCCGGCGCCGCAGAGCTCGCAGAACTCATCTGCGTCATCGGATGACGCCGCGGTCCCGATCTTGGGGGACGGACGTGCCGCCGAGGTCGGGCGATTGGCGAGGCCGCGCAGGCCGCTGACCAGGTCGGATCGACGCCGAGCGTCGATTCGGGCGTCGAGGATGCGCTTCCCATTCGTCATCGTTCTCGCCCCGCGAGAGCTTCCGGGCTCCGGTGGCTCACGAGGCCAGCGCGACCCTGACCGCGCCGTTCTCGCGCAGGAGCGGGACGGGCTCGAGCTGCAGGTGCTCGTCGTCGAGGGAGCGGCCGGCTCGCGGCAGGTAATAGCGGCGACCGCAACTGGTGCAGGCGAGCACGCCGTCGATGAGCGCGGCGCCCCCCAGCGGTGCGGAGCAGTCGGCGCAGCTGTCGCGGTAGGCGAGCAGCGTCCCGTCGACGTTGGCGACGACGAGCGCGGTCCCGGCGGCGGCCGATTCGGTCAGCTCCCCGTCCTCGAGCCCGGCGACCCCGTCGAGGCCGAACCACGAGGGAAGGCCGAGGGAGTCGCCGTTCGCAGGCGCATCCGCGACCGGGGGGGCGGATACCCCCGCCCCCGGGCTCACCTGCACGATAGGCAGCTCGATCCCGCTCGGCTTCGCATCGATCCCCGGCGCGCCCTGGCCGCCCTCGACCTCGAGCGCCTCGAGGTCAGGAGCGTGCTCGTCGAGCGCCTGCTTGATCGCGAGCTCGAGCGTCGCCGACGACGCCGGGCACCCGTCACAGCTGCCGTTGAGCCGGATCCGCGCGACTCCACCCCGCAGCTCGACCAGCTCGACGTCGCCGCCATGGGACTCCATGTAGGGGCGAACACCGTCGAGCGCCTCGCGGACGCGGGTCTCGAGGTCGACGGGGTAGAGGTCGTGAATCAGCATCAGGCTCGCGACGATGCCGTCGTCGGCGAGCTCCCGCCGCAGCGACTCGGTGCTCTCCCCCGCGTCGGCCATTGCGGCGAAGATCCGTCGCAGGCCCTCTCCATAGAGGTCGAGGACCACTCCGATCAGCTCCTCGGCGCTGCGGCGAGCGAGCGGATCCTCGATGCGCTCGAGACTCGCCGTCAGCTCCTGGAATCGCTCGATCAGCGCCTCGGGTGGCGCGCCGGTGGCGGCCTCCAACTCAGCACATCCCCGTCGGGGTGTGCTGGACCTTGCGGACCTTGCCGTTGCCGGTGTACATGTGCACGCCGCACGGCAGGCACGGATCGAAGCTCCGCACCGCCCGCATGATGTCGACGCCCTTGAAGTTCTCCGGGCCGTTCTCCTCGAAGATCGGGGTGTTCTGCACCGCGTCCTCGTAGGGACCTGGAGTTCCGTAGGTGTCGCGCACGCTGGCGTTCCACGGGGTCGGCGGGTAGGGCTGGTAGTTGGCGACCTTCCCGCCCTCGATGACCATGTGATGGGAGATGACTCCGCGCGCCGCCTCGTGGAAGCCGACGCTGACCGAGTCCTCCGGCACCTTGAAGTCCTTCCATGACTTCGTCCGTCCCGCTCGGACCTCGGTGAACGCCCGCTCCAGGCAGTGCATCCCGATCAGGGCCGAGTACGCCTGGTGATAGGTCCGCGCCCGATCGCGCTCGATCGCGTTGGACTTCTCCGGCACCTTCCACTCGATGTCCATCTCCGGCATCCCGGCCGTCTTGGGCAGGGTCATCTGGATGGAGTGACCGGTCGCCTTCGCGTAGCCGAAGTCGACCTTGCCGGCCTTTGCCGTCACCCACTGGCGGGCGAACGGGCCGCCGCCGGTGTCGGTGGCGACGTAGGTGTCGTTGCGCTCGTCGTACATCCGCGGCGACACGACCCAGCTGTACTTGTCGTTGAAGTCGCGCTTCTGCGGCCTCGGCAGGGTCACCTTGTTCCACGGGTGGCGCTTGTCGACCGGGTTCCCGAGCGGATCCTGCGTCACGAACGGCGTCTGGGTGTCGGCCCAGTCGTCGAAGTACGAGGAGCCGAGCAGGATCCGCATCGCCAGGTTGATCTCGACCAGGTCGGTGGTGATCAGCTCGCCCTTGAACACGAGACCGGGCGTGACGTAGCGGTGGTTACCCCACTCGTTCATGTTCTCGTACTTGTAGTCGACGTAGTCGGGGTCGTCGAACGAGCCCCAGCAGATCAGGTCCGTGTCCCGGTAGCCGACCTGGTCGTACCCCGGCAACTCCTGCAGGAAGAAGTCGTAGAGGTCGTCGTGCATCGGCACCGTCCGCTTGCAGTACTCGAAGTACCGCATCAGGCGCACGTAGTAATCGGTCAGCGTCTGGTGGGTGATGTGCGCGCTGCAGCCTCCCGGCATGATCGTCGAGGGGTGGGTGTGGCGGCCGCCGAACAGGCAGTACATCTCGCGCGTGTAGCGAGCGACCTGCAGGGTCTCCAGGTAGAAGTCGCCGGTGAACGGGTTCAGCCCGCGCATGATGTCGGCGATCGTCTTGTAGCCGTGGATGTCCGAGTGCGGCGCCGACGTGCTCTCGGCGGTGCGCAGCAGGGACGGATTGGTGTCCTTGACCATCTGCTCGCAGAAGTCCACGTTGCACATGCAATCGTTGAAGATCGCGTGGTCGAACATGTAGTCGGCGGTCTCGGCCAGGTTGAAGGCCAGGTCTCCCAGCGGCGGCGGCTTGACCCCATAAGCCATGTTCTGGTTCAGACAGGACACGGTGCAGTGGTTGTCACCGCAGATGCCGCAGATGCGGCTGGTGATGAAGTGCGTGTCGCGTGGATCGATCCCCTTCATGAAGATGTCGAAGCCGCGGAACACCATCGAGGTGCTGTAGCACTTGTTCACCTTCTGATTGGCGAAGTCGATCTCCGTATGGATGCCGAGGCTGCCGACGATCCGGGTGATCGGATCCCACGACATCTCCTTGACCATGACCTTCGACTCGCCGGGTGGTGTCTCTACCGTTGCCATCTAACTTCGCCTCCTAGGCTTCGAACTTGGAATCTCTGGATGTCGCCGCGCGCCTCGGGATCAGACCCCGGTCCCGGTCGATCCGGTCGGCGCGTAGCCGTCGGAGCGCGACTTGTAACCCGTCGTCAGCGTGCTGCCGGGCTTGCGCCATTCCGGCTCGATGTCGTACTTCTTGGCGATGTTGCGGTGGCGGAAGTACCTCAGGATCGGCCCCAGGCTGAACCGCTCGATCGTCGATGCCACCCCGCCGGCGAAGTCCTCGTCCATGAACGGCATGTACTTGTCGGGGAAGCCGGGCATCGTGCAGGCCATGCAGATGCCGCCCACGTTCGGGCAGCCTCCATAGCCATCGACCCAGCCGCGAACCGGCACGTTGCACTTGACCACCGGTCCCTTGCAGCCGAGCTTCACCAGGCACCTCGGGTCGTCGCCGTACTCGGTTGCGAACTGACCCTGCTCGGAGAACCCGGCCCGGTTGCAGCCCTCGCGCACGGTCCGCCCGAACAGCCACTTCGGCCGCAGCGCCTCGTCGAGGTCGGGAACCGGCGCCAAGCCGGCGAGGTGCAGGGCGAGATAGAGGAGGACCTCGGTCATGTTGTCCGGCTGCGCCGGGCACCCCGGGATGTTGATCACGGGCAGGCCGGCGCTCGACTTCCAGTTCCAACCGAGGTGATCGGCGACGCCCATCGCTCCGGTCGGGTTGTTCTTCATCGCCGGGATGCCGCCATAGGTCGCGCAGGTGCCGACGGCCACCACCGCGGCCGCCTTCGGCGCGAGCCGGTCGAGCCACTCGCTCGTCGTGATCGGCTGGCCGGACTCGGGATCGTTGCCGATCGCCGCCCAGTGGCCCTCGCCGGAGAGGTTCTCATTCGGGATCGAACCCTCCACGACAAGGACGAACGGGTCGAGCTCGCCGCGCTCGGCCTGCCACCACGCCTCGATGAACTCCGCGCCGTTCTCGAAAGCGAGCACCGGGTTGTGGACGATCACCTTGGGCATCCCCGGGATCGACTGGGTGATGATGTCCTCGAGGCTCGGGTTCACGGCCGAGGTCATCGCCACGGAGTCGCCATCGCAGGAGAGCCCGCTGGTCATCCAGAGGACATGGGCCTCCACGGCTTCAGTGGCCTTGAAGTCCTTGAACGCGTCTGTCGCCGCCATCTTCAACTCTCCTCTCCGGAGCCCGAAACCCCGGTTAGACAACTCCGACGAAATCCTCCGCTTCGCGTCCGGTTCCGTCGGGTCCCGCCAGCCGGCGGGTCAGTGGTGTTGGTCGTGGTCGTCATCAGCAAATCCTGGGAAGTGGGTCGCCTGCAAGCAGATCCATGACGCGCTTGCCGCCGAAGGCCGTCTCGACGAGCACCATCCCCGGGGGCTCGGTCTTGACCTCGCCGATCTCGGCGGCGCCCTCGCACCCGGGCGCCCCGCGCAGGGCCTCGAGCGCGGCGTCGGCCAGCTCCGGCGCGACGAACGCGACCAGCCGCCCCTCGTTGGCGACGTACATCGGGTCGATGCCGAGTATCTCGGCGGCGCCCATCACGGCGGGGTGCACCGGCACGTCACCCTCGCGCGCCACGATCGCCACCCCGGAGGCGCGGGCGAGCTCGTTGAGCACGGTCGCGACGCCCCCGCGCGTCGCGTCGCGCATGCAGCGAAGCCCCTCCCCCGCCGCGCCGAGCAGAGCGTCGGCGGCGGGCCACAGCGACTGGGTGTCGGACTCGATGTCAGCGTCGAGCTCGAACTCGTCGCGGGCGAGCATGATCGCGGTGCCGTGCTCGCCGATCGGGCCGGAGACGAGCACCTTGTCGCCGGGCCTCAATGCCGCCGGGGAGAGCGCCGCGCGCGGGTCGATCTGACCGATGCCCGTCGTGGTGATGTACATCGAGTCGCAGTGCCCGCGCTCGACGACCTTCGTGTCGCCGGCCACGATCGTCACCCCGGCCGTCTCGGCGGCGCTCGCGATCGCCTCGACCTCCGCCCGCAGGTCCTCCGCGCGCAGACCCTCCTCGAGGATCATCGCCAGGGTGATAGCCAGCGGCTTGGCGCCGGCCATCGCGAGGTCGTTGACGGTGCCGTTGACGGCGAGCTCACCGATCGAGCCACCGGGGAAGCGGATGGGCTTGACGACGAAGCTGTCGGTGGTCATCGCGAGCCCGGTGCCGTCGATCGAGACCGTGCCGGCATCGGCCATCGCGGCGAGGCCGCTGGAAGCCGCGAGGTCCTCGGCCCGGCCGAAGGCCGGAACGAACAGCCCTTCGATCATCGTCTGCGTCGCCTTGCCTCCGGCGCCGTGGGCCATCGTGACCTGATCGACCTTGAACTTCGGGCGCTTGGCCCGGGTCGTCTCGATGATGTCGAGGATCTTCTGCTCGCGGCCGCTGATCACCGTCGCGTCTCGAGGGCTCATCAGACGACCTCCCGCTCGCGGGCGAACCGCCCGTACTGGTAATAGGCGGCGCAGGCGCCCTCGGGCGAGACCATGCAGGTGCCGATTGCGTGCTCGGGGGTGCAGGCGGTCCCGAAGACCTTGCACTCCCACGGCTTGATCACGCCCTTGAGGACCTCGCCGCATTGGCAGGCCTTGGGATCGGCGACCCGGACGTTCGGAGCGTCGTAGCGCAGCTCGGCGTCGAAGTCCGCGTACGCGTCGGAGAGCTTCAGCCCGCTCTGGGAGATGAACCCCAGGCCGCGCCACTCGAAGTGCGGGCGGAGCTCGAAGACCTCCGACATCACCTGCAGCGCGGCCACGTTGCCCTCGTAAGGGACGACGCGCGCGTACTGATTCTCGACCTTCGCCTCTCCGGCGGCCAGCTGGGCCAGGATCATCTGGATGCCCTGGAGGATGTCCAACGGCTCGAACCCCGAGGTGACGAGGGGCTTGCCGTAGTCCTTCGGGATGAACTCGAACGGCCGCGCGCCGACGATCGTCGAGACGTGCCCAGGGCCGATGAACCCATCGAGCCGCAGGTCGGGCGACTCGAGCAATGCGCGCAGGGGCGGCACGATCGTCACGTGGTTGCAGATGCAGAGGAAGTTCTCGACCCCCTCCAGCTTCGCCCGCTTCAGCGTCAGTGCTGTCGAGGGGGCGGTCGTCTCGAAGCCGATCGCGAAGAACACAACGACTCGATCCGGGTTCGCCTTGGCGATCCGCAGCGCGTCGAGCGGCGAGTAGACCATCCGGATGTCCGCTCCCTCCGCCTTCGCCTCGAGAAAGGTCTGCTCGGATCCGGGCACACGCATCATGTCGCCGAAGCACGTGAAGATGACCTCCTCGTGACGGGCTATGGCGAGGCCGTCGTCGACGCGACCCATCGGAATCACGCAGACCGGGCAACCGGGGCCGTGGACGAGCTCGACGTTCTCGGGCAGCAGGTCGTCGACCCCGTACTTGTAGATCGAATGGGTGTGCCCGCCGCACACCTCCATCAGCTTGTAGTGCCGGCCCGGCTCGACCATCGAGAGGATCTCTCCCGCGAGCGCGCGGCCGAGCTCCGGGTCGCGGTATTCGTCGACGAACTTCATCGGGCCCCCCGTCCGAGGTGCGCGATGGCCGTTCCCGCGTGGACGAGCAGCTCGTCACCGACCGCCACGGGGCCGACGAGCGCGATCTCAACCGTCTCGCGCCGATCCTCGTCATCCCGGCAGAGAGCCAGCCCTCGCTCCACATCCACCAGCTGGACCGTCAGCGGGAGGGCGACGTCGCCGCAGGTGATGCAACCACCCTCGGGTGAGCAGCTCGCGCCGCGATGCGGATCGGGTTCACTGAACGGGTGAGCGGGGATACCGATATCGGTAGCGCTCACCCCCGGCGTCATCGCCTGAAGCTCCTCCACGGACAGGGCACCGCGAGCCTCACTCGATCACGCTCGCTCTCAGCTCCGCGAGCTCCGCCTCGTAGTCGGCGCCCATGTTCTCGAGCATGCGACGGGTGGCCATCGCCTCCTCCTCGTCGACCTTCGAGATCGCGAAGCCGACGTGGATCAGGACCCAGTCGCCGATCTCGGCGCCCTCTCCATCGACGTCGAGGAGGCCGATGTTCACGTTTCGGCGTACGCCGGCTACATCGACCTTGGCGAGCCGATTCGGCTCGTCGACAATTTCCAGAATCTGGCCGGGAATGGCCAAGCACACGGCAATACCTCTCCGATCGCCTCCCGACGAACCTAACAAGAGGCGGCGCCGCATGCAACACCCGACACAAAGTGCGGAAGGGTTACCTAATACGTGACGCGCAACAGGTAGAGCCCATGCGGGTTCGCCGTCTCCCCCGCCTCCAGCCGGCTCGCGCCCGCGAGCAGGCGGACGAAGTCCTCGAGCTCACGGCGGCCGGATCCGACCTCCAGAATCGTCCTCGTCAGGACCCTGACCATGTTGCGCAGGAAGGAGTCCGCCTCGAGCTCGAAGTGAAGGATGCCCTCCGACCGGCGGGACCAGATCGCGTCGATGACGGTCCGCCCGAAATGGGTGTGCTCGGTGTCGGTCGGCGTGAAGGCGGTGAAGTCATGCGTGCCGAGGAGCGCCTCCGAGCAGCGGTCGAGCAGCGTCTCGTCGAGCTCGTACGGCCACCGCAGCACCCGCCCGCGCTCGAACGGGCTCGGGACCGAAGCGGTTTCGATCCGGTAGCGATAGCGCCGCGACCGCGCATCGCGGCGGGCGCTGAACCCCTCGGCAACGGGTGCGGCCGCGTTGATCGCCAGATCGGGGCCGGTTAGCGCGTTGAGCGCGCGCCGCAGCGAATCGGGCGGGCGCCGGAAGGTCGCGAAGCTCGCAACCTGCCCGATCGCATGCACGCCGGAGTCGGTCCGGCCGGCGGCGGTGAGCACGATCGGCTCACCGAAGAGCCTCGAGACGGCCTCCTCGAGCTCCCCCTGGACGGTGCGACGGCCCGGTTGCCTCGCCCAGCCCTTGAAGCCGACCCCGTCGTAGGAGATATCGAGACGATACGTAGCCATCCACAGTCAATCTGACGAGACTGGGAGCCCGCTGATCAAGGAAGAGTCCGGCGATGCGGCCAATTCGGCCGTGAGCCGGGCGATGACGCCGAGCAGCGGCTCGCAGTCCGTCAGACCAGCTCGAGGAAGACCATTTCTGTTGAGTCGCTGCGGCGCGGGCCGAGCTTGATGATCCGCGTGTAGCCACCCGGGCGTGTCGTGTAGCGCGGCGCGATCTCCTCGACCAGCTTGTGGACGATGAACTTGTCCTGCCCGAGCTTCGAGAGCAGCAGGCGCCGAGCGTGGAGATCTCCCCGCTTGGCGAGCGTGATCAGCTTCTCGACCTCCGGCTTGACGGCCTTGGCCTTCGCCTGACTGGTCTGGATCCGCTCGTGCTCGATGAGCTGGCGCGAGAGGTTCCGCAGGAGCGCCTTGCGATGCGCCGTGTCACGGCTGAGCTTGTGTCGCGTTTTCTTGTGGCGCATGGTTCCTCGCTACTGGTGCTGCTGCGGGCTGATTACTCGTCGCGGAGGTCGAGCCCGAGACCGTGCAGGGCCTCGATGACCTCTTCGATCGAGCGCTCGCCGAAGTTCGGGATCGCCTTGAGCTCCGACTCCGACTTCGTCTGGAGGTCGCCGATCGTCTGCACGCCGGCGCGCTTCAGGCAGTTGTAGGCGCGGACGCCGATCTCGAGCTCCTCGATCAGGCGGTCGTCGCCCTCGCTCGCCGGAGTGGCGTCGGCGGCAATGGCTCCGTGGTGGCCGGCGCCGTTCGTCTGCGTCAGCTCCTCCACGCGGTCGGCGTCGGTGAAGATCGCCAGGCTGGCGATCATCAGCTCGGCGGCCTCGCGAAGCGCGGCGCCGGGCTCGAGCGAACCGTCGGTCTCGACCTCGAGCGACAGCTTGTCGAAGTCCGTGCGCTGACCGACGCGGGCCGAATCGACCCGGTAGGACGCGCGGCGGATCGGCGAGAAGATCGAGTCGATCGGAATCACGCCGATCGGCTGATCGTCGGACTTGTTGTCCTCGGCGGGCGAGTAGCCGCGGCCGCGGCCGATCGTCAGGTAGATCTCGAGCTTCGTCTTCTTCTCGAGCGTCGCGATCGGCGTCTCCGGGTTGAGGATCTCGACGCCCGCGGGCAGGTCGATGTCACCGGCGGTCACCTCGCCGGGGCCGTTGGCCACCAGCGGCACCTCGACCTCGTTGGCATCGGTGTGCATGCGCACGACGATGTCCTTGAGGTTGAGAATGATGTCGGTGACGTCCTCCTTGACGCCGGGGACGTTCGAGAACTCGTGGGCGACGCCCTCGATCCGGACGCTGGTGATCGCGGCGCCCTTCAGGGAGGACAGCAGCACGCGACGCAGGCTGTTGCCGTACGTGTAGCCGAAGCCCTTGTCGAGCGGCTCGATCGTGAAGGTTCCTCGGTTGTCGGTGATCTCCTCAGAGGAGATGCTCGGGTCCTGGAAATCAGGCAGGGTGGTCATGGACGCTCCAATCCGTCGTGGGTTTTCATGGCCCCTCTACTTCGAGTACAGCTCAACGATGAGCTGCTCGGAAACCGGCGAGTCGATCTCGTCCCGCTCCGGGAGTCGCAGCACCTTGGCGGTGAGCGAGTCGTGATCGGCCTGCAGCCATGGGGGCACTGTGGAAATCAGTTCAGTCGCGACGCGGACCGTCGTCTCGGCATCCGAGCCCGACTTGATCGAGATCACGTCGTCGGGCTTGAGCTGGTAGCTCGGGATGTCCACCCGACGGCCGTTGATCAGCCAATGTCCGTGGCGGACCAGCTGGCGAGCCTGGCGCCGCGAGGCGGCGAAGCCGAGGCGGACGAGAACGTTGTCGAACCGCCGCTCGAGCAACCGCAGCAGGTTCTCGCCGGTCACGCCGTCCTGCCTGGAAGCGCGATCGTAGTAGGCGCGGAACTGCTTCTCGAGCACCTGGTAGTAGCGGCGAGCCTTCTGCTTCTCGCGCAGCTGCTGGCGATACTCGGATGCACGGAGCCGGCCGCGGCCGTGCTCTCCCGGCGGGTACGAGCGACGCTCGACGCCGCACTTGTCCGTCAGGCACCGCTCGCCCTTGAGGAAGAGCTTCTGGCCTTCGCGTCGGCACTGCTTGCACTGAGGTCCGGTGTCGCGGGCCATCAGACTCGCCTCCGCTTCTTCGGCCGGCAGCCGTTGTGCGCCTGCGGGGTCACGTCCTTGACGGTGGTCACCTGCAGGCCGGCGGCCTGCAGCGCCCGGATGGCGGTCTCGCGACCGGAGCCCGCGCCCTTGGCGTGGACCTCGACTCGCTCGAGCCCGTGCTCCATGCCCTTGCGGGCGGCGTTGTCGGCCGTCACCTGCGCGGCGAACGGAGTCGACTTGCGCGAGCCCTTGAAGCCGGCGCTCCCGGCGGACTCCCAGGCGATCACGTTGCCCGCCGGGTCCGTCAGGGTGACGATCGTGTTGTTGAAGCTGGTCTTGATGTGAGCCTGGCCGAACGGCACGTTCTTGCGCACACGGCGCTTGCTCCGACCCTGGCCTCGCTTTGGTTGCGGCATCGGCTAGGCCTTCCGCTTACCGGCGACGCTCATGCGCTTCGGACCCTTGCGGGTCCGTGCGTTGGTCTTCGTCCGCTGCCCGTTGACCGGCAGCCCGCGGCGATGGCGGAGGCCGCGATAGGAGCCGATCTCCATCAGACGCTTGACGTTCTGGGAGCGCTCGCGCCGCAGGTCACCCTCGACCTGGTGGGTGTCGACCGCGTCGCGAAGCTTGATCACCTCGGCCTCGGTGAGGTCGCCGACGCGCGTGTCGGGATCCACCTTGGTGTCCTTGAGGATCTGCTGGGAGGTCGAGCTGCCGATGCCGTGCACGTAGGTCAGACCGACCTCGGTGCGCTTGTTCAGGGGCAGGTTTACGCCTGCGATTCGTGCCATCTAGCCGTCCTCCCCTAGCCCTGGCGCTGCTTGTGACGCGGGTTGGAGCAAATCACGAGTACGCGGCCGCGACGCCTGATGATCTGGCAACGCTCGCACATCGGTTTTACGGAGGCTCGGACCTTCATGCCGGCACTTTCTATCTGACTTGAGGTGGCCGTGCCGCCCCATGAATCGGACGGCAGGCAAAACGGGACGGCCCTCAGGCCGAACGCGGCATGTTAGCAACTCGGCGCGCTTCGGCCGAAGAGCGCTAAGCCGGGATCGAGCAGACGAACTTCTCCGCCTTCTTGATCGAGTGCGCCTTGTCGCGCTTAGCGCGCAATTTGAGCTTCAGCTTGACGATCTTGCTCGACTTCGCGTCGTTGTGCTTCGCCTTGGCCAGGCGCTTCTTCGTCTTCCTCACGCTCGACTTGACGCGATTGAGCTGGCGCTTGGCGGTGTGGCAGCGGGACTCGAAGATCTCGTGCGAAGCGGTCGTCGACCCGACCGGCCCGATCTGCAGCTTGAACGGCACGTTCGGCTGCGGTGCCGCCTTCGTGGCCGCCCGGCCGACTGGGATGAAGTACTTGCCCGGCAGGAGCGCGACGGTTACGGAGTCGCTCTTGTTCGGCTTCACCGTCCTGGTCGAGTCCACGATCGGCTCAGGAAGCTTGCCCTTGCGAGCCCGAAGCAGCGAGGAGACGATCGTCCGTCCGCGGTCTGCCGCCCCTCCGCGCTTGTCGGTCGTGTTCGTCGTCGTGACCGTGATCTCGGTGCTGTTGGGCAGGTAGAAGAACTGGTAATCCACGTCGGTGACGGTCTCGAGATTCGCCTTGAAGATCTTTCCGGCGGTCAGCGGCCCGGTGGCCGTGGCGAAGTCGTTGTTCGGCTCCGCGGCGCCCGTCCCGGGGGCCATGAACAGGGCGGATGCGAGGCATGCGCCGAGTGCGGTGAGGGCTCTTCTGCTGCTGCGTGCGTGTCTGGGAGAAGCCATATGCGAACCGTAACACGGCCTATCCCGGAAACTACCGCAGGAGTAGCTTGCTCGATATGGACACCGGCTTCACCGGCCAGGACGCCGAAACCGACTTCAACCGCTCGCGCCGCCGGGCGGCGATGGCCAGGCTCGCGTCGGGGCTGCGCGGTCAGGCGGGGGACGTGACGACGCTGTTGCCCTTCGAGGAGGTCGTTGCGGCGCTGGGCCGGACCGGCGAGCGCCGGATCGGGCTGACGTCGATCCCGCTCGAGACGATCGTCGGGTCCGTCGACCGGACGACCGAGTTCGACCGCGACTTCCGCCCCCGGTCGGGCAGGGTCAGGACGCGCTGGCAGCGCGTCAACGAAGCCCAGCGCCGCGGCGAGGGGCTTCCTCCGATCGACGCCTATCGCGTCGGCGGCCTGCATTTCGTCAACGACGGTCACCATCGGGTCTCGGTCGCCCGTCACCTCCGGCTCGAGGTGATCGAGGCCTACGTGACCGAGATCACGACGCGCGTCTCGCCCGAGGAGGGGCTGCGCCTGCGCGACCTACCGGCGAAGGGCCACGAGAGGCTGTTCATCGAGCGCGTCCCGCTCGAGCCGGCGGCGCGGAGTCGCATTCGGTTCAGCGATCCGGAGAGCGGCTACGCGCTTCTCGCGGAGGGGGTAGAGGCCTGGGGCTTCCGTCTGATCCAGGGGCTCGGCGAGCCGCGTGATCGTGCCGAGATCGCCGCGGCCTGGTTCCGGGACGAGTTCGAGCCCGTGATCGAGGCCCTGCGCGAGGCCGATCTGCTCGGAGATGGCACCGAGGCCGACGCCTACCTGCGGGTGGCGCGGCAGCGCTACATGCTCCTGCGCACCCACGACTGGGGCGACGACGTGATCGAGCGCCTCCGGGAGGCGGGCTCCCCTTAGGAGCCCGCGGTCCCCGATTCCCCCTCGGGGTCGGATCCGGCACTCGAATCGATGTCGATCCTCTCGCCGCTGTCGAGGTCGAAGAAGTGCAGCCGCGAGGCGTCCATCCAGAGCTCGATCGACTCGCCGCGCTTGGCGCCGCTCTCGGCATCGAGACGGGCGACGATCTGGCTGGAGCCATCGGAGCCACCGACGTCGGCGCCGGTGTCGGCGGCGAGCTCGTCGAGCTGCTCGGAGCGCAGGGCCTGTCCCGTGTCGATGTCGAAGTAGACGTACAGCTCCGAGCCCATCGACTCGAGGATCTCCACCTTGACCTCGAACGTCGGGCCCTCGTGATCGCCCGCAAGCGATGCATCCTCGAAGTGCTCGGGGCGGATCCCGGCGAGGATGTTCTTGCCCGAGTGGGACTCGATCGCCGAGCGCGTCTCGGCCGGCAGGTCGAACTCGGCGAAGGGCAGCTTCGCCTTGCCGTCGGCGAACTCGACGGGCATGAAGTTCATCGCGGGCGAGCCGATGAAGCCGGCGACGAACAGGTTGACCGGCGCGTCGTAGAGCTCCTGAGGCGAGCCCACCTGCTGGAGCTCGCCCTTGCGCAGCACCGCGACCCGGTCGCCGAGGGTCATGGCCTCGGTCTGATCGTGGGTGACGTAGACCATCGTCGTCTCCAGCCGGTTCTGGATCCGCGATACCTCGGTGCGCATCTGCACCCGCAGCTTCGCGTCGAGGTTGGAGAGCGGCTCGTCCATCAGGAACGCCTTGGGCTCCCGCACGATCGCGCGGCCCATCGCCACCCGCTGCCGCTGGCCGCCGGAGAGGTTGGACGGCTTGCGGTCGAGATGCTCGGTGAGGTCGAGGATCTTCGCCGCGCTCTCGACCTTGTCGGTGATCTCGGCGTCGTCGGCTCCGGCCATCTTCAGCGGGAAGGCCATGTTGTCGCGCACCGTCATGTGCGGGTAGAGCGCGTAATTCTGAAAGACCATCGCGATGTCGCGGTCCTTGGGGGCGCGATCGTTGACGACGTCGCCCCCGATGCGCAGCTCGCCCTCCGAGATGTCCTCGAGGCCGGCGATCATCCGCAGCGCGGTCGACTTGCCGCACCCCGAGGGGCCGACGAGGATCAGGAACTCGCCGTCGGCGATCTCGAGGTCGAGGTCCTTGACCGCCTCGGTGCCGTCGGGGAATCGCTTGGTGATCTTGTCGAGCGTGATGTCAGACACTGCTGGAGGCCTCCTGAGGCGGGGTTGTCACGGTTATCCCTTGACTGCGCCGGATGTGAGGCCGGCGACGATCCTGCGCTGGAAGATCAGCACCACCACGATGATCGGGATCGTCACGATCACCGCCGCCGCCGCGATGTTCCCGAACGGCTGGGTGAATTGCGATTCGCCGGTGAAGAAGGCCAGCGCCGCGGGAACGGTCCTCGACGCATCCGAGCTGGTCAGCGAGATCGAGAAGAGGAAGTCGTTCCAGGCGAAGATGAAGACGAGGATCGCCGCCGTGAAGACACCCGGGGCCGCCAGCGGGACGATCACCCGGCGGAACGCCTGCAGGGGCGTCGCGCCGTCCATCTGGGCCGCCTGCTCCAGCTCCCATGGAATCTCCCGGAAGAACGCCACCAGCACGTAGATCGCGAGCGGCAGGGAGAAGCTCAGGTAGGGGATGATCAGCCCGGGCCAGGTGTCGTAGAGGCCGAGCTTGCTCCACATGTCGAAGAGCGGGCCGACGGTCGAGATGGGCGGGAACATCGCGATCCCGAGGGCCCCGGCGAGGATCGCCGTCTTGCCGGGGAAGTCGAGGCGCGCGATCGCATAGGCGGCGAAGGTCGCCATCGTGATCGCGATCACCGTCGCGATCAGCGCGATCCCGATCGAGTTGATCAGCGGATGCAGGAACGGGCCGTCGAGCCCGTCCTTGAACAGGGTCGAGTAGTTCTTGAAGGTCGCATCGGTCGGGATGATCGCGTCGAGGAAGCCCTCATCCGGCTTCACCGTGACGGTACCCGGCGTCTTCAGCGAGAGCGAGACGAGCCAGAGCACCGGCACGAGCGCGTAGAAGATGACGACCGAGATCCCGATCGTCGAGAGGAAGCGTTGACGAGGGGTGATCGCGTCCATCAGTTCTCCTCACGACCCGGCACGCTGGCGCCGAAGCCCTTGACGAACAGGAAGGCGATGATCATCACCGAGAAGAAGATCAGCACCGAGACGGCCGAGCCGAGGCCGAGGTTGAGCCTGGAGATCAGCTGGTTGTAGCCGAGGATGGACACCGACTCGGTGTCCTGAGAGCCGCGGGTCATGACGAAGATCGAATCGAACACGCGAAACGCGTCGAGGGTCCGGAAGAGCAGGGCCACCAGGATGGCCGGCTTCATCAGCGGCAGCGTGATCCGGAAGAAGCGCTGCACGGCGTTGGCGCCGTCGACCCGGGCCGCCTCGTAGAGCCCCTGGTCGATCGTCGTCAACCCGGCCAGCAGCAACAGCGCGATGAACGGGGTCGTCTTCCAGACCTCCGCCAGGATGATCACTACGAAGGAGCTGTAGCGACCGCCGAACCAGTCCATGGTGTCGGAAACCAGCGGCAGCTTGTCGACGAAGCCCGTGTCGATCTGGAAGGCGAACTGCCAGGTGAACGCGGCGACCACGGTGATGATGCCGTAGGGGATCAGGACCGAGGTGCGGATCAGGCCGCGGCCGAAGAGCGCCCGGTGCATCAGCAGGGCGATCCCGATTCCGAGCACGAACTCGATCGAGACCGAGATCACGGTCACCCCGAGCGTGTTGGCGACGTCCTGCCACCACAGGCTCGAGGTGAGCACGTCGACGTAGTTGCTGAGCCCGACGAACTCCCGCTCGTCGGGGAAGCGCAGGTCGAAGTGCTGGAAGCTGAGCACGATCGCGTACCCGATCGGGTAGGCGGTGACGAGAAGCATCATCAGCGCCGCGGGGGCGGTCAGCATCCATCCCAGCCGACGCTCGGCCTTGGCGCGGTCGGTGATCTTCGGTCCCTTCGCCGGAGCCGGAGCCGATCTGGTCGAGGCCTCCATCTAGAGCAGCCCTTCGACCTTCAGCGCGGTCTCGACGTTGCTGCGCAGATCGTCGACCGTCGTGCCGAGGTCGTCGATTCCGTCGAGCGGATGGATCGAGCGTTGAATCGCAAGCGTCAGATCCTGGTAAGCGGGGGTCACCGGTCGCGGCGCGGCATTCTCGATCGACTTCAGGATCTGATCGGAGAAGCCCGGATAGACCTTGTCGATCGCCTTGGAGTCGTAGAGCTTGCGGGTGACCGGTGGCAGGCCGCCTGCGGTCGCGATCTTGATCTGGTTCTTCGGTTGGCGCATGCAGGCGATCGCGTCGAAGGCCTCCTGCTTGTGCGTCGAGTAGCTGGAGACGCCGAGGTTGATGCCGCCGAGCGGGGGCTTCGCGGGCTTGCCGGCCTCGACCCGCGGGTACTGGGCCACGCCGAGCTGCTTGAAGATCTCGGGGGCGTTCTCCTTCGCGCTCGGATAGACGAAGGGGTAGTTGAGCATGAAGCTTGCGGTGCCCGATTCGAACGCCAGTCGCGCGGAGTCCTCGTCCGACGTGGACAATGACGGGTCGGCGAACGGCGAGTCCGCGAGCTTGACCATCAGCCCGAGCGCCTTCTCCGTCGCCGCCGGGTCGAGCGCGATCTGCTGCGCGTCGTCGGGCGCCACGATCGTCGTCCCAGCCGATTCGACCATCGCGTTGAACCAGACCATCAGGCCCTCGTAGCGGTTGCCCTGGACCTCGATCAGGTTGTTCTCGCCGATCTGCTTGGCCTGCTTGAACATCTCATCCCACGTCGTCGGCGGCGACTTGACCCGGTCCTTGCGGTACCACAGGAGCTCGGTATTGCTCCAGGCTGGCGCCGCCCAGACCTTGTCCTCGAAGCGAGCCGTCTCCGCGACGCTCGGGAACACGCCCTTGATCGCCGCCTTCTCGTCGGCGCCCTTGAACTGCTCGACCCAGCCGGCGTTGGCGAACTCACCGGTCCAGATGACGTCCATGCCCATGATGTCGATCGAATCGTCCTTGGCCCCCAAGCGGCGAACGAGCTGCTCGCGCTGCTGATCGGCGTCGCTCGGCAGGTACTCGAAGCTGATCTGGTACTCGCCGTCGGACTGCTTCGAGCACTGGTCCGCGATCTTCGGGAGGATCCCGCTCGGCTCGTTGAAGATGAAGAAGCTGAGCTCGGTGGCACCCCCGCCGCCGCTGCTGCCGCAGGCGGCGATCCCGAGCGCGGCGGCGAAAAGCGACAGCGCGAGCGCTGCTCGGAGCAGCCCAGCCGCACGCTTTCGATCGCCGTTGCCCAACGAATTCTGCCTCCCTCTCGCTCCCATCGCCGGATCCGAGAGCCGACGATGCACGAACCTTACCCCCACCGCCACGGCCTAAACGCCGGTTCGGGGAAAACCTCCGCGGAGAACTGCGGCGGCGTGAGCGGCGATGGTTCCGCCCGCCCCGCCGACGATCGCTCCGGGTCGTGTCTCGAGCACCGTCTCGCCTCCGGGAGAGGTCTCGAGCTGCAGCTCCTCCCCCGTCGGATTGATCAGGATTGCGTGCTCACCCCGGCGATAGGCGAGGACGCCGTCACCGCAGTCGATCAGCCTCGGGGTGCCCTCGATCTCGCGCCTGACAACGATCAGGGCGCGAAATAGCGCGAGGAGCGAACCGGGGTCGGCTCGCTGGTCGGTGACGTTGCGGCGCCCGGGGTCGACGGCGGGCAACCAGGGCGTGGCCTCGCTGAACCCGCCCGCCGCGCCGGCGTCCCACTGCATCGGGTGGCGGAACGGGTCCCGGTCGAAGCGATCCATCGGCGGGTCCGCGCCGGGGCCGTCCGCCATCCCGATCTCCTCGCCCTGGTAGATGAAGGCGCAGCCTCCGAGGGTGAGCAGGAGCACCGCGGCGGCCCGCACGTTCGCCTCCCCCCAGCGGCTGGCCGCTCGCGAGAAGTCGTGATTGGAGGCGACCCAGGCGACCGAACCGAGCTCCGTCGAGCGCTCGATCGCGGCCGCCAGGGCTCCTGCTTCCCAGGGGGCGTGCAGCAGGTCGAAGGCGAAGATCGCGTCGAAGTGCGCCAGGTAGCGGCGGGCCCGATCGGCGGGCAGGTAGACCTCCCCGATCAGCGGCAGCTCGCCGGCGGCCTCGCGGAGGGCCGCCAGGGCCACGTCGATGTCCGGCGCGTCGCGCGAGTGGACGAGGTCGAGATCCTGTTGCGAAGGGTGAACCGGAAGGGGAAACGGGTTCGCCGACGGCGGATCGTCGCGCAGCCGCGCGTCCTTGACGAAGCGGTCGGCGGCGTCGACCCGGAAGCCGTCTACGCCGCGGCCGGTCCAGAAGCGGATCACTTCGGCGATCGCGTCGCGGACCTCCGGGTTGCGCCAATTCAGGTCCGGCTGCTCCGGATAGAAGGAATGGAGGTAGAGGCGACCGTTGAGCTCATCGGTGCTCCATGCCGAGCCCCCGAAGGAGGCGACCCATCCGTTCGGCGGGTCGGGGCCGTCGGCCCAGATGTAGCGATCGGGGTGCGCGCGGAACCACGGGTGCTCGATCGAGGTGTGGGAGACGACCAGGTCCAGCAGGACGCGGATTCCGCGCCGGTGGGCGGCCGCGATCAACGAGTCGAAGTCAGCGGGGGAGCCGTACTCGGGGGCGATCGCCGCGTGGTCGGCCACGTCGTAGCCGAAGTCGGCAAGCGGCGAGACGTAGATCGGAGCGATCCAGATCGCGTCGACGCCGAGCCACTCGAGATACGGCAGCCGGCTCTCGATCCCGGCGAGGTCGCCCACCCCATCGCCGTCGGAGTCCTGAAACGACCGCGGGTAGACCTCGTAGACGACGGCGCTCTCCCACCAGCCGGGCATCTGCCGGAGGGTAGGCGGCGGCGCTATTCCTCGTGCCAGGGGGTGAGGATCCGCGGGCCTTCCCTGCCGACCGCCACGGTGAACTCGAAATGGGCGGCGAGGGAGCCGTCATCGGAGTAGACGGACCAGTTGTCCGATCCCATCCGCACGCCGGGCGAGCCGATGTTGACCATCGGCTCGATCGCGAAGGTCATCCCCTCCTCCAGCAGCGGCCCCTTGCCCGGTTCCCCGTGGTTGGGGATCTGCGGGTCCTCGTGCATCTGACGGCCGATGCCGTGACCGACGAGGCTGCGGATGACCGCCAGCCCGTCCTGCTCGACGCGCCGCTGGATCGCCGCGGAGATGTCGCCGAGGTGATTGCCGGCCTTCGCCTCGGCGATTCCGCTGAACAGCGAGTCCCGCGTCGTCTCGAGCAGCTGCAGGGCGGGCTCGCTGACGGGGCCGATGGGGATCGTGAACGCCGCATCGGCGACCCAGCCGTCGTAGACGACTCCGACGTCGAGCGAGATCAGATCGCCACGCTTGAGCTCGTAGGGGCCGGGGATCCCGTGGACGACCATCGAGTTCGGCGACGCGCAGATGGAGCCGGGGAACCCTCGGTAGCCCTTGAAGGCGGCGGTGGCTCCCTGCGAGAGGATGAACTTCTCGGCCGCCTGATCGAGGTCGCCGGTAGTGACCCCGGGACGGGCGCTCTTGCGCAACATCTTCAGGCAGCGGGCGAGGATGTCCCCCGCCGCGGCCATCTTGTCGAGCTGCTCAGGCGTCTTGGAGACGATCAACGGCGGACCAGGTCTCCGCACGCGTGCGACCGGGAAATCAGAGCTCTTCCTCCAGGCGAAGCGTGGCCAGCAGCGCGCGGATGCGGTTGCCGACCTCCTCGGGCTTGAGCGTCCCGTCAACGCGCTTCAGCAGGCCGAGGTCCTCGTAGAACTGGACGAGCGGCTTGGTCTTCTCCTGATAGGTCGAGAGGCGATGACGGATGACGTCGGGCTTGTCGTCATCTCTCGTGATCAAGCGTGCGCCGCAGATGTCGCAGACGTCCTCGTTCTTGGGGGGGTCGAAGTCGACGTGGAAGATGTGGCCGTTCTTGACGCAGGTCCGGCGGCCGCCGAGACGACGAACGACCTCGTCGTCGTCGACGTCGATCAGGACGGCGGCCGTCAGCTTGCGCCCGAGCCCGTTCATCTCCTCGTTGAGGGCGTCGGCCTGGCCGACCGTGCGCGGAAAGCCGTCGAGGATGAAGCCGTCGCCGGCCTCCGGGCTCTCGACGCGCTCGCCGATCACCCCGATGATGACCTCGTCGGGGACCAGGTCACCCTTGTCCATGTACTCCTTGGCCGTCTGTCCGAGATCGGTCCCGTCCCGGACCGCGGCGCGCAGGATGTCCCCGGTCGCGTAATAGGGCAGCCGGAAGTCCTCTTGGAGGCGCTCCCCCTGCGTTCCCTTGCCGGAACCCGGGGGGCCGAGCAGGATGAGGTTCATCTCGGGCACCGGCGCAGGCTATCCATTCGCGGGCCGAGCCGAAGGGCCGGGCGGACCGGGGCCCCCCGCGGCGGCCGCACCGTTCGATCCTCGAACGGTGCGGCGCAGCCGCTGGCGGGAGGGCTTTGCGTTACGGCTTGCCCTCGCAGCCGGTCTTCGTGTCCGAGCCCGTCCCGCCGCGGCACTCGTCCGTGCCGGCGCCGCCGCCGAGCTTGTCGTTGTCCTGGTTGCCCTGCAGGTCGTCGTTGCCCTGACGACCCCGGACCACGTCATCGCCGCGGTTGCCGGAGAGGCGGTCGTCGTCGTTGCCTCCGAGCACCACGTCGTCGTTGTTACCGCCGCTGAGGCGATCGTCGCCCGACTGGCCGTGCAGCTCGTCACGGTCCTTGAGGCCCTTGATCTGATCGTCGCCGCCGTTGCCGTAGATGGTGTCGTCGCCGACGTTGCCGACGATCGAGTCGTCTCCGGCGTTGCCGCGAATGTCGTCATCGCCGCCGGAGCCGCAGATGATGTCGTCGCCACCGCGACCGCGGATCTCGTCATCGGCCTTGCTGCCGAGGATCACGTCCGCGCCCTTCGTTCCGGTTGCGACTCCGCCGCTGGCGATCACCGTGGCCGGCTGGCCCTGACACATGCCGTTCTCGGCGCCGCCCGGGGCCGCGCCGCGCTTGCAGAGGCTTCCCGCCGTGTTGCGCAGCTTCAGGTTGTCGACGAACGCAGACGAATCGTAGATGTGGTCGGAGGCGTCGTAGATCGAGACGTAGACGGAATGGGCGCCGGGCGTGATCGGCGTCGTCGCACGCAGGATCGGCGTTGCGCCGTCGTATGTCGTGCCCAGTGCGTTGTCGGCGGACGTGCCGGCCGCGTTGATCGTGGTGACGTTGCCGTCGGGCCCGAACGCGAAGTTGCTCGGAGCGTCCAGCTTGCCCGAGGCTTCGACCGAGAAGTCGTTGGCATCCAGCTCGACCAGGAACGCGTCGTTGTACTTCGAGCCGACGTACTCCGGGAACTCCTCGCTGAGGAACCGATAATCGACGGTCAGGCAGTTGCGGTTCGCCGGGACGTCGAGGTTGATCCTCAAGGTCACGAGATCGTTGGCCACGCTGCCGTGGTCGCCGCCGTCGCCGTTGTTGTTCGTCGAAGAACTCGTCGAGTCGTTGGGGGCGTCGGCGTCGGTCGCGTCACCGGTGCTGAGAATCGCGTAGGTGTCGCCCGCGAGCGGGAACAGCGCCAAGGGCGTGTCCGCCGTTGCCACGGGGTTCCCGCTTGGGGGCGTCTTGGTCAGGTCGGCCCCGGTCACGTTCGCCTGATCGGCCTCGGACGCGATTGCCTGGGCAACCGCGTTGCCGTCGGCCGTGCTGGTGATGGCTCCAAGCGCGGGGGCCGTCGCAACGCCTAAGACGGCGATCGAGGCCACGGCCGCGCCGGCCAGCTTCTTTCGGATATTCACTGATAACTCCCTGGGCGCAGCGACATCGAGCCGCTGCAGTTGACTGATGGTCTAACTCCCGAGACCCATCCAGGGATCATTAGTTGCGGGGTTGGCCGGGAATCGCGGGCGGCGAAGGGCGAGTTTGGCCCGGTAACCGACTCAAACTCGCCCCTCACCGCGAAGCGGCCGCCCGGTCGGAGCCAATAGCGAGGCGGAGAGGCGTCAGATCAAGGAAGACGAGGCGATGCGGCCGGTTGGCCGTGAGCCGAATAGCGAGGCTCAGAGTGCGCTGATCAAGGACGCAGGAGGCGATGCTGCCGAAGGGCAGTGAGCCGACGAGGACGCAGAGCAGCGTGCTCTGAGTCCGCTATTTGAGGAAGCCCTCGTAGTTGCGCATCATGAGCTGCGCCTCCATCTGCTTGACCGTGTCGAGGGCCACGCCCACGACGATCAGGATGGAGGTGCCGCCGAAGAAGAAGTTCGCCGAGGTCTGGCTGATCAGGATCGTCGGCAGGGCGGCGATCGCGCCCAGATAGAGGGCGCCGGCGAACGTCAGCCGGGAGAGGATCCGATCGAGGTACTCGGCCGTGGGCCGGCCGGGTCTGACCCCGGGGATGAAGCCGCCGTACTTCTTCAGGTTGTCGGCCTGGTCGACCGGGTTGAAGGTGACTGCCGTGTAGAAGTAGGTGAAGATCACGATGAAGAAGATCTCGCCGACGATGTAGGCCCAGCGGTCGGGGCTGAAGAAGGCGGCGAAGTCGAGCGCGGCGTTGGTGTTCAGCAGCTGGCCGACGGTGGGCGGGAAGGCCATGATCGACGCGGCGAAGATGACCGGGATGACCCCCGCCATGTTGACGCGCAGCGGCAGGTAGCTGGAGCCGCCGGTGGTCATCTTGCGACCGACCACGCGCTTGGCGTACTGGACGGGGATGCGCCGCTGGCCCTCCTGGACGAAGACGATGCCGACGATCACCGCAAGCGCGACGAAGGGCATCATCACGACGAAGACCTGATCGGGGTTGGTCCACCAGGCGGAGATGCCGTTGGGGATGCGCGACGCGATCGAGGCGAAGATCATCAGCGAGATTCCGTTGCCGATGCCGTTCTGGGTGATCAGCTCGCCGAACCACATGAGCAACACGCAGCCCGCGGTCAGCGAGATCGCGATCAGCATCAGCTTGGCGAACGTCAGGTTGCCGACGACGCTGACGCCGCCGAAGTCCTGTGACTTGAAGAGCATCACGTAGCCGAGCGACTGGGCGAACGCGAGGCCGACGGTCAGGTAGCGCGTGTACTGGGTGATCTTCTGCTGGCCGACCTCGCCCTCCTTCTGCAGGCGCTCGAGCGAGGGCACAACGACCGTCAGCAGCTGCAGGATGATCGATGCCGTGATGTAGGGCATGATTCCCAGCGCGAACAGCGACAGGCGCGAGAGGCTTCCTCCGCTGAACAGGTTCAGGAAGCCGAGGATGTTGCCGCTGGAGAAGTTGTTCTGGATCTGGTCGATGGCGCTGGCGTTGATCCCGGGGGCCGGGATGTACGCGCCGAGCCTGTAGAGAGCGAGCATCGCCGCCGTGAACGCGAGCTTCTTCCGGATGTCCGGGACCGCGAAGGCGCTGGTGATCGTTCTCAGCATCGACTAGGTGTCCAGGATCTCGATGCTGCCGCCGGCGGCTTCGATCTTCTCGCGAGCGGTCGCGCTGCAGCCGTGAACCTTGACGGTGAGCTTCTTGCTGAGATCGCCGTTGCCGAGGATCTTGACCGGATGCTTGCGGGTCGCGAGACCGGCCGCCTTGAGGCTCGCGGGCGTCACCTCGGCGCCGTCGTCGAAGCGCTCCTCGAGGGTCGCGAGGTTGACCGGCTGCGTGTGCGTCCGGAACTTCTCGAAGGGCATCGACATCTTCTTGTTCGGGCCGCGCAGCTTGCGCATCCGCATGTGGATCGGGTTCTGTCCGCCCTCATGGCCGACGTTGCGCTTCGCTCCCGCGCGCGAGCCCTGGCCCTTGTGGCCGCGGCCGGACGTCTTGCCCATGCCGGAGCCGTGGCCACGGCCGACGCGCTTGCGGTTCTTGCGGGTGCCCGGCTTGGGGCTGAGGTTCTCGAGGCCGATGTCGGCGGGTTCGATGCGGGCCATCAGGAAGCCTCCTCCACGATCACGAGGTGTTCGACCTTGCGCAGCAACCCGCGCAGATGCACGTCGTCGGTGCGCTTCGTCTCCTTGCCGATCCGGCCGAGCCGGAGGGTGCGGAGCGTGTCGCGCTGGCGCGGGCTGGAGCCGCTTGCGGACTTGACCTGCCGGATGAGCACCTCGGCCATCAGGAGTTCTCCTCGGGATCCTTGGCCTTGGTCGCGGCCGGATCGCCCTGGTCGTGGGCATCCTTGGTCGCGGCCTTGTCAGCGTCGATCTCGGCGTCTGCCGCAGCCTGCTCGGCGTCCGCGCCGACGACTACGGAGACGGGATCGGGTGCTGTCTCAGCCTCGGGATCCTCAGCCTTCTTCTGATTCTTCGGAAGGCCGAGCACCTGGCGAATCGAGATGCCGCGGAGATCGGCGACGTCCTCGGGCTTGCGCAGGCCCTTGAGCCCCGCCATCGTCGCCTTGACCTGGTTGATCGGGTTGTTGGTGCCGATCGACTTGGTCAGGACGTCGCGGATCCCGCCGAGCTCGAGCACCGCGCGAACGCCGCCGCCGGCGATCACCCCGGTTCCCTCGCTGGCCGGGCGCAGCACAACGTGACCGGCGCCGAAGCGGCCGATGGTCCGATGTGGAAGCGTCTGCCCGTACTTCGGAACCCGGATCAGGTCCTTGCGGGCGTTCTCGACGGCCTTCTGGATCGCGAGGGGAACCTCGCGGGCCTTCCCGTAGCCGATCCCGACGACGTCGTTCTCGTCGCCGACGGCCACCAGGGCGGTGAACGAGAAGCGTCGACCGCCCTTGACGACCTTCGCCACGCGGTTGATCTCGATCACTCGCTCCTGCAGGTCGAGGCCCTGCGGGCTAACTCTTTCAGCGTCTCGGTTCATCGGCTCCTAGTCAGGTAACTAATAGGGGGCGGTCGTCAGAATCGCAGGCCGGCATCCCGGGCGCCGGTCGCGAGGGCGGCGATGCGCCCGTGGTAGCGGTATCCACCGCGATCGAAGACACAGGTTTCCACGCCGGCGGCCTTGGCCCGCTCGGCGATCAGCTCGCCGGCGCGCCTGGCGCGCTCGGACGTGTCCAGCTTGCGGATCTCGTCCTCGTTCCAGCTGGTCTGGGCGAGGGTGCGTCCGGCGTCGTCGTCGATCAGCTGCGCGTACAGGCCGCGGTTGGACCGGTAGATCGCGAGCCGCGGGCGTTCGGCGCTGCCGCGGATCTTCGCGCGGACGCGGCGGCGGCGGCGCAGCCTTCTCTGTTCTGGGGACTTAATTGCCATCTTGAGCTCCTTCTACGCGCGCTTTCCGACCTTGCGGCGGACGATCTCGTCCGCGTACCTGACGCCCTTGCCCTTGTAGGGCTCCGGCGGCCGGTGGCGGCGGATCTGCGCGGCGATCTCTCCGACGAGCTGCTTGTCGATGCCCCGAACGATGACCTGAGTCGGGATCGGCACCTCGAAGTCGATTCCCTCGGGGGCCTGGACGCTGACCGGATGCGAGAAGCCGAGCGAGAGCTCGAGCGACTTGCCCGCCGGCTTGGCCCGGTAGCCGACGCCCTGGATCTCCAGGCGCTTCTCGAAGCCGTTGGTGACGCCCTCGACCATGTTCGCGATCAGGCTGCGGGTCAGGCCGTGCAGGGCCTTGTGCGGCCCGCGATCGGTCGGGCGGGCCACGGTCAGAACGTCGCCGTCGACCTTGACCTCCATCGCCGGGCTGATCACCTGGACGAGCTCGCCCTTGGGACCGTTCACGGTGACGCGACCCGGCCCGACGTCGATGGTGACGCCCGCGGGGATATCAATTGGCTTGTTTCCGATTCTGCTCATGATCTGAAGATGTGGTCGTGGGTGCCCGAGCTACCAGACGTAGGCAACGACTTCGCCGCCGACGCCCGCCTGCTTGGCCTCGTGACCGGTCATCACTCCGGTCGAGGTTGAGATGATCGCAGTGCCCATGCCGCCCTGCACGCGCGGCAGCGAATCGCTGCCGACGTAGCGCCGGCGACCCGGCCGCGAGATGCGCCTCAGGCCCTGGATCACGGGGTCACGATCGTCGGTGTACTTGAGCTGGATCCGGATCGACTCGCCGACCGCGGTGGGCTCGACCTCGTAGGAGGTCACGTAGCCCTGCTCGACGAGGATCCTGCTGATCTCCTTCTTCAGCCGCGATGCGGGCATCTCGACGTCGGTGTGGTCGGCACGGAGGCCGTTGCGCACACGGGTCAGGTAATCGGAAATTGGGTCGGTCATCATTGGCGATCAGTCCTCTACCAGCTCGACTTGGTCATGCCGGGGACGTAGCCCTTGTGGGCGGCTTCGCGCAAGCAGATGCGGCAGAGGCCGAACTTGCGGTAGACGGCGCGCGAGCGTCCGCACTTGCGGCAGCGGTTGTAGTTGCGGGCCTTGAACTTCGAGCCACGCTGCTGCTTCACCCATTGTGAGGTCTTGGCCATCTACTCCTCTTCTCCGTCATCGGAAGCTTCGTCTTCATCGGTGGGCTCGGGCTTCTCGTACGCCTCCGGGTTCTCTTCCTTCAGCTGCTCGAGCGCGGCCTGCTCGGCCTCGGCGCGCTGGCGCGCCTCCTCCTTGCGGACCTCTTCCGCGGCCGCTTCGGCCTCCTCGGCGCTGGCGCCGCCGGGGCGGCCCTCCTGCTGGAAGGGGAAGCCGAGCGCGAGAAGCAGCTCGAAGCCCTCCTCGTCGGTGGTGGCCGTGGTCGAGACCGCGATGTCGAGGCCGCGGGTCTCCTTGACCGAGTCGTAATTGATCTCGGGGAAGATCAGCTGCTCGCGAACGCCCATCGAGTAGTTGCCGCGTCCGTCGAAGGAGCGCGCGTTGAGCCCGCGGAAATCGCGGATCCGGGGGATCGAGATCGAGACCAGACGGTCGACGAACTCCCACATCCGGGCGCCGCGCAGCGTCACGGCGACGCCGACCGGCATTCCCTCGCGCAGCTTGAAGGCGGCGATCGACTTGCGGGCGCGACGCACGTTCGGGCGCTGCCCGGTGATGGTCATGATCTCGGCGGTCGCGTCATCGAGGGTCGGCGAGGAGCCGGTTCCCATGTTCACCGTCACCTTGACCAGGCGCGGGATCTGCATCGCCGACGAGTAGCCGAACTTCTTCGTCAGCGCCGGGGCGATCTCCGCGTGGTAGCGCTCGCGCAGCCGCGGCGGCACGGCCGCCTGGCTCGGAGATTCGGGTGTCTGTGTCGCAGCTTCCATCGTGTTCCTATTCAGTCAATTGCCTTGTCGGTGCGCTTGGAGAAGCGCTGGCGCGAGCCGTCGTCGGCCTTGCGCACTCCCACCTTGGTCGGCTGGTTGTCGGCGGGGTCGAGAAGGACGACGTTGGAGATGTCGATCGGTCCTTCCTTCTCGATGATGCCAGCTTGGTTGCCTTCCTTCACGGACGTCGCCCGTTGGTGGCGCTTGACGATGTTCAAATTCTCGACGAAGACCTTGCGGCGCTTGGGGTCGACGCGGATGACCTTGCCCTTCTTGCCCTTGTCCTTGCCGGACACCACGAGCACGTGGTCGTCGGAGCGGATTCGCATGCTCTTGGGCATCGCTACAGCACCTCCGGCGCGAGCGAGACGATCTTCATGAAGGAGCGCTCGCGGAGCTCGCGGGCCACCGGGCCGAAGATGCGCGTCCCACGCGGGTTGTTCTGGGGGTCGATGAGGACCGCCGCGTTCTCGTCGAAGCTGATGTAGGTGCCGTCGTTGCGGCCGATCGACTTGCGGGTGCGGACGACGACGGCCTGGACGACCTCGCCCTTGCGGACGCCGCCGCGCGGGGTCGCCTGCTTGACCGTTGCGGTGATCACGTCGCCGACGCTCGCGTAGCGGCGATGGTGGCCTCCCTTGACCCGGATGCAGAGGATCTCCCGTGCACCCGAGTTGTCGGCGACCTTGAGCCTTGACTCCTGCTGAATCACTAGAGCCTCCCCCCTACTTCGCCCGCTCGAGGATTTCGGTCAGCCGCCAGTGCTTGGTCTTCGACATCGGGCGGGTCTCGATCAGGCGAACCGTGTCGCCTGGACCGGCCTCGTTGCGCTCGTCGTGCGCGTGGTACATCTTCGAGCTCCGCATGATCTTCTCGTAGGCGGGGTGCCTGCGAGCGCTCTCGACGCGGACGGTGATGGTCTTGTCCATCTTCGATGAGACGACCATCCCCTGGCGGACCTTCGGGTTGCCGGGCTCACGCTCGGCCGGCGGGGTGCCGCCGTCGGTCGGCACGGCCGCCTTGCGGGCGGCTCCCCTGCCGGTGCGGTAGCGACGGCGCTCCGCGGCCTTGCGGGCACGGCCTTCCTCGCGACGCTTGATGCGCTCCTCGGTGGTCAAAGCGGGTCCGGCCTCGCCGGTATGTGCCGAGCGCTTGCGCGTGCGGCGTTCCTTGGGCGAGATGACCTCAGCGGGCTCGGTGGGCTCGGCCTTCTTCGCGGCAGGGGCCGGCGCGGGCTCCGGCGCAGCTTCGGCCTCGGGCTCAGCTTCCGGCTCCGGCGCAGCTTCGGGCTCCGGCTCGGGGGCCTCGTCGACCTCGACGTCCGCGGCCTCGTCGGCAGCTTCGCGCGGCGTGTCGCCCGCGGGCTCCTCGGGGGCTTCCGCCTCCGCGGCCGGCTCGGGTGTCTCTTCGGTTGCGGTCTTCTCTTCTTCTTCAGCCATCTCTACTTCAGTTCCCTCTCGAGGTCGATGCCGCGCTGTTTTGCGACGGTCAGAAGTCGGGCGACATCTCGGCGGCTGTATCCCAGGCGCGAGCTGTTCTCGAGCTCACCCGTGGCGTTGCGCAGCCGCAGGTTGAACGACTCGCGCCGCGCGTCCTTGAGCGCCTCGACGAGCTCGGTATCACCGAGCGCATGGACTTCGCCGGCCTTCACGGCTGGCCCTTCATCACGAACTTGGTCTTGATCGGAAGCTTGGTGCCGGCGAGCTCCATCGCCTCACGGGCGAGCTCCTCGGGGACCCCGGAGAGCTCGAACATGACGCGTCCGGGCTTGACCACGGCAACCCATCCCTCGGGGTTGCCCTTGCCCTTACCCATGCGGGTTTCGGCCGGCTTCTTGGTGTAGGGCTTGTCCGGGAAGATCGTGATCCAGACCTTGCCGCCACGCTTGATCTTGCGGGTCATGGCAACGCGGGCCGCCTCGATCTGGCGGTTGGTGATCCAGCCTCGATCGAGCGCCTTCAGGCCGTACTCGCCGAACGCCACGCTGGTGCCGCCCTTGGAGTAGCCGCGCATGCGACCTCGGAATTGCTTGCGGTGCTTGACCCGCTTCGGCATCAACATCTACGAACGTCCTCCCGAGGCGGGATCGGGGCGCTTCTGGCGCGCCGCGCCGCCGGCGTTCGGGCCGCCGCTCGGAGCCGGGCCGCCGCCACGGTTGCCGCCGCCACGCTGGCCGCCGCCGCCACGCTGGCCGCCACCGCTGCCGCCGCGCTGGCCTCCGCCGCCGCCGGCACCGCCGGCCTGCTGGCCCGGACGTCGGTCGGGGCGCTCGCCCGGTCGGCGACCGCGGCCGCCGAGATCCTCTTCGGGACCGGCGCCGTAACCCTCGGGCATGACCTCGCCCTTGTTGATCCAGCACTTCACGCCGATCCGGCCGGTCGTCGTCTTGGCCTCGACGAAGCCGTAGTCGATGTCCGCGCGCAGGGTGTGCAGCGGGACGCGACCGTCGGAGTAGCCCTCGGTGCGGGCCATCTCAGAACCGCCGAGGCGACCGGAGACCTGGACCTTCACGCCCTTGGCGCCGGAGCGCATCGCGGACGTCAGCGCGCGCTTCATGGCGCGGCGGAAGGCGACCCGTCCCTCGAGCTGCTCGGCGATCGACTGAGCGACCAGCTTCGCGTCGAGCTCCGGTCGCTTGATCTCACGGATGTTGACCCGGACCGGCTTGCCGGTGAGCTTGTGCAGCTCGCGGCGCAGCGCGTCGACCTCGGAGCCGGACTTGCCGATCACGATCCCCGGGCGGGCCGTGTGGATGTCGACGGTCACCTCGCCGCGCTGCTTGCGGATCTCGATGTCGGAGAGCCCGGCGTGTGCGAGCTTGCCCTCGATGTGGGCACGGATCTGAACGTCCTCGACGAGGGCGTCGGCAAAGTTGCGCTCATCGAACCAGTTCGACTTCCAGTCATGGATGTAGCCGACTCGAAAGCCTTCGGGGTTGATCTTCTGTCCCATTGACTAAATCTCTCTCAGTCGGCGTCGGGAATCGGGGTGAGGGCGATGTTGATGTGGCAGCTGCGCTTCTCGATGCGGGTCGCGCGGCCACGGGCGCGGGGGCGGAATCGTCGCATCGTCGGCCCCTCGTCCACGGAGATGCTGGCGATCCGCAGCTCCTCGGGGTCGAGATCGTTGTTGTTCTCGGCGTTCGCGGCTGCCGAGCGGAGAAGCTTGAGGACGGGCACCGAGGCGCCGCGCGAGGAGAAGGTGAGCAACGCGATCGCTCGCTCGACCTCCATGCCGCGAATCTGGTCGGCGACGACGCGGACCTTGCGGGGAGCGGTGCGCACGTAGCGCGCCTTCGCCTGGACGATCGGAGCCTCGGCGGGCGTCCTGGTCTTGGCGGCGGCCATCAGCGCTCCTCCTTGGCCCTGCCGGAGTGGGCGCGGAAGGTGCGGGTGGGAGCGAACTCGCCGAGCTTGTGGCCGACCATCGACTCGGAGACGAACACGGGCACGTGCTTGCGGCCGTCGTGGACGGCGATCGTGTGACCGACCATCTCCGGGAACACGGTTGAGCGGCGCGACCACGTCTTCAGCATCTGCTTGGTGCCGGAGGCGTTCATCGCCTCGACGCGCGCCATCAGCCGTTCCTCGACGTAGGGGCCTTTTTTGCTCGATCGACTCATGAAAGTTTCTTAACGTCCCTTCTTCTTGCCGCGCCGGCGACCGCGAACGATCATCGCGCTGGACTGCTTGTTCTTCTTCCGGGTGCGATAGCCGAGCGTCGGCTTGCCCCATGGTGTCTTCGGATGGCCGCCCGGGCCCTTATGTGCCTCGCCGCCGCCGTGCGGATGGTCCACCGGGTTCATCGCGATGCCGCGGCTCTGCGGGCGCTTGCCCTTGTGGCGGCTGCGACCGGCCTTGCCGACGGTCACGTTCTGGTGCTCGGCGTTGGAGAGCGTACCGATCGTCGCCCGGCACTCGGCGCGCACCATGCGCATCTCCGACGAGGGAAGGCGAAGGGTGATCATGCCGCCGTCCTTGGCGACCACCTGGATGGCGGTGCCGGCGGCGCGGCCCATGCGGCCACCCTGGCCGGGCTTGAGCTCGACGTTGTGGACGATCGTGCCGGTCGGGACCGCGCCGAGCTCCATCGCGTTACCCGGGCGGATGTCCGAGCCCGGGCCCGAGGAGACCACGTCGCCGACCTTCACGCCGGCCGGAGCGAGCATGTAGGCCTTGGCGCCGTCGGCGTAGTGCAGCAGCGCGATGTAGGTCGTGCGGTTCGGGTCGTACTCGATCGTCGCGACCTTGGCGGGAACCCCGTCCTTGGTCCGCTTGAAATCGATCTCGCGGTACCGGCGCTTGGCGCCGCCGCCGCGATGGCGCGAGGTGACGCGACCGTAGGAGTTACGGCCACCGGAGCTCTTCTTGCCCTTGGTCAGCTTCTTGTGCGGCTTCGAGGCCGTCAGCTCCGAGCGGTCCTGGTACGTCGCGAAGCGGCGTCCCGGGCTGGTCGGCTTTGTCTTGCGAATCGCCATCAGTCAGCCACCTACTCCGTTGAGCCTTCGAAGAGTTCGATCTGATCGCCGGGCGCGAGCTCGACGATTGCCTTCTTCCACGCGCGGGTCTTGCCCTTGTGCAGGCCGCGGCGCTTCGGCTTGGCGCGGACGTGCGAGGTGCGCACGGCGACGACCCTGACGCCGAAGATCTGCTGGACCGCGTGTGAAATCTGGGTCTTGTGAGCGCGGTCGTTGACGCGGAAGGTGTACTTGCCCTCCGCCATCAGCGCGTAGCTCTTCTCGGAGACGACCGGCTCGACGATGATCTGGCGGGCGTCCATCAGGAACCCTCTTCCTCGCCGGCGTCGTCGGTGCCGAGGCCCCTGCTGACGGCGCCGACTCGCGACTCGAGCACGCCGAGCGCGTCCTCGGAGACGACGATCGAACGGTGGCCGATGATCTCGGCCACGCCAACGCCTTCCGCCGAAGCGACCGAAACGCGCTTCAGGTTGCGGTAGCTCTTCGCGGCTGCGGCCTCGTCGCCGGTGATCACGACCAGCGCGGGCATCGCGGCGCCCCACTTGGCCAGGCCCTCGGCGGCCGACTTCGTCGCCGGCTCGGTGAACGTCCCCGACGGCAGCACCGCGATCGAGTCGCGGTCGGCATGCACGCTGAGGGCGGCGCGGAGCGCCTTGCGGCGAGCCTTGCGGTTGACCTTGAAGGTGTAGTTGCGCGGCTTGGTCGCGAACGCGTTGCCGCCGCCGCGGCGATGGGGAACGCCGAGCGCGCCGACGCGGGCGCGGCCGGTGCCCTTCTGCCGCCATGCCTTCGCACCGGTCATCGCAACCTCCCCGCGGGTGAGGCTGGAGTGCGTGCCCTGACGTCGGGCGTTCATGTCGGCGCGGGCCGCCTCGTGCACGAGTGACTCGTTGAACGGCTCGGTGAAGACCGCCTCGGGGAGGTCGGACTTGGCCTGCTTGCCGATCGTCGCTGCCTTGGGCTTAGCCATCGGTGCGCACCTCCACGAGCCCCTTCTTCGGGCCTGGAATCGAGCCGCGAAGCATCAGCAGGTTCCGGTCGGCCTCGATCCGGAAGACCTCGAGCCCCTTCTGGGTGACGCGCTTGCCGCCCATGCGGCCCGGCATCTTGCGCCCCTTGAAGACGCGAGCCGGATCGGCGCTGGCGCCGATCGAGCCCGGGGCGCGAACGTTGTGGGAGCCGTGCGAGACGGGTCCGCGAGAGAAGTTGTGACGCTTGACCGTGCCCTGGAAGCCCTTGCCGATGGCGACGGCGGAGACCTTGACCCGCTGGCCCGGCTCGAACTCGCTGACGGTCACCTGGCCGCCGATCTCGACCTCGCTGTCGAGGTCACGGAACTCGACGAGATGCTTGAGCGCGGGTGCGTCGACCTTGCCGAGATGTCCGAGCTCGCCCTTGGTCAGCTTCCGCTCGGCCGTCCCGCCGAAGGCCAGCTGCACGGCCGAGTAACCGTCGGCTGCTTCCGTGCGGACGCCGGTGACCCAGCAGGGGCCGGCCTCGATCACGGTCACGGGCACCGACTCGCCGTCCTCAGTGAAGAGCTGAGTCATTCCGATCTTCTTGCCGAGGATTGCGGGCATCGTCGCCTTAAAGCCTGATCTC
The DNA here is from genome assembly GCA_963826475.1 of uncultured Solirubrobacterales bacterium. Taxonomy (GTDB): domain Bacteria; phylum Actinomycetota; class Thermoleophilia; order Solirubrobacterales; family 70-9; genus RHKX01. The sequence continues at coordinate 60,223 of CAWGXC010000001.1, read as the reverse complement.
GACGTCGACGCCGGCCGGAAGGTTCTCGATCCGCTGGAGCTCGTCGATCGTCTTCGGGGTCGGGTCGTTGATGTCGATCAGCCGCTTGTGGGTGCGGATCTCGAAGTGCTCGCGCGAATCCTTGTCCTTGAACGGGGAGCGGATCACGCAGTAGACGTTCTTCGACGTCGGCAGGGGCACGGGCCCCGAAACCGAAGCGCCGGTGCGCTGGGCCGTCTCGACGATCTCGGTCGCGGCGCGATCGATCGCGTCGTGGTCGTACGCCTTCAGGCGAATTCTGATCTTTGTGGCCGTAATAGCTGACAAAACTTGTTTCTTGCTCTCTTCTGGCTCGGTCGGGGGCGGCAACGGGGCGGCACCGACGCCGCCCCGAGTCCCCGTGTCTCTCGTTCGCGGCGGCTGGTGCCGACGCTGTTGTTTCTCGTTACTCGATGACTTCGGTCACGACTCCTGAGCCGACGGTGCGGCCACCCTCGCGGATGGCGAACCTGAGGCCCGGGTCCATGGCGATCGGCTGAATCAGCTCGATCGTCATCTCGACGTTGTCTCCGGGCATGACCATCTCCACGCCCTCGGGCAGGTTGGAGACGCCGGTCACGTCCGTCGTCCGGAAGTAGAACTGCGGGCGGTAGCCCGAGAAGAACGGCGTGTGACGGCCACCCTCCTCCTTCTTGAGGCAGTAGACCTCGGACTTGAACTTGGTGTGCGGGGTGATCGAACCCGGCTTGCACAGCACCTGGCCGCGCTCGATGTCCTCGCGCTTCGTGCCTCGCAGCAGGGCACCGACGTTGTCGCCGGCCTGACCCTGGTCGAGGATCTTGCGGAACATCTCGACGCCGGTGACGATCGTCTTCGCGACCTGCGGGTGGATGCCCACGATCTCGATCTCGTCGCCGGTGTTGACGATCCCCTGCTCGATGCGGCCGGTCGCGACGGTGCCGCGGCCGGTGATCGAGAAGATGTCCTCGACCGGCATCAGGAACGGCTTGTCCAGATCGCGGACGGGCTCGGGGATGTAGGTGTCGAGCGTCTCGGCGAGCTCGAGGATGGACTTGACGGCCTCCTCGTCGCCCTCGAGCGCCTTCAGCGCCGAGCCGCGGACGATCGGGGTGTCCTCACCCGGGAAGTCGTACTCGTTGAGCAGGTCCTTGACCTCCTCCTCGACGAGCTCGACGAGCTCCTCGTCATCGACCATGTCGACCTTGTTGAGGAAGACGACCACGTAGGGGACGTTCACCTGGCGGGCGAGCAGGATGTGCTCACGCGTCTGCGGCATCGGGCCGTCGGCGGCGGAGACCACGAGGATCGCGCCGTCCATCTGGGCGGCGCCCGTGATCATGTTCTTGACGTAATCGGCGTGACCGGGGCAGTCGACGTGCGCGTAGTGGCGGTTCTCCGTCTGGTACTCGACGTGAGAGGTCGCGATCGTGATGCCGCGCTCCTTCTCCTCGGGCGCGTTGTCGATCTCCGCGAAGCTCTTCGCCTCGCCGCCCTGCGACTCCGCGAGCACCTTCGTGATCGCTGCGGTCAGGGTCGTCTTGCCGTGGTCGATGTGGCCGATCGTGCCGACGTTTACGTGCGGCTTGTCGCGCTCAAACTTCTCCTTGGACATTCTGTTCTCTCGTGTTCCTCTCTCGGGGCTGTCTTCCCGATCGTTTTACGTCTTGCTCGATCCTTACGCTTGGCGTCGGGCGCAGCCGTGAACCGGAGTTCCGGGCAACCCATCCAATATAGGCAAATACTTAGCTCGCGGCTCCCACGGGTTCGCCGGCCTTGTGCTCGACGATGTCCTGGGCGATGTTCGGGGGCACCTCTTCGTAGCGCGCGAACTGCATCGTGTATGACGCGCGACCCTGAGTCGCGGAGCGCAGGTCGCCCACGTAGCCGAACATCTCACTGAGGGGCACGGTCGCCGTCACCACCAGCGCGTTGCCGCGCGGCTCCTGGCCGGCGAGCTTGCCGCGGCGCCGCGAGATGTCGCCGATCACGTCGCCGAGGAAATCCTCGGGCGTCACGACCTCGACGTCCATCACCGGCTCGAGCAGCACCGGCTTGGCGCGCTTGGCAGCTTCCTGGACCGCCATGGAGCCGGCGATCTTGAAGGCCATCTCCGAGGAGTCGACGTCGTGGTAGGAGCCGTCGATGACGTCGACTTTGACGTCGACCATCGGGTAGCCGGCCTTGATCCCGGAGGCGAGCGCCTCGACCATGCCCTTCTCGATCGAGTTGATGTACTCGGTCGGAATGGCGCCACCCTTGATCTTGGAGTTGAACTCCCAGCCCTCGCCCGGGTTGGGGTAGATGTCGATGACGACGTCGCCGTACTGGCCCGAGCCGCCGGTCTGGCGGACGAACTTGCCCTGGACCTTCTTGGCCTCCTGGCGGATCGTCTCGCGGTAGGCGACCTGGGGCTTGCCCACGGTGGCGTCGACCTTGAACTCGCGCATCATCCGGTCGACGAGCACCTCGAGGTGCAGCTCGCCCATGCCGTTGATCACGGTCTGGCCGGTCTCCTCGTCGGACTCGACGCGGAAGGTGGGGTCCTCCTCGGAGAGTCGCTGCAGCGCGGTGGCGAGCTTCTCCTGGTCGACCTTCGTCTTCGGCTCGATCGCGACGGCGATGACCGGCTCCGGGAAGATGATCTGCTCGAGGGCGATCGGATTGTCCGGGGCGCAGAGCGTGTCGCCGGTCGAGGTCTGCTTGAGGCCGACGCCGGCGAGGATGTCGCCGGAGAAGCACTCCTGGATCTCCTCGCGGGAGTTGGCGTGCATCAGCAGCAGGCGGCCGATGCGCTCGGTCCGGCCGCTGGCCTGGTTGAGGACCCTGCCGCCGGCCTCGAGCTTGCCCGAGTAGACGCGGAAGTAGGTGAGCTTGCCGACGAACGGGTCGGTCATGACCTTGAAGGCGAGGGCGGCGAAGGGGCCGCTGTCATCGGCGGGCCGGGTCGAGGGGTTGCCCTCGGGGTCGCCCTTGACCGGCTCGACGCCGGTGACCGGGATGACCTCGAGCGGCGAGGGCAGCAGGCCGATGATCGCGTCGAGCAGCGGCTGGACGCCCTTGTTCTTGAAGGCGGAGCCGCAGAGGACGGGGGTCATCTTCAGATCGAGGGTGGCTCGCTTGAGCGCCTTCCAGATGCGCTCCGTCGGGATCTCAGCCTCGTTGAGGTACATCTCCGCGAGCTCGTCGTCGACGTCGGCGCAGGCTCCGATCATCACGTCGCGAGCCTCGGCGACCGCGTCCTCCATGTCGGCCGGCACGTCCTCGACGTCGAACTCGATGCCGAGGTCGTCGCCCTTCCAGACGAGAGCCCTGTTCTCGACGAGGTCGATGACGCCCTTGAGCTGGTCCTCGGAGCCGATCGGAAGCTGAATCGGGATCGGGTTGGCGCCGAGGCGCTCGCGGATGGTGCGCACCGACATCTCGAAGTCGGCGCCGATGCGGTCCATCTTGTTGATGAAGGCGATGCGCGGCACGGAGTACTTGTCGGCCTGGCGCCAGACGGTCTCCGACTGCGGCTCGACGCCGGCGACGGAGTCGAAGACGGCGATCGCGCCGTCGAGGACGCGCAGCGAACGCTCGACCTCGACCGTGAAGTCGACGTGGCCGGGCGTGTCGATGATGTTGATGCGGTGGTCCTTCCACTCGCATGCCGTCGCGGCGGAGGTGATCGTGATGCCGCGCTCCTGCTCCTGCTCCATCCAGTCCATGACGGCAGCGCCCTCGTGAACCTCACCCATCTTGTGGGTGCGGCCCGTGTAGTAGAGGATCCGCTCGGTCGTCGTCGTCTTACCGGCGTCGATGTGAGCCATGATCCCGATGTTGCGGGTCTTCTCGAGTGGGAAGTTGCGAGGCATGAGTTTCTGAAAGTTCCTGTCGTGCGGGCGAAAAGTGTTTGGTTTGCGGGCAGAAAAAAGGCCCTACTCGGGCCCAGACGCAACAAGCTGCTCGTGGTCTACCGGGTAGCTGCCTATGTGCGCGGGCTCTCCATACGTTTGGAGTACGCCTCGGACCGAATGCTGGCCCCGAAGCGACGCGGGATGTTAGCAGGAGGTCAGCGGCTGTCAAAAGCCGCTCGCGGGCTCCCCGCGAGAGAGGCACATGGGCCGTGACTCAGGCCTGGCTTCCGTGGTTGGGCGCCCGAGCCCTACTGGGCATGCCGTCGCCGGATAGCCGATCTGTCGGCTATCCGGCGGGTCGGCATCAGGTCACGGCTGGTGGACCTGGATGTTCCCCTTGAGGATCGGCGACGGCGCATCCGTATCCCTGGTGCAAGGGCGGACACCCATCGTCTTCGAAACGCGAATCAGGTCGTTCCCGTCCCCGGGGGACCCGTTGTCGACGACGGTGATCCGGAAGGCCGTCGCGTCCTCTCCGTCGACCGTGGCGTCGCCCTTGGTGATCGGCCCGGAGAAACGCGCCAGATTTCCGTCTTGGAAATAGCAGGTCACGTCGCCCTTGAAATCGGCCACGTTGGCGGTACGGGTGACAACAACGTGAACGTTGCCCGCAGCTCCGGTATCCGTGGGCCGCGCGTTGAAATCCGCCTTACCGTCTCCACCGTTGACGGTGGTGAACTTGACGCCTCCGGTCGCCTTAGGACCTCCGCCGGCCGCGGTCGCGGTGCCTGCGCACGCGAGGGCGACCCCCGCGACCACTGCAAGACGCACTCCGATGTGTTTACTCATCCGAACCTCCTTGTTTCTCAGCGCGGCCCGGATCTGGCACCACGCTGGCGATGCGCTGACTCTTTCGAGACGAAACCTAAACCGGAAACCGAGCGCCTGTCAATGCCTTTGGTGATCGGGGCGTGCGTCGGTTTGGACGATGCTGCTGAAACGACGCGACACCGAGCCGGCTGCTGCTCCGTCGCCTGAGCGAGTGGGATAACCATCTAGAGTGTGCGGCCGGTGAGCTTGACGGTTGTGGCGGGCACCGGCGGAGAGATCGTGGGAACAGAGACTGTGTGGAGATCCGGGCAGGACAATGCTCCCAGCGGGCTGGGCGAAGCGTGCGCGCGCGCCGGCGCGGCGACCTCCAAGGGCGCTGACTCGTGAAGCTGCCGAAGTTCCTGCGCGGCGGGAACCCGGTCACCAAGGGCCCCACGTCGAAGGCCGAGGTCCCGGCGGAGACCGATCGCGCCGAGACCATGAGGAGGGGACGAGCCAAAGCCGGCGCGGGAACGTCGACGCCGGATCCCAAGGCACCGGCGCGCAAGCGGCGGGCGCCGGCAAGGAAGGCCGCGGCGGCCGGCACTCAGGCGCGCCGCGCCGGCGCGGCGCTCAGCGAATCCCTGAAGGAGGGCACGACCGAAACACGCGGCCGGACACGCGCCGCGACCCCTGGAGCCGCCAACGGACTGTTGAAGCTGTTCGGCACCGCATTCGGAATCTTCTTCGACTTCCTCGGCTTCGTCCTCAACATCCTCATCGCGATCGGTGAGGTCATCGCCGGGCCGGGGATGCGGCTGCTGCGAAAACTGAGGGGTGCGGTCGACGTCCTCTCGGCGCTGCTCACTCCCGCCCGCGCGCTTGTGCTCGTCGTCCTCGGGGCGACGGTGCTGCTCGCGCTCTCTCAGTACGCCGACTACCGGGTGATCTCGACCGGCAGCGCCGATTACAAGGCCGTCGAGCTCGTCGCCCCGGCGCCCGAGATCAACCGCGAGCCGACCGGCGACGCGCATTCCTACGTCTTCGTCCCCGTCGCCGCCGCCTGCCTGCTGCTTTTGGGGGGCGCTCTGCGAGGGCGCTGGCGACTCTGTCGGCTGATCGCGATCGCGGGGCTGGTGGCGATCGTCGTCGCCCTGTTGATCGACCGCCCGGCCGGGCTGGATCTCGGCACCGACGCGGAGAGGTTCGCCAGCGTCGAGGCGACGCTCCTCGGCGGCTACTACGCGCAGATCTTCGCGGGCCTCCTGCTCGCCTTCTCCTCGCTCATGCTGGGCCGCGAGCTGCGCCCCCGGAGCGCGACCGCGGGCTCGAAGGCCCGGCGTCCCGATCGCAAGCGCCGCGGGCTCGAGGTAGGCCGCCGCCGCTCGCCGACCGAAGGAGCGAAGGCATGAAATGGGTCCCGAGGGCGGAGCTGATCCTGCCGCTGGCCATCATCGCGGCGGCGATCATGCTCGGCGTCTCGGAGTTCATGACGACCTTCCAGTTCACGCCGCCGGGCGGTGAGCCGTTGCGGGAGCAGCTCGCATCGGACCGCCACAGCTACGCCCTCCTGCTGCTGGCGATCTTCACCGTCGCGAGCACCCTCTTCGCAATCGCGTCCGGCCTTCGGATCAGTGCGTTCGCGGCGGCCGCCTTCGGTGCCGCCGCCCTGCTCATCTTCCTGATCATCGACCTACCCGACGTCGGCAAGCTCGGCGACCTCGAGGATCCGGTCTTCGGTCTCGCGGACGTCCGCGCCGATCCTCAGACCGGCTTCTGGCTGGAGGCGGTCGGGGCAGTCGTCCTCGCGCTCTCGGCGGGGGCCCTCGCGACCCTGACCGCCGAGCAACTCAGGGCTCCGCTGATCTGGTTGACGACGGATCAACGCAAGGAGAAGAAGGTCAAGCGCAGAGCGGCTCGCAAGGCAAAGCGGGAGCCGTTCGACTTCGAGGCGAATGACCGCAGGGAGAGCTCGAAGCGATCGGGCCGCCTGAGCCGCTTGCGTCGCAGCGGCCGCTGACCGTGCCGCCCGCGAAGGGCGACTTCAGGTCGGTAACCGACTCAAACTCGCCCCTGACCTCAGCCCCCTGACCGGGTCGTCGCCCGGCGCAGCACGAGCTCGAACAGCTCGGCATTGGTGGCGGGATCGAAGTTCGTTTCCGCGAAGCGACGCGCGTTCGTCGCAGCGGTCGCCAGAGCATCCTCGTCCTTGATCAGAACTGCCAGGCGGTCGCATGCCGAGTCGAGGTCTGAGCTGTCGAGCACCCAACCCGCCCCGCTGCGCTCAACCAGGCGAGCTGTCTCGCTTTCGGGGTTGACGATTGCGACGACGGGCAAGCCGAACCTCATGTAGGCCGTCAGCTTCGACGGCAGGTTGAAGTGGCCCATCGACGGGTCTTGGCTCACGATCCCGACTCGGGCCTCCGCAAGTTCCGCCGCAAGCTCGGCGCGACTCAGCACGCCGAGCATCCGCGTGTGCCGGCCGTCCGCGATCGAGCGAAGCTGTTCGGCGCCCACGCCGTTGCCCGTGATGCGGAACTCCGCCCCGACCGATAGAAGGGCCTCGTTGCCTTGAAAAGTGCTGACGAGAGCGGGAAGGTTCTGAGTCAGGCCGATGTTGCCGATGATCAGGCATCGCCCCGGGAGGGAAGCGCCCGTCTCGGTCGGCTGATCCGCGGCGCCGAGGTAGATATGGGAGATCCGGTCGGGGTCGATCCCCTGGGCGATGAGCGGAGCCCGGAACGCCTCCGAGATCACGACGATCTCAGTTGCGGCGTCATAGCCCGCACGCTCCAGCTTCCTGGCCGCCCACAAGCGCCCTCCGGGCCGCAAGATGCCCGTCGCCAGAGCGGCCTCCGACACCCAGTCGCACAACCACAAGACCACCGGCACACCCCGGCGCTTGCCATACGCCAGCGCGGCAGGCACACACATGAGCGAGGGGATCACAGCGACCACGACGTCGGGGGCGGGCCGCCGCATGGCTTCGATGAAGTGGGTGATCCCGTAGGTCACCTCGTTCGCGATTCGGGCTGCGGCCGACGATCGGTGGGGATAGATCGGGACCTCGGTCACCTCGCCGTGGTCGCGGCGGGTTCGTTGCGTCTTCCAGGTCGGGCCCCACTCCGGTCTCGGGTAGTGGGGGCGCGATGTCACCACGGACACGTCGTGACCCCGGAGCGACAGCTCCTGAGCCATCCGTGTGGCGACCGGTGCGATCCCGATGGGCTCGGGCTCGAAGTACATGCTCCAGATGTCGACCTTCACCGGTGGATCGGCTCGATTCCGGGAATCTCGGCACGATCGAGCCACTCGACGGTTCGGTCGAGACCCAGCTGCAGCGACACCGGCCCTGCGAGAGGTCGTCCATCGACTTCCGGCTCGGGAAGCACCATGTCGGTGACCAGGTTCCGTAGGCGCTTACTGGTGAGCGGCGCCCTGCCGAAGCGCCCGAGCCGCGCACCCACGTCACCACCGGCGGCAGCGAGTGTCAGCGCTGCAACCGGCACGCGCCGCGGGCGCCTGACACCACTGGCGTCCGCGATCGCGTCAGCGAACGACCCGAGCTCGATCGGCGGATCGCAGAGATAAGAGGTCGAACCGTCGACACCATCGGCTTCGGACAGAGCGATCGACAGCAGTTGGGAGACGGTGTTCTCTACGTATCCGAAGGACTTCATGATTTCGAGCTTTCTCGGATGCACGTAGGTGCCGCGGCGAATGTTTTCGAAGAATTGTCTGTACGGCACGCCGAAGCCAGGGCCCCAGATGGACGTGGGACGGACGATGCTCCATCGCGCGCGCGCATGGGTGCGGACGAATCGCTCCCCCACCGCCTTGCTGCGTCCGTACCAGGTGTCGGGGTGAGCCTCGACGAGATCTCGCGGCGAGTACCCGACTGGATTGACCAACCTCGAGGACGCGAACACGACGCGCTCCACGCAAGCCGCTTCTGCACAGATTCCGACCACCACTTCAACGCCCCGGGTGTTTGCTGAGTAGGACTCGAGATCACAACCGTCCATATCGGTGCGCGCAGCGAGATGGATCACGTGAGTCGGTTCGTACTCGTCGGCAAGTTCGCGCAGGCACCGGTCGTCGCGTACGTCCCCCTCCACCCATCGGCCTCCCCCTGGCGCCCGCGGGGGAGCGCAGTCAAAGTTGACAGCATCGATCCCAGCATCCTCGAGATGCTTGAGGAGATTCGTCCCGATGAAGCCCGACCCCCCGGTCACGAGTATTCGCGGAGAACGCCGCGAAGCTGTGCTCATGGGGACGATGTTATGCCGCTTCGAGCGGACGGCGCTAGGGTGGCGCGGTGCCAGTGGGCCGCCCTCACCAGTCGTCGGCGGGCGATCGCCATGCAGGAAGCGACCTCCTGAGGAAGCTCCGGAAGCTGGCCGACCTCGCGCTGGTTCCGGCGTATCGGGCCGCGCTGGTGAAGGGGGTGGCCGCAGCGGTGGAGCATGCTGCGATCCCCTATCGGTCCGACATTCAGACGGTGATCGACGTTGGGGCGCATCGAGGTCAGTTCGCCACGTTCGCGCTTCGCGCCTTCCCCGAAGCGCAGATCTTCTGCTTCGAGCCGCTCCCCGGCTCGGTGTCCCGGCTCCGCGCCGCAACGGCCACGCCGCGGGTCACCGTGTTCGAGACGGCCCTGGGAAGCGAGCGCCGCACGGGCACCTTTCACGTCTCGCGCTCGAGCGACTCCTCTTCGCTGTTAGCGATCGGAGCGCGGTACGTCGCCGCCTTTCCGGGCACGGACGAAGCGACGACGGCCGAGGTCGAGATCCACCGCCTCGATGAGGTGCTCCGGGCTGATCAGATTCGGGGCCCTGCTCTGCTGAAGCTAGATGTGCAGGGTTCGGAGCTCGACGTGATCGACGGCAGCAGAAAGTTGCTCCCGCAGATTCAGCAGATCGTCGCCGAGGTGTCCTTCACCGAGCTCTACAGTGGCCAGCCGCTGGCCGGGCGGGTCGTCGCCACCCTCTATGAGCTTGGCTTTCAACTCACGGGCGTCTTTCAAGTCAAGCGCGATCGGCTCGGGCGCTGCCTGCAATCGGATTTCCTGTTCGAGCGCGCCGAGGAGCGGTGAAGGACGCACTCGTCGCGAATCGACTTCGCCTCCGTCGCTTCCCGGTCCTACGACCGAGCGGATGCGCGGGTCGACAGACTCGAGTGAGAGATCGCGATCTGGCAGAACGCCCGCTTTGCAACCGACTCCAGCGCCCACGGGAAGGCGGGCTGATAGTTGTTCTGCAGCCGCACCACCGCGGCGAGCCCACCCACTCGCGCCCCCCAGGATCTGGCGCGCGTGAGAGCGGACGGGGGGTCGAAGTGGATTCCGTACCGCTGCGTCAGCAGGCTCCATTCCGGAGCGTGGGTCGCACCTACGACGCGCGCCTTGCGGGCAGGGTGCTCCCGGTCGGCTGCCAGCACGCTTCCGGCCCGGCCGAAAGACGCACCATCCTTCAGCAGGCGCAGCCACAGGTCGACGTCAAGCGTCAGCTCCAGCTCCGGATCGACCAAGCGATCCCAGCCGGCCACCGCGCGACGCCGGATGAAGGTCGACGGCTGATTGAGCGGGCTCCACCCTTCGATGAACCGACTGTCCGAGGTGAATGAGGCGGGCGCCCGGAAGTGGCGCATCACGGTGCCCTGCTCATCGACGATCACCGAATCCCCGTACACCACGTCAAGCTCAGGACGCTTCTCGAAGAGGGAGACGACGCTCGCGAGCGAATCGATGCCGAACAATCCGTCGTCGGAGTTGACCCACCCCAGGATCTCCCCTCGGGCGCCCTCGAATAGGCGGTTGAGAGCCTCTCCCTGGCTACGATCGGGGGCTGACTCCCAACTGATCGAGCGGGCACCCTCCAGAATCGATTTGGTTCCGTCGGTGGAACCTCCGTCCTTGACGAGATGCTCAATCCTCGGATAGCTCTGCCGACGGATGCTCAGCAGGCAATCGGGCAGGAACCGCGCTTGATTGAGCGTCGGCGTGAGGATCGAGACGAGCGGCTCAGAACAGCGAGTCAAAATCAACCTTGTCGAAGACTTCCAGCTTGCCGCCGTGAGTCGCGTCCAAGACGCTTCGTTCGACGCCTTCGTACGCGGTCCTGGCCATGCCATACGCAAGCTCCGATCGCGCGAGGTCGGGGAGCTGCCATCTCATGCCGGGATGCATGTAGTGGGGGCTGAAATGGTCACGGTCGTCCTCGCTCTGCGTAATCACCTCGTTGGGTGATCCCGGCGTGGTGAAGTGATGATCCACCCCGATCAGAACCACGGGGTCGAATCCGAAGTAGAAGGCGAGCTGCAGGGCCACGAAGGTGACGGTGGATCCCTCCCATACTCCACGGGACGGATTCCGTGAGAAGTGGATTCTGTCCATGGTCCGCACGAACACCAGGTCGTCGTCCGCGCCCGCGAAATGGCGCCGGGTAGACCACGAGTACAGTTTCGTCGCCTTCACCGCGGTCAGATCCTTGACGAGCTGACTCGCCAGAAGATCGTTGACGCAGACGTGAAAGGTTGGTCTGAGGTTCAGCTCGTCGAGAATGAGGTACCCGCGATTGAGGCTGAGCACGTGCTCACCTCGGAGCCTCGTCAGATCCTGGCGCAGCAGGCTCGGCCCGCTGCCGACGATGAAGCAGCGCTCACCGGAGAACCGGTTGCGGAAGGACTTCAGTCGGGCGCGCGATCGGCGGCCGTCGGCACGCAGCCGATATTCCACGGCCGATCGCGCATCGCGCATCCGCGCCGCCACACCGAAGGCGCGCTCCGGCCCGAGGCCGGCATACGCAATGTGCTTGAACGCAAGGTATGTCCTCGACCTTTCTCCCTCGTTCATCGGCGCGATCGAATGGCCTCCTGGTAGAGCCTCTCCGTACGCTCCGCGAAGGCGCCGGGCGAGAAGGTCTCGAGCGTGAATCGCTGACGCCGAGCGCGCTGAGAGCTCGGCTCGCGAACCGCCGCTTCGATGGCACGGGCGGTTTCGCCCGGCGAGCGATCCGCGATGTAACCGAGCCCGTCGCCGTTCAGGTACTCGACCAGTCCCACCTCGGGGCTGATCACCACGGGCGTCCCGTGTGCCATTGCCTCTGCCACCGCCAGGCCGAAGCTTTCGTCGCGGGATGGAAGCACGAATGCGTTTGAGCTTGCGAGGAGCCACTCCTTGGCCCGGCCCCTGACCATGCCGAGAAAGCTGACGCGATCGGTTATGCGGAGGGCGCGTGCGCGACGCTGAAGTCCCCGGATTCGCCCGGCGGAATCCGCCGGCCCCGCGATCAGGAGGTGCGCATCGAGACTCGGAGGCAGTAGCGCGAATGCGTCCATCAACAACGGTACGTCCTTCTTCTCCGTGATCCGGCCCATGAAGGTCACCAGCGTGCGGCCGACCATAGATGGGCTCGCGGCGCGGATCTCGGAGCCGTCGAGAGCGTCGCCCCTCATCGGTGCGGCAATGATGGGAGCCACCACCGCAACGTTCTCGAGCCCCAGGTTGGCTCGGGCCTGCCGTCGTTCGGAATCAGTCATGGCGATCACGGCCGTCGCTCTGTTCAGCTGTCGGCGGAGCACCAGGTTCTCGTAAGGCGACTTCTTCCATCTCTTGCGGCTGTAGTGGTAATCGGTGACGGCTCCATGCAGATGGACGACGTAAGGCTTGGCGAACCGGTCCGCGCTGGCGGCGGCCAGGGACCCCGGCAGTGAGTAAATGCCCTGGATGTGGACGATGTCGGCGGCGGGAACGAGCTCCGTCAGCCTTTCCCGTAGCGCCAACGTGGCGCCACGGCGCTCGCTCAGGCCCGGGGTCTCCCACTCGACTCCGCCCGGGAACGCCGCGTCCTCGGAGGCACCTCGATCGCCGATCCCGATTACGGAGACGTGATGGCCGCGCTCCGCAAGCGCACTCGCCATGTCCCGAATCGAACGTTGGGGGCCGCCGAACCGCTCCGCAAGCCTGCCTGCGACGAACTGGATGCGTAGGCGGGAGTCCCCGTGCTTTCCGTCTGGCCTCGGCAATGAACGAACTCAATTCTGTAGGTGATGCGCGCCCCCATGGCGATCGCCGTGCGGAGACCTTCGCAGAACGATGAACAGGGTGATCAGCTGCAGAGCCGACGAATGCCGATGGGTGGCGAGTCGGAGAGACGCCGAATCAAGGAAGAGGAGGCGATGCTGCCGAAGGGCAGTGAGCCGACGAGGACGCCGAGCCGGCGGCTCTCAGTCCGCCGTTTACCAGCGGTAGTGGGCGAAGGCTTTGTTGGCCTGCGCCATGCGGTAGATGTCGTCCTTGCGCTTGTAGGCGCCGCCCTGCTGGGAGCTGGCGTCCATGATCTCGCGAGCGAGGCGCTCTGACATCGACTTCTCGTTGCGGTTGCGGGCGAAGTTGACGAGCCAACGAACCGCGAGGGTCTTCGCGCGGCGCTGGGGAACCTCGACCGGGACCTGATAGGTGGCGCCACCGACGCGGCGGGACTTGACCTCGAGGACCGGGGTGAGCTCGCGGATGGCGTCGTCGAGGACGTCGGTGGGAGTACGACCGGTGCGCTCGCCGACGACGGCAAGCGCGTCGTAGACGATCCGCTCGGCGGTGGACTTCTTGCCGTGGAGCATCACCTTGTTGGTGACCTGCTGCACGAGACGGCTGCGGTAGCGCGAATCGGGCGCAAGGACACGGGTGGCGGCACGGTTACGTCTCATGAGAAAGGGCTAGGAGGCCTTGACGCCGTACATCGAGCGCGACTGCTTGCGCTCGGAGACGCCGGATGCGTCGAGCGTGCCGCGAACGACCTTGTAACGGACACCGGGGAGATCCTTGACGCGACCGCCGCGAACGAGGACGACGGAGTGCTCCTGAAGGTTGTGGCCCTCACCGGGGATGTAGGAGGTGACCTCCATCCCGTTCGTCAGCCGGACGCGAGCGACCTTGCGAAGCGCCGAGTTGGGCTTCTTCGGCGTCGCGGTGTAGACGCGGGTGCACACGCCGCGCCGCTGCGGAGCGGCGATGCGGGCCTTGCGACCCTGCCCGGACTTGAGACCGGGGGTCGAGACCTTCTTGCGCGGAGTCTTGCGACCCTTGCGGACTAGCTGACTGGTGGTTGGCATCGACGGCGCATGGTAGCGGTCCGGCGTCACCAGCGCCGGTGAAGCCCGTGCCGCCACCTGAATATCCTGCGCGCATGGGCTCGGTGCAAGCAACTGAGCGGCCGATCCTGGCCGTCGACGTCGATGGCGTCATCAGCCTCTTCGGGTTCGAGGGCCCGGTCGAGCATGCTCCCTGCAGGTTCCAGCTGATCGACGGGATGGCGCATTGCATCTCGGCTGAGGTCGGCGAGCGGCTGCAGCGCCTCACCCCGTATTACGACCTGGTCTGGGCGACCGGCTGGGAGGACCGGGCCAACGATTACCTGCTCCACCTGCTCGGGCTGCAGCGGCTGCCGGTCATCCACTTCGGCAACGACGCGAAGTTCGGCACCGCCCACTGGAAGCTCGGCCCGCTCAGCAATTACGCCGGCGGTCGCCGGCTCGCGTGGATCGACGACTCCTTCGACGACAGCTGCCACCAGTGGGCAAACGACCGGGCCGAGCCCACGCTGCTCGTCCCGACCGTCTCCACCGAGGGCCTCCAGGACTCCGACGTCGAGACGCTGATCAGGTGGGCGCGCAACGGCGCTGGCTAGACTGCGGCGAAGGCATGAGCTCAGGGCTGGAAATGTTCATCTTCATGGGTCTGATCCTGAAGATTCCCGTGTGCGCCGGCGCGTGGCTGATCTGGCACGCCGTCCGCAACGAGCCCGACCCCGCAGAGGCCGTCGAGGACGAAGGCGGCTCCTCCGAGAACCGCGACTTCCGGCGCGAGCCGAAGCGCCCGCGCGGACCTCGTCGTGGCCCGCACGCGCCCGGCTCGCTGCCGCTCCCGTGTCCCGAGTCGGAGGGTGGCGGCCTGCGCGTCGCGCGTCGGCCGCAGTATCCGCGGATCGCTTTCGGGTCAGCGGAAGAGCACCGGCGCTAACCGCCCCGCTCGCCGACCGGCAACCTATCCGTCGGGTGAGGGTCGACTTTGAGTCGGTAATCGACTCAAACTCGACCCTCGCCGTGGCCGCCTGATCAGACTGGGGCCAATCGGCACGGATCGGTGCGGCGCCCGACCCATTCGTTGCCCAACTCGTCGGTGGATTGGCCCCACCATCGATGCATGGACCCACGCTGGATCGCCGCGGCCGAGACGGCCCGATCGCAATACGGGGTCGCGACGGTCGCCCAGCTGATCGAGTGCGGCTTCTCCCGGAGCGCCATCGCCCGGGCCGCCGCCAAAGGCCACCTCTTCTCCCTCCATCGCGGAGTCTTCGCCGTGGGCCACGTACCCATTGACCTCCGCGCGCACCGGCTCGCCGCCACCCTCGCCTGCGGCCCGTCCGCCGTCCTCTCCCACAGCTCCGACTGCGAGCACCTCGGGATTCTCAGACCCCGCCGCGGCCCCATCGATGTGACCGTTCCAACCCACGCGGGCCGCAAGCATGGGTCGGTCCACATTCACCGCGCTCGGCTCGGGCCGGGCGAGGTCGGCGTCTTCGAGGGCATCCCCTGCACGAGCCCGAGCCGCGCCCTCCTCGACATCGCCGCAACGAGGCCCGGGGTGCTCAAGTTCGCGATCAAGGAGGCGGGAGGCCGCGGGTTGCTCGATGTCGCGGACGTCCTCGTTCTCCTCGATCGGCATTCCGGGTGCCGCGGTACCCGGCGCCTCCGCGACCTCCTCGTCGGCCACAAGCCGATCCCCGAGTTCACCCGCAGCCTGCTCGAGATCCTGATGTACGAGCTGTGTCGGGACGCGGGGATCGAATGCCCCCGCATGAACCAGGTGATCCCCACCGAGGGCGAGGCCTACGAGTGCGACTGCGTCTGGCCGGCTCAGCGCCTGATCATCGAGTGCGACAGCCGCTGGCACGACAACCCGGTCACGGCAACCGGGGATGCGCTCAAGGACGAGGCGCTGGCCCTCGCCGGGTGGCGCGTGCAGCGCCTGCGCTGGGCGCAGATCGTGCTTGCCCCCGCGCGGGCGGCGCGGCACGTCCGCCTCCTGCTCGCTCAGCAGGAGCGACTTCTCGCCGCGCCGGGCGAGCGAGGGGCGACTTTTCGTCGGTAAGCGACACAAACTCGACCCTCACCGCAAGCCGACCCGCCGCGCGCGGCCCCGACGAGAAAGCGTCGCCGGCCACTCGCCCCCCACCCGCAGGCCCCTCCCCCACCCCACGACGAGAAACGGCCACCTCTCGGTGGCCGCCTCCCAATCCATCTGAACCGCCGAGGACTACTCGTCGTTGGGAGCAGGCTCCGGCGTGCGGCTCTCGTCGTTGGTCTCGATCTCGCTGGCGAGCTCCTCGAGCTCGTCGGCGAACGAGGAGCCGAAGCCCTCGACGTCGGCACCCTTGGGCACCTCGAGCTCGCTGGTGAGGCCGAGCTCGGCTGCGAGCGCGTCGTCGTCGAGCTGCTCGTCGGGACGCTGGGGCGGCTCGACCGGATCGATCTCGATCGTCCGGTAGTGCCGGAGGCCCGTCGCCGCCGGGATCAGCTTGCCGATGATGACGTTCTCCTTGAGGCCGACGAGACGATCTCGCTTGCCCTCCAGAGCCGCATCGGTGAGCACCTTGGTGGTCTCCTGGAAGGAGGCCGCCGAGAGGAAGGACTCCGTCGCGAGCGACGCCTTCGTGATCCCGAGGATGACCTCTTCGCCCTTGGCGGCGGTGCCACCGTTGGCCTTGGCCTGCTTGTTGATCGCCTGCAGCTTGAGGCGATCCTCGAGCTGGCCGGGCAGCAGGTCGGTCGAGCCCTTGGAGTCGACGCGCACCTTGCGCATCATCTGACGCACGATCAGCTCGATGTGCTTGTCGTTGATGTCGACGCCCTGGGCCTTGTAGACGCGCTGCACCTCGCTGACGAGGTAGAGCTCGGTCTCCGTGCGGCCGCGGATCTCCAGGAGCTCGGCCGGGTACAGCGAGCCCTCGTTGAGCTGCGTACCGCGCTCGATCTTGTCGCCGTGGCCGACGAGCAGGACCGTGCGGGCCGGGAAGGAGTACGCGTGGTCCTCTCCCTCGGCATCCGTGATCACGACCTTGTCGCCCTTGTCGGACTTCTCGACCTGGACCTTGCCGCCCTCCGTTGCGAGCTGCGCGAGACCCTTCGGCTTGCGCGCCTCGAACAGCTCGACGACGCGGGGCAGACCCTGCGTGATGTCGAGGCCGGCGACGCCACCCGTGTGGAACGTGCGCATCGTCAGCTGGGTTCCCGGCTCACCGATCGACTGCGCCGCGATGATGCCGACGGCATCGCCGATCTCGGCGTCGACGCCGGTCGCCATCGCCCGGCCGTAACAGGCCTGGCAGATGCCGGATCCGAGCTCGCACTTGAGCGATGAGCGAACCGGGACGACCGTGTCCTCGTCGCCCTCGTAGGCCTCCAGCATCGCCGCCATCTCGGGCTTGTCGATCTCCTGGTTGCGCTTGAGCAACTCGCGCGAGCGCTTGGTCTCGAACTTCTTCGCTGCCTTGCGGCCGATCAGGTTCTGGTTCGGCTCACCGTCCTTGTACAAGGGCATCTCGACGAAGTTCTTCGTCTTGCAGTCCTCGATGTTGACGATGACGTCCTGAGCGACGTCGACCAGACGGCGCGTCAGGTACCCGGAGTCGGCGGTGCGCAGGGCGGTGTCGGCCAGACCCTTACGTGCACCGTGGGTCGAGATGAAGTACTCGAGGACCGACAGGCCTTCCATGAAGTTGGCCTTGATCGGACGCTCGATGATCTCGCCCTTCGGGTTGGCCATGAGGCCTCGCATACCGGCGAGCTGGCGGATCTGCTTGAACGATCCACGTGCGCCCGAGTTGGCCATCATGAAGATGGGGTTCAACTCGTCGAGGTTGTCCTCCATGGCCTGGGCCACCTCATCGGTAGCGGCGTTCCACAGATCGGTCGTGGAGTCCTTGCGCTCCTCAGCGGTGATCCAACCCTCCTGGTACTGGCTGATGATCTCGGCGGCCTTCGTCTCGTAGCCCTCGAGGATCTTCTCCTTGTTGGGCGGCGAGATGACGTCGTTCTTGGAGACCGTGATTCCCGCCTGCGTGGCGAAGTGGAATCCCAGCTCCTTGAATGCGTCGAGGATCAGCGAGACGGCCGAGGCGCCGTAGGCCTCGACGAGCGCGCCGACCATCGTGTTGACGTCGCGCTTCTTCAGCGACTGGTTGACGAACTCGAACTTGCTCGGGTCGTACTCATCCTCGAGCGCCGCGGCGAGCGCCCGCTCGATCCGGTCGTTGAAGATGATCCGCCCGACCGTGGTCAGGAAGTGCTCGTGCTCCTGGCGCCGGTACTCGGCGGGGTGGTGGAGCTTGACGAGGCCGTTCTCGTACGCCAGCTCCGCCTCCTGGGCGGAACGGAACGCGCGCGGCCGGCGCCCTTCCTTCTCCTCGTCCCAATCGCCCGACTTCAGCCTGGCGTCGAGGGCATCGAGCTCCTCGGGGGTCGGTCCGTAGGTGATGTAGTAGATCCCGAGGACCATGTCCTGGGTCGGCGTCGCCAGCGGCGCGCCGTGCGCGGGGCTGAGGATGTTGTTCGCCGACAGCATCAGGATCCGCGCCTCGGCCTGCGCCTCGGCGCTGAGCGGGACGTGGACGGCCATCTGGTCGCCGTCGAAGTCGGCGTTGAACGCCGAGCAGACGAGCGGGTGGACCTGAATGGCCTTGCCCTCGACGAGCTGCGGCTCGAACGCCTGGATGCCGAGGCGATGCAGCGTCGGTGCGCGGTTCAGCAGAACCGGATGCTCCTCGATGACCTCCTCGAGCACGTCCCAGACCTCCGGGATCATCGAGTCGACCATCTTCTTGGCCGCCTTGATGTTCTGGACGGACTTGCGCTCGACCAGCTGGCTCATGATGAACGGCTTGAACAGCTCCAGGGCCATCAGCTTCGGCAGGCCGCACTGGTGCAGCTGCAGCGACGGGCCGGAGACGATCACCGAACGACCCGAGTAGTCGACGCGCTTGCCGAGCAGGTTCTGACGGAACCGGCCCTGCTTGCCCTTGAGCATGTCGGAGAGCGACTTGAGCGCCCGGTTGCCGGGGCCGGTCACGGGACGCCCGCGGCGACCGTTGTCGAACAATGCGTCGACGGCCTCCTGGAGCATCCGCTTCTCGTTGTTGACGATGATCTCGGGGGCGCCGAGGTCGAGCAGTCGCTTCAACCGGTTGTTGCGGTTGATCACGCGGCGGTACAGATCGTTGAGATCCGACGTCGCGAAGCGACCACCGTCGAGCTGCACCATCGGGCGCAGCTCCGGCGGGATGATCGGGACGACGTCGAGGACCATCCACTCGGGCTTGTTCGCCGAGTTCTTGAACGCGGAGGCGACCTTGAGGCGCTTGACCGCGCGGGCCTGCTTCTGGCCCTTGGAGGTGTTGATGATCACCTCGAGCTCTTCGCACTCGGCCTCGAGGTCGATCTGTCCGAGCAGGTCGCGGATCCACTCCGCGCCCATGCCGCCGCGGAAGTACTCGCCCCAGCCGAACTGGGAGCCGAAGCGGTCCTTGAGCTCACGGAAGACGGCCTCGTCGGGGATGACGTCCTTGACCTTCATCTCCTGGAAGAGCTTCCAGACCTCTTCCATGCGCTCGATGGCGTCGTCGATGTAGGCCTCGGTGTCGGCGATCTCGGCGTTCAGCTCCTTGCGCGTCTCGCGCTCGAGCTTCGTCCGGTCCTCCTTGTTCAGCTTCTTGACGGAGCCGGTGTGCTCGGCCCACATCTCGTCTTCCTCGCTGAACTTCTCCTTGTCGGCGCCACCGATGTAGGCGACGCGGCGCTCGAGCGACTCGGCGAGCGTCTGCACCAGCTGCTCGCGCTCGGACTTGTAGGAGTCGAGGACCTTGTTGACTTCCTTCTCCAGCTTGTTGATGTCCTTGGCGCGAGCCTCCTCGTCGATCCAGGTGACGATCGAAGCGGCGAAGTAGAGGACCTTCTCGAGCTCCTTGGGAGCCATGTCGATCAGGTAGCCGATCCGCGAGGGGACGCCCTTGAAGAACCAGATGTGGGAGACCGGAGCGGCCAGGTCGATGTGAGCCATGCGCTCACGCCGGACCTTCGAACGGGTCACCTCGACGCCGCAGCGCTCGCAGACGATTCCCTTGTAGCGGACGCGCTTGTACTTGCCGCAGTAGCACTCCCAGTCCTTGGTCGGACCGAAGATGCGCTCGCAGAAGAGGCCGTCCTTCTCGGGCTTGAGCGTGCGGTAGTTGATCGTCTCGGGCTTGGTGACCTCGCCTGAGGACCAGCTCCGGATCTTCTTCGGAGAGGTGAGGCCGATCTCGATTGCGTCGAAGTTGTTGATGTCCACTTAGCGGCTCCTAGCCTTACTCGTAAATCGTTTCGTCCCTGCTGCTGATGGGGAGGCGGGCTGGGCCCGCCCCCTTGCCTCACGTCTTGGCTTCCTCTGCCTCCGCGCTCGCTCCGTTGGTCGACTCCTCGACCACGGTCTCGTCGGCCGCGGCGCCGTCGCCGGCGCGCACCCCCGAGAGATCGATTCCGAGTTCCTCCGCAGCGCGCAGGAGCTCGTCCTCCTCCTCCTCGATCCCTACCTTGCCCTCCTCGGTGACGAGGTTGGCGTCGAGCGACAGGGCCTGCATCTCCTTGAGCAGCACCTTGAACGACTCGGGGACCGACGGCTCGGGGATGTTCTCGCCCTTGACGATGGCCTCGTACGCCTTGACTCGCCCGACGGTGTCGTCTGACTTGACGGTGAGCATCTCCTGCAGCGTGTACGCCGCGCCGTATGCCTCCAGCGCCCAGACCTCCATCTCGCCGAAGCGCTGACCGCCGAACTGCGCCTTACCGCCCAGCGGCTGCTGGGTGACGAGCGAGTAGGGGCCGGTGCTCCGTGCGTGGATCTTGTCGTCGACGAGGTGATTCAGCTTCAGGATGTACATGTAGCCGACGGTCACCTCGCCCTCGAACGGCTCGCCGGTGCGACCGGAGAAGAGCCTGGCGCGACCCGCGGACTGCGAGCCGACCGGATTGCTCTCGTCGAGACCGAGGTCGATGCCCCGCTTCTCGAAGTTCTCCTTCTGCCACTGGACCAGGGCGTGATCGACGTCCTCGACCGAGGCGCCGTCGAAGACCGGAGTCGCGACGTTGACGCGACCGTTCTTGATCTTCTTGACCTGCTCGTAGGACTCCGAGCCGTCGTCGTACCAGCCGTTGCCGGCGACCCATCCGAGATGGGTCTCCAGGATCTGGCCGATGTTCATGCGGCTCGGCACGCCGAGCGGGTTGAGAATCATGTCGACGGGGGTGCCGTCGGCGAGGTGGGGCATGTCCTCCTCGGGCACGATCTTGGAGATCACGCCCTTGTTGCCGTGGCGCCCGGCGAGCTTGTCGCCCTCCTGGATCTTGCGCTTCTTGGCGACGAACACGCGGACCATGTCGTTGACGCCCGGGCTCAGGTCGTCCCCGTCGTCGCGGTTGAACGTCATCACGTCGATGACGACTCCACCGGAACCGTGGGGGACCTTCAGCGAGGTGTCACGGACCTCACGCGCCTTCTCCTTGAAGATCGCGCGGATCAGCTTCTCCTCGGCCGTCAGCTCGGTCTCGCCCTTCGGCGTGACCTTGCCGACGAGCAGATCGCCCGCCTCGACCTCGGCGCCGACGCGGACGACGCCGCGCTCGTCGAGGTTGCGCAGCGACTCCTCCGAGCGGTTCGGGATGTCGCGGGTGATCTCCTCGTCACCGAGCTTGGTCGAGCGGGCGTCGATCTCGTACTCCTCGATGTGAATCGAGGTGAGCTCGTCGTCCTTGACCAGGCGCTGGCTGAGGATGATCGCGTCCTCGAAGTTGTAGCCCTCCCAGGACATGAAGGCGACCAGGCAGTTCTTGCCCAGCGCGATCTCGCCCGACGAGGTCGAGGAGCCGTCGGCGAGCACGTGGCCCGCCTCCACCTCTTCGCCGACGTTGACGATCGGACGCTGATGGATCATCGTCCCCTGGTTGGAGCGCTGGAACTTCTCCAGCTCGTAGGTGTCCTTCTGGTTGCCGCGGGTGATCACGACGCGCTCGGCGTCGACCTCCGTGACGGTGCCGGCGTTGCTGGCGAGGATCACGTCGCCGGAGTCGATCGCGGTGCGACGCTCCATGCCGGTTCCGATCAGCGGCGGCTCCGGCTTCAGCAGCGGGACGGCCTGACGCATCATGTTCGAGCCCATCAGGGCGCGGTTGGCGTCGTCATGCTCGAGGAACGGGATCAGGGACGTGGCGACCGACCAGATCTGGGTCGGCGAGACGTCCATGTAGTCGACCTCGGTGGGCTCGACGTTGCGGACCTCACCCTCGTCGCGGACGCGGCACATCAGCATGTCGCCGAGGAGCTGTCCGGTCTTGGGGTCGACGTCGGCGTTCGCCTGCGCGATCACCTTCTCCTCCTCCTGGGTTGCATCCAGGTGGACGATCTCGTCGGTGACCTTGCCGTCCTTGACCACCAGATAAGGGGTCGTGACGAATCCGTAGTCGGAGATCTCCGCGTAGGAGGCCAGCGAGCCGATCAGGCCGATGTTCGGGCCCTCGGGGGTCTCGATCGGGCACATCCGGCCGTAGTGGGTCGGGTGCACGTCGCGGACCTCGATCGGCGCGCGCTCACGGGTCAGCCCGCCGGCGCCGAGCGCCGAGAGGCGACGGCGATGGGTCAGACCGGACAGCGAGTTGGTCTGGTCCATGAACTGCGACAGCTGCGAGGAGCCGAAGAACTCCTTCATGGCCGCCACGACGGGACGGATGTTGATGATGGTCTGCGGCGTGATCGCGTCTGCGTCCTCGGTCGTGAGGCGCTCGCGGACGACCCGCTCCATGCGGTAGAGACCGATCCGGAACGCTTCCTGGATCAGCTCGCCGACGGTGCGCAGCCGGCGGTTGCCGAAGTGCTCGTACTCGTCGAGGTGGTCGGCGACCGGCTCGCGGCCGTAGGACAGTGCCTCGGCGGCGTAGTCCTTGATCGGCTTCTCCTCGTCGATCTCCTCCGGCACGCCGAGGAGCTTCGGCAGCGAGACGAGCTCCTTGATCAGGGCGACGATGTCGTCCTTGGTCAGGGTGCGGGTCTCGAGGTCGATGTCGAGGTCGAGGCGGGCGTTCAGCTTGTAGCGGCCGACCGTCGTCAGGTCGTAGCGCTTCGGATCGAAGAAGAGCTGCTCCATCAAGGCGGTCGCCGAGTCGATCGAGGGCGGCTCGCCGGGACGCTGCTTCTTGAACAGCTCGATCAGGGCGCCTTCCTCGGTCCTCGTCGCCTCGGTGTCGGCGGCGATCGTGTGCCGCATGTAGACGGAGTTGTCGAACATCTCCAGCAGCTCTTCGTCGGTGACGAAGCCCATCGCGCGCAACAGGACGGTGACCGGCAGCTTGCGCTTGCGGTCGATCCGGGCGAAGACCTTGCCCTTCTTGTCGATCTCCAGCTCGAGCCACGAGCCGCGGGCCGGCATCAGGTTGGCGATGAAGACCTGCTTCTCGCGGTCCTTCGGCGCCATCACGTAGGCGCCAGGCGAACGGACCAGCTGCGTGACCACGACGCGCTCGGTGCCGTTGATGATGAACGTGCCGCGATCGGTCATCCACGGGAAGTCGCCCATGAAGACGGTCTGCTCGCGAATCTCCCCGGTCTCCCGGTTCTGGAAGGCGACCTCGACGTTCAGCGGGCGCGAGTAGGTGACGTCCTTCTCGCGGCACTCAGCGATCGTGTTCGCCGGCTCCTCGAAGCGGAACTCGCCGAAGACGATTCCGAGGTTGCCGGTGTAATCAGTGATCGGCGAGACATCGTCGATGGTCTCGCGAAGCATTCCGGTCTTGGTATCCGTGAGCTTCGCGAACGAGCGACGCTGGATATCGATGAGGTTGGGGACGTCGAGGGGGGTCTGCAGACGGGAGAAAGTGCGGCGCGCAGCAGCGTGGGAAGGGGCCAAGTCGGGCGACTCCTCTAAGGGTCTAGCGGGTGGTCAGAATGCGCGCGACTCGGACAAGCAGGCAACGAGCGGAGTCAACGCGCGACCGCTGAATATAACAAAGGGCCACGGCGGGGTTCAAGTGCGGCGGCTCCGTGGCGGGTTTAAGGCTCTAGACAGCCCTTTGTCGAGCCTACCTCGGCCACGCCCGCCCTCGCTAGGCTCCGGACGGTGCAGCTTCCGCCCGGGATTCCGCCCATCGACGCCTTCGTCTGCTCTTACCCGAAGTGTGGCCGGACGTGGATTCGAGTGGCGCTCGCTAGGTATATGAGCCGCCTACTGGGGCTCGAGCCCGAGGTAGACCTCATCAACGTCTTCGGGCTGCTCCCGAATCTCGACCCCAGCTACCCGCGGGCCGGGCGTGACGTACACACCTACCGTCACCGCGATGATCCATCCGTCCCCTACATCGTGTTCTCGCACCTGCCTTACGACGAAGCAATCTTCGCATCGACCCCGACCGTGTTCCTCGTGCGCTCGCCCGCCGACGTTCTCGTCTCTTATTACTTTCACGTTGCGCACCGCGTTCGAAAGCTCCGGGGGCTTGGGCCGGAGGAGGAGCGCCGCCGGCTGAAACGCTTCGTGGTCCAGCCCGACAAGGGCGCCCCGGCCCTCGCCGCATACTGGAATGGTTGGGCATCAGGACTCGGCCAAGACGATCTGGTCGAAAGCTACGAGCGACTGCGGGAGGACCCACTGGCGGGGATGCGGCGGATTTGCCGGCACCTTGGGCTCAGCCTGGACGATGACCTACTCAGGGATGCAATCACTTACGCCTCCTTCGACAACATGAGGGAGATGGAAGTTCGGGGTGGAATTGCCGACAAGAAATCCGACCAGGCCGACCCCGACGCCCTGAGAGTGCGCCGGGGGGTCGTCGGTGGCTATCGCGATTACCTCGATGCCGAGGACGTCAATGCAATCCATGAAGCGATGAGCTCGGTGCTGACTCCTGCATCGCGGTCGCTGCTCGTACGGGCCGGACTGGCCCCGCAAGGGTGATCCACAACGCAGGGCCACTCACTCGGCGAGTAGCCTGAACCCGTTGTTGAGCCGTGGCCTTGGACCTGACGCGCGGTCCGGTGGGGGAGGACATCCGAACTATGAAAGTGGCAATCGTGATCCGCGCCTACAACGAGGAGGCGCACATCGGCCGACTGCTGACGGGCATTCAGCACCAGACCGTCACTCCCGACGAGGTGATCCTCGTCGACTCCGGTTCGACGGACGCGACGGTTTCGATCGCCGAGGCGTTCGGCGCCATCAACGTTCCGATCGATCGTGAGGAGTTCTCGTTCGGTCGCGCTCTGAACCGGGGAATTGCGGCCACCGACGCCGACGTCGCCGTCCTCGCCTCCGCCCACGTCTACCCCATCCTCGACGACTGGCTCGAGCGCCTGATCGAGCCCCTTTCCGACGAGCGCGTCGGGCTCTCCTTCGGTCGTCAAACCGTGCCGCCGAATGGGCGCTTCTCTGAGCGTCGACTGCTCGAGCAGTGGTTTCCACTGCACTCGCGAAAGGAGCGCGAGAACCCCTTCTGTAACAACGCAAACGCAGCCGTGCGTCGCAGTCTCTGGAATGACCAGCCGTATGACGAAGCGCTGACGGGACTCGAAGACCTTGCGTGGGCCAAACGGATCATCGCTCGCGGATCCCTGCTCGCCTATGTGGCGGAAGCCCCCGTCATTCATGTCCACGACGAGTCCTTCAAGCAGGTGATCAACAGGTATAGACGCGAGGCAATCGCCCACAAGGTGATCTACCCGGAGCAGAGCCTGACCAGCGGCACTGCGCTCAGGCTGTGCGTCGACAACATCGCTCGGGACCTTGCCGCTGCGCGCCGACGGCGAGAGCTATCGACGCACCTCACGGACATCGTGAGCTTCCGAGCAGCCCAGTTCTACGGCACCCTCAAGGGCTTTTCGCAGAGCGGCCCGGTGACTGAGGCCCTGAAGCGGCGCTTCTACTACCCCCCGTCCCCAGTGCCGCCCCCAAGCCAGGAGCGTCCGAGCGGAAGGGTGATCGACTACGACAACTTGGTGGAACGCAGCTGAGCCGGCTCATCGACATCTCGATGCCCCTCGGCGAGGTCACCCCCGCGTGGCCCGGCAGCCCGGGGGCGCGCGTCGAGCGATTGAAGGCGCTCGCAGCCGGCGATCCAGCTGAAGTCACCTCACTCCAGCTCGACGTTCACACCGGCACCCACGTCGACGCGCCGGCCCACATGCTCGGAGGAGCGCCGACGATGGATGGGTACGTGCTCGAATCCGGTGTCGGCGAGGTGATCGTCGCCGATACGGCCGGGGCCCCGGCAATCGATGCCGGCGTGCTCGGTGCACTTGACCTGCCCGAGGGCTGTACGCGCCTGCTTCTGCGGACCGCAAACTCGGCTCGGCCCGAGCTCCAGGATGAATTCGCTCCCGACTACGCTGCCTTGACCGCCTCGGGCGCGGAGTGGCTCGTCAGTCATGGGATACGGCTGATCGGGATCGATTACGTCTCGATCCAACTCTTCGACGACCCCATCGAGACCCATCTCGTCCTCTTCCGAGCGGGCGTCGTCATCCTCGAAGGCCTCCGGCTTGAGGCAGTCGAGCCCGGCGGCTACGAGCTGCTCTGCCTGCCCCTGCCGTTGGCCGGGGCGGAAGCCGCGCCGGCACGGGCCGTGCTCAGGACAGTCAATGCCTAGACGGCTCGACGGCCGATGCTCGTCCCGGGGGCCGCACGTTGCCTGAGATGGCTCCCGTCACGCACGATCTTGACTCGCTGAAGTCCAGGATCGCCGCCAAGGAGGACGCTCTGTTCTGCCTCCTCTTCGCAAATTCACAGCCGCGCCTTGGTACTTACATCGCCCTCGCCCACGCCATCCAAGCCACGGGACATCTCGCCGTGGTCGTTCACACTTCGGCAAGACCACCTTCAACCGAAGAGCTGACCGGCTTCGAATCGGTGGAGTTCGCGTCGATCCCCGCCCGTGCCATCAAAGGTCTCGAGAGCGTCGATCTCTTCTTCTCTGCCGAGGTGGTCTTCGATGTCGCGCCAAACGGTGCCGCCACGATCGGGATCTTCCATTCACTCCCGGACCAGGGTCTCGCCGAAGGCAGATTCGTCGCGAGATTCCCCGATTACCTTCGGCACAAGCCCACGATAATCAGGAGCTTCGACTATCTCGTCGCTGCCGTCCGCCAGCGGCAGGAGGACTGGGATCCTGACGCGTATCGGTTCATCGATGGCATCTACCCAGGTGAGTTCCTCCGCCATCGCCGCCCCTCGCTCGACATCGTTCCGGGTGGATATCCCAAGCTTGATTACTCTCGGCGCCTGCTCACCTCGTCAACCCCACCGAGCTGCATCCTCTATAGCCCGACATCGGAGGGGTCCGGTCTGACCCGTGTCCGGGATGACGGCGAAGCGATTCTCGCCGCGCTGCTCAGGTCGTTTCCGGGTTGGCAGATCGTGTTGCGCCCGTATCCGGCTAAGAGGGACCTCGACTACGGACACCACCTCGCCCAAGCCTTTGCCGGATACGCGAACTTCGTCCTCGACCAGTCGGTCACCGGCGTCCATCATCAGCGCGACGCCGCCGTGGCCATCACCGACAGCAGCTCGTCCGCCATCACGTTCGCCCTTGCAACCAGCAGGCCCCTGGTGTTCGTCACCCTCGATGACGACGGCCCGCCCGCGGAGCGGACCGGGAAGAAGCGGCTTTCCAGGCGTGGGGTGAACCCCGGCGAGCAAATCGGGTCTCCTGTCAAGAACCCATTCGGCTTCACCGCGAGATCCATCCCCGATCTGATCGCGGCCGTCGGAAATGGGATCGAAGATGCGGCTGAATGGTCCACGACCATCGAGACGAACGCTGAGAGCTACGTCTACAACTCCAGAACCTCGAGCGCATACCTGGCGAGTCATGTCGAGCGGTTCGCGGAACGCGAGACATGTACCGACTGGCTTTCCGTCCCCAGGGGGCCCTGGATACAGCCCGCTGACCAAGCTGGGGCCGAGCAACATCTCGCTCGCCTGCGAGCACTTTGGCCGGCTACCGTCGGCGCCAACGCTGCTCGTGCGCGTGACGAGATCGCCGCATATCTCGACTCCGGCACACCCACGCTCGAATAGTCAGGAACTGGATGATCGACAAAGAGATGACGGCAGGTGATGACGCCCACGGAGGCGTCATCTGGCTGACTGGCTACTCATCCGCCGGCAAAACCAGTCTTGGGAGGGTCGTGACGACGGAGCTCCGCAAGCGCGGTAAGGCCTCCGTATTTCTGGATGGAGACGATCTACGCGGCATCTTCGGAAACAAGTGGGGTTACACAGACGACGAGCGACGTGAACTCACCCGTGTCTATTTTCGTCTCTGCAGCCACATCGCGTCTCAAGGCCAGACCGTCGTCATCGCCGCAGCTGCGATGTTTGAAAGCGCCTTTGCTTGGTTCCGCGAAAACGTCCCGGGGGGAATGCTCGTCTACCTCGACGTCCCGGAGGAAGTGCGCCGGAGACGCGACGCGGCGATCGCCAAGGGCGTTTATGACGACGACGCCGGCAACGCCGCGCGCTATGACATCCCATCTGACCCAGACCTGATCCTCGCCAACCCCGATGGGGTGGATCTGCGTGATTCCGCGGACCGTATCCTCGCGGATTACGCGGGCGTTCCGGGGCGTCACCCGGACAGGGGCAGGGCCGACCACTGGGAATCCTTCTACTCCACGAGTGCGGCTCCCCTAGACCCATCGCCGTTTGCGATCCACGTGGGCGACCTCCTCCCCGCCGACGGCGGGTTACGCATCCTCGAGGTGGGCTGTGGGAACGGACGCGACGCCGCCTACTTGGCCTCGATGGGATTCGAGGTGACTGCGGTCGACACGTCTCCTGCCGCAATCGACCTCTGCAAGGCAACCCACGGAGCCGGCGACCTGACGTTCGTCCATGGAGCCATCGCCGAGATGGACCCTGGCCCTGCCGCGTTCCACATTGTCTACTCCCGTTTCGTGCTCCACGCCATGACGCTCGATGAGGAGCAAGAATTCCTCTCCGCAGCAGCGAAGACCCTCCAGCCCGGGGGCCGCCTGTTCATCGAATGCCGATCGATCCGGGACTCCCTCGCACGTAAGGGGGAGGTCCTGAGTCCCACCGAGCGGATCCACGGCCACTACCGCCGCTTCATCGTCCCTGAGGAGCTGTCGAGCCGGATCGCAGAATCAGGACTCGAGGTCGAGTCGATGATCGAGTCGAACGGGCTGGCCACATTCCCCGGCGAAGATCCTGTCGTCGTTCGCTTGGCAGCGCGTAAACCAACCTAGCCATCGGCTCGCTCAGAGCCCCAGTGCAAATTTCGGCGCAGAGCTGCACGGTCTGACCTCGCTCTCAGATTCTCGATCTAAGCTTGCGAGGTGAAAGCGACTTGTGGCCCCGAGGAATCTGCCGGCTTCAGGGCACCCGAGTTGGGGGCAATCAGTGGGAGAGGCTGACTTCGGCGTCCACGATCCGTGGGTGGAGCTGCGCCTCACGGCGCTGCGGATGAGCCGCGGCGAGTACCTCGATCAGCTCGTGAGCCGCGACCTGAGCGAACCCGTTCTCGTCTGGCAGATGGGCAAGGTCGCATCCCGCTCCTTCGTCGATGCCATCGAGCGCACAAGCGACTACGCGGTGTTCCACCTCCATCACACCGATGCCGCCACGATCGAGGCGCTTCGCGAACACCATGACAGTAGGCAGCAGGAGTATCCACCTAATCTCGTTCTCTCGATTCAGGTGGTGAACCTGATCGAATCGCTTCGCGAGCGTACGGATCGCAAGATTCGCATCGTCAGTGCAGTGAGGGATCCGCTGGCACGCAACGTCTCTGCGTTCTTCATGAACTTGGGGATGTTCGCTGGATCAGGTTCAACCTCACCTGCCGAGGCCGGGAGGCTGACCAAGATCTTCCTCAGGAAGTACCCGCATTCGGTGCCCCTCAGCTGGTTTGACCGCGAGCTGAAACGCAGTCTCGGCATCGACGTCTACGAGACACCGTTCGACCGCGACGCGGGGTGCTTGCGCATCACGCAAGACCACTTCGATCTGCTCGTCCTCCGTGCTGAGGACGACGACTCCGTCAAGGAAGCGGCGTTGAACGAGTTCTTCGATCGCGACGACATCGAGATCACGCGAACGAACGTCACGTCAGACGGGGGTAACGCCCAGCTTTACCAGCGGTTTTACGACGAGTTGCTCATTCCTGATCGCCTTCGCGACGAAATGTACGGGAGCCGTTTTGCACGCCACTTCTATACGGACGAGGAACTGAACGAAATGCGTGCGGCCTGGCGTACACCGGGCACGGCAGTCAAGGAACCGATTGACGCCCTCGCGCGCGAGCAAAGTGCCACCCGTGAGCTTCTGGAAGCCCGGGTCGGCGAGCTGAGCTCGGGCGTCCTGGCTGCAGAACGCCTGCGAAACGCCGTAGAGGCGCTGCACAGGGATCTCGTGCCTTCTGACGGGGCCACCGAGCGGAGAATGTGATCCGGCGATGACGACAATCGCTTACTACCCAGTGGTGGAGTCCGAGGAGGAACTGACGGACATCCTCTCTCGAGCCGCGTGGTTTCTCACCTTCTCGTCGATCAAGCGGATCTCCATCTTCATCTCGGACCCAGAGCTGGCCAAGACCAGGTGGGAACTCGCGCCGGGGATGGATCCGAAGATCTCTGAGCGCTTCGACGCTCTGCGAGAGCTGGTCACGTTCGTGGTGGTGTCCAGCGACGATGACATCGCGCCCGTGATGCACAAAGCGTCATTGGTGCTGCGCTGGCGACAGGCGGGACAGTCGCGTTGGGGCGCCGGGGGAAACCTAGAGAAATGGCTCGAAGGCGCAAGGGTTGAGCCGGTCGATCCGCGCACCGATCGTCAAGAAGGCTCGAACTACATCAACGTCAGCTTCAGAGCGTCTCGGCGCAAGTCAGACCTCGTTCGCCGGAGCAAGGACAAGATGCGCACTCTCGCGGAGCGAGTGGGCCGGCACGAGCAAGCCTACGTCCTAGCGACAGGGCCATCCGTTGGTGATTACAACCGGTTCGACTATTCCGACGCCCTGAGCATCGTTTGCAACAGCGTCATTCTCAACCGGGAGCTCATGGAGAGAGTGAGGCCCGAGATCCTGGTGTTTGCCGACCCCATATTCCATTTCGGCCCCTCGCTATATGCCGCCAGCTTCCGCGAGAGCGTTCGCAAGGCCGCCTCTGAGTTCGACTTCACGATTGTTATGCCTCAGAAGTATGAGGCTGTGTTCGCGGCCGCCCTGCCCGAATTGACGGACCGCACGATTGCGCTGCCGTTCCGGAAGGATCGCGACTTCAACTTCAATCTGGTCGACGATTTCGAGCTCAAGACGACTGCCAACGTCCTGACGTTTGTGATGTTGCCGCTAGCGGCGACGTTCGCAACAAACATCGGCATCCTGGGGTGTGACGGCAGGCCGCTGGATCAGAATGACTATTTCTGGGACCACAATCAGTCCACACAAATCAACGACAAGATGGAGAACATCCGCGAGGTTCACCCTGCATTCTTCGCCATTGACTATGATGACTACTACTTTGAACACTGTGCGACGCTTGCCAAGCAATTGGCGGCTGGAGAGGTCGCAGGGCGAAGATTCGAATCTTTGGGCTTCTCTCACATCCCGGCGCTAAAGGACAGGATGCCCCGAAGAATCGATGATTCAGGGACCACCGGCGAAACGGCCGCTCCTCGGACTGGCCGATCAGACCGCCGACCGATCCGCAGCGGGAGCAGCCTGCCCGACCCTCGGAGCGAGGCTTCCCTCGGCGGGGAATATCCGCGGCTGCTCGTTATCGATCCGACCGGGATCGGGGAACGAAACGCGACCGGTCAGATCAAGAAAGCCCTGCTGAGAGGCTGGCCGGCTGAATCGTTCCTTCAAATATGCGCGGCACCCAAGAGCCACCATCCGTTCGCCGTGATCCACACCTTCGACGATCTTGCCGGCGGCACGGTGCCGCGCGCTTCGCTGCCCGCCAAAACCAAAGCCGAGGCGCTCGAGCTGATCGCGGCCTTTGAGCCAGACGTCGTCTACTACCGGCCGACGATCGATCAGAATCCGCAGCTTCATCAGCTTGCTGCCGCCGTTCTGGCGGATCGGCCCGTCCCCCTGGTCACCCACCTCATGGACGACTGGCCCGACCGGTTGAAAGCGACGGATCCCACGCGGGCCAGTGATGCGGACAGGGCATTACGTGAGGTTCTTGCTCGCAGCCACAAGGTCCTCAGCATCTCGGAACAGATGTCGAAGGAGTTCGGTGAACGTTACGAGGTCGACTTCGAGGTAATCGCAAACGGCGTCGATGTCGAGATGTACCGTGATGCGGACGCCGTGGCGGCGCCCGAAAAAGCGGCCCGGGAAGAAGTCATCGTGCGGTACTGCGGCGCGCTTGCGAAGGACATGACGTTCGACACCGTCGTCGACGTCGCTCGCGCGGTCGACGCCCTCCAGGGTGCGATGCCACTGCGCTTTGAGGTCTACACGATGCCGACCTGGCGCGCGGAGTTCGAGCATGCGATCGATGGGCTCGAAGGCACGTTCGTATTCGACACCGTGCCCGACCGTGACTATCCGTCGCTCCTCGCCGGGGCGGACGTCCTCGTTATCGGCTACAACTTCGACGCTGATTCGCTGCGTTACATTCGGCTTTCCATGCCGAACAAGCTGCCTGAGTGC
Organism: uncultured Solirubrobacterales bacterium; assembly: GCA_963826475.1. GTDB lineage: Bacteria > Actinomycetota > Thermoleophilia > Solirubrobacterales > 70-9 > RHKX01. The sequence goes on along the minus strand of CAWGXC010000001.1, from coordinate 27,827 downwards.
CTTGCCTCGGGGGCGGCGGTTCTGGCGGTTGGTCCCCGAGCGGCAGCCGGAATCGAGTACGTCGCGGCTCATAAGCTGGGACGCTGTGTCACCAAGAGAGCTGACGTACAGCTCGTCGCCGCGCTGCGGCGCCTGGGAAAAGACAAGGAGTACAGAGAATCTCTGGCTGAAACAGCGCAGGCGTGGGCGTTCGAACGGCTTGACCTGCTCGCGATCTCAAACCGGTTTCAGACGATCCTGCGCGAGGCAGCGGCGCGGTCGGGCCAGCCGAATCTGCTGGGTAAGCCGCTTCCACGGGCGGCCGGCGCCAGCATCGACGAGACGCATGCCATCGAGAGACTGATCGACGCGCGGGGACCCGACCGAGTGCTGGTGGATGTGGGAGCTCATCTCGGCTCCTCACTTGCACCGTTCGCCAAGGCCGATTGGACCGTCATCGCGTGCGAGCCTGACCCTGCCAATCGCAAGGGGCTCGTGAAGCGCTTCGGGAGCAAGGAGAACGTCACGATCGTCCCCCGGGCGGTCAGTGATGAGCCGGCGGCCGCCGCGCCGTTCTTCTCCTCTGATGAGAGCTCGGGGATCAGTGCACTGCACGCGTTCCGGGAAAGTCACGAGCAGTCGGCGACCGTCGAGGTGACAACGGTCTCGGAACTCGTCGAGGCTCACGGTCTGACCCACATCGACTTTCTCAAGATCGACGTCGAGGGTTTCGATTGGAACGTGCTCAAGGGTGTGCCGTGGGGAAAGATTCAGCCGCTGGTCATCGAGACTGAATTCGAAGACGCGAAAACCGCCTCACTCGGTCACACCTACCAAGATGTGGCTGATTTCCTCGTTGCTCGCGGATACACCGTCTTTCTCAGTGAATGGCACCCGATCGTCCGCTATGGCGTGCGCCATCAGTGGCGGCAACTGGTGCGGTACCCGGCCCCGCTCGGCTCCGACGACGCCTGGGGCAACATTCTCGCCTTCAACGATGATCCGGGCGATGAAGCCCTGCGCACGGCCTTCGCTGGATGCCTTCAGATCGAACACCCCGAATTCGTCGAGCCCAAGCCCAAGCCTCAAAGTTCGATCGGCCGCAGCGGGAAGACGGAGGCCACCTCCGCGGTGATTGATCGCGCCACCGATGCGGTCCCTACCGAGAAGACCCCGAGAAGGTTCTCAGCAAGACGCCGGCGAATTGCAGCGATGGCCTTCTTGCTAATCCTTTCGGCAGCCTTGATAATCGCGGGCTTCCTCCTGCCGGTGCTCATCGGAGCGGCAACGCTCGGGGTCGCGCTCGCCGCCAGGCGGGCCAGAACGAAAGCCTCTTCAATCTACGAACGCCTGCATATCTGGACGAGCAAGAGAAGCCGGGTGCTCCTCGCGGTCGGCCAAGCAACGATGTGGCTGGCACGCAAGGTGAGAAGTTACCCCGTGTTGACGGCCCTTTACGTCGCCGCGCTCACCGCTCTGCTGGTACTTGGCTTCTCGACGGGGGATAAAGATCTGGGCCCGCTGTTCTTGGCGGGGGCGGGCGCTCTGCTCATAGCCGGCGCGATCGTTCTTTCGATCGGGTACATGGGCTTCGTCATCAAGCGGACCGCCCAGTCTCAATATGACAGCACGCGTGTACGACTCGAACGTACCGAGTTCCGACAGAGCCGAATCCGAGAACGACTCTCACTGGCCGAGGTTCGCCAAGAGCATGCAAGGGAGCGCCTGACGCGGGGAGAAGTCCGGCATGCTCGCGTCACTCAGAAGCTGGCCGAAGCATCCGACCATTGGAACGCCGAGCACGAGCGGACGAGGGAAGCGGTCGACCGACGCCTTGACGAACTCGAAACCGAGCACCGCACGACAAGGGGTGCGCTGATCCGGCGAATCTCTGAGAGCGACGCCAGCCAGACCGCCGCCCGCAGTGAGCTGGAGGCCACGGTCGGCGAGCTCGACGAGAGGCTGGCGCTCACGCAAGGGGATTTGAAGGCCGGACTAGCCGGACTCGAGAGCGGCCAGCGTGAGGCGAGAGAGGCGTTGGAGTCGACGATCGAGGAGGTCACGCGTGGATTCGGTGCCCTCGACGGGCTATCCGGCTCGATCGACGAGCTGGGTCGCGAGCTCGGTCCGCGGATTGGTGGACTCGAAGAGGCTCAGCGCAGGGTTGAGGATGCGCTCGAGTCGAAGTTCGGTGAGCTCGAGTCTCGCATCGGCGCCTTCGACGGTGTCGCCGGCGCAATCGATGGGATCGAAACTGACGTCAACCACCTCCTCAGCGTGGAGGAGAAGTCAGACGACCGACTGAGTCGACTCGAGCGGAGTGGCGAGCAGCTGTCCTCGGACATCGCCGACCATCAGCGGTCGAATCGCGAGTACATCGAGCAGCTCGGGGAAAAGCAGGATCGCGCGCTCAATCAGGCAAGGGCCGAGATCGCGTCGGTGAGCGAACGGCTCGAGGACCTCTCCCGGTTGCCGACGGCGATCAACGAGATCGCCGCTGAAATTGACCGTCTCGAAACCAGATCGGAAGAGCTGGGGCGGGAAAATGCTGCAAAGGACGTGCAGCAGCAGCAGCGATTCGAGCAACTCGAGACGGCCAGTGCGAAGCTGCAGGCAAGTACTCAACACAACTCGGACGAGCTCCGGTCCCTCGCCGGGGTTCCGGGCTTCCTAGATCGGCTTGAGCGGGATGTCGCTTCGACGATAGGCGAGCTCGAGGCCCGCGTGAGCGAGCTCCAAAATCGGCTGTCTGATGTCGATGAGGAGAGCAACAGCGCGGCGGAGCAGCTTCGACGGCGCCTCGGGCAGATCCGGGGATCCCAGAAGGAGCTCGCGCAGCGAATGCATCGACTGGCACAGCGCTCGACCGACGCTGAAGCAGGGTGGCAGCTGATCCACTCGTCGGCACACGAGGGCGAAGCGGGGCGGCCGGTGGGCCACGGCGTGTTGTCCTCGATTGAAGGCGTCTCCCTGGACGGTGTGCCGCAAGTAGTTTCCGCACGTCACAGAGAAATGGCGGTCATCTCCAGCGTCAGTCTCGTCAGCGAGGTCAGCGACAATGGTTTGCACCGTGCCTGTTGGGAGATGGGTCCGACCGGAGAACAGGTGTGCATGGCAATCGTGCTGAAGCCAAAGGGGTGCGATTTCGTCCAGGTCTCGATCGGCAACGCGGACGACCCGCTCCTCTCTCTCACGCTTGATCTCAAGCAGGGGATCGTGCTCGGGGGGAGTGGTGGCGAGAGCTCCGCATTCTCAATCCAGGCCGACGACGAAGGATGGATGTCGTTGGCCCTGAAGGTCGACATCGAAGACGAGCACGAATCCGTCCTCACCCTCGCGTTGCTGGGCGGCGCCAGCCTGGATCAGGAGTATTTGGGACGAACCGGCGCAGGGGTACTGAGCTCGGAACCGGTCGTCCGCCTTCGGGCCCCGTAACACCTCCTCGGGCTCCGTTTGACGTCAGTAGGCGCGGGCTACAGGACGCCGTGGACCTCGGTCGGTCACAGCACCTTGATCGGAGGATCGCTGCGTGGCGACGGGGCGGGGTCGCGCTTGGTGTCCGGGGATTGGGCGCCGTGGATCCGGTTTCGAAGAGCGCGCATTCGTTTCACGGCTTTGAGCGTGTCCGGAGTTTCGTCAGCCTCGGCTTGGTCCGGTACCTCGTCTGCAAGGAAGGGCCCGGTCTGTTGCTCGCGTCTGCGTTCGCGATTGGTGAGCGCGATCGCCCGGGCCGCAATCGTCCGGTTCGCGTCAGCCGACACGGCTGGCCAGATGGCTCCGTAGGCTTCCGTCAGCGTCGAGATGGGGTCGGCCTTCAGGCTCTCGTATCTCACCATCGGACCCTGAGCATTGGCGGCTAGCTCTGCCATCGTTTCGAACGATCGCAAGTACAGCTCGAGCTCGGTCGTCTCGGGTGTGTCCCGACGCCAGGAAGGCGCCCGTTTTCTGTACGCATTGAAGGATCGGAGGGACTCGAGCGGATCGCGCGTCAGGTAACAAACTTCGACCCTCTTACCCTCGCGGTCCTGAAAGCTCTTGATGCTCTCGAGGAACCTGCCGGCATCCATACGGATCGCGGAGGGATGGATCTTCTCGATCGCCAGCGTTGACCTCGCGGCCTCAGCCGCGAGATCGTTCGGTAGGAAGAGGTGCATAGACGGTAAGGCAGCGCCGATGCCGCTCTCGACCTCAATGTCCAGGTCCGCGGATGGATTGTCGGAGAGGTGCGCTGGATACCGGCGGCCCCGAACCTGGAGGTCGCCATACAACCGCGACGTCGGGTAGAGCAGAGCGCCTGGGTGGGCTCTGAGTAGATCGAGCATCCAGGTGCTTCCCGAGCGCTCGGGCGCCACCAGAAGAAGCACGCTCTCGAAGTGCGCGGCGCTGGCCCGCGCTCGAGCGAACCGCAGCGACAGGTGGCGCCTCAACCGCAGGCTCTCGCTGTCCAATCTCGCCTGCCAGACGGACTTGTCTTCCCCGTCGGTGGCCAACTCCTCGTGATTGCGCTGAATGGCATCCAGTCGATCGCCCAGCGCTCGGACGCGCTCGCCGAGACCATCCTCCGACGCGCTCGCACCGGATTCCTCGAGCTTGCTCGCAAGTCGCGTGTCCCACAGCTTTAGCTCGTTCTTGAACTCATCCCGAGTGGCAGACACCAGGCTCCTCACCGAGCCGGTCGCGGCGGCGATGCGGCTCTCGATCTGATCGCCGGAGATCGCCTCGGCCCCGGCGGCCTCCAAAGCATCGAGTCGGTCCTTCAGCTGGGCGATCACCTTCTCCCCGGAGTCCTCCAATTCCGCTCGGATCTCCTCACGGAGCCGATCGACGAGCTCCTCGGCCGAGCCGGTCGCGGCAGCAATGCGACTCTCGATCTGATCGCCGGAGATCGCCTCGGCCCCGGCGGCCTCCAAAGCATCGAGTCGGTCCTTCAGCTGGGCGATCACCTTCTGCCCGGAGTCCTCCGATTCCGCTCGGATCGCCTCGGCCGAACCGATCGCGGCGGCGATGCGGCTCTCGATCTGATCGCCGGAGATCGCCTCGGCCCCGGCGGCCTCCAAAGCATCGAGTCGGTCCTTCAGCTGGGCGATCACCTTCTCCCCGGAGCCCTCCAATTCCGCTCGGATCTCCTCACGGAGCCGATCGACGAGCTCCTCGGCCGAGCCGGTCGCGGCAGCAATGCGACTCTCGATCTGATCGCCGGAGATCGCCTCGGCCCCGGCGGCCTCCAAAGCATCGAGTCGGTCCTTCAGCTGGGCGATCACCTTCTGCCCGGAGTCCTCCGATTCCGCTCGGATCGCCTCGGCCCCGGCGGCCTCCAAAGCATCGAGTCGGTCCTCGAGCCGTCGCAGTGCCGCTCGGCTGAGGGGCTCCTTGCGCTGGGGCTCGTGTGAGGTCGCGAGAGAGGGGGGCTTCTCTGTAGCCGTGGGGGCGACGTCGAGCGAAAAGGCGCGGCCGACGGCGCCGGCGAGCTTGGGTAGACGCTCGCCGATCCGTTGCTCCTCCATGATGGCTCGGATCTCTTCTCGTATCGCTGAATCCAACCCGGGGAGACCGTCTCTGCTGGTCGCGAAGAAGCGGATGCCGGCGAGAGCCGTCGCGTTGTCAAACCATGCTTGGGGCAGATCGGGCTCGAGCGCGCCCTCGGGGAAGGTGTCCAGCATTTCCGCCAGCCCACCTCGGTCACGCGACACCAAGGACCAGGCAACCCGGTGGAAACGACGCTGCGAGTAAGCCAGCTCCACTGATGCCGACTGCAGCGGCTTCCGGAACTCGTCCGCGATCTCCGGTCCTTCTGCGGGCGAATAGACCCAGTCCACCACCTCAAGGACGCTTTCCTCATGCGCATGTTTGTCCTTGATGACGGTCGACCCCGGGTGGACCCGGTAGGTGGCGCCGGCGTCGGAAACGTAACGAGATTTCACTCCGCTGCGCATGATCCGCGCCAAGAACAGCCAATCCTCGCCGTTGGCCAGCCGTTCCTCGAAGCGGAACCGTTCAGCGATCTTCCGTCTCAACATGACCGAGTTGAGATGAGCCGGACAGCCGGACATGTCCTTGAAGCTCATCTCCCGCGGCAACGCCTGGCGATGTCCGAGGTCTTCGCCGTGCTGCCCAACGAAGCGGGCCGGCGCGTGGGTCATCAGCAATGATTCGTCCTGCTCGAGCACCTCAACCCTGCGCTTGATGGCTTCCGGATCGAGCGTGTCGTCGGCATCCAGAAATGCCACGAACTCACCCCCGCAGCGGTCCAGCCCCAGGTTGCGCGCGGAGGAAACGCCCTTTCCACCATTCTTTATCAGGGATATACGCCGATCCTCAAGTGCCCAACCATGGACCATAGCCGCGGTTTCGTCAGTCGACCCGTCGTCTACAACGAGCAGCTCCCAGTCTTCGAAGCTCTGCCCGGATACCGACGCGACCGCTTCCTCGATGTACAGGGCTGCGTTGAACGCCGGCATCACGATCGACACCTTCGGTGTCATCTCTTCGACCGCCGAGCGAGGATACGAACGTTCCATCAGTGCGGGGATGTGGCTCGGCGTGAAGTTCACTACCGACTTGCCCTTCTGCTCGACGTGATCGAGCCAAGTAGCGAGAGTCTGACAGTGCGTCTCGTAATACTCGTCAAAGTCGATCGCGAAGAACGCTGGGTGGGCCTCCTGAATCCTCCCCATCTCCTCGGTGATCTGCGATGACTTGTCATGGGACCAGAAATAGCTGTTCTCGGTCAGCGGGCGACCATCGCAACCGGCAATCCTTATGGTGTCGAACAGGGTCGCCGCAAGAGGAAGAAGAAATAGTGTGAGGACGTTTCCTGTGGTGGTGACCGAGAGCTGCTCGTCGAGTGCGAGATTCGGGGTTTCGCCCGCGATCATCGGAACGGCGATCAGACGCTCGGAAACATGTGAGGGCATGTGGTGCTCATAAATGTGTGCATCGCGAAGGGGAACAATCAATTCAGCGTCGTAGCGCTCCATCGCTCCGATCAGCTCCCGCCGAAACGTCTCTGCGTAACTCGAACATCCTGCATGGAAGATGGGGTCGGCCACCACGAGAAAGTTCGGCTGAAGGCGCTCCAGCAGGGCATGGTTTCGGACCATGCTGTTGCACGCGATGGTGATTCCGTCGGAGAAATCGTGGTCTCCGGTCGTGCTCAGGCCGGGCCCGGTACCGAACACGTAACCCAGTTCGCTCTTGGAGCGTCGAGCGACCCTGCGAAACCGTCGCTCGCCCCTCTTCAGGCTTGCTTTTTGCCGGTCGGGAAATTGCTCAGCGAAGCGCAAATAAAACGAGCCGGCAAACTGCTCGTTGTGGTGGTCGACCCGGATGACGCCACGACCACCTTCCCTAGCGCGCGTTATCGTGGACTGCCCATCCACTTCGGACGCCCACAGCAGTACACAGTCAACCTCGTTCAGTGCCTCTTCGGCTCCATGATCGTCTTCCACTTTCCGGAATTCGACGGGAAGCCCGTTCGCGAGCCCTGCGAGGGAGCTGTCCAGGTGCGCGGGCGGTGGCCCGGGTTCGGCGTGATCCAGCAAGTGCGGGATGATGATCTGGTCGATCTCGGGCTTGAATGGCGTGAGATACCAGAGCAGCCGGTAATAATGATCGGTCAAGGAGGACGCGTCGTCGAACGCGGGATAGAATGCCAATCTCATTCGGTGCGACGTTACCAGCTCGTATTGCATTAACGGCTTGATTACGATCCGCATCGGCTCGGTGCAGGTCCACCTACAAGCCTGCGATTTGAAGGAGGATCTTCATTGAAAGCTACGAATGCCGAATGGCCCGACAACGGCGTTGCGATTCTCGTGCACGTGCCGAAGTGCGGCGGGACCTCCATCATCGACGTCTTCAAGGAGACCTATGGCGAGGACGCGTGCCTCAGGGACCAGAAGCGCAAAAAGGGAACCGGAGAGCACGGCCCAAAGCTCGAGGAGATCGAACCGGCTGAATTGGACAACGCCCGGTTCGTCGCCGCTCACCGCCCTTACGGCCTACACCGACTCTTCTCACGTCCCGCCCTCTATTTGACGGTCATGCGCGACCCGGTGGATCGGTTCGTCTCGGACTACTACTTCAACCAAGACAGGGGTTCTCCCCGCTTCAAGGAGATTGCATCCCGATTGACGATCGACGAGTATTTTGATCATAAGCTTGCGCTAGGTAAGTCGGGATTGATTTCGAATCAGCAAACAAGCTTCGTCGTCGGTGAATCCGGGGCGAACTTCACCGACGCCAAGCGGATGATCGATTCTGAATATTTTCTCGCTTGCGGGGTCCCTCAGATCGACACGTTCATAATGACCCTCGGGAGCTTCCTCGGCCACGAGCTCGAGCCGCGCAAGAAGAACACCTCGGGAAGCTCCACGCGGGCAGGCCTGAGTCCCGACAACGAGCGGCTGTGCCGCGAGCTGAACGCCGAAGATGAAAAGCTCTACAAGTACGTCTCTGAGCGTTTCGCCGCGGTCAGCGAGGAGCTGCGCTCCGCGGCTTCTTAGCGCTGTTCAATCATCACGGACCGTCGATGGCCGCCGCATAACGCGCTTCGTGGACTTCGGCGATACGGCGAAGACCTGCTTCGAGCGCCTCGTCGCGCTGGGATTCGACCCAGGCCCGCTGGGTGTCGGTTAGGCCTTTCCCCACGCCTACGGGTCGCTGGTCCCAGCCCGCCGTCCTGGACTTGAACTGCTTGCGGATATCCCGCTCCTCCTTCAAGCCCAAAAATCCGAGGACGGCGGTCAGCTGGGCCGGGTCCCCCGAGAAAAACCGTTCGTAACTCAGGATCATCATCTCGCACCGTTGAGGTGTGCCTAGATATCGAAGCGCATGTCGAAGGTTTTCGTTCCAACCTCGGGTGGCAATTCGGTAGTCCCGCTTCCAATGGTCTTCAGGGCTTTGCAGCCTTCGCTCGTATGAAGCCGCCACATCGATCAGATCCCTTAGGAGAAAAATCATCCTGGCGTCTGGGAACTCCTCCGTGAGGAACGACAGCTGGCGTGTGTAGAACGGGACCTTGTCGCCGATCCAATCGACCCCGGTGTCGTACCTTTCCAAAAGTTTGTCGTACAGCTCCTGATGGATGTTGTTCGCGTCGGCTTCGGTCGGAAAGAAGAACCGTTCCCTTTCGAAATGGGCGCGTGTGGGCCGTTTGTGCTTGACGAACCTCTCCCGGCCCACCACTACCCGTGAATGCGCGTTCAACAGGTTGCCCAGGGCGGTAGTCCCCGAACGCGGATTGCCCATGATGAAAAGGTGGTTCACGTGTCCCCACGATATTTGAATGCGAAGGCTCGTGTAACTTCGCAGGGTCCGGGAGTGCGCTTCGGCCACTCGCGTGAGGACTCCGCTCGGGCCGGCGCGCAAGCCGCTACAGCTTAGATCCAGCCCCCATCGACCACGAAAGCCTGCTGCGTAACCATGGCGGCATCATCGGAGGCGAGGAACAGTGCCATGCGCGCGACGTCGTCCGGCATCACGCGCCCAGGCAAGCACTGTGACGCCTCGATCAGCCGCTGTGCATCGTCATCGACCCACCGATCGAGCTGTCGCTCGGTCATCGTCCATCCGGGAAGCAGCCCGTTGACTCGAATCCCCCCGTCCCCCCAGAGCCTGGCAAGTGTCCGGACCAAACCGTGCACACCGGCCTTCGCTGTCGTGTAAGCGACCATTTCCGTGGTGTTGTTGAGCCACGCGATAGAACCCAAACAGAGAATTACGCCGCCCCCCGCCGCCCGCAGGTGAGGCTCTGCCGCCTGGGCAGCGAAGAACTGATGGCCGATGTTGACGGACATCGTCGACTCCCATAGTTCCGCCGTGAGCGTGGAAGCGTCATGGCGCGTGTCGTCGCCCGCGTTGGCGACTAGGACGTTCAGCCCTCCAAGCTTCTCGGCAGCCTCACGAATCGCTCCCTGCAGCGCGGGCGTATCGGTGACGTCACACGGGAGGAACATATGAGGCTTTCCGAGCTCTTGCGAGAGCTCTTCTCCTGCGCCGCGATCGCGATCGAGTACTGCTACCTTCGCCCCCTGAGCCGCAAACGCAAGGACGGTCGCACGGCCGATACCCGTCGCACCCCCGGTGACGACTACGACCTTGTCGCGAAGACTCGGGTAATTGGCGAAGCCTTCAGTCACTGGTCAGAACCTCGACCCCTCAGTCCGCTCGCATGCCCTCCGGCTCTGCGCTGCATCCTGAAGCGCCACTCAGACTGACGCCTTACGCGTTCTCTCCCCCTGGAGCGCGTATCGCTCGGACCTGCGCGATGTTGATCCACACCTCGCTGCCGCGCTTTTCCTCGTGGAAGCACGCGAAGCCCGTTTTGGATCTCGACAATGCTTCGGCGATGGCTGCGGGATCTTCGCTCACCCGAATCCTGTCACCGGCCGTATCTTTCCCTCGCATTGAACCAAACACAATAGAGGCAGGCATTAAGTCCATACTTTCATATAGGGGTTTACGACTTATCGTCGCGTCGCCATTTTGCCCATCGATGCTACACCCTTTCGGCCACGCGATGCGCCGCGCGCGCGAAGGCGACCGGGCCGAGCAGACATACCGTTAGAAAGATCCCGAGTGCTATCCACACCGGAGTCGAGCTTCCTGCCACATCGGCCACCCCTGGGGCGTTGGGGTCGATTATCCAGATGTTCGCCTGGGCGAGGATCACTGAAAGGGGATTGATGAGGATCACGTCGCGGAGCCGCACTGCCGGAATCGTGGCGACGGCAAAGAGGACGGGTGTGCTCCAAAACTGGACCCTGACGAGGGCGCGCCATACGTACTCGAGGTCGGCCACCCGTGCGTAAATGGCGGCGAGAAACAAGGCCGTTCCAACGGCGAAGGTGAACATGGTCAGGAGGATCACCGGGAACAGCAACCATGTCCACATCGGCTCAACTCCCGAGATGATCAGAAAGATGAAGAGCAATGGCAGCGCCCCTATGTAGCTGAGCCCCGTCGATACGATCGCGGCGAGCGGCAGGACAACTCGCGGGAACTCCATTTTGCGCATCAGGTTCGCGCCCTTGGCACGAATCGGGCGGTAACCGCGCGTCGTGGCCTCGCGGAAGAAGAAATAGAGAATGATGTTCATCAGCAGGAAGGCTGAGTAATGCTCTATCTGCGCCCCGTACACGATCACCCGATCGAGGACGAAGTAGAGCACTACCCACATCAACAGCGGATCGAGCAGCGCCCACAGGTAGCCGAGAATCGCGTTCGCATAACGCTGGCGAAGCTCCGTCCGCGCGAGCACCCAGATCAGGCGCGACGAGCGGCGACGGTCGCCGAAGGCTGACGGCCGTTCCAGGAGCCGTGGCTCGTCCCGAGCCGCTTCGTCCAATTCCGCATTCATCCCTGCGCGTCGCTCTCGATCAAACCTCGCCGGGGTGTGCCTGCCGACTGCGCGGGGAGGGTGCGCCCGGCCCTCGAAACGCCGAAGTGGAGAACGCTCGGCGGCGTCACCTGCACTCCGCGGCCCGCCTTCCCAACGCGCATCAACTGGCACGAAGCTATGTAGTTTCCCGGTGTGAGCTCTGGTCCCACAACGAACTCGGCGTGAATCCGGTCTCCTGGCCGCAGGCGCCGTTCAGGCCCGCCCAGCGGTCTGGGGTCGAGGGCTCGGACGAGAGTTCCATCCACGTCGCAGATCTCGCAAACCAACAGCGGGTCTCTCACTGGACGGGCTGACTCGACAACCGCGTGGATGCGGAGTTCCTCGTCCTTGGGAACCCTTGATGCGACTCTTCCCGCAGAGTCCTCGAGCCATAAGTCCGCGATCTCAACCTCGGTCGCCTGATCGTCTGAGGTGGCGTTCGCCGGTGCTTGCGGTCCCCCCCGCGCCGGCTTGCGCGTCTTCTGGAGCTCCAGGTAGTGGCTCGTGACTTCCTCCGGATCCCCGATCAGGCCGATCTTGCCCTCCTGCAGCGCTAGTGCACGGTCGCAATGCCTGATGTCGGCCAGCGAGTGGCTCACGATGACGATGGTCTTTCCCTGCTGGCGAAGGCTTGCGAATGCCTCCGCGGACTTCTCCCGAAACCTCGCGTCGCCCACACTCAAGATTTCATCGATCAGGAACACGTCGGCCTCCACCTGCAGAAGCGTTGAGAATGCGAGACGCATCCGCATCCCCGATGAGTAATTCTTAAGCTCCAGGCCTCTGAACTGTTCCAGCTCCGCGAATTCCAGAATCGTCTCGAATCGCTCGCGAGCTTGATCTGAGGTGAGACCCATCATCACCGCGTTCGTGCAGACGTTGTCCCACGCAGTGAGCTCGGGGTGAAAGCCGACACCTAGGTGTACGAACGGCGCCAGCCTGCCGGCGATGGCCACACTTCCGCTGTCGCACTCGTAAATCCTCGCAAGGATTTTCAAGAGTGTGCTTTTCCCGGATCCGTTGCGGCCGATGATCCCGAATAGCTCCCCCCGCCCTACGTCGAACGAGATCCCGTCAAGCACTCGCACTTCCTCAAAGCGATAGCCCTTTGCGCGTAGGCGCACGCCGCCCCGCCTAGTCGCCTCGGCTTTGCGCATGCGAAAGCTCTTGCAGAGGTCACGAACTTGGATCGCTTGACTAGGCTCATTCATGCCGTCGGGCATGATATCGGCGGACTTGCATGACCCTGCAGCGCTGCAGGATGCTCAAGCCACTCGGTTTAAGGATGAGTCGTCGATTGATTTGAGATTCAGTACGGTGAACAGGATGTCAGTCGTCGCCTGATTCGTCCGCGCGACTGCCTCTGCCGTGTTGGAGCCGTTGTGCGTAGTGAACACACACCGATCCGCGAATTCCCGTAGGGGAGAATCCGCGGGCAGCGGCTCCTGCTCGAAGACGTCGAGGCCGGCTGCAGCGACCTTGCCCGATCGCAGCGCGCCCACCAGAGCGGCTTGATCGATCAGTGGGCCCCGCGAGACATTGATCACCGTCGCCCCGTCCTTCATGCGGGCAAAGGCCTCGTCCGAAATGAGATGGTGATTCTCCGGGGTGAGTTGACACGCGACGAAAATGACGTCGCTTTCATCGAATAGACCTTCGAGGTCGAGCTGACGAAGCCCAGCTGCGCGGTGTTCCTCCGGAGGCACGGCACGCACGTCATATCCGACCACGCCCATCCCGAACGCGACGGCCCGCCGCGCGATCGCCGACCCGATGGATCCGAGGCCGATGACCCCGGCCGTGAGCCCCGCCAGCGAACGGCCTTGGACCGGTAGCCAGCCTCCATCGATCACGGAGGCGTGCATTTCATGGGTACGGCGAGAGAGCAGGAGCAGATGGCTGAGGGCCAGATCCGCGACCTCATCCGCGAACATTCCCGGGGTGTTGTAGACCGGGATGCCGAGCTGAGCTGCGGCTTCCTTGTCGATTCCGTCGGTCCCCACACCCCACTTGATCACGGCCTGGAGGTTCGACGCGCGGCCGCGCTCGAGCACCGCCGCATCGATCACGTCGTCGCCGGCGATCACCGCATCGACACCGTCGATCAGCTCGGCCATCGCCCTGCCATCGAGCTGCTGTCCCTCCACAACCGGCAGCACCGGCGTTACCCCGAGCTCCTCATACTGCGGGCGATAGCGCTCGAAGTCCCGCTGCAGGTGCAGACACGTGATCAGTGCCACCGGCATTACGCGTTACCCCCGTGAGCCCGTTCGTAGAGCAGCTCGGCGATCTCGAAGTCGACTTCCTCGTCGATGTCAACCGCCTCGAGCCGATCGATCTCGAACAGATAGGGCCGCGAGCCGATGCGATTTCCGCGCTGCCGAAGGGTCTCCTGATCGAATATGTAAACGCAAGAGTTCTCCTCGAAGAACGGAGGAAGATCCTGCGTGCGTGCGAGCACGCTCGGGTCGTGATTGACGGCGTCGCCTTCCGCCGTCCAAAAGCGCGTCTGCATCCGGGTCACACCGAACAACGAGTCGTAGTCGGGCAGGTGGCCGAAGAATGTGTCGATAGCGCGGCTCAGGGTTTCCGTCGTGAGCAGGGGATTGGTCGAATGCGTCTGGAGGTAGAACTCCGACCTGACCTGGCTGGCGTCGTGCAGGAGCACATCGTTCATCGGGATCATCCCCGAGCGGAGATGCTCAGGCCGATCGAGGACGATGACGTCCGGAAACTCCTCGGCGCATTGCTCCTTGATCGGGTCGGAATCGGTGTCGATGACGACCGCTTCGATCTGAGAACACCCCCTCAGTGCCCCGAGCGCATGCTGGAACAGCGGTCGGCCATCGCCGAAGGGTCGGTAGTTCTTGCCCGGGACCCGTTCTGAGTCGTGCCGCATTGGCATGAGTGCCACCAGTCGGTACCCGTCGTTCATGGATCCCATCTCAGGCGTCGATCCCGGCACGAGCCGTACTTCCCTGCGGGGACGGACTGCAGTTCGCCTCGAACCAGCGAACGGTTCGCTCGATGCCTTCCTCGAGGGCGACCTCGGCCTCGAAGCCGACGAGCTCCCTAGCTTTGGAAACGTCCAGTCCGCGTTTCATCTGCCCGTCGGGCATCGAGGGGTCCCAGACCGTCTTGCCCTCGAAGCCGGCCGCGTTGGCGATCGCCTCTGCGAGATCGCGGATCTTCGTCTCGCGGCCGACGCCGAGGTTGACGGGCTCGGAGGTGCCGAGGCGCTCCGCGGAAAGGATCAATCCGCGCGCAGCGTCGTCGACGTAGAGAAACTCGCGGGAGGGCTCGCCGCTGCCCCACAGCGTCACGTCGCGATGACCGTCGGCTGCGGCTTCGCAGTATTTGCGGATCATCGCGGCGATCACGTGCGAATCATTGAGGTCGAAGTTGTCATCGGGGCCGTAGAGGTTGGCGATCACCGGCGCGCAGGAGTCGAACTCGTATTGGCGCCGGTAGCTGTCGCTGAACACGATCAGCATCTTCTTGGCAAGGCCGTATGGTGCGTTCGAAGACTCTGGATAGCCGTCCCAGATCGTCTCCTCCCTGAACGGGACCGCGGTGTGAAGTGGATAGGCGCAAACCGAGCAAGCGGCGACGAGCTTGGCGACGCCGAGCTTGCGGCATGCCTCGAAGACGTTCGCGCCCATCATCAGGTTGTCGTAGGCGAGAGGTGCCGGATTGCGCCGGTTGAAGCCGATGCCGCCGACGTTCGCGGCCAGGTGAAGTACGACTTCGGAGCCGTCGAGCGCTTCGTATGCGGCGGCGGGGATGCGCAGGTCGTGTTCCCCAGAGCGGATAGCCGTCGCGTCAGCTCCCAGGTCGGCGAGCATCCGCATCACGGGCTTACCGAGGAATCCGGCTCCGCCCGTGACGGCGACCTTCTTCCCATCCCAGAAGGCCGGCTCTGGGCGTCCGCTCACCTGGTCACCTCATGACTGAACCGGGTGACCTCGCCCGCCAGGGCGGCCTCCAGGGAGACGATGTCAGCGTCGACCATGATCTTGACGAGCTCCGCAAATCGAACCTTCGGCTCCCAGCCGAGGATCTCGCGAGCCTTCGTCGCGTCCCCCCCGAGCGCGTCGACCTCAGTCGGCCGGTAGTAGCGGGGATCGATCTCCACGAACTGCTCGAAGTCCCCCAGACCGGCATGCGCGAACGCGGATTCGCAGAACTCGCGGACGGTGTGCATCTCCCCCGTCGCGATCACGTAATCGTCGGGTTCGTCGCGAGCGACCATCAGCTGCATGGCCCGCACGTAGTCAGGCGCGTATCCCCAGTCCCGGCGAGCGTCGAGGTTTCCGAGGTAGAGCTTGTCCTGAAGGCCGGCCTTGATCCGCGCGACCGCGCGAGTGATCTTGCGTGTGACGAAGGTCTCGCCGCGCCGCGGGGACTCGTGATTGAAGAGAATCCCGTTGGATACGTGCATCCCATAGGCCTCGCGGTAGTTGACCGCAAGCCAGTGAGAGGCGGCCTTGGCGATCGCATACGGACTGCGGGGATAGAACGGCGTGGTCTCCGCCTGCGGAGGTGGCGTGGCACCGAACATTTCCGACGAACCGGCCTGGTAGACGCGGGCGTCGATGCCCGACTCGCGAACTGCCTCGAGGATCCGCAGAGTGCCGGCGCCGGTTATGTCGAAGCGTGTACTCCGGGATCTGGAAGGAAACACCTGACGTGGGACTGGGCGCCGAGGTTGTAGATCTCGTCTGGTTGCAGGTCGTAGATCCGGTGCGTGAGTGAGACGGGATCGGAGAGATCACCGTGGTGAGTGAACAGCTTCACATCGGGTTCATGGGGATCTTCGTATAGGTGGTCGATCCGAGCGGTGTTGAACGACGAGGAGCGGCGGACGATGCCGTGCACCTCATATCCCATGCTCAGCAGATGCTCAGTCAGGTACGAGCCGTCTTGGCCGGTGACCCCCGTGATCAGTGCTTTTCTACTTCCGCCCATCGGCGGATAGTGACACGTATTGTGAGCGCGCGTGGTGGGCTCGCGCCCCCTCCAGCGACCGTCCTGACGCTGAAGCAGGGGATCGAAAACGACAATGGCCCCGCCGTGAGGCGGGGCCATTGTCAAGGGATCCTCTTTGACTAAGAGCGGATCAGTTACTTGATCTTGATCTTCTCGCAGTTCTTGGCGACCTTGGACTTCTTGTTGGTGGTCACCCTGTCATCACCCTTACCGCACTTGATCTTGTTCTTGCCCCTGAAATCGATGAGCTTGTCGTCACCAGCGGCGCCACTCAACTTGTCGTTGCCGCCCTCACCGAGGAGCCGATCGTCACCAGCGGCACCCTTGAGCTTGTCCTTGCCGTTGCCACCGATCAGCCGGTCGTTGCCGGCCTTGCCCTTGATCACATCGCTACCACCGTCACCTCGGCCGCGGTCGTCGCCGGCGCCACCGTTGATGTTGTCCTTGCCGTTGCCGCCGATGAGCTTGTCGTCGCCATCTTCGCCAAGCACGAGGTCGGCGGAGGCGCCGCCGATGACGCGGTCATTGTCGAGGCCGCCGCTCAGGGAATCTCTGCCACCGCCACCGTTGATGAGGTCGTTACCGGCCTCACCGGCGATGCCATCGTTGCCCTTGCTTCCATCGAGCGAGTCGCGGCCATCCGCGCCGAGGATCGTGTCATCGCCGTTCGAACCGGTGACGTCGTCATCGTCGCTTCCGCCATCGATGTAGTCATTTCCGAGGCCGCCGTCGATCTCGTCGGTTCCGAACTCGCCGAAGAGGCAGTCATCGCCGGGAGCTCCGTCGATCGTGTCGTGACCGCCGCCACCAGCGAGCAGATCGCCGTTGACGGTGCCCAGCATCGTGTCGTCGGCATTGTCGCCCTGGAGAGCCCTACCGGTGATCG
Source organism: uncultured Solirubrobacterales bacterium (assembly GCA_963826475.1). Classification (GTDB taxonomy): domain Bacteria; phylum Actinomycetota; class Thermoleophilia; order Solirubrobacterales; family 70-9; genus RHKX01. Next base: position 10,593 of record CAWGXC010000001.1, on the reverse strand, counting down.
GTGACGGGCAAACTTGGTTGTAGTAGCCCCCGTAATAGTCGTCCGGGGTGATCGGAGTCACAGCGCCAAGCGCTACGGCCCCCGAAAGTCCGGCAATCATTGCCGCGGCCACAATGGCGATAGCTCCCTTGGCGTTACGTCCGAACATGAGTCTCCCTTTAGATAGCTCTTGGTACAACGTGCAATACGTGCTTGGCGTGTGATTCCTGACACAGTCGGCGATTTTCACTCCACCCTCCAGGGGAGACTCGTATCGCCGGCGGCGCGCGCGCGCAGCTTGGGCCGGCCGCGGGCCTTGATCTTGCCACTGAAAACTCTGTTGCCTCCGGCCTTCAACGAGGCGACCTTGCTCCAATGTCCGTTGAGCCTGCGCTGAATCCGGACCTTGCCCGCAGAGGGAGCCTCACCCCACAGTCGGAGCCGCTTTCCATGGCCGCGCTCGGCCACGAATGGAAAGCGGAAGGCCTGCGCCGACGGCTTCGGCTGACCATCGATGAAGTAGAGGCCGCTGGCGGTCCGGTCGCTCAAGTTCTTCGAGGGGGAGGTGTCCTTCAACCGCAATTGAATCGCTGCCGAGAAGCCGGCGCGCCAGGCGAGGTACATCGTTTCCTGGATGAAGCGGGCCTGCAGGGCCACGGGGAGCCCTCTATTCGAGGGCGGGTCCGTCTCCCACCACATCTCGGTCACCCAGAGCGGGTGACTGGAGGGTCCTCCGACCGTCCGATGTTTCTCCGCTGCCCTGAGCATTCTCGTGAAGGACTTCAGATCACCGCTCGATGCGTCATCGGGATTGATGGCGCTCTGCTTCGGTGGTCCCGAGGTGTTGATCGCGTGAGCGGCGAGGACGTCGAAGCGAGCAGGATCAGAGCAGTTCGCCGCACTTCGGTTGTCGTTGGCAAGGCAAAGCACGTCCCGCAAGAAAGCCAGAGGCCGGGTCCGGTACCCCCCGGGCTTGTCTCCGTAGGGAGCGAGGCCGGCGGTCACTATCCGGTCGCCCGGACGCACTGAATGGACCGCGTCATAGGAGGCGTTCAGCATTTCCTTGTAATGCTCGGCAGCGACCGGGCTGCCGCCCTCGTACTGCGGAGCCAGGTAGGTGGTCAGGTTCGGCTCGTTCCAGATCTGGAAGCTGCTGACCAGCGGCAGCTCGACCCCGGCGGCATTCGCGAATGACCCCGAGTAGCGCGTAGCCAGGGCGGCCATGAAATCCCCGAGCTTGGCGGGATTCGGCTTCCACGAGCCAATCGGCGCCGAACTCGGCCGGTCGCCACCTTCTGCCCATCTTGGTGCTCCCTGCACGCCGAGGAGCACCTCCAGCCCTCGCGATCGAGCTGCGCCGATGGACGCGTCAAGGCTTGTGAACGAGTAGGCCGGATCGGCAGGGTCTCTCGGATGCGCTGGCTCGCTCTTGGCGATGACATGCCAATCCACGAACAGCTTCACAATGCCGGCGCGTTCCCCAACCGTCCGGTCGAGCCAGAGATCGCGGTCGGAAGATGATTGATAGATCGGATCGGCGAACCCGAGCTCGAGCCCCCGTGCGCCGAGCGCCGAAGAGGCAAGGCCGAGCGACGCTAAGAGAGCAGCAATTGCGACCGAAGCCCGTAGCGCGAGCCCTCTCAACTGCTGGAGGACCCCAGGTGCTGCTCACCCATGCGTCGGCGCGCGACGATCGCGACGGCGCCCGCGAGCACCACACCGAGCAGGATCGGCAGGGCGGCGCCCATGCCGCCATCGGACCCCGTGCCCAGAACGGAGTCCGCGAGATTCCGCAGTGTGCCGTCGCCTCCGCGCCCTGACGAGCCCCCGTCACCGGGCTGTCCGCCCTCAGCTTGTCCACCCGCGCCCGGCTGCCCGCTTGCTCCCGGCTGCCCGTTTGCGCTCGTACTCGGAGTGGCCGTACCGCTGGGAACGGTCGAGCCCAGAGCCGCGACCGCGGCCGCTCCGCTCGGTCCCGCCTCCTGCAACTGCTTCACAGTCCCCTGGGGCAGGCCCTGCCCTCCGCGGCCAGAAGAGCCGGCGGAGCCAGTGAAGCTGCCGGTGGAAGAATTGTTGCCGCCGCCACCCGGCACGCCTTCGCCGTATTGATCGGCGCCGGAGTTTCCCGGGGGAATGGCCTCCTGAGCGAAGCCCGAAGGTGCGGCGATCGCGATGGCGAGGACGGCGGCGGCGAATACCAGGGTGAATCGACTCATATGACTTCGTACGGGTGGCTCATTCGATTCCTGACACTCCCGCGCGTCAGCTTCGTCCCCCGCCGCGCGTACCTTGCAGATAGTGACCGACTCGCTTGCCCACGACCGCGGCCTGGGCCGCCCGCTGTCTCTGGCGGGGACATGGCCGATCAGATTCGACCTGGGTGCCTTCATCGGGACCGCCGTCCTTCCCTTTGCCCTCGTCGTCTACCTCGGCCTCAAGGGCGGCGGCTACGACGAAGTCGTGCGCAGCGAGGTGGGCATCGCGGTCTGGTGGATCATCCTGGTCAGCGCCGTCACCGGCCTGCTCCCGATGAGGCGCCTGCCGCGCTGGGCCGTGGGATCCCTCGTCGCGCTGCTGGCTTTCGGCGCCTGGACGGCGATCGGCATCGGCTGGTCGGAGTCTGCGGAGCGCAGCCTCGCCGAGGCCACTCGGGTTGCAACCTTGCTGGGCGTCTTCGCCCTCTCCCTGGCGCTGCAGGGCTTCGGCAGCCTCCGCCGCACGCTGGCAGCAGTCGCTGCGGCCATCGTCGTGATCGGGCTGCTGGCGCTCGGGTCGCGCTTGCATCCCAGCTGGTTTCCGCCCAATCAGACCGCCGACTTCATCGGTGGCGCCCAAAGCCGCCTCAACTGGCCGCTCAACTATTGGAACGGCCTGGCGACTCTCGTCGTGATGGGAATCCCACTTCTGCTGGCGCTTGCGACCTCCGCTCGCTCGGTCCTCGTGCGGGCTCTGTCCGCGAGCTCTGTGCCGGCATTGACCCTGACGGCGTTCTTCACGCTGTCGCGGGGCGGTGCGATCGAGCTGGCGATCGCTCTCGTGGTCCTGTTCGCGCTGAGCTCGAGCCGTGCTGGATCCCTGCTCACCTGGCTCCCCTCCGCCGCAGCCGGAGGACTGCTCGTGATTGCGGCGCTACAGCGGAACGAGCTCACCGACGGTCTCTCGAACCAGGCGGCACTGAGCCAGGGCAACGACATGCTCGCGCTGACGTTGATCACCTGCGGAGCGGTTGGGCTCCTCGTTGCCGCCCTGAACCTTGCTCATCGATCAGGGCTGGCCCCTTCGATCGCCATGCCGAGGTCCGCCTCCCGAGCCGCGCTCGGCCTGGCTGCGGTGAGCGCCGTAACCCTCTTCCTCGCGCTCGGCGGACCATCGGGCCTTCGTGACGGTTTCGACAAGTTCAAGGCACCAACCGACACCGCGAGCAGCGATGTCAGCCGATTCGAGAGCGTCAACGGCAGCAACCGCTGGCAGCTGTGGTCGAGCGCCATCGACGCCAACCAATCCTCACCGCTGATCGGCATCGGCCCAGGGACGTTCGAGTACTGGTGGGCCGCAAACGGGTCCGGCGGTGGCTTCGTCCGCGACGCTCACTCGCTGTATCTGGAGACATATGGAGAACTGGGGATCGTGGGCCTCGCGATTCTCGCTGCCCTCCTCATCGCCACGCTCGCCGCCTGCATCGCCCGCTGGAGAGAGGCGATCGGGGGCGACAGAAAGCTGATGGCCGGAGTGCTGGCCGCGATGGCGGCCTTCCTGGCCGCCGCGGCGATCGACTGGGTTTGGGAGCTGACGATCCTGCCCGTGGCATTCTTCCTGCTCGCAGCCGCGGGAGCGTCCGGCCTGCGGCGGCCGGCGGGCGATCGGTCCCCATCGCCACAACCGATGTCCCCACGGATGCGGCTGGTGGTGGCCGTCACTTCAATCGCGGCACTTTGTGCAATCGCGGTTCCGCTCGCCTCAACCCAGCAGCTCCGCGCCTCGCAGGAGGCGTTCGGAGACGCGAGCCTGAGCACTGCCCTCGGTCACGCTCAGGACGCGGAGTCGATCCAGCCGTTCGCTGCATCGCCGCCGCTCCAGCGCGCCTTCGTACTCGAGAAGGACGGCCAGCTTGGCGCCGCTCGAAGCGCAGCGCGGGAGGCGACCAGAGCTGAGCCGACCAACTGGCGAACGTGGTTCACCCTTGCCCGGATCGAGGCCGAGATGAAGAATGCCCCCGCGGCACTCAAGGCCTTCCGTCAAGCGAAGGCCTTGAATCCGAACGCACTCATCTTCAACCGAACGTGAGATGAAGCCGGTGAACGACGATTACGGGGACTCGGATCTCTCGGAAACGCTCTCGCACGAGCGACCTACGCTGCATCCCGCTTTTCGCAAGGAGTTGGCCCGCGAAATCGATCTGGGTGAGCGCTGGCGCATCTCCAGCCGCGGCGCGCGGCTACTGACGCTGCTCTGCGTGGCGTTCGGAACCCTGCTCAGCCTGATCGCCGTCTTCAGCGTGGCCGGCGTCGGCCCGCTCGCCAGCTGACGAATTCCCCTCGAGGCTCTCGCGAAGCCGGCGCAGGGTCCGGGAGAGGATCTGGTGGACGTTATCCGTCGACAGCTCCAGCATGGAGGCAATCTCGGCGCCGCTCATGTCACCTCCGAAGCGCAGCGCGAGGACCGTCTGCTCCCTGGGGGTGAGCGCCGACATGGCCTCCTCGAGGTCGGCGGGCAGGCCCACGCCGGGATGGTCGGGGCTCGCGTCGATGATCCTGACGATCGCCTCCTCACCGATCAACGACTCCCGGCGCCGGCGAAAGTGGTCGACGAGCACGTTCTTGGCGATCGACAGCAACCAGGTGGAGGGAGATGAGATCCGGTCGTCGAAGCGGCCCCATGCGCGCAGCGCCTTTTCGAACACGAGCTGAGTCAGGTCCTCGGCTTCGGCCCGCGACGAGACCCGATACCCGATGAACCCGTACACGCGGGCCGCATTCACCTCGTAAACCTCAGAGAACGAGGGCGCGGCTCGTGGGGTGGACCTTTCGTTCATCGACGTTTCTGGTCAGGTGGGAGGGCCAGGTCACCCTTCCCCAAGCAACGACGTGCCAAGGTCTACTGGCCCCGGGCCCCCAGAACGTGAGGCACCGTCCTCAGCAGAACCTTCACGTCCGCCCAGATCGACCAGTTTGCGGCGTAGAGGTAGTCGATCTGGACCATCTCGTGCAGCGGCACCTTGGCGGAGCCCATGATCTGCCAGTGGCCGGTCATGCCGGGGGTCAGATGCAGGCGGCTCCTGTGCCACCCCTGAATCCGGCCGTCCTCCTCCTCGATCATCGGGCGAGGACCGACCAGGCTCATCTCGCCCCGAATGACGTTGAGGAGCTGGGGCAGCTCATCCAGCGAGGTGCGTCGCAAAAAGTGCCCCACCCGCGTGATCCTCGGGTCGTTCTCGATCTTGAAGAGGCCGGAAGCCTCGTTCAGATGCCTGAGCTCGTCCTTGCGACTTTCGGCGTCAGCGACCATCGTCCTGAACTTGAAGACCTGGAATCGCCTGCCATCGCGGCCCACGCGCGTCTGCCTGAAGAGCACGGGACCTGGCGAATCGAGCTTGATCGCGAGGGAGATGATGAGCAGCACCGGCGAGAGGCAGAGCGTGGCAACGGCCGAGATGACGAGATCGAAGCCCCTCTTGAGCAGCTTTGACGACCGCGTGAGCCGGAAGCTCCGCACGCCCAGTGCCGTGGTGCCGCTGATCTGTTCGAACTCCACGGACGACTCGACGACCTCGAAGACTTCGGGGATCAGACTCACCCTGATGCCGAGGGTCTTGGCCTCACGGACGAGATCCATGATTCGCTCACTGGATGCCTCCCTCGTCGCGATGATGAGCCGGTGGGCGTTGCGGCGGCTGAGGTAGCCGGTCAGGTCCTCGGACGTCACCGGCTTGCCGTTCGTCGACCCTCTGCTCTGCCGGAAACGGCCTTGGGGGTCAAGCATCGCCTGGGCGACCTCGAGGGCGGCGGTCCCACGCGGGTCGAGGTTGCGAGGGCTCTCGTGGGGAATCACCCCGACGAGCTGGCAGTTCGCCTGGCTCGCTTGGATCCGCTCGGAGAGCCTCAGGACTTGGCTCGGATTGCCCACCGCGACGAACCTCTCCGGGCCGCAACGGTGGGCGGCGATGCGGCGTCCAAGGGTGCGCAGCACACAAGCCGGAATCAGATAGCTCAGGAAGATCGCGCCGGTGGTCGGCAGGCCGGGAGCCGTTCCGCCCCCCGCCTCCAGGGTCGTCAGGATCACCAGCGCCATGATCAGCGCTACCAGCGCGAGCTTTGGCACCTCGTCGAGGGTCGACTTGATGAGCAGGTGGACGTCACGGTCGTAGAGGCCGACCATCTTGCTGAGCAGGACGGTGGCCGGCCCGGCCAGGAGGATCCACGTCAGCGTAACTTCAATCCCCAGGATCCACACAACGCCCGTGAGGGCGGCGACCACGATGAGGTCCGCGATCGCCAAGGCACGTTTGGCGAACTGCTCGCGCTCGACCACGATCCGCGAGCCCGGCGTTCTCCTCCATGCCGAGCGCCTTGGCATCGAGGCTTGCCTGCCTTCTGCTCCCGGGCCTCGGAAAGACCCATGGCAACGAGCGGGGCGACCGGCCCGACGCCACGCTCTCATGCGCCATGCCGGCCCCTGACTATCGAAACACCGGTGCTATCGCCGTTGCTGAGAAAAAGTACGACCCGACCTCTGACGGCCTTCACGATTCCATTCGCTGACATCCAACCCCCACAATTGCTCTGCCCCCGTAGCCGCGGAAGCCCTCCTTCAAAATAGCCGCCGTCGTGACGAGCTATTTCGCCGAGTGTACAAGATCCAGTCGCAAAATTTGTCCTATTTTGCGCCGTATTCAGAGCGGCAGGGTCAGCTCCGGCTCAGCGGGCTCAGCGGTGTCGGCCGTGTTTCCTGTGCCCGTGCTTGACGGATGCCTTGACGGAATAGCCGGTCGGGCTGCTCGCCGAGTAGACGTGGACACCGACGATCCACTTGCCTGCTTTGGGGTTCTTGATCTTGCAGGACTCATTCGAGCCCGCCTTGCGGGGACGGCATGAGAAGGCGTTGAGGGTGGGCTTCTTGCCGCGCCGGACGTAGAGGTCCAGGTCCGAGTCGCAGGCGACGTTCCGGCAGCCGGGGCCGGAAAGGGCCGCTCGCAGGGATCGGTCGGACTTGTGGACCTTGACCGAGAAGTAGGACCAGGTCCCGGCTCCACCGCTCACCGCCCGCTTCCTCGCCCCCCCGCGCAGGAGCCGCAGGCCGGCCGAGCGGGTGGGCGCCTTCACCTTCACGATTCGCGTGACGGTGGCGCTCGCGCCGCCGTCATCGGTTGCCGTGAGCGTGACGGGGTACCTGCCCGAATCCGGGAATCGATGCATCGGGGAGCTGAGGCTCGAGTCCGCTCCGTCGGCGAAGTCCCAGCTGTGCTGCGCAATCGTGCCGTCGGGATCGGTGCTCGTGTCGGCGAAGGTACAGATGAGCCGGTCGCAGCTGAAGTCGAAGCCGCCTCCGGGAGGGCTGTTGGAAATGGTCACGTTGTCGCCGCCGAAGGCGATGAAGCGGTTCAGCGGGGAGCCGATGTTCCAATGGCTGTCGAGGTACTCGCCGGGCTCGGGGGCGGAGTCGAAGTAGGTGTCGTAGCCGCAATCGAAATAGACCTTGTCGGTGCACCGCTCGATCGTGCCCTCTTGGTGGAGGCTGCCGCCGTCGGGCGCGTAACACATGACGTCCTCCTCGTCCCAGCAATGGCCGCCGGTGCCGGTCGAGTAGGGAGCTCCGCTTTGGACCGCGCCTTGGTTGTGGCCGTTCTCGTGCATCGGCGTGGTCCCGAACCAGCAGGAGGAGTAGGTGACGCCGTAGCCACCGCCCATGTTGGACTTGTTGTCGGCAGCCAGGCGGTCATCGGGCCTGAGCGTGCCGACGCCGCAGGCATTGGTGCCGGGGTAGTCGAAGAAGATCGTGTAATCCGCATTCGGGTCGTCATAGCCGGCCGCGCGCGCCCCGGCGATGATCTCGGAGAAGCTGGTTCCCTCCGCCGTGAAGCTCTGGATGTCGACCTGTCCGCTCGCGTTGCAGAGGACTTTGTAGTCAGCCGTAGGCCCGCCGGAGTCGAGCGAGTTCTGGTTGAGCATCGCGTTGATGTGGAGCATCTCGTCCCGCAGCGAGTCGACGACCGTCGGGAGCAGGTCCGGCGCGCTGGACAAATGTCCGTAGAGCACCTGTTGGTAGGAGTCCGTGGCGCAGGTCGGGGCGCGCTTCGGATCGCTGGGACGAAAGACACCACCTCCGCGCACCGGCGGCGCCTCGAGCTGGACGTCGGGACCGTGGGTCAGGAGGTCGGGCCCATCCTCAACCGGGATGCGATAGAGGTCATCCTTGTTGGGGACGGCGTCGGTGCCGAGGACCTTTTCGAGCTGGTGCTGGGGAACGACGACCTCGGGCTCCGTGCCGGTTTCGTCGTGGGCCAGCGCCGGCGCTGCGGCGAACAGGCCGATCAGCACGGCGGCGCCGGAGGCGAGCGCAAGGCGCGGAGCGGCGAGATATGTGGGCCGGTGAAGCATTGATGCTCCATCGGCTTGGACTTATGGACCGGGAGAAGTGTCCAGATTCGTTGGACGCTGTGGGCGGGGATGGGCTGGACAAACGTCCGAGGGCGTTCGTCGCTCCGCCCAACTCCGGCCCCGAGACTCCTCTTGATCAGCGGCACCGTCTCGGGCAAGATGAGACCGTTGCCATACGGGGCCGAAGAGCGACTGTCCGCTCATCGCGCCACTTGATCGGGGGATCAAGATGCCCGAAGAACCAGAGCGTGAGCCGGGAGAGTGGCGCTTGGGTCGGGCGGAGCTCGAACGTGCTCTTCGCAAGGTCGGAAGAGCGCCGTTCGTCTCCGCATCGCCTGGATGGGCCCCAGTCAACCGAGCTTCGGTGTTGGTCGAGCTCGGCGTCAAGCCGGAGAGCTTCCCGGCAGTCGATGCGTCCCTTGGTCAGCTCGGTGGCGGCGTCCTCACCATCGAGCCGCCGGAGCGGACGACGCGGGCACGGCGACTCCGCAGAATCAGACCCGCACCCGCCCTCTACTACGTCGTCCCAGAGTCGATGCTGGCCTGACGAGGGCGCGAGCTGGTTCAGCCCGCGCCCGAATCGCCTGCCGCATCGAGCGCTGCGGCGCTACTTGAGCTCGACCTCTCCGCCGGCTTCCTCGAGGTCGGCCTTGAGCTTCTCGGCCTCCTCGCGCTCGAGACCCTCCTTGACCGGGCCCGGGGCAGCATCGACCACTGCCTTGGCCTCCTTGAGACCCAGACCGGTGGCGGCGCGGACGGCCTTGATGACCTGAATCTTCTTCTCGCCGGCGGCCGTGAGGATCACGTCGACCGTGCTGCTGGCCTCTTCCTCGGCGTCGTCGCCACCTCCGCCCCCTGCGGCGGGTGCGGCGGCTGCGACGGCGGTTGCGGAAACGCCGAACTCCTCCTCGAGCGCCTTGATGCGCTCCGAGAGCTCCAGCACCGAGATGCTCTTGAGCTCGTCAATCCACTTGTCAGTTGTCAGCGTGTCTGCCATTTAGGCCTCCTCGGTCTCTGATTCATCTTCGGAATTGTCTGAAGCTTCTGGTTCTGCCGCCTCGGTGACGGTCTGCTCCGCGTCCTCGGCGCCCTCGGTGCCGACGGGGCCGGCGATCTCGGCGTCGTCGGGATCGGGGCTTGTGGCGGCGTCCTCGGGGGGCGCCTCCTCGGTGCCGGTCTCGGCAGCGGGCTCCTCCTCGACGGCGTCGTCGGCCGGCTTCTTAGAGTCGTCGCCACCTGCGTCGGCCGGAGCGGCCTCGGCAGCGGGCTCCTCGGCCGCTGGCTCCTCGGCTGCCGGGGCATCGCCGCCGACGAGTCCCTGCTCAGCGACCTGGCCGAGCTGTGAGGCGAGGCCGGCGATGAGCTGGTTGAGCGTGCGGACGATGCCGGTCAGCGGGCTCGCCGCGAGTCCGACGAGCTGGCCGCGGAGGACGTCGACGCCGGGCAGGCGCGCGATCGAGGTGAACTGATCAGGGTCGAGCGCCGCCCCGTCCATCAGGCCACCCTTGTAGGTGAGGACTCCGTTCTTGCGGATGAAGTCGGAGATCGTCTTGGCGGCGAGGACCGCGTCGCCGCGGACGAAGGTCAGCGCGGTCGGCCCGACGAGGTGGTCGTCGAGAACGCTTGCGCCGGCGGCCTCGGTGGCGCGCTTGGCCAAGCGATTCTTGACGACGCTGAAGGAAGCGTCGGACTCGCGGAGCTTGGTGCGCAGCTCGGCGGCCTGAGGCACCGAAATGCCCCGGTAGTCGACGGCGAACACGGCGCTCGCGGCGTCGAGCTCGGTGCCGATCTCTTTGACTGCGGTTGCCTTCTGATCTCTGTTCATCTAAGTCTCTGTCCTGATTCTGTGGCGGTTTCAGCCCTGAACGCAAAAGAGCCCGCACGCAGGCGGGCTCGAATCTGATTCGGGCTCCACCTGCACCGGCCACGCTCGTGATCGAGCGGTTATGGGGCTATCGCCCCGCCGGCGGTCTTCGGCTTCGGGATGGGCAGTGTAGCGATCGGAGGGATGACGCCGCGG